>CAWHPN010000020.1:0-9297 GCA_963831275.1 uncultured Alphaproteobacteria bacterium | reverse complement strand
CTTCGGATGGGCGAGTTATTTGTCTGCCTATTCCGCCAAGACCTGGGGTTTCCCGCCCGAACTGGCGATCCTGACGGGTACCGCGACGGCTGCTGTTTGCGGACTGGTTGCCGGATCGCTCGCCATTCGCCGTCAAGGTATTTACTTCGCCATGATCACGCTGGCGCTGGCGCAAATGATGTATTTCTTTGCGTTGCAGGCGAAATTCACCGGCGGTGAGGATGGCATTCAGGCGGTACCGCGCGGCCATCTCTTTGGCTTCATCGATCTTCGCAATGAGATGGCCATGTACGTCGTGGTCCTCGTCATCTTCCTTGCGGGTTTCATGCTGATATACCGGATCATCCACTCACCATTCGGCGAGGTGCTCAAGGCGATCCGCGAGAACGAGACGCGCGCGATATCGCTCGGCTACAAGACGGATCGCTACAAGCTGGTCGCTTTCGTGCTGTCGGCAACACTTGCCGGCGTCGCAGGGTCCACCAAGGCGATTGTCCTGCAGTTAGCCTCGCTGACGGATGTGAACTGGCCGATGTCCGGTGAAGTTGTGTTGATGACGCTGGTCGGCGGTCTTGGCACGATCTTCGGGCCGATTGTGGGGGCCTTCGTGATCTTGTTAATGCAATTCAAGCTTGCGCCCATTGGGGAATGGGTGCTCGTCATTCAAGGCGCGATATTCGTGGCCTGCGTGCTGTTGTTCCGCCGAGGCATCGTCGGAGAACTTGCCAACAAGTTGCGGATCCGCCTCTAAGCCAGAGTTGAATCAACACATGCCCAGTAGTTTGTTTACGCCCTTTCGCGTGGCGGGCCTCGAGCTTGCCAACCGCATCGTTGTTTCGCCGATGTGCCAATATTCCGCGGACGACGGCTGCGCCAACGATTGGCACCTGATGCATCTCGGCATGCTGGCGCATTCGGGGGCCGCCCTTGTGATCGTGGAAGCAACCCACGTCGAAAGGCATGGCCGCATCACCCATGGCTGCATGGGCCTGTATTCGGACGATAACGAATCCGCGCTTGCGCGCGTGATTGCGCAGGCGCGGCGCATGGGCAGTGCTCGCTTCGGTATCCAGATTGCGCATTCCGGCCGCAAAGGATCAGCCCAGCGTCCCTGGGAAGGAGCGGCCGCGCTCAAGCCGGAAGCCGATCCGTGGCCGACGATTGCGGCCTCGCCAATTCCATTCGGCGAAGGCTGGCCCACACCACGCGAAGTCACCGAAGCCGACATGGAGCGCGTGCGCGCAGCCTTTGTTTCGTCCGTCCAGCGCGCGCTACGCATCGGCTTCGACGAGATCGAGCTGCACATGGCGCACGGCTATCTCGCGCATGGCTTTATGTCGCCGATCTCGAACAAGCGCAAAGATCAATATGGCGGTTCGCTGGAGAACCGGTTGCGCTTTCCGCTGTCGATCGCGCGTGCGGTGCGCGGCGTCGTACCAAACTCGGTTCCACTCGGCGCGCGGATTACCGGGAGCGACTGGCGCGACGGCGGACTGACGCCGGATGACGCGGTCGCGATTTCCCGCGCCCTGAAGAGTGAGGGGATCGATTTCATCTGCATTTCCTCGGGCGGCGTCGCCGCCGATATCCGCAATCCCACCGAGCCCGGCTACAACGTGCCGATCGCCGCGCGCGTAAAAAAAGAGGCCGGCATCGCTACACGGACCGTCGGGTTGATCGTCACGCCCGAACATGCCGAAAGTATTGTCGCCAAAGGCGAGGCCGACATGGTGTCGATGGCGCGTTGCTTCCTCGACGATCCGCATTGGGGCTGGCATGCGGCCAAGGCGCTCGGCGCCGATGTGGCGCGACCACCGCAATACCAGCGCGCCGGCCCGAAACTGTGGGCGCCGGCCGCGACGAAGACGTGAAGCTAGATCACCAGGCCGCTTGCAGGATCGATCAGGTGCATGTGGTCGATGTTGGCAAAGAGTTGCATGGGGACTCCTGCATCAGCGGCGCTGCTCGGTTCGACCCGGCCGCAGATCTCGGTGCCGTTGACCGTGAAAAACACCATGGTTTCCATGCCCATGGGCTCGACAACGTCGAGCGTCACCGTGAAATCGCGGCCATCCTCGCGCCCATTGTGACGCGGTTCGGTGATGTGCTCCGGACGTAACCCCAGCGTGACGTCTTTTCCGACCATCGCCCGGTAACGGCCTTCATTTGATGCCGGGACGGGAAAGGCGATGGTGTCGGAAATGCGCACCCGCATGCCTGCGCCGTTTTGCTCGAGCCGGCACGGAATGAAATTCATCGCCGGCGAGCCAATGAAACCCGCCACGAACCGCGTGCGCGGGTGGTGGTAGAGCTCCTGTGGTGTGCCGATCTGTTCGATGCGGCCATGATTCATCACCACGACGCGATCGGCGAGCGTCATCGCTTCGACCTGGTCGTGCGTGACATAGACCGTCGTCGTTTTCACTTTTTGATGCACGCGTTTGATTTCCGTGCGCATCTGCACGCGAAGCTTGGCGTCGAGATTCGACAAAGGTTCGTCGAACAAAAAGACTTTTGGATTACGCACGATCGCGCGCCCCATGGCGACGCGCTGGCGTTGTCCGCCTGACAGTGCCTTGGGGCGGCGGTCCAGCAATTCGGTGATGTCGAGGATGCGGGCGGCGTGTTCGACGCGCTGGCGGATCTCGGCCTTGGGGAACTTGCGGAGTTTCAGACCGAACGACATGTTTTCATAGGCGGTCATGTGCGGGTAGAGCGCGTAGTTCTGGAACACCATCGCGATGTCGCGGTCCTTCGGCGGCAGGTCATTGACGACTTCGCCACCGATCGAAATGTTGCCCGACGTGACTTCTTCCAGCCCCGCGATCATTCGCAAGGTGGTACTCTTGCCACAGCCGGATGGGCCGACCAGAACGACGAATTCATTGTCCGGGATATCGAGGTCGATCGCGCGCACGGCTTCGACTTCCCCGAACTTCTTGACGACCTGATGCAACGCAACTTCGGCCATTGTGCTCAGCCCTTGGTGGCGCCGGCAGTAAGCCCGGCGATGTAGTAGTCCATGAGGAAGGCGTAGATGACGAGCGGTGGCGCAGCGGCAACCAGCGCGCCGGCCATCAACATGCCCCACTTGTAGACATCGGCGCGGATGAAACTCGTCACCGTGCCCACCGTGAGGACCTGCTGATCTGCCGAATAAAGGAAAGCCATCGGATAGACGAAGGCTGCCCATGACACTGTGAAGGCGAAGATTGTTGCCGCAATGATGCCGGGCAACGCGACCGGAATAAAGATCTTCAGCAGCATCTGCATGTGGCCGGCGCCGTCGATCAAGGCCGCTTCGTCGAGCTCCTTGGGGATCGACTGGAAGTAGCCGATCATGATCCATGTGCAGAAGGGCACCGTCAGCGTCGGATAGACCAGCACCATGCCCCAATAGGAATTGAGCAAGCCGACCGCCTTGACGATCTGGAACAGCGGAATGAATAGCAGCGTGTCGGGAACGAGGTAGGTGAGAAAAATTCCGGTTGCGAGAATACTGGAGCCCCAGAAGCGCATGCGGCCGAGCGAGAACGCTGCGAGCACGCTGACCACCATCGTAATGATGACAACGGAGGTGGTCACGATCGCGGTATTCCTGAAGAAGATCAAAAAGTCGGTCTGCGTGAACAGGATCTTGAACTGATCAAACGTGATGCCGTCGGCGATGATCCAGGGGTTGGTCGCCATGTGCGCAACTTCGGCGTCGCTCTTGAGCGCGGTCACCACCATGTAATAGGGCGGGATCAGGAAGAAGATCGCGAACATTACGAGGAAAACATACGACGTGATGAGGGCCCAGCGGCGGCTGCTTCTCAGGCTCGCTTTGCGCCGCGCTCCGCTGACGATCGGGACTGCCATCGTTGTGGAACTCATCCGATTTCCCTTCCGCGCTTGCGCACGCCGCGCAGGATGAAGACAGCCGCAATCGCCAAAATCGGGAACATGAACAGGGACGTCGCAGCCCCGAGCGGCAGATCGCCGGAGCGGATGCCGAGCAGGAAGGCATAGGTCGCGAACACATGCGTCATGTTGCGCGGCCCGCCGGCGGTCATGATCTGGACGATGTCAAAATTGGCGAACGTGACGATCAGCGAAAACAGCACCGTGATGGCAATGATGTTGCGCATCATCGGAAGCGTAATGTGGACAAACTTCTGCCAGGCATTGGCACCGTCGATCGCGGCCGCCTCGTAGAGCTGCTCGGGCACCGACTTGATCGCGGCGAGGTACATAATCAGGAAGAACGGCGCGCCGTACCAGACATTCACCAGGATTACCGAAAAGCGCGCCGAGTGCGGATCGCTCAACCATGGGATCTCCTCGAAGCCCAGGCCTTGCAAAATCCAGTTGAACGCAGAGTGCGTCGGATCAAACAGCCACCACCAGCCGAGCGATGACAGCGCGAGCGGGATCACCCACGGCACCAGCAGCATGCCGCGCCATTTGCGCTGGCCTTTGGAGGGCAGGTTGTTGATGAGATGTGCGGTGATCAGTCCGATGAGCGCTTTGAAGAACACGGCTGATATTGCGAATATGGCGGATTGCCGGACCACCATCCAGAATACGTCGCGCGAGAGTAGATAGCTGAAATTGCCGAGGCCGATGAAGCGTGTCTGCGTCTTGTTCAGCATCGAGAGGTAGATCGAGTAGAAGGTCGGGTAAACGACAAGACACGTAATGATCACGATCAGCGGCAGGCAAAACAGGAAGGCGATCGTGGAGCGTTGACGGAGAAATTTGCCAAATCCGCCGCGCGCCGAGCGCTTCGTACCCGCCTGGTGGAGGCTGGGGACCCAGGTTTGAACGGTGTCTGCCATTGCGGCTGTCTTCGACCTGTTAGTGGTCGCCCCTCGCCGATAATTCAATTTTACGTATGCCGGCCAGTTTGGCCGGCATACGAACTGTCATGACAATCGCCAAAGATCAGGCGCGGAGCGTGCCTTCGAGCTCCTTCTCCGCCCACTTGATGACGTCGTCGAGCTTCTCGTTGCCCTGGGTAAACTTCGCGACCATCACGGTATTGATGGCCTGATTGTACATTTGGGCACCGACTTCCGAACGCGCAGGTGCGCCAAACATCGAAGTTTGTTCGTCGCCGCGCGGCGGGTAGCTGTACACCACGCCCTTCGGCGGCTCGACGGTCTTCCAGGTATCGAGGTCGTACATGCTCTTGAACGAGGGCAGGTCGTAGCCGATCGAGGCCTGCACAAGTTGCGCAATCGATTCTTTCTGCGACATATGCAGGAGAAGGTCTTTGCCCGCCGATTTGTTCTTCGAGAAACTCCACAATCCATAGAATTGCGGAAGTTGCCCGACGAACCGGCCCTTGGGACCTTTCGGCATGGCGTGCAGCCAGATATTTTCCGCGACCTTCGGATTGTCGCGCTTGGCGACCGCCCATGAGCTGGGCGGGTTCATGATGGCCGAACCCTTGCCCGAAATGATCCAGCGGTTATTGCCGGCATCGTCCCACGCGTAAACTTCCGGCGGGTTCACCGCCATCAGCTTCTTCATATATTCCATCGCAGTGCGGGTTTCGTCCGAGTTTATCTTGATGTTGTCCTTGGCATCGACGAACACCACGCCGAAGGAATTGAACAGTGCGCCGACCCAGTCGACCGCATCGCTCGCCTGACCCATCGGCAGTCCGACCGGATACCCGGCCTTGTGCAGTTTCTGCGCAGAGTCGAGATAGAGATCCCAGGTCCACTTGTCGGTTTTTGACTTGTCGTATTTCGATTCATCGGCCGGGAACATGTCGACGAGATCGATGCCGCAATGTTGCTTATAGAGGTCGAAACGCGACTGACATGGTTTCACCTGGCTCCCGATCGCGGTCGGAATTCCGCGCCATGTGCCCTTGATCTTCGCGAGATATTCGGCAACCGGGCTGATGGGACCATATTGCTTAATCAATTGATCAGCGACGTCATTCAGCGGCTCAAGCAGCCGTTCATGGATCCGGATATTCCAATCGCGATGAGACATGATGTCATGGCCGGTGCCGGCTTGCGCTTCGGCGGCCGCGGTCAATTTATCTTTCTCGCCTTGCGACGTGATGTAGTCGATGTGGACGTCGACCTTGTTCTTGTCGCCCCATTCCTTGCAAATCTTGTCGAGCGCCTTGTTGGCGCCCGGGACCCAATGGTCCCAGCAGCCCAAAGTGAGGGTGCCGGCGGCATGGACGCCGCTGATATAGGGCGCGGTAATTGCTGCCGCGGAACCGAGGGCAGCGGTCTTTAGAATGGCACGGCGTGAAACGCGTGAACTTCCCATGGTCTCCTCCCGGATGTTTTTTTCGCTTTATGAAACGATACTCTCGCCTTGCGTGGACGGCTAGTCACTAAAGGATTGGGCCGCTATATATTTTGCGGTTTCTTTTGCGCTGCAACGGATGCGCTACTAAAGTCGATTCTCTCATGCCGCCGCGCATTGAACTCGCCCAACGGGAACGCAATCTGCACAATCCAATCAATTGCGGGATCACCTGCCGCGATAGAACTTGCTGATGGAAAACGTCGTTTTCCTTGCGGTTTTGTTCGCTGCCGCCTGCCATGCCGGCTGGAACGCGCTGATCAAGGTCGGCCTTGACCCACTTTCCACGACAACTCTCATCTCCATTGGCTCGGGCGTTGTCGCGCTGGTCCTCCTTCCGGCGGTAGGCATGCCGGGCTGGGCCGCCTGGCCGTGGCTGATAGCATCGGTCGTCATTCACTTGGTTTATTTCGCGTCCTTGATCGAGAGCTACCGCACCGGCGATCTTGGTCAGGTCTACCCCATCGCCCGCGGCTCGGCGCCGTTGATGACAGCGGCAGCGACGACAATCTTCGTCGGCGAGAAATTGAGCCTTATGGGTTGGCTTGGAATTCTTGCTCTTGTGGCGGGAGTGCTCCTGCTTTCGGCGCGCGGTGGCCGCGCTCTTGCTGAAATCGACCGGCGCGCCATCGGATTTGCGCTGTTCACGGCGATTACCATCTGCGCTTATTCCGTTGTAGACGGCGTTGGCGCACGGCTTTCTGCCAATCCGAATGCCTATTCGCTTTGGCTGTTCGTTGGGATTGCGGTGGTCATGGTGCCTTATGCACTCTACCGCGACGGCCCGGATGTGCTTCCGGCGATGCAACGCTACTGGCGGCGCGGTTTCGCAGGCGGTGCGCTGCAAGTTCTTTCCTATGGGATTGCGATTTGGGCGATGACAGAGGCACCGATCGCGATTGTTGCGACCTTGCGCGAAACGAGCGTGTTATTCGGCGCGGTCATCGCCGTAGTTGTGCTCAAAGAGCCGCTACGGCTCGCGCGCATCGGCGCCGCATGTCTGATCGTCTGCGGTCTGGTCCTCATCCGCTTGCAGTGACCATCACAACTTGAGCTCGGGGTATTCGCGTTCGAGGCGCCGAAGATCGGTTTCGGTGTCCACGTCCCAAAGGGGAAGCTGCTCCGTCAAAACCAGGCGATGCTCCATGATGCGGGCGCGGGTTTCAGTGAAGACGCTTTCTGTACCCCAACTGATTCCTGCAAATAGCGCGGGCTGCACCGAACGTGTGCCGACGAGGACATAGCCGCCGTCATGGGCGGGAATAAGAACAACATCGCTGCCGTTGCGAAGCGCGGCGGCTGCTGCGCGCAAGTGCGTGTCAGCGAGGGCCGGACAATCGGATCCGATAATCAGCACCGAACCTACTTCGGCGCTGCAAGCGGAAAGCATGCGAACGCCGAGATCGCCCGCGGGTTGCGGCCGAAGCGTAATGCGCAGCTTGGCCACCAAATCGAGAAATGTGGGATGAGTGGCGTCCGGCGCACACCACAGTGTCACCGGGCCGACGTCCGCAGCCAGTGCAGTCATGACCGCGCGTTCGGTCAGCCGCTCCTGCAGGACGGCGGCTGCGTGTGCTCCGATTGCCGGAATAAGACGGGTTTTGACCAGCCCCGGAACGGGCGCCTTGGTGAGGATCGCGACGGAAACGCGACTATTGCTCGGCGCGGGCATAGCCGTAATGCCGCGCGAGCTGCGCCGGGTCAGCACCGAAGAAGTATGCGAGCCGCAACCCCCACATCAAAAAAATTGTCCGGAAAGTCCCGTGCTTTCGCCAGCGGCGGCTGGATGTAATCGCACGCGCGCGAATGCAGAGGGGACGGCTGATGCGTTTGAGCTTCGCGGATAGGGCAACGTCTTCCATCAATGCGATCGAAGGGAAACCGCCGACAGAATCGAACGCGGCGCGGGTTACGAACAGGGCCTGGTCGCCGGTGGCAATTCCGGTCAGGCGCGAGCGCAAGTTCATCATGCCGGCGATAAGGCTCGGCAATCCGCGCCGGTCAAATCGTATGTCGAAACGTCCCCAAGCGCGCCCGGACCGCGCGAGCCCGTCCAGTATCAGCGTGTCGGCTTTGTCGGGCAGGCGTGTATCCGCATGCAGGAACAACAGGACGCTGCCGCATGCAACGGCGCGGCCTGCATTCATCTGTACTGCGCGCCCGCGCGGTGCGGCATAGACATGATCGGCGAGCGCGCGTGCCCGGGCAGGTGTTCCGTCCTGGCTTCCGCCATCCACAACGATCAACTCAATGCCACGGCTGCGATACGGCGAAAGCGCGATGAGCAAAGCTTCGATGCCATCGGCCTCATCGAGCACCGGTATGATGATGGACAATCTGGTAGTGTTCATGCGGCCACTTCTTTCAACGCGCCGCCGCAGCTTGAGCCTTGGCCTGCGGTGCAACCGTAGCAATGGCCGGCAACGCGGATCGGGTTTTGTTCGAGCGTGTCGTCCAGCAAATCGGTCAAATGCACGCGTCCACGCCTTCCACGTGTCATGGGCAGGTCGAGCATCTGATTGAAATCGCAGTCATAGACGTAGCCACGCCAATCGATCGAAATCAGGTTACGGCACATGACGCCGTCGAGGTTCGCATCGAGATGGGCATTCTGCAGGAGCCGGAGATAGCTTTCGAAATCACCGCTGGTCACAAGCGCCGAGCCAAAACGCTGTATCGGCATATTTGCGAGAACATAAAGCTTGTCGAACACAATGCCGTATTGTGTGCTGAGCACCCGCTTGTAGTCGGCTTCCAGCGCGTGTTGCGATGGCGGAAGCGACGGGCCTTGCGGGTTGTACACCAGATTGAGGGTTAGCTCTGCTTCGCGCCCGTATCCGAGCGCATTGAGGCGCTGGAGGCCACGTATTGAAGCGTCAAAAACGCCCTTGCCACGCTGCCGCTCGACGTTGTCCTGCAGGTAACAGGGCATCGACGCGACCACCTCGACGCGCTCGCCGGCCAGGAATTCGGCGAGGT
>CAWHPN010000019.1:0-275203 GCA_963831275.1 uncultured Alphaproteobacteria bacterium | reverse complement strand
AGGCAACTCGAGCGCGAGCAGTCGTGAGTCCGGCCGCATCGTCACGGAGAAGCCATCCGCAGAGATGTCGGCTATGTCAGCAACCGCGAGGAAGACCCGTCGCTCGTCAAGCAACTCGATCGCAACACCGGCGGGCGCATCCGCCTCGTCGAGCCAAACCTCCTCGACCCAGCCGACGATGCCGGACGACCCGATCACCGAAAAGCCG
Organism: uncultured Alphaproteobacteria bacterium; assembly: GCA_963831275.1. Taxonomy (GTDB): domain Bacteria; phylum Pseudomonadota; class Alphaproteobacteria; order Rhizobiales; family Xanthobacteraceae; genus Pseudolabrys. The sequence goes on along the minus strand of CAWHPN010000019.1, from coordinate 274,995 downwards.
GCACACCCAACGATCTGCGCCGCTTGCATCATGATCACCGCCTCACATCGAAAGCGTCCAGTCAGGACATTCCCGCGAAGACATGTCCGTAAACCGGCGGCGCGTAAACCGGCTCTGCGCGGCGCACTTGCCGGGATAAGGAAGGCCGCCCGACTGAGACAGCGGGCGGCCTCTAGATTGTCGGCCCCCCAGGCCGACTGCGGAACTCCGCGGGCCAAGGGCTCGAACCTAGGCGTCCGTGCCGACCCGCCTCGTCAGAATTCCCACGAGGCCCGGTCGGCAAACCCGCGGGGACGGACCAATCGGTTGGTCCGTGATGATGTCGGATGCTCTTGCTCGGGCTGATCGCTGCGCTCGCGGCGTCGCTGCTCTTCAATGTCGGGATCGTCCTACAGGCGCTCGATGCGCGGGATGCGCCCCGGGCACTTAGTTTGCGCCTGGGTCTGCTTCGGCGACTGCTGCAGCGACCGCGTTGGGTTGTCGGCTGGCTCCTCGGCGTTCTCGGGCTCGGCCCGCAGGTCGTCGCCTACGCGAAGGCCCCGTTCGTCCTCGTCCAGCCGGCCCTCTCCGTTGGTTTGCTTTTGGTGCTGGTGCTCGGGGTGCGCGTTCTGGGTGAGCACGTCGGGGCGAAGGAGAGTGTCGGGGTGATCGCGATCATCGGCGGCATCGCGCTCGTCGCCTGGGGTGCGCCGTCGCACGTCGAGACGCACCGAGGTTGGCTCGCGGTTGTGGGGGTGGTCGCAGGGCTGTCGTTGGCGGGATTGGCGCCGTTCTTCGTCCGTGGCTCGCGTTTCGACTCTGCGCTGCTGGTGATCACTGCGGTTGGTTGTGGTTTCGGCGCGACCAACGTCGCGGCGAAGTTGGTCGGCGACGACTTCAGCCTAGGCCACTACGGCAATGCCGTCGTGTGGGCGCTCGTCGGTGCCGGGATGGGGGTCGCGGCGACCTTGACGAACATGACGGCGTTCCAGCGACGAGCGGCGACGACGGTCGTACCTGTTTCAACCGCGGTGCAGACATTTCTCCCGATCCTGCTCGAGCCGCTGTTCCTGCGCGAGCACTGGGCTTCTGCCGCTTTCTACGGGCTACCGATGCTGGCCGGGTTGCTGCTTGCGCTTCTCGGCGGGGTCCTGCTCGCGGGGAGCTCGGCCGTCAGTGAACTGACCGCGCGTGCGGCGTAGCCTGCGCGGGCGCATATCCTCGGCCGATGTCGACGCTCTCCGAGATCGAAGCCGCAATTCGAGCCAGTTGGAGTTTGGATACGGCGGAGGAGGACGACGGCTGGACGGCCGACAACCCTTCGCGCGGCCAGTGCGACGTTACGTCGCTAGTCGTCCACGACATCTTCGGCGGCGAACTCCTGGTCGCGCAGGTCCTCCGGGACGGCCGGCCGGTGGAGTGGCACACGTGGAACCGGCTTCCGGGCGGCCTCGAAGTCGACCTGACGCGCGACCAGTTCAGGAACGGCGAGGTGATCGGCGAGGCGACTACCCGGCCGCGACTCGCCAAGATCGCGAGCCCCGAACACCCGAGGCACCACCGCTACCAGGCCTACCTCGTTCTGGCGCGCCGAGTCCAGGAGCGCCTGACGTAGAAGAAGCCGTTCGGTCTGTAGACAGGCGCTACCCGGGCGATGCGTCCGCGCCGGCACGTAGCGACTCTAGCGCCGGGTAGATCTGCTGCCGGACGCGCACAGCAAGCGTCTGGCGAGTGCTACAGCCGGAAGTGCGAAGAACGCCAGGCCGACGATGATCCCTACGCGTCCACCGGCGTAGATGCAGATCGCGCCCGCGATGATCAGGAACGTGAACCGCGCCCAGCGGAAGTAGGTAGGCGAGAATGCCGAGCGGCCCCAGCAACAAGACCCAGAGGAGCATCCGCGAACGTCGCAAGCGCGGACGGGCCGGAGCCGTGGTCGGCTCGTTCACACGCTGACCCTACTGCGCCCGTCTAGCGCCTGTCCGCGCGAGCGCCGTTGCCTACACGCGCCGAGGCGTTCACGATGAGCCGGTGAGCGATTCGCGGCGACTGTTCATCACCCTGGCGGTGATTGCCACGGCATCCGCCCTCGCGTGGCTCGGCTGGGGCTTCTTTGCCTGGATTGCGGTCATGGCGGCCGGCATGGCGGTGCTCTTCTACCTCGGGTTTCACCGCCCGAACCCAGAACTGGCAGCCGACAGCCCCGCCGAGTCGGTAAACGTCGGAAGCGTGCCAAACGTGCCGTTCGCCGAGATGGTCGTTACGGAGCTTCAGCAGAGCGGGATCGAAGCGTTCTACAAAGTCGGGAGTGCTCCGTATCCTGCCGCCAGCTCGGTGACGACCCCGTCTTCGCCCTGCGACATCTACGTCGAGCGCCGGGACGCCGAGGCTGCCCAGTCGCTTCTCCGGCTCGGCACATCAGAAGGCAGCCGAACAACACGAATAGGGAGATTGGGCTCCTGCGCCCTGCTTGGGCGAAGGAGAGTCGCCTGCGGCAGTGTTCACAAATGTTCCCCGAGCTACGGCACGACGCTCAAGCGGACCAGGGTACGACCGTTCGCCCGCTTCGCCAATCAAGCGGAAGCTAGTTGTCGCTGCCGCTTCGGGCGTTCCAGATGATCTCCCACAGGTGGCCATCCGGGTCGCGGAAGTAGCCTGAGTAGATCTTCCAAGCCCGATCGTGAGGCTCCTCGGTCAGCGTTGCTCCAGCTGCGACGGCCTGCTGAAGCAACGCATCGACATCAGCTCTCTGAGGAACGATGTGACCGATGCTGAACTCCCCGGGCCTCGGCGGCCCGAACGGAATATTCGCATCCTTCGCCAACTCCGATCGAGGGTAGAGGGCCAGCACCAATCCACCAGCCATGTGGAACATCACGACGTCGCCGGCAGGCGTGATCTCATCACCCTCGTAATCGGTGCCGGTGACGCCAGACGTAGCGAGCCCAAGACCCTCGCGATAGAACCGAAGGGCCCGATTGAGGTCGCCAACAGCCAAAGTGATCACGTCGATCCGAGCCTCCACCAGACTCCTTCGTCGATGACGGGACAATTCTGCCCTCCAGCGCACGGTCGATGGCGGGCCGGGTGAAAGGCCGCCGGGCTGCGCGAGTGAGCGCGAATGCCTACCTGAGACTGGTTGAGATCTTCGTCTCAGCGAGGCCAAGCACGAACGCGGTGGCGCCCGCTTCTTGCCAATTCAATCCGCCGCTGATACGTGCTCGGTCGCCCAACGCGATGGTGATCTGACGGCGGACGGTCCGGATAGCGTGGAGCGCATGGATGATGCGCTACTCAAACCGACCGTCGAGGCCTGCCGGTCGTTGATCGAGGGCCGATTCCCTCCCGGCGGCCATTGCGGTGCGGCGGCAATGTTGCTCGGGGACGGTACGGTCCTGACCGGGACCAGTCCGGACGCCGTCAATCCGAGCGTTCAGGTCTGCCACGAGATCGAACCGTACTGCGGTGCGTTCCGACTCGGCCAACCGGTCATCGCGTCGGTGTGCCTGCACCGCGTGCCGGACGGACGGTTCCTGGTGCTCAGCCCATGCGGCGTTTGCAGGGAGCGGCTAGCGGTGCACGGGGCGGAAGTCCTAGTCGCGGTTGCGAGCCCCGACGACCCAACGGCGGTGCAGTGGGTGACGCTGCGCGATGCGTTGCCGCACTACTGGATGACCGTCTTCCCCGAGGAGTTGACCGGGTGGGATGCCGACGCGCCGAGATGAAGTCGCCGGCGGCATGGCGTCACCAGACTCGCCTGCCCCAGCGTCCGCAAATGTCACCCGAAGAGTTGCGCGGGTCTGGCGAGCCTCCGTCTAGCGCTTGATGATGTTGTGTACTTCGAACACCTCGGGCTCGCCCGGATCGACCCCGAACTCTTCGAGGATTGGCATCAGACGCGCAGCGAAGGCCTCGAATCTCTCCTGGGAGTCCCAGACCAGGCTCACCTTGAGTTGGTCCCCAGAGCCGAACGCAATTTCGTAGTCGAGTCCCTCGGCCGGGGAAAGGCCCTCCTCCTGCAATCGACGTACCACTTCGTCGTACTGCTCTGCCGTTAGCGACGGAGGGGCAAAGCGGGTGAGCAGGGCCACGAACGTCCTCTCTTTGGGGTCGAGGTCAACCATACGGCAACTCAGTAAGGGGTGTGCGGACCACGCGCCCGGCCTTCAGCCGCCCTCTTGTCGGCGATCCAATGGTTCCTGAGGGGCAGGGCGCAGGGCGGTCGGATGCGCCAGCGTTCCGAAGTGCACCCTGAGTGCTCGGTTAGTGTCCCCCTATGCCGGTGGGGGAGGTCTCCATAACAGGTTGGCGATCGAATACGGCGTGACGCGAGACTCTGCCATCGAACCTCCGGCATACGGCGGCCCGCTCTCTGTCCGAACTCTGACTGCACCGACACGAAGAGAGATCGAAGAGCTGACCGAGATCTTCGAGCAGTATCGCGCGCACTATGGCGAGGCTCCTGATGCCGCACGATCGGCTGCTGGCTGAACGAACCCTCAAGAGCAGCCGCTTCAGAGCATTCGTTGCGGTCGACCAAGCGGCACTCCCTGGGCTTTGCGATCACGATGGAAGTTCCGGCATCGCTGCGCCTCGGCCACTTCTGGCAGATCAGAGACTTGTTCGTCTTGCCGCACCACCGCCGCCTTGGCGTCGGTCGTACGCTCCTCGACTCCGCTGCGCACGGCTGCGATTGCGGCAGGCGCCTTGCGACTGGTCTTACAGACTGAGAACGACAATGAGCCCGCACTGCGTCTCTACGCGGAGAATGGCTACACGCTGGTCGACGGTTATCGCTCACTGACGCTGCGGCTAAACCCCGATTCCCGGGAGAGCTAGCCGGATCCGCCTGACGCCAACGGCTCGACGCGTAAGCCACGGCGGTACCGCACTCACCTGCGCGAGCGTGCTTACGCCTGCGGGATGCGGGCTTCGAGCGCGGCGCCGAGGGCTTCGCGCGACGGCTCGAAGCTCGATTCGGTCGAGCACATCCTGGAAGAAGCCGCGCACGATCAGACGCTCGGCCTCGGCGCGCGAGAGGCCGCGGGCCATCAGGTAGAAGAGGTTCTCGCGGTCGATCCGCCCGACGTCGCGCCGTGGGTCAGCGAACGTCGTTCGCCATGATCTCGAGGCCGGGATCGAGTCGGCGTGCGCCAGCTCGGAGAGAAGGAGGTTGCGGTTCTCCTGGTAGGCGTTCGTCTTCTGGGCGCCCGGCTCGACGCGGATCATTCCGCGCCACGCACCTCGAGCTCGCCCTCTTCGCAAGAGCGCCCCCTTGAAGGCAAAGTCGCTCTCGGTGTTCGGCGCGATGTGCTCCTCGAAGAAACGTGTCGTAGTCGAGATGCTTGCGTGCCGTCGGCGAAGTACGGCGCCTGTCACGCGTGAGGTTGCCCCCTCGCCCGCCAGGTCGTTCTCGATCCAGACCTTGCCGCTCTTCGAGCCGAAGCCGCCGATCACCCAGTCGAGCTCGCTGTCGCGCTCGAGCCAAGTGTGGGGTGGCGCCCCGAAGTGCCAGGTTTCGCCGCGAGAGGTTCTGCAGCGAGACGTACTCGATCTTCGAGCCCTGGCCGGCGAACAGCTCGACAACCGCGTTCGAGTAGCCGCCCAGTTGCAGCGCCAACCACCAGGGTTCACGTCAATGATGGTGACCTGCGCATCCATCCCGGCAAGGTGGAACGCTGTGCTGGCACCGAGCACGCCGGCGCCGATAATGACGATTCGCATGACACCTCCCTTCGCTGGCATGATCCAGATCAGGTTCACGGGTATGATCTCAGCCCTCGACCTGAGGGCACCCCGGTGTAAACGTTACATTCGACCCGGTCGCCTTGATGTCAAGTCGGGCTCGCCTGGAAACCCGGTCGCTTGTCATCCGTAAGCTTATCGGCCCACCACAGAGTTCACAACATGCACACAGGCTCGGTTATGATGTTGCCCGCGGACGTCGACGTGCTCGGACGGGACGGGTCCGAAGTACGGGTTCTGCTCGCACTCTCGCGCGGCAGCATGGCACATTTTCGGCTCCCATCGGGGCAAGTCTTCCATGCAGTTCGCCATCGGTCGGTCGAGGAAATCTAGTACATCTTCTCTCTGGTCATGGCGAGATGTGGCGATCCGCTGGCGACCAACAGGAGGTCATCGCTCTAGTCCCCGGCCTGTGTCTGACGATCCCGGTCGGGGTCGGTTTTCAATTCCGCTCGCATGGAAACGAGCCTCTGGCCGCCGTCGCGATCACAATGCCGCCGTGGCCGGGCGATGGCGAGACCGATTCATAGAAGGAAAGTGGCAGTCGACCATCGTCACCGCTGCGCCGTAACTGCCCTCACCAGTTCGCTCCGTTCCGGGCGATGCGCTGCGCCAGGCTCCAGCGATGCACCTCCGACGGACCATCGTAAATGCGGAACCCCGCGCACCTCGTTGAAAATGCGCGCGACCAGCGTCTCGCCGGTGACCCCCTGCCCGCCCAGCACTTGCACGCAACGATCGACCACGCGCCAGACCGCCTCCGACACGAACACCTTCGACATCGAGGATTTCGTGCGTCGCCCCGCTCGCCCTGGTCCAGCAGCCAGGCCGTGTGCATGATCGACAGCCGGCTCATGCGGATATCCATTTCGTTGTCGGCGAGCATGAAGCCGACGCCTTCGTGCCCGATCAGCTTTGGCCGAACACCTCCCGCTGCAGCGCGTAGTCCGTCGCGATCTGGTGCGCCCGCCGCGCGGCGCCCAGCCAGCGCATGCAGTGGGTCAGCCGGGCCGGCGCCAGGCGCACCTGCGCGTAGCGGAAGCCTTTTCCCGGCTCGCCCAGGATGTCGCTGGCCGGAACGCGCAGGTTGTTGAACCGGATCACCGCGTGGCCGCCGGCGAAGGCGCTGTCCAGACTGTCCATCTGCGCGCACGATCTCGATGCCGGGCTGTGTCCATGTCGGCCAGGAACATCGTTGCGTGGCCGTCCTCGTCCTTCGCCATGATGATGGCGAACGCCGCGCCCTCGGCCCCGGTGATGAACCATTTATCGCCGTTGATGACATAGTGGTTGCCGTCCTTCACCGCCGTGGTCTTCATCGCCGCCGGGTCCGAGCCGGCACCGGGGGCGGGCTCCGTCATGCAGAAGCACGACCGGGTCTCGCCGGACGCCAGCGGCCGCAGCCACCGCTCCTTCTGTTCCTGGAGCGACGGCCTCCAGCAGATGCATGTTGCCCTCGTCCGGGGCGAAGATGTGCATCGCGACCGGGCCGAGCAGCGAATAACCTGCCTCCTCGAAAACCATCGCCTTGCCGACGTGGGACAGCCCGAGCCCGCCGTATTCGATACCGACATGCGGCGCCACCAACCCCTCGGCCGCGGCCAGCGCCACCAGTTCGCGGCGAAATTCCTCCGTCGGACCGTGATGCGTCTGCCGCCTGTCGCCCTCCAGCGGGATGATCTTGTCGCGGATGAAAGCGCGGGTGCGCTGCTGCAACTCCTGCAGTTCAGGAGAAAGGGAAAAGACATCCATCAGAATGCGCGTCCTTGGGCGATTTCGTGGGTGAATTCCAGAATGCCGGTGCCGATCCCGGCCAGCGGCGCGTACCGCGGCTCCTGCGTCGCGCCCGCTGCGGTAACGCATGCCAAGCTGCAGGAAGATCACCGACAAGTTTGTACATCGCGAGCACGCGGTGGAACAGGAATTGGACATGTCGCGGCCCGACAGCCGCGCATAAGCCGCGACCGCCTCCTGCGCGAGCACAGGCACGGCCTCGACCGCGGGCATCTGCTCCATGTCGTGCATCGCCCATGGATCGTCGGCATGGATCCAGTAGGACAGCAGCGTGGCGAAATCGAACAGCGGATCGCCCCGCGTGCCCTGGTCCCAGTCGACCACCGCGACCGGCGACAGAGTCATCCGGGTTCAGGATCATGTTGTTCAGCTTGAAATCGTTGTGCAGCAGTCCCGGCGGGCCGTCCGGCACGATATTGCTGCTCCAGCCAGTTGCCGACATCGTTGTGCAAGGTCTCCGTCCCGTCCTCCTTCGCCGCCAGCCCCCGCTTGCGCCAGCCGGAGACGCCGCGCGCCAGGAACCCTCCGGCCGGCCGAGATCGTCCAGCCCGACCGCCTTGGTATCCACCGCATGGATCGCGGCGATCGTCTCCAGCAGCACCTGCGACAGCCGCGCCCCGATCTCCGGCCGATGCGCAAGCTCGGGGGAAGGTGCTCACGGATCACCAGACCGGGCCGATATTCGATGATCTGGAACCGCTGGCCGATGACCGACGGATCGTCGCACAGATGCAGCCCGCGCGCGATGAACAGCAGCAAGAGCTTGCGGAATTCACGTCAACGAACCGCCGGCCGATCGACAAGGCCTTCATCCATTCGGTTTTCGACCGCGACCATCCCGACACTGCCGATCGTAACGTCATCGAGGCATTTGCGGATGCGGTGACCGCGCTCGACAGTTCGGTTCCGACCGGCACCTATGTCGATATGTGCTCCAGACTTCCCGTCGTTGATCCGGAAAAAATCAGGGTGCCGACGCTTATCATGCGAGGCCAATACGACGGCATTGCATCGCTGGATGATTTGTTGAAGTTTTACGCAAAACTACCAAATCCCGACAAGCAGTTCTCGGTGATGGCCGGCATCTCGCACGCCAGCTTTCAGCAGAAGAACTACATGCTCGTGTACCACATCCTGGCGAGTTTCTTTTCGCAGCCGGCGCCGGTGTATCGGGGCTGAAGCCCTACGCGCCGAGCCTGTCCGCCAGATCGCGCAGATCCCTTCCTGCCAGATCAACAGGTACTGTGGGCTTCGCTTCACCGGTGCCCGGGCCATACTCGTCCGGTCGTGCAGTATGACCGGTCGCCAACCCGCATGCAGCGGCGGCAGCAAGATCATTGCTGTGCGCCGCCACCATCATGCATTGCGCTGGCTCCAGCCCGAACGCTTCGCATGCCGCAAGATAGACGCGCGGCTTCGGTTTGTAGTCGCCCGCAACTTCCGCGCCCAGAATCGCATCCCACGGAAAATCATTGCGACGCGCGAGATCCACCATCAGTGAAATATTTCCGTTCGACACCGGCGCGAGCAGATATGTCTTCTTGAGTCGTTTGAGGGCCGCCGGGACATCCGGCCACGCGTCGAGCCGATGCCAGGCAAGCGTCAGTTCGTGCAACGCATCGTCCGACAGATTGCTTACGCCAAGGCGCGGCATGAACCGCTCAAGGTTGCGTCGGTGAAGGACGTCGAGTTTGCAAAACGCAATGCGCCCTGACCGGACCTCCTCCATCCCGGGCTGATATTCAGCTCTCCAGGCGTCCGCGAAGGCGGTCCAGTCGAGGTTATACCCAAGAGGCTGAAGGACCCGCGCAGCCTCGCGTGCGACCCCTGTCCGCCAATCGACCAGCGTTCCGAACACGTCGAAGAACATCGCCCGAACGGTTGTCATGGCGCGCCTCGCGGGCCTCCTCGCCGGCCGCGAGAGGCACCGGCGGAGCCATCCAAAATCACAGCTAAGTCATTGATAAAATGGCGGGAGCGACGGGACTTGAACCCGCGGCCTCTGCCGTGACAGGGCAGCGCTCTAACCAACTGAGCTACGCCCCCGCGGGCGTTTGTCCCAGTTATAGACGGCCAAATAGCAAGTCAAGGTAAACGATCTCGGTCACCAAAATTGCGAAAAAGCCTTATTTACCGAGAAGAATTGATGGTCAGACGCCCCCCGAATCGTCTATTCGGGCATGGTGTTTGGCGCTTCGCCAAACCGGCGGATTCAAGAGGAGGGTCCCACTGATGGCAATGGTTCCTGGAAAAGCTCCGACACCACCGACCGTCACGCTTAAGCATCTTGCAGCCGCGCTAGCGGAAACGCACGAGATGTCGAAGAAGCAGGCGGAGACCGTGCTCGGCGACTTTATTGGTGACATCGTCAAGCATTTGAAAAAAGGCGAGCGCATTCGCATTGGCGGTCTCGGAATTCTTCAAGTACGCAAGCGCGCCGCGCGCATTGGCCGCAATCCTGCGACTGGCGAGCAAATCCAGATTAAGGCCAGCAAGAAAGTCGCTTTCCGCGCCTCGAAGGAATTGAAGGAATTGGTCTAACGACTTTTCTGCCTGACCCTCCGGGGAACAACGGCAGGCGCGGAGCAAGGGCTCCTCGCCTGCCGTTTCGTCTTGGCGATACTTGCGTGCTTGCGTTGGACCGGCACCACGCGATATTGGCGTGTATTACGGGCGGTTAGCTCAGCTGGTAGAGCGCCTGCTTTACACGCAGGATGTCGGCGGTTCGAGTCCGTCACCGCCCACCATGACTGCTCTATCGTGCATTCGCTGCGACCCGTGGCATGCCTCCTTTTGGGAGCCAACGGACATTAAGTGACCCCAGCACCACGTGGGATCGGGCGCGAATGGCCAAGAGTAACCTTGCGGCCTACGCGCGGTTTGCCGCGTCTTACTGCCGCCCTTTGCATTCAACGATAGCGGCCGCCCGGCCAACGGGGATATCCAGTTTGGGGACCCCAATTGCGCTGAAAAAAGAATCCGAAGCCGCGGTCGTACCGACCGTCGTCGCCCGCAACGAGGGTATCGGTCGAAGGCTCGCGCGTTATGAAGCCACCCTGGGGCTGATTGCTCAGCACCGCGACAAACTCGGTGCGATAGTTGGTCTCGGCACTCAGCGGCTCGTCCGAGACCACGATCGAGGATCGCGGCGATGCGGTCGGCCCGATGCGATTGAGCACATCCTGCGGGATGGTGATGCGGTCGAGCGCATCCTTGGCGTCGTCCGCGTCGTCGATCGTGACTGCGGTCCAGTGCAGGCCGGCGTCCTTGCGCGCCATCGCGGTGAACACATGCGTGCCGATCCGTTTCTCGGGATTGCGGATCGTGACCGGAACCTCAATGGTCGCATCAAACACCTCGCCGCCCCCGTCCGGCGCCGGCTTATGCGTGTTGCGTCGCACGTAAAGCTTCTGCGTCGCGCGGCTGATATAGATCGACACCGGTTCGAGCGCGAGCTTCGCCTCGCTCGCTGCCTTGGCGGCGGCGGCCTTCTTGGTCTCGGCCGCCTTGGCGGCGTCCTTTGCGGCGGCAGCGGCGTCGAGCTTCGATTTCGCGTCGGCCTTGGCGGTGTCGAGCCGCGTCACCGCTTCCGTGGCCTTGGCCGCGGCCTTCTGCTTCCGGTCCTCGGCCCGCACCTTGGCCTGGTCCGTCTTTGCAGCGGCGAGCGCCTTTTCGGCGGACGCGAACTCGGCGTCAGCGCTCCTCTTGAGAAATTCCAACTTGCGCAGCGACGATGTGAGCGATGCCGTCTCGCGCGCCGCTGTCGCGGCGGCTTTCTTCGTCTCGACGGCCGCCCTGGCGGCCTCCGCGGCCTCGCGAGCGAGCGGCTCGGCATTCGCCGAAGCGGACGCGATGGCTTCCGCGTTCGGCGTGAATAGCGCCGGGTGGGTAAACTCGACCGGATCCGCGTCGTTCGGCGCGATGATCACCCGCATCCCGATCCGCGTCTTGTTAAACAGCTTCTCCGCAAAACCGAACGGCATGCGTATACAGCCGTGCGAGGCGGCATATCCGGGCAACGGCCCGCCGTGCAGCGCGAGGCCGTTCCAGGTGATTCGCTGCATGTTCGGCATCCAGGCATCGTCGTACATAGTCGAGTGGTGGTCCTTGTCCTTCTCGATGACGGCAAAGACGCCGGCTGGCGTCTCGCGTTCCTTGACGCCGGTCGATACCGGCGCGCGAAGGATCCATCCTTCGGCGTCGTAGAAAGTGACTTGCTGGGTCTTGATCGACACGATCGCCATGATCGGCTCGCCGGCCTCGCGCGGCGCCGTCGCCTCTTTGGGCGGCGCGGGGCGCGGTTCCTTAGCCGCCACGTCGGTGGTCAGCGCCGTCAGTGCGACCATCCCCGCGAACGTCACAATGGCGGCAGGCCCCCAGCCCCGCGTAGTCACGGTAGATTGCGCCGTCGTAAATCGATTTATCATGTCATGCCCGGTTGGAATGCGTGTCCGCGTTTGCGTCGATCGCGTGTCAAATCGCGATGTCTGGATAACCAACAGCCAACACCATACGCCGCCATTCGTTCCTGGGGACTATCGCACGGTGAGCAATCCTCTCATATACGGCAGCGAGCGTACGAACAAAGGGGGGCTCGCCGCTGAGATTGGCATCAAGCGGACATCGCCAACCTGTCTGCTTCACCCAAAGCGACATCAGCCGTAGCCAGTCTCAATTCTTCGTAATCGCTACTGAATAGCGCGAATACAGGTCGGCAACGCGTTGTTGCCACATGCCCACAAACGCACCGGAGGTTAGCTTATCAACTGATTTCCAAATATGTTTGATAGCGGGAAGTGTATTGCCCCAGATCGCTCGTTTGCACCATCGTTCACCTTTTTCTTTACCTTCATCGGTGGCACACATTGATCTCCAGGCGATGCGCTTCGGATGGCTAACGTGTTCTGCGGCCCCCTGCCATCCTTGTTGATGAATCAAATACAGATCACTGAAAGTCGGCTTTTTGCCGGTCCTGAACTCAAAGAGTAAGGCTTCCGTGGCAAATTTGTAAGCGCCGGCAATGGCATTGTCGCGCGGATCGGTAATGTTTCCTGAGCCGTACTGTTTGAATTCATAATTACTGAGCTGGAATAGCCCAATATAAGATCCAGTACGTTGCTTCGGATTGAAGCCGGATTCGATTTTAGCCACGGCTTTCATAAAGTTGAAATCCAGACCGAAAACATCAGAGGCGCGTCTGATCTCCTCAACAGGTGTTCCAATTGGAAGGCCTTTCATCGTCTCTAAAACAGTATCGGCTGGCTTCTCGTCAGGTGGAATTTCAGAAAAAACGTAATACGCGAGTAGTAAGAAGTTCCGTTTGGGAGGCGCCGCATCAGCGGAATGATCCTGAACTGAGTTCCTCCGTTCTGGTTTGTTGTTCCAGCGCATCGAAGGCCGCATCCAGCCTAGCTTGCTCTTTTTCCAAAGGGCTGGAGCTCGTTTCCTCTTTGGGTAAGAGCAATGGCCCCTGCGGGACAGGCAATGCGGAGGTCACGAAGTCGCTCGACAGTGCTGAATCTACTTCCACCTCGGCCGCACCTTCGGGTGAAGCGGCGCTCATCGTCTTTCCAGAAATGATCTGATAAGCCGCGGCAATTGAGAATGCGACGACAAGACAGGCAAATTGCAAGGATCGGATTTTTCGCAAATCGGCCCCCTACCGCGAAAGTTTATACACGAATCTCTGCAACAGGCCCGCAACATGTTACCGCCGTCTTCGCGCAGTATGGGGACATACATAGTGCGCACGCGACAGTTGCAGACCCTCATCGATGTAGCCCCAACCGCGGAACTCGCCTAACGCCGCTAGGTCACGATTTGATCGGTTGACGCAACAATGAAGGTCTTTGCGGGTCCAAGGGCTACGGGATGAAAATTCGTTTTGCAGTTAAGGCCACGATTGTAGCGGCCGCAGGCGTGCTCTCGGCATGCGCAACGGATAGGCCGAGCCAAGACGCGCGCCGCGACTACGAACGCTCCGTTGCGGACTATGACAACTGCGTCGCAGCCAACCAGATGAGCGCATGCGAAGAGGAGCGGCGCATAATGAAAGGCAATAAGAGAGCGCTGTCCTCCAAGGAAAACCGCCTGACCAGATAAGATAAAGTCGCCATTTGCCCTTAACGGACATGCTTCTTGCAGCGCCGAATGTCTGATTTCAGAGGCAATGCGCACTTGGGGTTACCGAGCGAAATGCCCTCTAATGGCACTTAGCGGACATCGCCTAGTGCAGTGCAAATGTCCGCTTATGGCCCAAAGCGGACATGGGTAGGGGCCTTTCCCGGTGCATGTTTGAACCGCTACGATGCCTCGTCCTGAGCCCCATGAGACAGCGCGACAAAACAGCTAAAAAGCGGCGCCGCAAGTCGTTGACGCTTAAGCGACGCAACGCGTCAAAGGCCCTGCGCCGGCACGATTTCTCACCTGCCCGCGAGGAAAAAAATGTCGCGCGCCTTAACCGTGAGTTGAGCGAGCAGCAGGCCGCGACTGCCGATATTCTGAACATCATCAGTAACTCACCCACCGATACCCAGCCGGTATTCGACGCCATAGTGCAGCGTGGCCTGAAGCTTTTCCCGGACGCTCTCATCAGCCTCGCACTTAGGTACGGCGACATGATTAATGCCGCGGCCATCGCTGAGCGTGATCCCGTGCGCGCCGAAGCGTGGCGACGCACAATTTCCCGTACCCCCCTCTCGCGGGAGTACATGCATGGTGCAGCCATGCTCGATTGCAGGATCGTGGACATCCCTGACGTGAGGAATGCCCCGGCCGAATTGGCCGCCGGGGGCCGGAACTTCCTGACCAGCGGGTACCGGGCGATCACGATCACGCCCATGATGCGCCGCAATGAGGCGATTGGCCTGCTCAGCGTCGTGCGCCGTACGCCCGGACCGCTTTCGGATAAGCAGCTTTCGCTCTTGCGGACGTTCGCCGCGCAAGCCGTCATCGCCATCGAGAATACGCGGCTGCTCAACGAGCTGCGCGAATCTTTGCAGCAGCAGACCGCGACCGCCGACGTTCTTAAAGTGATCAGTCGGTCGACGTTCGACTTGCAGATAGTGCTCGCCACACTGACTGAATTGGCCGCGCGAGTTTGCGACGCCGACAAAGGCGTCATCTTTTTGCGGGACGGCGACGTCTACCGGTTCCGTGCCACTTATGGCTTTTCGCAGGAAGCTCAGCAATACGGACACGAGCATCCGATCCGGCCGGATCGCGGCAGCGTGACCGGGCGGGTCGCACTTGAAGGAAGAGCAATTCACATCCCGGACGTCCTGGCCGATCCCGAATATCAGGCGACTGGCTATCTGAAGGCGTTCGGGTTCAGAACCAATCTCGGCGTTCCGCTCTTGCGGGAGGGGATGGTGATCGGCGTTTTCGCCCTCACCCGCGACGACGTGAGGCCGTTCAATGACAAGCAAATCGAGCTGGTCACCACCTTCGCGGACCAGACCGTCATCGCGATGGAGAATGCCCGCCTGCTGAGCGAGCTGCGCGAATCCCTGCAACAGCAGACCGCCACGGCCGAGGTTCTAAAGGTCATCAGCCGCTCGACTTTCGACCTGCAGACGGTGCTCGACACGCTCGTCAAGTCGGCGGCAAGCCTGTGCGAGGCCGATCAATCCTTTCTGTACCGGCGCGACGGCGAAAAATATATCTGGGCCGCCAGCCACGGCTACTCGCCAGAGTTCGTGAAGTTAAGAACGAGCCAGCCTCTGGTGCCCGATCGCGGGACGGGCGTTGGGCGCGCCATCGTCGAAAGCAAGATCGTACACATCCCGGATGTCCTTGAGGACAAGGAATACCGCGCGTGGGATTTGCAGCAGGTCGCGGGATACAGGGCCGTATTGGGCGTTCCGCTCCTGCGCGAAGGGAGGTCTATGGGCGTATTCTCACTGGCCCGAAACGAGCCGCGATCGTTCACCGATAAACAGATCGAGCTCCTCACGATGTTCGCCGACCAGGCGGCGATTGCCATGGAGAATGTCCGTTTGTTCGAGAGCGTGGAAGCGCGGACGCGCGAACTAGGCGCTTCCCTCGAAAACCTGCGCACCACGCAGGACCGCCTGGTGCAGACACAGAAGCTCGCCTCGCTCGGCCAACTCACCGCCGGCATTGCGCACGAGATCAAGAACCCGCTCAATTTCGTCAACAATTTCTCGGGGATTTCTGCCGAGCTGATCACAGAGCTGAAAGAATCCCTGGCAGACGTGAGCCTTAATGAGAAAAGACGAGCCGAGATTACCGAACTGATGGACACATTACGCGGCAATCTCGACAAGATCGTGCAGCACGGCAACCGGGCAGACGCCATTGTTAGAAACATGCTGCTGCATTCGCGTGAAGGCTCGGGTGAGCAACGGGTGGTTGATATCAACGCCCTCGTCGAGGAAGGCCTCAACCTCGCCTATCATGGGGCGCGGGCCGAAAAGCAGGGCTTCAACATCACGCTAGAACGATCATTTGATCCGGCCGCAGGCCAGGCCGATGTGTTTCCACAGGATATCACGCGGGTCCTTTTAAACCTGATCTCAAACGGCTTTTATGCAGCGACCAAGCGTAAAGCCGAGGCCGGCGACGGCTACGAGCCAACCCTCGTGGCCTCGACCCGAAGTTTGGGAGACCGTGTGGAAATCAGGGTCCGGGATAACGGCACAGGCATCCCGCCCGAGGTGAAGGAAAAGATATTCAACCCCTTCTTCACAACCAAACCGGCTGGAGAAGGCACCGGCCTTGGCCTGTCCATCAGCCATGATGTCATCGTGAAGCAACATGGTGGGTCTATTGAGGTCGATACACAGGCTGGCGAGTTCACTGAATTTAAGATCATTCTGCCGCGCACAGCTGCAACCATTGCCACATCAGGAGACCGCCCGTGAGCCTCCTCATTCTCGTCGTTGATGACGAGCCGGACGTTGAGATGCTGTTTCGTCAGCAATTTCGGCACGATATCCGCGCCGGCCGTTTCACGATGGAATTTGCCCAATCTGCTGCGGCTGCGCTTCAGCGCATCGCTGACGCGGCGGGCGCGTCAATTATCCTGATTCTGTCCGACATCAATATGCCGGGGATGTCCGGTCTTGAAATGCTGCCCAAGGCCAAGGCAATCCGACCGGACGTCCCGGTGATCATGATCACCGCCTACGGCGATGCGGAGACCAAGCGCAAAGCATTGGAGAATGGCGCTGAGGCGCTTCTGACCAAGCCCATTGATTTCGGGATATTACGCAGTGAAATCGATACGCGGGTTGGACGCGCCGCATGAGCATGTCCGTTATTGCACGAAGCGGACATCGCCTAGTGCAGTACAAATGTCCCTTCCCAAAGCGGACATTGGCCATGTCTTTTCAAGGCCGTACGTTGAGGCGGTACGATGCTCCCGACCCAAGCCCTTGGGGTGGCGCGATGAGACGGCGCGAATTCATCACCTTGGTCGGCAGCGCAGTGACGCTCATAAGCGGCCTCGCTGAAGCTGCTGCGACAACAGCTTTCGACTGGCAAACCGTTGCGCCGAACGAAGCCGACTTTGCCGATCTCGAAGCGCGGTTTGACAGGCTCGTTGCAAGCAAGCGCGTCTGGAATCTGCACGGCGTGGTCG
The DNA here is from genome assembly GCA_963831275.1 of uncultured Alphaproteobacteria bacterium. Classification (GTDB taxonomy): domain Bacteria; phylum Pseudomonadota; class Alphaproteobacteria; order Rhizobiales; family Xanthobacteraceae; genus Pseudolabrys. The sequence continues at coordinate 257,873 of CAWHPN010000019.1, read as the reverse complement.
TTGCGCGCGGCGGTCGCATCGTGCTTGAGCGCTATTTCGAAGGCGAACAAAATTCGTGGGGCAAGTTACTTGGCCGGACGCAGCTCGCTCCCGACACCTTGCACAATCTCTATTCGGTGACCAAAAGCGTCGTTGGGCTCCTTTACGGCGTTGCGCTGGCCGAGGGGAAGGTGCCGCCACCGGACACATCGCTCTACGATCAGTTTTCCGAATACAAAGATTTGGTGGAAGCCGATCCGAGGCGCAAGGAGCGAACAATTGCGGACGCACTCACCATGACGCTCGGCCTTCAGTGGGATGAGGTTATGGTCCCTTACAGCGATCCGAAAAATGACGAGATCGGCATGGAGATGGCAAGGGATCGCTATCGATTCATTCTTGAGCGACCGGTTATTGGCCCGCCCGGAAAACGGTGGCTCTATTCAGGAGGCGCCACCGCTCTGGTCGCGCGCATCATTGCCAAGGGCACGGGCCAGCCATTGCCGGATTATGCGCGCACCGCGCTGTTCGATCCACTCGGTCTCGGGCCGACCGAGTGGATTAACAACAAAGATACGTGGGTTGCCGCACGCTATGGTCCGGGTGACGGTGAGCCCGTCGCCGCGTCGGGCCTGCGCATGACGCCTCGCGACCTGGCGCGCATCGGCCAGTTGATACTCAACAATGGTGCTGTGAGTGGCCGGCAGGTCTTGCCCGCCCAATGGCTCACCGAATGTTTGACACCGCGCGTGAGTGTCGACGAACAACGTCGTTTCGGGTACCAATGGTACATTGGCGATTTTGAATATGGTTCGCGCGAGCACCCACGTCTCGATCGTTGGGTCGGCTGCTTCGGTAATGGTGGACAGCGACTGTTCGTCATGCCTGACCTCGATCTTGTCGTGGTCGTCACCGCCGGGAACTACGGCACGCCGGATCAATGGATACCGCCGATCCGTGTGATGCGTGACGCCGTACTGGCGAGCATTAAATAAGCGGACTCTTCGTTGGCGGGCTCATCGGCGGTGATTGTCCGCTGTTGGCACTTAGTGACATTTAGACAGCAGCTCCGAATGTCCGCTTTTGGGGGTAAAGCGGACATGCATTCGGAAGCCTTGAAATGTGCGCTAATGACCCAAAGCCGGACATCAGCGTGGTTCCAGTTGGGCTACGGTCCAATACCCTCTCGTGACGGCGTTTGATAATCAGTCATGGTATCCCGCGAGGTATTGCTACCCGGGCCGGCGATTGTGATGATCTGTATTCTGTCGTTTCTCACTCGATAGTCCACGAAACTAAAGAGGCGCTGATGATAGTCCGTCTGTTCGCTATCACCGGAGCGGCGTTAGCCAATGCCCTCGCGGCCAGCCTGTTTGCCACTGTCGTCGTCGCACAAGATGCAACCACTGACATTGGCACCCTCGACAAGGAAGTCGCTGAGAAAGCGTTTCCCGCTAAGCCATCTTACTCGCCATACGCGGGACGCAATTTTCCCACCCGACCATACTTTGGCGACACGCATTTACACACTTCGTTTTCGATGGATGCGGGCGCGTTCGGCGCTCGTCTGCCCCCAAGGGACGCCTACCGTTTTGCTAAGGGCGAAGAAGTCATCGCTTCCAGCGGACAACGCGCCAAGCTTTCACGACCTCTAGATTTTTTGGCTGTAACAGATCACTCGGACGGCATGGGGTTTTTTCCGCTGCTGATGGGCGGCGATGCTAATTTGTTGGCGACGCCTCAGGGTCGGAAGTGGTACGACGAAATTAATTCCGGCAAAGGCGCGCAGGCGGCCGTCGATATCATCACCAGCTTCGGAAAGGGCCAGATGCCGAAAGGCTTCCCGACCCCGGGCACAGCGACCTATCGCAGCGCTTGGCGCGAAATAATCAAGGCGGCAGATGAGGCTAATGAACCGGGCCGCTTCACGGCTTTCATCGGTTACGAGTGGACTTCGAACGCTGCTGGCAACAATCTCCATCGCAATGTCATATGGCGCGATAATGGTGCGAAGGCGAGCCTAGTCGAACCGTTCACAACGCTGCCGCCACTTGGCAGCCCCAATCCGCGCGACCTCTGGAAGTGGATGGCGATGTGTGAGGAAAAAACCGGCGCGGAAATTCTTGCACTCGCGCACAACGGCAATCTAAGCAACGGTCGGATGTTCCCGATCATCGAAAGTTTCACCGGCAAGCGGATCGATCGCGAATATGCCGAGAACCGTCTGCGTTGGGAACCACTCTACGAAGCCACCCAGATCAAAGGCGATGGCGAGACCCACCCGTTCCTTTCGCCCAATGACGAGTTCGCGAATTTCGAACGTTGGGACAAAGGCAACCTCGACTTAACCGAGTTGAAAAAGCCCGAAATGTTGGAGTTTGAGTACACCCGTTCAGCTCTCAGGAATGGTCTGAAGATGGAAGCCGAACTCGGTGTAAACCCCTACAAATTTGGTTTGGTCGGAAGCACCGATGCGCATACATCTTTAGCAGCAGTCGAAGAAGATAATTTCTTCGGGAAGACATCATCCTCCGAGCCAAGCGCCGAACGGGCGACGCACCCCTTCGTCAAAACCGACAAAGCCGTCATTATGGGCTGGGAAACGACGGCTTCCGGCTACGCGGCGGTCTGGGCCGCGGAAAATACTCGAGAGGCGCTTTTCGATGCCATGAAGCGACGCGAGACTTACGCCACCACCGGCCCGCGCATGGTCGTGCGCTTTTTCGGAGGGTGGGATTTCGCGACCGCTGACGCCAACAATCGCATGCCAGCGCGAGTTGGCTACACAAAAGGCGTGCCTATGGGTGGAGATTTGAGCAATGCCCCACAAGGAAAGTCACCAACCTTCCTCGTCGCGGCATTGAAGGATCCGATCGGCGCAAATCTGGATCGGATCCAGGTCATTAAGGGCTGGCTCGGGAAGAATGGTCAAACCCAGGAGCGAATTTACGACGTCGCGGTTTCCGGGGGTCGCAAGATCGATACCGATGGCCGCAGCAGAACATCGGTTGGCAGCACGGTCGATGTTGCGAATGCGACGTGGACAAACACAATCGGCGCGGGAGAGATGATCACGGTCTGGAAAGACCCTGACTTCGATCCGTCGTTGCGCGCGTTTTACTACGTTCGGGTTATCGAAATTCCGACGCCGCGTTGGACCGCATATGATGCGAAATATTTCGGTATCAAGATGCCAGCGGAAGTGCCGATGACGACGACCGAGCGCGCCTACACATCACCGATTTGGTACACGCCTTGATCCTTCGGGTGCTGAGAGAGCCGTTACTCCAATTCCTCGTGCTTGGCGCGATGCTATTCACGGTCTATGGCCTCGTTGCCAAGCGAAGCGGAGAAACGCCCGATAAGATCGTCGTTTCCGCCTCGCAAATCACCAATCTTGGCGATGGCTTTGCGCAAACTTGGCGGCGGCCGCCGAGCAAGGAAGAATTGGATGGCCTGATCGAAAACTACATCCGTGACGAGGTCTTCTACCGCGCAGGCAGAGCCGCTGGGCTTGACCGCGACGACGCCGTCGTTCGGAGGCGCGTGCGACAGAAGATGGAATTTCTTGCCGAGGAAATTTCCGTCCCGGAACCAACTGAACCGCAACTCATAGATTTTCTCAACTCTCATCCGGAGCGCTTCCGAACAGCTGACCGTGTGACATTCCGCCAAGTTTTCCTGAACCCTTCGCGTCGCGTCGGTACAATCGATCGCGACCTACAGCAAGTGAAAGCAGTTCTATCGAGCGCCAATACGACAACAGATGAAGCGGAGCTAGGCGATCCCTTCCTACCCGGCGAGGAATTTAGCGCGGCCTCACTGCGCGATACGGCTGCAACATTCGGTGAAAGTTTCGCCCAGCAGGTTTTTGCCGCCGAACAGGGTCGATGGCAGGGCCCGATAGCCTCAACCTACGGGCTGCATTTCATCTTCATTGACGAAAGAACAAAAGGCAGCGTCCCTTCGCTCGATGCCGCAAGGGCTGCGGTCCGTCGAGAGTGGGCTAATGCACGCCGGGTCGAAACGGAACAGAAACTCTACCAATCGCTACGGGATAGATATGAGATCACAGTGGAAGAGGTGCCGTCACATACGTCGGCAGGGCGCGAGTGACACGGTTGTTTCTTGTTCTATGGGCATTTGGCGCCCTGCTGACGTGTTCAGCGCGATCGGATGAACTGCGGCCCGGGTACCTGGAAATTCGCCAGACCGCGCCCGACACCTACAGTTTGCTGTTCAAGATACCAGCGTCCGGCGACGACCTTCGCCTTGCGATCTATGTCGCTCTGCCGGAAGGCACACAGGACGCAGCACCTGCGCGCGCGGAGTTCAACAACGGGGCCTACATCGAACGCCGCATTATTCGCCGGGACGGAGGACTAGCGGGACATACCGTCGCCATCAAAGGCCTTTCGGCAACGTCGACGGATGTGCTGGTGCGCATAGAAACTCTCGGTGGCGCCGTGCAGACCGAACGGCTCGCACCAACCCGGACATCATTCGTCGTTCAAGCTACCCCCGGTGCCGGCGACGTCGCATTAACCTATCTGCGCTTGGGCATCGAGCACATCCTGTTCGGCTTCGATCATCTGTTATTCGTTTTGGCACTGACCATTTTGGTTCGCGGCTGGCGCCGCGTCGCGCTGACGGTAACCGCATTCACGGTAGCGCATAGTCTTACGCTTGCGGCGGCAACGCTTGGCTTCGTCAGCGTGCCTGGTCCACCGATTGAGGCGGCTATCGCGCTTAGCATCGTGCTGGTCGCCGTCGAGATTGTGAATGCGAGGCGTGGCGAGCCCTCCTTGGCGGCGCGTTGGCCGTGGCTCATCGCTTTTTGCTTCGGTCTACTGCACGGCTTCGGCTTTGCCGGCGCCTTGGCTGAAGTGGGACTACCTCATCACGCTATCCCAATCGCGCTTTTGTTCTTCAATGTGGGCGTGGAGTTTGGCCAGCTGGCCTTTGTGGCTGGGGTTTTGACGGTCGGCGCGATTTTCCACCGCTTAATAACGGCTCGGCTCGGGCCCGCCCTGGCTCATCGAACAGCCAGTCGGCTCGACGTGACGGCCGCCTACGCGATCGGCGTAATAGCAGCTTTTTGGTTGATCGAGCGCACCTCCGCTCTTTTCGTCTGACTTCTTAAAAGTCACTGGGTTCGCCTTGTTGCAGCGCCGCGGCCCTGAATGTCCGCTATTGGCACTCGCTTTTGAGGGTAAAGCAGACATCGCAGTGCCATGTCACAAAGCCCGCTAATGACCCAACGCGGACATCATATAGACTTCTGACGGTAATCTTGGGACCTAGGAGATGGGCATGCGCATCCACAACATCTATACCGATGAGAATGGCGAAACGCACTTCCGCGATGTTGAAATCGAATTGTCCGAAGCAGGTCCAGACGGGACAACCTCAAAGCGATTTCCTGCAACAGGAATCATATTTCGCACTACTCCCGCGGATTGGTTCTTCGATTGGCATCCGGCGACTCGCCGACAATATGTGATCAATCTGGATGCGCCTCATCAAGTCACCGCAAGCGATGGTGAAAAGAGAGTCATTGGAATTGGCGAGATTTTCTTGATCGAGGACGTTCACGGCAAAGGTCATCTCTCTCAAGCTCTGGGAAAGTTTCGCAATTCGGTCATGATACCGATCGATTAGACGCGTCCCCATGTCGGCAATTGGCACTTAGCGGACATCAGCAACCTATCTGCGCTTGGGCATCGAGCACATCACGCTATCCCAATCGCGCTTTTGTTCTTCAATGTGGGCGTGGAGTTTGGCCAGCTGGCCTTTGTGGCTGGGGTTTTGACGGTCGGCGCGATTTTCCACCGCTTAATAATTGATCGAGCGCACCTCCGCTCTTTTCGTCTGACCGACATCGTCACCGCCCACCACCGGAAAATTCAGCGGCTGGTATCGTTACGGTTTTTGCCGCACGGTCACGTCTGCTTTTGATGCAAAGCGGACATTAAATTGGTCATGCGTTATAGGCCAAAAGAAAGGCTCCTGAAGCGATTAATAGAACGCCGACCCAGTTAATGAATGCAAGTCCTTCGCCGAGGAAGACAACGCCAAAAACCGCAACCAACACGACGCTCAACTTATCAATCGGAGCAACGCGCGCGGCATCCCCGAGTTTTAGAGCCCGAAAGTAGCAAATCCACGAGCCGCCCGTTGCCAAGCCGGAAAGTGTCAAAAACAAATACGTCCGAGCGGACACGGACTGAATTGGTTGCCACTGACCTGTAGCGAGAAGAATGAAAGCGAGGGCGCAGAGAATTACGATTGTGCGGATAAAGGTCGCGAAATCAGAATTGACGTTCTCGACACCGACCTTAGCAAAGATGGCAGTCAAGGCAGCGAAGATAGCAGACGAGATCGCCCAGAATTGCCAATGGTTCATGCGAATTCCTCCGATTGGCGTGCCACGGCTGGCAGGCTGCTATGTGACAAAGATTACAAACTTTTCATCTGCGCGTCGGAATAACGACACACCCTGGAAGGACCCTACCGGAGTTGGAACGTCGAGCGAACTAGTCTGGTTACACACCGGACCAGCGAGAGGGTTGAGTATGGACAAAGCGCGGTTGAGCAAAGTTCCAGAGGTTACGCTTGTTTTCTGGATCATAAAAATTGCTGCAACAACCTTGGGTGAAACCGGAGGCAATTCAGTGACGATGACGCTGAATTGGGGTTATCTTGCGGGGACGACGCTCTTTCTGGCGGTGCTCGCCGCGCTGGTGGTCTGGCAGACCCGCGCTACGAAATTTCAGCCATTCCTTTATTGGGCAACCATAGTCGCCTCGACTACTTTCGGAACGACAATGGCCGACTTCGCTGATCGATCTCTCGGGATTGGCTATACCGGCGGTTCGGCACTGCTCTTTCTTTGCCTCAGTGTGATCCTTGCTCTTTGGTACCGGTCGCAGGGCACGATCTCGGTGAATACCGTCAGCACTCCCAAAGTGGAGGCATTCTACTGGGCAGCGATCACCTTTTCGCAAACTCTCGGCACCGCGTTGGGCGACTGGGCGGCGGATACGGGCGGCCTTGGTTATGAAGGCGGTGCGCTTTTATTTGGTGCGGGCTTGGCTATTCTTGCCGTTGCATATTATTCGACGAACGTTTCACGCGTTGCGCTATTTTGGGCAGCGTTTATTCTCACGCGCCCGCTCGGTGCAACGGTGGGTGATTTTCTCGACAAGCCGGTCAATGCGGGCGGGCTTAATCTGAGCCGTCCGCTCGCATCTGCTGTCATCGCAGTGTTCATTCTCGTCTGTCTATTTGTGCTGCCGCAAAGGGCCGGGACTCATCCCCGCCGGTCAGAAGAGGCCGCTGCATAAATTTAGCAGGGTATATTCTGCCGACCTTGAGACTCGCATGTCCGCCATTGGCCGGAGCGGACATTGGGCGTGTCCGATCAGTTGTTAATCACCAGACCAAGCTTCTTGATGACTGCCTGCCACTTGCCTTCTTCACGCTGGATGTTTTGCGCGTATTCTTCCGGCGTGCTGACGAGCGGATCACCCCCCGCATCAAGCAGCCTTTTCTTCATATCGTCTGCACTCACGATCTTGCGCAGCTCTTTGTTGAGCCGGTCGATGATCGGCCGTGGCGTACCCGCCGGCGCCACCAGTCCGTAATATTGAACGATCTCCAACCCCGGCAACCCGGATTCGGCAATGGTTGGGACGTCGGGGATGGCCGCCATGCGCTGCGGAGACCCGACGGCAATGGCGCGCAACGCACCGGCCTGGATATTGCCGATGGCAGGTGGCAGCGTATTGAAGGCGAGCATGACATGTCCGCCAACGAGATCGTTGGTGAGCGGACCTGTTCCCTTGTAGGTCACGATCGTGATGTTGGTACCGGTCATGGCCTTGAATTGCTCGGCGCCAAAATAGTTCAATGTAGGGGCCGGCGGCGTGCCTACCGTAACCTTGTCACCGTCTTTCTTGGCTAACGCGATCACTTCGGAGAGCGATTTCACGGGCACCGACGGGTTGGCCATGATGACGATCGGCACCGAAGCGATCAGTCCGATCGGCGCGAAATCCTTGCCCATATCGTAGCCTGGATTTTCCGGTAAGCCCGCTCCGGTCACCAACAACAGCAAGGTGTAGCCGTCGGCCTGCGCGCGGGCGACATCACGTGTGCCGATCACGGAGCCGGCACCGGGGCGATCGACGACGATGACCTGCTGACCGAGTGCGTCCGTAAGTTTCTGCGCGACGACCCGACCAACAGTGTCGACACCCCCGCCGGCGGGGAAAGCCACCACCAGCGAAACAGTGCGGGACGGATATTCTTCAGCCGTCGCAGGCACAGACATGGCTGTGGTGGCCAATGTTGCGATGGCGGCTGCGATCAGACCTAACTGTGCGCGCATATTCTTTTTACCTCCCTCGCAGCTCTATTGTGCGCAAATAGCTGTGCTCACGGCGCGTTGCTTCCATCGATGGAGAAGTCCCGGCCGACAATGCCATCGTGGCCCTTGCTTCTGCGGGCGGCCCGACCGACAGGGACGCCAGCGTGACGGATATTGGCACGACTGTCGCCGATCTCCATCGCCCAATACCGGCGACCATTGGCGGATACCGCAGATGCGACGGCCTGGCACCCGCCGAGCATCATGTTCGCGCGGTGCGGCGCCGACTGCATCCACATCCGTCTTGCACAGGCCTCGGTCTCGCATCCCACCGCGACATTCTCGGCAACAGCGCCTGCCGGCCCGCGCAAACTTTTGAAGCCCGCATGATCGAGGCTGTTGCGACGAGCCATATCGTGCGCGTGCCGCTGGGCGAGCGCGTGCAGCGCGGCACAATCGGCATAGCAAGCACCGCCGGTTATTGCCAATAACGCGAGCCCTGTTATGAATCCCCGCCACCTCATCCCGCGCGAAGCTCCCTGACAGGCCATCGTAGCGGTCTACCCGAGTGCATCGGAAGGGTCTTTGTTCGCTTGCTTTGGGTCATTAGCGGCATAAACAATGCGCGATACGGATTGCCGGCTTATGCGGCTCGTTCGACACGCGTGTCGATTTCGCTACGAAGCACCACAAAATCGATGGGCTTTGTAAAAAGCGCCTCAGCACCGGCCTCCAATGCCTTGCGCTTGGTCTCCGCATCACCATACGCCGTGATCATGACGACCGGGACGCCGGGACGAGCAGCCTTGGCCTTGGGCAGAAGTTCCAGACCGCTCATTCCAGGCATGTTGATGTCGGATAAGATCAGGATGATTGACACGTTCGCTGCGTCCGCAATGCGCTCAAGCGCCATGTCACCGGATTGAGCAAACTCCATCGTAAAGCGGCCGGCGCGCAAATCACGCCGGAATTGCTGACGAAACAGCATCTCGACGTCCGGTTCGTCATCCACCACAAGAATGAGGAGATTCACGCAGGCCCTCCCATTTTGGCATGTGCTGCAGCCTTGCGCGGAAGGGTGATCCGAAACTCTGTGAACTCACCGGGCTCGGTATTGACGTCTATAGATCCCCAATGTTGCTTGACGATGATGTCATAGCTGATCGACAAGCCCAGTCCTGTCCCTTCTCCAGCCGGCTTAGTCGTAAAGAAGGGATTGAACATCTTTTCTTTCACCTCAGGAAGAATACCAGTCCCGTTGTCACGAATCCTGATTTCGACGCGATCCCCGAGGTTTTTGGTCACCGCAGCAAGGGTGGGCTCGTAGTCGGCTCCATTTTCCTGTGTCCTGCGCTTCGTCGCCGCGTAGAAGCCATTGGAAATCAAATTGAGCAGCACGCGCGTAATTTCCTGCGGAAACAGATCGACCTCCCCGGCAGCCGGATCAAAAGATCGTTCCAGCGTGATGTTGAAGCCCTGCGCCTCCGCTCGCGCCCCATGGTAGGCGAGATTGAGACTCTCCTCGACGACGCCATTGATATCGACGGACCGGCGTTCGCCTAAACCCGCGCGCGAGTGCAAAAGCATGTTCTTGACGATCGAGTTAGCCCGCTTGCCATGCTGCACGACCTTGGAGAGATTGCCCTGCAACATATCCGCAAGCTCGCCGATCTCAGCTCGCACCTCGTTGTTAAGATTGGCTCCAGCGAGCGCCCGCCGCAATTCGTCAATGAGCTCGGTTGAGATGGCCGAAAAATTGTTGACGAAATTGAGCGGATTTTTGATTTCGTGCGCGATACCAGCGGTGAGCTGACCGAGGGACGCCAGCTTTTCAGTTTGGACGAGACGGTCCTGAGCTGTCCGCAAATCTTCCAGTGAGGTTCCCAGGTCACGCGTGCGCGCCTGCACCTCATCAAAGAGACGGGCATTCTGAATTGCCACCACAGATTGTGCGCCAAAGGTCTCAAGCAGAGTGACCGTGCTCTGGGCAAATTCTCCCGGCTCCTTGCGGCGCACCACCAGCGCACCCACGATCTCATCCGCGCCGAGCAGCGGGACTGTCAACAACGCACGGAAGCCGGCGCGTTAAATCACCTCAAGCACAAGCGATGACGTATCTTGCTCGGCGTCGGCAAGTTAAATCGACTTGCGCTGTAGAGCCGCCTCACTGACCATCGTCTCGCCGAACCGAATGTGTCTTTCCTTGACTGCCGCTACCAGTGCCTCATCCATGCCGTAGCAGGCGTGCACTTGGAATTCCTGGCTGGCTTCATCGAATACAAATATCGTACCGGCGTCTGTCCCAGATAGCTGAACAGCCTTGGCGATGATCGTGGACAGCACCGTCTGCAAGTCGAGTGTCGAGTTGACTGCCTGGCTGACGTCACCGAGCGCGCGCAACTCCTTGACCGATTGGCCTAACGCTGCGGTACGCTCCTCAACCTGCCTCTCGAGTTCGGTCGGCCGCCTGCGCCTTCTCAATCAGTAACTCGTCACGTTCGAAGGTATTCTTTCGCAAAATTTCGACCACTCGTCCCATGTCGGCTATTTCGTCACTGCCGCGGGTCGGGACGTTTGTCGTGAGATTTCCGTCGGCAATCGCTTGCATGCTGCGACCAAGCGCAGCGAGCCGTGAGACGATGCTCCGCCCAACATAGAGCCAGACGATCAGAATGGAGCTCAGCAGGCTGAGCCCGACAGCTGCGATCAGAACGGTAGAGCTGAACTTTTCAACGGACAGGACATCTTCGTTAGCCTGCGCAATATCCTGCTTCGCGCTTGAGACGAGCCGATTCAACGCCTCAGTCAGGTCGCGCGAAAGAACCGTGTTCTCGGTTAAATTACGCGTCGCCTGCGCAACAATGCCCAGTTCCTGCAACCGCAGTTCAGGGATGCTGTTAATGCCCTCGACAAGCATGCGGAATTCGTCAAGCCGCGGGATCAAGAGCGTTTGTAATCTCGAATCCACGCCGGCCGCTATCCCACGCGCCTCACGCAGGGACTGCTGGATGCGGAATACTTGTACACTCACGCTGTCAGCAACCTCCGTGGCCGCAATCTGCTGAAGCCGATCGCTCACGGACGTGATGAGGAACTGCAGGCGTTGCAATGCGTGGTAGGTTGTCGTCGCATTCACCAACTGCCTGCTCGCGGCAATCCGTTCGTTGGCAGTAAGTTTGGGGTCGTCGACCGGCCTACGCGATTGTTCGATCTCGCCGTCGACAATCTGAAGCCAAGGTGTGAGCAGATTTTGGGTCCCACTATAGGCAGTGAGGGTGTTGCTTAGCTGGCCTCGCTTTAGTTCGCTCACGATCATACGATCCGCGACAAGATTTTTGAGCGATTGAAGATTAGTTTGGAGACGATCGACTGCCGATCGCATTAAGCTGAGTGCGACGGCGTCGGCCCCGCGATTCTCCAGATCTTTCAACAGCGCGGTAAGTTCCTGCATCTCAACGTCGATTTTGCGGGAACTCTCGGCGTGGTCGGCTGGCGTGACAGCAGAGAGTAAAGCCGGTGCGGCCGAAACAATCCGCTCAGCTTGTCGTGATACTTCCAGCGAGGCTAGCGCAGCGGGTATCCGCCTCGCCGTGATTCGATCAAAAGCGCTACTGATGTCATGCAAAGAGATGATAGCGACGCTTGCGCCCACTACCGCGACGCCACTAATTGCCAGAAAAGCCAGGAGCAATCGACTTGCCACGCCAAGCCGCGCCGGGATCCACGCCCGCACTTTCGGGACGCCTAACGCCGTTGACTGGCTAGATGTTGCGAGGCTCATGTCTTATGTCCTGCCCCCGGACAGTGGCTGCACACCTCGTCCGCGCCCATCATCCGCCAAATGGGTACCGCAGCGAGCGCGCGTTGAGAAAGGCGCGCTCCGAAATGTCGCCCCATTGCAGAGCGGTTGTGCGGAATTTTATGAAGCTCGTGTACACCCGACGCGCCAGATCGTCCTTGCGGCTTGCCTCACTTAAAACTTCGCCGGAAATTTTGCCGAGCTCCTGCAGGATCGAATCGTCGACCTTGCGGATCTGGATCCCAGGATCCTTGACAAGCTCCTGAAGCGCATTGGCGTTGCCAGCCGTGGCTTCCGCAAGCGATCGCGTATTATCAGCGGCCGCAGCAGCCTCGATAATGCCTTTCTCGGTACTACCGAGGCTGTCCCAAAGTTTCTTGTTCACGGCAAGCGAAAGGGCCGCCCCTGGCTCATGAAAGCCTGGATAGTAGTAATACTTAGCCGCCTTGTGCAGGCCTATCGCCATGTCGACCCAAGGGCCGACGAACTCGCTGGCGTCGATCGCACCCGATCGAAGCGATGGAATGATCTCGCCGCCCGGCAAGGTGACGACCACGGCGCCGAGCCGGCGTAACACGTCGCCGCCCATGCCGGGCATGCGATAGCGCAATCCCTTAAAGGCCTCGACACTTGTTAGCTCCTTGTTGAACCAGCCGCCCATCTGGGGGCCGGTGTTGCCGCACAAGAATGCCTTGAGGCCGAACCCAGCGCTCAACTCGTCCCAAAGCGCCTGCCCGCCACCGTAATAGACCCATGCGTTGAGTTCGTCGGCGGTAAATCCAAACGGGACGTTGCAGAAGTAGGCGAAGGTGGGTGACTTGCCCGCCCAGGTGACTTCCGAACCGTGGTAGAGGTCGGCGAGACCGGAAGACACGGCGTCGAACGATTCCATGGCGCCGACTAACTGGCCGGCGGGGAACACCTTGACCTGCAGCCGCCCACCAGACAGCGCATTGATCGACTGCGCGATGCGGTCTGCGCTCGACTGGAGTCCCGGCAGGCCCTTCGGCCAGATCGTGACCATTTTTAGCTCGCGCACGCCTTGGGCGATGGCAGGTTTCGGAAAGACAGAAACGGACGCAGCAACTCCAATGCCGGCACCCGCAACAAACTGGCGGCGATCCATCGTTTCTCTCCCCCTATCCCGGAAACACTGCCGGGCCGTCTCGATTTAGAAGCCGGTCGCTTAAGTAATCATCGCAGCAATGCTCCGTGTTCTCCGCTTCGCAGGACAATCGATCAGACCGAAACTTTTGACGAAGTCGCCAAACAAATGAGCAAATTAGTTCGCGCGGTGATGACCATTTCGCACGCAGATTGCGGCGGACAGGGAACTTTTTCTGCAAATTTCGTCATTGCGTACCCCTGCCTCAATGCAATTGACGGGCACTTTAAGACGTAAACAACATGATAGTTTCATTCAGAGAGAAAAGGCAATGACCGTGCAATAGGCCGCTGAGGCGCGGCCAAATGACCGTGGCGCAGGGCTCCAAAGCGCATCCAACTCAGCGCGCGTCGTGCCCGCGCGACAAACGAAAACGGCGCCGCAAGGCGCCGTTTCCTTTTGCAATTCGACCGCCCTCAATGCGCGGTAAGCCCGGAACCGTCGTCGTCGACCGCGGGTTCTGACGCAGCCGCTTGCGCTGCCAGCTTGGCGCTCGCCTCGTCCCACTCGATCGGTTTGGGGGTTCGCACCAGGGCGCGCGCAAGCACTTCGTCCATGCGCGTGACCGGAATGATTTCCAGCCCCTTCTTGATCGTATCGGAGATTTCCACCAGGTCCTTGGCGTTCTCCTCCGGGATCAACACGGTCTTCATGCCGCCGCGCGCGGCGGCCAGCAGCTTTTCCTTCAAGCCGCCGATCGGCAACACGCGGCCACGTAGCGTGATCTCGCCGGTCATGGCGACGTCGCGACGCACCGGAATTCCGGTCATCACCGAAACGATGGCACTGACCATGGCGACGCCGGCCGACGGGCCGTCTTTCGGGGTTGCGCCTTCCGGCACGTGGACGTGAATGTCGCGTTTGTCGAACAAAGGCGGCTCGATGCCGAAGGCGACCGCGCGCGAGCGGACGTAGGACGCCGCCGCCGAAATCAACTCCTTCATGACATCTCGCAGGTTGCCCGTGACGGTCATCCTGCCCTTGCCCGGCATCATCGCACCTTCGATGGTGAGCAGCTCTCCGCCCACATCCGTCCAGGCCAATCCGGTGACCACGCCGATAAGATCTTCAGCTTCAATCTCACCGTAGCGGAACTTCGGCACCCCGAGATAATCGCCGAGATTTGCAGCCGTGACGACAATCGACTTCTTTTTCGACGTCATCAGCTCCTTGACCGCCTTGCGGATCAGCGTTGAAAGCTCGCGTTCGAGATTACGAACACCCGCTTCCCGCGTGTAACGGCGGATCATGGTCAGCAACGCTTCGTCGTCGATCGACCATTCCTTGGCATCAAGGCCGTGTTTCACGACCGCGTGCGGGATCAGATGCTTGCGCGCGATTTCGACTTTTTCGTCCTCGGTGTAGCCCGCAATACGGATGATCTCCATGCGGTCCATCAACGGCGGCGGAATATTGAGCGTGTTCGCCGTCGTGATGAACATCACGTTCGATAGATCGTAGTCGACCTCAAGGTAGTGGTCGTTGAACGTGTGGTTCTGCTCGGGATCAAGCACCTCGAGCAGCGCCGATGACGGATCGCCGCGGAAATCGGCGCCCATCTTGTCGACCTCGTCGAGCAGGAACAACGGGTTCGAACTCTTCGCCTTGCGCATCGATTGGATGATCTTGCCCGGCATCGAACCGATATAGGTCCGCCGGTGACCGCGGATCTCAGCCTCGTCACGCACGCCGCCAAGCGACACGCGCACGAACTCGCGGCCGGTCGCCTTGGCGATCGATTTGCCAAGCGAGGTCTTGCCGACGCCGGGAGGTCCGACGAGACACAGGATCGGTCCGGTTAATTTGTTGGCCCGCTGCTGCACGGCAAGATATTCGACGATGCGTTCCTTGACCTTCTCCAGGCCATAGTGATCGGCGTCGAGTATCTGCTCGGCAAGCGTGAGATCCTTTTTCACCTTGCTCTTCTTGTTCCACGGAATAGAGAGCAGCCAATCGAGATAGTTGCGAACGACGGTCGCTTCCGCAGACATCGGCGACATCTGACGCAGCTTCTTGAGTTCGTGCGTGGCCTTCTCTCGCGCTTCCTTGGAGAGCTTGGTTTTCTTGATTTTGTCTTCCAGCTCCTGGAGCTCGTCACGGCCTTCTTCGTCGCCGAGCTCCTTTTGAATCGCCTTCATCTGTTCGTTGAGATAGTACTCGCGCTGGGTTTTCTCCATCTGCCGCTTGACGCGGGTCCGGATGCGCTTTTCCACCTGAAGGACGGAAATTTCGCTTTCCATCAGGCCGAGCACCTTCTCGAGGCGCTGGGTGACAGACGGAGTCTCCAGAATGTCCTGTTTGTCCGGAATCTTGACAGCCAGGTGCGAGGCGACAGTGTCGGCGAGCTTTGCGTAATCCTCGATCTGTTGGATCACGCCGACAACTTCCGGCGACACCTTCTTGTTCAGTTTCACATAATTTTCGAATTCTGTGATGACGGAGCGTGCCATGGCTTCCGCTTCGACACGGTCACCCGCGTCATCGACGATCGCGGTCGCGTCGGCTTCGAAATAATCGTTGCGGTCGGTGTATTTGAGAACCTTCGCGCGCGTCGCGCCCTCCACCAGCACCTTCACGGTGCCGTCGGGCAGCTTGAGCAACTGCAATACGCTCGCCAGCGTTCCGACCTCGAAGATCGCATCGGTGGCCGGATCGTCGTCGGAAGCGTTCTTCTGCGTGGCAAGCAGAATGAAGGTGTCGGAACGCATCACTTCTTCCAGCGCCTTGATCGACTTTTCACGGCCGACGAAGAGCGGGACGATCATGTGCGGAAACACCACGATGTCGCGCAGCGGCAAAACCGGATAGGCCCTGGTTTCGCCGGGTTGCAGCTGGGGTCGTGGTTTGGTGGTCATTTGCCTTGTCCTTTTGTTGTGCCCCTGCCGTTTGACCCGCGGATGCGGCATCCAACGTCAGTGCCGGTAGTGAGGGGGCAAGGAGGAGCAGGACAGAATGTCCGGCGCGCTTTGGAGGGGCTTACGAAACCCTCGCCCGATAGTAGTCAGATACGACCTTTCGTACGCCAGGTAGCTTCGGACGCTATACGTATGGCGGGATAAAAGGCTCCGCAAGAAGGCCCGCTTCCAGCAGTTAAAGCGAGTCCCTCCTCGGTAACAACCCCGCAAGTAGTGCGAATCGATGGCCTTTTCCCGATTTTTTTGCTTCGGGTACGAATTGATCAGGCGCTGGCGCTGCCGCTTTCCGCGGTTCGATCGCTGCGGTCGGCATAGATATAGAGCGGCCGGGCTGTCCCCTCGACGACCTCTTTCGAAATGACCACTTCTTCGACCCCTTCCAGGCTCGGCAGGTCGAACATGGTGTCGAGCAAGATGCCCTCCATGATCGAGCGCAGGCCGCGGGCGCCGGTCTTGCGGTCGATCGCCTTTCGCGCGATGGCACCGAGGGCCTCCTCGGCAAGCGTCAGATCGATCGATTCCATCTCGAACAGCCGCTGATACTGTTTCACCAGTGCGTTCTTGGGTTCCACCAGGATCTTCTTGAGCGAAGCCTCATCGAGATCCTCGAGAGTCGCGACCACCGGCAGGCGGCCGACAAATTCCGGGATGAGTCCGTATTTGAGCAGATCCTCCGGCTCGACTTCGCGGAAGATTTCACCCTGCTTGCGATCCTCGGGCGCCACAACCTTGGCGCCGAACCCAATCGATGTCGATCGGCCGCGCGCCGAGATGATCTTCTCCAGTCCGG
Source organism: uncultured Alphaproteobacteria bacterium (assembly GCA_963831275.1). Classification (GTDB taxonomy): domain Bacteria; phylum Pseudomonadota; class Alphaproteobacteria; order Rhizobiales; family Xanthobacteraceae; genus Pseudolabrys. Next base: position 240,854 of record CAWHPN010000019.1, on the reverse strand, counting down.
CGAACGCACCGCCGCACACGAACAGGATGTTGGTCGTATCAACCTGGAGGAATTCCTGCTGTGGATGCTTGCGGCCGCCTTGCGGAGGCACCGAGGCGATGGTGCCCTCCATGATCTTCAGCAGCGCCTGCTGCACGCCCTCGCCCGACACATCGCGCGTAATCGACGGGTTATCGGACTTGCGTGAAATCTTGTCGATTTCGTCGATGTAGACGATACCGCGCTGCGCGCGCTCGACGTTGTAATCGGCGGATTGCAGCAGCTTCAAAATGATGTTTTCGACGTCCTCACCGACATAGCCGGCTTCGGTCAGCGTCGTTGCATCCGCCATCGTGAACGGCACGTCGAGGATGCGCGCGAGTGTTTGCGCGAGCAACGTCTTGCCCGAGCCGGTCGGCCCGATCAGCAGGATGTTCGACTTTGCAAGCTCGACGTCGTTGTGCTTGGCCTGATGATTGAGACGCTTGTAGTGGTTGTGAACCGCAACCGAGAGTACCTTTTTAGCGTGATCCTGACCGATCACGTAATCATCAAGGACTTTACGGATTTCCTTCGGCGTCGGGATACCGTCGCGCGACTTCACCAGCGAGGATTTGTTTTCCTCGCGAATGATATCCATGCACAGCTCGACACATTCGTCGCAGATAAAGACGGTCGGGCCGGCGATGAGCTTGCGCACTTCGTGCTGGCTCTTGCCGCAGAACGAGCAGTAGAGGGTGTTTTTGGAATCGCTGCCGCCGACTTTGCTCATTCCATTCTCCGTCACACGCCATCTTACTTTTCGTGCGGCGAGGTTCGCTTAACCGCCGTTACGCCACGAAGCAAGTATCGCGCCGGGATTCCGACACGGCGGCCCTGAACCGGGAAGGCCCGCGCTCCCTTGCTCTCCCCTACACCATAAGCGAAGCATGCTAACGACGTGATAATCAAGATTCTATTAACGATAATGCCGCACTCACAGCTCGCGAGAAATGCCCGCCCTGTCGTCGGATCCATGGGGATGGAACCTGCAAAAAAGGTGTCAGGCGGGCTTGGGAGACATCTCCTCGGGGCGTTTGTCGATGACCTTGTCGACCAGGCCGAACTCCCTGGCGGCTTCGGCAGTAAGAAAATAGTCACGCTCAAGCGCGTCTTCGATCTTCTTCAGCGACTGGCCCGTGTGCCTCACATAGATCTCATTGAGCCGTTTCTTCAGGTTCAAAATCTCCTGCGCATGCAACATGATGTCGGTAGCCTGACCCTGGAATCCACCGGAGGGCTGGTGCACCATGATGCGCGCATTGGGAAGAGCGAAGCGCTGACCCTTGGCGCCGGCGGCGAGTAAGAGCGAACCCATCGAGGCCGCCTGCCCCACGCAGAGGGTAGACACCGGCGGGCGTACGAATTGCATCGTGTCATAAATCGCCATGCCCGATGTCACCACGCCACCGGGCGAATTAATGTACATGGAGATTTCTTTTTTGGGATTTTCCGCCTCGAGGAACAAAAGCTGCGCCACCACCAGGGTCGCCACGCCGTCCTCGATCGCTCCGGTAATGAAAATGATTCTTTCCTTCAGGAGCCGCGAGTAGATGTCATAGGCCCGCTCGCCACGGTTGGTTTGCTCCACCACCATGGGCACCAGATAGTTCATATAGGTATCGAGAGGGTCTCTCATTTCGTCTCCTTGACGCGAATCATGCCGGCTACACTAGCCTGCCGGCCTGCCGGGTGATCTATTTTCCCACAAGGGTCTGCGCAAGCCGCCGACAGATCAGGTGACCGAATCATCTTCCTTGTAGAGCACTTCGCGCGATACTTTGCTTTCGGTTACGCCCGCGAGTTCGACCAGAAAATCCACGACTTTTTCCTCGAATATCGGCGCACGCAGGGCAGCAACGGCCTGCGGGTTTTGTCGGTAATAATCCCACACGCGCTGCTCCTGGCCGGCGAATTGACGGGCTCGCTCCATTACGGCGCGGCTTAATTCGTCCTCGGTGACGGTGATATTATTTTTCTCGCCGATTTCGGCCAGCACCAGACCAAGCCGCACCCTGCGCTCGGCGATACTGCGATATTCCGCCTTGGCTTTCTCTTCGGTTGTGTCTTCATCGGCGAAGGTTTTGCGCTCGGTTTCCAGTTCGGAGAGCACGGATTTCCAGACGCGGTCGAACTCTTCCTCGACAAGCGTCGGGGGCGGCTCAAACTTGTGCAGCCTGTCGAGTTCGTCGAGAAGCGCGCGCTTGAGTTTTTGCCGTGACATTGCTGCGTGCTCGCGCGCGATACTGTCCTTTACCGCGTCGCGCAATTTCGCCATCGAATCCAGACCGAGGGATTTGGCAAAATCATCGTCAGGCGTCACTTTGCCCGGCGTTTCGACGGACTTCGCCGTGACGACGAATTCGGCGGCCTTCCCCGCCAGATCCTGCTTCATATAGTGCTCTGGAAAAGTCACCTTGAGCGTTCGCGTTTCGCCCGCGGCGACGCCGATCAACTGATCCTCAAAGCCAGGAATAAACGTATTCGATCCGATCAGAACCGCAGCGTCCTCGCCGGAGCCGCCTTCAAATGGCTGTCCGTCGATAGTTCCGGCGTATGAGATCGTAACTCGGTCATCCTTCGCGGCTTTCTCACCTTCTGGCCGCACGGTGTACGGCTTATTCTGATCAACGATGCGAGCAATGCCTTCGTCGACTTCGGCGTCAGCGACATCGGCGCTCAGCTTCGTCAGTTTGATTGTCTTAAAATCGCCGAGCGTGATCGGCGGCACGATTTCCAGTGCCATTGTGTAGTTGAGGTCGCTCTTACCCGCGATCAGCTGCTCAATCGCGCCCTCATCGGTCGGCATCGTGACCTTGGGGTCAGCTGCAAGCTTGTATCCGCGCTCACTGACGATCTGATTGTTGGCATCACGAACCGTCGCCTCAATAACTTCCGCCATTGCGGAGCGGCCGTACATCCTCTTGAGGTGGGTGACAGGTACTTTGCCCGGTCGGAATCCATTGATGCGGACGCGGTCTTTCAACTCGTCGAGACGCGCATTGACTTTGGCATCGAGCTCGGAGGCAGGAACGACCACCTGGTATTCGCGCTTGAGGCCTTCGGACCGGGTTTCAGTAACTTGCATCGGACACACTTTTTCTGCTTGCATTCACATTAGCACCGGCTCACTGCGCCGGTCGCGTCGGCCCGCGGGGCGGGCCCGCAATTCGCTTAATACTTATCGACCTCGTTGTGGTGCGGGCGGAGGGATTCGAACCCCCACGACTTTCGCCACTGGAACCTAAATCCAGCGCGTCTACCAATTCCGCCACGCCCGCAGAGGGCAAATTACGGACGATTTGGCGCCGCAATCCGGCACGGCTTAACGCGCGGATGGCCGCCAAGGCAAGCCATAACCGGGTCCCTCATTGGACCGGGTAAATATGACATTTTGGGTTGTTCTCAATAGCCGGGGAAGCTCAGCCACGCCCTGCCGCTAGTGTCGCAAAGAGGCGGCTGTAAACGCGGGGCAGCGCTTCAGGCAAATCTTCGGCAATCAGGCCGGGGCCGAATTCGTTGGCCGCCTCTCCGTGCAGCCAGACGGCCGCCGTGGCCGCCTCAAAGGCCGGCATGCCTTGAGCCACCAGCCCGGCGATAAGGCCGGCCAGCACATCCCCCGATCCGGCAGTGGCGAGGGTCGGCGGGCCATTGTCTGCGACGGCTGCGCGCCCGGCAGGAGCGGCGACCACCGTGTCGGCCCCCTTGTAAACAACAACCGCCCCACTGGATCGGGCCGCTAGCCGCGCTTTCTCAAGTTTCGAATTAGGCTTGGCCTCCTCCATTATCTTATTGAATAGACGCTCAAATTCGCCATCATGAGGTGTCATGACGACTGGGCGATCTGCGCGTTCGCTCATGGCGGTGAACAGAACCAGCGGCGTTTCCGCAAAGCTTGTCAGCGCGTCGGCATCGAGAACCACTGCGGCCGGGCTTCTGAGGGCTTCCAGCACCTTTTCCCGCATCTCGGCGCCTACGCCTCCGCCGGGGCCTAGTACAACGGTATTTCGCCGCGTGTCCGTAAGAAACTCAGTGAGCTCGGCCGCTCCATCGACCTGGCGCACCATGACCGCCACGTTTTCGGTGGCATTAATTGCCAACGCGTCGCGCGGGCTTGCAATGGTCACGAGCCCAGCCCCCGCGCGCAACGCTCCGCGAGCCGCCAGCCGTGCCGCACCCGTGGTGCTTGGACCGCCCGAGACCACCACGGCGTGGCCGCGCGAGTACTTGTGGCCCTGCGCGTTCGGCCGTGGAAACGAGCCGCCCCAAAGCAAAGGGTGGTTGGCAAAAGTCTGCGGCCTGACATCGGCCAGCACAGCCTCAGGGATGCCGATATCGGCGACTTCCAGAGCACCGCAATGGAGACGACCTGGCAACAGAAGATGGCCGGTCTTGCGACGGAAAAACGTCACGGTCCGGGTCGCCCTCACCGCACACCCCATGACAGCGCCACTCGTCCCATTCACGCCGCTTGGCAGATCGACCGCAATGACCGGAACGCCGCGGCCGTTTATTGCGTCGATCAGCGCGCGTGGCAGGCCGTCCACGTTGCGAGCCAAGCCAGCGCCAAACATCGCGTCCACGACGATGTCGCTATCGGCCAATCCGGCCGGAGACGCGTTTTCAATCGGTCCCGGCCAACGCCCGGCGGCCAGCGCGGCATCTCCTTTCAGCCGGGATCGTTCGCGTGCGGAAAAAAGACGAACCAAAAAGCCACGTTCGGACAGATGCCGCGCCGCCACGAACCCATCGCCGCCGTTGTTGCCTGGGCCTGCGACGACAGCGACACGCTGGCGCCGCATGTTGGCAACGGTATCAGCTACTGCGCGCCCGGCATTCTCCATAAGCTCAACGCCGGTGATGCCCCCAGCGATTGCCAGACGGTCCGCTTCCGCCATCTCGGCGGTCGTGAGCAACTCAATCATCGCGCGAACCTACCGGTCCACCCTGAGACGAACAATTCGAACTAATGGATTGCGCCGCAACAACTCTTTGTTCGCTGGCTAATATCTAGCCACTTTGCTTAACTTGTGGGCGCCGAACATTAGGCAATGCCCACACCCCTGCCTGCCTACCCCACAAGTCCCTGTCGGTCCTCGTTTTTTCGCATGTTCAGGTTTGGCATGGGTCCTGCAAACGGTACCGCGGTTCGCCGGGTCAATTTCGGTGAGCTGGGAGAAGGACAGCGATGAAGAAAATCGAAGCAATCATCAAACCCTTCAAACTCGACGAGGTGAAGGAAGCGCTACAGGAGGTCGGCTTACAGGGGATAACCGTGACCGAAGCAAAGGGCTTCGGACGACAGAAAGGACATACCGAGCTATACCGCGGCGCCGAATACGTGGTCGATTTTCTCCCGAAAGTGAAGATCGAAATCGTGCTCGGTGACGACATGGTGGACAAGGCGATTGATGCGATCCGGCGCGCTGCTCAGACTGGCCGGATTGGCGACGGCAAGATATTCGTTTCCAACATCGAAGAAGCTATTCGGATTAGGACCGGGGAATCCGGAATTGATGCAATCTAAGCCGCAGGCCAATGTCCTCGCGGCAATTCCATGAAAACAAGGGGGAATGCAGTCCATGACGACAGCCAAAGAAGTCATGAAGATAATCAAGGACAACGACGTGAAATACGTCGATTTCCGATTTACCGACCCGCGCGGCAAGTGGCAGCACGTCACCTTCGACGTCACGATGATCGAAGAAGATACTTTTGCCGAGGGACAAATGTTCGACGGCTCGTCGATCGCCGGCTGGAAGGCGATCAACGAGTTGGACATGAATTTGATGCCGGACCCGGCGACCGCCTGCATCGATCCATTCTTCGCCGAGACGACATTGTCACTGGTTTGCGACGTCCTCGAGCCGACCACAGGCGAGCCCTATAACCGCGATCCGCGCGGCATCGCCAAGAAGGCCGAAGGCATGGTGAAAACCGCCGGAGTCGGCGATACGATTTTCTTCGGACCCGAAGCGGAATTTTTCGTGTTCGACGACGTCAAATACGCCGCTGAACCTTACAACACCGGATTCAGGCTGGATTCGATCGAGCTGCCGTCAAATTCGCCCACCGAATACGAAGGCGGCAATCTCGGCCATCGCATCGGGACAAAGAAAGGTTATTTCCCGGTGCCGCCGCAGGACTCGGCACAGGACATGCGCAGCGAGATGCTGGCGGCCATGGCAAAAATGGGTGTCAAGGTCGAGAAGCACCATCACGAAGTTGCCTCGGCACAACACGAGCTCGGCATGAAATTTTCTCCGCTCGTGCAGATGGCCGACCAGATGATGATCTACAAGTACTGCATCCAGCAGGTGGCGCAGATCTATGGCAAGACCGCGACCTTCATGCCGAAGCCCGTCTATGGTGACAACGGCTCCGGTATGCATTGCCATCAATCGATCTGGAAAGCCGGCAAACCGGTGTTCGCAGGCAACAAATATTCCGATCTATCGGAAATCTGCCTCTCGTACATCGCCGGCATCATCAAGCACGCCAAGGCAATCAACGCCTTCACCAACCCGACCACCAACTCGTACAAGCGTCTGGTGCCGGGTTTCGAGGCGCCCGTGTTGCTCGCCTATTCAGCGCGCAACCGTTCCGCTTCGTGCCGTATCCCCTACACCACCAACCCGAAGGCCAAGCGCGTCGAGGTGCGATTCCCCGATCCGCTGGCCAATCCGTATCTCGCTTTTGCCGCGATGCTGATGGCCGGCCTCGACGGCGTCAAAAACAAACTCGATCCCGGCTCGGCAATCGACAAGGATCTCTACGATCTGCCGCCAGCAGAATTAAAGAGAATTCCGACTGTCTGCGGCTCGCTCCGCCAGGCGCTCGGTGAGCTCGACAAGGGCCGTGAGTTCCTCAAAGCCGGCGGCGTGTTCGACGACGACTTCATCGACTCCTATATCGATCTGAAAATGCAGGAAGTGATCCGGTTCGAGCACACGCCGCACCCGGTCGAGTTCGACATGTACTACTCGGCGTAAGCGTTTCTCCCAATCATCGCGCAAAGTTACGAAACTTTGCCGATGCAACTTTTGGGCGCTCCGCGAGGGGCGCTCTTTTTTTTTAGGATTTCAGACGATCAGGTAGGCAATAATCAGAAGCCCGGCGGTAATACCGGCCGCGGTTGCAAGCATCTGCCTGCGGTGGCGCTTCGGGCCATAGACGCCTGCGGCCCGCCGAGCGGCGATCAATGCCGCATCAAATTCAGCTGAGTTCGAATAGGCGCACGCCAATGCGGCCCCGGCCTGCTCGGCGCAGACCTCAAGCGGAAGCGCGTCGGGATGGTTTTGTGACCACCACATACGCGCATAGTAACGCAGACAGGGTAAAGGAGACGTTGATGAAACGGCGCAGCTGGTCTTTAGCTCGCGATATTGCGCCGCGAGAGGCGGGTGAAAACGCCTGTTTTGGCTGGCTGGGCACGACGCGCGGCGGCAATCAGCCTGGCCCGTTCGTTTGCCATTTCCTGTTCGGCGATGTGAACACGGTTCCGGCCATCGTGCTTGGCGCGATAAAGAGCGGCATCCGTCTCGGCGATCAAGGCATCGATAGAGGCCACCGGGTCGTAAGAAACAGCGGCGCCGATGCTCACAGTCGCACCGACGAGGTGCTTGCCGACGGCAGCTCCAGCAGCCTCAAAGCCGGAACGAACACGTTCGGCGATTTTACTGGCGCTTTCCAGACCGCCCGGGACTATCGCTATGAACTCCTCGCCGCCGAACCGGCCAATGATGTCGTCGGCGCGTGTACTCACCCGCACAACCTGGCCAAAAAGACGCAACACATTATCGCCGACCGTATGGCCGAACCGATCGTTGATTGACTTGAAATGATCGAGATCGAAAATCAGCATCGCGACCGGATCCGATCGCTTGGCCTGGACTGCGCACAACTTGAGCGCATTCTCTATAAAAGCGCGACGGCTCAGCAGACCCGTAAGATGATCAGTGCAAGCAGCAGTGCGATAGACGTGAACGTGATGGTCTTTGACCATCAGCATAACGATGAAAGCGGTTCCCACCGCGTAAAGTATCGTCTCGAGCGTGAATACCGTCAGCCATGCGGTCTCATGTTCTGCCGGCAAGAACGCGTGCATAGCGAGAGGTACCAAGAAGATTCCGGCATGCAAGAACGGCACCACGACGGCTGCCGCACGTGAATATCGTGTTCGGCGCCTCTCCCGCCACAGCTCCATGGCGATGAAAAACGTGTAACCCGGGACGATCAGCGCGCCAAGAATTGCGCCATTGCCGTTTTCCAAGGCTCCCGGAATCTGGCCAATGCCCAGCCAAAGGACGGCGCCGATGAAGGTCGCGAAAGGCAGCACGCGTCGGCCCTGAAACAACCGCACACCGTTCCAGACCATGCCGCAGGCGAGGAAAGTCAACGCGCCGGGCACGGCCGGTGGCAACGTGATTAATGGGCTCGGCATGCTTCCGAGTGCCATTGCGGAAGCGCCAATCAGATAGGCAGAGCCCCACCAAGCCAGCGCGCGAACATTGCGTTGCTGCATCCAGTCTATAATCAGGAACAGTCCGAGCAGACCGGCAATGCATACGGCCACCAACGACAGGGTCGGTAAATCCAGGACCCAGGATTGGAGGTTAACCGTCAACAGCATTGGAGCTCCCACCTGCGGGTTCGGCGCGCGCAATAGAGCCGGGCCACGGCGGCAAAATAACCCGTGCCTGTGGGGATTCCGTTGCGCATTTAGATGGGCTTCGACGAAACACTTCCTCGAATTGTAATTAATTGGTGCAGCCGAAATTGATGTTCGCGAGCCTTACAGGCGCCAAACGCAGGTTGGTTCAAAGTAAATACATTCGTTAAAAATTGACCGATCGCGAAATCGCAAACAAAAAAGGCGCGCTGCGGGCGCGCCTTTCGTAAAGCATCGATCGATCAGCGTTTCGAGAACTGGAAGGACCGCCGAGCCTTCGCCCGACCGTACTTCTTGCGTTCGACGACGCGCGGATCGCGCGTGAGAAATCCGCCACGCTTGAGTGCCCCACGCAAGTCAGGTTCGAAATAAGTCAAAGCTTTCGCCAAGCCGTGGCGCACAGCGCCGGCCTGGCCGGACAGCCCGCCACCCGAAACTGTGCAAGTGACATCGTATTGGCCGCCGCGATTGGCTGCGATCAATGGCTGCTGAATCAACATCCTCAGCACCGGCCGTGCAAAAAATACTTCGACAGCTTTTGTATTGATCAGGATCTTTCCCGAACCGGGCTTGATCCAGACACGCGCCACCGCATTCTTACGCTTACCGGTCGCATAAGCGCGGCCTTGCGCATCGACTTTCTTTTCGTACTTCGGCGCTTCCGGAGCAGCCGGTTTGAGAGACGCCAAACCTTCCAGAGATTGCACGGTTTCCGCCACGGTTAGGCACTCCTCACATTCTTGCGATTCATGGCCCCCACATCGAGTTTTTCGGGTTTTTGTGCCTCGTGCGGATGTTCAGCGCCCGGATAGACACGCAGGTTTCCAAGTTGAACGCGGCCAAGGGGCCCGCGCGGCAACATCCGTTCCACGGCCTTTTCGACCACGCGTTCCGGGAAACGCCCCTCGAAGATGGATTTCGCCGTACGTTCTTTGATGCCGCCGATGAAGCCAGTGTGGTGGTGATAGACCTTCTGATCGCGTTTGCGTCCGGTCAGCACGGCCTTGGCAGCGTTGATGATGATCACGTTGTCACCATCGTCGACATGCGGTGTGTAGGACGGCTTGTGCTTTCCACGGAGTCGCAGTGCCACAATCGACGCGAGACGGCCGACCACAAGGCCCGTGGCGTCAATGGTCACCCACTTCTTTTCAATGTCGGCGGCCTTCGCCGAATAGGTCTTCATGATCATTCCCTGGGAACTGAAAGCGCATCCAACCGCGCCGCGATCAAAGATATCTAGCCGACCGTGCTCAGTCCGGTCAATGTAAGCGATGCACTAAAATTCATTTAGTATCAACATCTTATAAGAATGGTATTTTGATACCCAAAGCTAATTGGCGGTTGCCGGAATTGAATAAGTCGACGTTACATGGGCGACTGGTTCGGAAACTCCCTCCGAATAAATGGTGACCTCGCCCACGGCCAGCCGCTTTCCGACTTTCATCAAGCGGGCCTCCGCAATCAGATCGCCTTTGCCGGGTTTACGCAGGAAATTGATGTTGAGATTTGTCGTAACGGCGAGCGGTTGGGGCCCGACCGCGGAAAAAACGGCGACATACATCGCAAAATCAGCGAGCTCCATCATGGTTGGGCCCGAAATAGTCCCGCCAGGACGGATAGAATCTTCCTGAAAGTGACGGCGGACGCGAATATTGGCGTATTCGACCCGTTCGATCGACAGTCCACAGCCGGGGTAAAACGCCTGCGGGAAGACCTCATGCAGCAGTGCGGCGATCTCCTCGGCGTTCATTGCCGGAGCCAGCATCCAAACTCCCTCTCGTCGGGACGACCCGGTTCCTTCTTAGAGGGCACCGCAGTCAGGTCAACCGCGCTCTGGCGCACGGCGCCTTGCATAGGCCTTGCTTAGGATTAAGTTCGGCGGAACAAGTCGAGGACCGCAATGAACGCGCCGAGCACCACCCTCACCGCCGCACCCATGCTGTTGCGCGAGCGCGTCGCGAACGTAGCCGTACTCGTGCTCAATCGCCCGAACGCCCGCAACAGTTTGTCGGAGGACATGTTGGTGGCGCTCGCCGACACGCTGACCGAAGTCGCGGATGACAAGACGATACGCGTTGTCGTCCTTGCCGCTAATGGCCCCGCTTTTTGCGCCGGGCATGACCTGAAGGAACTTACCAGCCGGCGGACCGACCCCGACGGCGGGCGCGCCTATTTCAGTCACATCATGACTATATGCAGCGCAATGATGCAGCGGATCGTCAACCTGCCGCAGCCGACCATCGCCGCCGTACAGGGGGTGGCGACCGCTGCCGGATGCCAGCTGGTGGCAAGTTGCGACATGGCGGTCGCATCGTCAGAAGCGAAATTTGCGACGCCCGGCGTAGACATTGGTTTGTTCTGTTCGACCCCGATGGTCGCGCTTTCGCGCAACGTGGGGCGAAAGCATGCGATGGAAATGCTGCTAACCGGAGACGCAGTCTCGGCCGAGGACGCTTGTCGTATCGGCCTCGTCAATCGCGTCGTAAAGCCCGGACAAGAACGCGGAGAAGCCTTGGACTTGGCGCGCAAGATTGCCGAAAAATCCAGTCATACCGTAAGGATCGGCAAGCAAGGTTTTTACCGGCAAGCGGAAATGGACCTCGCAGAGGCGTACAAACTCGTTACCGAGGTTATGGTGGAGAATCTGATGGCGCGCGACGCCGAAGAAGGCCTCAACGCGTTTATCGACAAGCGCGCGCCAAAATGGGAAGACCAGTAAGCGCTATGCAATGGCGCTCCCGCGACGGCGAGGATTCGCCTAAAGGTTGTTGAGAGCCACCAACGTCGTGATGGCTCTCTGAGGTTTCCTTGATTTACGCGATCAAGGATGTGTTTTCTTTGATTTCGTGCTCGATCTCCTCGCTGGCGGGCTTGCCGGTGCTTGGCAGTTGCAGCACCGTCGCGTATTGGCCTTCGCAAAGATCGGTGACGAGTACAATTTTCCCGTCGGGGAACTCCAACGCATCGTGATGCGCGGCCGGACGATTAAGATTGACCTGTCGAAAGCGCGCAACCTTGTGGCTGGATTTCCGGGTTGGCAGGAACCTGAACGACGCGTCGCACTCGACTTCGTTTTCGAACGCAAGCTCCGTCCCGGGCAACATACAGACCGCGACGCGCGGCTGGCTTGGGTCCGCAAAGCCGCGCGTGATCGCATTTGGAAAGTGTGTCGATATCAGCTTGTCGCCGACCTTGGCAGGTCGCGACGCAACATCGTGAAGACTGTAGTCACACATCGAACGCCTCCTGTTTGTGCACAACGTAGGCGGCGCCCCTCAGCGTTCGGATCGCAGCAAACCAGCATGACTATCTTATGTCGGTCGCTACCGTAATCCTGCCCAAATCAAACTTGCGCGGCCTACCGTGAGCAACAGCGAGACGCTATGTTTGTTCCCGGAGAGAGAGCGTGATCACATGAACAATTCGAGCCGGGTTTTTACGACAGCTGCCCAGCAGGCACAGGCCGAACGGGGATCTGCAAAAGCATACGAGCAGCGCATGGCCGAGGGGTTCCCGGACCGGGTCACTCCGGAGCTCGCAAAATTTATTGCAGAACAGGATACCGCCTTCCTGGCCACCGCAAGCGCCGAGGGCGCGCCCTATCTTCAGCATCGAGGCGGCCCTAAGGGCTTTATCAAGGTTATCGATGACAAGACGCTCGGCTTCGTGGACTACCGCGGCAACCGGCAATACCTCTCGCTCGCAAATCTTTCCGAGAACGACCGCGCCTTTCTATTCTTGCTTGATCCGGCGCGACGCCAGCGCATCAAGCTCTGGGGTCGCGCACGCGTCGTGGAAAACGATCCCGCTCTTGTCGAACGGCTCCGCGACGAAGGCTACAAAGCGCGGCCTGAGCGCGTCATCCTTTTCACGATCGAAGCGTGGGATGTGAACTGTTCATCTCATATTGTCACACGCTTTACCGAAGCCGAGGTCGAACAGGCCTTTGCCGCTGTGCAGGAGAAGATTTCAGACCTGCAAGCCGAAAATGCTCGCCTGCGCACTGCGCTTGCGGCCCGCCTTGATCCGCAGACTCCGACCGAAAGCGATCGCTAGACGGTTACGAAAAGCCCTGGTCGCGGACGATGGCCGGCGGCCTGCATACCGTAAAAATATCGCGGCGGCTCATAGTGCTCTTCGGCTGTGGCCGGATCGAGAAAGTGATTGCCAGCCACATCGTTGCGCACAAAAAAAGCATTCGCGCCGGCATAGTTGCAGCCGACAATACGATATTCCCGCTCGCGACCGAGCCGCACCAGCGCCTCGAGGCTGGCGCCAAAATAATTGGTGCCGTCCCACAAGCGCATTGGGTCATAGGGTACGACGAGCGACATCGGTGGCCGCAGCGTCGCGTTGTACTCGATAACGACCACGCGGGGATTGACCGTGGTGATGGCTTTCCAGACCCAGTAGTCGTTGTAGTCGATGTCGATGCTGAGCAGATCGATCTCTCCCGTTACCCCGGCCTGTTCAAACAGCGCATTGATGTTTTCGGCCGTTACCATGCCCTCGCTGAGTTTGAGCGTGCCATTGGCAAAAAAGGGCTGGAACTGGTTCTTGATTTCCGCGACGTAGGGCGCTGAGGCTTCAATCCACAGGCCGCTCCATCCTTCAATCAACAGCTTGACCGTGTTGCATTCGATGCCGGTTTCGACACCGAATTCGATAAAGGAGCGGCTGGTTAGCCCGATGCGGTTGAAGATTTCCTGGATAATCCCGTCTTCATCCGACTGCGAGTAGACCTTGAATCCATGACGAACAAGTCGCCTGGGATCGGCATAGCGGGCGGTCTCAAGCTCCTGCGCACGATAGCGCTCGACGTCCATCCGTCGCCATTGCACCGACAAATCATACGTCAGATGCGTTACTTGGCTCAGGTATTGCAGGGCATTCGGGTCGACCATGGGAGTCCGCCGGAGGAGTGCCGTCTGGCACTTGAACTCGATACGCGATTCCTGTTCGCGCCGGCAAATCCTGCTGGGTCCTTCCGCTCCACCATTGCTGCTTCTATGTTCGCGGCTATGAAGCACGATACCTACAGGGACGAGGATATTCGGGGCATCCTGAATACCGTGAAGACCATCGCCATGGTCGGAATTTCTCCAAAGGAGAACCGGCCTAGTTACTTCGCCTTCAAATATTTGCTGGAACGCGGCTACCGCATGATCCCGATCAATCCCGGGCTCGCCGGGAAAAACATCCTTGGGCAAAAAGCTTATGTAAAGCTGTCTGACGTGCCAGAGCGATTGGATATGGTCGACATTTTTCGCGCGTCCGCAAAAGTGCTGCCCATTGTCGAGGAAGCTCTGGCCCTCAACCCGAAACCGCAAGTCATCTGGATGCAACTGAACGTGCGCAACGACGAGGCGGCGCTGCTGGCGGAACAAGCTGGTGTCAAAGTCGTGATGAACCGCTGTCCGAAGATCGAATATGGCCGCCTGTCTTCGGAGATTTCATGGATTGGCGTCAATTCACGGACGCTTTCTTCAAAACGCGCACAAAATCTTGGCACAGGGGTTCAACGCATGGCGCTTGGCCGCACGTCTGAAAATGGTAACAAGGGCTGAGCTTCCTCATATCGCCTTGACGCAGCGCCTGTCCGGCCTCACTAATCGCCGCCGCATCCAAGACTATACGTCCACGCTATAACTTAAATCGGGGGGTCCCATGGCTGACGCCGAACGTACACCGGGCTTTGCCACACTGGCGGTTCATGCGGGCGCCAAGCCCGATCCGACTACCGGCGCCCGTGTCACGCCGATCTATCAGACGACCTCCTTCGTGTTCGACGATGTCGATCACGCCGCCGCATTGTTCGGGCTGCAAGCCTTCGGCAACATTTATACCCGCATTGGCAATCCAACTTGCGCCGTGTTGGAAGAACGCGTCGCAGCGCTTGAAGGCGGCACGGCCGGCCTGGCGATTGCCTCCGGCCATGCCGCCCAAGTCATCGTAATGCATGCGATGATGACGCCAGGCGATGAGCTTGTTGCATCGAAAAAGCTTTACGGAGGATCGATCAACCAGTTCAACCACTCCTACAAAAATTTTGGCTGGAACGTTGTATGGGCCGATCCGGACGACCTTGGCTCGTTTGAAAAAGCGATCACGACCAAGACCAAATGTATCTTCATCGAGTTCGATTGCCAATCCGGGCGGGATCATCACCGACATCGAGGCCGTTGCAAAAATCGCGCGCAAGGCAGGCGTGCCGCTGGTCGTCGACAATACACTTGCGACTCCATATCTGTGCAAACCGATCGATTATGGTGCCGACATCATCGTACATTCACTCACCAAATTTCTGGGCGGACACGGCAACTCGATCGGTGGGCTGATTGTCGACGGCGGAACCTTCAACTGGTCACGCGACAAAAAATACCCGATGCTTTCGGAGCCCCGCCCCGAATATCAGGGCATTATTCTGCATGAGACGTTCGGCAATTTTGCCTTCGCGATCGCCTGCCGCGTGCTGGGATTGCGCGACCTCGGGCCGGCATTGTCGCCGTTCAACGCCTTCCTCATCGTGACCGGCATCGAAACGCTGCCCCTGCGCATGCAACGGCACTGCGAAAACACATCGGCCGTTGCCGAGTGGCTTTCGAAACGTCCCGACGTGGCGTGGGTCAGCTACCCAGGACTTCCGGGTGACAAATATCACGCGCTCGCCAAGAAATACGTACCGAAGGGTGCGGGTGCCGTACTCACGTTCGGTCTGAAGGGCGGTTATGACGCCGGCGTTAAACTGGTGTCGAACGTGAAACTCTTTTCGCATCTTGCCAATATTGGCGACACGCGTTCACTCATCATCCACCCGGCTTCAACCACGCACCGGCAATTGTCCGACGCCCAAAAGGTGCAGGCCGGCGCGGGACCCGACGTGGTGCGCCTCTCGGTGGGTCTCGAGGACAAGGATGATATCATCGCCGACCTCGAACAGGGTCTAACGGCAAAATAACCGGTTAGGCCTTCTTCAGCGTGCGCGCAACGTAGTCGCGGACATAGGCAAGCGTCGCCGGCGCAGCCCAGATGTCCGTGACCGCCTTGTCGGTTGCCACCCCGCTCTGTGCCACGCGCTCGCTGACTGCCGCGCGGGTTTGCATCTTTGTCTGGGTGAAGGCCGCAGGCGAAAGCGCTGCAAGCGCCTTTGCTGCAGCCATAGCACGCTCCATCAGCATGGGAGACTCGACCGCCTCGTTGATCCAGCCACGATGGGCCGCCACCTCGGCCGGAAACGTTTGGCCCGTCAGGATCGTCTCGGTAAAAAAGTACGGCGGCGTTGCATGTCGCATAATTTCGAATGCCAGCGCCGGGAACGGCACACCGACGAGAATTTCAGTGACACCGATGCGTCCAACGTCGCGCGCCATGATACGGCGGTCCGCGCAGCAGGCGAGTACGCAGCCGCCGGCAATGGCATGACCATTGATCGCCGCAATCACCGGTTTGCGACAGAAAAACACCGCTTCGTAAAGACGATGAAGCGCCGGCAGAAACTTCCGAACATAGCCGGCACCACCCGCGCTCAACCGTTTTAAATCGACGCCCGCAGAGAAGATTGCGCCCTGCCCGGTCACCACCACCGCCTTTGCATCCGAATTATGCAGATCGGCAAAACGCTCGGAGAGCGCGTCACATAATTCAATATCGAGGGCATTGGCCTTGCCGTGCGTCAGCGTCAGAATCGCAATGCCATCTGTCATTTCGTTCTTGATCATACGCCTTGCTCCGCGCTGACAGTTTGCGGCAGATGAAATGTTTGGCCGTGCGACAAGCGCTCAGCATGTACTATCGTCAGCGTGAAAACCACAATCGCCAGCAGCTGATGCGCGAGCGCAAGCGGGAGTGGTGCTTGGAGGAGCAGTGTCACGATGCCGAGCGTCGCCTGCACCGTCACCGCGCACGCGAGCACACAAGCGCCGCTGAAATTGCGCCTATTCCGCCAAGCATCAAAGGCATGCAGCCACGCCAGGACCCAGATCGCGTAAGCGACCATGCGGTGGTCGAATTGCACCGTGAGTGTGTTTTCGAAAATATTGCGCCAGGCCGGCTGAACAAACCATAGGCGCTCAGCCGCCGGAACAAGCGAGCCATCGATCAGCGGCCAAGTATTGAAAACGAGCCCCGCATCGAGGCCGGCCACCAACGCACCGAGATAAATCTGCAGAAGCACCAGCATGGCGATGCCAAGCGCGCCCATGCGTAACCGGCCCGGAACGACGCTCATAACTTGCGGGGATAGCTGTTGTGCTGTCCACAAAATTGCGGCGTAAATTGCGCAAGCGAGCGTGAGATGAAAGGCAAGCCGGTATTGGGAGACTCTCACGCCTTGCGTGAGCCCTGAAGACACCATCCACCAGCCAACCGCGCCGAGCGCCGCCCCGGCAAAAAAAATCGTCCACATCCGGCGTCGCAACGTCTTCGGGATGTCCCCGCGCCACAGAAAAAATAGAAACGGCAGGAGGAATACGGCACCGGTCAACCGCGCAAGCATGCGATGCGACCATTCCCACCAGTAGATCACCTTGAAGTCGCCGATGCTCATGCCGCGATTGAGTTCGCGGTATTGCGGGATGGTTTGATACTTGCCGAATTCGAACTGCCATTCCCTCTCCGACTGTGGCGGCAAAACGCCCGTAACCGGCTTCCATTCAACGATTGAAAGGCCGGATTCTGTCAATCGTGTCGCGCCGCCGACTACGAGCGTCAGAAAGATCATTGCCGCGGCCGTCAGCAGCCACAGCCGCACCGTTTCAATGTGATTTTTTGACGCCGTCACGGACATGAGTTTTGCTTGCAGGGGATGGCGCGGACCATATAGACCTGCGTGCCACGCCGCAATTGATTGTCTGGAGGGTTTGATGTCGATCCGCGCTCGCAAGTTCATCGGCACGGTCGGCCTGCTTGCGCTGGTCTGCGTGTGGGGATTATTGGCGATGGCGCTTGCACAATCCGTACTGACAGACATCAACGGATTTGTCGCAGTTATCTACTATGTCGTAGCGGGTTTGGGTTGGATCCTGCCGGCGATGCCGCTCATCAGCTGGATGGCAAGACCGGACAGTGCGCGTATCGACAATTCTAAGCTGCGCTGACCCGGCGAAACCTGTTCCAAAACGCTGTTCCGACCCCCGACATCAGCACCTTCAAATATCGCTGCTGTTGGAACTCGCCATTGACCGATATGCGCGGGAGTGCCGTCAAGTAATCGCGGTGCGCTTTAAAAAGTACACCGGGGCGGGTCGTCACCGCGGTCTTGAAACCGAGTTCGGCGGCGATTCGGAATTCGCGTGGCCCGGCCGACGTCGGATCCCCCACCGGATATGCCAGGTGTTGCGGACGTTGACCGATCACGGCCTCGAGCACCGCGCGGCTCATTTCCATTTCCGCGCGGACCGTCGCATCACTCGGCACTTTTCTGAGCATCATGTGGTTGACCGTATGCGCGCCGATTGTGCAGAGCGGATCAGCTGCAAGGCGCACGATCTCCGACCAGTCCATGCAGAGATCGCGGCAAAACGAAACGATGTCGACACTATAGCAGGCGCACAGATCACGTACCGTGCGCCGCACTTCATCCTCGGTCTTCATGCTGCGCAGGTAGACGTAAATCGCATCGTAGAGTTCACGCTTCTCGCGTGCGGTCGCACACTCAAAATATTGATCCTTGCCGTTGATCACCATTCCGATGCGGTTGTTCTGCGCAATCACCGCCTCAAGCGCGACCCACCAAAGTTCGCCGAGGTGATCCGGAAAGCTCGTCGCAATGTACATTGCAAACGGCAGTTCATATTTTCGCAACAGCGGATGAGCCCACCGCAAAAAATCCTTGTAGCCGTCATCGAACGTCAGGCAGACGAACCGGCGCTTGAAATCATCTTCTATGAATTGCCGATGCATTTCATCGAGCGAGACAACGTCAATACGCGCGCGGGCCAGCCGCCGCAGCAGGCCCTCCAGAAAGTCCGGCGTTACTTCCAGGAGCCGGTTCGGCTGGAAGCCCTCGGGACGCGCCGGACGCACATGATGCAGGGTCAGGACGGCGCCCACCCCACCCACCGCCGGACGCAGCCAATGGTGCATCCCGGTGAAATAAACGGTCTCCAAGCCGCCGCGGATGAGGGATTTCTTCAAGTTTGCCAAGCTCCTCGGCACTCAAGGTAAATCAAACCACTATTCCAACTCTTTATTGAGAAATCTTTGCAAAACTGCGGTCGTCCCAAATAAGCGGCCTGCAGCCCCATGAATGTCGTGTCTATGCGTCCCCTTCCCGCCAATGGCCGCGGTTTACCCGCGGCCGATCGCAACATCGCGCGGGTGGCGATTTTTCACGACATGGCGGCCGCAGAACCGCACTGGCGCACACTAGAGCGGGGTGACAGCCTCGCCACCCCTTACCAGCGCTATGATTTTCTCAAGCTTTGGCAAAGCCACGTCGGCGTTAGTTCGGGAGTTAGCCCGTTTATCGTCGTCGGTTTCAATGGCGCCGAGGAGCCGCTGTTCCTCTGGCCGTTTGGATCGCGCCTGATTGGCGGACTGCTGTGCGTCGAGTTTCTGGGCGGCAAACACGCCAATTTCAACATGGCGCTATGGCGACGGGATGTCGCCGCCACGATCGGAGCGGACGAGCTGCGTGCCACGCTGGCGCGCCTTTCGGGCCACGCTGATTTCATAAAACTTGTCAGCCAACCGCTTACCTGGGGCGGCGCGACCAACCCTTTTGCGCTGTTGCCACACCAACGCGCGCCCAACTACGGCTTCAGCGGCGCTCTTGTCCCCGATTTTGATGCGTTGCTCCGCGCGCGCAGCAATTCCGAAGCGCGCAAAAAGATGCGCAAGAAGGAACGCGCGCTGTCAGGCTTCGGTGAGCTGCGCTTCGAGCGCGCGGTCGAGCCAGACGACGTGCGCCGCGTGCTCGACGCTTTTTTCAAGCAAAAGAGCGCGCGCATGCGCACGCTCGGGGTCCCCGATGCCTTTTCATTTCCCGACGTCCGGCGATTTATCGAAGCGGCGGCGACCGAGCCGCTTGCGGGCGGCAAACCTCTGATCGAGCTCTACGCGTTGTCGGTCGATGATATCATCGTGGCGACCATGGCCGGTATCGTGGGTGACGGACGTTTCTGCGCAATGTTCAACTCGATAATTCAGGGGCGTTTCGCGATCGAAAGTCCAGGCGAGCAATTGCTACTCAAGTTGGTGCGAAGCTGTTGCGAGCGCGGCCTGGTCACGTTTGATCTCGGTATCGGCGATGCTCGATACAAGAATTTGATTTGCGGGGATGCCGAGCCGCTGTTCGACAACTATTTGCCGCTGAGCGTCACCGGGCGCTTCCTGGCATTTGCTTTCGCAGCAAGCGCGATGAGTAAACGCGCCATCAAGCAACATCACACTCTCTGGGCTCTTGTGCGTGCGATGAGGCGTTTGCGCGCAAGGTTTTCCGCGTCACCATGGTCGGGCGGCGCTAAGCCGCGACCGTCTCAGCTCCGGCCACGATAACAGACACGCGATCAAAGCCTGCGTGCAGCAGTTGATCGCGTACGGCACGTGTCGCCGCGCTCGCCGGATCCGCAGCCACGACCACCACCTGCGCCGCCCATGCGACAAACCGCTGCGCGGTAGCATCCGTTATCGCGCCGGCATCGATAACGACGTGTTGGTAGCTATGCGCAAGCGCGTCGATCGCGGTGGCCAGCATGGACGAGGATAAAAGCGAGGTGGCGTCGTTTCCGATAGTGCCAGCTGCAATGAGATGAACCGGCGAAAACTGATCGCGGGCGATAATCTCGCCAAAGGATGCCGTCCCACGGATAGTGTCGGCAATACCGGGCGCATTTGGTTCGGTCGAAATGACCGCCAGATTGGGCGTGCTGAACGCGAAATCCACAAGCACGACATTCGCGCCAAGGGCTAACGTTCTTGCCATGGTAATGGCGGTGTGGGTCGTGCCGACATTACGGACAACACCGACAATCACCACAACACGGCCGATCTTGCCTCCGGGCACAACGCGGGCGGTTTCAAGACCCTGTCCCAGACCGGCCGCCTCATCCTCCACACGCAGATCGCGCGCAATCTGGTCGACTGTGTTTGCGACAGCGGCGCTTTCCCCCTCACCCAATGCATGAGCCGCGATGGGCGCCAAAGGCGGCGATACGATTTGCGGAGCAAATGCCGGTATGGCGCCCACAGATGCGACTGTTCCTGGCGCGTAGGCGTATACGTAGGCCGGCGCCGGCGTCGCCAGCAAGGCGCCTGTCACAGTAAAGCTCGCCGAGAGCGCAAAGACGGCAAAAGCCGCGATCAGCACGATTGCGAGTTTTTTCGGGTAAGACGGCTTTAGCGCGGGTGTCGCACGCGAAATAATCCGCGCCTCGGGCGGCACCGCATTGATGCTGTCGCGCGCGGAGGCCTCGCGGTATTTGACCAGGTAGGACTCCAGCAGATCGCGCTGGGTCTTGGATTCCCGCTCAAGCGCGCGCAGCTGGACATCCTGCTCGCTCACCTGCGATGCGGCTTTTTTGGCCTGATCGAGACTGGCAAGAAACGACGTCAATCGCTCGCCAGCGACATTGGCGTCGTTCTCGAGTTGGCGCAGGAGCCGCCCTCCTTCGATCTGGATCTGCTGGTCGATTTCGGCGGTCTGGGCCTTCAATTCCTTGATGCGGGGATGCTGGTCGAGCAGCGTCGCCGACTGTTCGGCCAGCTGCGCGCGAACGGCAATGCGCTGTTCGATCAGGCGGCGCATGGTGTCGGAGTTGGCGATGTCGGCAGAGTCAATCGGCTTGTGCAGACTGATCAAGTCACGCAACTGCCGTGCCCTCGCGTCAAGATCGGCTTTTTGACCACGGGCCGCAGCAATTTGCGAGTTTATCTCTGTCAGCTGCTGGCTCGGCAATGATGTATTGTTCGACCCTGAGAACAGATTTGCTTGCGAGCGATATTGTTCGACCCTGGCTTCGGCCTCCGCAACTTTGGCCCGCATTTTGTCGATTTCACCGGCGAGCCAGTTTCCAGCCGCACGCGTCTGGTCCTGTTTTGCCGATTGCTGCATGCTGAGGTAGGTCTCGGCGATGGTGTTGGCGACTTGTGCCGCCAGGTCCGGATTGGTCGAACTAAAATCGACGGCGATTACGCGCGATTTTTCCACCGCATAGACACTCAGACGCTCATAGTAAGCTTCCAGCGTACGCTCCTCAGGCGACATGGTGCTCAGATCGCGCCCGATGCCGAGTGTTCCGAGGATCGACCGAATTCGTGCGAGCGCGCCGCTGGTCGGATCGAACTCCTGGTTGTCCGCAAGCATTTCTTTCTTGATGACCGCGCGCGCGAGATCGCGTGAAAGTACGAGCTGAATCTGGCTGGTCACCGCTTCGGGGTCGATCGTGGCGCGCTCGCCGATTTTGTCGGCTTCGGCGCGCAAAAACACGTTCTCGCGCGCTTCGAGCAGGAGTTGTGATTCCGACTGGAAACGTGGCGTGATGGCGTTGACGACGACAAAGGCAATGCCCGCTGCAACAACGGTGAGACCGAGGATCCTGAGTTTTCTTTGCCACAGGAGTTTGCCGAGCCCGCGCAGATCGGGTTCGCCATTGGCAAACGGGGCCATTACCGGAGCCGGCGTGGCGGCGGCTTTCGATTTTCGACGGAACAGCATTCCAACTCCGAACGCAACGACGCTTACGTCACTCATACGTCGCTTCAGGCCAATCTGATCAGAGCCGATTATGGTTTCGACGACGTTAATTGTGCGCAAAACGACGCAAACTCATATTTTGTTAACCACGGCGACCCCCTAATCCGCAGGGGCTTTCATGATCCGGGCAGGATTCGCGAGATGCACGCATGTCGTTTGTTGTTGTCTCGTGTAGCGACCTGCAAGAACCGTGAGTTGCGCCAATGTCCTCGCTGAATATCCTGCATGTCTTTCGCGCCCCGGTCGGCGGCCTTTACCGCCACGTCCTCGATCTGGCCCGGGAACAGGTCGCGCGCGGGCATCGCGTCGGGTTGATTGCCGACAGCACGACAGGCGGACCTCGGGCTGACGATACTTTACGCGAACTCGCGCCCTCGCTTGCGCTTGGGCTCACGCGCATCCCCATGCGGCGCCATATCGGGCCCCGCGATGCCAGCGTACTCGCTCATGTCATGCGCCGGATTACCCGCACCAGCGCTGACGTCGTGCACGGTCATGGAGCAAAAGGCGGCGCCTATGCCCGCATGGCTCTCAATACCCGGAAAGCGATAAAAGCCTACACGCCACACGGCGGCAGCTTGCTGTTCGGCCACAATACCATGGCGGGGAAATTCTATCTCGCCACGGAAAAAATATTGATGCTGCGCGGGGACCTGTTTTTGTTTGAAAGCGCCTATAGCGCCGAAGTCTTCCGTCGCAAGATAGGCAAACCGAAACGGCTCGTCCGTGTCGTGCACAATGGCGTCTCGCGCAAGGAATTCGAACCGATCGAAACTCAGCCGGATGCGACTGACCTGGTGTTCATGGGCGAGTTCCGGCCAGTCAAAGGGATCGATGTCCTTATCGATGCGGTCGCGCAACTGCATCGCGGAGGGCGCACCGTAACGGCAACGCTCGTCGGAGACGGCCCCGACCGGACTCAGCTACGAGCCCAGGTTGAGCGTCTTGGACTGGCCAAGGTTATTCAATTCAAGCCGGCAATGCCGGCCCGGCAGGCGCAGACCCTCGGCCGAATTATGGTGATACCATCGCGAGCGGAATCCCTGCCCTACGTCGTTTTGGAGGCTGCAGCAGCCGGCGTACCTCTGATCACGACCAAGGTCGGCGGAGTTCCTGAAATCTACGGTCCGCTCGGCGGCCTCATCGCTGCGGAAGACGTCGGTGCCCTGGCTCACGCGATCACCAACACACTAGATGACCCTGCCCGAACCGCTGAGACGGCACAGAGGTTGCGGCGACGCGTCGCAACCTCGTTTTCGGTCGATACCATGGTCGACGGCGTGCTGGACGCTTATCAGGCCGGACTCCAGGACCTGCGAAAAAACGGCCGGCGTTAAGACATTTTGAGTATCGCGATAAGCCTTTTTTGAGACTTTTTCCCTAGAAATTTCCGTGAATTAGGGGCACTCCCCGCCGCATCGCCACGCCGCGGGCTCAAGCTGTGGCGTCGCTTATGACCGACACCGATATTCGTCCATCGCTGAGCGCTTCGAGCGCGGCCGCAGTTGCGGGTCACGTTCTCCGCATCGGTCGTATCGCCCCGAAATCCACACGCGCTCTGACACCCGAGGCGCAGGCGGTTGCCGCCACGCCGGCACCCGCCCCGATTTCTCCAATCGTGCTCGCCGGCTTTGTGCGCATGGGTGAATTCGCGCTGATCGTCGTTATCGGGGTCGCGCTCTATCTGGTGTATTTGCCCTCGATGGAGGGCCTCATCTGGCGCTACCTTTCCGCAACGATCGTCATCGCGCTGCTGTCGACGCTCGCCTTCCAGACCGCCGACATCTACCAGGTGCAGGCCTTCCGCGGATACGAGAAGCAGTACATGCGGCTGGCATCTGCCTGGTCGGTCGTTTTTCTGATCGTCATTGGTGCATCGTTCTTCGCCAAAGCGGGCGATATGTTTTCCCGCGTGTGGCTGGGCACCTACTATATGGTCGGCCTGGCCGCGCTCATCCTGTCGCGCCGGCTTGTGTTCTTGCTCGTGCGTAAATGGACACACGAAGGCCGGCTCAATCGCCGGACGGTTATTGTCGGCGGCGGGGATGCCGGCGCGGGCGTGATCGAGGAACTGCGGCAGCAGACAGACACCGGCGTTGATATCATCGGCCTGTTTGACGATCGCGGCGACGATCGCAGCAGCGCAGATTGCGCCGGCCAGCGCAAATTAGGCACCGTTAATGACCTGGTCGAGTTTGGCCGGCGGACGCGCCTCGATCTCGTGGTCTTTTCGCTGCCGATTTCGGCTGAAATTCGAATTCTTCAGATGCTGAAAAAACTGTGGGTATTGCCCGTCGACATCCGTCTCGCCGCTCACGCCAACAAACTGCGATTTCGTCCGCGGTCCTATTCTTACATCGGCAATGTTCCGGTCCTCGACGTTTTTGACCGGCCGATCGCCGATTGGGACGTGGTGATGAAGTGGCTTTTCGATAAGATCATCGGCGGAATTGTCCTGCTCCTGGCGCTTCCTCTGATGGCAATCATCGCGCTCGCGATCAAACTCGACAGCCGCGGCCCGGTTCTGTTCAAGCAAAAGCGTTATGGGTTTAACAACGATCTCATAGAGATCTACAAGTTCCGTTCGATGTACGTCGACGCCACTGATTTCGGCGCCGACCGGCTGGTGACGAAGAACGATCCTCGCGTCACACGTGTCGGACGCATCATTCGAAAGCTGAGCCTCGATGAGTTGCCGCAACTATTCAACGTTGTGCTCAAAGGCAACCTGTCGCTCGTTGGCCCGCGCCCGCACGCAATCAATGCAAAGGCCGAAGCCCGTCTCTATGACGAAGCCGTTGACGGATACTTCGCCCGTCACCGGGTGAAGCCAGGTATCACCGGCTGGGCCCAGATCAACGGCTGGCGAGGTGAAACCGACACGCACGAGAAAATTCAACAGCGCGTCGAGCACGACCTCAACTACATCGAGAATTGGTCGATACCCTTTGACCTCGTCATCCTGATGCGGACACCTTTCGCCCTGCTCAAGACCGAGAACGCCTATTGATCACGGCCCGAGACATGGCCCCGGCGGCGCCACGGCCGGCACTACCATTTCAGCAAGCGGTTCCCTTCACCGAGCGGATCCTGCTTGTCGTGTTGTTTGTGACCGTGCTGGCGAGCTCGATCGCGGTCATTGAACCGTCGCCGCATGACTTGCTGATGGGTGTACTGGCCTTTGCCTGCTTTGTCGCCGGCGTTCGCTTCCAGAGAATGCTGGCCGTTCCACTGATATTGCTTCTTGTGTGGAATTTCGCGGGCACCATGGCCCTCATCCCGGTGCTGGGGCAGGAAAAAACGGTTCAGTACACCGCCACGTCAGTTTATCTCGCGGTCGCAGCCGTATTGTTTGCCTGCCTGTTCGCGAACAACACGATGTCACGACTCGCGACCATGCGGATTGCCTACACCTTGAGTGCGTTTGTGGTCGCGCTGGCGGGAATAAGCGGGTATTTCAATCTTTTTCCGGGAGCCGAACAGTCGTTTGCACCGACTGGACGCGCGCTTGGCGCTTTCAAGGACCCCAACGTGTTCGGCCCATTCCTGATATGGCCAATGCTTTTCGTCATTTACCGGATGCTGACGCGGCGCGTCGGGCTAGCCGACCTTGTCGTCTGCACCGTTCTAATGTTTGCGCTCCTGTTGAGCTTTTCGCGCGGCGCATGGTTTCATTTCGCGGTGTCAGGTATTGTGCTGGTAGCTCTTGCTTTGCTTACCGCACCCAACTCCCGAATACGCCTGCGCATTCTTTCGCTGTCCGCGCTGAGCCTCGTTACGCTCGCAATTCTGCTTGCGATATTGCTTTCGTTCGATTCGATCGGAGATATGTTTCGCGAGCGGGCCCAACTTATCCAGTCGTATGACGTTGGCGAAGGTGGCCGTTTCCGGCTGCAAGAGTTGGCGCTATCGGCCGTCCTGAATTTCCCGAACGGCATGGGCCCATTTGAGTTCGCGCGCGTGCACGGCCTGCAGCAACACAATGTCTATCTTCAGGCTTTCCTGGTTTACGGCTGGGCTGGCGCCATGGCCTATTTTGTGTTGCTGGTGTCGACGTTGTGGATCGGATTGCGCACCGCGCTTATTCCCGTCCCGTGGCAACCCTATGTCGTTGCGGCCGTTGCGGCCTTCGTCGGCGAAATCGCAGAAGGCTTCGTGATCGATACCGATCACTGGCGGCACTTTTTCCTGCTGCTCGGGATTATCTGGGGCTTGGCTGGCGCCACATTACGCGAAACGCGCACAATAGCGCCTGCGCACCTGGCAGCCTTGCCGCCGCGCTAAAGTTCTCGCCGATTATTTCTTGCAAAGCAGGATTGGCTGGTGCTGCGCGCCGCCCGGCATGTGCACAATCTCGCAGTGCTTGAAGCCTATCCTGCGCGCAAGCCTGAACAGATAATCCGTTCGATAGGCCACCGCCGCCTCCGGCTGCTCAAGCGATTCGACGTACGCATTGCCGATAACGTGTTGAAAGGTATGCCGCGTGCCGTAGGTTGC
The DNA here is from genome assembly GCA_963831275.1 of uncultured Alphaproteobacteria bacterium. Classification (GTDB taxonomy): domain Bacteria; phylum Pseudomonadota; class Alphaproteobacteria; order Rhizobiales; family Xanthobacteraceae; genus Pseudolabrys. The sequence continues at coordinate 213,972 of CAWHPN010000019.1, read as the reverse complement.
CGGCGGATAATCGAGATTGAAATGGGAGTGCATGATTGCGCCGTCGGTCCGCAGCAGCCGGTAGCTCTCGCGAAGATAGTTCTCAAGCTCGGCTTCCAGCACGTGGGTTAGCAATGAATTCGATACAACGAGATCCATCGTGCCATCCGCCTCCGGCACGCGATATTGCGATGTCTCGCCGCGCTGGTTGTACGACACGCTCGAATGCGTTGAATGATGGAAACGAAAACGCTCCGCATCGTAATGTTTCTCGCACCAGGCGATCGCCTCTGCGTCGATATCAATTCCGGCATATGTACCGGTAAAGCGGCGTCCACGAAAATTATAGTCGCGCAGCCAATGCGCCCAACGGCCGCAGCCGGAGCCGATGTCGAGGATGCTCGATTTCGTATTGGCCAGACCTTCGCTGAACACGAACATCCAGAAATCGCGCGCGTGGACCAGGAAGTGCACCTGATTGTTGAGAATTCGGTTGCCGACGCCGATCCGCACGCGAAGGTGGTTGGGCGGCAAATCGCGGAATTCGGGAAAGACCAGCTTTGGAACGATATCGAACGCGTTGATCACCACCTTGAAAAAGGGGTTGAAGGTCAGTCGCGACGTCGACGGAAACAGTTTGCGGATTGCGCGATCGAAACTTAGGCGCTTGACTGGCGCGGCTGAGGTCGGCGTAACAGAAGTGTACGACATGTCATCACCATCTAAAGATCGATCGCCGTTGCGGCTTAGGTTTAGGCTTTCGGGTTTAAGATACGGTTATGCGGCTACTCGGGTTTTCGCGGTTTCCGCCGGATAGGCCGGCCGACATCCATCAAGCAAAGATCGCCGCCGCATCCCGGCCACCAGTCGGCTGAACATGGCATCGGGAAGCATCGCTGCAAGCATCAATGCAACCATGGCCTTGCGCCCGGAAACACGACCACTGCCATCGCGCGTCATCCGCCAAAGCCGAAAAAGCGACGCGGGTTTGTAAAGATCCGCGTGTTTGCGGCGGATCGCGCGCCAAAGCCGCCCATGTACTCGCGAAGACCGGTTGAGGAGCATGCCTTCGTCGGCCAGACTGTAGACGTAATAGGGCTTTGGCAATTCGATTGCCCGGTAGCCGGCGCGAGCCAGGCGCAGGTGGAATTCCCAATCCTCGTAGCCATCGCGCATGGATTCGTCGTAGCCCCCGAGCGCGGTCCAGCACGCTTTGCGCAGCAATAGACCGGACGGAAGCGTGTTGGTGAAGAGCAGATCGAAGCGGTTGAAATGACGTTCCAGCAGCCCCTTGGCAGCGCCGGTCAGTCGCATGTGGCAAAAGACGGCAGCTACGTCCGCAGGTGCCTCCCGCATCAGCGCAAATGCCTCGGCGAGAAACGGCGATTTAAATGTGTCGTCGCAATCAAGCGGCAGCACGAGTTCGGCACGCGCTTCACGAATACCGGTGTTGCGCGCCGCCGAAAGCCCACGGTTGGGCTGGCGAATGATGCGCGCATCGGTCTGAAGTTCGGCAAGCGTGTCCAGCGTCGCCCGCTCGGTCGATCCATCGTCGACGATGACGATTTCGAAATCACGGAAAGTCTGGCGTGCCAGTGAGGCCATCAAGTCATCGAGAAACCGGCCGCCATTAAAGCACGGCACGACAATGGTGACGGCCGGATAAGTTTGCGCCCGGCCGGATGCTCCGGGTTTTGTCACGTCCGGAGCCATGTCGGTTGGTTCCATTGCAGCGCGAAATCGGAGGAGCGAGTGTGCGCACAATGCCAGCTTTCGGCCAATTTTCCCTTAATTCGATCGTTTAAACTGCAGCCAATTTTTTCTGATTGAAAACAGAAATTGTTTACCACAATCTTTAAAGCAATAAACCATTCTCGCCGTTAGGTTATCGCGGTCATGACCGTGCAAACTTCGATCGCCGATGGCAAGTTCGCCTTGCGGCAGCCGATGCGGCTGTTCGCTGGCCTTTTTTCACTGCGCTATTTCTTGTTGCGAATATCCACCGCGGGCGCAGCGGTCATCAGCGGATTGATCCAGACATTCGTTTTTGCGCGCGTTCTTACTTCAGATGATTTTTCGCTCTACATTTTGATCGGCACGTTCGGAATTTCATTATGGCTGTTCGACCTGGGCGCCGCGAAGATCCTGTTCGTGCGTCAGCGCGAGCGTCATCTCGCCCACCGCAGCGACAGTCTTGTACCGGCCCAATCGACCGCTGTGGTAATGCTCTATGGGCTGATCGTTTTTGCCGGCACGCTTGTCTGCTTTGCTGTGATGGCAAGCCGGCCGGCGGTGGCGCTTTGGCAGGGCATCGAATTTGCGCTGTTCTTCAGTTTCGCAGCGCTCAATCTCGTCTGGTTTCCACTCCGCAATATCAGCAACGCGGTCGACGAGTTCATCGGTTTCGAAACGCTCGAGGCCGTCAGGCGCGGTGGCCACATCGCCATCATGCTGTCGCTGCTCGTAGGTTTGCCACTCTCGGTATTTCTGCTTCTCGCCAACTTCCTGTGGTTCGCTCTTCTGGCTATTTGTATTTCCCGCCTCGTCCGTATCGGCGCTTTGGTCTCGCGACCGCCCCACTTCTGGAGCACGCTGACGGGATTCTGGCGGAGCAACCGGGCAGAGATCCTGCGCAGCGGCAACTACGCGATCGGCGAACTCACCATCTATAATTTCCCCTATATCGTGGTGCCGGTCGCCTTCGGACTTGGCGCTCCCACGATTATTCTCGATACTGTTTTCAAGATCTTCCGCGGCGCCACTCTGGTTTACGCCGCAGGCCTCGATCCGCTGGTGCCAAGGCAAACCCGCGCCTTTGCGGAGGGCGATACGGCAACCTTGAGGAATGCCACACTCACTGCAACCCTTCTCTGTGCAGTACCGACACTGCCTTTATGCACATTGTTGCTTTTTACCGGCGACCGTCTGTTCGCTCTTTTACTGGGGCACGCCGCTACGGTTCCGCCGGAGGTGACGCTGATCCTTGTTGTGCTCCTGCTTGCCAATCTCGCACAGAATGTTGCCAACTCTTTGTTGTTGCATACCGGCTATTTCCGTGAGATCGCCCGCGTCGCGAGCTTCCTCGTTGCCGCGATGGCCGCGATGACCGCAGTGGTACTGTTGAGCGGCCTCGACATTGTCGCCTTTATCGGCGGCTATGCCTTCATCTACGTGATTGGCGCGGCGCTCTATGTCGCCTATGTGGTCCGGGGTCCGCTGCGGACCGCCACGCGGCCGAAGGTTGCGCCTCTCTGAGGCCATCCGTATAGTCCGCGCCGCTTCGGTCGGGGCGTGGCGCAGCCCGGTTAGCGCACCAGTCTGGGGGACTGGGGGTCGTGGGTTCGAATCCCGCCGCCCCGACCAGCACAAATCAAAGACTTAGATCACGCTTCGACCTTCCCTTCAGTCAGCAATGGCGCAATCCTTTTCTCATACAAATTTAAGGCCGCTCCAATTGCTTGATGCATGTCTAAATAACGGTAGGTCCCAAGTCGCCCGGCGAATATGACGTTTGGCTCGGCTTCGGCCAATTTTTTATATTTGTTATAACGCAGCTTATCGTCCTGGCGACCAATTGGATAATACGGCTCATCGTTTCGTTTCGCGAACCGGGAATATTCTCGCGCTATGATCGTTTTCGTTCCATATCGACGCTCGGGATGCAGATGCCTAAATTCATGTATGCGCGTATACGGCACGTCGAGGTCCGGATAATTGACGACTGAAGCGCCCTGGAAATCATCGAGTTCCAACCGTTCAATTTCAAAGTCGAGAGTTCGCCATCCCAGCTCACCGAATTTATATCTGAAATACCGGTCGACTGGTCCCGTAAAAACGCACAAGACGCCCGGATCGAGTTGCCCGCGCAAGTCAAAGTAATCGCAGTTGTTGACCACTTGTATCATTGGGTGACCTAACAACTTGTCGAATATCGCGGTATACCCGTCTATCGGAAGGCCTTCGTACACGTCCGAAAAATAAAAATCATTGAAGCTGAAGCGCACCGGTAATCGCGAAATAATTTCGGCGGGCAGTAATGCAGGATCGGTCTCCCACTGCTTGGCTGTATAACCTTTGATGAACGCCTCGTATAAAGGCCGACCTACCAGCGAAATCGCCTTTTCCTCAAAATTTCGCGGCGAGATGATGGTCTCCGCGGCGGCTTGCTGGCCGATAAAAATCCGAGCTTCCGCCGGATCAAGATTGCGGCCGAAAAACCAATTAATCGTCATAAGATTAATTGGCATCGTGTAAGTTTTCCCTCGATGCCTGGAAAATACCCGATGCCGGTAATTATTGAAGGAAGAAAACTGCGTAATAAATTTCCAAACCGTTTCGTTCGACGTATGGAAAAGATGGGAACCGTATTTGTGGCATTCAATTCCGGTTTCATCATCCTTGTTTGAGTAAGCATTGCCGCCGATATGGCTGCGACGTTCAATCACAAGCACCGGCAGCGCCAACTCGCTGGCGACCTTGTAGGCGATCGTTGCGCCGGTAAATCCGGCGCCAACAACGACTAACCGGTGCTTGTTCCCAAGAATTGTCATAGAACCAATATTATTGCTGTAAATAGATATGATCAGGCAGCAGATTTTCTTGATGACGGTCGTACATGGCGGTGTACGCCATTTCGAGGTGACGAGCGAAAAGTTGCGGGTTGAATAAGGGTGCGGTCGCAAGATTGCTAGCCAGCTTGCCCTTGAGAGCTGCCAATTTTTCGCCATCGGTCGCAAGCAGAACCGCAAGATCTTCGTACGCTTGCAGGCTCGGTGCGATGAGTTCCGGCAGACCAACGGCATTCAAAAGACTTGCTGCGACCCTACCCGCGAAAGTCTCACCGATTTGCGTCAATAGAGGCACGCCAACCCACAATGCATCGTTTGCGGTTGTATGCGCATTGTAGGGCATTGTGTCGAGAACCAGATCTGCCAGACGCAGGCGCGCCAAATGATCGGGCAAGGACATTCGCTTGGCGAATACAAGACGCTCAGGACTGACTCCGCGCGCGCCCGCCTCCTTTCGTAAATTTGCGACAGCGCTTTCATTGGGTTGCAAGAGCCAAAGGACGCTTTCATTCACCCTTTTGAGAATTCGCATCCAGCTGTCGAAAATGCCCGGCGTAATTTTGTGGTTGTTGTTGAAGCAGCAGAAGATAAAGCCGCGGTGTGGCAAGCCGAGTTCTGCGCGGGTAAATGATTTATCCGTTCCAGAACGCCGAGACTCGTTTATTCGATAGCTTGTGGGATGATAGCAATTCGGCAGGTAAACGATTTTTTCTGTATAAAATGTTTGATGGGATTTTGGAATCAATGTGGGATCTGCAATCAGATAATCTATGTAATCTGTGCCCATGGTAGCTGGATAGCCAAGAAAATTTACCTGAATTCCGGAAGGGCGCTGCGCCAGGATCGCGGTACGCGAATTTGCTGTGTAGCCTGTCAAATCGACCACAATATCGACTTCGTGCCCTTGTAGAAGTTTTGCCACATCAAGATCGCTTTGCCTGTTAACGTCGATGAACTGATCAAACGAACCTTTTAATCTCGTTCGCATTTCACTCTGGTCTTCAGGTCCAAATGAAACGGCAATTGTTTCAAACCTTTTGCGGTCATGGTGCTCGAATACACCTACAAGCGCTTGAGACACGGGATGATCGCGAAAATCAGCTGAGAGATACGCAATACGGATTCGATCGTGGTTATACCGATGATGCTGCGACATCGGGGTGTCGGAAGCGGGATATTTATTCTTGCTAAAAAGCTCCACGCATCGAAGCTGGTCTTCGGGAGACGACAGTATAGCGAGGGCTCCAAACGGCGCGGTCGCAGTTCCCGTTTTGATAGAAGAAATAAGATGGGTACTTTCTGCGCCAAAATTACTCCAGTCGCAGAGACGCATCTTACAGTGGAGGCGTTCGCCTTCCACGAATTCCAAACCGGGCTTGAGAGCGAACGCTCGGTTATAGGCGGTGAGTGCCTCGTCATAGCGGTCAAGCTTCGCGAGGACGGTCCCATATCCAGCGTGCGCTTCAGCTAAATTAGGCTTTAGTGCTAACGCCTTATTATAGGCCGCAATTGCATCATCGGGGCGATTGAGCTCGCGGAGCGCGTTGCCTCGGCCAAACCATGCTTCGGCAAAGCTCGGAAAGAGCGCCAATGCGTTGTCAAAGCGCTCGATGGCTTCTTCAAAGCGTTTCTGTTTAAGGAGACAAAATCCATAATTGACATGACAAGGCGGAAAGCCGGCGTCTATCGATAAGGCTGTGCGGAAAAATTTATCGGCATCTTGCGTTTTGCCATTACCGGAACAAACAATACCCAGCATATGGAGGGCGTCGAAGTTTTTGGGATCGTCAAAAATAATTTTCCGATACAAAGCCTCTGCCTCGGAAGTCCTACCATTTTGATGCGCCTGTAACGCCTGATTGAATAACAATGTCATGAATTATTGGTCCCGAACTCCACGACGCGCATCTGAGTTGTCGGTAACTTTAGTATAGCGCCGGGATGTGCCCAAGGGGTTGTTAGAGGCATATGGCTTGCAAGGCGCGGGATGGTTATCGGGCCGACAGAGATGTCTCGGGTCATCGGCAGTGGCGCTTAATAACGTAATTTCAGCCAACGCGCATGTCGCCATGCATGAACTCTGCGGCGCTCAAACGAATCACAGGCTTCCGGAAGGCAATTCGTTCATGCGTGCCGCAATGCACACCAGGTGTTTCCAGTGGATGGAACATCGACAGTTTCCGTGCGTTTTACAGTGGGACGTTTTCTGAAGCCTGAAATCTGTGAAGATTTGAAAGATGAATCAGCGCGACCAGGACCTTTTGGACAAGCAACTGTGGAGCGTTAGCTCAAGCCCCCCATTGAATGGCGGCGTTGCTGGCGTGGTTAGCTGTATATTAGTTGTCGTATTTCTAACCGGCCTCGCGATCGGTGCCGGTTTGTTTGCGCACGATAAACAGATGCAATTCGTGTCGCATGATGCGCTGGCGGCGATCCGCTTTTAATTTCCGTAATAGCCAGATAACGAGCATTGAACTTGGGCCGGAATGGCCGCGCCGACCCGTTCATCTTAGAATAATAACTCGGGCGTTCCTTGCTTCGTTCGCAGGATTCCGGCGGTCGAATTGGCAACTCTGCTCGAAATGCGGCCAGCCGTGCGCCGAGCATGCTGTGCCCCTCGGCAAGATCGCATGGCGGCCGCCCGCTGCTACGACCTGCGACGAGAAATTTTTATCGGACGGGCCGGCATCCGGCACAGCGGACGTGGCAAAAACAACAAGCGCGGCAACTGCCGCCGCTGTGACCACCGTGCCAATGGATTTGAGCATCTTTGTCCCGCCAGCGAGCCGTTCTAGCGAACAACGTAACCAGGCGCCGAACGTTCCACCGCAAAGCCGCTGACCATCGGCCACCTTCGTAAAACAACCCGGTTATTGTGGCTTTCCCGGCGGCGGTGCTAAAAGCCCGAAATATCCCTCGCACAATAACCAGCAGCACCTCAATGAACGCGCCGCACCACCACGATGTGCCAGGGCTGACCGGCCTCCGCTTCGTGGCCGCGTTCTGCGTGCTCTTTGCGCATTGTTTTGCGGTGCTGATGCGACGTCACGAAAACACCTTCGACGTCATTTTTTGGCTCATGACGCCTGCGTATTTCGGAATGACGCTTTTCTTCGTCCTGAGCGGCTTTGTCATTCACTACAATTACGCACACCTGGTGACCAACGGTCGTTTCGCCGGAATCACAACCTTTTGGTGGGCCCGCTTTGCGCGTCTTTATCCGTTATTGGTCCTGACGCTGTTTCTGAGCGCCCTGCTTTCCTTTAGACCACTTCATTTTTTGGCCGGTGATCGTGAGGCGATCTATACAACTCTCCGAGCCTTGCCTTTTTTCCTGTTATCGATTCAAAGCTGGATTTATCTCCCAATCGGAGAGAGCTCTCTCATCTACACTATCGCCGGAAGCGGATCGCTCACCTGGTCAATCAGCAGCGAGTGGTTTTTTTATTTGCTCTACCCATTCATTGCCTGGCTTATTCTATTTGCGCGACGACCGTCGATCACCGCCCTATTTGTGTTGCTCTGGTGCGCAATCTGGGTTTCATTTTCGTGCGGCCTGTACAATCGTGCTCCGGAGATCGACGCGTGGGGTACCGCGCAATTCGGCCCGATCGCCGACATGCAGCAGCACTATCAAGATTCATTTGTCCGCTGGTTGCTCTATTTCTCACCCTATCTCCGCATGGGCGAATTTGTTCTGGGCGCGATTCTCGCACAGCTTTACGTTCAATTGCAGGGCATCAAGGTTACCAGTCGTGAAAACAGCTTTGGGACGGGCCTTTTTGCGGCCGCGGCCGCCAGCGTTTTTTTCATTACGTATCTCGGACACAGCGAAAACATCGGTGAAAATATTTTTCGCAAGATGAGCCTGAATTTTGCCTTGGCGCCATCTGCCGCCATGTTGATTTTCTGCGCTGCCCGCTATCGCAACGTCGCTACGCAAATGTTGATGTCACGTCCTGCTCTTCTGCTCGGAGACGCCAGCTATTCGATCTACCTGCTGCATTTTAATGCCCTGGTATTGATTGCCTGGCTCACGGAATCAGCCCCGCACAGTGTCGCCTTCGATGCGATCACTCTCGTCATAAGCATGCTGATCATTCTTTTAAGTTCGATCGTTCTTTACCGATATTTCGAGCGTCCTGCCCGGAATTGGCTAAGGAAGCGTTGGCAGCCGGCCACGACGCGTGCGTCGCAGCCGACTTAGCCGAACTACCGGCCCAGCCGCGGCGCGCCGAAATCTATTCCGATCTGCGACAGGTAGGCTCTCGACCGGTCGGTCTCAAGATAGGCAATCTCGTCTTTCAGCATTTCAATTTCGTGACGACAGCGATCAGCGTCGTCGCCCGCGCTCTGCGCGTCGATTTCCAGTCGCCGCAAGAATTGCCTGAGCCGGACGAGATCGGCATCTGTCGGAGCTTTGACCATGCCCAATCGTATCTTGTGCCCTACGATCGAAAAGGCGTTATCCACTTAGAAATTAAATAATGCACGCTTTTTTTGCCGTTCGCGCAGGGTTCCGAATGAATCTCAATCCGGATCGAGCAAAGACATGCCGAGCCGCGCGCGCCGGCGCAGCCACGTCGTCGCACGGTACTTCGGATCGAGCGTGATGGCATGCATGCCATCCAGGACGGCCAGCACGCGCGCAGGGCCTAAAGCATCACCGAATGACAGAGGCCCTTTCGGATAATTCAGACCAAGCTCAACAGCCGTGTCGATGTCGGCTGGCGCGGCAATGCGGAGTTCGGCGATGCGGGTTCCTATATTCACAATCATCGCCAGCAGCCGCTGCACCACAAAGCCGGGGCTGTCTCTAACGACCGTAACCGGCACATTCCCGGCGGACAACGCCGTAACGGCTGCGCCCAGTATTTCGGCTTTCGTGAGCGGAGTTTTCATAAGCGTACGCCGACCGGCGAAACGCCCGAACATGTCGACCGCTATCGTGCGTGATGGATCAAGGCCAAGTCGTATCGCTGTATTCGAGGCATCCTCACCCAATGGCGTGACAAAACAAACTATGTCGGGGGCCGGTTCACCCCCGAGCTGCACTTTAATTGCACTGGTCTTCAACCAGTCCGCGAGCTCGCGGCCGCCATCCTCGTTTGCGACCCAGGCTGCGTCCGGCATTGGTCGCGCGTCGACCGCAACAGTCGGCGGGCTCTCTCCCGATGAGCCGTTATAATTGTAAAATCCTTGCTTGCTCTTGCGACCCAGCAAGCCGCCCGCAACCCGCACCGCCATTTGCGCCGACGGCTGGTACATCGGTTCGGCAAAATATTGCTCGAAAATACTCACCATCACGGCATGGGTGACATCGCCGCCGACGAGGTCGAGCAATTCAAAGGGGCCCATGCGGAAGCCGGCGCTCTCCTTCATCAACAGATCAACCTCGCGCGGAGTCGCAATGCCTTGCGAAACGATACGCAATGCTTCCGGTCCATAGGCGCGGCCGGCATGATTGACGACAAATCCGGGCGTGTCGGTTGCAACCACCGGGTGCTTGTTGAGCCGTTTCACAAAACCCACCAGCGCCTCTGCCAATGCAGGATCGCTCCGCAATCCCTCGATCACTTCCACGAGACGCATCACGGGCGGCGGATTAAAGAAGTGCAGTCCACCGACACGCTCGGGTCGCTGACAGCCGGCGGCGATTTCGGTTACCGAAAGTGAGGATGTATTGGTCGCGAGCACAGCCCCTGGGGCCAAATGCTTTTCCAATTCACGAAAGAGCTCGCGCTTGGCACCGAGATCTTCGACGATCGCCTCGATCGCGATACCGGCGCCTTTTGCCTCATCGAAGGACCGGATTGGCTTCAACCGTCCGACTACCCCCTGCCTATCGTCGGCAGTGATACGGCCTTTGGACACCAGTCCTTCAAGCCCCTTGTCGATCGCCGCAATCGCCTCGTTCACTGCGCCGTCGCGGGAATCGAAAAGTAAAGTGGTGAGACCGGCCTGTGCGCACACCTGCGCAATTCCGCGCCCCATGGTGCCCGCGCCGAACACGGCGGCGACCAGACCGGGCCTGGAAAGCTCAAAAGCCACGCGCGTCACTGTCCTTCGAACTTCGGTTTTCTCTTTTCCTTGAAGGCGCGCATGCCCTCTTTCTGGTCTTGCGTGGCGAATTGCAGTTGGAATGCCTTGCGCTCGAGCATCAGCGCAGTATCGAGCGAGGCGTTGAGGCCGGCGTTCACGATCTCCTTGATCTGCATGATCGAAATCGGAGGCATGGCGGCGATTTCCCGCGCAACATCCAGTGCCCGCGCAAGCGCCTGCCCTGTCGGCGCAACTTCGCTGACCACGCCCATAGTCAGCGCCTCCGCTGCGCCGAATGTCCTTCCGGTCATGATCAACAGCATGGCGCGATGACGGCCGACAAGGCGTGCGAGCTTTTGCGTACCGCCCCCGCCCGGCAAAATACCGACCTTCACTTCGGGAAGCCCGAGTTTTGCACCCTCACCCGCAATAATGATGTCGGCGCATAAAGCCAGTTCCAGCCCGCCTCCAAGCGCAAAACCTTCGATTGCGGCGATAAGAGGTTTTGGAGAATCCATGATCGTCCGCCAATATTTCTGAACATTCCTCGACATGACTTCGACTGGTCCGGCTTCCGCCATCTCGCCGATATCGGCGCCCGCCGCAAATGCAACATCCGATCCGGTCACAATCACGCACCGGACAACATTGTCCGCACCGGACTTCGCGATTTCGTCGGCAAGCCGTGTGCGTACGTCGAGATTGATTGCGTTGCGGACCTGAGGACGGTTGATCTTCAGGACGACAATGTCGTCTGACGGACGTTCAACAATCAGGGAATCCGAAGTGGCCATTGCAATTGATCCGCGATACTGACGTGTTCCGGACGACAGCGTGTGCACCTATTACTTGCGGGATGAATTGACGACGGCGAGGGCATCGATAACGCCGCCGCCGATTTCATTTCGTTTGCCCGGAATTCGATGAGCCGACCGGATCAGTTCCGCACGCACCTGCGCGGGCGTAAGGTTCGGCTTTGCCGCCAGCAACAAGGCTGCGACCCCGCTGACATGCGCCGCGGCAATCGAGGTGCCGGATGTCACCTGATATCCGCCATCCCGACCCGCAGCGAGAATTTCAACGCCCGGTGCGGCCACAGCAACCTGTGGTCCACGGTTGGCCTCGGGCATGAGCTTGTCATCAGCGTCAGTCGCGGTGACGCCGATGACCCCGGCATCGGCAGCGGGATAGAGTGGCGGCGAGCGCGGTCCCGCATTGCCGACCGCGGCGATCAACACCATGCCGCGCGCCTTCGCTTTGGTCAGCATCTCCTGCAGCAACACATCGGCTGGACCGGCGAAGCTCATGTTCACAATGCGAGCATCCTTGCTCGCAGCCCAGTCAAGACCCTTGAGAACGCTGAAAGTGGTGCTTTGCGCGCTCTCACCAGTGCCGGAGAAGGCGTGCACGGCGAGCAGTTTCACTTTTGGTGCCACGCCAAGCAACTTGCTGTGTGCGGCAATCGCGCCGGCCATGGCGGTGCCGTGAGAGTGCGGGGAGCCAGGCGTTCCTGTTGCGTCGTATTCATCTACCACCACGCCCGCAAGATCGGGGTGGCGGATATCGACTTTTGAATCGATCACAGCGACCCGCACATCGTCGCCGCCGTTGACGCGGTGAGCTTCCAGAAGATGCAGCTTGCGAACAACATATTGCTCTGCGCCAGGGGCGGGCGCGGGATTTTGCGTGACGGCGGGCGGACTTTGAACGCCGACGTAGATCATATTTGCATGCCCTGCAGACACGCCGGGATAATTGCGCGCGATCAGACGCAACGTGTCAGGCACCGAACGCGCCCCGTCGATGCGCCAGCGCTCGATCGTGCGGCCGGTGAGCGTGAATCTCTGGGTTTCTAACTGGGTTAGCTGCAGAAAACGCGCGAGTGCACTGCGCATGTCCGCCGATGCACTCGCGGAAAACTGCAGCAACACTTCATTTCGTACAAACCGCGTCTCACCGTCTGGCGGAATATTAAATTGGCGTCCGCGCCCGAGTTTGGCCGGCTTGGGCGGCGGCGTTTTGGATTGGATACCGATCGGTCCGGTCAGTGAGGGCGGATACATCGCCTCTGCCAAAAGCCAACCCACGGGCCCCAGCATGCAGCCCAGGGTCGTATGGGTAGCTTCGCTGATAGTCAGCTCGCGACCGAGAATCACCGTGGCAATCATCGGCGAAACGGCAGCGCAGCCGATCGATCCGATGACAAACCAGCCGAGCGGCGTAATCGCAGAACCACGCGTTACGACGGTAACGTTGGATGGCGTATTGGGTGGAACAGTCGATTGGGCATAGGCAGGCGCAAGCGAGCCGACGAGCGGCGCAATCGCAACCAACGCGGCCCTTGCAAGCGTCCGCATAATGCCCCTCAGCCGCCCAGAATACGGGCTTGCGCATTGTACACGCCCACTGGTCGTGCACCATGCCCGTTTGGTTCACGTCAGCAGCGGGAAAGGGCGGCTAATGCGGCCGCGTAACCGCGGCATCGATCAGCTTGCGACACTCAGCAAGCTCGTGAAGAGCGGACTGCAGCTTTCGCAGATCGTCGCGCCCCAGACCCTCAGATCCCGGCGCCGACCGTTGCGCCGTAGAGGCCACCGATTCAGTCCCAACCTCAGGCGCCTCGGCCGCGCCGTGGATCGGCCGGTCGGCCGGATCAATCCGCGGAATAGGCGCACTCGTCAACGGTGGATCCATGCGCGCGGACGGATCGTCTTGGCGGTCGCCGAGATCTCGCCCGATCAAAGAGGATAGTCGGCCACGCAAGCCACGCTCGTCCTCAAACGGCTCGTTCTCCGCGCTCTCGGCATCGTCAACAAACTCCTCCTCAACGACGCCGTGTGGAGGTTGCGGAGCACCTTCCTGCCAGACTGCCTGAACAAATTTTGAGCCCTGCTCCCGCAAAATCCGCTGCACACCGCGAATGGTGTAGCCCTCGCCATACAGGAGGTGACGAATGCCGCGCAGCAAGTCGATGTCGTCGGGACGATAGTAACGCCGTCCGCCGCCTCGCTTCATTGGCTTGATTTCGTGAAACCGGCTTTCCCAAAAGCGCAGCACGTGCTGTGGCAGATCGAGCTCGTCCGCCACCTCACTGATGGTACGAAATGCGTCCGGCGCCTTGCTGTCCAAAGCGTCCATCTCCTGAGTTTGAAAACTTACGCGGTTTACGCTACGCGGACGACGACTTAAGCAACTGGCTCAGCGGCGCCATTATTGATGCGTTGCTTGAGAATCGCCGACGGCTTGAACACCATAACGCGTCGAGGCGAAATCGGCACTTCCTTCCCGGTTTTCGGGTTGCGGCCGATACGCTGACCCTTCTTACGCACGACAAACGAGCCGAACGAGGAAAGCTTCACGGTTTCCCCGCGCTCAAGGCAGTCGGTGATCTCCTTGAGCACCAACTCCACCAAAGCCGCGGATTCCGTGCGTGAAAGGCCGACCTTTTGATAGACCGCCTCGCACAAGTCGGCCCGCGTCACAGTTTTTCCGCTCATCGCCTGCCCTGCCCCCGGCGAAGGTATCCCGCTGAATTATCGACGATATTAGCATGTCCCAAAGGGGTCAACGGGGCCGTTAAAGATTATGAGGAATACCCCCGGCTAACGATCTGGAGCCAAAATCACTTCCCTCGAGGGTATTCACCAGCGCAGCAGCGCTGATCCCCATGTGAAGCCCCCACCCATGGCTTCCAAAAGGATAAGATTGCCACGTTTGATCCTGCGATCGGCCACGGCATCGGCCAATGCCAGTGGGATGGAAGCCGCCGACGTGTTCCCGTGACGATCCACCGTCACAACCACCTTTTCGGGAGCAATGCCCAGTTTATGGGCAGATCCGTCAATGATGCGTTTGTTGGCCTGGTGAGGCACAAACCAGTCAATGTCGGCAGCCTTATAGCCGGTCGCCTTGAAGGCATCCTCAATCACATCCGTGATCATCGCCACGGCGTGCTTGAAGACCTCGCGGCCCTCCATGCGCAGATGGCCAACGGTCTGTGTGGATGACGGTCCGCCATCCACATAAAGCTTTGCCCTATGCCGGCCATCGGAACGCAGATGGGTGGTGAGAATTCCACGGTCCTCGCGTCCTCCCGGTTGAGGTTGCGCCTCTATGACCAATGCACCAGCGCCATCGCCGAAAAGCACACAGGTCGTGCGGTCGTTCCAGTCGAGGATCCGCGAGAATGTTTCCGCGCCTATCACTAATGCGCGCTTATAGCTGCCTGCGCGCAATAACGCGTCGGTCACCTGCAAGGCGTAGACGAAGCCTGAACAGACTGCCTGCAAATCGAACGCAGCTCCGTGAGTAATCCCCAGCGCGGCCTGAATTGAAACTGCGGTTGACGGAAAGGTCTGGTCCGGTGTCGAGGTCCCCAGCACGATCAAGTCAATCGACCTGGCCTCGGCGTGCGCGTTGGCGAGCGCTGCCCGTGCCGCGTGGAGCGCGAGGTCGGATGTCAGTTCGCCCGGCGCCGCGATATGGCGTTCGCGAATCCCGGTGCGTTGCACGATCCACTCGTCTGTGGTCGCAACCGACTTCGCGAGTTCATCATTGCTGAGGATACGCGCGGGTAGATAGCTTCCGCAGCCGAGAACAACCGAACGCAACACCGTCACGAACCTGCTCCGCCCACTACACGCGCCGTTTCGTTCGCAGTCGCTCGGAGGTCGCGCGCCATCGACTGTCCGATCTTGGTGAGCAATTCATAGCGCACCATATCGTAGCCCATGTCGATTGCCGCCGCAGTGCCTTCGGCATCGGCGCCGCCGTGACTTTTGATGACAACACCGTTGAGGCCCAGGAATACTCCACCATTCGATTTGCTTGGATCCATCTTGTCACGCAAGGTACGGAAGGCCTGGCGCGCAAGCAGATAGCCAAGACGCGCCGTCCAGGTCCTGTTCATGGCGGCCCGCAAGTAAGAGGAAAACTGATGGGCGGTACCTTCAGCCGTTTTTAACGCGATGTTTCCGGCAAAGCCTTCGGTGACAACCACGTCCACAACACCCTGGCCGATGTCGTCGCCTTCCACGAAGCCATGATAGTCAAAATGAGGAAATTGTCCTTCGCGCAAAATGCGACCGGCCTCGCGAACCTGTTCGAGGCCTTTGACTTCCTCAACTCCGATATTGAGCAGGCCCACAGTCGGCCTCTCTATATCAAAGAGCACGCGAGCCATCGCGCTTCCCATGGCGGCGAGGTTGACCAGATGTGTTTCATCCGCGCCAATCGAAGCACCGACATCAAGGACGACCGATTCACCCTTAAGCGTCGGCCACAACGCCGCGATCGCGGGCCGTTCAATACTTGCGATCATCTTCAGATTGAAGCGAGCCATCGCCATCAGCGCGCCGGTATTTCCGGCAGATATGGCGACATCGGCCTCGCCTTTTTTGACCGCATCGATCGCAAGCCACATGGATGACTTCCAGCGACCGTAGCGGAGCGCCTGGCTTGGCTTGTCATCCATACGGATCGCTACTTCCGTGTGTATGACCTTCGACCTGGCTTTGAGCCGGGGCAGCCCGTCAAGCACCGGCTCGACCATCGCGCGATTACCGAACAACAGGTATTCAATGTCCGGGTGGCGGGTAAGCGAAACGTCGGCGCCGGGTAAAACCACCGCAGCACCATGGTCACCGCCCATAGCATCAAGTGCGATGCGAACCTTATCCGGCATAAATCGCTCTCGGGATTGCTATTGGCGCTGTCACGGGCGGTGCCGACAGGGCCGTTAGGCGCGATCGGCGCATGAACGCGACCATAGCCGCTCGGTCGCTGCAAACAAGCCGGTTATCCGTCCCCGTCATTCCTGGCCCGTCTGCTTCCGCTAGCCGCTGCCGAGCTGCTTTTTGAGCGCTTCCAGCGCCGCGAATGGTCTTGCCTCGTCATCGCCCGCCTTGGCCGGCTCAAACTCCGCTCCCGGTTTGCGGGGATAGGGATCGATACCGAGAAGCAGAAATTCTGTGGCGATCGCCCCCAGATCCAGTTTACCGCCGACGAGCGGCTCCGGGGCATTCTGATCGTCAGGCCGCGCGCTCACTGTTTCAACCTTGGTTTGCGCGGCGTCATTCACCTCAGATGTGAATACCAAATCCACTATCTCTTCGAGGTCACTTTCAATTGGTTCGAGGGTCACAACGCAGGTTTGTCCGACCAAAGCGCTTACCTGCCCGTTTACACGGACGCCCTCACCCCGGCGGGACAGATCGAACACTGCGCAGAGCCGAGGGAGTTCGCGCAACCCGGCGAGCGAGGCGAGCTCAGCGCGAACCACGTCGGGCGCCTCAATCTCGACGTGCAGGCCGGTTTCCGGAATGTCCTCCGCGGTCACCGGGCTGCTCCATGGATTTTGATTTTTGTCCATGAACTTCAGTCTTCTGATCAATTCCCTTGGCCTTCAACAAGAACGTGAGTTGGATCGGGCCAGCGCACCCTGCCTGCCTGAAGCTCAGCCGTCTGCTGCGCCCCGACATCACGTACCGCTACCCGCATATAGGCCGCAAGCCGTACCGGCGCAGCAGGCACAACCGTTGCGCCGCCATAGATGTTCCTGATTACAGCCTCGACCAGGGGTTCCGAGCCCAAGGCCTCCAGCGCGGCCTGGTAAGCCCGGGCGCGCCCGTAAAACGCCTCGGCAATGCGCTGCATCTCTTTTGGGACCGAGAGGTCACCGACCCCAATTTCGCGCAAATTATGGTCCATGTCCCGGCAAAACCGATCGAAAAGGGTCTGACCGAGGTCCCGAAGGACTGCCTCATCCGCCAAACGACCGAGCACGACAACAAGATGCATGACGAGTAAATCAAAACGGCCATTGACGTCGTCAGCGACCCCGTATTCACGATAAAAACAAGGCAATCGCGCCTGTGCCACGATCGTGCCATACAGGGTGGAAATGGTGTCCTGCCGCGCGGTGTGGCGAAACAAGGAAAACATCATCGGATCTCGGGGCTGACAGCAATTTCGCGCGGTTACGTCAACGCCCTTCCCGATGCAAGGCCGAAATGAAGTTGTCGCGTTCAGGGGCTCAAACTTTGTACCATTGGAAGCAACTTTTCCCTGTGACGCTGATATTGGCCAGCCTGTTCGGATTGGCTGGCTGCGGCAGCACGGTCGAGACGCTGCAGCGCGGTTACGTGCTGCCTGAAGGGGCGCTGGAGCAAGTCCCTGTCGGCGCGACCCAGGAACAGGTTCTGATCGTTCTCGGAACGCCTTCCACGGTGGCAACCGTGAATGGTGACGCTTTCTATTATATCTCGCAAAAGGCCCAACGTACGGCAGCGTTCATGCCGCATGAGGTGGTCGATCAACGCGTTATTGCGGTCTATTTCGACAAAGAGCGGCGGGTAACCCGACTTGCCAATTATGGCATCAAGGACGGCAAGATTTTCGATTTCTTGTCGCAAACCACAGCGACCGGCGGTCAGGAACTCAGTTACCTTCGCAACATCTTCAAAAACGTAGGTATGCATCTGTAGGATGTAGATGCAGCGCATCATATCAAAAGGGCCCGCTCAACGCGGGCCCTTTTGCCTCTTTGCGCTTCGATCTCAATGAGCCAACACGGCCAACAGCAGCAGCGCCACAATGTTGGTGATCTTGATCATCGGATTGATGGCGGGACCTGCCGTGTCCTTGTAGGGATCACCGACCGTATCGCCGGTCACCGCCGCCTTGTGGGCGTCGGATCCCTTGCCGCCATAGTGACCATCCTCGATATATTTCTTTGCATTGTCCCATGCACCGCCACCGGATGTCATGGAGATGGCGACGAACAGACCGGTGACGATAACGCCGAGTAGCATGGCGCCCACGGCGGAGAATGCCGCGGACTTTCCCGCCGGTCCGCCGCCCGCGATGAAGTAAATCGCGAAATAGCAAATGATCGGCGACAGTACCGGCAATAGCGACGGCACGATCATCTCTTTGATCGCTGCCTTGGTGAGCATGTCGACGGCGCGCCCGTAGTCCGGCTTGTCCTTGCCTTTCATGATGCCAGGCTTTGCACGGAATTGCCGGCGCACTTCTTCAACGATAGCGCCGGCTGCACGGCCAACCGCAGTCATGCCAAGCGCAGCGAACAGATATGGCAGCATGCCACCGAACAGCAAGCCGACCACCACATAAGGATTGGTCAGCGAGAAGTCGAGCCGGATGCCTTGAAAGTACGGATGTGCCGACGCCGTCCGGGTGAAGAACTGCAGATCCTGATTGTAGGCTGCAAACAGGACGAGCGCGCCGAGACCGGCCGAACCGATGGCGTAGCCTTTCGTAATTGCCTTTGTGGTGTTGCCAACCGCATCGAGAGCATCGGTCGACTTGCGCACGTTTTTTGGCAGGCCGGCCATTTCGGCGATGCCGCCAGCATTGTCGGTCACTGGACCAAAGGCGTCGAGCGCGACCACCATGCCCGCAAGTGCAAGCATCGAGGTCACCGCGATGGCGATACCGAATAGCTCTGCTTGCGCATAGGAAACCAGAATTCCGGCGATGATGACCAGAGCAGGCAATGCGGTTGCCTCCAGCGACACGGCCAACCCCTGGATGATATTTGTGCCATGTCCCGTTACGGAGGCTGACGCAATCGACTTCACCGGACGGAAATTGGTGCCGGTATAGTACTCGGTGATCCAGATGATAAGCCCGGTCACGACGAGACCGACAATTGCACAGATGTAAAGCGCCTGACCTGTGAAGCCGACCCCTGTAATTGGCCCCATGCCAATCAGCGAATCCGTGACGAACCAGATGGCGATCAGGGAGAGAACCGCCGAGGCAATAAAGCCCTTATAAAGGGCGCCCATGATCGATCGCTTGCGCCCCAATCGCACGAAAAACGTCCCGATGATGGACGTGATGATGCAGGCACCGCCGATAGCGAGCGGATAGGTCATCATCGGCATGAGTATCGGCGTGTTTGCGAAGAAGATCGACGCCAGCACCATAGTCGCAACCGTCGTCACTGCGTAGGTCTCGAACAGGTCAGCGGCCATGCCGGCGCAGTCGCCGACATTGTCGCCCACGTTGTCAGCAATCGTGGCCGGATTGCGCGGATCGTCTTCCGGAATACCCGCTTCAACCTTGCCAACCAGATCGCCGCCCACGTCGGCGCCTTTGGTGAAGATGCCGCCACCAAGACGGGCGAAAATCGAGATCAGAGAGGCACCAAAACCCAACGCAACGATGGCATCGATCACGGTGCGATCGTTGGGCGCCATGTGCATAGTGCCGGTGAGAAAACCGAAATAAAGCGTAACGCCGAGCAGCGCGAGGCCCGCAACGAGCATGCCGGTAATGGCGCCGGACTTGAAGGCCAGCTCAAGGCCGCCGGCGAGCGACTTAGTGGCGGCCTGGGCGACCCGGACGTTGGCTCGCACCGAGACATTCATGCCAATAAAGCCGGTGGCGCCTGAGAGAATCGCGCCAACGGCAAAACCGATTGCTACCAGCCAGCCAAGCGTGAACCCGATGATCGCGAAGATCACCACGCCGACGACACCGATGGTGGCGTATTGCCGCTTAAGGTAGGCCTGCGCGCCCTCACGCACGGCCTCGGAAATTTCCTGCATCCTTTTGCTGCCCGAATCGGCGCTCAACACCGATTGGGTCGCCCAGATGCCGTAAAGGATCGCGAGCACCCCGCAGCCGACGATCAACCACAAAGTCGTCATGGTGGCCATTTTCCCCGATTTATAGGTGCTGGCGGGACGAACGCTCCCGCCGGCGCCAGGAGCGTCGAGGATGGCCGCTTTAAGGGCGCTTCACCCCGACCGGAAAGCGCGCGGATATAGCCAAAAAGATGGCCTCTGCGCAACGCGGAAAATAGTCTGTCGAAAAGGTATTTTTGCCGCAGCTCGGCAGCCAGGCGGCCAGGCGGCGGACGTGCCCAGCAACTCAGGCCGTGACCTGACGGGGCCGTAACGCAAGCCAGATGAGCAGCGCGCCTGCGACGAAAATTGTCGGGAAGATAACCTCGTTGATGGCCGCCCAACCGAAGTTGGCGAGTAACTGGCCCGAGGAGAATGAGCTCAGCGCCATGCTGCCGAAAATCAAAAAGTCATTGAAGGCCTGCACCTTGTTACGTTCATGCGGCCGATGGCATTGCGTCACCAGCGTGGTTGCTCCAATAAACGACAAATTCCAGCCGCAGCCGAGCAGCACCAGTGCGGTCCAGAAATGCGCCACCGTAATGCCCGCAATGTTAACGGCGGCGGCGGCGGCGATGAGTGCCAGCCCGATGCCGGTAATGCGCGCAACGCCGAAGCGGGCTATCAGCGCACCTGTGATGAAGCTCGGCGCGTACATTGCCAGCACATGCCATTGAATGCCGAGCGTGGCGTCAGTGACCGAATGGCCGCAGCCGACCATCGCCAACGGCGCCGAAGTCATCACCATGTTCATCATGCCGTAGCTCGCCATGCCGCAAGCGACGGCGACAATAAAACGCGAACTGCGTACGATCTCACCGAGCGGGCGAACACTGTCATGCTTTGCGGGGGCAAGCGGCGGGACCTTCACGAACTGTAAAACGGCCGCAGCCGCCAGAGCGCACACCGACTGGCCGAGATAGCTCGCGGCAAACAGGTGCGGCGACAGCATGTCCTTCGTAAAAATGACGAGTTGCGGACCGAGCACGGCCGCAAATACCCCGCCGGCAAGCACCCAAGACACGACTTTCGGACGATAGGCATCGCTCGCGGTATCGGCGGCCGCAAAGCGATAGGACTGGTGCGCGGCCGCATACAGCCCACCACAGAAAGTTCCGACCAACAGAAGCCAGAACTGGCCGTTCATGACCGCCACGTAGGAAATCAGGCCGGAGAGAATTCCAAAGGCCGAGCCGCACTGGAGCGCGAAGCGACGACCGAAGTGACGAGCCAGCATGCCAAGCGGCAGGGTACCGAGCCACATCCCGAACACCATGGACGTCACCGGCACAGTCGCAAGACCCTTGTCGGGTGCCAACACAGCGCCAACGATACTGGCAGTGCTTACAATGACGGTGTTATTGCCGCCGGCGAGCGCCTGGGCGACCGCGAGCACAATAGCATTGCGACGCGCCAGATTGTCGTCAGGCGCTACATGCTGAAAAGGCTCGGCAATAGCTGACATTCTCACGGTCCCGAAAAGCCGCACCCTTGTAGCGGCGATCATCTTAAATCGCCAATGTCAGCAACGCAGGACAGTGTTGTGACGAAGCCATCTCGAAGCGACGATCCTGCGCTAATTAACGTTTGCTGCGCGATTGGCGAGATGATCGCGGCTTGGAAAACTCCATTGCCCCTGGGTGGCGAACCGTTGCCGAACGCGCTTCGGCAAGCGACCGGGCGCCAATCTGGCCCAGAGAGGCACGAAGTTCATCGATGTAAAGGTCAATCAGATAATCCGGCCCGTCATCGCCCAGCGCGGCCACTGCCCAGAGGAATGATTTTCCGGCGAACGCAGCATTCGCGCCGAGCGCCACCGCGCGCATGACGTCTTGCCCACTTCGTATGCCGCTATCGAGCAGAATGGTCGCTTTCTTGCCGACGGCTGCGGTGATCGCGGGCAGCACATCGATGGACGGTGTCAGAGCCTCGATCTGGCGGCCACCGTGGTTTGAGATCCAAATGCCCTCAATACCAAGCGCGACGGCCTTCGCGGCATCCTCTGGATGCAAGATGCCCTTTACGGCC
Organism: uncultured Alphaproteobacteria bacterium; assembly: GCA_963831275.1. Classification (GTDB taxonomy): domain Bacteria; phylum Pseudomonadota; class Alphaproteobacteria; order Rhizobiales; family Xanthobacteraceae; genus Pseudolabrys. The sequence continues at coordinate 191,702 of CAWHPN010000019.1, read as the reverse complement.
ATCGGGCCTTTCCATGCATCACGGTACCGTTTCACCTCTTCCCAGGAGAAGGCGCCGCCCATGCGTGCCCGCGCATAGGCGATGACCTCGTTAGTGCCGGCTCCCGGCCGGGCATAGTCACCAATCGTCGCAAAGCGAGGGTACCCGTTTCGCAAAAGCGCGAGCATCCATTTCGGCCGCACCATCATTTCGCAGATCATGCGTGCATTCGGCCGGAATTCATGAGCAAGCCCGGCATAGGTCTCACGCGAGCGCGTGGTCCGCACCGGAACGTCGAGCGTGAGTGCCAATACCTTGGCTTCAGCTGCCCGCGCCCGGCGGACAAGGTCCAGGCCAATCTTATGATCGTCATGCCAAAAGCGGTACAGCTGCAACCAGAACACATCGGGCGCAGCCTCTGCTGCCTGTTCGATCGTGGCGCCACCTGCAACGCTGAGCGTGTAGGGAATTCGGGCGCGCTGCGCGGCTTTCGCCATCAAAAGATCCGCGCCCGGCCATACCAGCGATGGCCCGCCCATAGGCGCGACACCGATGGGTGCAGCATAGCTGCGGCCAAACAATTTAACCTCAACAGGCGGCAGCGTCGGCATCACCCCGTAGCGCGGCGCGATCTCGATCGCATCAAATGCCGCCCAGTTGCGTGCAATACCGACATCATTTCCGGCACCGGTATCGCCATATTCGAAGGCAAATAGCGGCACATTGCTGGGCGCGCGCCGACGCAACCAAGCCGTGGTCGGAAATTGCTTGTGGTGCTTTGAAAAATTTGGATGTTGGCCGACCGGAGTCACAGCCGCCTTTTTTGCCGTCATATCGTGCATCGCGAATTCCCGTCCGTGAGTTCTACTATACCTGCATCCGGCGCACTCGTCCTGCCGATTTCAGAAATGGCTGAAAGAGCTCCGCTTGAAAGTGAGTGCCTGACCTGTCGCGGCAAGAAAGCGAACACGCTCGCCTGCTGTGATCTCGCCAATCTCGGTGATCGCTACGTTGGCGGCTTTGGCAGCGGCGCGAAAGCTTTCAACCCTCGCAGTCGTCACAGTACAGATGACCTCGTAGTCGTCACCACCAGTTAACACGGCTTCGAGCGCACTCGGCTGGCGCGCGACGACCGCCTTTGCCGCATCGGAAAGCGGCACTCGCGCGACGTGTATATCGGCGGCTACACCCGAAACGCGGCACAATTTCGCGAGATCGCCAACCAGTCCGTCGGAGACATCCATCGCGGCCGAGGCATGAGTGCGCACCGCCTCCGCCAATGCGTTGCGCGGCTGTGGCAAAAGATATCGCGAAATAAGATGCTGCCGCTGCACCTCCGTCAATTTCCAGTCCTTGCCTTGGCGCGCCATAACGCCGAGTGCACCGTCCCCGATGGTGCCAGTCACAAAAACACGATCACCTGCTTTGGCGCCCGCGCGTCGCACCATTGAGCCTTTCGGCACACTTCCGAACATGGCAATAGAAACGGTAATCGGTCCCGGCGTGCGATCGGTGTCGCCTCCGAAAAGCGGACAATCGAACAGGACCGCATCGCTGCGCAGACCTTGCGCAAATGCATCAAGCCACTGTTCGTCCGCCTCCTTTGGCAGGGCAAGGGACAACAGAAACCCCAATGGCCGGGCGCCCTTTGCGGCAAGGTCTGACAGGTTCACCCGCAGCGCCTTACTCGCCACTGTGTGCGGTGCGTCGTCGGGAAAAAAGTGTACGCCCCCGACAATTGCATCGGCCTTAAGCACCAGATCGCATCCGGGTGGCGGCGCAAGCACGGCGGCGTCGTCCACCAGGTCGAGCGCGCCAGGATGGGTCGCGAGCGGTTTGAAAAAGCGCGCAATCAAACGATCCTCGGGCGAACTATCGTCGCGTTCAACCATGGTTCACCCGACGGCGCGGCCGAATTCAGCGGCGCGCAGACGACGCGCAAGCTGGTCGAGGACAGCGTTGACCATGCCGGTTTCGTCCCGTTCGACAAAGGCAGCGACCACGTCGGCATATTCGGCGACAACGACACGCGCGGGCACGTCGGTGCGGTGAATTAGTTCATAAGCACCGGCGCGCATGGCAGCGCGCAGAACCGCTTCGATGCGCTTGAGCGGCCAACTTTTCGACAATGCTTCGTCGATGAGCGGATCGAGGTCGCGCTGTTCGCGCACAACGCCGGAGACGATATCGCGGAAAAAGGCGGCCTCGGCTGGCAAATATTGCGCGCCTTCGACCTCGCGGCCAATCCAATGGCTTTCGAACTCTGCCAGGATTTCGTTGAGTCCGGTGCCAGCAAGATCCATCTGGTAGAGTGCCTGCACAGCCGCCAGGCGAGCGGCTCCGCGCTTGTTCGCCTTGCGCCCGTCCTTCTCGTCCCGTGCGGGATCGGGGGCCATCAACGCCACACGAGGGTATGCTTGAGCGCGACCATCGTGAGTGCCGCACGGGCGGCAGCACCGCCTTTGTCACCCTCATCGAGGCGGGCGCGAGCATAGGCTTGCGCCTCGTTTTCGACTGTCAGGATGCCATTTCCGATGGCGAGGCGCTCGTTGAGGGCAAGATGGGTCAGGCCGCGTGCAGATTCATTGGCAACAATCTCGAAATGGTAGGTTTCACCGCGGATCACACAGCCAAGCGCAACTATGCCGTCATAAGGCGCACGACGGCGGCGCGCAGCGTCGACAGCGATCGCAATGGCTGCAGAAATTTCCAGCGTGCCAGGCACCGTGATGCGATCGTAGCGCGCCCCGGCGTGGTCGAGGACACGCGTGGCACCGCGCAACAGCTCATCTGAAATATTGTCGTAGAAGCGCGCCTCCACGATCAACATATGCAGACTATCGCGTTTTTTTCCGTCGCTGTTTTTCCTGGCCATGATCCGAATATCCCAGAGTGGGCGCCGTGGTGGCAAGCGGCGTCGCCCAGACCGAGTTTTTACCTCATCTCCGCCAAGCGGGCCGCGTACCGGGCCATCGTATCGATCTCGAGATTGACTTCGTCGTCCTTCCGCAAGGCCCCGAAAGTGGTGATCTGCAGGGTGTGGGGAATGATAAGAACGGAAAACGTATCCATTTCCACAGCATTGACGGTGAGCGAAACGCCATCAAGTGCGACCGAGCCTTTGGGCGCAATGAAGCGCGCGAGGTCGTCAGATGTGCGCAAGACGATACGGGCCATTTCTTTCAAGTCCTCGCGCGCCACAACGACCGCAATGCCGTCAACATGACCAGCAACCAGATGGCCGCCCAATTCGTCCCCGAACTTCAAAGGACGCTCGAGATTGAGTTTCGACCCCTGCCGCCAGCGCCGCACGGTCGTTACGCGAAGGGTTTCATCTGCCGCGTCGACGGCGAACCAGGTACGGCCATCCTCCTCGCCAGCGTCCACGACCGTCAAGCAAACGCCCGAACAGGCGATCGAGGCCCCCTGCACGATCTCGACCTGCGGATACCCGCAAAAGATCGTAATGCGGTGCAAATTGCCAGCGCGAGGCTTCACGGAACGCACCTCGCCCATGTCGGTGACGATTTCGGTGAACATCAGCGCACGAAGCTTTCGATCGTATCGGAACCTAATCTTTCGATGCCGAAGGGCGTGAGGCTGCCCGTCAAAGCATCAAGCGGCATACCTTCCAGCGGATCAATGCCGCTTGTGCCGATGGATTTTTGTCCACGAAACAGGAAAGCATCGTCCACAAGCTCCGCCGAAACAAAACTTGCCGCAACGGTCGGCCCACCTTCGATCATCAAGCGGCTAATGCCTTGCTCGGCCAGCATCTTCATCACCTGGCGCACATCGAGCTGTCCGCCGCTTTCATCAACGCGAAAAACCTTGCACCCTTTTTGCTGGAGAATTTCCTCGGCAATCGACGATGCACCCGGCGAAGCGAAAATCCACGTTGGCGTTTCACGTACCGTCGCAACAACCGATGTCGACAATGGCACCCGCAATTGCGCATCCAGCACGACGCGGACCGGCGAACGCCCGAACATGCCCGGAAGCCGGCATGTCAATTGCGGATCGTCAGCCAATACCGTGCCAATGCCTACAAGAATAGCATCGCTTGCCGCACGCATCTGGAAAACACGCTCACGCGCCGCATCGCCGGTGATCGCGGCCTGTTTGCGGCCGGCAAGCCCCGCCTTGCCGTCTGACGAGATCGCCAACTTCAGCGTCACATGCGGTCGATCCTGGGTGATGCGGGTGAGATGGCCCAGATGGGCGCGTCGCGCCTCTTCGGCCTTCAAACCGACGTCGACGACTATACCTTTTTCACGCAGGCGCGCGTGACCTTGCCCCGCCACTTCCGGATTTGGATCTTCCAGCGCCGAAACAACGCGCGCGATGCCGGCGCGAGCGATCGCATCAGCGCAAGGCGGCGTCTTCCCCTGGTGCGAGCACGGCTCAAGCGTGACATACATCGTTGCGCCTTGTGCTGCTTTCTTGGCACGGCGCAGCGCCTCGGTTTCGGCGTGTGGCCTGCCGCCTTGCTGGGTCCAGCCACGCGCGAGAATAATGCCGTCTTTCGCGATGACTGCACCGACTGCGGGATTAGGCCAGGTACGTCCGAGATTGCGGCGTCCGAGCGCCAGCGCGAGCTGCATGAAGCGCTCGTCATCCGCGATCGATTCAGGGACGGGTGCGGCTTGCTCGCTCATTTGCGCGTGTTGGCTGCCGGCTGACCGTCGGCTTCGCTCGATAACTCATCGAGCGCGGCGCGAAAATCTTTAGCTTCACGAAAATTGCGATAGACCGAGGCAAAACGCACATAGGCGACATCGTCAAGCTCCCGCAAATGCTCCATGACCATCTCGCCGATTGCTTCGGAAGAAATCTCGCTTTCGCCCTGACTTTCCAACTCGCGCACGATTTTCGACACAGTTTGCTCGATGCGCTCGGGATCAACCGGACGCTTGCGCAACGCGATTTGCACTGACCGCATCAGTTTATCCCTGTCGAAGGGAACACGACGACTGTTGCGTTTAATGACCGTGAGTTCGCGCAATTGAACCCGTTCGAACGTCGTGAACCGAAAATTGCACGTCAAACAAACACGGCGGCGTCGGATCACCGCCGAATCTTCGGTGGGCCGAGAATCTTTTACCTGTGTATCGAGGCTTCCACAGCTAGGGCAACGCATGGCGTCCCTAATCCTTAGTCCTGATAAATCGGAAAACGTCCAATCAATGTCTTAACTTTGTCGCGAACCGCCGCTTCGACCAACGTATCTTCGTCGACCTGTTTTTGCGACAGCACCTCGAGCACCTCGACGATCATTTCACCAACCTGGCGGAATTCGGCAATACCAAACCCGCGCGTCGTGCAGGCCGGTGTGCCCAGTCGAACGCCTGATGTGACCGTCGGCTTTTCAGGATCGAACGGAATCCCGTTCTTGTTGCAGGTGATACGGGCACGACCCAACGCCGCCTCAGCTACCTTTCCGGTGAGCCGTTTGGGCCGAAGATCGACCAGCATCAGATGGGTGTCGGTGCCGCCCGATACAATATCGAGGCCGTGCGACTTCAAGGTTTCGGCAAGTGCCCTGGCATTTTCTATCACGTTGCGGGCATAGGCGCGGAAACTCGGCTGCAATGCCTCGCCGAAAGCCACTGCCTTGGCGGCAATGACGTGCATCAAGGGCCCGCCCTGCATGCCCGGAAACACCGCCGAGTTGAGTTTGCGGGCTATCTCCTCGTCATCCGACAAAATCACGCCCCCGCGCGGGCCCCGCAGGGTTTTGTGCGTCGTCGTGGTGACGACGTGCGCATGTGGAAATGGCGAAGGATGGACACCGGCCGCCACCAGACCTGCAAAATGCGCCATGTCCACCATCAGCATGGCGCCGACACTGTCGCAGATGGCGCGGAAAGCGCCGAAGTCGATAATGCGTGGATAAGCAGATCCGCCGGCGATGATCAGTTTCGGTCTGTGCTCGTGTGCAAGCCGCGCGACCTCTTCCATGTCGATGCGGTGATCGTCGCGGCGCACGCCGTAGGGGACGGGCTTGAACCATTTGCCCGACATGTTGACCGGCGAGCCGTGCGTGAGATGTCCGCCGGCAGCAAGATTGAGACCCATGAACGTGTCGCCAGGCTGCAGCAATGCGAAGAATACTTCCGCATTCGCCGACGCACCCGAATGCGGCTGAACGTTGGCGAACTTGCAGCCGAACAGTTTCGTTACGCGCTCGATTGCCAGCCGCTCAGCGATGTCAACGAACTGGCATCCACCATAATAGCGTTTGCCGGGAAGGCCTTCGGCATATTTGTTGGTGAGAACCGAGCCCTGTGCTTCCAGCACCGCGCGCGAAACGATGTTCTCAGAGGCAATCAGTTCGATCTCGTCGCGCTGGCGGCGAAGCTCGCGCATGATCGTGTCCGCAATCTCGGGGTCGACCTCGGACAGACCGGCCGAAAACATCGCTTGCGTATCGCTCGCAGGCTTTGGGCTTGACGTCGCCGACATCACGATCTCCTGGCGCCGGGAGTGGTCGGCGCCGTCTAGAAAACGGGGTCTGGGATTACGTTCGGCAATAGCATATCGCCTATCACCCGCCAAGCATTGGGCTGTGGAGGATTTTCGGCGCAATATCTAGGGGTACGCAAGCCCCGGGCTGCGGCGTTGTACAAAAAGAAAAACCCCGGCCGCTAGGCCGGGGCAAGTCAATCCATCCATTCGATTTAGAGCCGGTAGAGAATCTGGTCGGTCCAAAAACGCTCGAGCCGGTGCAGCGATTTGTTGAGCGTGGAGAATTCGTCGGCATTGATGCCGCCGACCTGCTCAACGGTCCGCACGTGTTTCTGGTATAGCGACTCGATGATGTCGCGCACTTCACGGCCCTTATCGGTCAGCTTGATGCGAACCGAACGCCGGTCGACGCGCGAGCGCTGGTGATCGAGGAACGCCATCTCGACCAGTTTCTTGAGGTTGTAGGAAACGTTGGAGCCGAGATAGTAGCCGCGCGTGCGCAGCTCCCCGGCCGTCAGCTCCTTATCTCCAATATTGTAGAGCAGCAGTGCCTGTACCGAATTGATATCGGAGCGGCCACGGCGATCGAATTCGTCCTTGATGACGTCGAGCAATCGGCGATGCAGCCGTTCGACGAGCGTCAAGGCCTCCAAATACTGTGGCCGAATGTGATCGAGCTGCGCCTCGCGTCCGGCGGGCTCGACCGTCTTCGCGACGGCTTTCATGTTCAACGCCCCTTGCGTTTTATTTGTACGTCCCCGGTTGCAAAGGCCCTGTTTCCCCCGCTCCGGATGACGCACCCTAAAAGGGGCAGTCTAAAATCGGCTTAAATAACACCATAAAGATTAGGTTTATTTGCAAAGGTGAACGGTCTCTTGATCGTACAATTGTACGAGGCATCGCAATGCTTCGTTCACTCTAGAAATCCGCGTCATTCACGAATGAAACGAATGATGCCGGAGAAATCGCGCGACGCCTCGCCGCTCGCGACAAACTTTGCATAAATCCGTGCCGCATCCGCGCCCAGTTCTGTATTGGTTCCGGTCGCCTCTGCGGCCTCCTGCGACAACTTCAAGTCCTTGAGCATCATCGCCGCCGTGAACCCGGCCTGATATTCACGATTGGCCGGCGATGTTGGAACGGGTCCCGGTACCGGACAGTAGGTAGTCAGCGACCAGCATTGGCCGGATGATTTTGAGGAAATGTCAAACAACTTTTGGTGATCCAGGCCGAGTTTTTCGGCCAGCACGAAAGCTTCGCTGACCGCAATCATCGACACGCCAAGGATCATGTTGTTGCAGATCTTTGCCGCCTGCCCGTTTCCAGCGCCGCCGGCATGAACGATCGTCTTTCCCATCTTCTGCAAAATGGTTTCTGCGCGAGTGAAGGCCTGCACACTGCCGCCAACCATGAATGTCAGCGTTGCTGCCGTCGCACCACCGACGCCACCGGAAACCGGCGCGTCGAGCATCATCAAATTATTCTTATCCGCTTCGGCCGCAACCGCACGTGCGGTTTCAACATCGATCGTCGAGCAGTCGATCAGCAGCGTGCCCGAGTTGGCGTTCGAAATAATACCGGAAGAGCCGAGATAGACCTCGCGCACTTCCTTTCCCGACGGCAACATTGTGATGACAACGTCGGCGCGTGCCGCCGCGCTTTTTGCGGTCTCGATGCCCGTTCCACCGGCAGCCTTGAGTTTTTCGACGGAACCAGGATTGACATCGACGCCCTCAACTTGATGTCCGGCCTTGACCAGATTTTGCGCCATCGGCAATCCCATATTGCCAAGGCCGATAAATCCGATGCGCGCCATGGCGCCCTCCCCGACTTTACTACTGCGGATGCTCTTGCGCAGACTTCAAGGCCAACAACAAATAAAGCGCAAGCAACGCGCCTTCCAGAACACCGGTCAGCCAACCGCCGCCGAACACCTGCGGAAAAAATATTTCCACTGCCAGCATGGATGCAACGGCGGTAAGCCAGATCACCGCGCCCCAGGCAGCGGCCAGCCAGAGACCGACCGCGGCCACGAGATCTATCACCGCAAAAAACACCGTTGCGGTTTGCCATGCGATCGAGTGGTTCTCGAATGGTTGCGTTTCTCCGAAGCCAATGCCGCACACCTGCGCCCAGTGATAGAGGCCCTTGCACATCGAAATTGCCGCCATGAGCCGCAGGAACAGCACCAGCCGCCGCGTCCACCTCCCAATGGACCGATCGCCTTCGTATTCGCGCACCGGCTCGAGCGTGCGCAGATCCTCGGGCGCTGCAGCGGGTCTGTTCATGGCAGCACCAACTCGGAGGGCCCGAGCGGCGCGAAATGACGTTCGACCTCGTCTTCGCTGACGTCGGGCAGCGTCTCCGGGCGCCAGCGCGGCTTGTTGTCTTTATCGACGATCACGGCACGAACGCCTTCGTAGAAATCATGGCCTTTGGTGACACGCGACACTATGCGGAATTCCATGCGCATGCACGTCTCGAAATCCCAGGTTTTTCCTCGCCGCACCTGCGCCAGCGCCAGTTTGAGGCTGAGTGGCGATTTCGCGCGCACGGTGGCCGCGGTCTTGGCGGCCCAATCCGCGTCCCCACTCCCGGACGAAGACTCGCGATCGAGCGCAGCGAGAATATTCTCGACCATATTGCCGGCAAACAGGCGGTCGATTGCGGCCTTGCGCTGCATGACGGGCGCTTCCTCCGCCGGCTCGCCGAAGGCCGCGAGCACGGCGTCAACCGACCCGGTACCGGTCAAACCATCGAGCAACGCCCCAAAACGCGCGGACGAAATGCGATGCGTAGCAACACCGCTCGCGACCGCATCGGCAACGGCATAACGCGCCCCGGTCAAAGCACAAAAGGTGCCAAGCTCGCCGGGCATTCGCGGCAAGAACCACGTAGCGCCCACGTCCGGAAAAAACCCAATCCCGACCTCAGGCATGGCAAATGAGAAACGGTCACCGGCAATACGGTGTGAGCCATGCACCGAGATTCCTACGCCGCCACCCATCGCAATCCCGTCAATGAGGGCGACATAAGGTTTTCGGTAGGTCTTGATCGCGACATTGAGGGGGTATTCGTCGCGCCAGAATTGCAACGCCTCATTGTGCCGGCCGGCCAGACCGAGATCGTAGAGGGCACGGATGTCGCCGCCGGCGGAAAACGCGCGCTCGCCTGCCGCAGTGATTATAACCCGTGTTATCGCTGGATCTTCGGCCCAGCGGTCGAGCTGGCCTCGCAATGCGACCACCATGGCATGCGTGACGGCGTTGAGCGCCTTTGGCCGGTTGAGCGTAACGATGCCGGCTGCGCCGCGACGCTCGAACAGGATGTCTTTTTCGCTCACGCCGGCCTCAATTGAGCGCCCAAACGTAAGCGGCAACCGCAAACAAACCGAGCGCGCTGCGGCCCCAATGCAACCGTCCCCATTGCACCACCAGACCACGTGTTTGTTCAGTGGCTTGCGCGGGTGGCGTCGCCTTGAGTACACGGTTGGTCGGCATGATGATGAACATCGTATAAGGCCAAGGTGCGAGGATCAGCGCCGCACCGACAAGCCATCGCCAATCATAGGTGAAAACAAAAGCAACGACCCCGAGTAGACCGGACACAATTGCGAGAACTCGCCTGCATGGCAGCGCCGCGCTCGTAACTGGGCCGCCACTCCGTCAACAGCGCTTGCGTATCGAGCTTCAGCCGCGCCGGCTGTTCCGCCACGCTGACGTAAACGGCCGCGCCGGCAAAGATCGCCGCTGTGGCCAGCGCCAGCTCGCCGCTCATCATGGCAACGTTCACAACTCGTCCTCCACTTAGGCGTGCTGTTGTGGCCAGACGCCGGCAGTCTCCAACCGCTTCATCGCCTGATCGGTGAACTCGGCGCGTGGCGTGTCGCCGCCGATCACGAACATAAGGACCGAGTCCGCATTTGGATCACCATTTGTGACATTTTCGAAACGGCGGATCATGCCAGGCGGAAACGACACCACGTCCATGGGCCCGAGATCGACATACTCGACGTCACCCTTTTCGTTTTCCCAGCTCGCACGCCATGTGCCAGTCATCGGGATAAAGGTTTCGTTTGTGTCGTGGTTATGCATCTCCGGCCCATGGCCCGGTTTGGCCTTGCAATAACCGAGGTTGAAACCTTCGCGGATCTTGACGGCGGCCATCTGTGCCGCCTGCGCACCCACCGGCGAGGTCACGCCGCCTTCACCGATATCATCCGGCGGCTGAAAGCCAATGACGTTAAACAAAGTCCGTTCGCAACCCGGCATCTTGCTGTCAGGCAAGCCGCCATCAAATCCCTTGAGATCCTTGAAGCGAGCAATGCGCTTTTGCATTTCCTCGCGTGAGAGATAAAGGCGTGGAAGCTGCTCCATAGTTCTTTCTCCCGATTTTAGTTTCCGAGCATAGCGCGGCTGACGATCACGCGCATGATCTCATTAGTGCCTTCAAGTATTTGATGAACGCGCACATCGCGCAAGACGCGCTCGATCGGATGATCCCGTAGATATCCATAGCCGCCATGCAGCTGGAGGCATCCGTTGACGATCTCAAAACCTGTATCAGTAGCAAGCTGCTTGGCCTGTGCGGCAAGGCGCGGCGCGGCGGGTTCTCCCTTTCCCACCGCAACCGCCGCGCGATGCAGCAAAAGGCGCGCGGCCTCCAATTCCGTCGCGTAATCCGCAACACGGAATTGCAGCGCCTGGAAGTCGGCGAGGCGCGAACCGAATTGTTTTCGCTCTTTCATGTAGCCGATGGTGCGATCGAGACAGAACTGCGCGCCACCGATCGAGCAAGCGCTGATATTCAGCCGGCCGCCGTCGAGGCCGGCCATCGCGATCTTGAAGCCCTGGCCTTCGGCGCCGATAAGATTGGCAACAGGCACACGGCAGTTTTCGAAAATGACCATGGCCGTTGGCTGCGTTTTCCAGCCAAGTTTCTTTTCCGGCGCGCCGAATGACAGACCCGGTGTACCCTTCTCTACAACGATGCAGGATATGCCGCGCGGTCCGGGCTCGCCGGTGCGCGCCATGACTACATAGATGTTAGAGACACCGCCGCCGGAAATAAATGCCTTTGCGCCGTCGAGCGCGTAGTGCTCGCCATCGCGCCGGGCGCGGGTTGTCAGACTTGCCGCATCCGAGCCCGCTCCCGGCTCCGTCAGACAATAACTCGCAAAATGCTGCATAGAGCAGAGCTTGGGCAGGAATTTCTTTCTGACATCGGCGCCGCCAAAGGCATCGATCATCCAGGCCGCCATGTTGTGGATCGAAATATATGCGGCGGTGGAGGTACAGCCTTGCGCCAGTTCCTCGAAGATAAGCGCCGCATCGAGCCGGCCAAGCGACGAGCCTCCCACGTCCTCCTTCACATAGATGCCGCCAAAGCCGAGCGCGGCAGCCTTGCGCATTGCGTCGACCGGAAAGACCTCGCCCTCGTCCCAATCGCGTGCATGCGGCATCATCTCGTCGCGCGCGAACTGCCTCGCTGTGGCCTGAAACGCCCGCTGTTCCTCGGAGAGATCGAAATCCATACTGGTCCCGCCTTACTCCACCCCGGCTTAGCAAGCAGGCCCGGACTGCGGCAACCGGATGGGTCCTTCGGCTATTTATGGCATATGCCGGAATTTTCAGGCGGCCAAAGCATCTAATCTGGCAGGCTACTGAGCAGGAACGGAGATCACCATGTCAGGCGACGATAAAAAACCCAGCGGACCCGACTTGAGCAAGGGCGTACCGTCTGCCGATCTCGCCGAAGGCGCGATGTTGACGGGTCACGTCGGTGACGAGGACGTGTTGTTGGTCCGTCAGGGCGGCAAGCTTTTTGGTTTGTCAGCTCATTGCACGCACTATCACGGACCGCTTGTTGACGGCCTGCTCGTGGGCAATACGGTCCGTTGCCCGTGGCATCACGCGCACTTCAGCCTGCAAACCGGCGAAGCTCTGGCCGCCCCGGCATTTAGTCCGCTGGCATGCTGGCAGGTCGAAGAGAATGGCGGCACAATTCTCGTCAAAAGCAAAAGGGTTCAGCCAACTTTCAAAAAAGACACAGCAGAAGCCCGGCGGGTTGTCATCGTCGGCGGCGGGGCGGCGGGTTTTGCCGCGGCGGAAATGCTGCGACGGCACGGATTTTCCGGCACCATCGCCATGCTCAGCCGCGATGATGCGGCTCCGGTCGACCGGCCGAACTTATCGAAAGATTATCTCGCCGGCAGCGCGCCGGAGGACTGGATGCCGCTGCGTGGCGATGATTGGTACGCTGAGAACAAAGTTGACTTGCAGCTTAAGACCGAGGTCACAGCGCTTGATGCAAAAGCGAGGGAGCTCACGCTTGATGGGGGTCGCAAGATCAAGTTCGACAAGCTGCTGCTGGCAACGGGCGCCGAGCCAGTAAAACTCGATATTCCCGGGGCAGATCAGAAGCACGTTCATACATTGCGATCGCTTGCCGACTGCCGCGGTATCATCGTGCAAACAAAAAATGCAAAGCGCGCGGTGGTCATCGGCGCGAGTTTCATTGGATTGGAAACGGCAGCGGCCCTTCGTGCTCGCGATATCGAAGTGCGCGTCGTTGCGCCGGAGAAACGCCCCCTCGAACGCGTTTTCGGTCCACAACTCGGCGATTTCATACGCGCCTTACACGAAGAACATGGAGTTAAATTCCATCTCGAGAACAGCGTCACTGCGATCGACGGTAAGCGCGTGACGCTCAAGACGGGCGATACGCTCGATGCTGATCTGGTGGTAATCGGCGTCGGCGTGCGTCCACGCGTTGCGCTGGCCGAAAAGGCCGGACTTGCGACGGACAAGGGCGTGAGCGTCAATGAATACATGGAAACGAGCGCGCCGGATATCTACGCGGCCGGCGATATCGCGCGTTGGCCTGACGCGATCTCTGGAGAACGCATCCGCGTCGAGCATTGGGTGGTCGCCGAACGACAGGGGCAGATTGCAGCGCTCAACATCATGGGGATTCGCACGCCATTCAGATCGGCTCCGTTCTTCTGGAGCCAACACTACGACGTCCCCATCAACTATGTGGGCCATGCCGAGAAATGGGACGCAATAGATATCGAGGGTGATGTGATGAAGCGCGATTGCGTCGCGCGCTACAAATTGGGCGGCCGAGTGATGGCCGTTGCTTCGATCTATCGTGACAAAGATAGCCTTGAGGCCGGGGTGAAGATGGAGGAGCAGGCTGGAAAGGCAAAGGGCGCCCGTTAATACCCTTTTTGGTCCTCTTAACGACGGGTAGCGGCCTTCAATCGGACCCGCTAAAACACTGCCAGGAGCGCCCTTATGGCAATCAAATTTGGCCGTCCGATCGAAAGCCGCGCCCGGTTTACCCCGGTCGAGATCTCGCCGGTGGCGGAACGGCTCGACCTTCCCGTGCGCATGCGCCGCAACCGGCGCAACGAATGGGCACGGCGCATGGTTCGCGAGCATATCCTGACAACCGACGATCTGATCTGGCCGCTATTTGTGATCGAAGGCGACAACGCACGCATTCCCGTCCCATCGATGCCGGGTGTCGATCGGGTGTCGATTGATCAGGCGGTGAGAGAGGCCGAGCGAGCGGCCAAGCTGACGATACCCTGCATCGCGCTTTTTCCCTACACTGACCCAGGATTGCGCGACGAGGATGGAAGCGAAGCGCTCAATCCAGACAATCTGGTTTGTCGCGCCATTCGGGCAATAAAAAAAGAAGTGCCGGACGTCGGCATCCTCTGTGACGTAGCGCTCGACCCTTTCACCAGTCACGGTCACGATGGTCTGCTACGCAATGGTGTCGTTGTTAACGACGAGACGGTCGCCGTCCTGGTCAAACAAGCTCTCGTGCAGGCTGAAGCCGGTTGCGACATCATCGCGCCCTCGGACATGATGGACGGTCGTGTCGGCGCCATCCGCAAAGTGCTTGATGCCGCCGATTTAACGGACGTGTCGATTATGTCGTACGCGGCTAAATACGCTTCGACGTTCTATGGGCCGTTCCGCGATGCGGTCGGCTCGTCAAAGACCCTCACCGGCGACAAACGTACCTACCAGATGGACCCGGGTAACTCCGACGAGGCGCTGCGTGAGGTTGCGCTCGACATCGAGGAAGGTGCAGACATGATCATGGTCAAACCCGGACTCCCCTATCTCGATATTGTTCAGCGGGTGAAAGAAACGTTTGCTATGCCGACCTTCGCCTATCAGGTATCGGGTGAGTACGCGATGATCATGGCGGCTGCGCAGAATGGTTGGCTGGATTCCGAACGCGCGATGTTCGAAAGCCTTATCGCCTTCAAACGCGTCGGCGCCGACGGGGTTCTTACGTATTTCGCTCCGCGCGTTGCCGAGAGGCTAAAAGCAGTCTGACGCGATCAGGGCATCCTTCCCGCCTCGTCATCGGCCCGGTGACGCATGCAATTAACAGGTTAAGCCGTCATGGGGGAGTTCGCCATCGGTCAAGGCGTGTCGCGGTTCGAGGATCCTCGACTGATCCGCGGAGGCGGCCGTTACACCGACGACATCAAGCTCGCCGGGCTCGCACACGGGGTCGTACTGCGGTCGCCGTACGCGCACGCGAAAATTAAATCAATTGACGTGAGCGCCGCCAAAGCAGCGCCCGGGGTCTTGGCCGTTCTGACAAGCGCCGACGTGACGGCGGCCGGCTACGGCGACTTGCCTGTGCCCGGCGGCCTGAAACGGCGGGACGGTTCACCTATGTTCAAACCGCGCTACCCAATTCTTGCGCACGACCGCGTGCGCTGGGTCGGGGATTCCATTGCTTTCGTTGTCGCTGAAACGACCGGTCAGGCGCTCGACGCCGCGGAATTGATCGCGGTTGACTATGACGAACTTCCTGCCGTGACCTCCACGGCGGAGGCGCCCAAATCTGGCGCGCCGCGGGTTTGGGAGGATTGCCCGGACAACATATGCTTTGTCGAATTGATCGGCGACAAAAACGCAACCGACATTGCCTTCTCGCGCGCAGCTCACGTGGTGAAGCATCGTTTCGTGATCAACCGCGTCACCGCTGCGACGATGGAGCCGCGCGGAGCCGTTGGCGACTACAGTGCCACCGATGGCCGCTACACGATCTATACGCCGATTTAGCGGCCCCATCCGACGCGTGCCGAGCTTGCACGAGTTCTCAATGTCGCGGAGAGCAGGGTCCGCATCATAACCGGCGACACCGGTGGTAGTTTCGGCATGAAGTCGCCGATTTTCAACGAAACGCCGCTGGTGCTGCTTGCGTCCAAAATTACCGGGCGGCCCGTCAAGTGGATCAGTACGCGGACCGAGGCCTTTCTCAGCGACGCACAGGCTCGCGACAATGTCACAGAGGCTGAACTCGCTCTCGACAAAGATGGTCATTTCCTTGGTCTGCGCGTGAAAACCTTCGCGGCCATCGGCGCCTATCTGCAGCATTCGATGCCAGCGTTCGTATTGAATGCCGGCACCCTTGCCGGCGTCTATCGCACGCCAGCAATTCACGTAGACGTTACCGCCGTGTTTTCCAACACCAATCCAATGCGGCCCTATCGCGGTAACGGTCGTCCCGAGGCGGCCTACGTAATCGAGCGAATGGTCGATCTCGCCGCCGCTGCGATGAATTTAGACCCTGCTGAATTGAGGCGACGCAACTATGTGCCATCTACGGCGATGCCCTTCAAAACCGGCCTCACCTTTACGTACGACAGTGGCGAGTTCGAAAAGAATATGGATCTCGCGCTCGAGCTTTCCGACCGTAAAGGATTTAAGACGCGCAGGGCCGAAGCGCGCAGACGTGGCAAGCTGCTCGGCTTTGGAATTTCAAACACTATCGAGCGCGCTGGCGCACCCAGCACTGAAGGCGCCGAGGTACGCTTTGACCGATCAGGGTCGGTTATTCTTTTCTCCGGCTCAAACTCGCAGGGCCAGGGACACGAGACCGTTTTTAAACAATTGGTTTGCGACCGGCTTGGGCTAAACCCGCACGAGGCACAATACATCCAGGGCGATACCGACGAAGTTTTCTATGGTGAAGGTACTGGCGGATCACGCTCAGCGACGCTTGCTGGCTCCGCATTTCATCTTGCCACCGAAAAGGTGGTTACCAAGGCGCGTGCCATAGCGGCGCACATGCTCAAAGTCGACGAGGCCGATTTGAAATTCGATGAAGGCGTATTCTCGACCAACAAAACCAATCGAACCCTATCCGTGAAGGAAATCGCCGCTGCCTCATTCAACCTGGCGAATTTACCGAAGGACATGGAAGCGGGCTTGTTCGCTACGGCCGTTTACAACGCACCGGTCAACAATTATCCGAACGGTTGTCACATCTGCGAACTGGAGATCGACAAGGAAACAGGCCAAGTCGATATCACACGCTACAGTGTTGTCGACGATTTCGGAACTGTGCTCAATCCTCTCCTGCTCCATGGCCAGGTTCACGGTGGAATTGCGCAAGGCGCCGGTCAAGCATTGATGGAAGACATCCGTTTCGACGATGGCGGGCAACTGGTCACGGCCTCATTCATGGATTATGCCATGCCACACGCGCATCATCTTTGTGACATGGAGGTCGAAAGTAATCCGGTCCCGACCAAAACAAACCCATTAGGCGTAAAGGGCGCGGGTGAAGCCGGCTGTGTCGGAGCGCTGCCGGCTGTCACAAACGCTTTGGTCGATGCCCTTTCCGAATTCGGCATCAAACATATTGAAATGCCCGCGACCGCCGAACGTATTTGGCGGGCGATGCAGCCTCGGTAGACCAGCTACGATTTTAAATATTCCGGTCTGACGCAGGGCCCGTCTAGCGAGTAGCGCCCCGCACCGACCGCGCATAGCATCAGGAAGCCGCCGATGATGCTCACATTCTTCATGAAGTGAATCATCATATCCGAGTGTTGCGGCCCTGGCGGCAGATGCCAGAAGTCGTGGAAAAAATAGCCAGCCACCGCGGTAAAAATGGCCAAGGCCAACGCAAAGAGCCGCGTCTGCCAACCGAAAATAATCAATAATCCGCCGACTGCTTCCACAGTTGCGGCCGACACCGCAAGGACGTCGGGATAGGGGAGATTTTTAGAAGCTATCATGGATGCCGTCTGGCTGAGGTCCATGAATTTCTCGACACCCGAACTGACGAAGATGGTTGCGATCAGGATACGTCCGACCGCCAACATTGCGTCATTGACACCTGCCGCGACGCGAACATCTGTCCGCATGGAATTGTCCGCATAAGTTGTTGCACTCATGGGTCGCTCCTTGCCTGATTGCTGGAAAACGCACGGTGCGACCCGCCAGTTCCATACGGAACCGGCGCCAAGGCGGCTGATGTCGTTTAAAACCTGTACACCACCGCGGGCCCCGTTACCCTAGGCAAGTGATTCGTTTCGCGCAGTAGCGCGCGATGGTGCGCGTTTGACGTGCCGTACAATCCGCTCTTCGCCCCCAGGGAGATTTTAATGCGTAATGTCGGACGCAAGCTCGCCTTTGTGCTCGCCTCCACGAATCAAGGGGCGATGATCGTTAACCGGTTCGATTACCGCATGGTTGGCCCTGACAGCGGCTTCGGCGTCGGATTTCAGCTGCTTGAGCAAGGCGCCTTCGATCCGGTTGAGGTCGAACTTGCTGTTCAGTTGTTGGAAACGCGCCGGCGCTTTCATGGCGACGGTGCAGTCGCGATCGATTGCGGTGCCAATATCGGCGCGCACACGATCGAGTGGGCAATCGCCATGACCGGGTGGGGTTCCGTGATCGCCATTGAGGCGCAGGAACGCGTTTATTACGCGCTCGCTGGCAACATCGCGATCAACAACTGTTTCAACGCCATCGCAATGCACGCCGCGGTGTCCTCGGAAGCAGGTATCATGAAAATTCCGAGCCCGAACTATTTGACTGCATCAAGCTTCGGCAGTCTCGAGCTCCGCCAGCGCGATAACAACGAGTTCATAGGCCAAGCGGTCGATTATTCGGATGCAAAGATGGTCGCCATCCAGAAAATCACGCTCGATGCACTGGGTCTGGCTCGTGTTGATCTTATCAAGATCGACATTGAAGGAATGGAAATGGAAGCGCTTGAAGGCGGGCGGCAGCTCATCGAAAGGTGCCAGCCAATATTGCTGATCGAACAGATCAAAATCGGACGCGAACAGCTGCGGGCGTGGCTGCAGGAACGCGGCTATAGTGTTTTTGACGCCGGCATCAATCTATTGGCGGTTCACAAGACCGACGCGACGCTCAATGAGCTGAACGCGCGACTGGCTGAGACGCAATCATCAGCCGCCTAGGCCTCACTCTCAATTGTCGCCCCGCCGGGCTCCAAACGGACCGGCAAATAACCGTCAGCAGCGAACGCCGCCATAATTTCGTCCGCATGGGCCGCGTCGCGCGTTTCAACTGTGACGTCGAGCTTGGCGCCCTTCGCGGGCACATCAAGAAATAGCCGGCGGTGATCGACTTCCAAAATATTGGCCCCGAGAGCTCCGATCCGTGTCGCGATGGCGCCGAGCACGCCAGGCCGGTCCGGAATGGTCAGGCGGAAAGAAACGATCTGGTTCCCGCGCTCAAGCTCGCGCACCATGATTGATGCAAGGACACGCGGATCGATGTTGCCCCCACAAAGAACAAGCCCGACCTTTTTACCGGTAAATCGTTCCGGCTTCGCCAGCATGGCAGCGAGCCCGGCTGCTCCCGCTCCTTCCGCCATGGTTTTTTGAAGAGTCAGGTAAGCATTGACAGCTCGTTCGAGTTGAGCTTCGTCGACCAGAATTATCTCTGACACCAATTGTCGAATGATCGGCAACGTGAGCTTGCCCACATTCTTTACAGCAATACCTTCGGCAAGCGTGGGCCCACCGAGCGGGCGATTGTCCCCACGAAGAGCATTCCAAACTGACGGATAAAGTGCGGCTTCTGCACCTACGATCTCGATTGCGTGCCTTCTCGCGCGCGCGCCAATGGCATTGCCGGAGATAAGCCCGCCACCTCCGACCGGGAATATCAGTACGTCAAGTGCCGGCACATCTTCCAACATTTCAAGTGCGATCGTACCCTGCCCGGCAATAACGTGGAAATCGTCATAAGGGTGAACCAACACAAGAGATCGCTGCGATTGAATGTGTTCGCAGCGTTTTTCCGCTTCTGTCATCGACTCTCCGTAGAGAACCACTTCCGCCCCATGCGCGCGCGTAGCAGCGATCTTCACGAAAGGCGTGGTCACCGGCATCACGATCGTAGCCGGGATGCCTAGCCTTGCGGCATGATAAGCCACCGCCTGAGCGTGATTGCCGGCCGACATAGTTATAACGCCGCGTTTGCGCTCGGATGCGCTCAGCGAGAGGAGCTTCACCAGCGCCCCGCGGTCCTTGAATGAATTGGTGACCTGGAGATTTTCGTATTTGACGTGAACTTCGGCACCGGTGAGAGCGGACAGCTTCGGCGCAGGCAACATGGGGGTCCTTAGCACCACCCCCTCGATGGCGCGCCGGGCAGCTTCGATATCGGCAAGAGTGACGGTCAACCCTTAACTCCGCTTACCTACCTCCGCACCATGCCGTAAGGGCGGCGACGGTTCCAGCGGGGCGCCATCGCAGCGAACGGAGCCCCCTTGCGCATCACCAATTCTTTCGCCATCTCCGTACCGGGTAAAGCCGCGCCCAATAGTGAGAGCCCGGTAACATGTCGATCGACATCAAACCTCACGCTTATGACCCGATGACCCAACCGGAACTGTTCGACGGCGTATTGGCACGCCGGGTTGTCGCGTTCGTTATCGACTTCATCGTGATTTCAATCCCGGTGCTGCTGGCGGCAATGTTTATTTTCGCTTTCGGAATCGTCACGCTCGGGCTTGGCTTTGCCCTGTATTGGCTTTTGCCCACCGCAACAGTCATCTGGGCAATCGTTTATTTCGGCGTCACGCTCGGAGGTCCGGCGTCAGCCACCATCGGCATGCGGGTGATGGATCTCGAAATGCGGACCTGGTACGGCGCTCCGGCTTATTTTGTGCTCGGCGCGGTACACGCGATTGCTTTCTGGTTTACGGTGTCTTTCTTTACACCTTTTGTGTTGGTAGTCGCTTTTTTCAATGAACGGCGTCGTCTCTTGCATGATATTATGCTGGGAACAGTAATCATCAATAACGCCACGCGCGCGTCGCGGTTACGGGCATCCATGCCGGTCGCCCGGGCCGGATAAAGGCCTTTGACGGGGAGCATCTGCCGCGCGATGCTATTGCCAACATGATGGCCTGACTAGTGACCCAGCACTCACGCGACACACCGCAATTCTACCTGACGGCACCATCGCCCTGCCCGTATTTGGACGGACAGGAAGAACGCAAGGTTTTCACACACCTGGTCGGCGATCGCGCTGGTGAGCTCAATGACCTGCTGACCCATGGCGGCTTCCGCCGAAGTCAATCGATCGCTTATCGCCCTGCCTGCGAGGGGTGCCGCGCTTGCGTTTCAGTGCGCGTGGTGGCGGCAGATTTCGCTCCGTCCCGCAACATGCGCCGGATTGCCGAACATAACGTGGACATGGTTGGCGAGATGCGGTCGCCGGCCCCCACCTCCGAGCAATATTCGGTGTTCCGCGCCTATCTCGACGCGCGGCATCGCGACGGCGGCATGGCCGACATGACCGTGCTCGACTACGCCATGATGATCGAAGACAGTCATGTCGATACCCGGTTAATCGAGTACCGGCGGCGCGACCCCGATACCGGGATCAGCGGACGAAGCACAGGAGAGATGTTGGCCGTAGCGCTCACGGACGTGCTGAGCGACGGCCTATCGATGGTGTATTCGTTCTTCGAGCCCGACGAGGGCGACCGCTCACTCGGTACGTTTATGATCCTCGATCATATTGAACGCGCGAATAGCATGGGGCTGCCCTACGTTTATCTTGGTTATTGGGTCCCGGGCTCGCGTAAGATGGACTATAAGGGCCGGTTCTTACCGCAAGAACGTCTGATGCCATCCGGCTGGAGCCGGGTCGAAAAGTAGCTGACCCTAGCCACTACCGAGTAAAAAACCCGCCAACAGTTTGATATTGAGCGCGATGATCGCTGCTGCCGTGATTGCGGCGAGTGTCGTTACCCAACCTGGCGCAGCAAGTTCGCCCATTTTCTTGCGATCAGCCGTGAACATGACCAATGGAATGATGGCAAACGGGAGCTGCAGGCTCAAAATAACTTGAGAAAAAATGAGCAGCTGCCCCGTTCCCTTCTCTCCAAACCAGATCGTTACAATGGCTGCCGGCACGATCGCAATGGAACGGGTAATTAACCGACGTGCCCAGCCGGGCAAACGAATATCAATAAATCCTTCCATGACGATCTGACCGGAAAGGGTCGCTGTCACAGTCGAATTCATCCCACAGCATAGCAGCGCGATCCCAAACAAGGTCGGCGCAATGGCCGAGCCCAGCAGCGGCGCGATGAATGCGTGTGCCTGATCAAGTTCTGCAATGTCGTGTTTCCCGGCTTTGTGAAATGTAGCTGCCGCGAGAATGAGGATGGAGGCATTGATCAGCAAGGCAAACATCAGGGCAATTGTGGAATCCAGCGTTGCAAGCTTAATTGCTTCGCGCCGATCTTCGATGCTTGTCCCAAAGCGACGCGTTTGTACAACGCCCGAATGAAGGTAGAGATTGTGCGGCATGACCGTAGCGCCGAGAATGCCGAGCGCGAGATAAAGCATCTCCGGATTCGTCACGATTTCGGTGGTCGGCGCGAAACCTCGAATGACCGCACCCCAGTCTGGATCGGCCATCGCAATTTGTATTGCGAAACAAGCCGCGATAACCGCGAGCATTGTCACCACAAATACTTCCAGGTAGCGAAACCCTAGATTTTGCATCCACAGCACGAGGAACACATCGAGCGCGGTGAGCACAACGCCGATTTCGAGCGGAATATGGAAAAGCAGATTGAGGCCGATTGCCGTGCCGATCACCTCCGCGAGGTCGGTCGCGCAAATTGCAATTTCAGCCAGAACCCAAAGCGGCCACGACACCGTGCGCGGAAATGCATCGCGACACGCCTGCGCGAGATCCCGTCCGGAGGCGATCCCAAGCCGCGCACAGAGGGCCTGCAACAGGATCGCCATCAGATTTGAAACGAGTGCGACCGTAAGCAGCGCGTATCCGAACTTGGACCCACCCGCGAGCGAAGTCGCCCAGTTGCCCGGATCCATATATCCAACTGCGACCAGGTAGCCGGGTCCGAGAAAAGCGACGAGCTTTTTCCCGATTGAGCCGCTTGGCCGCGTGGCAATGGACCCGAACACCTCGGCCAGTGGCGGACGGCCTCGTTCACGTCGCCAGCCTTCGCTATTTGCCGGTGGAACTGCCGAAGCCCCCTCCTGGAACCATCCAAATATGGGATTCGTAATGCATAACATATCTTGTTGCGAATAATTTGCAATTGCATTTGCGATGGAACTTTCGGGTACGGCATCGGGTTGCCGCTCACCTAACGGGGCCCAACCAAGTGAATTCGCGAAAGACTGATCACCGCAGACGGCTCTTTCGGCTGTGCTTGCCGTTTGGCTTGCTTGCGCTGGTCGCTACGCCTGCTTTCGCTGCGGAAGGCAAACATGGGCCGTCCGAATTCGTGTTTGTCGCGCAGCTGGCCCTTTTGATGTTGGTCGGCCGCCTGCTGGGCGAAATCATGATTCGCTTCAAACAGCCCGGCGTGATGGGTCAGCTCATTGCCGGCCTGGTACTAGGCCCTTCCCTCCTTGGTTTGCTGTTTCCCGATTGGCAGCACGCGATTTTTCCGAGCGCGAAAGAACAGAAGGCCATGCTCGATGGGGTTTCCCAGTTCGGTGTATTGATGCTGTTGCTGCTCACCGGCATGGAGACCGATCTCAGGTTGGTGCGGCGCACCGGCGGCGCGTCGGCAATCGCTTCGATTGCCGGGATCGTCATCCCGTTCTTATGCGGCGTTGCGCTTGGCGAAGCCTTGCCGGACTCAATGCTGCCTGATCCTGGAAAGCGTCTGATCACCTCCCTCTTCCTCGGGACAGCCTTATCGATCGCATCGGTCAAGATCGTCGCAACGGTCATCCGCGAGATGAATTTTATGCGCCGGACCGTCGGCCAGATCATTCTCGCCTCCGCTATTATCGATGACACGGTCGGCTGGATGATCACTGCGGTTATCTTCAGCTTGGCACTCCAAGGTCACGTCGACATGTGGAGCGTCACCCAGAGCGTGCTTGGCACCCTCGCTTTCATGGGCTTAAGCCTCACGATCGGGCGCCGCCTGGTATTTATTGTAATTCGCTGGGTGAACGACGTATTCGCCAGCGAGTTCGCGGTCATTACCGCGATCCTGCTGATCATGTGCGCGATGGCACTTATCACCGATTTGATCGGCGTCCATACGGTGCTTGGTGCCTTCGTTGCGGGCATTCTTATCGGAGAATCACCGATACTCACGCGCCACATCGACGAGCAATTGCGCGGGCTGGTCTTTGCTTTTTTCATGCCCGTGTTCTTCGGAACTGCAGGCCTTTCGGCCGACCTTACAATTCTCAAGGACATGAATTTCTTGCTGCTTACCGTAGGTTTGATCGCGATTGCCAGTATCGGCAAATTTGGCGGCGCTTTCGCGGGTGGCAAGCTTGCCGGCCTTAGCTTTCGCGAGTCGCTGGCGCTCGGGACCGGCATGAACGCCCGCGGCTCAACCGAAGTCATCGTCGCCACCATCGGCCTATCGATGGGCGCATTGAGTCAAAATCTTTTTACGATGATCGTAACCATGGCGGTCATCACGACCATGGCGATGCCGCCCACTTTGCGATGGGCGCTTTCACGATTGCCGATGCGCAAAGAAGAAAAGCAGCGGCTGGAGCGTGAGGAACTTGAAGAAAGAGGCTTCGTGCCGAACCTCGAGCGCCTGTTGATCGCGGTCGATGACAGTTCGAACGGAAAGTTCGCTTCACGCGTTGCCGGCATGCTGGCGGGGACGCACGGCATGCCCGCAACCGTCCTGCATATTCCCGACGCCACTAAAATCGAGAGCACGATGCCTGACACCCGGCCCAAGGGGGACGCAAACCCGCCGAAGCCGGAGGACAAAAAAGCCGAACAGAAAAAATCCGAGGAAAAGGACAACGGCAAGAAAACCGGGAAGAGTGAAAAGAAGACCGAAAAAGATGAAGAGAAGGCCGAAGGTGCCGGCGAAGCTGTCCAGCAGGCAGCCGCTCAAATCAAAAGTAAGCAGAAAGATGAGGAAAAAGTCGACAACCCGGTGGAGGTGACCACGATCGTTCCCGATCAGCCGAGCCCGGCAACCATCGCCGAAGAGGCAAAGAAAGGCTACGACATTTTTATTATAGGGCTTGAAGAAACCTCAAAACAGAGCAGTGATTTCGGTCATGGCGTCACCAATCTGGCAAAAGGTTTCGATGGACCTTTGCTGATCTCTGCTGTCCGCGACGACCTTCTTAAAAACCCGGACGGGAAATTCAGCATTCTCATTCCTGTTAACGGGACAGAGCCGTCTCGTCGCGCAGCCGAAGTCGCCATCACGCTGGCGCGGGCGACAAAAGCGCAGGTTACCGTCCTTTATGTGACGGTGCGGACGCCTGCCAAAGGCATGCGTCGGGGGATTCGTACGCGTCGGCAGGAGGAGGCGATCCTCAAAGATATCGTCGCGATTGCCGACGGTTACAATATGCGAATCCGCACGGCAGTCGTGGCCGAGCCGGCAACTGACGAGGCGATCCTTGGCGAACTGGACCGTCGCAACCATAATCTTGTCGTGCTAGGCGTTGGTCGCCGGCCGGGCGAAAAGCTATTCTTCGGCGACACAGCGGCTGCGCTGTTGAAAAAATCCAAACGCTCGCTGTTGTTCTTGGCAAGTTGACGCTAGTCGGAGTCAGCGGCCTCGCTGTTTTTGCCGCCGCTCTGCAGGCTGCGGAATTTGTTGTTCTTGGGAAAGCCCTTGGGCGCGATACGGCCCGCATCGGCGCGATTGCCACGCCAATCTTTCAACTCTTTCATCGGCAATGTGAAACTGCGGCCGGCGGCGTCGGTCCAGGAAAGACCCGCTTGAGCCGTAAAAGTGGTGACGTCGGAAAGGCCCTTTTCCTTATACCGCTGTAGGCGCACACCGCGCCCACGTCCCATCTCGGGCGCCTGGTTGAGCGGGAAAATCAGCATCTTGCGATTCATGCCGATTGCAGCCGCCAGCTCACCGTCCACGGTCGTCATGGCGCACGCTTTGTCAGGCGCTTTGAGATTGAGCACTTGTTTGCCTTTGCGTGTCGTACCGAGACATTCGTCCTCCGCAACCACGAAACCATTGCCTGCGTAGCTCGCCACCAGGAATTTACGACCTCCCTGATATGCCAGCGCAGCGACAACGTCGGCATCTTCAAGGTCAATAAACAGGCGAACCGGCTCGCCATGACCGCGCCCACCGGGAAGTTTTGAGGCATCAATGGTGTAGAAACGGCCATTGCTGCCGAAAATCATGATCTTGGCCGTGGTTTCGGTCGGGAAGGCAAATTTCAGCGTGTCGTCGGTTTTGAAGGCTACGCCGGAAAAATCCGTGACGTGGCCCCGCAAAGCGCGGATCCAGCCTTTGTCCGAAACGACTACTGTCACCGGCTCGCGTACGACCATAGCCTCTTCGATCGCAGCTTCGTCGTGCGCCGGTGCGATACCGAAGGTCGTTCGACGCTTTCCGATGGCGGTTTTTGGGCCGAAAGTCTCTTTCAGCTGTTTGATTTGGGCTGTAATTGTTTTCCATTGCTGCGCGGTCGACCCAATCAGCGACTTGAGCTTGGTACGCTCTTCACGCAATGCCTTGTCTTCCGCGCGGATTTCCATTTCCTCAAGCTTGCGCAAATTGCGCAACCGCATGTTGAGGATGGCATCGGCCTGAACATCGCTCAGCTTGAAGGTTTTCATCAGGACGGGCTTGGGCTCGTCCTCTTTGCGAATAATCTTGATTACCTTGTCGAGGTTGAGATAGGCGACCAGATAGCCGCCGAGCACCTCCAGGCGATGTTCGATTTCGGCCAAGCGGTGTTTCGAGCGCCGCAGCAACACTTCGCGCCTGTGATCGAGCCATTCGCGCAGAGCTTCGGCAAGACCAAGCACCTGCGGAACTCGGCCTTTCACCAGCACGTTCATATTGAGGGAAATTCGGCTTTCGAGCTCGGTGAGCTTGAAAAGCAACTCCATCATCAGTTCGGCGTCAACCGAACGTGATCGTGGCTCGATGACCAACCGGATATCTTCGGCCAATTCATCACGTACGTCAGCAACCAAAGGCAGCTTTTTCTCGTTGATCAGTTCCGCCAGTTTCTCGACAAGACGTGACTTCTGCACCAACCAGGGGATCTCGGTGATGACGATCACGTAGGTTCCGCGGCCAGTGTCTTCCTGTTTCCATCGCGCACGCACGCGAAAAGAGCCACGGCCTGTGTTGTAAGCCTCGGCAATTGTTTCGGGCGTATCAACAATGACGCCACCTGTCGGAAAGTCGGGCCCTTTGACATATTTGAGCAGCGTCTTGCTGCGTGCCTTCGGATTGTCGATAAGCAATAGCGCGGCGTCGCACAGCTCCGCGGCATTGTGCGGCGGAATGGAGGTCGCCATGCCTACGGCGATGCCCTGCGAGCCATTGGCAAGAAGATTGGGAAATGCCGCCGGCAGCACCACCGGTTCTTCGCTGGTACCGTCGTACGTGCCGCGGAAGTCTACCGCGTCTTCGTCGATGCCATCGATCAGCAGCCGCGCAACTTCCGTCAGCCGCGCTTCCGTGTAGCGCATAGCCGCCGCGTTATCGCCGTCGATATTTCCAAAGTTGCCCTGCCCGTCCACCAGCGGATAGCGCTGGGCAAAGTCCTGTGCGAGCCGCACCAGCGCGTCGTAGATGGCCTGGTCGCCGTGCGGGTGGAAATTGCCCATCACGTCGCCGACGACTTTGGCGGACTTCTTGAAAGCGGCCCCGGGGTCGAGCCGCAATTGCCGCATGCCATAAAGAATGCGGCGATGCACCGGCTTGAGCCCATCGCGCGCATCGGGCAGCGCGCGGTTCATGATCGTGGAAAGGGCGTAGGCGAGGTAGCGTTCTTCGAGCGCTTCGCGCAGCGCGACCTCTTCAACCTGGCCTTTCTCGGGGGGAATCAGTCTCTTTCCCATGCTCGATAGCTAATCGGTTGTTCCGCGATGAACAAGCGATGAACGCTGTGGCCATCTATTCTTCCGAATTTTTCAAGTACTATTTGGCCACCTGAAGCCTCGACTTTGTGATCTTGTCCACAACTACTCAGACTGAGGTTTTCATTGGGATGGAGGAAGCAATGCGCCGGATTGTTCTTGCAACTGCGGTTACGCTTGCCATTCTTGCAGTGGGGTCGCTCGTTCCGAATCGCACCGATGCCATGACGGTCTCGATACCGACCGGCATTCAGACGGCTGTTAAAGACAATAGCCTTATCCAGGAGGTCGCCTGCCGCCGGTATTGGCGTTGCGGGCCGTATGGCTGCGGCTGGCGCCGCGTTTGCGCACGACCGTATTATTACGGCTATGGCGGCCCTTACTACTACGGCGGCGGTCCGTATTTTTACGGTCGTCCCTATCATCGCCGCTACGGGTGGTGAACTAGACGACGCTTGGCAGGGCCCGGCTTAACGCCGCGATGAAATGCGCGCGCTCGTCTCCAAGTTCGAGTCCGTGTGCCTCAAGAGCGTGTCGCGTCAGAAAGTAGCCGGTTAAGGCAAACCCATCGGCCAAATCATGGCCGATGGGAATGGCCTCGTGTTCGCGCAGGAAAGCGGGCAACCGCAACATTTTATCGGCCCACGGCTCGCCTGCAGCACGGGAGACCGCCCGACCGGATTTCGGCGAAACATAGACGAGGTCGGCGGCAACACCCGTGGCCACGCATCGTTCGAGATCAAGACCGAAACCCAGCTCGGACAAAAGCCGTAATTCAAAGCGCACTACCATCGGGGCTGCCAGCACTGCATCGTCGAGATGGTTCAAAATCCCGTCGAGTGCCTCGTAAAGACCAGCATGGGAATCTCTTTCCGGCAACAGCCGCATCAGCGCGGCGAGATGCGTAACACCATAAAGCGCGTGCGCGGCGGAAAAATAATTCGCCGCACGCAGCTGCAATCCCTCGACAGTATAATTGCCGAGATGCTCGTCGAGCCGTGCTCGCCAGGTTGCGCTCACGCCATTGCCAGCTTGAAGGATCGGCTTAAGCCGCGAACCGAAGCCGCCGCGCACGAGACCGAGATGACGCCCATGCTCGCGGGTCATCAATTCGAGGATTGCACTAGCCTCCCCGTGCCGCTTGACGCCCAGCACTATGCCTTCATCAGTCCATTGCATGGCGATTTACCGGAATCACGCGCATGAATTTATGACACTGCCAAGCAGACGCGAAGCGCGCGCATCCAAGGTCAATCCTTCGGAAACTCGAGCCCCATCGCCCGGTAACGTTCCGGATCGTCCCCCCACCCTTCGCGCACCTTTACGAACAGGAACAAGTGGACTTTCGCATCGACAATCTCGGCGATGTCTTTACGGGCCGCTTCGCCGATTGCCTTTATGGTCTGCCCCCCTTTGCCGAGCACAATCTTTCGCTGGCTTTCGCGTTCCACGTAGATGGTCTGCTCGATGCGTATATCGCCCGCGCGCAGTTCTTTCCACACCTCTGTTTCTACGGTGGAATGATACGGCAGCTCTTGATGGAGCCTCTCGAACAATTTCTCGCGCGTGATTTCAGCGGCAAGCTGCCGAACCGGCGCATCTGACATTTGATCTGGCGGATAGAGCCACGGGCCTGTTGGAACGTGCTGTGCGAGCCATTGTTTGAGGTCAGGAACGCCGTCGCCAGTCAATGCCGAAACCATGAAGGTCGCCTCCGATTTGACCTTCTCGTTGGCCGCCTTGGCCAAAGTCAGCAGTGCTTCTTTTTCCACGACATCGACTTTATTGAGAATTAGCAGTTGGGGCCGGTTCACTTCGCCAAGATGGCTCAACACGGTCTCGGTGTCGTCGTCGAGACCTTTACGTGCATCGATAAGTACGCCCACCAAATCTGCGTCATGCGCTCCGCTCCACGCTGTCGTTACCATGGCACGGTCAAGCCGCCGTCGCGGGGGAAAAATCCCCGGCGTGTCAACGAAAATGAGTTGCGACTGACCTTCCAGCGTAATTCCGCGGATCAGCGCTCGTGTCGTCTGAACCTTGTGCGAGATGATGCTCACCTTGGAACCGACCAGAGAATTAAGCAAAGTGGATTTGCCGACATTGGGTACGCCGATCAGCGCAATGAAGCCGCAGCGTGTGGAGCTCTGCGTGAGTGCGTCACCCATCAAGTTTGTCCGCCGCCACGCCGACCCGCGCAAGCATCGCAGCAGCGGCGGCCTGTTCGGCCGCCCGTTTCGAACTGCCGAGCCCTTCCGCCGGTGGCCGGTCTGGCAACACGACAGCCACCCGGAATTCCGGGTCGTGGTGCGGGCCCGTGCGCGCCAGCTCCCGATATGCAGGAGTTGGCAGGCCGCGACCCTGAGCCCATTCCTGCAGCATAGTCTTCGGATCGCGCAATGGGCGGAGCGGCTTGATCATGCGCTCTCTCCAGAAACGTACAATCAACGCATCCGCCGCTTTATAGCCACCGTCGATAAAGGCCGCGCCAACTAGCGCTTCACAGACGTCTGCCAGAATAGTCGTGCGTCGCCGCCCGCCCGCATGCGATTCCGAATTGCCGAGCTTGAGCGCCGGCCCCAGATCCATTGCGCGCGCGACTTCGGCACATGTCTCCTTACGCACAAGATCAGCAAGTCTGCGCGAGAGCTCACCTTCATTGGCCTTTGGAAAAGCGCGGTAGAGCATGTCGGAGATAACGAGGCCCAGCACATGGTCACCGAGGAATTCCAGTCGCTGGTAGCTGGCCGCACGATTTCCTCCGGCGAGAGCGGAAATATGCGTGAGTGCGCGCTCAAGCAAATCCTTGTCGGCAAATTTGTAGCCGATCTTGCCCTCAAGCGCCGTTCTGTCCTTGGCCTTGCGGCTCATTTGACGATTGTGAGGAGCCTGCCCCAGCGCACTGACACCGGCCAGCGCCAAAATTGCCAGGCGCGCTCGCCTTCGAATACCGAGAAAAAGATAATTTGCGCTTTGCCGACGATATTCTCAAACGGCACCATTCCAACCTGGCTGAACCGGCTGTCAGTTGAATTGTCGCGGTTATCACCCATCATGAAATAGTGATCGGCCGGCACGGTATAGACTTGGGTGTTGTCGGCAAAACCATTGTCCACCAAATCGAGCGCAAAATAACTCACGCCATTCGGCAGCGTTTCCTTCCATCGCTTAACCGGCGCATCGCGAGTGCCTTCTTCCGTCTCGACAAAGTCAGGGGCGCGCTCTCTTTTTACCGGCACACCGTTGATGTTCAGCACACCGTCGATCACCTGAATCTTATCGCCAGGCAGCCCGATCACCCGTTTGATATAGTCCGTAGAAGGGTCTTTCGGCAGCCGAAAGACCACCACATCGCCCCGTTGAGGCATCCATTCGCTCGGAATGCGTCCCGAAAAAATTGGCGGCGACAATGGCAGCGAGTATTTGCTGTAGCCGTAACTGTATTTCGAGACAAACAAATAGTCGCCGACCAGCAGCGTCGCTTTCATCGAGCCAGAGGGAATATTGAAGGGTTGAAACAGGAAGGTACGGATCACCAAGGCAATGATCAGCGCATGAATGATCACGCGTACCGTTTCGGCAACGCCCCCCTCTTTCCGTTTTGTTCCAGATGTCACACTCATCGGCCTTTCATCCCGTCAATCGGTATGCGCGCCCCGGCGACCTTGTAGCTGCTGCCACCCCGACAGGCAATGAACAAGGGCCGAAGGTGCATCACAAACTTTTACCGAAATTTCTTTCTAAGCGGCTGCCCCCGGTGCAGGTGCCGGCACCGCAGAAATAATAACGATGGCCTGCGCGGTCGGGCCTTCGTCGGTCAGAGAGACATCGATCCTTGCATCGAAACCGGGTGGTGTGATCGCCCGTAGTCGCGTGAGCGCACCGCCGGTTAATTTCATCGTGGGTCTCCCGCCTGCAACGTTGATCACACCCATATCCCGCCAAAAAACCCCGCGCCGCAGGCCCGTCCCGAGGGCTTTGGCGCAAGCCTCTTTGGCAGCAAACCTCTTGGCGTATGTCTCGGCAGCATTTGCGCGTTGTTCGGCCTTGGTCCGTTCGATCTCTGTGAATATGCGACCGAGAAACCGCTCGCCATGGCGTTCGATAACGTCGGCGATCCGCCGCACGTCAACGATGTCTGAGCCGAGACCGATGATCATGTCTGCTGCGCTTTCTCACGACCGCGGTCCATGGCGGCACGCATGAATTTTATGGTCTCGACCATCCCCTCAAATATCGCTTCCCCGACCAGGAAATGCCCAATATTGAGCTCGACCACCTGTGGGAGCGCGGCGATCGTCTCTGCACTCGCATAGTCGAGACCGTGGCCGGCATGGACTTCAAGGCCGAGTTCATCCGCCAGTTTGGCACCCGCGCTGATGCGTTGCCATTCCGCGTCCGCAAGCGTGCGCTTGCCCTCACTGAGCGCCTCGCACCACGGACCCACATGAATCTCCACGACCGGCGCGCGCAGCTTTGCAGCCACCTCAATCTGACGGGCCTCGCCGGCGATAAACAGAGAGACGCGAATACCCGCGTCGTTCAGCTTCGCGACAAAAGACGTCAGTTGATTGTGTTGGCCGGCAACATCAAGCCCGCCTTCAGTCGTGCGCTCGGTACGTTTCTCCGGGACCAGACAGACTGCGTGCGGCTTTGTTGCTAGGGCGATGCGGAGCATTTCTTCTGTTGCCGCCATTTCGAAGTTGAGCGGCTTGTCGATTTCCGCCTTCAGTCGTGCAATGTCGTCGTCCCGGATATGGCGGCGATCCTCGCGCAAATGAGCGGTGATGCCATCGCATCCAGCCGCGATCGCAAGCTTGGCAGCGCGCACAGGATCGGGATGGCGTCCGCCACGAGCGTTGCGGATAGTGGCCACATGATCGACATTGACGCCAAGACGGAGACGTTTCATGCGCTAGCCGTTGACGCGTTCGGCTTTCGCCACCACCGATTTCGCGCGTAATTGCCCGAGAATAGCGGTGAGATGTTTGAGGTCGTAAACCTCAAGATCGATGGTGACGTCGGTAAAATCGGGTGCCCGCCGCGTCATGCGAATGTTGTCGATATTTCCGTCATGCTCGGCAATAACCTGCGCGATCTGCGCGAGGGAGCCGGGCTCGTTGACCGACTGAATCGCTATCCGCGCCGGAAACCGCTGGGGAGCCTGTTCCTCCTCATCCCAGCGCACGTCCAGCCAGCGCTCAGGCTTGTCCTCAAATTCGCTCAGAGCAGGCGACTGGATCGGGTAAATGGTGATCCCCTCGCCCGGCGAAAGAATGCCGACGATGCGGTCGCCCGGAACTGCGCCTCCATTTGGTGCGAAACGCACTGGCAGGTCGCCATTGATGCCGCGGATCGGAATAGCCGGTCCAACGACATTGTCGGGAACCTTGAATTTGACCGATGTAAGCTTCTTTAGACCAAACCAGCCGCTCTCCGATTTTGGTTTTGCGGCCATGGCGGCTGCGCGCTCTTCCTTGTAGTCGGGATACATGGCCCGAGCGACATCGGATGCCTTGAGTTCGCTTCGCCCAACCGCTGCCAATACGTCCTCAATCGAAGAGCGCGCAAGACGTGGCAGCGCGCCGGTCAATTTCTCATCGGAATAGGCAATCTTCGCGCGCTGAAACAGGCGTTCGACGATGCGGCGGCCAAGACCCGCATATTGCGTCCGCACTGCAACACGTGTCGCCCGCCGGATCGCCGCACGCGCTTTGCCTGTAACCACGATCGATTCCCATGCAGCCGGAGGCGCAGTTTGGGCTTTCGACGTGGCAATCTCCACTTCATCACCGTTGACGAGCTCTGACGTCAGTGGCGCAATCTGCCCGTTGATTTTGCAGCCGACCGCAGTATTGCCGACGTCGGTATGCACCGCATAGGCAAAATCGATGGGTGTCGCATATCGTGGAAGCGCGATCAGCTTGCCCTTGGGCGTGAAGCAGAACACCTGGTCGTGGAATAGTTCAAGCTTGGTGTGCTCGAGGAATTCTTCCGGGTTTGAACCTTCCGCCAGCAACTCAATCGTGCGACGCAGCCACGCATAGGCGGTCGATTCACGCGATAGCAACTCCGTCGGGGAGCCGACGCTATCTTTGTAGAGAGCGTGCGCGGCGATGCCGTACTCGGCGATCTCATGCATTGCGACGGTACGGATCTGCAATTCGACGCGCTGCTTGCTGGGGCCAATCACTGTCGTGTGGATCGACCGATAGTCATTCCCTTTTGGCGTCGAAATGTAATCCTTAAATCGGCCGGGCACCATTGGCCATGTGCTGTGAACTACGCCAAGCGCCTGATAACAGTCCGCTAGTGTTTTCACGACGACGCGAAACCCAAAAATATCGGACAGTTGCTCGAAGCCAACCGATTTACGTTCCATCTTGCGCCAGATGGAGTATGCGCGCTTGCGTCGCCCAACAACGCGTGCCTCAATTCCGCGATCAGCAAGTTTCTTGGTAAGTTGTTTCTCGATTTCCGAAATGAGTAGCTTGCTGCGTTCGGTCAGCGCGTTAAGCCGCGCAGTGACTACTTCGCACGCTTCCGGATAGAGCTCGCGAAACGCGAGGTCGTCGAGCTCTTCACGCATCTCATGCATGCCCATACGGCCGGCAAGTGGTGCGTAAATCTCAATAGTCTCTTCGGCAGCACGGCGGCGCGCTTCTGGCGGCACGTACTCCAGCGTG
This sequence comes from uncultured Alphaproteobacteria bacterium, assembly GCA_963831275.1. GTDB lineage: Bacteria > Pseudomonadota > Alphaproteobacteria > Rhizobiales > Xanthobacteraceae > Pseudolabrys. Next base: position 157,414 of record CAWHPN010000019.1, on the reverse strand, counting down.
CGCATGTTGTGCAGCCGGTCGGCCAACTTGATCAGCAGCACGCGGACATCATCGGCAATCGCCAGCAGAAGCTTGCGGAGATTTTCTGCCTGCTTCGCTTCTTTGGTGACCAGATCAAGTTTTTTGAGCTTGGTCAGGCCCTCGACCAATGTGCCGATGTCGTGTCCGAAGAGACTGTCGATTTCAGCCCGGGTCGCCTCGGTATCTTCGATGGTGTCGTGTAACAGCGCCGCGGCTATTGTCGCATCGTCCAGTTTGAGATCGGTCAAAATGGCCGCGACTTCGATCGGATGGGAGAAGTAAGGATCCCCTGACGCGCGCCGCTGTTCGCCATGGGCCTTCATCGCATAAACGTAGGCGCGATTGAGGAGCGCTTCGTTCGTGTTCGGGTTGTACCGACGCACCCGTTCGATCAGGTCGTACTGCCGCATCATCGGCGGCTTTCTCGACTGGACTGGCTTTTCGACAGGCTGTTTAGTGGCAGGGATAGACGCCGGGCGCGGCCCCCGGACCGGGGCCTGCTTTTGCATGCGCGGAAGATCAGAGCGCGTACGCGCCATATTTGCTGTCTCGCAGCCGGCCTCGATAATACCACCTCAAGATATCACGCCGTTTCATCATGGCAGCAAGGCTTTGACCGGTTGGTTGACAAAAAGCCACGGCCCGGCGGTGGGGTGGCCGGGCCGTTACACGGAATTAATAACAAGGTGAAAAGGCTATTCAGCGTCCTCTTCCGGCGGCTCTTCCGGCGGCGCCAAGCCTTCCAGGCCCTTGAGCAGCTCCTCCTCGGTCATACGGTCTGCCGTTACCTCAGTGTCGTCGGAGTCCACACTGGCCCCCGTGCCAGCCCCGATCAGCGGTACTTCCGGCTCCGGCTCGTCGACTTCGACGTATTTCTGCAAGCTATGAATGAGATCTTCCTTTAGATCGCCGGGCGATACCGTGGTTTCCGCAATTTCTCGCAAAGCTACGACCGGATTCTTATCGTTGTCGCGATCGAGGGTAATCTGCGAGCCGGACGAAATCATGCGTGCCCGGTGACTCGCCAAGAGGACGAGGTCAAAGCGGTTCTCAACCTTGTCGATGCAATCTTCTACGGTGACACGGGCCATCGGCTCGTCACTCCTGTATAGTGGAACCTGTCCTGAATTGGCCTGCTAGGTATCCCCTGGCGCATGGAATTTCAAGCATTTTTGTCTTGGTTTAGCCGCAACCGTCTGTTACTCGACTTTTGCGAGATCGCAGGTAGGCCGATGGCTAGGATTTTATCGGCACTGCGTGATTGCGCAGGCGGCACACCAATTGATTGGAGATGCCGCGATGCTCTGTTAGCGGCGATCCGAAACTGTGCCCACGCGGCGCGCCTCCCCATTGCGCGCGCGGAAGGCAAAGGTAACTACGAATGAATTATGAGAGCAACCCATGACAGTCCCCGGTGAAAAAATCGCTTTATTTATTGATGGTGCCAATCTTTACGCCACAGCAAAGTCCATCGGCTTCGACATCGACTACAAACGGCTGCTCCGCGAATTCCAGTCGCGTGGCTATTTGCTGCGTGCGTTCTATTACACCGCCGTGATTGAAGATCAGGAGTACTCGTCGATACGACCGCTGATCGATTGGCTCGACTATAACGGCTATTCGGTCGTGACGAAGGCCACGAAGGAATTCGTCGATCAGACCGGACGACGCAAAGTCAAAGGCAACATGGACATCGAGCTCGCGGTCGATGCGATGGAAATTGCAAGCACGATCGATCACATGGTGTTGTTTTCGGGCGACGGCGATTTCCGCTCTCTCGTTGAAGCGGTCCAACGCAAGGGCGTACGGGTAACGGTCGTTTCAACCGTATCTACGCAACCGCCTATGGTAGCGGATGAATTGCGCCGGCAGGCTGACGTATTTCTCGACATTGTCGAACTACAAACCAAGGTCGGGCGCGACCCTTCCGAACGTCCGGCGCGCGAAGCGCGTCCTCCACGCGATGACCGCGCAGCCTCACACACGCCCCAGTTTCTCCAACGACCGACGACGGCGCCACAACGGGCCAGCGCATCTGTCGGTGCTGAGGACGACGACGAGTCCTTCGAATAGTATTTTTGCCTGACGCGTGGTCTTATCCGAAAACCGGTAACCACTTTTCTGGATCGCGTGCTATGGCAGGGACCAACAGCAAGCCTGGGCGCGATTGCCCGCGCTGCCAGCGACTCGCAACATTCCGCAAAACGTGGCGCGCAAAAGAGCCGGCCTGGTTCAATGCGCCCGTTCCCTCCTTCGGTCCTGTCGATGCGCAAGTCTTGGTTGTGGGCCTCGCGCCCGGACTTCAAGGCGCCAATCGGACCGGCCGACCATTTACCGGCGACTACGCCGGCGTGCTGCTCTATGACACTCTCGGCAAATTCGGTTTTGCCCGCGGGAAATATGAGGCGCATCCGGACGATGGACTTGAGTTGATCGATTGCCGCATTACCAATGCGGTGCGTTGCGTGCCTCCAGAGAACAAGCCGACACCGGAAGAAATAAGAACGTGTCGCAATTTTTTAATTCCGACTCTGGCCGAAATGAAGAAACTGCGCGCCATTGTTGCGCTCGGCCGTATTGCGCATGAAAGTACGGTGCGCGCGCTCGGCGGCAAGTTAGTCGAGACCGCCTTCGGCCACGGTAAACACCATCAGCTTGGGCCGATGGCGTTGTTCAGCAGCTATCATTGTTCGCGGTACAATACGAACACCGGCGTGCTTACGCCGGAAATGTTTCGAGATGTCTTTGCAAATGTGCGCCGCTATCTGGGGGCCGCACAATCTATTCCGACTTAAGCCAGGCGATCACATCTGTCGCGTTTTTATCGGGTGGGAAAACCGGATAGAATACTTTGGTGATCGTACCATCGTCGATGATCAGGGCCATGCGCTTGAGCAGCGTCATCGCCGCAACAGAAAACGTCGGAAGCTTCAGCGCCTTGGTCAAAACCAGCTTGTCGTCCGACAAAATGGCGAAGGGCAAATGCAGCCGGTTCGCCGCCTCGCGCTGATACAGGGTGTCCTGCGTCGACAATCCGTAGAGCTGGGCCACGCCTAGCCGCTTGAGCTCGCCGAAATGATCGCGAAACGAGCAGGATTGGGGCGTACAGCCTCGTGCGCCTGGGATCTGATCCCATCCCGCGGGCGGATCGACCCCGGGGACGCCAGTGCGCGGATAAATATAGAGGACAGTGCGGCCTGCAAGCTTCGAAAGATTGACCGCCGCACCATCGGTTGCCGGAAGTGTCACGTCCTGCAGCTTCATTCCGGTGAGATGCCGCGCGGTGCCATCGTCCTGCGGCGCCGGAATTCCGGGCGGCAGAACCTGCGGATTGTGCGTGCGCGGCGCTTCGGTCATTTCTTTTCTCCGTAGCTCATAAATTCCATGAGCGAGCCATCGGGGTCCCGGAAGTAAACCGACGTCCCCGGTCCTTTCGCGCCAAAACGCTGCATTGGACCTCGCTCGACGGCTACACCGTGTGCCTTGAGGTGGGCGATCGCGCTTTCGATCGGGCCCTGCCATTCGAAACACAGATCGCTGTTGCCGGGTTGCACCGGCAGCCGCGCGACTTCCGCAGGCTTCACGCCCGGCCCGTGCACGTTGAGTTGCTTGTCACCGAAACGATAGGCATATCCGGCCGGCCGTTCGACCAGTTCGGCGCCCATCACGTCGCAATAAAATTTATTCGACTGGGGCCAATCGGATACGTGGATCACACAATGGTCGAGTTTCGTGGGAACGCCCATTGCCTACCCTTTCATTCGCATCAGTCGTCCGCGCTCGCGCTCCCAGGAACGCTTCTTCAGCGTCTCGCGCTTGTCATGCAATTTCTTGCCGCGGGCCAAAGCAATCTCGACTTTGGCTCGGCCTTTCTCGTTAAAGTAAAGCTTTAAGGGCACGATCGTCATGCCCTCCCGCTCCACCGCGCCCACCAACCGATTGATCTCCCGCTTTTGCAGCAGCAACTTTCGCGCCCGTTTCGGAGCGTGATTGAAGCGGCTCGCCTGCAGATATTCGGAAATATTGGAGTTGATCAGCCATAGTTCGCCGCCGCGCGCATCGGCGTAGGACTCTGCAATCGTGGCTTTCCCCGCGCGCAATGATTTCACTTCACTGCCCGTGAGAACGATGCCGGCCTCGAACGTTTCGCCGATGGCGTAATTGAAACGCGCTTTGCGATTGTCGGCGACCACTTTGAAGCGTCGCTCGGGTTTTGCGGCCATAGAACTGTTGGTCGGCGCTAGCGCGATTTCAACTGGTCGCGGATTTCGGTGAGAAGCTGTTCGGTCTTGGTGAGCGACGGAGCCTTCTCCGCTTCCTTGCGCGAGACGCGATTAATAGCGCGAATGGCCAGAAACAGCACAAACGCAATGATGATGAAGTTAAGCGTGATCGTAAGAAAATTACCCCAAGCCAGTACCGCACCTTGCTTTTTAGCTTCGGCAAGTGTCCCGGCCGTAATTTTGGACGACAAGGGCAAAAAATAATTCGAAAAATCAAGTCCCCCGCTGACCGCCCCGATAATCGGCATAATGATGTCAGCCACGAGGGAATTCACAATGGCGCCAAAGGCCGCGCCAATGATGACGCCGATGGCGAGATCGATCACATTCCCGCGGAGGGCAAATTTTTTGAATTCTTCAATCATGGCCAGACCCCGCTGCTTGACTGCCTGCGTTTCCGCCTACGCTGTCGCTAGTTGACCAGCCCGGCATGCACCATAGCCTGACGCACAGCGGTCTTTGCTTTGTCGCTCGTCGGCACCATAGGCAGTCGCACGGTGTCAGCACACTTGCCTATCAACGACATCGCATACTTGATCGGTGACGGACTCGTTTCGATGAACAGATTGATATGCAATGGAGCCAGCTTGTCTTGCAGCTTGAGCGCCGCCGCAAAGTCTCCCTTGAGACAGGCCGCCTGAAATTCAGCACACAGGCGCGGAGCGACATTCGAGGTCACCGAGATACAGCCATGTCCGCCATGCGTCATGAAGCCGAGCGCCGTTATGTCCTCGCCTGAAAGTTGGTTAAAGTCCGGTCCGATGGCGGCGCGCTGCTGCGAGACGCGGGCCATATTGGCGGTGGCGTCTTTTACGCCGGCAATGTTCTTGAGCTCATAAAGACGCGCCATTGTCTCGACCGACATGTCGACGATCGAGCGCCCCGGAATATTGTAAATGATGATCGGAATGCCGATCGCGTCGTTGATCGCCTTGTAATGCTGATAGAGACCTTCCTGCGTCGGCTTGTTGTAATAGGGCGTGACAATCAGCACCGCATCCGCGCCCGCATCCTCGGCATGGCGCGAGAGTTCGATCGCCTCGGCGGTCGAATTCGAGCCCGACCCCGCGATCACCGGAACGCGGCCATCGGCCTGGTCGATACACCATTCGACGACCTGCTTATGTTCGTCGTGCGACAGGGTCGGGCTCTCGCCCGTGGTTCCCACCGGAACCAACCCATTGGTTCCCTCTGCGATCTGCCAGTCGACAATGTCGCGGAACGCCTTTTCATCGAGCGAGCCATTTTTGAAAGGCGTGACCAGCGCGGTAAAAGAGCCCCGAAAGCTCGTCTTGGCGGTCATGGCACGACTTCTCCACAGGGATGCGACACTTTAGACCCATAGATATCGGGTCGCGGGCGTTGATGAAAGCCCTGAGCGCAAATGGGTCAATGAATTGGCGTTATAGGTAAAGCTTCTTGCCCTGCCCCGTTTTCGCCCTGCTTTCTGCTTAGGAATCCCACGACCCCGATTTTTTTGGCTATCATTCATCAACGAAATTAGCCTACCTAACCAAGCGTTGTACGACTTCGCCGAATTGGGGCGTTGGGTCCGAGAGCAACGGGGTTGAATGAAAGCGACTAGTCGCAGCCGCTTCGGTGTCTTTTTGACGTTGACGGCGTGCGCGCTGTCGGCCGAAGCGGTCTCGGCCCCGACACAAAAAGTTCCGCTGCCACGCCCGCGACCAGTCGTCCACGCCGGCAAGCAAGCCACCGCGCCTGCAACAATTGCCCCTTCCACGACTCCGCTCCCGCAAAAACGGGCAGCACCGAAAGCAGGCCTTTCCTCCTTCGCGCAAGCCAATGTCGGTCTGCACGGAGCGATGTTTGAGACTCGCGCATTCTTCAAACCGCTCGCGCGCCCGACGTCCGGGCCTTTCGCGATCGCGCCAACCTCGGCGACCTCGGATGCCGACATCGCCGCCGTCAAACGCGTGATCGAGAGCGCACGCAAGGGGAAGGAAGCCGACGCCAATGCGGCTGAGGCGAGCATCAGTGATCCGGTCGCGCGCAAACTGGCCGAATGGATAATCCTGCGCTCCGACAATACCAATCCCAGCTTCCAGCGGTACGCGGCTTTCGTCGAAACGAATCCGAGCTGGCCGCACGCTCCCCTGTTCCGCCGCCGCGCGGAAAACGCGTTGTGGAACGACGGCGTTGATGATCGCACCGTCCGCGCGTTCTTCGGCCGGCAGCAACCCGCAACCGCCAAGGGTCGTTACATGCTGGCGCGCGCGCTGCTCGCGCAAGGCGATCGCGACGGTGCGGCTGTGCTCGTGCGTCACGCGTGGCGCCACGATGACGCCAGCGCGGATGTCGAAAAACGCGTGCTCGAGATGTTTGGCAGCATGCTCAGTACCGCCGACCACAAGGCGCGCATGGAGCAGCGCTTCTATGCCGACGATGTCGCGGCCGGCATGCGCGCGGCCGAGCGGCTCGGCGGCGACCAACTTGCCATTGGGCGCGCACGCGCGGGCGTGTTGCAGAAGGCTGGGAACGCGAAGGCGCTGCTCGATGCGGTTCCTCCGGCGGCACAGAACGACGCCGGCTATATTTTCGCGCGCGTCCAATGGCTGCGCCTGAACAACAAAGCGGACGAAGCCGGCAAGCTGATCCTGACCGCCCCGAAAAACGCGGATGCGCTGGTCAATCTCGATCAGTGGTGGCTGGAGCGCCGTCTCCTCGTACGCAAGCTGCTCGACGAGCATGACGCGCACGCCGCTTACAGCGTGGCCCGCGAGGCCGCGCCGCCTATGCGTGGCGTCTATCGCGTCGATGCCCACTTCACCGCCGGCTGGGTCGCACTTCGCTATCTGCACGATCCGAAGGCTGCGGCCATCCATTTCGGTCATATCGCCGAAGGGACCGCGAATCCGCACGCCCTTTCCCGGGCCGGCTATTGGCAGGGCCGAACCGCGGAAGCGATGCATCAACAGGCCGAGGCGAAAGCGTTTTACGAGACCGCCGCACAATACACCGCGACCTATTACGGTCAGCTGGCGCGCGCGCGGCTCGGGCTCAGGGATCTCGGCTTGCGCGGACCGCCCGCGTTCACGCCGCAGGAACAGGCCGTTCTCAGCAATCTCGAAGTCGTTCGCGCGGCGGAAATCCTCTACAAACTCGGCGAGCGCGACATGCTGGCCTCGATCTACGCCGAGCTCGGCGAAAGCGGAACCGACATCGCAGGCATGTCTGTTTTGGGTGAGCTTGCCGGCAAGAATGGCGACGGGCGCGCCATGTTGCTGCTCGGCGAAGCCGCCTATGCGCGCGGGCTGCCGCTCGACTATTACGCCTACCCGATCGTCGGCCTGCCCGACTATCGACCTATCGCTCCGCCGATCGAATCCGCTGTTGCCTATTCGATCGCGCGCCAGGAGAGCCACTTCAATCAGAAGGTCGTTTCCACAGCCCACGCCATGGGTCTGATGCAAGTCACACCGGCAGCCGGCATCGATACCGCCGCGAAATTCAAGGTCACATACAACCGCGATCGCCTTCTCAAGGATCCTATCTACAACATGCAGATGGGCGCGGCCGAGCTCTCCAATCTGTTTACCGGATACAACGGCTCCTACATTCTTACTTTCGCCGGCTACAATGCCGGGCGAGGACGCGTGCGACAGTGGATTGCAGCCTACGGCGATCCGCGTGATCCGCATGTCGATCCAGTCGATTGGGTCGAGCGCATCCCGCTGTCCGAGACCCGCAACTATGTCGCGCGGATCATGGAAAACCTTCAGGTTTACCGCGCGCGCTTCGGCGGCGGCACGAAGCTCCTGATCGAGGCCGACCTCAAGCGCGGCAGCGCCAATTAGGATCCGCCGCGCTTTCGATGATCTGTCGCGGCCGCCGCTACTTTTTCTGTCAGCGCGGACACCAGATCTGACCAGGGCTGTCCTTCCACCTGCTGGCACACTTGAACGCGCGGGTACCACGGACTTGCTGGCCGACTTTCAAACCAGTACCAAAGATGCGCGGCGCCGAACGGCACCATGACAAAGGTCGGTGCGCCGACAGCGCCCGCGAGATGCGCGGTCGTGCTGCTGACGGTCAAGACCGCGTCGCAGGCGGCAATGAGCGCAGCCAATCCGTCGATATCGTTCGTGTTGTCGATATCCTCAAGTCGTTCGACTCTGACGCCTAACTTTCGCTCGACCGTTTGCCGTTCTGCGGCCGTGTCGCCGTACTGAAGGTCGATGAAACGAAAGCCTGGACGCTGCAGCAGTGGCGCCAGATCTTCCAGCGCGGCCGATTTGTAGCGTCCGATCTTTGGATTCTTGCTGATCCAGGTAAGCCCTATCACCGCGCGGTCGCCCGCCGCGAGCCGTCCGCGCAACTGGCCGACCCGATCGGGATCGGGGACGAGAAATCCCCGGTGCGGTTGCGGAAACGCATCAAAGCTCTTGCGAAAATAAGCCGGTAATCCGCTGATCGATGTTTGAGCTTCGACCGGCCCGCGATAAAGCTCCGGCCCGGCCGCGACAATCTCCGCATCGGGGAACGAGCGCGCGAACAAGCTCACCAGACGAGGCTCGAGTTCGATCACGATCCGACCGGCGCAAGCTTTCAATTCCGGGATGATGCTTGCATAGATGATCTGATCGCCGAGCCCCTGGTCGCCCCAGATCAGCAACGGACCCGCGATCGGCTTCCCATCCCAGCGCGGCTGCGAATACCCGCGATGCGGTGTCGCGCCCGCGCGCGGATCCCAGCGATTGTCATAGAGCGACCAGCCTTCGTCGAAACGGCCGAACCGCAGATAGCAGATGCCCAAATTCCACTTTGCGGCAACCAGATTAGGCTGCAGCGCGATGGCCTTTTCATACGCGGCGATCGCCTCGCGATGCCGCCCCACCGCCTGCAGCCCTTTTGCCCGGCCGAAATGACCTTCGGCATTCGTTGCGTCATGCGCTATCGCCCGTTCTGCCTCGGCCAGCGATTCCGGAAAGCGACCCATGTCGAAAAGACAGAGACTGCGATTGCTCAAGATCATCGCGTCGTTTGGTGTCAAAGACAGCGCACGATCATAGGCGCGCAACGCGCCGTCATACTCCATTATGGCGTGGAGGATATTGCCGAGCGTCACCAACGACCGCACATGATCGGGAGATCCGGCCAGAGCGCGTTCGCAATCCCCGCGCGCCTCGTCGAGCCGCCCGAGGCCCTTCAGCGAAATCGCCCTGTTGCTCAACACCTCGGCGCTTTCCGGCAGCAGCCTGAGTGCCTGATCGAAACTGGCAAGTGCCGCCTCGTGACGCCCGAGTGCGGCAAGCGCGCTGCCGCGGTTGTTGAGCATATCGGCGTCGCCGGGCTTGAGCGCGAGAGCGCGATCAAAACTCTCGACTGCTTCCTCGTAGCGCGCGAGCTGGGCGAGAACATTGCCTTTGTTCAACCAGGCTTCCGGAATGGCGGGACTGACGGCAAGGATTTCATCGTAGGCAGCGAGCGCTTGCTCTGCCCTGCCCGCTTGTCCGAGCGCGACCGCGCGATTATAGCGCGCATTGATATTTTTCGGCTGGATGGCAACGGCGCGCTCGAAAAAGCCGAGTGCATCATCGAAGCGACTGAGCGTCAGCATCAACGATCCGAGCAGAGACAGGACGTCGAACGATTGCGGATTGCGAGCGAGCGCAGCGGACGCGAGCTTGACCGCCTCGGCGATCTCGCCTTTCTGCATCGTGAGCAGGCCGAGCAGATAAAGGCCGTCGAAATTCGTTGGCTCCTGCGCCAGAGCAGACCGATAAAGGCGCTCGGCCTCAGGCAGCTGCCCCTTTTGGTGCAGCCTCACCGCCTCTTGCAGCAATGCCGCAACAGTCATGGTTGAGTCATGGGCAACTCATGGGCGCTTGGCGGCCCAGAGCGCGTGTTCGGCGCGCCAGAGATCGCCGTAATCGACGTTCTGCCAGTTCGAAAACCAGGGGCCGCCGCGCGTGAAATGCACGACCTTGGGCGTGCCGTTTGCCGGCTTTTCATTCCAGCCTTCGAGCCAGTTCCATTCGACCGGCAGTGCGCCGATGTCCTCGTCGGCAACCCATTGCATGCGATGAAGGTAGGCGCCGCTCTCCCGGTTGACGACGTCGGGCGTGAGCCGGCGAACTGCCGGATGGTCGCAATTGAACAGCATCAGCGACGACCAGTTTTTACGCGGATATGCGCTTTGCACCGCGCCATCCATTTTTGTTGTCTCTTTCGGTTTATAGTCGTGCTGCACGCAATAGATGGCCTTTGGAACGCGCGTGTATTCAAGCAAACCGGCAATATCGCCGAGCCAGAGGAAGTCGCAGTCGCAGAACAATGCCCAGCCCTTAAAGCCTGCGAGCGCCGGCGTTAAAAACCGCGAATAGGTGAATTCTGTCGACGCCAGCGGGTCGATATCCCTGCGGTAAAGACCCTTTGCACTAAGCTCGTCGAGCTTGATTGGCGTAACCGCAACCGGCACCGATGCGCGCCGCTCCAGAGAGAATTTTGCAACCTCATAGGCTTCTGGCTCGCGGCGATCCCAACCTATATAAACGCGAAACGGATCTGTCATGTTGAACTGTTACCACCGCCGATGCCGGCTTTGCCGCAACGATAGCCGTGTCATTTGGTCGGCAGCAAGAGCGGCATTCGATGCTGGCTAGCACTGCCGACCCTCGGACCCAGAGCGTTTTCATCACCGCCCCGGACGGCCTCAAGCTCCACGCGCGCGACTATCGCCCTCGCCCGGCATCGACCCGGCCCGTCGTTTGTCTTCCCGGCCTGGCTCGCACTGCGGCCGATTTCGACGTGCTGGCCCCTTCGCTTGCGTACGGAGACCCTCATCCTCGCCGTGTGATCGCGCTCGACTATCGGGGACGCGGGCTCTCCGACTATGATCGAAATCCGGAAAATTACGCGCTGCCGGTCGAACTCGGCGACGTGCTTGCGGCGGTCACCGCACTCGATGCATTGCCGGCGGTCTTCATCGGCACCTCGCGCGGCGGCATTTTGGCGATGTTGCTCGCAGCCGTGCGACCCACCGCCATTGCCGGTGTTGTGCTCAACGATATCGGCCCCGTGATCGAGCCGCAGGGCCTGATGCGTATCAAGAGTTATGTCGGCAAGTTGCCACAGCCGCGAACCTTCGAAGAAGGCGCGGAAATCCTCCGGCGATTATTCCAGAACCAGTTTCCGAAACTTGCGCCGGACGATTGGCTGGCGAGCGCGCATCGCGCGTTCAGGGAAGACAAAGGCCGAATGGTACCGACCTACGACGTCAAGCTTGCCAAGACGCTGGACGGAGTTGACCCGGAGCGTCCGGTTGCGACGCTCTGGAAAGAGTTCGACGCTTTGGCGAACATCCCGCTGATGGTCATTCGCGGCGCCAATTCCGATATCCTGGGGCCGGCCACGATCGCCGCAATGCGCGCACGGCGTCCCTCGCTCGAGGTCCTTGAAGTGCCCGATCAAGGCCACGCGCCCTTGTTGGCCGAAGCCGACGTTATCGCGCGTATCGCCGACTTTGTCGGCCGGTGTGACCGCTGATCTCTCTCGTCGGCGTTTTCAGGCGCGGGGATGAGGGGTCCAGATTCAATTGTCAAACAGCCCCGGGTTGTCATGGGGGCGCGCGCCCGCGCCCGTATTCTTTGCGGCGCCGGGTACGCCGTAGTCCCTTCTCCTTGTCCCCTCCAATTGAGGGGGGATGGCGCGCCAAGTGGCGCAACCATTGTTCGTTCAGTGCCGTACTCCCTCTCGAGAGCACGGGCGCCTCTCGGCGCGCCATCGCAGCGTTCTTCCTTCCGGCGCCGGCCGCGCTTTTCGTTGACCAGCGCAACGCGCGGCCATCCGTCAGCCAAGCTCCTGGCAGGCAGCCCGTAGTGGCCGCCGGGCGGAGCCCCGGCGCCGCCCGAGTGCGTGCTGTGCGTAATCCAGCACACCCGCAGGCGCCGCACCCTGCCCCACCATCAAGACGCCTCTAGATGACGCCCCTCACGTTCGAGCAGGATAGTAGGACTATATTCAATGATAGGATTAAAGTCAAGAAGCGGCCTGTGGACAACGTCCGCGCCACAGCACCGTCTTCCGGAGAGACTTCGCTTGAGTGGTCGGGGCAGCAGGATTTGAACCTGCGACCTTCTGGTCCCAAACCAGACGCGCTACCAGACTGCGCTATGCCCCGCTCGACATCGGCGTTCGATACACGCTTCAAGATAACCCGGCAAGCAAGCCTAATGGGCACTGAAAATCGGTGACGCAACACGATCGCCGGCGGCAATACCAAGTTTTCTGCTTGTTCCACCGATGACCTCCAGCACCGCTCGCACCGGACCTCCCGATGGGATCAGCCGCGTCGACAGCGGCTCGGTATTTTCGGCGATGCGCAGGATGCGGCCGTCGCCGCGGATAAAGATCATATCGAGTGGAATGTAGGTGTTCTGCATCCAGAAGCTGACGTCCTGTTCGCGGTGGAAGTCAAACAACATGCCCCGCCCCTCCGGCAATTCCTTCCGGTACATGAGGCCCTTCGCCCGGTCGGCATCGTTGTCGGCGATCTCGACTGCGAAGACGTGCACGCCGGTCTTGCTGGCGATCTCAACTGTTTGCTGCCCGGCCGGCTGTACCGGCCCCGCAGCAACGAGCAGGCCAAAGAGAGCAAGGCTGATCCAGGCGTAGGCGCGCATAAGCTCGCCTTTACGCGGACCCGGTCCGAGCGGCAATCGGAAAATCTAGTGGGAGGCGAGCCCGAGCGGCCCGCCGTCGGGCCGCACTTCGGCGGCCATCAGGCCCTTCGGCCCTGGCCCAAAGCGGACCAGCACGGTCTGACCCGGCCGAAGCTCGGCGATGCCATAGCGGCGGAGGGTTTCCATGTGCACAAAGATATCGGGGGTTCCTTCGCCACGGGTCAAAAAGCCGAACCCGCGCAGGCGATTGAACCATTTGACCTGGGCTCGCTCGAGACCGCTGGTGGGCGTCACCGTCACATGGGTCCGCGGCGGGGGCATTTGCGCCGGATGGACTGCGGTACTGTCGTCCATCGAAACGACCCGGAAGGCCTGCAGACCCTTTGGCCGCTGCAGGACCTCGCAGATCACCCGCGCACCTTCGTAAGCGGTCTGAAATCCATCGCGCCGCAGGCAGGTCACGTGCAGCAGGATATCGGGCATCCCATTGTCGGGAACGATGAATCCGAAGCCCTTCGCGACGTCGAACCACTTGATAACGCCAGTGAGCTCGATGAGATTTGTCGCCGTTTCATCGACGAGTTCTCTGACCGTCCCTGGTCGGAGATTGGTCTCAGCCATTTGCGATTCGATCCCGTCCGACGCCATAACGCCGCGCGCCGCCACTTTCTGGCGCCTCTTGATGGGCGCTTCGACGAATCTTTCTTGAATCGAAGATAACACCGGCCCCTATATGGCAAAGGGGCAAAATGCGCTTGCACACAGGTCTGTGCACAGAGCAACGGAGACGAATCAGCGGCCGATGAAAGGACCCAGCGCGTCACCAATGTCGTTACGAACGACCAGATCGGCAAGCTCGTCGAATTCGGTGGGTTCGCGATTGATGATGACGAGAGCCGCACCATTGCGTTTGGCCATGAGAGGGAAGCCGGCCGCAGGCCAGACGACCAGCGACGAGCCAACAGCCAGAAACAGATCGCAACTCATGGTCAACTCTTCCGCACGTTGCATCGCCTCGCCCGGCATCGACTGTCCGAACGATACCGTCGCGGTTTTGATGTAGCCGCCGCAGGAGCAATCCGGCGCGTGCTGCCCAGTGTCGAATTTTTTTCTGACCCAGGACAGTTCGTAGCGCTTCGCGCAGTCAAGGCAGGTCGCGTACGTCGTATTGCCGTGCAACTCGATGATGTCGCCCGCAGCAATGCCGGACGCCTGGTGCAGATTGTCGATGTTTTGGGTGATCAGCCCCGGGCTTTTGCCAGCCCGGTAGAAACTCGCAAGTGCCTGATGGCCCCGGCCGGGTTTCGCCTTGGCAAAACTCTCCTCCATGACAAAACGTCGCCGCCAGGACTCGTCGCGCATCTCCTGGCTCGAGACAAACGCATCGAACGGGATGGGCTGGTTCTTGGTCCACAGGCCGCCCGGCGACCGGAAATCGGGGATCCCGCATTCGGTGGAAATCCCGGCCCCCGTAAATGGGACAATCACCGACGCATTATCGATCAGGTCGCGCAGATGGGAGACCGCAATGGGCAGATCAGAGGCGATCATTTCTGTATAGTGGGCTCTCTTTGAGACAGTCAGTGAGGTCTAGCCTATGCGATATCTGCACACCATGCTGCGCGTTCGTGATCTCGACGCCGCGCTCGATTTTTATTGCAACAAGCTCGGCCTGAAGGAAACGCGCCGGCGCGTGGATGACAAAAACCGCTACACGCTGGTTTTTCTGGCGGGTTCGGACGACGAAAAGCTGGTCGAGGCCAGCAAAAAAACCGGCCGGCCGGGCCCGGAGGTGGAACTTACGTTCAACTGGGACACAGAAGACTACGGCGAAGCGCGCTATTTCGGTCACCTCGCCTACGAGGTCGACGACATCTATGCCACGTGTGAGCGACTGATGAAGGCCGGCGTCACTATCAATCGCCCGCCGCGCGATGGCGTGATGGCTTTCGTGCGATCGCCCGACAAGCATTCCATCGAGATTTTGCAAAAGGGCGCCGCCAAGCCCCCGCAGGAACCGTGGAAATCGATGCCAAATACCGGCAAATGGTAAGACCCGCTCGCTTGCCGGTCCCAATGAAGCACTTTATACCCCCGGCAAGATTCAGGTCTGCACGCTGTCCCGCCGGTCAGCCGCGCGAGCGCCCTTCGTCTAGAGGCCTAGGACACCGCCCTTTCACGGCGGTAACAGGGGTTCGAATCCCCTAGGGCGCGCCATTAAAATCTGGCACTTCTTAAACCGGCTCCTTTTCAACAAACCGCGAACACGAAATAAATTCTGCCGTAAGACCGGAGGTGTTTGCCTCAGCCCGCAACTCGAGCGGCTATCGCGGCCGTCGTTATGACGGCGCGGTCTGGTCGGATTGGTTCGTTGGCTGCGGCGGCAAAGCGCGCGCTAGCTCCAGCCAGACTTCGGCCATTTTCAGTAGCGCTTCTTGATGCGCGGGCGAAGCACGCTCCGCCATATCCATGCATTGTTTCGCGAATTCCCGGTAAACTGAAAGGGAAGTCACGCGCCCGCCCCGACCGCAGTTTCGATGTGTTCGCATTTAGAGCACACGAAAGTACGCAGCTCGTAGCCGGGGCGCTCTGGCTCTATCCCAAATAGCCGCGTCGCTCTTCCGCAATCGGAGCAGTTTGGTCGCGTAATGGAATCTAGATGCGCAGCGACGGGTTGATAAAAAACCATCGGCATTATGTCCTTTGTTGATTTTGCGCGTAGCTCCTCGTCCTATTTGAACTTTACCAACATCGTTTCGGAATGGTCGCATAGCGGACATTCAAACGTCCGTTGATCGTAGTCAGGCTTGTCGGTTGGTTCGATCTGGGCAAGCCACATTGGATTTTTACATTTTGGGCACGGTGGTAAATCAAGCGGCTTCGGCGGATCATGGATATGAGATTGCTTCATGACGCACACCCCTACTGCCTAGGTCAGGCGGGAGCGCTATCGGTCTCTCAGCCATCGACGCCTAGTGCAGAGTCGCTGTCGATGATGTTCGGACCGTGCGCTCCATCAGCGGCGGAGTCGATCCGCGAAAGACTTGATTGCCGTGAAAGACGTAAAGTGAGTAATTGGAACTTTCAGCGCGGGAGAGCTGCCTCGTTTTTCAGGTCTTCCCAGAGCGCCCGGTATTCAACGTCCACCAACAAATTTGGCTTTAGCCACGTCTGGATCATCGCCAATATTTTATTGCTGGCCATACTTTACGAAATTACGTTTGGCACATGACGTGAGGAAGCGATGGGAAGCGCAGTGGGGCGACGTTTAGCGGAATTTGACAGCTACTGTTTCCGCATAAGCGCAAACCGAGCATTCAAAAGTCCGCTCGTCGCGATCAACCTGGTCGGACGGCTCGATGCGCGAAAGAAACATCGGTAATCCGCACGTTGGGCATCGCCGTCGACCAATTGGCGGGTTTGTCGGGTCAAAATTATGAGGTTGCGGCACAGCCCAGCCTCTCTCACGCACCCAGTGACAGACCGACAATAGTTCGCATTCGGAAAGGCTGTCTATCGGGTTCTAAACACAAGTCGTTGTTGTTGCGCTGCACTAGCTTCCGGGCAGCGCTTCGGTTCAGAAAGTGACATTACAATCGTTGGCTGGCTTTAAGCTAAGTGAGTACTTAGCGGCTCGACGTACCCCGGCGTGCGTGAACTAATCCAAGACGGGATGCGGGGGTCTCATGAGTACCGGAGAAGAAAAGCCTACGTGCGAAAAGTGCGGCGTAGAAATGTGGCTTGCACGCATTGAGCCGGCCCGGCCCGGTTACGACAAGCGCACCTTCGAGTGCCCCGCATGCACCACCATGGTGACGAAGGTCATCAAGTATCTGGTGGACAAATGACCTCCGCAGACTACCGAAAATACGCGGAGCAATGTCTCGATATGGCGGCTGCCGCAGCCCGGGAGACACGGCAGAAACTGCCGGAGATGGCTGACGTATGGCTTGCTCTCGCGTCCAGCGCACTCGAAGCCGGCGAAGCTTCAGAGTAACGGCGCGGTGAGCGCGTTCCGGGATCGGGAACAATCCCCCTGGCAATAGAGTTCTGTGGTGGGCTCGTTACACATGGGCAGCGTCATGGAGCTGGAGACCACGCAGCGCTTCGACCCCGAAACCACCAAAATGATGCAGCTTGCTTTGAACGATGTGTGGGATTTGTTGTCGTTACAGCAGCGAGCGCATTCAAACAAAACAAGGCTTGCCACCGTCATCATTGAGGAAGTTGCGGCCGGGGAGCGCGATCCTTTCCGACTGCGCGCGAAAGCAGTCACCCGATTTTTGGGCCTGTAATGCGGATAGCCATGGTCCTGTCATTGGATCGCATTTACTGCACACAGGAACGACCCGATTGGAAATCCGTTGGTAATTGATCGCGCGGACCGGAGATTTGGCCCCTCAGCACCCGTTGGTTCACGCGACCGGCAGGGTCGCCTTCATCGGGCGGCCCTTCTCCTGGCGCGCCCTTTTCATTCTCCCAAAGTTTCAATGTCCGCTATCGGGCGGACACCGCAGGCGCCCTGTTTTAGACTTGAATAACATCCGGCTGGATACCCCCGACCCTTGATGACACCGGATGGGGACCAGAGAGCCGCAGTTCCGCACAACGGCTGCGGCTCTTTCTTTTGGCTCGCGCCTCACCTGCTCGGGCGATGAACATATCGGGATCGTTCACGGCAGTGGTCTAGTCTCTCGAATCCTGACGGGAGGCTTTTCTGGAAAAATTCCCACGCGTTACGATCGAGACAGCGATTGTCCTGTTCGTCATTATTTCATTTATGTGGGCAGGTAACACAAGCCACCACGCGATCGTGACTAAAGAACCACCATCGGTTTCTGCTCGATAGTCGTCGAACGTTCGGGCAACGCTTGCTCGTTTCCCGCGCTGCGCGCGGAATAGAAAATTTCATCAGGTGTTTATGTGCATGGGTTCTCAGATACGAGAGGAACCCGGAACGACAGCCATCCGGGCGTGATTGCCACAACACGCTCAGATCTGTGCTGTCGTTCTCGTTTTGCGGTTCCGCCTCAGCCGGTGATACCGGCGAATGTCCGCTTTCGGAGGCAAAGCGGGCATGCCTCGGGCATCACAAATTCTCCGCTAATGACCCAAAGCGGACTTAACCATTGCCCACGAGCCGAACTAGCCAAGTCGCTCAAAGTGACAACAGGCCAACGCAACCGCGACCATGTATATCGTAAACAGTATAGTCGTCACTCACCGTCCTCCATCCCTTTCCAGCCGAACGAAAGAACGTGAGCAGCAAACTTCGGTTTCGAGGTAAGGCTGCTATTTGGGGAAATGGTTAAGCCGAGCTAATCCCCGACAGTGAAAGTTGGACAAGCTTTGTGACTTATACCTCTTGGCTATTCCAAGGCGCTCGGCATCATGATTTCGCGCGAGATGCAGCTGCGCGCCGACGAGTTAATCAGCAATCCCTCTTGCTGCGCTACGTGAGTCCGTCGCGAAATGCGCCGCCGGGCATCTTGCATCAGCCGTTAGTGCAAGATGTAGCCGAGCATGGTCCACCAAAGGCTGCCGACAAGCACCAACAGCAAAAGGTTGACGGCGCTCATGACGGCGCCGGCAACCCACCACTCATTCACGGTGGCGTAACCCGAGCCGAAAATGATCGGTGCGGTGCCAGTTGCGTAGTGGGTCAACGACATGGTCAGTGAGGACGAGAACGCCAGCAACAGTCCGAGCAACATCGGCGGCGTACCGAGTGCAATGCCGGCGGCGAAGAAGGCCGTGAACATCGCCGTCACATGCGCCGTAGTGCTGGCGAAAAAATAATGAGCGTAGAAGTAGACCAAGACGAGGATAGCGGCCGATGCCTGCCAGGTCAGTCCCAAATGAGTAATGCTGCCTTGAATCGAAACCGAAAACCAATTGGTCAGGCCAAGACTACCAAGGAATGTGGCCATCATAACCAAGGCCGCGAACCAGATCAGAGTGTCCCAAGCGCTTCTGGCTTTGAGGACATCTTCCCATCCCAGTACGCCGGTGATGAGCAGCAGTGAGAGGCCGATGACAGCCGTGGTCGTCGGGTCGAGACCAAATACGGGACCCAGCAGCCAGGCCGGAAGATCGGCCCAGATCGCCAGCATCAGGGCGAGAACCCCGAGCGTGATCATTTCCGGGGCTCGCATCGGACCGAGTTTAGCCAATTCGGACCGCGCCAATTCCTTCGCGCCGGGAGTTTGTTTGATTTCCGGCGGATAGAGGAAATACAGCACGAGCGGCATCACCAGCAGCATGCACAGGCACGGCAGCAATGCAGCCAGCGCCCACTGGCCCCAGGTGATGTGAATCGACGAACCGGTAGCCTGGGCGATCAGCGCTACGCACAGGGGATTGGGCGCGGTCGCCGTGATGAACATGGCCGAGGTGATTGGATTGACGTTGTAGTTGACCAACGCCAGGTAGCGGCCGATTTTTTTTGTTGTGCCGAGTTCGCGGCTCGAGCCATAGCTGTCGGCGATCGAGCGCATGATGGGATGGATGATGGCGCCGCCCCGCGCAGTATTGCTGGGCGTGACCGGCGCAATAACCAGTTCCGACAGGACCAAACCGTACGCGACACCAATTGTCCTTTTTCCCAAGAGCATGACGAAGTAGTAGCCGATGCGCCGCCCCAACCCGGTCTTGAGGACGGCCATTGCCACCATCACGGCAATCACAATCAACCAGATAAGTGGATTGGCAAACCCGCTGAGCGCATCCACCACGGCCGCCGCCGGTTTGCCGGGATTGGTCACTCCCGTAACAGCCACCAAGCCTATGGCGACGATGGATAGTGCCCCGAGCGGCATCGCGTTGCTGATGATGCCGACTATGGTGCCAACAAATAATGCAAACAGGTGCCATGCATTGAGTGACACCCCTGCCGGGACGGGAATGATAAACCAGATCATAAGAGTGAAAGCCACCACAGCGGCGGTCGGGAGCAGTTTGGGCAAATCTAGATTTCGCATCCAGGATCCTTGGATTTTGGGCAGCCCGATGAGCGGTGTGCCGAGGACGTACCCGCGAGCGTGCCCTCCCGGGGAATCGTTATTCGCGGGCATTGCCGCGCGAGCCGGTTCGTCGCACCGATTAAGGGCAAACGATATCCTCCGATCGGAGGACGTCGCATTCAAATCCGCGAGGGTGGATTATTGATTTGCTATTTGCTCGTTGATGGGTGTGGAGAAGCGGAAACTTTTAGTCTCCAGCGTCTCTTCTATACTGCCGACAATTCTTTGCCGTATTTGATCTTAACACCCACGCAAAAGCAGCCACCGTCTTGGTCGGCGTGAACTACAGATTCGGGTGGGACAAAACGCCTTGTTAAGGTCCCTGCCCTTAAGCAGCTCTACAACGAGCTGCTCTGGGCCAGTGCCTGCGTGGCGGTTTGTCCAAATTTATTTCGTGGGGCACTCCCGATAGCCAAAGCGGTCAATTAGTTCACTGCCCGGCAGCGCGTGAAACGCGTCAGTGTCCAAATGGTGACTTCGAGCAGATAGTGCCGCAGGCTTTCTTTATAGCGATAAAGTGCTGCCCGGCTCGCGCGCGTGTCGGGGCCGGTCCTGTTTTCCGCGATATCGTGCCCGGCGTGAAAGAGAAGTTTTGCGTCGCGTTCGACGCACACATTGCGGATGCCAAGAAATAGCGTGATAGCGTGCAGGCGGACTTACATAGACCCTCGATGCGAAACGGCTCGCCGCTCGTTTTATACCGTCGGACGATCTTCACAAAATCGGGTACATAGCCGCCTTCGCTGTATGGCACAGACGAGCCGTCCGCGAGCGAGAGCGACATCGGCCCGGCGATAAAAGCGGCACTGAGGTAAAAGCGGCAGACACAAACGATTTTGCCCGTCATATCGTTAAAGTTCGAACCATCTTTGAAGTTCCCATTGCTTCCCGCGGGTGCGTGCCCGCTTAAGTCCACTATTGGCACTTAGCGGACATCGATAACGATATGGCCGGCGCCTAAGCAGATGAGGTACGATTGGCCTGAACTGAACATGATAAAAAGTAAGGTCATCGACGAACGGGGGAGAGACTTTATGTCACGGGTAACGCGTACGACAGCTGTGCGCCAAACTGTCGTTGGGCTTGCAACAAGTAAAGGAAAACAGAAACGCAGGAAGACGGCCGTCGGCCGCGCCAAGCGCAGGGCGGCGACGGAAGAAATGGAAAAGACGGAGAGCTTCAGACGGAGCAGAACAAGGCAGTCATACGAACTGATTTACGGAACGCCGGTGAATAGCCAATCGGTGCGGGACGTGCGCCTTGGGCGGAAGACGAGGCCGACAAAGCGGGACATCATTCACGAATGGGACAATTGGGCCGCCTTACATCCAGATGATCTGATCAGCGCTAGCGCTGGCACGTTCTTTTTCGCCCATTTGCAGCAAAAAAAGCCCGAACTTCTTAATCTTCGACCTTCTGGCGATAAATGGCAGACGGTGCACGGCTGGCTTCTTAGAGAAGGTCGCGTCAGGGATTGATACTTAGGGTCGGCACGGTCTTCGTTGGGGAGGAAGAACGGTGTGCCCTGGTTCTTCACAACGACCTTTGCGGACGGGAGCCGGTTGCCGACTGCTGACCGTCGGTCTATTCGGTCCAGAGCTGACGAATAAGCGGTGGGGCCACCAGCTGGTCGTAGGGGACCGGCTGCGAAATCAGCCCGTTTGCGGCGGCGAACTTATTCAGGCCTTCGACTGCTTCCGGTGAAATGTTTGCGTCATAGAAAGGCGCATCTCGCGCCACCAAACCGCCAATCAACGAAGCCTCCTCCACCGGAAAAAGCCGGGCTCCTACCTTTTCTGCCAGAGAAGGATCTGCCTTGAGTGCTCTTTGCGTCTTTACAATTGCTCGTACCGCTGCAGCGGCAACCTGCGGCCGCTCGTTGATGAGCTGGTCGGTCGTTGTCAGCGCCGCGAAATTATACAGGCGCGCTCCCGGCGGACCATCGCCTCGCCGCAGATCAAGATGGATTTTTGCAACACCGAGCTTCTCGCCGATTGCGGCGCGCATGCCGTTGCCCCAATAGGCATCCGCGCCTCGCTCGATCGCGTCGACGCCATCGTGTCCGCGCCACAGTTCGTTTTTCCCTGTGGTCGGACTCGGAACGATCTGAACCTTGTCCCGTTCAAGATCGATTCCCGCTTCGGCCAACATGTGCTTGAGAGCCATGTTGGGAAATGCCGTGGATGAAGAAATCCGCAGTCCCTTAATGGCATTCATATCGCCGCGTTTCGCGTTGAGATCGGCCCGAACGGCCATGAACCAGTAGGAGTATTGAGCCAGCGCGCACAAGAGCCTGGCACCCTTCCAGGCCGGGAACGCTCGCGTCGCGGCGTAAGCCGGACCGCCGAAAAAATGCAGCGTTCCGTCGCGCAGTCGTTCAGGCCCGCTTCTCGCCCCGTACACCAGCTCAAGCTCAATATCGATCCCCTCGTCCTTGAAGAAACCGAGCTCGACTGCGGCGGTGGCCACGAAATACGACGGCGAATCTACGTCAGCAACCATCAAGCGTAGCATTCGACACACGCCTCAAAACACGAAGTGGAAAGATCGACCATCACAGTCATCGAAGCTTCAGTTGGCCATGGCGACGATCGTCTGATAGGGCACGTCGCCCGACAGAATTCCGACATCCCGCGCGAACTGATTCATTCCGGCAACAAAGTCACGTGAAATCGTGGTGTCGTAATAAGGAAGGTCGCGCCTGATCAGCTCGGCGATAAACTCCGCCTCCGTCGGCGGAAAGAGCTTACGGCCGATCCTGGTCGCAAGCGTAACATCCATTTTCAATGCGGCATGGGCCCCCGCAATCGCCCGAACGGCCGCAGCCGCCGCTGTCGGTGAGCTTTCAATCAGGCGGTCACTCGTCGCTATCGACGCCATGGTGTAATTGAAACAGGATTTCGGGCCATCACCGCGGCGCACATCCAGCACGACCGTACCGACGCCACGTTGCACAGCCACCTCCGCACCCATGCCGTTGGCCCAGAAGCCATCGATCTTGCGATCCTCGAGCGCGCGAGCCGCGGTGAGCCCGAAATTGACGCTTTGACCGGTCGCGCCCGGAACTGGCGCGATCGTCACGCGGTCCCGATCGAGATCAAGACCAGCCTCAATGAGAAGCCGGCGAAGCCCCATGTCGACCCAGGGCGCTGCTCCAATATTGCGACCCTTCACCACCGCGAGGTCTCCCCGCCGGGCCTCCAGGTCCTTATGCATGACAAGAAACCAGTACATTCCCTGCGCCTGCGCGCAGAGCAGCTTGACGCCCTCCCACTGTGGAAAGGCTGCGAGCGCCGAATGAGCGGATCCGCCAACGAAGTCGACCGCGCCCGAGCGCAACGCGGCGTAGGCCTTGTCGACCGGAAAAATCAGCTCAAGCTCGACGTCGAGCCCCTCTTTCCTGAAGAATCCAAGCTCGATAGCGGCAATGGCCGGAAAGTACGAGTTCGAAATCATGTCCGGCACGGCAAGCTTCATCGCGCTAAACCACACTCACCTGATCTCGGCGACTATTTGGCGATCTGCAGCGCCTTGGTTCTGACATCGGCATCGACAAATGCGTCGAGGTCGACTGGCTTGGTGAGGTTGCCCGTCGTCACCAACAGATCGCGCAACCAGGCCAGCTTGTTCATTGGGATCGGCATGTCCGGATCGACGGCCGAATATCGTTTCACTTCGTCGTAGGTGAAAGCGGGCAGCGGATTGTCCGGTTTGGCAAGCGTGATCTCACGCGTCAGCTCGATTGTCTGGTCGCGGTTCGCAAGAGCATGACGAAATCCAGCCATCTCGGCGGCAAGGAAGTGCGCAGCATCGTCCTTGCGCGCAGCGAGCGTTTTTCCGCTCGAATAGATGCAGAAACGAACGTAGTTCGGAACGGCTTCGATCGCGTGAACGAGCATCTTGATGCCGGCTTTCTCGGCCGCCGGCGCGAACCCACTGGATGCCGCCGCCGCATCAACGATGCCGGCTGTCACTGCCTTGAAACGATCGGCATCGCTGCCCATGACGGTGAACTTCACATCGGCCGCTGGCACGTTGTTCTGCGCCAGAACCGCGCGCGCGACGAGATCGGGCAGCGCGCCCGGCGCCGAGATGGCGAACGTCTTGCCTTTGAGTTCGGCGGGGCTGTTGATGCTCGCCTTGGAATAGATGGCATAGGTCAAACCCGGCCAATAGCAGCCGACGAGCTTGATATCGGCGCCGCGCGAGGCCGCAACCATCGGGGACCCCGGATTACCTTCATAGCTGTCCAACTCCCCCGCGAGCAGCGCCTTCAGCGCCAAAGTGTCGCCCTTGAATTGCTTGATCTCGATCTTCAGGCCCTGCTTTTCCGCAAATCCGCCTTTGCTCGCCATGAAAACGATGCCGGCGTCGCTCTTGGCTTCCACGATGCCGTGTCGCCACAACTTCATTTCATCTGCGTTTGCGGGAACGGCGACGAGCGCCGTCAGTGCCGCCAAGGCCACAGCCAAGGCCAGAACCAAGGCCAGAACCCGCCGGAATCCCTTAATTGTTCTCCGCATGACTTCCTCCTCGTCATTCGTTGCAGTCATTCGCGCGCAGGTCGGCCGACAAGTGTTTTTTCTATCCAGCCGGCCGTTGCGGCCGCGGTCGCGTCCTTCCCGTGAAATCCGGTCACTTGAAATCCGAGCGGCAGACCCTGCTCGTGCATTAACGGCAGAGAAATTGCCGGCACGCCAAGCAGTGAGAATGGCACTGCAAACACCGGATCGCCAGTTGAGCCAAGGCCGACCGGCGCGGCCGCCGGTGCCGCCAACGTGACGCAGGAATCGCATTGCGCGGCCAGGCTGTTGTAGAGAGCGCGAATACGGACCCGTTCCTCGAGGTCGGCACGATAATCGTCGAGGCCCATTGCCTCCGCTTGCGCGAGACGCGTGAGCATCGCCTGGCTCAACTTGCCGGCGTCGCGGTTGCGATAGATGTTGAGCGGCCAGCGCGACTCCCAGGTATTGATCCGGATCGACAGCGCGCGCGCATTGGCTATCGCCTCTTCCACGGCACCAACCAGTCTGTCCGATTGGCGCGTTACAACGGCGACGCCGATGCGCGACAAGAGTGCCATTGAGTCCTGGAGAGCCTGCTTCGCCTCCGGGCTGGCCACTTGCCAACCCGCGGTCTCAAGGAAGACGAGCCGCTGCGGCTTGGCGGCCGGCGGCACACGGAGCGGCCCAACCAAGCCGGGATAGCCCGGATCGCCGCCCGCGCGCGCGGCAATTTCCGAGGCAACCTGCCAGGCATCCTCAAGAGTTGCAGCCAGAACGCCCATGCAGCTCTGGCTCAACTCATCGTGGCTGCCGCCTCGGTTTATGCCGCCGACGGTCGGCTTGAACCCCACACAGCCGCAGTAGCTGGCTGGGCGGACGATCGACCCCATCACCTGCGTGCCAAGCGCGGCACTGACAAGACCGGCGGCGACGGCGGCGGCCGAACCGCTGCTCGACCCTCCCGGGGTGCGAGCAAGATCCCAGGGATTGCGGGTGCCGCGCGGTTCAGTCGCAGCGAACTCGGTCGTCACGGTCTTTCCGAGAATGACTGCTCCCGCTTCGCGCAAAGCCACTACCGCCGCAGCGTCTCGCCCTGAGCACCAGCCATCGAACAACGGTGAGCCCATCCCGGTGGGCATGTCCGCAGTCTCGATGATATCCTTGATACCGATCGGCATGCCGTCGATTGCAGACAATGGTTTGTTGTCGCGCCACCGCGTGGACGACGCATCGGCGGCGGCTCGTGCCCCACTGAGATCGGTATGAACAAACGCGCCGATTTTCGGCTCCCAGACGGCAAGCGCATCAAGGCAACGTTCGAGATAAGCGCGCGGCGTATCGTGTCCCGGGGCGAATTGCGCAGCGGTCGCAAGAAACGGCTTCGCTTTCGGCACGGGCGCGAGATCGGGAGACAGCATCGTCAGGCCTCGGTCAGCGTCATGGCGGCAACGCGCCGCTGGCTCGCGATCATCGAGGTTCGCAGCAAGAACTGGCGGGCACGTGCCGGATCCGCCGCCATTTCACGAAGCTCATCGAGATTGCGCCGGCGGGTTTCCGGATCCCGCGCCTCCAGGCGTTTCTTGTTCGCGATGGACTGCTCCTGCACGTATTCGGTCGCCATCGTGCGACGCTGCAAGCTGTAAAGATCAAGCAGACCATCGGGCGCCTTATCGAGCAAGACCGTCGCAAGCTTTTCTGCGAGGTTTGCAGCGTCTTGAATGCCTCCATTCAACCCCATGCCGCCGATTGGATTGTTGACGTGGGCGGAATCGCCGGCGAGCAGCACGCGGCCCTTGCGGAAAGTTTCCGCGACACGCTGATGGGTGACATAGAGGTTACGGTGAACGATCTCGTAGGGTTGCGCCGCCGGAAAGAATTTTTGCATCCGCGCCTGGACGGCCGCATCGCTCATTAACTGCTCCTCGGACTGATCGGGGTTAGCCGGATAAACCGTCCGCCACAACCCCGGCGGGCCGTCAGCCGACACCTTGAAGCAATTGCACCATTCGTCCGGGTCGGCGAAGTAACTGCGGAAACACAATCCATGAGCCGCTTCAAAATCGAACGGCGTGGTGAGCACAATGAATCGTTCCGGCCAGGTAAATCCTTCGAACGCGATATCGCTCTCCTTGCGTACAATGCTGCGGCCGCCGTCGGCGCCAATCAGATACGCGCCCGAATGCGTTTTTACTCCGTCGGGGCCGCGCACGTCGACGCTGACCACGCCATCAGTCTGCGCGATCCCTACCACCTCGTGCGCAAACAGCACTTCGACGTTGGACAGCTTTCGTAGGCGATCGAGAATAAGCTTGGCAGTTTTAAACTGCTCGCATTGAACGACGAATGGATGACTGGTGTCGTCCTTGAGCACAATGTGATCGAACTCGGCGACCTTCTCGCGGCCTGGCCGATCCCAGAACTGGAAGATGGGCGCCACCAGCCCGACATGCGCCATGTCGTCCGCAAGACCATCATCGGCCAGCAAATCGAGTGTGGCCGGATGGGTCGTGGCAGCCCGTGGATCCGCTTGCGGCGTTTCGTTGACGTCGAAGACCCGAACCGACAGACCGCGGCGCCCGAGCAGCCACGCGCACAACAAGCCGACCGGGCCACCTCCAGCTATCAACACCCGTCGTTCTTCAAAACCCATACTCGGAAAAACTGCCGTTCCGCAGTTCCTGCTATCCCGATTGCAAATTCGCTACAGCATTTCTGACATTGAAAGTAGCAAAAAAGGGCACCCCGTCGGTGTCGCTCCCGAACAGATTCGTCCCCTTGGGACAACCATCAGCGGACAACCGGCAACACATCAACGTCGTATTTGCAACTCATCTCGCGGCCAAGGATCGGATCCTCAAGCACAGCCGAAAAATGCGCGGCCGGCCGAATGCCGCCGATGGCGCCGAGCGTTCCGCAGAACATAACCGTGCCCGTCACAAATTCTGCTCCGGCGCGTGACATCAGGTCGGAGGGATTGCGCATCGCCGACAGCGGCCCCTCCTGGTATTTTACGCGCCTGCCGTCGATGGTGACGTGGGCGCGCAAGATCAATCGATCCCAATGGGTGGCAACCTCATCGAGACGCCAGAGCGTCTTGCCAACCACCTTGGCGCAAAGTTGCTTCGACAGCGCGATACCCATTGTTTCCGCTTTACGGTCGGTATGATCGGATCCAACGCCAAGCCACAATCCATCCTGCATGGCGACGATCACGGGCTCCGCCTCGCCTGAGGTGTCGGGCCCGAGAACCTCCAGATGCGCAATTTGCGTGAGATTTGCCGTGCTGATGCGATAAAATACCGGCACCGACGACGGGCGGGGCACGCCGATCGCCGCAAGCTCCTCGATG
This sequence comes from uncultured Alphaproteobacteria bacterium, assembly GCA_963831275.1. Classification (GTDB taxonomy): domain Bacteria; phylum Pseudomonadota; class Alphaproteobacteria; order Rhizobiales; family Xanthobacteraceae; genus Pseudolabrys. The sequence continues at coordinate 129,592 of CAWHPN010000019.1, read as the reverse complement.
TGGTGATTCAGCGCCTTCTCGTCGCGGCCGGTCCAGCCTGCAACGATCAGCGTTTTTGGAGCAAGTTCGGCCCGATCGGTTTCATCGCGTGAATGGCGCTCGAAGGTGAGCATGGCCTGTTCCTTGAGTTGGCGACGGGCACTTGGTACATGATCGCCGAGGAAAATCCACCGGCGGAAATCTGTGTTGGATGGTGAAGCACTATGGGCGTCAACAAGAAGCACGACGAATTTCATACCCTCGACATGAATGCCGGCTGGGAAACCCCGCCCGGCTATCCAAAAGGCATTGAGCAGAAGATTTTATCCGGCGCGCTCGACGAGACAAACAAGCGCGGCACGCGTACGCGGCTCCTGCGCTTCGCGCCCGGCGTGTTCACGACGAAGCCTTTTGTGCACGAATACTGGGAGGAGGTCTTCCTCGTATCGGGCGACCTCACCGTCGGCAATGACGCACAAGGACATGGCGGCAATTCATTTCCGCCCAACACCTATGCGGTTCGTCCGCCCGGCGCCCATCACGGGCCATTCAAGTCGAACGGCGGCTGCACGCTCCTGGAAATCCACTATTTCGACCCTGTCTGAGCAATACCGGCCGCGGTGCCGGGCGCGCCTACCCGTCAGTCGTAAGCTCGTCAAAGAGCATGGAACCGGCTCATGCCGATCTTGCGAGTCAAACATTCGGGCCATACTTTGGCTTTGTTCGTGCGATTGATGAACGCTATATCTGGAAGCCATGGATATCATCCAAACAGTTCCCCCGACCGACACTGTGCGAGATGGGTTGACCGAGATCGTTCCGGAATTGCTCTGGGACCTTCTACCCGCCGCTGTGTACATCTGTGACCGCGACGGCAAAATCGTCAGGTACAACCGACGCGCCGCCGAGCTTTGGGGGCGCACGCCGAAAATAGGCGATCCATCTGAGCGGTTTTGCGGTTCTCATCGGCTGTATCGGCTCGACGGTGGCCCCCTTCCCCACGCGGCCTACCCAATCGTCGACGTTTTGCGCACCGGCGAACCGGTTCGCGACCACGAGGTCGTCATCGAGCGTCCAGACGGTTCCCGCGTCACGGCGCTGGTCAACATCACGGCGCTAAAGGACGTAACCGGCGCGGTGACGGGAGCGATCAATTGCCTGCATGACATATCCGAGCGCAAGCAGGCCGAAAACCAGTTGCGAGTCAGTCAGAGCGAACTTGAGGATTTTTTCGACAACGTAAGCGTGCCGCTGCACCTGGTGGCGCCGGATGGAACGATTGCTCGTGCCAACGACGCTGAGCTGGAGTTATTGGGTTATGCGCGCGAGGACTATGTCGGCCGAAATATCGTTGAATTTCATGTTGATCGTCCGACCATTGACGACATCTTGCTCAGGTTGAAGCGCGGCGAAAAGCTCAACAAATATCCGTCGAAGCTCCGCTGCCAGGATGGGTCGATCAAGGACGTCGAGATCAGCACCAGTGCGCGTTTCGTCAACGGCGAATTCATAAATACACGCTGTTGCACGGTCGACGTCACCAAGCGCGAAGAGTTTGAGCGGGCGTTGCGCGCAAATCAGGCCGATCTTTCCGCCGAACTGGAAGCCGTGCAGTTATTGCAGGCGGTGGGAAGTGAACTCATTCACGACCAGGGTCACGATGATCGCCTCTATCACAAGCTCGCGGAAGCCGCCGCGGCGATCTTGCAGTCGGATTACGCCAGCATGCAGATGCTTTACCCGGACCGCGGTACGGGTGGAGAACTTCGTCTCCTTGCCTCTCGAGGATTCGACCCGGATGCGGTCAAATTCTGGGAATGGGTTCGCGCCGATTCCGGATGTACGTGCGGAGAAGCGCTTCGGACGCGGCGGCGGGCTATCGCTTCCGACGTGGAAACCTGTGTCTTCATGGCAGGCACGCCCGACCGCGAGGCCTATTTGCAGGCCGGCATGCGGGCCGCGCAGAGCACGCCACTTATTTCCCGCGATGGCCGCCTGCTCGGCATGTTGTCGACCCACTGGCGTAAAGCGCACCAGCCCGGCGAACGCGAACTGCGGCGTTTTGATATTTTGGCGCGGCAAGCCGCCGACGTCGTCGAGCGAGCCCAAACCACCGCAGCGCTTCGCGAAAGTGAGGCGCGATTCCGTACCCAGGCCGAGGCCTCGGCTCGTCAGCAGCAGTGACAGGGGTTACGCCCCCAAGTCACTCCTCATAGTTTTGCCACAGCCTGCCGCGCGGTACTCATTCGACTCAACGTCGGAACAACGGCTCTTCGTGAATGACCTTGCCGTCGGCATTGGTGACCAACAACCGGTCGTCGCTGACGACGGGCTTGTTCCGCGACAGCTCGCGGGCGACTGCGACGGCTTCCTTGCGCGCGGCTTCGTCATTGGGGAACTCCTGTCCCTCAGTGTCGCGTGCGCCGGAACCCTGTAGATGGAAAAAATATCGTGGCATTGTGTCAGATAACCAAATTGGATCGCTAGTTGTTGCGTTCGTTTTCGAGGCAATATCGAAGGGCAGCTACACGAGCCTTGCGACTGTTCTTCTCAACGCCTGACGCCAGCACTGGTTTGGAAGCTGACCTGGAACTTCCGAGTTCCGTCATGACCTGCCAGTGCCATTCCGTGCCCCGCTGCCAAAGGCGATATTGAAACGTTGGTGCGGCCATGGGTGTCCCTGCTTCTAGGCGGGAGCACACAGTGGTCTCTCAGCCACCGGCGCCTAAGGCACGCATGTCTTTATTGCCGGTGATGAATTTACAATGTCGGATACCGGACACAGATTCAAGCTTTAAAAAATATGCATTTGCCTGCAGCGATCGCGGCATGCGGCAAGCGACAAAAAGACCTTGTTCAACCAGTTGGCAGGATGTCTATTGGATGACATCGCCGGTTGGTATTTCCCCGCAGGCGCCGGCGACTGAGACAGCTACGGCCTACAGTGCGAGCGCACAGCCTGCATCAGACAACGAACCTTCTGTTGGATGCGCTTCCCGACTCCGAACGTCGGGCGCTTGCGCCGCATCTGGCCGTCACTCAGCTCGACCAGCATTAAATTTTGTATGATATCCGGCAGACCGTATCCAAAGTTTATTTTCCAACCACTGCTGCGGTTTCGTTGGTTGTGCCCCTCTCCACTGGCGAATCCGTGGAGACGGCAATGGTCGGCCGTGACGGCCTGATCGGAGCCGCGGCGTTGTATAGTCGGCCATCACTTAACCGTGCCATCGTACAACTCGGCGGAGCGTGTGTTTCCTGCCTGGTCGCACCGCTAAAAATCATTCTGCAAAATCACCCTTATATTCGATCGCTTGTCGGTGCTCATGAGCAGGCTCTTTTCGCGCAGGCGCAGCAATCAGCGGCATGCAACGCAACTCATCCGATCGAAAGCAGACTGTCTCGATGGCTTCTGAGAGCGGCCGATCTGTGCGGCAGTGACGAACTCCCGCTTACGCAGGAGTATATTGCGCAGATGTTGGGGGTCCGTCGCACCAGCGTGTCCGTCGTCGCAGGCACTTTGCAGCAGGCGGGAATGATCCGATACAGGCGCGGGCGTATCCAGCTGCTCGATGTCCCCGCGCTGCGCGCTTCGGCATGCGAATGCTATGAGGCGGTGAAATTGAATTATGACGCGCTGATAAATCCACGCGAATGATGAAGCTCGCCGCACCGCAGTTATGATAATCAGCGGGATGTTATCGGCAGCTGAATGATCTCGATAACCCGACCCGTCACAGGGTCAATTCTGCGGACGGGTGAAGCAGGGCCGAGCGTTCCGTATTGCCGCTCAAGGGCTCGTTTGTGGGCGGCCTTAGCGTTCGCGCGGTAGGCCCCGAACATTCTGCGCCCTTTTTCAAGCTGTGGGCTTTCTTTGCCAGATCGTCTGGACTCGCGTGGCATGACAATTCCATTGGTGGCCCCGTCGGCCACACGGGACCATCCCCGGGAGGTACGAGGCGACAAAAGCTCCGGCCCCGCGTAGCCATCCATCTAACAACACGCGGGGACGAAGCGTTCCTGTGTCGGGTATTGGACACTCGCCTGCCGAGATCGGCAGGGCTCCAGCTTTTGTCCATTTGTTTGAGCATCAGGCCTTCATCAGCTTGTGAACACGAAATGTCCGGTACCAGACAGACTAGGATGAGTTCGCGGCCTTAGGGTCCGATGAGGGGTGAGCGTCGCGTTCGGTGGGCGTGATGAAACACGAGCCAAGCCAGTACTACGATCCCCATACCGTCAAAATGATGCAGACGGTTCTGGACGAAGCTTGGATCTCCCTGCAACCTGAACAGCGGGCGCGCTCAAGCAGGACATTGCTTGCCACCCTCATTCTCGACACCGTGGCTGCGGGTGAACGCAACCCAGCCCTCGTGCGCGCGAAAGCCGTCACCCGGCTTGTCGCTGGCACCCTTTAGCGCCCATGGCTCTTTTATGGCTGTTTTGATGAATGACCCGAAACACTGGAGGCTCCGCGCGGAAGAGGCGCGATTGGCTGCCGAGCAAATGGGCGATCCAGACGCCAAGGCCGCAATGCTAAAAGTTGCCGACGAGTACGATCGGGTTGCTGAGCGCGCAACCGAAAGAGCGATCGAGCGCTCCAAAGAACTCCAACGGTAGGTTTTTCCCGATTGATCAAAATCATCCGCCCGTCGGCGAGGTCGGGACGCAATGTTGCAGTCAGTGGCTCGGGATACGCTTACTTCGGCGGTTCAGTGTTGGAAACCTTTTGCCAGGCCCGATCCGGATTGAACGATGTCATCCGTTCCGCGATTTTGGCGGTGGCAGGCCCAAGGTCCTTCTGAAACACCGTACCGCTGTGATTGACGATGAAAGTCATCACCCCCGAATTCCTGTACTCTGCCGGATAGGCGACGAGCGCGAACCCGCCGATCATTTTCCCGCGCACGACATAGTCCTGTTCGCCGCCGGGAGCGGCCGGGCCCTGCTTCGTCAAAATCTTGAAGTAGTAGCCGTGGAAAGGTGTTCTTTCGCCGCCCACACGATAGCCCTGCGTGGTTGCCTGGGCGACGAGTTCGCCGAGGGGGCTTTCATCCTCCCCTTGGGACGCGGGCCAATAAAGTCCATCCTTTTTTCCCGGCTGGCTGACGATGCGTTGCGCGTAAGCGTTGACCCCTGCCCCGGTACGATCCTTCTCGGCGTATTCGTTTTGGGCATCAACATAGGCAAGGCTGGCCTGGATTGCGTCCAACTCGTTTTTGCCGATGCGGCGCGCGAGAATCTCATCGCGACCGGCGGCCGTGTCGAACCGCCATTGTCCACCCTTCTGCACAAGAGGTATCGGTAGCGGATAATCCTCTTGCCCAAGGACCATGATGGCTTTGTTGTCGCCTTCCATCTCTATCCGATGCTTCGCATCGTAGGCGGCAATGAATTTTTGGCGCGTCGCGGCATCGGCAACTGCGTCACCCGACGATACGATGTCCTCCCCATCTGGGCCCAACACAGTCACCAGCGCGCCCCGATCCCCCGCCTTCGCCGCACTGATAAGGGCACTGGCAGCCTCATCGGGTGTCTTGAAAGCCTGCTGGGCGTTGACGATGGATGTGGCTGTGCAGAGGAGCGCCGCTACCGTCAAAGCGATAAGAGTTCTGTTCATTGCATCCTCGATCACAAGTGCTTTCGCGCAAACATATCAGTGTGAGACATGGCCAGCGGCAGGCACCCGCGCGCCTGACGCGATCCATTGCCGGTAAGTTTGAAATTTGACGCCAACCTTGTCGTAATAGACGCGCAAATAGCCATCCTGACCTCGCGCAACGGCGTCAGGTACAACGGTCTGTACTTCCTGCGCCATCACGCCGACATAGGCCCGATCGCTGCCGTTATAGCTGAAGCGATAGTAGCCTATGCCGTTGTCCAGACGGCCAAGCAGGACGATGTCGTGCTTGAGCGCGATGTCTGATCGTCGTCCGCCGCCACCACCACCACGTCCGCCGCCGCCACCGCCACCACCGCGGCCGCCGCCACCGCCGCCCGCTCGCATACCGCCGCCGCCGCCACCACCGCCAAGACTGGCGTGGCCTCGCGAGGCTTGAGCGCGTGCAGCTCCACCGGATCCGATATTTCCAAGGGCGTTGCCGCCTGCCGGCCGCGCGCTCGGGCGCGCACCACCTGAAGGCCGCTGCCCTCCACTCGGTCGTTGTCCCGTACTCGGCCGTTGTCCTGTACTCGGTCGTTGTGCTGCACCGCCTCCTCCGCCGGGGCGTTGAACACCGCCACCTCCGGCACCCGGACGATTGCCGCCGCCGAGGTTCGCCTGCCCGCCGCCACCGCCCGGCTTTAGCACCTGGTCGCCACCGCGCCCGCGGAAATCGTTGCGGTTCTGGCTTCCACCACGAATGTTGTTGTTGCCGAATTTCTGCTGCACGTTGCCGTTGTTGTACCTGACGCCGCCACGATGCTCTGGACGGTGCTGCCAATTGTTTCCGCTGTTATTGATGTTGACCGGGCGGTTGATGTTGATGTTGTTTCCGCCCCAATTGACTCCGCCGCCCCAATAATTTCCGCCTGATGCCCAGCGCCCGAGAGCGTACCCGGCGCCAAATGCGATTCCGGCGCCAATGATGCCGGCACCGATGTATCCGGGCGGCGGGAAATAATAAGGCGGATAGGACGGGTACGGCCATCCTCCGTAGACAACGCCAGGATCGTAATAGGGAACGTAGAGCGTATTGGGCTCTGTCGGTTCAATGACGATGACTTGTTTGCCCTGTTCCTGTTTCTTTGTGACCTTCTGCTGCTTGGTCGACGTCAGCTTTTTGTTGGCATCTGCCTTCGTTCGTAGACGCTGGATGGCGTCCATCACATCCGGTTGCTGGGCCAGGACGGCGTCGCCGAGCTTCTGCGTCCAGTCAAGCTTCGTGCTCATCATTGAGAGGACATCAGGCGTGGCAACCAGCGACTTCACGCTGTCGTCCCAGCTCTGCTTGTCAGTCGCGGACTTTAATTCATCGCCCTTGAGGTTCTTGTTTTCTTTCGCCCAGCGATCTGCCGTCACCACCTCCAAGGGATAGGTCGACGCCATCAAGACGAGAGAAAGAAGAGCATCCGGATATAGCGCGATAGGAGCAACCAGAGCGTCCAGCGCTTCGGATTTAAGCAGGTCCTGGTCCGGTGCGGCGGCGGTCTGGGGAGCTGGGCTCTGCGCCATACCAGCCGCAGGCACAAACAAGATAAAGAGTGCGAACAGGAATGATCTGGGCGCCGAAAAGATCATGGCAGTACCTACCTTCACTTACATCGATTATCGCCAGAACAGGCCGGACCATTGAGGCGTGTCGAACCGCGCGCGGGTCACGATATCCCCGCCGGCAAACGTACCGGCGCAAGGTCCAGACGCGCGTACGGCCTGAGCAATCTGATTGAGATTGGGCGCCACAACAGGGGACGCGCCCCGGCGTCGGACTTCATTGTTTCCCCACTACAGCAACACACTCGTCGCTATGAGGACGCAATTACACCGTCAGCGAGCAGCGGCGAATAGTTGGACCTTGGCCCAATGAAAGTCTCAAATGACATGGCTTGCCCGCTACTGCCAACCGGGAACGTTGCGCATGTCCGGAAGATGGTGGGCGATACCCTTGTGGCAGTCGATGCAGGTCTTCTGGCCGGTGAACAGGAACCGCTGATGCGCCTCGACCGCTCGCGGGCCCTGCCGCGTGACGTCCATCGATTGAGCGCTGTGGCAATTGCGGCATTCCAGGGAGTTGTTGGCTTTCATCCTCGCCCATTCATGCGACGCAAGTTCGAGGCGGTGATTCAGAAATTTTTCGCGCGTACTGATGGTGCCGAAGAACTTGCCCCAGACTTCCTTGGACGCCTGCATCTTGCGCGCGATCTTGTCCGTCCAGTCGTGCGGAACATGGCAGTCGGGGCAATGCGCGCGTACGCCCGACCGGTTGTTGTAATGCACCGTCGTCTTGAGTTCCTCGAATACATTGGCGCGCATCTCGTGGCACGAGGTGCAGAACGTTTCGGTGTTGGTGAGCTCGAGCGCGGTGTTGAAGGCGCCCCAGAAGATGATCCCGGCGATAAAGCCGGCAAGCACCAGAAATCCAAGACTGAATACCGAACTTGGCCGGATCAATACCCGCCAGACGTCAAGCGCGAAGGAAAGCGCCCGCCTCCAGAACGGCGGCCGCGAAACCTCGGTCGTCGTCATCGCCGTCCCCCAGGCGCGGGGCCCTTCAGGACCGAGTCGATGTCAACGAAGTCGTTTTCAACCGGCGCGCGCACATTGTGCTGGGGCACGTGACACTGGGTACAGAAATATCGGCGCGGTGAAATCGAGGCCAGATACTGGCCGTCACGGTCGGCAAAATGCGTGATGCTGACCATCGGCGCCTGCGACTTGCGCACGCGGGTACGCGCATGACAGGACAGGCATTTGTTCGCGCGAATACTGACTTCGTAGCCTTCGGTTGAGTGCGGAATTACCGGGGGCTGCTCGGGGTAATTGCGCTGTTCCCTGATCGACGAATTCTGCTCGGGCGTCATGGCGGGCGCCGGCCCTTCCTGATTGAGCGGGGTCGCCCCTCGCAGGGCGGTGAAGGACTGCGCCATGACCACGGTCGACACCACCGCCATGACCGTTGCTGCAACGGCCAGCCGAAGATTGTGCGTCATCGCTGCACCCCCTATGCCCGTTCGATGCGCACAGCGCATTTTTTGAAGTCGGTCTGCAGGGAGATCGGATCGGTGGCGTCGAGCGTCACCTTGTTGATGAGCTGCCCTTCGTCAAACCACGGCACGAACACGACGCCGCGCGGCATGCGGTCTCGTCCACGTGTCTCAAGCCGCGTGCGGATTGAACCGCGCCGCGATTGTACCTTGACCTCGTCGCCGCGCCGCATGTTGAGCTTGGCCGCATCGTCGGGATGCATGAAACAAACGGCGTCCGGAAACGCGCGATAAAGCTCCGGCACGCGCCGGGTCATCGAGCCGGAGTGCCAATGTTCGAGCACGCGGCCGGTGACCAGCCAATAAGGATAGGTGGCGTCCGGAGACTCGGGCGGCGGTTCGTAAGGCAGGGCAAAGATGCGGGCCTTGCCGTCGGGGAAGCCGTAAAACTCGACGCCCTTTCCGGGTTTCACATAAGGATCGAGGCCCTCCCGATACCGCCAGAGCGTTTCCTTGCCGTTGACGACCGGCCAGCGCAGTCCGCGCGCCTCATGATAGGCGTCGAAGGGCGCCAGATCGTGCCCGTGACCGCGACCGAAGGCGGCGTATTCCTCGAACAAGCCCTTTTGCACGTAGAATCCGAACGTCTTCGATTCATCATTCTCGAAACCGGCAGCAATGTCCGATACCGGAAATTTGTCGACCTCGCCGTTTTTGAACAGCACGTCGAACATGGTCTTGCCTTTGTACTCCGGCTTTTTGTCAATCAACTCGGCGGGCCAGACCTCCTCGATCTTGAAGCGCTTGGAGAACTCCATCAGTTGCCACAGATCCGAGCGCGCTTCGCCTGGAGCGTTCACCAGCTGATGCCAGAAGTGCGTGCGCCTTTCGGCATTGCCATAGGCGCCTTCCTTCTCGACCCACATGGCCGACGGCAGAACGAGATCGGCAGCCTGCGCCGTCACGGTCGGATAGGCATCGGAGACAACGATGAAATTCTCCGGATTGCGGTAGCCGGGATATCCCTCTTCCTCGAAATTGGCAGCCGCCTGAAGGTTATTGTTGACCTGCACCCAATAGGCATTGAGCTTGCCGTCACGGAGCATGCGGTTCTGCAGCACCGCGTGATAGCCCGGTTGCGGTGCGATGGTGCCTTCCGGCAATTTCCAGATCTTTTCGGCTGTGTCGCGATGCCCCTTGTTGGCCACCAGCATGTCCGCAGGCAGCCGGTGCGAGAACGTGCCGACTTCGCGTGCCGTGCCGCAGGCCGACGGTTGTCCGGTGAGCGAGAACGGACTGTTGCCTGGCTCTGAAATCTTTCCGGTCAACAGATGAATGTTGTAGACGAGATTGTTGCACCAGACGCCGCGGGTGTGCTGGTTGAACCCCATCGTCCAGAAACTGACGACCTTCGTTTTCGGATCGGCATAAAGCTCGGCGAGCGCACGCAGGCGCTCGACCGGCACGCCCGACACTTTCGAGGCCTTTTCGAGCGTGTATTCCGACACGAATTTTGCGTAGTCCTCAAATGTTATGTCGGTCGCATCCCCCGCCTTCGATCGACCCGAGGCTTTTTGCTCGAGCGGATTTTCCGGTCGCAAGCCGTAGCCGATGTCGGTCTGTCCGCGTTTGAAGACCGTGTGCTTGTCGACGAAATCCTTGTTCACGCGGTTTGTTGTGATGATGTAGTTGGCGATGGCGTTGAGGATGACGAGGTCGGTCTGCGGTGTGAACACCATCTGGATGTCCGCGAGATCGAACGACCGGTGCTCGAACGTCGAGAGCACCGCGACGCGGACATGCGGCGCGCTCAGGCGGCGATCGGTGACCCGGCTCCAGAGGATCGGGTGCATCTCCGCCATGTTCGAGCCCCACAGCACAAATGCATCGGCGACCTCAAAGTCGTCGTAGCAGCCCATTGGCTCGTCCATGCCAAACGTCCGCATGAAGCCCATGACAGCCGACGCCATGCAATGGCGTGCGTTGGGATCGAGATTGTTGGAGCGGAAACCGGCCTTGAACAGCTTGTTGGCCGCATAACCTTCCCAGATCGTCCACTGGCCCGATCCGAACATGCCAACACTGGTCGGGCCTTTTTTCGCGAGCGCAGCCTTGAACTGCTGAGCCATGACGTCGAAGGCTTCATCCCATGACACCTGGGTGAATTCGCCATTCTTGTCATATTTGCCGTTCTTCTTGCGCAGAAGCGGATGCGTGAGGCGGTCGTGGCCGTACATGATCTTGGAAAGAAAGTAGCCCTTGACGCAATTGAGCCCGCGATTGACCTCGGCCTTGCTATCGCCGTGCGTTGCGACAACGCGGCCGTCCTTGGTCGCGACCATGACACCGCAACCAGTCCCGCAAAATCTGCAGGGTGCCTTGTTCCATTTGAGTTCGGTGAAAGATCGATCGGTAACAAGATTTTGGGCCGCCACGGGCGCCGGCATTCCACCCGCCACTGCTGCCATCGCAGCAGCTTCCAATTTCAGGAATTCACGGCGGTCTACGCGCTTTTGACCCATATGGTCGTCTCCTGCCTGTCATAGCTTTCGTTGAATTTTTTATCGTTGTCGATTTCATCCTTCGTCAGTTCCCTGGAATACGAGCGCCGCGGTCAGCACATCAGGCATCGATGAAATGGTATTGAGCGAGGTACCGATCGAACCGGTGTCCGACGCTTCGATCACCACGACAAGTTTGCCCTTTGGATCGCGGCTGTAGATTTGCGCGCCAGGAAGCGCCTCGATCGCGGCCGCCGCTGCGTCGAGGCGTTCGGGACGTGCCTGAACCAGGATACTGGCGATTTCCACCGAATCAGGCCTGCCACCGCGCGCTCGTTCCGACCAACGGCCGTTGATGAAGGTGCGGCGATCGACATCACGCATAGGCGTCTACCCTGATTTGGACGGTGGACCCGGTGGACCGTTGATCGCCTGATAGATCCACACGGTCAGACCCCAGGTGCCGACAGTGGCGACCGCCACAGCCGGCATGACCACGACGGTAAGAATAAGAAACGCGTAAATTTCCATTCGTCGCTTGTGCGACCGATCGTCGGCCAGGTTTTGCTGCGAACTGGACATCGTGTCGTATCTGCCCCTCAAACGAAGACGATGATGGGTCAATACTAGGGACCTACCCCAACGGCCGATAGTGCCCTTAGGGCCAAGCTCAACCTGCCAAGCTCATCATCAATACCGGCTATTTCACGCGGCCCGCTCAGGGCCCGCTGGGTGGCGATGACCAAATCTCCGCCGATAGCTTTTGGGCATAGTCTCCAAAGGTAGCCGGAGGCAGAGTGCCCTACATAGCTGCCATGCGAAGTTGCCACGCTGATCACGCGCTTTTTAACAGACAAGTTATGGGCCGGATGATTCCTAGGGAGTATACAGTTCGCTTGTCCTGTGGCGGGCTCTCTCACAGAGGAGCGTCGGACGATGATCAACAGTAAAAACGTGGTGTCAGCGCTTCGACGCGACGTGGCCTTCGTCTGGCACGCGGTGATCGCGGTTGTGTTCATCGGCTTTGCGACGCTTGCAGTCGCTGCGGCGCTGCTCGATCTGTTGTGGATCAGGCACTAGGATCGCGCGGCGGATATCTGTGCCGCTGCCCTTTGAAATCTTCCACCACCACATCTCTCCCGCCGTCTGAACCGCAGTCGATGTAGTTTGGGCCAATCGGCGATTTGCCGTGTCCGCCGGGAATATCCAGCACGTAAGTCGGTTGGCAGACGCCTGACAAGCGCCCGCGCAGCTCGCGCATCAGTTGCTGGCCGCACGCGATGTCGGTGCGCAGATGGCTGGTGCCCGGCGCCAGGTCGCCATGGTGCAGGTAGTAGGGCTTGATCCGGCACTCGACCAACGTGCGCATCAGCTCGCCCATGACATCGGGCGAGTCATTGATGCCGGCGAGCAGCACCGTTTGCGACAGCAGCGGAAAGCCGGCATCTGCCATGCGCGCACAGGCCGCGCGCGCGTCCGCGGTCAACTCGCGTGGATGATTGATGTGCACGGCCACGTAGGTCGGCTTACGCCTGATCTTCATCGCCCGGACGAGTTCGGGTGTGATGCGCGCAGGATCGGCCACCGGCACGCGCGTGTGAATTCGCACGACCTTGACGTGATCGATATCTGCAAGAGCCTTCATAACCGGCCGCAGCCGCCGCGGCGACAAAACCAGTGGGTCGCCGCCGGTGAGGATCACTTCCCATATGTCCGGATGCGTCCGGATATAATTTAGCGCGCCAGCCAGCGCCTCTGCCGATAGCGCAGCCGGTTTGCCCGGACCAACCGTCTCGCGGCGAAAACAAAAGCGACAATAGACCGCGCAAATATGGGTGAGCTTGAGCAGCACACGATCGGGATAGCGGTGAACGATACCGTCGACCGGGCTATGGGCATCGTCTCCTATCGGGTCGCTGATCTCGTCCGCACCGTGAATCAATTCATCCCGATGGGGAACGATCTGACGCGCGATCGGATCATGCGGATCGGTCCGATCGATCAATTGCACCAATGCATCCGGCAGGGCCACCGCATAGCGATCGGCGACCGCTTCAAGCGCGATCCGCTCCTCCTGTGGCGCCAGGCCCTTTTCACAGAGCTGTGCCGGGGTGCGTAACGTCGTCATTTTATGGTCCTCTTCTTCGCTTACGGTTCGACAACAGGTGTCCAGATCACCTGGTCGATACGGTCTGCCCCGGTCGCCAGCATCACCAGCCGGTCGAACCCAAGAGCAATGCCGCTGGCCTGCGGCATCTGTCCCAAGGCGTCGATAAAATCCTCATCCACGGGATAGCGCTCGCCGTGGATGCGTTGTTTTTCCGCCATCGCAGCTTCGAAACGCGTGCGCTGTTCGACCGTGTCCGTCAACTCGCCAAAGGCGTTGGCAAGTTCCACCCCGCAGACATAAAGCTCGAACCGCTCGGCGACCGTGTCACTCCCCGGCTTCGGCCGCGCCAGTGCGGCCATTGGCAGCGGGTACTCGTATAAAATAGTCGCCCGGCCAAGCCCCAGGTGCGGATCGATGCGCTCGGCCAGAATACGGCTGAAGATATCGCCCCAGCTATCGTCGTCGGCGATCACAATACCCGCCTTTTTTGCCGCAGCTGCGAGTGCTGCCCTATCCCCTTTTCCGCGGCTCACTGTTCCGAGCAAATCGATTTTTGCGTGGCGCGTAAAAGCCCCCGCCACCGTCAGCCGTTCTGGCGGCGCAAAGGCATCCACGGTCTTGTCCCTGAACCGGAATTCCCTGGTGCCGGCCGCGCGTGCCGTCTCCGCCAGGACTGCGGCGCAATCGTCCATCAGAACTTCATAACTTTCATTGGCCCGATACCATTCCAGCATCGTGAATTCCGGGTGATGCAGCGCGCCGCGCTCGCGGTTACGGAAGACACGCGCGAAATCGACAATGCGGCGCTCGCCTGCCGTCAGCAGTTTTTTGCATGCGAATTCCGGCGAGGTCCGCAGAAACAAGGTCTGCCGCTTTCCATCCGACCCGATCAGGTCGGTGGCGAAAGCATGCAAATGGGTCTCGTTCCCGGGCGAGATTTGCAGCGCCGCTGTCTCGACTTCCACAAATTCCCGGTCCGCGAACCATGCCCGCAAAGCGGCTGCGATGCGGTTGCGCGCAAGCAGATTGGGCCGGCGGGCAGCATGAGCGCCAGCGCTCCAGAATTGCGGGGCCTTCGGCACGTTTATCTCACCGGGCCAGCCAGCGAGAAAAGCTGGCATCGGGCGAGAAGATCGCTATGGTGCGCCCCGAAACGACCCCCCATCGCAATTAAGTCAAGGATTCCTGTCGTGAAGGTCATCGCTTCGTCGCTCCGCAAAGGCAATATCGTCGATCTCGACGGTAGGCTGTATGTCGTTCTCACCGCAGAAAATTTTCATCCCGGCAAGGGCACGCCGACCACCCAGGTCGATATGCGCCGGATTTCGGATGGCGTGAAGACCTCACAGCGCTACAAAACCACGGACCAGGTCGAGCGCGCCCACGTCGAAGACCATGAATTCAGCTTCCTTTATCAGGACGGCGATGGCTTTCACTTCATGAACCAGGAAACTTTCGACCAGGTCCAGGTGCCGGCCGATGTCATCGCCGACTACGCAAAATACCTGCAGGAGGGCATGGTGGTGAATCTTGCGATGCACGAGGGCATCCCGGTTTCCATGGAAATCCCGCAAAAAATAACCCTGGAAATCACCGACACCGAACCGGTGGTCAAGGGCCAGACCGCGTCCGGCTCGTTCAAGCCGGCGATGTTGTCAAACGGGGTGCGGACGATGGTGCCGACACACATTGTTGTCGGCACGCGCGTGGTGGTCAACACCACCGATGGCTCTTACGTCGAGCGGGCGAAGGACTGAAACGCCGTCAGACGCGTACGCTCGCGCGCACTTCCTTTGGAAAGAGATCGTCGGGCGTGAGCTTCTTTGCCGTGACGCCTTGTGCGTGGGCGAAGCGGCAGAACGCGTCCAACGTCTTGCGGTTTTCCTCCAATCCGTAGGGAAACGGATCGGCGCCGAAATTTTCGCTCAATTCGCCAGCAATCGACGCCGCCCACGGCACCGGAATGCGTGAGGCCGTCAGGTCCTGGATGCGCTCAAGGCTCCGCCGCTTGGCCTCGTCGAACGCCTTCAACAGATTCATCGCCATCCACGGATAGCGTTCGAACACGGCACGCCGCATCGCAATCACATGCATGATCGGATAAATTCCGGTCGCTTCGTGGTAGCGCATCTCCTCGGCGCGATATTCGGGATAGAGGCGCGCGATCTTGCCACCGCCTTTTTCGAAGGCATCCGGCACGCGCGCCGAAATGGCCGCGTCGACCTCGCCTGACAAAAGCATCGCCGAAACGCTGGTATCGCGCCGCTGCTGATATTGAATTCCGTCCGGCAATTTGAATTCGACTTTCTCCTCGCGGCCGGCCTCGTTCATGCCGGCCTGGACCCATTGAATTTTACGCAAGTCGACGCCGGCCGTTTCTGAGAGAAACCCGCGCGCATAGATCCCGGCAGTCTGTGCCCATTCGGGAATACCCACGCGTTTGCCTTCCAGCTCCTTCGGGTGCGCAATGCTGCGATCAGTCCGTACATAGAACGCCGAATGGCGGAACACGCGCGAGGGAAAGACGGGAATGCCGACGAACGGCGAGTTGCCCTGCGAGGCAAAGCCAATGAACTTGCCGAAGGACATTTCCGAGACGTCCCATTCCCGGTTTTTAATAAACCTGTAAAAAACCTCCTCGACCGGAAGCACGAAGGCGGTGAGCACCATTCCTTCCGGCCGTACCACGCCGTTCACCAGGTCGCGGACATGATCGTAATCGGTGGTGGCGAGCGTCAGGTGCAGGCGGGCTGTCCCCCCGCTTTCGATGATCTCCGGCTCCCGATCGGCACTCGCGCCGGCGGTCAGGTTTGTTTCACGCACCGTCATCTTTCCTGAACTCCGGCCATATTGCGCCGTTCCGCATGGACGCAGCGCCGCACCCTACCCCGGGACACGACCCTTGTATGCCACAGTTCGATGCCTTTAACTTCGCGAATCAAGCTGTGGACCCTTTGGCTGACGGGGCAGAAGAGGAAGCCAGGTTTGAAACGTGCCGCACTCGTCGGTCTTGCATTCTTCATCACCACTGGTCTGGCGCCAGCGGAGGAGATGAAGGAGCCGCGCGTTTCCATCGCCAAGATCAATTGGGATGCGGCGGCGGCGGGTCTCGCCGAACGCGCATCCGGCACGCCAGCCGAGGTCTTCGCCAAACTCAATGTCACCGCCGAAATGGGCTTCCCGGGCATCGCCAACAGCACCGTGCCGGTTCTTCTGCCCTTTGACGCCGACGGATTTTCAAAAGAGCTTGCCGCCAATCCAAGCGAGTCCGCGGATAAAATGGTCCAGCGTGCCGATCAATTCATGCGATCGGGATTTCAGGCGACAAAATTCTTTTTGACCGGACCCGCCGGCTATGACGCGGCGTTTGCGCTCAAGTTGTCGGATATCAGCGAACTTTCCGAAATCCGTTACGCTGAGCCGGTCTACGTATTGTTTTCCGGCCTCGGCATGTTGTACCAGCTCGACGGTCCCGCCCTTCCCGACGGCGAATTGGTAAAAACGTTACAAGACGATTTTCCGGGCATCCGCCGCTATCTGCACGAGTCTTATATTCGCTACAGTTTCGAACGCTACGGCGCGACCTATGTTGCGGCGATCTACTGTCGCGACACCAGGCCGCGGGCGAAACTCCTGACCTGCAAACAAGCCGACCGCGTGATGGATCGTTTCCTGCGCGCGCTCAAGCTCGTCGGCGGAACACCATCGACACAGGCCACTGTCGCGGGGGTGTCGCTGGATCGACCGAAAGACGATTCCAGAGACTTCACCTATTTCACTCCGGGGTCGCTCATTCCGGATACCGGGCTGAAGAAGGACATTGGCGGCTACGCCGACTACACGGTTTATGCGCGGCTGCGGTTCCCGATCAAAGAGGCGCCGGCTTTCGCCAATTCACAGTCGTTCAACAACTGGGGCGATTGCGATTTCACCGGTCGTTCAATGCGCAGTCCGCGCAGAAAAAATCAATCTTATTCATGCAACGTCAACGGACGACCGTTGGTGTTCAACGAGGCCGCCCCCGCCAACTATTCTTATCCCTGGCGCGATAATTTCTGCGAGCACCGCCATTACTTCGTGGGCCAGTGTCCCGGCGGCGAAGGTCATCAGGGACAGGATATCCGGCCAGGCTCGTGCACGCTGTTCAATGATGGCGCGGATCGCTGCCAGCCCTATCAACATGAGGTGGTCGCAGCGCATGATGGCTTCATCCTGCGCGCGCCCAAGCAGGAGGCCGTCTATCTCTTCATCAACAGCGCGAGCACGCACGCGCGCGTGCGTTACATGCATATGAATCCCAACCAGCTCGACGCTGACGGAATCCTTAGCGGCAAACTGGTGCATGAAGGCGATCGGCTGGGCACAGTCGGCAACTACAACAATCGCGAGCGTGGGACGACCTATCACCTGCATTTTGACATGCAGGTGCCGACCAGGCTGGGGTGGGTCTTCGTCAATCCCTATATGACGCTGGTTGCGGCTTATGAGCGATTGATTGGCGCACGCGGCACCGAGATCAAGGATGGCGATCCGGCGCCCGCGGTGGTGGGAATTCCACCCGTGATCCAGCATTCGGAACCGATCACCACGGCACACGAGACGACGACACAGACGGACGAGTCAGCGGCCATACGCGCGAAGCCGCACAAGAACGTCGAGAAACCGCAAAAGAAACGCCGGCACGTGCGAAAGCGCGGCCGGCATAACCCGAGTTAGTACCAGTGCGCATGTCGGGTCAGGCTGCACCATTTTATGTCGTGACCCGGCGCGCTTTTGTCGCCGGCGCTGCAGCAAGTGCTGTTTTTAACCCCCCTGCCGGCGCAGAGCAGTCACCCGCTTTTTCGCGTTGGGTGGCCGGATTTCGCGCGCGCGCGATCGAGCGTGGCATCTCGGAACAGACTTACGACCGTGTGATGGGCGCGGTGACGCCTGACAGCACGGTAGTCGCGCAGAACAGTGCGCAGCCCGAGTTCACCGAATTGATGTGGCAATACATCAACAGACGCTGCTCCGACTGGCGCGTGATCACCGGAAAGCAGCGCGCAAAGGAAAACGCAGGTCTGCTTGCCCGGATTGAGAAGGACTATGGCGTCGACCGCTACATTGTCCTTGGTTTGTGGGGGATGGAATCATCGTACGGCGATGTGGTGACCAATCCGAAGTACATGCGGCCGATCATCCCTGCTTTGGCCGCGCTCGCCTGGGGCGAACCGCGCCGGCGGCGCTATTGGGAAGCCGAATTGCTCAATGCGCTCACGATCGTCGATCGCGGCTGGGCGCAGCCATCCGACATGATCGGTTCCTGGGCGGGCGCGATGGGCCACACCCAATGGATGCCGGAGGTCTGGCTGCATATGGGCGTGGACTATGATCACGATGGCCGCGCCTCGCCCTTTGGCAAACCGGACGATTCATTTGCCGGGACGGCGCGTTATCTGGTCGAACGCGGCAATTACCGGCGCGGTGAAGCATGGGGATGCGAGGTCGCTCTCGAGCCAGCACATGGAAAGCTCGCCAACAATCGCACCATGCGGTCCTATGCCAAATGGCACGGACTCGGCATCCGGCGCGCCGACGGCGCCGCCTTCGCGCGGCCGAATGACCAGGTCAAGCTCTGGCAGCCGGTTGCCGGCGGACCGGCTTTTTTGATCGGGCAAAATTTTCGCGCCGTCCATTCTTACAATCCATCGACGAGCTACACGCTGGCCCTGTGCCATCTCGGTGATCTCATCCGTGGCGATCCGCCTTTTCACCATCAGTTCCCGGGCGGCGAGCGCGTTCCGACCATCGATGAGGTCAAGGAGATTCAGCGACGCCTGAACGAGCATGGCTTCAAGACCGATGGCGTCGATGGACGCACCGGCAGTGACACGATCAAGGCCATCCTTGCCTTCCAGAAAAAGGTCGGTATGGACCCAGCCGATGGCTATGCCGGCCTGAAAGTCCTCGCCCGATTGCGTCAGGGCCAGTAATCCGGTTGGATGCCGCTCATCCGCCCCTTGAGGCGGCAAATGGCGGGGTCCGTACTTGGCGAGCAATCGAAGCGACGGCGCAAAAACACGTTCTGCGGGCACCGAAGGCTTGTCGGCACTCGACCGGCCGGTTCCAGCAGGCGTCAACGCGGCCGGCTTCGGCAGCGATGTGGTTGCCGATGCGCTGCGCGCCACCGACATTCCCTATATCGCGCTCAATCCCGGCGCGAGCTATCGCGGCTTCCACGACAGTCTCGTGAATTATTTGGGCAATGAACGGCCGCAAATGCTGCTCTGCCTGCACGAGGAAAGCGCGGTCGCAATCGCCCACGGCTATGCCAAGGTCACCGGCAAGTCGATGGCAGCGGCGGTGCATTCGAATGTCGGCCTCATGCACGCCACCATGGCGATCTTCAATGCGTGGTGCGACCGCATGCCGATGGTGATCCTGGGCGCCACCGGCCCGGTCGACGCCGTCAAGCGACGGCCCTGGATCGACTGGATCCACACCGCACGCGATCAAGGCGCGCTGGTGCGCGGCTATACCAAGTGGGACGACCAACCCGCCTCCCCGACGGCTGCCCGCGAAGCCGTTCTGCGCGCAAACTGGATCGCCAACACTGCGCCGCGTGGCCCGACTTACGTCAATCTCGATGCGGAAATGCAGGAGAGCAAACTTGCAGAACCGGTCGCGCCGATCGACGCCAAACGATTCATGCCGGCGGTTGAAAGCGCCGCGCCCCCGGACTTCGTCAAACAGGCAGCCGATCTGCTTCGTAACGCCAAGACCCCGGTGATCCTCGCCGGTCGCGTCTCGCGCAGCGTCCACGCGTGGAAAGCACGGGTCGCGTTGGCGGAACGGCTCAATGCGCGCGTCGTGACCGATTTGAAGATCGGCGCGTCTTTCCCCACCGATCACGCGCTGCACGCAGGCGCGCCGGGTGGAACGGTGCTTTCATCAGAGGCAGCCCAAGCGATTCGCGGCGCCGATGTCATTCTCAGTCTCGACTGGGTCGACGTCGCGGGCACGCTCAAAAGTACCGGGGGCAATGTCGCCGCAAAGTTTGTGCAGATTTCGGTCGATCATCGCCTGCACAATGGCTGGAGCATGGACTATCAGGGCCTGCCGCCCGTCGATGTCATGATCGATTGCGAGCCTGACGTTGCGGTGCCAGCACTGCTCGCGGCGCTCGGACCCGGCAAGCCACATCTGGTGTCAGCCAAGACGGAGCCATTCAAGCCAACCGGCGACAAGCTCACCGTCGATCATCTCGCCGATGCGCTGCGTCGCGCGGTCGGCGATCGGCCGACAACCCTCACCCATGTCTCGCTGTCGTGGAACGGCGCGGCCTGGCCGTTCCGTCATCCGCTCGATTTCCTCGGCGGTGACGGCGGCGGCGGCGTCGGTGGCGGCCCCGGCATTTCGGTCGGCGCCGCACTGGCGCTCAAAGGCACCGGACGGCTGCCCGTTGCGGTGTGCGGCGATGGTGACTTCCTGATGGGGGTCACGGCGCTGTGGACTGCGGCGCATTACCGCATCCCGCTGCTGATTGTCGTGGCCAACAACCGCTCATTCTTCAACGACGAGTTGCACCAGGAACGCGTGGCGCGGATGCGCAACCGGCCGGTTGAAAACCGCTGGGTCGGCCAGCGTATCTCGGAGCCCGACATTGATCTCGCCGGCATGGCGCGCGCGCAAGGCGCGCAAGGGTTCGGACCCGTCACCGGCATCGCCGATCTCGCATCCGTGTTCGAGAAAGCTATTGCCGCCGTCGAGGCGGGCGCTATTGCCGTCGTCGATGTTCGGGTCGAACCGGGCTACACTGCTCCGGTGACTGCAGTCATGACCCGAACGAGCGATTAATTCTCCGATGCCGGCCACCACAAACTCCAAGGATGCCATTCTGGTGGCGGACGATATCGTCGTCCAATTCGATACGCCCGAAGGGCCGATCACGGCCGTCGACAACGTGTCCTTCAAGGTCAGGCCGGGCGAATTCCTGTCGGTCATCGGGCCATCCGGCTGCGGCAAGTCCACGCTGTTCAATGTGATCGGCGGCCTTCTCGGCAACCATCAGGGCGTCGTCAGTGTCGGAGGTGAAACGATTGCCGGTCCCCACAAATCGATCGGCATGGTGTTCCAGGAAGAGTCGACCTTTCCCTGGCGTACCGTCACAGACAACGTTGCGTTCCCGCTCGAACTTATCGGAATGCCGAAGACCAAGCGGATCGAACGCGCGCGTCATTTCATCAAGATGGTCGGCCTCGACGGCTTTGAAAATCGTTACCCAGGCGAGCTATCGGGCGGCATGCGCCAGCGGGTATCGCTCGCCCGAACGCTTGCCTCGGAACCGAAGATTTTGCTGATGGACGAACCATTCGCGGCGCTCGACGAACAGACGCGGCTGCTGCTCGGAGACAAGGTGCTGCAGATCCAGCAGCAGCTGAAGCAAACGACATTGCTCATCACCCACAACATCACGGAGGCGGTTCAGATGTCCGACCGCATCCTGGTGATGACCTATCGTCCCGGCAAAATTAAACGCATCGTCGACATCGATTTAACGCGCCCACGCTCGTCCGAGATTGTGAGCAGTGAGGAGTTCGGCCGCTATGTCGCGCAGATCTGGAGCGATTTGCGCGAAGAAGCAAATCGCGGCATGCGGGACGAGGAAAAGCACGCGCTTGGGCATCCGGAGCGCACGACATGACCCTGGTTTCGCCCCTCGCAGGCCGAAATCGTGACTACGCGCCTCAGATCGTGGGCCTTGGCTCATTTGTCGTCTTTGTAGTGATCGTCGAAGCCCTTATCCGCGCCGGATTGCTCAACCGTTTCATCATTCCCGCCCCTTCCGAAATCATCATGAGCTTCGGGCGTCTATTTCTGGAAGAAAATATCGTCCACCGGTTCTTCTTCACCGCGGGCGAGTGTCTTGTCGCCGGCGTCATGATCACCATATGCGGCATCGCCATCGGCGTCCTGATGCAGCGATTCAGTCTGCTGCAACGGGCCTGCGAAACATGGGTTGCAGCCTTTGCCTCGGCACCGCTGGTGCTGACTTATCCGCTGTTCATGGTGATCTTCGGCCGCAACGCCTGGACCATCATCATGATGGGGTTTTTCTCCGCGTTGCCGCCCGTGATCCTCAAGACGATCGAGGGCATATCCGGCACTCGCAAGGTGCTCGTGAATGTGGGCCGCAGCTTCAACCTCACGGCGACACAACAGTTCTGGAAAATCCTTTTTCCCGCCGCGCTGCCGACCATCTTCGTGGGCGTCCGGCTGGGGCTGATCTTTGCCCTGATCAATATTGTCGGCACCGAATTTCTCATCAACTTCGGTGGTCTCGGGCAGCTGATCAACGATCTTGCCGAACGTTACGACCTTGCCGGCACCTACGCGGCAATCTGCTTCGTGATCCTGGTGAGCGTGCTCTTCTTCATGTCGTTGGAAAAGGCTGAGCGATGGCTGAGACCGGTCGACTAGCGCACCGTGACCCGACCAAGCGTGCCCGCAATTTCCTGCTCACCTGACAATGGGCGAAGCGTGCCGGAAACGGATCCGAAACCTTCTAACCTTCGAAGTATCCCACGGCCGCCACCTCGGCCTTCATCAGACCTGTCGTGCTGGACCGTACGAGGGTGAAGCTTGCACCCCCGCTACCTGCCCACAGCAGCATCGAGTGGTTGGCGGTGAAGATGTCGACGCCGGCGAAGGTTCCCTGCGAGGTTAACACGAAGTACTGCGTACCAGCAGTTACGCCGGGCGGACCATTGGCACCGAGAAGGGCCCGGACATGCTGTCCGGGAGGTACGCTTATCTGAACTGAGGCGCTCGTGATTGCGAGTGTTTTTCCGGCAGGAACATTGATTGAGAAAATGAAAGTGGTGCCCGGCTGCCCGGGAGAATTGTTCAATGAAGTTTGGAAAGGCTGATTTGCCATTGCTGCTGTCCTTCCGCTCTCCTGAATTGAATTACGTCAGAACAGCCATCCAGCGAGCCAACGAGGGAGTACCAATGGCGGGTGCCAAAAAACGACATAGACAGCAGCAACCCAGATCATCACCAGCGCCAAGACAAATACCGACAAGGCAGCCCTTACCCACATGCCGGGGAGTATAGCATCAACCTGTCTCTATTGACGCCGGTCTAGCCAGGACAGACCTGCTACAATTTTGCACCGAACAGCCTAAATCGGCATAGTACGGAACAGCATCAGCAACGATATGGACCAGGCGAAATGCTTGGTTTTCCGGGCTCTATAGTATGAGTAAGAGTGAGATAACACCCGCAGTTTCGAAGGCTGAGACCGGTCGACTGAGGCAGGCGGCGGTTGCCGCTCCGGCAATAAGTCCGGTGACGCTTTTGCGCGTGGCTATCATTCTGACGATTCTGGCGGCGTGGGAGTTTCTCGCGCATTCCGGCTGGCTCTACCGCGACGTCGTGCCCTCCCTGCTTTCCATAGGCCGCGCCGTGGCCGCATTGCTCACTGATCGCAATTACTATTTCAATCTCGGCGTTACCGCCGCCGAAATCGGCGCAGCACTGGCAATCGGCGGCTTCGCGGGATTAGCGGTCGGCCTTCTGATCGGCGGCAATCGCTTCCTCGCCAAGGCATTTGAGCCCTATCTCTATTATCTGGGGCCGACGCCAAAAATCATTTTCTTCCCGATCATGATCATGTGGTTCGGCGTGGGGCCGGAGTCCAAAGTGGCGCTCGGAACGGTATCCTGCTTTTTCCCTGTGGCCCTCAATGTCGCCGCCGGCATGCGGCAAATCGACAAGGTGCTGATCCGTGTCGGGCGCAGCTTCCGCGCGACCACCTGGCAGATGGTGATGAAGATCTATCTGCCGGCCATGCGCCACCCGATCATCAATGGGGTGCGGCTGGGCTTTGGTTTTGCGCTGATCGGGACATTGCTTGCGGAAACCAAACTGTCGAACAAGGGCATCGGATTCCTGATCATCCAGACTTACAGCGTCTTCGACATGCCGGGCATGTATGCAATGCTGCTCGTCCTGTTCGTTCTGGCGATCGGCGCCAATGCGCTGATCGGCAAGCTCGGTGGCCTCGACACGATCAAGAGGACCTAGAGGAATAGAGAGGGGCGGTATCCATGAAGCTCACGCGCACTTTTGCAATAGCCGCCGCAACGTTTGCGGCAATGTCTCACCTCGCGCCGGCATCAGCCGACGATCTGGTGAAGATGACGATCGGCCAGCGCGGCAACTGGGACACCGCGATTACCCACCTGGGCGACAAGGCCGGTATCTTCAAGAAACACGGCCTGCAGCTCGAGATGATCTACACGTCCGGCAGCGGCGAGACCTTGCAGCCGGTTATTAGCGGTAGCGTCGATTTCGGCCTCGCCGTCGGCACGCTCGGAGCCATGGCGGCCTATGCCAAAGGCGCACCGGTGCGCATCATCGGCGCGCAGGCAACCGGCGCGGCCGACTACTGGTACTCCAAAAATCCGGCCATCAAGACGCTCAAGGACACCAACGGTCACACCATCGCCTTTTCGACCAATGGCTCCTCGACCAACAGCGTGGTGCGCGCCTTCATCGATGAATTCAAGTTGACCGCCAAGCCGCAACCGACTGGCAACCCAAGCGCAACGCTGACCGCCGTTATGACCGACCAGGTCGACGTCGGCTGGGCCTCGCCGCCCTTCGGCCTCAAGGAAATGGAAGAAGGCAAGATCCACCTGGTGGCGCGCGCGACCGACGCCACGCTGGTGCGCGGACAAACCATCCGCGTTCTGGTCGCCAACGCAGATGTCCTGAAGAACCGCAAGGACGTCATCGAACGCTTTATGAAGGCCTACCGCGAAAGCATTGACTATATGTATTCGTCAAATCCGCAGGTCATAAAGGACTACGCCGAGTTTGCGAAAGTCCCCGAACCGATGGCCAAGCGCGTACGCGACGAATTCTTCCCGAAGAGCCTGGTCAATCCTGATGAAATCCACGGCCTCGAGTCGCTCATTCCGGAAGCGGTGAACCTGAAGTTCATTCCTGCGCCGCTGACAAAGGAACAGGTCGCCGATCTCGTACAGATTTCACCGCGCAAGTGATGCATCACAACCGGAACCAGACATGACGACTGCCGTCTCACCGAAGGCCGCAACCGCTCAAGCCATCGTGCTGCCTAAAAATCGCGGCGCCTATTACGGAGGTTCGTGGCACGAGCCCAAGGCCGGACGCTATGTCGATACGATCAGCCCGGGCACCGGGCAATCGCTCGGCAAGGTCGCCGACTCGGGGGCGGACGACATTGATGGCGCGGTTGCTGCAGCGAAAACCGCATTCAAGGAATGGCGGCGTGTCTTGCCGCTCGAGCGCGCGAAAATCCTGCGGCGGATCGCAGAAATTCTCCGCCAGAATGCAAACGAGCTTGCCATGATCGATGCTGCCGACTGCGGCAATCCGGTCAAGGAAATGGTCAGCGATGCCATGATCGCGGCTGCGCAAATGGAGTTCTTCGCCGGCTTTGTCACCGAGATGAAGGGCGCATCGATCCCGATGGGCCCGGATGTCGTCAACTTCTCGGTGCGCGAGCCAGTGGGCGTCGTTGGCCGCATCATCCCGTTCAACCATCCATTCATGTTCTGCGCCGGCAAATCCGCTGCGCCACTCGCGGCCGGCAACACCGTGGTCGTGAAGCCACCCGAACAGGCGCCCCTATCCTCATTGCGGCTCGCCGAACTGATCGGCGGCCTGCTGCCGGCGGGCGCATTCAACGTCGTCCCGGGCGGACGCGAGGCCGGACAACGGCTGGCGAGCCATCCGGACGTCGCCATGATCGCGCTGATCGGCAGCGTGCCGACCGGGCGTGCGGTGATGAAGGCCGCCTCGGATACGGTCAAGCGCACGATGCTGGAACTTGGCGGCAAGAACGCCCTCATCGCATATGATGACGCCGATCCGGACGAAGTGGCCGGGGCCGTCATTGGCGGAATGAATTTCACCTGGTGCGGGCAATCGTGCGGATCAACCAGCCGGGCATTCATCCACGAGGCGATTTACGATGCGGTCGTCGCCCGGGTGAAGGAGAAGATCAAATATTACAAGCCCGGTATTCCCACCGACCCGGCGACCACCATGGGCGCCATCGTTTCCAAGCAACAATTCGATCGCGTGATGAACCTGATCGATTCCGCCAAGAGCGAAGGCGCCGAACTGCTGACGGGCGGCGGGCCGCCGGCCGATCCGGCTCTCAAGGGCGGCTTTTTTATCGAGCCGACGGTGTTTGCCGTCACCGAAAAGAACAGGATCGCGCGTGAGGAAATATTCGGCCCGGTGCTTGGCGTGTTCAAGTGGCGTGACGAAGCCAAGATGCTTGAGACCGTGAACGCGGTCGAATATGGCCTCACGGCTTCGATCTGGACCAACGATCTTTCGACCGCGCACCGCACGGCGTTAACCGTCCAGGCCGGCTATGTGTGGATCAACGAAGTGAGCAAGCATTTTCTCGGCGCGCCGTTCGGCGGCTTCAAGCAGTCGGGGCTGGGGCGCGAAGAATGTTTCGAGGAAATGCTCGCCTTCACGCAGGAGAAGAATATCCACGTAAGGCTCAAGCCGTCCAAAAATTAGGGCGGTGGATCAAAACCTGCGTGCGTCCATTCGGCGCGATGTGCCCGATC
This sequence comes from uncultured Alphaproteobacteria bacterium, assembly GCA_963831275.1. Classification (GTDB taxonomy): domain Bacteria; phylum Pseudomonadota; class Alphaproteobacteria; order Rhizobiales; family Xanthobacteraceae; genus Pseudolabrys. The sequence continues at coordinate 102,740 of CAWHPN010000019.1, read as the reverse complement.
CGTCATGAATGAAATGAAGCCGCCAGCTGCGTCCGGCGCTACGCTCGCCGCAGTCACGGCAGCGCCATAGATGGTGGTCAGTTGAATCGCAGCCGGGAGCGGCCCTACGACAGCCAGGCCATCGGTATTGATCACTTCACTCTTGGGGTAAAAGCCGATCTCGGCCTCACCGCTCGCGACCAACTGCACGCCGCCCTCCAGCGCCGGCCGGTGGATGATCTTGTCTTTCATCGCGGCGGCAATGCCCATCTGCTCGATCAACTTACCCATATGGGTGCCGCTGGGTGTTGCTCCGGGCGTCGCGTGCGTGATCGCCCGGCTCTTGAGGATCGCCTGCTTTAGGCTGTCCGGCGTCGAAAGATCCGGTTTGGGTGCTCCCGTGCGAACGACCGCATTGATGCTGACCAGCCCCAGAATGGCGCGGGCACGCGCCTGCACGATTCCGGTCTTTTGGTAGTCGTCGAGGATATTGGTCGGCATGACCAAAACGTCGGCCTTTTCGCCACCAGCGATCTTGTCGCGCAGCGCCGACATCACGGCGAACACGAATTCGACCTTGTGGCCTGATTTTCGTTCGAACTGCGGCGTCAGCTGCAGAAAAATTTCCTTCGGCGCGCCGCCGCTCATGATGCGTATTGTGGCCATTGCAAAACCTAAAGCTTGAACAATTCGTGGGTGCCGGGGTGAAACATTTCCTCCACCGTAACCGGCCGCGACGACAGGCCCTGGGAATGGTGATGGCGCAGAAAACTTTCCAAGGTTTTTCGGTTGGGCGCGATGCCGTACGACCAGAAATCGTCACCCATCAAAGCGCGCGCCTCCATCAGACGCTCTTCGACAAACGGCAGCGTCACCTTCGTGGCTGACGTATCGCTCAACTGATCGAACGCCACTTTCTTTGCCTGCTCGAAAGCCTTGAACACCGCCCCAGGAAGCCACGGGTGCTTGTCTGCAAGCGTGCGCCGGACACCGACGAGATGCATGATCGGGAAAATGCCGGTGCGCTTGAAATAGTCCTTTGCCGCCACCACCGGATCAGGAAACAGCCAGCCGACATTGGGCGTATCCTTTGGCAAAGACGGTGGGCGCGGCGCGATGAACCCGTCGATCTCGCCTTCCTTGAGCAGCGCAGAAATCGATTTTCCCTTGGGTGCGTCCTCAAGCTTCACATCCGGCGGAAGCTTGATGCTGATCTTTTCCGGTCGATCGGCATCTTCTATACCGCCGCGAATCCAGTGAATATCGGAGGGCTTCACGCCATGATCGTCCTGCAAAATGGCGCGCGCCCAGACATTTGCGGTCAATTGATATTCCGGGACGCCGACTTTCTTTCCCTTGAGATCGGCCGGTTTCTTGATGCGGTCGGTGCGCACATAAATCGAGGTATGCCGAAAAGCGCGCGAGACGAAAGCCGGCACACCGACATAGGGACAGTTTCCCTGCGCGGTCTTGACGGTAAAGCTCGACAGCGAAAGTTCGCAGATGTCGAATTCGGCCTGCCGGAATGCGCGGAAGAAGATTTCTTCAGGCGAAAGAGACATGCAGGCCGGCTTCACACCGTCGATCTGGACGGTGCCATCGACCAGTGCCCGCGTGCGGTCGTAGGGGCCAACGGCGAGGGAAAGATTAAGTTTGACCATGAGAATTCCGGCTGAACTTTAAAATTGCCGGAATGTCATAAGCGAAATGACGCCGGGGCGCTACTCCACCCCGCGCTTTTGCGTCTTCTCGTCCGGCGTGACGTCGACGGCCTGCGCATGGCCCGTGATTTTCACCGGCCCGCGGCAATCCTTCATGCAGGGATTAGAATTCCAGAAGGCCTTCTCGGTTTTTTCACGATCGTCGTCAAGAAACCCGCCTTGGTTCGGCATCTTGACCTGGCCCCAGGTTTCCTTCGACAGCACGAATTTGTCGTCGACAATGTCGTTGAGATTGAGCACGTAGGCCGTGACGGCGTAAAGCTCGTCATTGCCCAGCGATTGTGCGTCACCGAAAGGCATCGAGCGGCGGATATAATCGAACACGCTCGACAGATACGGAAAATACGATCCCACGGTCTTGACGGGGTCGTGCGAGGCGAGCGTACCCTTGCCCTGCGCGAGTTGCGGCCACCGGCCGGCGCTTTCGCCGAACTCGCCGTGACAGGCCGCGCATTTATCCAGATAAACTTTTTCGCCGGTTTTCACGGAGCCGCGGCCCGGTGGCGCACCCTGCCCGTCCGGCCGCACGTCGATATCCCACCCGGCGATCTGCTCCGGGTTGGCCACATGGCCGATACCATAAGTGCGGACAGTCGTTTTCGTTTGCGCATGCACCGACACGTCAACAGCAAACAGCAGCGCGGCGAACAGCGCGAGCCTAACCAACCTCGACATTCTCGACCTCCCCGTCCGCCTTCAAGGCCCAGGTCTGAATGCCGTTGTTGTGGTAGATCGAGTTGACGCCGCGGATCTTGCGCAAGGCATCCTTGCCCGGCTGCACATAACCAGTGTCATCCATGGCGCGCGACTGCAGCAAAAGCTCGTCGCCTTTCCACTCGAACTCTGAATAGAAACGCACGCAGGCTTTGTCGAACACCGGCCCATCGAGGCGTGCGGTACGCCAATTGCGTCCGCCGTCGAGCGAGATATCGACGCGCTTGATCTTGCCGCGGCCGGACCACGCCAGACCCGATATGACGTTGAAGCCTTTTTGTTTTACCGGCGCTTGCGGAGATGGCGATGTAATGACCGATTTGGCGTCCATCACGAACGTAAATTGACGTGCTTTGCCGTTTTCCAGCAGATCGGTGTACTTGGACGTTTCTTCGCGCGTGAACCAGGGTTGATCGCCGACTTTCAGGCGACGCAGCCATTTCACCCAGACATTGCCTTCCCAGCCCGGCACCACCAGCCGCACCGGATAGCCCTGCTCGGGCCGAAGCATCTCGCCATTCATGCGGTAGGCGACGATGCAATCGTCGAGCGCTTTGGCAAGCGGGATCGAACGGTTCATCGCGGCCGCATCGCCGCCTTCAGCCATGACCCATTTCGCGTTCGCCTTGAGACCGGCCTGCTCCAGCAGAACTTTCAGCGACACGCCCGTGTATTGGACGCAATGAACCATGCCATGCGTGTACTGGCAGCCATTGAGCTGGGCGCCCCGCCATTCCATGCCTGAATTGGCTGCGCATTCGAGAAAATAGATCTTGTTGACCCGCGGCAGGCGCTTGAGCTCGTCGAGCGTGAAAATCAGCGGTCTTTCGATCAGCCCATGCAGCATGAGCCGGTAGTCATTGGGATCGATTTCGGCAATGCCTCCGTGGTGACGTTCGAAGCACAGTCCGTTCGGGGTGATGATGCCGTCGAGTTCGTGCAACGGAGTAAAGCTCACGGATGATTCTGGCGTGGCCGTCAGCCAGGGGACGGTCCGGCGCATAACCTGCTTTTCGTATTTTGACGGATTGCCGTAGGCGCGAAGGCCAACCCCTTCGCCGAGTTGGCGCGTCCAACCGGCGACGTTAGGTGGAAGGTTTTTGGGGTTCTCAGCACGGGCATTCGTGCCCGTGACCGCAAGCCCGGCCGCACCGGCCAGAAAGCGACGGCGGGTGGCGCTTTTGTCAGGTGGATCTGTCATCGGCACCTCCCGGAGGATCAGCTTGCAAGGAAGCTCATATCACATTCTTTTTTGTGAATGTAATAGGACGCGCTGTTATATCCCGGAAATTTTCACGCTTGTGTTGGTCCTCACCCGTACGGTTTTTTCCGCGGCGACATAACGCTCGACCAGATCCCAGACCGGGGGACCTTCCGTACCTTCGTTCACACTCGCCCAACCCGCGACCACGTATTCTTTTTCGGGCTGAATGGCCTTGCCGGATTTCAGATGTGTCATGGCCGAGATGCGTTGTCCCATCGGCCGCGAAACATCGATCGCATAGCCAAGGCCTCCACAGCGGACCATGTCACCGCCCTGCTGGTAATAGGGATCGGGGTTGAACAGGTTGTCGGCAACGTCCTCAAGCACCTCCTTCAACCGCCCGCCGGTCATCGTGGTGCGGTAAACTTGCGGATAGGTGATCGCCGTGGCGTTGTGGATGTCTTCGACGGTTATCGGCTGGGCAGGCAGCACGCTGGTGCCCCAACGGAAGCCGGGCGAGAGCGAAATTTCTGCGTCACGTCCCTTCAGAAGCGCGGCACAAATGAGATCGTCAAAGGTGCCATTGAAGTTACCGCGGCGATAAAGCAACGAATCCGTGCGCCCAACTTCGCGCGCAAGCTCCTTGGCGTAAGGTGCGCGGGCCTTGGCAATCGCCGCAGACATCGCCGCATCCGGCTTGATTACATCGGCGTACAGCGGGATCAGCCTGTAACGGAAATCCTTTACACCGCCACCCTGAACATCGAGATCGAGCCGTGAGACAAATTTTCCGTGACTGCCTGACGCCACCAACAGCGTGCTGCCCACCTTGATCGTTTCCGGCAGCGCATCATGCGTGTGGCTTGTGAGAATCACGTCAATGCCGGGGACGCGAGAGGCGAGCTTGCGGTCGACGTCAAATCCATTGTGGGAGAGCAGCACGATAAGTTGCGCCCCGCCCTTGCGCGCTTTTTCCACCTGCGCGCGCACATCTTCCTCGCGAATGCCGAAGGACCATTTCGGTATCATCCAGCGCGGATTGGCGACCGGCGTGTATGGAAACGCCTGTCCCAGCACGGCGATCTTTACACCGCCCTTCTCGAACATCTTCATCGGCTCGAAGGCCGGCTCATTCCACTCGGTGTCGCGGATATTGAGCGCCAGGAAGGGAAAATTGAGTCCCTTGATCAGCTCCTTCACCCGGGCCTCACCAAAGGTGAATTCCCAATGGCCGGTCATGGCGTCGGGTTCGAGCAACGCCATGCAATCGGCCATGTCCTGGCCTTTGCTGCGGTTCGCGCCGAGAGATCCTTGCCAGGTGTCGCCGCCGTCGAGCAACAGAACCTTGTCGCGGCCGCGTTCGCCGCGCACGCGCTTCACCACCGTGGCCAGCCGGTCAAGCCCGCCGATGCGGCCATAGGACTTCGCAAGCGTGGCAAAATCCTGGTCGGTCAACGCATAGGCTGACGCCGACTTCTCTGAAATGCCAAAGCGCTTGAGAAAACTCTTGCCCGTAAGATGCGGGGGCTTCCCGCGCGCGTCACCGACGCCAAGATTGGCCGAAGGCTCGCGGAAATAGACCGGCATGAGCTGGCCGTGAATGTCGGCAACATGCAACAACGTGACATTGCCGATGGCATCGAACCGAAGTAAGGCCTCTTCGTTCAGGCGCTGCTGCGCGACGGCGCGCATGAACCCGCTATCGCCGACGGCGAGTGCCGCAGTGGCGACGCCGACGTGAAGGATTTCGCGTCGCGTAATCATAAGGGCACCACGACGATTCCGTCATCCCGAGGTGCTGGCAGACCTCGAAAGACAACACGGACAGAAGCCAACGGTGTCAGTGCCGAATGCCAGGCACGCTCAGCTTCTGGCCTTCGTTCTGCGCTGCGAGATACAGTTCGAGATCGCCGTATTCCTTGGCATCCGGAGGCAATTCGTCGGCCCGGATATTGACCTGGCACCATTGGAAGCGCTGCCGGATATCCCAGATCGCATTCAAGCTGGTTCGCCAGGTTGGAAAGTGATCGTACTGACCTTTCGGCTCGCCCAGCCATTGTCCGCGTATCCAGTGGTTCGCCGATTTGCCGTGACAATCCGTACAGGCAAAGTTCAATTCTCCGAGCTTGCGGTCGGCGAGCGCCTTACCGCGCTCGATCGCAGCTTTCAACTCGGCGCTTGTCGTATCGACGTGAATCGGCGTGTCGTTGGCGAGGTAATGCAGATAGATCGACATCGCGCGATTTTCGTCGGTCTCCATCAGCCAGTCCGCACCCGTTGTGGCTTTTGCGTGGCGCGTTACGAACTCCTCCACGCCCAACACCTTGTTCAGACGCGGCTCCCATTTCGGCATCGACGCCGCCCAACTCTTGAACGCGGTCTTCGGGTCGCTGTGACAGGTGTTGCAGGAAAAGCCGGCCGAGCTTTTGGCTTTCCAAAGCTCCTGGGCCTTGTCGACGGCCCACATTCCAGGATTTTCGATCGGGTCGAGATTTTCACGCTTTTCGACCGGCGCCGGACGTTTTTCCGGATTGTCCAGCTCGGTCTTGAACGGCGCGGCGGTCTTGAGCGTTTTCAGGAAGGCAACCATGTCGCCGATTTCCTGATCGTTGAAAACGCCGTGCCCGCCCCAGGGCGGCATCACTGTCTCGGGATTATAAACACGCGCGTCGGAGATGTAATTGAACAGATACTCGTCTTCACGGCCCGCATTGCCGATTTCGGAAAGATCGGGCCCGACATTGCCGGGGAGATTGGCGCCCCCTGCCGGTCCCATCACATGACAGGCCAGACACGAGCCTCCGCGCGTGCGATCGGCAACCAGCTGGGCACCCTTGGCGGCATCGCCGGTGATCGGACCCGCAAGCTTGCGCGGCGCCTTCGGTGCCGGCGGCGAAGAAACATGCTCAAGCGTACTCCACTTGGATTCGTCGCGCGCAGGCCAGCCTGTATAGCGCTTCCAGGGCCGCGCCGAGGCATCTCCCTTGATATCGAGCGGCGCCTCTTTCTTGGCCGCCTGCGCTCCGGCGTCCGATCCGCTTGCCATGATAAAAGTGCCAGTCGCAAACAAGACCAGGGCCGTACCGCCCGCCAGAATCCTTCCACGCGTCATCGGATCCTCCCAGTATCTTTTCTTATATCGTGCCGTGGCCCGGCACGGGATCAGCTCACGGTGATGCTTTCTTCCGCCGTGGTGACCGTTCCATCATCGTCGGTCCAGGTGAATTTGAACGTGCCACTTTCCTCCACCTTTGCATGAAACTGCATGTAAGGATTGGCCGCGATCGCCGGTTCAAGATTGGCCGTGAACACCGGCTTGCCGTTGAACTCGCAGGTGAACTTGTTGATGATTTTGCGAGCGATCGCCTTGCCATCCTTGTCTTTGCGCTGGCCTGACTCCATCACGTGCGGCAATAGCGTCTTGATCTCAATCACCTCGCCCTTCTTGGCGTCCTTTGGAAGCTTGAGCCGTGGCTTTTCCGCCATGATTGTGTCTCCTGGATTCTTCGATACCGGATCAGCCGCCGCAGCCGCCGATAGTGACTTTCACCAGCTTCTGGGCGGTGAAGAATTCGCCCTTGCTGGTCTTGGCAACGACGATAATATTTTGCGTTGTTGCCAGGCGGATACGCGTGGATGCCTCTGCCTTTCCCGACAGCGGCGAAAAGTGGAAAGCGGCCACGCCAGGATTGGGATTGCCGTCGGCGACGACCACAATTTCGCTGACGTAGTTGTCGGCAGTCATCGGCGTGTCCACCGATACAGATATCGGCACGGTGTTGCCGTTCTCCGCGATCTCGGGCAGCTCGATCGAGATCTTGCCATTTTCGGCCGTCTTGCCGCCGGTGAATTTGGCAATCTGCTCGGCCGCCTCCTTGGCCGCCGCAGCGGCGCGGTCAGGCGAGCCGAACAATGTAAACGCCGCGCCCGTGGCGCCAAACGCCAAGGCATTGCGACGAGATAGTTGCCGCATCGATACGTCCTCCCGAGTGATCATCCTGGAGCAGGAGCCCCTTCGAAGGCGACCATAACGATGGTCCCCGCCTTCTTCAAATCATATTCACGGAAAAGAATATTGCGACCCACCGGAGAACCCCGATTTCAACTCCGCAGGGTCTTCAAATAGTCGCGGAAGCTTTTGCTCTCATATACCTTTTCTCGCACATAACGGAAAATGGCGAGGAAATCATCGGGCAGCATGTAGCCGGGAGAACGCGCCACCTCGCGTTTCTCTGGCGGCAGATTCTTGAGCGTCGAAGCGTTTTCCGCAAAGAACTGGAATGTCGGGGTGAAGCGCACGCCATATTTAGCGGCCAGTTCTTTTTCGGACAGCTCGGTTCCGTCAAAATCGGTCACCTTCCGCGACCCGATGATATTGAGCTGCAGCACTTCAAAATTTGATTTTACGTAATTTGCGATTCGCGGTTGTGCGAAATTGACGAAATGAGTTTCCTTGCAATAGGGGCAGCCGCGCAACTCCCACATGATCACAAAGCGCTTGCCCTCTTTGCGGGCGGTTTCAAGATCATCCGGGAGATCAAGGAAGCTTTCCAGAAACCATGGCTGTTTGTAGAGCCCGTCATCGGTCAGTATGGGCGGTTCGGCGTGAGCGCGTGATCCGAGCAGCGCCGCAAAAGATGCCGCTCCCATCAGGAGATTTCGTCTTCCGATCATGATCAGGTCTCATAAACCACGCGGCCAGGTTGGTCTCGTCGCTACCGGCAGGGCCGCCTATATTGCTCTTATATAGGTTCGCGCGTCAAAATTGGATGAACATCGATGCTGTTTAGAGCCGCTTGTGTTGCATGCCTCACCTCTATCGCGCTAATGGGGCCCGGGCCAGCGCGCGCAGATGATCTCGCCGATTTCAACTCCGCGGTCGAGGCAGCCAGCGCCCACAACAGGGTCGCGATTGGTTACCTTCGCACCGGCAACATCGATTTCGCTTCCCTCGAAATAGACCGGCTGCGCAACGCCTGGGCCAGACTCACGGAGCACTATTCGGGCCAGCGGCCCCAAGCTTTTGTGAACAACGCGCTCTACGGAAAACTGTTCACGAGCGTGAGCGCGCGTCTGGTCGGCGCCGACATCATGCTCAAGACCGGACGTCTTGACGCGGCCCGCAACGGTCTCGACGCAATCCGCGGCGATCTCTACGACCTGCGCAAGGCGAGTGGCGTGATCGTGCTGGCTGATTGTGTGAAAGACGCCAATACCACCATGGATGAGCTGATGGTCTACAACGACCGCGCGCTCGATTGGGACAGTCCCGAGGTCCGTGCAGGCCTGGCCAAAAACGCCTCCCGCTACGGCGCCGAACTCGACCGCTGCGACACCATCGCAACCGAGGGGGTGCGCGCAGCACCGGAGTTTCGCCGCCTGGTCGACGGGGCCAAGGCCAGCCTGACCCTGATTCCGAAGGCTATTAGCACCCGGGACACCGACCTCGTTCACCGCGTTCTGATCGAATTGCGATCGTTCGATAATTTGCTGGCGTTCCGATACGGCTAGTTGGCCGTCACATCCAGACAGCGCCTATGTGATACAGTCGGGACGATTCAAATCGTCCGCACAATAAACCGCGTAATCGTCCGTTTGTACGAGAAGAGGCGTAGTCTGTATGAGCCAAATACGGAAATTTTTTTCTCGCGGAATGTTTATTGCCGCGATGTTTGTTTTTTTATCACAAACGCATGCTGGCGCCGCCGAACTTATTATGTTCGAACAGGCGGGCTGCGCATGGTGCGAAGCGTTCGACCGTGAAATTGCACCGATTTACCCGAAGACCGTCGAAGGCCAGCGCGCGCCGCTGCGTCGCGTGAACATCGATCAACCACTGCCGCCTGAGTTAAGTTTTATCGATGTGGAGCGCCTTGCACCGCTGTTTGTGCTGGTCGATCGAGGTCACGAGATCGGCCGCATTCGCGGTTACCCCGGCGAGGATCATTTTTGGGGGTTGCTTGGTGTGTTGATGAATAAACTGAACTCTGCCGGAACAAGCGGGCAACGAAGGCCGATGTTCGAAAAAACACCGCGCGCAGACGGTTGATCGTCTGTATACAGAGAGGCCTCGGAAGGCAATCGTTGGTGTACGCATGGAATTGCATCATCTGGAAGGACGCGCCCGTTCAAGTGAACTCGACCGAATGGTCGACAACGCGAAGCGCGCCAGCAATTTCTTAAAAGCCCTGGCGCACGAAAGCCGGCTGATGATCCTGTGCATTCTCGCAGAGGGCGAGAAGTCCGTCAGTGAATTGGAAGACCTCCTCAGCCTGCGCCAGCCGACAGTGTCACAACAGCTCGCCCGCCTTCGCGCCGACGGCCTTGTTTCGACGCGGCGAGACGGCAAGGCGATTTACTACAAGCTGGCCAGCGAAGAGGCGCGTATTGTCATCGGTGCGATCTACGATGTCTTTTGCCGGAAGATGCGCCGGCGCTAGCGACGCGTCTTTTTCCACTCCTCGTAGCGTTTTTTATTGTCGTCATTGGGCGGATAGAGGCCGGGCAACTTTGCGCCCTTCTCTACTTCCTGCACCAGCCAGGTTTCGAGCAGCTCGTGTTCGGCGCCTTCATTTGCAACAAAATCGACCAGATCCTTGGGAATTACGACAACGCCATCGTCATCGGCAACGATGACATCATCGGGGAAAATCGCGCAGCCGCCGCACCCGATCGGCTCGTTCCAGCCGACAAAAGTCAATTGGTTGACGGATGCCGGAGCAGCAACGCCGGCACACCACACCGACAGACCGGTTGCCAGAACGCCGTGCCTGTCGCGCATCACGCCGTCGGTGACCAGCGCCGTTACGCCGCGCTTGACCATGCGCATGCACAATATGTCACCGAAAATTCCGGCTCCGGTCACACCCATGGCGTCCGCCACGACAACGCAATTCTCAGGCATCGCCTCGATGGCGCCGCGGGTCGAAATCGGCTTCGACCAGCTCTCCGGCGTCGCCAGATCTTCGCGGACTGGAACAAAACGAAGTGTGAAAGCCGCGCCCACCACGCGTTTGCCGGAAAAGCCGAATGGCATCGCGCCCGCCATCCAGGAACGGCGGATGCCCTTTTTCAGCAGCATCGTGGTGACGGTGCCGGTGGTGACGTTACGCAGGATATCGACAGACGAACCCATATTTCAGCCCTCACGCCGCTTCGAGACCAAGTCTTTCATCACGGCGGCGCAAATACGCGACAAAAGGTACCGCGATCAAGACCATCCAGAGTTTTCCGACGATCTGTCCAAACAGAAACTCAAGCGAACCGAAAGCGAGCCAGAGGAATACGATCGAATTGACAATCAGCCCGACAATGCTCGACGCGATGACCGCGAGCACCAGCCGGCGGCGTGCCAGCGGCGTATAGACGGCAAAGTCCGCAAACTCCGAGAGCAGAAAGGCAGCTGCCGATGCCACCACCAAAGACGGCGGTGCAAGGCCTGCCGAGATTGCGGCACCCGCGACAATCGCACCGATGCCATATTCGACGCCAAGCCGGCGTTGAACCAAATCGCGCAGGACCAATGCCGCGCCGACCATCAAAACACCCGAGGGGGCCAGAAGCCCGGGCGCGACCGGCAAGAGGCACGGGCCGCCCGCACGGCAAACGGTCCCCACGTGTCCGATCATCCAGTTGGCTGCGGGAATGGTCAGGCAGAAGCACACAAGAAAAAGGGTGCCCTCTATGGTCTTGCGCTTATCATTGTCGATCATGTCGTCTTTTTTCGTGTCATGAAGGTCGCAAAGCCCCGTGCCCGCAATTCGCACGCAGGACAGGTTCCGCAGCCATAGCCCCACGCGTGGCGCTGCGTCCGTTTGCCCAGGTAACAGCTATGGCTGTCCTCGATAACGAGATCAAGAAAAGCTTTTCCCCCGATTTGCTCGGCCATAGCGAACGTATCGGCTTTATCGATCCACATCAGTGGCGTGTGAATGGTGACATGTTTGTCCAGTCCCAACGTCAGCGCGACCTGCATGGCCTTGATCGTATCATCGCGACAGTCGGGATAACCGGAGTAATCGGTCTCGCACATGCCGGCCACCAGATGGCGAGCCCCTCGCCGGTACGCCAGCGCGCCGGCGAAGCAGAAGAAGACCAGGTTGCGGCCCGGTACGAACGTCGTTGGCAAGCCGCTATCGGTGAACTGGATGGCGGATTCGCGCGTCAGAGCCGTATCGGAAATCGTGCCGAGCGTATCCAGCTTCAATAGGTGGTCATCGCCGAGCCGCGCTTTCCAGCCGCCATCCAAGGCCGCCATTTTTTCGCGCAACCGATCCCGGACGCTGAGCTCGACGGCATGTCTTTGGCCATAGTCGAAACCGATCGTTTCGACGCGCCCGAAGCGTTGCAATGCCCAGGCAAGACAGACCGTTGAATCCTGGCCGCCGGAAAACAGAACAAGGGCCGTGTCGGCGCTGTGCATCACGGGGATTGCCCCCTCAATCCCATTTCGGCGACCAGGTCCAATCAACGATCCGTCCGCTCCGGCGGGCAAGGCCTGCAATGTCCCGCATCTCGGAATTGCTCAATTCAAAATCGAACACGGCAAAATTCTCCTCTAGACGCTGAAGCTTGCTGGTGCGCGGGATAACCACAATTCCTTGCTGGATCAGCCAGCGCAAACATACCTGTGCCGCCGTCTTGCCGTGGAGCTTGCCAATTTTCTCGAGCACCTTGTCGCTTGCGGCACTGCCCCGCGCAATCGGGCTATACGCCACGACCGCCATGCCATTTTTGCGGCAGGCCGCAACGACCTTGTCCTGATTTAAAAAGGGATGGCATTCGACTTGATTGCAGACCAGCGGTTCGCTTGAGGCCCTGTTCGCTTCCTCAAGCAGGACGACGGTAAAGTTCGAAACGCCAATCTGCCGCGTATAACCCTCGCGCTTCATCTTCGCCATGGCGCCCAGTGTTTCGGCGAGCGGCACTCTCGGATTGGGCCAATGGATCAACAGCAGGTCAATGATATCGAGTTGAAGTTTCGCCAGGCTTTCCTTCACGGACCGCTCGAGGTCATGCGGTGCAAGCGACGTCGGCTGCACTTTTGTCGTGACCATGACCTCTGAACGCAGCCCCGACGCCCGAACACCCTCCCCGACCTCATGCTCGTTGTCGTACATTTGCGCGGTGTCGATGTGCCGATAGCCAATCCTGATGGCCTGTTCGGTCAATCGCGCGCAGTCGCGGCCGCGCAGCGCCCAGGTACCTAAGCCGACAATAGGAATTCTGAAGCCTTTGGCCTCGACAGCTTGCATCAAGGGGTATCCCATTTCGGTGCATGTGGCGGATTGACGACGCGCATATTGGTGGCATTGAGCTTCTTCAGCTTTGCCATCTCGTCATCCGATAACTTGAAGTCGAACACATCGAGATTTTGCTTCAGGTGATCCGGGGTTGCGGTGCGCGGAATAGAGCAGACGCCCATCTGTACCAGATAGCGCAGCGATACCTGCGCCGCGCTTTTGCCGTGGGCAGCGCCGATCTGCTCAAGCACTTCGGCGCCGGGAACCTTGCCGCGGGCGATCGGACAATACGCGACAACGGCCATGCCGTGCTTCTTGCACGCGGCGAGCACCTTGTCCTGATTGATGAAAGGGTGCATTTCGATTTGGTTGCAGACGAGCGGCTCCGAGGTGACTGCCCACGCTTCGTCCAGCATCGTGGTGGTGAAATTTGCCACGCCGATATGTTTTGTTTTGCCTTCCTTCTTTGCCTTGCAAAGCGCACCCACGGACAGCTTGAACGGGATGTCCGGATTGTTCCAGTGGATCAGCAGGAGATCCACCGAGGGCAGCTTGAGATTGGCGAGGCTCTGATCAAGAACTTTCGCAAACGCATCCGGCATCAGATCGCCTTGCCGCACTTTGGTGCAGATGAACACGTCGTCACGCTTTATCCCCGATTGACGTAACCCTTCGCCGTTCTCCTTCTCGTTGCCGTAGAAAGCCGCGGTGTCGAGATGGCGGTAGCCGACCTGCAATGCCGTTTTGACTGCCTGCACACACACATCATCTTTCAGTGTCATGGTGCCCAGCCCAATGGTGGGAATGCGGGCGCCATGCGCTTCAATCACTTGCATTACAATCTCCTTGAACAACGTTTGAGATGGCCGGTGGCGGGGTGCAAAGAATGCCCGGTCGTTGCGCTGCTGCCAACCGGGGTCCCGCCGGGCGCCGCAGCGCGGCTCTTCAGGACACGACGAAATATCACGTAAAATTTCTCTTCGGGCGGCACCGCGTAATACTTTGAACTGCAGCCTTTTCGCGCCGGCAGTTACATTGGAATAATTCGAGAGTAGAAGAAAGTTATTGCATCCATGACATTTAATGCTTTTGTGAGCACAATTATTTTATGGATGAGGATCGAATGCGCGCTGTTCTCGTTGGTGTTGCAATTGTTGGCTTGTGGGGCGCTACCACGGCACGCGCCGATGACTATGTGCTCACGATCAAGAACCACATTTTCTCGCCGACCGAAATCAAGGTGCCGGCCAATCAGCGGGTCATGATTACCGTGGTGAACGAGGATGCAATGCCCGAAGAATTCGACAGCAGCGCGTTGAAGGTGGAGAAAGTGATAGCCGGCAAGTCAAAAGGCGTGGTGCGTATCGGCCCGCTCAAGCCAGGTCGCTACGCATTCATCGGCGAATATCATGAGTCCACCGCTAAAGGTGTGGTGATCGCGGAATAAATCATGCTCGGCGCACTTATCATTGTCTTTCGAGAAGTCATCGAGGCCGGCCTGATTGTCGGCATTGTCCTGGCTGCCACGCGTGGCGTTGCCGGCCGCGGCCGATGGGTAACAGTCGGCGTCGGCGGCGGCGTGCTTGGCGCCGGCATTGTGGCCATGTTCGCCGGTGTGATCTCGGAAGCATTCCAGGGCGCGGGCCAAGAACTGTTCAATGCCACCGTCCTCGCCATAGCCGTTGTCATGCTGATGTGGCACAACGCCTGGATGGCGCGGCATGGCCGCGAGATCGCCGACGAAATGCGTCGCGTTGGCTCCGCGGTGAGCGAGGGCGCAAAACCTTTGACCGCATTGGCCGTGGTGGTCGGACTCGCTGTATTGCGGGAAGGCTCCGAGGTTGTGCTTTTTCTGTACGGAATATTCGCCTCCGGCACGACGGCAACTTCGCTTCTTGCTGGCGGGGTCCTTGGCATTGCAGCGGGCGCCGCATTCACCGCCCTGACTTATTTCGGCCTGCTGGCGATTCCCAACCGGCATATCTTCTCGGTGACGAGCTGGCTTATCGCCTTGCTCGCTGCCGGAATGGCCGCGCAGTGCGTTCAGTTCCTCAACAGTGCCGGAATGGTTGTGGCGCTCGACAAAACGGTCTGGGACACATCCTGGTTATTGTCGGAAAAAAGCATTTTCGGCCGTATGCTGCACGCGTTGATCGGCTACACAGAACGGCCGACGGAGATGCAACTCGTCGTCTATATCGCCATCCTGATCGCGATGTTCCTGCTGATGCGGATCGCCCGCCCCTCACCGCGCCGACATCTGCCCGCTGCCGCCGAATAACGGCTCAGCGCTGTCGCCCGCCGAGTGCGGCAAAGGCAACGTCAGGCACCTGATCGATCAGTTTGAGCAAAGCACGCGCTGGTCCGCGCGGATGCCGCTTGCCCTGCTCCCAATTGCGCACCGTTTCGATCGGCACTTCGATTTTGTCGGCAAACGCCGCCTGCGTGAGACCGCAACGCGCCCGCACCTGCCTTACGAATTGTGCCGGGTCGCTATGATCGACCGTTTTCTCGCTGCCGTCAGGCAGAACTTCCACGATCCGCCCATCAGCCTTGAGCCGTACCCGCATCATGCTGCAATCCCCATCGCTGGCGATGTCGGCCAATGCACTAGCTGATTCGGGGCGATGAAAAGTTAATAGGCCTGCAGTCTAGGCAGGACGACCTTCACAGCCCGCCACAACGGAGTTGACGGGTTGATGGCTCGGGACGGTTCGTTCAAACGAACGGTCTTCTATTCTGATGATGTATCTGGCCAGGTACCAGGCGAAAATCGCCATGCAGCTTCCCGCCAAAACGTCCACAAAATAATGCGCGCCTTCGGTAACAGTCGCTGCGAGCATTGCTGAATTCAAAACAAGCAGAACGACGAAAATCGGACGATAGCGACGCAAGGCCAGCGGCGTCAGAACGGCAACGGTTGCGTGGAATGACGGAAAGGTCGCGATGCCACCGGGAGGATCATTCAAAACTAACGGCCCGGCTTCTCGCAGCCGCATAAGATGATCAATCGGCGTCGCGCCAGTGAACCGCAGAACATCGAATGCCGCCCGGTCCACAAAGGCGATAGGGCCGGCCGCCGGCAAAAGCGCGGAAACAAAAATTGTCGCGATGAATGCAATGGAAAACGCAAGAAGATATGTTCGCACATCGCTCAGTCGGTTCGTGAAGGCCAAAACGACCAACGGAAGCGCAATTTGCAGTTTAATGGTGTCATAGGCGAAATGAAAAATTGCCTGGATCATTGCATGTCTATCGACCCAGTGGGCAAACCCGGGCCAATCCAGACCAAGCGCGATATCGGCGTGGTCAAAAAACCGGTCCTGGAGCGGGAACGCGAAGCGCTGCATCGCATACGCAGTAAGGACACCGCATAAAATCGTAATCACCAAATACAGCACGCCGTAGAGAAGCGTTCGCACGGCCTCAACAATTCTGGATTGCGGCACAAACTGGGTGATCACATCCAGAACCACAACATACAGGACCAGCAGAAAAATATTCGGAAGTGATGTAATTGTGAATTTCGTGACTATTGAACTCAAACAGCCAATGGCCATCAGCCCGAATGTCAAAAGGCACGCCGAGCGCGAGATGGGACTCATGCGGGATTGAATGAGTGCGCCGCGATACTTTTGCGGAAGTACACTGAACGCCATCGCGAAGATTCCCCGGGCGGCTGACGCGCTTTCGTGAATTAAATTGCGCGCTGACCGTGGGCTACCGTGATTAACATTCCCTTTACATGGAGCGGCCCGTGAGTGGCCGCTCCATTTGTTAGTAAATCAGTTTGGAATTTCTCAGCCGTCCGTTTATTGCGTCTTCTCATATAGCTCTCGTCCGATCAGCATCCGGCGAATTTCGCTCGTGCCCGCGCCAATTTCGTAAAGCTTGGCATCACGCAATAAACGGCCGGTCGGGAAGTCGTTGATGTAGCCATTGCCGCCCAGGCACTGGATCGCTTCGAGTGCCATCCAGGTGGCCCGCTCTGCGGCGTAGAGAATTGCCCCGGCAGCATCCTCGCGGGTCGTACGTCCCTCGTCACAAGCTCGCGCCACCGTATACACATAGGCTTTGGCGGCGTTCATCGTCACGTACATGTCCGCGAGTTTGGCCTGGACGAGTTGAAAACGTCCGATCGGCTGGCCGAACTGTCGGCGGTCGTGGACATAGGGCAGCACCACGTCCATGCATGCCTGCATGATCCCCAACGGGCCAGCCGCCAGCACCACCCGCTCGTAATCGAGACCCGACATCAAAACATTGACGCCATTTCCGACCGCGCCGAGCACGTTTTCCTCGGGCACTTCGCAATCGGTGAACACCAGTTCGGAGGTGTCGGAGCCACGCATCCCGAGCTTGTCGAGTTTCTGTGCCGGCGCAAAACCCTTGAACTCCTTTTCGACGATGAAGGCGGTTATGCCACGTGCCCCGGCAGTGGAGTCGGTTTTGGCATAGATGACCATCGTGTCGCTGACCGGTCCGTTGGTGATCCACATTTTGGAACCGTTGAGCACATACCGGTCGCCCCTTTTGTCGGCGCGGGTGCGCATTGACACTACATCGGAACCGGCATCGGGCTCAGACATCGCCAAGGCACCGACGTGCTCGCCGGAGATAAGCTTGGGCAGATATTTACGTTTTTGTTTATCGTTGCCGTTTCGGCGAAGCTGATTGACGCAAAGGTTGGAGTGGGCGCCGTAAGAAAGCCCGACCGACGCGCTGGCGCGCGAAATCTCTTCCATCGCTACACAATGCTCGAGGTAGCCGAGGCCAGCGCCGCCATACTCTTCTTCGACGGTAATCCCGTGCAGGCCAAGCGCACCCATTTCCGGCCACAAGTCGCGCGGGAAAATATTGTCGCGGTCGATTGCATCGGCGCGGGGCGCAATACGATCCTGCGCGAAACCGTTGACCGATTTGCGCAGCATGTCGACATCGGGTCCGAGACCGAAATCAAAGCCCGTCCAGGCATTGGGGATCATGCGCACCCTCCAATCGCACACCCAACTCTATAGTCTGGATGTCACGCTGTCAGCGCCTTGCCCGACGACGACAAAGGCTTGCCGCCTTGTTTGGCTTGCGCGAGGAGCCTGTCGATGGCTTGGGCCGGAGCCGGCTTGGCAAACAGAAAGCCCTGCATTTCATCGCAACCGGCCAGCCGCAGCAGAACGCGCTGGTGCTCGGTTTCCACACCTTCCACCAGAACCGACAAGCCTAATGCCCGGCCGAGCGCAACGATGGCCTGAATGATCACACCACCATTGGCGGATCGACCCAATGCGGCAACGAAACTCTTGTCGATTTTCAGCTTGTCGAGCGGAAAGCGCTGGAGATATCCGAGATTCGAATAGCCTGATCCAAAGTCGTCGAGTGCGACGCGCACACCTAAACTATGGAGATCCTTGATACGCTTGACCATCTCGTCCGGATCATCGATCAGGACACCCTCGGTGATTTCGAGTACGAGTCGTGAGGGAGCCACCATGCTTTCCGACAATGCCGAGCGAACAATGTCGACGATTGTACGATCGCGTACCTGTAGCGGCGACAGGTTTACCGCCACGTAGAGGTCATGGGGCCAGCGCTTGGCTTCCTGTAGTGCACGCCGCAGGACGAAGGCGCCGATCGTATCCATCAAGCCCATCTGTTCAGCGACCGGAATGAATGTCGCCGGCGGGATTGCGCCCCGAGTGGGATGGGTCCAGCGCAGCAACGCTTCAACGCCGACCATCCGCCCGCCCTGCGAGGCCACGATCGGCTGATAGTGCAATTCCAGCTCGTTTGCGGTGAGTGCACGCGGCAATTCACGGTGGATGAATTTCTGATCTGTCGAAATGGTATCGATAGACAGATCGAACATAACGATAACGCCCGGGCCTCTTTTGGCGGCAGCACGCAACGCAAGATCGGCACGACGTGCCAGCTCCCCACGCGTCGTGGCATGTTGCGGCGCTTGCGCGAATCCGGCATGCGCACTCACCCGCATCACAGTATCGAGCCAATGTGGACGTGTAATTGAATCGAGAACGGCGCGGATAATTGTTTCGGGATCGATATCTTTATTCGCGGTAATAGCAATCGCAAACTCGTCGTTGGCGATGCGGCCGCACATTGCGTGGGCAGGCAACGCCTCTTTCAACTGTTTTGCGACCGCCACGATGAGTTCATCGCTGCCCAGTACACCGCTTTGTGCGGTAATATCATCCATTCTGTCGAGTTCGATCAGCACAAATGTTGTGCACTCGTCGTCGGCTCGCTCTGCGAGGGCAAGATCCAGGAGCTCCAGGATCTTGGCATGGTTCGGCAACCCGGTGAGCTTGTCTTCATCGGCGGCCCGCGCGGCCGCCTCTTCCCGGACGGCCAATTCCCGCCGCACGCTTTTGAGTTGCCTGAGGGATGCTGCGCCAAAACCAACCAGTACGACGACGATCGCCCCGGCGAGCGGCGCCAGTCGCTTCATCGTCTCCATCATGGAATGGGCTTTTTCCCACGTGAAAAATCCTGCGATGCGGCCATCCTGGGACATGACCGGCTGTATGTCGCCGGTTGTCCTGTCCGGCTCCCGCCGGAATTTCATATTTTTCACGCCAACAATCTGCCCAGCCATGCGGACCAGATTCGGATTAATTTCGCCGGAGTTGATAATCGGCAACTGAAATTCGGCAATCACGCTTCGCAAGCCTGCGTGCTGCTCAAATGACAGACGATCGTCGCTGTACTGGGCGAATAAAAATCCAATTCCCATCACAAAGAGGATCAGCGAGACTGCGACGACGACAAAAGCGACAACAAGGCGCGATACGGCGAGCATCCGACGTGCGGATGCCGAAGCGCCCTCGTATGATCGTGTGAAAAGCCCTCGCTTCGCCCGAGCCAGCAGCCCGCGTCCGGGATTAAGGCCCGTTGCGACAGTATTGAACTCCTGCACCGGGATACTCCCAGCCTACGCTACGGCGTCGGAGTACAGGGTTAGAAGCCGGACTTTAAGCGTTGGTCAGCAAATAGGGTGAACAAGTGGTAACCGCTGTGACTTACCGCAGCCCGAACCACAGGCTTGCAATGCTCAAAAACGAGAAAAAACCCACCACGTCGGTTACGGTCGTCACAAATGGGCTGGAAGCCACCGCCGGATCGAATTTGAGCCGGTGGAGCAACAACGGGATCAGGATCCCACCGAGCGCAGCCGCGACAAGATTGCAGATCATGGCAAGGCCGATCACGACGCCAAGGCCAGGCACCTTGAACCAGACGTAGGCGGCCACCCCGGTAATAAACGCAAAGGCAATGCCATTGAGCAGACCGACCATCAGTTCACGTGTGATGACCCGCCAGGCATTGGTATCGCTCAAGTCGCGGGTTGCCAAAGCTCGCACGGCAACAGTCATGGTCTGCGTGGTGGCGTTGCCGCCCTGACTCGCAACGATGGGCGCTAACACGGCCAGCGCCACCATTTTTTGCAATTGCCCTTCGAACAAGCCGAGGACCGATGACGCCAAAAAAGCGGTGGCAAGGTTGATAAGGAGCCAGTTGAACCGCCCGCGTGCGATGGTCCAGACCGAATCCGACAGTTCTTCATCGCGCGTGATGCCGCCAAGGGCATGGATGTCTTCCTCCGCTTCTTCCTCGATAACATCGGCAACGTCATCGAAGGTTATGACGCCGACCAGACGATCGTCCGTGTCAACGACCGGAGCCGTCACCCAATTATAGCGCTGGAATTGACGCGCGACTTCCTCCTGGTCTTGGACGGCACTGACACGCGGGCGGTCACGTTCCATCAGGTCCGAAATCGGGATCGGCCGTTTGCTTCGGAGCAATCGGTCGAGCAGCACCGCCCCAAGAAAGTGCCCACCTTCATCCACCACGTAGAGTTCGTAGAAGTGGTCCGGCAGCTCCGTCGTTTCACGCATATAGTCGATGGCTTGGCCAACATTCCATGCCGGCGGTACGGCGATGAATTCCGTCTGCATCCGCCGGCCAGCCGAATCTTCCGGATAGTCGAGACTGCGTGCCAACGCGACGCGCTCGGGCTGTGGCAATTGCTCGAGGATTTCCGTCTGTTCGTCCTTCGGCAGATCCTCGAGGATCGCGACGGCATCGTCGGATTCGAGTGAGCTGACCCCCTTGGCCACAGCTTGCGACGGCAATTCATCGAGAATTTCTTCGCGTACGGCGTCGTCGACTTCGGTAAGCGCTGTGAAGTCGAAATCGATACCGAGCAGCTCCACAAGCCGTGGCCGTTGCTCGGCCTCCAACGCCTCGATCAGAGCGCCCATGTCGAACTCGTGCAGGTCGCCAACGAGCGCACGTAGACCGGCAGCGTCCGCCGTCTCGATCCGGCGCGCGACGCTTTTGACGAAGGTCTTGCGGATCGAACCGTCTTTATTGCGCGGCAGCTGCGCCGCCTCGGCGGCTGCGTTCGTCTGTTCCTGATCAAGCATGTCGAGGCCTACCGGCAAAACATCGCAAGCGCGATGCTTGTACGCCCTATGGCGAGCTTCGGGCAAATGATTAACGCGTAAACCTCAACCTCAATACGATCTTGCCGGTGGATGAGCTTTGCGGCATTGGATCACCATCATGACACGCGCATTCGTCCTCACACTGGCCATTGCTCTCGGTCCTTTGTCGGCTGCAGCTGCATCCTGTCCGGATCATCCGAATGCGCTTGGGACGGAGCGTATCATTGAGGTCGATGCCGGCAGTACGCCACGGGTCGGACGAAAACAATTTCCGTCAACGCTGCCGTTGCGTGCAAAGGAGCTGGTCCTGACGTTCGACGATGGCCCGTGGCCGGGCACCACGGCGAAGGTTCTGGATGCGCTCAAGACTGAATGCGTGCGCGCCACATTTTTCGTCCTGGGACGCAACGCGGCGGCAAATCCGCAGCTCGCCCGGCGCGCCCTCGCCGAAGGTCATACGGTCGGACATCACAGCTATTCGCATCCTCTGCTCGGCCGCATGGGGATTGCGAAGGCGGAGGCTGAGATCGATCGCGGTATCGCGGCCAACGAGCTCGCCCTCTATGGCGAACGGCGCACGAAGCCGACAACACCGTTTTTCCGGTTTCCCGGTTTCGTCTCCAACCGCGCGCTGCTCGACCGGATGAGCGAGCGCGGCATAGCGGTCTTCGGTGCCGATGTGTGGGCGAGCGACTGGCTGCCGATGACGCCGGAACAGGAATTGCGGCTCATCCTCGGCCGGATCGATCAGGTCGGTCGCGGCATTGTGCTGTTTCACGATACCAAAGTGCAGACCGCGCGGATGCTGCCCGCCTTCCTCCGCGAACTCAAAAAACGCGGTTACAGCATCGTGCATGTAATTCCGGCTCGAAAACACGGTTAATACCGTCGCTTTTTTACCGCAGCTCACAAAAATCGTGGGAAAACAGCGCTTCGCCGCGTTCAAAACGCGTAATCCTCCATTAATGTCGCGACCCATATTGTCCGGAGCCTCCAGGCGGAGGCGGACGGCGCGGACGGGTCGGGGGGCCTCAATGCGTGGAATTGTATCTATTGTTCTTTGGCTGATCGGCAGTGCCCTGGCTTTCGCAGAGCCATGCCCTGGCAATCCGGATGCGCTCGGCACCAGCCGTGTCCTCACAATTAATCCGGGGGAATTCAGCCGCATCGGCAGCATGCAATATTCGCAGACCTTGCCGCTGAACGATCATGAGGTTGTCATCACTTTCGACGATGGGCCTATACCGCCCTACTCCAATGCCATTCTCGACACGCTGGCGTCGCAGTGCGTCAAGGTGACTTATTTTTTGGTCGGCGAGATGGCACAGGCTTATCCGTCGATCGTCCGGCGTATCTACAACGCCGGCCATACGATCGGCACCCATAGTCAGAGTCATCCCTACGGCTTCCAGCGACTGACCCTGCCGCGTATCGAACAGCAAATCGATGGTGGCATCGCCTCGGTTGACGCCGCACTCGGCGATCCCAAGGCGCTCTCGCCATTCTTTCGAATACCCGGTCTCGGAAGAACGGACGCGATTGAAGACTATCTCGCCTCCAAATCGCTTGTGACCTGGAGCGCGGATGTTGTTGCCGACGACTGGAAGCACATCGGCGCGAGCGAAATTGTGAAGCGCGCGATGCGGCGATTGGAAGAAAAAGGCCGCGGTATTCTGCTGTTGCACGACATTCACCCCGCGACGGTTCTGGCGTTGCCGACTTTGCTCAAGGAACTCAAGGAGCGCGGCTATCATGTCGTCCAGGTTGTCGCGGCAGGTGAACATCCGGATTCCCTGCCGGAGCTGGTAGCGTCGCCGGACAGCGCCAAGGAATCGTGGCCGCGGGTCGTGCAAACCAAGACCACGCACCATGCGAGCGCCAAACCGAACTTGCGTCATCACATCAAGAAGATCACGACCGGCAAGCACCATCGAAAGCCGGCGGTGGCGAGCCTTCACGAACCCGATTTCAGCGCCTATTCCACCGACTGGCATCAGTTCTAAAATCGCCGGTGCTGATATCTCGCCGGGATGGTGCGGTCGAGAGGACTCGAACCTCCACGGGTTGCCCCGCTAGCACCTCAAGCTAGTGCGTCTACCAATTCCGCCACGACCGCATTTGCCGGGGAGAGGACGAAAAGGTCTCGAAACCCCGCGTCCCGCTGATGGCGGACCATCTAACAAATAGGATGTAGAGGGACAAGACCCGCGCTCGCCCCGTCCGGCGGGTTTAATTTTCGTGCAGGCTCAAGCCTTTGATGCGCCCTGCTCAACGCATGTCGGGTGGCCGCGGGAGCAACTCGGCAACATTGACGGCAATACGATTGCCGTTCACCACCACGGTGCCCTTGGCCACCGGCAGGTTATTCGCGAGGATGCTCACGGCATCTTCCTCGGAGGCGTCAAGTTCGATAATGGCGCCGCGGCCAAGCCGAAGCACCTGGTGGATCGGCATCCATGTGGTGCCAAGCACCACGGTGATATCGACGGCAACTTTGTCGAGTGTGGCCACGTTTGTTTCCTATTGCGTCAGGCGTGATGGCGAGCAGACATCAGGTCACCATGGTATGGTGAACGAGTGGTTAATACGCGAAACACGTTGGTAATGGGCCTTCAAGCGCCGGCCGGATCGCCGCCCGTCGAATGGCGCGTAAGCGATTCCCTTGTTTCGTATGACGAGGCGGTTGCCACCATGGAGGCTCGGGTGGCGGAGATCGCCGCTGGAAGAGCACTCGAACTCGTCTGGCTGCTCGAGCACCCTCCGCTTTACACGGCAGGCACCAGCGCCAACCCGCACGATGTTATCGACGCCCGCTTTCCTGTTCACGAAAGTGGCCGCGGCGGCCAACTCACGTATCACGGGCCCGGCCAAAGGGTCGCTTATGTAATGCTTGATCTCAAGCGTCGCGCCCAGGACGTTCGGCGCTTTGTCGCGACGCTGGAAGAATGGACCATTCGCAGTCTTGCCGCCTTTGATATAGACGCCGCGCGGCGTGACACGAGAATCGGCGTCTGGGTGCCGCGCCCCGAAAAGGGCGACGGCTACGAAGACAAGATCGCCGCCATCGGAGTTCGGGTAAAGCAATGGGTGACGTTGCATGGCGTTGCCATCAATATCGAACCCGAGTTGTCACATTTTTCCGGCATCGTTCCTTGCGGCGTCAGCGAGCAACGCTACGGCGTAACAAGCTTTTGCGATCTCGGTATCTTTGCGACGATGGCTGACGTGGATCTGGTTTTACGGCGCGAATTCGAGACCTTGTTCGGAAAAACCGGCGATCAAACGGTGGGCAGGACCGAAAACAAGTCCCCTCCAACGCGCTCGAGCAGATCGGCCTCCGTTCCCTCCCGGTGATCCAGCGCGCTGATCCGCGCCGCCATCGGACCCCGCCGGCACGTCTCCACCATGGCTTCAACTGCCGCCCGCGGACCCGCAAAGACGGCTTCCACCGAGCCATTGCGGCGATTGCGTACCCAACCCTGCAGCGCGCGCCTCTTTGCTTCCTGCTCGACAAAGGCGCGGTATCCAACACCCTGGACCTGCCCGCGCACGACAATGAGGCGAACGATTTGTTCGCTCACGCTCCTTCTCCATCATCCAACCAGCTCCAGCGGCAGTCAGCGAGAGCGCGCGCGGTGGGCATCGTCGAGTTGATCGATTTCGTTCTCGTAGTCTTCCGGTGCCGCGTCTTCCTGGTCTTCGTCGTGAATCGGGTGCTGTTCGTTACCGCCGTCAGCCTTGGGGGTAAATCCACCGCCGACGGCATCTTCGGCAGAACGATCCTCATCGCGGGGAGGCATGGATTCATCCGGTGTTCGTCGTTGGTCGCGGCGGCGCAGGTCGTCGCGCAGCAGATCTGGTGCGATGTTGGTCTCTAGGTCGGGCGCTCGGCCCGGCTGTTGCTTTTTATTGCGCATGGTCCGGTTCCTCTCGTTTCCCGGAACCAACGCTGCGCCTTTCGGGAGGTTCCTATGAGCCCTGCTGGCACCGTGACTGGTGATTCGCTCCGATTCGAACCGGGCAAGTTGCCAGTTCCCTTCAGGCGAACTCCAGAATGATCGCGTCGACGGCGAGGCTGTCGCCCGCTTTAGCATTGATTTTTTTTACGGTTCCGTCGATGTCGGCCCGAAGAACGTTTTCCATTTTCATGGCTTCTACAATCGCCACCATCTCGCCAGCCTTGACCTCCTGCCCTTCCTTGACGGCGATAGAGATTACCAGGCCCGGCATGGGGCACAGCACCTGTTTCCCGGTATTGGCGACCTTCTTCGCCGGCATTAGACGCGCGTAACCGGCTTCGCGCTCGGTATAGACAAAAGCCGTGGTCTCAATGCCGCGATGGCTGAGCGCAAAACCATTCGCGACAGAGCGGATCTGCACTGTGATCGGACGATCATCGATCGTTCCGTTCCACACGATGTCGCCGGGTTTCCAGACGGAGCGCAGCTTTCGGTCACGGCCCTTGAACCGGACATTGATGATCTCGTTCGTGCGTCCGACCTCAAGTTTGATCTCTTGCTCGCCGAGCCAGACGGCGCGCTGGTTTTCACGCGTGACTATCCTGCTGCGAAGCTGGCCGGAGATACGCCGCTTTCGCTCGCCCAAAACGTAGTCTGCCGCCGCCGCGACCGAGGCCAGCACGTCCTCCTGTTCGCCCGGCGGGATCTGGCCATGAAAGCCGGCAGGAAACTCTTCGGCAATGAAGCCGGTCGAGAGTTTGCCGGCCCGCCACCGGGGATGTGCCATCAGGGCTGCGAGAAACGGGATATTGTGACGGATGCCGTCGATCACAAATGAATCAAGCGCATCGCTTTGTGCGTTAATCGCCACATCCCGAGTTGGCGCATGTGTGACGAGCTTGGCGATCATGGGATCGTAATAAATCGATATTTCGCCGCCTTCATAGACGCCCGTGTCATTGCGCACGGTCACGCCATCAAAACTGCGCTCTTGCGGTGGCCGGTATCGCGTAAGTCGTCCGGTCGAAGGAAGGAAGTTTCGATAGGGATCCTCGGCATAGACCCGGCTTTCGATCGCCCAGCCATGAAGTTTGACGTCGTTCTGTCTGATCGCAAGTTTTTCTCCCGCAGCGACACGGATCATCTGTTCGACCAAATCAATTCCGGTCACGAGTTCGGTTACCGGATGTTCAACCTGCAATCGCGTGTTCATTTCCAAGAAGTAAAAGCTTTTGTCCTGTCCGGAGACGAATTCGACCGTGCCTGCGCTGTCGTAACCAACTGCTTTGGCAAGGGCGACCGCCTGTTCGCCCATTTTCTTGCGCGTCGTATCGTCGAGCAGCGGCGACGGAGCCTCCTCTATGACTTTCTGATTGCGGCGTTGGATCGAGCACTCACGTTCCCCGAGGTAGACGACGTTGCCATGTTTGTCGCCCAAAACCTGAATTTCTATATGGCGTGGATCGGTGATGAATTTCTCGATGAAAATACGCTCATCGCCAAACGATGATTTTGCTTCTGAGCGCGCACGGGCAAAACCTTCTGCGACTTCCGTTTTGCTGTGGGCGATCCGCATGCCTTTGCCGCCACCGCCCGCACTCGCCTTGATCATGACCGGATAGCCGATCTGCTCGGCGACCTTCACCGCCTCAGCGTAATTCTCGATCACGCCGAGATGGCCAGGCACTGTCGAAACTTTGGCAGCCGCAGCCGCTTTTTTGGACGCGATCTTGTCGCCCATGGCAGCAATAGCTTTTGCATTCGGCCCGATGAAGGTGATACCGGCCGCCGCCAAAGCCTTCGGAAATGATTCACGCTCGGATAAAAACCCGTAGCCCGGATGCACCGCCTCAGCGCCGCTTTCTTTGCAAGCGGCAACGATCTTTTCGATAACCAGATAGCTTTCTGCCGCCGGTGGAGGGCCGATAGCGACGGCGGTGTCCGCCATCTCGACATGAAGGGCATCTTTATCGGCCTCCGAATAAACGGCGACCGTTTCAATTCCCAATCGACGCGCGGTCTTGATAATCCGGCAGGCGATTTCGCCCCGATTGGCAATCAGAATACGCTTGAACATGCGGCCTTTAAGCGATTGCCTCGCAGGATGCCGGAGGAATTGGCTGCGGATAATTGGCGGTTGTTACATTACTGTCTTGCAGCAGGCGTATCTACCCCGACCTGATGAGGCCCCGGTCAGCAATAACCGACGTCGGGAAGACCATCCCCACGTTCTCGGCTTGAAAATACCTTTCAAGGGGTCATTGCAGGGCCGCATCCTGCTCATCCGTTCCGACAGTGCGGCCCGGAAAACCGGCGGCGTCAAAATATCGCGTCAGGCCCACACGTTGGCCCACCAGGGCGGCCGCTAGCCGCTGAATGTCCTACTGCCAGGCTGGGAAAAAGCTTTCCACCCGGCCCTTTGATGCCAAAGCTTTGTTCTCCGCCCTGCGCGGCTCATGGCGGCTCGATACTCTTTGCGCGTTTCCCTATTCCCCGGCGACACAGGCGACTATATTAGGTACCAACTACTTGTCTGTTGAGTGGAGGTTAATCATGACATTGGCGATTGGCGATACAGCACCAGATTTTGAAGCCGAAACGACGGAAGGAAAAATTCGTTTTCACGACTGGCTCGGTAACTCTTGGGGCATTTTGTTCTCTCACCCGAAGGATTTCACGCCTGTCTGCACGACCGAGCTCGGCACAATGGCCCGGCTCAAACCGGAATTCGACAAGCGCAATGCCAAAATTATTGGTCTTTCGGTCGACCCCGTCGAGAACCACAAGAAGTGGGCCGGCGATATCAAAGACGTTGTCGGTTTCGCACCGAACTACCCCATGATCGGCGATACCGACCTCAAGATCTCGAAGGCATACGGCATGCTGCCGGCAGCGACCTCTGGCTCCTCCGACGGGCGGACGGCCGCTGACAATCAAACCGTACGCAACGTGTTCATCATCGGGCCCGATAAAAAGATCAAGCTCATCCTCGTCTATCCGATGACGACAGGCCGCAACTTCGACGAGGTGGTGCGCGTCCTTGATTCGCTCCAGCTGACGGCCAAGCATCGGGTGTCGACACCCGCCAACTGGAAGCAAGGCGAAGACGTTATCATCGCGGGCTCTGTCAGCGATGAGGAAGCAAAGAAAATCTGGCCCCAGGGCTTCAAGGCTCCACGGCCGTATATCCGCATTGTGCCGCAGCCGCGCGACTAGCACTCGCGACATTGCACAGGACGGGCGCGGGCGATAACGTCCGCGCCCTTCGTATTTTTGGTGGCCGGGAGCAACTATGATGAATGATGCGGCAAATAAACAACCGCCCTTTGCCGAATTTCTCGGTCTCAAGATCACACACGTATCGCCGGAGCGCGTGACGGCGGAGCTCGCTGCACGCGATGACCTCAATAACCGTTTCGGCATCATGCATGGCGGCGCCCTCATGGCTTTGGCCGACAATCTGGGCGGCACCGCAACCACAGCGAACCTCAAGCCCGGTCAATCCACGACGACAATCGAAAGCAAAACCAATTTTTTTGCCGCCGTGCCCATGGGAGATGTCGCGAAAGCTGAATGCACGCCGTTGCACCGGGGTCGCACCACAATGGTTTGGCAGACGCGCATTACGCGTGGTGACGGCAAGCTGTGCGCGATGGTGACGCAAACCCAGCTCGTCCTTGAACGAGCAAAGTAAAGTTTCAGCCGCTGCGAGGCTTGCCCGCGCCCTGGTTGGCCAGTACGACACCGCCGGCGCAGATCACCATGCCGGCAATCGAAAGCCCATCCAGCCGTTCGCCAAACAAGATGAAAGCGAACAGCGCGGTTACACCCGGCACCAGGTAAAACAGACTGGCGAAGCCCGTGGCCGCAGAGCGACGGATGAGCCAATACATCAATCCGACGGCCGCGATCGAGAGGACCAAGACAAGCCACGCAATCGCGAAAATCAGTTCGCCGGTCCACTGGATTTCGCGCGTTTCAAATGCAAAGGCGCCGAGGGCGAAGAGCGCGCCCGCGCCCATATATTGCACGAGATTGCCCGAGCGCCAGTCGATGCCGCCGCAGTAGCGCTTCTGGTAGAGAGTGCCGAGCGTAATCCCGATGAGCGACAGAAAACTGGCAATCCAGCCGAGTGACGATCCGGCCAGCGTGATGTTGCGATCGTGCAGGACGACCGCAACCCCAAACAGACCAAGCACCAGGCCGAGCCACTGCAGCCGCGTGACACTCTCGCCCATGTATCGGTTGGCGATCGTCGAAGTCAGTATCGGTTGCAGGCCCGGGATCAATGCCGAAATGCCGGCCGGAACGCCCTGGCTGATGGCCGTGAACACACCGCCAAGATACAGCCCATGAACAAGCGAGCCCGCGACCAATGCGTGCTGCACATCACGCGCGCTTGGCACTTTCGCGTGCCCAATGGCTGCAATTGCGGCCATAAGCAGGACAACAAATGCCATCCGCACGGCCAGAAACGTCAATGGCTCGATGTAGGGCAGACCGTAGCGGGCGCCGATAAAACCGGTGCTCCATAACAAGACGAAGAGTACCGGCGCGGCGGCAACCGCCAGTTGGCTCAGGCGCATGGGGATCTCAGCTGGTTTGATAGTTGCGGCGGGTCGCGCGGCTATACCATTTTTTTTGCAGACGCGGCTTGCCTGTCTTACCTGGATAGGGCCCTATAGCCTAAGGCATCTCTATCCCGGGGCGCACGGGGAATTGATCGGGGCAAAATCGCCATGAAATTGATTGGGGTTTACATCGTGTTCGTCCTCGTTGGCGAAGCCATTGCCTATTTCATCGGGCGAACGGTGGAAGTTTGGTCGGCAACGGCGAGCCTGCCGGTATTCCTTGCGTGTTTCTTTATCGTTTTTTGGGGCGCCTGGCGGCTCGCGGTCCGCATTACCTGATATTTTGTTCCCTTAACTTCCGAATTTATTTCGGAACCGCGGCAGCGGTCATTGGGTTTCCTTTATTCGAGACGACGTTACGCGTCCCGAACCAAGGAGGATGCCATGACTGACCCACGCTATACCGATCCGCGATTGAGCGATCCGGTAATCCGTCGTGATGAGAGCGTTGGCGGGATGTGGGGGTGGATCGCTGGTGTCGCGGTGGTGTTGCTGATCGGGTTCCTGATCGTTGCGGGCTGGAACAACAACACAACCACGGCAAACAACGGTTCTACCCCGGCCACGACCTCAAGCTCACCGCGCCCTGCACCGGCGCCGACAACCACGGGTTCTGGCTCGTCAGCGCCTCAGCCGTTGACACCGACGGCGCCAGCGCAATCGAAATAACAAATTGTTTCGAGAAAATACAATCCCCCCGCCGCAAGCCGGCGTGGGGATTTTTTTGGGCAGCTATCCGAAAACAGAATAAATGCCGAACCCGAGAGTCGCGCTCACCACAGCTTCGATCGTCTTGAATTGAATTCCGCTTAGTTGATCGCTGACATACGGAAACAATACATGTCCGACCGGCAGCATGACGGCTGCGACCAATGCAACACATAGCAATTTGATCAGAATAGGCCTGTCGATCATTAAACCCCTCCCCGGTTTTTTCTATTGTGACACGACAGAAGACGGTTGGGCAATCTCAGCTCTTCCAGGCGTCATCGATGGGAACACGATAGCCATTGGCGAGCCGGTTCGTCTCATTGGCCATGCCTGTGACCGCCATCAGCTCCCCGAACATGCTCTCCGTCATGCCCGCCTTGCGGGCCGTAGCGGTGTGGCTTGCGATACAATAGGCACAACCGTTGGTCACTGAAACTGCAAGATAAACCATTTCCTTGACAACCGGGTCCAGCGCACCCGACGCCATCACCTCTTTCACGCTCTCCCATGTGCGTTTTAGCGTGACCGGATCGCGCGCCAGATATTTCCAGAAATTGTTCACGTCGGGCACGCCGCGGGTCTTTTTAATGTCGTCAAAGACCGCTCGCACCTGAGGGGAAGCGTCTGCGTATTCAATCGCTGGGGGAGTCGACATTCCATACACTCCGGTTTCTATGGTCTGCCCGAATGCTATTCGGGCATGCACATCCTACGATATCGGCTATTGTTCAAAACGTGGACGGCGTTCGAAGTCGATTGCCGGCCCACTGAATATAACCGCAAATCGGGGCAACCCGACATACGATGACAAGGCCGAGCCACGACGGAGAAATGGATGCCGAAAACACCGGACTATTTCGCGGGGAAAACAATCATCGTCACCGGCGCGGCAAGCGGAATTGGCCGGGCTACCGCGCAGATTTTTGCGCGGGAAAAAGCCAATGTCGTTTGCGCCGATATCGACAAGGATGGTGTTGCTAAAACGG
The DNA here is from genome assembly GCA_963831275.1 of uncultured Alphaproteobacteria bacterium. Lineage (GTDB taxonomy): Bacteria > Pseudomonadota > Alphaproteobacteria > Rhizobiales > Xanthobacteraceae > Pseudolabrys. The sequence goes on along the minus strand of CAWHPN010000019.1, from coordinate 71,128 downwards.
CTGAAGAAATCAATGCAATCGGCAGCCAGTCGTTGGCGCTGACTATCGATGTGACCAAGCGTGCCGCAGTCAAAGATATGATTCAGCTTGCAGTCGATGGCTTTGGCAGCGTGCAATTTCTTTTCAATTCGGCCGGAGCGGCAATAAGACGTGCAAAGTTTCTCGAGATTGATGACGATCTCTTGGACAGGACATTCGCCCTCAATGTGAAGGGGACGCTTTATCCGATGCAGGCAGTATTGCCGCACATGCTGGCCAACAAGTTCGGCGTCATCGTCAACATGGGCAGCATGTCGCACCGGCGTGGCGGACCGGGCTCCTCCGTGCACTATGCGGCGGCGAAAGGAGCCGTGGTCACCATGACCATGGGGGTTGCGCGCGAATTTGCCACGCAGGGCATCCGCGCATTGTCGATCTCTCCCGGTCCGGTGAAGACGCCATTCCAGGCCACAGCAAGCAGCTCACCAGAGCTCGTGCAGCGGTTTCTGGAAGACGTTCCGATGAAGCGTTTCGCGGAGCCTGAGGAAGTCGGCGAACTCGTGTTGTTTATGTGCTCGGATGCTTGCGAGTTCATGACTGCCGACACCGTCTATGTGAACGGCGGCGGGGGCTGGCGATAACCAGGCGAGGCGAGGTAAAAGCGGCCAAACCGGTCGCGACGGCCTTTGACTTGCCGCGTACCCGGGTATCAAATTGGGTGTGGGAGGTGTAACCAATGAAAATCAAACATGTTGCTGTCATTGTCTTGTCGACACTCGCCGCTTTGATCTTCGCCCCCGCAGAGTTTTCCGCGAACGCGCATGGAAGCGGATCGGGAATGCACTCCTTCCATTCCGGACAGCACTTTCGCCACGGGCGTCACAACAACCGCTCTAACCAGTGGGCTCCCTATGGCGGGCTCTACGCATTGCCACCGTATGGCTACGACCCCAATGTTGGTTCCGCACAACCAGCAAACGTCGTGTATATGCTCGGATCGCCGCGTGCACGGAGTTGCCAATATGTAAGAGAGACTGTGACGGTACCGGCAGAAGGCGGCGGGACGCGCGACGTTACAGTCACTCGTTGCTGAGTGAGTTTGTACAACCGTTCATAAATTCGACGACATTCGGCGAGCTTTTGACTGTCCTGCCAATTTGTGAAAGCTTTCTTTGCCGGTGTATTTTGCTCGCCATATCTCGATGAACCGGATGTGCATTCGAATACGTCGGGGGCGCAATATCTACTTAATAAACCATAGGAGGAACGAGTGAACAGACTTCTTTCTCTCGGAGTGGCTATCGGCATCAGCATCTTCGGTGTTGCCATGAGCCAAGCCATGCCGCTCGCGCCGCTCGAACAAGGACAGGCTGCGTTGACAATTCCCGTCGCTGGCGGATGCGGCGCCGGTTGGCATCGTGGCCCGGGCGGCGGTTGCCGTCGCAACGGCTACTACGGCGGCATGTATTACGGCGGCGCCGTGGTCGCTCCGGGCGTCGTTGTAGCGGCACCACCGGTGATCGTCGCACCCGCTCCCTGCGGCGGCCGCGGCACCCACCGCGTTTGCAATCCCTATCGATGCTGGCGGGTTTGCAATTGAGTTGAGCCAATCATGCCAAATGGTAGGCCTCGCTTCGGCGGGGTCTATTGTTTTTGACCGGCACAATTCCACATGGAATCACCTTGGAATCACTTTGGCCCGGAACGTTCCGGGCCAAAGGTTTTTTAAACCGGATTTTCTAGTTGCGGCGGCAATGTCCCTGAGGACCGCGGTGCCAACCCCGACCGCAGCCGCCTGCAACCAGCGTGATTTGACCGGAGCCATCACGGGCACCTTTGAGCTTCGACGCAGGCATGGCTTGCGCGCCGAACGCAATAAACGTGAATGCCGCTACAATGGTTCCCAACAGTGCCAATCCCCTGTTCATGGTCAGCTCTCTACATTTTTTGGCGTCGCCCCAAACGCATTCTAGTGCACGTTTTCATATCGTTGTCCCACCTGCGAATAATTTTTGCATAACGGGACGTCTTGCTGGTCGCGCAGGTTTAACCTGCTCCCTAGGCTGCGTGTCCCATGTCAACAGGCTGGCGTTTTCGAGTTCGAGCATCGCCGCCTTTTTCGCGTTGGCCATCAATTCGGCGACCGGAGTTGTCGCCGCATGATTCTCTCTTACCAACGGCAGGCGAAGATACGGCGGTTCGCGAAACCAGACGTATTCATAGACGTGACCGCTAGCCGCATGTTCGACGGCTATTGTTCGACCATGGATTGTGATCCCGAAATCCCGGACGTAGCCGTCTAGCGCAAGTTTCGGCGATTGCAGACCAAACAAGCGGTGCATCACCGCGTCGATCTCAACCGGGAAAAAGGGCTTGTGCAGGATCGCGGCCGCACCGAGCTTGAGCGCTTCACGTTCGCGGGGTGCATTGTATTCGCCGGATATCATCACGACTTTTGTTTGCGGATTCGCTCGCTTCAACCGCGCGAGCGTCGCATAGCCATCCAAGGCGGGCATATTGGCGTCGAGAAACACCACATCGATCTCCCCTGCTTTGCAGTGTGTCAATGCATCGGCCCCGCTATTCACCTCCGCGATGTTGAGATGAAAGACAGAACTCGCGAGCACCTTGTGCATGACTTTCAACGCAACCGCAGAATCGTCCACGAGCAGGACCTGCATCGGCGTCGATACACGCCGGTAGGTCGCGAGAATCGCGGCAATGTCGTCCTTTCCGAACGGTTTGGTCAGGAATTCATAAGCCTCGAGCTGACGTGCGAGATTGATACAGCGCCTGTTGGCGCGGCCCGATATCAGCGTGACAAATGTCTTGTTGCCGGCGATGCGCGCGGCCCACAAGGCATCCATGCCGCCCATGGTCGGCATGTGAACATCGATAAAAGCAAGATCGACCCCATGGTCGAGGGCGTGAAGACATTCTACGCCATCAAAGGCATGTACGATGTCGCTGGAACAGTCGGTCGGCAGCGAATCTCGAATCAGCTGATGAACGGTATTTGAGTTGTCGGCGATCAATACTTTCGATTGTCTCACAGACATAGATGTCCCTCCGTCGAACCGCCCACCTGAACTGCAAAATGCCCAACGGCGCGATATGTTCAACCCTGAGGGGGGCACGAAGACGTTTTTGGCTAATTACTGCTTGGATTCTCGTTTCTAACTTGAGTCAATTGTGGACGAAGAGGCGCGCGCGCCTCTGTGCCCATTCTCCGCGCTTAACATTGAGAATATTGCCCTTCAACCAGAGTAATGACATCGCCGTTTCGCTCCAGAAACGTTGAGCCTTTTCGCATTTGAAAATTCTGGTCGCCCACGAAAGATGGTCGGTTGAATACCAATGGTCGAATTTTTCGCGCAACTGGTCGGCAACCACCGCACGGACGACAAACAGGCATTTTGCCATCGTTACACCGGCAAATTGTCGTGCTTGCGCGCCGGCATCTCCACGTGTTTGTTTTTCAACATCGCCAGAGCGCGCGCGATCCGGCGGCGCGTCGAATGCGGCATGATCACATCATCGATATAACCGCGCTCGGCGGCGGCAAACGGTGACAGAAAACGATCCTCGTATTCTTTCGTCCGCGCGGCGATCTTTTTCGGATCGTCCATATCTGCACGGAAAATGATCTCAACCGCCCCTTTCGCGCCCATGACGGCGATCTGCGCTGTCGGCCACGCATAGTTGATGTCGCCACCAATGTGCTTACTCGCCATCACGTCATAGGCTCCGCCAAACGCCTTGCGTGTGATCACCGTGACCAGCGGGACAGTGCATTGGCTGTACGCGAACAAGAGCTTGGCGCCATGCTTGATCAGGCCGCCATACTCCTGATCGGTCCCTGGAAGAAAGCCAGGCACGTCGACAAAGGTGACGATCGGAATCCCGAACGCGTCGCAAAAGCGTACGAAACGAGCCGCCTTGCGCGAAGCATCACTGTCAAGAACGCCCGCGAGCACCATTGGCTGGTTCGCGACAAAGCCGACCGTCCGGCCAGCGATGCGGCCGAAGCCTATGACGATATTTTTTGCGTGGGCCGACGAAAGTTCGAAAAAGTCGCCTTCATCTGCGACCTTCAGGATCAGCTCTTTGACGTCGTAGGGCTTGTTCGGATTATCGGGGACAAGCGTGTCGAGCGACTCGTCGATGCGGTCGCCCTCGTCATAGGCCGGCCATTCCGGTACGCCGCTTTCGTTGTTGGCCGGCAGAAAGTCGACCAATCGGCGGATCTGTAGCAGACACTCCACGTCGTTCTCGAAGGCGCCATCAGACACACCTGATTTTGTCGTATGTACTGAGGCACCACCCAATTCTTCGGCCGTCACCACTTCGTTCGTCACCGTTTTCACAACGTCGGGTCCAGTGACGAACATGTAGCTGGTGTCACGAACCATGAAGATGAAGTCGGTCATTGCGGGCGAATAGACGTCGCCACCCGCGCACGGCCCCATGATGATACTGATCTGCGGGATGACCCCTGACGCAATGACGTTGCGTTTGAAGACTTCGCCATAGCCGCCAAGTGCGGCCACCCCTTCCTGGATGCGGGCGCCACCGGCATCGAAGAGGCCGATGATGGGGCAACGGGCCTTCATCGCCATGTCCTGCACCTTGACGATCTTCTGCGCGTGCGTCTCCGAGAGCGACCCACCAAAGACGGTGAAATCTTTCGAGAAGAGATAGACCGCGCGGCCGTTGACGGTCCCCCAGCCGGTGACGACGCCATCGCCGGGAATTTTCGATTTTTCCATGCCGAATTCGCTGGAACGGTGCTCAACGAACATGTCGAACTCCTCGAACGAGCCTTTGTCGAGCAGCAGTTCGATGCGTTCTCGCGCCGTTAATTTGCCGCGTTTGTGCTGGGCCTCGATGCGCGCCTTCCCGCCGCCGAGGCGGGCGTCCTCCCGTCGCTTCTCGAGCTTGTCGAGGATATCTTTCATGAAGCCGTTGTCCTGCAGACCCCGAGAACCAGCGTTAAAACCTTACCACATCACACCCATCGTCCCCGCGAAAGCGGGGGCCATCGTCCAACGGATGCGGTAGTTGTGGATCAGCCTTTTTCTGGACCGATGATGGCCCGGGCACAAGGCTTGGCACGATCCTCAAACCCTGCTTACAAGCCCCCCATGAACGGACCGAACACCGCCGCAGAGCTCATCCAGCAGGGCCTCGTTCACCATCGGGCCGGGCAGGTTTCACTCGCCATGGACCGCTACACTCAGGTTCTGCGCAACGACCCGCGCAATGTCGACGCGTTGTATTACATCGCCTTGATTGCCTGCCATGAAGGGCAATTTCAGCAGGGCATCGACCTTGCCCGCCGCTCGCTATCGTTCCGTCCGCAGCAAGCGCGTGCGCATAATCTTATCGGTCAGGCACTCCACAGGATGGGACAGATCAAAGAGGCACTGGACAGCTTTGATAACGCGATCGAATGCGACGTCAATTTCGCAGACGCCTATGGCAACCGCGCGAATATGTTGAGTGAGCTAGGCCGCAACGCGGAAGCCTTGTCGAGTTTCGACCGTGCTCTCGCACTCAATCCGAAATCCGCTGCAGACTGGCTCAATCGCGGCGCCACATTACACGCCATCGGCCGCGCTGAGGAAGCAGTCGCAAGCTACGACAAGACGATTGCACTCGACCCCGACTTTTGCGTACCGCATTGCAATCGTGCCCATGCGCTCCTCGACCTGAACCGCGACGCCGAAGCCCTTGCCGGTTACGACCGCGCCATCGCGCTGGAGCCGAAATTTGCCGAGGCCTATCTCGGCCGCGCACTCGTATTGAGAAAACTCGGCCAGCTGGATGAAGCGCTTGCCGGCGTCGACAAGGCCATCGAGATCAAGAACGACGTGCCCAAGATGCACGAGGCGCGTGCCAGCCTGTTGCGATCTCTTGGTCGCACAGACGATGCGATGGCGGCCGATGCCAAAGCTGCCGAGCTGGAGGCACAAAAGCGGCAAGCGAGTGAAAAGGACGCAGGGACCGAAAATAAAGGTTCTTGACGTGGAACTTTTTGCCCGTTGCTTCGTTTGGCGGGGTAGTCACAAGGACCTTCCCCATAAATCATGCCACGCCCCGCAGCTCGCCGCGGCTTGCTACTCCTACCGATCTAGGGGCCAATGCCGCGAAAGATATCGCCGCCGCGCTCAACGGCGTCCTCGCAGACAGTTTTGCGCTCTATTTCAAGACCAAGAATTTCCATTGGCATGTAAGCGGGCCACATTTTCGCGACTATCACCTGCTGCTCGACGAGCAAGCCGATCAGATATTCGCAACCACGGATGTCATTGCCGAGCGTGTGCGCAAAATCGGCCAGCCGACGCTCCGCTCGATCGGTGACGTTACGCGCCATCAGCGGCTTTCGGATAACGATGCAGCCTATGTCGAACCATCGGACATGCTGGCAGAACTCCGAGAAGATAATCAGCGCGTAATCGCCGCCATGCGAGAAGCGCACGACACATGTGACGAACATAACGATGTCGCGACCGCGAGCTTACTGGAGACATTTATCGATGACGCCGAGAAGCGAGTCTGGTTTCTGTACGAGGCCGGCCGCAAGGGCGACTCAAGCGGGCACTAGTCTTTCCTTCGCCGATTATTCACTCGCACTCCAAGCCCGACGGTCCTCAATCAATTTGAGGACCGCCGCTGCGGCGTGAAACTGCGCCTCGTTGAATGCACGGTGACTGAGCGCGAGTTCGTCAGAACCCCACTGCGAGATTTGCCAGTCTTCGTCTACGTGAGCAGCCGCCCAAGCGTCGGCTGTATCAAGTATGCCGTACGAAAGGGCGAGAGCGAGAAGCGCCGAGCCGGTCAAAGCTGTCATTGATGAAAGCGCACCAAGACGCCATGGCTCCCCGGGTATAGCTGCGCGGATTGCCACAACGGCTTCGCGCGGCTGCGTGATATACATGACGCCCGTCGCCAGAACAAAGCGCGCATCGAATTGATCACGTGCCCAGGCAATGAGCGGGTCCCAGGCTCGCGACTGTTTCTCGACCAGCGCGACCGGTGCTTCAGCGCGGTAGAATATCAGGTCCGAGCGAAGGTACTTTTCTATCTCATCGGCAACCGGTTGTGGCGCATCGCTCACGGAATCGATCACCACATTTGCAAGGCGCGTGATCGGCATGCGTGCAGGATCAATCAATTCATTTTGCGAATTCCATTCCTCTGCAATTGCTTCGGCGAGCGCACGCGTCGGCGCTACAAGCGCTCGACGTGCCGGCGTCCGTACAGGTTTCCCGTCGAGGAGGATCGCACCACCCTCGTCCGCGCGCGCGTGAGTGTAGAAACGCTTGCGCAAATTGCGACCCGCGTTGCGGCGCGCCGCCTCCATCGGATCGAGCGGCTGATTTTCGAAAATCTCGGTAAAAATCTCACGCATTGGGACCGGATTGTGCGGCGCAAACTGGCCGGGAACTTGGCATCTAAATGTTAATCGAAAATCCCCAGTGTTAGGGGCTCACTGCCATCGTGACGCCTCTTTCAGGGAGCGAAAAGCCTCACGCAGACGTGTGGTTGATAGGCCCCACACCTGACGGAAGGATAAGTAGCCTTGCGGGTCACGACCCAATAATATCCGGCCGGATTCGGGCCGGAAACAAGGCCAGACGCCAGAAAGCGGAGCCGTCAGGGGCTGTGACGCGACACCGCTTTAGCTTTGCGGAGTAACGGGGCGCGTTTCGAGGAGTCAATGAAGAATACCGACATTTCTGCCCCTGACTACTTCCACAAGGTCGTGGACTGCCAGTGGGCCTGCCCGGCACATACGCCAGTCCCCGAATACATCCGCCTGATCGCACACGGCCGCTACTCCGACGCCTATATGATCAATTGGCGGTCGAACGTATTTCCGGGGATTCTCGGACGCACGTGTGACCGCCCCTGCGAGCCGGCCTGCCGGCGTGTGCGTGTCGAGAAGGAGCCGGTGGCGATCTGCCGCCTGAAGAAAGTCGCGGCCGATTACAAGGACGACATCCGTGACCGCCTGCCGAAGCCTGCAGCAAAGAAAAACGGCAAACGTATCGCTCTCGTAGGCGGCGGCCCTGCCTCCCTCACCGTCGCACGCGATCTCGCTCCACTCGGATACCATTGCGTCGTTTTCGATAGCGATCCCAAAGCCGGCGGCATGATCCGCTCGCAGATTCCGAAATTCCGGTTGCCCGACTCCGTCATAGACGAAGAATGCGGCTACATCCTCGATCTCGGTGTCGAGTTCCGTGCCGGCAAGCGCATCGACAGTCTCAAGTCGCTCCTGGCGGAAGATTGGGACGCGATCTTCGTTGGTTCGGGCGCACCACGTGGGCGCGACCTCGATATTCCGGGCCGAAACGAGGCTGCGAAGAACATCCACATTGGCATCGACTGGCTGTCGTCGGTGTCCTTCGGTCACATCAACAAGATCGGCAAGCGTGTCGTGGTGCTCGGTGGCGGCAATACCGCAATGGATTGTTGCCGATCCGCACGCCGGCTGGGCGGCGAGCAGGTTGACGTTGTGGTGCGATCAGGCTTCGAGGAAATGAAAGCGTCGCCTTGGGAAAAGGAAGACGCCATGCACGAAGGCATCCCGATCCACAATTTCCTCGTGCCAAAGGAATTCACGCACGAGAACGGCAAGTTGACCGGCATTACCTTTGAGAAGGTGAAGGCCGAGTACGACGCCAAGGGACGCCGGAAGCTCGTTCATGCCGGGGAGCCGGACCAGCATTTCCCGTGTGACGACGTCCTAGTTGCAGTTGGTCAGGAAAACGCATTCCCGTGGATTGAGCGCGACATCGCCATTGAATTTGATCAATGGGACATGCCCAAGGTCGATACCCAAACCATGGCGTCGACCAATCCGAAAGTGTTCTTTGGCGGCGACGCTGCTTTTGGACCGAAGAATATCATCTGGGCGGTTGCGCACGGTCACGAAGCTGCCGTCTCGATCGACAAGGTGCTCAATGGCGAGGACATCGCGGACCGTCCGTTGCCGGCGGTCGAAGTGATGAGCCAGAAGATGGGCATCCATGAATGGTCGTACGACAACGAGATCGCGCTCGACAAACGCTACAAGGTGCCGCACCGCGACAAGGTCATTGCGCTCAAGGACATCAAGGCCGAGGTGGAACTCGGGTTCGATGACAAGCTCGCATTTGCGGAAGCCGGCCGTTGCCTGAATTGCGATGTGCAGACGGTGTTTTCGACCCAACTGTGCATCGAATGCGACGCTTGCGTCGACATCTGCCCGATGGATTGCATCACCTTTACGCCGAACGGCGAAGAGGCCGAGTTACGCACCCGGCTCAACGCGCCTTCGCACAATCTCACCCAGGATCTTTATGTCCAGGATGGGCTCAAGACCGGACGCGTCATGGTGAAAGACGAGGACGTCTGTCTGCATTGCGGCCTGTGTGCCGAACGCTGTCCGACCGGCGCCTGGGACATGCAGAAATTTTTGCTCGATATGACTCACGCAGGAACTTCATGCCGACCGCCGCGCCGATCAGCCGCGTAAACGATTTCGTCATTCGTTTCGCCAACGTCAACGGCTCGGGCTCGGCGAGCGCAAACGAGATGTTTGCGCGCGCCGTGATGCGCATGGGCGTTCCGGTCGCTCCTCGCAATATTTTTCCCTCTAACATCCAAGGGTTGCCGACCTGGTATGAGGTTCGCGTCTCAGAAGCCGGCCACCTCGGCGCGCGCGGCGGGACCGACCTTATGGTTGCGATGAACCCGCAAACGTTCGACAAGGACATCGCCGGAATCGAGCCGGGCGGCTATCTGTTCTATGATTCAACGAAGCCTCTCCCGCCATCGAAATTTCGCGATGACATCACCGTCGTCGGAGTGCCGTTGACCGCTATTTGTAACCGCGAATACACGGATCCGCGTCAACGGCAACTGTTCAAGAATATTATCTATATCGGCGTCCTCACGGCGCTGCTCGAGATTGACATAAAGGTGGTCGAGCAACTCATCGGCGAACAGTACAAGGGCAAGGACAAGCTGATCGAGCCGAATATCAAGGCCCTGCACATCGGCCGCGACTACGCGATCCTCAATTTGCAATGCCCGCTCGGCATCAAGCTCAAGCGCGCCGCTGCGGTCGGCGACCGGATCTTCATCGAAGGCAATTCGGCCGCAGCGCTCGGCGCCGTTTATGGTGGCGCGACCGTATGCGCATGGTACCCCATTACACCCTCCTCATCGCTCGCGGATGCGTTCACGCGACACTGCGCCAAGCTGCGCGTGGATCCGGACACCAAACAGGCGAAATACGCGATCATTCAGGCTGAGGACGAACTCGCCTCGATAGGCATCGTGATCGGTGCCGGCTGGAACGGCGCGCGCGCCTTTACAGCCACGTCCGGACCCGGCATTTCGTTGATGCAGGAGTTTATCGGCCTTGCCTATTTTGCTGAAATTCCGGCGGTACTTTTCGACGTCCAGCGGGCCGGGCCGTCGACCGGCATGCCAACACGAACGCAGCAATGCGACATCATGTCCTGCGCCTATGCCTCGCACGGCGACACGAAACATGTGCTGCTCTTTCCCGAAGATCCGGCAGAATCTTTCACGTTCGCCGCCCAAGCCTTCGACCTCGCCGACCGGCTGCAAACACCAATCTTTGTCATGCTCGATCTCGACATCGGCATGAACCATCACTTGTCGAAGCCGCTGGCGTGGGATGACACGCGCAAATACGACCGCGGCAAGGTCATGACTGCCGCCGAGCTTGAAGCTGGAAAAGAGTTTGGCCGCTATCTGGACGTCGACGGCGACGGCATCCCCTTCCGAACATATCCAGGCACGCACCCTACCAAGGGTTCATTCTTTACGCGTGGCACGTCGCGCGATCGCTATGCGCGATATACCGAAGAAGGCGCGCCCTACGTCGACAATATGCAACGGCTGATCCGCAAATTCGACACGGCCAAGGACATGGTGCCGCGCCCGCTGATCGCCACCTCGGGAAAGTCGACCAAATACGGTGTGATCTACTACGGCTCAACCTCGCCTGCGATGGACGAGGCGATCCACATGATCGAGGCGCGCGGACATGCGCTTGACCGTATGCGCATCCGCGCCTTCCCGTTCCATTCCAGCGTCAATAGTTTCGTTGCTGACCATGATTTCGTCTTTGTGGTTGAGCAAAACCGCGATGCGCAGCTGCGCTCGCTCATCGTCAATGAATGCGGCATTGATCCCGTGCGGTTGGTGCCGATCCTGCATTACGATGGCACACCGATAACGGCACGTTACATCGCCAAGGCGATCGGGGATCATCTCGACAAGCTGACGGTAAAGCCGATGAAGGTAACCTCATGACCTATCTCGCCAAACCGAAATTCCACCATCCCGAGCTCCCGAAAAATGCGCTCGGATACACCCATCGTGACTACGAAGGCACGGTCTCGACGTTGTGTGCTGGTTGCGGACACGACTCCATCACGGCCGCAATTATCCAGGCCTGCTTCGAGCTATCAATCGAACCGCACCGCGTTGCCAAGATTTCGGGCATTGGGTGTTCCTCAAAAACGCCGACCTATTTCCTCGGCAATTCGCACGGCTTTAATTCCGTGCATGGACGCATGCCGTCAGTGCTTACCGGCGCGAACCTCGCCAATCGCGACCTGATCTATCTGGGCGTTTCCGGCGACGGCGACAGCGCATCCATCGGCTTGGGGCAGTTCGCGCATTGTCTTAGGCGCGGCGTCAACATGACCTATATCGTGGAGAACAATGGCGTTTACGGCCTCACGAAAGGCCAGTTCTCCGCCACCGCCGACCGTGGCTCCAAGTCGAAGCGCGGCATGATCAACACCGACAACTCCATTGACCTGGTGGCCATGGCACTGCAACTCGGCGCGAGCTTCGTCGCCCGATCCTTCTCCGGCGACAAGCATCAATTGGTGCCGATCATCAAAGCGGCGATCGCGCACCGGGGCGCGGCCTTCATCGACATCATCAGCCCCTGCGTCGCCTTCAACAACCACACCGGCTCCACCAAGAGCTTCGATTTCGTACGCGAGCACAACGAGGCTGTGAACCGGCTCGATTTCATGTCGAGCCGCATGCCGATCGAGGTCAAGTACGATCCGGGTTCAGTCGAGATCGTCGAACAGCACGACGGCTCGAAGCTCGCGCTGCGCAAGCTCGACGCCGACTATGACCCGACCGACCGAACCGCGGCGCTCGGCTTCCTGCAGCACCACGCCGCTAAGGGGCAGATCGTCACTGGCCTGCTGTTCGTCGAGGAAGAGTCAGAAGACCTGCATTCACATCTGCGCACGGTGAAGACGCCGCTCAATGCGCTCGGTGAAAAAGACCTCTGCCCCGGCCAGGCGGCCCTCGACAAGTTCAACGCGAACTTACGGTAAGCGCGGCCTCTTTTCTTGTATTGCCGGACCTGGCGCTCCTCTGACTCTGCCTGTGCGTTGAGAACAACCTGCCATGGAAAAGCGCCGCCTGGGTCAATCTGACCTGCACTTTGCTCCGCTCATGCTCGGTGGCAATGTGTTCGGCTGGACCATCGACGAGAAAACGTCGTTCGGCATTCTCGACGCTTTTGTCGATGCAGGATTCAATGCTGTCGATACTTCCGACAGCTATGCGCGCTGGATACCCGGCAGTCCGGGCGGTGAATCCGAAACCATCATTGGCAATTGGCTGAAACGAAGTGGCAAACGCAACAATGTATTGATCGCCACAAAGGTTGGCGAAGATATGGGTGAAGGCCGTAGCCTGAAGAAGGACTACATCCTGCGTGAATGCGAGGCCTCGCTGCAACGGCTGCAGACGGACTGTATCGATCTTTACCAGACTCATTTCGATGACGAGGTCACGCCACCGGAAGAAACCATGCACGCCTACGCGCAGCTCATCGCGGCCGGCAAAGTCCGCGCGATCGGCGCATCGAACATAAGTCCGGCACGTCTGAAAGCCTCGCTTGTCGCCAGCAAAAAATTCGGCCTGCCGCGCTACGAGAGCCTGCAGCCCCTCTATAACCTGTCCGACCGTAAGGAATTCGAGACTGAATTCGCGCCGCTCTGCCTGCAAGAGAAGCTCGGCGTCATCAACTACTATTCACTCGCCGCCGGCTTCCTTACCGGCAAGTACCGGACGCCTGAGGAAGGGGCGAGGCATCCCGGGCGTGGCCCACGGCTCAAGCGCTATCTCGATGCCCGTGGAATGGACATCCTGAGAGCGCTCGATAAAGTGGCAAAAGGCCACAATGCCGTGACGGCACAGATCGCCCTCGCCTGGCTTATCGCCAAACCGTTTATCACCGCGCCGATTGTCAGTGCCACGAGCCTCAAGCAGCTTGGCGAAATCCTCAAAGCTCCGCAGATCACGCTTGCCCAGGAAGATATTGTCGCTCTCGATGCGGCAGGCGCGTGAGCACCGGCCCAACCTTCCCGATCGTCACGTCTTCGTCTTCAGCGTGACGTCTCCGGTTTCGAGAAGCGATTTGAGATTGGACAGAATGCGCGGCCAGCCGCCCGAAACCGCTTCGATGAACTTCGACCCGGGGTGATCTATCTCATGCGTGATCGTCAGCTTTACGGCTTCAGCGATCGGCTCGATCTCGATCGTGCAGCGTGAATACCCTTCGGATTTCAGCTCCGGTTTGAATTCATTGCGCCATTTAAGCACGAGGCGCTTGGGTGGATCGACCTCGATGATCTCGCCGGAATCAGCGATCCGGCCATCGGGGAAGACCATTTTCCAGGGCGAGCCGACCTTCCAATCGGTCTCGTGGTGCACGCCGAACCAGTATTGCCTCGTGAATTCCGGGTTGGTCAGCGCCGACCATAGTCGCTCCGGTGTCGTGCGGATAAAGATGACGTAGACAAACTTCGGCTTATTCATATTTCGCCTCCAGTGCTTTTTTCATGTCGCTCAGCGCCTGAAGGCGGGAGCGTTCAAATTTTCCGATCCAGCGCTCGCCGATTTCATGAATCGGGATGGGATTGAGGTAGTGCAGCTTTTCGCGGCCGCGTTTGACGGTCGTGAGCAGATTGGCCTCCTCTAAGATGGTCAGATGTTTGCTCACCGCCTGTCGGGTCATGTCCAGGCGCTGGCAGAGCTCCCCAAGCGTTTGACCATTCTCCGCGCGCAGCCGATCGAGCAATTCCCGGCGGCTCGCATCAGCCAGCGCCCTAAAGACCGCATCCATGAACGATAATATGCAATCATTTGGTTGCATGTCAAGACGTTATTGGCGTTCCCATGGGAACTCGCGCAGCGAAACCGGCGTTGATGCCGGCCATGAGCGCGCGCACCTCCCCTGCAGTCCGCAAAAATCATCAAACCAAGGCGCCGAAGCGGAGGGGCGCGGTCGGCGGCATCACCGAAGAAGAAATCAAGGACGTCGAAGAACTGGCGACCCCCCGGACGCCGGTCATCTACGAAGTGGTCCGCCGGCTTGGCGAGGAAGAGATGAAACGGCCGCTGACCTCGCTATGGTGGTCGGGCGTGGCGGCGGGTCTTTCGATCAGTTTCTCGCTCTTGGCTCAATCAATCTTGAAAACGCACCTGCCCGAGGCATCCTGGCAGCCGCTTGTGGTCAGTTTCGGCTACTGCGTCGGGTTCGTCATGGCGGTGCTCTCGCGGCAGCAATTGTTCACCGAGAGCACAATTACCGCCGTATTACCCGTTGCCGCCGACGTTACGTGGAACAACATCGGGCGCATGTCGCGGCTGTGGGCAATCGTGCTTGCCGCCAATCTTGCCGGTACGTTGTTCGCGGCATTGTTCTGCAGCTTCACCCCTGTGCTGCCGGTCGATCTTTACGAGGGCATGATCACGGTCAGCCGCGATCTGCTCGCCTTCGGTTGGTGGGAGATGCTCTTCCGCGCGGTTGCCGCCGGGTTCTTGATGGCTGCCATGGTGTGGCTGATGCCCGGCGCCGAGCGCACCCAATTCCACGTCATCACGCTGATGACCTGGCTCATTGCAGCCGGCGGTTTTACCCACATCGTGGCCGGCAGCATGGAAGCCTACTTGCTGGTGTTGGCGAAGGACTGGGCGTGGTGGCAGATGCTACTCGAATTCATGGTGCCCGTGCTAATCGGCAACATGATTGGCGGTACCGCGCTGTTCGCGTTGATCGCTTATGCTCAAGTGATGGATGAGATCTGATTTTGGGGAACGAGCTAAAGTCTCACTTTAACTTGAAGAAACGCCCGTAAATGACGCGTTACTGGTTGATACAGGTACCAACGTAAGTGTTGCGGTCGCCCGCAGCCTGACCGTAGACGCCAGCCTGATGGGCACAGCGTGCAGAACGATCCTGAAAGGTCTCGCGGCCCCCGGGGCCTGAACCCGACAACGTGGGGAGGTTCGGTAGTGCCTGCCCTGTCTGCGGGACGACAATCGGCGGTGGAGTCGTCGCGTGCGGGGGCGGCACGATCCTCGATTTCGGAATGGTCACGTGCTTCACGGTGCCGCGCGGCGACTGATATTTCGGGGCCAGCCAGGGTTCTGGCACTTTCGGCTTGGCTCCCTTTTCCGGAACCATAATGCTGTAGTCATCCCTCATGATGTCGTAGTCCTTGCGAGTTTGCGCAAGCGCGAGCACAGCGGGAAGTGCCGACACAAAAAGCACCGTCATGATCAGAAGTCCGCGCATCGTTCCTCTCAGATAGGAACCCCGCGGGAGGGCTGCTACTCCTCCGGCGCTTCATCAATCGGATCGTAGCGCTTGGCATCAAAACCGAGCAGATTCCATGACTGTTGCATATGAGGTGGCAGCGGCGCGGAAACGTCAATGATTCCCCCGCGAGGATGAGGTACCGCGATACGGCGGGCAAGCAAATGTAGCTTCTCCTGCATTCCGCCGGGCAACTGCCAGTTTTCCTTATTGAAGTATTTTGGATCGCCGACAATCGGGTGGCTTATGTGCGCCATGTGGGCGCGCAATTGATGGGTACGTCCGGTGACCGGCTTGAGCGACAACCAGGCCAGTTGTTGCGCGGCCGTCTCCACCACCGCGTAATATGTTACAGCGTGCACCGCGTCTTTCTCACCGTGCTTGGCTATGCGCATGAACGAATCTTCCTCAACTTCCTGTTTGGCGAGGTAAGTCGAGATGCGGCCTTGTGCCGGTTTTGGCACGCCGACCACCAATGCCCAATAAATCTTGCGCGCTGAGCGTGAGCGGAACGTCTTTGCAAGCGCCGCCGCCGCAAAGCGGGTCTTCGCGACCAAGAGACAGCCGGCTGTGTCTTTGTCCAGCCTGTGCACGAGCCGCGGGCGTTGGCCGTCGGGTGAGCGCAAAGCGCCAAGTATCCCGTCGATATGGCGGGTCGTACCTGAGCCACCCTGCACAGCAAGTCCCATCGGCTTGTTGAGGACCAGCACGTCAGAATCTTCGAAAAGCGTAATCGACCTGAGGAAGGCGCGATCCTTCTGCGCCTGCGGCGCGTCAGAGCGCGGGGCCGGCGCTTCAATGTTCAGCGGGGGAATACGGACCGCCTGCCCGGCTTCCAGACGCATCTTTGGCTGGGTGCGTTTACCGTTTACGCGCACTTCGCCTTTGCGGATGATCCGCTGGATATGGCTGAACGACAGACCAGGAAACCGGGCCTCGAAAAAACGATCAACGCGCATGCCGGATTCGTCGGGGGTAACAGTGACGGTCTGGACGCCTGCCGACCTTACAGCCAGTGCCGGCCTATTGTGGCCGTCGTCCTGAGGTGCGAGGCCGCGAAGCGGCCGAGCCTTGAAGGGCGGTGAGGTGGCCATCCCTCGAGACGCGCTTTCGCTCACCTCAGGATGCCGTCGAGTTGCCTTGTGCCCTCGACCCTTCCTATGCCGTGGGCCGGCCTTTTGTCTTCCACCACCCGGCTGGCGCGGGCCGGAACGCCCCCGGCTCATATTCTGTCTCTCATCGTGGTGCGTCGGGGTGCTTACTAAAAACGACGACCCACCGTTCCGGTGCTTTGAACAATCCGCCCGTCCGTATTCCAAAAACTTTCATGATCAAAGTCGGGGTTAGCCCCGGTCCTTCCTTAGCTTCGCCCAGTACTCCAAACGTTTCCTGATTTCCCGCTCAAAGCCGCGCTCCGGCGGGTCGTAGAATTTCTGGCGTTCCAAAGCATCAGGGAAGTAGTTCTGGCCTGAAAACGCCTCTTCGGCATCATGATCGTAAGCGTACCCGCGGCCGTAACCCTCTTCCTGCATCAGTTTGGTTGGCGCATTGAGGATATGCTTGGGCGGCAGCAGCGAGCCTGCATTCTTGGCGGCACGCATTGCCGCACCGAAAGCGGCATAGCCCGCATTAGATTTAGGTGCCGTAGCGCAATAGATCACCGCCTGGGCAATGGCCAGTTCGCCTTCAGGCGAACCCAGAAAATCAAAGGCTTCCTTTGCGGCGTTGGCGATCACGAGCGCCTGCGGATCGGCGAGCCCGACATCCTCGATCGCCATGCGGACCACGCGGCGCGCAATATAAAGCGGGGGTTCGCCCGCATCGATCATGCGGCACAGATAATAAAGCGCGGCGTCGGGATCGGATCCTCGGACTGACTTGTGAAGCGCACTGATAAGATTGTAATGCCCGTCCTGCGATTTGTCGTAGATAGGCGCCCGGCGCTGAACAATTTCCTGCAACTTCGTAGAGTTGAAGGTCTCCCCTTCTCGTGTGGCACGCCAGACTTCTTCGACGAGCGTGAGTGCAGCGCGCCCATCACCATCCGCCATCCGCTGCAGAGATTCTCGCGCGTCCTGGTCGAGCGGAAGCCGCTTGCGCTCTGCGTCCTCAGCGCGCTTCAGCAGCCTTTCTATTGCTGATTCGTCCAGAGATCTGAATATCAAAACACGTGCGCGCGACAGAAGCGGAGCGTTCAGTTCAAAAGATGGATTCTCAGTCGTCGCGCCTACAAGAATGATGGTGCCGTCTTCCATCACCGGGAGAAAGCTGTCCTGCTGAGCCCGATTGAAACGATGAATTTCGTCCACGAACAGGAGCGTTCCCTGCCCCATTTCGCGACGGCGGCGCGCCTCTTCGAAAACTTTCTTGAGGTCGGCGACACCCGTGAAGATTGCTGAAATCTGCTCGAAATGAAGATCGGTCGCCTGCGCGAGCAAGCGCGCGACCGTGGTTTTCCCGGTGCCCGGCGGACCCCAAAATACCAACGACCCCAGCGAACGCGTCGCCAACATCCGCGTGAGCGCACCATCCGGCCCGAGTAAATGCTCCTGGCCAACGACCTCGTCGAGCTTTTGCGGCCTGAGCTTGTCGGCGAGCGGACGCGGCGCATCCTTGTCGAGGCCAGCCGCGGCAAACAGATTTTGACCGCCTGCTTTGGCGCGCGAGATCATCCGCTAAACACCGCGGAAATCTTCTGCCCCCCGCGAAGAATGACAATGCGCCAGCTGCGATTTGGTGTGCTGGTCAATCGCTCAAGGTCGCGGGTTTTTCCAATCCGCTCGCCATTGACCTCCTCAATCACATCACCACGCTGGAAGCCAAGATTGCTCGCATACGACCCGGCATCCACGTCGACGATTGCGACACCGTGGTCGACGTTTTGCAGCTGCAGTTCATCAACGAGCGCAGGCGATAAATTGGCTATCTTGACGCCCGAAAATGGCGACCGCGACCGGATCACGATCTCGTCGCGCGGAGTTTCCGGTGCGCTTTGCAGCGCGACTGTCACCGCCTGTTCGCGCCCCGTCCGCAGCACCCCAAGGCGGGCAGTGCCACCAAGCGGCTTGGTTGCGAAGCGATAGTCAAAGGCATTCGGATCGTCGACATCCTGACCATCCACCGACAGGATCAGATCGCCCGCTTTCAATCCGGCACGCGCCGCCGGACTCTCAGCCGCAACGTTAGCGATCAGTGCGCCAGTCGGACGTTTAAGACCCATGCTGTCAGCGATGTCGGCTGTGACCGCCTGCAGCTTTGCGCCGAGCCAGGGCCGGACGACTGCGCTGCCCCCCGTTTTGGCGGAGGCGACGACAACGCGAACCATGTTGGCGGGAATTGCAAAGCCGACACCTTGCGACCCCCCCGATCGCGAGAAAATTGCGGTGTTGATGCCAATCAACTTGCCGCTCAAATCAACGAGCGCACCGCCCGAATTACCCGGATTGATCGCGGCATCGGTTTGAATAAAGAAACGATAATCCGAAATACCCACTTGCGTGCGTGCCAATGCTGAGACAATGCCGTGTGTCACCGTCTGCCCGACCCCGAACGGATTGCCGATTGCCAATACGACATCGCCGACCTGTAAAGCGTCTGAGTCCGCAAATTCGAGTACGGGGAACCGTTCACGCCCATCTTTGATGCGCAGGACTGCCAGATCGGTACGGGCGTCTTTGAGGACAAGCGTCGCCTCGAATTCGCGTTTGTCGGCAAGCGATACCTTTACTTCATCAGCGCCTTCGATGACGTGGTTGTTCGTCACGACCAAGCCGGCAGGATCGATAATCACGCCCGAACCAAGTGAGCGTTGCAGCTGGTTGCCGCCACCGCCCGGTACGCCGAAGAATTGACGGAAGATCGGATCGTCGAGCAGTGGATTGCGATTCTGCACGACCTTGGCGGCATAGACATTCACTACCGCCGGAGCCGCATGCTGCACCACCGGTGCATAAGACAGACGAAGCTCAGATTGCGTCGGAAGGCGTCGCTCTTGGGCTGCGGCCAAACCAGCGGCCGTAGCGGTTGCCGCAATCAGGA
Source organism: uncultured Alphaproteobacteria bacterium (assembly GCA_963831275.1). GTDB lineage: Bacteria > Pseudomonadota > Alphaproteobacteria > Rhizobiales > Xanthobacteraceae > Pseudolabrys. The sequence goes on along the minus strand of CAWHPN010000019.1, from coordinate 51,444 downwards.
TGGCGGCGAGTTTTTTACAATGCATAAAATGGAATCCAGTACATGAGCGAGATATAGGCCTCTCATCAGCCTAAAAGAAGGCCGGCCCCTCACCCTAAAAGTGAGGCGATTATTCGAGCGCGGGCACGGTTCGCAAGTATGCCACGATGGCATCAAGGTCATCGGGCGTCAGCGTTGCATAATATTGGTAGCCCATCGGCGGCTTAAGCTTGCTGCCGTCCTTGCTGATGCCAGCGGTGATTGCGCGCTTGATCTCGTCGTCGGTCCAGACCCCGATTCCTTTGCTCTTGCTCGACGTGATGTTGCGGGAAACCGAAATACCCCACGGGCCGGGAAATTCGAAGCCTCCGGCCCCTAACCGTGTGTCCCATCGACGCACGCCCTTCTCCATCGGCGTATGACACTCCATACAGTGTGCGATGGTGACGAGATAAAAGCCTTTCTTGAGCTTGTCGCCCATCATTCCTTCGGTGAACGGTTTCTCGCCACCCGGAATTACGTGCTCCGCCTGCGGCATCTTGTAGACCGGATCCGCAACCTTGTTGCTTACCGGCTTGAGCGTGCGCAAATACGCGACGACAGCTTCAAGGTCGCGATCGGTCATGATGTGATAAAACCCGGTTGGCATGATCATCGCGACATGCACACCGTTCGGCCGGATCCCGGTACGCATGACCGTTTTGATTTGCGCATCGGTCCAGCTACCAATGCCGGTGTCCTTGTCCGGCGTGATGTTCGGCGCGGTTACCTTGAAAGGCGGTTCATCCCAGGACAGGCCGCCGGAGTAATCCTTGCCAACGACGGCGGCAGGCGGACCTTTTGGCGAGTGGCAATTTGCGCAGGTCAGAATTCCGTTAGCGAGATAGTCGCCCCGTTTCACCATGTCAGATTGCGCATTGGCGGCGGTTGCCCCGATTGCAACTGCCGCCCCGAACATTGCCATCCGGATTATCATGGGTCTCCCCCCGCTAAGCTGATGTGTGACTGAGATCATAACGATCGAAAGCAATCCGGCAAACAAAAAGGGCGGCAGAAGATTGCCGCCCTTTTTCGAAGCGATTGTGGACCTTCAAGCCGCAGCGGTTGCCGCTTCGTCGACTTTGGTCACCTGGACCGGCCCTGAATCCTTGCCCTTGGCCTCGACGTCGCGGTCGACGAATTCAATGACCGCCTTTGCAGCGTTGTCGCCGTACCGAAACCCGGCCTTCATAATGCGGATGTAACCACCATCGCGGCCCTTGTAGCGCGGGCCGATCACATCAAAGAGCTTTTTGACCTGAGTAACGTCGCGGATTTCCGCTATCGCTTGCCGGCGTGCATGCAGACCGCCTTTTTTTGCCAGCGTCACTAATTTCTCGACGATTGGTCGCAATTCCTTCGCCTTCGGCAGCGTGGTGATGATCTGCTCATGCTTGATCAGCGACGCGGCCATGTTGGCGAACATGGCCTTGCGATGCTCCGCCGTGCGATTGAGCTTGCGGTGAACCTTGCCGTGACGCATCGCGTATTATCCCTTCATTCCGTCCCAGGCCGCGACGGGGCTTAGTAGTGATCCTCAAAGCGCTTGGCGAGCTCTTCGATATTTTCCGGCGGCCAGCCAGGCACTTCCATGCCCAGATGCAGGCCCATCTGCGCCAACACTTCCTTGATCTCGTTGAGCGACTTACGACCGAAGTTCGGCGTGCGCAGCATTTCCGCTTCGCTTTTCTGTACGAGGTCGCCGATGTAAACGATATTGTCGTTCTTCAGGCAGTTAGCCGAACGCACTGACAATTCGAGCTCGTCCACCTTCTTGAGGAAGGCGGGGTTGAAGGCCAGATCAGGAATGGTCTCGGCGGCCTCCGCCTTGCGCGGCTCTTCGAAGTTCACGAACACATTGAGCTGGTCTTGCAAGATACGCGCGGCATAGGCGAGCGAATCCTCGGGGGATACGGCGCCATTGGTCTCGATTGTCATGGTAAGCTTGTCGTAGTCGAGAATTTGGCCTTCGCGGGTATTCTCGACTTTGTAGGAAACCTTACGTACCGGCGAATAAAGACTATCAACCGGAATAAGTCCGATCGGCGCGTCCTCAGGACGATTGCGCTCGGCTGGGACATAGCCCTTACCGGTGTTGACCGTGAACTCCATTCGGATCTCGGCCCCTTCATCAAGGGTGCACAACACGAGATCTGGATTGAGGACGACCACATCGCCGACGGTCTGAATATCGCCAGCGGTTACGGTTCCCGGGCCCTGCTTTTTGACAACCATCCGTTTGGGCCCCTCGCCCTGCATCTTGATGGCGATGTCCTTGATGTTGAGCACCATGTCGGTGACGTCCTCGCGCACACCGGCAATCGAGGAGAACTCATGCAACACACCGTCGATGTGTACCGACTGAACCGCGGCGCCTTGCAGCGACGACAAAAGAATGCGGCGCAGCGCATTGCCGAGAGTAACGCCGAATCCGCGCTCAAGTGGTTCCGCGACAACTGTCGCAACCCGTGCGGCGTCACCGCCCGCGGAAACCTGGAGCTTGTTCGGCCTGATCAATTCCTGCCAATTCTTCTGGATCACGTCTTCACCTTTTCAACGGCGCGGCCTTGTCGCGCCTAGCGCACCCCACCCGCCGTGCGGGGAAAATTTCGGCGGCAACACGCGTGCGGGACGCCTAAGCCCGCACGAAGAAAAATCACACGCGACGACGCTTTCGCGGACGGCAACCATTATGTGGAATTGTTGTCACGTCGCGGATCGAAGTAATCGTAAATCCGGCCGCCTGAAGCGACCGTAACGCCGACTCACGGCCCGAGCCTGGTCCCGACACCTCGACTTCGAGGGTCCGCATGCCGTGCTCTTGCGCCTTTTTCGCCGCGTCTTCGGCGGCCACCTGTGCGGCATAGGGGGTCGATTTGCGCGAGCCCTTGAAGCCCATAGTCCCCGCCGACGACCAAGCGATAGTGTTGCCCTGCGCGTCGGTAATGGTGATCATGGTATTGTTGAACGAGGCCGCGACATGCGCGACGCCCGAGGCGATGTTCTTTCGTTCGCGCCGCCGGACGCGGGTTGCTTCCTTACCCATTCTCAATCCTTTCGCGCCCGTGTGCCGCAATCGGCGCGGGGCTTATCCTGTTATCAAGTCGGTCCCGGAGTCTTCTTTTTACCGGCGATGGTCTTGGCTGGACCCTTGCGGGTCCGCGCATTGGTGTGGGTGCGCTGACCGCGAACCGGAAGGCCCTTGCGATGACGCAGACCGCGATAGCAACCGAGATCCATCAAGCGCTTGATGTTTAGCTGAACTTCGCGCCGAAGATCGCCTTCGACCATGTAGTCACGATCGATGAGCTCACGGATCTGGAGCACCTCCGCGTCGGTCAGCTGCGACACCCGACGCTCCGGCGGCAAGTTAACCTTGCCCACGATGTCCTGAGCGATCTTGGACCCGATGCCATGGATGTACTGCAGCGCGATCACGACGCGCTTGTTGGTCGGTAGATTGACGCCCGCGATACGAGCCACTTTAGTTTCTCCTATATCGACCGGTGGCGCGGAACGCGCCGAATTCGTGTGTCCCTGGAATGGGATACCGCAAAGCGTAACACGACGCCCGTCCCCGCCTTGTGGGGGCCCGGCATCGCGTCAAACTCCTGAATGTGCAGCTTATTAAGGGATTCATCGCGCTCTCGTCAACCTCCGCGAAGGACGGTTTTTGCGTCGTGTTGCCTTGCTTTTGCGCTTTGGGGCGGTCGGCCTCTTGGGGCGCCCGCTGCCCTTACGGGCCCCTGGCTTTGCAGTTCCGCCCGCTCTGGGCTTGTGACCACTCGATTTGGATTTGGATGCCCTTGTGGGCCTCGACAAGTGGCGGCTGATCTCTGCGGTGACGTCATCAACCACCGCCATTCCGTCTACGGACTTGAGCATGCCTTTATCAGCGTAGTAGCCGACGAGCGGCGCAGTCTGTCCCCGATAGGCTTCCAGCCGGCCTTTGAGCACGTCCGGATTGTCGTCTGAACGGACATTGTGACCGCGCGCGGCCATGTCTGCCACCCGCTTCTCGATACGCTTGAGAAGGATGCCCTCATCGACCTTGAGTTCGATCACGGCGTCGAGCTTAAGACCACGTTCGGCCAGCAAGCGGTCAAGCGCCTGCGCCTGCGGCACGGTGCGCGGAAAACCATCGAGCACGAAGCCACGTTTAGCGTCAGGCTGACCGATACGCTCGGCAATGATCGCCACAACGACATCATCGGGTACAAGTTCACCTCTATCCATGATGCTCTTGGCGCGCAGCCCTACTTGGGTTCCGGCTGCGACTGCAGCGCGTAACATGTCGCCGGTCGATAGCTGAACAATTCCGTGTTTTCCCATCAGGCGTTGTGCTTGCGTGCCCTTCCCCGCCCCCGGCGGGCCGAGCAGGATCAGTCTCATCGTGTGCGCCCTCGCAGCTTCGAGCGCTTGATCAATCCCTCATACTGATGCGCGAGCAGATAGCCCTGAATCTGTGCCACCGTATCCATCGTAACACTCACAACGATCAGCAGAGACGTGCCGCCGAAATAGAATGGCACTGCCGCATAGGAAATCAGCATTTCCGGAATGAGACAGACGATCGCAAGATAGAGCGCACCAACCACCGTGATGCGTGAGAGTACGTAGTCGATATATTCCGCAGTGCGCTCACCCGGTCGGATTCCGGGAACAAACCCACCGTGCTTCTTGAGATTGTCCGCCGTTTCAGTCGGGTTGAACACGACGGCGGTGTAGAAGAAAGCGAAGAACACGATAAGCGCGATATACAGAATGAGAAACAGCGGCCGGCCATGACCGAGCAGAGTCGTGATGGTCGTCAACCATCCGGGGCCTTGACCGGCATTGAAGTTTGCAACTGTAGTCGGCAACAACAGGAGCGACGACGCAAAGATCGGCGGGATCACGCCCGATGTGTTCAGCTTGAGCGGCAAGTGCGACGACTGCCCCTCGAACATGCGGTTACCGACCTGGCGCTTGGGATACTGGATCAGAAGTCGGCGCTGCGCGCGCTCCATGAACACGATGAATGCGATAACCGCCACGGCCATCACGATGACCACGAGGATCAAGCCCGTCGACAAAGCACCTTGCCGGCCGAGTTCAAGAGTACCGGCAATTGCCGACGGCAATTGGGCCACGATCCCCGACAGGATGATGAGTGAAATGCCGTTGCCGATACCCCGCGATGTGATCTGCTCCCCCAGCCACATCAGGAACATGGTGCCACCGGTCAGTGTGATGGTCGTCGACAGCAGGAAGAAGATACCGGGACTGCTGACCACGCTTCCGGTCCCCTCGAGACCGACCCCAATGCCGTAGGCCTGAAATGCCGCCAGAAACACGGTGAGATACCGTGTGTACTGATTCATGATTTTACGGCCCTGCTCGCCTTCCTTCTTGAGCGCCTCAAGCGTCGGCGAAACCGTCGTCATCAGCTGGATGATGATGGAGGCTGAGATATACGGCATAATATTGAGCGCGAAAATCGCCATCCGGTGGATGCCGCCGCCGGAAAACATGTTGAACATGCCGAGGATGCCGCCGGCCTGGGTATTGAAAATTTGTTCCCAGGCGTTTGGATCGATGCCGGGCAACGGGATGTAGGTGCCGAGGCGATAAACCAGCAATGCGCCGACAGTAAACCAGATACGCTTCTTAAGCTCATCCGCTTTGGCGAGCGCCGAGAAATTTAGATTGGCCGCTAATTGTTCCGCTGCCGAAACCATCGCTCGCTCCTGCCGCCCCGATCGCTTTCACCGCGTAGCCTCACGGGCCGCTTCTAGATAGTAAGTCTTCCCCGAACAAAAACCGGCGGAGGCCGCAAATTATTCGGCCTTTGGCGCCTCGACTTCCGCTTCTGCCTTGGGTTTGCCGGCCTTCGGCTTATCGCCCCCTTTGGCGGCTTCCAACGCCTTGCGCTTGTTTTTGCCTTTCGGCTCCGCGTCTTCTTCCTTTGCTGGCGCCAAAATCTTCACGGAACCGCCAGCCTTTTCCACCGCTGCGATCGCCGACTTCGAGGCGCGCCAGACGGAAAATTCGACCTTGCTCTTGAGTTCACCATCGCCAAGCAGTTTTACGCCGGCTTTTTCGCGCCGCATAAGTCCGGCTTTGACCATCGCTGTCACATCGATCGGTGCCTTGGCATCGATGAGCCCCGCGTCGATCGCTGTTTGCACTTTGCCAAGATTGATTTCGTTGAGCCTGAGCGCGAATGACGTGTTGCGGAAACCTCGTTTCGGCAATCGCCGATGCAGCGGCATTTGGCCGCCTTCAAAGCCCTTGATCCTTACGCCGGTCCGGGCGGTCTGACCCTTGCCGCCGCGGCCACCCGTCTTGCCCATGCCGGAACCGATGCCACGCCCGATACGCATACGTTTTTTGCGTGCACCCGGCTTGTCGGCGATCTGGTTGAGTTTCATCGTACCTATTCCTCGTTCTCTTCACTTGTCATGCGCGGCCTTGGACCGGCCATGACCAAGCCATCACTTCGCGTCGCCGACTACACGAACAAGGTGATTCACCTTGCTGATCATGCCTCGGGTCTCCGGCGTATCCGGCAGGTCGCGCACACGACCAATTTTATTGAGGCCGAGCCCAATCAACGTGGCGCGCTGACTGTGATGGCGCCTCTGCGGGCTGCCCACCTGTTCAATCTTGATTGTTTTATGTGCCTGGGCCATGCGTCCATTCCTCAATCGGCCGCAGCTTCCGCATCGCCGTCGCGACGGCGCGACTGCAATGTGGAAACCTTGATATTGCGGCGCGCTGCCACCGAACGCGGCAAATCCTGGTGCTTGAGCGCGTCGAATGTCGCGCGCACAACGTTGTAGGGATTCGACGAACCAAGCGATTTCGCCACGACATCCTGCATGCCGAGCGTCTCGAACACGGCGCGCATTGGGCCGCCGGCAATAATGCCGGTTCCTGGAGGTGCCGCCCGCAAAAAGACCTTACCTGCGCCGTGGCGGCCGAGTACGTCATGATGAAGCGTGCGGCCTTCGCGCAATGGAACGCGCGTCAAACTACGCTTTGCGGCATCGGTTGCCTTGCGGATCGCCTCCGGCACTTCCCGCGCCTTGCCATGACCGAAGCCCACCCGGCCCTTTTGGTCGCCCACGACCACCAGCGCTGCAAAGCCGAAACGGCGACCGCCTTTCACCACCTTCGCAACGCGATTGATGTGCACCAGCTTGTCGGTGAACTCGCTGTCGCGCTCTTCGCGGCGGCCGCCGCGCTCCCGATCTCGCCGAGGTTCATGTGCCATGTTTGACCAATCCGTTAAAAGTTGAGGCCGCCTTCGCGCGCAGCGTCGGCCAGAGCCTTGATACGTCCGTGATAAAGATAGCCGCCGCGATCGAACACGACCTCCTTGATGCCCTTTTCTTTGGCACGTTCGGCGATCAGTTTGCCCACTGCCTTGGCTGCCGCGATATTGGCCCCGTTCTTGGCGCCTTCGCGCATCGGCTTCTCGACCGAGGAGGCCGCAGCCAATGTCGTGCCTTTCGTGTCGTCGATAAGTTGCGCGTAGATATGCTTAGATGAACGAAACACCGACAGCCGCGCGCGCCCGCGCGCTGCAAGCTTGATCTTGCGTCGCACCGTCGCCGTCCGTCGTGCGGTCCGGTCAGTTAATCTCGACATGGCGCGTCCTCTACTTCTTCTTCCCTTCCTTGCGGAAGATGTACTCGTTTGCGTACTTCACACCTTTGCCTTTGTACGGCTCGGGTGGTCGGTAGCCGCGGATCTCGGCAGCGACGTGGCCGACTTTCTGCTTGTCGACGCCGCTCACTACGATTTCGGTCGGCTTTGGCGTCGTAATCGCGATCCCTTCCGGAATCGAGAAATTCACGTCGTGGGAAAACCCGAGCTGCAGTTGCAGCATCTTGCCCTGAACCGCTGCGCGGTAGCCGACGCCAGTGATTTCCAACTTCTCCTCAAAACCCTTGGTTACGCCCGACATCACATTGGCGACGAGAGTGCGTGAAGTGCCCCACATGGAGCGCGCCCGCTTGCTCTCGCCCCGGGGCTCGAGCTTGATCGAGCTCTTGTCCATCACGACCGAGACGTCGTCATGCACGATGACTTGCAGAGCACCCTTCGGGCCCTTCACCTTGACGGTTTGCCCTTCCACATTAGCCGTCACGCCTGTGGGAACCGGGACCGCCTTGTTGCCAATGCGTGACATCAGAACACCGTACAGATGATTTCGCCGCCCACATTGGCCTCGCGGGCATCGTGGTCGGCCATCACGCCCTTGGGCGTCGACAGGATGGCGACGCCCAAGCCGTTGTTGATACGCGGCAGATTGCGAACCGCCACGTACACACGTCGACCGGGCTTGGATATACGCTCGATTTCGCGGATCACCGGCTCGCCATCGAAATATTTCAGCTCGATCTCAAGCTCGGAGCGGCCGCTGGCGTGTGCCACGCTGGCATAACCCCGGATGAAGCCTTCGGTCTTGAGCACCTCGAGCACACGCTCGCGCTGCCTGGACCCCGGCATCGAGACCTTCGACTTGTTGCGCATCTGCGCATTGCGGATACGCGCAATCATGTCGCCAATCGGATCGTTCACTCCCATCGCGCCCTCCTCACCAGCTCGACTTCACAAGGCCCGGAATCAGGCCTTTGGAGCCAAGCTCGCGCAATGCGATACAACTCAAGCGATGCTTGCGGTAATACGCGCGCGGCCGGCCGCTGAGCTCGCAGCGGTTCCGGATGCGCGTCTTGGAAGAATTACGCGGCAATTCAGCCAGCTTCAGAGTAGCCGCGAAACGCTCCTCCATCGGCAGCTTCTTGTCGCGTGCGATCGTTTTGAGCTTCGAGCGCCGATTGGCAAACTTCTTCGCCATCTTGCGCCGTCTGTTATTCTTCTCGATCGAACTCTTCTTCGCCATACTTTCGCTCCTTGCGGTTCCGCGTATAAGGCTTTTGCCTTACTGCCGGAACGGGAAGTTGAATGCGGTAAGCAGCGCGCGCGCTTCTTCGTCGTTGCGCGCACTGGTGCAAACGGTGATATCGAGGCCCCAGGTATCAGTGACCTTGTCGAAATCGATCTCCGGGAACACAGTGTATTCCTTGATGCCAAGGCTGTAGTTGCCGCGACCGTCGAAACTTTTCGCATTGAGGCCGCGGAAATCGCGCACACGCGGGAGCACGATAGTCACCAGCCGATCGATGAAGTCGTACATGCGCGACTTGCGCAGCGTAACCTTGCAACCGATGGCCTGACCATCGCGCAACTTGTACGTCGCAATCGACTTGCGCGACTTTGTGATCACCGCCTTTTGGCCGGCGATCAACGACAGGTCGTTGGCGGCGTTGTCGACTTTCTTCCGGTCCGCAACACCCTCACCGATGCCCATGTTGAGCACCACCTTGGTGATCTTGGGCACCTGCATAGGGTTGGTATAGCTAAACTGCTTCGACAGTTGCTCGCGCACGACCTGCTCGAAATGCGTCTTCATCCGCGCGACATAGTCGGAACGCTCGCGCGGCTTCTTCACCTTCGGCGCGTCACCTTTGGGCGCGCCTCCGCCCTTGGCGCCTTTCGGCGTTCCCTGGGGCGGCTTTTGCGGTTTCTTAGGCTCGTTACCCTGCTGCGTATCAGCCATCAATCTCAACTCCGGAACGCTTGGCGATACGCACTTTTCTGCGCTTGTCGCCCTCGCCCACAAATTTAAATCCAACGCGGGTTGCCTTGCCGTCCTTAGGGTCGGCAACCGCCAGGTTGGATAGGTGAACCGAGCTCTCCTTGGAAATGATTCCACCTTCCTGCTGCGCCGTCTGGCGTTGATGACGCTTGACCATATTCACGCCGCGCACCAACGCCCGATGTTGATCAGGACGTACCTCAATCACCTCACCGGTGCGGCCCTTGTCGCGGCCGGTTAGAACAATAACTTTGTCGCCCTTGCGGATTTTTGCCGCCATCACAGCACCTCCGGGGCGAGTGAGATGATCTTCATGTGATTCTTGGCGCGCAACTCGCGTGGCACCGGCCCAAAGATGCGCGTGCCGACCGGCTCCATTTGCGGCGTAATCAATACAGCTGCATTGCGGTCGAAGCGGATCACGGAACCGTCCGGGCGTTTGATATCCTTGGAGATACGCACGACGACCGCCTTCATGACGTCGCCTTTTTTCACGCGGCCGCGCGGGATCGCTTCCTTCACCGACACAACGATGATGTCGCCAATCGTTGCGTATTTGCGCTTGGAGCCACCCAGCACCTTTATGCACATGACGCGACGTGCGCCGGAATTATCCGCCACGTCGAGGTTGGTTTGCATCTGAATCATGATGCGGCTCTCACTGTCTGTTTGCGCATTGCGCTCATTGAACTTTCTGTTTCTTTTCGCCCCGGACGACAGCCCAGCGCTTAAGTTTGGAAAGGGGGCGTCGCTCCTCGATCCACACCAGATCGCCGATCGAATAAGTATTGGCTTCGTCGTGGGCGTGATATTTCTTCGATCGACGAATGGTTTTCTTCATCGTCGGGTGCGCAAACCGACGCTCGACGCGCACGACCACGGTCTTATCCTGCTTGTCGCTCACGACAACGCCATGGAGCGTTCGCTTCGGCATCTTGAACCCCTTATTCCTTCGACTTCGCCTTGGCGCGCGACTTCGGCTTCGCAGCGGCCTTCGGCTTGGTGGCTTTGGTCTTTTTTATAGGTCGTGGCGCAGCGTCAGCCTTTGGAGCCGGCTCGGGCGCCCCGACGCGCTTCTGCGCTGCGATCGTTTTCATCCGCGCGATATCGCGCCGGATGACGCGCACGCGCGAGGTGTTCTCGAGCTGGCCAGTGGCGCGCTGAAAGCGCAGATTGAATTGCTCTTTCTTGAGCTTAAGGACCTCGTCATCGAGTTGATCGAGCGTCATTGCTCTTGCGTCGGCGGCTTTCATGGCGTCACTCGGCAATGCGTTCAATGAATTGGGTCTTGACCGGCAGCTTGGCAGCAGCGAGCGCCAGCGCTTCCTTGGCGATGGCCACAGGAATGCCGTCGACCTCGAACAGGATACGGCCCGGCTTGACGCGGACCACCCAAACTTCGGGCGTTCCTTTGCCCTTGCCCATGCGGACTTCGATCGGCTTTTTCGAGACCGGAACGTCGGGAAACACGCAGAATCCAAACGCGGCCTGACCGTTTCATGAAGCGAGTTAGCGCGCGACGCGCGGCCTCGATCTGTCGCGCGGTGACGCGCTCGGGCTCTAGCGCCTTAAGGCCGTATTGACCGAAGGCGAGCGTATTACCACTCGTGGCGACGCCATGGATGCGACCCTTGAACGCCTTACGAAACTTTGTGCGGATCGGTTGCAGCATGATTTAAAACTCTCTTCGCCCCCTCAAGCCGCAGTTTCGCGACGCGGGCGGCCGGTGTCACTCTCCGCGAGCTTCTTGTCCTGCGCCATCGGATCGTGCTCAAGGATCTCGCCCTTGAAGATCCAGACTTTGACGCCGCAGGTGCCATAGGTCGTGAATGCCGTGGCGACGCCGTAGTCAACGTCGGCGCGCAACGTGTGGAGTGGCACACGTCCTTCGCGATACCACTCCATGCGCGCAATTTCGGCACCGCCGAGACGGCCCGAGCAGTTGATTCGAATGCCTTCGGCGCCAAGCCGCATCGCCGATTGCACCGCCCGCTTCATCGCCCTGCGGAATGCAACGCGCCGCTCAAGCTGCTGCGAAATCAATTCCGCAACAAGTTGGGCGTCGAGCTCGGGCTTGCGAATCTCAACGATATTGATGACGACATCGCTGTCGGTAAGCTTGGCAACCGATTTGCGCAGCTTCTCGATGTCGGCGCCCTTCTTTCCGATCACAACGCCCGGACGTGCGGAATGAATGGTGACGCGGCACTTCTTGTGCGGCCTCTCAATCACAATATGCGAAACGGCCGCTTGCTTGAGCTGCTTCATCAGGTCCTTACGGATCTTGATGTCCTCATGCAGCAACGTCCCGTATTCGGCCTTTCCGGCGAACCAGCGGGAGTCCCAGGTACGATTGATACCGAGACGCAGCCCGATCGGATTGACTTTTTGACCCATCGTATACTCCTCAGGCTTCCGCCTGCGCCTCTGTCTGACGCACAATTATCGTCAGGTGAGAAAACGGCTTGAGAATGCGTCCGACACGACCACGGCCGCGCGGGGTGAAGCGTTTGATAACCAACGCCTTGCCAACATGGGCTTCGGCGACCACGAGGTCGTCGACGTCCAGGTCGTGATTGTTTTCGGCATTAGCGATTGCCGATTCCAGACACTTACGAACGTCCTTGGCGATACGTCTGCGTGAAAACTCAAGATCAGCGAGCGCGCTCGCCACTTTTTTCCCACGGATCATTTGTGCGACGAGATTGAGCTTCTGCGGAGAAATCCGCAGCATCTTGCTCACTGCCTTGGCTTCGTTCTCGCCCAGGTCTCGTTCGCGTTGGCGTTTGCCCATGACGTTACTCTTTATCCCTTAGCTTGCCGCAGGTGCCGGTGCGCCGGCCGGTGCAGGAGCAGCACCCGACGCGACAGGCGCGCCCACGCGCTTGGCTTTGCGGTCGGACGAATGGCCATAAAACATCCGGGTCGGCGCAAACTCGCCGAACTTGTGACCGACCATTTCCTCATTCACCATTACGGGAATGTGCTTCTGGCCGTTGTAGACGCCGAAATTCAGCCCAACGAATTGCGGCAAAATCGTCGACCGCCGACTCCAGATCTTGATCATTTCGTGGCGGCCCGAAGCGCGCGCGGCCTCTGCTTTGCGGAGCAAAAACCCGTCGACAAAAGGACCTTTCCAAACTGAACGCGTCATAATCTTTTGTCCCTATTGCTGCTTCTTCTTGCGATCGTGCCGGCTCGCAATGATGAATCGTTCGGTGCGCTTGTTTTTGCGGGTTTTCTTGCCCTTGGTCGGGAAGCCCCAGGGCGTAACCCAGTGCTTGCCGCCTTTGGTCCGGCCGCCATGCGGATGGTCGACCGGGTTCATGGTAATGCCCCGATTGTGCGGCATGCGACCCTTCCAGCGCTGGCGCCCGGCCTTGCCGATCGTCGTATTCATATTGTCGGGATTGGACACCGCGCCGACCGTTGCCATGCATCGGCCGTGGACAAGGCGCTGCTCGGTCGTGCTCAGACGCAGGATGACGTAATCTTGGTCGCGGCCGACGATCTGTACGTAGCTGCCAGCCGAGCGCGCAAGCTGCCCGCCCTTGCCGATTTTGAGCTCCACGTTGTGCACAATTGTACCAACCGGAATATTGGCGATCGGCATCGCGTTGCCGGGCTTAACGTCGGCATGTTCGGACGCGATCACGCTGTCGCCCGCGGCCAATCGCTGAGGCGCCAGGATATAAGCGAGCTCGCCGTCCTGGTATTTGATCAGCGCAATGAAGGCAGTGCGGTTCGGATCATATTCCAGCCGCTCGACTGTCGCGGGTACGTCGAATTTCGCTCGACGAAAATCAATTTTTCGATAGGCCTGCTTGTGACCGCCGCCACGGAATCGCGACGTGATGCGGCCATGATTGTTGCGGCCTCCGGTCGAATTTTGTCCCTCGGTGAGCGATTTAATCGGTGGACCTTTATGCAAGGTCGAGCGATCGACGATCACCAGCTGCCGCTGGCCAGGCGTCACCGGATTGTATGTTTTCAACGCCATCGCAACGCTCCCTTACAATCCCGTGGTCACGTCGATCCTGTGACCCTCTTCGAGTGTCACAATCGCGCGCTTCACGTCAGACTGTTGTCCCATCCTGTTGCGAAACACTTTCCACTTGCCTGGCCGCGTGAGGGTGTTGACGCGTTTCACCTTGACGTCAAAAAGCTTCTCGACCGCTTCCTTGATCTGCGGCTTGGTCGCGTGCTTGGCCACCTTGAACATGACCTTGTTGTGTTCGGAAGCCATCGTCGCTTTTTCGGTAATCACGGGAGCGATAATGACGTCGTAGTGGCGTGGATCGCTGGTGCTCATTTAAATCGCGCCTCCAGCGCATCGAGCGCGGCCTTGGTCAGCACAAGAGTCTTGCGCCGCAAAATGTCGTACACGTTGATGCCTTGCACGGGCAGAAGGTCGATATTTGGGATGTTCCGCGCCGCCGCACGGAAATTGGCTTCGATTTCGGCGCCATCGATGATTAGCGCGTTCTCAAGGCCCAGCTTGCCGAACTGCTTTGCTAACCCTTTCGTCTTGCCGTCCTTCAAGGTTGCTTTCTCGAGCACGACGATGCCGCCGTCTTTTGCCTTCGACGACAACGCATGCTTGAGCGCGAGCGCGCGCACCTTTTTCGGCAATTCGATTGCATGACTGCGGACAACCGGGCCGAACGCACGACCGCCGCCTCGGAACTGAGGCACGCGCGCAGAGCCGTGGCGCGCGCCACCGGTCCCTTTCTGGGCGTACATCTTTTTGCCGGTACGCCAAATTTCGCTGCGCCCTTTGGTTTTGTGGGTGCCGCGCTGACGTTTCGCAAGTTGCCAGTTGACGCAACGCTGGATGATGTCAGTACGAGGCTCGAGGCCGAAGATTGCGTCCGGCAATGTCGCCTTGCCGGCTTCTTTGCCGTCGAGGGCGACGATCTTAAGTTCCATCACTCGCCCTCCTTCGTTTTCTTCGCGGCTGTGGCGGCTTTGTCGGCAGCTTTTGCGGCCTGATCGGCAGCCTTGGCAGCCTGTGTTGCGGCCTTTGCAGCCTTCTCAGCGGCTGCCGCAGCCTGATCGGCAGCCTTTTCAGCGCTGACCGCCTGCTCGGCCTTGGGCGCGGGCTCAGATGCGGGTTTAGATTGTTCGGGCTCCGTCTTCGGTGCCTTTTGATCTGGCTTCGCTTCGGCCGTGTCGTTGACTCGGAACTTGCCCGGTTTCGGTGCTTCCTTCGGAAGTTTTTTCTTCACGGCATCGCGCACCGTAACCCAGCCGCTCTTTGAACCGGGCACAGCGCCTTCCACAAGAAGGAGGCCCCGTTCCACGTCCGTTTGCACCACCTTGAGATTGAGAGTGGTGACGCGTTCCACACCGAGATGACCCGGCATCTTCTTGTTCTTGAATGTCTTGCCGGGATCCTGGCGGCCGCCGGTGCCGCCGATCGACCGGTGAGAAATCGACACACCATGCGAGGCGCGCAACCCGGCAAAATTCCAGCGCTTCATGCCGCCGGCAAAGCCCTTGCCGATCGTAATACCGGAAACATCGACGAATTGGCCGGCGATGAAATGATCCGCAGTGATTTCTGCACCGACAGGAATCAGAGCGTCTTCGGTTACGCGGAATTCGGCGAGTTTGCGCTTAGGCTCAACATTCTGCTTTCCGAAATAGCCACGATCGGCCTTACTCATATTATTGGCGCGGCGAGCGCCGGAGCCAAGCTGCAGCGCGACATAGCCGTTCTTTTCCTTGGTGCGGTGAGCAATCACCTGACACTGCGCGAGACGCAGCACCGTCACCGGCACGTGTTCGCCGGTGTCGGTAAACACCCGGGTCATTCCGACCTTCTGTGCAACTACGCCCGAACGCATTGCTAATCCCATCCCAGCCTTAGAGCTTGATCTCGACGTCGACGCCGGCAGCGAGGTCGAGCTTCATCAGCGCGTCCACGGTTTGCGGCGTCGGATCGACGATGTCCAAGAGACGCTTATGCGTGCGCATTTCAAACTGCTCGCGGCTCTTCTTGTCGACGTGCGGTGAGCAATTCACCGTGAATTTTTCGATTCTGGTCGGCAGCGGTATCGGTCCCCGAACCTGCGCACCCGTACGTTTGGCCGTGTTCACGATCTCACGCGTCGACGCATCGAGGATGCGATGATCGAACGCTTTGAGCCGGATCCGGATATTCTGGCCGTTCATTTTTCGTCTCTCTGTCCCGTCACGGGCCGGACTTGTTCCGGGCCCCCACATTTCGCTTCATTTCAAGTCGTGGATGCCCGGCACAAGGCCGGGCATGACGACGGATCGAACGGTTACTCGATGATGCTTGCCACCACGCCGGCGCCCACGGTGCGGCCGCCCTCGCGAATGGCGAAGCGCAGTTTCTCCTCCATGGCGATCGGCACGATCAGGTGCACTTCCATCGCCACGTTGTCGCCCGGCATCACCATTTCCGTGCCTTGCGGCAGATGCACCACGCCGGTCACGTCAGTGGTGCGGAAATAGAATTGCGGGCGGTAGTTGGTGAAGAACGGAGTATGACGGCCGCCCTCCTCCTTGGTGAGGATGTAGGCCTCCGCCTTGAACTTGGTGTGCGGCTTCACTGAGCCGGGCTTGCAAAGCACCTGACCGCGTTCAACTTCCTCACGCTTGGTGCCGCGCAGCAGGCAGCCGACGTTGTCCCCGGCCTCGCCTTGGTCCAGCAACTTGCGGAACATCTCAACGCCGGTGACCACAGTTTTGGTCGTCGGCTTGATACCCACGATCTCGACTTCCTCTCCGACCTTGATGATGCCGCGTTCGATACGACCTGTGCAGACGGTGCCACGGCCCGAGATCGAGAAGACGTCTTCGACCGGCATAAGGAACGGCTGGTCCTTCGGACGTTCAGGCTGCGGAATGTATTCGTCCACCGCCTTCATCAGGGCAAAGATTGTCTCCTTGCCGAGCTTCTCGTCGCTACCGTCCAGCGCCTTAAGGGCCGAGCCTTTGACAATCGGGATCTTATCGCCGGGGAAATTATACTTCGACAAGAGTTCGCGCACTTCGAGCTCGACGAGCTCGAGCAGCTCCGGATCGTCGACCATGTCGACTTTGTTCATATAGACGACGAGTGCCGGCACGCCGACCTGACGGGCGAGCAGAATGTGCTCGCGAGTCTGCGGCATTGGGCCATCGGCGGCAGAGACTACTAGGATGGCGCCATCCATCTGGGCCGCACCGGTGATCATGTTCTTCACGTAGTCGGCGTGGCCTGGGCAGTCGACGTGCGCGTAGTGGCGCTTTTCGGTCTGATATTCGACGTGCGCAGTCGAAATGGTGATGCCGCGCGCCTTTTCTTCGGGCGCCTTGTCGATCTGGTCATAGGCGGTGAACGTGGCGCCGCCTTTTTCGGCCAACACCTTGGTGATCGCCGCTGTTAGCGTCGTCTTACCGTGGTCGACGTGACCGATCGTTCCGATGTTGCAATGGGGCTTGGTCCGCTGGAATTTTTCTTTGGCCATGGAACTCTCCGTTCGAATCCTTCTGTTATCTTTCTTTCTCGATCACGCGAATTTCTTCTGTACTTCCGCTGACACGTTCGCGGGCAGTTCCGAGTAGTGATCGAATTGCATAGTGAACGTCGCACGACCCTGAGACATGGATCGCAAGTTGTTGACGTAGCCGAACATGTTCATGAGCGGCACCATCGCGTTGATCACGTTGGCATTGCCACGCATATCCTGGCCCTGAATTTGCCCGCGCCGTGAATTGAGATCGCCGATGACGGAGCCGGTGTAATCCTCCGGCGTCACCACCTCGACCTTCATGATCGGCTCGAGCAGAACCGGCTTGCCCATTTGCAGTGCCTCCTTGAGACACTGACGTGCGCAGATTTCGAATGCGAGCGCCGAAGAATCGACGTCGTGATATTTCCCGTCGATCAGAGTGACCTTGAGGTCCACCACTGGAAATCCGGCCAACACGCCCGAACCGAGTAGTGACTCCAGGCCCTTTTCAACGCCCGGAATGAACTCTTTTGGCACTGCGCCGCCGACGATCTCGTTTTCAAACTCGAATGGTGTACCGGGCGGTGTCGGCTCCGCAATGATCTTGATTTGCGCGAACTGCCCCGAACCACCGGTCTGCTTCTTATGCGTATAACCGTGCTCAACACGATGGGTGATCTTTTCGCGGAACGCGACCTGCGGGGCGCCAATGTTGGCGTCAACCTTGTAGGTGCGCCTGAGGATGTCGACTTTGATGTCGAGGTGCAGTTCGCCCATGCCCTTGAGGATCGTCTGGCCGCTTTCCTGGTCGGTGGAAACACGGAATGACGGATCCTCAGCCGCGAGCTTGGCGAGTGCAACGCCGAGCTTTTCCTGATCCGCCTTCGACTTCGGCTCGATCGCAATCTCGATCACCGGATCCGGGAATTCCATTTTTTCCAGGATGACCGGCCTTTGAGCGTCGCACAGCGTGTCGCCGGTGCGCACTTCTTTCAGCCCCGCCAGCGCAACGATGTCGCCGGCATAGGCCTCCTTGATGTCCTCGCGGTTGTTCGCATGCATCAGCAGCATGCGACCGATACGTTCTTTGCGTTCCTTGGTCGAATTGATCACGCCGGTGCTGCTTTGCAGCGTGCCAGAATAAATTCGACAGAAGGTGATGGTGCCGACGAAGGGGTCGTCCATGATCTTGAAGGCGAGCAGCGCCATCGGCGCGTTGTCCTTCGGCTCACGAATGACGTCTTCGCCGTTGTCGGGATTGATGCCATGGATCGGCGGCACATCGAGCGGGCTCGGAAGATAATCGACCACCGCGTCGAGAAGTGGCTGCACGCCCTTGTTCTTGAAGGCGGAGCCACACAGCACCGGGAAAAAAGCAGAGGTGAGCACGGCCTTGCGGATAAGCCGCTTGAGTGTCGCCTCGTCGGGCAGCTTACCCTCGAGGTAGGCGGTGGTGGCGTCGTCATCGAGCTCGACTGCCGCCTCGATCATCCGGTCACGGTACTTCTTGGCTTCATCGAGCATGTCGGCCGGAATGTCGATGTCGTGGTATTTGGCGCCGAGGGATTCATCATCCCACACAACGCCTTTCATGCGCACGAGGTCGATGAGGCCCTTAAAATTCTGCTCAGAACCGATTGGAAGCTGAATTGCCACCGGCTTGGCGCCAAGGCGGGTCTTGATGTCATCGAGACATTTGAAGAAGTCGGCACCAATCTTGTCCATCTTGTTGGCGAAGACGATGCGCGGAACCTTGTATTTGTCACCCTGCCGCCAGACTGTCTCGGTCTGCGGCTCAACGCCCTGGTTGGAATCGAGCACGCAGACGGCGCCGTCAAGTACGCGCAACGAACGCTCCACCTCAATCGTGAAATCGACATGGCCGGGCGTGTCGATGATATTGAGGCGCTTGCCGTTCCAGAATGCCGTAGTGGCAGCCGAGGTAATGGTGATACCGCGCTCTTGCTCCTGCTCCATCCAATCCATCGTCGCGGCGCCTTCATGCACCTCGCCGATCTTATGGCTCTTGCCGGTGTAATAGAGGATCCGCTCAGTCGTGGTCGTCTTGCCGGCATCGATGTGCGCCATGATGCCGAAGTTGCGGTAGTCCTCGATGGCATGGTTACGGGGCATAAGAGTCCTTGAATCTTTTTCTGCTGTCACCAGCGATAATGCGAGAAGGCCCGGTTGGCCTCCGCCATCTTGTGAGTATCTTCGCGCTTCTTGACGGCATTTCCCCTGTTATTGGACGCATCGAGCAGCTCGCTTGAGAGCCGCTCGGTCATCGTTCGTTCGTTACGTTCACGCGCCGCTGCAATGATCCAGCGAATGCCGAGCGCTTGCCGACGCGAGGTCCGAACTTCCACCGGCACCTGGTAAGTTGCGCCGCCGACGCGTCGTGACCGGACTTCGATCGACGGCATCACATTGTCGAGCGCTTGCTGAAAAACGGTGAGCGGATTCTGCTTGGTCTTTCCCTCAATCATCTCAAGCGCGCCGTAAACGATGCCTTCCGCTACCGATTTCTTGCCATCGTACATGATGGCATTCATGAACTTGCTGACGACGATATTTCCGAACTTCGGATCCGGGATAATGTCTCTTTTCTCGGCTGCGTGGCGGCGGGACATGACGCTGATCCTTACTTGGGCCGTTTCGCGCCGTACTTCGAACGGCGTTGCTTGCGGTTTTTCACGCCCTGTGTGTCGAGCACACCGCGAAGGATGTGATAGCGAACACCCGGCAAGTCTTTCACGCGGCCGCCACGGATCATCACGACCGAATGCTCCTGCAGATTGTGACCTTCGCCCGGAATGTAACCGATGACCTCAAAGCCGTTGGTGAGGCGAACCTTCGCCACCTTGCGCAAGGCCGAATTCGGCTTTTTTGGCGTCGTGGTGTAGACGCGCGTGCAAACTCCGCGTTTTTGCGGAGAAGCCTGCAGAGCCGGCACCGTATTGCGCGCCTTAAGCGGGTGCCGCGGCTTGGCAATCAACTGGTTGATCGTCGGCATCGTTGACCTTCGTTACCTTCATTCCGGGTTGGGCGAGAACGGAAGCGTTCGCGCCACCCTCTTAGAATTCCGCGCGTCGTTTTCCACGCGCAAAACGAAATCGCGCCATCCGCCAAATCGCGGCAGGGCGCTCTTCCGGTCGGACGACCACGCTGCGGTTAGGCACCGCGGCCGTTCACTCTCAAGATCTGACAATGGTTGTCAGTGGCAGCGTCTGAGCTTCATTCGTCGAGGCGATGCGCAGCCAAACTCCGAGAAAACGTAACTCTCTCAAAGAATTAGCCGGGCGGCCGTTCCGAGCAAGCGAAGCTCACCGCCTGCCGAAAAGTGTGCGGTATGTATCGGCGCGACTCCGCTAAGTCAAGCGGAAATGGCTGAAAAATCGAGCATTCGAGGTGGTCAGGACCCGAATACCGAGCAAAACCAGGCCTCCACGACATTACTGCGACGTCACGCCGGTTTCATTGATAACGCGAAGGTATTTCTTACTTTCGTCTTCAACAAACACCTTGAACTGCGCGACAGACATCGGCGTAACGACCGCTCCCGCCGCCTCGAGCCGCGTCTTGACGTCAGGCTGAGCGAGCACGGCATTGATCTCCTTATTGAGGCGGTCGATCACAGTCTGCGGGGTGCCGCGCGGGGCAAAAATGCCGGCCCAAAGTGTAAAATCATAGTCCTTGATCCCTGTTACTTCGGCGACCGTGGGAACATCGGGAGCAGCCGGCGAGCGCCTGGCCGAAGACAGCGCCAATATTTTCAAGGTCCCGCCCTTCACATGCGGCGCGGCCGCCGGAAAGCCAGGAAAATAAAAGTCGACATGATTACCGATGAGATCATTGAGCGCCGGACCGGCGCCCTTGTACGGCACATGGGTCAGGTTATCGTCGAATTTGAGCTTGAGTAGTTCGCCGGCAAAATGGCCAGGGGTGCCGATGCCGGCAGATGCAAAAGTCATCTTTGGCTTTGCTTTCAGGGCCGTCAGAAATTCGGGAAGAGTCGAATACGGAGCCTTCGCCGGCACGACCAACGCCAGCGGTACGACTGCTGCGAGCGCGATCGGCATCAGGTCCTTGTCTGGATCGTAGTTGAGACCCTTGAGCCAATGCTGGTTGACCGCGATTTCGCCGGTTTGGCCCACCAGCAGCGTGTAACCGTCAGGCGCGGCGGTTGTTACCGAGTGCGCCCCAATTGAGCCACTCGCGCCTGCGCGGTTTTCCACGACCACCGACTGGCCAAGTGCAATGCTGAGTTTGTCCGATATCGAACGCGCGACGATATCTCCGGTGCCTCCCGCGGCGTAGGCAACAACCATCTGTATGGGTCGACTGGGATAGACCTGGCTCAGTGCCGGCACAGTGACAACCGTGTTGACGACCGCAGCAAAGAAGGTGACAGCCAGCGTGCGTGTGCTGCGCATAAGATATCCTCCGTGTTGTCGCCGCCATGTTTGCGTCGGCATGCATTGTCCCCTCGTCACGCCCGTAAACGCGCGGCGACCGCTGCACCGGTCTCGCGGGTTCCCAGACGACCACCAATATCGGCTGTTGATTCACCACCCGCAATTGCTGCTTCGACCGCCGTATCAATAGCAGCTGCGGCGACCTGAAAAGCCTTCACTTTGCTGCGACGCCCGTACCACCCCAACAACATTGCCGCAGAGAGTATCAGGGACAAAGGGTTTGCCGAGTTTTTTCCGGCAATGTCCGGCGCAGAACCATGAGCCGCCTGTGCCATCCCATGATTGTTCCCGGCGTTGAGCGAAGCGGCAAGCCCGAGGCTTCCTGACAGCTCAGCGGTCAAATCCGAAAGAATATCGCCATACATATTGCTGGTGACGATGACATCAAACCGCTGCGGGTTGCGAACGACATGCGCCATCATGGCGTCAACGATGACGTCGTCGACAGCAACGGCAGAAAATTCTCGAGCGATGTTACGACACGCCTCGATAAACAATCCGTCGGTAACCTTGAGCACATTGGCCTTGTGCACAATGGTGACTTTCTTGCGGCGAGTCATCGCAAGCTCGAATGCCGCGCGTGCGATGCGCTCGCTACAGTCGCGTGTAATCCGACGTAACGAGATAGCGACGTCCTTGGTCACCAGCACTTCGCCACTTCCCGCCTCCATATTGCGGTCGGCATAGAAGCCTTCCGTATTCTCACGTGCGACAACGAGATCAAATTCGCCGCACCGCAAAGGAAATCCGGCATAGGTCCGCGCAGGCCGGATGTTGGCGAACAGATCAAGGCTCTTGCGCAACATCATGGAGGGATTGATTTCGCCCTTCGCAGGATCCTTGAATTCGAAGGTGGAGGTAGGCCCGAGCACGATGCCATCAGCCTTGCGGGCTTTCTCGACAATATCCGCATGAATTGTACTGCCGTGAGCACGCAAGCCGGCATGACCGACCGGGGCTTCTTCAATACGAAGGCCAAGATTGAAACGATCCGACGCCGCGTGCAGCACCGAAAGTGTGGCAGCAGTGATTTCGGGACCGATGCCATCACCGGCGAGGACAAGCAAATGCATTGAGTAGTTCCAGGATACGGGGCGTCATATTCTCTCATTCCCCGGCAAAGAAAAGGGCCGCCCGATGGGCGGCCCTTTGATTGGTGTAACGGCGAGACCTATTCCGCCGCCGGGAGTGCCGGGGCTTCCGCCGCCTCGGCCTTGGCTGCGGCTTTGGCCGCATCCTTCTCGCGTTCCTCGAGGATGAGGGCATCGCGCTTCACGGCGACTTCGCGCAGACTGTTCATCATGGCGCCGGTGCCGGCCGGGATCAGGCGGCCAACGATGACGTTTTCCTTGAGCCCGTCGAGCGTGTCCGCCTTGCCGTTGACGGCAGCCTCCGTGAGCACGCGCGTTGTCTCCTGGAACGAAGCTGCCGAGATGAACGATCGGGTCTGCAGGCTGGCCTTGGTGATTCCGAGCAACACCGGATGCCCGGTAGCGCCCTTCTTGCCTTCGCCTTCCATGCGGACATTGATCTCGTCCATTTCGGTCCGATCGATTTGTTCGCCCTGCAGCAACTCAGTTTCGCCCACGTCGTCGATCTCGACCTTCTGCAGCATCTGGCGAACGATCACCTCGATGTGCTTGTCGTTGATGTTGACGCCCTGCAGTCGATAGACCTCCTGGATTTCGTTCACCAGATAAGCCGCAAGTTCTTCGACGCCCTTGATGGCGAGGATGTCGTGCGGAGCGGGATTGCCCTCGACGATATAGTCGCCCTTCTCTATGACGTCGCCATCCTGAAGGTGGATGTGCTTGCCCTTCGGGATCAGATACTCCTTGAGCTCGTCGCCTTTGCCGGACGGTTCGATCGTAATCCGGCGCTTGTTCTTGTAGTCCTTGCCAAACCGCACCGTGCCGCCGATTTCGGCGATGATTGCGGCCTCTTTCGGTCGCCGTGCCTCGAATAACTCCGCCACGCGCGGCAGGCCGCCGGTGATGTCGCGCGTCTTGGCGCTTTCGGTGGGAATACGCGCGATGACGTCGCCCGCCTTTACGTGCCCGCCCGGGTCGATAGAAATAATGGCGTCGACCGCGAGCTGGTAGCGCGCCTCACCACCGCGAGCGAGCTTGAGGATCTTGTTGCCCGATTTGATCACCATCGCCGGACGCAGATCCTGTTGATTGCGCGAAGAACCCGTTCGCCAGTCAATGACGACGCGTTTGGCGATGCCGGTTGACTCGTCGAGCTGCTCTGACATCGACAGTCCGTCAACGAGATCCTCGAAGGCTATATCGCCCTCAACCTCGGTCAGGATTGGCCGCGTGTACGGATCCCACTCGGCAATGCGCTGACCGCGTTTGATCTTTTCGCCATCCTCGATGCGCAGACGCGCACCGTAGGGAATGCGGTGGTGCGCACGCTCGGTACCGTCAGGGTCGACAACCGCGACCACCATGTTACGCACCATCGCCACCACCTCGTTATCCGAGTTTTTGGCGATGTTCTTGCCCTTAAACTTGATCTTGCCGTCGAAATTCGACTCGATGAACGACTGCTCGGAGATCTGCGCCGCCCCGCCGATGTGGAAGGTGCGCATGGTAAGCTGGGTGCCCGGCTCACCGATCGATTGCGCCGCGATGACACCGACCGCCTCGCCCATGTTGACCGGCGTGCCGCGAGCGAGATCACGCCCGTAGCATGCGCCGCACACGCCGTTGGCCGCTTCGCACGTTAGCACCGAACGGATTTTCAGCTCCTGGACGCCACCATTGGTAATGACTTCGACCTCAGGCTCGGTCAACAGAGTGCCGCGCTTGATCAACGTCTTGCCGCTGGACGGATCTTTCACATCCTCTGCCGTGGTGCGGCCCAGGATGCGGATCGCGAGTGAGGCAACCACGGTGCCGGCATCGATGATGGCACGAACCTTAATGCCGCCTTTTGTGCCGCAGTCTTCTTCCGTAATGATGCAATCCTGCGCCACGTCAACCAGACGCCGCGTCAGATAACCCGAGTTCGCGGTCTTCAAGGCTGTGTCGGCGAGACCCTTGCGGGCGCCGTGCGTCGAGTTGAAGTACTCGAGCACCGACAGACCTTCCTTGAAGTTGGAGATGATCGGGCTCTCAATGATCTCGCCCGACGGCTTGGCCATCAGGCCGCGCATGCCGGCAAGCTGACGCATCTGTGCGGGCGAACCGCGCGCGCCGGAATGCGCCATCATATAGATCGAATTGACCTGCTGATCGCGACCGTTGGCGTCCTTTTTGGTGGACGAGATCTCGCGCATCATCTCTTCGGCGATACGGTCGGTGGACTTTGACCACGCATCGACGACCTTGTTGTATTTTTCGCCTTGGGTAATCAGACCGTCGTTGTACTGCTGCTCGAACTCTTTCGCGAGTTCACGTGTGGTCTCGACAATCTTCCACTTTGACTCCGGCACGACCATGTCGTCCTTGCCGAATGAGATACCGGCCTTGAAGGCGTGATAGAAGCCGAGCGCCATGATCCGGTCGCAGAAGATCACCGTCTCCTTCTGGCCGCAGTGGCGGTACACGGTGTCAATCATCGACGAGATCTCGCGCTTGGTCATCAAGCGGTTGACGGTGTCGAACGGAACCTTCACGCTCCTCGGCAATACGTTGCCAAGCAGGACGCGTCCGGGCGTGGTGTCATACCACTTCTTGAAAGACTTGCCCTTTTCGTCCACGCCCTCCCAACGATACTTGATCTTGGTGTGAAGGTTGATGACTTTCTCATGCAGCGCGTGGTCGATTGCAGCCATGTCGCCGAAAGTCTTGCCTTCGCCAGGCATCCCTTCGCTCAGGAGTGAGAGGTAGTAGAGGCCAAGCACAATATCCTGCGACGGCACGATAATCGGTTGTCCGTTCGCGGGATGCAGAATGTTATTCGTCGACATCATCAGCACGCGCGCTTCCAACTGCGCTTCGAGCGACAGCGGAACGTGCACGGCCATCTGGTCGCCATCGAAGTCGGCGTTAAACGCCGCGCAGACCAGCGGATGCAACTGGATGGCCTTGCCTTCGATAAGCACCGGCTCGAAGGCCTGGATGCCAAGTCGATGCAGGGTGGGTGCGCGGTTTAACAGCACCGGGTGCTCGCGGATCACCTCGTCGAGGATATCCCAAACCTCCGGCTTCTCTTTCTCAACCAACTTCTTAGCCTGCTTCACCGTGGTTGAAAGGCCTTTGGCGTCGAGCCGCGAATAAATGAACGGCTTGAACAGCTCCAGCGCCATTTTCTTGGGCAAACCACACTGATGCAGCTTGAGCTCCGGACCGACCACGATGACGGAGCGGCCGGAATAGTCGACGCGCTTGCCCAGCAGGTTCTGCCGGAAGCGGCCCTGCTTGCCCTTGAGCATATCAGCGAGCGACTTCAGCGGGCGCTTGTTGGCGCCCGTGATGACACGCCCACGCCGGCCGTTGTCGAACAGCGCATCGACCGCCTCTTGCAACATGCGCTTTTCATTGCGAATGATGATGTCCGGCGCGCGCAATTCGATCAGTCTCTTTAATCGATTGTTGCGGTTGATGACGCGGCGGTAGAGATCGTTGAGGTCTGACGTCGCGAAGCGACCGCCATCGAGCGGCACCAGTGGCCGCAGATCGGGCGGGATGACCGGGACAACTGTGAGGATCATCCACTCCGGTTTGTTGCCTGAAGCAATGAAGGCCTCAATCAGCTTGAGCCGCTTGGCGATCTTCTTTTTCTTGATGTCGCTTTCGGTCTCGCCCATTTCAGCGCGCAGTTCGCCCTGCATCTTCTCGAGATCGATGCCCTTCAGCATTTCACGGATTGCTTCCGCGCCGATGGTCGCGGTGAAGCTGTCGGTGCCGAATTCTTCCTGGGCCTTGAGATATTCCTCTTCGGACAAAAGCTGACGATCCTTGAGCGGGGTGAGGCCCGGCTCAAGCACCACGTAATATTCAAAGTAAAGAATGCGCTCGAGATCCTTGAGTGTCATATCGAGCAACAAGCCAATACGGCTCGGTAGGGACTTCAGAAACCAGATGTGCGCGACGGGTGCCGCAAGCTCGATGTGACCCATGCGCTCGCGCCGGACGCGCGAGAGGGTCACCTCGACAGAACACTTTTCGCAGATGATGCCCTTGTACTTCATGCGCTTGTACTTGCCGCACAAGCACTCGTAGTCCTTGATTGGACCGAAGATGCGCGCGCAAAACAGACCGTCGCGCTCGGGTTTGAAAGTACGGTAGTTGATCGTCTCCGGCTTTTTGATTTCGCCGTACGACCACGACAGAATCTTTTCCGGGCTCGCGATCGAAATCCGGATCTGGTCAAAGACCTGGGCCGGAACCTGCGGGCTGAAAAGATTCATAATCTCTTGATTCATCGTCTTCTCCTCGACCGGGGAACCGCCAATTCCCCACCTGTCGTTGAACCTTCATCCACGGAGCGGCGCCCTCGCCGCTCCGCAACGCTTTAATTACTCCGCCGCTTCGGCTGTCTCCGGACCTTGTCGCTGCTGCTTCGAATTATGCAGATCGACATTGAGGCCAAGCGAACGCATTTCTTTCACCAACACGTTGAAGCTTTCCGGAATACCCGCCTCGAACGTATCGTCGCCGCGCACGATGGCTTCGTACACCTTCGTGCGGCCAGCGACGTCGTCCGATTTCACGGTGAGCATTTCCTGCAACGTGTAAGCAGCGCCGTAAGCTTCGAGCGCCCAGACTTCCATTTCGCCGAAACGCTGTCCGCCGAACTGCGCCTTGCCGCCAAGAGGCTGCTGGGTCACCAGCGAGTACGGGCCAATTGACCGGGCGTGGATCTTGTCGTCCACCAGATGGTGCAGCTTGAGCATGTAAATGTAGCCGACTGTGACTTTGCGATCGAACGACTCACCGGTACGCCCGTCGAATACGGTGACTTGTCCGGAATGATCGAGCCCCGCAAGGTCAAGCATCTTTTCGATGTCAGCCTCTTTCGCACCATCAAACACTGGAGTGGCAATCGGCACACCGTGCCGCAGGTTTCCGCCGAGCTCGATAAGGCCTTCCTCATTCAGCGACTTGATGGTCTCGTCGTCGCCATAGACCTTCTTGAGCATGTCCTTGAGTGGACGCGCGTCGTGCTTCAAATTATAGGCATCAACCGCCTGCCCGATCTTGAGTCCCAGACCGGCACACGCCCAGCCGAGATGGGTCTCCAGAATCTGACCGACGTTCATGCGGCTCGGAACGCCCAGCGGATTGAGCACGATGTCGACTTGCGTGCCATCCTCGAGGAACGGCATGTCCTCGACCGGCACGATTTTCGACACCACGCCCTTATTGCCATGGCGGCCGGCCATCTTGTCGCCGGGCTGGATCTTGCGCTTCACCGCGACGAAGACCTTGACCATCTTCATCACGCCGGGCGGAAGTTCATCGCCACGTTGCAGCTTTTCGACCTTATCGAGGAACCGCTGCTCGAGCAGCTTCTTCGACTCGTCATACTGCTTCCGGATCGCCTCGATCTCGGCCATTAGCTTGTCGTTGGGCGAGGCAAACAGCCACCACTGCGAGCGCGGATATTCATCCAGCACCGCCTTGGTGATCTTGCTGTCCTTCTTGAAACCTTTCGGACCGGCAATGCCCGTGCGACCCTCGAGCAGTTCAGCAAGACGGCCGTAAACGTTGCGATCGAGGATCGCCTGTTCGTCGTCACGGTCCTTGGCGAGCCGTTCGATTTCTTCACGTTCGATTGCGAGGGCGCGTTCGTCTTTCTCGACCCCGTGCCGGTTGAAGACGCGCACTTCGACGACCGTGCCCTGTACGCCAGGAGGCACCCGGAGTGACGTGTCACGCACGTCTGACGCTTTCTCGCCAAATATGGCGCGCAGAAGCTTCTCTTCCGGCGTCATCGGGCTTTCGCCCTTAGGCGTGATCTTGCCGACCAGAATATCGCCCGCGTGCACCTCGGCACCGATATAGACGATGCCTGCTTCGTCGAGGTTCTTGAGTGCCTCTTCAGAAACGTTGGGAATATCGCGTGTGATTTCCTCCGGACCGAGCTTGGTGTCGCGCGCCATCACCTCGAATTCTTCGATGTGAATGGACGTAAACACATCGTCCTTCACGATGCGTTCGGAGAGCAGGATCGAGTCTTCAAAGTTGTAACCGTTCCAGGGCATGAACGCGACCAGCACGTTCCGTCCAAGGGCCAGTTCGCCAAGATCGGTCGACGGGCCATCGGCGATGATGTCCCCCTTGTCGACGTGATCGCCAACCTTCACCAGCGGACGTTGATTGATGCACGTGTTCTGGTTCGAGCGTTGATATTTCATCAATCGATAGATATCGACGCCGGGCTTTGTCGGATCTGTTTCGTCAGTGGCCCGAACGACAATACGGGTCGCATCCACCTGATCGACGATGCCGGTCCGGCGCGCAGCGATCGAGGCGCCAGAGTCTCGCGCGACCACACCCTCCATGCCGGTACCAACGAAGGGCGCCTCAGCACGTACCAGCGGCACCGCTTGCCGCTGCATGTTGGAGCCCATCAGCGCACGGTTAGCGTCATCGTTTTCAAGGAAGGGGATAAGCGCGGCGGCAACCGAAACGAGTTGCTTTGGCGACACATCCATGAAGTCGACCTTGTCGCGCGGCACCAGATGTACGTCGCCCGCTTGGCGACACACAATCAGGTCTTCAGTAAAACGACCACGGGAGTTGATCGTGGCATTGGCTTGTGCAACCGCATGGCGCGCCTCTTCCATCGCCGACAGATAAACAACCTCATCGGTGACGCGACCGTCCTTGACCTTGCGATACGGAGTTTCGACAAACCCGTATTTGTTGACCCGAGCATAGGTCGCCAGTGAATTGATCAATCCGATATTCGGCCCTTCCGGCGTTTCGATCGGACAGATGCGTCCATAGTGCGTCGGATGCACGTCTCGCACTTCGAACCCTGCGCGCTCACGCGTAAGACCACCCGGACCAAGCGCCGACAGGCGCCGCTTATGGGTAATCTCGGATAGCGGATTAGTCTGATCCATAAACTGCGAGAGTTGCGAAGAGCCGAAGAACTCGCGCACCGCGGCCGCCGCTGGCTTGGCGTTGATCAGGTCCTGCGGCATGACGGTATCGATATCGACAGATGACATGCGCTCCTTGATCGCGCGCTCCATGCGAAGCAAGCCGATGCGATACTGATTCTCCATCAGTTCACCGACCGATCGCACGCGGCGATTGCCGAGGTGATCGATATCGTCGATCTCGCCTTTGCCGTCCCGCAGATCAACCAGCGTCCGGATAACGGAGATGACGTCGTCCCGGCGCAGCACCCGCATCGTATCGGGCGCGTCGAGATCGAGACGCATGTTCATCTTGACGCGGCCAACGGCCGAAAGGTCATAGCGCTCGGAATCGAAGAATAGAGAACGGAACATCGCCTCCGCCGTTTCGACAGTGGGCGGCTCACCCGGACGCATGACGCGATAGATATCGAACAGCGCATCTTCACGCGTCATATTCTTGTCTACCGACAGCGTATTGCGGATGTAAGCGCCGACATTGACGTGGTCGATGTCGAGCAGCGGCAATTCCTTGTAGCCGGCCTCAATGAGAATTTTGAGATTCTTCTCGGTGATCTCTTCACCGGCTTCCATATAGATCTCGCCAGTGCGACCATTGGCCAGATCTTCAGCGACGTAATGACCGATCAATTCGTCATCCGTCATACGGAGCGCTTTGAGGCCCTTCTCCGCGAGCTGACGTGCCTGGCGCACCGTCAACTTCTTGCCAGCTTCGACGACGACACGGCCGGTATCGGCATCAACCAAATCGTTGACCGCCTTGTAGCCCTTCAGTCGATTAGCATCGAACGGCACGCGCCATCCGTCCTTGGCGCGCTTGTACATGATGTGCTTGTAGAAAGTGGCAAGGATCTGCTCGCCATCGAGGCCAAGCGCATAGAGCAACGACGTCACCGGAATCTTGCGGCGACGGTCAATGCGCGCATAAACGATGTCCTTGGCATCGAATTCGATATCGAGCCAGGAGCCGCGGTACGGGATAATGCGCGCTGCGAAAAGCAGCTTTCCCGACGAATGTGTCTTGCCCTTGTCGTGATCGAAAAACACGCCGGGCGAACGATGCATCTGCGAAACGATGACCCGCTCGGTGCCGTTGACGATAAACGTGCCGTTGTTCGTCATGAGCGGAATGTCGCCCATGTAGACATCCTGCTCCTTGATGTCCTTGACCGAACGCGCGCCCGTCTCCTCGTCGATATCGAACACAATCAGCCGCAGCGTCACCTTGAGTGGCGCAGCGTAGGTCATGCCACGCTGGCGGCATTCGTCGACGTCATATTTCGGCGGCTCGAATTCATATTTGACGAATTCAAGCTGAGACGAATTGGAAAAATCGGAAATCGGGAAAACCGATTTGAAGACAGCCTGCAGTCCTTCATCAGGACGACCGCCCATCGGCTCCTTCACCAGGAGAAATTGGTCGTACGATGCCTTCTGAACCTCGATGAGGTTCGGCATCTCCGCCACTTCCTGAATTGTCCCGAAAAACTTCCTTACGCGCTTGCGACCGGTAAACGTCTGCGCCATCTTTTCTCTCTCGATTCGATTTCGGCGGGCGACGCGGGCGCCTCTCCGAACAGCCGCAATCCATCGCGACCATCAGGACAGGCGTCGGGGCCGTCCGGTTCTATGTGATTCGGGCATCGCCCGAACCGCTGCACATCCACTTTTTCATCGTGACCGAGCTTGTTGGGTCACGACCGCCTCGGAGTTCGGCGTTACGCCGTTCTCCTATCCCTGTCCAAGACCCCCGGGCTTGCGCCCGGAGATTTCGGTATCTCGATGTCACGGCCGGACCCGGCCATCCACCTCTTGTTCGTTCGATCCCCGGCTCTCGCTGCACTCGCCCGGGGATTTCGCTTAAGTAAGCTGCGCTTACTTAAGCTCAACCTTTGCGCCGACCTTTTCGAGCGTGGCCTTGATCTTGTTGGCCTCATCCTTGGCCACGCCTTCCTTGACGGTCTTCGGCGCGCCCTCAACCAGATCCTTGGCCTCTTTCAGGCCAAGACCCGTAAGCGCACGCACTTCTTTAATCACTTCGATCTTCTTGTCGCCGGCGCTGGCAAGAACGACCGTGAAATCGGTTTTCTCTTCAGCTGCGGCAGCTGCGCCACCAGCGGCGGGGCCAGCCGCAACCGTCACTGCGGCGGCAGCCGAAACACCCCACTTTTCTTCCAGCATCTTGGCCAGATCCGCCGCTTCCAGGACGGTCAGGACAGACAATTCGTCGACGATCTTTTGCAGGTTAGCCATTGTTCAATTCCTATCGGTTCGAACCAGAGTATGAGTGTTGAGCCGTCAGGCCGCCGCGTTCTTGGAGGCATAGGCCTGGACCACGCGTGCGACTTTCGCCGCGGGCGCAACTGCGAGTTGCGCGATCTTGGTCGCCGGAGCCTGAAGCAAGCCGACGATCTTGGCGCGCAACTCGTCCAGCGACGGCAGGGCAGCGAGCGCCTTGACGCCATTGGGGTCCAGTGAAGTTTTGCCCATCGAGCCGCCAAGAATGACGAACTTCTCGTTCGCCTTGGCGAAATCGATAGCTACCTTCGGTGCCGCCACCGGATCGCCTGAGTAAGCGAACACGGTTGGCCCCTTCAGCAGGGGCGCGATGGAAGCAGCGTCGGTATCCTTGAGCGCGATCTTGGCGAGACGGTTCTTTGCGACCTTTACCTGTGCGCCCACCTGCTTCATCTGCTTACGCAAATTCTGCATCTGGGCGACGCTAAGGCCGGAATAGTGAGCCACCACCACAACGTTTGCGGTCTTGAAGACCCCGCTCAATTCAGTGATGGACTCCGCTTTAGCCGCTCGATCCACTGCAAGCTCTTTCCGGTTTGACGGTTTGCCCGCGTGATACGCGGGAGCCGCCGGGTTGCCACCAGCCGTCCCGCTTGAAGTTCACGCGTTAGCGAACCGGGGCAGGACGACAATTGAAAGCCTGCCCCCCGAAACGGCATTGCGGCCGCGATCGGGTCTTTCGAGGTTCGAACCAAACTGGCGCACGCTGTTGGTGCACAAACTCGGATCGCTTCCCCGTCTGTGCTGGCCCCGTTTCAGGGATTAAGCGTCTGGCCGTGTGAGCCTTCGGCACCCGCAGTCTTGGACAGGTCGGCCGCCCGTTGCCGGAACGGCCTTGCGCGCCTGCATCACAATGGCGTCGGACTTTCTTCCCCTCAGAGATCCCGCTCGGGTTTCCAAAAGGAATAAGTTCCGCTCACCATAGATTTGTAGGGACGCGCAAAGGCGTGCCGACAAATTGGGCCGGCACGCCCGATACGTTTCATCTAGACCTTTAAAGGCGTTTTGCCAAGTGTCTTTCGCAAAATTACCCACGAAATTTGGCATTTGCCGATCGTCAGTGCGCGGCTCCGATGCCAAACAGGCTCGGGATTTCGACCTTTACCCCCGGCCCCATGGTCGAGGAGATGGCTACCCGGTTGATATAGTGACCTTTGGCCCCGGACGGCTTGGCCTTCTGGACTGCATCCGCAAAAGCTTTGATGTTCTCGACCAACTTGTCTTCCGAGAATGAAGCTTTTCCAACCCCGGCCTGAATGATTCCCGCCTTCTCGACGCGGAACTCAACCGACCCACCCTTCGCGCCCTTTACCGCATTTGTGACATCCATCGTCACCGTCCCGACCTTCGGGTTCGGCATGATGCCGCGCGGACCGAGCACTTTGCCCAGACGGCCAACCAGCGGCATCAGATCCGGCGTGGCAATGCATCGGTCGAAATCGATCTCACCTTTATTGACCTTCTCGACCAGGTCCTCGGCGCCGACGACATCGGCGCCAGCGGCCTTCGCCTCCTCGGCCTTGGCGCCGCGGGCAAACACGCCGACGCGCAGCGTGCGACCCGAGCCGTTTGGCAAGGTGACCACGCCGCGCACCATCTGGTCCGCATGCGTGGGATCAACGCCAAAATTCATCGCGATTTCGATAGTCTCGTCGAACTTGGCCTTGGCCCGCTCTTTCACAAGCTTGACCGCTTCTGCAATGGGATAGGACTTTTCGCGATCGATTCCTTCGCGCGCTTTCTCTGTGCGTTTTCCAATTGTCATGGCCGTTACTCCGTCACCGAGAGGCCCATCGAGCGGGCAGAGCCTTCGACCATCTTCATCGCCGCCTCAACAGTGTCGCAGTTTAAATCCTTCATCTTTTGCTCGGCGATCTCGCGCACCTGCTTTTTGCTGACGTGACCGACGGGGTCGCGGCCAGGCGTCTTCGACCCGCTCTCGAGCTTTGCCGCCTTCTTGAGAAAATAAGAAACAGGCGGTGTCTTCATCTCGAATGTGAAGGAACGATCCTGATAGGTGGTAATGATCACCGGGATCGGGACGCCCTTCTCCATTTTCTGGGTCTGCGCGTTAAACGCCTTGCAGAACTCCATGATGTTAAGACCACGCTGGCCAAGGGCCGGCCCGATGGGGGGCGACGGATTGGCGGCGCCGGCCGGCACCTGCAATTTGAGGAATCCTGTAACTTTCTTTGCCATTGTCTCACTCCGTTAGTGGTGCGGATCTTGGCGGTTGGCGACCGCCTCACCTCCCACGTCTTTTTCACCTATCTGTCCTGTCCGCGCTTGTCGCGGGCATCCCGCTTAGGAAGGCACGCTTGTGCCAATTTATCGGGACGGCCGGGACAGGCCCGACCATGACGAATTCTATAGCTTCTCCACCTGTCCGAATTCCAGCTCGACCGGCGTTGCACGACCGAAGATCGACACCGCGACCTTCACGCGCGAACGGCCTTCGTCAACTTCCTCAACCACGCCGTTGAACGAAGCGAACGGACCGTCCGACACGCGCACCTGCTCGCCGACTTCGAAAGAGACCGCCGGCTTCGGCCGCTCGATGCCTTCCTGCACCTGGTGCAGAATGCGATCGGCTTCCGCATCCGAGATCGGCATCGGCTTCTTGTCGCTGCCGAGGAAGCCCGTGACCTTTGGCGTGTTCTTGATGAGATGGTAGACCTCATCGGTCAGATCCATCTTCACCAGCACGTAACCGGGAAAGAACTTGCGTTCGGTTTCGACCTTGCGCCCGCCGCGTCTCGCCTCGGTGACTTTTTCCTTCGGCACCAGGACTTCACCGATATGCTCGGCGAGTCCGCGCTGCTTGGCCTGCTCGCGGATTGAGTCCGCGACCTTGTTTTCGAAATTCGAATAGGCATGGACGATGTACCAGCGCTTCGGCTTGGTCGACGTCGTCGTATCAGTCGCAGTATCGTCCATTGTGTCTGGACCTTCAGGTTCCAATGCCGAGCACGAAGGTAACGGCAATGCGGATCAATTGATCCGACACCAGAAAGAAAATCGATGCGATCGCCACCATGACGAACACCATGGCCGTGGTGATGGCAGTCTCCCGGCGCGACGGCCAGGTCACCTTGCGCGTTTCCTCGCGCACTTCTTGCAGGAAGCGAAACGGACTGACCCGCTTGCGTCGCGCCTCTGCCGGCGCCTGATCGCTCATTTGCTCGCTCTCACCTTCACGTATCCAATCTCCGCATTCCAATCCCCGCCTTGGCAGGAGTGGCAGGACTTCGAACCTGCAACCCCCGGTTTTGGAGACCGGTGCTCTAGCCATTGAGCTACACTCCTCCGTAAAGCGGACGGCGGACCATATAAGGGTCCGCCGCCGCGATGTCATGCATTATACATGGTGCGAATGCAAGAGTGCAGCCTCGGTCAGGGGTGCCATTTAAAGGTATTTCCAGCCTTCCATCCGCTTGCACCGGCCGGCTGCCTGCGTTAGCAGGGCGAAATTCGAAGCATTCCGCGGGTGTAGCTCAATGGTAGAGCAACAGCCTTCCAAGCTGATGACGAGGGTTCGATTCCCTTCACCCGCTCCAACCTTCAGTGCCGAAAAGGGGGTATTGGGACGTATTAGCTCGGTACGAAAACGAGCCTGTGGCGTCATGTCCTGCAAAGAACGATGTCGCTGCTCAATTCAATAAATCGCTATCCGAGCAGTTCTGATCGTGACGAAAATTCCTCTATTTGCCACGCGGCCCCAAAAACTCAACGCGTATCCTGCGACCGCCATTTTTTTCGGCGACGCTAATTGGCGTGAGGCCTACCCATTACGATCGTCGAGTAGCCCGCAATGGGTTCGCCCGAGCGCTTAAAAGTACATCGTCGTATTTGGCGATAAGCGCCGGGTAGCGTCTCGTCACATTCAATAAAACTTGCAGCATCAAGGTTAAGCGCGGATAGCAGCGAGTTACCACAACCCACGGACGTCCTAACATACAGTACAAAGGTGGGGAATTTGATGGAGGACAATGATGCCGCGATTTTATTTTCATGTGTCAAATTCGCACGAATGTTTCCGAGATAATATGGGACGCGATTTTCCAGATCTTGCGGCCGCGCATGCGCGAGCACAACGCCTTGCGCGTCGGATGATGCTGTTTTCCGGTTTGACGACCTACGAGCCAGACTGGCGGCGCTGGACCATTGCCGTCACGGATGATCGCAAAGGGCCGATCTTGACAGTCATGTTCGCTTGCGTCGGTGACGGCCGCATTAACTCAAGGCTACCGCGCCTTTTTTCGCCGCGCTTCAATAACGGCCCAAACGACTGTGGGGCTACGCTTATAACTTATCCCTGAGGAAGAACGGGATGGGCGCAGGGCCTCAAGCTGCGGACCTACACGAAAAAAAAGGCCCCAGGCGTGCGAAATCGGTCGCACAGCGCACGACACCTCATTCAAATTACTGGCGCGTAAACTCAAGGCCGGTTTCGTTCAACGTTCGCCACACAATGCGGCACGACCGCATCGTGCGACCACCGTCAAAGGTCATAGTCAATCCTTCCGGCAAATCGGTGGCGCCAGGAATTTGAACGCGAACGCCGGCAGTATTGAGATTTTGCACAACGCAGTCGATCACTGATGACGGACCAACAACAAGCTTTGCGCTCTTGAGCACGCGCGATCGGATAAATTTGCGACGTTCTTGCATAAGCTGCCACCCATCAATTCTGCCAAAATAACCGCCCAGAAATCTGCAATGTTTTAAATGGAGCTGCTACAAACAGGAGAGTTCAGCAAAGGCATTGTTAAGCAAGGCTTCGCCTGGATACGACGAGCCAGTGGTAAATCTCTCACATCGCAGCCACTCGATTTAAATTCTAGCAATTTAGGAAAGCACATTTTAAATCGCGCGGGGGCACGCTTCTTCATGCTCCGCTTTTTGGCCACGCTGGCCTTTACGGTCGGCTTCGACATTCTCCTGACGGGCGGCAAATATGTGAATGCCGTCGATCAAATAGCCATGGCCGTTGTTCAACACTTCTGAAATAGACAGCGACCTCCGGCCATCGACAGGAAATAAGAGCTGTTTTCAGCCGACTAAACAGCTCGCGCAGCGCCGGAGCTTTTTGGCGATAGATCAAACTAGCAGCGTCAAGAGTCCGGTCAGTCCAACGCCAGTAAGCATCAAAAACCATTCTGATGGTTTTAGGGCAAACAGTCTGCCTTCACTTACTACGTACGCCATCATTGCAAAACAACCCCAAGCGAATGCTCACCTCCCCACCGTAGCGCCGGGCGATGCTGATGGCTGTAGCGAGCAGGCCACAATGATCTGCAAAGATTGAATGGAACCATGCGTCTTCCGACAACGCGCCCTCTGGAACGACACCGAGGCTAAAAAACCGGGCCGCGAAAAAGGGATTCGGCGGCGGGTGCGTAAGTTTCTCGGACCAGCGGTAGCCGGTGGCGGCAGCCAAAGCTAGATGTTCGTCTGCGTTGGCGGCTACTCGAAGCCGCCGCGTCTATGCCAGCAATCTGGTCGAGGTGACCACTAGAACCGGCCTAGAAAGTCCAGCAGTGAGGCAACCGCCTTGATCTGGATTTAGCCGGTGGTTGTGGCTATGACTCGTGACGCTCAGCGAGGCGAAGTTCTGGGGCGTGGGTTCGTCACATGGGAGGAATTCGACTATTTCTTGCCTGCGGCGTCTTCTTTCTCCATTTCAAGGAACAGGTTCTGACTCCAGCCGGCTTGCCGGGGAACCCGATTTGGTTGTCGAATTTGATCGGCGGCAGGGCTGTCATCTTTTTCTACATTGTGAGCGGATTTTTGATCAGCTATGGGCTGAACCATAAATACCCACAAAGCCCGTCCGGCATCCGTGCCTTCTACCACTCGCGCTTTCTGCGCATCTATCCGCTGTGGTGGGTTGTTCTGCTTATCTGTGTCTTGATAACTCCGTACCCGTGGACGGGCCCAGCCGCCG
The DNA here is from genome assembly GCA_963831275.1 of uncultured Alphaproteobacteria bacterium. GTDB lineage: Bacteria > Pseudomonadota > Alphaproteobacteria > Rhizobiales > Xanthobacteraceae > Pseudolabrys. The sequence goes on along the minus strand of CAWHPN010000019.1, from coordinate 13,526 downwards.
CCAAACTAGCTGTTGCCTCAGTGCTGATCGGGTCGGACTGGATCGTGGCATTCTGGCACTACCCCGTTCCCTACTGGTCGCTTTTTCCGGCCGGATCCGAGATCGGCTGGACGCTGGGCGCAGAACTCGCCTTTTATCTTTTGGCTCCCTGGGTGTTGAGATCTCATCGTTTCGTTGTCGCGCTCTTCATCGTTTCACTCGCCGTGCGGGCATTCGCACTGTCAACAATCGCGCCGGAAGACCCCGCCTATAAAACGTGGTCTTATCTTTTCTTCCCGTCGATCCTGGTTTTTTTCCTGCTCGGCCACATGGCGGAGAAGCTATATCGATCGCACCCGATCGGATTGCCTGCCTCGGTTGTCCTCCTTGTCGTGGCGGCGGTGGCGGCGTGGTGGCTCGACAATTCGACTTCGGTCGGGAGCCCCTGGTTCCATGTCGCGGCTCTCTGCTTCGCCGCGGCGTTGCCCGGTGTCTTTGCGGCAACAAAAGACAGCCGTGTCTCGAACTTCCTCGGTAATCTGACCTACCCGCTTTACCTCACGCACAGCCTGGTGATTTCGGAAGTTTTTTCAGGCTACCTGAGGCCGACCGGCGCGTCCCTGATCGCCGCAAGTAAGATGTTCGATTCGATATCACTGAGAAGCATATTCATCACCGGTTCGACCTTTGTCATTGCTTTATGCGTCGCGGCTGCCACCCATGTGGCGATCGAATTGCGCGCACGGGCCGCTGTTAACTGGCTCCTTGATTCCGGAGCGCGAACGAATGCGGCTCTTGCTCACGTGTTTGCTGGGTCGCAACCGCCGGACCGTCGCGAGGACTGATGGCCGCGCGTGAAAGCTCCTTTTTTTGAAAGTATTTGGGGACGTCAGTCAGGGACCTATGGCGACACAATCGACGAGCTGGCACGGCCGTAAGGTTTTGGTCACGGGAGGGGCCGGGTTTCTTGGTTCCAACCTCTGTCATACCCTGGCGCGTCGAGGGGCCCGCGTCTGCGCCCTCGACAATTTTCTTCCTGGTAGCGGCGCCAACCCGGCAAATCTCAATGATGCCCAAGTGGAGCTTGTACGCGGCGACGTTGGCGAGATCGATCTGCGTCCGTTGTTGGCTGGAACCGACGTGGTCTTCAACCTTGCCGCTCAGACCAGTCATATGCGCGGGCAGCATGACCCATTATCCGATCTTACGATCAATGCGCTGGCTCAGCTTCGACTTATTCAAGCGGTGCGCGACGAAGCGTCGGAGGCCCTCATCGTTCACGCCTCGACACGACAGCTGTACGGCCGTCCGCAATTATTACCCGTCGCGGAAGATCATCCGCTCGCGCCTCCCGACGCAACCAGCATTTCCCAGTTTGCCGGTGAACAGTATTGGATGCTCGAGCATCGCACACGGGAAGCACGCGTGGTTTCCCTGAGGCTGACAAACTGCTACGGGCCTCGCATGCGCATTCGAGACGGCCTGCAGAATTTTCTTGGAGTGTGGATCGGTCAGGTGTTGAGAGATCAGCCGTTTGAAGTGTGGGGTGGAGAGCAGCTGCGAGATCTGACCTTCGTCGATGATGTCACCGAGGCTTTCCTGGCTGCCGCCCAAACACCTGCATGCTGCGGACGAATCTTCAATATTGGCGGAACCGGTGTCGCTTCATTGCGAGAGATTGCAGATTGCGTCGTTCAAATATCCGAGGGAGCCGCGACATACACAATCTGCGATTTCCCCGACGAGCGTTCGCGGATTGATATCGGCGACTACCAGGCAAATGATTCTGCTTTCAAGAGCATCACCGGCTGGGCACCGGCCACGCATTTTTCGGACGGCTTCCGGCGATCGATCGATTGGTTCCGCTGTCACCGCGCGGCATACCTTTGAAAGATTTTCATCATGGGGAACGTTCACAGTCCGGCAAGTTGATCCCGGCGCATCCTACCGCGCCCACAAGAGCGAGATCGACGCGGCCGTGATGCGCGTGTTCGGCTCGGGACGGTTTTTGTTGGATGCGGAAGTCGCCGGCTTCGAAACGGAGTTTGCAAACTGGCTTGGCGTCCAGCGTGCAGTCGGTTGCGCAAATGGGACCGATGCACTGGCGCTGTTGCTGCGCGGCCTTGGGGTGGGGCCTGGATGCACAGTCGTGACCGTCTCTCACACCTCGATCGCCACGGTCGCCGCGATTGAAATGGCTGGCGGAGTTCCGCTTCTCGTGGATGTGGAGCCCGATCACTACACAATGGACGTGGAAGACCTAGCAGCGGTGTTGGAGAACCCGCCATCGGCGCTGCCTCCGATTAGAGCGGTCATTGTCGTGCATCTTTACGGACAGCCGGCCGATATGTCCGCCATCGTTGATCTCTGTGCACGCCAAAACCTCGCGCTGCTCGAAGACTGCTGTCACGCGCATGGGGCGTCCTTTCAAGGTCGCCGCGTTGGTACCCTGACGCAGGGTGCAGCGTTCAGTTTTTATCCGACCAAAAACCTTGCGGGACTTGGCGACGCCGGCGCCGTAACGACTGGCAGCTCTGAGCTCGCCGATCGAATTGCGGCGTTACGCCAGTACGGCTGGCGAACTCGGCAAATATCCGCCGAAATTGGCGTCAATTCTCGAATGGATGAGATTCAAGCAGCCGTTTTACGTGCCAAGTTGATGATGCTCGACGCTGCCAACCGCCGTCGTCAGGCAATCGCCTCCGCTTACGACCAGGCTCTGGCGAGATCGAGCGTGCGTCCGCCAGCGCGGCGATCCGGTTCGCAGCACGTCTTTCATCAATACGTTGTGCGCACTGCGGAACGAGAAAAACTGCAAGCGGACCTGCTTGCGCGCGGCATCGAGACAGCGGTCCACTATCGGCTCCCTGTGCACCGTCAACCTGCCTATATCGGACGCGTAGCGCTTGGTCCGTCCAGCTGTCGGACCACCGACCAACTCGTGGACCAAATTCTCAGCCTGCCGATGTTCCCAGAGATGACCGATATCCAGGTCGAATACGTCGTCCGCGCCCTGCAGACGATGTGATGCTCTGCCACGCAGTTGCTCGGCGCTTACCTCTGTTCTATCTTTTTTTGTTCGGCGCGAATTGCACCTTTGGACCGTACGTTGCGTGGTTCTTGCTCGCCGCAGAACTGGCGCTTCCTGGAAGCTCAACCTCGCGAAGGGATCAGCATGTCTTGCGTTCTTTACGGAGTCAGCTCGCCGCTGGTCGTGGATTACGAGGAAAGCTGTGAGCGCCAAGGCTTGTCTATCGTCGGTGCGGTCAAGAACGTCTCCGCACAGGCCCGTACGATCTCATCGGTCCCAGTCTATTTAGCCGAGGACCTCCCCGCGAGCCTGCTTTCCTTTCCATTCATTGTCCCGATCTTCACGCCGGGCCGCCGCAGGCTGGCTGTCGAGGATGCACAGAGACGCGGCTTCAACCGCAGTTTCAGCCTGGTCGATTCCAGCTCCGTCGTCGCCCACTCGACCAAAATCGGCCCTGGGACCTTCGTGAACTGTGGCGTCGTCATTGGCGGAGCCGGGAACATCGGTCACTTCGTTGTCATCAACCGCAGCGCCAGTATCGGCCACCATGCTCAAATCAGCGATTACGCGTCCATCGGCCCCGGCGCGGTGCTGGCCGGCGATGTCACCCTGGGTCGCGGCGTCATGGTCGGAGCCGGAGCTATCATTTCCCCGGAAATCACTATCGGTGACAATGCCGTGGTCGGCGTCGGATCGGTGGTGACCCGGGACGTTGCCGCCAACTCCCTCGTCGTTGGTCAACCCGCGCGCGTCGCGAAGTCTAATATCATTGGTTACAATGACGTGGCTGCGTGACCTGCTCGGCTCGTTCGTGACGCAATACCGCGGTCATGATGCCGCCAGGGCGCCACGTCGAAAGATTGTTGTCTGTCATCACGGCCACGACAACGACACCGGATACACACAGAACTTATTTGAATTCTTCTCGGCCCATGGCGTCGATCATAGTTTTTTGGATCTTCGTCTACCTGAAACGAAGGATGAGTTGCGGCGCGGCTTGGCGAATGGGCGGCATATGGCCCTTCTTGGATTCAATTCGCAGCTTGATCACGCCTGGCTGGACGAAGAACCTCTACCTGTCGTTGCGGCTCGCCACGGTGCTGTCGTCGTGCAATGGATCTGCGATCATCCAGGCAGCTGTTGGTCCGAATTCAACTACTCCAACGAGACCACCTCGCGCTTCGTGTTTCATACGCCGTATTCGCAGGGTTATTTTCAGAAGTTCTGCTGTCCCGGTGCCTTAACAACAACCGCGGGCAGCATGGGACCGAACGGGCGCTCGCGTAGCGCGAAGCAAGACTTGGAGGCTTTTTCTCAAAGGCCGATCGCCTGCCTCATTGCTCTCGGCTTGACCAGGCTCGGCAGGTCAGCCGCGCAGACAGAAACGGAGATCGGGTCTCTGGACGTCCCGCTGGCCGGATCGCTGAGGAAAGCCATCGCGCAAGCGCGATTCGACCTCGATGGGCCTATGGAGATCCATCTCTTAGAGAGCCTTGAGCAAAGCCGACTGGCCCTCGACACCGGCGCTTTCAATCGCTGTTTTCGCCTACTCAATGATTCGGTCCAGTATTTTCGCCGCGGCGAGATCATTCGCATCGCCAGTCAATTTGGTGTCCACATCCAATCCGACGAGACTGCGCGTGCCTTTCTTGAGGGCGGATGCGCGAGCTTCCGCAGCGGCGTGAGCTCACCGGAGACACTCGACAACATGCCATATTGCAGAGCCGTGCTCAGCGTTAGTCCGGTCAATGACTCCATCCATGATCGCACCTGTAACGCCCTCAATGCCGGTTGTTTGCCGATCTTGGAGGACAACCGAGCCCATCGCGGATTGTTCACACACAATGACAATGCTGCTCTTTTCCGCTACGGCGACGACAGTTTAGCGGAGTGTCTGGCTATCGCCTGCGGCAGTCCGGAACGAACCTATATGTTAGCCGAGCGTGCAACGGCCTTGCGTGACCAATCACCATTCCGGTTCGGCTCGTTTCGGAACATCGTCGCGTTAGTCGACCCTTGACCCTGGGCAGCCCTCTGCGGTTGGACCGCAAGTCGGCGTGACGCCGCCGTTGGAGCAAAGTGACGGCTACGCAGTAGGGCTTTGCTACACAAAGTCCGATCTTTCCGAATTCTCTGTGGATGTATTGTCCATCGCAAGAACCTTGGCCGCCATCGGCGGTGCCGGCAACTATCACTTCCTCAGCCGCGTCATCGCTGGCGGCCTTATTGGCGGTTCCAGTGCGGTGGATGATAACGTCACTGGGGAAACGCAAGCTGCGTGCCGAACTGAGCGACAGTCACGTTAGTGGCACTACAATAATTGCGGTAGCCGCAACGGGAGCCAAATCAGAAGATCGCTTCGTCACGTCTGTGGAGAGATGTAAGCGAATTCACTCACGTCAAAAAGTGTTGGAAGTCTAGCGGTGAGGCAAAGGATAAGCCGTTTCCAGCGTTTGAAGTTCTTGGGGCGTCAGCGTCAGTTTGAGCGCAACGGCGTTCTTCTTTACGTGCGCGACCGAACCAGATTCAGGAATTGCGATGACGTTACCGCCGCGGATGGTCCAGGCCAGCGCAACAGCGGCTGCCGAGCAGCCGTGTGCTTCACCGATGCGTGCAAGTGTGGGATTGCGTAACAAGTTGGCACCGGGGCCGCCGAGTGGCGAATAACCACTGTAGATGAGACGTTCTCGTTTCGGAAAATGCCCAACCGATGGTTGTGCCGCCCGCCGATTACGTCTCGATCGGACGGCTTGACTAAGTTCTCACTTTTTGAACAGGATCTCATTATAAATAATATATATATATCAATAACTTACTTCAGGTCGCCCCTTGAGGGAAACCACAATCAAAGGAGAGGATCGTGTCAGAAACGGAAAAGGTACAAGACCAAACCACTACAAACTCTAAAGATGCCATTGAAGTAAGTGACCAAGTTTTGGTGCCCAGCGGCAGGACCAGTACATCCAAAAATGCGCTCGTCCACGGTCTGTATGCCTCTGACATCATTCTGCCGTGGAAATCCGAGGAAGTTTTCGCGTGCCTGTTCCGCGAATTGAAAGCTGAATTCATGCCCTCAGGCCGCCAACAAATGGAAACTGTGTTGTCGATCGCACGGCTGAATTTTCTCAAGCATCGGCTAATGCGGTCAACGCAATTGGCGTGTCGGAACGACCCATTTCTAGTCGAACTGGAAAAGGCAGGGGCAAAGACATGGGCAGACGTGTCGGCCGTGATCCAGCAAAAAGCAACAGCGCAGGACACGCTTCGTACCGACATGCAGATGGCCTCTCAAGAACTCACAACGGCTCTGAAGAATGCATCCGACGCAATGACTGCTGACGACAAAGACAGCCAGGAAATATGGAAAAAAGTTGAATTCATTCACGACATTTTCCACAAGTTTCATGATCCGCTTTATAAGAAGGTCTTTGACAAATTCTATCAGAGAAATCCCAGGGTCGCCGATCAAAATAAACCTGGCGCCTTCATTGAAAGGCCTGAAACACTCGTCGAGCAAGCGTACCATCCAGACTATCTTGAAAAACTGGTACGATTGGAAGCCTCTATTGACGCGCGAATTGACAAGCTCTTGCAACGACTGGTGACACTTCAGGAATACAGGCGATTCAAGAAAGAGGCCGGCTCCAAAACAATCCCTCAATCACCAAGCGGCCAGAACAACATTTAAACGAGCGAACGTACCGGTAAACAAAATCCGCACTTAAAGAGCAACTCAACAATGGAGGATATAGATGAAAAATACTGATTCCACGAAGAGGCATCACTATCGCCAGACAGTGCACAAATACAATATTAGAACCGTGCCAGGGTTCGTGAATCATTTGCACATTGACACGTTGATCGAAGGAATCCGACGCGCCGCACCGGACAGCGTGCGCGCGAAAGACACGATTAAAAAGATCAGACAGCTAAACAGCAGCGGCGCCAGACTTTTAGAACGCCGTCACCGGAATATCGCAAAAGCGCTTGAGAAATTGTGCCAAGCATTCCTGGCGACCTAACACGTAATAGCGCCGATCGAATTGCCCCAAAATTTTACCGCGCTGAGAAAAACGGATGAAACAATTTTCGCGCCGTTCTGTGCTTTGTTCGGTAGTATTTTCGCTTCCGGTTCTTAGGCGAACCGAGGCTAGTGGGGGCGATATTTTACTGGTTGGGCTTGGCTGTCAGTTCGATGCGATCTCGGCCAAACTTGACCGCGCTATCGAGCAAGCCCACCACATCGATTGGTCCGATCTTGAAGAATTCGGTCGGATCGTAGACAAGATCGTTGCCACCCCAGCCACCACGATAGATGGGCTTTGCGTGAAAGCCCGGGTTGGGTGCTGGGCCCTCCTCGGTGATTTGGATGATCCAGACGAAGAGACGACAGCCGTTGAAAAGATGGCTGTCTCTATTATGCGTGATCTCATTCGATTACGTCACCCAAAGCTAGAACGGCCAGGCGCATTGAAAAAACTTGTTCAAGATCGTCTATAGGCGCGTAGCCCACAATGGGTTCGCCCGAGCGCTTTAAACTACAATCGTCGTACTTGGCGATAATCGCGCCGGGCATGGCATCGCCTCACGTTCAATAAAACTTGCAGCATCAAGGTTAAGCGCGGATAGCAGCGCGTTACCACACCCACGGACCTCCTGACATACAGTGCAAAGGTCGGGAGCTTGATGGAGGACAATGATGCCGCGATTTTATTTTCATGTGTCAAATTCGTACGAATGTTTCCGAGATAATATGGGCCGCGATTTCCCAGATCTTGCGGCGGCGCATGCGAGAGCACAACGCCTTGCGCGTCGGATGATGCTGTTCTCCGGTTTAACGACCTACGAGCCAGACTGGCGGCGCTGGACCATTGCCGTCACAGACGACCGCAAAGGGCCGATCTTGACAGTAATGTTCGCTTGCGTCGGTGATGGCCGCATTAACTCAAGGCTACCGCGCCTTTTTTCGCCGCGCTGCAATAACGGCCCGAACGACTGTGGGGCCACGCTCATAACTTATCCGTGAGGAAGAACATGGGACATGCGCGCGGCCAAGCAGCGGCTACACGAAAAGATGACGCTTTGTGAGATCAGCTCCCACAAATCGTCGTGGCGGTGATCGGCGCGGGTCACTAGGAGACATGCGTGCATGCGTAACGAGAGACGTCGCCCCAAAGTTCTAATAATAGATTTTTCGAAACCTAAAGCCGCGGATGCGCGGCCCACTCGGTCTCTGTCATCAATTTTAGTCCGAGGCGGCTGTAGTTCACACGCAGATATCCGTCGAGTCCTTCAATGACGGCATCGGGATGAACAAACGCAACTTCCTGCGCCATTACACCGACATAGACCGTCTCGCTCCACAGGTATCGATAGCGATAAAGTCCAAGCCCGTCCTCGAGACGAGCGACCAAAGTAACATCGCGTTTAAGCCGTATGTCGGAAGGAACGGGCGGTTGATCAAAATAATTGGCAGTCGTTCTGTTTCCCCACGCGCCGCCCACATGACCACCCGCATAGAACCCTTCCCAAGAGCCTTGTACCGCCGCGTCACTTGGAGCAAATCGCCAACTCAAGCCGGCGGTGAGAACGTTAAAATGTGCGTGCGCGGTGGCGTTCTGGGTTAATAATCCAGTGAAAGCCGTGTTTACGCCGGCCACACTGATGGTCCCGAGATCCACATACTGGTAGCTAAGATTTAGGAGCGCGTTCGGTCGCCACATATATTCTATGCCGGCGCCGGCTACCCATCCGGTTTTCACATCCGATGTCTGCGAATTCAGAAATCTCGGACCCACGGGCGAAGAAATACTGCTGTTTAACTCGATACGGCCGTACGCCAGGCCGCCTGTGCCGTAAAATAGCAATGGACCTGTGGCCCACCCGAGTTCGACCCCGCAGGGTGCCATACCAGTCGACCTCGGCTTTTGTGTTGGCATTCGAAGGGGTGGAAACACCTAGGACAACTGGCACTAACGTGTTCATCTCGCTTTTCAGACGCATCGCCGATATGTCTGCTTCAAGTCCATATACCCACGGACCGCGCTGCCAGTTATATCCCGCTTGAGCACCAGCCACCCAACTGCTTGCGCTGTCAGAATTCGATGCGCCCGCGGGGACCACAATAGCTTGAGCGAACGCGGATCCCGGCAGTGCGAGCAGTGCGGTAGCCGCCACAATAATTTTCATGTTCATTTTTGCCCCCTATCGCAAGTCCACACTGGAACTCAACCAGCTGCGCCCGGTGCAAGATAAAGTACTTTAATACCTGCGCGAAATACATGAGGACTGTGCAGAACGCTGATTTTGGAAGGCCGTACCAATTTGGCCACAATGAGCGCATTGCCGAAAAGGTGAATTGCGGGCGACGATATCCCACTTTGGGCCCAAAAGCGGATGCGGCAAATAACTCGTACATATGCCATCAAATCTGCTAAACGAAGTTATGGCCCTAGCAAACCTGGCATTAGCAATGCTCCTCACGATTTTGCTCGTGGAGCATCCTCTCAATCCTTTTGGACCCACGCCCCCTGTGACCACGGAAGACAGTATCAAAGCGGCGCGCGAGAAGTCCGATCTCGAATTCAAAGTAAATACCAAACGTCCTTGGGACGGAATGGACCTGACCGGGCCGCGCGCGCTTGAAAAGCGTCAGGCCCCGCCCGTCGACGAGGCGCGTTAAGGACAAACCGATGTCGCTTTGGTCATTAGCGGACATTCTGTGATGTCCGCGGCATGTCCCCTTTACCCCCACAATAGCGGACATTGAAAGCATCGGTCGGAATGTCTGCTGGTGCCAATCGCGGACATTGAAGCTTAAAAAGAAAGACCGTCTCGCGGCGGCCCCAATCTATCCGATTTTTTTGACCGATCAAATGACCTTGCGGCCCGTCGTTTCCTGCGCCCGCCGAGCCAAGTGGCCAAATCTACACGGTCTCGTTAGAGTTATGGGACTCTTTGGGTGTGAGTGGCTCGCGGCGATGCATGGGCGGATCTTGGTAATCGACCACAGGCTACCGACCCCTGATCAAGACAGCGGGTCCGCGAGCACTTTCTCTTATTTGCAAATTCTCGCGCACGCGGGTTTCGAAGTCATTTTCGCACCTCATAACCTCGCGCCCCGATCAGCGAACAGACGGATTCTGGATCATCTTGGCGTGACCTCGTCGGCGCAATCTGTGGCAAAACTTAAAAGCATTGGTGTAAAACCACTTACTGCGTCCCGATGGACCTCCATAAGCTCCGTCGTCGAAAAGGTTGGCCCGACTTGTGACCTTTTGCTCCTCTATCGTGCACCTTACGCGTCTCCGATATTTCATTTGGCAAGACGAGTGGCGCCAGCTGCAAAGATTTTGTTTCATGCGGTCGATTTGCACTTTTTGCGTATGGAGCGCGAAGCTAAATTATTGGGGGATCCAATAAAAGTCGAAGCCGCATCGATGATGCGAAAGACGGAACTGAGATTGGTAAGGAAGGCAGACGCAACGATCGTCGTCAGCGAATATGAGAGCAACCTTCTGAGAAAATTAACGCCGGCCGCAAGGGTACATCAGATACCGATTTTGCGTGAAGCAACTCCAGTCCCGGAGTATGACTGGGCAGGTCGACGTCATTTCCTGTTCATCGGCGGTTTTGAACACTCGCCAAATGCTGATGCCGTCCTGTGGTTCGTGCGTGAGGTCTGGCCAATCCTGCAGGCCATGGGCTACTCGGATTCTTTTAACATAGCCGGCTCCCACGTTCCTCCCGAAATTAAGAACCTAGCGAGCGACAGGATCGTCATACGTGGTTATGTCAGGGACTTGCCACCTTTGTTCAAAGAACACCGCCTAAGCGTCGCACCTCTACGGTACGGTGGGGGCATCAAAGGCAAAATTGTAACGTCTTTGAGTTTTGGGTTGCCGGTCGTCGCAACATCGATGGGGGCGGAAGGAATGGGTTTGGGTCCTGACGACGGCATCCTCGTAGCAGATGCCGCCGACCGGATGGCCGAGCAGATTGTCAGGTTGTACAACGATAGCGAGCTTTGGCGTCGGCTCTCATCAAATGGCTATCTCGCTTTTCAAAACAGATTCTCTTTGACAGCCGGCGCCCCCAAAGTTTTGGCGTTAGTAAGCGACCTCATTGCCGCGCGGGCATCGGGTGGAAAAATGTCAGAGCATCTCGCTTTCTGACGAAACTAGAAAAGATCGAATAGGCCGAACCGTCACTGCCATCTTGCAAGTCTAAGGGTGAGACAAAGGATAAGCCACCTTCAGCGATTGAAGTTCCTGCGGTGTCAGCGTCAGCTTGAACGCAACGGCGTTCTCCTTTACGTGCGCCACCGAACCAGATTCTGGAATTGCAATGACGTTACCGCCACGGATCGTCCAGGCCAGTGCAACAGCGGCTGCCGAGCAGCCGTGTGCTTCACCGATGCGTGCAAGTGTGGGATTGCGTAACAAGTTGGCACCGGGGCCGCCCAGTGGCGAGTAAGCCATCACGGGGAGGCCCTGCTTCTCGCACCATGGCAACACGTTACGTTCTATGCCGCGGTCGCCGAGGCTATAAGGGAGTTGGTTGGTCGCGCAGCGATCGCCTTTCGGAATGCGGAATAAGCCTTCCATATCGCCGACTTGGAAATTGGACACGCCCCAGGCGCGAACCTTCCCCGCCGAGCGTAGGTTTTCAAACGCGGCTACAACGCTGGAAAGATTGGTGACACCGTTCGGCCAATGGAGCAGATACAAGTCGAGATGATCAGTACCAAGACGTTTGAGGCTGGCCTCGCATGCGCGCTCGACGCCGTTTCCCGCCACATGATTCGGCCACACCTTGGATACCAGGAATACGCGATCGCGCTGACCAACGATTGCGCGGCCGATGAATTCCTCGGACCCGTAAATTTCTGCCGTGTCAATCAGCGTCATCCCGAGCGAGAGGCCCGTGCGTAGCGCCTCTTCCTCAACGGCCTGAGGATGTTTTCCCTTTCCGAGACCCGCGGAGCCCTGCCCCAACGCCGGGACAACAGTACCGTCGCGAAACTTTACCATGCGTCCTTCGCCGCTTGAGGCCACGCCAGTAGCGGCATCAAGAGCAGCTGCACATGTCGGCATCCCAAGAGAAGCGAGTACCACGCATAGTCCGTTGAATTCGCGCCGGTTCGGCATTCTCATCTCTTAGTCCCTTGCCCCTCAGCTTATTTAGACGGGACCATCAGGCATAAAAAGGCTGGAGCGGGCGAGCGGAATCGAACCACCATCATCAGCTTGGAAAGCTGTTGCTCTACCATTGAGCTACACCCGCAAATTTAGTACTGCGCCACGCCCAGCATCGTATGAGCTGCGAACCAGCAATGGCCCACTTATCTGAGCCCCGCTTGCCGGCGGACTATTTCAAACTCCGGAACCTGCTCTTTTTCCACTACTGCTAGGGACCGAAGATGTTTTGTATAAACATCCATCAAAAGCAAATTCCATGTCGTCCAGTCAGGAGTGTCCAGCTTTTGCTGGAAGCTTTTGAGATCCACGTATCCAGGACGATCGATTGAGCGGACCATGTCCGCCAGCACGCCATTGCGCATCCACGCGCAAAGGTCGCTGTAAAATCCTCCCCCACGCTTTGGTCGCGCGACGAAATCTGGACTTGTACGCCCCTGAAGTGCCAGCTTGAGAAGCGGCTTTGTCGTGCCGCGATAGATATAGCGTTGGTCTGGGTCTATCGGGAGCACTGCGCGGATGACGCCTTCATCGAGGTAGGGCATTAACACTGTGCAGCCTTCAATGGCTCCAAGCTGAAAGTCCATCGACGCCGCATAAAGTGCGCTGGTAAAAAGAGCGATCATCTGAATGCGGACAACCTCCGGCACCGGCCCAGTGAGCCGCGCGATCAGATCGCGCCGTTCAGTCATGGCCTCTGCAACTCGCCGATCGCCAAACCAGCGGGTCACGGTGTCCAAGTCGCAATAGCGCCCTTGGATGTTTAGCGGATGAGATGGTGCGCTTTCGTGAAGCTTGAGCGCCGTCATTACCTGGGCGGTCGCTCGCGCTCCGTGTGCTTTCTTCGGCGAGAAGGGCTGCAGCGCGATCCCGATCGCCCGAAGCATCGGCCGGGGGAGATAGCCGTAGTGGGGCTTTATCCAATTTGCACCCCAATGCCCATAAACCAAGTCGGCCGCTTCACCAGACCAGAGTGTGGTCGGACCGGTTCGTCCCAATGCACGCAACAGTGCTGTAAACCCGGGCTGCGAAATTGTCTCCGAACGGCTTTCCCAACCGCACTATCGAGTTCGACCAACAAGGCGGGGTAGTCCGCAGGACTAATCCAGGTGTACTCGTGCTGAGTACCGAAAATACGTACGGCCTCCTGACAGTATCCCTCTCATCGCGCCACTCAGGCGTGTCCAGAATAAAACTGCGTGTCTGCAGCGGCGACCGCCTGTCCAGGCTCTCCATTACCATCTGTAAAACTGAGGAGTCGGTCCCTCCTGAAAGCAAAACGGCACGATCTTCGGCGCGCGTCTGCTCAAGATGAGAGG
>CAWHPN010000018.1:0-29732 GCA_963831275.1 uncultured Alphaproteobacteria bacterium | reverse complement strand
ACGTCCGGATGAAGGTCGTCGACCGTCACAGTCAAGCCTCGCACCTGAGCCCACGCGGCCGGAGCGCCGTAGAGCGAAGCCATGCGAAGCGTCGTTCCGTCATACAGAAACAGGTTGCCGAACCTCGCCTCGCAGATGCGCGTGGCATTTCTCAGGATAGTCTGGAAGACCGACTCCAATTCGCCGGTCGAGCTTGAAATAACTTTCAAGACCTCGGCGCTCGCCGCCTGTTGGTCGAGCAACTCATGCAGCTCGCGGGTCAGCCGCGCGACATTTGCTTCCTTGCTGTCAGCGAGAGAAGAGCGGCGCCGCGCGGCCTTTGGCGCATTGCGGCGCGCGGACCTTTTGCGGCGTCGTGCTTTAGCAGCTTTGTCGCCTGGTTGATCGCGCCGCCGCATTGGCCCCCCGAGCTTAGGATAGAGCATAGTATCGGGTTAAACCGGGCGCGATAAGCACGCTCAAAACCCTGCAGCCAGCGAGCCGCGGGTACGCCGATCAGCAGCACCCACATAACGGTAGGCAGTCATTCCAATTGAGTTAGCGGACGTGTGCGGATACGTCGGAACAATCTTGTGGCCGCGTTTTGCCAGGGCATCGACCACGTCAGGCGCAATTCCGCGTTCGACGTAAACTTCATACGGTTGCGATTGTTCTGGATGCGAGGTGCGCTGATCGTCTCGCCGAGCAGTGTAATGATCTCGCGACGTTTCATTGCCGCTCCCAAAGCCAGCGCAGAAATCTAGCAGTCGGCACCATCGTTTTGGAAGTGCCGCATGGTACTCGACCTTAACGTTTTGGCCCTCGACATAGCCGGCTTCGTTAAGACCTTTGCGGAAACCGGCAGCAAGGCGCGCGTTGCCTTCAGCGGACCCGTCTCGGATAAATGCAACTTGGGGTGTAGATTGCTGTGCTCGGGCCACCAGCGGCCATACTGCCCCCGAGCCGGCAAGCGCTTTAATGAACTCGCGTCGCCTCATCATCGCCCCCGGACGCTCGGATAGACGATCGTAGCAATTGTCGCGTGTTTTGAGGAGTCACGCTTACTTCTGCCAATTTCCGCTTTGGGTCAAAAGCAGACATGTGCAGCGCACAAGCCAATGTCCGCTTTGTGCCAAAAGCGGACATCAGGCCTCACTCGATCAATTCATCGGCCCGTGAAAGAAGCGAATATGGGACAGTCAGGCCTAGAGCCTTGGCAGTCGTTAGATTGATTATCAATTGAAATTTTGTAGGTTGCTCGACGGGAAGATCAGCGGGTTTTGCCCCTTTTAATATCTTGTCGATGTAGTTGGCTGCGCGAGCAGACATCGCAATGGCATCTGGTCCATACGAAAGCAGGCCGCCTTGTTTTGCCCAATCTCCAAAGCCTCCTGCCAATGGAATTCGATTTGTCATCGCAAATTGAACAATTCTTTTTATGTTTACGAGAGTTCTGACGCGACGTGACGACATAAAGGGAATCTGCGCCCGCATCATTGGCGGCTCGAAATGCCAAATCAAAGTCCTCGGTACGCCGAACTTCAACCAAATGAAGTTGCAGACCGAGCTTTTGCGCAGCGAGTTGGGCGGCCCGTTGTTCATTGTCCGGATGATCCGGATTCCACAAGAATGCCACTTTGGAGATTCTTGGCGCAGCCTCTTTAAGAAGCTCAAGCCTTTTGGAAGCAAGTGCATCCTGCAAGAGAGTGACACCCGTAGCGTTTCCACCCGGTCGCCGAAGGCTTTCGACAAGACCAAGCTGCTCCGGATCAGCACTACTAACGAATACAAGTGGGATCTTTTCAGTAACCTTTTTCGCGATCGGAGACACATCACCCCCGATGGCCAAGATCACGTCCGGCTGCAGACCTACTAATTGACCTGCCGCGATGGGAAGACGGTCAAGTCGACCTTCCGCATGTCGGAGTTCGATCACGATGTTCTGCCCCTCGACATAACCCAAGTCGCTGAGGCCGCGACGGACCGCTGCCATCTGTGGGTCATTTTGGCTGTAAAGCAGCACACCGAGACGTGGAACGTTTTTGGCCAATGCCACGAAGGGCATTGCTGCCGCGGCACCCACGAAAGAGATGAATTCGCGCCGCCTCATTCGCACTCCTACAAGCTGGGCGGAGGATTATAGCGCTCCAGTAGCGGATTAGACCATGTCCGCTTTGGGTCAAAAGCGGACCTGTGCAGCGCACAAGCCGATGTCCGCTAAGTGCCAGAAGCGGACAAATGCACCGCAGCAAACAGCGTCATTACGATCATTGGGGGAGACTAAGGAGCTTAGGCGCCTGCAGGCGGTTCTTAATCTTCATTCCTTCGGATGAGGATTGCGACGATCGCCGCGCCGATTAGATTTGCGAACGTAGGAAATTAAAGCCTCGGGGTGGTTATGTTTGACCTTGAGCGCAGCAATTAACGCATCCTCGGCCTCGATGGTCAGAACTTCTGATCGTTTTCCCTGCCTTAAGCCGACGATATACTCAGTCATGATGCGACTTTCCCTTTAGTCGGCATTTTCCCAAATGACTCCCGAACCGAAATAATAAATCAACCGACAGAACTGCATCTGCGGCAGTAACCTCACACAAACCGATGAAACATACCGCCCTGGTGGAAACCTGATAGACTTCCTCCAGAAGGAGGATGACATTTGACCTATATCGTCAATGAAAGCTGCATCAAGTGCAAGCTAATGGATTGCGTGGAGGTGTGCCCCGTTGATTGTTTCTATGAGGGCGAAAATATGCTCGTCATTCATCCCGAAGAATGCATCGATTGCGGGGTGTGTGAGCCGGAATGTCCGGTGGAGGCGATCAAGCCTGACACCGAGCCCGGGGCCGAGAAGTGGCTCAAGCTCAACGCTGACTATGCAAAAACTTGGCCCAATATTACGCTCAAGCGCGACCCTCCCCCAGATTCAAAAGAATGGGAAGGCAAGCCGGATAAGCTTAAATATTTCTCGCCAAATCCGGGCACAGGTGACTAGGGCCCCAGTGCGGTCCAATGTCCGCTTTGGTCCAAAAGCGGACAAACACGGGTGCGTCTGAATGTCCGCTAAGTGCCAGAAGCAGACATTCATCAGGTCGGTTCTTCTCTCGTGAGCGCGACCGAGAGTGCTCTTATCGCTGGGGCGGCCAAGATCACAACCGGCAACATTGCGATCCACGCAACGAGCCCGGACAATAGCCAATGTTTGAAAAACCCCACTAAGGTAGGCGATGGGAAAGTGGCAATGCCAGCGGCAATTAAACTTGTCAGCCCAGCCTGAATGACACCGAAAAGGAAATGGCTATATCTGCGGGGATACCAAACATAGGATGCAGCCTCACACACCGGTCAATAGCGACGCGCCCCGGATCGACTATGCGCAACTAGGTCCGGCATGGCCACTGATAGTTAGGGAGCTGTAGCGTATCGATAATGTCACGCCCAAATGTATAGCGGGCGAGCCCCGGAACGGCCGCCGCCCTCATCACCTGATTGCGGAAGAACAATCCCAACCGCGTCTTCGGCGCGAGGGCCGACGCGAAACCCGCCGCGCCACGCAGTTTCCTTTCAACAAAACCCCGCAGGAGCTTCTCATAGTTGGCAAATGCGATGTCGTGCTTGCCAGCGGCTTTGGCGAGTTCACCTGCAAGGATATAGGCGCCAGTCATGGCCAACGCCGAGCCCTGTCCGGCCAGCAGCGAGACGCAATATGCTGCATCGCCGACAAGCACGACCCGGCCGCGGGACCAATGCTCCATTCGGATTTGACTGACGCGGTCAAAATAGAGTTCCGGAGCGTGATCAAGGGCATCAAGGATACCTGAGCATTCCCAGCGGCTGTCGCCGAATTTGGTTTGCACCAGCCGCTTCTGCGCCGGTAAATCATGCATCGGCGCGTCTGCATCTTCAGCGAAAATAAAAAGGAACAACGTCTTGTCGTCGCGGAGCGAGACCCGCCCAACCATCCGGCCGGGTTCATTGTACATCACGTAGACATCTTCATTGCGAGGTCGGTAGCCGGGCGCTTCGAAGGCGGCGACGACATAGCCTAAGCGCTTCTCAAAGCGGTCCTGCGGACCAAAAACCAACCGACGGACGCCGGAGTGCAGGCCATCGGCACCCACAACAAAGTCGAATCGCCGCTCCGCGCCGGAATTGAGTCGCACCTCCACATGAGTTTTCTGATCGTCGATTTCGATTATTTGATCGCCAAAGATCGCCTCGATGTCGCGGCTCACCTTTTTGAATAACAGCTGCGAAAGAACGTTACGACCAATCGTCACATAGCGTCCGCCCGTAAGTTCGCGAAAAACGCTTGTGCCGAAACCGGAAATTCGTGTGCCGTCGGCGTCAACAACTCTCATGTCCCGGATGTGGTAACCGGCCCGATTGATCTCTTTGATCAGGCCCATGCGCTCGGCGATATCGTAGCCCAAACCCCAAAAATCGATGACATAACCGCCACTGCGCAACGTGGGCGCATGCTCGATGATCGTCGGCTCAAATCCAGCTGCTCTCAGCCAGTAGACAAGCGTTGGTCCGCCAACCCCCGCACCCGATATCAACACGGTTTGTGCAGTCATACCTGCAGAACTAGTGGTCAGCGGATGCTAAGGCAACCCTGCGTTGGAAGTGATGTCGCAGTCAGATGATGTGGGAAAACTTGCTGAGAGGAGGAGATGTCCGCTTTGGGTCATTAGCGGACATGTGCAGCGCACAAGCCGATGTCCGCTTTGTGCCAATAGCCGACATAGCACCACTTATTCGATCACCCGATCCGCGGCTGATATTCAACAGCCGCCCTTACTTTGAATAACTGCCAGTTGTCCGCGATTCCCTTTAAGGACTGCTCACCGGCGTCGTCAAATTCGATACCGGAGCCGGCGACGAGATCCTTCACGGTTCTCGAAATGACCACGTCGCCTGCACTGCCTGTATTCATAATGCGCGCCGCAAGATGAACGGCGATCCCGAGCACGTCTGCTTCCGTCCGCTCGATTTCGCCCGTATGCAGGCCTGCGCGGATTTGAATACCAAGCGGACTCATGGCTTCGGTAATTGCCTGAGCGCAATGGATTGCGCGCGCAGGGCCATCAAACAAAACCAGAAATCCGTCGCCCAGAGATTTCACCTCGCTGCCTCGGAAACGCACGATTTCTCTGCGAACTGTCGCATCATGTGCTCGCAGCAGATCGCGCCATGCTTTGTCACCCAATTCGTGCGCCCGCGAGGTTAAGTCGACGATATCAGTGAACAGAATGGTCGCGAGCATACGACGCGAACCCACCGTGCTGGGCGCTTCGGCGCTTGGTTGCGTGGCGAAATTTACGACCAAGTCGGCGATTTGGAGGGCATTGTCGCCGAGCCAGTAGATGTGATCGGGGCCATCCAGCTCGACGAGTTTAGCTTGCGCGATGTGCCCCGCCAGGAACCGGCCGGCTTCAATGCTGACTGTGGGATCCTCGGTTCGATGTAAGACGAGCGTGGGGACAAGAATTGACGACAGTATATTGTCGATATTGATTTCACTGTTCATGCGCATCAAGTTGATGACCGCGGAGGGACTGCCACCAAGTCTTTCAAAACGGCCCCACCAGCGCTGAAATTCCGTGTCGCCTTTTTTTGACGGAGCAAAAGCCGGAACGCTATTGCCGCTGCCCCAGGCCGTGTCGACATAATTCAGGAATCCGTCAAACTTCTGTTTAGTCGGAAACCAATCCGAAAATCTCGCGAAGGCACCGTAGAGGATCAGTGCGGAGCATCTCTCTGGGTGAGATGCGGCAAACAACGCCGCGAGCGATCCACCTTCCGACACCCCCATGACGGTGGCCCGCTCGATCCCGGCGGCATCCATCACTGCCCGGGCATCATCCATTCGCTGGTCGAAATTGGGCAATTGGCCCATGCGGTCGGAAAGACCCGTCCCCCGCTTATCAAATATGACGACCCGCGCCCTTCTCGCTACATGGCTCAGCCAGCGGGACTGATCTGGGGAATCCCAAACATGCTCAACGTGCGAAATGAAGCCGGGAATGATGACCAGGTTTTCCGGACCCTTTCCGAAGACCTGATAGGCGATATGCACATCGCCACTCTTGGCGTAACGAACTTCGGGAGCCATTAAATGACCTCCTCGCTTGCCGCGCGGCCCCTACCGCGGCGTCTGCCTGGAACCTGAAGACCAAGCTACCCAAACATAGCAAATCAGGGCTTGGGCGGGAGATGTCCGCTTTGGGTCAAAAGCAGACATGTGCGGCGCACTTAGCCCATGTCCGCTAAGTGCCAATAGCGGATTTGGACAAACTTGATTTGTGAGCTATTCGATCACTTGGTCAGCACGTGCGAGCAGTGCCGAAGGCAGGGCAAGGCCGAGTGCCTTTGCCGTCTTGATGTTGATAACCAGCTCGAATTTGGTCGGCTGCTGAACCGGAAGCTCTGCGGGCCCCACACCTTCGAGGATGCGCCCAAGATAGACGCCTACTTGCCTGGCCATCTCATCAAAGCTCGGGCCATAGCTGATCAGGCCGCCCGTGATTACGAAGTCGCGCACGTAATACATGGTTGGAATACGGTGACGCGCAGCTGTGTCAACCAGCTGCTGATTGAGAACATCGAACAAGGGGTCATCGCCAATGAGGAGGGCGCCGACGCCCTTTTGGCGCGCGGCCGCGAAAGTCGGCTCCAATTCCTCCAATCGACCGGCCTTCAGTACGCTCAGATTAAAGCCCAACGTTGCTGCCGCACGTTCGGCATGATCCTGGTGAGATGTCGCGTTTTGATTGTTCGGGTTGATTAGAATTCCGATTGACACAGTGGACGGAGCAATCTGATGCAGCAGTTCAAGTTTTTTAGGCGTGAGGGGGTCGAATAACATTGTAACCCCTGTAATATTGCCTCCAGGACGGTCAAGGCTCCGGGTCAGTCCAAAGGCAACCGGGTCGATGGCCAGTCTAAAAACGATCGGAATTGTAGGGGTTGCCGCTTTTGCTGCCAATGCAGCGGGCAATCCCGATGCCGCGATCACATTGACGTTCTGATCTACCAGGTCGGCGGCAAGCCGGGGCAATTTGCTATAATCGCCCTCGGCCCAGCGGTAAGCAAAAGCAACATTTTTCCCTTCGACGAAGCCGCGCTCATTAAGGCCCTGACGAATAGCCGAAATAATTCCGGCCTCCGCCGCTGTCCCTTTACTACTGAGATATCCGATGACCGGACTTGCGGCTTGCTGCGCGTGCGCGGCAAGCGGCCAGGTCGCCGCACCATAAAGCAAAGTGATAAACTCACGCCGCTTCATCGCTGCTCCAAGGCTCAAGCAAGGGCATCGTAGCGGTTCAAGCGGGGCTCGTTAAGTATGGCCTGATGTCTGCTTTGGGTCAAAACCGAACGTGTGCAGCGCAGAACGGCGTGTCGGTTTTGCGCCAGAACCGCGCATTCGTTTATTCGATTACTTCATCAGCTCGGGCGAGCATTCTTGGCGAAATCGTAATTCCAATCATTTTTCAAGTTGATCGCCAGCTCGAATTGCGTCGGTTGCTCGACCGGTAGATCGCCGGCTTTGGCTCCCTTCAGGATGTGGTCGATGTGTTTGGCAGCGTGCCTGTATTCGTTCGGAAGGCTTGGCGCGTAACCCATAAGACCGCCAAATTTAGGAAACTCGACAAAGTTGGCGATTGACGGCAACCGATTTGCCGTCGAGAAATCAGCCAAGCGCTTGAGCTGAATGAAAAAGATGGGATCGGCGATGAAGAGCAAACCATTGACGCTCTCGCCCGCGATAGTTGCAAAGGCCTTGTCGAGGTCGGCCAACGACCGAACTTCGATCGTGCGCGTTTGGAGCGAAAGTGATTGAGCCGAGGCTTGGGCCGACTTCAGTGCCGGTGGGTGCGACGAGTTATTCGGGTTCCAGAGCACGGCCAGATTGGAAAGCGCGGGATGAGCCTCTTTGAGCAATTCAACATGTTTGGCGCTCATCTCGGAGATCATGTCAAAATGTGACCGGCGTTGCATCGTTAGGCAAAGTGCTCGTAGCGAAACAATTGGAAATCTTGCACGAACTCGTCCCCCAAGCTGACACGATTGCTTTTCTAGTAAATCCAAACAATGCCGTCGCGGAGCCGAAACATTCGTTTCAGCGCGCCTAACGTCAAATTCACTTAGGAACCTTATTGAAATACGCGCATTAGATTTTTATGCCACCGGCCTTCAGTCCCCATTCCCCCAGGGCCGACGGCAGCGAACATGAGGCCGCCATTCTCTTCCCCCGAATGCGCGGCCTCTATTCGTTGGAATTTATTTGTATTTGACGACCCACGCCATCGAGTGATCGCACTCGGGACACTCGAATGTTCGCCGCTCGTAACTGGGCTCGTCAGGATCGATCCGGGCAAGCCACATCAATGCGCCGCAACGTTCGCACTTCGGGCGCTCGCTTTCTTGCGCATCCAGAACGAATTGTGATTGTTTCATAGAAGACCCCCTTGCCGTACAAGGCGGGAGCACAACTGGTCTCTCAGCCACCGACGTCAGCTGGCGATGCGAGAAAGCCTGCGCTTCAGTTTGGAATTAATCCAGAATTATTTTGGCGCGGATTGCTGCCATGCGGTGGCAGCGGCGGTCCTTTAGCAATCTTCCAGTTTGCGAGCTTGAGATGTTCGACAATTGCCCGCGCCACCATCCGCTCGTCTGTGAGCTTTCGCCGCAGTGCACGCACCGGAGCGCGGTGAAGCGCGTAGCAAATGTCCCAAATCAGTTGCGCTTCAAGATCATCGCCCATAGTTACGGGCTCCGACGCGCGCACTCGCGGGTACAGCGGGAACAGTGAAAGCCAACCGGACGCGCCGCGAGCCGCAGCGCGGACACCGCAATCGGCTCTCCAACATTCCCAATGGTAAATTGCGACCGCGCGTCCAAACGAGCGTGCGGAGATCAAGCTCCCCGCCAAAGACGCACTCGCGGACCCGTTTCATACCCTCGCGCGGAGCCCAAGCGGAGCGCACCCGAACGCGCCAACCCGCCTCATAAGCCTCGCCAGCGTCTCGATCCCATGTGAACAAAATGAGAACACAGAAGCGTATTCGTCAAGACGCTGTGGAAAAATAGGAGGCCCTTGCAACTAATGAGTAGGATGAGTATTGTTAGCCTTGTTAGACCTTCTAGCCTAATGGGTAACCCGTGAGCCGAACTGGGGACTATCGCCTACAGATTGTTGTCTCGGCAGCCGAACTCGAAGCGGTCGATACCTTCCGTTTCGAGGAGCGAATGCCTACTCGGACCTCCGCTGTCCGCGAATTGCTCCGGCTCGGCCTCGCGTCAAGAAAAACAAAGGAACAGGACCACAGCTTAGAGTGAGGCGTCGTCATGCAAGAGCCAGGACAACCGGCGTCAATCTTCCCGCCACCCCCGACCTACGTCACTCCAATCACGTGCCGGACCTGCGGCGCTAATGCGCATCTGATCCGACAAACATACGACATCGCGATAAAGGCGGAGCGTCGCACCTTCGAATGCACGGAATGCTGCGCACTGACCGAGATGATCGTAGATTGAGGTCGTGGACGCATTCGACAATTCGCGTCGCATTGACGCACGGAGTGATGTCCCCACTACTCCCGAAAGCGGACATGTGCGGTGCAAAAGGTTATGTCTGCTTAGTGCCAATAGCGGACATCTCGTTAGACTAGCCCGGACGCAACTTGCGTCTCGAGGGGCAGATCCCCGCGACCGTCGCTTGAGTTAACGAGCTGCCGAAGTCCTCCCGTCTTGGCCCCAATAAGAAGTGGACCTCGCGCTCTCCTTATTGCGGAATTTTAATATTGGCGTTAACCGGCCTTGTCGTAGGACAAAACCGGCTTTCGGTTCGCGTCGGCAAGGAGTTTTTGCTCGAATTCGGCAACTGGCATTGGCCGGCCGAAGAAATACCCCTGGCCATGCTTGCAACCCATGCGGGCCAGCAGATTGGCCGTCGCGCGGTCCTCAATGCCTTCGGCAACCACCGAAAGCCCGAGCAAAGTGCTCAGACCGATCGTCGAACTCACGATGGCCGCATCGTCGATTTCCACCCGCAGCTGGCACACGAATGACTTGTCGATCTTCAATCCGTTGATCGGAAATTTCTTCAGGTAGGTGAGGCTCGCGTATCCGGTTCCAAAATCGTCCAGTAGGATGCGTACGCCGAGGTCCTGGATCTTGCGGAAAAGTCCGACCGCATCTTCGTCGTCGATCAGAATGTCCTCGGTTACTTCGACTTCGAGACGTGAGGGCGGACATCCCGTTTCCTTGAGAACGTTCGCAATGGTTGTCGCAAGCTCGCTTGATCGAAGCTGCGACGGCGCCAGGTTGACCGCCATGGAAAGATCGAATCCGCGCTTTTGCCAGATATGCGCCTGGCGGCATGCCGTTTTCATCACCCACAGTGCCAGCGGATCCGACACTGAAGAGGTCTTCGCCACATGCATGAAATCAGCCGGCGTCAACAGACCGCGATAGGGATGACGCCAGCGGATGAGCGCTTCCGCCCCGATCAGGGTGTCATCCTCGAGGTTGACCTTGGGCTGATAGTAAAGGTCAAATTCGTTTTCCTCGAGCGCATGAGCAAGTTCGACTTCGAGCCGCGCGCGCGTTTCCAGTTCGACCCGAATGCTCCGTTCGAACACAAAATGTTTGCCGCGGCGTCCCGACTTGGCGCGGTACAGGGCGAGATGGGCGTTGCCCAGAAGATCGTCCGCTGCCCTGCAATCCTTGGGAAACGCGGCAAGGCCGATACTGACGGTGACCGGCTGCTGGCGTTTGTCGACTGACAGGGGTGTCTCGCTGAAAGCGCGACAAAGTTGCTGGGAAAGTTCTTCTGCCTTGGCCGCAGCGTCGGGAGCCTCCACGACCATGGCGAATTCATCGCCGTCGAGACGCGCGACCAGGCTGGCGGTGCCGAAGAAGTTCGTGAACCGCTCGGCAACGGCGCAGATCACCTGGTCGCCATAGGCGTGCCCCAGCATGTCGGTCAGGAACTGGAATCGATCGAGGCCAATGATGAGCAGCGCAATTTCGTCATCGGGTTTCGCCGCCGCAATTTTTTGACGCAGATAGGCAACGAGGCTGTAGCGGTTGGCGAGACCTGTCAGCTCGTCATGTTCGGCAAGATAGCGGATGCGGATTGCCTCGCGCTGGCGGACGGAAATATCGCGGAAAATCACGCCGAAATTGACTCCGTCGGTCGCCTGCCAGCCTGAAAAGCACGCTTCCAGCGGGAACAACTCTCCGTTTTTCCGGCGGCCGATCATTTCCATCAGCTTGCCGCCCGGCGCCTGCAGCTGGTCGGCGGGCAGTTCGGTGATCGAAAAGGCGTCCTTGCTCTCAGGATCGTCGCTCAGAGCGCAAATCTTGCCGATCGACTGTCCAAGTATTTCGTGAGCCTCAAAATCGAACATGGCGACGGCGTTCGGATTCCACACCGTGATCAAGCCATTTCTGTCCGTGCAAACCAACCCATCGCCCAACGACATAGCGATGCGCTGGAAGCGCCGCTCAGCGATCAAGCCAAGCAAATCGCGAAAGTCGATTTCATCAAGCGCAATGGCGGCGAGATAAGCGACGACGGTAATGTGCAGTATTGCCGTATCGGCCCCGATTGCAAACCTGGCCTGAAGGGCCATTGCGGCGAGTTCGGCGGCGAGCGCGGCGCCGATGAGCAAGCAAACCCGGGTGGGTGCCGACAGTCGCCGTCCGAGCAGCAGCATGAGCGCGATCAGGAGCAGAGGCGCAGCGAAATTCACCACCCGCGCGCTGGGGTACAAAATGCGGGATTGCAAAATCGTTTCCGCCGCTAGCGCCTGAACCATGGCGCCGGAAATCATCTTGCCATTTGGGATATTGAACCGGTCGCCAAGCTCGAGGGCCGTCCCACCGACGATGATCTTCCTGTCTTTGAGACGGCGAAGCGCACCTGGGTCGCCGTGCAAAACGTCATTGTAGGACACGATGGGGACCGAGGCCGGGTTGATGCTGAAGTCGATCAACAGTGGAGCCGCCGAAGCCTCATAGCGGCCCACGAGCAGCGCGCCCATCGAGGGTAAAAATGTGCCGGCGACGGCGTCCCCGAAAGGATAGCGTCGCACGACACCATCGGAATCAGTGGAAACATTGACGATCGCGGGCCAGGATTGCTCGGCAAACTGTGGCAGCGGACGATTGAGGTAGAGCGCCTGATTGATGCCTGCGCCGGCCGATTGTTCGAAGGCGGGCAAAATGACCGATCCACCGGCGCGCCGCAGCGCGTCCGCGAATGCGCGATCGTCTTCGGGATTCGATGCCGAGCTGAAGTCGACATCGAAGGCGATGCCGCTCGCCCCCGCTCGCACCAGTTTGTCGATCAAATGGGCATGCAGACGGCGCGGCCAGGGCCACACGCCGATCGCTTCGATCGACGGCGCATCGATGGCGACGACGGCAATATCGCTGCTGGCTTGACGCGGAAATACGCTAAACCGGACGTCGATCAGGAAGTTTTTCAACGCGGACGGAGCCCCGGTCAGCAAAGTCGCGACCAGGGCCGCCAGCACGAAAAGATGCGGCCGTAACCTCTTCACTGCCCCTCTCCGGCGTCCCCGCAACGCAGCCGAACGGTCTTACTATTTGATCTTCAGTTTTATTTTAAGGTGTCCAAGCGCGAGTCCGTTGCCGTTGCCGTTGCCGAGCCCAAGTCCCAATCCGACCCCGTTGCCGTTGCCGTTGCCAAGGCCAAGTGCGAGCCCGTTTCCGTTGCCGTTGCCGTTTCCGTTTCCGTTTCCGACGCCTCCGCCGTTCCCGTTGCCGACGCCCCCGCCGTTACCGACGCCGACGCCATTTCCATTGCCGAGCGCGAGTCCGTTGCCAACGCCGTTCGCATTGCCGTTTCCATTGCCATTGCTGGCACTGGCGTCCTGCGGATTGGCCGACGCGAGAGCGGTGGCAGCCGCGTCGCCATTGCCGAGAGCAGCTTGCCTCGCGGCGTTACGTTCCGCCTGCGTAGTGACGGCACCATGCGCCAGACCGTTTGTTGCCTTCACGAAATTCAGTGTGGTTTCGCCGAGCGGCGCCGTGATTCGTAATACGTTGTGACTGCGGCCGTGATCCGGATCGGCCGAGGCAAAGCTATGTGCGCCGTCGATCTTGCCAAGCGCATGGATCGTTTTGCCGTCCGCTGCATCGGCCGGTTTTGCAAATCCGTTTTTCGGGACCGGCGTGCGATCGAACGATGGGGCGCGTGGCGTGCCTTTCTCGATCGGGTTGAACTTGCCCGTGCCGCTCAGTGAAAGCCCGCCATTGCCGGCGGCCGCGACTTTCGCCGCTTGGCCGGGAAGTACGAGTGCAAACTGGCCGCTCTTGAAATCGGCCACTTCAACGCGGCCCTCGATCACTTCGACGTGGCCGCCGCTCTTGTCGACGCTCACGCGAAACTGCGTTCCCTTGACCACGGCGGCAAGATAGGGCGTTTCGACCTGAAAATGTTTGACGTTGCGTTTTTCTGCCTGGATGAGAACCGAGCCCGCTTGCTCGAAGATCGTGGTGGAGAGGCCATCCTTCTGTCCTTCCGGCAGGGAAATGACAGAATTCGGTGCAATCAGCATGTTCTCCTCGCCGCGCGTGAGAAGCACGCGTCCGCTCTGCCCGGTGCGAATCGTATCGCCCGGCTTGAGCATGGCTTCGCTGGTGAGGGAGGCAGGCTGTGCTCCGGAGGTTGTCATCCAGACATCGCCGGATGATTTGCTGACGCGCCAGGGCGCGCCGTCGTCCGCGCGCGCCGCAGCGACCGTCACACCAAGAATTCCAGCCAGAAAAACGGGGACCCAGAACGGTCTCATCCTGCCCAACACCGGTGCCTCCTGCTGCGATCGCGCCCCAATTTGTAGCGCGCTCCCAGTCACCCGAGGCCATTTCTGAGCGAAATTGTTCAACATTTAGCTTAGTGCGACCCAACTAGGACGGGCGTGTCGTTAACACCCTGTTAACCGTAAAAATTTACCTTTGCGGCCTAGAACGTCATTCGAACTGCGAGAAACGCCAAGGACATGCCGCGGATTCTTGCGGTCGCTCAAGGAATTATTCCACAGCGATGCCATTGCCGGGCAGCCGGTAGCGGGCTCCTTTCGTTAACAATCGGTCTCGTCTGGATAGGTGCTGCGTGGGCGCAAGCTGTCCCACCGCCCCGTTACGACCCGCGCCAGACCGAAAAAACCATCGAAAAAATGGAAGAGGGGCAGCAGAGATTAAAACCTCCCGTTCGTCTGCCGGGCATCGCGAAATCGGAAAATCGTGCCAGTACAAAGCCGATGTTCAAGCTCCGCGCCGTTTCGGTCGACGGAGCGACTGCCATTGCAGCCGATGCGATCGCCGAAGCCTACAAGCCATTTGTCGGCAAGACCGTCTCGCAGGCCGATCTAGTGACCATTGCCGACAATATCACCGAATTGTACCGCGCGGCCGGCTACTCGTTCACCCGCGCGATCATCCCGCCGCAGGACATCAAGAATGGGCGCATCCACGTAAAGGTGATTGAAGGATATATCGTCGAGATCGCGCTCAAAGGAGATGACGTCGACCGCTATGGCATCCGGCCATTGCTGGACCGCGTGCTCGGCGAGCGTCCTTCGCAATTGAAGACGCTCGAACGGCAATTATTGCTGGTGAACGATACACCCGGCATCCGCATTGCCGACACGGCCATCGAAGAAATTGGAAAGCTGTCGGGAAAATTTCGTCTGATCGTTCGGCTGGAGACTTGGCGCATTTTTGTCGGCCTTGGAATGGACAACCAGGGCACCGCTGCCGTCGGTCCCTATGAAGCCTTCGCGACAGCCGGGTTCAATTCATATTTTCTTCCCGGCGATACAGTCAATGTGAGTGCCTCGTCAACACCGTTCCAGACGCGCGAGTTTGCATTCGGGCGGCTCGCTTACGATGCGCCCATGGGAACCGATGGTGCGCGGCTCGGTTTCAATATGCTCTACAGCGATGTCGCGCCGGGCGACATCCGCAAGGAAATCGACACGCATACCATTACGGAAACATTTGAGGCGAAAGGCAGCATCGTTCCACTGCAGACCAGAAAATCATCGCTCACACTGACGGGGATCATCGGCTTCAGCGACAGTCGGGAATTTGATGACTTCGGCCCCACCTATAATGATCATTTGCGTTACGTCAGCCTCACGGCTGATTACAAGCTTCAGGATAATTTCGGAGGGCTGAACTATCTCAGCGTGACCGCGCGTCAGGGGCTCAACATTTTCGGCGCCTCGCCGAAAGACGACTTTTATGCTTCGACCGCGGGCGCCTCGCCGAATTTTTCACTGATCAGTTTTTCATTTGCCCGCCTTCAGCAACTCTCGACTGTCTGGTCGGTAAAGGCCGCGCTGAACGGGCAATGGGCAGGTGGCCCTCTGGCTATTTCGCAACAATTCTACCTTGGCGATGCAGCCTATGGTCCGGGCTTCTACAGTGGTGACAGCGGCCTCTATGGCTATGCCGAGCTGCGCTTCGACCAGACTCTTTCGAACGACTTTCTCAAGGGCTATCAGCTGTACGGATTTTTCGACAAAGGCGAGGTCTGGAGTTTCAACAATGACAGCCAGATCCTGTCCCTGTCGTCGGTCGGCGCGGGCGTCCGGTTCTTCTTCGCCGACCAATGGCAGGCCGGCCTCGGTGTTGCATTTCCTGTCCATATCGGCACCACGGCCAGTGACGTGAACGCCGTCCGCTTCCTGTTTTCGCTGTCGAAAATTTTCCACATCTGCCCGCAACGGGCTCAGATGGGCTGTTTATAGCGCCAACAGTGTTTGAAAGCTGGCCGTGCATGATATGACCGCGCGAAAAGAAAGACCGCCCCGCAGCGGTCTTTCAATATGGGCTGCCACACTACACGCGGACTACTATGCCGAGACCGATCTAGTCTTGTCGCCGATGAAGGCTAAGGGCGTCGCCTGAGCTCGGAATCTGCAGCGTGCGGCCGTCGCCAACGCGATCTACAACGCAACTGGGTGCGAGTTCGGAACTATCCTATCCTTGGACAAAATCCTCGATCGGCTGCCCGAGGTGAGGTAGCGAATAAGGGATGAGGATGTCCGCTTTGGGTCAGAAGCGACATGTGCAGCGCAAAAGCCCATTTCCGCTTTGTGCCAATAGCGGACATGGGTTTTCTCGATGACCTCGTCAGCACCGGCGAACATCGGACGCATTGGCCTTGAGTAGGATCACCGCTTATCGCTCGGATTAGGGATCAGCGCTGCCTGGTGAAATACCATGAGCCAGCGGCCGCCCTGCTTGGTAAAGATGCTGGTGCCAAAATTCGACCCGCTGCTGACCTCGCCATTCTTGGATTTCCGTTTGGCTAGTTCGATCCCGTAAACCCAAGCTACAGGTCCCTCCATCACGATCTGGGGCTCTGCCATCGTGACCGTCAACTCATCGAGCGTGGCCCAAAACGTCTGATAATTTCTCTTAATAGTGGTCCAACCGGTATGCGCGGCGGGCCGGATCGGCGGTGCAATATTCACATCGCGCGGGCTCCGACTCCACACACTCTCCATCGCGGATAAGTCCCGCGCCGAAAGGGCCGTGTAGTAGGCCTCATTGGCAACCTTCACCTGATCGAATTCGGACGCTTCAGACTTGGCAGTTCCGGAAATTGCGAAGCTCAACCCAAGAAGGGCCACAAGGATCGTAAGCGTTCGGATTGAAGAAATATGCATGGTGCTCCTCACTGCTTGCTGGAAATTCTTGGTCTTGACGTCTTTGGCTTCCGTCGCCCTGCACCGGGCCTTGCGTAGCTCTCGTTCGCCTCGATCACACGCACAAGAAGCTCCAATAGGATCTCGCGCTCAGTTGGCGTTAACGTGCTCAGAAGGCGCGCCTGCACGCGATGGGCCTTTGGGCGCAGTTGCTTGCGCAGCTTCGTTCCGCGCACGGACAGCCGGAGCAGGCGGGCGCGCCGGTCGGAGCCATTGATGCGCCGTTCGATGAGACCTTTGGCCTGCATCTGATCAATAAGCTGGCCGGCACTGGTGCGGTCGACGCCAAGCCGGGACGCGAGACCGCTCTGGTCGATGTCTGGCTCATCGAAGAGATAGCTCAAGGCAGCGTATTGCAGTGGCGTCAACCCAGCTTCAACAGTCACATCGACGAGGACGGCAGTACAAATCTGAGCAAAACGGCGCGCCAGCGGCGTTGCTATTCGCTTGATTGGCACACCGCTCTTGAGGACTACGAGATCGTGGGAGCGATCACGATCAAGGTCTCGATCCCTGATCACTTGTAGGTATCCTGATGGTCAGATGTCTGATAGTAAGAATACTTACTGTTATAATCTAGGTCAATCCTGCACATCATGCCGGAAACCTTCGCACTGATCGCGTGGGCTATACTGGGGAGGCTATGTCCGCTTTGGGTCAAAAGCAGACGTTTGCGGTGCACTAGCGCATGTCCGCTAAGTGCCCCAAGCGGACGTTGGGACTTATTCGATCACTTCGTCAGCTCGGACAGCGAGATGGTGGGCCCGTCAGCCCAGGTGCTTGAAATTGATTGCCACCTCAAACCTCGTTGGCATCTGCAC
Organism: uncultured Alphaproteobacteria bacterium; assembly: GCA_963831275.1. Taxonomy (GTDB): domain Bacteria; phylum Pseudomonadota; class Alphaproteobacteria; order Rhizobiales; family Xanthobacteraceae; genus Pseudolabrys. Next base: position 12,175 of record CAWHPN010000018.1, on the reverse strand, counting down.
TGGCAACTCGGAGGTTTTTTCACCTTGGAGGATGCGGTCAACGTAGCCGGCCACGCGCCCGCTCGTTTTGCTCGCCCAATTTCCAGATCAACCAGCGGTATTGACTACGAGTTACCCGCTTACCATTGACGATAACTTTTTGGATTGAACTCGTCGTGACGATGTTCAACGAAGTAGGACGCGAGCACGCTATGTCCGCTTGGGCCATGTCCTCTAGCAGGAGAATTTCCATGGGTCGCACTCGGTCAATATCGTACATAATGATCACTATGATCTTGGCGATGACACTTAGCTGCAGAGTGGTCGTCGCGCAGTCCGATCAGACCTCAACCAGTTACGTGATGTCCGGCTGTCGCGATGTCGCCTCACTGGTAAGTTTTTCCAATGTTGGAGAGTCCAAAGAAGACCGCTACAGAATGGGTTTTTGTTCGGGAATAATTATAGGCCTAAGCTACTCGGGCAAAAGTTATGGGATATGCTTTCCCACTGGCACAAGCTCTCTACAAGCCGCTAACGTGATCGTTCAATACATAGACGGACGGCCTGAGAGGATGAATGAGAATTTTACGTCCTTGTCAGCGTCAAATTTTCTTCACGGCCTTTGCGCAATCCACTCGCTCGCCTGCACACGCCCGACCAGCGTCGGAGGGCCAGTGGGGTTAGGCTCGTAAATCAGAGTCTCTGCCTCTTTTACATCAGCGAATTCTTTGCCGAACGCATCGGCAATGTTTGTCTTATGCGTGATGAGCAGGTTGTTGGTTCCGATCGCTGGCGCCTTGTTCACCAGGGCGCGAATAGCATTTCCAACTTTTGCGTTAGAGCCGTTCGGATTAGCCATCGCCGACGCGCCACCTGCCCCGCTGTCAGTGAGCTCGTTCACGGGGATTATCTGTGCTCCGAACATCAAGGAGCCCGTTTCAACCGCTCGGTTGAGTTTACTTGAATAAATTTGCCCGATTGAAATTCCCAGTGTTTTAAGGGCAGCGCCCATTTCACGCGCGACTTGCCGTCCTTGGTCGCTCAACTGACGCTGCTTCTTCATATCGTCAAATACGAACGGATAGACGTCTTTTTGGCTGTCTGTCGCACCGTGACGGAGCACCAAGACGTAACCCCCTTGCTTGAGCATAAGAACAATTTTGGAAATGTCTGCACCAGTCGCACGCAATGGCGTAAAGCAGATCAACGCTACAAGGCCAACGAGCGGTAGTAGTCTGCGCATGATATTGCCCTCCCTTTTTCTTGCCCCCGCGAACATTGGAGTGCGCTGTGATTGGCATGCCCTGCGCCGGGGCGCGTCCTCCATTCGGAGGAGTCCAATTGGCGTGGCGCGCCGGCAATATCTGTTTTGGCCGATAGCGGACATGACCAAAACAAAACCCCGGGCAGATGACCCGGGGTTTTTCATTGGTAGGTATTCGACCAACTAATTGGGACAAGCCGCGACGTTCCAGAACCATAAGCCGTCAACGTTGATCCAGCACGGGCCGACGCCGTATGCATACCAGCGGCCATGCCAACGGTGGCGATTTTGGCCGTACCAATAGTGGCCATTGTATGCTTTGCCGACGACGTAGTTCCCGTGCACGGCTCTATTGACATTGACGTTTTTGTTGACGCGAACGTTTCTGTTCACGTTAACGTTTTTGTTGACGCGAACGTTTCTGTTGACGTTAACGTTTTTGTTGACGTGAGCGTTCTTGTGAACTGGTTCAGCGAAGGCTGATGCCGGGACTAATAGAACACTCGCGATTGCAGTGGCAATTGACAATTTTCGTAGCATCACTTTACTCCACCTATTTTGAGCTGTCGCAATCTGTTCCCTTATAACTGAACGCAGTGTGAACGGGCGCAAAGTCGCTGATGGATTCGCGACCGATACTTTTAATATCGGTTCCGGCGATGTCCGCTTTGGGTCATAAACGGACGTTTGCAGCGCAAAACGATGTCCGCTAAGTGCCAATAGCGGACATTTCCAGACGCGATAAAAGCAGAAAACGATACGCGCTGCTCAGCGGGCGCTTTAATTTAGCTTGAGCATCACCTTCGCGCCCTCGGTGAGTTCGACCGGCAGTCGCTGCTTTGAAAATTCCACTTCATATTTGCCTGCTGGAAGAGCGATACGCGGCCAACTGCTTACGATCCGGCCCGCTGGTTTACCGTCTTCGCTAAAAACACGCGCGGCGCTGGCTTTTAGCCCGTCGAGCTCGATGACGCCCGGGTTCAGGATTTTCTGTTCGCCGTTCTTGACCTCGATGTCCCGCCACAAAACCTCGCCGAACTGCACGGAAAACGTCGAGGGCAACACCGTAATACGCGGACTTGACGACGCGATTTTGCCGATCTCCTCGCCAGTTTCGCCATCGAATACCTTGTGGCCGTAAATATCGGCATGGAGTACTTCGATTACGCCCGGGTTGAGCACCGTAGTCTCGCCCGCTTTAACTTCCACGCTCTTCCAGACTGCATTGCCAATCGTCACGTTGTAGAGGCCGGCAGGCAACTCTTTCTGTGACCCTGCACTGTTAAGTGTAGCGACGGTCTCGCCGGTTTCGGCAGAGCGCACTTTGTGCCCTGTTGTGGCGTGCTTTATTTCCAAGCGCCCAAGCTTCGGCAGGTTGACGATAATCTGCTTGATAGCTTGCGGCGGCGGATCCGGCTTGGCCGGCGGAGGCGACTTGGCGGCTTCATTTAAGGTCGCGGCAAGTTCGGAAGTGCTGCCGGCGTCGAAATAGCGTCCTCGCGCCACTCGCGCGATGCATTGCAGCTGATATTTGGCGACAGTATCGACCGCGAAACCGATGGTGTGCAAGACGAGCGAGGCGTCGGCGTCCGCTAGCGCCTTCGCGGTGGCGCAAGGGTCTCCCTCACAGGTCTCCTTGCCGTCACTGACCAAAATAATGGTGCGCGGCTTTGCATCTTCCTTGCCGAGATCGTCGGCGACGAGCTTGATGACATAGGTAATCGGTGTGTAACCCTGCGCTTTGATGGCGCGAGTCTTGGTCAGCACATCCGCCTTGTTGGCGCTGATAGCAGCAAACTCCACCACGCGCTGGGCGTCGCGACAATCATGTTTCGAAGTCGGGGACTGGTGGCCATAAGCCCAAAGCGACAGGCGCACATCGGTCGGCAATTTTCCCACTAAGTCCGTGACGGCGAGTTTAGCGGCTTCGATGCGCGTCTTTCCTTCCGGAAGCTTGGCATTCATGCTGCCGGAAGCGTCAAGAACAAGCGCTACGCTACTTGCGGCCCGGGCCGAGAGGGCCAGTGGCAGGAATGTCAGAAACACCGTGCTGACACAGGCGAGCCGCGAGACGTTCATTCGAATTATCCACTTTTAAGTCTTTAATTCACGCGCATTCGAACTCAGTTCACTTGTCATCCTGGCCCAGGAAAGTCGGCGCCCGCTTCGGCGCCGGCTCGGGTGCCCCCTGATCGGCAAAGCAGCAAGTAAGAACGATATCCCCGGCAATCGATGCGGAAGCGCCTTTGCCCTCGATAGGGCCGGAATTGTCGCGGCCGAGACTGCCCTGTGCCGTGTCTTCTCTTGTCCGCGTCAGGTCGACCGGCAATGGTGAAGGCAGCGCCAGCAGATGAAGCGCGCCAATACCCCAAGCTATACCGACGCCCCCGGTCGGTTTGAAAAACAGCCTGAACGTTTTGCCGTCCGTCGTCCCCGTAATCGAGAATGTGTCGAGTGGTTCTACAGTGCCACTGTAACGGCAGCCAACTATCGGTGTGTGCCTCGCTTCGGCATGCCCGGATACGGCGTCACCAGGAGTAGCCTTGACGGACACTTCAACGCGCCACGTTGTGGTGCAAGTGTCGGTTCCTGCATGGGCGCTTCCCGCCAATGTCATCGGGCCGGCCCACACCGCTTCGGTCCAGTAGTCGGCAAAGGCTGTTGTCTCATGGCCGGTGGTATCTCGCGCGATCGCAGTGAAACGAATCGATGGCGTCGCTGGATTTGGCGGAACTGTGTAAGGCTTGGGAATACTGAATGTTGCGGTCTGGCCGGGCGGGCGTTCGTGGCAGCCTCCGCGCCCAGGCGCCGGGGGCTTAATTCGCTGGTCCAACATTATTGCGCCAGAGGGGTCAATGACTTTAACCGCGGTCAGACCGATATCGTCGGTGAGGTCCACTGTCAACGCGATGGTGTCGCCCGGCCTGACATAAGTAGCGGGCGAAGGTTTGCCGAAAACTTTCACTCCAGGTGGAGCGTCGTCATTCGGAGTAGGTGGCGGCTCAATTGTGCCGCTATAGGCCGCCGACGTTTTGCCCTTGTCTTTTCCACTCACCACGACGGCGGTGTAGGTGACTGAAACCTTGTCGCCGGCAATACCGAGATCGCAAGGAGTGAGGTTGAAGGGCCGATAAACTTCCCCGCTGCCGATGGCGAATTGCTTTTGATTGCTGCCGGCCTTGGCGATAATGGCGACGTCGCCAGCACAGCCGCTGGCATTGACCATCACGACACCCGTTCCGCCGGATCCCTCGATGGCCAGCGTGCACCCGCTTTGAGCTCGCCCCGTTACGGGCAGCAGCAAGAACGACACTCCGACGATAGTCGCCAACCCAAAGACGGCCATGAAATTTGTTTCGGGAGAGACACGCATCCGTTTCCCCTGCACCGCAATTGGCCCACTTTCAGCGGGCGCCGCAGTATAAATACGCAGAGCCAGCGTCGCAAATCGGCGAGATTTCGCGGTAGGGGACGCTCAGGACCTGGGCGAACGAACTGGGGCTCGGCGATGCGGCGCGGCTGCTCGATCAGACTCTCGCCGAAGAGAAGAAGACGGACGCCACCCTGACGGAAATCGCCGAAACCGCCGTAAATCGGGAGGCCGAAGCCGACGTGTCCGCTTTGGTCATAGCGGACATGTGCAGTGCATTGGCGCATGTCCGCTAAGTGCCAAGAGCGGACATTGGCTAGCCTATTCGATCACCTCGTCGGCGCGCAGCAAAGTAGGCGCAGGAATAACAATACCAAGAGCTTTTGCCGTTTTGAGATTCAACACAAATTCGAACCGGGTCGGAGTTTCGATAGGTGTTTCAGCGGGATTGGCTCCCAACAATATCTTAGCCGCAATCACCCCCTCATGCCGAATAACGGCAAGAATGCTCGGCCCGTAAGCCATCAATCCGCCTTCGCGAGCGAACTCACTGAACAGAGTAATGCCCGGAAGCCGGTATTTCATTGCGAGTTTAGCAAGTAATTTGGTATTTCCGCCGATAAGTGGAGACGACAGCGCCACCACACCACCTGCATTCTGGCCGACTGCTGATTGCAGCGCGTGCTCGAGATCATCCCGCACCCGCACTTCCAGCACTATGAGCTTTAGGTTGAGGTCTGCAGCTGCCGCCTCGACAGCTTGACGTTGGTGTCCACTGGTCGATGGATCCCAGAGAACTGCTACAGTCGAATTTTGTGGGACCACTTCCTTTAACGCCTGTAGCCACTTTTTACTGAAATCGGGAAAATCGAGAAACACTCCTGTCACGTTCCCGCCAGGCCGCCTATTCGCTGCAATAAAGCCGGTGCTAAGGGGGTCACTCTCTAAATCACTGACGACAATGGGAATAGTTTTCGTGGCCGCCCGAGCCGCCCGAATCGCTGCTGGGCTCAGCGCAACGATTAAGTCCACCTTTTGACCCACGACGAGCTCGGCGGCCATCGGTTCGAGCAATGCAGGATCGCCATCAGTGAATTTCGGGACGATCGTTATTTTTTCTGCGGGCACCCCACCAGCTTCTAACCCAGCGATAAAATTTGTGACCCGAGAAGGTGCTACTGATTTTGGGCCAGGGTAGAGGAATCCGACCCGCCACACTTGCCCAGATTGTTGAGCAATCGCTATTAATGGCCACGTCGCCGCCGCGCCGCCGAGAAGCGATATGAACTCGCGCCGTCTCACTGCCGCCCCCATTGCTCAGGACAACCTCAAACTAGCACAGGGGAAGGGGTTGGGCGCGAGAGGCAGTCAATGCCACGCTTTGGATCAAAAGCAGACATGCCGCCGTCATCCTTGACGCGGTCGCTACAGGGGAACGCGATCCTTTCCGACTGCGCGCGAAAGCAATCATCCGGTTTTTGGGCCTGAGTTTCAATGCCGGACACGGGAACAACTCGACTGGAAATGCGTTTGTATGTCGATCGCGGGGACCGGCGGTCATGCCCCTCAGCTCACCAGTAGTTCACGCGATCATAAGGGCTGCTTCTCACCGAGGCTGCCCTTTCAACGAATCGCTGTATTGTTGAAAGATGCGCATGGTCCTGACGGCGATCTTGATTGGGTTCATGTTCGCGGCACAAGCGAACGAGAGACGCCCCGAGTTTCCCGACAAAGTGACACAGGTAACCGACGCTAACGGCAATCCAGTCTACAAAAACCACTAGACGCGCGTGAGCAAGCGATGGCTGCGTTCAAGCCCCAGTTGGCCGAAGCTGCCCGCCACCGTAAAGATCCATCCGCATGTGAAGTAAACACGCTCGGACATGCGCACGTTCCAGGGAAGTCGCAGTCAACATTCGCGGTAGGACAACGCAGTCGTGCTGAGGCTCAATCGTAGAAGGAACATGCTTCGGACCATTTGACGCACGACTAATAACCGATGCCACCGAAGGAACGTAGTGCGTGAGGTGACGTTCTCGCACTGGACCGTCTCGTTTCCCATCTCACGTTACGGTCCGAACCTGTCTTATGGGCTGCGCTCTTTCCCCTAGGGCGCGGCCCATTACCCTTCGGGAAGAAATCATGTCAGAAATTCAATTAGTGTTGCCGCATCGCCCATTTTGGGCAGCAATTACTGTCGGGATTAGCCTTACCGCGCCTTGGTTGCTGCTGCTTGGGTACGGGGTGTTAAATGGTGGGTAGCGGACCGACAGCGGACGCCAACCTGCTAGTGGTAGTATGAGAAAATCAGCATTGCCCTGTCGTTGCTCGTCGCGATTTTGGTTGCGGATGCTGTCGATCCCCTTGCAGCCGTACTCTCGATCGTCACGCCAGGCAGCATCAAAGCAGCGGGCGAAAAGTCTGATCGCGAGATGAAGCTCGATACCAAGCGTCCTTGGGACAATATGGATCTCACGGGACCGCACGCGCTTGAAAACCGCCCGAACCCGCCCGAACGATGAAAAACCCGGGAAGCGACCCCTTAGGACAGAAGCGCCTTCCAAATGTCTTTTGACATTCGAAATTCATTAAGAATTTCGCGCGATGTTTTGGCATGCGAGCGTTTACTTGGTTCGTTGGATTAGCCGCGCTGACCACGTCGCTGGACTGGGCGCTGTACGGTGGCTTTTACGAACACGCCATCGCCCGCATGCTCACCGACATGGCGGTTGGCTTCGGTTTTGGGTGAGTCCATCCGCGTGCATTGCAACACATATTTCGGGTAAAAAATAAATTCGATAATCGACATTGCTCCGAGCAAGCGCTTTGCTATTGCGATGGACCGGACTGTCGATGACCTAAAAGACCCGCCTTGCTCCAAGTGCGGTTGCATGATGTGGCTGGAGCGCATCGAACCGTACAAACCCGGCCGCGAAGCGCGCACGTTCGAGTGCCCGCGTTGCCAGCATGTCGAAAGCTTCGTGGTGGAGTTCGGTTAGTCATTCTTGGCGGCCAATCCATTTCCCCAAAGTTTCAATGTTGGGTAGCGGGCTGACACCACCCCTGCATTCGCCTAGACTTGAAATTGCATCCGGGATTCCATCTCCTCCAGGACTCTACTCGGATGGGTGAAGAGAGCCGCAGTTCCGCACAACGGCTGCGGCTCTTTCTTTTGGCTGCGCTTAACCCGCTCGGGGGATGAACAAACCGGCAAGCAGCACCTGGGACAGAAAGCAATATTGTCGCGAGCGGCCCAGCGGGTGACGCGTAACCCCAAGCAGTGTTTTGCCGATTGAGCTAGCGTGTGTTCATGATTGACTTAACGATGACACCCGAACGGTTGCTGGCGCACGTGATAATATTCGGCGAGGCGGCGCGTCTGCGTCGCAATGAACGCGTTGCAGGCGAGCTCAGACAGCTTGCCGAAAGGTGTGTGAAAGCTGCCCGGCTAATGGTCGACGAAATCGCAGAGACATCCTCGCAAGCCCATTAGCGAGTCAGCATGAGTCATATCTGAGCGATTGCGCTGGAACGGCGCGACAAAGTGGAGGACGCAAGAATGGTGCGGCTCTTGGCAGGTCTGATTGTTGTTACCCTCGCCTCGCCGGCGTTAGGGGGACGCGTCGCAGAAGACAAAAACTGGGGCGATAAGCAGACGGCGGCTGGCAAGACGAGCGACAAGCTGCAGACGAAGTCGAAGTCGAGATTTGAGCTGAAACAGAAGGGCGGCAAGTTCGACCTGCAAAAAGAAAAGATTCAGGATATGAAATAGCGCCTCCGAGCAATGCCGCGACGTGCGCAAGGCGAGACCCGCCGCAGCAGCGCGCCGCCGGCGGGCGCCGGCGAACGGAGCCCGCGCGCCCCGCATTCCGTAACGTTTCATTCGGCCAATCCGCAGTAAGCATCAAAGCGGCAGCTTGATAGCACATTCGGTCTGCCGTTCTTTTGTACTTTCTACTTGTTAAACGAGGCAAACGTCGCTTGCTAACGACCATCAAGTTTCGATGCTTTTAGGGTTGCATGGGCGCTTGCGCCAAAAAATGCACACCGGCACTCATTGTGGCAGCCCACACGATAGGAGCGGCCGATGCATATCCGCAATATTGCGCAGCGACAGCCATTGCACCAGGGGGCGTACGTAGTCCCGATATTGTAAGTAGTACCGCAGCAAGCCGAATTGGACGGCGAGCGCCAACAAAACATTCCTCGATGCCGCAAGCCGCATGCGCCGGGTACGGCTACGAATACGGCTCGCGGTTAAGTCGATAGATCGACCGCCGGTTAATGCCAGACCCACAGCGACCAAAAGCACGCCAATGTTTTCGGTGCGGCTACCATCAAAATAAAAATAAAAGCATTAGTGCCGCGAATTGACGACAGGCGGCAACAATTCCTGCATGCAACAATTGTAACATTAGCGATACTTCTTTTAGCAATTCACCGTTATCCCACTCGCGCGTTGAAGCAGGGCCAATAACCCCCTCAAAAGTACGACTGGAGGCGGCGGACACCCCTGAATATGCAAATCGACGGGTAGGACATCCTTGACTCCGCCAGCGACCGCATAACTGCCCGCAAATATTCCAGCATCCACCGCACAAGAGCCGACCGCCACGACCCATTTCGGATCGGGCGTCGCGTTGTAGGTGCGCAGCAGCGCCTCCCGCATGTTCTTGGTCACTGGCCCCGTGACCATCAGAACGTCGGCATGGCGCGGGGATGCGACAAATCGCAAACCAAAACGTTCAAGATCGTAGAAGGCATTGTTGAGCGCATGGATTTCCAGTTCACATCCGTTGCAGGAGCCGGCATCGACCTGGCGGATGGATAGTGAGCGGCCGAGCTTGGCCCGGGCCGCGTGGTTGACGCTTTTTGCGAGCTCGGTGAGCGCCGCTTCATCGGCCACTGGCGCCGGCTCGGTGAGCGGGCCGTGAGTAAGGCTTTCAAACAGCGTCTTGCGCATGGCTAGATGTCGTGTCCGGAATAAGAGCAATTGAACGACTTATTGCAGAGCGGGAAGTCGGCAACGATATTGCCCTCGATCGCTGCTTCCAGTAGCGGCCATTGGAACCAGGAGGCGTCGCGCAGATGACACCGGGCCACGCGGCCCTTACGGTCGAGCTTGAGCCAAACCAGCACGTCACCGCGAAAAGCCTCGGCAACTCCTAAGCCCTCACAAGACTTGGTCTTGCCGATCGATGCTTTAATCGCGCCACTCGGGGCGGCGGCAAGGATCTGATCAATCAATGACAAACTCTGCTCGACCTCGCGAATGCGGATCCAGACGCGTGCATTGACGTCGCCGGCATCGAGCACTGGCACTTCGAATGAAAGCTTGTCATAAGGCGCGTAAGCGAGCACGCGTCGCGCGTCAAAGGCGCGGCCCGAAGCCCGTCCAACATAGCCACCAGCACCAAACTGTTGTGCCAATTCAGGTCTCACGCTGCCAGTGGTGACGGTTCGGTCCTGTAGCGATGCTGTGTTGTCATAGAGTTCAATCAGCCGCGGAAAGATACGCCGCACCTCGGCTAGCAAGGTTTTGAGCTGTTCAATACCTTGCGGCGCAATATCGCGCGAGACACCGCCCGGGACGATTGCATCCATCATCAGTCGATGCCCGAAGCACGCTTGCGCTGCACGTAATGTGCGCTCACGCAGGATTCCGCATTGCGCATGCATGAGCGCGAACGAGGCGTCGTTGCAGATCGCACCGATGTCTCCAAAATGATTGGCCAACCGTTCCAGTTCAGCCATCAGCCCACGGAGATAGGCCGCGCGCAACGGTACTTTGACTTGCATCGCAGCTTCCACTGCCTGTGCGAATGCAAATGCGTAAGCGACCGTGCTGTCCCCGGAAGTGCGCGACGTCAGCTTCGCTGCTTCTTCCAGCGTAGCACCACGCATGAGCGACTCGATGCCCTTGTGCGCCCAACCGAAGCGCTGCTCCAGCCGCACCACGTGTTCGCCGTTGGCAGTGAAGCGAAAATGGCCCGGCTCGATGATGCCCGCGTGCACCGGTCCGACTGGGATCTGGTGCAGCCCCTCACCCTCGGCCGGCAGAAATTTGTAGGGCACGGGGTCAATTGCAGGACCTTTCTTACCGAGCGGATGCCGCACGCTCCAGAAGCCCAGATCGAGCCACGGCCGCGTATCAAGCGCATCAACCGCATCAAGACCGAACAGGTCGCGGACCGCACGTTCGAGCCGAATTGCAGGCGGATGGCGCGCTGCGACACTGGGATACTTTCCGAATTTGCATGTGTAGCTAACGACGGCGATATCGCTGGATTCCTTGTCCAGCAGCGCCATATGAACCTCGGGCGCATCGCCCCATAGGCCGAGGAGCGAGCAGCGGCCTGTCGCGAGCTGGTCGATCGCCTGCTGCCAGCCCGCTTCAGCGACGACCGCGCGCGGCCAAGGATGGTGCCGCTCAACCATTTCGGTGTGTGTGATGCCGTTGAGCAAGGTCATAGCTATCCCAATAATCTCGCGACATTCTCGAAGCCCTTAACCAACGCTTGGGGCATATAAATGCCAGCCATAAATACCAGCACCAGATGCGTGAACATCGGCACGTAGGACGCTTCAGCCTTCGCCGTTGGCCCGCGCGGAGCCCCGAAAGCAATCGTGTTGAGCCGCAGGAACAGGCCACCGAGCGCAACCAGGATGCCGACCGCAAGGATAACAGCCAGCCACGGCTCGCGCGCGAAAGTCGAACTCACAACCAGAAATTCGCTCATGAAAATGCCGAGCGGCGGCAGGCCAGCGATCGCAACGACGCCCAGCACTAGGCCCCAGCCAAGGACAGGGTTGGTCACGGTCAACCCGCCCATATCGGCAATCTTCTGCGTTCCCTTGACCTGCGCGATGTGGCCAACCGCGAAGAAAATTGCCGACTTGGTCAGCGAATGCATCGTCATATGCAACAGACCGGCAACGTTAGCGAGCGTGCCGCCCATGCCGAAGGCGAACACGATGATGCCCATATGTTCGATCGAGGAGTAGGCAAACATGCGTTTAATGTCGCGCCGCCGGTAGAGCATGAAAGCGGCGAACAGGCAGGAAATGAGGCCCAAGATCACCATCAGTGGGCCGGGAGCGATTGCCGCGGGATTGAGCGCGAGCAAATCTTGAAGCGCAATAACGCATAGAGCGCGACGTTCAGGAGCAAGCCCGACAGGACTGCCGAGATCGGGGTGGGACCTTCCGCGTGCGCATCGGGCAGCCAGGCGTGCAACGGCGCCAGTCCTACTTTGGTGCCATAGCCGAGCAGCAGAAATATGAAGGCGACGTTGAGCAGAGCGGGATCGAATTTTGCAGCGTGCTGCACCAGGACGGTCCACACCATGGCCTCAACACCCTCGCCAATCAATGGCCGCGCTGCCATGTAAACCAGGATGGTGCCGAACAGCGCGAGCGCGATGCCGACGCTGCCGAGGATAAAATATTTCCAGGCCGCCTCGAGCGCTTCATGCGTACGATAGATGCCGACCATCAGCACGGTGGTCAGTGTCGCCATCTCGATCGCGACCCACATCAAACCGATGTTGTTGGCAACGAGC
>CAWHPN010000017.1:0-20898 GCA_963831275.1 uncultured Alphaproteobacteria bacterium | reverse complement strand
AGTTGCAGGCTTGTGTGAGCCGCATCTTGTCGAAAATGCTCGTTTGCATTCGACAGGACAGACTGCCGGCATTGAACGGCTGCTGCGGCGCCTGAAAATAATTGCGCTCAAGCGGAGTTCCGGCCGACCCGATGTCAATATCTGTTTCATTGAGCGCAAGGGCCGGACGAAGGCTCTCGTCTGCCTCAATGCGGTCAGCTGGTGTGGGCTTGGCGCTCGCAGCAACCGTCAATGACACTATAATCGCGGCAGCGGTCACAAACTTCATAAGCCGGTCTCCTACAGGGTAGGCAAGCACCGGCTTGGCCGCCCGTTCCACAGCAAATATGATATTTCCGTGATGTTAAGCGGCCTGCCGCCGCGACTTTGTGGCGCCGGCGTGGCCTCTTACAAAATGGCTTGCGCGTACATATTGTCTGACCGTCGATTTCCGGGGGGACCACCATGACGCGGCTTTACTTTCTTTTGGGCACCACAACGCGCCTTTTGCTGGCCGTCGTCGCCATTGTCGCAATGGTCGCGTTGGTCGCATCCGATGCTCACGCCCGCGCGGGCGGTGGGTTCTCGGGTGGCAGCCGCGGGATGCGCACTTTTTCGGCACCCCCGGCGACCCGCACCGCCCCCAACGCGGCGGCGCCGATGCAACGCACTCTCACGCAGCCTGGAGGCGCCGGGGCCGTTGGCCAGACGGCGTCTCGCCCCGGCCTCTTTGGCGGCGGATTGCTCGGCGGCCTTGCCGGTGGATTCCTCGGCGCCGGATTGTTTGGTCTCTTGTTCGGGCACGGGTTCTTCGGCGGAATGGGCGGCTTCGCCTCGCTGTTTGGACTGATGTTGCAGATCGGCGTGATCGTGATCGTGGCGCGGCTGCTGTTTGTGTGGTGGCAACGCCGCAACGTGCCGGCGGCAGCCTATGCCGCCGCCCATCCGGCGACAGGTCATTCCTTTAGCGGTCTCGGCGGCGGCATGTTCGGATCGAACGCGGCCAGCGGCGAACCGCTCACGATCGGTAAATCGGATTACGACGATTTCGAACGACTGCTCGGAGAAATCCAAGCGGCTTACTCGGCGGAAGATATCGCTGCGCTGCGCGCGAAGGTGACGCCGGAGATGCTGTCCTACTTTTCCGAAATGCTGGCGGAAAATGCGAGCCGCGGCGTCGTCAATAAGATTACCGGCGTGCGGCTTGAGCAAGGCGATCTCGCGGAATCATGGCGTGAAGGCAATGTCGAATACGCGACCCTTGCAATGCGCTTTTCGCTTACCGACAGCATGGTTGAGCGTGCCGGCGGCCGAACCGTTGAAGGTGGGACGCCCGACGAAGTCACCGAACTCTGGACCTTCATGCGTGCACAGGGTGGCGGTTGGCTGCTATCGGCCATCCAGCAGACCTAGAAACGACGGTCAGGCGTCGCTCTCGACCGGCTCTTTCGCTGCCATCGTGTCGCCGGATTTCGGTATGGCCGCCGCCCGTATACGGTCGTCGAGCCGCGTTTCAAACTTCACGCCCAGTTCCCGCGGTTTGCGCCATATCACCCGGCAACGGCGCCGTGCGGCGCCGTTAGCGGCAAGCAATAGCAGGAAGCCGTCGGGAATTGGATCGGTGTCAGCGATGTTGATGCGCGCGCCGATACCAGAAATGTCGGACAGGGCGCATTCGTGACGCTCACCGCCGTCCAGCACCACCCACGCGTCGTGGCGCATTCTGTGACGTCTCGCCTTTCGCTTGTCTCCGCGCATCTCGCCTCACCAACGCCACAAACGGCTCCGCCTTGCTTCACCAACCGTTAAGACTCAGGCCCAAAGCCCATAGGATGGTAGTGAGTTGCCCTTACGAATTCATAAAACGTTATCTGACACCGGGATTTGTGCCCGGAACCGTTGACGTTTCAGCGAAATTTGTCTATGTCGCCGCCCGCAACCTGGTTTTCGGCCTAACTTGCTGCCCCGCTCCCGGCAAAGGGTGCGCTTCAAGTGAACTCCCAAAAACTTGGCTTGTGACCGCCCAAGCGATGATCGCGCGGGCGTTCAACAGGAAACGTGAAAGGAAACACTTGATGCCTGTCGGAACTGTGAAATTTTTCAATACTCAAAAAGGCTTCGGCTTCATTCAGCCGGATGATGGTTCAAAGGATGTCTTCGTACACATCACCGCGGTGGAGCGTGCGGGCCTGCGTTCGCTGAACGAAGGCCAGAAGGTCAGCTTTGAAATCGTCACCGAGCGCGGCAAGCAGGCCGCCGGCAATTTGCAACCAGTCTGATACTTTGCAACCATTGCTTTGAAGTCAAAGCCCGGCGGCGACGCCGGGCTTTTTTGCATCCTTTGCTTTTAAAGTATCACATTTAAAGTGTTGCATCGGGCGGGTTGCTCGCAGGACACTGTATCGACAGGGGAGACGACGACATGGACATTATTGCTTGCGGGTCTCGGCCATCGCGCCGCATGGGCGCTCCGAGTTTTACCGGCACGGTATGGCAGGACCCGATTATCCAGGCGCCGGATCCGGCGCGCGTCCGATCGGCATGGGTCCGATTTGAGCCTGGGGCACGAACAGCCTGGCACACCCATCCGCTAGGTCAGACGCTCTGCATAACCTCCGGCATGGGCCGGGTGCAGGCTTGGGGCGGCCCGGTGCGCGAAATTCGCGCCGGCGATACGATATGGATTCCGCCCGGGGAGAAACATTGGCACGGTGCCACCGCGGATCACGGAATGGAACACATCGCCATGCAGGAAGCGCAAGGCGGCGAACACGTAACCTGGCTCGAGGCCGTGACCGACGCGCAATATTCGGGGAAACCCGGCTGAGTTGCGCATCAACGGTACGTGAACTCCGGAATAGGCGATTGGCCTCGGTGTTGTGCCCTCCCGACGGCAAGGCGACGGGCCTTTTGCCAATGTCGGGAGGTAAAAAATGAAGGGCAGTCGAATCGGAGCTCCGCTGGCGGCGTGTCTGGCAGTTCTGTTTTTCGTTCCTGCGCAGGCGCAGCAGGCGAACATGAGTTTCTTCGTAACCAGTGCCGGTCCTGGCAAGGGCGCGGATCTCGGCGGACTAGCTGGCGCGGACGGGCTTTGTCAGCATCTCGCGTCGTCGGCTGGAGCCGGATCAAAGACTTGGCACGCATATCTTTCGACACAGGGCGCCGGCGCCGCAAACGCGCGCGACCGCATCGGCAAAGGACCCTGGATGAATGCAAAGGGTATGGTCGTCGCCACCAGCGTCGATGATTTGCACAGCGCGAACAACAAACTCAGCAAACAAAGCAATCTTTCTGAAAAAGGCGATGTGATCAACGGGCGCGGTGACACGCCGAACCGCCACGACATTCTGACCGGCTCGACCGCGGACGGCAAAGCTTTTCCGGATGACAAGGACATGACCTGCAAGAATTACACGAGCAGCACGCAGGGGTCGGTCATGCTTGGTCATAACGATCGCCAAGGGTTACGCGATGACGATGCCTCAAAGTCATGGAACTCGTCGCACCCATCGCGCGGGCCCGATGGCGGCTGCTCGCAGGCCGATCTGCGTTCGACCGGCGGCGATGGGCTGTTGTACTGCTTTGCAGTGAACTAGTGAGCGAGGCCAGCGGACAGATCAAGACCCCTTGAAACTGTGGCAGGGCGCGAGCCAAGCTCGCGCCCTCGTTGTGTGCTCGAGGTGGTCCCATGCGCTATCAACTGTTTTACTGGCCGGAAATTCAGGGCCGCGGAGAATTCGTGCGGCTTGCGCTGGAGGATGCGGGCGCAACCTATGACGATGTAGCGCGCAGGCCTGGAGGCGCGGATCGCATGATGGCGATCATGCAAAGCGGACGTGATAAGCGCCCGCCATTCGCGCCGCCGTTCCTCAAGGCAGGCAATTTAGTAATCGCGCAGGTCGCCAACATATTGTTTTATCTTGGTCCGCGGCTGAGGCTGGCGCCCCGCAATGAAGCAGGCCGCTTGTGGCTGCATCAGCTGCAGCTCACGGTCACAGATTTTGTGAAAGAAGTTCACGATACGCACCACCCCGTGGGCTCGGGGCTCTATTACGAAGACCAGAAACCGGAAGCGAAACGCTACGCGGACAATTTCATCGGTGAACGCGCGCCAAAATATCTCGGTTACTTCGAGAAAGTGCTCAAGAAGAGCGGCGGTCCCTTTTTAGCCGGCCGCAAGATGACCTATATTGATCTGTCGGTCTTTCAGCTCGTGCAGGGTCTCCGCTATGCCTTTCCGCATTCGATGAAGGGCATTGAGCGCGACGTGCCCGGCCTGGTTGACGTCCGGGACAGGATTGCCGCGCGGCCGCGCATCAAAGCCTATCTCGCGTCCTCGCGCCGGATTGCATTCAACGAGATGGGAGTCTTCAGGCACTACCCGGAATTAGATCAATAAGGCGCGCGCGGCCGCGACGACGTAAATCCGCGTTTGACCCAACTATCCCTGCGCCGGGAGTGTCGTGCCACCGGCGACGACGGACTTTGCCGACACAAGGGTGAAGGCGATGACACACGGTTCGTTGCCGGTGTTCACCCAGTTGTGGATGGTGCCGCGCTGAACCAGCACATCACCGGCCTTGAGATGCACTGTGCCGATGTCGAGCTCCATGTCGATCTCTCCCGACATGACGACTGCATAATCGATCGAGTCGGTGCGGTGATTGCGTGGCGCAACACCCGGGCCAAAGCTCACGATACGGAAAACCGTTCCATCGGGAATCGTTGTGCCGATTTTCTTGCCCGAAGGATCAAGATCGCCATCGTTGTTGACTGGAAAACCCTCACTTGACCAGATGACACTGTACAGGGCACCGGGGCGCTGCGAGGCCACGTTCTTGACGGTTTCGTCGATCAGGACCTTGGCGCGGCCTTGGCCGTCGTGACTAGTTACCACGCGGCGGATATTGATACTCATTGTCTACTCCTTTGGATTAGTCGGCAGCGAGAGGCTTTTTCGCCGTTTCGTGCCACAGCAGAAACAGGCCGGAGCCGACGACAACGGCAGAGCCGGCTATCAGCGCCAGTGTCGGGACATCGCCCCAGAATACGAAGCCGAGTGCCGCCGACCAGACCAGCATGAAATAATAGAACGGCCCCACGGCCGAAGGGGGCGCCAGCGATAGCGCCCGCGTCCACCAATATTGTCCAACGGCGTTGATCACGCCATTTCCGATCATCGCGGCCGCGTCAGTCGGTGCCGGCCAGGTAAAGAAAAACGGCAAAGCCAGCGCAAAGAACAACGTGAGGAACATCATCTGATACATCGTCAGTGTTTCCGCGGATTCGGTCGTGGTCATGCCGCGCACCGCCGCCGTGACGCTGCCGAACAGCACGGCATTCGCCAGCGCGTACATTGCGCCAAGACGGAAACTGTCGGCGCCCGGCGCGGCCACCAGCAGCACGCCAAGAAACCCCGTGACGAGGGCGAGGGTGCGGGCAAGCCCGACCTTTTCCTTCAGCCACAGCGCGGCAAACAATGTGGCGAACAGCGGCGAGGAAAAATTGATGGCGACGGCGCCGGCAAGCGGCATCAATCCGAAGGCGATGATGATAAGACTTTGCGCCGTTGCCTGCGTCACACTGCGTCCGAAATGGTCGCGCAAGCGTTTTGTTCGTAAAACGCGAAAACCGGTGCGCGGCAGGATCAAGGCGGCGCAGGTTCCCAGCGAGGCGACCGCACGGAAGAACAGAACTTCCACGAATGAATATTCAGCGACCTGCCATTTCGACAGCGCGCTGGAGATCGCAAACATGACGGTGGCGCCGAGCATGAACAAAATGCCCAACGGGATATGATCGACGCGCAGACTTGCGCGCTGGTCAAGATTATCGGAGGTCAAGAAGACAGCCCCAGCGGATTTCGACTTTTGCTAGCACGGTTGAAAGGGGGCGGGCAGGGGCAGAAAGGAATGGCGGCCTTGCGCTTTGGCTAGCGCAGCCGCCTGAGCCGTGCGGCCCGCCTTTGCTTCAGCGCGCGCGCCTCCCGTTGTTTGCGCGCGCGGCGCCTGCGGCAGCGGCCGCACCGGCACCGCGAGCGGCCAATGACATATTTGAGGTAATCGTTGCCGTAATCGTAAGTGATCTCTTCGTCCGGTTTAATTGGGCGTAACGCCCGGATGTAAACGCGGCCGCGGTAGGAATAGGTTTCGGCATTAGGGTTGCAGGAATGATTGGCGTAACGTGCCAGATTGCTGCGCGGTGTGCCGTCGATTGTGACGCGTGGATTGATCTCGTAAAGATAGCGATTGCCTCGCCGCTCCAGCCGGCCGGCTTCCTCCGCGTCCACACGTGGCCCTTTATATTCGGCGATTTTTTCCCGTTTCCTGATCGGCTTTATGGCGAACAGGCCGAAGCCAGTGAGCGAACGGCCGATACGGAACGATCTTCGGGGCATTGCGGGGGCTTGAAGAATGAAAGGAAACGTTGCGGATGACAGATGAAGCGCCACACGTCAATCGTCCGTTTTCATTGCGGAATGCAGACGCCACGCTTCGTCCGGATTTAGTATCACCCGGACAAAGGATCATCGGCTGGACGAGTTTAGCGAACGTATTGGCCAGCCCAACCGAGCAGCGCATTGAACTGGTCCGGGTAGACCACGAAGTAAACGATAAGGGCGACGGGGGCCAACATAAATATGAAGTCTCGCATGGGTATTTCCCGCGCTGACATGTTGAGTTCCTGCGACCCTTTCCAAATGAGTTATCGGGACCCGTCAATAACGCGAGTATAAAAAATTCCGCTATCGTAAAAAATAACTCAAACACCGGAGAGAGAATGTGGATTCCCGGTAATTAGATGCCGGTTGGCTCGGCGCCGGTTCCACCCCAACCGGGAACTTGTGCTTTCTCGATCACGTCGGTTGAAAATCAGATACGGAAACGCCGAAGTTACTTCCGCTTTCCAGGCACGGGCGTATTGAATTTTTAAATTCATATCGAGTGAAGCTAGTGAAGCTAATGCATAAACTCCGTCTTGCGCTTCTGGGAGCCACTGCAATTGCCGCAGTGTCCGTTCCCGCGTCGGCGGCAGATTTGCCACGGCGCATGGCGACAAAAGCGCCGCCACTTCCGCCTCCTTATAGCTGGACCGGTTTCTATATCGGGCTGAATGCTGGTGGCAGCTGGGGCCGTCAGGACAATTCGCTGGTGTCGATCGCAACTGGGGGAACGGTCCTGTCCAACTCGGACCGTATCGACGGATTCATTGGCGGCGGCCAGATCGGATATAACTGGCAATCCGGTCAATGGGTCTTCGGCATCGAAGCTGATTTCCAGGGATCCGCGCAAAAAGGCGACGGCAGTTTCTTCATCCCCGGCGTCGTCGGCGCGGCTGTCGTGCCGGCGACATCGGCTTCCTATGAAGACAAGCTCAACTGGTTCGGCACCGTGCGTGGCCGCATCGGCTGGGCGTTCGAT
The DNA here is from genome assembly GCA_963831275.1 of uncultured Alphaproteobacteria bacterium. Taxonomy (GTDB): domain Bacteria; phylum Pseudomonadota; class Alphaproteobacteria; order Rhizobiales; family Xanthobacteraceae; genus Pseudolabrys. Next base: position 13,498 of record CAWHPN010000017.1, on the reverse strand, counting down.
CGTTGGATGCCGTATTTCACCGGCGGCTATGCCTATGGCCACGGCGAATTCAATGGCTCCGCAACAACTGGCGCTGTAACGACATCGGCCAGCGGCAGTCAGAACTACAGTGGTTGGACTGTCGGCGGTGGCGTGGAATGGGCGTTCTACAATAACTGGAGCGCCAAGCTCGAATATCTCTACATCGACTTTGGGGACGGACCGGCGGTGGCGACGAGCCCGACATTCAGTTTCGTCAGTGGCAGACTGACTGACAATATCGTGCGCGTCGGATTGAACTATAAATTCTACTAGCTCCGATCGGTCGCTGGGGCAGACTGGGGCCGCCAGGGGTTGGCGGCCCCTTTGTATTTTCTCTCAACGCCTACGCGCAGCCAGATGCGACGGTGGCTCGGTGCGATGGTGGTCACCGGTGCCCGCGGCCGCGCAGCCAGGTATCCGGACGAGCGGTTTTCGTACAGTTCAATCGTTCGCGACGAATTGCACCGGGATGCCGCGTTTGACCGAATTAGCGACGGTCGAGACGTCCTGTGCGCGCCGGATGACACCGCTTACGTCCGCCCCCTTGTCGACCGCTGTAACAGCGATCCGCATCATGGCTTGCGTCGCGAGGAGGGGATTTCCTTCGAGAGCAACCGTGACATCCACCTGGATCGACGCCAGTTGGACACCCATATCGTGGGCGACATATTGCAGATCGTTGCAAAAGCAACCGCCGATCGCGAGGCCTAGCAACTCTCCGCCATTGAATCCGAGCCCCATACCGCCGGCCTTTCCCTCCGGGCGGTCCACGACGAGCGTATGGCCTCCCGCCCAACCCGTGGCGGCTTGCGTGTCAGGAATGCTGCGAAGCTGAACTGTCATCGTGGGCATTGGCGCGTGTCCCTTGAGGAAAGGGTAGTATACGGCATTTGAGGGCTGGGCGCGGCGAAAGGGAATGGGTATGGCATCATCGGTTGTGACGCGTTGGCCCGAATTGTCCTATGCCGCGTGGAAGGATACGCGCGAGACGCTGCATCTATGGACGCAGGTCGTCGGCAAGGTTCGGCTCGCGTTGACGCCGTGGCTCAATCACTCATGGCATGTCGCGCTCTATGTCACTTCGCGCGGCCTCACGACATCGCCGATCCCGTGGCACGGCGGCAGCTTCCAGATCGATTTTGACTTCGTTGATCACGTGTTGTGGGTGCGGACCAGCGAAGGGCATTTTCGTCAGGTCATGCTAAAACCGGTCAGCGTGGCGGAATTTTACGAAGACGTGATAATCGCGTTGCGTGAGCTTGATATCCAGGTACCCATCAACACCATGCCGTGCGAGATCGCCGACTGCATTCCGTTCGAGCAGGATACCTTGCACAAAGCTTATGACGCCGATTGTGCCCACCGCTTCTGGCGCGTGCTGCTCTCGGCGAGTGAAGTGTTCGCCCATTTCCGCACGGCGTTTCTGGGTAAGACCAGCCCCGTGCATTTCTTCTGGGGCAGTTTCGATCTGGCGGTGACGCGGTTTTCAGGCCGGCCTGCGCCGCGTCATCCGGGCGGCGTGCCGCATCTGCCGAATGCAGTGGCCCAGGAAGCCTACTCGCATGAAGTATCGAGCGCCGGATTCTGGCCAGGCGGAGGCGGCCCAATCGACTATGCGGCTTTCTATTCCTATGCCTATCCTGCGCCGGACGGTTTCGGTGCGGCAAAGGTGAAGCCGGCGCAGGCGACCTTCAGCAAGGAGCTCGGCGAATTTCTCTTGCCCTACGATGCCGTGCGCACCGCGCGCGATCCGGATGGCGCGTTGATGGAGTTCTTGCAGAGCACCTACGATGCAGCAGCCGATTTGGCCAAGTGGGATCGCAAGGTTCTCGAGTGCAGGTTGGGAGAAAAGGGAAAGCCGCGGGCAATCTGATCACGCTTGAATCTGATACCAAAGACGTCGGGCCGTTTGTCTGCTGCATTCATTTTTTTTCCGGAATTGTGGGCGGCCGGCGCGGAGGCGTGGCGTCTTCGACCGTCACGATTCCAACCTGGTTGGTCAAGCTGTTGGCGGTCACGGGATCGCCGTCCGGTGTGACGTCCATGTTACGCACGATGTCGCCGCCGCCGGGGATCGCCCAGCTCTGGAATTTCTCGGTTGCCGGATCGAACCGCACGATGGTGTTCGGCTTGGCGCCGGACTCGTTGTACCAGAGCGCGCCTTTGGTGAAGACAATGCCGTAGGGTTCCGATTTTGGTCCGCTCGGCGATTCCCATTCCTTTACATTGCCAGTCTTGAGATCGAGGCGTCCGAGCATGCCGCGCGGATAGTCGGTGTAAAAGATCGTGTCGTCATCGGTAAAGGCGAGGCGACGCGGACGCGCGGCGGCATTCGGCAAAGGGTATTCCTTGATTGCCATGGTTTGCGGGTCGATGCTGGCGATCTTCGGTGCGCCGAACTCGACGAAATAAGGCACGCCTTTTAAATTGATCATCAGCCCGTAAGGGCGCGATTTTTCCGTAGGCGAGGTGACCAGCTTGATGTCTCCGTTCTTGGGATCGAGCCGGCCGACCATATTGCCGCCCTGCACAGTGAACCAAACGATCCCGTCCGGGGCGATGTTGATGGTGTGTGGATCCTTCGCCGCCTTGTCAGGCAGCGGATATTCGGTGGTGATCCCGGTTTTGGGGTCGAGCTTGCCGATCAGGCCGAGATTGTTGCCGGTGAACCAGATATTGCCGTCCTTGTCTTCGGCAAGCCCATGCGGACCGGTGTGCGGGGACTTGAGCGTGTACTCGCGGATGGCGCCGCTTTTCGGATCGATGCGGCCGAGCTTGTTTGCGAGCTGACCGGTCCACCAGATCGAGCCGTCCTTCGCCGCGCGCGGATCGTGCGGGCGCGAGCCTTGCGTCGGCACATCCCACAGGTCGATGCGCGCCTTTACGGGGCCGCTCACGATGACTGCTCCCGGGCGGCGCCGCTCGGGGAAGTTCTTCATCAGATATTCCGTCATCGCCGGCCATTCCTCGGGCGGTACCGGTGCATCGAAGTTCTGCATCATGCGCACGATCGTGAGCCAGCCGGCCGGCGTATAGCCGACGCGGACGCGGTTGATGTCGTGGCAGCCGCCGCAGGTGTCGGTGAACCGCTGCTTCATCGGGCCTTCCGGCCAGTCCTTGGCGGTGTATTGAGCATGGGCTGGGGCGGATTGCGTCAAGGCCAGCGCGAGGACGGCGAGCGACGGCGCAAGCTTGATCGGCATAAGCGTTCTCCCGGATGCTGCGTGTGTTTTCGTTATTGGCTCCAGCTTGGCGCAAAATGGCCCAAAGCGCCAACGCCGATGCTATCGCAGAGCATGGATTCTTCTGGTAATTCTCTCTTGCATCAAAACGAGTTCCATAGCCCATGGACGCCCCCGTCACGCCCCCCACCGTTCCGCCGTATCACCACACGCCGCTGTTCCCGCTCGGCCCTGACAAGACGCCCTATCGCAAGCTCGATATCGGCGGCGTCACTATTGAGAAGGTGATGGGCAAGGACATGCTGGTGGTCAGCCACGAGGCGCTACGCGCGCTCAGTGAGGCTGCGTTCACCGACATCAATCATCTGCTGCGCCCAGCGCACTTGAAGCAGCTGCGCAAGATCCTCGATGATCCGGAGGCCTCGGACAACGACAAGTTCGTCGCCTATGATTTTCTGAAAAACGCCAACATCTCCGCCGGCGGGGTGCTGCCGATGTGCCAGGACACCGGCACCGCCATCATCATGGGCAAAAAGGGACGCATGGTGTTCACCGGGGGCGATGACGAAGCCGCGCTCGCGGAAGGTGCGCGCGATGCGTACCTCAAGCGCAATTTGCGTTATTCGCAGCTCGCGCCGATTTCCATGTTCGAGGAAAAGAACACCAAATCGAACATGCCGGCGCAGGTCGAGATCTACGCCGAAGGCGACGACGCCTACAAAATGTTGTTCATCGCCAAAGGCGGCGGCTCGGCCAACAAGGCGTTCCTGTTCCAGGCGACGCCGTCGATTCTAACGCACGATCGCATGCTGGCGTTCCTGAAGGAGAAGGTGCTTACGCTCGGCACCGCTGCGTGCCCGCCATATCACCTTGCCATCGTCATCGGCGGAACGTCGGCCGAGTTGACAATGAAGACCGTGAAGCTCGCGTCGACCAAATATCTCGATGAGCTGCCGACCAAGGGCAGCGAGGATGGCCACGCGTTCCGGGATATCGAGATGGAAAAGGAAGTGCTGGCGATGACGCAGTCGACCGGTGTCGGCGCGCAGTTCGGCGGCAAATATTTCTGTCACGATGTCCGTGTGATCCGGTTGCCGCGGCACGGCGCGTCATTGCCCATCGGGCTTGGGGTGTCATGCGCCGCCGACCGTCAGGCGCTCGGCAAGGTCACCAAAGACGGCGTGTTCCTGGAGGAGCTTGAACAGCATCCGGCGCAATATCTGCCGGAGGTCGATCAGGAAAAGCTTGGCGGGCAAGTGGTGAAGGTCGACCTGCGCAAGCCGATGAAAGATATCCTCGCGCAGCTGTCCAAGTATCCGGTGAAAACGCGGCTCTCGCTCACCGGCACCATGATCGTCGCGCGCGACCTTGCGCACGCTAAATTGCGCGAGCGGCTGGAAGCCGGGAAGGGCCTACCGGATTATTTCAAGAACCATCCGATTTATTACGCCGGTCCCGCCAAGACGCCCGTGGGCTATGCGTCAGGCTCGTTTGGTCCGACTACGGCTGGGCGCATGGATAGCTATATCGATCAGTTCCAGGCCGCGGGTGGCTCGATGATCTCGCTCGCCAAAGGCAACCGCTCGGCACAGGTGCGCGATGCGTGCAAGAAGCATGGCGGCTTCTACCTCGCCTCAATCGGCGGAAGCGCGGCTAATCTTGCCGAGCACTGCATCAAGAAGGTCGAGGTGCAGGAATATCCCGAGCTTGGCATGGAAGCGATCTGGAAGATCGAAGTCGAAAATTTCCCCGCCTTCATCGTGATCGACGACAAAGGCAATGATTTCTTTAAAGAATTGAATCTGGGGTAAGGCCGGGCTGCAACCGTGGACCGCGCCGATAAAATGGTCCTCCAATTCCGCGATGTCCTCGCGGAGACCGAGCGGCTTTCGTTCGACGAATTGCAGGCTTACCAGCAGCAATTGATTGAGCCGTTACTCCTGCACGCGCGTCAGCACGTTCCGTTCTATGCTCCGTTTTCGGCGCCGCTAACGGGCAAAAAAGAAGCGGCGGCCTTTTGAGCCGCCGCGAGTTTTTCCCAGTCGCAAACGCGGCTACTGGAAAAGCTTCATCGCGTTGACCAGCGTTTGCAACACGCCAAGGGTCAGCGGAATGCCTACGAACCCCCATGCGAGCGCAAGTTGCAGCGCGGTGGTGCCTTCCTGATTTGTCTTCGCCATGTTGTTTCTCCCCTTATGCGCGCGCGCCGGCCGGCGCGGCTCCCCCCTCGTTGGCGCGAGCGTCGTTCGCTTTCATGTGGAAGCGAGCATCGACCGCTTTGACAAGGTAGTTGCAGATGAAGCCGATCACGAGCAGGCCGGCCATGATGTACATGGTGGTGTTGTAGGCCTGCGCTTTCGGCACGCCGTGCGTGACATTGTACTCGCGGATGTAGTTCACGAGCACGGGACCGAAGATGCCGGCCGCCGACCATGCCGTCAGCAACATGCCGTGAATCGCGCCGACGTAGCGCGTTCCGAACATGTCTCTAAGGTACGCCGGCACCGTCGAGAAGCCACCGCCGTACATGCTGATGATGATGAGGAAGCAACTCACGAATCCGACGACGCTTCCGATCGACCCGGTGTATGGCACCGTGCAGTAGAGGCAGAAGCCGAGCACCATGAACACAAAGTAGGTGTTTCTCCGTCCGATATAATCGGAGGTCGAAGCCCAGAAGAAACGACCACCCATGTTGAACAGGCTCATGAGTCCGACGAAGCCAGCCGCGGCGATCGGCGTGATATGGCCGGGGAACATTTCCTGGCTCATGGCGGACGCCTGACCGAGAACGCCGATGCCGGCAGTCACGTTGAGGCAGAGCACCCACCAGATCAGCCAGAACTGCGGCGTCTTGAGCGCATCGTAGACGAAGACGTCGTTCCTGGTGATCAGTCGCGCGGCCGTGGCAGGCGCAACATAACCTGCTGGTTTCCAGTTCGGTGCCGGCACGCGCACAATGATCGAGCCAACGACCATGAAGAAGAAATAGATGCAACCCATCACGATGAAAGTTTCGGCAACGCCGATATGGGTGGACGTGGTGAACTTACCAAGTAACCACACCGAAAGCGGTGAGGCGATGAACGCGCCGCCGCCGAAACCCATGATCGCCATCCCGGTTGCCATTCCGGGCCGGTCCGGAAACCATTTGATGAGCGTGGAGACCGGCGAGATGTACCCGATGCCGAGGCCGCAACCGCCGAGCACACCGTAGCCAATGTAGATGAGCCAAAGCGTGTGCGTGTAAACGCCGATTGCCGAAAGGAAGAATCCGCCGGCCCAGCAAAGAGCCGCAGTGAACATCGCGCGGCGCGGTCCGCCGTCTTCAACCCAGCGGCCAAACACCGCCGCCGAGCCACCGAGGAACACCATTGCAATCGAGAAGATCCAGCCGAGCTCGGTGAGCTTCCAGTCGCCTGGGGCCGATTGCGTGATGCCGATCAATTTCGTCATCGGCAAATTGAATACGCTGAGCGCGTAAGCCTGCCCGATGCACAGGTGTACGCAGAGCGCAGCCGGCGGCACCATCCAGCGGCTAAAGCCTGGTTTTGCGACCGTGTGCTCGCGGTCGAGAAACGAAAGTAATGCCATTGTCCGTTTGCTCCCCTTGGATCTTTAACGCCGCGCGGTCAGCCACTGACCTCACGCGCTGTGCCAACAAAAAATGCGCCCGCCTTCTCCATCAAGCAGGCAAACGCAATCCTGTTATTGTGAAAAGCAATCGACCCCCCGTGGAGTGGGCAGGCGGGCGGCGCCTCAGGCGGCTGGCAACAATCCGTGCGGCGCCCGCGCCCGCGCTTCCTCGATCAGCGATGTGATCGCGGGCTGCACGGGAAATCGCTCCGAGACGACAAGACCGATGGTATGAAAAACCTCAGGCTCGACAAGCGGGATAGCGCGTAATGTATCGGTCAATTCGACGGACTCGAGTGCGGAATTGGGAACGATGCTTGCCCAGCGGCCAACGCGGACGTGCGCAATGAGTGCACTCAGGGAGTTGGTTTCCATCAATGGCGTCGGCTCGACGCCGATGCGGCGGAGGATACTGTCCACGATGCGCCGGCTTTGCATATCCCGCGCGAGCAGGCATAGCGGCGCTTCGCCCGCCTGCGACCACGTGACGCGATCTGCGTCGCCGAGGGGGCCCTGGGGCGTTGTGAGCAAGAGGTATTCTTCACGATAAATCGGAACGGCACTGACATCTCCGATCGGCTCGTTGCTCAAATAGGTGACGCCGGCTTCAATTTCGCGCTGCCGCAACATGTTCAGCAGTACGCTCGAAGTCCGACCCAGCACAGTGAACCGAACGTTCGGATGACGAATCTGAAGGGGAACTGTAAGTTTCGCGACCAGCGGCATGGCGGACGGAATCGCAGCGATGCGCAAATGCGTCTCAGTTCCGCTTTTCAGCCCGAGAAGATCCTGCCGCATCGCGCGCGCATCGCCGACCAACCGGTGCGCCCACACCAGGACGCGTTCGCCTTCCGGCGTGAAGCCCTGAAAGCGCGAAGCCCGCTTTACCAGCGGGGTATTGAGCATCTGTTCAAGACTTTGAATGCCAAGCGACAATGTTGGCTGCGCGACGCCGCAACTTTCGGCAGCGCGACCGAAATGCTGCTCGCGTGCAAGCGCGATCATGAATTCCAGTTTCTCTAGCATCTGCCCGTCCTCATCATTATTTCTCGCACCCTATTCTGGGCGATCTGGCGCTGTAAACAGAGCGCCCCTCGTCAAGCGACGCACCGCTTAATTGGTTGATGCAATCCTTTGATTTAGTAATTCTATCGTATTTAAACCCAGATGCCACCAGAAGAAATTGCCGCGCTTTTAGCGCCGGAAATGCGGGGCAAAAAATGTGAGCGCCGGCAAAACAGGTTGTCACTGTCTCATCGACGAAAGTGGCATTGACGGAAAACCGATCACAGTCGGCAATGCCATTCAGAAAATGGTATTGGGCATCTTGCATCCTTTGCACGCGGAACTCGGTGCATGGCGGTGGAGCAACGATAATAAAAGTTCGCACAAAAATTCGGGGGCGACTCGAATTTCGTTTTAACGGGAGGAACTAAAAAATGTCACTCACTCAGAAACCCGGCGCGCTCTCGCGTCGGACAATATTGCAGGCGGGCGCCGGCCTCGCCGGCGGCACGCTGCTGCCGCAGGCTTTCACGCTTCCGGCGTTTGCGGTCGGCGATCATCCGGCGCTCGGTACTTTCCCGGATGGCTCGAAGGGCGACACCGTCAATGTCGCCGCCGCCGTGCCGCGCACCGGCACCTATGCGGTGCAGGGCGAAGATGAGCTCAAGGGCTGGCAGCTCGCCGTCGACCACATCAACAGTGGCGATCCGCTGCTCAAGAAGATCGCGCCGAAGGTGACCAAGGGCCTGCTCGGCAAGAAGGTCAACCTTCTCTCTGCTGACTCGGCCGCCAAGCCGAACCAGGCCGTGCAGGAGATCCAGACCTTCATCAACCAGAACAAGATCATCCTGATGACCGGTTCCACCTCGAGCGCGGTTGCCGTTGCGCTCAACAAGTTCGCTCAGCGCGAGAAGGTGCTGTACGTCACCGGCATTTCGGGTTCGAACGACACCACAGGAAAAGACTGCGTGCGCTACGGCTTCCGCCAGAACTTCTACGGCGAGACCGCGGCGAACGCGATCGGCCCGGTGCTGGTGAAGGCCTACGGCAAGGGCAAGAAGGCGGCGTTCATGACGCCGGACTACACTTACGGACATACGGTGACGAAGTCGGTCAACGACTACCTCACCAAGAACGGCGGCTGGACGCAGGTGACCAACCAAGTCTCTCCGCTCGGCACGCAGGACTTCAGCCAGTACATCACCAACATTGCCAACTCGGGCGCCGACGTAATCATCAACGTCAACTGGGGCCGCGACGCCGTGCTGTCGGTGCAGCAGTGCAAGCAGTTCGGCGTCACGCCGAAGATGCAGATGGTGATCCCGTACCAGATTCCGTTCCTAGCCAAGGAAACGGGCGCCGAGCTGATGGAAAACGTGTACGCCGCCACCGACTTCTGGTGGACGCTGGAGAACAAGTATCCGCTCGCCAAGATGTTTGTCGAGGCGTTCGACAAGAAGTACGGCTACAAGCCGGAGTGGGGCGCCAACAACGCCTACATGTCGTTCGCCATCTGGGCGCGCATGGTGTCGGAAGCCGGCTCGTTCTATCCGCCGGACGTCATCAAGCAGTACGAGAAGGGCGAGAAGTTCGACTCGACCGTCGGCGAAGTGTATTTCCGCAAGGAAGACCACCAGCTCGTCCGCCCGGTCGTCATCGTCAAGGGCAAGGCGCCCAAGGCGATGAAGAACAAGGAGGATTACTGGGAAGTCCTCGAAGTCGTCCCCGGCCTGCCGCTGATGCAGAAGCCCGACGCGTTCGGCTGCAACCTCGGCGACTACACCTGACAAGGCCGGAGACGCACCGCTAGCTCCGTTCATTCCCGCGCAAGCGGGAATCCAGGGCGATATATTCGCGCTATAACCAGGTACCCTGGGTCCCCGCTTTCGCGGGGGCGAACGGAGAGGGTGCGCGAAAACGGGCGACGGACGACGCAATCATGGTCAATTGGGCGAATTTCGTATCGCAGTGTTTTAACGGCTTGGTGCTGGGGGCGCTGCTCGCGCTCATCAGCTCGGGCCTCACTATCATTTACGGCACGCTCGGAGTCCTAAACCTCGCGCATGGCGCGTTGTTCATGCTCGGCGGCTATGCCGGCTGGGTTGCATACACCTACACCGACTCCTTCATCGTCGCAGTTTTTGCGGGCACCCTGTTCGTCATGATCGTCGGCGTGGTCATCGAGCGCGGCGTCATTCGCTACTTCTACACCCGCCCGCATGAGGACCAGCTTCTGGTCACATTCGGCCTCGGCATCGTGTTCGTCGAGGGGGTGCGTTTCTTCTTCGGCAGCCTGTCGCATACTGTGCCGCCGCCGGCGGGGCTCGTCGGAATTGTCCCGCTCGGCTTCATGTTCTACCCGACGTATCGCCTCGCGCTCCTCGGCATCGTCGCGGTCGCGCTGCTCGTCCTCTATATCGTGCTCTATCGCACGCGCATCGGCATGATCGTACGGGCCGGCATCGAGGATTCTGTGATGGTCGATTCGCTCGGGATCGACGTCTACAAAGTCTTCATGCTGGTGTTCGGCATCGGCGCGATGGCGGCGGGCTTTGCCGGTATCGTCAACGCGCCGGTCGTCTCGATCGCGCCCGATGTCGGCGAGGCGATCCTGGTGCAGACCTTCGTCGTGGTGGTGATCGGCGGCGTCGGCTCGTTCCCCGGTGCCATTCTCGGCGGACTGATCGCCGGCGAGATCATCTCCATCACCTCGATGTTCAACCCCGGCTACGCCTACGTCATGTTGTTCGTGGCGATGACGCTCGTCCTGGTGCTGCGGCCATACGGGCTGCTCGGCACCGCAGGCCGCGAATAGCCCGCCCCGATGCTCAGGAAACATCCCTTACTTGTCGAGACGCTCACTGCCGCCGGACTGATCGCCGCGCCATTCATTTTGCCATATCTGGGGTTCACCCCAACCACGATCAACCGCATCTTGGTCTGGGGCCTGTTTGGCCTCGGCTTCGACATCTTGTTCGGTTTCACCGGACTCCTGTCGTTCGGCCAATCGGCATTCTTCGGCACCGGCGGCATGGTCGCGGCCTATCTGCTGACGATCGTGAACTTTCCCTACGTGATCCCGTCGCTGTTCGCGGGCACGATCGTGGCGACCGTCGTCGGCTACCTCGTCGGGTTGATCGCGCTCCGGCGCACCGGCATCTATTTTGCCATGATCACCGTGGCGATCGCGGAGGTCTTCTTCTTCGTCGAGTTCAATCCACTCTCGGCCTACACCGGCGGCGAAAACGGGCTGCCGGGCGTGCCCGCGCCGGCGCTTTATCTCGGCTTCACCACCATCCGTTTTAACACCGATTGGACGCTCTACTCATTTCTCGCGTTCTGGTATTTCGTCGGTACGGTGCTTGCGCTGCGCATCGTACGGTCCCCGGTTGGAGCCGTGCTTCGCGCGATCCGCGACAACCCGCTGCGCGCCGCTGCCGTCGGCCACAACATCCACGGTTACAAGCTGACCGCTTTTGTCGTCGCGGCCGCTTATGCCGGATTTGCCGGCGGGCTACTCGGCGTGATGCAAGGATTCATGCCGCCGGACGCCTTCATGTTCGAGACGTCCGGGCAACTCGTGATGCAGACTGCGATCGGCGGGGCCGGCACATTGTTCGGGCCCTTGGTCGGCGCGACCGTCTGGCTCTATCTCAGCGACTTCCTGCAGACCACGCTCCACCTTGGCGCGTCATGGAAGCTCGTGCTCGGGATCGTGTTCGTACTGCTCGTCTGTTTCCTGCGACACGGCCTGATCGGTGGCATCAAGGATCTGTACAGTTTCGCGACCCGCACCGACTTGCAAAAACCCGAGGCGGACGAGGAACCGGTATCGGGCCTGACCGCCGAGGAAGAGCAAAAGGCAGCCCAAGCGGCGCTCGTCGGCGAACCGATAGTGGCTCCAATGTCGGTGCGCGACCACATGGCCGGCAGTTTTTCCGGTCCAATTTTGCAAGCCAGCGGTCTGACCAAACGTTATGGCGGCCTGGTTGCCAACAGTGAGATCGATTTCACCGTCTATCACGGCGAGCTGCGCGGCGTGATCGGTCCAAACGGCGCGGGTAAGACCACGTTCTTCAAGATGCTTACCTGTGAAATTCCGCCGACCTCCGGCACTATCATATTCGAGGGCCGCGACATCACCGGCATGAACGTAACCGACGTCTGTCAGCTGGGCCTGACAAAAAGCTACCAGGTCAACCAGCTGTTCACGCGTCTTACGGTACGCGAGAATTTGACGATTGCTGCATTGGCCGAACTAAGAGGCAAGTTCCGCCTCGACATGCTGCGCAGCCAGTCGGCAATTGCCGGTTTGCGTGAGCAGGTTGAGCATACGCTGGACCTGGTAAATCTCACCGAGCGTCCCGACACGCCTGTTTCGCAACTTGCCTACGGCGAAAAGCGGAGGCTCGAGATCGGTCTCGCGCTTGCGACCAGTCCAAGCCTGTTGTTGCTCGACGAACCGCTGGCCGGAATGAGCCCACGCGAGCGCGTGGAAACCGTGAAGCTGCTGAAGTCGATCAGCCGAGGCCGTACCATGATCGTGATCGATCACGATATGGATTCGCTGTTCGAATTGGTCGGACGTGTGACCGTCCTGCAGGAAGGCCGCGTGCTGGTCGAAGGCACGCCTGGAGAGATCAAGGGCAACGCAGCCGTGCAGGAAGCTTATCTCGGCGGGATAATGGCAGCATGAGCCTTCTCGAGGTCAATGGTCTCAATAGCTTTTATGGGGATTTCCATATCCTCTTCGACGTCTCTTTCCGCGTCGAACAGAATGAAGTGGTGGCGCTGCTTGGCCGCAATGGCGCCGGGAAAAGCACGACGCTCAAGAGCCTGATGGGTGTTGTGCAACCTCGCGCCGGAACGGTGAAGTTCGATGGCGTCGATGTCGCCGGGAGGAAAAGTCACACGATTGCGCTTACGGCATTTCCAAAACAGCCGGCTTGCTTCTCTGCCGCCACTATAGACAGCAGCGAAGAGTTTTCTGCAGCGTTGGCATTCTTTACAATCATGAATCGCCGCGTCGTTCCACAGGCTTTGTTTCGCGAAAAATAGTCCGTGCGGCCGTCAGGATCAGCAGAAGGATTCAGAACAAATTAATTCTCGGTGATCTTGATTCAGTGATTGATTGGGGTTATGCGCCGGACTATGTTGATGCGATGGCGAATTCTGCAGCTCGACGAGCCGGCGGACTCATGATAGCGAGTGGGGCCGTGCATTCTGTGCGTGAATTCGTACAAATCGCCTTTGAATCTCTGGGGTTAGATTGGGCCGCACACGTAGAATAGATTCGAGCCTGACGAAAAAACTACGTACCAATGTTCTACAAGGCAATACTACTTTGCTCGAATCCCTGACAGGTTGGCGTCCGCAGACATCTTTCCGCGATATGATTTTGGAAATGGTGAGAGAAGAGACACAACAGCAGCTGGAATAGGCCTGTGCTGGAAGTTGAACTTATGGTCTTGAGGATATTGCGATTCCTGGCTAGGGCCCTGCCGGCAAGGGTCCCCGAAGTTGTGTACAGCGTCCTGTTTAGACCGCCACCGCTCAGAAGGCTCGTGAATTCGGTTCTGCTAAAAATCATTCCCCCACACGTCATCATCGACGGTGTGACTTTACACCTCAATCAGCGAGATCCTGTGCTGTCA
>CAWHPN010000016.1:5000-1307599 GCA_963831275.1 uncultured Alphaproteobacteria bacterium | reverse complement strand
GCATCACATCAGACGCAAAAAACATCATCGCCTGCGACCAAGCGCATGCACCAGAATTGAGCGCCCGCGACAGCCGATTCTTGACTACCAAAAAGCCACGAAGGAAAGCACCACGAGCGCGACGGCGGCAATGCCGACGGCCATGAGTTGTCCGCCCACACTTTGGAAATACCCGGAACCAGGGTTTTGATTGCTCTGCGTTGTCATGGATGACCTCCCTTTAACGGACGATCTTTTGCAGCCCCGATGTACCCGCGCACGGCGACCGCGCGACAGTGATGGTACTGCCGCAGCGCTCGCAACGATGAACGAAGTAGCGGCGCGGCGTTAGTAGCTCGTTTGTGGTTCCCACGGAGCAGATCAGACACGCCGACTTTGGCTCGGGTGGTAGCGACATGCTCATTCACGCTCGCCAGCGTGTTCGTCCGCTTCGTTGCTGATGTTAACGCAATGGACGACTCATCGCTAGATGTACGAAACATCAGTAGATGTATAAAACATCAGATGTATAAAACATCACCAAACGAAATTTTACAGCGGACAATCTCTTCTCGAGATGCGCGCCGGTATGCACCGATCAATTCGACTGGACACTGCAGTCGCATCAGCGCAAAATTCTATCATTGGCTACCAGCGAAGCGAGAAGCGTATATTCCGCGCGTGGGATTGGCCGAATTTCAAATGCATTCTGTTACGCCCCTCAATCCGCCCGTCTGCATTACTTGCGACGCCGTCATGATTTGGTATCGATCGATACGGCTCGAACCGAATTTGGTCGTGCGCTATTTTTATTGTCCCAAGTGCAACGGAATCGGCCGATCAACGCAACGAACCGACCACCGCAGTCCCGACACGCCGATCGGTCGTGACTCGGACGAAAATCGGCTGACGTAATCGAGCTTCAGTTCCATAACGTGTCATTCTGCGAATCCGATTGCGCAACGCACGCAGGGCTTTGCGCAGTGAAATTTTATTGATGCAAATTTTGCCCAGTCGGTTGTCCACAGTCCGGCCGACGTTCACTTTCTCTCAACGAGCGCTGGCATCCTCGGGATGTGATCCAAAACGCGCACGGTTAGACCGGGACGCCCGATGCGGCCGAACTGCTGGGGATCTACGGCTTCGGTTTTTCGTCGTTGTCCTTGGGCGGCAAGTCGAAATCAATAACAGGGTTTTCGTTGCGGTCAGCCTGAAGGGCAAGGCGACCGTAGGTGACCGCTGCGCTTGCATATTTTGTGCGCGATGCAGGGTCAATCTCGGCGTTCGCAACCGTGAGTCTTTCCCTCGATTTGTTTGTATACTAAAGTGGCTGCCACCGCGCGAACAAGAGTGCGGACGCTGCCCGAGTGTTGGTTAAATATTCAACTTATGCGCAAGGAGCGTACAATATGATCAATCTGCGCGTCTTCACGCGAGTTGCGATCGTCGGGTCGGTAGTAAGTTTTGCATGTTGTCAAAGCGCTGTTGCCGCAGACAACGTGACCTTTGTTACCGACTTTGGTTTCAACGGACGCCACGCTTATTACTACGTTGCACTTGACAAGGGCTACTACAAAGCTGCGGGTCTCGACGTTAAGATCGTGCGCGGTCAGGGCTCGACCGATGCGGTCAAGCAGGTTGCTTCTGGCACCGCTCAGATTGGTTTTGCCGACACCTCTGCGGTGATCTTTGCTAAGGCCAATGATGGCATCCCAGTCAAGCTCGTCTCAGTAATTTACGCCAAGCCACCGCACGCAATTTACGTGTTGAAAGAGTCCGGTATTACTAAGCCGAAGGATCTTGAGGGCAAGAAACTTGCCGATACCGCGTTCAGCGCGATGCCGAAGATGTTCGGCGCTTATGCCAAGGCCGCTGGCATTGATGCATCCAAGGTGACTTGGGTTATCGCCGGCAGCGACGCTCTGCCCGGAATGCTGTCGCTGGGACGCGTCGATGGCATCGGCCAATACACGGTAGGCGAGCCGCTGCTTAGGAAAGCCGCCGAGCCGAAAGACATCGTTCAACTTGCCTATTCCGACGTGGGCCTCGACTATTACGGATCGGGCCTGGTCACAATGGAAAGCACGCTGCAATCGAATCCTGACTTGGTCCGCAAATTCATCGCCGCCACACTGCACGGACTGAAAGATGCCATGGCGAATCCGAAGGAAGCCGGCGAGATCATGCACAAGTACCATCGCGAGGTTGATGAAGGCGTCGCCAGCGCCGAAACCGTAAAGGTCGGCCAGTTGGCTACCGTCGCCGGCGCGCCGCTCGGCGCCATCGATTCGGCGCGCCTGCAACGCACGATCGACATCATTAGCGCAGCCTATCCCCTCAAAAGCACTGTTAAGGCAAACGACATCTTCGCACCCGGCTTCGTGCCGAAGTAACACTGCATGTATGGGATCGTCTGCGGCGACTGTCTACGCAGACAGCCGCCGCAGACATTTTCGGCCAACGTTTGAAATGCTTAGTCGATGATAAAGGGCTGATCGATCGGAAATTTGTCGGATAGGAGCCGGGGCTTGTTCTGTTCGACCACGATCAGGTCTTGAATGTGCCAGTGCAGACGCTGGGGCTCGATAGCGAGAATCATGCCGTCTTCCAGCACAGTTTCGTTGCCACTGCGAAGGACTGGCTCCTGCTGGTGGAACCATGCGCCCATGCTATGCCCAACTAGCGACGCAGGATATTCGATCCCGTGCTTTCTGAATTCATCTACCACGAACTGAAAGATCTCTCCGGCTGTGCGACCGGCGGTGCAGCTGTCGATGGTGCGCCGATGAATATCCCGGGTCAGGTCATATCCTTTCTGCTGTTCCTGGCTCGGCTTACCCAAGATGGCCAGGCGCGACTGGTGCCCGGCATAGCCCTTGAAATAAGCAACATAGTCATTGCGAACAAAATCCCCTTTCTGGAATTTCACATCGCTTTCCCCGCCATACATGACCGGATTAGTGCTCGAATTTAGTATCCCGTGTACCCAACCGAATCCATGTCGCAAGCAGCTTTCGACGATGCGGGCATGCACCTCACGTTCGCTTTCGCGGGGGCGGATCGTCGGGAATACCTCGAACAAGACACTGTCGAGCATATCGGCGGCTTTTTTCTGAAGCGCAATCTCGCCGGGCGTCTTGATCCAGCGAACCTCGTCCATCATGCGCGCGCAATCGATCATCTGCAGCTTTGGCAAAGCCCGCTGAATTTCCTCCCAATGAGCCGCGCTCAGGCCGTCTTTCTCGAAACCGACACGTGCGCCACCGAGACTGAGGTCCTCGAGAACATTGGCCACGCGCGTATAAAGGGATTCGACATAGGCCTTGTAAACCACGGCCTTGGTAATCCAGGAATCCCGCAAGACAACCTTCTCGGCAAAAGAATCGAGCACGATGACCGGTTCGCCCTTGCGCGGCCACACCAGCATGAATCCGCGAACTGTGCTTGCGATGTCGAGGTGACGCGCTAGCGTCCCCGGCAAGGCGATCCCTGCAAGATAGGTGAAGTTCGCCCCCGTGCGTACGGCTATCGCGTCGAGGTCGTTCATCTCCATATAGCGCTGGAGGCGCGGCACATTGGCTATGATTTCACGATCTGAAGGCGCCATTGCAGAACTCTCGTTTGGAATCACCGCGGACCACGGTACGTGCTCAGCGCATGTAGCGGACTTCCAGTGTGACGACGCCTTCGTCGGTCCGATACGGGCCGTGCTTCATGCCCGGCGGCCGGCAGGCATACATACCCTTCTTGAAAAACTGATCGCCATCCCACTGGCTGCCTTCCAGGATATAGACCTCTTCCCAGAAATCGTGGACAAAGGTCTCCGTGCTCCGGCAACCGGGATCGACTTTGAGCATCCGCGTCACGAACATCTTGTCCGGATCTTCGGTAAGAATTTTCTGATAGTGGCCGGGAGGTGCCCCTGGGACTGGCACCCAGGGAATGGTGTCGACCGGAAAAAACTCAAGTTCTGGCTTGGGCATTACTCTCTCCTAGACGCATGGACATGGGGAGTTAGAAATCGATGGAAATTCAGGCATTGCGATTTTGCAATTGCAGACGCATCGCCAGCGCTCGTCTCACGTGGCGCCGCGCCAGCATTTCGGCGCGCTTGGCTTCACCGTCGCGGATGGCGCGGATGATCTGTATGTGCTCGCGCCGCGCCAGACCGATGCTACCCGGCAGCACGAAAGTCGAATGACGCAGGAGCCCGAGTGTATCGACGATGGTTGTCAGCGATTGCAGCAAATAGTGGTTGTGCGCGGCGCGATATATCATCTGGTGCAATTTGGCGTTGATCACCACCAGCTTGGCAGGCTCGCGTTTTTCCTTGGCTTCGGTCGCGGCGATTCCAAATAGTGCCCGCACCTCCGACGCCGTTGCGTTTTTGGCGGCGAGCGCCGCGGCGGCGCCTTCGAGCGTTTCGCGCACCGCATAGAGATCTACGATCTGCTTGCGCGTGAGTTCCGCAACCGTGGCGCCATTCCACGGCCCGGTGGTCAGCAAGCCATCGGTAATGATACGGTGAAACGCTTCACGGACTGGTGTCCGGCTGATCCCTAGCCACCGCGCCACGTCCAGCTCGCGTATGTGCGGTCCGGATGGAATTCGGCCGGCGCGAATAGCGTCTCGCAACGCGCGATACGCAAAATCGCCCAGCGATTCACGCGCATTCTGAACCGGAGCCTCAGCCTTGAACAGGTCGATAGCTGCCAGATCGTTTCGAATTTTATCTTTGGCGCCGTGCATGGACGTTTCCAAACCTAGTTCTTCGGTGCCCAGGGTACGACGAACTGTTCCACGAGCTCGACTGCATAGTAGAGGACGATACTCATGATGGTAAGCAGCAACAGTGCTCCGAACGCGAGCGGGGTGCGCGACTGCGATGTTGAAATCAAAATCAAGTAGCCTAATCCTTGGTCCGATCCCACGAATTCTCCGATCACCCCACCGATGACGGCAAAGGTGATCGCGATCTTTAAGCCCACGAAGATGTGCGGAAGTGCGGTCGGGAATCTGATCTTTATAAACGTCTGGTACGACGTCGCCGACAGCGAGCGAATCAGGTCGATCAGTGCCGGCGGCACAGCCGATAAGCCCGATGCGGTTGCAACCACGATCGGGAAGAAGCAGACAAGAAACACGACCAGAATTTTCGGGAGGGCGCCGAAGCCAATCCATAACACTAGCAGCGGTGCGATGGCGACCTTCGGCATCGATTGCAATGCCAGCAAGATCGGGTAGATCGTGTTCTGCAAGAAGGGTGAATAGACTACGGCGACCGCTAGGGGAATGCTCACCACAATCGAAAGCGCGAAGCCGACCAGAACTTCGTATAGCGTGACCATGAAATGCAAGGTTAGTTCGCCACGCCAGTCGACCATCGCTTCACCGATTGCGCTGGGCGCCGGTAGCAGCCAGCTTGGAATACCGCTCCATCGCGCCAGTACTTCCCACAACGCAACCAGCGCCAGCAGCGTGACGGTCGGCCCGACAACCGCAGCAATCGCCGATTTCCTCTGATCCAGCTCTTCAATCTCGTCGGACGTCTCGGTGGTCATGCGAAAGCCACCCCACTGCGATAGATTACCGACCTGATCTCATCCGAATAGCCCTTGAACTCTCGGGTAAACTCCATGTCGAGCGTGCGTGGTCGCGGCAGATCGATCTTCAGGTTTTTGGCTATGCGGCCAGGCCGCGGCGACATCGCTATTACGCGATCGGCAAGCAAGATTGCTTCGACGATGTTGTGCGTCACGAAGATGACCGTTTTCTTGTGTGTGTCCCAAATACGTAGCAGCTCGAAGCCCAATTCTTCACGCGTCATGGCGTCAAGCGCCGCAAACGGCTCGTCCATGAGGAGGACTGAGGGATTGTGAATCAGAGCTCGGCTGAGCGCGACCCGCTGCTGCATGCCGCCCGAAAGCTCGCGCGGGGAACTCGACTCAAAGCCTTTCAATCCGACCAAATTCAGTAGCTCCATTGCACGTGGACGGCTTGTGCCGATATCGAGGCCGAGGATTTCAGCCGGCAGCAATACATTGTCGAGTGCAGAGCGCCAGGGCAGCAATACTGGCTCCTGAAATACAATGCCGACGTCTTTCGTTGGCTGCAGCAGCGGTTGGCTGTCGAAAAGCAGCCTGCCACGGGAGGGACGGATGAGTGCGCCAATGATCTTCAGCAAGGTCGACTTGCCGCAACCAGAAGGCCCGACGAGCGTGATGAATTCGTTCGGTTCGATGTCGAGATTGACGTCTTCGAGTGCGGTAATTGGGCCGCTGCGCGAATTATAGATTTTTGAAAGGTTTTCAATCTTGATTTTTAACATTGTGCATCCGCACACTCACAATCCGCGACAGCACGAGCAATGGCAGCATCGACAGACACAGGATTTTGTCCCCACCACAAGGCCGCGCCAGTCTTTCCCGGCCTGTTGAATTCGATTGAATTTAGTATACAAATTATCGGCACGCTAACAACGCAAAGCTGACCCTTAGGTGCGACCCACTACCGCGGCGTGCGCGAACCCGCTGGCATCTGATGCCATCGTTACGCGCTCGATCAAGGGTGGCCCGCCGCCAGCTATTGTACGAGTACGTCGGCAGTTATGGAGTGGAGGAAAAATTGCTTCCTGAAAGTATGAAAGCGGCGATTTTCGAGAAGTATGGTGGCCCCGAAGTCCTTCTCTACAAAGACTTTCCTGTTCCGCAGCCGCGCCGCGGTGAGGCACTGGTCAAAGTCCATGCTGTCGGCCTGAATGGATACGACCTAATGGCACGCGCCGGCCGTTACAAGCCGAACAAGGGTAAGTTTCCGCATATCCTGGGGGGCGATTTCGGCGGCGAACTGGTCGCGCTCGGGCCGGAGACCACCTGCGACTTCCCACTCGGCACGCGGGTCACCAGCTGGTGGATTCTGCCCTGCGGCCGCTGTGAACAGTGCATGGCCGGCAATCATAACCGTTGTGCGCGCGACTATCGGTACCTGGGCGCGCACGAGCACGGGGCCTATGCGGAATATGTCAGACTACCTGCCGATCATCTAATCGCACTGCCACCGAACGTGAGCTACGAATCTGCCGCCGCTTTTCCCAATGCTTTCGGCACGGCGTGGCACATGCTGATTGATCGCGGTCGGTTGCAGGCGGGCGAAACTGTGCTCGTCAATTCGGCGAGTTCGGGAGTAAGCATGGCCGCAATTCAAATCTGCAAGTTGGCCGGCGCCTATGTCTACACAACTTCAAGCGCTGACTGGAAATTGCAGAAAGCCAAGGAACTCAATGCTGACGAGACGATCAACTACAACGAGGCCGATTTCGTAGACGAAATCATGAAGCGCACCAACAAGCGGGGTGTTGACGTGGTTGTCGAGCATGTTGGTGGTGATTTTCTCGACAAGTCGATCCGCTGCCTGACCCGCGGCGGCCGCCTGATCACCGTCGGCGGCACGAAGTCCTACGAATGCACGATCGCAGTAAATTATGTTTTCCATAAGGAGCTTCAGATCATTGGCTCGAACAGCGCGACCAAGCATGACCTCGAAGTCATGATGCCACTGCTCGCCAACGGAAAGCTAAAAACAGTGATCGATCGCGTGTTTCCCTTGAGCGAGGCCGCGGAGGCGCATCGCTACCTCGAATTGGCCAAACAGTTCGGCAAGGTTATCTTGCGCGTCGCGCATTAACCTCCGCTCTCGGCAGCCCGATGCTGACGCCCCCACCACCTGCGGACATCGCCGCCCTGATAGCGAGCGCGAGAGCGCAGGGCCACGCAGCGCTGTCCGAGCCTGAATCAAAGTCGCTGCTGCGCGAGCTCGGCATCCCCGTTCCCGCAGGGCTAGTGATCAGATCGGCCGCTTCGGCGGTTGAGGCGGCCGAGAAAGTAGGCTGTCCGGTGGTGGTCAAGGCAGTGTCACGCGTCCTTACGCACAAGACCGACGCCGGCGGCATCGTGCTGCCGGTTACAACACCGGCGGATGCCGCTGCCGCGTGCGATCTGATCGCCGAGCGCGTGCGGCGCGCGCGCCCTGACATTGCTTTGGATGGATTTTTGATCGAAGCCTTTCGGCCCGCCAAACTTGAATGGATCCTCAGTTTGCGGCTCGATCCGGCGTTCGGAGCATTGGTGATGTTCGGCCTCGGCGGAATTTTTGTCGAACTGCTCGGCCAGGTGTCGTTTCGCCTGGCGCCGCTGAGCGAGCCGGACATCGACGGACTGCTGGCAGAGACGCTGGTCGCCCGCGCGCTCGGCGGTATCCGCGGCGACCGGCCGGCGGACCGCGGCCGCTTAAAGGCCGCGATCAGGGCGCTTTCGGAATTTGGTGCGCATAGTGATCTCGCAACCGGAATTGCCGAGATCGAGATTAATCCCCTAATCGCAACCGAGCACGGCGTGGTCGCGCTCGATGCGTTGATACTACTTCGTTCTGGGAGTTAGAAATGCGAGACATTACGCCGCTCATAGCGCCACGCTCGATCGCGGTCATCGGCGCCTCGTCAAACCCAACCAAGTCGGGTGGCGTATTGTTCGCCAATCTCGCCAATGGTGGCTTTAAAGGACCGCTCTACCCGATCAATCGCGGCGCCGCCGAGATCATGGGTTACAAAGCTTATCCAGCGCTTGCCGACGCGCCGGAAGCCATCGATCTCGTCTACGTCGTATTGCCGCAGGCGCATGTCGCGGACGCCATCAAGCAGTGCGTGGATGCCAAGGCGCGTTCTGCCTGCATCATCACGGCCGGCTTCTCCGAGGCGAGCGAAAAGGGCCGCACCGACGAGGACGTCTTGCGCAAGATCGCCGATCAGTCTGGCCTTCTGATGGCCGGCCCAAACACGATCGGCATGGTCAATGTTGAGTGCGGCATGATGGGAAGCTTCGTCAATTTTCCGCGTTGGGAAAAAGGCGGCGTCTCGTTCTTCACTCAGACCGGGATCTTTACCGGCGCAGTTATGCTGCATGTGATGAGCGCGGAAACCCAGCGCCTACCGGTGTCGAAAAGCATCGATGTCGGTAACAAGATCGGCGTCGATGAAGTTGACTTTCTGAATTTCATCAAAAACGATCCTGCGACCAAAGTCGTCGGCTTATACATCGAAAGCGTCCGCGAACCGCGGCTGTTCCTAGAAATAGCGCGCGAAGTTCGCAAAACCAAGCCGATCGTACTTCTTAAGCCGGGCCAGACCAAGGAGGGCGCGCGAGCTTCCGCTTCGCACACTGGATCGCTTGCCACGGATGACAGAATACTCGATGACGGGCTGCGCCAGTACGGTATAGCCCGCGCTGAGGATGAAGCTGATTTTCTCAATGCGTTGCGCGCGCTTGCCATGTTACCGAAGCCCAAGGGCAAACGCGTCGGCATCGCCACCACCAGCGGCGCGCTAGGCGTAATTTCCACCGACCTTGCGGTGCGTGGCGGCCTCGAACTCGCCGCGTTTGAAACCGGCACGATCGCCACAATGCGCACGATCCTGCCGGACTGGCTCGAGCCGGCAAATCCGTTTGATTTCTGGATCGGCATCGACGTGAAAGGCCCCAAAGAAGCGCACGAAGTGGGGCTCACCTCGATCTTTGCCGATCCCAACGTCGACCTCGTGCTATGCACACTACTGGCGCCGGCCAACGCGGACTTTGCGGGGTTTGGCGAACTTATGAAGCGGTTGCGCAAGACCTATGACAAGCCGGTGACGGTCGCAATCTACGGCGGTAGTGCTCGCGCCCGATGGGTTGCGGAATTGGAAGGGGCCGATGTGCCGGTGTTCAACACCACACGGGAAGCCGCGCGCGCACTGTCACTGCTGGTACAGGCGACGCTCTAGCCGCCGAGGCTCATCAACTTGAGCGCGGTACGTGCGTAAATCTTGGCGCAGTCCACGATGTCCTGCTCGTTGGCATAGTCATCGATGCCGGCCGAGAGTGTCGGCTGCGGGCCGTAGCAAACGGCCGGTACGCCAAGGTCGCGCCAACGCCTCGCATCGCTGCCGGGCAGGCGCACGACGTAATTTGGCTTTTTCCCGCGCACTGTCTTCACCGCAGCAGCAAGCTCCACCACCAGTGGATTTTGCAGCGCCGCCCAATTGGCGTCCCAAGCCTTGGTGATGGCAACACTGATGTCTGGGTCACCGGCGCAGGCGTCTCTTATGCGCTTCTCAATATCCTTTGTGGAAATTCCCGGCGGTAGCCGGATATCGAGTTGCGAGCGCGCATCGGTCGCGATCTGACTGCGTACGGTTCCAGCGGCGAGATTGCCCGCATTCAGCGAAACGCGCAGGCCGAGATTGCCATCGCCGCCGGTGATGCCCTTCAGTTCTGCCGGCGGGGTGGCATAGAGTTCGTTAATGGCATCCAGACGCGCCAGCAGGGCGGCGAGCTTCATGACAGCAGTGCTTCCTGCAAGCGCGCGCGAGGAATGGCCAGCCGGGCCTTTCACTTCGATATCGATCCACAGCAAGCCCTTCTCGGCGACGGCAAAATCCATGAACCCGGGGCCCTCACCGCTGATCATGAAGTCGCCTGACAGGTCGGGCCGGCTTTTCAAAAGGAGCACGGCCCCGCGCTCGCCGAACATCACCTCGTCGGAGACCGCGGTCATCGAAAGCCGGCCCGACCACGCATTACGCCGGCGATACAGCACTGTGGTCGCGAGACACATCGCCGCCAACGCGCCTTTCATGTTTCCCATGCCGAGGCCGTAGAGCCGGCCATCGGCCTTGCTCAGCTTGAAGACAGGAACCGACCAGGCGGATTCGCTACCCGCTTCCATTGTATCCATGTGAGCGTTGAAAACGACGTGGCGCCCGGAGGATTGCCCGTCCACTTGGGCGACCACGTTGGGCGCTTCGTCATCGGCCTTGACAGTTTCCGTCGTTAAGCCATGTCCGGAAAGATAGGTTCGTACGACTGCAGCCACTTCCGCAGTCCGACCCGGCGGATTGACGCTCGGCACTGCGACCAACTTGTCGCACAAGCCGACGAGCTCGCCGCGGGCCGCGTCGATGTCGCCGCAGACTGTATCCGCCAGGATCTGGGTGTCACTCATTGTGCCAACCTACCATCCTAGTGCAATGCCGTCGCGCCGGCCGTCCGCGCCGCCGTGGAGGAGTCCACGCTCCCAATCGATCCATACCGCCTGTGCCGTACCCAACGGATTTTCTGCGCGGGTAACATTGTGGCCCAGTTTGCGAAGTCCATCGAGCACCGCCGTAGGCACCGTGCCCTCGACGCTGAACTGATCGCCGCGTGCAAAAATGCGCGGCTGGTCGATCAATTCCTGAACGCCCATGCCGAAGTCGAGGATGTTCGTCATGATCTGGATCTGGCCGAATGGCTGAAAATGTCCGCCAGTGACGCCAAATGGCATTACCGC
Source organism: uncultured Alphaproteobacteria bacterium (assembly GCA_963831275.1). GTDB lineage: Bacteria > Pseudomonadota > Alphaproteobacteria > Rhizobiales > Xanthobacteraceae > Pseudolabrys. The sequence goes on along the minus strand of CAWHPN010000016.1, from coordinate 1,296,259 downwards.
CCTGCCATTTCGCGTTAGCAGCGCCGGAATGATTGTGTTGAGCGGCCGCTTTCGCGGCGCGATCGCGTTCGGATGGCCGCGTGTCAGCACGAAGCCACTTGCGCGGTTATGGAAGATAACGCCCGAACCTGGACTAACGATTCCGCAGCCAAAATCGTCGAAAATGGAATTGATCAGCGCAATTGTATTGCGGTCCTTGTCGACGACCGCGAGAAACGACGTGTCACGGTGTTCGGGCAGCGGCACCGGCACAAGATCTTGGATCCGGCCATGAAGCTTGACCCGGGCTCGCATTTGCGCCGCGCGTGCGTCCGCAATCAGCGCTTCGGCCGGCAGGCCGCCGATGCGCGGGTCACCGACAAAGCAGTCGCGATCTGCGAAAGCCTGCCGGCCGAGTTCCGCCATGACGTGAATGCGTTCGACTGAATCGCATCGCCACGCGGTAGGATCGAAGCCTTCCAGCGCCTTCGCCATCATCAGTGGCGCCACACCTTGGGCGTTGGGTGGGCATTCCCACAAACGATAGTCGCGATAGCTCACGCTGATCGGATCGACATATTCCGGCGCAAAGCTGGCGAAGTCGTCGAGGGTATGCAGGCCGCCAAGCGCACTCAAAGTTTCCACCATGTCGCGCGCAATCCAGCCGCGATAGAAAGCGGAAGGACCTTCGGCAGAAATGCTGCGCAACGCGGCCGCAAGCTCCGGCTGACGGTGAATGGTGCCTGGCTGGGGGGCTGCGCCATCGAACAGGAACGCCTTCGCCGCGGCGGGATTGCGCCTGAGCTTGTTAACCTGCTTGGCCCAATCGCGGGCGACGCGTTCGGTGACGGGATAACCCTGATCGGCTGCTTCAATTGCAGGGCCTAGCAAGACGCCAAGCTGCATCGTGCCGTGATCGGCCACCAGCTGGGCCCAGGACGCGACTGCTCCGGGAATGGAAACCGCATGCGCGCTTTCCGTCTCGATCGCGACAATGCCGTGGCCTTCATAAAAATCAATCGTGGCGGCCCTTGGTGCCCAGCCTGAGCCGTTAAGGCCGACGACCTTGCCCTCACCGCGCCGCATCAGCAGGGCAAAGCAATCACCACCGATACCGGTCTGCGTCGGCTCGACGACGCTGAGGAGCGCCATCGCTGCGACCGCCGCGTCGATGGCGTTGCCACCTCTGCGCAGCACGTCAAGGGCAACGAGCGTCGCCGAGGGATGCGATGTTGCTGCCATTCCGCGGGTGCCCAATGCCTCGGATCGGCCCGGCCGTTCGAAATCGCGGGTCACCGTCAGAGCACCGCGAGGCTCGCGTTGCGTATATCCGTAATCAACATCGAGGAAGGCGCGTGGGTGATGCAGAGCGGGGGCTTGGCGCTTCTTCACCGCGAACTGTGGCGTCAATCCGCACGCCCAGAACACCGGTATCTCGCCCACACCCACCTCCCCGTCGCCGACATTTTGGTAGCGGTTGGAGAGATCGACGCCGATCGTTGCAGGGTCGCCAATATGGACTGGTGCGCCATGCACGTTGGGAAAGCGCGAGGTGATCTGTATCGCGCGAATTGCGTCGGCCGGCTTGAACGCGCGCATCGTCACCAACAATGGACCGCAAAAAGGGCCGGCCGGAATTGTATCGACATTCGTCACATAGACGCCGGCGACGCTGTTGCGCTCAAGGAATTTCAGCCGCAGGCCGGCTTCCAGCATGGCCTCTTCAAATGAGAACGAACATCCAAGCGCGAAGGTTACCAGGTCCTCGCGCCAATACTCGCTGATGTCGCTGACCTCCTCCGCAAATTCACCGTCACGAAAAATATGATAACGCGGAATATCGGTGCGAATATCGAGGTCTTCGGCCAGCGTCGGCAGTCGCGGATCGCCCGCCTCCGAACGCGCGATCAGCGGGCATGGCTTGGGATTGCGCTGGCAATAGAGCAAGAAGTCGCTGCTCCAATCGCGCGGCAGGATACAGATATTGGCCTGCACATAGCCGGCCGCGATGGCCGCGGTATAGCCCGTATAGCCACTCGAACGGATCGCAACGCGCGCCGCGCGCGGATCGGTGCGATCCCAGGTCACTGCATTTCGAAGGGGTATCGCCGACATCTGAATATTCCTGACTGGGCGCCGACCGGACCCCAAGTCAAAACCGGCTGATGCCGCCGGAAACCGGCCGGCCTGGGTTTGCAATTTTGTATACTAAATCATACGATTTCCAGCGTGGGGTCAAGGTATGCCCGCGCGACGCTGCCCATTGGCGCGGTGATGCTGGAGGATTATCGATGAGCAAAATTGGGACGGTCTGTCGCACGGCTTTGCTGGTGACAATCGCATTCGCTGCCACTGCTATGCCGCAAAGCGCTCGAGCCGCCGACGCCGTCACACTGATTACCGACTTTGGATACAACGGTCGTCACGCTTACTTTTTCGTGGCGCTCGATAAGGGCTATTACAAGGATGCCGGTCTCGACGTGAAGATCGTCGGCGGCAAGGGTTCGGTCGATGCGATCCGCCAGGTTGCGGCAGGCAACGCAAATTTCGGCTTCGCCGACGCCGGGTCGCTGATACTCGCGCGGGCCAACGACAGTATCCCGGTTAAATTGGTGGCGGTGGTCTATGCACGCCCGCCGCAAGCGATCTTCTGTGCCGAAGAAGCGGGGCTGAAGACGCCAAAGGATCTCGAAGGCAAGTCGGTTGCCAATCCGGCCGGGGGGTCAATCCCCGATATGTTCCCGGCCTTTGCCAAAGCAGCTGGCATCGATGCCGCCAAGGTCAATTGGGTGGTGGCGGCGAGTTCCGCACTGCCCGGCCTACTCGCCAGCGGCAAGGTGCCCTGCGTCGGCCAGTTTACGGTCGGTGAACCGCTGCTGCGCGCGCAAGCCGCGCCGAAGAAACTGGTGCGCTTCGCCTACTCCGATCCCGGGCTCAGCTACTACGGCAACGGCATCATCGCTACCGAGGAGACGATCAAGTCCAATCCCGACCTGGTCAAACGCTTTGTTGCAGCCACAATCAAGGGACTGAAATCGGCAATTGCCGATCCGGCCGGAGCCGGTGCAATCATGCACAAGGGGCATCCGGAAGTGACAGCGGATGTCGCCAAGGGCGAAACCGAGGCGGTCGCCGAATTGGCGCAAGTCAAAGGTAAACCGCTCGCTGAGATCGACCCTGCCGGAATTCAGGCCACGATCGACGTCGTCAACGGCGCATTCAAACTCAAGTCACAGGTGAAGGCCAACGACGTTTACGTGCAGGGCTTCGTCGCGAAGTAGCCGAATAGCGTCAGCACGTTTGAGCGAGGTCGTCTTGCAAATAGCGCACGTTGCAGTGCCGGATCTTGTCTCAAATTCCTATTTTCCGGCCATCGCTGCTATCGCTCTCGATTTGTTCGCTAAGGAAGGACTTGCCGCACAGCACCGGCTGATCTTCCCAAACTACAAGGCTTACGAGGCCTTGCGAGAAGGTGAAGTCGACTTCGTAGCTGGTCCCGCACATGTGGCGCTGCTGGCGTTTCCGGAATGGAAGGGCGCCAAACTCCTCGCCGCGCTCTCGCAGGGCATGTATTGGCTGCTGGTGATGCGAGCCGATCTCGACGTTACGCCTGGTGATATCACTGCGGTCAAGGGTCGGACCATCGGCGCCGCGCCGTTGGTGGAATTGACCTTCAAGCATCTGCTGGCGGAGAACGCCATCGACGTCGCACGCGACCAAGTGAGGATTGTCGACGTGAACCGCGCATATGAAGGCGGTGTATCGTTCGGCGTCGCCGCCGCCAAAGCGCTTGAGGATCGCCTAATCGACGGGTTTTGGGCCAATGCCATGGGTGCGCAGAATGCCATCCACAGCGGCGTCGGCAAGGTCGTACTCGATGTGCGCCGTGGCCTCGGGCCGAAAGCAGCGTTTCACTACACCTTTCCTGCGTTGGTTACGAGCGACCAAATCATCGCTCGCGATCCGAACATGGTAGCGGCCGGGGTGCGTGCGGTCGTCGCCGCCCAGCGCGCACTAGCCGGCGACGTTGGCTTGGCAACAAAGGTCGGACAAAAGCTGTTCCCACCGCTTGAGGCCGGCCGAATTGCCGATGTAGTCAGGCGCGATCTACCCTACTACCGACCGGAGATTTCCGATGAATCGCTGGCCGGCCTCGTTCGCTTCTCGCAAGCGACCGGTTTGCTGAAAGGATCGCCCGCACGCGAGCAGATGGTGGCGACACAATTCAATCGCTATTTAACGGCCTAAAAATATTTTCGCCGGCCGAGACTGGCACCGCTCTGCACGCGGGCTACGAGGAGGAATTAGAAATGGCCCGCCTGGGACTCGAACGCAGCGTGATCGACCCCGAAGTATTGAACCGGACGGCCACCCGCTTCCGCAAGGCCGGAATCGTATTGCCGACGATCGCCCAGTTGAAGAACCCATCGACGATATCAGTCGCGGTGCGCGACAAATTGCGCACGATCGATCCGGATGCGCCTGACCCACTTAACCTATTCCGCGTTCATTGGTTTAACGATGCCACCCGCAAGGGTTTCGCCGACGTGCCGGATTTTGTCGAATTGCCTGCTCAGGTAACCGGCGTAAAGGCGCGCATCGTAATGTTGCTCGGAAATCGCTTTCCGATGATTAGGGCGCATAAGGTTCTGGCGGCTTATGGCTGCCTGATCCCGCAAATTGCGAGTGGTGGTTTCGATCCAACGCGCCACCGCGCCGTTTGGCCCTCGACCGGGAATTTCTGCCGTGGCGGGGTGGCGATCTCGCGAATCCTCGGCTGTCGCGGTGTGGCGGTGCTACCGGAAAACATGAGCAGCGAACGGTTCGAATGGCTTGCGAAATGGGTCGTCGATCCCACCGACGTTATCCGCACGCCAGGCTCGGAGAGTAACGTCAAGGAAATCTACGATGCTTGTGCTGTGCTCGATCGCGATCCAGTAAACATTATTTTTAATCAGTTCTGCGAGTTTGGGAACTATCTCATTCACCGAGTCTGCACTGGGACGGCGATGGAGCGAGTGTTCGGTCATATTGCTAAAGCGCATTCAAATGCACGACTTGCCGCCTATGTTTCGGCGTCTGGCTCGGCTGGCACATTGGCCGCCGGCGATCATTTAAAGCAGAAATTTGGCACAAAAATCGTTGCCGTAGAGGCACTAGAGTGTCCTACGCTTCTGTGCAACGGGTTCGGCGAACATAATATCCAGGGCATTGGCGACAAGCACATACCCTACATCCACAACGTCATGAACACGGACGTTGTCGCTGCCGTCAGCGAACGCGCCACCGACACGTTATTTGTGTTGTTTAACACCGAGCAAGGTCGCGAATATCTGATCGAGCGATGCGGTCTCGATGCCGAACTCGTTTCGAAATTTCGTAATTTCGGTCTATCAAGTCTGTGCAACTTGCTGGCTGCAATCAAAATCGCAAAATATTACGACCTTCGCTCGGAGGACGTCGTCCTTTCGGTCGCTACCGACGGCGCCGAATTGTATGAGAGCGAGATCGCCAAAGCGACCGCCCGCTATTTTGGCAACCGTTTTGACTTAATCGCGGCGGGCGATACTTGGGGACGTTCGCTCGCCGCGACGACCACCGACAACATGATTGAACTCAATCAAATTGACCGCAAACGGATATTCAACCTCGGATACTTCACCTGGGTCGAACAGCAGGGCGTCTCGGTCGAGGAGTTCGCAGGTCGCTTGACGCAATCGTATTGGGATGGGTTGATGGAATTAGTGCCAGCCTGGGATACGATGATCGCTGAGCTCAACGCACGTAGCGGTGCTGCGTCCGCGCTGGGCACATGACCGAGCCAGCGTCGACATTTGTCTGTCACGGCTGCAACGCGACGGTCGATATCGCGCGTAACTTCCCGTTTGCATGCCCCAACGCCGGGCGTGAGAACGACGACACCGATCATGTGCTCGTACCCGTACAGGATGGCGGCCAATTCGTTAGCGGAAATGATGCCAATCCATTCCTGCGCTATCGCGCCCTGCTCTCACCCTATCGTCTTTGTCGGTTTTTAGGCCTCCCGGACGACGCCTGGATTGAGATCGTGGCGAGGCTGGAAAGCCAGTTGCTCGCCGTTGACGGACGATCTTTTCGGGTAACGCCCATGTTGCAGCAACCCGCACTGGCCAAGGCCATCGCTGCGAACGCGCGGCTACGGGTCAAGGATGAGACCGGGAATGTAGCGGGATCTCATAAGGCGCGGCACCTCATGGGCGTGATGTTGTACTTACGGGTCTTGGAAGTTGCGAAACAGCCGGCCGCCGACGCATTGCGCACGCGTCGCCTCGCGATTGCGTCATGTGGCAACGCTGCGCTGGCCGCTGCGGTCGTTGCGCGGGCCTCCGAATGGCCGCTCGATGCCTATATTCCGGTGGACGCCAATTTATCAGTGGTCACGCAGCTCAAGGCCTTAGGCGTAACTATCAATGTTTGCGAGCGCAGGCCGGGCGAGACCGGAGACCCTTGCATGCGCGGTTTCCGTCATGCGGTTAGGAGCGGTGCTATTCCCTTCAGCGTGCAAGGCCCGGAAAACGGCCTAGCGATCGAAGGCGGACGAACTTTGGCGTTTGAAATGGCAGAAACTTTCGCCACCAGCGGCACTCCGGCCGCTATGTTTATTCAGGTTGGCGGCGGCGCTCTTGCCAGCGCGGTTTGGCAGGGGCTCGCTGTCGCTGCCAGACACCGCGTCATTGCGAATATGCCAAAGCTGATCCTGGTCCAGGCTACGGGCTGCGCACCGTTTGCGCGTTGCTGGCAGCATTTATCAGGTGTCGAACTCTCTGATGCGGTGCGACATCGCTCAAGATTTATGTGGCCGTGGGCCGGCACTCTCGCGAGTGCGGCAACGGGAATTCTAGACGATGAGACCTATGACTGGTGGGAGGCAGCCAAAGGCATGCGAGAAACCGGCGGCGACGTACTGGTCGTAGATGAGGCCGCTATAGAACGGGCGTACACACTGGCGAAAGCACACACCGGAATTGGCACCTCCACGACCGGCGCGGTGGGCTTGGCGGGACTGTTGACGACACCTGCGCGCAATGATTCAGCAGCCGTTGTGTTCTCTGGCCGCGACCTGTAGTCGCCGCACCTTAGTGCCCGCGTTCCATAACCTCCCGTTCTGCGAATCCGATTGCGCTATCCGCGCAAGGCTTTGCACACTTGAATTTCAATCGCGACCACGTTAGTTCACATCCCTGCGCATTGGACAGCCCTGTGTTTGGAAGCACTCCGTGGCATCACTCATCGACGTGGTTGCAACTTATCTCACACGCCCGGATCTGATCGATCGCCTGCCAATTTCAGACGGGTGTCGGGAGAGTTTGAAGGTATTTGGCCGGCTCACGACGCAAATCGGGGCTGCCATCGTTTACGTGTCACGATTGCCTGAGTCGCCGGGGTATGAGCCATGGTTCACCGCACACGGCAGCAACCGTTGAATCCTTCGTTTTGCAAAATCTGGTGTTCGACTCCGAGCCTCTGTCGTTGAGCGGCTGTCCACATTAGCCCCGCTCCCTGCCTGACTTCGCAGCGTTAAAAATGCCGACGATGCCCGCGATGTCGGACGCGATCAGTCCATCGGGCGTATCAATGGAATCAGTCGTGCCCGTGTTGCGGTTCATGCGATGCACCTCCAGCACGCTCAGCGGCCATCCGCCTTCGATTGCGAATGCGAGGTGGTGCGGTTCGCCAAGCGTGGCGACGAGAATGGTGCCGAACGCGGTTGCATGCTGCTCGACGGGGGCGCCGCTTGCTTGCGCAAGCGCGTCCGCGAGATGGCTCATCACTTTGTCGCGCGTGATCGGATCAATTTCCGGCGCGTTCTCCAGCACGGGCGGGCCGCTCGCGTCGTTGAGCCGGACGCGTTCAAGCGGTACCTGCTCCCAGATGCGCAACGCCTGTTCGGGGAATTCGCTGCGTATGATAAGCGCGTGCCGGACGGGGCTACACCCTGACAAGACCTTCACGTCCATCAAAACCGGATCGCCTTCCGACGAAAGATCATAGAACCACGGGTGAACGCGCACGATGGGATCGCGTGCTGCGCCCTCGGTCGTGACGATGATCTCGGACATTCCCGGAAAGGCGTTGCGGTTGCCGAGTTGGCGAATGCGCCTCCGGTCGCCCGAGCTCGGAGCTTGCAGACCGAGGCGGTGATGCGAATGCCAATCGCCGAAATAGCGAAGCGTCCATTGAGCGGCGAGGGGTTCACTCAACTGCCGGAGATAATCGACATCAAGGCGGAAATGCGCATTGTCGCGCTGGGCCTTCGGCCCCGCCTTGGTCGCGAGGAAGACCACGGGATTTGCCTGCCAGCGGCCAAACAAATCGCCGCCGGTTTCGACCGTCCACGCCGACGTTTCCGCTGCGATGGCGCGCAGTTCAGATTCCCACGTCAGCAGGACCGGCTCGGCACGGCGCGGGCGTTTGATTGGCGGTTGAGTTTGAGCAGCCGCTGCCGGCTGCAAGGGCGCGGAGTTTTTCGGTGGACGCCGGCCGAAGAGTCTCTTCAGGCGCTTTATGATCATACTGCCTCACGCAATACAAAACGCGCGATACAACGGCAAATCGGTAAGGCCTAAATTCTGCACTAAATGCGCGCAAAAATCTTCATCAACCGGACTGACTGGCTCGAACCGCGAATTGGCCGCTTCCTCAGCCGCCAATTTGTTCAGGCGTCGATGCAAGTAGCCCCGTGTAGCCCCAGAGGCCTATTCGCGAACAAAAATTCTCGTTTGGTTTCATGGCGGTCCCGAGAGGAATCGAACCTCCGACCTTCGGTTTAGGAAACCGCTGGTCTATCAAAAATAGTTGCCGGAGCACCCGGTCGAGCGAGTTAATCTCGAACTCGACGCTAGACGAGGCTTGATAAAGAACCTGCTATTAACGGACGCTTCGAAACCGTAACTCGGAGCGAAAGTACAGAGCCGCAGAGAAACCGGCTCTCTAGAGAACGAATTTAGGCAGCGAGCCGTGTTCGAGAGTGCAGAGCTCGGTCTCAGAATGCCGTAAAATCGGTGCGCTTTGCAGCAGCAAAATCACAACTGAAAGCCGTTTGCCGCGGGTAGTGGCGGAGGGAGTGGAATTCGAACTGACGGAACGGTTTTCACTGGCTGGCCGGTCACGCAGTGCGATCGAGCCCAGTCTCCGACGCGGTTCTCCAAAAAACGGGAACAATGCCGGAGATGCGCAGAGATTTTCACTATCCCAAAGAATTTTCAAATTCGGGACACAGAGAACTCATCGCCTGAGGCAAAAAAGCCTACGAACGGCGGGCTTCTTCGCGAAATTGTACCAAAAATCTCTCGAGCCCGGACTGGCTGGCTGGGATGCCTGGATTCGAACCAGGGGATGGCCGCTTCTTTCGCCCGTTAGGGCGCTAAATCATCGGATGCTCAGACCTGCCTGAAACCAGCAACAACATTATCCAGAAAGGACTGGCATTCCTCTGCCATCAGAGCGGTACTGTTGTCAGTTCCGGGCGATTGACGCATTCCGGGATCCTGCCCCGCCGGCTTGATAGCTGAGATGGGGCTTCGGTGGTGGCGGCGCTAAGCCGCCAGAACCGAATGGAGGATCTCGATGTCAAAACCTACCAACAAGCGCGCCTCTAAGACCATTGCGGCAAAAACCGTCATTTCCCGGCCGTCACAACGGACCAAGATGACGGCCGCGCACCATCGAAAGAAACAGGGCGGGCGGAGCTCAAAGCAAGCTCGCGTGGTCGCAATGCTGCGTTCGCCGAGTGGCACGACCATAACAGCGGTGATGAAGGAAACCGGCTGGCAGCAGCACTCGGTTCGCGGCTTCTTCGCGGGCGTGGTGCAAAAGAAGCTTGGACTCAAACTAGATTCGAAGAAGATTGACGGCAATCGAACTTACCGGATCGTCGATGCCGGCAGCAGCCGTTCCATCTCTCGACGTCCGGCCCGCCAATCAGCATGAGCATCACGGCGCGCGCTACAATTCATCCGGCGTCGCCGGATAGGGAAAAGCTCGACATCGAGGTTGCGCGACTGCGCGATCTCGATGTCGGCGGACTTCGAGCCCGCTGGCATACAGTCTTTCGGCGGCGAGCGCCCTCTCACCTTCCCCAACATTTGTTATTTCACATTATCGCGTATCGTCTTCAGGCGGACCGTCTAGGCGATCTCGATGCCGAGACACTTCGCCTCCTCGACCGCTCAGGGTCACCTGCTGATGTCGGAAGACTTGCAGCAGAGTTCAATAAACGCAGGACCGATCTAAGGGCCGGTACCGTGCTGGTCCGCGAATGGGACGGTCAGCTGCAACGGGTCAAGGTACTCGCCGACGGCTTTGCTTGGAAAGACAAGGTCTACCCCAGTCTAACTAAGGTGGCCTATGCCCTGACTGGCACACGCTGGAACGGCCCAAGATTCTTTGGCCTGCGGGACAAACCTTTCTCCGAGGGCCGACCGTGAAGAACGTAACCGCCAAAACAGTTCGTTGTGCGATCTATACCCGCGTCTCGACAGATCAGGGACTTGAGCAGGACTTCAACTCTCTCGACGCTCAACGCGATGCTGGAGAGGCCTATATTCGTAGCCAAGCCCATGCGGCGTGGACGTTGCTCCGAAACCAATACAACGACGGCGGCTACTCTGGCGGCTCAACCGACCGGCCGGCTCTGCAACGTCTGCTGACCGATGTAAGGGCGAGAAAGGTCGACGTCATTGTCGTCTACAAGGTCGACCGCCTGACTCGCTCGTTGGCCGACTTTGCAAAGCTCGTCGAGTTGTTCGACAGTCACGGCGTCTCTTTCGTATCGGTCACCCAACAGTTCAACACGACCACGTCTATGGGGCGATTGACGCTGAATGTTCTCTTGTCGTTTGCTCAATTCGAGCGTGAGGTCACGTCGGAACGCATCCGGGACAAGATCGCCGCCTCCAAGCGCAAGGGCATTTGGGTCGGCGGCATGGTTCCACTTGGATACAAGGTCAAGAACCGCAAGGTGTTGGTTATCAAAAATGAAGCGGAAATAGTCCGCACAATCTTCAAGCGGTACTTGGAACTGGGCAGCCTCAATCTGCTGATGCAGGATCTTCGCCAGCGAAAGATTCTCACCAAAGTGCGGACGCTATCGAGCGGTCGGGTTGTCGGCGGGAACCCCTTAACCCGGGGGCCCCTTGCCCACCTTCTTCGAAACCGATTCTACATCGGAGAAGTCGCCTTCAAAGGCGAAGTCTTTCCTGGCGAGCAGCCGGCCATCCTAGATCGAAAACTATTCGAGTCTGTTCAGCGGAAACTTGATGACCAACGAACCACTCATTCAACCAAGCGAGCGACATCTGAATCTTTGCTTATGAACCGCATCTTTGATGATCGCGGTAATCGAATGACGCCAAGCCAAACCCGCAAAAACGGCAAAAGATATCGCTACTATCTCTCGTCACCACTCGTCCAAGGACAACCCGACCGTGCCGGATCTGTTCGTCGAGTTCCCTGCACCCGAAGTCGAAACTCTGGTTATCGATGCGGTCCGCAAGCGCCTCAAAAATTCGATCGCCGTTACCGATATCGATCTGGTTCAGACCTATGTGGCACGCATCGAGGTGCAAGCGACACGGCTCGCGATTAAATTGGTTCGAAAGGGCAATCAGAAAGCCAGTAGAAAAACTGGCGATGCCACTTTCCATATTCCCTGGAAAAAGAACGCATTGAGACGGCATCGAGAAATTATTGCACCAGTATCCGCTAGACAGGATATTCGTCCGATCCGTTCTGAGACGCGTGTTGCGCTCGTGACGTCAATCGCTTGTGGCCGGCGTTGGCTCGATGAGATCTGCACCGGCTCTGTTCGCGACGTCGAAGAGATCGCTGGCCGCGAAAAATGCAGCGTGCGGCAGATCAACATGACAATCTCGCTGGCATTCCTTTCATCCGCGCTTGTGAAGGCCGCCATTGACGGTCGATTGCCGCGCGGCATTGGCATCGCTCGCCTGCGTGATGCACCAGCTGAATGGTCACGCCAGCACGCCATGCTCGGGTTAGCTTCCCCAGATTGAGCGATGTCGTTCCGAAAAATGGTCGCGAACCGAGGTCCGAGCCAGGAACGGCTTCCGGGACGGCAGAGACAAAGTGCTCAGTACTGCCTCCATGCGACTCCACGTTTCGACAGAGACCGCACCTCCCCGATTTCAACCCGCAAAAGCCCGGAGGTTTGAGGCCTTCGTGACAGCATCAGAGACTTTGGGGACTAAGTTGACTGCGTGGTGGGCCCGGGAGGACTCGAACCTCCAACCAGACCGTTATGAGCGGTCGGCTCTAACCAGTTGAGCTACGGGCCCTATGCGCTCTTTCTAACAACGCGCATGGGCGATGCGCAACGCCGCCCTATCCAGCATGACAGGCGATTGCGCTAGGCTGTACGCCCTTTTGCGGGGAGCACCATCGCCATGCACGTCTTCAGCCTCGAGCGGGAGCAACAATGGGATCCCAAGCACCATGTTGAGAAGATACTCGGCAATGTGTCCGAGGGCGACTTCACGGTGGCTTGCTGGGAGCCCGGCCAGATCAGTCCTTATCATTGCCATCCGTTCGCGACCGAAATCTACTTCTGCTTTTCAGGTGGCGGCATCATGCGGACGCCGATCGAAAAAGTCGACGTGACGCCCAGCGCTTTCGTCGTTCACCCGCCTGGTGAAGTGCACGAATATGAAAATGGTACGGCGCGCACGTTGCTCTTCCGTGTCCGCTATGGTTCCGACATGCGCGCACATCATTTGAACTGGCGCGGAAAAAGGGAATGGAAGCAGTCAGCCGCCGATGCCGATTATTACCGGCATCATCCGATCGATTGATCACATCTTCAAAAGCGCCTTGGCATTGCCACTCAGAATCTTGGCCTTGTCGGAGTCAGAGATCGATATGCTTTCCATCCACTTGACCGCCGGCGGATTCATCACAAAGGGCCAGTCTACGGCGAACAGGATGTGGTCGACTCCCATTTCCAGCATGCAACAAATCAGTGCGGGATCAGAGAAGAAGCCGCTGGTGGTGACATAAAAGTTTTTGCAGAAAATGTCGCGAAAGCTCATCGCCTTCTGACCTGGGCGCTTGAGCGATGTATCGATGCGCCAGACAAGGAAGGGCAGAGTCTCGCCGAGATGGCCAAGAATGATTTTCAGATTTGAATGGGCGTCGAATATCCCGGAAAGCACGAGCCGGATGGCCTGCGTCGCCGTTTCTACGGTGTAGCCCCAGGCAGGCCGCACCACCAAGGGAAAATCTTTCGCATAGTCTTGATAATAGATTTCCGTCACCTTCGGATGTGGAAGGGAAGGATGAAAGTAGATCGGTACGTCAAGCTTCTCGGCCCGCTCGTAGATCGGCCAGAATTTCTTTAGATCAAGGAATTCACCGTTGGACATGCCGTGCAGCATTGCGCCCTTGAACCCTAGCTTGGTGACGGTCCGCTCAAGCTCGTCCGCAGCCGCCTTCGGATCGACGGTTGGGAGCGCCGCGAAGGCGGCGAAGCGTTTGGGATTGGCCGCGCAAACTTTGGCAAGGCGGTCGTTCACCTGCCGGGTGATGTCGGCGGCGATATCCGCTCCGAGCTTCTGGGTGGAAGGTGCGCCGTGCGACAGCACCTGGATATCGATGCCCGCCTCGTCCATCTCCTTGAGACGCAGGCTTCCCAGGTCATAAAGCCGCTCGTCCGTCTCATTGCCGCGTCCGGCTTCCGGCCCTGTGAAATGCTTCGCCAGTTCCGGGTCCCAATAGTGTTCCTCGATGGCAATGATCGGGCAGTTTGGCTTCTTCATCATGATGAGGCTTCCCCGCAACAAAATGGAGCCGCTTCGTAGCAACCGTCCGTTGGGCTGTCACGGCCCCCCATGCCAATCATGTGACGGGACCAGTGATAAAAATGCCGCATACCCTCGATTGCAGGAGGAGCGCTACGCAAGCGGTGCTTTGGTATTGACCCCGACTCAGTTATGCACAGCGGATGCTGCCGATTCTCCGGATTCTGCCTGTGGGCGGCGTACTTCTCGCCATTTTGATCCTGCTCCTGGCGCTCAATGTGCCGGATGGACTCCACACGCCGCTATCTTCGGCGAACGTGTCGGCACGAGGGGCGCTGGTCGACCGGGAGCGCCATCCGGAGGTCCGCCAATTCCTCATTCTGGCCGCGCTCAAGCGTGCTGATGAGCTCAATCGTTTGCGCGATTTACCGGATAGCCCGACGCGCACAGACAACGCGCGGATTGCAGGCATCCCGCTCGATCGAAGCGATGCCGATCCGGACGAAACCGCCTCGATCAATGAAACGCCGGTGGTCAGCATTCCGGTGGAAATTGGCGAACCTTCGTCGACCGAATTGCCGATGGCCTTGCCGGAGGAACAAGCTCTCACGGTCAAAAGCCCCGAGCGCGCGAAACCGCAACGGGATGTCCGCCGCCACGCGCATCGACCGCGCCACGCCAAGGTGACAGGAACGCAGCCGCAACAATTCAACTTCTTTGAGCTTCTCTTTGGTGGCCAGCAATACCGGCAGCCGCCTAACAGTTCGACGCAACCGGGTCGGCAATATCAACAGCCGGCTTACGCAAACCAGCAGCCTGGCCAGCAGAGCTACCAGCGGTACCAACAAATCCCCGACGTCGCCGCGCAGGCGAATCAATCGGCGTTTTCTACGGTGCCTCGTACCAATCCTTACTAGCCGCGTCGCAGCAGAACGCTGGCCACGGCGCCGTGACCAGCGTTCATAATATCGCCTCGCGATCAGTGATAATCGATACGGCCGCTGTAGAGGCTCGACGAAGACGCAACGCTCTCGCTTTGCGCATAGGCCTGCCGGAGCTTCTGTTCTGACGAGAATTTCGCGCTGCTGTTGCCCGGCGCAGCCAAAGCAAACGAGCCGATCGCCTGATCGTTCGAGGCCATCGTCAGGTTTTTGTTCTTTGCAGCGTAGTAATAGCCGGCAGCATAGTAGTGAACGGCACGATTGAGATTGCCGCTGGCCACGCGATAGGCCCCGGCAAGGTATTTCACCGCATAGGTCATGTTGGTGTCGGCATCGAGGAGGCCAGCGGCGCTGCCGGTGTAACCCATACCGCGGGCTGTCGCGAGCTTGATCTGCATCAACCCGTAATTGCCTGCGCTGACGACGCGCGGATTGCCACCACTCTCACGCTTGATAACGCGGCGCACCAAGTCTTCCGGCAGACTGTTCGCGGCGGCATGGCGGGCGATCAATGCATCAAGATTGCCGTTGGCATCGAGACTCGCGAAACGCTGCTTTTGCGCGAGCGCCGGCGTAGCGGCAAGCACAACCAGAATCGTCGTAAATGTGAGTTTGCGAATCATAGCGGCTCCGGTTTGCCAAGATGTGCGTTGTGGAGAAGTGCGGCTTGTCGTTTGAAACTCAGGCAACTTTGTGACCGAAACGAAAATGCGCGTGCTTGGTTCCATCACGAATCAATTCACCCTCTAACTGCACCCCGTCTACCACCGAAAATGCGAAGGGGCACCGTTAAGGTCTATGGCGATTCACAACTAACATCGGCGCCTGAGGCGCGTATGTTTGAGAGACCTCCATCTAGTCGCAATGCATTGGTCTTGTGTACGCTCGCCGACACAACTTGTTCTGGAGGCCAGCATGACTACGCCGCTCGCTGCACTGGAGGATCGTCTGCGCGCCGTTGAGGACACTCTTGCCATCCATCGTTTGATCGCAAGTCATCCGCCCGCTGCCGACACCGGCAACGACCGCTACTACCGCAATGCGTTCGCCAGTGATGGCGCGGTGGATCTGGGCGGTGGCAAAGGCGCAACTGGAAACGAGGCGATTGGGGCCATCGTAAAGACGCCGGAGCATCAGGCCGCGATTGCCGGCGGCCTTTGCCACTTCGCGGGATTACCACAGGTCGAAGTCAGCGGTGACAGTGCGATAGCGATCTCTTATCTGCAAATCATCACGCCGGACCGCCAGGCTTCCCCACGCGAAGTTTCCGGCCACGGCACTTCGACAGGCTTCCGTATCCACCGGATGGGGGCCAACCGCTGGGAATTCAAGCGCGAAGGAAACGGCTGGAAGATCACGCGACGCACATTGCGGCCTCTCGACGGCAACGACGATGCGCAGGCCTTGCTGAAGCAGGCAATTGCGCCCTAAGTTTTGCCTGCAACGGAAGAACAGGAGTGCGAGATGCCGAAGGCTTACTGGGTCGTGACTTATCGTTCGGTGAAAAATCCAGCAGCCTGGCAGGCCTACGCCAAGCTTGCTGTTCCGGCCATTGAATCGGCCGGTGGCCGCTTCCTGGCACGCAGCAATCCGGCGAAAATCTACGAAGCGGGGATGGACCAGCGCGTCGTACTGGTTGAGTTCGACAGCCTCAACAAGGCACTCGCCTGCCACGATACCCCTTCCTACAAAGAGGCGCTCAAAGCGCTTGGCAGCGGCAACTGCGAACGAGACATGCGCGTTGTCGAAGGCGCCGCCTAATCCCTCACCACTCGGCGAACGGGTATCGCTCATGCGCTGCCGCGGCGGCACGCTGTGCTTCGGCAATCACTTCAAAAAAAGCCGCGACGAAGAAAATCACGCGCTCGAAGCCGGCAATGGCGGGTAGTGCCGGCGCGCCAACGGGCAATGTTGTCATTATTTCCGTTCTCCTCGAAGATTCTAGAACCGTGACGGTGTCGACAGGAAGCGACGCTCGATCTCGCGCTCGGCCTCGTCGGTGAATTTGCTGTTGTTGAGATAACGAGCGATCTCACGCTCGGCTTGACGCTGACGGGAAAGCATCATGGCGTCGGCGAGCCAACGAAAGAACTTGAAACGGGTTCGCGGGCGAGTTTCAGCAATGAAGTCGCGTGCGGCGACAGTAGACGGCACGTAAGCCATGGATCATCTCCCTTTCGTTGGGTTCGACGACTCCAAGGCGTTTCCCGTTTCTTGTTATTGTTAGCAGCTAGATACGCAGCCTTCGCCGCTTGCACCAGACAGAATGGAACATACGTTCCATGCGTGTGACTCATGCAAAGTGTCGTACGCCTGTCGCAATTAGCTGTTTTCTGAGTCTCAACGCGAAATACCCGGCTAGCGGCGACAGTAGCGCTAATCCTCGCCACATCTCCGCCTTAAACTTGCAAGCTTTTCGTAAGAAAGGCGGCAATTTTTTCTGAAGCCAAGTTTTCCGAAGCCAAATTTTTCTGAAGCGATGGGCGCTTGCACGGCGCAACGGCCAGCCGCGGTCTTGCGGCTAGACTTTTTAGCTCCGACTCTTCGGCGCCGCGATGTTGACCGTCAACTTTGCGGGAACTCCGATTTCGAGAAATCGCCCAACTTCCGCCCCTAAATCGCACACCCCCGCACCTATCAGCTGCCCATCGCAGGGGGCCAATGCGGGGAGTTTACCGAATGTCTGTGCGTCTGAGTGCCGCGCTTTGCGGCGCGTTGATTTTCATTGGTTGTTCATCAGCAGCGATGGCCCAATCTGGAATTGCGTCTGTCTACGCATATGCTGGCGAGCGAACTGCAAGCGGAGAACGAGCCAAACCCAGCGGTTTCACTGCAGCACATCGCACCCTTCCTTTTGGCACACGGGTGCGCGTAACCAACAAGAGCAACGGTCGCAGCGTTATCGTGCGGATCAACGATCGGGGGCCATTTGTACGCGGCCGCGTCATCGACGTAACACCGGCAGCCGCTCATGTTCTCGGATTTAGCGGATTGGCGCGCGTCACGTTGGATGCCGGCTGATCGGGAAAGCGCATGAACCAGCAGGATCCCGCCAATATGCGGCGCGGCCCTGTTTTCCAAACTGGCTGCTCACCACCTGCCGACAGCGCGATCCAAACCACGGCGGGACGACGGATAGGCAGCATACGATCTGCTGCCGCTGCTCCAACTATTCCTGTTGTCCCAGTTGTTGTCGCGACCGTACCAGCCGAATCCATCCCCGAAATCGCGGTCCGGACGCGATGGCAACCGGGCCATGACCGGTTTGCTGCTGCTTCCGTAGTTGCGTGGAATCGCCGTGTCGACGATCTGCCGATCGCCGCCTCGCATCAGCTTCAAAATGGCAGCGTCGAGACCGTAAATATCGGCTCGGAGATTCAATTTTCCAGCCTGGTCTACAAACGCCGTCTGATAAGTCACGTGCACCGGTATCTGATGCTGCAGATTTATTGTGCGTTCTTCCTCGCCATAGAGGCTTCTTATTCGCGCCGTCGTATACCGTTCACCCGGCTGCGACAGCGATAGCAAAACCTCGGCATATTGTTCCGGATTTTGCACTCGCATGCAGCCGTGACTCAGTGCGCGGCTCTCACGTGTGAACAAGCTCTTGTCGGGCGTATCGTGTTGATAGACAAGAAACTGATTGGGGAAATTGAATCGGATGCGGCCAAGCGCGTTTCGAGCCCCCGGTGGTTGATAAACATGGATCGAACCATCGGAATTATAACTGACTTTTAATCCGATGCGCTCCAGCGCGTCAGGATCGCGTTCCAACGCCGGCAGATATTCATTGCGTATTATCGACGGGGGAACATTCCAGGTCGGATTGATAGTCAGATACTTCATGGTTTCGCTGAGCAGCGGCGTAGCCATTGCGCCGGGTTTGCCGACGACGATTTTGGTTTGCCAAACAGGCTTTCCGTCGTCGAAAACGGACAACGTGTAGTCAGGGACATTTACGATCACATGGGATTTGCCGAGATCACGGGCAATCCAGCGCCACCGTTCCATGTTGGCAATCAGCGTCCCGATCTTGTCAACACGCGAGTGTGCCGCCTCGGCCTTATGATGTTTCCCTGAGCGTTCAAATCCGGGGTCTGCATCCGTTTTGCCTGGCTGTGCAGCCAACTCTTTGGCGAGTTCGGCTTTGAGCGCCTTGAAGCCGGCATGTTGCGGCTCGAATGACGCCAGCACTTTGTTCATGTCCTCATCTGAGGAAATCTGACTCAAAACCTGCGCCGGATCTGCCGGATGCAGCGGATAGAGGATTGAACCACTCACGCGCGTGAAACTGACACGACCGCCACTGGCATGCCGGGCATATTTGAGAATCGAACCCGTGAGTTGGAGATCATTGGCCGCGGCAACGTCCTCCGTCATCTCTCCACTGAAGTTGGGAATTGGATAATCGTTCGGATCGAGTCCCTCGGACGCGACATTGGCGAGGTATCCGACGGCGGCGCGTGCACGCGGTGACACAGCGCCATTTGTCGACCAGACAGGCTGAAAGCCGCGCTCACGATAGAACGTTTCAACGGCTGCCTGTTCCGGTTTCCGATCGACGAATTGCGGCAGGCGCTTTGCGATGAGCTCTTCCAGTTTAGACTGCGGGCGCGTTGGGGCCTCGGGAACCGTTACGGCGGAGCCCTCCGATCCCGTCGCAACGGGCGCCGGCGCTTGGCCGAACGCTGGCGTCAACATCCCGACAAAGGCACAGGCAAAGACGGCGTCGCGAAATAACTGCATGTCTTTCTTTCGAATTAAGCATCGCAATGATGGGAAGCGCACGTGACTAATCTGGTCACCCCGTGTTCGGTTCCAATGAAAGACCCCGTTAAAACGGTAGTTCCCGACCTTTGGGTGACCTTTTACTTGTCTGGCACGTGCCAAGCCCGGATCGACTACTATTGGGACAATGGACGCCTCCACCTCGACCGATGATTTCTACGAAAGCTTGCCGGTCTTCCGCGATTTCACGCAGGTGGCCGACGAAACATGCTTCAAGCCGCTGCCCGCCGACTGGACGGTCGGTATTGCAGACGTGCGGCAATCGACCAAGGCGATCCGCGAAAACCGCTACAAGTCGGTGAATATGGCGGGCGCCGCGGTGATCGCTTCAGTCGCCAACGCACTCGAGGGCCGTGACTTCCCGTTCGTGTTCGGCGGCGACGGCGCAAGCTTCGCGGTACCGCCCGGCGATGCAAGGCTTGCCCGGCATGCACTGGCGGAAACCGCGACCTGGGTTCAGGAAGACCTCGATCTTGTCTTGCGGATCGGAATGATTTCGGTCGGCGATATTCGCGCGCGCGCATGCGACATACGCGTGGCCCGTTACATGCCATCGGACAACGTCAGCATCGCGATGTTTTCCGGCGGCGGGATCGCCTGGGCGGACGCCGCGCTGAAGCGCGGCGAGATCTCGGTGCCTCCGGCCCCGCCCGGCTCGCATCCCGATCTCTCTGGCCTGTCATGCCGCTACGAATTGATTCCCTCTCAACGCGGCCAGGTTCTTTCAATCGTGGTGACGCCGGGCGAGCGGGCCAGCGCGGCCGAATTCCGGACAGCGGTTGAGGCCGTGACCCGGATCGTCGATCAATCGCCCGACGCGTCCCGCCCGCTTCCCGGTCAGGGACTCCGTCTCAAATGGCCGCCGCAAGGCTATGACCTGGAGGCGCGGGCATCGCGGCGTGCTGACGAATCGATCCGTTGGCGAAAAGCCAAAGTTCTGGCGCTAACGTTTCTTTATTTTCTCATCATGCGAAGTGGATTGCGCGTCGGCCGCTTTATCCCGGCCAAATACACGCAAGAACTCATCGAGAATTCAGATTTCCGAAAATTCGACGATTCGCTGCGCATGGTGCTCGACTGCACGCCGGAGCTGGCCGCCGAAATCGAGGATTATCTGAAAGCAGCATCTGCGAAAGGCGTGGTCCGCTATGGCATGCATCGCCAGGATGCCGCAATGATGACCTGTTTCACGCCCTCACCGGGCAACCCCAACCACGTTCACTTTATCGATGGCGCGCAAGGCGGTTACGCACTGGCGGCTAACGCGCTCAAGGACGCCGAAGGCGATCCTTAACCTCTCACGCGCGCACGCGCGGCATTTTCGACCAATGTTTTCCCAAGTGACCAGATTGCTCCCGGAACCCGGTGAGCATCCGCGATGACCGTTTCAAACGACCGCTCGATCCATTCGCAATCATCCTCGGTGATGATCAGCGGGGGCAGCAGCTTGATCGTATGATTTCCGTGCCCGGCAACCTGGGACAAGATCCTGTGTTCCTTCAAAAGTGGAATGACGATGAGCTGGCAAAACAATCCACTGTTCGCAGTTTCCAGCAAATTCCAGGATGCCTTGAGCTTTAAAGAGCGGGGTGCGCCGAACTCGATGCCGATCATTAAGCCTTTTCCGCGCACCTCTTTAACGAGTTCATGGCGTTCGATCATCCGTCCGAAAGTAGAGAGCAGCCGCCCGCCCAGCCGTTCGGCGTTCTGCGTCAATCCTTCGGATTTGATCACCTCGAGTGTGGCGAGTCCGGCCGCCATCGCGAGATCGTTCTTCGCAAATGTCGAGCCATGCACAACGGCGCGATCCATGCGGTCAAAAACCTTGTCGAATATCCATTTCCGCGTCAGCACGGCGCCCACCGGCACATGTCCGCCGGACAGCGACTTGGACAAAAGCACCATGTCCGGCTCGATGCCCCAGTGTTCGCAGGCGAGAAAACGCCCCGTTCGTCCGAGCCCGGTCTGCACTTCGTCGGCAATAAACAATGTGCCGTGCTTGCGGCACAACTCGAGTGCCGAGTGCAGGTAATCGTCCGCAGGAATACTCACGCCCTTGCCCTGGATCGGCTCGACAATGAAAGCCGCGATCGTTCTCGAGGACAGCGCTTGCTCGAGCGCCGCCAGATCGTTGAAGGGAACTTTGACGCATCCCGGCAGCAAAGAACCGAAACCGGAGCGGAAGATATCGTCGCCGATCACCGATAGCGATCCGTAGGTCAATCCATGGAACGCATGGTCACAATATACAATTCCGTCCCGGCCCGTCGCCGCGCGTGCGAATTTCAGCGCCGTTTCAACCGACTCAGTTCCGGAATTGGCAAAAAATACTTTTTCCAGGTGCGGTACATAGCGCAGCAACCGCTCCGCCAGCACGCCAGCAAGCGCCGACACATCCATTTGGACGAGATTTGGCAAGTCGCTGTCGAGGACTTTCTTGAGGGTGTCGCTCACCACCCTATGGTTCCGGCCGAGCGCGAACACGCCCCACCCGCTCAACAGATCGAGATACTTCTGACCCTCGCGGTCGTACAGATATTGGCCTTTGCCACGCTGATAGGCCTTGTCGAATCCGATCGTTTTGAGCACACGGACCATCTGTTCATTGAGATGGCGCGTGTGCATCGTGTAACGATCTGCCTCCGATTCGGTAAAGAGGCGATCGATTTCAAGGCTCATTAAACCGGCTCCGGAAGCCTACGCGGGAGTTCATTGTCTTGGGCAATTGCAGGCGACGATGGTAACGCCCCGGTGGCGCCGTGTCATGCAGGGCACAGCACCTGCCCATTCGCGCTCTAAGCCGGAATCATCCCCAAAGATGTCGTAAAACCCGCTGGTAGTTTGATTTTTGACGGTCTTGTGGCGTTGACCATAGCGGCAGCCTTTGGGATAAATGTTCGTGGCGAGCGGGGTGCGGATGTCGGGAAAAGAGGGCGTTGTTGCCGTTACCTGTCTAGCGCTTGAGGCCGGCATCGCGCGCGGTCCTGGGGTATCGGTAATCTGCAATCAAAGTTCGGGACTGCGGGCGGCTCTTCGCGCGGCGATAGCACGTGGCGCATCGGGAATCATCAGCTTTGGAATTGCCGGCGGACTGGCACCCGAACTCGCCGCGGGCGACTGGGTCGTGGCGTCCGGGGTGCGAAGCGGCAACGATATCATCGCGACCGATCGCGCGTGGGCGCAAAGACTCTTGGATATTCTTCCGAACGCTGTGCACGCGCACGTCGTCGGTGCCGACGCTGTGGTGCCGGGCCCGGTGGAAAAATTTCAACTTTACGACGGCACGGGCGCAGCCGCCGTCGATATGGAATTGCACATAGCGGCGGAGATCGCTGCAGAGCATCGCATTCCGTTCGCTGCTTGCCGCGTCATCATCGACCCCGCTCACAGAGTGCTCCCGCACGCCGCAACTCTGGGACTACGGCGTGACGGCACGCCGGATGTTCCGGCGATTGTCCGTTCGGTTTGGCGGAAACCTGGCCAGCTTCCTAACCTCGCCCGTGTAGCCTTCGATGCTCACGTCGCGCGACGCGCGTTGCGTGCGGGACGCAAGCAGCTGGGCGTCGGGCTCGGCTTTCCTTATTACAACAGTCTTGCGTTCGACCGCGCCTTCGCCTGACAGTTGCGCGTCATAGCGCCAGGTGCCTCTATGCCTCCGTTGACTGAGAGTGCTCGCCTGGCATCGGGCCCGGATAGAGCAATCCGGATCGCTTCACGCGACGAGATTTCGGGATCTTCGCACTGGCACTCGGCTTTCGCTCACGAGCGCAAGGACCATCGCTACTACGAACTTCTCGAAGACACGCTGAAGGACGGATTTAAGTACGGCTATCTGGTTTTCGAAGACGATCGCGCCGTGTCTGCGATCCAGCCGTATTTTATAATCGATCAGGATCTGCTGGCGGGCACCAGCGGACTCATAAGAAAACTCGCGGGCGGCGTGCGCCGGGTTTGGCCCCGCTTCTTGTACGCGCGCACGCTGATGATGGGATGCACCGCCGGCGAAGGTCATCTCGACGGCAATGAAACGTCTCAATTCGTAACCGCCGAATTGCTGTCGGCATCGCTATCACAATTGGCCCGCGACCTGAATTGCGCAATGGTCGTTCTCAAGGAATTTCCCGCAAAGTACCGTCGTCCACTGGCACGCTTGCGCGATGCCGGCTTTGCGCGCGTACCCAGTATGCCGATGACCACGCTTGGCATCGATTACAGAAATTTCGAAGACTATTTGTCCAATATGCTCAGCCCGCGCACCCGGGGAAAGGTCCGTCGAAAATTACGCGCGGCTGAACGCGCACAGCCGACGATAACAATGAGCGTCATCAACGATGCGACTCCTGTGGTCGACGAAGTCTATCCGCTATACGAAAAGGTCTTCGAGCGCTCACCGTTGCAGTTCGAGAAACTCACCAGGGAATTCCTGTGCGAAATCGGGCGCCGCATGCCGGACAAGGTCCGGTTTTTCCTTTGGTATCAGGATAAACGGCTCATTGCGTTCGGCTTGTGCATGGTCGAGGGCGAGGACCTGTCGCACGACTATGTAGGGTTCGATTATTCCGTCGCATTCGATCTCAATCTCTACTATCGCGTCTTTCACGACATCATCGAATGGGCCATCGCTCACGGCTACAGACGGTTTTACAGTGGCAGCCTCAATTACGATCCGAAATGGCATCTGCGCCAGTCGCTCTACCCTGTCGATCTCTATGTCCGGCATACCTCCGACCCGATCAATGCGGTGTTGAGGAGGCTGCTTCCGCTGCTCGAACCGACGCGCTCGGACCCGATTCTGCGGAATTTTCACAACTACGACGAACTCTGGCAGTGACGTCGCGGGTGCTAAAGCAATTCGCTCCCCATGAGAGCTGTTTCCGCTGATGGCGGAACCAGAACACGAAGTTGCCGTTATCCCGCTGGGCGGCACGATGCCGCATCGGGAGATGCGCAATGGCGGCAAGTTCGTCCAATGAGGTGGAGAGCCGCCGGCGACGCAAAAGCGACAATAGGGACAAAGGGGTCATCGATCTCGCCAGCGATGCCCTGAAGGAAATCGCGACGATCCTGCAAACCGAGCTGCAGCTCTTTCGGGTGGAAATTTCCGAGAAACTGACGTTTACCGCTTTGTCGGCCGCGTTGATCGGCGCCGGCCTGCTTCTGTTGATGGCGACGATCGTCCTGCTGCTGCAGGCGGGCATCGCCGGCCTGGTCGCCTACGGATTTTCCTGGGCCATCGCAATCCTGATCGTTGCCGCAGCGACGCTCCTCGCCGGTGGCGGTCTCGTCTGGTTCGGCATCCAGCGCCTAAGCCTTGTGCGCCTTGCGCCGTCCAAAACGCTCGACCAGCTGCAAAAAGATTCAACGATCGCAAACATGAGGTGATGCATGGTTTCTTCGGCGCAACTTGAACGCAAGGCTGAACGCGCGCGCGAGCGTCTGTCAGACCGGATCGCGGATCTTCGCTATCACGTCTCGCCGGCAACCGTCGTCAGCGACCTGTTGGGCGTGGATACCCGCGCCTTGAGCGACGACATCTTGCCTCTGCTGGCAAAACAGGCCCGCAATAATCCAGTTGCGTCCCTTCTGATCGCGGCTGGAGTCGGCTGGCTGATTTTCTCGGAAGTGCGCGGCCCGCTTGCCAAAAATTTCGGCCTGACCGGGCCACGGCAATCCGCAAAACGCACCCGCAAGAAAAAACGCACCGCAAGGCACAGCAAGGCGGCTGCCAGCCGGAGCAACTAGGTGCCGGCCGCAGGCGGCGGATCGCATCAGCAACGCCGCCTCTGGTCTGCACTGTTGGGCGGCATACTGCTGGCCGCCGGATTTCATCGGCGGCCGAGCGGCCGGGAGCCATCGGTTACGAACGCAGTCCGTGCTCCGGCACGAGCGCGCGCGAAGGCCCGCCGCGCGTGGCTTGAAATCGCGCAGCTATTCTACAGCGCCATCGGCCAGCACCGGGTGGTTTCGATTGCCGCGGGCGTTACGTTCTTTGTGCTTCTTGCGATGTTTCCGGCTGTCGGCGCGCTGGTCTCGATCTACGGGCTCTTCTCCGATCCCGGCACCATCCGGGCGCATCTGAATGATCTCACGTCATTTCTCCCTGGGGGAGCGATCGAGATCATCGGCGATCAGTTAGCGCGCGTGTCCGCGGGCGGAAAGACGACCCTGGGACTGACATTCCTGTTCACCCTCGGACTTTCACTGTGGAGCGCGAACGCCGGCATGAAGGCGCTCTTCGATGCGCTCAATATCGTCTACGACGCGCAGGAGCAGCGCGGGCTCATCAAGCTCAATGCCATCTCATTATTATTCACGCTGGGAGGGCTTCTCGTGCTGCTGCTGGCAATCGGTGCCGTTGTCGTGCTTCCGGTTGCGCTCCAGCATATCGGGTTGGAAAGAATCGGTAGCTCCTTGCTCGGATTGGCACGCTGGCCAGCACTGTTTGTGGCGGTCGTTCTCGCCCTCGCTTTCCTTTATCGTTTCGGTCCCGACCGGGATCATGCCCAATGGCATTGGATCACCTGGGGCAGTGCATCGGCTGCGCTGCTGTGGATCATCGCGTCGATATTGTTTTCCTGGTACGCGGCCAATTTCGCCAGCTACAACAAGACCTACGGTTCACTGGGCGCGGCGATCGGCTTCATGACGTGGATCTGGATATCCTGCATGGTGATCCTCGGCGGCGCCGAAATTGACGCGGTGATGGAGCGGCTGGACCGGGGCACGGCCAAATAGGCCGAAAATGCGCATTTTTGTGACAACCAACACAGCAGATAAAAACCCGCGCGCTACTCTACCTACAGTGACATCTACAATCGGCTGGGTCAGAGGAGACGATCATGAGCATCAATTACCTGACCAATTCCAGCGGTTTTACCCGGATTGCCGCCTATGTGGGGCAGTTGATCGACGGCGCCGTGGATGAGTTCATCGAAGGGCTCTCTCAACAGCTACGTCCGGATCCGGCGAGCCGATGTCTCAATCGACCGTGCGAACTGAACGAGCTTATGTCGCGGACGATCGCTTGATCGCAAACCGGCGACCTTTCTGAACCCTGGGGGGAAAATGAGACGGCGGGATTTCATCAAGTTGCTCGGCGCATCAGCGGCCGGGTGGTCGCTTTCCGCGCACGCGCAGCAACCCGCGCCGACGCGGCGGATTGGCGCGCTGATGAACATTGTCGACTATGACCCGCAAGCAAGAATCTGGTCTTCGGCTTTCGAGAGCGCCTTGGCGGAACTGGGCTGGAAGGCCGGTGGCAACCTGCAGATCGACTATCGCTGGGCCAACAATGACAATCTTTACAAGAGATTTGCGCACGAACTGGTGGCGCTCGCCCCACAAGCCATTCTGGCGGTCAGCGGATCAAGCGCGACCGCATTGCAGGAAGCGACCAGCACAATACCGGTCGTTTTCATGGCAACCAGCGACCCGGTCAACCGCGGGCTCATCGCAAGTATGGAAAAGCCCGGCGGCAATTTCACGGGATTTATCGAGTTCGAACCCAGCATAGGCGAGAAATGGCTGGAGGTGCTCAGACACATTGCGCCGGGTGTGACCCGCGTGGTGGTCGTCCGGGATCCCACGCGATTGTCATCGAGAAATCTGGTGGCTGCGATCGAGAAGGCGGCGCCTTCATTGGGCGTGGTGGTGAGTTCCGCCGACGCACGTAACAGCGCGGAGGTCGAGCGTCTCATAACGACAGTTGCAAGTAACCCGAATGGCGGTCTGATCGTAACGCCGAACGCCTTTTCGGCGATTTCCCGGGATCGGATCATCGCGCTTGCGGCACAACACAAGCTGCCGGCGGTCTACTTCAGCCGATTCTTCGTCACTGAAGGCGGCCTGAGCTCCTATGCCCCCGATACGATCGATGAGTACCGCCGCGCAGCGGGCTACATCGATCGTATCCTCAAAGGCGAAAAACCTGGCGACATGGCAGTTCGAGCGCCGGCCAAATTCGAATTCGTCATTAACCTCAGGACAGCGCAGGTGATCGGCCTGCCCATTCCGGCGAGCGCGCTCGCCGTCGCCAACGACGTGATCAAATAAACGGCGACGTCCGCTTCTGTCCTACTTCGGCGGCTCGGGCCGGTATGGCCGATTGCCGAATGACGACAACACAATGATCGTCGCGATCAGCATGAAGACCAGGATCAGCTTGGGATTTTCCACGACGAAGGCATACATGGGTTCGATCTCATCGATCACACGGGCAAGGCCCTTCACAAATCTCCAGCGTCAGGAAAGAAATAGCTGGCCAATTGCCGGATCAATGTGAGCTGCATCACAGAGGTCGCCTTATCTTTTGCGTCAAATATCGGAGTGAAGGCGTTTCCTCCCCTCTTCACCCCCGCCGCCGTCGCCTTGGCGGGGTTTTTTTTATCCGCTGTTAACCTCCGGGCTTCGGTTGACCACTATCCCCTCGCGGCCGGAATAAGGTATTCTTCGTAGGGCATTGGTCCGCTTCCGAACGGAGAAGCGCGGTGCGAATTCGGGGCAAGCGCTGGATTTTCGGATTGGCTTTCGGCCTCGTTTGGGTCGGCGGTCAAGGCGCCTTCGCTTTGACCACGGAAGAAGCGGTCGAGAATTGCCGCGCGTCGGTCGGCCGGCCGCTCGTCCAGGCCTGCATGCGGGGCGGACGCGGCGAGAGCCGGGAAACCTGCCGCGCCCAGGCGACACCGAAAGTGCGCGAGTGCGTGATCGCCGCGCTCAATGCCGCCAACGGACGCGCCAACGTGCCGGTGACGGTGCCCAAAGAACAAGATCCAAGCCGGGCGATAACCGAGCAGGCAGAAGCGCTGCCAAGCAATTTCGTGGCGCCGCCGCGCACAATCAGCGATATCACCGCGATCCTCGACAGTGAAAAGCCGGATCCCGCAAAGATTGCGAAGCTGCATGCCGACGCGGTAGCGCCGGTCCCGGCCAACGCGTCGCGCACGGAACTCGCGCGCTTCTATTACCAGCGCGGGGTCGCGCGAGCCCAATTGGGTCACCTCACCGATTCAATTGCGGATGCCAACCAGGCCCTCGAAACAGCGCGCGGCGCCGTGGACGCCAATCTTTTGGGGCGGCTCGAACAGTTTGCCGCCGTCCAATATTTATTTGCCGGCGATCCCAAGGGCGCGCTCAAGATATTCCAGGACCAACTGCGCGACACCAACGTGAAGGGGGCGCGCGGTTTTCTGTTCAGCGCGTACCGGCAGGTTGCGGGAATCCTCCTCAAGATGGGAGACCTGCCGCAGGCCGAAACTTACCTGCAGCGCAGCCTCGCGCTGATCCAGGAAGCTCGTACCAGCGGCCTGCCGGGCTGGCGGAGCTCCTATCCCGTCAGGGGACAATCCTGGGAGGCCGATGTCGAATATCACCGGGCGATGATTTTCGAGGCGCATGGACAATATGCCGCCGCCGAAAAGTCCTATCGACTGGCTGAGCAGCGCCGACGCGCCTCGATCAAGGCACTTCTGAGCAGCCCAAATCCGCCGCCCGAATCGCAGTTGCTGCAAGCGTCCGATCTCCTGGTGGTGGCCCAGTCGCGCATGAAGGCAAAGCAGGGCCGCCTCGCCGAAGCGGAAGCCGACGCTCGCCGTGCATTGCTTGCCCGTCTCAAGGACCAGGGAAAGTACAACGCGACAACGCCTTTTTACATCAACGGACTCGCCAACGGCCTCGTCGAACAAGCGCGCTATGTAGAAGCTGAAAAGCTGGTGCGTGTCGCGCTCGACATCAACCGCGCGGTCGGCATCGCCGATGACTCCCAATCAACCGTCAGCGAACTCTCATTTCTCGGTTCGATCCTCAGTGTTCAGCACAAGCGAAAGGAAGCGATCGAGACCTACCGCGAGCTCGACAAGGCGATGGCGAATTGGGACCCGCAGCGGCGCCAGCTGTTCGATCTCAGCGGCTCGCGCATCTATGCCCT
Organism: uncultured Alphaproteobacteria bacterium; assembly: GCA_963831275.1. Lineage (GTDB taxonomy): Bacteria > Pseudomonadota > Alphaproteobacteria > Rhizobiales > Xanthobacteraceae > Pseudolabrys. The sequence continues at coordinate 1,266,836 of CAWHPN010000016.1, read as the reverse complement.
CTACGCGTCCGGCCAGGTCGATCGGGGAATCACGGCGGCGCAAGCCCTGCTCAAGCGCAACATAACCAGATTTGGCGAAAAATCGTACGAAACGGCCCTTGCGCGCGGCACGCTGGCTGTCGGCTATATGCGCGGCAAGCACGATGCGGATGCCGCACGGGAATTCCGCGCCGCCATTCCGCTGCTGATGAACAGCGGTCACGACAATAGCGATGACGACAACGCGACCGCGGTGGCGGCACGCAACGAACGCCTGCAAAACGTCGTCGAGTCCTACATTGCATTGCTCAACCGCGGACAGACCCGCGACGGCGACGACGGCGTTGCCGTTGAAACGTTCTCGCTGGCGGACGCCATCCGCGGCCAATCGGTCCAGCTTGCCCTCGCGCAGTCGAGCGCACGCATGCAGATCCAGGACAGCAAGCTCGCCGAATTTGTCCGTCAGGAGCAGGACCTGAACAAGCAGATGAATGCGCAGCTCGGTTCGCTCAATAACGCGCTGACTTTACCCTCGGAGCAACGCGACGAGAACGGCATCAAGGCCCTCAACGTGGCCATCGCCAGACTGCGCAGCGGGCGCGACAAGCTACGGGTGGATATCGCAAAGCAGTTTCCGAGCTATGCCGGCTTGATCGATCCAAAAGCGCCCTCGGTCGACGACATCAGGGCAACACTGAAGCCGGATGAGGCATTTCTGTCGTTTTATTTCGGCCGCAACGGCAATTTCGTCTGGGCCGTCCCCAAGACCGGCAAGGTCGCATTCGCGTCGATTCCCGCGAGCTATGGCGACATCGGCTCGAAAATCAACACGCTGCGCAAATCGCTTGAGCCGGATGTCGCGACCGTCTCCGACATCCCTCCGTTCGATCTGGCTCTCGCCTATGAATTGTACAGCTTGCTGCTCAAACCGGTTGAAAGCGGCTGGAAGTCGGCCCGCAGCCTGATCGTCACCACCAATGGCGCGCTCGGGCAATTGCCGCTGTCGCTGCTGCCGACTGCATTGGTGCAGGTGAAAGATACCGACAAACCGATGTTTGCCGGTTATCGCAGCGTGCCCTGGCTCGCCCGCACACACGCGTTCACTTATGTGCCGTCGGCGGCGGCACTCCGTACCCTTCGGCAGCTGCCGCCGGGTCCGGCGACGCGCGAGGCGTTCATCGGCTTCGGCGATCCCTATTTCAATGTCGAACAGGCCGCCGCCGCTGAATCCGATCGCGACAAGCCTTTTGTCGTGGCTTCGGCCGATGCCACAGTTACCCGGGGCGTGCCGCTGGAGCGGCGATCGACCCCGCAAATGGAAGGGGTCGACAACGCCGACCTCGGCCGCTTGCCGCGCCTGCCCGACACAGCCACCGAGCTGACCTCCATCGCCGAAGCGCTCAAGCTCGACCCGGCAAAAGTCCTGCATCTCGGGAAGGAAGCGAACGAGGAGAAGGTCAAATCCCTCGACCTGTCGCGCTATCGCATCATCGATTTTGCGACCCACGGGCTGGTGCCGGGTGAGCTTAATGGCCTGACCCAGCCTGCCCTCGCTCTCAGCGCGCCATCCGTTACACAGAAGGAAGGCGACGGCCTGCTGACGATGGGTGAAATCCTTGCACTCAAGCTCGATGCGGATTGGGTGGTGCTGTCAGCGTGCAACACCGGCGCGGCGGCGGGCGCGGGCGCCGAAGCCGCCTCGGGACTGGGACGCGCGTTCTTTTATGCTGGAACACGGGCAATCCTGGTGACAAATTGGTCGGTCCATTCCGCTTCGGCACGCGAGCTGGTGACCGATCTGTTCCGCCGGCAGTCGAGCGACCCGGCATTGAGCCGGGGCGAAGCCCTGCGGCAGGCATCCATGGCGCTTCTCGACGGTCCGGGCTTTACTGACGAAAGCGGAAAGACCGTGTTCGCATATGCCCATCCGTTGTTCTGGGCCCCTTACAGCATCATCGGGGATGGCGGCGGAGCCAGGCCCTGAGCGCGCAAAAACCTCGCGAGACAATCATGCAATGCCCGTTTTGTGCCGAAGAGGTTCGCGACGACGCGTCCATCTGCCGCTGTTGCGGCAATGATCTGAAAATCCCGGAATCTTTGCTAACCGAAAATGCAGAGCTCAAGGAGCGCGTGACAACGCTGCAACGCGAGCTGGAATCCCTTCACAACAAGCTCGCCCAGGCCAAGCGCCGTTAGCCCTCGCGCCGGAATTTTTCAATGGAATGCCCTTTCTGTCTTGAGGACTTCAACGAAGAGGCCCTGACCTGCAAGGATTGCGGCCGTGATCTGCGGCTGGTGCGCCCTGTCATCAATGAGAATATGGGCCTGGTCGCCCAGATCGAGGAGCTGCAAATCCAGGTCGACCGGGCGCGGGCCTCGGTTGAGCGCACGAATGCACCGCTGACCTTCTGGACAACCCACAGCGCGATCTACCTGGTGGCACCGGTTGTCTTGTTGCTTCTGGCGCACCTTCTGATCGTTGTCGTACTCGACATCTCGCCGCTTTATCTGCGCATTGCCTCAATCGCGGTCCCCCTGCCGTTCGGATTTGCCGTGCTGTGGCTTTCCCACCACGACATCCGCTGGTCGATTGCGGACGGCATCCTTGTCGGCATCTTCAGTGTCGCTGGCATGCTGGCGGTCGTGGCGTTGATCTACAACATGCCGCTCCTGCCGGAAGGATTCCACGAGTGGCGCGAGACACTGGAATATATCGCGAGCATTGCGCTGGCCAATGTGACGGGCTCGGTGATCGCGATTCTCCTGCGCCGCCTGCTTCCACGCACGCTCGATGCCACCGGCGCTCCGAGCCCGGTGGCGATGATCATTGCCAGGATTGCCGGCCGTCACGTCGGCGGACAGGCGCTGCGCAGACGCGCCCAAAAAATTCAGGACAATTTCAGTACGATCGCCACCGCGGCGGCTGCCTTGGCTGCCGGCGCCGGGTCCATCTATACCGGTGTCAGGGCCTTGCTGGGGTCCTGACCGCGCCGGGCCACCAAGCGAACGCTACTACTTCATCACATTGAGAACGAACACGCTCGCGGCTTCGCGGCCGTCGCTGTCGGAAATCTTGGCCTCGATCATGTGACGGCCTGGCGGCGCTTCGGCACCCGTCATTTCGACCCCGTTGGCGGACACATAAGGCCGCACGCGCGCCGTCAAATCCACCGTGGGATCCTTGAGATAGATCAGATGAAATGAACCCGGCTTGATGGTGCTGCCGCCATGCGCCTGGAATTTGAATTGCAGATTAAATGGCGAGGTCACGCCCTTTTCGGGTGATACCAGAACCAGGTCGGGGCGGCGTGTGATCGCGCGCGTGGTCATTGGAACTTTTGTTCCCGATGCCGGCGGCAGTGCCGCTTCCTCCGCGCTGATGAGCACATTACCGGCGCTTGCAGATTCGCCAATCAAGGCGATTGCAAAAAGAAATGACCCCAGAATCCAAGATCTCATCACCGACCCCCACCCGGTTGGCGCGAACGCATGTTAACCACCCTTCGCTCCGCGGCAAGGATATTTCACGGCGCGAGTGCGCGATTTATCGCTGTCTCGCAAGGGGATCGCCGCTGTTCAACTGTAGCGGCTACCCACAACCCATGCTAGAGTCGCATTCGTCCTGGGGGGAGGATGCTTCGGCTTTTTAAAATCTTGCCGCTGATCGGCATTCTTCTGATGTTGTCGGCTGGAGCCGCAACGGCCGAGCGACGCGTCGCGCTCATCGTCGGCAATTCCGCGTATAAAAACGTCGTCCAGCTACCAAATCCATCGCGCGACGCGACGGCGGTCGCCGCCCTGTTCAAAAATGCGGGCTTCGACGTCGTCGACATCAAGGTCAATCTCGGCAATGTCGACATGCGCCGGGCCATGCGCGATTTCACCGCGAAGGCACGTAACGCCGACATCGCCGTGGTGTACTACGCCGGCCACGGCATCGAATTCGAGGGCACCAATTATCTCATTCCGGTCGATGCCTTGCTCGCCAGCGATATCGACGTCGAAGATGAGACGATTTCGCTTGACCGCATCATCCGCATGCTGGAGCCGGTGAAACGTCTGCGACTGGTCATCCTGGATGCATGCCGCGAAAATCCTTTCGCCAGGAAAATGACCCGCACGATTGCGACTCGCGCGGCCGGCAGCGGACTCGCCAAAGTCGAGGTGAATACGACCGATACGCTGGTCGCATTCGCCGCTAAGGCTGGCATGACCGCGGCGGATGGCGACGGAGAGCACAGCCCCTTCACCACGGCCTTGCTGAACAATCTCGCGATCCCGGGCCTCGACCTGCGCCTGGCCTTCGGCCGCATCCGCGACGAAGTCATGAGCAAGACGGACAACAAGCAGGAACCCTATGTCTACGGGTCGATCGGGGGCTCGACGGTCGCGCTGGTGCCGCAACCGGCAGCCGCGCCGGCGCCAAAGTCGGCCCCGCCCGGCGCCGATACGCTCGCGCGCGACTACGAATTCGCCGAACGCGTCGGCACCCGTCAGGCCTGGGATTCCTTCCTCGCCGCGCACAGCAGCGGCTTCTTCGCCGATCTTGCCCGGGCCTCCCGCGATAAGATCATCGCCGCCGAACAGCGGCTGACGCTTGGCAAGGAGAAGGCCGCCGAAGAAGAGCTCAAGCGCAAGGCAGCCGACGCTGCCAGCGTCCGCGCCGCGGAAGAAGCACGGCTCAGAGCCGAGGAGACAACGAAAAAATTTGCCGAGGAGCAGGCCAAGCTGAAGGCGCAGCTTGAAGCGATCAAGACGCAGCAACAGCAAAAAACTGTGGTTGCTTCCGCGCCCTCTGCTCCTGCCGTTGAGCCGCTGCGCGCTGCAACGTCGGCTATGGATCCCGCCGATATTGCGCGGCTGTTGCAATTCCACTTAAAGCGGGTCGGCTGCGATCCCGGTTCGCCTGACGGCAAATGGACCGACCAGTCGGCTCATGCGCTGGCCGAGTTCAACAAGCGCGAGAAGGCCAATTTCGACGTCAAGGTCGCCTCGATCGGGGCGCTCGATGCGGTCAAGCAGCAGAAGGCCCGCGTGTGTCCGCTCGTCTGCGGCAAGGGTTTCAAGATTGAAGATGACCGCTGCGTCGCCGAGGCCTGCAAGCGCGGCATGGTCCGTAACAAGAAGGGGGACTGCGAGCACGAAACGAAGGCGGCTGAAAGCCCGGCAGTGCGGGAAGAGGGCGGCGGCGGGCAAATCTTCTGCGCCGAACGCTCTGGATGCACTGCGGTGCCCAAGAACTGCAAGGTCGTGCTCGTGCCCACCGGTAGTGGCGGCACTGGAGCGAATTGGCAAAAGATGGTCTGCAACTGAGCGGGCGTGCCGGTGCCAGGCCGCTTCGGCCGGTAGAGACCACGCCCTAGCGCGGCACGGTCTCGATTCCTTCGTTGAGTTCACCGAGCTTCGGCTTTTCCGCTTCCGGATCTGCCGTTTCGTCGGCGGCAGCCGGCTCCGCAATCGGCGGTGACGCAATATCCGGCCTGGCCGCTTTTTGTTTCGGCTTCCGGTTTGGCTTTGGCGCCTTGCGCTCCGAGACAATCAGTGGCGTCTCGGCAAACGAAATCTTGGTGTCGGCCGGCAACGCGATGCCGGCGTCCTCGCTCGCCCGCTTGATCGCGCACACCACGGCCGCGCGCGTGCGCACCTCATGGGTGCGCTGCGACTTCGTCCACCAGCGCACGCGGATGTTGACGTTGTTCTGGCTGAACTCCCACGGCAGCACGTCGGGCGGAGGGTCTTCCAGCACTGACTCGATGCCGAGGACGGCTTTGCGGAAAACATCCGCCGCCTGCTCGAGATCGACCTCCATGCCGACCGGCACGACGACCTCGATCCGACGGTGTTCGTAGGCGGTGTGCACTGTAACAGCGCGCGTATAGATGTCGCTGTTCGGGATGATGACCAGGCGCCCGCTATAGGTTTTCACCAGAGTGGCGCGCGTCTCCACCGCCTGCACCGTGCCTTCGATGTCACCGACCTTGATCTGATCGCCGCGATGGAACGGCCGGCGGATCAGAATGAAAAATCCGGCGATCCAGTTCTGCAGAATGTCCTTGAAGGCAAAGCCGAGTGCGACCGAGCCGAGGCCGAGGCTCGCGAAGATATCGACCGGCCGCATCGATGGCAGGAGGATGGTGAGGACGACCAGGAAGCCGATGAAGTTCGTGCACCAGAACGCAAAGCTCGAGAGCATGTGGGCGAGATCGTGACGGCCCGCGCGATTGACCGCGTGGCGCAGGAGCGCCGAAATGCCAAAGGCGAATACAATGAAGACCAAAGCGACAACGGCGCCGACGACCAGATTGGGGATCATGAGCACGAAATCGTGGCCCCAGCCGTCGAGCTTCTGCCAGATCAGGTCGAAGCCTTCGCGCACATCGTGCGGGGCCGGCGGCGCCGCCGCGGCATCGGTGGGTGCCGGCTGCGCGGCGGCGATCATGTGGAATGACTTCGGGACCCGTCAGCCCCGCCTCTCTGGACCGCTGGACCAATCGGTATCGGCAATGAAAGTTCCGCTGTCCGGCACAACTGCGACCATGGTCGCCTCCGCTAACAGCCTGCGGGCACTGGCAAAAAGCTCCGGTGCGGCGTTGTTGCAGACCAGCCACAGGATTCGTCTCGCCTCAACGGGCGGTGAATGTCGCGCGCGTCGGCGTGAACTACAAATTCTAGAGGCCGCCAACAGCATCGACACCGTCGTGGCCGGCTTTCCCGGAATGACAGCCTTACGCCCTACTCCCGCAACCGCTCCGAAAACAGCGCCATGGTCTTGCGATAGACCTCGGACCTGTTCCACTCGCGCATCACCTGGAAATTCTCAGTACCCTCGCCGAACGGCGCGCCGGCTTTCCAGCCATTGGTCTTGAGCAGATTGGCGGTGGAAGCGAGCACGTCGGGCACGCTGTGGCGCAGATCGACATGGCCGTTGCCGTCATAGTCGACGCCGTACTTAATGTAGGACGAAGGCAGGAATTGCGTCTGCCCGATCTCGCCCGCGAAGGCGCCGATGAGATCGCGCAACGGCAGGTCGCCGCGCTGCAGGATCTTGAGCGCGGCGATCAGCTCGGTCTGGAACAGTTCGGTGCGGCGGCAATCATGCGCGAGCGTCGCGATGGTGCGTATCACCGGCAGCTTACCCATGTCGCCGGTGCCATTGTCGCTTTCCAGCGTCCAGATCGCCATCAGCAGCTCTTTCGGCACACCGTATTGCTGCTGGATGCGCGCCAGGAGCTGCGCGTGTTTCTGCATCAGCCCTTTGGCGCGCTTGATGCGCGCCGGGATGACGCGCGTGGCGGCATATTCCTCGAAGCTCTTGCGGAACGTGCCGCGCTGGCGGCGGTCGAAGGAGAGCACTGCAGGGTCGATGGTGACGCCGGCAAAGGCCTGATCGATGACGGCGCGCGACACGCCGGCGGTCTGCGCCTCGCGGCCCATGGCGGCAAGGAACGTGTTGAAATCGCCGCCACACTGCGCGGCTAACGCCGGGGCTGCGAGGAGGACGGTGACGATCAATGCTGAGAGGACGCGCGGGATCATGGGGCCACACCACCACGTCCGCTCATTGCCGCGCAAGCGGGAATCCAGCGCTGGCTGTCATGCCCGGGCTTGTCCCCGCTGTCATGGCCGGGCTTGTCCCGGGCATGACGTGGAGAGGCTCCTCATCCGCGCATACGCGCGGTAGGATCACCCCATAACAACGGGAGTGGACAAATGCCAAAGGCCTACTGGGTCACCACCTATCGCGAGGTCAAGGATCCCGCAAAGCTCGCTGCCTACGCCAAGCTCGCGCCGGTGGCGCTCGCACCGTTTGGCGTGCGCTATCTCTGCCGCGGCAATCCGAGTGCGACCTATGAGTCCGGGCTGAAGGAGCGCCTTGTGGTGTCCGAATTCCCCAGCCTGGAAAAGGCGATCGCCGGGCACGACAGCCTTGGCTATCAGGAGGCGCTGCGCGCGCTCGGCGACGGCGTGGTGCGCGACATCCGGATCATCGAGGGACTGGAGTAACCGGTCACCCGGTGCGGGCTAGCGCCAGCCCTGCTCTTTCCACTCGAGAAAAAGCCAGCCGGCGACGATTGCTTTTTTCGCGGCCGCGTCGACGTCCAGCAGGTAATTGTGCAATTCGGGGCAGAGACGCTGCCGGCAAACAAGCCGGTCGCCGGAATAATTCAGCACGGCCCGGAAGCGCATTTCATAGAGCTTCTTCTCCGGGGTCTCGATACTGCGGCCGTCGAGCTTCTCCAGCGAGACCACCGCATAGGGCGGCAGGAAAGCCGAATCGAGCAGCCGTTCGATCTTCGCCCGGGCATCATCGATTGCGGGTTCGCAGGCTTTGTCTGCCGGGCCGCAGGCGGCATGCGCCGGGGACGCAACCATCACGCTGGCGACGACAGCCACCGCAACGCGCATGACCCGGCCGGCCGGAAAAACCAACGCTTTCATCGCCGCCACTATATCCGCTCCGCTCTCATTCCGCTCATTCCCGCGGACGCGGGAATCCAGGGGGTGACAATCTCAAAGCCGGAGTTGGAGCTCTGGATCCCGCTTTCGCGGGGGTGAGCGGTGGGGCGCGCCCCGGAATGACCGGGAATAGGCAATGCAGCAGATGCAATAACTTCCCTCTCACGCAGACGTGTAACTTTGTGTGCAGCTTTGCGGCCACTTCACCCGTATATGCAATGCAAACAACTCTTCCGGGAACACGCACCATGAAGCGCCCTGCTCTTCTTCTCACCGCTGCCCTCGTTCTTGCGCCATTTGCGGCCAACGCGGAATCCGCAGTCACAATTCCGCCGCCCGCGGCGGAGCAACAGTCGCAGACTGCCGACCTCGAAACCGCCGTGCTCGCGGGTGGATGCTTCTGGGGCATCCAGGCCGTTTACCAGCACGTTAAAGGCGTCACCAACGCGGTGTCCGGCTATGCCGGCGGCGCGCAGAACGACGCGGTCTATCAGACCGTCAGTGGGGGCCGCACAAGCCACGCCGAAAGCGTGAAGGTGACATTCAACCCGCGCGAGATTTCCTACGGCAAGATCCTGCAGATCTACTTCTCGGTCGCGCACGACCCGACGCAGCTCAACCGCCAGGGTCCCGACAGCGGCCCGCAATACCGCTCGGAGATTTTCCCGCAGAGCGACGCGCAGGCGAAGATCGCGAAAGACTACGTCGCGCAGCTCGATGCGGCCAAAGCCTTCAAGCGCCCGATCGTCACAAAAACCGATTCGATGAAGACGCCATTCTACGCGGCCGAGCCCTATCACCAGGACTACGCGCTGCAACATCCCTATCAGCCTTACATCGTGGTCAACGATGCGCCCAAGGTCGAGAATCTGAAGAAGCTGTTTGCGGATGTCTGGCGCGATCAACCGGTGACGGTAGCGCAGGCCGGCAAAGCCGGCGGCTAGGCTAGCGCCAGCAGATCAAAAGAAACCGGATCGGACGGGTCAACGCCGGCCCGCGGCCCGTTGCGTTCCTTGCGGTTTTCGGGCAAACCCACGCCGCAACGCGTCGGGGCGCTCCGGAACAAGGAACAACAACATGGCCCGCAAGCCAGGCACGCGCATTGTCGGTGAATTCGTCCTGTTCGATGTGGTTTACGAGGACGGCACGCAACGCTCGAATCGCAGGGTGCCGCAATCGGCGCTCGACGGTCTGGAAGGCGACGAACCCGCCAAGGCCATCATCGAGGAACAGGACGCCGAGATAGCGGCAAAGTCCGGCATTCCGCGCGGCCCGATCAAGAGCGTCCGCCGCGCCGGCACGGAGGAGACGCGGGCCGAGGTTTACAAGGCACAGCGCGGGCAGCGGTGAACCGCGCGAAACGGTTTTCGTCACGCACGCCGCTTTCGCGGGGATACCAAAAACGAAAACCCCGGCCGAGGCCGGGGTTTTGTTTGATCAGTTATCCAGGAAGCTTCTGAGTTTTCTGGACCGTGAGGGGTGTTTCAGCTTCCGCAGCGCCTTGGCCTCGATCTGACGAATACGTTCGCGGGTGACCGAGAACTGCTGGCCGACTTCTTCCAGCGTGTGGTCGGTGTTCATGCCGATGCCGAAGCGCATGCGCAGCACGCGCTCCTCGCGCGGCGTCAATGACGCCAAAACGCGCGTCGTGGTCTCACGCAGGTTCGACTGGATCGCCGCGTCGATCGGCAGGATCGCGTTCTTGTCCTCGATGAAATCGCCGAGATGCGAATCCTCCTCGTCGCCAATAGGCGTTTCGAGCGAGAGCGGCTCCTTGGCGATCTTGAGGACCTTGCGCACTTTTTCGAGCGGCATTCCCAATTTTTCGGCCAGCTCTTCCGGGGTCGGCTCGCGGCCGATCTCGTTGAGCATCTGCCGTGAGGTGCGCACGATCTTGTTGATCGTTTCGATCATGTGCACCGGGATGCGGATGGTGCGCGCCTGGTCGGCGATCGAGCGGGTGATCGCCTGCCGGATCCACCACGTCGCGTAGGTCGAGAACTTGTAGCCGCGGCGGTACTCGAACTTGTCGACCGCCTTCATCAGGCCGATGTTGCCTTCCTGAATGAGGTCGAGGAACTGCAGTCCGCGATTGGTGTATTTCTTGGCGATGGAAATGACGAGGCGCAGGTTCGCCTCCACCATCTCCTTCTTGGCCTGGCGCGCCTCGCGCTCGCCCTTCTGCACCATGTGCACGATCTTGCGGAACTCGCCGATCTCGACGCCGGTCTGCGCGGCGAGATCGTGCACCATCGAGCGGATCTCCTTGATGCGATCCTTCTCGCGGGCGACGAAATTCTTCCAGCCCTTGGCCGACAGTTTCGAAACGCGGTTGAGCCAGCGCGGGTCGAGTTCGCCGCCCATGTATTGCTTGAGGAAGTCCTCGCGGATGACGCCGTAGCTTTCGGCGAGCCGCATCAGGCGGCCTTCGTTCGATACGAGGCGCTTGTTGATGTCGTAGAGCTGCTCGACGAGGCTGTCGATGCGCGCCTGGTTCAGCCGCAGCGACTTCACCTCGGAGATGATCTCTTCCTTCAGCTTCTTGTACTTGCGCTCCTGCGCCGGCGACAGCGAGGAGTTCTTCAAACGGAATTCGATGTCCTGCTCCTGCAGCCGGCGCAGGCGCTTGAATGAGTCGGCAATGTTGTCGAAGGTCTCGACGACTTTCGGCTTCAGCTCGGCCTCGATGGCTGCGAGCGAAAGCGAATTCTCCATGTCGTCTTCATCGTAATCGCTTTCGGCGGCGGCTTCGCCCGGATCCTTCGGTTCGCTCTCTTCACCGTCGCCGGCAGGTGCCGCCTTGTTGAACGGTGTCGCGGCGGGTGGCGCTGCCGGAGCGGCCTGCGTCTGCACGACCTGAAGATGCGGCGCGCCGGGAACGGGCGTGCCGACTGCTTGCGCAACCGGCTTACCATCAGGGCCGATGATCACCGGCACCTGCATCTGCTTGGCGTCGGGACCGGCATAGGTCGCCTCGAGATCGATGATGTCGCGGAGGAAAACCTTTCCCTCGTTGAGTTCGTCACGCCAGATGATGATGGCCTGGAAGGTGAGCGGGCTTTCGCACAGCCCCGCGATCATGGCCTCGCGGCCGGCCTCGATGCGCTTGGCGATGGCGATTTCGCCCTCGCGCGAGAGCAGCTCGACCGAGCCCATCTCGCGCAGATACATGCGCACGGGATCGTCGGTGCGCTCGGATGGCTCCTTCTTTTCCGCTGTCGCGAGCGACTTTGATTTCGCCTCGACGACTTCGGTGCCGGTATCATCGTCATCATCATCGTCGTCGGCGGCTTTCTCGTCGGCGTCGGCCTCTTCGGTCTCCACGACGTTGATGCCCATCTCGTTGAGCATCGCGTAGATGTCCTCGATCTGGTCGGAGGACACTTCGCCCGACGGCATGACTTCGTTGATCTGGTCGATGGTGACATAGCCGCGCTTCTTGGCGGCCTTGATCATCTTCTTGACGCCGGCATCGGAGAGATCGAGGAGCGGCAGCGGCGTATCGGGCGCGCCTTCTTCCTTTTCAGGAGCTTCTTCTTTTTCTTTGGCCTGTGTCGCCTTCGCCTTGCTCGCCATTACGCCTCTCCTGGGACCGCCTTCAAAGGCGCCCCGCGTCCGCTACGCCGCGCCCAATTGCCCGGCGAACGGCCAAAAAGGGCCGCGCCGGCGAGGCGCCGCCCCGAATCAGGTCACTCAAGTCTCGTCGGAACCCGCTAAGCTCCGATTAACCAAGAAGAATACCGCCGGAATCGACCCTTATTCCCGCCGGCCAGTTCCTTTAGCGCATGATCTGTCCGGAAACCGGTACCCACTTTTCGGGATCCTGCGCCTGCTCATAAGCTACGAACGCCCCGACCGGAAGAGGCTCCGAAACCCTCGATCAGGGCCTCCGTGCCTTCCATCCGGGACAGGCGGGCTTTGACGTCGCGTAACCGCAAATAATTGGATTCGCTGGCGTCCAGGCCCAGGGCCTGTTCGGCGTCCTTCAGCTCCTTAGTTAGTGAATGCCACTGCCGATGCAAGGCGACAAGCTGCACCCAGGTCACCAAAACATCGTCCGGCGCGGCCTCGGGCCGCGCGCCCCAGACTGAGGAGGTGGTGATCGACAACGCAATGCGCTCCGACACCTCGCCCAGGTTACGGGCCGAAAGTTCAGCCTTGAGCGCCTCGGGGTCGAGCGTGGCGGCATGGCCCGCGTTATGGGCGGCAATATCGATCAGCGCGCTCTTGAGCCGCTCGGCATCGGCGTGGCGGAACTCGAGCGAGGCCAGGTCCTCCAGATGATCGTGCAGCAGCCAGGGGTAATTGAGCGCGGCCTGCAAAATGAGGGCCTCGCGCCGCGGCACCGCCGTGCGATGTCCGCGATGCACAGGGCTCGACGCCATCTGCTGGCTCACCACAACGTAGGGCGTCGACCGGCCCGCCGTTCGCGGCGCGACCGGGCGCTGCCAGTCGCCATTGCGGCGGTCGCGCCAGTTTCCGTTCGTACGGGGCTCGCGCCAGTTGCGTTCGCGCGTTTCGCGGCGCGGCGGCTGCGCGGGCGCAAAAAAGTTCGACAGCCGCGCACTGAAATCCTGACGGTAGTATTTGCGCACCGCGTCGTCAGCGATCGCCGTAGTCACCTCGTTGATGCGCGCTTCAAGCGCGGCGCGCCGCTCCGGCGTGTCGAAGGAATGACCTTCGGTCTCGCGCGCCCACAACATCTCCCCGAGCGGCCGCGCCGCGGCGATGACATCGTTGGCGGCTTCGCGTCCGCCCGAACGCACCAGATCATCCGGATCCTGGCCCTGCGGCAGCAGCGCGAACTTCAGGCTCTTGCCGGGCTTAAGCCGCGGCATCGCGAGATCGACCGCACGATAGGCGGCACGCAGGCCCGCGCCGTCACCGTCGAAGCAGAGCACCGGCTCGTCCGTCATCTTCCATAGCAAGCCGAGCTGGTCTTCAGTGAGCGCAGTGCCGAGCGGCGCGACCGTTGCCGGAAAGCCGGCCGTCACCATCGCGATCACGTCGACATAGCCTTCGACCACGACCACTGGTACGCCCGGATTTTGGGCAGACTGCGTGGCGCCATCATGCGCCGCCTGGCGCGCGGCCGCGATGTTGTAGAGCGTCCCGCCTTTATGGAAGAGCGGCGTCTCCGGCGAATTGAGATATTTCGCCTGCGCATCCTTTTCGAGCGCGCGACCGCCGAAGGCGATGACGCGCCCACGCAGATCGGTGATGGGGAACATCACGCGGTCGCGGAAGCGATCGAACGGCACCGGAATATCGTCGCCGGAGATCAGCAACCCGGTCTCGACCATATCCTCGGCGGGAATGCCGTGCGAGCCAAGATGCTCCTTCAGCGAGAAGCGTTCGGCGGGCGCATAGCCGAGCCGGAACTTGAGCTGCGTCGCCGGATCGAGGCCGCGATCGGTGAGATAGCCGCGCGCCTTAGCGCCGGTGCGCGATGACAATGTGTCCTGGAAAAATTTCGCCGCCAGCTCCATCACGTCGTGCAGCGTCTTGCGGCGTGCATCGCGCGCTTCGTCCTCGCGCGAGACTTTCGGCAGCGGCATGCCAGCCATCTGGGCGAGACGTTCGACCGCTTCCGGGAAGCTGACACCGTCGCTCTGCATGACGAAATCGAAAATGCTGCCGTTCTTGCCCGAGGAGAAATCGAACCAGGCCTGCTTCTGGTCATTCACGAAGAACGACGGCGTCTTCTCCTTGTTGAACGGCGACAGTCCCTTGAATTCGCGGCCGGACCGCACGAGCTTGACGCGCTTGCCCACGACTTCCGAAACCGGAAGCCGGGCTTTCAGCTCGTCGAGGAACTGGGGCGTGAAGCGCATGGGTTTGGGGCCGATTCGGTCCGCCCATCATAGGCTCCGGAATGGGGAGTTTCTGGGCCGAGACCGGAAACCCGCGCCAGTTATTGAGATTTCGGGCCCTATCCTAGTTTTCCACAGGCGGGCCCGAGGCTGTGGAAGGGCAATCATTGGAGCCTGTCATCGCCGGGCTTGTCCCGGCGATCCCGTTCAGGAAGGCAAGACCGCGTCAATTAAATCGAGATGGCCGGGACAAACCCGGCCATGACAGGATTGCTGGCCTAACGAGAATAATGACCACTCCCCGAAGAGCGAAAGCATGACCGCAAAAACCTTCCTGCTCGTCCACGGTGCCTGGCACGGCGGCTGGGGCTGGCGCCGCGTCGCCGAGCGCTTGCGAGCCCGCGGGCACAGCGTGTTCACGCCAACGCTGACCGGCCTCGGCGAGCGCGCGCATCAACTGCATCCCGGCGTCAATTTATCGCTGCACGTCGCCGATGTAACGGGCGTCATCAAATACGAGCAGCTCCACGACATTGTGCTGGTCGGCCACTCCTACGGTGGCTGCGTGATCTCGGGTGTGGCTGAAGCCGCACCGGACGCGATCCGGTCGATGGTATTTCTCGACGCGTTCATTCCCGACAATGGCGATGCCACGGTCGATCTGGTGCAGCCGACCGTGCAGGAGATCATCCGGGCGGGCCTCGCGCGCGGAGAGGCTACCGTGCCGGTGCGCGATGCGGCCGCGTTCCGGGTCAACGAGAAAGACCGCGCCTGGGTCGATCTGCTGTCGGGGCCGCATCCGATCGGCACCATGACCGAAAAGATCCGGCTCACTGGCGCGCGCGAGCGGATTGCAAGAAAGACCTACATACGCGCGTCAGGTTATCCGAACGTGTCGTTCGACAAGGCCTATACGCGCGTGAAGAACGATCCCGGCTGGCGGACATTCGAGGTGCCATGCGGACACGATGTGATGATCGATGAACCTGACCGGCTGACGGAAATTTTGCTCGAGGTTGGGTAGTGCCGTGTCCCTCTACCGCCGCTTCGCGGCGATCAGGCCTTCAAGCTCCTGATATTCGCGGCAGGTTGTACCACCACAAAGGACCTTGATGCGCTCAAGGTCCCGTCGCGCCCCGGCGATATCGCCCTGTGCAACATAGAGCGCGCCGGAATAATTCCAGGTGCTCAGGTGATTGGGATCGGCGGCGAGCGCCTTGCTGTACCAGTTTCGCGCCTCCGGCAGATTGCCGAGCTTCGCGTAGGCAAATCCGATCGAGCTCGCCACATCGGGATGATCGTCGTAGCCGAGCGCTTTCATGGCGGCGATGCCGGCTTCGTATTTTCCCGAAAGAATGAGCGCGCGCGCGTTCTCGAAGTTGCTGACGAGCTGCTGTGTTGAAGGTGCAGCTGCGGCCGGCGGCTGCGCGGCAGCCGGCGGAGGCACTGGCTGGACGGCGGCGGGAGCCGGTTGCGCGGCGGCAGGCGGCGCGGGTTTCTGCGCGGGCGCCGCGTGTTCTTTTTCTTCCTTGCGCTTGGGTTTTGGCTCGCTTGTCTGCTCGCGGCGTGCAGCCGGTTTGTCCGGCTGAGCATACGGGCTTTGGTTGCAGAAACCGCCAATGCCGCTGACCGTCGCCATGCACTGCTCGTGAGTGTAAAAGCCGCAATTGGTGCCGCCCGTGCGATAGACGGCGCACCAGCCGGGTTCTTTCGCGGTAGCGGGTGTGTTGAGCTCGAGCACAGTCACAACGGCCAAACTGCAAAGGGCAAGAATTCGCATCGGATACTCCTGTAGGCAAAAGCTCAAAGAATCAGTTTCCTTTGCCTTTGCTACCGCCTGAGGGCTTTGTGGTGCCGCCCTGGCCGATGCCATGCAACAACGGAGCGGTATTAACACCTGGCCCGGCCTTCTTTAACTGATTGCCCGATGACTTGTTATTTTTCTGATTCAGGTTCGGAGATCCACGCACGCATTCGCCATTGACCAGATGCGTGCCCCGCCCGCACGTCTTATCCTTCGTTTTTTTCGAGTCACCCTCTGACCTGACACATTGGCCATTCTTGCCTTCGGTCATGCCGAATTTGCAGCGGCAAACACTCCCATCAAAAGACTTGCCGCCCGTGCATTCCGGAGTTGTAGGACATTGGCCGTCCTTCTTCGGCTTGCCGTTCGGGCAAAGACCCTTCGTGGGCACATGGCAATCATCGCCCTCGGTGCCGGGACGGCAAACACATTGCCCGTTAATCAGCATCTTTGGGGAATGGCAGGCCGGGTCCGTGGGGACGTGGCAATCGTCGCCAACCGTTCCACCACGGCAGACGCACTGCCCACCGATCAGTAATTTTGGGAACTGGCAGGTTGGCTGCGACCCCGTTCCGGGCGGC
Organism: uncultured Alphaproteobacteria bacterium; assembly: GCA_963831275.1. Lineage (GTDB taxonomy): Bacteria > Pseudomonadota > Alphaproteobacteria > Rhizobiales > Xanthobacteraceae > Pseudolabrys. Next base: position 1,250,202 of record CAWHPN010000016.1, on the reverse strand, counting down.
GGGCAATCCTTGCCCTGGCAACCGGGATCGACAAAGAAGCACTGGCCGTTGAGACCCATCCTCGCGCCTGCGGGGCAGGACGTCGTGGTGGTGCCGCCGCATGTGCGCGCGGTGAGCGCCTCTCGCGTACAGCACGTTCCATTCACGAGGAATGTCGGGAAGGGACAGGACGTCGTCGTGGGCGGGCAATTTCCATCGCTGTTGCGAGGCCTGCCATCGGCGCAGACGGTGGTCGGCGGTGGGGGCGGCGGAGGCGGCGGAGGCGGCGTAGCGCCCAGTGGCGGCCCGACCTGCACCGTCTTGCAAGAACGTTGCGGCAGCAACGCATTGTCCAGCTGCTGACCGGCTGGCGAGGACGGATTGATGCCGCCGGGCACTGGAAGCGGCCCACCCTGATTGGCCGCCTGACCGGGCAGCAAGGAAGAATTGGTGCCGCCGGGCGCCGTAAGATTTGGTTGTTGCTGAATTTGATTGGACAGTTGCTGGCCAGCCTGTGAGGAAAGATTGACGCCGCCGGGCACCGTAAGCTGCCCGCCCGGATTGCCCGTCGAAACCTGGTTGATGACTGCGCAGTTCTCGACCAACCCGGACGTTGCCTGCGAGCCCGGGACCGCCACGTCGACCTCAATCGTGCGAGTTTCCCCTGCTGGAATGTCGGAACCGGGTGCGCGGTGACATGTCAGCGTGGGGGTATTCGACGGATCATTGCATAGCCAACTCTGTGGCGGGCTGTCGGCGGTCGGCACAAGATTTACGATCCGTCCGATTGTCGGCGTGTCGGTAAAACTGGCTCCGCTCGCCGGGACCGTCCCTTCGTTTTTCACCGCGACAATAAATTTGCAAAGATAATAGGCGGCGCCACCAAATAGCGCGGGCACGCTTCCAGCCGAATAGTTGAAACAGCTCTTCGGCGGAATCTTCTCAATCGTCAATTTGGGGATATCCGGCTTTCTCCTCTCCGGCGGCGTGCAGGAGATATTGTTCGATGTGTTGCCATCGCCGCGCGGGTCGACAATTGCGCAATTAACCAGGGTGCCGCGCGTCGTCCCGGAATTCAGATGGACGATCAGCGGAGGTGCGGATTGGCCGGGCGCAAGGTTTGTGTTGGGCCGCCGGCAGACCTCGGTACTATTACCGTTGGGGAGAGCGGAGCTCGTGCAAACCCACCCATTCGCATTGGCCGTACTGAGCTGGCCCAGGCTCGCGACATCGCCGACAATGAGTTCACCGTTGTAATTTCCAGGTCCATTGTTGGTGACGACGATTTCGTAATCACAATCGGTTATGCAGCGGGGAAATTTCTTTTTCACGATGGTGAGATCTGGACCGCGCGGCGGCACGCACCGCCGCCCGTCAAAGGTGGTACCTTGCGGGCAGCACTCACCGCGCAGACTGCGCTGGAGAACCGCACATTCGTGGACGCACTTGCCGTCACGATAGCGTTCATCCGGTTTGCACGGCGTCGGCACGCACTGATCGCGGACATCCTCATACCCGCGCGGACACAATTCCACGATCCCGGCGAGGGTTTCGGGCAAAATGGTTTCGGGCGACGCTGCGCGCGGGCAGGTCTGCCAGATGGCCATGCCGCCGATTTGTCCCATCAGGCCGGGCTGCTCGGCCGGATCGATGTAGCTCATGAAATATGAATTGAATGGCGGAGCGTTCTGCGGCCGGACGAGTTCGGACGCATCGCCCTGCAAGCCGTTCACCGCTTCGGCGCCGTCGGCGCGCAGCCGTGAAGCGATCGACCGGTCGCGCGAAAGGCGCAATTGCTCGCCCGTCGTCCACAGCCAGTCTCCACAGCTTCCGCGGTCGATATTGCCCGCGCTGTCGTAGCCGTAACCGAGCGCGAGCCCGCCATTGCCGTTGGTGAAGTTGGGCGGGAAGCCCAGCGCATAGTCGCCATCGGCCCGCCAATAAAAAGGCGTTCTGTTCTCACCGGGCTGCTTCGCGCTGAACCGCAGCGAACGTCCACCCGTGGGCGTGGCAAGCACGTTGTAATCATAAGCGCCGGTCGGCGGATCGCGCTCGGCGAGCAGCATGCGGCCCGCGCGGTCGAAAGCGATGGCGGAAATCTCCGCGCCCGATTGCGGGCCTGGCGGGACTGCGATCTCGATGCGCGCGTCGGTGCCGAATGATCCGTCCGGCATGATCGCGACGGACCAGATGCGCAAACCTGACGCCACCGCGTAGTAAAGCCGCGAATTGTAGACGCCCAATCCGAAAACGCGGCGCAAGATGGGTGGATAGCCCCAGGTCGCCGGCTTGGTACTGTCGAACGCCGGATCCTGCAGATTGATCCGCTTGCGAGGATCGAATGCGGCCGGCGGCAATTGCGCGGCCGCCAGCCCTTGCACACCGTGGTCGAACTGGCCGCGATCCATGCCGTCGAGCGTGAAGCGATGGATCATGCCGGTGTCGCGGTCGGCGACAAAAAGTTGGCGCGACCCCGAGTTCGAACGTCAGGCCGCCGAGCGCCGGTCCGGAATTTGGCACGCCGGCAAGCACGACATTGGCGAACAGCGTCACCGCGCCGGTTTTGCCGTCAATCTTCCAGATCGAGCCCGGCCCGCCATTGGCGATGACCGGGCCGAACAGACCCGGCATGAACGCCGCGTTCGGCGCACCGCGGCGCGCACGGTCGGGCACGCCGTCACCATCGGCGTCCGGCACGACAATTGGCAGACCGTACGCCGAAGTCGCGGCCGCGTAGATATTCGGCGGGTCCGCGTCGTCGAGCGCGACCGAAAAGACCTGACCGATCTGGCGCGCGGTTGCCGTGAATGGCTTGGGCACGGCAACGAACTGCCCCTGAGGTGGTCCGCCCATGCGGCCAAGCCCGATCACGCGCAAAGCCGGGCCGTCGAGGTTGATATAGGTCCTGTCGAGGCGCCTGTTTTCCGGTGGCGGCGGCGAACCGACGACGACCGTTCCAGAAAAGCCAGCTACCGCGGCATCGCCCGCTGGCAGGATCGGATTTGCACTCTGCGCATAAGCGGCGGCAGACAACAGCAGAATGCAAAGTGTTTGCGCGAAGATAAGCGCATAGCGTCGGACCACGGTCGCCCCCCCGCAGGTCGTGCTCGCAACTTCCAGCTGAGGCACTCTAGGATGGTATAAGAGTTGGAAGCAAATCATTCCGTGGCCCAAAGGGCCTCGGCTACCCGCAAAATGAATACTTATTGCGGCTGTAGCCCGGACGCCTTCACAACCTGCTGCGCGGCCACGCGATCAGCCTTGATCTCGGCGGCAAACTGCTCCGGCGTGTTGGTGGCTGGCACCTGCCCACGGCTGATCACGTATTTGTCGACGAAATTTTTGTCGGCGAACACGCGTGTCACTTCGGCCGCGATCTTGTCGACGACCGCTTTCGGCATGCCCGGCGGCGCGAACAGGCCATACCAGGTCTGCGACGGCGCCCCCTTGTAGCCAAGATCGGCGAGCGTCGGCACCTTCGGCAGCAGCGGCGTGGGGATATTGTTGACCAGCGCCAGCGCCGTCATCTTGCCGGCGTTGATCTGCGAGATCACGTTGCCAAGCCCGATGAGACCGATCGGCGTCGAGCCGCCGAGAATGGCGTTGGTCGCCTCGCCCCCGCCCTTGAACGGCACGCGCACCCAGTCTGCGCCTTTATCCTGCTTGAGACTGTCCATGTAGACGACGCAAGGGATCGACGCGGTGAGGTAGGAGAGCGTGCCGGGCTTCTGCTTCGACACCGCCACAAGATCGTCAACGGTCTTCGCCGGAAGATCTGAATTGATCACCAACACCTGGATCAGGTGAAACAGATTGATGATCGGCACGAGCTTGTCGGGATCGAAGGAGAGATTCTTGAAGAGGTACTGGTTGTAGATCAACGGATCGGCATTGATGATGCAGATCGTGTAGCCGTCCGGCTGCGCATCCTGGCAGGCGCGCGCACCGATATTGCCGGAGCCGCCGGGGCGGTTCTCGATGATGATCGGCTGGCCGAGCGTCTTGTGCAGCTCCTCGCCCAGCACGCGCATGAAGATGTCGCTGATACCGCCGGCGCTCGATGTGGTGAGCACGTGGATGGGGCGCGCCGGATAGTCGTCGGCCACAGCCGGCACGGCAAAAAGGATAGCGGCAGCAAGTGCCGTCAGAAATTTTTTCATTTTGCTCTCCTGTGATCCCTCATCCTGAGGAGCCGCGCGAAGCGCGGCATCTCGAAGAATGGGAGCCTCATGGTTCGAGACGCATCGCTGGCGCGATGCTACTCACCATGAGGTCGTTGTTGCTACATCAGCCTGAAAGTTTCGCCTTCACCATTCCGCTCGCCTTCGCCATATCCATCTGCCCGGCATATTTGCCGCGCAGGACGCCGATGACCTTGCCCATATCCTTCATGTCGGCGGCGCCGGTTTCCTTCACTGCCGCCTCGATCGCCGCCGTCATCTCTCCGTCGGACATCTGCTTGGGCAGATAGCCGGTGATGATGGCGATCTCTTCCTGCTCCTGCTTCACCAGGTCGGCACGGCCGCCCTTCTGGTAAAGCTCCACCGATTCCTGGCGCTGCTTGATCATCTTTTGCAGGAGGCCCAGCACCTCGGCATCGGCGAGCGGCGGCTTGCCCTGCCCACGCGCCTCGATATCGGCATTTTTCAGCGACGCGTTGACCATGCGCAGCGTGGAAACCGCCCGCTCATTCTTGGCCTTCATCGCCTCGGTCAGAGCCTTGTTAATGTCATCGCGCAGCACGGGGAGCCCTTTCGTCATCTTAATTCTGTTTGGGGGCGGCATCCGGCGGCCCCTTGCCTCTCCCATTATAATACGCAACTAAGAGGCCATGACCCAGACGAAAGCCGCCGCCGCCGGGCCCGCTTGGGCCGAGCCCAAGGCGACCGCCCTGTTGGTGCTGGCCGACGGAACCGTCCTCGAAGGCTTCGGACTGGGCGCGACCGGCCATGCCACCGGCGAGGTGTGCTTCAACACCGCCATGACCGGATATGAGGAAATCCTCACCGATCCGTCCTATGCCGGGCAGATCATCACTTTCACCTTTCCGCATATCGGCAATGTCGGCACGAACGAAGAAGATATCGAGAGCGTCAACATGGCATCGCGGCCGGGGGCCTGCGGCGTCATCCTGCACAGCGCCATCACGGCGGCGTCGAATTATCGCGCGACCAGAAACCTCAATGACTGGCTCAAGGCGCGTGGCATCATCGGGCTTGCCGGTATCGACACCCGCGCCCTGACCGCGCTGATCCGCGTCAACGGCATGCCTAATGCCGTGATCGCGCATGACCCCAAAGGCAAATTCGATCTTGCCGCGCTCAAGAAAGAAGCCAAAGAATGGCCGGGACTTGTCGGCATGGATCTGGTGCCGATGGTGACGAGCGCGCAACGTTTCAGCTGGAACGAAACGCCGTGGGCCTGGGACAAAGGTTACGCGCGGCAAACCAATCCGGAATTCCACGTGGTCGCGCTCGATTACGGCATCAAGCGCAACATCCTGCGGCTGCTCGCCGGCTCTGGCTGCAAGGTCACGGTGGTGCCGGCCAAGACCTCGGCCGAAGACATCATGGCGCTCAAACCCGATGGCGTCTTTTTATCGAACGGCCCGGGCGATCCGGCGGCAACCGGCGAATACGCCGTCCCCGTGATCCGGAAACTGATCGACTCTGGCACGCCGACCTTCGGCATCTGCCTCGGCCATCAGATGCTCGGCATCGCGGTCGGCGGCAAGACCATGAAGATGCATCAGGGCCACCACGGCGCCAATCATCCTGTGAAGGATCTCACGACCGGCAAGGTCGAGATCACGTCGATGAATCACGGCTTCGCGGTCGACAAGGATTCGCTGCCAAAGAATGTCGAGCAGACGCACCTGTCGCTGTTCGACGGCTCGAATTGCGGCATCGCACTCAAGGACAAGCCGGTGTTCTCGGTGCAGTATCACCCGGAAGCTTCACCCGGCCCGCGCGACAGTCATTACCTCTTCACGCGCTTCGTCGAAATGATGCGGCAGGCCAAGCGGAAGATTGCTTAAGAGACTGTCATCACCGGGCTGCCGGGTTTGAGGAACGATCCGAACGGACGGTAGTTTCTCATCGCCATGCAAAACACGCCCCTCACCTTCCTGTTCAAAGATGACGGCACGGTGCCGAACAATCCGGCTCTGCCGGCGCTGATCTACAAGAGCGCCATCGACCTCGACGGCAAACGCGACCCGGCAAGCGCGATCGAAAAACTGTTCGCCACCAACGGCTGGGGCCGCGACCAGTGGCGCGATAGCATCTATCCATTCGTGCACTATCACGCGATGATCCACGAGGCGCTCGGTATCGCGCGCGGCCGCGCCCGCGTGCAGCTCGGCGGGCACCAGGGCGACGTATTCGAGTTCGCCGCCGGCGACATCGTCGTGCTGCCGGCCGGCACCGGACACCAGAAGCTGCTTGGCAGCGATGATTTCCTGGTGGTCGGCTCTTATCCGCCCGAAGGGACGTACAATCTGTGCCGCGGCGACAATCCGGCGGAGCGCGACAAGGCGCTGATGATGATCTCCAAGGTGCCTTTGCCCGCAAGCGACCCGGTCCTCGGCAAGGACGGACCCCTGCCCCAGCTCTGGCGGCGCTGAGTCCTGCAAGCGCGCTACCCCCAGGAATGACCATGTGCGTACTGCGCTGGCGCTGCACGAGCCTGCACGATAGAAAGCGCCATGAGCGACTGGATCAACTTCTACGACTTCAAGCACTCGGTGATTTACGTGAATGCGCGGCACCGCGACGTGCATTACCGCACGATCGCGGACGACGTCCGCAAGTTCGTGTGCTCACCCACCGCACATGTGCTCGACTATGGCTGCGGCGAGGCAACCTCGGCCGACCTGATGGCGGCGGCCTGTGCGCAGCTGGTGCTGGCGGAAGCCGCGCCCAACGTGCGCGCCTCGCTGACCATGCGCTATGCCGGCCACCCGAAGATTGCGGTCATCACCGCGGAGCAGGCGGCGGCACTCCCGAAGACCTCGTTCGATCTCATCATCATGCATTCGGTCGCGCAATATCTCAGCGCCGGCGAGCTCGATCGCGTGATCGCGATGTTTCGTACGTTGCTCAAGCCGGACGGGGTGTTCGTGCTCGGCGATATCGTGCCGCCGCATTTCGCGGCGCCGGCGGCGGCGCTGGCCTTGCTGCGCTTCGGCGCGGCCCACGGATTCTTCTGGGCCGCGTTTTACGGACTGATGCGTATCTTCCTGTCGGATTATCTGCGGCTGAAGAAAGCCGTTGGGCTCTCCCATTACACCGAAGCCGCGATGCTTGAGCGGCTCAAGCGCGCGGGTTTCACGGCAGAACGCGCCGCGCGCAATATCGGCCACAACCAGCGCCGCATGACATTCCTCGCGCGGCCTGCGTAAGGATTCCGGGTTCACTCGCGGAGCCCGTCATCGGACCGCGCTTCGCGCGGACCCGTTGGCTCGCGCCCTCGGAACAACAGAAAAGGAGCGGCTCGGGTTTTCACTCGCTTTTATCGACATCGCCCTTCCCTGGGCATCGAATCTGGTCTAAAGACCGCGCGCGCGCGGGGCTTTGCCCTAGCGCCGAGCCCCCGGGACGCGCGATACGCGCGCCCTTTTTTTGTGCCTGGAATTCCTGTTGTTCCGGAACGGCCGATAGGCCGGCCTCGGAATGACGAGTGACGCGGAGCCGATGCCCAAACGAACCGACATCAAATCGATCCTGATCATCGGCGCCGGCCCGATCGTCATCGGCCAGGCCTGCGAGTTCGACTATTCGGGCACGCAGGCCTGCAAGGCGCTGAAAGAAGAGGGCTACCGGATCGTCCTGGTGAATTCCAATCCGGCGACGATCATGACCGATCCCGATCTCGCCGATGCCACCTACATCGAGCCGATCACGCCGGAGATCGTCGCCAAGATCATCGAGAAGGAACGCCCGGACGCGCTGCTCCCGACCATGGGCGGGCAGACCGCGCTCAACTGTGCACTATCGTTGCGCAAGATGGGCGTGCTGGAAAAATTCAACGTCAAGATGATCGGCGCCACCGCCGACGCCATCGATAAGGCGGAAGACCGCGAGCTGTTTCGCGAGGCGATGACCAGGATCGGCCTGCCGACGCCGCGCTCGCACCAGGTCAAGACGTTGGCGCAGGCGCTGGAAGCCCTCGACGACATCGGCCTGCCGGCAATCATCCGTCCCTCGTTCACGCTCGGTGGGACCGGCGGCGGCATCGCCTACAACAAGGCCGAGTTCATCGAGATCGTCGAGGGCGGCATCGATGCGTCCCCGACCAACGAGGTGCTGGTCGAGGAATCCGTGCTCGGATGGAAAGAGTTCGAGATGGAGGTGGTGCGCGATAAAAAAGACAATTGCATCATCATCTGCTCGATTGAGAACGTCGACCCAATGGGCGTGCATACCGGCGATTCGATCACGATCGCACCGGCGCTGACGCTGACCGACAAGGAATACCAGATCCTGCGCGACGCATCGATCGCGGTGCTGCGCGAGATCGGCGTGGAGACCGGCGGATCGAACGTACAGTTCGCCATCAACCCGATCGACGGGCGGCTGGTCGTGATCGAGATGAACCCGCGCGTGTCGCGCTCCTCCGCGCTCGCCTCCAAAGCGACCGGGTTTCCGATCGCCAAGGTCGCCGCCAAACTCGCGGTCGGATACACGCTCGATGAAATCGCCAACGACATCACAGGCGGCGCAACGCCGGCGTCGTTCGAGCCGACGATCGATTACGTCGTCACCAAGATCCCGCGCTTTGCCTTCGAGAAATTCCCCGGCGCTTCTCCGGTGCTCACGACGTCGATGAAATCGGTCGGCGAAGCCATGGCGATCGGCCGCACCTTCCAGGAATCCCTGCAAAAAGCGCTGCGCTCGCTCGAGACCGGATTGAGCGGTCTCGATGAGTTGACGATCGAAGGCTTCGACGCGGCCAAAGGCATCGAGGACACCGACAACAGGGCTGCGATCCGGGCCGCACTCGGCACGCCGACACCGGACCGGCTGCTCAAGGTCGCCCAGGCCATGCGGCTCGGCGCCACGGACGAACTCATTCATAATGCCTGCCGGATCGACCCTTGGTTCCTCGCGGAAATCCGCGGGCTGGTCGAAACCGAGGCTGAAATCACGGCCAAAGGCCTGCCGACCACTGCGGGGCCGTTCCGGCGGCTCAAGGCCATGGGTTTTTCCGACAGGCGGCTCGCAAAGCTGACCGGCTCGGACGCGGATGCCGTGATGGCAAAGCGCCGCAAGCTCGAGGTGCGTCCGGTGTTCAAGCGCATCGATAGCTGCGCCGCCGAATTCGCCTCGCCGACTGCGTACATGTATTCGACCTACGAGATGCCGTTCGCCGGCAAGGTGGCGGATGAAGCGGCGCCATCGGACAAGAAGAAAGTCATTATCCTCGGCGGCGGTCCCAACCGCATCGGCCAGGGCATCGAATTCGACTACTGCTGTTGCCATGCGGCCTTCGCGCTCAAGGAGATCGGCTACGAGACCATCATGGTCAACTGCAATCCGGAAACCGTGTCGACCGATTACGACACATCCGACCGGCTTTATTTCGAGCCGCTCACGCCGGAAGACGTGCTGGAGATCATCGACACCGAACGCTCGAACGGAACGCTGCACGGTGTGATCGTGCAGTTCGGCGGGCAGACGCCGCTCAAGCTGGCGGAGCCGCTGGAGCAGGCGAAGGTGCCGATCCTCGGCACCTCGCCCGACATGATCGATCTGGCCGAAGACCGCGACCGCTTCAAGAAACTGCTCGACAAGCTCAAGCTGCGCCAGCCGCAAAATGGCATCGCAACTTCGCCGAATGCGGCGCGCGCGATCGCGGACGAGATCGGATATCCGATCGTGATCCGCCCTTCTTACGTTCTCGGCGGACGCGCCATGGAAATCGTGCGCGACGGCACCCAGCTCGACCGGTACGTGGCGCGGCTCGCCAGCGATCTCGACCGGCCGAGCGAACTCGTGGTCTCCAAAAAAAGTCCGCTGCTGATCGACCGGTATCTCTCGGACGCCACCGAAGTCGACGTCGACTGTCTCTGCGACGGCCAGGATACCTTCATCGCCGGCATTATGGAGCACATCGAGGAGGCCGGCATCCATTCCGGCGACAGCGCCTGCGCGCTACCGCCGCATTCACTGAACGCGAAGACACTCGCCGAGTTGGAGCGGCAGACCCGCGCACTCGCGCTCGCGCTCAACGTCGGCGGCCTGATGAACGTGCAATATGCCATCAAGGACGGCGATATCTACGTGCTCGAGGTCAATCCACGCGCCTCACGCACCGTGCCTTTCGTGGCAAAGGTCATCGGCCTCCCGGTCGCCAAGATTGCGGCGCGGATCATGGCCGGCGAAACGCTCAAGGCGTTCAATCTCAAGCCGATCCGCCCAAAACACCGCGCGGTGAAAGAAGCTGTGTTCCCGTTCGCGCGCTTCCCCGGCGTCGATACGGTGCTCGGGCCGGAGATGAAATCGACCGGCGAGGTCATGGGTATCGACGCTTCGTTCGAAATCGCCTTCGCGAAAAGTCAGATCGGGGGTGGAACCAACCTGCCGCGCAACGGGACCGTCTTCGTCTCGGTGAAGGACGCCGACAAGGCGCGGATCCTGCCCGCCGTCAAACTGCTGGCTGCGCTCGGCTTCAAGACCATCGCAACGTCGGGAACTCAACGTTACTTGGCGGAACAAGGGGTCGAGGCCGCCAAGATCAATAAGGTACTGGAAGGCCGGCCCCACATCGTGGATGCCATCAAAAACGGCGGTGTTCAGCTTGTTTTCAATACCACCGAGGGCGCGGCAGCCCTTGCCGACAGCCGTTCCCTGCGCCATGCCGCCCTCTTGCATAAAGTGCCGTACTACACCACTCTTTCAGGGGCTGTTGCCGCGGCGCAGGGCATCAAGGCCTATCTCGAAGGCGATCTCGAGGTGCACGCGCTGCAAAGCTACTTCGGTGGACGGGTCTGAAGGTCGTTCGGCCGACATGACCCGGGCGGCGGCACGAGTAAGGCCGGCAAGATATGCGGTCGCGGCATCAGGTAAGGCTGGCCGCGACAGGATTTTTTTAACCGGCCCTCGTTGACATGACTCCGGTTTCGCGGGCGACCGTGGCCGGAGTCGTATTACGAGTCGATTTGAGGGAATTTCGAGGATTGAAAGGGCTTGGCGGCGCCGGAAGTCGTTCAGTTCGTTCGGCACCCGCCAGGAGGAGATGAGATGGTTGAAAAAATCCCAATGACCGCCGCCGGCCATACCGCGCTCGAAGCCGAGCTCAAGCATTGCCAGCAGGTCGAGCGGCCCCGCATCATCCAGCAGATCACCGACGCGCGCACGCACGGCGATCTGTCGGAGAATGCCGAGTATCACGCCGCCAAGGAGTCGCAGTCGCTCAATGAAGGCCGCATCGCGGAGCTTGAGGACAAGCTCGCTCGCGCCGATATTATCGACGTCTCGAAACTGTCCGGCGACACGATTACATTCGGCGCAACCGTCACGCTCGTCGACGAAGACACCGACGAGAAAAAGGTGTGGCAGATCGTCGGTGAGCCCGAAGCGGACGCCAAGAAAGGCAAGATTTCGGTTACGTCACCACTCGCCAAGGCGCTGATCGGCAAGACCAAGGGCACGTCGGTGGAGGTCAACACGCCCGGCGGCGCCAAGGCCTATGCCGTGAAAAAGATCGAATGGAAATAACGCGCCGCACTCCCCCTATCGGCACTAGCAGAGGTCGTCATGGTCGGGCTCGCGTGGCCGTTGCGCGCGTCCCTAAATCTCCATCGGCACCATGGCCGCATCTTTCGAATTGCGCAGTGTCAGCGAGGTCTTCACGTTGCGCACGTTCGGAGCGGCGGTGAGTTTCTCGACGAAGGCCTGAAACGTTTTCAGGTCGGGCGCCACGCATTTGAGCACGAAGTCGATTTCGCCCGAGAGCATCCAGCACTCCCGCACCAGCGGCTGCGACTGGACGAACTTTTCGAAGGCAGCCAGATCGGCCTCGGCCTGGCTCGCCAGATGCACCATGGCGAAGACCGCGACTTCGTAGCCGAGCTTCTTTTCGTCGAGCAGCGCGCGATAGCCCTTGATGTAGCCGGCCTCCTCAAGCGCGCGCACGCGTCGCAAGCAAGGCGGCGCCGAAATCCCGACGCGACTGGCCAGCTCCACATTGGTGATGCGGCCGTCGTCCTGAAGCTCTTTGAGGATCTTGCGATCGATGGCATCGAGACGGGCGGACAAGGGCTTGCCTTTCGGGCGAGGTCCGGGTGACCAACATTAATACCGCGAAATAATATTTCGCGAAACAATATTGCGCGTTCCTGCGATCGTGATGGCGGGTTTGCGCCAAGGTTGTGGGCGCTGTGGGTTGCGTATCTTGCATAGCTCGCCGGGAAGCCATAGATCGGACGCAGGCCAAGAACCGGCCAGTGTCCGGTCGCCCGGGCAGCAAATGCCCGAAGACGCCCATCCAGGGGGGCGGAGATTATGGCAAAGACGACCCACGCCAAAGTAGCGATCGTCGGCTCGGGGCCTGCGGGCTACACCGCGGCCGTCTATGCCGCGCGTGCCATGCTCGAGCCAATCCTGATTCAGGGCATACAGCCTGGCGGCCAACTTACGATCACCACGGACGTCGAGAACTATCCCGGCTTTGCGGAAGTGATTCAGGGTCCTTGGTTGATGGAGCAGATGCAGGCGCAAGCCGAGCACGTCGGCACCCGTATCGTCACCGACCATGTGAGCAAAGTGGAGCTGGCAGAGCGACCGTTCCGGCTGACCTGCGATTCCAGCGACATCTATCTCGTTGATGCCCTGATCATTGCGACCGGCGCACAGGCGCGCTGGCTCGATCTGCCGTCCGAACAGAAATTCAAGGGCTACGGTGTTTCAGCCTGCGCAACCTGCGACGGTTTCTTTTACCGTAACAAGGAAGTGGTTGTGATCGGCGGCGGCAATACCGCAGTCGAGGAAGCGCTCTTCCTCACGAATTTTGCATCGAAAGTCACCGTCGTGCATCGACGTGACGCGTTCCGGGCCGAGAAGATCTTGCAGGAGAGATTGTTCAAGCATCCCAAGATCGAAGTGATCTGGGACAGCGTGCTTGACGATGTGACCGGCGGAGACAATCCACTGAAGGTCAGCGGCGTGCGGCTCAAGAACGTGAAGACCGGCGCTGTGAGCGAACGCCGTGCCGATGGCGTTTTCATTGCAATCGGTCATCAGCCGGCGTCCGAACTGTTCGTCGGGCAAATCCAGATGAAGCCGTCCGGATATATCATCACTGTCGGACATTCCACCGCTACGTCAGTGCCCGGCGTCTTCGCCGCCGGTGACGTCACCGACGATATTTACCGGCAGGCGGTGACCGCCGCGGGACAAGGCTGCATGGCCGCGCTCGAGGCCGAGAAATTCCTGGCCGCGCACGAGCATCAACGCGCGGCGGCGGAATAGGCCATGGCCGGCACCAACACCTCGATGGATTGGGACAAGCTGAAGGTGTTTCACGCCGCAGCCGAAGCGGGCTCGTTCACGCATGCCGGCGAGCGGCTCGGGCTATCGCAATCGGCAGTGTCCCGGCAGGTATCCGCCCTGGAGAGCGAGCTTTCAGTCTCTCTGTTTCATCGCCACGCCCGCGGCCTCATCCTCACCGAGCAGGGCGAATTGCTGTACCGCACGGCGCATGAAGTCTTCATGAAGCTGGAAGCGGCGCGCACCAAGCTGACCGACAGCCGCGAGCGGCCGAACGGTGAACTCAAGGTGCAGACGACGCCGGGTATCGGCGTGCATTGGCTGACCCCGCGACTGGGCGAATTTCTCGATCTCTACCCGGACATCCACATCACGCTGATCACCAGCGACGAAGAGCTCGATCTGGCCATGCGGGAGGCCGATGTCGCGATCCGGCTGCGCCAGCCGACCCAACCGGACCTGATCCAGCGCAAGCTCTTTTCCGTGCATTTCCACGCCTACGCTTCGCCCGACTATCTCAAGCGTTTCGGCACGCCGCGCACACACGAAGAACTCGACAAGCATCGCATTGTTCTTCTGGGTGGCGGCGCGGTGCCGGCCCACCTGCAAAATCGCCGCTGGCTTCTGGAAATCGGCCGGGATGGAAAGGGCCCGCGTACTCCGCATCTCACTGTGAACAACGTGCTCGGTGTTCTGCGCGCGTGCCAACGCGGGCTGGGTATCTCTGTATTGCCGGACTATCTGGTCGAGGAAAATGGCGGCCTGGTGCAACTGTTCGGCGAAGCGGACACACTCGCGCTCGACGCGTATTTTGTCTATCCGGAAGAGCTCAAGTCGGTTGCCCGCATCCAGGTCTTCCGCGACTTCCTGGTCGCAAACGCGCAGCGCTGGCACTTCTGATCCACACCACACGCCAGGAATTGCGATTGCGCATGGCAGTCATGCGGTCATCGGCGTTGTCGCGGTGGTACGTGCTCCGCATACTATGGGCTCGCTGTCGCGCCGGATGAATCCTCCCAGAATCGCCGGTGGGCAGCATGTTCCCCTCTGGAAGATGTTGTCGGCCCCACGCCGACAACTACTGAAATCGGGCCCCCTCACGGGGCCCGATTTTTTTCACGGTATCGAATAGTTCGTGATCAGTGAAAGCGCGCGATGTAATAGGCAAGATCGAGAATCTGCTGATCGCTCACCGGCGCCAGCACTTCGGCCATGCTGCCGTCGTAGCCGCGCCGGTCGTTGGTTTTATATTCGCGCAGCGTCTTCACGAGATAATCTTCGCGCTGATTGGCGATATGCGGGATATTCTCGCGGCCGGCCAGATCCAGACCGTGACAGCTGTTGCAGCGGTTTTGCGTAATGAGCACCGACACCCTCTGCATGCGCGCGGCGTCCCCTGCGTCGGACAGCTGTTTTGGCGGGGGCAACTTCGCCACAAAGTCGGAAAAATTTCGTAGGTCGTCATCGGAAAATCCCTTGGTCATCTCCGTCATGACCTGGATCATCTGATCATCTTTTTTTGCCGGCGACGCGCGTTGCTTCTCTCGAAACATATAGAGCTGGATTAGCAAATACGGCGCCGGTTGGCCGCCGAGCGAGGGCACTTCGGGCGTTTCCGACTGACCGGTTTCACCGTGGCAGGCAAGACAAGGGGCCGCACGTTCGGCGATCGTCTCGCCACGCAACGGCTGACTGGCGGCACACGCAAGGAGCGCTGCGGCAGCAATCCGGTGCACGACGGTCTGCATGATCCTGAGCTTGAATAAAATGCGGCCGGGGGACAAAGCCCCCCGGCCGCATTTTTTCCTTAGCGGCTGGCGGTGTGCGCTTTGCCGTAGGTGATGCGGTAGATCGCGCCATTCCAGTCATCGGACAGGAGCATGGATCCGTCTGCCATGAACTCCACATCCACCGGACGGCCGATGTAGCTGTTGTTATCGAGGAAGCCGGTGATGAACGGCTCTGACGATTTCACCGTGCCATCCTTGTTCAGGAAAATGGCGATGACGTCGCCACCGAACTTCGATGACCGATTCCACGATCCGTGACGAGCGAGGAAGATGGCGTTCTTGTATTTCGCCGGGAACATCTTGCCCGTGTAGAAGCGCAGGCCTAGGCCAGCCGAGTGCGGCCCGGTCAGCATGATCGGCGGTTCGAACTCGCGGCATGAATGGCCCCACCCGAAATCCGGATCGAGAAGGTTGCCCTGGTAGCAATAGGGCGCACCGAAATGCTGACCCACCTTTGTAACGCGGTTGAGCTCATCCTGCGGCATGTCCTCAGACAGCCAATCGCGCTGATTGTCGGAGAAGTAGAGCTGCTTGTTTACGGGATTCCAATCGAAACCAACCGTGTTACGTACGCCGACAGCAACGTTTTCACGTCCGGTGCCGTCAAGATTGATCCGGCGGATCTGGCCATGATCCTTGTCGTGCAGCACGTTGTTGCCTGGCTGTCCGACCGGAATGTAGAGCTTGTTGTCCGGACCGATAGCGATGAACTTCCAGCCGTGCGCTTCGTCCTTCGGCAGGTCGCTATAGATCACAGTCGGCTTCTGCGGCTTGTCGAGATTGGCCTCAACGTTGTCGATCTTGGAAATCTGCGACAGCTCGGCGATGTAGAGCGTGCCATTTTTGTACGCCAGCCCATTCGGACGGTAGAGACCCTCAGCGACTGTCTTGATTTCGGTCTTGCCGTCTTTCTTGACGATGGCACTGACCTTGTTGCCCAGGCGGGTGCCAACGAACACCGTACCCTTCTCGCCGACGCGCAGCGAGCGGGTGTTGGCGATGCCACTGGCATAGACCTCGATATTGAAGCCGGGCGGCAGTTTGAGTTTCGCGGTCGGCAGCTTGTCTGCCGCTGCGGGCAATGGCGGAGGTGCAACCGGGGCAAGCTTCGCAGCGGCCGCATTTCCCTCAGGCCGGCCAATCAAAGGGGAGCCGGGCGGGAGCGGAGCTGCAGGTGACGCGGCCGCCGGTGGTGTTGGCGCCGCAGGTTGTTGGGCAAATGTTGGAGCGGACAACAAAACGCCGGCGATCGTGCCGGCGAGCAAGATGGAACGTTGAGCCGAGACACACGAAAACATCGAAGTCCTCCCTGGTATGGAGGCGCTTCCTCGCCTGGTCCAACGCATACGGCCCGGGAGCGCACCCCCCTTACGACCAAGTCTCTACCTTTCGCCCAACCCTGGCAATCGGGGGGCCTTCAATTCAATGCGATCAGGAACTGCGGTAACTGTAGGCGTGGTCGTCACGCACCGACGCCAATTGCTCGACCACAGCATGATGGGGTGACAGGTGGCACACCGGATCGGCAGCACGGGCATCCCCCGTCAGGAGGAAAGCCTGGCATCGGCACCCGCCAAAGTCCTGATCGCGCCGTGCGCACGATTTGCACGGCTCTTGCATCCAATCCGTGCCGCGGAAAGCCAGGAACGCCGGCGAGGCGCGCCAGATATCGGCGAGTGAATGCTCGCGCACATTCCAGAATTCAAGACCAGGAATCACCTCGGCCGCGTGGCACGGAAGCACCCGGCCCGCCGGGGTGACGTTGAGCGAACGGCGGCCCCACCCGCCGACGCAAGGCTTGGGAAACCGCGCATAGTAGTCCGGCACGACCGCATCGATCACGATCTGGCCGTGATGCTTGGCCCGCAACATCTCGACCTGACGCACCGCCGTTTCGACCTGTTCGCGCGTGGGCATGAGCGCGGCGCGATTTTTCAGCGCCCAGCCATAATATTGTACGTGAGCAATTTCCACGCGGGTTGCACCGAGCGACAGCGCCAATTCGACCATCGACTCGACATTCCCGATATTGGCGCGATGAACGACCATATTGATGGTGAGCGGCAGGCCGAGCCTGACAACGTCGCGCGCAATTGCGCGCTTGCGCGCCGAGCCGCCTTTATAACCGGCGATGTGATCGGCCGAAGCCTCATCGCTGTCCTGGATGGAAATTTGTACGTGATCAAGACCGGAGTCGGCGAGCGTCGCCAGGCTTTGCGATGTCAAACCGACCGCCGAAGTAATCAGGTTGTTGTAGAGACCTGCTTCGCGCGTCGCTTTGACGATGTCGGGGAGATCGCGCCGCGCGGCAGGCTCGCCGCCGGACAAATGTACTTGCAACACCCCGAGAGCGGCGGCTTCGCGGAAGACACGGGCCCAGGTCGCGGTGTCGAGCTCATTGTCGCGCTTGTCGAGCGTGAGCGGATTGGAGCAATAGGGACACCCGAGCGGGCACCGGTGCGTCAGTTCGGCGAGCAGGCCGAGGGGCGCAGGCAAGTTGACGCCATTGGTCGTCACGGCGCATCCCCGCCCCGCTCATCACCGAACGGTTGATGGTTGGCGCACATCAGTCCAATTCCAGCAGTTTTTTTTCCGCCAAACTGCCCAGCAGCTTCACCACGTCGGCATGAATGCGCTCGCGCGGTGCCGCGAAAGTGGTAGCGAGATCGTCAACGATGGCATCGAGCGTCGCCTCGCCGGTACAACGCTTCAATATCTCGGCTGTAATCGCGTCAGCCTTGAACACCCGCTCGGGCGCAAGCAAAACCCAGCCGCCCTGCGTTTCGTTGTGCGTCAGCCGCACGCCACGCGGCAGGCGGGGCTGCGCGCTCGGCGAAATAACGGCCGCGGGCTGTTCGCTCATTTTTCGTCCGGTACAAAAGCGCCTGGCGGCACGTGTTTTGGCGCCACATAGGCGTAATAGAGCGCATCGAGCATAGACCAGAGCACGCCGCATTTGAATTCGAGCGCAGCCAATACGGCCTGCTGCTGTTCGGGCGTTTTGGCGTTGCGTTTGACGTAGTTGAGGGCGAAATCCGCGTCACGCTGCGCCTGGGGTGGACGCTTATCGAAATAACCGAGCGTTTCGCGGGTCACGAAATCATAGTTCGCCAGCATCCCCGACCTGCGTTCGCTGATGATGAGGGGCGAGAACATCTCGGTCAGCGATGACGCGATGGCCTCAAGCAATGTCTTTTCACGCACGAAATGGACATAGGCCTCGACCGCGAAGCGCGTGCCCGGCAACAATCCGCGCAACGACATGACGTAGCCGCGTTCAAGGCCGAGACCGTCAGTGAGCTTGAGCCAGCGTGCAATTCCGCCGTCGCCTTCCCGCTCTCCATCGTGATCAACGAGACGCGATCGCCATTCCCGGCGAACGGCCGGATCCTCGCAACGCGCAATCAGGTTTGCGTCCTTTATCGGGATCATCGCCTGATAATAGTAGCGATTGAGCGCCCAAGCCTGGACCTGGCCTTTGCTGCATTTGCCGCCATGCAGGAGAGCATGGAATGGATGCAGACGGTGGTAGCGCCTGGCGCCGATATCGCGCAGGGCCGCTTCAAGCTCGTCCGGAGAAAGCAACATCACAGCACAATCTCCATGCCATCTTCGGCGACCCGCCAGCCCGCATTTTCGACCGTGCGACGCTCGACAGAGTCCTCGATCAGAACCGGATTGGTGTTGTTGATGTGAATAAAAAATCGCCGCGCCGAAATTCCGCCAAAGGCGTGCAACGAACCATGCTCTCCTTCAATCGGCATATGGCCCATTCGGCGTCCGGTTTTCTGTCCTGTTTGCGTACGGATCATTTCATCATCGTTGAACAGCGTCCCGTCGAAAAGAACAACATCGGCCTGGGCGAAGCGTTGGCGCATCCGCTCCGTCATCGCGGCCGCACCGGGCACAAAGATCATGCGCGCCTCCCCGGACCGCAACTCGATCCCCACGTTCGCAGCAGTCTCGGTATCGAGTTCCGGATCGTCGCCTTCCAGATAGAGCGGCAGCTTGCCCGGCACCATGAAAAGACTTGCCTCGATATCGCCGGCCAGCATGAAGGGCTCGCCTGGATTGATCGCGCGGCGCGACATCGACGTCACGGCACCGAACATCGCGTTGGCGGCGACCGCCGCGTGACTTACCGGCGTCGCATACAGCGTGAAGGGCGTGGTCTCGCGCAAGGACAATAGCCCGGCGATCTGGTCGATCTCGCCGCCGGTCAACACCACGGCGTCAATAGGGCTGCCGCGCAAATCGCCGCGCGGAAAGAGCGAGGGCGTCGCGCGTATCTGCGCGGGCAAATCCGGAGACGCGTTGATCAATGTCCAGCGGTTGCCGTTTGCAGAAACCGCAATGCCGGTTTGTGTGCGCGGTTTAACTCTGGGATCGCCGGCCCAAGCCAGCGCGCAAACGCGGCACCGGCAATTCCATTGTGGAAAAGCGCCTCCCGCCGCCGAGCCCAGCACGATAGCGGTGAGACGCCCCATCTAACTCAAGGGGTCTGGCAGGCAAAAATCGCGGAAATCAGAACTCGGCCGGCAGGTAACCGTTGATCTCGAGGCCGATGCAGATTTCGACGAGGATCGGGGTCGTCCAAGCCATGGCGTTTCCTTTCAACCGCATTTGATCAAGCGGCTCCGGATCAGATTAGCGCAGACCGGAAACGCCGCAAGGGGCTGGTCGGGCCCCGCGTCCCCCTGGGGCATCACGTGTTTGTCATGCATACCGGCCACACTGGATCAGGCATACCTGCGACAGCGGATTTCGCGTAAAAAGTGATGGGTATAAGTGGCGAAAACCGTTCAGAAACCGCCTTCCTTGCTCGCGACTGGCTTAGGCTCGCTGCCTTGATGCGCTAAAATTGCTGTGAATCGCGCCATTTTCGGGAGTCATGCAAAATAGCCACAGTCGGCACCTGATCTGGCTGGGGTGTTCGGAAAAACGTAACTGCCTGTGCGCTATCAGTTAAACTGGGCTGGACATACCAGGGGCCCGCAGCCCCTTGGACAGGTTTGGGAGATCCCGCGGTGAAAAGTACTCGATTTGACCGGCTGTTAGCCTCGACGGCGCTATTGGTCGTATTGGCGCTACCGGTCGATACGGCCGTCGCGCAACAGACCGAAGGCCGCGCCCAAAGCGCAGTGCCGATGCCGGATACGTCGCAGCTGCCGCCACTGACGCTCAAAGATCTCGAACCGCCCGCCAAAACTGCCACGCCATCCATTATCGTCAAAGATGAGCCCAAGCAGAACGCCGCGGCGCCGGTCGTCGAGCCTGCCAAGGCGGTAGCCGCCCCGGCCGCATCGACAGCCGCTGTTGCGGACAATCCCGTCGCCGAGAAGCTTCGCGAGTTGATCACGGGCAAGCAGTTTGATCGGCTCGTCAACCACAAGGCCGATCGCGCGGGTGTCGAAGCGTTCTACAGTGCCCGCAACTACGCGCCACTCTGGGTAAGCGACACCGCCGCCAATGCGCGCGCGAAGGACGCGATCAGCTATCTGGCTCAGGCCGACGCAGTCGGGCTCGACCCAAACGACTATCCCACGCCCGACTTCAAGGCGGCGACTAGCCCTGATGCGCTGGCCGAGGCCGAAATAAAACTGACCGCTTCTGCACTCACGTTTGCGCGTCACGCACAGATCGGACGCATCCATTACTCACGCGTCGGCGCAGACATCCAGTACGATCTTGTTGCTCCCGAAGCAGCGGACGTGTTGGGCAAGCTCGCAAACGGCAATGACGCCGGCAAAGTGCTCGACGGGTTCAATCCGCCTCACGCCGAATTCAAGGCTCTCAGGGCAAAGCTTGCCGAACTGCGCAAGGGCCCGGTCGCTTCAGACACTAAAACCGAGCAAAAGCCGGAGCAGTCTCATGTCCATGTGTCCGAGGGCAAGATCCTTCGCCCCGGGCTGAAAGATGCGCGTGTCGTGGCTCTGCGCAAGCGCCTCAATATCAGCGGTGATAAAGACAATCCGCTTTACGATGATGCGGTCCGTGACGCAGTCAAGACTTTCCAGACAGAAAGCGAGATTAGCGTCGACGGCAATCTCGGACCCAATACCGTGCGCGCCCTCAACGGCGAGAAAAAGGAAGTGCGTCACGCTTCGGCCGATCCGATCGAGACCATTATCGTCAATATGGAACGCTGGCGCTGGGTGCCGCGCAATCTCGGCAACCCGCACGTAATCGTCAATGTGCCGGATTACACGTTATCGCTCTATGATGACGGCAAGGTGTATTGGAAAACAAAGATCGTAGCCGGCAAACCGGGTCTGGCTACGCCGATGGTCAGCGCGGAGATGAAATTCATCACCGTCAACCCGACCTGGAACGTGCCGCCGTCGATTATTGAGAAAGAATACCTCCCGGCGCTGCAGGAAGACCCGCAGGCGCTCGACCGTATCGGTCTCAAGCTGACGCAAGATGCGGACGGCACCGTTCACATCTCGCAGCCGCCCGGCGCCGGCAACGCGCTCGGCCGTATCCGCTTCAACTTCCCGAACAAGTTCCTGGTGTATCAGCATGACACGCCGGACAAGTACCTGTTCGCCAAGGAAAAGCGTGCCTTCAGCCACGGTTGCATGCGGGTGCAAAACCCGCTCACTTACGGTGAAAAACTGTTGTCACTCGTGCTGCCCAAGGACCACTACACGGAAGCCCGCCTTAAATCCATGTTCGGTGGCAGCGAGATCAACATCAACTTCCCGAAGTTCATCCCGGTGCATCT
Organism: uncultured Alphaproteobacteria bacterium; assembly: GCA_963831275.1. GTDB lineage: Bacteria > Pseudomonadota > Alphaproteobacteria > Rhizobiales > Xanthobacteraceae > Pseudolabrys. The sequence continues at coordinate 1,228,216 of CAWHPN010000016.1, read as the reverse complement.
GACGTATCAGACCGCATTCGTGGACGACGCCGGAAAACTTCAGCTGCGCGAAGACGTGTACGGCCGGGATGCCAAGATGTTCGCAATCCTCAGGAGCAGCGAGCGAAAGGTCGCCGACATCGCGGTTGAGCGTGCGCCGAACACCTCATCCAAACCTGTGCGCATGCCGGTCGGCATGTATGGAGGAGGAGGAGGCAGCTATAGCTACGGTGGCGGCTCGAACTTCTTTGATTGGCTGTTTAGCGGTCCACAGGGTGGCGCACGGCCGTATCCGCCGCGCAATGTCCCGCCGACCTATCCGCGCGGCAACGGCAACGGCCGCTACAGCGCACGCTAGTTTAAGTCGACAGGCAATATTTGAAACGCCGGCGATAAGCTCGCCGGCGTTTTCGTTTCGGCAATTCGGGCAAAATGGTACAGGCGGGTGGACTTGAACCACCGACCTCTGGTTCCACAGACCAGCGCTCTAACCAACTGAGCTACGCCTGCACACGCGATCGGCTTCGTTTGAGCTCGATCCAAGCGGGCGGAACCTAGGTGTCGGTTGGCATTTTGGCAAGCGGGCCAACCTGGCGGTCGTCCAGCAAACGAAAGCCCGGACATTTCTGTCCGGGCTTCGCACCCACTATTCGATAACGAAGGAAGAGGCTCAGGCAGCCTTGTTGAGGTTGCTGATGCTTTCCTTGATCGGCTCAACCGTTTCGGTCGCTACCTTTTGCGCATGCTCCGAGAGGTCCTTGGTCTGTGCGATCAAGGTGTCGAATTGCTTGCGGAAATAGGCGCTGGAAAGCTCCACCACTTCTGAATAGGACTTGGCGGCCATCAGCTCAGTCATCAGATCGAAGGCTGCGTCGCTGTTAGCGCGCGTTGTTTCGATCAACTTGAGCCCGTAGCTCGTGCAGCCTTTAGAGGCCGTGGAATATGTGTCCTCAAGGACATCCGTGGCCTGTTCCGCCGCACTCTTGACCCTCTCATAGTTCTCCTTGGCCTGAGCGATGCCTTTCTCGGCGAATTCCCGGAAGGCGGGCGGTACCTCGAATTTCGGCATTTCAAACTTGGGCATTTCAAACTTCGGCATTTCAAAAGCGGGCGCACCAATGGCAACCGGCTTCGGTTTGGCTTTCGGCGTAGGAGCCGCAGTATTTTCCGGCATGACAGTCATCCTTGGATTGGGAGGGCAATTCAGCGCAACCGGGCCGTCCCCTCTAAAAAGCGGCCCACGCTATCGGAAAACCGCACGAGCCCAGGTCCCCAAGGGCCGACGGGAATTACTTATATAACGCTTATAACCTACTTTTTGATGCATCGCAATAAAAATATTGCAATGCACAAAAACGTCACATTCAGTCACCGACGAATTGGAACCGGCAGCGGCTAGTGCTGGGTCCCTTGCCCGGACATCTGCCCGGCGCTTTTGGCCAATTCTTTGGCCTGGTTTGTGAGCGTCGAGACTTGGGCGTTCACGTATTCAGAATGCAGAGCCATCACATCTTTCGGCTCTTTGGCCTGCAACAGTCTCTGCACAAACTCAAACGTTGAGACGATGTTTCGCTCAGCAAATCCCATCGCGAGTTCACCCATCTCCTTGGCACCCGCCTGAGCGCTGGCGGCTTGGGTTTCAGCGGTATTGACCGCATGCTGGGCGGCCGAAATAAAAATATCGAACGCCTGTTTGGCCTGTTCCACGCTCTTTTCCGCCAGTGCGCGCATATCCGCCGGAATTTCGAAGTTCGTGTTGTCTGCCTTTGCCATGACATCCCTCCTGGCATCTCCCACCAACCCGCGGCCCGCGGCCTTAACCCTATCTAGGTCGCCACATTGCAGGCGCCAGTGATGGAACCGCGTTGAATTAAGGTTATTGCGGCTTGCCGTTGAAGATCCGCGGCGCCTCGTGGACGCCGCACGCGGTCAGCCCTATTAAGGCTTCATTACCCGTAAATTTTGCAACGACACAATGATGATCACACCCGATTCCCAATTTGCTTTTTTGGGCGACCCGCGACTGGCGGCGCATGCGCTCAATTCTGCGCCCGTTTGGCTCTGGGACTCGAACGCTGAAAGGATCCTTTGGGCGAATCCTTCCGGGGCAGCAATTTTTGATGCCCGTTCGCCGGCAGCGGCAACGTCTATCCATTTTGAGTTGCATCACCCAACTGCTGCGCAGATCTCTCGAACTCGCTGGAACTTTGCCGCAAGGCGGCGCCCCACGGCTGGAGAGGTTGCGCGGTTTCGGGGCGGGCATCGGAGCGACGCTGATTTGTCTGTGCTCACGTATCACGCTCGCAAACAACAATGTGGCGATATTGGTTGTTTCGACCGAACGCGCTGGCCCGAATATTTCGTTGCCCGAGCGGGTCAGTCGTTTGCTCGACGACGTGCAGGATCCTGCAGCGATCTTCGCGCCCGACGGTGAATTAATCGGAGCACAGGCCGCAGCCGACGCGTTGATCGGCAGCCGGCGCGATTTGACCGCGCTCGGCGCAGAAAAGCTCGCCCGTGAGGCAAGCCTCAATGGCAGCGCAGAGGGTGATATCCCGGCCGGACATGTCAGCCTTCTGAAGCTTGGGGCGAACTCGTCCTTTGGGCTGCTTGTTGTCTTCGGCAAATCGGTGGCGACGTCGCAGCCAAAACCGACTACCGCGTCGATTCAGATTTCAGCGCCGGCAACAGTAAGGTCCGCAGAGCCTATTCCGTCACATCATCTGCCGTTCCGTTTTGTGTGGCAGACCGACGCCGCCACCCGCTTTAGCCTGACAGGCGATGAATTTTCCGATCTGCTCGGACCGAAAACTGCCGCCGTGCTCGATCGCAACTGGAGTGAAATTGCCCAAGCGCTGCATCTCGATGCGGAAAGTCAGATAGCGAACGCGCTCACGGCGCGGGAAACGTTCAGCGGTATTGTGCTGTTCTGGCCGCTCGATGACACCGACGCGCGCTTGGCGGTTGAGATGTCGGGACTGCCGATTTTCGGCCGTGACCGCCAATTCAAAGGCTTCCGCGGCTTCGGCATCTGCCGCGATGGCGCGCGCGTACAGGAAATTCAGCGCGGCCTGACCGCAAAATCCACGCCAACGCCGGAACCGAAAGCGCAAGAACTAAAGCTCAATGCCCGCGAACGCATGGCCTTCCAGGAACTCGCTCGAGAACTCAGCGACCGTCTGAGAAAAACGTCGGGTAAAGGCGGCGGCGCGCCCACGGACGATTTTTCTGAAGAGCCTCCACTGGCGCAGGGTCAACCGGGCCCCGAGCCGCCGAAAGTTACCCAGGACGCACAGGATAGCCGGCCAATTCTCGACCGTTTGCCGGACGGCATCCTGGTCTATCGGCTCAACACCCTCATCTATGCAAACCGGGCATTTCTTGAGTGGACGGGGTACGCAACACTGGACGCACTGAATGAAGCCGGTGGCCTCGACAGTCTGTTCATCGAAAGCAGGGACAAATCATCGGACGGCAGCACTGGCGCGAAATTGCTCACAATCGCCACGGTCAACGGCACACAGAAGCCCGTTGAAGGCCGTTTGTTCAGTGCGATATGGAACAAAGAGAACGCGCTGGTCTTGATGATTGATACCGGCGCTGGAGCCGATGCGAAATCAGACGCTACGCCGCGTCCCGCAGAGAAAGAAATCATCGAGCTTAAGGCGATTTTGGATACCGCCACGGATGGCGTGATCGTGCTTGACCATTCCGGCCGCATACTTTCCGCCAACCGCAGCGCACAGGCGCTGTTCGGATACGAGGCCGCCGACTTCGCCAGCCAGTCTTTCGGCGATCTGTTCGCGCCTGAAAGCCGCCGTGCCGCGCTCGATCACCTTGACCGGCTCGCGCACAGCACGGGCGCCAGCGTCCTTGACGCCGGCTACGAAGCGATCGGGCGCGTACGCCAGGGCGGCTTGGTCCCCCTGTACATCACCATGGGCCGCATCGAGGATAGCGAAAAGCTCTGCGCAGTGCTGCGCGATGTGACCGCATGGAAGCGCGGCGCTGAAGAACTGACCAACGCCAAACAGGCGGCGGAGAAGGCCTCTCTCGCCAAATCCGAATTCCTCGCCAAAATCAGCCACGAAATCCGCACGCCCCTCAATGCGATCATTGGTTTCTCCGAGGTGATGATGGATGAGCGTTTCGGTCCAATTGGCAATGAACGCTATCGGCAATATCTAAAAGACATTCACTCTTCCGGCGGCCATTTGATCTCGCTGCTCAATGATCTGGTTGACCTGTCGAAAATCGAGGCAGGAAAGCTTGAGCTCACCTTTGTAAGCGTCAATCTCAACGATCTTATTCAGCAGTGCGTGGCGATCATGCAGCAGCAGGCCAACCGCGATCGCGTAATTATCCGCACGTCACTCTCCGCCAGCCTGCCTCAGATTGTCGCTGACGCGCGCTCGATGCGTCAGATAGCGCTGAACCTGTTATCCAATTCGATCAAGTTCACCGGAGCCGGCGGCCAGGTGATCGTCTCGACTGCCCTGACGGATACCCAGGAGGCCGTGTTGCGCGTTCGCGACACCGGCAGTGGAATGAGTGAAAGGGATCTGGAGATCGCGCTTGAGCCGTTCCGCCAGGTGGCCACCGCCGTGCACTGGGGCTCGAGTGGAACCGGTCTCGGCTTGCCGATAACAAAGGCTTTAGTCGAAGCCAATCACGCTCGCTTTAGAATTGTCAGCGAAATCGGCGACGGGACATTGGTCGAAATCGCTTTCCCGGCCTCACGGGTGCTGGCACAATAATTCCGAAATCGGCTAGGCTCTTTGCATGGGCCAATTATTCCGACGCGCATCTATCGTCTGGATATTTGCAATCGCCGTAATCAATGTCTCGCCCTTGCGGGCGGCCGAGCCTGTCGATCTCCTTTTGGTATTGGCCGCCGATGTCTCGCGCAGCGTCGATAGTCAAAAATTTCAGCTTCAGCGTGAAGGCTACGCTGCGGCACTCGCCAATCCTCGCGTACTTGATGCCATTCAATCAGGCCGGCGCGGTCGTATCGGCGTGCTGTTTCTGGAGTGGTCTGGATTCGGCAACCAGAAAGTCGTGATCGACTGGATAGTGATTGACGGTCAGAAATCAGGGCAGGCGTTCGGCGACCGGCTGCTGGAATCGCCACGCTCTTTTGCGGACCGTACGTCAATCAGCGGCGGCATTGACGCCGCCGTGGCCCAGCTTGCACGCGCTCCATTTGACGCCGCACGGCGCACCATCGATGTCTCCGGTGATGGCACCAACAATGCTGGTCGCGACATTGGACAGGCGCGCGACGAGGCATTGACACTCGGTATTACCATCAATGGGCTGGTGATCCTGAGTGAAACTCCTCTGCCGTGGAATCCCGAGCACACGAACCCGCCCGGAGGATTGGCGAAATACTACCGCGACAATGTGACCGGCGGACCGGGTAACTTTGTGCTTGAGGCAAAGGACTTCAACTCATTCGGCGAGGCGATCGTCAAGAAGATGATCGCGGAAATCGCTGACGTTCGCGACGGCACCTCATTGGCGCGGTAAGCTTAATCGCGCGTGGGCGGGCAGCCTTGAAAGGGTCACATAGCCCATCCAGGTTGGCGGCAGCGGGCCCGTGCTATAGTCCGCCGGCATTGGTGCCGAACGACCGGAACCCTCCATTTGACAGCGGCCACTGGCTTGAAACGCCTGGGATTTATTCTGCTCGCCATTGTTGCGGGCGGGTTGGTTGTGCTTACGACTGCCGGGTACCTGATCTCCGCCGATACGGTGCGCCAGCAGGTCGTGAGCGAAATCCGGGAAGTCACCGGGCTCGATCCGGTTTTGCGCGGCAAAGCCAGCGTTTCACTATTTCCAACCGGCAGCGTCAGCTTCGCCGATGTCATTCTTGGCGACGCCAAAGAGCCCGCGCTCACTGCCGAGCGATTGGTCGCACGCCTGCGTTTTTTCCCGCTGCTTATCGGTCGCGTCGAGATTGCCGACGTCTCTCTTGATCATCCTAACATCACGATCGACCTGCAGCCGAACGGGCAATCGAACTGGTCTGGTCTTATCGAGGCATTGGTGCGCAGCCAATCGGCCACGCATCGCATGGCTGCGTTTTCCGAGATGCGTATCGACGGCGGCAAAGTGGTCATACGCGACGACACACACAAGCTCACCGAAACCTTGTCCGGCGTGGAATTTTCGTTGGCCTGGCCATCAATCTCAAAAAGCTTTGGCGCCACCGGCCGGTTCATCTGGCACGATGCACCGATGGATGCGAGTTTGACGCTCGCCGATTTTCGATCCGCGCTTATGGGAAACCGGAGCGGCGTCAAATTGCGCGTCTCGGGCGCGCCGATCAAGGGCGCCTTCGAAGGCGCGATCAGCTTCAAGCCGAATCTGAAGATTGAAGGAACGCTCGCGGCCGATGCCCCGTCGCTCCGCAATGCATTGGTCTGGTCGGGGCAAAAGCCGTTGCCTGGAGGAGGTTTCGGGCGCTTCGCGATCAAGGCCCGCACCAATGTTGTGGGCGGCAGCATTGGCCTGTCGAGTGTGAATGTTGAACTCGACGGCAACAGCGCGGAAGGCGTGCTGACTTTCGCCGCGGATGGACGCAAGACCGTGCAGGGGACGCTTGCCGCCAACTCGCTCGACCTCACGCCCTACATTTCTACGGTTCGTCTCCTGACCGCCAATGAACGTGTATGGAGCAACGGACCGATCACACTCGATGGTCTTGCAGGTATTGATTTCGATCTGCGGCTTTCGGCTGCCAATGTCGTTGTGTCGAATGCCAAGCTTGGGCGCACTGCCGTCGCTGCAAACTTGCGGAGTGGCCACCTGGTCGTCACTATTGGCGAGGCGCAAGCTTACGGCGGGGTCATCAAGGGCTCGCTTGCGCTGGCCAATTTCAACCAGGGTATCGACGTCAAGTCGCAACTTCAGTTTACCGACGTCGATCTGGAGAATTGCCTCGGTCAGTTGTTCGGGCTTCGCCGACTCGAGGGCAAAGGTAACATCGCGCTTGCGGTCGAAGGTACGGGCAACAGCGTGCTGGCAGTCACGCACACGCTCAATGGCACCGCTACCCTGCACGGATCGAATGGTGCGCTTGCCGGCCTCAATGTCGAACAACTGCTGCGTCGGTTGGAACGCCGACCCCTGTCTGGCGGTGGCGAATTCCGCAGCGGACGGACGCCCTATGACAAGATTTCGGTCGCACTCAAGATTACCCAAGGCACCGTCACAGTCGAAGAGGTCAAAGTCGAGAGCGCGGCGGTCGTGCTGGCGCTCGCCGGTTCTGCCTCGATTCCGGCGCGTGAGCTTGATTTGAAGGGCACCGCCGGCCTGGTGACACCGCCCAAGCCGGGCGCTGCGCCCTTCGAGCTGCCTTTTATCGTTCAGGGATCCTGGGACGATCCGATCATGCTGCCGGATGCGGAGGCTCTCATCCGCCGGTCAGGCGCGGCCGCCCCGCTGCTTAATGCCGTGCGCGAGCGTCGTGCCCGCGATTCGGTACGCTCAACGATCGAACGGATCACAGGCGGGGCCCCGCCCTCCGGTACGATTCCGGCGACCGACCAGTCCACCGCACAGCCGGCGACCGGAAAACCCGAATAGCTGACTTCCTCCGTGCCGCGCGCCCGGGCTTCGACTATCATTGCACTGACGACGAATCACCTGCCGGCAAGCCGGCGTGATGGGCCGCGCATGCATCCTCTTTTTTCGCACTCTGGCGAAAGTCATTGTCGCCTCGATGGTGGTGGGAACCATCATGGCGCACTTCGGGATCACCGTGGAAAAATTGATGGCCGAAGTCGGGCTAACGCCCGAGCGGATCCAGGAATATGCCAAGCAAGGCATCGCCTGGGCCTGGCCGAATGTTCTGCTTGGCTCGATCGTCATTATCCCCATCTGGTTCGTGGTTTTCCTGTTTCGCCCGCCGGGCAAAAGCAGCAGCGACTAGACGCGGTCGATGAGAAAATCAGACTTGGGCGCCCAACGCCGTGCGTTTGCGCCGCGCTGCGCCACTTTTTGCCATGAGCGATGAAATGGCGGTCCCGACGGCGACAATCGCAATCATGATCGTGCACACGGCATTGATTTCCGGCTTCACACCCAGGCGCACTTCCGAATAGATGCGGATCGGCAAGGTCGTTGCACCTGGTCCGGTCGTGAAGCTGGCAATGACCAGATCATCAAGCGACAGCGAAAAAGCCAGCATCCAGCCTGCTGCAACCGCAGGCGCGATCAGCGGCAACGTAACGGTCAGGAAGGTTTTGGCCGGCGGACAGCCGAGATCCATCGCCGCCTCCTCCAGGCTGCGATCGAAGGTGACGAGACGCGACTGCACGATCACGGTGACGAAACACATGGTCAGCGTGGTATGGGCGATGACGACCGTCCAGAACCCACGATTGATGTTGAGGGCGACGAAGAGCAACAGCAACGAAAGCCCTGTGATCACCTCGGGCATCACCAGGGGTGCGTAGACCATGCCGGAAAATAGCAGCCGGCCGCGGAAGCGGCCTAGGCGGGTCAGGGCAATGGCAGCAAGTGTCCCGAGCACCGTGGCGGCGCTGGCCGACAGGACGGCAACCCGGAGGCTGATCCAAGCCGCTTGCTGCACGGCGCTGTCGTGCAGCAGTTCGCGGTACCATACGAGCGACCAGCCGCCCCAGACCGTTACCAGCCGGGACGCATTGAACGAATAGATGACCAGTATGGTGACGGGCAAATAAAGGAACGTCAATCCAAGCGCGACCGAGATGATGTTGAAGGAGGAAGCACCTCGCTTCATCAGAGTCCCCTCTCGATAGACCGCCGTTGCACCCGCTCGTAGAAAAGGATCGGCACCAACAGCAGTCCAAGCAGCGTGATTGCCATTGCAGAAGCAACCGGCCAATCCCGGTTGGAAAAAAACTCGGTCCAGAGTGCCTGCCCAATCATCAAGGTCTCGGATCCACCGAGCAGATCGGGGATGACGAACTCACCGACAATCGGGATAAAACACAGTAATACGCCCGCCGTGACGCCCGGCAACGAGAGCGGCAGCGTCACCTGCCAGAATGTTTTCCAGCGCGGACATCCGAGATCGGATGCCGCCTCCAGCAGTGTCTCGTCCATCTTCTCAAGCGCGGCGTAGAGCGGCAACACCATGAACGGCAAATATGAATAGACCACCCCGATATAAATCGCAGTGTCAGAAGACAACCACGCGGCCGGCGTCGCAATAACATGCAGCCGTATCAAGACATCATTCAGAAGGCCGTCTCGCTGCAAAATATTGATCCAGGCATAGATGCGGATGAGAAATGAAGTCCAGAATGGCAACACCACTGCCATCACCAGCATCGGCTGCCAGGCGCGCGATGCCCGCGACATGCCATAGGCAAGCGGATACCCGATCGCGAGCAGAATGAGTGTCGAAATTGCCGCGATCTCCAAGCTTTTGAGATAGGACGAGACATAAATCGGATCGGAAAACAGCAGTCGGAACGATCCGCCGGAAAGCTGCGTGACAAATTGCACCAATCCCTGCCAACCCTGTGTGAAATCCAACAATGGCACATAAGGCGGCTGTGCCAGCGCCGTTTGTGACAGGCCGATTTTGAGAACGATGGCAAACGGCACAAGAAAGAAGACGAGGAGCCATAGATAAGGCAGCACGACGACAACCCGTGTGCGCCAGTTCCGCTTGTCGCCATGCATGCCCATAAACTATCCGGTCAAAACGACGCCGGCATCCGGCGGCCACGATAGCCACACAAGATCGCCCGCTTTGAATAATGCTTTGTCGTGCGTCCCTGCGTTCGCCAAGGCGACTTTCATGACAGAGCGATCTGCGAGCCGCACTTTGTAGATCGAAATATTGCCGCGATAACCGACTTCCGCGACTGTACCCGACACGATATTGAGCCCACCCGCAGTCCGCGCGCTATGAATGCCGATTTTTTCAGGGCGCAACGCCAGCCAAATCTTGCCTCCAGGCTTTCCGGTTTCGCTGTCGGCAATGCGCAATTGCCCGAGCGTCGTGTCGAAAACGCCGTTTCCGGAAACATGGCCCTCAACAAGGGTCACTTCGCCGATGAAATCGGCAACCCAGCGCGAATTTGGGCGCTCGTAAATTTCCGTCGGCGGCGCCACTTGCTTCAGCCGGCCCTGATCCATGACGGCGATCCGATCGGCCACGATCATCGCCTCTTCCTGGTCGTGCGTGACAATGATGAATGTCGTTCCCAACTTGCGCTGCAACTCCTTGAGCTCGAACTGGGTCTCGGCGCGCAACTTCTTGTCAAGCGCAGCCAAAGGCTCGTCGAGCAAGAGTACCCGCGGGCGTTTGATCAGCGATCGTGCGAGCGCGACGCGCTGACGCTCACCTCCCGAAAGCTGGTCGACCCGACGCTCGCCGAAACCTTGCAGACGGACCAACGCCAGCATCTCCGCGACTCGCTTGGCGATTTCGGCTCGTGTCACATTTTCCTGCCGCAGGCCAAACCCGACATTTCCTTCAACCGTGAAATGCGGAAATAGCGCGTAACTCTGGAACATCATGTTGACCGGCCTGCGGTGCGGTGACACCGCGCCGATATTTTCGCCATCCAGCAGAATGCGGCCTGCCGTCGGCAACTCGAAGCCGGCCAGCATGCGCAGGAGTGTGGTTTTACCGCAGCCCGAGGGCCCTAGCAGCGCGAAAAATTCGCCATGCGCTATGTCAAGTGAGAGCGTTTCGATTGCCGCGACCGCACCGAAACGCTTGGTGACGGCCTCAAAGCGCACCAGTGGCGCTTCCCCGCCTTGCGCTGCTTCGCCGTCGTCCGTCATCGATTCCCCGTTTTGTGAAATACGCTAGCGGGGAGTACAAGCGCGCTCAACCCGGCATCGTGAGCGTGCGGCGGACGGCATCGCGCCAGCCTGAATATTTCTGCTCCCGTACCTGCGGGTCCATGCGCGGCTCAAACCGACGGTCGAGTTGCCATTGTGCGGCAAAACCCTCGAGATCGGGGCAGACGCCGGCCGTGCGTCCGGCGAGATACGCGGCGCCCAGCGCGGTTGTTTCCATCATCACCGGCCGATCAACCGGACTCGCGAGAATATCCGCGAGGAATTGCATGGTGAGGTCGCTCGCGGTCATGCCTCCGTCGAACTCGAAGCACCGTCCTGGACTCTTTCGATTTCGGCCAGTCGGCATGCATTGCTTCGATCAGGTCGCACGTCTGATAGCCGACGGCCTCAAGCGCGGCACGGGCGATTTCGGCTGCGCCGCAGCTGCGGGTCAGGCCCAGAATCGCACCCCGCGCTTGTGCATCCCAGTATGGTGCGCCCAAGCCGACAAACGCCGGCACGAGATACACTTGCTGTGCCGGATCGGCGCGCGCGGCCAGCGAACCCACCTCCGGCGAGGTCGCAATAATCTTCAATTCATCACGTAACCATTGCACCGCCGCGCCAGCGACAAAGATCGCACCTTCCAGCGCGTAGGTTCGCTTGCCGTCGAGCTGGTACGCGATGGTCGTAAGCAAGCGGCTGCGTGAAACGACACGCTGCGGCCCGGTATTGAGCAGAGCGAAACAGCCCGTTCCGTAAGTCGATTTCATCATGCCCGGTGTAAAACAGCCCTGCCCGACTGTGGCTGCCTGTTGATCGCCGGCAACGCCCAAGATTCCGATCGATGCACCGAATAAATCGGGGACTGTTTGGCCGAATACGCAGGCGCAATCCCGCACATCCGGAAGCATCGGCGGCGGCACGCCAAAGAGCCGGCACAGGTCATCGTCCCATTCGCCTTTGCCGATATCGAACAAGAGCGTGCGCGAAGCGTTGGTAGCGTCCGTCAGATGGGCCTTGCCGCCGGTAAGCCGCCATAGCAAAAAGCTGTCGATGGTACCGAACGCGAGCCTGCCCTCCTCGGCTGCCTTGCGAGCGCCTTCCAGATGATCAAGCATCCAGCCGATCTTGCTGGCGGAAAAATATGGATCGAGCAGCAGGCCGGTCTTGTCGGCAATCCCGCTCTCGTGACCGCCTTGCCGCAGGGAGTTACAGCGTTCGGCCGTACGCCGATCCTGCCATACGATTGCATTGTGGATGGGTTTGCCGCTTTCGCGATCCCAAATCACCACGGTTTCACGTTGGTTGGTGATACCGATTCCGGCAATATCACGTGCCGTGATTTTTGCCTTACCCATGACAGACCGGACGGTCTCGATGACGGCTGTCCAGATTTCCTCCGGATCGTGTTCGACTTCGCCCGGCGCCGGAAAAATCTGACGCAATTCTTTTTGTGCAGTGGCGAGCGGCTGCAGAGCCGCATCGAACGCGATTGCTCGCGTCGAGGTCGTTCCCTGATCGATTGCGATGAGAGCGGTCGGCACTGAAAATCCCCAGCCGCGCTATAGCACGGAACCGGGAGCTTAGTTCACCAGGTAGATATTCGAGAAGGACTGGTCGGCTTCCTTCGCAACCGAGGAGAGTTTCCGTGGTGCCGGCCCATAATAGTCGCCATTCCACATCATCGGCCGCGGCCTGCTAATGACCTCGACCAGCCGATCGTGCAAGGACTTGGACGATACCGGTTTGACCAGGAATTCGTTGACGCCAACCTTGAGGGCCTCAACGACGCGGGAGCGTTCGCCATGTCCTGTCAGCATGATGATCGGCACATCCGGGTACGGAAAGGAATTCGGCGAGCGAACGATCCGCATGAAATCCAGGGCCGTCGAGGCCCGGCATTTGCCAGTCGAGAATGACAACGCTCGGATTTTTCCGCCGGATCAGATCGAGTCCTGCAGAGCCGTCCTCTGCTTCATAGATGGTCTGCACCCCGATGCTTTCGAGCAAAGTAGCGACCACTTTTCGCATGTAGGTTTCGTCGTCCACGATGAGAACTTTGATCGTGGCGACCTGCTCGGCGAGCGTCTTCATATCGATCGACATGTGACCAGCGAAGTCGTTGACGACTCCGTTAGAGCACAAAGCGTTCGCGGCAATATGAAAGATTTCTCGAATTTCCGCGGGTTTTTACAATGATCGGTAAACCATAACTGCCGTTCAGCCCGCCGTTACGGCCTTCTTCCCGGTCAAAGATGCAATGAAGCCATCGAGGGCGGCGTAGTCATCCGCCGTCGCCTTAAGTCCGACCTTGCTGCGGCGCCAGAGTACGTCGTCAGCATTCTGTGCCCATTCATTGTCCACCAAATAACGAACTTCGGCCGCGGTGAGGTCATCGGCAAAGCGCGGTCCCAGATCGTCGAGTTTTTTTGCATCTTTGAGAAACCGCTCCGCGCGGCTGCCATAGGCCCGCATCAAGCGCCGTGCGTGCGACGCGGAAAGAAATGGCCAGCGGCTGCTGAGCTCCGCGACCTGCTCATCAAATTGCCCCGGTGGGAATTCACCTCCGGGCAAACTGGACTCTGCCGTCCATGACGGACGTGCGCCGAAAAAATGACCTATCCGTTTCATGGCCGCTTCGGCCAATTTGCGATGCGTCGTGATCTTGCCGCCATAGATCGTGAGCAGTGGAGCTTCGCCAGCGCGTTGATCGAGGACGAGTTCGTAGTCGCGCGTGACGTCCTCGGGCCTGCCAGCACCGTCATCGTAAAGCGCGCGAACGCCGGCGAATGACCAGACCAGTTCATCCGGTGTGACGTTGTCGCGGAAGTAAAGATTGACGGCCTGAAACAGATAGGCGATTTCCGATGGGTCAGGCGCCACCGAACCAAGATCGCCGACGAAATTTTCATCGGTGGTCCCGATCAGGGTAAAATCCGGACCGAAGGGCAGAGCGAATACGATACGCCTGTCCAGAGCTTCCAGCAGGTAGCCGTAGTCGTGCTCGAAGCGGCGGCGGATGACGATATGGCTGCCTTTGATCAGCCGTACGGGACTTGCCAGCGGCTGGCGGATTACGGTATCCGCCACCGCGCCGATCCAGGGCCCGGCCGCGTTGACCAAAACACGCGCCGTCTTCACTTCACGGCGGCCACGCGCGTTGAGTACCAGCTCCCACTCGTCCCGCCGCTCCGCGCGCGTGCAGCGGGTCCGAGTCCGAATGACAGCACCGTGCTCGGCGGCATCGAGCGCGGTGAGGGCAACCAAACGGGAATCATCCACCGCGCAATCGGAATATTCGAAGCCGTAGCGAAACGTACGTTTCAGCGGCTGGCCAACCGCGTGGTGGGTCAGATCGACGCTGCGGGACGCCGGCAATAGTTTGCGCGCGCCCAGAAAGTCGTAAATAAGCAGCCCGAACCGGAGCATCAGCGGTGACCGTAACCCCGGCAGCGGCGGCAACATGAAGCGCATCGGACGAACAAGATGCGGCGCCATCCGCAACAGCACTTCGCGTTCGTTCAGGGCTTCGCGCACCAGACGAAAGGCGCCATGCTCAAGATACCTTAGTCCGCCATGGATCAATTTGCTCGAAGCCGACGAGGTTCCCGAACCGAGATCGTTCATCTCGACGAGCAGCACACGAACGCCGCGGCCGGCGGCGTCCCGGGCGAGCCCCACTCCGTTTATTCCGCCGCCGATAATGGCGAGATCAAAATCGGCCATTGTCTGATGATTCGCGTTATTCTGCAGAATGATCGGCTTGCGCGATCTACTCAAGGATAGAACGTGTTAACCCCGACTTTGCGCTACAACATCGCCGCGATTGCAAAATGGCGTCGGCACGGCCATATCGAGGTGGCGACCGCTTGACGTCAAAGACCTGAGACCGCCCGGGAACCCTACCAGCTGATGCCCTCGCCCCGCCTCCTCGTTATCGAAGGCAATTCTCCGCAAACCATGGCCGACCACTTAGCGGTCGGCGGCGTCGTCGCAAGCAAGGGGTATTCCGACCTCTTGCGCGAGCTTCTTCCCGGAACCGTCGTCGACATCTGCTATCCCGGCGATCCAGCGTCACTGTTGCCAGAGGGTGCTTCACTTGAAGGCTATGATGGGATCGCCATCACGGGCTCCAGCCTGCACGTTTACAATGCGGGACCGGAGGTCATGCGGCAGATCGAATTGGTGCGGGCGGCGCTCAAGACCGGCACGCCGATATTCGGTTCCTGCTGGGGCATCCAGATCATTACCGCGGCAGCCGGCGGCAGCGTTCGCAAGAATCCGAAGGGCCGTGAAATCGGCTTCGGCCGCGGCATTCGACTGACGGAGGCCGGCCGTAAACACCCGATGTACGCCGGCAAGCTAGACGTATTCAACGCGCCGACGGTGCACCTTGATGAGGTCGAAGCGCTCGCGCCCGGGACCACCGTGCTTGCCACCAACGCGGTATCGGATGTGCAAAGCGCCGAAATCCGCACCAACGGCTCCGTCGCCTGGGCTGTGCAATATCATCCGGAATATCCATTACGCGAGGTCGCAGCGATCGTACGCCGTATCGGCATGCGTCTCATCGAGGAAGGTTTTTTCGCCGACGAGGCCGATATCAAGACTTTTGCAGAGGACCTCGACACGCTGGATCGCGACCCCGGCTGCAAGCGACTGGCCTGGCGGCACGGGATTAGCAAGAACGTCCTCGAAAAAAAACTTCGAGTCAGCGAAGTCGCCAACTGGATTGAATTTCAGGTGCTGCCGACGCGCGTCAAACGCGGACGCGGTTAGCTACAGGGAATTATTAAATGGATTTTTCCGGCAAGCACGTGATCGTCACGGGCGGTACGGGTGTGCTTGGCGCCGCCGTCATCAAAGCACTCATCGGCGCCGGTGCTACATGCACGGCACCTTACGTTCACGCCGCCGAAGCCGAGCGGTTCCCCCACCGTGGCGATTTAAACGTGACTCTGATGGCCGTGTCCGATCTCGCGGATGAAGCCCAAGTCACCAAACTTTATTCAAACGTAAAACTCTGGGCGTCGATCCACCTCGCTGGGGGTTTCGCCATGGGCAAAGTAGCGGACACCGACAAGACGGCCCTGATGACGCAAATCGATAACAACCTGACATCCTGCTTTTTGTGCTGTCGAGCGGCCGTGAATGCCATGCTCGCAGGGGGCCAGGGAGGCCGCATTGTCAACGTCGCGGCACGGCCGGCCCTGGAGTGGCGCAGCGGCGCCGGCATGACTGCTTACGCCGTCGCAAAGGCTGGCGTGGCCGCGCTCACGGCATCTCTCGCCGAAGAAGTTGCCAAAGACGGCATTTTGGTCAACGCGGTTGCGCCGTCGATCATGGATACTCCGGCCAATCGCAAAGCGATGCCGAAAGCAGATTATGTTGCGTGGCCAAAAGTCGAAGAGGTCGCAGCGACAATCGCGTTTCTCGCCTCGTCCGGCAATCGCGTGACCCGCGGCGCTGTCGTCCCAGTATACGGAAAGTCCTAGCCGGCGACCGGGACGAGTTCGAGCGGCGGGCGCAGCAGGCGCTGAACGGCGTTGGATGCGACCACAGTGGGGCCTTCGGCATAGGCTTCGTGATTCTTCTCGATATCGTCGAGATCGTAGAGATAGTTCACCATCAGACCGTAGGCTTGCTCGATTGCGCGCTCGGAAGTGTCCGCCAGCCAATCGATGCGCTCGAGCCGCGCGCCATTGCCAAGATGAAAACGCGCCACCGGATCGACAAGTCCACCGCGCGCGTTGCGCGCCCGCACGAAATACCAGGCTGCGGCACGCATCAGTGGGTCTTCCAACTGGCTGAAGATTTCCGGATCAGTCCACCAATGCGGGCGCTCCATCAGCTCGAAGACCACACGGTCGTTCGCGTTGACCGCTGGGGAACTCTCGGCCTTCAATTCCCCGGCAAGCCAGCGCGCAAAGCCCGGGACCGGTGACAGCGTGACAAACGTCGTGAGCTTCGGCAGTTCGCGGCAAATTTCCTCCACAACCTGCTTGATCAGAAAATTGCCGAACGACACGCCCGACAACCCGCGCTGGCAGTTCGAAATCGAATAGAACACCGCAATGCGCGCTTTGTCTGGTTCAACGAATTGCTGGCGGCCACTGGCGAGGATCGGTGCGATGGCACCGGGGATTTCACGCTCGAGCGCCACTTCAACGAAGATCAAGGGCTCATCCACCAACGCCGGATGAAAGAAGGCGTAGCAGCGGCGATCAGGCGGATCGATACGCCGCCGCAGATCGTCCCAGCCGCGAATTTCGTGCACAGCCTCGTAGCGGATGATTTTTTCGAGAACGATTGCGGGCGTCGACCAGTCGATGTGGCGCAACACCAGGAAGCCGCGATTGAACCAGGACGAGAAAAGATGAACGAAATCGGCATCGACCGCGGCAAAATCGGCGCGCCGACGATCGAGCGCATCCATCAATTGCTCGCGCATGCGCACCAGCGCCGCGGTGCCACCCGGCGCGAGATTGAGCCTGCGGAACAGCTCCTGCCGGCGCGGTTCGGAGGCGGCGTGAACTTCGGCTGCATTCGCATCAGAGGGCGTCGCGCGCCATTTCGCAATCGCCTTTTCAAGCTGATCGGTATCGATACCGAACCGCTGCGCCAAAGCCTCGAAGAACCCGAGGCGTGGACCGATCGTCAACGCGGCATAATTGTTGAGGATCTCGCCGGCAAGCGCGACCCCAGAGGCCTCGCCGCGGCCAGACAAAAGATGCTCGCAGAGCTCGACTAGGTTTTCGGAACGTGCGGATGGATCGCCGCGCCGGTCGCGCGCGAGCAACGCACGGCCCCGCTCGGAAATTGTCTGCAGAAGCTCGCCGAAGAACGAAGTGTTCATTTAGGCCCTATGGCTACGCCCATCAGATGATCAGGCAACCATGTGGCAATTTCAGGAAAGATGCACAAGATGACGATCGCCAGCATCATGCATATCACGTAGGGCAATGTCCCCCACATCACCTGGGCCAGCGGCACATCCGGCGCGATCGCATTAACGATATAGATATTAAGGCCGACCGGCGGGTGAATCAGCCCGATCTCCATGTTGATCGTCAGGATCACGCCAAACCAGACAGGATCGAAGCCGGCTGCAGTAATAATGGGCAACAGGATGGGGCTGGTCATCAGGATGATCGCCGCCGGTGGAATGAAGAACCCGCAGACCAGAAGAAAGATGTTGATGAGGAACATCAGCACCCATTTGTTCGCGTGCAGGTCGGCAATCGCCTGCGCCAGCGTCTGGGTGAGATAGAGTGACGTGAGCATGTAGCCGAACAATACGGCGGTGGCGATGATGGTCAGGATCATCACCGACTCGCGCATGGTGTCGCGCAGGATCAACCAGATCTGGTCCGGCTTCCAAAGACGATAGATCAGGATCGCCAGGAACAAGCAAAGCGCCGCCCCAACGCCCGCCGCCTCCGACGGAGTCGCGACACCTCCGTAGAGTGAATACATCACACCGACGATGATGAAAATGAACGGCGCGATTTTCGGAATCGACTCAAATTTCTCCTTCCACGAATATCGAAAATCGATCGCGTGTGACCGGAAGCCACGCTTCCAGATAATGAACAGCGTCCAGACCATGAATAAACCGGTCAGCATCAATCCCGGTAATACGCCGGCGATAAACAATCGTCCGATCGAGGTTTCCGTCGCGATACCGTAGAGAATAAAGGTAACCGACGGTGGAATGAGAATTCCGAGGGTGCCGCCCGCGCAGATCGAGCCGGTAGCGACGTCGTCGGGATAACCGCGGCGGCGCATTTCGGGAATGCCCATCTTGCCGATCGCCGCGCAGCAAGCCGGCGACGACCCGGTCAGAGCCGCAAAGATCGCGCAGGCACCGATATTCGAAATCACAAGGCCGCCGGGCAAACGGTAGAGCCAGCGGTCGAGCGCCTCGTAGAGGTCTTTCCCTGCCGGCGAGGAGCCGATCGCGGCACCCATCATCACGAACATCGGAATCGCCACGAGGGTGAATTCATCAAGCCCCGACCAGAACGTCTCAGCCACAACGTGCAGCGCATCGAAGCCCTGAAAGAAAACAAGAAATGCGATCGCGATCGCGCCGAGCCCGAACGCAACCGGAATGCCCGATACCAGCATCAGCAGCGTAACGATGAGGACGAGCGTCCCTTGCATGGTTGGGGTCATGGCGCACCACCAAGCGCTTCACGTGCCTGGGCGCGCGCCACTTCTTCTGCATCCTGCTTGTCCTGAATCCCGAATGGAGGCGACCGCCCCGTCACGAGGGAAATGATCTCCGTCAGGTATTGCAAAACGAGAAGACCCAGCCCGATCGGCATTGAAAGATAAGGAATCCAGAGCCGTGCCCGCCACACCGTGTTGGAGAGCCACCGTTCCGAATAGGCCTGGTACCAATAGGCCGTGCAGAGGATGAAAATGACAACGCAGAAAGCAAGTGCCAGGACGCTGGTGGAAAGCGCAAGCCAATAGCGGGCCCGCGGGCCAAGATGCAACGGCAGAATGTCGACATTGACGTGGCCACGCGTCATGAGCACGTAAGCGCTTCCAACAAAGGTCGCGCCGACGATGCAGTACGTCACCACATCGATCTGCCAGATCGTCGTCAGATTTAGGATGTAGCGCTCGACCACGATGTCGCAGATCACAAGCACTGCAATTGCAATAAGAAAAGCCGCAATCACCCCCGCAACGCGGGACAAGAACTTTACAGCCCGAATGAAGCTATCCATGGGCTTGTCTTTTCCAACTTGTTTTGAGGGTCCGAACGCGTGCGGCTTGATCGCGCGTGAGAGGCACGCCGACGGGCAAGCACCCGCCGGCGGTCGCTTCTGCTATTTCACCGAGAGCGCCTCATCGATCAACTTCTGACCGTTGGGAACGTCCGTGGCAAACTTTGCGTAAGAGCTCTTCTTGGCAACGTCGAGCCACGCCTGGTAGTCAGCGTCGCTCAGCGTAACCACCTTGACCTTGTGGTCCTCGAACGCCTTGATCGCTTCCTGATTTACCGCATCGGCCTTGCCTTCGTAATAGGCCTGCGCCTTCTTCCCAGCAGTCATCAAGGCATCCTTTTGCTGCTGGTTCAGCCGGTCGAAGCTTTTCTTCGACATCAGCACTGGCTCGTACATGAACCACAGCGCGTTGTTACCGGGCGCGGTCAGGCAGTCGGTGACCTCGTACAGCCGCATGGACTGGAAGGTCCCGAGACTGGTGTCAGTTCCGTTCACAACACCGCTCTGAAACGCGTTATAGATTTCGTTCGACGGTGGGCTGACGATGCTGGCGCCGGCCGTTTCCCACATTCCGGCGAAAGTCGGCCCAGCGGCGCGGAACTTGCGGCCCTTCATGTCGTTCGGGTGAACGATGCAACCGCCCTTGGCCGCGAGACCGCCGGCAAACCACGCATCTGACAGCACGATAACGCCGCGCTTCTCGATCTCGGCGCGCATGTCCTTCATGAATTGAGAATTATTGATGCGCTTGGCGCGGTCCTGGCTGCGGATCAGACCGGGCATCAGGGTCGCACTGAAAACGGGCGCCTTGCCGCTGGCATAGTCGAGCGGAAACAGCGTGATGTCGAGTTGGCCGTTGACCATAGCGTTCCACTGATCGTTCGGCTTGAACAGCGATGCGCCCGGATAGACCTGGATGTCGATGCCAACATTGGCAGCCTTAACGTCCTTCGCAATCATCTGCACCATGTCGTCGCGGACGTCGCCTTTGCCGCCCGGAAATTGATGCGAGGCTTTCATTGTAATTTGCGCATGCGCAGACGCTGAAAGCACAATCAACGCCGCGGTTGCGGCCAAAAATGTCGAGATTTTTCTCATCGTGTGTTCCTCCATGGGGTTTTTTCTAGCGGCGAATTTCCGCCGCGTTTGGTGATGTTGAACAATAACCAAATGCCCCCTCGTCGCCCCGTTTCACATTAGCCGCCGGTGCCCGCCAACACCATAGGCTCGGCGATATTTTGGGTGTAACCGCATGCGACGAAAAGACAATTCCCGCTATAGTCAGCTTACATCGATGACCTTATAACCCCGCCATCACTGCGTTCTTCCCGGGAGTTTCTGCACATGTCGAAGCCGTTAGCGGGCCTCCGCGTCCTTGAGCTTGCCCGCATTCTCGCCGGTCCCTGGGCGGGACAGGTGTTGGCCGATCTCGGCGCGGACGTCGTCAAAGTCGAACGTAAGGGCGCGGGCGACGACACCCGCGGTTGGGGTCCGCCTTTCGTCGAAGGTACCGACGGTAACCACATTGGATCTGCGTATTTTCACGCGACCAACCGCGGCAAACGCTCGATCGAAATGGATTTCGAGAGCGACGAAGGCCGGCGCATCGTGCGCAAGCTGGCTGCCAGCTCCGACGTGCTAATCGAGAATTTCAAGGTCGGAGGGCTGGCGAAATTCGGGCTCGATTACAAAAGTCTCGCTCCGGAATGCCCTCGGCTCATCTACTGCTCGGTGACCGGATTCGGACAGGACGGCCCATACGCCAAACGCGCGGGCTATGACCTGATGGCGCAGGGCATGGGCGGCATCATGGATCTGACGGGCATGGCAGATGGCGAGCCCACCCGTGTCGGCATTCCGGTATCCGATATCTTCACCGGCGTTTACTCGGTCATCGGCATTCTGGCGGCGCTGGCACAGCGCGAGAAGAGCGGCAAAGGCTGCTACGTCGACACTGCGCTCGTCGATTCTACCGTCGGCGTGCTGTCAAACCAGGCGATGAACTATCTCGTGGCCGGCAAGGTCCCCAAGCGCATCGGCAACGCGCACGCCAATATCGTCCCCTACCAGGTATTTCCCGTCGCCAATGGCCACGTCATTGTCGCGACCGGCAATGACAATCAATTCGTCAAATTCTGCAACGTCCTCGGTGCGCCGGCGCTCGCGGAAAACCCGGCGTACAAAGACAATGTTGGGCGACTCAAGCATCGTGAAGAACTCGTCGGCAAATTATCCGGAATAACCTCGCGCATGAAGCGCGACGAGTTGCTTGAAAAACTTGAAGCCCAGCAAGTGCCGGCGGGGCCGATCAACAGTCTCGACCAGGTATTCAATGATCCTCAGGTCGTTCATCGCGGCATGAAACTCAACCTCGCGAGCAATGCTGCAAAAGGCGGCACCATCCCCGGCGTGCGCACGCCGATCGTCATCGATGGGTGGAAGGCGGCCTCGGAGCACCCTGCTCCACGTCTCGGACAGCATACTGCCGACATCCTGCGCGAGATTGGAGAAGGCTGACTTCGCAACGGCCGCAACGCCGGCGAATTCCACACGGTGCACAATCTCGCCGTGGACAGCAAAGGCAACGTCTATACGACGGAAGTCGACACCGGAAAGCGCGCGCAAAAATTCCGTTATATCGGACCGTCGCTAAAATGAGCGACTTAGCTGGCGGCTGTCGGAGCCAGCGCCTCGATATCCGTCACGACATCAATGATGGCCGTGCGCTTTGCAGCGATCGCCTCGGCGAGCGCCGGCGCGAAATCGCTGGCGCGCTCGACACGGATTCCAAGCGCCCCCATGTCTTCGGCAAGCCGGGCGAAATTCATCGGGTTGTAGGTCCACAATTCGCGCGCTTTGGCGGTCTGTTCGCCGCCATAGGCACGGTCGAACCCCCGTTTGGATTGGTTGCCGCCGCCATTGTTGTTGACGACGGTGACCGAGGCGATATTCCAGCGCACGGCTGTCTCCACCTCGGCCAGGTGATACCAGAAGCCGGCGTCACCGGTGAAACCCACGACCGGACGCTCCGGACATGCCGCTTTTGCGCCGATTCCCGCCGGAAATGCCCACCCGAGATGTCCGGCGCTGCGTATGTAACTCTGCGCCGGGGTGCGCACGTCGTACATTCCACCCATCCACATCCCGGCATGGCCGGTGTCGACGACAACGATCGCGTCGTCGGGCACGTGTTTGGTCAACTCGGCACAGATCCGCGCCGGGTGGATCGGCACCGCGTCCGACTCGAGCAAGGGCTTGTACTTGGCACACCATTCGGCGCGCAGATCCGAGATTTCCTTGACCCAAGCCGCCCGCTTCGCTGCGCTCGACTTGTCGATCTGGCCCAGCATCCGCACCAGGACGCTCCTGGCGTCGCCGAGTACACTGGCCACCAGCGGATAGTTGCGGCCGAGCGATTCCGGCTCGATGTCAATCTGGATGGCCGGTATGCCGATCTTCGGCACTGCCCAGAAGTGGGTGGTCATGCCGCCGGTCTCGCTCCCGATGAAACACACCAGATCGGCGCGGTTGACGGCGCGATTGGCGCATTCGCGCGAGTAGCTGCCGACGACGCCGACCGAGAGCGCGTGCGTCCCCGGGATAATGTCTTTCCCGTTCAGCGAGGTGGCGATCGGGATTTGCAGCGCTTCGGCAAGGGCGACGAGTTCCTTTCCCGCGCCGGACGCGCGCGCACCACCACCGGCAACGATGATCGGACGCTCCGCTTTCTGCAATAATTCGAGCGCCGCTTTCACATGGGCTGATTCCGGCTCGGGGCGGAACGGCGGAACGCGAGCGAACTGCGCTTCCACCAACGCGTCCATCTCGGCCTCGTCCAGATCCACCTGTCCTTCGTTGCCGCGAAATTGCAGATGCACGGGGCCCGGCGCTCCGGTCGTGGCGGTGCGGAACGCCTGCCGAACCATGTCCGGAATTCGCGCCACGTCATCGATCGTGACATTCATTTTGGTCACCGGCTCGAAGGCCGGCACGTCATCGATCTCCTGGTAGACCTTGCGGAACTTCGTTTTCGGGTCACGTCCGCCGGTCATTGCAATGACCGGCGAGTGCGCCAGATAAGCATCGCGCAATCCCGCTGCGAGATTGAGCGCGCCGATCACCTGCGCCATGCAGACGCCGGGTTTGCCTGAGGCGCGGGCGTAACCATCGGCCATGTAGGCTGCGGACTTTTCGCCGTGACAATGCACACGCGCGATTTTCGTCCGCCGCTCCATTTCAGCAAATGTGCGCCGCAGGACCGCGGGGACCATGAACACATGGGTGACACCGTAGCCCGCCAGCATATCCGCGAGTGCTTCGGCACCAACACGCTTGGCGTTATGTCCGACCGTTGTCATGCCGGTTCGAACTTCAGCGCGACGCCGTTGATGCAGTAGCGCAGATGAGTCGGCGGAGGCCCATCGTTGAATACATGGCCGAGATGGCTGCCGCACCGGCTGCAGTGGACCTCGTCGCGCATCATGCCGTGGCTGCGGTCGGCCTCGTTTTCAACTGCGCCAGGCAAAGGATCGTTGAAACTGGGCCAGCCCGTGCCGCTCTCAAACTTCACCTTGGAGACGAACAGCGGTTGATCGCAGGCCGCACAGCGAAACGTGCCGGCGCGCTTCTCGTGCAATAGCGCGCAGCTTCCTGGCATCTCGGTGCCATGCTTGCGCATGATGTCATATTGCTCGCGCGTAAGAAGGCTTCGCCATTCAGCGTCGGTATGGGTGACAGGATATTGCTTTGGCATCGACGAAACTCCTTATTCCGTCTGCTTCGCGGTCACTTGATC
Source organism: uncultured Alphaproteobacteria bacterium (assembly GCA_963831275.1). GTDB lineage: Bacteria > Pseudomonadota > Alphaproteobacteria > Rhizobiales > Xanthobacteraceae > Pseudolabrys. Next base: position 1,203,904 of record CAWHPN010000016.1, on the reverse strand, counting down.
GCCAGCGGATTGACCGGAGACCCCACCGCCCCGGTAATTGGAATGGCCGGCGCGACGAACAGGAATTCGTACACTTTGTCCTGCTCGCAGTCGTCGGCCAGTTCTTTCAGGTCGAAGATCTCGCCCATGGTCATGCCCATGATCGGAATGGTGATCCAATGCCACGGCTGATTGATCCCTTCCTCGCTCTCGTTCGGACGCACTTCGCAGCCCCAGGTGTCGCTGGCAAGCGCGGCCAGCTGCGTGTCGTTCACAAAAGCGAGCGTCTCGAATGAGAACCCCGGCGCGTCGCCGCCGGGGTAGCCGTCCCAGCTTCCCGCCTTCTGACAGCGCTCCATCATGCCGGTGCGCACAATAACGTAATCGCCGCGCTTGAGGTCGACCTTCTGCTTTTTCGCCGTGTTGTAGAGATCGTCATTGGTGATGCCGTAGCCGTCGTCGAGCGACGCCACGCCCTTGTAGCGCGCGACATCGAGAAACACACCGCGTCCGACCATCCTGTTCTTGGTTTTCTCGATGCCGCATTTTTGCGCGCCGGCGGACGTGACCTCGCGGCAGTCGTACCCGTTCCACATATAGTTTTCATAAAACACGTGACCGAGCCCGTCCCACTGCGTTCCGCACTGGAGCGGCATGGTCACCATGTCGTCGGCGGCCCGGATACCGCGCTTGTCGAGCACGCCCGAATAGGCATCCGTGCCGGTGCGCAGCATGGTGTGGATCGGGTTGGTGCGGCCCATGGATGGATATTTGCTTTTAGCGCCTTGCGGACCGGTGTGATCGAAATTGAGCGCCAGCGAAATCACCTTGCCCTTTTTCACCAGCCGGGTGGCGGCAACAATATCCTCCGGAGTCGTATAGTTGAGCGTGCCAACCTCGTCGTCCGGGCCCCACTTGCCCCAGTTTTTATACGTCTCCGAGGCCTCGCGCAGGTCCTGGCGGGTGATCTTTCGAGCCGGCATTGAATTTCCTCTGACGAAAATGAAACGACGTTGGCCGCCGGAATACAGCCTGAGGAACTGTGCGATGCAAGCCCTACTGGCAACACTTCCGCGCAATGCTACGATGAAAAAAAGGGAGGAAACGATGCACAGGCTGTTTCGCCAAGTGGCGGCCGGCACGCTTTTGTTCAGCGCGCTGATCGGCGGTGTCGCCGCCCAGACGCAAAACCCAGTGGGTTACCCGGCGCGCCCGGTCAAGATAATCGTGCCATTCGCACCGGCGGGGCCCACTGACGTGATGGCGCGCCTGATCGCGCAAAAACTCGGCGACAGTCTCGGCAAGCAGTTCTACGTCGAGAACCACCCGGGCGCGGGCGGTAATATCGGCATGGCCCTTGTCGCCAATGCGCCAGCTGATGGCTACACGATACTGCTTGTCAGCTCGAGCGTCGTCGTCAACCCGAGCCTGTATGAAAAGGTGCCGTACGACGTCTACAAGAGCCTGGCGCCGGTGACGCTTGCGGGATCAAGTCCCAACATTCTTGTCGTCCATCCTTCGGTACCCGCGAAAACCGTCAACGAGCTCATTGCTTATATCCATGCCAACCCGGGCAAAGTGAGCTTCGCCTCGCCCGGATTTGGCACGACGGCAAGCCTGGCTGCCGAAAGTTTCAAATACGCGCTCAAGCTTGATATTCAACCGGTGCCTTTCAATGGCGCAGGCCCTGCACTCAACGCCGTCGTCGCCGGGCAGGTACCCCTCGCCATGATGGCTTTGCCACCGGTCACCCCGCACCTAAAGGCCGGAACCCTGCGCGCGCTCGCGATCACGACAGACAAGCGCGTGGCCGCCGCCCCCGACGTACCGACGATGAAAGAGGCCGGCGTGCCGGGCGATCAGATCTCCGATGTCATGCAGGCGGTATTCGTGCCGGCCGGCACGCCAAAACCGATCATCGATCTTCTGCAAAAGGAAATCGCCAAGGCGGTGGCTACACCCGATGTGAAATCGAAGCTCGATTCTCTCGGCTTCGAAGCGATCGCGGACACGCCCGAGCATTTTGCCGCGCGCATAAAAGCGGAAGTGCCGAAATGGGCAAAAGTGATCGAGGCCGCGAAAATCGAAAAAGTAAAATAAACAAATATTCCGCAGGGAGTGAAATTCCATGAAACTTGCAATGCGTATTCTTGCGCTCGCAGCCGGCCTGCTGGCCGGCGCGGGGGCCCACGCCGCCGGATACCCGGATCACCCGGTGAAAATCGTGGTGCCGTTTGCTCCCGCCGGTCCCACCGACGTCATGGCGCGCCTGATCGCACAGAAACTGTCTGAATTGCTAAAGCAGCAGTTTTTTGTCGAAAATCATCCCGGCGCGGGCGGCAATATCGGCATGACGCAAGTCGCAAGGTCGGCGCCGGACGGCTACACGATCCTGGTCGCGAGTTCGAGTTTCGTTGTCAATCCGAGCCTCTATGCCAAAAACCCCTACGATCCCTACAAGGATTTCGCCCCGGTCACGCTTGCGGCGGCATCACCGAATATCCTGGTGGTGCACGCGGATTTCCCGGCGAAATCCGTGAAGGAGCTTGTCGATCTCATCAAGAAGGAACCCGGAAAATACAACTACGCAATGCCGGGCACCGGCACGACGCCGCATCTTGCAGGCGAACTGTTCAAGCTCACTTTCAAGCTCGATCTGGCGACCGTTCCGTTCAACGGCGCCGGGCCGGCGATCCAGTCCGCGGTTGCGGGCCACACACCCATCGCGTTCACGGCGCTGCCGCCGACCGCGCCGCAGGTGCAGGCCGGGAAATTGCGCGGGCTTGCGGTGACTTCGACGAAACGCTCGTCGGCCTTGCCCGATGTGCCGACAATGGAGGAAGCCGGCGTCAAAGGTCAGGAATTGGAAACGATGCAGGGCATTTTTGTGCCGGCCGGAACGCCGAAGGAAATCGTCGATCTGCTCAACAAGGAGATCGTCAAGGCCATGGCGCTGCCGGACGTCAAGGAGAAATGCGCCCAGCTTGGCTTCGATGCGGTCGCGAACAAGCCTGAACAGTTTGCGATCTACATCAGGCGAGAAATCGAGAAGTGGGGCAAGGTAATCAAGGACGCCAAGATCCCGCAGATCCAATAAGATCGATGCGGATCCCTCGAAACAATGGCCGGGCCCGTCCCGGCCATGTCGCTTAGGCAAGCCGGATGCGAATCGTCGACATTCGCGAAATCGCGATTCCGCTCAAGTCGACCCTTGCAAATTCGAGCTTCGATTTCACGGAGATGACGACGTCGGTGGTGGCCGTGATCACCGACGTCGTGCGTAACGGCAAGCCGATCTGCGGTTTTGCGTTCAACTCGACCGGCCGCTATGCCTGCGGCGCCCAGATGCGCGCGCGTTTCATTCCTCGCATTCTTGCGGCGGATCCAGCTTCGCTGCTTGATGATACCGGCGGCAATCTCGATCCCGCGAAACTTTTCGTTTGCATGATGCGACGCGAAAAGGCCGGCGGACATTCCGAGCGTTCGATCGCGATCGGCACCATCGAAGTCGCGGCGTGGGACGCCGTCGCCAAGATCGCGGACAAGCCGTTGCACGCCGTGCTCGCGGAACGCTTCAGTCACGGCAACGTTCCCGACCGGGTATTCTGCTACGTCGGCGGCGGCTGGTACTGGCCGGGACAAACCATCAAGGACCTGCAGGATGAGATGCGCCGTCATCTCGATGCCGGTTATGGGATGGTGAAGATGAAGGTCGGCGGCCTGCCACTCGACCAGGATCTGCGCCGGCTCGAGGCCGTGCTTGAGATCGTGGGCTCCGGCGAGCGGCTCGCCGTCGATGCCAACTGCAAATTCGAACGTGACGAGGCGCTGCGCTACGCGACCGCGCTTTCTCGGTACAAATTGCGCTGGTTTGAGGAGCCCTGCGACCCGCTCGATCTTGCCTTGTTTGCGGAACTTGCGACCGCCTATGAGCCGCCGCTGGCCACCGGCGAGAACCTCTATTCGACGCAGGATGTCGAAAACCTCGTGCGCTTCGGCGGCTTTCGCGCCGGGCGTGACGTGATCCAGATCGATCCGCCGCAAGCCTACGGCATCGGGCAATACGCAAAAACGCTTGCCATGCTGGCGGGCCGTGGCTGGCGCCGCGCTTCGCTCTTCCCGCACGGCGGCAACCAGATGTCGCTCGCCATAGCTGCCGGTTTCGGTCTCGGCGGCGCCGAATCCTATCCCGGCGTTTTCGGTGACTTCGGCGGGTTCGCCGACGACGCCAGAATCGAGAATGGCGCGCTCACCCTCTCCGATCGCCCCGGCATCGGCTTCGAGGGCCAAAGCCGGCTTTACCGGATCATGCGCGATCTGGCAGGGATCTAGCGCCCTATTCCGCGCCTTCCAGCACTGTCGGAATCTCGATCGGCGCCTTGGTGCCGCGCAGCCGCACATAGATCTGCAGCACGATGAGCAGCACGCACAGGCCGATGAATACGGCGCTGATCGGCCGCTCCACGAACACGCCGATGTCGCCGCGCGAGATCAGCATGGCGCGCCGGAAGTTTTCCTCAAACCGCGGTCCAAGCACGAAGCCAAGCAGAATGGGAGCGGGGTGGAATCCGAGCCGCAGCAGGACATAGCCCAGAATGCCGATGACGACCGTCTCGCCGACCTGAAACATGTCGTTGTTGGCGGCATAGACACCGATGCAAACGAAGAACAGTGCGCTCGGGTAAAGATATTTGTACGGGATCGTCAGCAGCTTCACCCAGATTCCGATCAGTGGCACGTTCAGCAGAACGAGCATGATGTTGCCGATCCAGAAGCTTGCGACGAGACCCCAGAAAATATCCGGATGCTCCTTGATCAGCTGCGGGCCGGGCACGATGCCCTGGATCATCAATGCGCCAAGCAAAAGGGCCATCACCGCATCGCCCGGAATGCCGAGGCTCATGGTTGGAATGAAATCGCCCTGCACGGACGAATGGGTCGAGGCCTCGGGCGCGATCACGCCTTCGATCAGACCGGTGCCGAACTTTTCCGGGTGCTTGGAGATTTTCTTTTCCGTTGCATAGGCAACGAAGGAAGCGATGGTCGGGCCTGTTCCGGGGATCAGCGCACACAAGCTTCCCACCAGCGTGCCACGGAACATCGGCGCAATCGCCTGCTTGATGTCGGCCTTGCTTGGACGCATGTCGCGCAGCCGCACGTTGGTATATTTCGTGTTAATCTGCGAGACCTGATTGATGCTGTTCATAAACTCGGCCAGGCCGAACAGTCCAAGCGCGAGGCCGACAAGCTCGATGCCATCGTCGAGATGGGTCATTCCGAACGTGAAACGCTCGGCGCCGGTCTCAAGATCGGTGCCGACGATGCCCAGCATCAACCCGAGCACGGTCATCGCCACGCCTTTAAGGGGCGAGCCGCGTGCCAGCGTCGAGCCCGCCAGCAAGCCAAGCAACATCAACGAGCAGATTTCCGCCGGCCCGAATTCCAGAGCGATCCGCACGAGGATCGGCGAGAGAAAAATCATTTCCGTGATGCCCCAGGAAGCGCCGACGAACGACGCCATCACGGTCAAGCCCAGGGCCACGCCGCCCCTGCCCTGCTTCGTCATCGGGAAGCCGTCAAGGCATGTCACGGCATGCGGCGGATGACACGGAAGATTGAGCAGGATCGAACAAATCGCGCCGCCGTACTGCGCGCCGTACATAACGCCAGCGAGCATCAGAATTGCGCCGACCGGTTTGATGCCGAAGGTCAACGGCAGCAATATTGAAATCGTCGCAAGCGGACCCATGCCCGGCAACACGCCGACCATGTTGCCGACCAGCACGCCGATAAAGCACCACATCAAGTTATGCGGTTGGAGGGCGACCCCGAAGCCGTACCACAGATCGGTCAGTGCGGTTTCGATCACAGGCCTCTCCATGTCAGCAGCGGCATCGGAATTTGCAGAAGGTACGAAAACAATGCGACACCGAAGACCGTCACGAAGGCCGCCAGGAGCAGAGAGCTTTTCACGGTCGCGCTGCGATCGCCCAGCGCGGACACGAAAACGCAAGTGAAGGTCGCGGGGATCAATCCGAAGTAGCTGCCGAACAGGATGAAGCAGAGCGGGCCGGCCAATATGCAGGCCCAGCCGAGCCACTCGGGGTGCTCGGGCATAATTTGCTCATCTTCGCCTTCAGGAATTGTCGTCGCCGTTCCGGCAATCGCAATCCCGAGACAAATCAGAATGACGCCGAGCGCGGTGGGGAGAAAGCCCGGTCCCATATGCATCAAAGTGCCGAGGTGATAGCCCGGCCCCTTCAACGCCATCACCAGACCGAAAAATATAATCAGCCCGCCCGCGTAAAAATCGCGTTTGCGCACGAGGTTCTGGATGAGATGCGCGACGGTGCCGTGAGCGGGGCGCAAAGCTTCCTCCACACTATCGTTTAAGCAGTCGCCCCAACCGAGGCTTAAAACGCCTTTCGGCGACAATCAATCCCCGTGCCCCACCATGTGGAACGGGCGATTTTGGCGCCTTAACGCGCGCTCCCGGGTAAAAGATTTGTAAACGTTGACGGGGCATACTCCGAATTAACGCGGCTGTGCGACATAGGTTCGCAACGCGGGGAGCGCCCCGGCCGCATTTGTCTCGAGCACGCGTGATCGATTTCTGACCATGACGACCGCCAAATCACCCGCCATTGCGTTCGTCATCCCCTGTTACAACGAACAGGCTGGCATCCAGCATACGCTGACGTTCCTGCTGGCCGATCTCAACAAGCTGGAAAAATCAAAAACGATTTCGCCGAAGAGTTACGTCTTGCTGGTCGACGACGGCAGCACGGATCGGACCTGGGCACTCATTGAAAAGATTTCACAGGCTCATCCGAAGCGCGTTCGCGGCCTCAAGTTATCGCGCAATGTCGGCCATCAGAACGCGCTGCTGGCCGGCTTGCTCGGACAGATCGGCAAAGCCGACGCGGTGATCTCACTTGACGCGGATCTGCAGGACGACATGTCCGTCGTCACGAAGATGGTCGATCATTTCAGGAACGGCGCCGAGGTTGTCTTCGCCGTGCGCAAGAAGCGCATCAGCGACAGCCGGTTCAAGCGCGGTACCGCCGACCTCTACTATCGCATCCTCAACTGGCTCGGCGCCGACATCATTCCACATCATGCGGATTTCCGCCTGATGAGCGACCGGGCGCTGCGCGCGCTGTCCGGTTACGGCGAGGCGCACGTGTTCCTGCGCGGGCTCGCGGTTCAACTCGGATTCAGGACCGCGACCGTTGCCTACGATCGCCTTCCGCGCCTGCACGGTGAAACAAAATATACCCTGGCAAAAATGGTGGCGCTCGCCATCAACGGCATCACCTCGCTGTCGGTGCGGCCCATCAGGATGATCGCGCTGATGGGCATCATCCTGTTTGTCGTTTTCATGGGAATGAGCATCTGGGTCTTCGTCAACTGGGTGGCGGGCCAGACCGTCCAAGGCTGGACGTCGGTCATGCTGCTATTCCTCCTGATTGCGTCGTTCCAGACCTTCGCCATCGCGGTCATCGGCGAATATGTCGGTAAAATTTATTTCGAGGCGAAGGCGCGGCCCCGCTATATCGTCGAGGACGAGATCGGCATCGTGCCGGGCAAATCCGAAGTTGCCGGGCGACACGAGGCGCTTGGCCTCCGAAAAATGGATATTCCCGCGTAACAGTTTGATCGGCTATGGTGCGGGTCCATATGACCGTGCACCCCAATCAACCAACCCCGATGGATACAGATGCCCTGCGCCGGCTGCATTATGCCGCCGCCGTGGCGTGCGGGATGTTCGCGGCGCTGGTTGTCCATATTTTGTTGACAGTGTTCGGCATCGGACTCGACGCCGTGCTCCGCGACGCCGCATCCGGCAACAAGCAGCAGTTCATTTCCGCCATTGCCTGGTGGGCGATCGGCGGCGGCGGCTTTGTCGGCGGCTGGGCAGCGGCGGCATACCTGATCGCAGCCGCGCGCGAGCGCGAGCTAATCTACCGATTGGCGCAGCGCTTTCTGATTGCGCTGGTTTTCGTCGCGGCCACCGTCGGCGGCATCATGAGCAAAGCCGGCAATCTCGGCGGCACCGTCGACGTGATCGCAGGCCTCACTGCGCTTGGATTGGGCCTGATTTGCGCGTTCTGCGGCGCGCGGCTCGCCTATCTCAATGCCGAACAAGTCTAACAGCGGACCAGCTTTCCGCGACAAGCGTTGCGCAAGAGCCGCCAAATAGCGCGTGCCTGCGGCCATGTTGCGCTGCCCTGTCGATTGTCCCCTCGAATAATCAGGCTATACTTTGGACTTCAAGCTCTGGAGCCAACCAGGCGGGGGAGACATGCGATTCCATGGGAGGAACAACCAATGCACAACAGCGCAAGATTTGCGGCCGTGTTGGCGACAACCGCGCTCGCCTATGCGCCGGCACAGGCTTACGCACAGACCTGTGAGGATTTGACGATCGGGGCCGCGCTTTCGGCCACCGGGATCTACGCCGCCAATGGCATGAACACCAGGCATGGGTACGAATTCGCCGTCAAAAAAATCAATGACGGAGGCGGCATCAAGATCGGCGGCAAGTGTTTCAATCTCAAAATAAAATATTATGACGACGAGTTGACGCCCGCGCGCGCAGCCCAACTGGTTGAACGGCTGATCGATCAGGATAAGGTCAAGTTCATGCTGGGCCCATACGGCTCGCCGCTGACAAAGGCCATCCTTCCGGTCGTCGAGAAATACAAGGTCCCGCTCGTGCAGGGCGAGGCAGCCTCACGCTCTCTCTTTACACAAGGCTACAAATACCAGTTCGGAATTGTCGCAACCTCCGAGAAATATCTGACGCCGGTCATCGACATGGCCGCCGAACTGGCCAAGAAGGCCGGAAAAAATCCGTCGGCCGTCAAGATCGCGATGATCTACCAGGATGATGCGTTCTCGCTCGACGTGCGCCAGGGCGTGGTGGAACAGATAAAAAAATACAACATGCAGACGGTCATCGACGACCGGATGCCGAAAGACCTCAACGACATCACGACCTTTTTCACCAAAGTCAAGGCGTTGCAGCCCGACGTGCTTCTGATTTCGGGCCACGAAAAAGGCGCCGCCACTGCGGCGCGTCAAATGGGCGAGTTCAAGACCGCGGTGCCCTTGGTCGGGGTTACGCACTGCGAGTCAGCGAAGATCGTGGCCGACTTCCCCAAGATTGCGGAAGGTTATGTCTGCCCGACCCAATGGGATGAGACCATGAAGGCCAGCGATCCGTTGTTTGGATCCGCTGCCGAGTACAACAAACAGATCACGACTGCGTATCCTGAATACAAGGTCGTGCCCTATCAGACCGCGCAGGCCAGCGCCGCTGTCTATGTCTGGGCCGATGCGTTCAAACGGGCCCAATCTCTCGATCCCGATAAGGTGCGCGACGCACTCGCCAAGACCAATCTGCCGACATTCTACGGTGGCATTAAATTTGCCGATGACGGCAGCAATCCCGGCAAAGAGATCGTGATGCGGCAGATCCAGGGCGGCAAATATATCGTTGTGTCGCCCGCAGAAGTAGCGGCCGCACCGCTGGTCTATCCGCGCGACGCGCATTATTGAGCCGTAACAGGAAGCGGGCACACGCTGCCCGCTTCCTGAAAACACATCCGCGCGCGCCTGAATCGCAATGCGACGGGCCGCCTGGCCATTTAATCCCATGACCGGCCTGAGATGTCCGTAATGGAACAGATGCTTGGCAATATTTCCATCCTGGCAACGGCTCCGATATTCAATCTCGGCTTGCTGATCGACGGGTTGATGGTCGGTTCGATATTCGCGCTTGCGGCCTACGGCCTCGCCTTGGTGTGGGGCGTCATGAACGTGAAGAATCTCGCGCAAGGCGACTTCATCATGATCGGTGGGTACATCACCTGGACTCTCGGCCGGCTTGGCATCGAACCGCTGTTCGGTGTGCCGGTTGCGATGGTGGTGCTGTGGGGCATCGGGTGGGTCCTTTACCGGACGGTCGTCAGCAAGGTCATCACGCGCGATCTGTTCACCTCGCTGCTTGCGACGTTCGGGATCGCCATTGTGATTCAGCAAGGACTGAACCTCGCCTTCGGTCCCGATACCCAATCCGCGCACGCGGATTTGCCGACTTTGTCTTTTGCAGACGGGTTGATTACGGTCGCCATGACCCGGATCGTCGGTTTCGTGCTTGCCATCGTCCTCGCGGTCGGGGTGATTTTGTTCATGCGGAAAAGCCGCATGGGCCAGGCCATCCGCGCGACCGCCCAGGATGCGCGCGCCGCACGCGTGCTCGGTATCGATACCGAAAAGGTCTATTCCTTCACGTTCTGCCTGAACGCGGCGATTTGTGGCGCGGCTGGCGCGCTTGTCGCGGTTGTCTGGAATGTCCAGCCCTTCCTCGGCACCACCTATTCAATCCGGCTGTTTGTGATCGTTACCGCCGCCGGTTTTGGCAATTTGCCGGGAGTGATCGCGGCAGGATTTGGCATGGGCGTGTTCGAGCAGTTCGGGGGGTTCGTGCTCGGAGCCGAATATCAGCAGGCGCTCATTGTCCTTCTGCTTCTCGCGGTGCTCGCGGTGCGCCAGCTCCAATTGCTGCGCGTGAGACAGGCCGTCCAATGAGCCGCCCCCCCTTTCCCCCTGTCACGATCGGATTGCTGCTCCTGGCCGGCGTTGCCGCGCCGTTGCTGTTCCCCGCCTACACCAACCAGATTGCGGTGCTCTGGCTGATGATCCTCTTTGCATCGACTTGGGACATCCTCGGCGGCCAGATGGGATACAACTCGCTCGGCAACATCTTCTTCTTCGGCGCCGGCATGTACACGTCCGCCGTGGTGCAGATCGGCCTGTTCTACGATGTCGGCATGTACACCTCCGGGGCGCGCACGACACATATCGTCTTCACAAACGCGCAGTATTTCACCGGCTTCGCGCTCGGTTCGGTAGCCGGCGGGGTTATGGCGACTCTGCTTGCGGTGGTGACTTCGTGGATCGTATTCGGTCTGCGTGGTCCCTATTTCGCGATCGGCACGCTAGGCGTGGCGGTGGCTGGCGCCGAGCTGATCGCATCATGGGAATGGGTCGGGGCTGCCGCGGGGATTTCGATGCCGGTCTTTCCGGGCGCGCCGGAGACGCAAAAGCTGTTCTTTTATTTCCTGCTTTTTGGCCTTGCTTTCATTGTGCTTCTTTTTCTGCGCTGGCTTTATTCGACGAGCTTCGGCCTGGCGATCAATGCGATCCGCGACGATGAGGAAAAGGCCGAAGCCATGGGCCTTTACACGCGCCGTTATAAGCGCACAGCCTGGGCGATATCCGCATTTTTCCTCGGTATTGCAGGCGCCATCTTCGGCAACATGATCGGCTTCATCGAGCCGCGCGACATCGCCTTTCCCACGACGACGTTCAACATCTTCATGATCCTGATGGTGCTGCTCGGCGGTAAGGGCACCTTTTGGGGGCCGGTTGTCGGCGCCGTCGTGTTCCATGTCATCAAGGAAGTGACGTGGACCTATTTCCTCGGCTGGCAGTTCATCGCGCTCGGCCTTCTGATCGTGATCATCGTCGTGTACTTCCAGCAAGGCATCGTCGGCTGGCTGATAGAAAAATATCCCGACCGGTTCGGCACCCGGATCGCCCCCAAGGAAAGCAAGGAGGCCGCTCAGACAATCGGTCTCGCACCTCACCCCGAGGGCGCCGAATGACTGACGCGATCATAGAACTCACGAATGTGAGCAAGTCATTCGGCGGCGTGGTCGCCAATCACGGCGTATCGCTGACCGTCCGGCGCGGGGCCATCACCGGCCTCATCGGCCCCAACGGCTCCGGCAAGACGACCTTGTTCAATTCCATTGTCGGCTACCACCCGATCGACTCGGGTTCGATCCGCTTTGAAGGCCAGGAAATTTCGCAGCTGCGCGTGCAGGAAATTGCCAGGCTCGGCCTGTTACGGACATTCCAGACCACTCGCATCTACGGCAAGATGAGTTGCCTGCAGAACATGCAGATCTCGATTCCGCATCGCAAAGCAGGTTTCTTCGACATGTTCGCGCGCGAGCGGTCGGGTGTGATCGATCGTGCCGAGCATCTGCTGGCTTTTGTCGGCCTTTACGAAAAGCGCTTTTTGCGCGCCGGCAGCCTGTCCTTCGGTCAGCAGAAGCTGCTGGAATTCGCCATGGCGTTGATGAACGAGCCGACCGTTCTCCTGCTCGACGAGCCCACTGCCGGCATCAATCCCACGCTGATCAACGGCCTGATCGATCGTCTCAAGCGCGCCAATGCGGAATTCGGCATCACCATGCTGATCATCGAGCACAATATGCGCGTGATCATGAATATGGCCAGCAAAATATATTGCCTGGCGCACGGCGAGATGCTGGCCGCGGGCGAGCCCGCTGAAATTCAGCGCAATCAGAATGTGATCGACGCCTACCTGGGGGCGCACTGATGGCGTCCGACCAGACCCAGGGGGGCGGCGGCTATCACGGCGGCATCGGCGCCGTCATATCCGTCGATGAAGTCGCGCGCCAGGCGCTGGCGATCGTTCGTGATATCGACGTCGAACAGCTCGACGCGTTGGCCGGCCATAAGCCGCATTTGCGGATTGACGATCTCAGTGCGGGCTATGGCCAGATGGAAATCCTGCATCAATTCAATCTTCGCGTCGGGCGCGGCCAGTCGCTGTGTCTGATCGGCCCGAACGGCGCCGGCAAATCGACCGTGCTGCACTCCATCTTTGGATTCACCAATATCTCTTCCGGGTCGATCTCGACAATGCGAGAGGGCAAACACATCGACGTCACGCGTCTGTCGTCCAACGAGAAACTTCATTCGGCGGGCATCGCCTACATCCTTCAGGACAAGTCCGTATTTCCCGGCATGACCGTGGAAGAAAATTTATGGCTGGGTGCCTATCTCATGGATCGGAAGGCGGCCAAGCAGGCCGCCGACAGGATTTTCGACAGATATCCGCGGCTTGCCGCGCGCCGGAAACATCAGGCCAAGGTGCTGTCCGGAGGAGAGCGCCGGCTGCTCGAAATCTCGCGCGCGCTGGTCATGGACCCCCAGGTGCTGCTGGTCGACGAACCTTCGATCGGGCTTGAACCGCGCTTCATCGACATGGTTTTCGAAATTCTTGGCGAGCTGCAGCACAATGAAGGAAAGACCATCGTGATGGTCGAACAGAACGCCAAGAAAGGCCTGGAATATGCCGATATCGGTTACGTGCTGGTGTCCGGCAAGCTGGCCTTGGCGGGGCCGGCAAAAGAACTTTTGGCCAATCCGGATGTTGGACGACTATTTCTCGGCGGCTAGCCACGCAGAATTTCGGCTACTCCCAAATCAGGACGTTCGGAAGCGACTTGTCGGCCTGACGCAGCGCCGTGTAGCCGACGCCGGCAAGGCCACGGAACAGGCCTAAATTGAATTGTCTTTTCCCGCTGTTCCATCGGTAATCGCCCGTTGCACCGGCGGCTTCGAGAACCGCCGCCAGCCGGCGCGCCGCAAGCTCGCGCAGATCGTCGCGGCCGAGAACATCGCCCGCCTCGCAGAAAAATTCGACGCTGCCGAGCGTGCCGCAGCAAAGAGTATCGACCGGGCCTGGCCAGCCTTTCACAACGCCCTCGACCGCGTTGCGGATATCGGCCTCGAGTTTTGCCGTGCTCGCGCCTGCCTGTCTGGTCATGCCGATCCGCCCCAGGCCGACGCCGGTTGCCCCATGACACCATTGGCATGGCCAGGAAGGCTGCCCTTCGGCGCGCAAATCAGGCCAGTTGCGGCGGCCGGCATCGTAGGTGGCGTTTTCAAATGCAATACATTCCGAGGCCGCCTGCGCGAAATCCTCGCGTCCCGTTGCCGCAGCCAGCGCCGCAAGCGCGTAAGCAAACCCGGCGGCACCATGGGACATGCCATTGAGCGCGTGCTTGCCCGATCCCTGCCCGACCCAGCTGCGTTGTCCGTCCGCTCCGATCCGGCTTTGGGCGATCAGATGCTCGCCGCACTTGGTCGCGCGCTCCAGCACAGTGGCCGATCGGCTGTCGCGATAGAGACGAAGCAAGGAGAGAATGGCGCCGGCGCTCCCGCCGATGACATCCAATTGCTTGTCAGCCGCTATGAGCGCATCGCTGAACAACTCCGCCGCCGCATGCGCATCCGCCAGCAAGCCATCATCCCGAAGGCTTTTCGACATCACGGCAAGCGCATAGACGATCGAACCCAATCCTGTTGCGCCGCCGACGCCCATGGAGCGGGCCATGCGGGCCGCGTTGCGGCTCTTCAGACTTTTTCTGAGATGGGCAATGGCAGCGCGCGCAAGCTCGGCAAAGGGCTCATGGCCGCTCACCGCCGCATGAGCGGCGAGAAATACCGCAATTCCGGATGTCCCGTTGTAGAGATCGGAACCGAGGCAAACGAGCTGAAAAACCTCCGCATCACCCAGCCAGTCGAGTCCGATCCAGGCGGCGCCCGGCCCCTCGCGAACGGCATAGCGGGAAAGCTCCCCGGCGATCTTGTCCGCCTCCGCAATGAAAAACTCCTTGGACGGTCTGGCCGGGACGTCCTGACGGTCCAGCGCTTTTGCGGGCGCGGGCGATGCCGCGTCGGGCGGTGTCGATAGCGATTTCAGATTTTCCCGGATGACTTCGATTTGCCAATCGATCTCGTGTCTATCCAGCTTCTTGAGCCGCGCCCGGGCGCGGGCAAGCCCCGGATTTTCTCCCGTGCGCATCGAAAACCCGGTGGCATCGGAAATCTCGCTCGCATCGGTGCGGGAGACGAAGTGCGGGATATTCAGCGAAAGAAGTGCGGAACGTTCGGCGCGATGAAGCGGCCATAAAACATCATCCTTGTCCCATTCGGCCAGTCTGGCGACAAAATCGGCCTGGGCCGACCATGCGATGCCGTCGTCCATTGTCCGGGGATTTTTCAAGCGTTGCAGCAACATCGAATAGAACCGGGTCGCGCGCACGACCTTGCGGACCGGAAGACCCGCAAAGCGCTCGTACATATCCTGGAGTTTTCCCTCATGCCGCTGTCGCAAAAGAAATTTGGCGTAATCCTCAAACCCGGAAATAAAATCATCGACGTGATCGGCGAATTTTGCGTAGCGATCGTCGACATGTGGCAGGTTCGGATTGGCGTTTTTGGTCTCCTTCGCACGAGCTGGACGCATCTCATCGGAATTGATGTTGTCCCATCTGATTTTTATTTTTGAATTCCAGTCGGCAGTCATGCCCCCGATGGCAAAAACCTTGTTGTCGGGTGCGCGTCCGTAGGCGGGAAGCAATCCGACCATCATCACCGAGTTGGCGAGTTTCTCCATTGCGAGGTCGAAGGCCTGCGCTTCCGGATCCGACCCGTCACGCGCATCGAGAGCCGGCTGGAGAATTGTTTCCAGGTCGATCGGCACCGGATAGTCGCCCGACGCAATCATGTTCTCCTGATGCATGTCGTTGGCGACGAAGCAATGAAAAAGCGCAAGCCATGCACCGGCGCGCCGGAAGAATTGGTTGCAGCCTGTCGCATCGGTGCTGGCGTGGTCGATAAATTCGGTCCAGCCGAAACCGTCACGCGCAATGGCGCGCATCGCCTTGAGGTCGATCGGCGGATCGGCAGCGTTCAATTGCTCGATGAGCTTGAGCCAGACGATATCAAGCCGGAGATCCTTCGGTTTGTAGACCACCCGCGCACCGTCCGCGAACGTGACGATACGAACCGAACGGCCGCCATTGTGCGGGTCGGACAGATCCCCTTCGATCGTCGCGACCTGGGCCGCGCGATCGGAGCCAAGGATGTCCCGACGGATGGCCGGAAGATCGGCATCGAGGCGCACGACAAACTCACGCGAGGTCTCCAGCCACTGCCGGGTTATCACAGCCATCAGACGCAGGAGCACCGGCCTGTCTTCAAACAGGCGCCGAATTCCGCCGGACTTCATGTCGGCGATGAATTGATCGTAGCGTGACGTACGGCCGGTTGTCGTCTCACCGGTCATCCGCGCTATCGCGAATTGTTCATAGATCGCGGGTGCGCAGAAGTTGCATAGTTCCCTGCGCAACGAATGAGCAAGTGAGGCACGGGCAGTCTCGGTCAGATTGCCGACGGCCGCGCGATTGACGCCCGCCCAAAGCCGTTCCGTCGCCTGCTCAATCACCGACGCGAACAGATGCTCGAACGGATAGGCCTCCAGGCCCGGTCCGGCCGCTTGCTTGTCGAATTTGCTTCCCGGGGTTTGCAGCGCGGCTTCAATCCAGATCGCGTCCTGCACCCAGGCCGGTTGTACGGCCGACGTCTTGCGGCGAATGGTCGCGAACTTCGCCAGAATGTCGTCGGTTGCCCATCCATCCCGTTGCAGCCGCTGGGCAAACAGCGACTGATCCCCGCTGGCGGATGATTGGGCCCAGGCGGCGATGCGACGAGCAGCCTGGTCGGCGTCGCCTTTTTCGCCCCGGGGGCTCTCAAAATCATCCGACAGGAGTTCGTCGATGGTCGCGGCGCGGACGATCAGGCGCACATAGAAGGCATCCATCGAGCTCACTCCGGTCGGACAACTATATCCGACCCTCTTTCACTCCATTCGCGGCCGTTTATCGCCCGGACCCAGAGCCAAACCCTCGGACCAGACTGCGACGACATCCGGCAAGGCATTTCTACGTCTGGATGTGGTTAAGGGCGACGCACTTTATCTACAGGAATCAGGCCTCTGTTTGTCATAAGTGTCTGCGGATATAGGCCTATTCCAATTGACTTTGCTAGGAGCGCATCGGATCATGGCTTATGGCGCTGGGAGGGGGCGTTTTTCTTCCAATTTCTCTTACTGCCGGCGCCGCTGGCGAAAGAAAGGATAATGCCATGAAGACCACGATGGGACTCGATAAGATTGAACAAGAAATCCTCGCCTTCGACGTTACCGACGAGGCGCTGGAAATCGCGGCGGGCACGACGAAGGAGAAAGCAAACTTCACCCTCGGTGCTTGCAGCGGCCTGTCCGTCTGCCCAGGCTGACCGGTTATTCGGCTGGTCCGAGCCTTCTGCTTAAATTTCTGATCTGCTGGACCGACGAAGTCTTAAACGAGGCGCCGGAAGATTTTCGGCGCCTCGTTGCTTTTCGTATTGCCGCGGTAAATTCGTCATTTGGATTGGTATTTTTCAGGCTGATTGCGCTGGCGGATTGGTTCAAAATTCTTTCGCGGCGCCTGTCTCCACTCTGTCGTTGCAAATAAAAACCACATAGCATCGGTGTTGATCGCGCCCCGCCGAGCTGCAACCTCCGTTGGAGTACCAGATGAATTGCCGGTCCTTGCTGACATCCGCCGCAGTCATCCTTGCCGGGCGGTGGCTGGCTTCGACCGACTGGATTAACCGCGCCGAGGCGCAGGGCGCCAGCCATCGCACATGGCGGCACGGCATCGCAAAATTCGGTGAGTTGAAGTACCCGGCCACCTTCAAGCAGTTCGATTACACCAATCCGAAGGCGCCAAAGGGCGGCGCTGCATCGCAGATCGCGCTCGGCACATACGATAACTTCAATACGGTGGTTGCCGGTGTCAAAGGAACTCTCGTCCAGGGCATCGACCTGCTGTACGACACGCTTTTGGTGTCGGCTCTCGACGAAGTATCGAGCGCCTACGGGCTGCTTGCCGAAAGCGTGAGCCATCCGGACGATTTTTCATCGGCCACCTTTCGGCTTCGGCCGGAAGCGAAGTGGCAGGACGGCAAACCCGTTACGCCGGACGACGTCATTTTCTCCTTCGATGCCTACAAAAAAATAAGCCCGCAAGCGGGCGCCAGTTATCGCCATGTCGTCAAAGCTGAAAAAACTGGCGACCGTGAGGTCACTTTCACATTTGAAGGAACCGGCCACCGTGACCTGCCGCAGATCGTCGGTCAGCTCACCGTCCTGCCAAAGCATTGGTGGGAGGGCGCCGACAAGGATGGCAAGCAGCGCAGCATCGAAGAAACCACGCTCGAGATCCCGCTCGGCAGCGGTCCCTACAAGATCAAGGAATTCTCGCCCGCCCACAATATCGTTTACGAGCGCGCCAAGGACTATTGGGGGCGAAATATCAACGTCAATGTCGGGCGCGATAATTTCGATGAGCTAAAATTCGAATATTTCCGCGACGCAACGGTCGCGATCGAAGCGTTCAAAGGTGATTTGGTCGATTGGCGGACGGAGAACAGCGCCAAGAGCTGGGCGACCGCCTATGATTTCCCCGCGGTGGCCGAGAAGCGCGTGATCCTCGAGGAATTCCCGATTAGCAATGTCGGCGTGATGCAGGCATTCGCCTTCAACCTGCGCCGAAACAAGTTCAAGGACCCGCGCGTCCGCCTTGCCTTCAACTATGCGTTCGACTTCGAGGAGATGAACAAGAAGATCTTCTTTGGCCAATACAAGCGCACGGCCAGCTATTTCGAAGGCACCGAGCTGGCCGCGACTGGCGTGCCAAGCGGCCGGGAGCTCGAACTGCTGGAGACGGTGCGCGACAAGGTCCCGCCCGAACTCTTTGCCAAGCCGTACGCAAATCCGGTCGGCGGCGATGCGAATGCGGTTCGCAACAATTTGCGCGAGGCCTTGCGTCTTCTCCGGGACGCCGGATACGAGGTACGCAATCAACAAGTCGTCAACGCAAAAACGGGCGAGCCGTTCGAAGTGGAATTCCTCGCCAACGCTCCGCTCTTCGAGCGTGTGTTCCTGTTCTACAAGCCGTCCCTGGAACGGCTGGGCATTACCGTATCCGTGCGCACGGTCGACGAGGCGCACTATGAGAACCGGTTGCGCGGTTGGGATTTCGACGTCATCACTTTCGCCTGGGGTGAATCGCTGTTGCCCGGAAACGAGCAACGAGGTTACTGGGGCTCGCAGGCCGCCGACCAGCCCGGCTCGGACAACATCCTCGGCATCAAGAACCCGGCGGTCGATGAGATGATCACCAAGGTCATTGCAGCCAAGACGCGCGATGAACTGGTCCCCACTGTCAGGGCTCTTGACCGGATCCTGCTGTGGAATCAGTACGTGGTGCCGCAATGGGGCTACGCCAAATTGCGCACGGCGCGCTGGAATCGGTTCAACCATCCCGACCCGCTGCCGAAGTATGGCATGTCGGCGTTTCCGACCGTCTGGTGGTGGGACGCGGAGAAAGCCGGCAAAACCGGCGGCAAACGCTAGTCCACGCCGGCGCTGTTCAGGCCTTGCGCGGCGCCATTCTGCCCTTGATGAACTGTTCGTAGTCCGGCGGTTCAAAATCAAACAGCGTGCCGCCCGACTCGAAATGTTCGACGAAGGCCAGACCGATCATGTAGCTGGCGCCCACCGACAGTGCCGGCGTCGTCAGCGCGCCAATGGCGGTTCCGGCAATCGGCACAGCTTTCATGAAACTGGCCACGCCCAAGCCGGTACTTGCGGGAATCATCGTGCCGGCGAAGCTCGCGATCAGCGCCTTGCCGCGGTTTTTCGAAAACGGCACGTCGTAGAGCTGCGAGATACGGCGCAGCATCTGGAGCTGAACCCCGGCTATGACGGCAAGATCAGCGACCGGTACCGGAAAAAGACCGGCCGCACCGGACCAGAGTGAAAACCGCTCAACCAGTTTTCGGGCACGCGTCTTGCGGTCGCCTTCGGCGGTTTCGTTTTTCGCGGGCATTGGCGAGTTGGCTCGCGCGTGCACGTACCGTGAGGTCTCCGGCAAAGGCTCGACTATCGGCTGGCTCGGCGCGCGACCGCTTCCGTGAACGGTATCGGGCCGGATCGCCTTTGGCAGAGTCTTCTTCATAGTCACGCTGCCTTTTTGATGCCCACTATTCCATCGATCTCGCCGGCGATCGCAGCGATTTCGCGCGCCGCCAGCCCGTTCCAGCTGATCAGGCTCGGTGTCGCACCATACAGCGCCGCTTCCGGATAGGCGACACGATTGGTCAGCTCGCTCTGCAGCACCGGGAAGCCGGCCTCGGTCAACTCAGCGCGGATATGTTTGGCAATGACCGAGTCGCGCGTGGTCTGGCTCAGCACGCAGCGGAACGTGGGCCGCTGGCCGGCATCGTCCAGGAGAGAGTTGAGCGTGTCCAGCATGCGATCGATGTCGAGCGGCGAAGCCTTGACCGGCAAAAGAAGAAAGTCTGCGGCACCGATGCAGGCCAGTGTTGCCTGCGAGCGGAAGCCGGGCGTGTCGATGATAATCGGGCGGCCGCCGGCAGCAAGTTTTTGCGCGGTCTTCCACGCGTCCTTCGAGGAGTCCTCCACCACCGGAACGCCCCCCAGTGCGCGCTCGCGGGCCGCGAGCCTCGCGATCGAGCGTTGAGGATCGGCATCAATAATCGTCGGGGCCCGACCGCTGAGGTGCCAATGAACCGCCAGGCAACTCGCAATGGTGCTCTTGCCGCTGCCGCCCTTCATTGTCGCGATCGTGATTATCTGTCTCATGGCCGACCTGCCTTTGCGCTTGATTTGCGTACGGCGAATCACTTGGGCGCAATGCTATCGGATTCTGGGCCGCCAGATGACCGGATTTCACGGGAATATTTGCAGCTTTTGAGCGCCCGGGCAGGTCAGGCTTTACTGCCGCTCGGGCCGTCCTATGGCCCTGTTCCGCACGTGGCCGCGAGGATCGCCTTGAACATGTCAAAGGATTGCACGCGCACCTGACACTTGGTTGGCGGATCGAGCGCAATGTTTATGACATCGCCCGGAGCCGCCGATTGCTTCTTTCCGTTGACGTTGATGTTGACGCCATCGTTGGTCGGAGACCCGATGAGCCCGACGGTGAGGCGGCCGTTCGCGATGAGCACCGATTGATTGGGCTTGATGCTGTAGGTGTTTTCCGACGGAACGATGGCCTCGAGGGCGGCTTGAGCGCCCTCGAGCTTGTTTTGCAAAGCCCCCTGTCGAGCGGTCTGGTTCGAAATCTGGATTTTGAGCTTCTGATTATCGGCGCGCAGCTGCGTGGTTGCCTGCCGCGCGGCGGCCAGTTCGAGGTATGCGACGTTCAGCCCGACGACGTACGCAGCAATTGCGACCAAGATCGCGATGAGGAACGCGAACCTGCCCGGATGGGTCGCGAACGTCCGGTACACTCGAGATCTGAACCGGACCCGTTGTCGCGATTCCGTCGCTGGAGCCACTGCAATTCCTCACAAACTGAATAACTACGCCACTGGGGCTCATGATTGCCGATTTACGCCGGGCAAGGCAATTCGTTTCCGCTTGCCACGCCCTACTGCCTGGGAGCCGCCGTTCTCCAGCCGGACAACCAGTCAGGAAGATTTGGTAGGAGCGTCTTGAGATTCGAGAAATCGCGCGGCAGGTAAGAATTCGAGCGCTCGCTTTGACGCGCGGCCGGACCCATTGTGTCCTTTTCCGAAGCCGTGGGAGTGTTGGCCTGCGTGACGTCCGGCGGTGTCGATGAGATCGCCGCAGAATTGCTCCTGTCGACCGTGGCCAATGGACCACCCGGCGCGACCGGTTTGACCAGCCCGTTGCCGGCCGGACCCGGCGAAGCGGCCGACAACTTGTCGGTGGGCGCCTCGTCCTCGGAGACGCTCGCCCTGGAGCTTGACCCGCCAACGCTGTCGACGTTGCCCAGGATAACCGGCAGGCCGTCTTTGCCGCCGCCGATGATCACGATCTTGGAATTGCGCGACTGGGCGAGCGCCAGCGTTGCCTCGATGCCGCGCCAGCGCAGGTAGGAGTCCGAAATCCCCTCGCTGACCGTGCGCTGGAAGGCCGCGATGCCGTTCGCCTCGATCTGCTTTCGTGTCGACTCCTGCGCTTCGCGTTCCACGCGATACTTGAATTCCTGAATCTCATAATACTGTTGCGTCTGGCGATTGATGGCCGCGACGATTTCCGGCGGCAGTTCGATGCTGAGCACCAGGGTATCGAGAAGCTGAATCGAGTTTTGCAGGAAGTCGTTGTAGTGCTTCGGATCCGGCTGCTCCATGGCTTCCGGTTGCACCAGATTGTTGAGATGCGTGCTCAGGCTTTTCTGCGCATCCTCGCGGATTTTCCCCTGAATTGCTTCGCGCGAGGTGTAAACCTCTTGCGCCGTATATTGTGAAATGACCTCACGCGCCCTGCTGCCAATCTCGGGGTCCACGACAGACGCCAGATATTGCGGTCCGATAAATTTGTGCAGTACGCCCACGTAATTGTGGAGCAACTGAAACCGCATATTGATCTGCGCGGCCACGCTCACGCCGTCTTTGGTGATGGCGTTGTACGTCTGGGTCGAGGATTGCAGCCGCAAAGTGTAAATGTACAACTTGTCCCAAGGCCAGATGATGTGAAGGCCTTCGTCCCTCAGTTCGCGCGGATCCAGAATCGTGCCGCGGCCGACGAAGCACCAGCAGTACAGGTCGTATCCGTTGAAGCGTTTCCAAAGGACCCCGACCATGCCGCTCGGGACCGTGATCACCACGTAGGGAAAAAGGATCGTGGTCAGCAACAACGCCACCAGCACCGTGACGGAGAGGCTCGGTAGATGCCGCCCAAAGAAGCGCCACCAGGCGCGCTTTTGCCCGGGCGGCCTCCCTTCAAGCGACTCAGGATACCTCGCCATCACGCCTTCCCCACGCTACCGACGTCTCTTTTTTATTGTACGTTGCTCGACAATTCGGCCCTCGTCCATACGAATCCTGCGGGCCGGCAAGTTCAATTCGTCGAGATAGCGGTCATCGTGGGTGATCACCACGACGGTTGCGCCCGCCTTCATCAAATCCGGCAGCAGTTCATCATAGAATTTGCGCCGGAATTCGGGGTCTTGTTCGGCCGTCCATTCGTCCAGCAGGAGAATTGGCCGCTTTTCGAGCAGGCTGACGATGAGCGCGAGCCGTCTGCGCTGGCCACCGGAAAGATCGAGCGTCCGGAACTCGCCGTCGACCAACCCGGTCTTTTCGGACAGTCGGAATTGACTCAGCAGCCGGTCCACTTCGCCGGGTTCCGGCTCCGGCACACCATAAAGCCGCTGGAACAGATGATAGTCGAAGAAAATGGCCGACATCAAAGCGCGATACTCGTCGCGCGAATTGTCGACGATGCGTTTTCCGTCGAGCATAACCGTGCCGGAATCGGGAGGATAAAGCCCGGAAAGAACCCGCAGGAATGTCGATTTGCCTGAGCCATTGCCGCCCGTGATGAAAACAAGTTCACCCGGATACAAATTGAAGTCGATCGGACCAATCCTGAACGACGTCTCGGAAAACCTGTCGACGTAGCGGAACATGATCTTGCGCATTTCGATTTTTTTGAAGTGCTTTGGAATCTGAATATCGCGCTGTGTTGCCGGCAACACGGTCGCCCGCAGAGCCGCTTCCAGCTGTTCGATCCGGTCCGCCGCAGCATTCGCATTCAGCAGGACCGGAATCGATTGCACCAGACCGAAACACGCCCCGACGATGAACATCAGGGCGGTCGTTGTTTTCGTGAGCGCCTCGCCGCCCAGCGAGTCGCTGAACTGGGGCGCAACGAACACGACAGCGCCGAGCAGGACGTACATCGATATCTGCGAGGTCACGATCATCTGGAAGGTTTCGGCCTGGCTTTTAATCTTGATGTTGGCCGCAGTGCGCGACACGTCCACCGCATCGTCGAACAGATCGGAGCTGCGCTGGCTGTTGAGCCTTACCTCCTTGAAGCCATCCAGAAAATCGGTGAGCCGGTCGTAGAGCCGCCGCTCCCATTCAGCCGCTCTTTGTTTTTCCGCGACCAGGCGGCGATTTTTCAGGTGAAAGATGATTGCCGCTATCGAGACGATAACCAGCGTCGTGAGGATTGCCGCAAGAGACAAAAACCCAACGTAGATCGCGACAAAGAAGACCAGAACTGCGCCCTGTACCGTGAAGCAAAGCATATTGCTCGCTTGGGTAAGCACCGCCGTATCGCCGGTGATCGCGGCAACGATGCTCGCGCGGCCGATCCCCTCGATCGAAAGCAATTCCGAGCGCCTTATCTGATCCATAAGGCGCACGCGGATTTTGTGAATGATCGCTTCGATCTCGGCGGTGGTCGAGATGGTGACGTAGTACTGAGTCTTGATGAACAGAAAAAGCGCGATGATAAAAAGCGTGGCCGCCCACAAACTCGGCCCTTGCAGGCCCGCATTGATCGCGCCGAGGATCGCCGCGGTGCTTATGCCCCCGAGTCCGGACATGAACAGCAGCTTCGGCAGCGAGCCGTGCATTTCGCGGCGAACGAGCTCAAGGAAGGACATAAGTGTGATGTCTTCCGGTTACACTGCTACAAAATGCCGTCGCCGGCCCAGCGACGTGCGCGCCTGTCGACTCAGACATTTCACTTCTGTCAGTTCCGGCGACGCCATTCGGCGCGGCGTGATGGGCCCGTCAGAAGCAGGACAGGCAACACTACAAATGGAGTGGTGATAAGCGCCAGAAAAAAAGTGCCGAAAAAGCCCATGCGGCGGTCTATGCCGCAGAGACCTGTGAGAACACAGAATACCAGATAGATGACAACTTCGAGCATGGGGCTCGGTCTCACCAGTCGACAGCTTTATTGCTGCGGTGGATGGATCAACTCCCAATCACCCGCTGTGGGCGGGCGCGGCTTAAGGACTGGTCGTCGCTCCGGATTCTGATTTGTTTCGGTTCTTTCGGGAATCCCACATGTCCCGCTGCCTTCTGATGAACTCGCGGTAATCCGGAGGATTGAAATCGAGAAGAGTTCCGCCAGTGGCGAAGTGCTGGATGAAAGCCTTGCCGATGGCGTAGGTCGCGCCCGCGGAGAGCGCCGGCATCACAAACCCGCCTGCGATCGTTCCGAAGATCGGCACGGCCTTGAGCATGCTTGCAGCACCGAGACCGCTGGTCGCCGGAATCATCGAACCCGCCATGCTCGCGATCAGGGCCTTGCCGCGATTTTCTGAAAACGCGACGTCGTAAATCTGCGAGATGCGCCGCAGCATCTGAATCTGAAGCCCGCCGACTGCAACGACGTCGATCACCGGGACCGGGATCAGTCCGGCAACGCCGGACCACAAAGAAAACCGGTCAACCAATTTCGATGCCATTTCCTCGCGAGTTTCCGGCGTGTCAGCCGCACCGCTTGTGTCTGAGCTCGCTGACGTTCTGTTTGCCATGGCGCGATCCCTTTCTACATACCCGAGCACGATCAGCACTGGTCGATAAGTGCTTGTTTTTCGGCTCAAACCCCCTCGTGGCGCAAAAAGCGTATCACGCGGAATATTCGATGCCAAGCGGCTGCGACTTGCACGCGCGCGGGCAAGTCGGCGGTTTTTGACATCGCCAGCGAATGCAAACGACGGCTCGCATCGCGGTCTCTCACTTGAATTTATCGAAACGCGACACATTGGCGTTTGCCTTGCCATGCCGGACCCGATCCCATAGCGTGATGGTCCAATTGTCCGGAGGTCGGCGATGGCACCGATCAAGAATGACCGTAGCGATGGCGAAGATGCCAAGCCGGTGAGCACCTGGCAGCCGCCGGTCGTAAAAAAAGTGGCGATCGGCACGGAAACAAAATCGGCCTCCCAGGACAACATATCCGCGCCCGCCGAGCCGCAGCCGCCCGCAACGCCGGTATCCAAGCTCGGATTTTCATTCGAGATGGCGTTCCCGATGTCCTCTCGCTACAAAAAATAAAATTGTCGCGGCTGACACCGAAGAGTGGAGTCCGGCGGCGTGAGCGTGACCACTGACAGCATCCTGGTACGCGACGGCAAGTTGGCCGCAACCGACGTCGATGGTTGCGCTGTTGTCCTGAGTCTGGATGCGGGCGCGTATTTCGATTTCAACGACGTGGCGAGCGAAATCTGGCGCATGCTTGCCGCGCCGTGCCGCGTCGATGATATTTTCCGCAGCCTCTCGAAACAGCACGGCGTCGACGCTGCGACATTGACCCGCGATGTTGCACCGTTCCTGCAGCAACTGATGGACTATGGGCTGGTGCGCTGCCTTGCTCCGGAAGACATGCGATGAAACGCCACACGATCCGCCGCATGTATCTTCGGGAGGCTTTTGTGACGGTCGTCCTGGCGCAGCTCGCCGTGCGCTTTATCCCTCCGGCACGTGTCTTCGCGTGGGCCAACCGGCCTTTGCGCCGCTCCAATCGTTTCGCAAGCGATGAAGCAAAATGGATTTCATGGGCGGTGGAAACCGTCGGTGCAAAACCCTGGATGAACGCGCTTTGCTTGCCGCGCGCGCTGGCGGCACACGCCATGTTGCATCGGCGGGGTATAGCGAGCCGGCTATGCCTTGGCGTTGCGCGCGATGGCCACGACCTGGCTGCGCACGCGTGGGTCGAGGTTGGCGGGCGGGAGATCATTTCAAATCCCGATGCCGGACGTTTCAAGCGGCTCGCCGAATTCGGCGGAGCACGGGCGCATGGGTGAATTGCCATGAGCGGAATCGCCGGAGTGGTTCGTTTCGACGGCCACGGCCCCTCACCGCGAGAACTCGAACGCGCCGCAAATGCGTTGCGGCAATATGGATCCGACCGGATCGACATCGCTGTGAAGGACAACGTTGGCCTTGTCCACGCGCTGATGCGCATGACCGCCGAAGATCGCTTCGACCGGCAGCCGCAGCGCGGTCAAAGCGGCGCTGTCATGACAGCCGACTTACGGCTCGACAACCGCGACGATCTGCTCGCACGACTTGGCATGAGAGGTCGCGTGGCGTCGGAATGGCCCGACTCGCGGCTTCTCCTTGCAGCGTGGGAAAAGTTTGGCGACGACGTCTGGGCGACGTTGCGCGGCCCATTCGCAGCTGCGATCTGGGATCCGCACAAGCAGTCGTTGACCCTGGCGCGCGATCATCTCGGGCTCAACGTGGTGATGTGGCACAAGGCGCGCGATTTTTTTGCGTTCGCGAGCATGCCGAATGCTCTCTTTGCCCTCGACGACGTGCCGCGCGAATTATGCGAGGAGAAATTCGCCGATTTCCTCGTGCTCAATCATGCCGATCACGGAACGACGATGTACCGGAACGTTTTCCGGGTACCGCCGGCGCATGTCTTTCGCGTGAACGCCGATGGCGCAGTGGAGCAGCATCGCTACTGGTCGCCCGCCGATATCAAGCCGGTGCGGCTTGGCTCCGATGCGGCCTATGCGGAGGGATTGCGCGACTGTCTTGATCGCGCGGTGCGCCGGCAAATGCGCAGCACCCATCCTGTCGGTTGCCTGATGAGCGGAGGTCTCGACTCGTCCTCGGTCGCGGCACTTGCCGCGCGTGCGCTCTCTGAAAAAAACCAGCGGCTCACGGCGTTCACCGGCGTGCCGCGGCACGATTTTGACGGCCCACTGCCCCACGGCTGTTACGGCGACGAAACCCCCTACGTCGAAGCGATCCGGAAACACGCCGGAAACATCGACGTCGACTATGTCCGCAATGATGAGTGCGATGACTTCACGCAGCTTGAGCGGTTTTTTATCGCGCTCGATGGTCCGGTTCGCAATCCAACGAATTTCGGCTGGACCATGGCTATTCTCGAGCGCGCCCGCACGAGCGGCCGGCGTGTGTTGCTCAGCGGCCTTCATGGCAACACCACCATTAGCTGGAACGGCTGGCCGCAAGCGGCCAGTCATCTGCTGCGCGGCCGGCTGCTGCTGGCCTATCGCCAGTGGCGGCTTTTTTACCGTACCACGCCGTACTCGCGCTGGGTCGCGTTACGGAAGCTTTTCATTGAACCAGCTGTGCCTGCGCGGCTGGGCGACTGGGCCGATCATCGCCGTCACCCGTCCCGGGGCGCGCCATGGCAGGATCATGCGCCCATCCGCGCCGATTTTGCCGCCGCCATGACCGTCGACCGCCGCGCCAAAAAACTCGGCCATGATTTTCTCTATCGCATGCGCCGGGACGAACGCGCCGGCGGACTGACGCAGATTGATTACGCCGGCGATTGGCACGCGGCTGAGAAAGCCGTGACCGGTGTCGAGGTGCGCGATCCAACCGCCGATATCGACGTCGTGTCCTACTGCTTCGGCGTTCCGCCTGAACAATATCTTGCCGAAGGCATCGACCGTTCCTTGATCCGGCGCGCGATGTGGGGACTTTTGCCTGACGTGGTGTTGACCAATCGATTGAGCGGCCTGCAAGGCGCCGACTGGTACGAAAAACTCGCAGGCCGGCGCGGCGAACTCGCGCGCAAGATTGCCGAACTCGGACAATCTCCGTTGGCACGACGCGTCATCGACCTGGAACGGCTCGAAAATGCCGTGGCACATTGGCCCAAGGAGGGCTGGCACACGGCCGGAATCTTCCAGGAGTACAATCTTGCGCTCACCCGCGGCGTGGCGGGTGGTCAATTTCTGCGCTGGATTGAATCCGCGAATTGACCGGTCAGAGACCGTGGTCGCGGATCACCTGCGCCGACACCAGGCGATGCCAGATGAACAGAATAATCACGGCGCCGACGGTTGCGCCGATCAATCCAGCACCCTGGCCCGGGCGATACCAGCCAACCGCCTCGCCGATGAATGTGGCGAGCAGCGCACCGGCTATGCCCAGGACGGTCGTGACAACAAAACCTTTCGGTGTGTTGGGGCCGTGCATGATGAAGCGCGCAATGATGCCGGCAACAAATCCGATAATGACGATCCAGAGCAGAACACCCATCGTGGCCACCCCTGTTCAATGAGCCGCGCCTGAAAAGCGACTCAAAGGATAGACGGCCTGCCGCTGGAAACATAGCTCCACGCGGCCGGCTTGGCCGCGGCGGGCCGCGCGTCATCAAGCGGTTTGTTTGTGTACCCCAGACGTGGCGCAACATAAGCGGAGCGCAATGTTGCGCCGCTGATCCGGGGCCGCATCAGGCGCGTCTCACAGATTCAATTGTCAAACAGCCCCGGGTTGTCATGTGGGCGCGCAGCAGCGCCCGTATTCTTTGCGGCGCCGGGTACGCCGTAGTCCCTTCTCCTCCGTCCCCTCCAATATGAGGGGGGATGGCGCGCCAAGTGGCGCAACCATTGTTCGTTCAGTGCCGTACTCCCTCTCGAGAGCACGGGCGCCTCTCGGCGCGCCATCGCAGCGTCTTCCTTCCGGCGCCGGCCGCGCTTTTCGTCGACCAGCGCAACGCGCGGGCCATCCGTCAGCCAAGCTCCTGGCAGGCAGCCCGTAGTGGCCGCCGGGCGGAGCCCCGGCGCCGCCCGAGTGCGTGCTGTGCGTAATCCAGCACGCCCGCAGGCGCCGCACCCTGCCCCACCATCAAGACGCCTCTAGATGACGCCCCTCACGTTGAGCAGGATTGGTAGGACTATATTCAATGATAGGATTAAAGTCAAGCGGCCTGTTTATATGCCCCCCGGACCAGCCGCAACGTCCGTTCCTCCCCGCAAGCCAGTTGGACCGTGGTCCAACTGGCTATACCCTCGCAACAAGAGAGAATAAGGCACCCGCAACCAGATGAGACTGCAATATGCGTAAAACCTTCTTTGCGACGCTGGCGATTGTTATTGCCGCGCAAGCCGCTCAGGCCCAGGTCACCGTCGACGGTTCAAAGATTACCTGCGAGCAGTTCAATGTCATGCAAAAAGCGGATTCGGTCGCCCTCTGGTTGAGCGGATATTATCACGGGCAACACAACGTCGCGGTTCTCGACGTGACCAAGTTTCAGGACAACGTCAACAACTTCAGGGCCGCATGCAGATTGCCGGACAATTTCAAACGGCCTGTCATGCAGCTCATCGAAAGCAGCATGCCGAAATAAAATCGGTGGCCGCGCCGAGACCATGCAAAAAGCCCCGGAGCGCTCCGGGGCTTTGAGCATTGTTGCAGCCGAGGCGCCTTATGGCAGGCTGACGATCTCGACCCAGTTCGCACCGTTGCCGACCGGATAGCGATTGGGCTCGCCGAGCTTGCCCGTGCTCTGATCGATCTTGTAGACCGACAAGCGATCCGATTTTTCGCCGGATGCAACAAGATACTGGCCGGTCGGATCGATCCTGATGCCGCGCGGCTGCGCCTCGGTCGCGAAATTTGCGACGTAGGTGAGCTTGCCCGTTCCGGGCGCCACCGTGAACAAGGCGATCTTGTTGGTGGTGCGCTCGGTCGTGTACAGGAATTTTCCGTTGGGCGTGATCTGGATGTCGGCGGCCCATACTTTCGGCTTCTCATCCTTCGGCGCGGCTGCGGCGGGCGTTGCGCCAACGGGCCCTTGCGGCGCACCCCAGACAAGGCCGGCCTCTGCCGGCACTGAGCTGATGGTGTCCACGAGCGTCAGCGTGCCTTTGCTTGGGTCAATCGCATACTGCGTGACGTGGCCCGACAGCTCGTTGAGCGCATAGAGAGTCTTGTTGTCCGGCGAGAAGGCCAGATGGCGCGGACCATGACCTGGTTGCGGGCTGACGGCGGGAGGATCATTGGCCGTGAGCTTGCCGGTCTTGCTGTCGAACGTGAACTGCAGCACCTGATTGGCGCCGAGCGTGGCGGCGTAGACAAATCTGTTGCTGGGATCGGGCATGATCGAATGCGCATTGCGTCCGGTCGGAATGACCTGGATCGCTTCCGCTTGCACCAGTCCATTGTCCGCGATCGGGCTCACCGCAAGCTTGTCGCCGCCATAAGACGCGGTGAACAAATACCGGCCGGTCCGGTCGGTCGACACATAAGGCATGCTGTCGGGAAGCGGCGCCGATGCTTTCTGCGTGAGCGCGCCGGTTGCCGGATCGATGTCGTAGGTGAACACGCGGAGCGGTTGCGAGCGCACGACGGCGTAGAGATGCTTTTTGTCGGGGCTCACGGCCATCGGCATCACCAGCTTGGCGGCGTCGACTTTTCCGGTCGGCGTCAGCGCGCCGTTGTTCGTGTCCATGCTGTAGGTGTCGATGTTTCCGTCCTGCGCATTCGACACGTAAACAAACGTCTTGGCTGCCGACATCGAGCTCACTCCAATTGCAAACAGCAGTGCGAGCCCGAAGCTCGACACCGCATTCCTTGGTGTTTTCATGCTGCTCTCCCTGACGCGTACAAAAGGGCATCGGGCGCCGGAAAGGACGTGCCGAAACGTGCAATGCGGGCCGGCCCCTTGGCCGGAACCTTACAGGAAAAGCGTGGGCCTCGTTCGCATTTCGGGAAACAAGAGCGAGTGGTGCCCAGGGGCGGAATCGAACCACCGACACCGTGATTTTCAGTCACGTGCTCTACCAACTGAGCTACCTGGGCGCCGGGTCGGCCCCTCGTGGGCCGCTCAGCAAGGCGCGGGCGTTATAGAGGCTCGACTCCACACTGTCCAGAACGCCCGCCGGGCGCCGAGCTATGCTTCGGCGCCGACCGCGGCGCGGAACCGCTCCTTGAGCGCAACGCCATCACGCAACGGCAGCACGCGGGGTGGCTCGTCGGCCGCTATCAGCACGCGGGCAAAAAGCGTCGCGCCGAGATTTTTCAGCCGGCGCGCAAGATCGGCCAGGGCACTCTCATCGCGCACGTCGAGACAGGTGCCAAGTCCGCAGGCGCTCGCCACGCCAATGAGGTCGACGCCGCCTTGCGTGTGGCTCGGCTGCATGCCGGTCTCACCGTAAACACCATTGTCGAAAACGATGAGCGCGAGATTGGACGGGCGCTGGATGCCGATGGTCGCGAGTGCGCCAAGCCCCATCAGCATTTCGCCGTCGCCCGTGATCACCGCGACGCGGCGTCTGGGCTGCGCCAGCGCAAGTCCGAGGCCGATCATGGCGGCACCACCCATCGCGCCCCAGAGATAGAAATTGCGATCGTTGTCTCCGGCCGCCGCCGCATCCCATGCGGTCGAGCCAAGCCCGGGGACAAGCAGCAGATCGTCGCGGCGGTCGGCGAGCAGCGCGGCCATGGCGGCGCGGCGTTCGAGGCTCATTTGGTCCACACTTTTTTGCCGATCAGCTGCTGCGACAGGATGACGGCGGCAATGCGCTCGCCTCCGAAGGCGTGCTGGATAGCGCGTTCCGCGTTGCCGGCAACGTCCTGCGGCGTATCTGCGCGGTAGACCTCCGCCTCGCACAGCTTGAGCACGGGGTCGACGATCGATCCCATCGGCACCTGCCAGGGATTGAACTCCTCCCACTCGCCGCGCATCGTGATGAACATCAGCATTGGAAATCGGCAGGTCCGCATCAACGACAGCATGTTGATGCAATTGCCGAGGCCGCTCGACTGCATCAGCAGCGCAGCGCGTTCGCCCCCAAGCCAGGCGCCGGCGGCGAGTGCGACCCCCTCCTCTTCCGTGGTGAGTGCAACGTCCCGGATGGCATCGTCGGCCCGGCACCGGTCAATCAACCGCGCATGGCCGGCGTCAGGCACGTACCCAACCTGCCGGACGTCCCCGCGCTTGAGCGTTTCAAACAGCCGGTCCGGCCAATCGTTCATTCGCGCACTCATTATTTCTCGCCGGGATCGCCGTCGGCCGGCTTCGCGCCGTCTTCGTCATCATCGTCTTTTGTCGGAATGGCATAGACCCCGGAGAGCCATCGATTGAGATCGATATCCGCGCAGCGTTTGGAACAGAATGGCTTGAATGCCGGCTCCACCGGCCTGCCGCAGACCGGACATGACGAGCGCGGGGCCGACACCTTGCGATCGATCTCATTCATGGATCGTCGGCTTTCTTGTTGCGGAGCAAAGCCAACACAAGCGACGCCTCACACTGCGTTGAGCCAGCCGAAGCGAACCGGGTAGCCCTCGCCACCGAGCAGCGTCATCACTTCGTAAAGCGGCAGGCCGACAACATTGCTGTAGGAGCCGACAATCTTCACGATGAAAGTGCCGGCAATTCCCTGCGCCGCATAGCCACCGGCCTTGCCGCGCCATTCGCCCGAAGCGAGATAAGCCTCGATATCGTCTTCCGACAAACGCTTGAACCGCACGCGTGTTTCCACCAGACGCTGGCGAAAGTTTTCCTTCGGGGTGACCAGGCAGATGGCGGTATAAACGCGGTGATTGCGGCCCGACAGCAGGCGCAAGCATTGCGCGGCCTCGTCGAGCAGCTCGGCCTTGGGAAGAATACGACGGCCCACAGCCACCGCGGTATCCGCCGCTAGCACATAGGCGCCGCGCAATTCGTCGTCCAGATTGACGTTTTCCAGGGCCGCGGTCGCCTTCGCCTGGGCGAGACGGGTTGCGTAAGCACGCGGAATCTCGCCGCGATGCGGCGTTTCATCGAGGTCCGCCGGCTTGAGCGCGTCGGGCTCGATGCCTGCCTGATTGATCAGGGCAAGACGGCGCGGCGAACCGGAGGCGAGCACGAATTTTGGACGACCGATCATCTGTTTGCGTGGCGACTACACCTGGAAGGAACGTCTTGAATGGGCGCGGAAACTAGCGGAACAGGCTCTTTTTCACAACCCGACACGACTTCGGCGCGCTTATTCATTGATGCCGGGCTGTCCGAAGCGCTCCCGGATACGCGCCATCAATTGATCCCGCACGTCGCGGTAGGCATTGAGCCGCTGTTCGCGGCTGCCCTCGCTCTCGGCCGGATCCATGGTCGGCCAATATTCCACATCGGCGGCCACCTTGTAGGTCAGTTCCAAAGCCTTGTGATGCGCCGGCGGCGATAGCGTGACGATCAGATCGAAGTTCAATCCTTCCAGATCTTCCAGCTCCTCGAACGTGATCGGTCTGTGGCGCGAGATATCGATGCCGATCTCCTGCATGGCGGCGACAGCAAACGGATCGAGCTCGCCCTTCTGCACGCCGGCAGAACCGACAAAGAGATTTGTTCCGAACATCTGCTGCAACAAGCCGGCGGCCATGGGCGAGCGCACCGAATTCATGCCGCAGGCGAACAATACCGCGTGGGGCCGCGACGGCCGCTCGGACGCCATCATCCGAGGTCATCCCTTCCAGTGCAGCACGCAGATCAAGGTGAACAGGCGGCGCGCCGTATCGACATCGACCATCACCTTTCCCTTGAGCCGCTCCATCAGGACACGCGAACCGTCATTGTGAATCGCGCGCCGACCCATATCGATGGCCTCGATCTTGTCGGGTGTGGCCGTGCGGATCGCCTGATAGTAGCTGTCGCAGACCATGTAGTAGTCCTTGACGATCCGGCGCAGCGGCGTGAGCGAAAACAGATGCGCGACGACCGGCGTGTTGTTTTCAAGCCGGATATCGAAGACCAGACGGTTTCCGTTGATGCTTAAGTGAAGCGCGAAAGGCCCGTCGTCATGGCCGACCGGCGCAAAAGAATTCTGTTCGAGCAAATCATAGATCGCGACCTGGCGTTCGTGCTCGACATCCGGATTGGAGCGGCCGATCGATTTCTCGTCGAGGACGACAGAAACGAGGCGTCGCTTCACAGCAGGCGGTGATTTTGCAGCGCTCATTTCTGGTTGAGGCGAATCGCAACGGAACGGGCGTGGGCGGTCAGACCTTCGGCCTCGCCCAGAGCAATCGCGGCGGGTCCCAGTGCACGCAACTGTTCGGGCCCACATTTGAGCAGGGTCGTTCGCTTCATGAAGTCGAGCACGCCCAGCCCGGAGGAAAATCGTGCCGAGCGCGCCGTCGGCAGCACGTGGTTTGAGCCCGCAACATAATCGCCGATCGCCTCCGGAGTGTGCGCTCCGATGAAAATTGCGCCTGCGTTGGAGATGCGAGCGGCGAGCGCGTCTGCGTCGGCTGCCATGATTTCAAGATGTTCAGGAGCGAGCTGATCGACCAGATCGATCGCGTTGGCAAGTCCGGGAACGACGATGATGGCGCCGAAATCGCTCCACGACTTACCGGCGATATTTGCGCGCGAGAGAGTCCTGAGTTGAGTCTCGACGGCTTTTTCGACTTGTGTGGCGAGCGAAGCGTCGTCGGTAATCAGCATCGACTGCGCGCTGACATCGTGCTCGGCCTGCGCCAGCAGATCAGCGGCGATCCAGTCGGCATTGCCGGTCTTGTCGGCCAATATCAGCACTTCGGATGGCCCGGCAATCATGTCGATACCGACTTTGCCAAATACCAGACGCTTTGCAGCGGCAACGTAGGCATTGCCGGGTCCGACAATCTTGGCGACAGGCGCGATACTTTTGGTGCCGTAAGCCAGCGCAGCCACAGCCTGTGCACCTCCGATGCGGTAAATCTCGTCGACGCCCGCAAGTTTGGCCGCCGCCAGTACCAAAGGACTGAGTTTGCCATCGGGCGCCGGCACCACCATTGCGAGCCGCGGCACACCGGCGACCTTGGCCGGGACGGCATTCATGAGAACGGACGATGGATAGGCGGCCGTGCCGCCCGGTACATAAAGGCCAACCGCCTGGATCGCTGTCCACTTTGCGCCGAGCTCGACTCCAATGGGGTCCGTGAAGCGCTCTTCTGCTGGTTTTTGACGGCTGTGGTAAGCCTCGATGCGATCGCGCGCGAGCCTGAGCGCGGCCAGTGTTTCGCTTTGACACGATTTCTCCGCCGTCTCGATTTCGGCGGCGGTTACGCGCAAGCCGGTCTTGGCAAGATCGACACGATCGAACTTTGCGGTCAGTTCGAACAACGCGACATCGCCGCGCGCAGCCACATCGGCAACGATGCCGCGCACGATTTGCTCGACGTCCTGCGCGACCTCGCGCTTCATCGCAAGAAGACTGCGGAAACGGTCGGGAAAATCCGCGCTTTGACTATCCAAGCGAAGGGGCATGCTTTGATCCCGCCGGGCATAAACGCACGAAAGGTCAATGGGTGATGTGTGTCCCGCCGTCAACCCTCGCTGAAAAACAAAGGCTCCGCCCAGGGCGGAGCCTTTTTCGCTGGTCTGAGGAGCTAATTATGCTGCTTTACTTTTTTTCTTATGCATCTTGGCCTTTTTCGGTTGCTGATACTCGCAGGGCAGCAAGCAGGCCCCGCTCTTGGCGGCACATTCGCCTGGCCCGGCCATGCAGACGCCCGGCACTCCGAGTTTAGCGCAGACACAACCAACCCAGGCCTGGGCAGGCGTTCCGCTCAACATCACAACCCCAGCCAGCAGCCCTGCTAAAATCAAGATTTTGCGCATGATGCACCCCTGTTTTAAAACGGGGCCACTACGCCACTAGAGTTCCCGAATTTCAAGTGATGCACGGGCCGCCGACACCGCTGCGCACAGTTTTGAACCGAAATTTGCGCTGGCACCTGACAATCAGGTGCGACGGGGCTTAGTCGCAGTATCGCCGCTGACGTGGGCGGGACAGGTGCCCGTCGACCATGAAGGCCCCAGATCGGCCAATTCGGCCTCCAGGCATTCGACATCGAGCCGCAGCGTGGCGCCGCCGGAGAACATCAAAGTCACCACCCCTGATGGGGCTTCGGTCTCGGAAAACGAGACCGCCAAAAGATTGAGCACTTCGTCCTTATGGGCAGGATCGACCTGCCGGCATTTGCAGGCCAACACCCGTTCAAACCGCAGTGCGGTTCGTCGTCGACAATATTCGGGCTGATCCGTCTGGGCGCCCTCCCAGTCGAACCGGTTAAGTGCAACGACGACGCGCTTTTCCCGCGGCCGCCAGCGGACATCAGAAATCCTTATGACTGCATCCTGAAGATGGGTCGAAGCGACCTCGAGATCTTCCTCGTCAAGGACCACAAATTTAAGCGCGCCCATATTTCACTCCGTCCTGGCGTAATTAGGCAGCGGTCCGTCCTGGTGCAAGGGTGTTCAGCGGTTCGCAAACGCGGGCTCCAGGCCGGCGGCGATCCAGCGTTGCCGGCTCGACGGATCGGTCAGTTTAAGCAACAGGCTCTCGGCGCCCTTGGGTGACGTCGCGCGTGAATGAGTTGCCGCCGTATAAGTGTTGGCGTTGTGCAGCTCTCCCGGCAACGGGCCAACGACGGTAACCCCTTTCACCGGAAGAACCTCACTGATGAAGGTCGTGCCAATTTCGGCGCGGCCTTCCGCGATCGCCACCGTCACGTCAAGACCGCCTTTTCCAAGCACCGCCTTCCTGTTGATCTCGTCGGCAATTCCGAGTTTCTGCAGCAAGGCGGCGAACATGATACCGCCCGATCCGCCCGCCTTTGGATCGGTATAGGCAACCGAGCGTGCATTCAGGAGCGCCTGCTTGAATGCCTCGGGCGTGGAAATGTCAGGGGCCGGCGCGCCCTCGCGCACCACGACCCCGGTCACAGTCCGGCCGAGGTCGGTGCAGCTGCCGGTTACGACAAGGCCGAGCTTTGCGAGCTCGGCAATTGCGGATTCCGAAAGAATGACAAGATCGGCAGTTTCGCCGCCTTTAATTCGCTCGCGCAACGAGCCGGCCGTGCCGAAATTAATGTCGAGCTTGTTGCCTGTCTCGCGCTCAAACTCTGCGCCGAGCGCGGCCACCATCGACCTGACGGCGCCGGCACTCAAAACCTTGATATCGGCCACGCGGATTTCCTCCCTGCTG
This sequence comes from uncultured Alphaproteobacteria bacterium, assembly GCA_963831275.1. Classification (GTDB taxonomy): domain Bacteria; phylum Pseudomonadota; class Alphaproteobacteria; order Rhizobiales; family Xanthobacteraceae; genus Pseudolabrys. The sequence continues at coordinate 1,166,681 of CAWHPN010000016.1, read as the reverse complement.
CGAGGCGGATCGTGGCCGAGCCAATCGCTTTCGTCTAGGCGCTGATGCGTTCGATCGCCGCGCCGCAGCGGGCGAGCTTATCCTCAAGCCGTTCGAACCCGCGATCGAGGTGATAGACGCGATTGACCATCGTTTCGCCTTCGGCGGCGAGCGCCGCAATCACCAGCGAAACCGAAGCGCGCAGGTCTGTCGCCATCACCGGCGCGCCCTTGAGACGGTCGACGCCCTCGATGGTGGCAGTTTCTCCGTCAAGCTGGATGCGCGCGCCCAGCCGAGCCAGTTCCTGCACGTGCATGAAACGGTTTTCGAAAATGGTTTCGGTAATATGCGAGGTCCCCTTGGCGCACGTCATCAACGCCATCAATTGCGCCTGCAAATCTGTCGGGAAGCCCGGAAAGGGCGCGGTACTGACCTCGATCGGCGCGAGCCCGGGCCCGTTGCGCGCGATACGAATGCCTTCATTGGTCGGGGTCACCGTCGCTCCGGTCTGCTCCAGTACGTTGAGCGCGGCCTGCAACAACTCCGGCCGCGTGTTCTGCAACACAACGTCGCCGCCGGTCATCGCAACCGCCATTGCATAAGTGCCGGTCTCGATTCGATCAGGCAGGACTGCATGGCGGGCGCCGTGCATTTTTGACACGCCTTCGACAACAATGCGCGAAGAGCCGGCGCCGGAGATTTTTGCACCCATTTTATTGAGACAGTCGGCGACATCACCGATTTCGGGTTCGCGCGCGGCGTTTTCGATGATCGTCGTACCATTGGCAAGCGATGCAGCCATCAACGCGGTGTGCGTTCCACCGACGGTGACTTTCGGGAAATTTATCTCGCCGCCGCGCAAACCTTTTTTGGCGCGTGCAATGACGTAGCCGCCCTCGATTTCGATGTCGGCGCCGAGCGCCTTCAACGCCATGATCAGCAGATCCACTGGCCGCGTACCGATGGCGCAGCCGCCCGGCATTGAAACCTTTGCTTCTCCCATGCGCGCCAGCAGAGGCGCCACGACCCAGAAGCTGGCCCGCATTTTGGACACCAGATCGTAGGGAGCCGTCGTATCGACAATATGCTTCGCGGAAATGTGGATGGTGCGGCCCTGGTTCGGGTCGTCACCCGGCCGCTTGCCGGCGATCATGACGTCCACGCCGTGATTGCCCAGGATGCGCTGAAGCTGAATGACATCGGCCAGTCGCGGGACGTTCTCGAGGATGAGTGTGTCCTCGGTCAGGAGACTCGCGATCATCAACGGCAGCGTGGCGTTCTTGGCGCCCGAGATCGGGATCGTGCCGCTCAGACGTTGTCCGCCAACGATGCGTATTCGATCCATGCTCGCCCCGCCCGCCTACTGACAATATTCGCTGGCGCCTAAGGCGGAAATAAGCCTCATCAGCTGCCATCCTGAAGGTAGCACCTTCCGTTGCTAAGTGGCGGTGAAAGTCCGGCGGTACAAGGGCCGCTTTCCTAGCGGCGGGGATTGTTGCCGGGAACCGGCCCCGGCTTTTCCGGCGTATCTGTGGCCGAAGGAGCGATCCGCGCGCGTTCCTGTGCCTTGCGCCGGCGCAGATTTTCCCGCAGCGCTCCTGCCAGACGCGCCGTGCGGTTGCCGTTCTTCTTTTTTTCGCTGTCTTTGGTGGGGCGCCTCATGATGGCATTATGTGTGCGGCTCCGGTCCGCGCAAGACTTGCCATCGTTCTTGCGCCACCGGGGGCCCTTGTGGCAGTTTCCGCCGCATCGCGCCGTATCCCTGATTGTCCGCGCGTTTTCTGCTGCCGTAGCTCAGTGGTAGAGCACCCCCTTGGTAAGGGGGAGGTCGTGTGTTCAATCCACACCGGCAGCACCATTGTATTTCGCCAGTCAGCTGGCAGCCGCGAGCGGATTCCTTTTCGGCTGACGCCGGACCCGTCCGCGGCCAACGACTTCGGCATAATCATCGATCGGCTTGGGCCGGCCAACGAAGTAGCCCTGAATTTCGTTGCAGTTTTCGCTGGCGAGAAATTTGAGTTGCTCTTCGGTCTCCACGCCTTCGGCCACGACCGGAACATTCAGTCCACGGCCGAGCGCGATCACGGCACGAATGATGGTTGCGGCCTGCCGATTGTGACTGAGGTTGGCAACGAAGGCCTGGTCGATCTTGATTTTGTCGAACGGAAACGACTGTAAATACGACAAGGACGAATAGCCCGTACCGAAATCATCCATCGCAATGCGCACACCAAGGCCTTTGAGGCGGCGCAGGATCGACACCGCACGCGTGAAGTCACCGATCAAAACGCCTTCGGTGATCTCGAGCTCGAGGCGCGACGGAGCAAGCCCGGTTTCCAGCAGAACCTGATGCACCAGACGCGGAAGGTCGCCATGCTGGAATTGCACCGGAGACAGGTTGATCGCGATATGCAGCGGCCGTGGCCATGCGGCAGCCTCGCGACAAGCGGTACGCAAGATCCATTCTCCCAAGGCGAGAATGAGGCCGCTTTCCTCGGCCAGCGGCACGAAGGTGCCCGGTGCAACCAACCCATGGCGTGGGTGATGCCAGCGCAAGAGCGCTTCGAAGCCGGTAATGTCGCCATTGATGTGTGCTTGCGGCTGATAGTGCAGCGCCAGCTCGTCCCTGGCCATCGCCGACCGCAAATCCTGTTGCAGGGCTCGCTTCTCGCGCAGTTGCCTGTCCATCGACATTTCAAAGAAACGGATCGACCCGCGCATTTCCGATTTGGCGCGGAAAAGCGCGGCGTCCGTATTGGCGACCAGCGTTACGGCATCTGAACCGTCCTGCGGATAAATGCCGACACCGATCGTCAGTCCGATGTTCAATGTGTTGCCGTCGATTTCAATGTCCGACTCCAGCGCCGCCGACAGCCGTTCGGCAAGCGCCTCGGCCGCTGCCGGCTGCGTGCCGGTTGGCGTGATGGCGGCAAATTCGTCGCCGCCAAGACGCGCAAAGAAGGCGCCTTGACATGCCGCCCCCAGGCGGCGCGCGACCTCCCTCAGCAATGCGTCGCCAACCGCGTGGCCAAACACGTCGTTGACCGTCTTGAATCGATCGAGATTCATGCACAGCAACGCAAAGCTGTCATTTGAGACAGCGGCCAGCCCGATTGTGGAAACAATGCAGTCATTGAATGCGGTGCGATTTGGCAAATCGGTCAGCGTATCGTGATGCACCATGTGCTCGAGGCGTTGCTCACTGCGTTTGCGCTCGGTGAGATCGTTGATGACGCTAATCAAGTACTGCGGCTTTCCGTTCGCCGCCTTCACCGGCAAACGCGTTGCGGTAACAATTCGGGTGCCGTTGCCCGGCGTGGCGACCGCATGCTCGCCGAGAAAGGCAGTTTGGCCGGAAGCGATCAATTTTTGATCTTCCGCATGGATGGTTTTGGCGCTGGCCGGCGGCATGACTTCGCCTGACGTCTTGCCCAGCATCATTGCGCGATCGACCCCGAGATATTTCTCGGCAGCCCGATTGATCAGCAGATATCGCAAATTGGGGATGTCCTTGACGATAATCGGCGATGGCACGTTCTCGATGATCGTATCAAGGAACGATCGGGTGCGTTCGAGCTCGCGCTCGGCACGATTGCGTTCGGTGATATCTCCGTGCGTCGCGACCCAGCCCCCCGCCTGCATCGGCTGGTTGACGACGGCAATCGTGCGGCCATCCTGCAGTTCGATATTGAGCGTAAAGGCCTTACCCTGCTTGAGCGCTTCGCCCAGATCGTGATCGTAGCGCGCCGGATCAAGTGGAAATGTACCTGCCTTGGTACGGGCATCGAGCAGATCTCGTACCGTACATCCGCGCCAGATACGACGTGGATCAATATTGTACATTTGCCGATATCGTTCGTTCCACACGACCAGCCGATTTTGTGCATCGAACATGCACAAACCCTGATTCATGTTGTTGAGCGCGATATCGAGCCGAAGGTTTTGCTCGCCCAGTTCCCGGCGAATGCGCCAGGCGGACATAGACCCGACAAGACAGATGCCGAAGGCACCGATGACGGCTGCCAGCACGACGTAGATTGAGTTGGCCGATTCGGAATAGACGTCGATGATTTCTACTATTGCGAGTGCAGTGGCGACGCCAAGTATTCCGGCGAAAGCGACCGTTCGCCAGTCGCGATACTCGCCGAAATAGCTCAATGCTCGAAGCATGGATCTCGCATCCGGACCTAACGAGGCTCATTGCCCCTCGGTCGGCGACGTGCGCAATTCTGGAGTATCAATTCTGTCGCCGTGTTAAATTTTGGGACACGCGATGGTTAATGCGCGTTAACACTACGCATGCGTGAACGGGCAGATGTCAGTTCTAATTATGGATTTTTGCCGAAGCGCTCAGCGTGGCTTTAAAAATTTAAAATCGCAGCCCTGGTCGGCGCCGAGTATTTCCTGGGCATAGAGACGCGCATAGCCGCGGGTCGGGGGTACCGCCGTGGCCCTGGATGCGGCCTGACGTCGCTTGAGCTCGGTGTCCTCGATCATCAGGTCAATGCGGCGCTGTTTGACCGAGAGCCGAATGCGGTCTCCGGTTTGCACCAGGCCGAGTGGTCCGCCAGACGCGCTGTCCGGGGTCACATGCAGCACGATGGTACCAAATGCAGTCCCGCTCATGCGAGCGTCGGAGACCCGGACCATGTCCTTGACGCCCTTGGTGGCAAGCTTCTTCGGGATCGGCAGGTAACCTGCCTCCGGCATTGCTGACGTTGAATGTGGGCCAGCGTTCTGGAGAACCAGAATATCCATGGCATCGACCTCGAGTTTGGGATCGTCGACGCGGGCGGCAAGATCTTCCAGTGATGAAAACACCACAGCCCGGCCCTCATGCTCGAAGAGATTGGCGTCGGCCGCCGAGCGCTTGAGAATTGCACCCTGCGGCGCCAAGTTTCCAAACAAGGATACCAGGCCACCTGTCGGCTCCAGCGGCTTGCTGCGTTCGGCAATGATCGTGCGATCAACCCATTCTCCACCTTCGTGCCCAAGCCTCTCGCCGAGCGTTTCGCCCGTAACCGTCACGCAGTCGAGATTGAGAAGATCCTTGAGCTCGCGCATAAGCGCGCCCATTCCGCCCGCGGCGAAGAAGTCCTCCATGTAACCGTTGCCAACCGGTTTTAGGTTCACCAGCACCGGCGTCGTATCGGACAATTCATTGAGGCGCTGTAACGAGACCGGAATGCCGGCCCGGCCCGCAATTGCCGTCAAATGGATAATCGCGTTGGTGGAGCCACCGATTGCCAGCAGCACTCTCAAAGCGTTCTCGACTGATTTCTGGTTGACGATGCGTTCGGGAGTAAGCCGGGAGCCGATCAGCTTGACCGCCGCCGCACCTGTGGCCTCCGCCGCGCGCAAGCGGTCCGCATGCACGGCCGGGATTGCCGCCGTCCCGGGAAGAATCATACCCAGCGATTCAGCGATGCAGGCCATTGTCGACGCGGTGCCCATTACGGCGCATGTGCCTGCAGTCGTCGCAAGCTTGCCCTCGACTTCGGAAACTTCCTCAGCGTCAATCTTGCCGGCCCGGTATTGCGCCCAGAAGCGACGGCAATCAGTGCACGCGCCCAGGCGCTCACCGCGATGACGCCCCGTCATCATGGGACCGGCCACCAACATGATCGCGGGCTTACCGGCCGATACCGCACCCATGAGCTGCGCCGGCACGGTTTTGTCACAGCCGCCCATCAGCACCACAGCATCCATCGGCTGCGCCCGCACCATTTCCTCGGTGTCCATCGACATCAAATTGCGGAATTTGAGGCTGGTCGGATTGAGAAAGACTTCTCCGAGGGAAATGGTGGGAAACTCGATCGGGAGAGCGCCTGCCGTCAGCACACCTCGCTTCACAGCATCCAGCAGTTCCGGGAAATGCCGGTGGCAATTGTTGAAGCCTGACGGGGTGTAGGCAATGCCGACGACGGGCTTCGTCAGCATCGCGCGGGAATAGCCCATCGACTGCGCAAACGAGCGCCGCAGATAAAGCGAGAAATCGCGATCGCCGTAGTTGGTGAGGCCGTTGGCAATGCCGATGGTTTTGTCGTTCATGCAGATGCTTTTTGCAGCTGGTTGAGCCCGGATGCAAGCCACCTCGAGCACGGATGCGCAGCAAACTGCGCCGACCGATCCGGATAATGTCGTTTAAACCAACCGATGCCCACGCGCTCCAGCCATGCCGTGGCCACGAGCATAGTGAGAAACCAGCTCAGGAAATGATAGCGGGCTGTGGCGGCATCATAGAAAAGCGCCACGACATGCTGGGCCAGCGCCGACGCCCCGATGAGCCGTAGCCACGGGTCAAATTGCCGGCCACGGACGACAACAAACAAAAGAATGACGATTCCGGCGGCGTTCAACGGAATAGTCGCGGAAGACTCCGCCGGACCACTTAACCAGTGGACGATCTGCAGAATGGAATGTCGCAGTTCCTCCCCTGTCAAATCCAGAGCGATGAGTTCTTTTGCGGCCGCAAGATAGGCCGACGGCGGCATCACCAGCAGGTTCGAATCCTGCGCGTTCGAGCTAAACAGCACAAACACGTGGCCATACACCCAATTGTGCAGGGCCATCGAGAAGACCGGAAGGAACCCAACGCACAGACCAGCCAGACGCGGCCACTGCCGCAAGCGGAGTGCCGCGATGCCAGCGCCCGCAAGCAAGACCGCTGCGGCTGGCGCGATGATCGGCTTCATGAAAATGCCAAGCGCAAGCAGTAACGCGCCGAAAAATGCGGGCAAAAAAGTGCGGCGTTCGCCGGTTTTCCCAATGATCGGCATAAGTCCGGCGATAAATAAAATGTATGCGGCCGGATCGGCGAAGCCGCGTGAAGCCCACAGCTCGTATTGAACGAAGGACGTGCCGAATAATTTTCCGATCGGGACAGCAACAAAGATCAGGATCAACGCGAGCGACCAACGCTGCGGCAAAAAACGTTGAAACAGGCGGTAGACCACAAAGGGAAACAGCAGAACGATCGTGAGATAACCCAAATAACTTTCGCCGAAGAAAATATGCTCGAGCGCCCGAAAATACCGCAGTCCCGGCCCGCCATAGTAAAAAACTTTTTCGCCTCCTTCCAACGCCCCATAAAGATCTCCTGACAACAGTGTCTGCAAAATCAGCCGCCCGACGCCGTCATAAAAGAGACCGTCGTCACCGCCGTCGAATGGCCGTACCCCTCCTAAAAAACTTGCGTCATCCGCGGCTATGACAAGAGCAGACAGGACGACGATCACAATCGGCAAAACCATCCGTTTCGGTGTCGAGCTCACCAGAACTGCGATCAAGCCGGCGATCGTTACCAACAGCAGAATACCGCGCACGAACCCGACCACGCGCGTACCCCACGGCGGCGCCAAATGCATTGCGAGCGTGTCCGGCTTGACACCGATACCTACAATTCGTTTTCCGGCGTCGGTGCTCTGAATGCTCCGGCAGCCATCGCCACCCAACGTCGTGAAACGCTCTCCCTCACCTTCCCACATGACCGTTCCGCGCCAGCACAACTCGCCGCCAACATAGGCGGCCGGCGGGACAATCATTTCGAACCACGGCATGGTGAGATGCCAGCGCTTCCAACCCATCCAGAAACGCCGGTCGCGTGTCGACCGCTCCACGTCGGTATCGGCGGTCCAATTGTAGCGGGCCTCATTGATAAACCCGAGCCGCAGCCACACCGGATCGAAAAAATCGACCGCGTTCACCGCGCGGGAAAAATCCGTTTTGTGCCAAATGCCGTCGGCGGAGAAGGCGAAAGCGGAATCCGGTAACCCATTGTTCTGCCAACACCCCATTCTTTTCGGATCGCAGCGTTTTGCCGGCGGATAAAGCGCGTCGAATTCCGCAAGCAGAACGCGGTAGACGTCGCGCGGCAACGCTTTCTCCAGCGTGGCGCTCGGTAAAAAGACATTGTGGCCTTCTTCGACACGCGGTGGAGATAGAAATATTTGAAGGGCGGTGCCGACAGCGACGATCACAATGGCCATCGCCCAGGCGCGTCGACGGCCCGACACGTCGCCGCACCAAATGATGACCACCAGAATAAGCAAAATTGCATAGTCAGAAATATTATTGACCGGCAAGCCAACCGCTACGATTTCAAGAATGAGGGCCCCAAGTTTGCGCCATATGACGCCCACAACGCCCTCGTAAGATCCAGTCATGGTTTGCCCCAGCCGCGCGGCAATTCACCCTTGCGTAGCATGTCGATTTGGCTCAAATCCATGCCGCGCATTGCATCTTTGTCTGGCGGAGCTTTCAGATCGTGATCCGTCTGGGAATAGTCGGCACCAATTACGGGCGCACTGTACAGTTGCCCGCGTTCCGCGCCGACGCACGATGCCAGGTTGTCGCCCTCGCCGGCACCGATATCGCCCGCACGACCGATCTTGCCCGCGCAGCAGGTGTGCCGAAGGCCTATGGTGACTGGCGCTCATTGGTTGAGGATGATGAGGTGCAGGCAGTCGCCGTCGCCACACTGCCAAGCCTGCAAGTTGACATCGCGATGCGCGCACTGGAATTAGGCAAGCCGGTATTTGCCGAAAAACCAATGGCGAATGATCTCGGAAAAGCGCGCGCGATGCTCCGACAGGCCGTGCTGAGCCGCAAGCCAACCATGATCGACTTCAATTTTCACCAGATTGCAGGCTGGCAACGCGCCAAGACAATGCTCGCGGCCAACGCTATTGGCGCGCTTCGCCATGTCACCGTGCACTGGCATGTGGAAAGCCGCGCCATCCAGACGCGAATGCGCAGTTGGAAAACTGTCGGCGATGATGGCGGCGGCGTGCTGGGAAACTTCATTTCTCATTGTTTTCATTATCTCGAATGGTTTTGCGGACCGATTGCCGGGTTGTCGGCGCGCATGTCGGGCCTGCCAAGCGACAGCGAACTCGAGACGACTGTAGCGATGGCATTGCAGTTTGCAGCCGGTCCACTTGCCAGCCTTTCAATGAGTTGCGCTTCGTATCTGGGTTCCGGTCATCGCATCGAATTCTTCGGTGAAGACGGCACGTTGGTGCTGCACAATCCCGGATCCGACTACATGCGGGGTTTCGAGCTGTGGCATGGTAAGCGGGAGGCACCGCTTTTGCGCATCGGAACGGACGATCCGGTCGATGCAAAATACCCCGACGGCCGCATTGCGCCCGTCTCACGACTCGCGAAGATATTTTTCGATGCCATAGAAGCCGGCGGTCCTGCCGCACCGGGCTTTGCGGAAGGCTATCGCGTGCAACAGCTCATCGAAGCTGCCCGACGGTCGCATCAACAAGGCGTATGGATAGATGATGCTCGCGAGACGGCGAAAGAGGAGATACGAGAGTGAGCCGCATACTGGTTACAGGCGGCAGCGGTTTCATCGGCTCCGGGCTTGTCAAAGCGCTGCTCAAAGCCGGACATCATGTTCGTGTCTTCGATAATAATTCTCGCGGAGACCTACGCCGCCTTGCCCAGGTCGCCGATGATATTGAATTCATCGCCGGCGATATTCGCGATGGGGCCGCGGTCGATAAGGCGGCACAAAGCGTAGACGAAGTCCATCACCTTGCTTTCATCAATGGCACCGAATTTTTTTATTCTCAGCCGGATCTGGTGCTGGATGTTGGCGTGCGCGGCATGGTGAACGTCATTGACGCCTGTCGCAACCAGAACGTCGGCACACTGGTGCTGGCCTCGAGTTCGGAAGTCTATCAGGCTCCGCCGAAAATACCGACAGACGAGAGCGCCCCGCTCGCAATCCCCGATCCGCTAAACCCCCGTTATTCCTACGGCGGGGGAAAGTTGATCAGCGAGATCATGGCAATCAATTTCGGCCGCAAATATTTCGAGCGGGTTTCAATTTTTCGTCCCCACAACGTCTACGGCCCCGATATGGGCTGGGAGCACGTTGTTCCCCAATTCGCGTTGCAACTCATTGCCGCCGCCAAGGCCCAACCATCGGGAAAATTGCGGTTCGAAATTCAAGGCTCAGGTAAAGAGACGCGCAGTTTCTGCTTTATCGATGACCTGGTTGCAGGAGTTATGGTGATGCGGGAAAAGGGCGATCATCTCGGCATTTATCACGTCGGTACCATGGAGGAGATCACGATTGCCGAACTGGCACACCAGATGGCCGCCCTTGCCGGCCGCGAGATCACGCTGACAACGGGCAAGGCCGCGCCGGGCGGCGTGAGCAGGCGCTGCCCCGACATTTCGAAGCTCGCCCGGTTGGGCTATAAGCCGCGCGTGCCATTAAGCGAAGGCCTCAAGCCAACACTCGATTGGTACCGGCACAATGCCGCGCCCGCCCCGAAAGTCGGCCTCCAAGGGAGAACTTGAGTTTTGCGTCCAAGCAAAGTCGCGCGCGCGACCGGTACCGGCGCGAGCGTTCCCATCGAATGCTGCCAAATTTGCGGCCACGCGCCTCTCGATGCGATGCTCTCGCTTGGCTATATGCCGCCGGTAAACCAGATGGTTGCGGTCGGCCAAGCGCCGCATCAACAGCCCTGGTTTCCGACAACATTCCTGCATTGCCAAAACTGCGAGCTCGTTCAACTCGGCCTGGCCGTTGACCCCGCGATCATTTTTCCGCCGGAATACCCCTACACCAGCGGCACCACCAAATTGCTGCGCGACAACTTTGCCGATTTGCAGCGCGAGAGCGCTGCCATGCTCGGCTTGGGCGAAAAGGATTTGGTCATCGACATCGGGTCGAACGACGGCACGCTGTTGTCGAATTTCAAGAATGGCGGTCAACGCGTGCTCGGCATTGAACCGACCGACGTGGGGGATATCGCCAACCAGCGCGGCATCCCGACAATAAAGCGCTACTTCGGGGCCCAAACTGCACACGAGGTCAAGCGCGAACACGGGCCCGCAAGTCTCGTAACTGCCGCCAATTGCTTTGCCCATATCGAAGATGTGCACGCGATCGTTGATGGCATTGTCGAAATGCTCAAACCGGGTGGTGTATTTGTATCCGAGTCCCACTACCTCATTTCGCTGCTCGACACGTTGCAATATGACACCATCTATCACGAACACTTGCGATACTATTCGCTCGCGAGTTTGAAGCGTCTCCTGGAGATGCACGGCCTTGAAGTCTTCCATGCCCGGCCCATACCCAGCCACGGCGGGTCCATTCGTGTTTATGCTGCTCGTGTCGGCGATTATCCCATAAGAGACAGCGTGCGCCGCATGCTGGCGGAAGAGCCGCGGGGCGCGGCCTTGGTGAAGCGCCTCCATGCGTTTCGTACCGACGTCATCCTTTCCAAACTCAGATTATTGTCGATGCTGCGTGAATTTAAAGAAAATGGCGCGCGCATTGCGGGCATTAGCGCGCCATCTCGGGCCAGCACGCTTGTCAACTATGTCGGTCTCGATGAGGGGTTGATCGAGTATGTCTGCGAAATCGCCGGCTCCCTGAAGATTGGCAAGTACATGCCGGGCACCCAGATTCCCGTGGTGGATGAAGCGAAGCTCTATTCCGACCAGCCGGACTGCGCGGTCATCTTTTCGTGGCATATCGCCGATGAGCTTGCGCCGAAGCTGAGATCGAAGGGGTTTCGCGGCCAGCTGATCACCCCTTTGCCGGTGCCACGACTAATCCAGACCGCCGCCGATTGACGCTAATGTATCGGCCGGCTGCAAAGACGTGAATTGTTTTCAATGAATGACGTCACCCGACAGCGTCTGGATATTGTCATCCCGGTGTACAACGAGGGCGACAATATTGTTCCGACGCTGCGTGCGCTTGCGAGCGACGTCCGAACACAAACTCGCGTCTTGATTTGTTACGATCGCGAGGATGACGACACACTTCCGGCGATCAACAGCAACCGTGCCGCGTTCGGCGCACTTACGATTTTGTTTGTACGTAACCGCGGGCGCGGCGCACACGGCGCTGTCCTATCCGGGTTTGCGGCGAGCGAAGCGCCGTTCGTGCTCGTGTTGCCGGCTGACGATGACTACAATGCGAAAATTGTCGACGCAATGGTCGCCGAAGCTGCCAAGGGACACGATATTGTATGCGCCAGCCGTTTCATGGCTGGGGGCGCAATGGTCGGCTGTCCATGGCTGAAGAATGTTTTGGTCCGCAGTGCAAATTTCACGCTCTACCACATTGCGCGCCTGCCAACGCGCGATGCCAGCAATGGTCTTCGCTTATTCTCGCGTCGTGCGATTGACGGGATCGCAATCGAATCCGACCGCGGCTTCTGCTACAGCATTGAACTGTTGGTAAAATGTCATCGGCTTGGTTGGCGTGTCGGAGAAGTGCCCGCGCGTTGGTTCGAGCGCGCCCACGGCGCCAGCCGCTTCCAGGTGATAGGGTGGCTTCCCCATTATCTGCGTTGGTACGCTTACGCGTTTGCCACGACTTACCTGCGGCGAGCCCCGGAAACCGTGCCCCGGAAATATTGAGCTTAGTGTCCACAGAGGCTTTCAACGTGCGACGAATCTCGCCCTCGACAAGCACCCTGGAACCCTTCTAAAAGGTGTGCGCGGGGCCGGAAAGTAAAGCGCATGAACTACAAGGGTTTTTTCGCGTCTGCTCTCAAAAAGCTTCGGGACGAAAGACGCTACCGGGTGTTCGCCGATCTTGAGCGTGTTGCTGGGCGCTTCCCGCACGCGATTTGGCATTCTCCTCAAGGTCAGCGCGACGTCGTGATCTGGTGCTCCAACGATTACCTCGGCATGGCGCAACATCCGAAGGTCATCGGGGCCATGGTCGAGGCGGCGGCCCGGATGGGCACCGGCGCAGGCGGCACACGCAACATCGCCGGCACCAATCATCCGCTCGTGGAACTCGAACGCGAGCTCGCCGACCTCCACAACAAGCCGGCGGCACTGGTTTTCACATCGGGCTATGTCTCGAATGAAACGGGAATCGCCACGATCGCGAAGCTTTTACCGAACTGCTTGCTCTTGTCCGATGCGCTCAACCACAACTCCATGATCGAAGGTGTGCGCCAGTCCGGCTCCGAAAAGCAGATCTGGCGACACAACGACCTCGGCCATCTCGAAGAACTGCTGAAGGCTGCAGATCCGGCGCGCCCGAAGCTGATTATATTCGAGAGTCTTTATTCCATGGATGGCGATATCGCGCCGATTCATGCGATTTGCGACCTCGCCCAGCGCTACGGCGCTATGACATATTGCGATGAAGTGCACGCCGTCGGCATGTATGGGTCGCGCGGCGGTGGCATCTGCGACCGTGACAACGCTATGCAACGCGTCGATGTCATCGAGGGCACGCTTGCCAAAGCATTCGGCTGCCTTGGCGGTTACATTGCGGCAAGCGAGGAGATCGTCGATGCCGTGCGGTCTTACGCGCCGGGTTTCATCTTCACCACCGCTCTCCCGCCGGCGATCTGCGCAGCGGCGACCGCTGCTATCCGGCACCTGAAAAATTCAAACTGGGAACGCGAGCGGCAGCAGGAACGCGCGGCAAGAGTGAAGGCGGTTCTCAATGCGGCCGGCCTGCCTGTCATGCCCAGTGATACCCATATCGTACCGGTGCTGGTTGGCGATCCGGAAAAATGCAAGGCTGCGAGCGACCTGCTGCTCTCCGAGCACGGCATCTATATCCAGCCAATCAATTACCCAACAGTGCCTCGCGGGATGGAGCGACTACGCATCACACCATCGCCTTACCACGATGATGTCCTGATCGATGCTCTGGCTGAAGCGCTTGTGGATGTCTGGGAACGGCTCCAACTGCCACAACGCTTGCAGGCCGTTGCGGCTGAATAGCCCTATTTCCCAGCCTCTCAATCCTGAAATGGCGGCCGCTTGAGCGGCGGCTTCATTGGCTCGTTTTGAATTTTGAGCGTGCGTGCAGATCGTCGCGCCACTAAAGGCATCGTGAGCGACACAAAAAAGATCCGCGTGAGATGGTGTGCCCCGACATAAACCGGATCAAGGTTGAGCGCGAGGGCCAACAGCATCATCGCGTCGACCGAGCCGGGAGCGAAGGCAATCATGACCTCGGCAGCATGCAGCGACATCAGGCTGATAAGGACTGCCGCGAAAACCGCAGCGATCACAACCGCAACAGCAAACGAGCCGAATGCGGCACCGACAAAATTCAATAGTAGCTTTGGGGGCGTGTTGGCGAAGCGCGATCCTGTGATGGCGCCCATCGCCACCATTGCGGTATTTGCAGCCCACCAGGGCATGACCGCTTGAATTACGCCGCTTCCATGCAGCACAGCAGATGTGAGCATCGCGCCGAACAGCAGTCCGCCAGGAAAGCGGATGCGATATGCAATGATGGCAACGATACTGGAAATGGCAACGAGGATGGCCAGCTCGTCGAGGACAGCAATACTCAACGCACCGTAAATTCGCGCTGGGGCGTGACCGACCAGCCCCAGCAAAGACAAGCCGGCCGGCAGACCGACGGCAATGACGACCACGCGGATACTTTGCACGATTGCAATCGCGCGCAGGTCACCGCCAAGCTCCGCGCCTATTGCAAGGACCTGCGACATCCCCCCTGGAGCCGCGGCGAGATAGGCGTCGACCTTCCCCCACCGATGAATGGTCCGGAGATATCCGGCGCCTCCGACGGAGATGAGGGCCATCGCGAGAATGAGCACACCAATGCTGAGCGGGTAGGTCGCCATGCCGTGCAAAGTTTCCGGCGTGACGACCGCGCCAAGCGATATGCCGATTAGAACGAAAATTGCGCGCATCAATAGCGTCGGAATGAACATCGGACGGCCTGCGAGCGAGGCACCCGCCACCGCCAGAATCGATCCCGACAACCACCCCGCAGGAACACCGATCAGGCCAAGGGCGCAGCCGCCGGCCGCCGCAATGACCAGAGTTTCGGAAAGATGACGCAATTTTGCGGAGCGATCGTTGGTGGACGGCGCAGACAAGGCTGAGGACTCTTGCGGAGCCAAGCGCACCTGCGCATGGCGCAGCACGATCAATGCCGCGAGCCGGAGCTAGCGTCAAATGCTCGTTCAACGTATGATTGAATGGCGGATCGGCACATTAATGCCAATCGCATTTGCGAGTTGCAGGCCCGCGCGCGATGGCGTTCTGTGGTGGCCAATCGGCAAAAGCCTAGCCTAACGTTCGTACCGGGTTCCGATCTGGAGAGTTCATGCTGCAGGGTTGGGTCGTAATCGCGGTAGCGCTCGCATACATCGGATTGTTATTCCTGGTTGCGAGCTACGGCGATCGTACGCGCGGCCTGCGTCGCGAGGGCCGCGCGCGGCTGTTGATCTACCCGTTGTCGCTCGCGATCTATTGCACCTCGTGGACGTTTTTCGGCTCAGTCGGATTTGCTTCACGTACCGGATTTGACTTCCTGACCATCTATATCGGACCGGCACTTATGATCGTCCTGTTCTGGCCGCTCATGATGCGGATCGTGCGACTTGCCAAAGCCCAGAACATTACTTCGATCGCCGACTTCATCGCCGCACGTTATGGCAAGGGCCAGGCTGTCGCGGCCACTGTCGCCCTGATCGCGATCGTCGGCACCATTCCCTATATCGCTTTGCAGCTCAAAGCGGTGTCGTCGTCGCTTGAAACGGTCATCGCCCATATCGCGTCAGGCACTGAAATCACTCGCCCGCTCTTTGGAGACATCGCACTTTTCGTTGCGCTCTCGATGGCAACTTTCGCAGTGCTGTTTGGCACTCGCCATATCGACGCCACCGAACATCAAGATGGCTTGATGTTGGCAGTCGCGACCGAATCGATTGTCAAACTGGTCGCGTTTCTTGCTGTAGGGATTTTTGTGACGTTCTGGATGTTCGACGGTCCCATTTCCTTGTTCAACGAGGCCATGCAGCGCCCTTCAACCGCAGCGATCTTTAGCCGCGAACCGCGCGCCGACACGTTGGTCGCGATGACGCTGCTTTCCTTTGTGGCCTTCATCCTTTTGCCAAGGCAATTCCACGTGGCCGTGGTCGAAAATAACAATGAAGGGGAGATCAAACGCGCCCTCTGGCTTTATCCGCTATATCTCGTCCTGATCAATTTGTTCGTGGTTCCGATCGCGCTCGCCGGACTGTTGACGTTTCCGGCTGGCAAGGTCGACAGCGACATGTTCGTGCTGGCTCTGCCACTGGAAAGCGGCTCCAACCTTTTCACCATCATTGCATTCGTTGGCGGGCTGTCGGCTGCGACTGCAATGGTCATCGTTGAATTGGTTGCCCTGTCGATCATGGTGTCGAACGATCTGATTATGCCGCTTGTTCTGCAACGACGAGAGGCGCTCATCAGCAAACGCGAAAACATTGGCTCTTTGTTGCTCACTGTTCGACGCCTGGCGATTTTTACAATTTTGCTTCTCGCTTATGTCTACTACCGGTCCGCCGGAGAGGCGCAGCTCGCTTCCATCGGCCTGCTATCGTTCGCTGCCATCGCGCAGTTAGCGCCGGCATTTTTCGGGGGACTGTTGTGGCGGCGCGCTACTGCAGCCGGCGCCATTGCCGGGATGACAGTGGGATTTTTCGTCTGGGCCTATACGCTTCTACTCCCGACATTGTCCGACATCGGAGTGATCGGTGAACGCATCCTCACTGACGGACCCTGGGGCCTGGTCATGTTGCGTCCGCAACATCTGTTCGGGCTCGACTTGCCGCCGCTTGTTCATGGCGTCATCTGGAGCTTGCTGCTCAATGTCGTTTGCTACATAGGTTTTTCCCTGCGCCGCCTGCCTTCGCCGATCGAACGATTGCAGGCCAACACCTTCGTGCCGTCGGAATTCACACCCATCGCGCCGAGTTTTCGGCTCTGGCGTTCATCCGTGACGGTGGAAGAGCTGACGACTACAGTTGCGCGTTATCTCGGCGAGGAACGTACTCATTCGGCATTCGAAAATTTCGCCGCGACACAGCGCATCAGTCTTGAATTGAAGGAAGAAGCCGATTTCCGGCTGGTACGCTATGCCGAGCACATCCTGGCGTCCGCCATCGGCGGCGCCTCCTCGCGACTGGTGCTCTCTTTGCTGCTCCGCAAACGCACCGTGTCCACAAAGGCCGCGTTGAAACTGCTCGACGACGCCAACGCCGCAATTCAATACAACCGCGAAATTCTGCAGACCGCGCTCGACCACGTGCGGCAGGGCATCGCGGTTTTCGACAAGGAGCAGCAGCTGATTTGCTGGAACCGGCAGTTCGGAGAGATCCTCGACCTGCCGCCGAGCCTGATCCGTGTCGGCGCCGGCCTTGCCGACATTCTGCGTTTCAATAATGGCCGCCGCGGCGACATCTCCAATGACAGCGCCGAGCAATTCGTAAGTGCGCAGCTTGAGCGCTATATTTCCGGCGCAGAACCGTTCCTCGAACGTTTCGCCGAAGGCGTCGTGATCGAAGTGCGCTCGAACGGAATGCCAGACGGCGGAATTGCAACGACATTCACAGATATCACCGCCAGCGTTGAAGCGGCAGAAGCCCTGGAGCGGTCGAATGAAACGCTCGAGCGCCGCGTCCGCGAGCGAACAGAAGAGCTGACCCGCCTCAATGCTGCGCTTGCCCATGCCAAGGGCGAAGCCGAAGCTGCGAACGTTTCGAAAACAAAGTTTCTCGCAGCGGCAAGCCATGACATTTTGCAGCCACTCAATGCAGCACGGCTGTACGTCACCAGCCTGATCGAACGCGGTGGCCGGGATGACCGTCGTTTAGTCGACAATATCGACGCCTCACTCGAAGCGGTCGAAGAAATCCTGGGTGCGCTCCTCGATATGTCCCGTCTCGACACCGGCGTAATGCGACCCGAGTTCGCAAACTTCCGTGTCGACGAACTGTTGCGCCAGATCGAGTTGGAGTTCGCTCCACTCGCGACCGGGAAAGGGCTCGGCCTCACCTTTATGCCTTGCAGACTGGTGGTTCGCTCGGATCGGCGGTTGTTGCGTCGTCTGATCCAGAATCTCGTTTCCAATGCCATCAAATACACGCCAAGCGGTAGTGTGCTGGTCGGGTGCCGACGGCGGGGAAATGATGTTCGTATCGATGTCTACGACACCGGCGTCGGCATCCCACAATCGAAATGGCGTGACATTTTCGTCGAATTTCATCGCCTCGATCAGGGCGCCAAGATTGCGCGCGGCCTGGGTTTGGGCCTGTCGATTGTTGAGCGTGTGGCGCGGGTGCTCGACTGCAAAATCGAACTCGAATCGGAAACCGGGCGCGGCTCGCATTTCGCCGTCACGGTTCCGCGTTCAAACGAAGCGCCGATCGACCTGCCTGCGCGCGAAGGCGCCCGTATCGATTCCAGTCAACTTGTCGGGATAACAACGCTCTGCGTCGACAACGAGCCAGCGGTTCTCGACGGCATGGAAACCCTGTTGCGCGGTTGGGGATGCGAAGTTCTCAAAGCACCCGACCTGGCCTTCGCCTTCAATGCAATCGCCGAAAGTGCCACAGTGCCGAACGGACTGTTGGTTGATTATCATCTCGATCATGGTAACGGAATTGAGGCGATCGCCGCGCTGCGCAGCCGTTATGGCGATCTCCCGGCGATCCTGATCACTGCCGACCGCTCGCTGGCGGTACGCGACCAGGCTCGCGAACAAGGCATTCAGGTCTTGCACAAGCCGATCAAACCGGCAGCATTACGCGCATTGTTGGCGCAATGGCGTGTATTGCGGGTAGCGGCGGAATAACATTAGTTCTCGGCCGGGACGTTCTGCGGCCATTGCCCGGCTTCAATCTTGGCGGCGGCAATCACGGCCTGCGTACGGCTTTCAACGCCGAGCTTCTGCAGGATAGCCGAAACGTGAGCCTTCACTGTCGCCTCTGATACTCCGAGCTGATAGGCGATTTGTTTATTTAGAAGACCTTCCGACAGCATCATCAGGACGCGGACTTGCTGCGGTGTCAAAGTTGCCATCCGCGCCATCAATTCCGCACTTTCAGCATCCGAACCGGCAGCAAGGTCGATATCGGGCGGAGTCCACACGCCGCCATTGAGGATGCGGGAGATTGCCGCTCGCATCGCTTCAACGCCGAGAGTTTTCGGAATAAATCCGGAGGAACCAAATTCCATGCAGCGGCGGATGGCTGCGGGATCGTCATTGGCCGAGACCACAATGACCGGCACACCGGGATATTGCGCGCGCATGTACATCAGGCCGGAAAAACCGCGGGCGCCCGGCATCGCAAGGTCGAGCAGCACCAGATCAACCTCGCCACCGCGCTCGAGCAGTTCCACGAGCTCGTCGAACGTTCCAGCTTCTGTGATCTCCACCTGCTCCAACAACCCGACCACCGCCTCGCGCAACGCACCGCGAAACAACGGATGATCGTCAGCGATAACGAGCCGGTACTGCACGACTTCAGTCAACGTCGACAACCTTTCGAATCGATTGCCTGCATACGCCCGCAATCGTCCCGTCATTGTATCCTGCCCGAACAGGCATCAACAGGGCGCGCCGCGGCCTTACGCAAACCCATGTTTTCATTGACATAAGGCCGCGGCAGTGACGCTCGTACCGATGGCCAAAACTGCGTTTCACTTGCGGCCGCCGACAAATTGAAAAATTATCTCGCGGCTGTGCGGCTTGCGCCGATGCTCGATAAGATAGAGTCCCTGCCATGTGCCTAAACCCAGTTTCGCGCCGACCACCGGAATGTGCAGCGACACCCCGTTGAGCATCGCTTTCACGTGAGCGGGCATGTCATCCGGCCCTTCACTGTCGTGGATCCAGGGCGCGTTTTCCGGCGCCAGGCGATCAAGCGCAGCCGTCAGATCCGTTTGTACATCGGGATCTGCATTCTCCTGGATCGTCAGCGAAGCTGAGGTGTGACGCAGATAGACCAGCAACACCCCTTCACCCGCTCCGACTTTTTCGACAAAACCCACGGCATTTGCAGTGATATCCGTAAATCCGGCACCCGCTGTATCGACGTACAAGGCCGCGCTTGCGATCAGCTGCGGCGCGACTTCGACAATGGTGGACATCCGGCCAGGCATGGAAATCGCTGAGCTTTAGCTCCGTCGCATGATGTCTTTTTGCACACTGACCATGATCTCAACCAGACGACGCCAGGTTTCTTCGAGGTAATCGCGCGCGCGCATGATGTCCTGGTGGGTTGGCAATTTGACCGACATATCGGGGCCGTTGGATTGCGTATGATCGGTAGGTGCGCGAGGCGCTGAAGGCTGCTTCAGCCCGGCAATTTCCTTCTTCAGAGACGATATTTCATCCTTAAGTTGCCCGACTTCCATATCCAGTTTTCTCAGCAACGCCACTTGCTTCTGCAAGCTCTCGATCTCCGTTTCCAACCCGGAACGGTCGGCCACCGCCTGACACATCCAGTCTTCCGCGTGCGGGCTACAATATGCGACCTGTCCGCTCTCGTTATCGACCCGCACAAAGCCGTTGTTAACGCGATTGAAGCTGTAACGGCCCGGTGCCGTGAGCTGCGTGTTCTCTTTTTGCTGACTTTGCACCTGGCCCTGATCCTGCAGCTGCGGCGATGATGCTTTCTGACCCTCGACATCAATCACCGTTTGCGCCGTTGCAGCAGGCACGACGGCAAATTGAATGGCGGCAAAGACAACGATTGTGAAGCGCATGACGTTACCTTCGGTTGCGCCGGGAGTTCGTAAGCGTAGCATCGTGTGACCGCGGTCTGAACTGAGCATCGCGCCCTTTGGTCACGCGCCGTTGCGCAAGCGCGCGGTCATTTGCGAGGGAAAAATCAGGCCTTTGATCTCTACTATCAAATACTTATGACACAGGGGCGGTTCCTTGACTCCAAGAAACGCGATAAGTATGGTCCGCGCGGCTTTTAGGGCGGCGGAACACGCGAAACCTGAAAACCACGCGGGTCGAAGGCATGGCTGACGGCACGCGCGGCACAGGCGATCGTAAAGAACCGCCGGACGACGAGGCTGCTCTCTCCGCGAGGCTCCAGCGTCTCGGCAATCGGATCGCGCAGGCGAACCGTTCACCCGAAAACAGCTCCGGTCCTCGTCAGACCGCCGATCCTTCGGCAATCGCCCGTGGTTTCCGGCTGTCGACCGAACTGGTCGCTGGGGTCCTTGTTGGCGCGGCGATCGGTTGGCTGCTTGACCGGTGGCTCGGAATTTCGCCGTGGGGGCTCATCGTATTTTTGTTGCTCGGTTTTGCCGCCGGCGTACTGAACGTGATGCGAGCGGCTGGAATCGTGCGTGAGAGAAATCTGAACGACTAGCGACCATGGCCGTCGATCCTATCGAGCAATTTCAGATCCAAAACCTGTTTCCGATCGCCAAGATCGGCGGCACCGAAATTGCTTTCACAAATTCATCGGCTTTCATGCTGGCTGCAGTGCTGGGCCTGACGTTCTTTCTCGTTGGCGCCACCGCGAGCCGCGGTCTTGTCCCATCGCGGCTCCAATCGGCGGCAGAGATTGCTTATGAATTCGTGGCCACCACCGTACGCAGCACGGCTGGGTCCGAGGGCATGAAATTTTTTCCGTTCGTGTTCTCGATCTTTATGTTTGTGCTGACGCTGAACATGATCGGTCTCATCCCTTATTCATTCACGGTTACCAGCCATATTATCGTCACCGCTGCCCTGGCGCTCACCGTGTTCTTCACCGTCCTGATATATGGCCTTATCCGGAACGGGCTGCACTTCTTCAATCTGTTCGTGCCAAAAGGCGTTCCGATCTACATTCTGCCTTTGATTGTCGCGATCGAGATTCTCTCATTCGTGTCACGGCCGATTTCCCACAGTGTACGTCTGTTCGCCAACATGCTGGCTGGACACATCACGCTTCAGGTCTTCGCCAGCTTCATCATCCTGCTCGGCACCGGTCTCGGCGCTATCGGCTGGATAGGCGGCGTGCTTCCTTTCCTGATGATCGTCATCCTTTTTGCCCTGGAGACGCTCGTCGCGTTCCTTCAGGCGTATGTCTTCGCCATTCTCACTTGCATCTATCTCAACGATGCGATTCACCCGGGCCACTGACGGTCCGAACGGAAAACAAAGGAGTTGGTTATGGATCCTGTGGCAGCAAAATATATCGGTGCGGGCATTGCCTGTATCGGCATGGGCGGCGCCGGTGTCGGCGTTGGCATCATCTTCGGCAACTACCTGGCCGCCGCTTTGCGCAACCCATCGGCTGCGCAAGGTCAGTTCGGTAACCTCATCTTTGGCTTCGCCATTACCGAAGCGCTCGGCATCTTCTCGCTGCTGATAGCACTGCTGCTGCTGTTCGCGCTGTAAAAGCGGACTAAAGCAGCGGAGCGAGCGATGGCTGAGCCCACGCATAAGGCGAGCACTGGCCACCCTGCAGAGGGCGGGCACGGCGGATTTCCGCCGTTTCAGTCGCAAACTTTTGCCTCACAGCTCGTCTCGCTCGCGATCGCCTTCGTTTTGCTCTATGTGCTGATGTCGAAACTGGCGCTGCCGCGCGTCGCTTCAATCATCGAAACCCGGCAGAAGCATATTGCCGACGACCTTGCGGAAGCCGGCCGGCTCAAAAGCGACTCGGATGCGGCGGTCGCGGCCTACGAAAAAGCGCTCGCTGACGCGCGCGCCCGCGCCCAAGCGATCGCTAACGAAACACGTGAGCGACAGGCCGCGGAGGCTGAAAGGCGCCGCAAGGCGCTTGAGCGCGAACTTAACGTCAAACTCGCCGACGCCGAAAAAGCCATTGCCGCGACGAAACAATCGGCCATGTCGAATGTTCGCGCGATCGCGGAAGATGCCGCGCGTGCCATTGTCGAACGCCTGATAGGCGAAGCTCCGAACGAAAAGACGGTCACTGCGGCGGTCGCCGCAGTGCTGAAAGGGCAGTAACCGTGTTTATGGAAGCTGAAATCTGGGTCGCGCTAGCCTTTATCGTATTCGTATCTGGCCTCGGATATATCGGCGTGCATCGGATGCTCGTGAAGTCACTTGATGAACGCTCAGGTCGCATCAAGAGCGAGCTTGATGAGGCCCGCAGGCTCAAGGATGACGCGGCGCAGCTTCTGGCTGAATACCAGCGCAAGCGGCACGCCGCAGAAAGCGAAGCGCAGGACATCATTTCAAGCGCAAAAACAGAGGCCGAACGGCTGGCCGCCGAAGCCAAGGTGAGGATCGAAGATTTCGTTGCCCGACGAACCGCCATGGCCGAGACCAAAATCGCCCAGGCTGAGGCGCAGGCAGCCGCCGATGTCCGCAGCGCAGCTGCCGAGGCCGCTATTGCCGCCGCCGAAAAAATCCTCAGCGCGGAAACCAAAGGCAAGCTCGCCGGAGAGCTGATCGCCAAAGGCATCGAAGACGTCCGCAAAAAGCTGAACTAACGCAATCTGCGCGCCCTTGATTCAGCTTTGACGCGGTTTCGCAGGCGATCTCGGTTTCGGCTTGACTGCCGGTTTCTTTTTTTCCTGCTGCGCGCCCATCGGGTCGAAACCGACATAAACCGCATAAGCATCGATATCCGCCAAGGGCTGCGGCAGCGGGAATGAGATTTCAGAATCAATGTGTGTAAAGGGCACGCGGTCAACCGCGCTTGCAACGGTCACCTGCACACGCGCAAATTTCGACACAATAGTTTTCGGATTGATGCCATCATGAACCACCGCAATGCGGAGCGGGACATCGATCGTTCCAGGTCCACCAGCGGGGCCTGTAATAACCCGGCCTTCGATACCGACTTTCATCATCATGAGTCCGGAATTTACCTGACATTCGCGCGCCGTACGAACGATCGTGGCTTGATAGCGGAGATCAACAGCAGATGGCTCGCCTTCACCAGGCTTACTCCCGATCATCAAGGTCGCTGCGCCGGAACGCACTTTGATCTCGGGACACTCGACATCGGTGGCAGGCCCGGAGCCAGTCTCGGCGCCGCCGGTAGTCGCCTTCGACGATGTACTGAACAAATCAAGGGCCGAGGTACTGAACAGATTGGTAGAGCCGCAGCCGCCAAGCAGCGACAGACCCAACACGACTGTAACGCCAGTATTTACCCGCATAGTTCGACTGCTTCTCCGGTTATTTTTGTTTCGTCTCTTTCGGTCGTTTTTAAAAATGAATTTCAACCGGCATCATCTCGAAGTCGCGCATATAGCAAATGATCCTGCCAGATTCCGTTGATGCATAAGTAGCCTCTGGCATAGCCTTCGCGTCGGAAACCGGTTCTTTCCAACAAGAGGATCGAAGCCGAGTTGTCGGGGATGCAGGCTGCTTCCAAACGGTGCAGCCGCAGCGTCGTGAAACTATATGGTATCAGCGCTCGAACCGCCGCTGTCATATAGCCCTTTCGCGCGAAAGGTGCACCGACCCAATATCCAATGCTGCCAGCCTGGGCAACACCTCGCCGAATATTGGCGAGCGTTAACCCCCCGACCATCGCGTTATCGTCGTTGCGGAAAATCAAAAACGCATAAGCCAGGTCGCCGCGTTGATCCTCGGCATATCGCTTGAGCCTGCGGCGAAACGCGCCGCGCGTAAGATCGTCCGGCGGCCAGGTCGGCTCCCAGGGCGTGAGGAAGTTGCGGCTTGCTTCGCGTAAGGCCACCCATTCAGCGAAGTCGCCGCTTTGCGGCGCGCGCAAGGTTACGCCGGCCCCGGTGATTCCCGGTATTGGCTCGCTGGAACTGACGGTCCTGAAAAACGCCATGGACAATGTCGGCCGGGTGCGGGTCAGGCCGCGCGGCGAAGGAGACTTTCAGCGATCGCGGCCGTGCTTGCAAGACCGTTGCCGGGTCCGAGCGCGGCAATCGCCGGCTTGGCACGGCCCATGAGGGCGCGACCGGCAGCGCGCGCAGTTTCAATCGTTACGGCATCAACCTTGGCCACAATTTCCTCGAGCGGCATCGGGCGGCCATAAGCAAGCATCTGCCTGGCAAGTTGGCCGACACGGGCCTCGGAGCTTTCCAGCGCCATCAACAGCCCTGCCTTCATCTGGGCTTTGGCGCGATTAACCTCGGTTTCGTTCAACGTTTCCGTAGCATTGCCGATCTGCTCGATCACAACGCGCATGAGCTCGGGCGCGTCAGCCTCGTCCGTACCGGCATAAAGCGCGAACAATCCGGTGTCGGCAAACGGCATGTGAAATGCATGGATGGCGTAACACAAGCCGCGAATTTCGCGCACTTCCTGGAACAACCGCGACGACATACCGCCGCCGAGCACGCTTGTGAACACTTGCAGGCTGTAGAGTTGATCATCGCACACGGGTAATCCTTGCAGTGCCATCGCAATGTGCACTTGCTCGAGTTCGCGGGTTTCCACACGTGTTCCGCCGCCGAAATGCGCGGGTTCCGGCGCGGGCGCGGCTGGCCCCGTAAAAGCGGCGAGATGCTTGTCGACATCGGCAACGATCGCGTCGTGCTCGACGGCCCCGGCCGCAGCGACCACCATGTTGGGGGCGCGATAATTGCGTGAAAGGTAGCTCCGCAGGCGCGCCGGACTGAATGAACGCACCGTCTCCGGCGTGCCGAGAATGGAGCGGCCGATAGGTTGTTGCGGAAACGCCATTTCCTGAAGTCGATCGAAGACAAGGTCGTCAGGAGCATCCTCAGTTGCGCCGATTTCCTGCACGATCACGTTTTGCTCACGTCGCAGCTCCTCCGCATCGAAGGTCGGCTCAGACAGGATGTCAGACAATACATCGAGCGCGAGCGGCACATCGGCCTTCAACACACGTGCAAAATAGCCCGTCAATTCCGCGCTCGTTGCAGCATTCAGATCCCCGCCCACCGCCTCGATTGCTTCCGCGATCTGCCGCGCGGTGCGCCGCTTGGTACCTTTGAAAGCCATGTGTTCGAGCAGATGAGAAATTCCATGCTCGTCTGGCTTCTCGTTCCGACTGCCCGATCCGATCCATACGCCGAGCGAAGCCGTTTCAAGATGAGACATCCGATCGGTCACGACCGAGAGACCGGAGGGAAGACGAGTCACTTCAACGCTCATGCCGCTGCTCCTTCACGTGCCGCACGCGAAACCGACATCACAAACCGTTCTACAGCCACCTGATCCGCCGGCAGTACTGTGACGCGCTCTTTGCGCGCGCCCAAGTCGGCAAGCTTATCTGGCAATGCCGGCACAATGCCGCAAGCGGTTTTGACCGCATCCGGAAATTTTGCGGGATGCGCCGTTGAGAGGACCACCATCGGTATTGATGGGTCGCGTGTTTCCTTTTCGGCCACCGCCAAAGCGACAGCAGTGTGGGGGTCCACACAATAATTTGCTTCCCGCATCCAGGCGCGCATTTCTGCCGCGCTCTCCTGTTCGTCAGCTCGGTCAGCAGTAAACATCGCACGCAATTCCTTGAGAGCCTGCGCTGACAGCGCGAAGCGGCGAGACTGCGCCAGCGACCCCATCAGAGTCCGTACCGCGCTCGCATCTCGTCCATAGGCATCGAACAAGAGACGTTCGAAATTGGAGGACACCTGAATGTCCATTGACGGCGACGTCGTCGCAATGACGTCGCGTATTTCGTATGTGCCTGTAGCGAAAGTCCGGACAAGAATGTCGTTCACGTTGGTCGCCACCACCAGACGATCGATCGGCAATCCCATTCGCGAAGCGACATAGCCGGCATAGACGTCGCCAAAATTCCCGGTCGGCACGGTAAAAGCTATCTTTCGGTGAGGTGCCCCCAATGCGACTGCGGCCGTAAAATAGTAGACCGTCTGGGCGACGATGCGCGCCCAGTTGATGGAATTGACACCGGAGAGGCGCACACGATCGCGGAACGCATGATGATTGAACATCGCCTTCACAAGCGCTTGGCAATCGTCGAACGTCCCTTGTATGGCGAGCGCGTGCACATTCGAATCGGGCACGGTGGTCATCATCCGGCGCTGCACGTCAGAAATACGATCTTGCGGAAATAGAACCACTACGTCCGATTGTGCGCGGCTTCGGAACGCTTCGACGGCCGCCCCGCCCGTATCGCCCGATGTTGCCACAACAATGGTGGTGCGTTCGCTGCGTTGATGCAGAACATGATCCATCAGCCGCGCAACCAGCTGCATCGCAAGATCCTTGAAGGCGAGTGTCGGCCCATGAAACAGTTCAAGCACGAAAAGGTTCGGATTGAGCTCGGTTAGGGGCGCCACCGCAGGATGGCGAAAGGTGCCGTAGGCCTCCTGCGCCATGCGCGCGAGGTCAGCCTCTGCAATTCCATTTCCCACAAAGGGGCGGATCACGTCGACCGCGACCTCGGCGTAGGGCTTTCCGGCAAAACTCTGAATCGTGGTGCGGTCGAGCGTCGGCCAGCGTTCCGGGACATAGAGGCCGCCGTCGCGGGCAAGACCCGCGAGCATCACATCGACAAAATCGAGTGGGGAAGCCTCGCCCCGCGTCGAGACATAACGCATTGATTCAGTTTGGTTTTACGATCTGGTTGCGCCGATATTCGCAGCCGCACAGTAGCCTCGTGCAGGCGCTTTCACAAGAAACGCTATTTCCGCCCAAAAAGACGGCGCGCGAGCCAGACGACATAGACCCCGGCGAGCGCCAACGCGAGCCCGAACCAGGTGATGGCATACTGCAGGTGATTGTCGGTCAAATGCACTTCGAGCTTGCCAGGTTTCGGAAAACCCCCGGTCGGCGCCGGCTCTTCCTGATCGATATAGAACGGCGCGGCGGTCGCCCACTTCTTGGCTGCAGCGATCGAATTTGAATCTCGTAGGTACCAGACACCCTTATCCGGGTCGTCCGGCGGCGTGAAGGAATTGCGCTTCTCCGGCCAGCGCATGACCCCGACGAAGTCCACGATGCCATGCGGGGCGCCCTCGGCGCGTGTCGCTGGATCCTTGCGATCGTCCGGGACAAATCCACGATTGATGAGGATGATACTGCCCCCGGCAAGACGCGCCGGCGCAAACACCCAATAGCCAGGGCCCTTCACGTCGGGACGCAAGGATGAACCGGCGGTGTAGACCAGCGCCTCTTCGCCATCGAGGAATTCTGCCGGAAATGCGACGCGGCGGAATTCATCGCTATCCTCACGCAGACGCGACCAACTCGCGCGCGGCGGCAAATCTTTCGGCGCGCTGCCAAGCCGTGCATTGAGCGTTGCGATCAGATTTTCCTTCCAGGTCTTGCGGTCAAGTTGCCAGATCCCGAACCCGCTCAGGATCAGAATACAGGCGAACACGGCGACGGTCGCGTCAAGGATGTCGCCCCGGCGTGTGGGTCGCGCCTTTTTCATCCATCACCCCGTCGTTCGAGGCGACCTTCCGCTGCCTTGTGGTGGTACTGCAGCGCTATCAGTAAGCCCTTGACCACGCGCAGCGGAGCGAGCGTCACGATCAAGATCAACGGCAACCACAAAGCGGCATGCAGCCAATACGGCGGCTGATACGAAATTTCGGTGAACAGGGCGGCGAACACGACGATGAAGCCTCCGATGAGAATCACAAATACCGCCGGGCCATCGCCTGCGTCGGCAAAACCGTAGCCAAGACCGCAATGTTCGCACGCCGGCTGCAATGAAAGAAACCCGCGAAACAGCCGGCCCTGGCCGCAGCGCGGGCAACGGCCGCGCAAGCCTCGGGCGATCGGCAATGTTTCCTTCGATGCTTCCCCGGTCATGATTGAAAACACCAAAACAAAAGGGCGGCGTGATGACGCCGCCCTTCCCTTTTGACCATTTGCAAATGGTTACTCCGGATGCGGCACACCAGCGCCCCAGACATATATGCAGGCGAACAAGAACAGCCACACCACGTCGACGAAGTGCCAGTACCAGGCGGCAAATTCGAAGCCCAGATGCTGCGTCGGAGTGAAGTGCCCGGCCATCGCACGCACCAAACAGACGATCAGAAATATCGATCCGATGATGACGTGGGCGCCGTGAAAGCCGGTCGCCATGAAGAAAGTAGCGCCGTAGATATTGCCGCTGAAATGAAAGGCGGCGTGCGAGTACTCGTAGGCCTGCACACAAGTGAAGGTGAGCCCCAGCAGGACCGTGATGATCAGGCCCCACTTTAGACCCTTGCGGTCGTTTTCCAAAAGCGCGTGATGCGCCCAAGTTACGGTGGTACCCGAGGTCAGCAAGATCAGCGTGTTGAGCAACGGTAGATGCCAGGGATCAAACGTCTCGATGCCTTTCGGCGGCCACACGCCACCGGTCACGGCAAGCCGGCCCACATCATGGGCTTCGCCAGGAAACAGGGCTGTGTTGAAATAGGCCCAGAACCACGCGACGAAAAACATCACCTCGGAGGCGATGAACAGGATCATCCCGTAGCGGTGTGAGATCTGTACAACGCGCGTGTGGAAGCCCTGGAATTGAGCCTCACGTATCACATCGCGCCACCAGGCGACGAACGTATAAAGAATGCCCATGGTGCCGATGCCAAACACCAGCGGCGCGGCGGGATACAGGTGATGCATCCAGGAGATGCCGCCCACCGCCGTGATGAACGCAGAAATAGACCCGACGGCCGGCCAAGGACTCGGAGCGACCAGGTGATAATCGTGATTGTTGGTGTGGGCCTCAGCCATCGTCGTCTCCGTTTAAAGCTTGCTTGAGGTCTTGTCCGGCGCTTCGGCAACCGGGCGATCCGGCTCGCGCAGCCGGTAAAAAGTATAGGACAGAGTTATGGTGCTGAGATCATCCTGATCGTGATCTTTCGCAATCGACGGATCAACGTAGAACACGACGGTCATCTCGCGCGTTTCGCCTGCGTTCAGGCGCTGCTCGATAAAGCAGAAGCAGTTGATCTTGTTGAAATAGGCCCCAACCGTGAGCGGCGAGACATTGTAGGAGGCCTGAGCGGCAATCGGGCGGGCGGCTTCGTTGATGACCTTGTAGTGGACAGTCGCCACCTCGCCGATGCGCACCTTTATGGAATTCTGCTCCGGCTGGAATTTCCAGGGCAAGCCCGATGCCACATTGGAATCAAACCGGATGGTGATCGTGCGATCAAGAACATGATCGGGCGCCCGTTCCGCCACTTGCGTGGTGCCGCCAAAGCCGGTTGTTTTGCAGAACCAGTTGTAAAACGGCACTGCGGCATAAGCTGCCCCCACCATTCCCGCAACAACTGCACCACAGCATGCGGCAACCAGGATATCGCGCCGCATGAGGTTTTTATCGGAGTGGCGAACGGATTTGGTCATCGGCTTGTCGCTCAAATAGGCCGGATCAGGACGCCCGGTCCCTTGACCAGTGTCATGACGTAAAACAATACGACCAGGGCAGCAAGCGCGAACGCGATAGCGATCGAACGGGAACGCCGTGCGCGCTTCTGCGCCTCAGTGAGGACGATGCCGTCGTCGTCGCGTTGATGTTTCATCACGATATCCGTGCTCACGCCGCCAAACGAGCAAGCAGCCCGCCCCATCCACGCTCGACCAGAAGCGTCGCAAACAACAAGAAGAGATACAGAATTGAAAAGGCAAAGAGGTTGCGGCTGGCGCGGTCCTCGGGGCGACGCTCGCCGTATACTTTCCAGGCCAGCGCCAACATGATCGCACCGCTCATCATAGCGGTCGCGCCGTAAAGAAGCCCGGCATAACCGAGCAGCCAAGGTGCGACGCCGAGCGGCACCAGGAGCAATGTGTAAAGCAGAATCTGCAGGCGCGTAGTGGGATCGCCCGCCACTACCGGCAGCATGGGCACGCCCGCACGGGCGTAATCGTCCGTGCGATAAAGTGCGAGCGCCCAGAAATGCGGCGGTGTCCAGAAGAAGATGATCAGGAACAACAGAATGGGCTCAAACGACAATGAGCCGGTTACCGCGGCCCAGCCGATCATCGGCGGAAAGGCGCCTGCGGCACCGCCGATCACGATGTTCTGCGAGGTCAGGCGCTTGAGCCAAACCGTGTAGATGACGACGTAAAAAAAGATCGTGAAAGCCAACAGCGCCGCAGCGAGCCAGTTCACGAGCAGGCCGAGCACCACGACCGCGAACGAACCGAGCGTCAGTCCGAAAGCAAGCGCCTCACCAGGCTGGACCCGTCCCATCGGCACCGGCCGACGTGCTGTCCGCGTCATGATGGCATCGACGTCGGCGTCGTACCACATGTTGAGCGCACCGGCCGCACCCGCTCCGACGGCAATGCAAAGCAATGCGGTAAATCCGGTGACGGGATGCAAAGAGCCGGGAGCAACAGCCAGGCCCACCAGCGCCGTAAAGACCACGAGCGACATAACCCGCGGCTTCATAAGCGCAATGTAGTCGCCAACCGTCGCGATGCTGGGCTCCGCCTGGCCGCCTGCGGTAAGCGGCCCGCGAAAATCTGCGCCTTCGCTGACGAGCGACATGAGCTACGCCGAACTCCTATTTGATCCGCGGCAGCGTTTCGAACTGGTGGAACGGCGGCGGCGACGACAGCGTCCACTCGAGCGTGGTCGCACCGACACCCCATGGATTGTTGCCCGCGACCCGTTTCTTCACGAAGGCCTCGATCAAACCGAAGAAGAAGATAACGACGCCAAAGCCGGAAATATAAGAACCGTAAGACGAGACCATGTTCCAACCGTGGAACGCATCCGGATAGTCGACATATCGGCGCGGCATCCCGGCCAGACCAAGGAAATGCTGTGGGAAAAAGACAAGGTTCACACCGATAAAGGTCACCCAGAAATGCAGCTTACCGATGGTCTCGTTGTACATGTATCCGCTCATTTTCGGGAACCAGTAGTACCAGCCGCCGAAGATGGCGAAGACCGCACCAAGTGACAGGACATAGTGGAAATGCGCCACGACGTAGTAAGTGTCCTGCAACACGCGATCGACGCCGGCGTTGGCCAGAACAACGCCCGTAACGCCGCCCACAGTGAAGAGGAAAATAAAGCCAAGCGCCCACAACATCGGCGTCTTGAACTCGATCGAACCGCCCCACATGGTTGCGATCCAGGAAAAGATCTTCACGCCGGTCGGAACCGCAATCACCATCGTTGCGGCGATGAAATAAGCCTGTGCACCGGTCGACATTCCGACCGTGTACATGTGATGCGCCCAGACCACGAAGCCGATGCCGCCGATGGCGACCATGGCGTAAGCCATGCCGAGATACCCGAACACGGGCTTGCGGCTGAAGGTCGCGACAATCTGGCTGACCATGCCGAAGCCCGGCAAAATCAGGATGTACACTTCCGGATGACCGAAGAACCAGAACAAGTGCTGGAACAGGATCGGGTCGCCACCGCCTTCACCCGAAAAGAAAGTGGTGCCAAAGTTACGATCGGTCAGCAGCATCGTGATGGCGCCGGCGAGAACCGGCAGTGCCAATAGCAGCAAGAAAACTGTCACCAATATCGACCACACGAACAGCGGCATTTTATGCAGCGTCATGCCGGGTGCACGCATGTTGAAGATAGTGGTGATGAAGTTGATGGCGCCCAGAATCGACGAGGCACCGGCCAGATGCAGCGACAGAATGACGAAGTCGACCGAGGGACCTGGATGCCCGCTCGTTGAGAGCGGCGCGTACAAAGTCCAGCCCGTGCCGGCGCCATGCGAACCCGGTTCGCCTTCCACAAATGCCGAAGTTATCAGCAGCGCGAACGAGGCCGGCAGCAGCCAGAACGAGACGTTGTTCATGCGTGGAAACGCCATGTCCGGCGCCCCAATCATCAGCGGCACAAACCAGTTGCCGAAGCCACCGATCATCGCCGGCATCACCATGAAGAAGATCATGATGAGGCCGTGCGCAGTCGTAAACACGTCGAATTCGTGCGAACTCGGAAAGAACTGAATGCCCGGGTTCTGCAATTCGAGGCGGATACAGATCGACAACACAGCGCCGACCACACCCGCACCCAACGCGAACACCAGGTACATCGTGCCGATGTCCTTGTGGTTCGTCGAATACACAAAGCGCCGCCATCCCGTCGGATGATGCTCGTGAGCCTCGTGGGCGCCGTGCGCTGCAGCCGTGTTGCTAGCCATCGTTATTGTCCTTCGACCTCGTCATTGTCGCCCACGTAACCGTCATTTCGTTTCGCCAACCGCGGCTACTGCGGTCGGGTTACTGTCGTCGCTTGCATACTTTTTCTTCGCCTGGTCAAGCCAGGCCGTGTAATCTTTTTCATTTACCACGTGCACCACGATCGGCATGAAGGCGTGATCCTTGCCACAAAGCTCCGAGCACTGACCGTGATATGTGCCTTCGCGCTCGGCCTTGAACCAGGTCTCGTTGATGCGGCCCGGGATGGCGTCGATCTTGATGCCAAACGACGGGACGGCAAATGAGTGGATGACGTCGGCGCCGGTCGTGAGCACATGCACGACTTTGTTCACCGGCACGACCATCTCGTTGTCGACGGTAAGCAAGCGTGGCTGACCGGGCTTGAGATCCTTTTCCTGCACCATCAGCGAATTGAATTCGAACTTGCTGTCCGGATAACTGTAGCTCCAGAACCACTGCTTGCCCGTTGCTTTAACCGTCAGGTCCGCCTTCGGCATGTTGAGCTGGTAGAACAGCAGCCGGAAAGATGGCACGGCGATCGTCACCAGAATAAGGACCGGAACGACTGTCCAGAGAACTTCAATGAGTGTGTTGTGGGTGGTGCGGGAGGGAACCGGATTGCTGCGCGCGTTGAACTTCACCACCACAATGACAAGCAGCGCCAGGACGAAAACGGCGATGGCCGTAATGACCCACAACAGAAAATCGTGGAACCAGATGATGTCGTCCATCACGGGGGTGGCGCCCTTTTGCAGGCCGAGCTGCCACGGTTCCGGTTGGCCTGTCGCGGCCAGCACCGCGCCCGCGCCAAATATCGTCGCGCTTGCGACGATGAATGCGATCACCCGCTTGAGCACCAGCATTGTCTAATGCGCTCCTTCGACGAGAAAAACGGCCTTGCTCAGGCCCCTTTTGCCGCCCACCACAGGCATGATGTTCGGCGCGACCCGCTGAGCACGGCATTGCCACGGGCGTGGCAGCTTGGGCGATGCTGCGGGACGGGGGGAAATCCCGGCCTCTCAAACCACAATTCCAGCCCTCCCGCAATGCGCCTCATACCGTCCACCATGCGACAAACGGCGTGCCTAAAATCGTCCTTCGGCACACCTTTCCGGCGCGGCGGCGCAACAAAAGGCGCCGATGTCCAATAGGCATCGCTTGACAGGATTAGTCCGGGCATGGCCCAACGAGGCAGATGAAAATACTGTCCGGGCCGCGATTTGCTTGCCTCTAGGGCCTAAGCGGATGCCTAGGGATCGAACCATGGAAAATTTCAAGCATGGCTGGCAGACCCTTTTGGACGCGGCGCGACGCGGCACGATGGTATGGGCTGCGCTGTTAGCTCTGGTCCCTGCCGAAAATGCGCTGGCTCAGGGCGCCGTCAAATCTGTGCACAAGGACTGGCAAATTCGCTGTGACACGCCGCCGGGTGCCAAGACCGAACAATGCGCGCTGATCCAAAGCGTCACCGCGGAAGATCGTGCCAATGTCGGCTTGACCGTGATCGTCCTCAAGACTGCCGACGCAAAGAGCCGGCTCATGCGGGTCGTTGCCCCGCTCGGGGTCCTGCTGCCGTCAGGCCTCGGGCTCAAGATCGACCAAGCCGACATCGGCCGGGCCGGTTTCGTGCGTTGCCTGCCGAACGGTTGTATCGCCGAAGTCGTCATGGACGATGAGCTGATCAAAAAGCTGCGCACCGCCAAGACCGCCACGTTCATTATCTTCCAGACTCCCGAGGAAGGTATCGGCTTCCCCATGAGCCTCGCTGGCTTTGGCGAGGGCTATGACAAGTTGCCCTAGCCCGATCGGCGCACTGACAACTCTTTGGCGAAATTCCACAGGGGTTGCACTGCGTTTTTCGCCATTTTTAGCTGAATGATTGGTGTGGGTTAGGACGTTTCAACCGGCCCTCGCCAAATCGCCGGCTGCGCCTTATCTGATGTGGCAGAGCCAGCCCGGAGCCGATCCATGGACCCAGCCATTTCATCCCTCCTCGACCGCGCCGGTCTTGAGCGAGGCAAGGTGCGTCAGTTGATCGGACGTGGACTGGAAGGCGCCGATGATGGCGAACTGTTTCTTGAATATCGCCAGGCCGAAGCCCTGACCTTCGACAACGGCCGGCTCAAGCAGGCGACCTACGACACGGTGCAAGGCTTCGGTCTGCGCTCGGTCAAAGACGAGGCGGTCGGCTATGCCCACGCGTCGGACCTATCGGAGGGTGCGCTTGCGCGCGCGGCAGAGGCTGTGCGCGCGGTCAAAGGCGGCCATAGCGGAACGTATGCCGAAGCGCCAGGCCGGACCAATCGCAAGCTCTATAGCGACGAGAACCCGCTCGGCGCTCCGGCGTTCGATGCGAAGGTAAAGCTCCTGGAATCGATTGACGCCTACGCGCGTGCGAAGGATCCGCACGTGCGGCAAGTCACAGCCAGCGTGGCCGCAAGCTGGCAGGTCGCGGAAATCCTGCGCGGCGATGGAGAAACGTATCGCGACATTCGTCCGATGGTGCGGCTCAATGTATCGGTTGTCGTCGGAGAAGGCGATCGCCAGGAATTGGGCAGCTACGGATTTGGCGGGCGCGAAAGTTTTCAACGACTGATCGAGCCCTCCGCTTGGCAAGGAGCAGTCGATGAGGCGGTCCGCCAGGCATTGGTGAATCTTGGGGCGGTTTCCGCCCCCGCCGGCGAAATGGATGTTGTCCTCGGCAGCGGCTGGCCCGGCGTGATGCTGCATGAAGCCGTCGGTCACGGCCTCGAAGGCGATTTCAACCGCAAAAAAACCTCGGCCTTCGCGGGACTGATGGGCCAGCAGGTTGCGGCAAAGGGAGTAACCGTCGTCGACGATGGTACGATTCAGGCGCGCCGCGGATCATTGTCCATCGACGATGAAGGTACGCCAACCCATCGTACGGTCTTGATCGAGGACGGCATCCTGGTCGGTTACATGCAGGATCGGCAGAACGCACGGCTGATGGGTATGAAGCCGACCGGCAATGGCCGGCGCGAGTTGCACGCGCATGTGCCGATGCCGCGCATGACCAATACCTACATGCTCGCCGGCAAACACGATCCGAAAGAAATCATCGCTTCGGTGAAAAACGGTCTCTACGCCGTCAGCTTTGGCGGCGGTCAGGTCGACATCACGTCCGGAAAATACGTATTCCAGTGCACGGAGGCCTACAAGATCGAGAATGGCAAAGTCGGTGCACCGGTCAAGGGCGCCATGCTGATCGGCAATGGGCCCACCGATTTGCATCGCATTTCCATGATCGGCAATGATTTCGCGCTCGATCCCGGCATTGGGACTTGCGGGAAAAACGGCCAAGGCGTTCCCGTTGGCGTTGGCCAGCCGAGCCTGCGCATGGACAAAATCACGGTGGGTGGCACCGCGTAGCTGTGGAGTTAATACACATGGCGAAAAAGCCAGGCATCGGCGTCTGGATCAAGAACATCGCGGATATTGCCGTGATCGTACTGATCGTGCTTGCCGCGAAAACTGCGATCGCAGAACCATTCTATGTGCCGTCCGGTTCGATGGAGCCGACGCTTCTGATCGGCGACGAGTTACTGGCAACAAAATATCCATATGGCTACAGCGCCGCTTCGCTACCCTCTTTCGTGGTGTTGCCGAACACTTCGCGCGTTCTCGCGGCGCTTCCGAAACGCGGCGATGTTGTCGTTTTCCGTTGGCCCGGCGACCGTTCGCAGGTCTGGGTCAAACGCGTGATCGGCCTGCCGGGCGACCGCATCAGCCTGCGGAATGGCCGCGTTTCGATCAACGGTACGCCGGTCGGCATTCGTCAGAGCGGCATCGGCCAAGCCGAGATCGAAGACGGCAGCGCTGTTTCGGCCGCGCGCTATATCGAGACATTGCCGGGCGGATACGAACATCCGATCTTCAAGACGCTCGCGCGCGGCGAGCTGGATGACATGCCCGATCTGGTCGTGCCGGCCGATCGGCTGTTTGTCATGGGAGACAATCGCGACAACTCGGCCGACAGCCGCGTTCCCGTGCGTGCGGGCGGCGTCGGACTTTTGCCGGTCGAAGACCTTGTTGGCCGCGTTGACGCCGTTGTCGGCTCGTGGGATCTCGGTGTCAGGCATCGGCCAATAACGGAATGGCCTTCCGGCCTGCGGCTGTCGCGCTTCTTCACGGCGGTCCGCTGAGACCTAGCGCACGACCCCGGAGATACAGCACGGCTTGTGGCGCGGACGCGGGATCTTGTCCTTGAGATAGCAATGTCCCGCAGGTCCGATGTAGCCGGGCCGCACATAGGTCCAGGCCCGACATTTGTTCTCGGCCTCACACGCAGCCTTGCAAGGTGCGCCGCCGGGATCGGTCGCGACCTCCAGATTGCGATAGTCGCCGCCGAGCCGATCGATGGAATATTCGATCGGGCCTTTGCGCGGCGTGACCACACCTGCGCCGCGAACACCTGAAACGCAGCAACTGTCCTCGGTCCGCGGCGGCACGCGGTTCTTCAGCCAGCAAGCGGCGACTGCATTTTCCGTGCGCGGGAAAGAGAAGGCCCAGGCGTGACAGCGCGCGTCGCGCTCGCACCGCGTGGCGCAGACTGCGGGATCGCCGCTGCGAATTTCAAACCTGAGGTAGTCGCCGCCGCGGCGGTCGAATCCGGTCTGGGCAAACGCCTGGCCAGAAAGCGCCAGCACCGCCAATGCAAGCGCGATCCACACCCTGCTCGAAATTTGCATGCGCGCCCGATCGAATTCGACAGTCGGTTAGCCTGCCCCGTTTGCATGTTAACGCACCCGCCGGCGATTGGGCAGGTGTGGAGCGCGCTCAGCTTTGCGGGAATGCAAAAAGAATAAGCGCCCGCCGGAGGGGCCGGCGGGCGCGGGATCCGGCCGCGAGAGGGGATGATCGCGGGTGTCGGATCGAGCGGCCGATGAGAGGGATCGGCCGTTTCACTTATTCGTCAGGACGCCATTATTCGTCAGGACGCCTTGCGCAGATCGTGCGGCGACCGGCGTGCGCCGATGTCGAATTCGGCGCGTCTCACTGCATGGTTGATCCGGCGCTCCAGCGCGCGCTCGCGCAAAAGTGCTGTCGGGTCGTCCCAAAACGGCTCGGAAAAGGCGTCGCGCACGTCGGCGCGGGTAATGCCGATATCCGCGAGCATCCGACGATCGAGGCCGGCCAACACATTGGCCTGCCGGCGGTGCCTGAGCGCCGTGACCAGTTCCTTGACCCAGCGCGTCAGGAAAGCCAGCACTGACGCGAATACCCGGACCAGCGTGCCGCCGGCGACGGGCAAAACGGCGTATTTGGCGTTCATCGTCAGTCTCCATTCCAGTTGGTGGCCCAAGCCGCCAAAATCGCTTCTGGCGCCGCGCGGAACCACCCGAAACCCCCACCCGATTCCTCTGGATGACGAATATTGCACTGCGGGGATTGATTAGTGAAACGAATGTTTTTAATCTGACCAATCAGGAATAGTGATATAAGTAACCACCCGGCAAATCCGGCTTATCGGGGCCGCCGCCCCCGGATTGGACTTAAAACCGCTGCCCAGGAGCACCACCATGGCCGCAATGCTTGATATCGACCAGTTGCGCACCTTCATCGCGATCACAGAGACCGGCAGTTTCACCAAAGCCGCCGAGGTGGTGAACAAGACCCAGTCGGCCGTCTCGATGCAAATGAAGCGGCTGGAAGAACGGCTGGAGCGCGCGATTTTCGCGCGCGACGGGCGGGCCTCGAAGCTGACCGATGACGGGCAGCGCCTGCTCGATTACGCCCGGCGTATCGTCAAGCTCAACGTCGAAACACTCGCCGCGTTTTCGGATGGCGAGTTGTCCGGCCGAGTCCGGCTCGGCGTTCCCGACGATTACGCGGACCGCTATTTGCCGGAGATCATGGCGCGCTTCTCGCACAGCTACCCCGCCGTCGAACTGAGCGTCCTCTGCGAGCCGTCGGCCGACCTGCTGGAGCGCATCGACGCCAACGAGATCGACCTCGCCATCGTCACCAATTGCGAAAGCAAGCGCGCCTCGGAAACATTCCGGCGCGAGCGCCTGTTGTGGGTGACGTCGAACCGTCATTCGACTCATCTCGAGGAACGCCTGCCGATCGCGCTTGGCCGCCCGAGCTGCGTCTGGCGGCGCACCGCGATCGAGCGGCTTGAAGCGATCGGGCGTCCGTTTCGCATCTTGTACTCGAGCTCAAATGCCGGTGCGGTCGCTGCTGCCGTGCTCGCCGGCCTCGCCGTCTCGGTGCTGCCAGAATCCGGATTGCGCCCCGGCATGCGCGTCCTGTCCCCCTCCGACGGCTTCCCCGATCTGCCGAGCTGCCGCGTCGGGCTGGTGCGCAACGCGCACGAAAGTTCGGCGCTCGCCGATGCGTTGGCGGAACACATCGTCTCCTCGCTCGATAACCTGTCGGAAGCGGCGCAGGCGGCGGAATAGCTAATACGCATATTCCTGGAAGATCGGCTCGACCGAGTCATTCCACTCGCCACGGAATTTCTCCGAGCAGTTCTTCGGCCGGTGTGATGCCGCGCGCGATCGATTCTTCCAGCGGACGCAGGTAGCGTGTCTCGTCGCGGCCGTTGCGATCGAGCCGCTTGCGGCTTGCGAGCCCGCGTGAGCAGAGCCGCAGCGTCTCCTGCGCCAGCGTGAACACATTGCGATTGCCGATTTCGGCCTTAAAGCCAAGCTTCGGTACATCGTCCCGCAGTTTCTGCCGCTCTTCGGCGGTCCACCCCTTGACCATGTCCCAGCACGCATTGAGCACGTTGTCGTCGTAGAGCAGACCGACCCAATAGGCGGTGAGAGATGGCAAACGCCGCCACGGCCCGCCGTCGGCGCCGCGCATCTCGAGATAACGCTTGAGCCGCACTTCCGGGAAGATCGTGCTCAGGTGATTGGCCCAGTCTGAGATGGTCGGGCGCTCGCCCGGCAAGGCCGCCAGCTTGCCAGCAAAGAAATCGCGGAACGACTTGCCGGAAACGTCGATGTACTTGTCGCCGCGCTTGACGAAATACATCGGTACATCCAAAGCGTAATCGACATAACGCTCGAAACCCATGCCATCCTGGAACGCCCACGGCAGCATCCCGGCGCGCTGATTGTCGGTGTCGCGCCAGATTTCCGAGCGGAACGAGAGAAAGCCGTTCGGCTTGCCTTCGGTGAACGGCGAATTGGCGAACAGCGCGGTCGCCACCGGCTGCAACGCGAGCGACACGCGCAGTTTCCTGACCATGTCGGCTTCGCTCGCGAAATCGAGGTTCGCCTGCACGGTGCACGTGCGATACATCATGTCGAGGCCGCGCGTACCGACCTTCGGCATGTAGGCGGTCATGATCTTGTAGCGGCCTTTCGGCATTTTCGGCATGTCGGCGCGCGCCCAGTTCGGCGTCATGCCGATGCCGAGAAAACCGATGCCGAGCGGCTTGGCCACCTCGCGCAATTGCGCAAGATGCGCCATCAACTCAGCCGCCGTCTGATGCACATTGTCGAGCGGCGCGCCGGAGAGTTCGAACTGTCCGCCCGGCTCCAGCGAAATCGCGCCGCCGCCGGTGACGTCGAACAGGCCGATGATGTTGTCGCCTTCCATGATCGGCTCCCAGCCGAGCAGGCCGTGCAGGCCGTCGAGCAGCGCGCGGATGCTGCGCTTGCCGGAATAAGGAACCGGACGGTGATCGGCGACGGTGAAGGCGAACTTCTCGTGCTCGGTGCCGGCCCGGAATTGCGTTTTCGGCTTGCACCCCGTTTCGAGCCAGGCGACGAGCTCGTCGCGCGTCTCGATGGGGGTCATATCGATCTGGTCACGAGCCATTCAGAGTTCCGATGTGCGGAAAGGCGGCGACGTTAAGCACGCGGCATCGGCAAGGGCAATGAGGGAGACGCGGGTTCTGCTTTGTCGGTCATGCGTTCCTTCGTCTGGAGTACGGGCGTGCGGAATTACCCCTGTTGTTGAAGGCGCGGGGTGCGCCTCTCATCCCTTTTCCGTTTCCCCAAACGGGGAATGGAGCGCCGGGAGGGCGCCAGGGCGCTGGCGCGCGCCCT
The DNA here is from genome assembly GCA_963831275.1 of uncultured Alphaproteobacteria bacterium. Lineage (GTDB taxonomy): Bacteria > Pseudomonadota > Alphaproteobacteria > Rhizobiales > Xanthobacteraceae > Pseudolabrys. The sequence goes on along the minus strand of CAWHPN010000016.1, from coordinate 1,125,872 downwards.
TTGGGCGGGCTTGGCGTCCCGCCCGCGCGCCCTTGGCGAGGCGCGCGAGCCCTTTGGCGCAAGGGCTCGGCGCCCTCCGGGCGCTCCATCCACAGCGCCCATTGTCGGGGCGCCGCCCCTCTCCGGTTTGCCGAAACGCGTCATGACGGCGTCAGGCCACCCGGTGAGGTGATAGGAATATAGTCAAACAAGGCATTCGCCGTCAACTGTTCTTTTTTTGTTCTTTCAGAAATTTGCGGCATGCTTTATTGGTCAGCGCGCAATGACGCAGTTCACACCCCACCAGCAAGACGCCCTCAAATCAGTCTCCGCGTGGCTCAAGGCCAAACCCGGTGCGAATGGGAATCCCCAGGTCTTCCGGCTGTTCGGCTATGCCGGCACCGGCAAGACCACCCTCGCCCGGCACATCGCCGATGAAGCCGACAATGAGGTAAAATTCGCCGCGTTCACCGGCAAGGCGGCCTCGGTCATGCGCGGCAAAGGGTGCCACGGTGCGTCCACCATCCACGGTCTGATTTACCGGACGCGCGAGAGCGGTGAGGAAATCCCGAGCTTCGACCTATGGGACGAAGCGCCCGCCTCGAAGGCGGAGCTGATCATCATCGATGAATGCTCGATGGTCGACGCCGAGCTCGGCCGCGATCTGCTGTCGTTCGGCGTGCCGGTCCTGGTGCTGGGCGATCCCGCGCAATTGCCGCCAATCCAGGGCGGCGGTTTTTTCACCGAGGCCGAGCCCGACGCGATGCTCACCGAAGTGCATCGGCAGGCCCAGGACGATCCGATCGTGCGCCTGTCGATGGATATCCGCGCCGGCGACTATATCGAGCCCGGGCGCTACGGCGAGAGCGAGGTCCTGCGCAAGAGCGATCTCGATCCGCAGCGCGTGCTCGAGGCCGATCAGGTGCTGGTCGGCCGCAACGCCACGCGCCGCTCCTACAATGCACGCATGCGTGAGCGCCGCGGGTTCGAGGGCGATATGCCTTCGGCCGGCGACAAGCTTGTCTGCCTGCGCAACAACCGAAAGAAGGGCCTGTTCAACGGCGGTCTATGGACCGTGAAGGAGTGCAGCGGGCGCAAAGGCGGCGTGAAGACCGGCATCATGACCATGCGGCTGCTGCCCGATGACGAGACTGCGACACGCGGCGTGAAGGTGTCCGTTCGGCCGGAATGCTTTTCCGGCGGCATCGAGCAGGTCGATTGGCAACGCCGCAAGCCCTACGACGAGTTCGACTACGGCTATGTGCTGACGGTTCACAAGGCACAAGGTTCGCAGTGGGATGACGTGGTTCTGTTCGATGAAAGTTTTGCGTTTCCCGACAGCCGCGAACGCTGGCTCTATACAGGCATCACGCGCGCAGCAAAAAGGCTGACGGTGGTGGTGTAGAACGCCTCACAGCAGCCCCTCGCGCTCGAAATGCTCTTTCAGAATTGCCACGTTGCGCCGATTGGCGCGGAAGCCGACGTCGAAAAGATCGCCGAGCAGCGGGATCGCCCCCACAGCGCCTTCGATCGCCACGTTGGTGACGAGCCGCGCGAACACGTGCTTCGGCACGTCGAGCTGGTGCGCTTCATACAGCAGGTAGCAGGACAGGGCCGAGGCCGCGGCGTCGCCGATACCCGGAACAAGCCGCATCACGGCTTCGATGCCGAAACGAAATTTGGTGCCCGGCAGGATGAAGGCGGTGTCGAACAGTCGCGACAGCATGTCGATACGATTGAGCGCCGCGCGGCGCGACGCGTGGTCGTGGGAACCGTGGATCCGGTGCGGAAATTCGTCGCTGAAAACCCGTGCCATGGCGCACAGATAGGAAGGGCACCCAGGCAAACAAGATTGCGTAAAATGACACAAAGGTTTGCCGCCCGTCATCGCCTGGCCTGTCCCGGCGATCTCACTTGGGACGGCACGACAGTGCCCGGTGAATTGGGTTGGCCGGCACAAGCCCGGCCATGACGGCTAAAAGTTACGCCGCTTCTTTCTTCTTCGCCGGCGCGAAGCGCTGATAGTAACTCTCGCCATGGTCGGCGAGCTCGATGAGCTGCTTGTTGGGCGCAAATCGAGGCCCGTATTTTTTCTCAAGTTTCCGGCACAGCTCGACAAAACGCTTGGTGCCCATCATGTCGATCCAGGACAGCGTCCCGCCCGAGAACGGCGCAAAGCCGAATCCCAGAATGGAACCGACGTCGGCTTCGCGCACATCGGTGAGCACTTTTTCCTCGAAACAGCGCGCGGTCTCCAGCGCCTGGATACCGAGCAGCCGCAGCTTGAGCTCCTCGATGTCGATCTTGTCCGGGTCGAGCTTCTTGAGCTGAAAATCGGCAAGCCCGGGCCACAATTTCTTCGGCCCGTTCGCCGGATAATCGTAAAAGCCCTTGCCGTTCTTGCGGCCGTAGCGGCCGCGCGTTTCAACCATCTCGCGCAGCAATACCTTTTGCCGCGCGTCGATAGCCTTGGCGCCGAGATCGGCCTCGGTGGCCTTGAGGATTTTCCAGGCCAGGTCGACCGCCACTTCGTCATTGAGCGACAATGGGCCAACCGGCATCCCCGCCATGCGGCCGACATTCTCGATCATTGCGGGCGGAACGCCTTCCGTGAGCATTAGATGACCTTCACGGATATATGTGCCGACCACGCGCGAGGTGTAGAAGCCGCGTGAGTTGTTGACGACGATCGGCGTCTTGCGAATGGCGCGCACGTAGTCGAGCGCGGCGGCAAGCGCCTTGTTGCCCGTCTGCTTGCCCATGATCATTTCCACCAACATCATGCGATCGACCGGCGAGAAAAAATGGATGCCGATGAACCGGGCCGAATCCTTGAACTCGGACGCGAGCGAGGTGATTGGCAGCGTCGACGTATTGGACGCAAAAATTGCCTTATCGCCGATCACCGCCTGAATTTTCGCGATCACCTCGGATTTGACCTTGCGGTCCTCGAACACGGCCTCAATCACGAGATCGCAATCCTTCAATGCCGCGTAGTCGCCGCTCGGCGAAATGCGCGCCAGCAGCTCGTCGCGGTCGGCGCCTTTCATGCGGCCTTTCATCACGCGATCGCTCAGTGCCTTGTGCAGCCCGGCCTTGCCTTTTTCGGCGGTTTCCTGATCGCGATCGATCAGCGCCACCTGTAGACCGGCGGCGGCGGTGACCTGCGCGATGCCGGCGCCCATGAAGCCGGCGCCGACCACGCCAATTTTTTTCAAGGTCGTCGGTGGCTCATTCGGCGGTCGGCGCGCGCCCTTGTTGAGATCCTGCATCGACACGAATAGCGAACGGATCATCGCGGCCGCCTCCGGCGAGCGCAGGATCTTGGCGAACCAGCGCGACTCCACCCGCAGCGCCGTATCAAATGGCAACTGCAGGCCTTCATAGACAACCTGGAGAATGGCCCGTGCACCCGGATAATTGTCGTAGGTCTCGCGCCGGTAGATCGCGTTCGCGGCCGGGAACGTCATCATGCCGGCCTTGGAATAGACAGGCCCGCCCGGCAGCCTGAAACCTTCGGTATCCCACGGCGCCTTGGCCTTGCCGCCGGCCTTGATCCAGTCCTTCGCCGCCTTGATGAGATCGGCGGCCGGGACGACGGCATCGATCAGTTTCATTGCCTTGGCGCGGTCGATATTGAGCTGATCGCCCTTGAGCAAAAATTGCAGCGCATCGGCCGGTTGCAGCATGCGCGCGATGCGCTGCGTGCCGCCGGCGCCGGGGAACAGGCCAACCTTGACCTCGGGCAAACCGAGCCGCGTGCGTGGATTTTCGGAGGCGATGCGGTGGTGACAGGCAAGACAAAGCTCGAAGCCGCCGCCCATGGCGGTCCCGTTGATCGCGCCAACCCAGGGCTTGCCTGAAGTTTCCAGCCGCCGGTAGAGCAGCGAGAGCTTGCGGCTCTCGTCGAACACCATTTTCGCGGCGGCCTCCTCGCCTTCGCGCTTGAAGAGGTCGGTAAACAGCGCGCTCATGCGTTCCAGCATTGTGAGATCAGCGCCGCCGCAGAAGGCATCTTTGGCGGAGGTGATCACCGCGCCCTTGATCGCGGCGTCGGTCGCGACCTTCTCGACGATCTGCGAGAGTTCCTCGGTAACGGATGCGTCGATGACGTTCATCGAGCGGCCGGCCATATCCCAGGTAACGAGCGCAATTCCGTCGGCGTCGACGTCGATCTTGAAATTCGCCATCGCTGGCCCCCTCAGTACGGTTCGCCGTTCTTCTTCGTGTAGCGCGCACCTTTTTCGTCGCGCGTCACCATCATGTCGATGTCTGAATAATGTGCACGTTCGCCGGCGGCGCGCGTACCGACCTCGATGAAAATGGCATCGCGATTCGATCGATTGACCAGGCAGTGCCCGTTCGGCACGCCGGCTTTCCATGCCGCAGCATCGCCGGGCTTGAGCACGGTCTCGCCCTCATCCTCACAAAGCACGACTTCGCCCTGCAGGACATAGACGAGCTCGTCTTCCTTCTCGTGCCAATGGCGTTGCGAGGATGCCGCACCCGGCGTGAGCGTACAGATATTGACGCCAAAATGCGTGAGGCCGACGGCACGGCCAAGCCGTTTGCGCGAGCGGCCTTCGACCACCTTGTTGAAGGGCGGCGGATAACCGGTAGCAACGTCGACCGGAACCTTGTCGATATCGACCTTCGGCATCAGACGCGCTCGATAATGGTCGCAGTGCCCATGCCGACGCCGATGCAGAGCGTGATCAGTGCAGTCGCCTTGTCGCGCCGCTCGAGCTCGTCGAGGACGGTGCCGAGGATCATGGCACCGGTCGCGCCGAGCGGATGACCCATGGCGATGGCCCCGCCATTCACGTTGATCCTGTCGTGCGGAATGTTGAGCGCCTGCATGTAGCGCAGGACGACTGAAGCGAAGGCCTCGTTCAGCTCCCAGAGATCGATGTCCTTCTTGGTCATGCCGGCGTTCTTGAGGACTTTCTCCGTCACCGGGATGGGCCCGGTCAGCATGATCGCGGGCTCAGAACCGATATTGGCGAACTGCCGGATGCGGGCGCGCGGCTTGAGACCGGCGGCCTTGCCGGCGGCTTTGCTGCCAATCAGCACCGCCGCGGCACCATCGACAATGCCCGATGAGTTGCCCGGCGTGTGCACGTGATTGACCGCCTCGACCTCCGGATAGCGCTGCACGGCGACGGCGTCGAAACCCGCCATCTCGCCCATCTGCACGAAAGACGGCTGCAACGCGGCGAGCGTCTGCATGGTGGTGTTGGGCCGCATGTGCTCGTCCTTGGCAAGAATCGTGAGCCCGTTGACATCTTTCACCGGCATGACTGATTTCTTGAAGCGTCCTTCGTCCCATGCCTTGGCGGCGCGCTTCTGGCTTTCGACGGCATAGGCATCGACATCGTCGCGCGAAAATCCGTACTTCGTCGCGATCAGGTCGGCCGATATGCCCTGCGGCAGGAAGTAGGTTTCGACGGCAATCGACGGGTCGACCGGCCAGGCGCCCCCGGACGCGCCGATGCCAATGCGGCTCATCGATTTCAGCGCCGCCGCCGATCGTCATTTCATGCTGGCCGGACATGACTTCCGCCGCGGCGAAGTTCACCGCGTCGAGACCTGAAGCGCAAAACCGATTGATTTGCACGCCCGGCACTCCGTCGCCGAAGCCGGCGACCAAAGCTGCGGCGCGCGCGATGTCGCCACCCGCTTCGCCGACCGGATCGACGCAACCAAGGACAACATCGTCGACCAGCGCAGGATCGAGCTTGTTGCGGTCCTTCACGGCCGCGAGCGCCTGCGCCGCGAGATTGAGGGCCGTCACCTCGTGCAGCGATCCATCAGCCTTGCCGCGCCCGCGCGGAGTGCGGACGGCGTCGTAGATAAATGCGTCGGCCATTTCCTTGCTCCTTCCCTCTCCCTTCGGGAGCGGGACTAAGAATTACAAACTCCTCGCAATCATCAGCTTCATGATCTCGTTGGTGCCCGCATAGATGCGCAAAACCCGCGCGTCGCGGTACATGCGCGAGATCGGATATTCGTCCATATAGCCATACCCGCCGAACAATTGCAGACAGCGGTCGATCACTTTGCCTTGCGTATCGGTGAGGCGGTATTTCGCCATTGAGGCCGTGACGGTATCGAGTTCGCCTTTGACGTGCTGCTCGATGCAATGGTCGAGAAAGACCTTGGCGATTGTGGTGTCGGTCTTGCACTCGGCGAGTTCGAACTGGGTGTTCTGAAACTGGAGAATGGCCTGTCCGAACGCCTTGCGTTGCTTGACATAATCGATGGTGAGCGCCAGCGCTCGTTCCATCATGGCGACGGCGTGCACGGCGACGATGAGCCTTTCCTGCGGCAGCTCCTTCATCAGCTGATAGAAGCCCTGCCCTTCTTCGGTGCCTAGCAGGCTCGATGCCGGCAGCTGCACATCCTCAAAGAACAGTTCCGACGTATCGGCCGAATCCATTCCGAGCTTTTTCAGCTTGCGGCCGCGCCGAAAACCTTGCGCATCGTCCGCCTCGACCACAAACAGCGAGGTGCCCTTGGCGCCCGCCTTCGGATCGGTCTTGGCCACGACGATGATGAGGTTGGCGTGCTGGCCATTGGTAATGAAGGTCTTCGAACCATTGAGAACGTAACCGTTGCCGGATTTCTTGGCCGAAGCGCGCACGCCTTGCAGATCAGAGCCTGTTCCGGGCTCCGTCATCGCAATAGCCCCGACCATTTCGCCGGTCGCGAGCTTGGGCAGCCAGCGTTTTTTCTGATCCTCGGTGCCGTAGTGAAGGATGTAGGGCGCCACGATCCCCGAATGCAGCGGGGCACCGAAAGTATCAAAACCTGCGAGGGCAAATTCGCGGTTGATCACGGCCTCATGCGCGAAAGTCCCGCCGGCGCCGCCATATTCTTCCGGCATCGCCGCGCATAGCAGCCCTGATTCTCCAGCCTTGTTCCAGACATCGCGGTCGTAAATGTGGGCCTCGTGCCAGCGATCGATGTTGGGCACGAATTCGTCGGCGATGTATCGCCTCGCCTGTTCTTCAAGCAGGACAAGGTCTTCGCTCATCCAGGCCGGACGCGGAAGATTGAGGGCATCCATTCGGGCGACTCGCTCCGCCAATTACCATAAGGCCGCCGGCATCCGGCGGCGAGGCCCATCATATAAAGGGCCGGTGGCCGCGCCCCTGACAGAATGCTAGGAGCGGGTCCGCCAACAGCCGGACATAACTTTCCATGACGTCATTGCAACGGGGCGCCAGCCAGGCCGGTTCGCCCATCGATTCCAGGGCCGCGTGGCTGCGTCTCACCGTCGCGGTCCTGATTTCGACCCTCGGCGGTGTCGGCATGTGGTCCATCATGGTGGCCTTGCCTTCCCTGCAAACCGATTTTGGCGTCAGTCGCGCCGAAGCCGCCCTCCCTTTCACCATGGTGATGTTCGGTTTTGCCGGCGGTGGCGTGCTGATGGGACGCCTTGCCGACCGTTACGGCATCGCCGTGCCGCTCGGAATCGGCACGCTGACATTGTCGGCTGGCTATCTCGCAACCGGATGGTCGTCGAGCCTGTGGCAGGTCGCGTTCGCGCACCTTCTCATCGGTATCGGCTGCTCGGCCAGCTTCGGCCCATTAATGGCCGACATCTCGCATTGGTTTGTGCGCCGCCGCGGCATCGCAGTCGCAATGGCCGCAACCGGCAACTACATCGCCGGCACGATCTGGCCGCCGGTGGTCCAGCATTTCATTTCGACGATGGGCTGGCGCACGACCCACAGCGCGATCGGGCTGTTCTGTCTGGTTGCTATCTTGCCGCTCGTCCTTGCAATGCGCCCTCGCATCGAAAGCCATCACAACGACGCCGCCGGTGCGGCCGCCGCGCAGCGGCAAGCTGAAGTTCCGTTCTCGCCCCAGACACTGCAGGTGCTTCTGTGCATCGCCGGCGTGTGCTGCTGCGTGGCAATGGCAATGCCGCAGGTGCACATCGTCGCCTATTGCGGCGATCTCGGTTACGGCGTTGCACGCGGCGCCGAAATGCTGTCGATGATGCTCGGCTTCGGCATCATCAGCCGCGTCGGCTCGGGTTTTATCGCGGACCGCATCGGTGGCGTCGCAACCTTGCTGTTCGGTTCGGTCCTGCAGGGCGTCGCCCTGTTCCTCTATCTATGGTTCGACGGCCTCGTTTCTCTCTATGTCATTTCGGCACTCTTTGGCCTGTTTCAGGGCGGGATCGTGCCGAGCTACGCCATTATCGTGCGCGAATATTTCTCGCCGCGCGAGGCCGGCACGCGGCTCGGCCTTGTCCTGATGGCCACCTTGCTTGGCATGGCATTGGGCGGATGGATGTCAGGCCTGATCTTTGACCTCACCGGCTCCTACCGGGCGGCATTCCTCAACGGCCTCGGCTGGAATTTGGTGAACGTCTCGATCATGACATGGCTGCTGCAGCGCTCGCGGCATCGCGGCCAACTCGCGACGGCGTAGCCGGTTCGCTTTTCGGACGCGTCCTAGAAAGCGTCGTCCGCCAATTCCATGGTCGAGCCCGCGCCGGCTTTGATGCGGGCAAGCCGCGTTGCGGTCTCCGGCAGCATGCGCTCCATGAAGAAGCGGGCGGTGACGAGCTTGGCGTTCATGCGCTGGGCCGAGCCGTTTGCGTTTTTGGCGATCGCTGCTTCGGCGATCTTGCACCACATATAGCCGAGCGCGACCAACCCGAAGAGGTGCATGTAATCATATGAGCCCGCGCCAGCATTGTCGGGTTTTGCCATGGCGTTCTGCATGAACCACATCGATGCTTCCTGCAGATGTGCCAAAGATTGCCCGAGCGGCTTGAGATAGACGTTCATCGTGTCGCTGTCGGCGCGCTCCTTGAGGTAGGTCTGCACCTCATTGAAGAACGCCATGATGGCACGGCCGCCGTCCTTGCCGAGCTTGCGGCCGACCAGATCGAGCGCCTGGATGCCATTGGCACCTTCATAGATTTGCGCGATGCGCGCATCGCGCACGAACTGCTCCATGCCATGTTCGGCAATATAACCGTGACCTCCGAACATCTGCTGCGCCATCACTGCGTTGGCGAATCCGCCATCGGTGAGGATGCCTTTGATGACGGGCGTCAGCAGGCCCATGTGATCGTCAGCGCTCTTGCGCTCATTTTCGTCTTCCGACCGGTGAGCCACATCGCTCTTGAGGGCCGTCCACATGACCAATGCGCGCGCCGCTTCGGTAAAGGCACGGATGGTCATCAAGGTCCGGCGCACATCAGGATGCACGATGATCGGATCGGCTGCTTTGTCGGGATATTTCACACCCGAAATCGACCGTCCTTGCAGGCGTTCCTTTGCGTAAGCCGCCGCGTTTTGATAGGCCACTTCCGACTGCGCGAGGCCTTGCACGCCGACACCCAGCCGCGCCTCATTCATCATCGTGAACATGGCGTTGAGCCCGCGGTTTTCTTCACCAATCAGCCAGCCGACGGCGCCGTCGTAATTCATGACGCAGGTGGAATTACCATGGATTCCCATCTTCTCTTCGATCGAACCGCACGTCACCGGATTGCGGCTGCCGAGCGAGCCGTCGTCTTTCACCATGATCTTCGGCACAATGAACAGCGAGATGCCCTTGGTGCCGGCCGGCGCACCCTCGATGCGCGCTAGCACCAGGTGGATGATGTTTTCGGAGAGATCATGCTCGCCGGCTGAAATGAAAATTTTCGTGCCCGAGATCTTGTAACTGCCGTCCGCCTGCTTCACTGCTTTCGTTCGCAGGAGGCCAAGATCGGTGCCGCAATGCGGCTCGGTGAGGTTCATCGTGCCGGTCCAGACGCCCTCGACCATCTTCGGCAGATATTTTTTCTTCAGTTCATCAGAGGCGTGCACCAATATTGCCGCGATGGCGCCTTGCGTCAGGCCCGGGTACATCGCGAACGCCATGTTGGACGAGCAAAAGAATTCGTTGACGATCTCGGTCAAGGTCGCCGGCAGGCCCTGGCCGCCGAACTCGCCTGGCACCGATATGCCGATCCAGCCACCCTCGACAATCTGCTTGTAGGCGTCTTTGAATCCCTTCGGCGTTGTCACGCTGCCGTCGGCCGCGCGCTTGCAGCCTTCCTCGTCGCCGACGCGATTGAGCGGGGTGAGCACTTCCTCGCTGAATTTTGCAGCTTCGCGCAAGACTGCTTCCACCACATCGGGCGAGGCGTCGGAGAAGCCCGGCAGATTTCCGTAGTGATCGAGATGAAAAACGTCGTTGAGCAAAAACAACGCGTCATCGACGGGGGCTTTATAGATCGGCATAGGTCCTCTCTCCGGCAGCGTGCCGCGAGATGTTAACAGGATATGAAGCCAGCTGCGGGCCGCCCCATCGCTACGTATTATGCCGGAGGCGGTTTACACCTGTATTAAAGACAGCGGATCGCCGCGAATGTCGGTCACGCCTTGCCTGACGCAGTGGCTTTGACCCGCCGCGGAGCGTCGGAAGCAACGAACACTTCAGTATAAATTTGGCGTAATTCGGCCAACGCGCTGTCGGTTTCGCGCTGCTGGCGTTCAAGCATCGTGATCTGCTCGAGACATTTTCGACGGCTGATCGGCAGGACATTGGTGCAGTTGCCGGCACCCACGGTCAACATCTCGCGGATCTCATTGAGCGTGAAGCCGAGCCTTTTGCCTTGCAGGATCATCGCAAGACGGTCGCGATCCTGGTGGCTGAACATACGTGCGGAGCCGTTGCGTTGCGGCGTCAGCAAGCCCTTGCTCTGGTAAAAGCGCAAGGCTCGCAGCGTCACGCCCGACTCCCGGGCCAATTCGCTAATGGTAAGACCGTCTGGCGGGCCTTGCATTTCGGAAGCCTCAGTACTGTCGCCGGCTCGCTCCATACCACTGTAAGTATGGGCGCGGTATTCGCTGACCATGACTCCCCCACCATATTACCCGCACCGAATCGTGGGAATTTTAGGCGTCCAACTACCGGCAACGGTGGCACTGGGGTGTTCTCGGAGAAATATTCCCCTCGGTTCTGGCCATGAACCCGAAGGGCCAAACCCATTCTTAAAGAATGTTAACGGGTTGTTTACCGCGACCGGCAAAAAGTTGGGGCGTGGACGGATGACCGAGCCCCGTATCCACCCGCCGTTAATGCGCGCCGGTTCCACGAGAGTCGATCCGACTCTTATTCGCCTCCACCTCGGATGTGGGTGTGAGCATGAAATTTGGCTTTGCGTGGAGCATCAAAGGCATTCGACCGGAAGCGCGACAGAATGCGCAGGAAGCCGCGCGCCGCGCGGGCCTGTCTTTGAGCGACTGGCTCAACGCCGTCATCCTCCAACAAGCCGCAACGCAAGGCATCCGGCCGCCGTACGCACACAGCAACGAGGAAACATCTACCGAAGATTTTTCCGACGTCCATCACCGGCTCGATGATCTCACGCGCCGCATCGACCAGGTGACGCGAAGCGGGACAGCCGCTTACGCGCCGAAACGCAGCCGCGAGGATACCGACCAGTTCACCGATTTGTTCTCGCGCCTGGAGCAAAGGTTTGACCAGCTCGCGAACAATGTCCCCCGACCGCCAGCAGCGCCGCCCGCGCATCCGCTCGTCCTCGATCGCGCGGTTGCCGAAATTACGGCGCGCCGCCGCACGCTCAACGGAGAAGCAGCGTCTGCACCGATACAGCAACCTATTTCGCCTGCAATCAAGGCGCCCGCAGCGCCGGCGCGAGACGTCTCGAGCCTCGAGGGACAACTCCAGCGCATTACCGATCAGATCGAAACGCTGCGTCGTCCGGGCGTCGAGGAAGCGATCGCTGCGCTGCGTGCCGAGCTTGGCGAAATTGGCCGCACGCTCAATGAAGCAATGCCGCGCCGTGCCATCGAGGCCATTGAAACGCAGATCCAGGACCTCACGCAGCGCATCGCGCAGGGCCGCCAATCCGGCGCGGACAGAGGCGCTTTGGCGGGGATCGAGCACGGACTTGCCGAAGTGCGCGATGCTCTGTGCGAACTGACGCCGGCGGAAAACCTCATCGGATACACCGAAGCGATCGACGCGCTCGCCCGGAAAATCGACCTCATCGTTGCGCAAAGAGATCCTGCGACGATGCAGCAACTCGAAAAATCGATCGGCACATTGCGCGAGATGGCAGCCCACGTTGCGTCCAACGAAACGGTAAGCGGTCTATCCGGTCAGGTACAGGCGCTGGCCGACAAAATCGATCATCTCGCCATCGGTGGTGGCGCGGGTGCCGCGCTCAACAAACTCGAACTCCGCATCGACGCACTCAGCCGCGCAATGACCGATCGCGCGGCCAATGGCGATGGCGTTTCGTCCCGTTTGGAAGCGCTGCTGCAATCCCTTGCCGGCAAGATCGACCAGCTTCAGCAGTCGCGCGGCGACGAGACCGCGCTCAATCATCTTGAGGACCGCATCGCGAAGCTGGTTGAGCGGCTGGATGCGACCGACTCGCGCCTCAACCAGCTGGATGCCGTCGAACGCGGCGTGACCGATCTTCTGGTGCACATCGAAGACATCCGCGCCCATAAAGAAAGCACGGCGCTACGCGCTGACAGCGCGCCGGACATCGCGTCGCTCGAGCAAAACATGGCGAACACCCAGGATGCGCTTGAGGCCGTGCAAGACACACTCGACCGCGTTGCCGATCGCATCACCTTTATCGAGAAGAACATTCGCGAGGACCAGCCCGCGGCGCGCGAACCCGATATCCTCGAACTCACGACGCCTGCCGAAAAGACGCCGGCCGAACCTGTGGCCCCTCCCGTCGATGCAGTTCGCCTCATGCCACAAGTGATAACGCCGGAGCCCGTTTCGGCGCCGGCGCCACAGCCCGCGCAATCCTTGTCCAGCCAATTCACCAATTTGGGCCTCGGGAACCGCGATCTCGCTGGCGATCAACCGATCGAGCCGGGCTTCGGCCGCCCGAACTTCGGCACCCATCCTGCCGCCCGTATCGCTGCTTCGGAAGCAGACCTCGGCAATGCCCTGCCAACTCTCGCGCCTGCGGGCGGAAAGTCCAACTTCATCGCAGCTGCCCGCCGCGCGGCCCAGGCCGCGGGGCAAGACCCGAAGGGCCGGCAGGCTCGCCCTGAGGCGTTTAAATCAAGCGGCGGTCAAAATGCATCGATGCGCAACAAGATGACGACGCGCGTCAAATCGCTTTTCCTGGCAGCGAGCATTGTCGCGATCATTATCGGTTCGATCCACTACGCGAGCAAAATTTTTGACTTTGGAATTTTTGACACGATTGATGCCAAGTTCGCGGCTTACCCCAAAGCGGACACCGCAAACAGCGATGCTGCATTGGAGACGACGGAATCGGAGACATCCGCTCTCGCCGAAGGCCAATCCGCTCCCCTAAACACGCCGGCGGCAGCGGCTGATGCCGATATCACCGCATCACTTCTCACGCCGCCGACCTTGCCGATCCTCACTCCAGCCACACCACAATCTGTCACGCCCTCAACTTCTCTTCAGCCGCCGCTGAATTTGCTGGAAGCCGCCAAAGGCCTGTCGGGCCCGAATTCGCCGCCGTTGAATGCGCCGCTGCTCGGAGCCCCGCCGGCCGCAAGGAACGACGTCACCGGATCGATCGCCCGCGCGCCGGCCGACGCCCCGGCGGCCCGGCAGCCTACGATGCAACCGTCTGGCGCCGACGGTTTGCCGTCGGCAATCGGAAGCGCGCGCCTGCGCAACGCCGCGACATCCGGCGATCCGGCCGCGGCCTACGAAGTCGGCACGCGGTTCATGGAAGGCCGCGGCATTCCCGCCAACCTCGAAGAAGCCGCACGGTGGTACGAGCGAGCGGCGAGCAAGGGTCTGGTGCCGGCGCAATTCCGCTACGCCAGCATGTTGGAAAAAGGCCAAGGAGTAAAAAAAGATCTTACGGCCGCGCACAAACTCTATGTAGCGGCTGCGTCCAAAGGCCATGCCAAGGCCATGCACAATCTCGCGGTGATCTACGCCGAAGGCGCCGAAGGCAAGCCGGACTATGCCAACGCCGCCCAATGGTTCCGCAAGGCCGCAGAACATGGCGTCGCCGACAGCCAATATAACCTCGGCGTGCTGGCCGCCCGTGGCCTCGGTATCGAGAAGAATATTGCCGAAGCCTACAAGTGGTTCGCGCTGGCGGCAGCGCAGGGCGATCGGGATGCCGGCCGCAAGCGCGACGACCTCGCCGCTCACCTGGATGCCCAGACGCTGACAACCATCCAGGAAGCCGTCAAAAACTTCGTGGTTCAGACGCAGCCCGCAGAAGCCATCGTGGTTCCGGAGCCGCCCGGCGGCTGGGATCGCGGAACGGCGGCGTCGTCGGAAAAACCGCGGCCAGCGGGTACAGCCGCAGCCGGCGCTTTCAATTCCGGGAAGCTGTAAACCGCTGCGGCCTTGTCTGACGGGCGCGCCAGTCAGGCTCAATCAAGCGCCGTGTGGGACCTGTCGGCGTCGAATCTTTCCCGCCTCTGATCGATTGGTGACGTTTCCGCCTGTCCTGGTGTTAATTGTCCATATAAGTTGCCCACTGCGCCGGCCGTGGAGCGTTGCGCGTCAACCTTCGGAAAAGCCACTTGCAGATCTATTTGCCCATCGCTGACCTGCCCGTGAATGTCTTCCTGGTGCTGGGGATGGGACTCGCGGTCGGCTACATCTCGGGCATGTTCGGAATTGGCGGCGGCTTCCTGATGACGCCGCTGCTGATCTTCATCGGGATCTCGCCGGCTGTGGCCGTGGCAACCGTGTCCAGCCATATCGCGGCATCCTCATTTACCGGCGCCATCAGTTATTGGCGCAAGCGCGCGCTCGATGTCGCGCTGGCCATGATGCTGCTGAGCGCGGGCATCGTCGGCACGGCCACGGGTGTCTGGCTGTTCACGGAGTTGCGCGCCCTCGACCAGCTCGATCTGGTCATCGGACTTTCATACGTGACGCTGCTCACGATCGTGGGCGCCCTGATGATAAATGAAAGCGTGCGCGCGATCATGCGCACGCGGCACGGCATGCCGGCAACGCTGCGGCGACCAGGCAGCCATACCTGGCTGCACGGTCTGCCCTTCAAGCTGCGATTCAAGCGCTCGAAAATCTACGTGTCGGCAATCCCGGTCTGGGCGATCGGATTTTCGATCGGCTTCGTCGGCGCGATCATGGGCATCGGTGGCGGCTTTCTGCTGGTCCCCATGCTGATCTATTTTCTGCGCGTGCCGACAGCGACGGTCATCGGTACATCGATGGTTCTCACACTGATCACGATGGGGTCAGCGACGGTCATGCACGCGGCCACCAACCACCTGGTCGATGCCGTGCTGGCATTGATCCTGATGGTCGGCGGCGTCATCGGCGCGCAATTCGGCGCGCGCATGGGCCAGCGGATGCGCGGTGAACGCCTGCGCTTGTTGCTTGGACTTCTGGTTTTCGCGGTGGGCTGCCGGTTTGCCTACGAGCTGGTGGTGCGGCCAGACGACCTCTATTCGCTTCGTTACGTCACATGATACGACGGCTCGCAATGACACTTGCATTTATGACGGCCGCTGTCGCCGCGCAGCCGGCTTTTGCCGAACGACTCGTCGTCTCCCTGTCGAACCATCGCGTCGCCGTCACATCGAATTTCGTCGGTGAGGATCTTGTTCTTTTCGGCACCATCGAACCCGATCCCGCAACGAGCCCGTTGCGCCCGCCCTACGACCTTGTTGTGACGGTGACGGGCCCGCGGGAAACACTGCGCACGCGACGCAAGGCCCGCATGGTCGGTATCTGGGCCAATGCCGACGGGCGCGAATTTGTAGGTGTTCCGACTTATCTTGCCGTGTTGAGCAACCGTCCGGTCGGCGGCATCGCAAGTGCGGATACGCTCCGACGCCTCCAGCTCGGGCTCGATAACTTTCTGCTGCCACAGCGAATCGGTGTCGATGTTGCCGATACAGTGCCCGGCGATCCGTTCCGGCGGGCTTTTGTGCGGCTGGAGACGCAACAGGGTCTCTACCGCGAATCCGGAACCGCGGTGACGTTCCTCACGCCCACAGTATTCCGCGCCGCCATTCCCTTGCCCGCGGCCGTACCAACCGGCAGCTATGTCATCGATGTCGCGTTATTTGCCAATGGCAATCTGGCCGCACGCACCAATTCGGCGCTGGAAGTCATCAAGAGCGGATTTGAACAATACGTTGCCGACGCCGCCCGCGACCATGGCCTGCTGTACGGGGCGGCCACCGCGCTGATGGCGCTATTCATCGGCTGGTTTGCCAGCGTGGTCTTCGCGCGTGACTAGTGTGGCGACGCGACCGGTGTCGTGACGCCAGGTTGCAGCAGGTGCAAACGCGGTCCGAAGCCCAGGGCATTGAATGCTTTCTGGAGATCATCTCCGCTCTGCCTGAAGTGCGCCCAGCCTTCGTAGTGAGCCGGAACAATCACAGCATCGGAGAACGCTTGCGCGGTTTCAATGGCGTCATTGGTATCCATCGTGAGATGGAACGGCCCGCGCGTTTGGGCCGAGCCGGCGAACAGCAGCACGATGCCGGGCTTAAAGCGATGCGCGACCTCGGCAACGCCGTCATACCAGACCGTGTCACCCGTAACATAGATCGGGCGGCTTCCGGAGCGGACCGACGTCAGTACGAAGCCGATCACATCGCCGGCCAAAGGCTCGATCCCGGCCGGGCCATGCCGCGCCGGAGCCGCGCAAATCTCCACCGAGCTGCCATCCGGTTTGGTCAGCGTCGTGGACTGCCATGGCGCCAATCCCTCGGCACTTCCGCCGAGCCGACTGGCGCCGACCACCGTTGTGAAAACGCGCGGCACCTTGGTCAGGAATTCGCGGCCTGAGCGGTCGAGATTGTCGGCATGCTGATCGTGACTGAGCAGGACGGCGTCAATGGAACCCAGATCTGCAAGCCGCAACGCGGGCGAGGACGTCTTTGTCAGTGTGACTTGCGGCAGCGCATATTCTCCGGGCTCATCAAATGTCGGGTCGGTCAGGAAACGAAAGCCGGCGAATTCGATGAGGACGGTCGGGCCGCCGATCAGGGTCAGTCGTGGTGCGGTCATCGTTGTTCTCCATTCTTCAGGGCGCGTGCCGGGGCCGGCCGTGTGACCAGGTAAATGCCCAGCACGACGGGAATGATTCCGAGCAGGTCCGCCGATGCGACGTGCTCGCCGAGCAACAGCCAGCCGAACAGCACGCCGAGCGGCGGCATCAGGAAGTAATAGCTGCTGGCTGCGGTGGCACCCGACACGGCCAAAATCCGGAACCAGAGCAGATAGGCGAAGATCGAGACGACAAGGACGAGGTAGGCGAAGGACGCGAGCAGCCGCCAGCTCGGAATAATGTCGCCGACACTCTCAAAGCCGAGCGCGAAAGGTAACGAGGCTACGCCGGCCGCGAGGCTTTGCACGCCGTTGCCGATCCACAAGGCGTCCTTGGGTGCGAACCGCTTGAACAGGATCGTGCCGCCCACGAACGACAGTGTCGCCAACATCGTGAGCAGAATTCCGCGCAGGTGATCGCTGCCGAGCGAGAGTTGGCTCTGCACGATGAAGGCGACGCCGGCGATACCGAGCACGAGTTCGATAAGCTTTGGCCAGGTCAGCCGCTCGCCGAGGAGGAGCGCAGCCAGGACGGCGGTGACCACCGGATTGGTGCTGAAGATGAGAGCGGACAATCCCGCCGACACATCACGCAATCCGACGTACCCAATACCGAGATAGATGGCCTGGTTCGCGATCCCCAGCAGCGCGAACACAACGACGTCGCGCCGGCTGAGCGTCCACGGCACGCGATTGATGGCCGCAAAGGCGAGCATCAACACCCCGGCGATCAGGAAGCGTGCCGCCAGCAAAAGCAGCGGCGGACAATCGGCGATCGCCAGTTTGGCGACCGCAAAGGCGGAGCTCCAAAGCAGAAGAAAAATCCCCACCATGAGCGGGAGCGGAATTGGGGCGGACAACCGGCGGCGGGCCGGAAGAGCGCTGACTGCGGGACGCATGGGAAATTCCTTTCGCACCGCAACATGTAACGAGTGCCTTCCCATTTGGAAATTAAATGATAGAATGGCTGAAAGTGGCTTTGTAAATGGTTCTAAGTCTATGATGGATATTGATCTTCTTCGAAGTTTCGTGTCGGTGGTTGATGCCGGCGGGTTCACCCGGGCCGGCGAGCGGGTCCATCGCACCCAGTCGACCGTCAGCCAGCAAATCAAACGGCTCGAGGACATGCTCGGGCGACCGCTCCTGCAACGGAACGGCAAAGCGGCGACGCTCACCGAGGAGGGCGAAAGGCTCCTGTCCTATGCGCGACGGATTCTCGCGCTCGAACAAGAAGCGCGTGACGTCGTAGCCCGGCCGGTGACTGAAGGCATCGTACGGCTCGGCATTCCGGAGGATTTCGCGGCCTACCGTATGGCGGAGCTGCTCTCCGACTTCGTGCGCGCGCGGCCAACGCTGCGGCTTGACGTGCGGAGCGGACGGGGCGCGACCCACAAGCGTGAACTTGAGCTCGGCGAACTCGACCTTGCGCTGTTTAAACGCAACGCTGGAGACGGCGACGCCCTCGCCGCCTGGCCGGAGCGGCTGCAATTGGTCACGAGCCGGAAACATCCGGCCGATCTAAAGCGCAATCCCATTCCAATCGCCGTTGCGGAACAAGGATGCCTCTATCGCAACCGGCTGATCCACGCCATCGAAGCGGCTGGACGGACATGGCATATCGCCTACACCAGTCCGAATTTGCCGAACATCCAGGCCGCGGTTTCCGTCGGGCTCGGCGTAAGTCTGCTTCCTGATGTCGCGATCCTCCCGGAACACCAGGTTGTCGATGAGGTAACCGATTTTCCGCCGATCATGGACACCGAGCTTGCGCTCGTCATCGCCGAGCATGCCAGTCCGGCAACCCGGCGCTTGGCTGACGTGTTGGCGACTTTCTGTTCCGCGCTCGATCGGCGTGAAGCCGGCGCGCGTCAATCCGGAAGGCAACGCTTGGCCGTAAAAGCATAAAGCCGATCATCGCCGAGCAGGTGCGCCGTGAACGCGAGCGTGCCGAACAGATCGGCGAAGGCTGCGTCGCGCACATTGAGCCCGCCAGTGTATGCGCCGAACGCCGGCATCACCATTCGCGTCGCGTCGGCGGCAAAACAGCGCCGGCTGACGGCGCGGCCACGATGCGCAATCCGCGCTACCGGATGCAGATGGCCGCTGACTTCGCCAGCCGCGCCACTCGGCAGGTGACGGAAGGTCAAAGGACCGATCGAAATTTCGCTGCGGAAGGCTCCGCCGATGCCCTCGGCAGGGTCCGGATCATGATTACCGGTGATCCAGATCCACTCGCGGCCGCGCTGCAGCCCACGCAGAGTGTGACGGTCGCCCTCGCCCAGCCGCGCCGGCCCGCCGCCATCATGGAAGCTGTCGCCGAGCGACACGACGCAGCGTGGCGCGTAGTCCGCGATCAAATGCGCCAGCCGGGCGAGCGTTGTAGCGGTATCGTAAGGCGGAAGCAGCTGTCCACGCGCGGCAAAGCTTGAACCTTTTTCCAGATGCAGATCGGCGACGGCCAGCAGGCCCTGCTGCGACCAATAGAGCGCGCCGCGCGGGTCGGCGAGCAGTGGAACTTCGGCGAGCACAATGAGATTGCCCTCGCTCCGCGCCAGATTTCGTGCCGCTTCGCTCAACTCATCGCTTCCTTGATCAATTCGTCGGCCGCTTCGGCCAACAGCGTATCCGATGCCTCGCCATAGACGGTCTCGCGCCCGATCTCCAGCAGAACCGGAACCGACAGCGGCGAGACATGGTCGAGCGCTTTATGAACGATTCGGCCCTTGATACGCGAGAGCATTTCACCGAGGCGCTTGATGTCGAGCAGGCCCGTCGCCGCATCGGCGCGCGCCGCGCGCAGGAGAATGTGATCGGGCTGATGCTTGCGCAGCACGTCATAGACGAGATCGGTCGAAATGGTGAGCTGACGGCGCGATTTTTCCTCGCCCGGGAAACGCTTTTCGATCAGTCCGGCGATGATCGCGCAACTGCGAAAGGTGCGCTTCATCAGCGCTGTTTCGGCGAGCCAGGCCTCCAGATCGTCGCCGAGCATGTCCTCGTCGAACAATTGGGCGAGCGAAAAATCGCCGCGCGCAATGTGCAGGGCAACGTCACCCAGCCCCCATACCGCCAATGCATATTCATTTGCGACAAAGCCGAGCGGGCGCAGCCGCGCCCGCTCCAGCCGCCGGGTGAGCAACATGCCGAGCGTCTGGTGCGCCAGCCGGCCTTCGAACGGATAGCAGACCAGATAATATTTGGCGGCGCGCGGGAAGGTTTCGACCAGCAGATCACCGGCTTGCGGCAGCATGGATCGCCACTGCTGGATCTCAAGCCACTCCCGTACCTGATCGGGCAGCGCGCGCCATGCATCCGGCTTTGCCAGCAATGCGCGCACACGGGCGGCGAGATAGGTCGAGAGCGGAAACTTGCCGCCCTCGTAAGCCGGCACCTTGGGGTCGGTGGCGTCCGAGCGCGACACGTAGACTTCGTCCTCGACCAGCGCCTCGTATTTGAGGATCTCGCCGGCAAACACGAAGGTGTCGCCCAACCGCAAGGTTTCGATGAAATATTCCTCGACTTCGCCGAGCAGCCGCCCGCCGCGCGGAACGACGGCGCCGCTGCGGCGCGAGCGCACCAGCCGGACCTTGATCATGTCGGCCTCGACAATGGTGCCGACATTCATGCGATAACGCTGCGCCACGCGCGGATGCGTGACGCGCCACCGGCCGTCTTTGTCCAGCCTGATCTTGGCGAAACGCTCATAAGCTTTCAGCGCGTAGCCGCCGGTTGCGACAAAATCGACAGCGGCGTCGAAATCGGCGCGCGTCAGACCGGAATAGGGCGCGGCAGCGCGGACTTCGGCATAAAGCGCGTCGGCGAAGAACGGCTCGCCACAGGCGCGGCCCAGGATGTGTTGCGCCAGGACGTCGAGAGCGCCGGTGCGCAGCGGCGGCGTATCCTGCGCATTTTCGGCCACCGCATCGATGGCAGCGCGGCATTCCAGCACTTCGAAGCGATTGGCCGGCACCAGCACGGCTTCCGAGGGCTCATCGAGCCGGTGATTGGAACGGCCGATCCGCTGCAAAAGACGCGAACAACCTTTCGGCGCGCCCACATTGATCACCAGATCGACATCGCCCCAGTCGACGCCCAGATCGAGCGAGGAGGTACACACGACAGCCCGCAACTTGCCGGCGACCATCGCATCTTCGACGCGGCGGCGTTGCGCGACATCGAGCGAACCGTGATGCAAGGCGATGGCAAGATTGTCGTCATTCGCCCGCCAAAGCTCCTGAAAAAGAAATTCCGCCTGGCTGCGCGTATTGACGAACAACAGCGTGGTCTTATGCGTCCTGATGTGCGCATAGATTTCCGCGAGCGCGTGACGGGCCGAGTGCCCAGCCCAGGGCAAATGTTGATCGGTATCGAGCATGGTGACGATGGGCTGCGCGCCCGCTTCCGCCATCACCAGATCGGCGCGGGCCTGTCCATGCAACGGCTGCGGCACCAGAAAACGGCACAGCTCATCGGGCTCGGCGACCGTCGCGGACAGACCGATGGTCGCAAGTTGCGGTGCCAGCGCGAACAGACGCGCCAGGCCAAGCGAAAGCAGATCGCCGCGTTTCGATGTCACCAGCGAATGCAATTCGTCCAGCACGACGCGCCGAAGCGTGCCGAACAGATATGGCGCATCGGCGGTGGCAAGAAGCAGCGCGAGCTGTTCGGGTGTCGTAAGCAGGATATCCGGCGGGTCGCGCCGCTGCCGCTGACGCTTTGAGGCCGGCGTATCGCCAGTGCGCGTTTCCAGCCGCACTGGCAGGCCCATCTCGCGCACGGGAATTTCGAGGTTGCGCGCAATGTCGACGGCGAGCGCCTTTAGGGGCGAGATGTAGAGCGTGTCCAGCCCTTGCGAACGCACCAGAGAACGGCCGGTCGATGTCAAATTGCGGGGACGCAGGCCGCGCTCGCTCAGTTCAACCAGTGTCGGCAAAAATCCTGCAAGCGTTTTGCCGCCGCCGGTGGGCGCGATCAGCAAAGCCGAGCGGCCGGCCTTGGCTTTTGCCAGCAGCTCGAGCTGATGCGCGCGCGGCTGCCAGCCCCGGCCGGCGAACCAGCGCGTGAAGATATCCGGCAACTCCGGCGAGGTATCGAAGAGATCGCGTACGGGTTCCATCGCTTTATTTCACGGCGACCACGATCAAGCCGGGCACCGGTACGCCCTTTTCGGTGCGAGTAGAGGCAAAATCGAGGCTGACCGGCTTTAACTTGGCGGCGGCCAGAGCAGCTTGTACATGCGCTTCGCCGTGGGCGTAGCGAAGGGTCTCGCGCAGGATGATGCCGTTTCCCTCGTGTGTCTCGAGGCTGAACGCGAGCCGCCCCGGCGATGCCAGAACGCTCGCCACCGCCCTGACCACCGGCGCAAGATCGTCGAAATACATGAATACGTCGGCGGCGAGCGCGAGATGATAGCGCGCGCCGATCCTCGCTTCGCCGGCGAGAAACGCCAGCACCTCGCTTTCGATGAGCCGGTCGTAGAGGCCTTTCTCGCGCGCCCGCGCCAGCATGGCGGACGACAGATCGACGCCGACCATCCAGTCACTGAACGGGCGGAACGGCAAAGCTGCGAGCCCGGTCCCGCAACCCAGATCGAGCACCGAGCCGAATTTCATCGTCGCAGCTTGCGCCATCTCAACAGCGCGGAACAGAAGTTCGGGCGCGCGGTAAGTGAGACCCTCCGTCAAAGCCTGGTCAAAGCGTGCCGCGTACTCGTCAAACAGTGCGCGGACATAACCTTCCGGCATGGCAGCGGCCGGCCGCGCGTCGAGACGCGCGAGATGAAGGGCGGCGCCATGCCGGTCCTGCGGGTCGGCTGCCCGCGCCTGTTCGAAAGCCGCGATCGCTCCAGTGCGGTCGTTGAGTTTCTCGCGCAGCCCGGCCAGCATGAACCAGGCCGACGCATAGGCCGGCGCCCGTTCGATCGCCTGCATCAGCAGATCGGTGGCCCCGGCGAGATCGCCCTTGGCCTCGAGGTCGCGGGCCCATTCGAAGCGGCGATCAGCGATCATATCGCCGGAGGAAAGGAATATCGGACTGGCCATCGCGTGACGGTTCTTTGTCGTTTGCCGCAGAATGCCTATCTAACCACGATGCGTCCCGAAGATATCCTCGTTCCGGCGCCGTCAGGCGTGTGCTGCAAGCCCGGCGGCTTCCATATCGACCCGACCAGGCCGGTCGACAAGGCGTTGATCACGCATGGCCACTCCGATCATGCGCGCGCCGGCCACGGCAAGGTGCTGGCAACGCAGGAAACGCTCGACATCATGCGCCTGCGTTATGGCGACAAGTTTGCCGGCAGCACGCAGGCCGTTTCCTATGGCGAGACGCTCACACTCGATGGTGCACGCGTGAGCTTCCATCCGGCCGGGCACGTGCTCGGCTCGGCGCAGATCCGGGTCGAATGCGGCGGCCTGCGCGTCGTTGCCTCCGGCGACTACAAGGATGTCCCTGATCCGACCTGCGCTCCTTTCGAGCTGGTGCCCTGCGACGTGTTCATCACCGAGGCGACCTTCGGCCTGCCGGTCTTTCGTCACCACGACGCCGATGGCGAAATTTCCAAACTCCTGCGTTCCGTCGCGCTGTTTCCCGAGCGCGCCCATCTGGTCGGCGCTTACACGCTCGGCAAGGCGCAGCGCGTGATGGCGATGTTGCGGGCCGCCGGCCACGACAAGCCGATCTACATCCACGGCGCTGTCGAAGCGATCACGCGCTACTACGGGAGCCGCGGCATCGACCTCGGGCAAATCGAGCTGGTGCGCGGCGCCAACAAGGCGGATCTTGCCGGGCACGTCATCGTCTGCCCGCCAAGCGCAATGAGCGATCTCTGGTCGCGCCGTTTCCCCGACCCGGTTGCGGCTTTCGCATCCGGGTGGATGCGCGTGCGCGCACGCGCGCGCCAGCGCGGCGTTACACTGCCGCTCGTGATTTCCGATCACGCCGATTGGGACGGCCTCACGACAACCATCGCGGCGACCGGCGCATCCGAAATCTGGGTGACGCATGGACAGGAAGATGCGCTGGTCCACTGGTGTCAGACGAAAGGCCTCAAGGCACGCCCGCTCGATATTGCCGGTTACGGCGACGAAGACGAAGCAGCCAGCGAGGCCGAGACGTGAATCGCTTTGCCGAGCTGCTCGACCGCCTCGCCTATGAGCCGGGACGCAATGCCAAGCTGCGCCTGATCGCCGACTATTTGCGCACGACGCCCGACCCCGAGCGCGGCTGGGCGCTCGCGGCACTTACCGGCGCGCTGACGTTCAAACACGCCAAGGGCGGCATGATCCGCGCCTTGATTGCGGAGCGCACGGATCCGGCCTTGTTCGCGCTTTCGTATGACTATGTCGGCGATCTGTCCGAAACGGTCGCCCTGCTCTGGCCGGCGCAGGCGGCAAAGCGAAAGAACATCCCCACCCTCACCGAGGTTGTTGAAACCCTCTCGACGCTGGGCAAGGCACAACTGCCGGCACAAATCGCGCGCTGGCTCGACGGGCTGGACGAAACGGGACGCTGGGCACTGTTGAAACTCGTCACCGGTGGCTTGCGCATCGGCGTCTCGGCGCGGCTTGCCAAGACTGCCGCCGCATCGCTCGGCAACAAGAAACCCGACGACGTCGAAGTCCTTTGGCACGGGTTGACGCCGCCTTATCCTGATCTGTTCGCCTGGCTCGAAGGCCGCGCCGAGCAGCCTTCGTCGCGCGATCCTGCGCCGTTCCGGCCGCCAATGCTTGCACATGCGGCAGAGGAGACCGACCTCGCCGATCTCGACCCGGCGGACTTCCTGGCCGAGTGGAAATGGGACGGCATTCGCGTGCAGGCGGTTGCCGGCCTAGACGAACACGGCACATTGGTCGCCCGGCTCTACTCGCGCACGGGCGAGGAAATTTCCGGGAGCTTTCCCGACCTGCTCGCAGCGCTGCGGATGCCCTGTGCAATCGACGGCGAATTGCTGATCATGCGCGAGCGACGCGTTCAGTCATTCAATGTGTTGCAGCAACGCCTGAACCGGAAAGCGGTAACGCCGAAGCTCCTGACGGAATTTCCGGCGCACTTGCGGGCTTACGATCTGTTGGCCGACGGCAATGACGATTTGCGCGCACATCCTTTTGTCGAGCGGCGCGCGCGGCTGGAGAAGTTCGTTGCCGCACTGAGCGATCCGCGGATCGATCTGTCCCCGCTAGTGCGATTCAAATCCTGGGACGAATTGGCGGCCGCCCGCAGCAATCCGGAATCGGCCGGCGCGGGCGCGGACGCCGATGCCGTGGAAGGCGTGATGCTCAAACGTCGAGATGCCGCTTACGTGCCGGGGCGGCCAACGGGCCCGTGGTGGAAATGGAAGCGCGACCCGATGATCATCGACGCCGTGCTGATGTACGCGCAACGCGGGCACGGGAAGCGATCGTCGTTTTATTCGGACTACACGTTCGGCGTCTGGACCAAAGGCAAGGCCGGCGAAGAACTGGTGCCGGTCGGCAAGGCCTATTTCGGCTTCACGGACGAGGAGTTGGCCCAGATCGATCGCTTCGTGCGCCGCAATACCGTCGACCGGTTCGGCCCTGTGCGCGAAGTGGCACACGAACCGAAACTGGGCCTCGTTCTGGAGGTCGCGTTCGAGGGCTTGCAGCGGTCCACACGTCACAAGTCGGGTATCGCGATGCGCTTTCCACGCATCAACCGGTTGCGCTGGGACAAGCCGCCGGGCGAAGCCGACCGGCTGGAGACACTCGAAAGCATGCTGGAGCGGCGCGAGCATGCTACAATCAACGTCAATGGAGGCAATCATGGCTGAAAATCAGGTCGCACGATGGACGGGCGGCTCACCCCTCGGGGTTCTCGCGCGCCTTGTTTTGGTGTCGGTCCTGGTCGGCGTGATCCTGTCGGCGCTCGGGCTTGACCCGTTCGACATCCTACACAGCATCGAACGGCTGATCCGCTCGATCTGGAACATGGGGTTCGACGCTTTCCGCTGGCTGTGGCGCTATTTCCTGCTCGGGGCGGTGATCGTGATCCCGATCTGGCTCGTCATGCGGCTCGTCAACGCGCCGCGGGGACGCTAGCCCGGCCAGCTTTCCGCCGTGATCGCCGCCGCATCGCTGCCGACCATCGCGGCAAGCGACTCGCGATGACCGCGCTTGAGCGCGCGCGAGAGATCGGCCTTGATTTCCGTTACCACGCCGAGGCCGCGATAGACCAGCGCGGTGTAGAGCTGCAATAACGTAGCGCCCGCCTTGATCTTGGCGATGGCCGTCCCGCCGGAATCGATGCCGCCAGCGCCGATCAACGGAAACGCATTCTCGGTGCGGACGAAAGTTTCCGCCAGCATACGGGTCGCAAGCTTGAACAGCGGCCGTCCGGAAAGCCCGCCCTGCTCGCGCATGTTGTCCTGGTCGCGCAACGCGCCTGGCCGCGAGATCGTCGTATTGCCGACGATCATGCCGTCGATGCCTCGTTTGCGCGCAACCCCGACGACGTCGTCGAGATCCGGCAACGTGAGATCGGGCGCGATCTTGAGCAGCACGGGCGTCAGGCCCGCACGCTCGCTGGTCCGCTCGCGCGCATCGATCACGCGCGCAAGAAGTTCGTCGAGCGTTTTTGCCTGCTGGAGGTCGCGCAGCCCCGGCGTGTTCGGCGAGGACACGTTGACCGTGAAGTAGCTGGCAACAGTGGAAAAGGTCTCGATGAGGCGGGCGTAGTCCTCGATCCGATCGGTTGAGTCGCGGTTGGCGCCAATATTGACCCCGACGATTCCACCGGCGTTGCGGCGCGCGGCGAGGCGCACGTGGGCGGCGGCGGCACCTTCATTATTGAAGCCGAGCCGGTTGATCACGCCTTGGTCGCTCTCAAGGCGAAACAGCCGCGGTCTCGGGTTACCGCTCTGCGACCGCGGGGTGATAGTTCCGACTTCGACAAAACCGAGACCGAGGCGCAGCAGGACATCCGGCACTTGCGCATTCTTGTCGAATCCGGCGGCAAGTCCGACCGGATTGGGGAATTTGAGCCCGAAGGCGCGCACCGCGAGCTCGTCACCATCGACCGGAGCCTTGGCAACCGGCATGTAGCGCAGCGCCTTGATTGCGAGCGTGTGCGCATCCTCCGGATCGAGTGCGCGCAGGAACGGACGGGACAGGCGGTCGAAAAAGCCGATCACCGGACGAGGCTCCAGATTCGCATGCCAGGGCGACCCTATCGGCCGGGGGGCGACTTATTCAAGGCGGCAGATGCGATACAGGAAAGTGTTGCCCTGGGGGGGCGACTCAAGGCTATAATTCCTATCCCTCGAACCCTCACCCGGGTGCCCGCGCCCATGCCCATGCTTACCCATAATCAGATCTGGACCGCCATCGACCGGCTTGCGGCGCGCGCCAAGATGACGCCCTCCGGTCTTGCAAAAAAAGCCGGCCTCGATCCGACCACGTTCAACAAATCCAAGCGCGTGACGCCGGAAGGGCGGCCGCGGTGGCCGTCGACCGAATTGGTTGCCAAGGCGCTGCAAGCAACAAGCACCAAATTCGATACGTTCGTCACCTTGATCACCGATGGCGGCAAATCGACGATGCACAATGTGCCGCTGATCGGCTTTGCGCAGGCCGGCGCAGGCGGCTTTTTCGACGATGGCGGCTTTCCCGTCGGCAAGGGCTGGGAGGAAATCCCCTTTCCCTCGGTCAGTGATGAGCACGCCTACGCGCTGGAAATCTCGGGCGACTCTATGAAGCCGGCTTATCGCAACGGGGACGTCATCATCGTTTCGCCGGGCGCAACGGTGCGCAAAGGCGATCGCGTCGTGGTCAAGACCAAGGACGGCGAGGTGATGGTCAAGGAACTCAAACGCAAGGCGGGGAAATCGATCGAGCTCAAGTCGCTCAATGCCGAGCATCGCGACCGTACCCTGCAAATGTCCGACGTCGATTGGGTCGCGCGGATTGTCTGGGCCAGCCAGTAAGGTGGAACGACCGCACTGGCGTCGAGACCGGGCTGATGGCGCTCGCCGGCAAAGTCGAGATGTTCAGCCAGGATTGCGCGACGACGCGCTGCGCGCGAGCGCACCGTCGATCATGTCAATCGTGTTCTGCAACCCGTAGACGGCCACGAACGAGCCGAAACGTGGGCCTTTTTCCTGCCCGAGCAGAACCTGATACAGCAGGTTGAACCAGTCGAGCGAAACTCCGGGCTTGCCGTCCTTGGCCTTTTTTTTCTGATCCAGGAACGGCTCGCGGCGGCCGACTTCGTAGACCACGTTCTGGATATCCTCGGCGCTGGCATTGGGCTGCAACTGCGAGAGCGCATCGCGCAGGTCGCTCAAGGCAGCGCGCTCGGTATCGGTCGGCTCGCGGAATTTCTTTTCCGGCAGGACGAAGTCGCGGAAATAGTGGATGGCGTATTCGACGAGCGCGTTGAGTTTGGGATGCGTCTTCGCCGTCACCCCGGGCCGGTAGCGGCCGATGAATCCCCACAGCGTGTCGGCATTCTCGGCATTCGACGACGATACCAGCGTCAGCAGCATCGCGAACGAGATCGGCATGTCGACCTTCGGCGGCTTGCCGGAGTGAATGTGCCAGACCGGGTTTGACAGCTGCTGGCGCGCGTCCTGCCGTTCAAATCCGTCAAGAAACTGATGGTACTCGTCGACGTTGCGCGGGATGACGTCGAAATAAAGTCGCTTGGCGGCTTTGGGCTCGCGGTACATGAACAGTGAAAGACTTTCAGGGCTGGCATAGCGCAGCCATTCATCGATCGTCAGACCGTTGCCCTTCGACTTGGAAATCTTCTGCCCTTTCTCGTCGAGGAACAGCTCGTAGTTAAATCCTTCCGGCGGAGTGCCGTCGAGTGCGCGGCAGATTTCGCCGGACAGTTTCACCGAATCGATCAGGTCTTTTCCGGCCATCTCGTAGTCGACGCCGAGCGCAACCCAGCGCATGGCCCAGTCCGGTTTCCATTGCAGCTTGCAACGCCCGCCGGTAACCGCCGTGACCACCTGCTCTTTGGTGTCGGGATCTTCGTAGGTGATGGTGCCGGCCTTGGCGTCGTGCGCCACGATGGGCACCTGCAGGACGACGCCGCTTTTAGGCGATACCGGAAGGAATGGAGAATAAGTCGCCGCCCGCTCTTCGCGCAGCGACGGCAGCATGATCTCCATCACTTTATCGAAGCGCCCCAGCACCTTGAGCAATGCCTGATCGAAACGGCCGGACTTGTAGCATTGCGTCGAGGACAGGAATTCGTATTCGAAGCCGAAATGATCGAGGAATGACCGCAGACGCGCATTGTTGTGTTCTCCGAAGCTCGGATGCGTGCCGAACGGGTCGGGCACCTGGGTCAGCGGCTTGCCGAGATACTGCTCCAGCATCTCCTTGTTCGGCACATTGTCCGGCACCTTGCGCAAGCCGTCCATGTCATCGGAAAAGGCGAGCAGCCGCGTCTTCACCTTGTCGTCGGTCAGCACACGAAAAGCGTGACGGACCATGGTGGTGCGGGCAACTTCACCGAACGTACCGATGTGCGGCAACCCTGAGGGCCCATAGCCGGTCTCGAAGATCACCTCGTCCTTGGGATGTTTCTTGAGCCGCGTGACGATCTTGCGCGCCTCTTCGAACGGCCAGGCATTCGACTGCTCGGCAAGTTGGCGCAACGGCGCGGCTGTTTCACTTACGGACATCGGGGTCTCCGGGGCGCGGACACTAGAAATCCGTCGCACCCACGTCAAACTAGGTCATTCCGGAACGCGAGCGAAGCAAACGGAGCCGGAAATGATCGCGTTCAAAACGGACTGATGGGGAAATAGCGCAGCCACAGGTCGGTGAACTGGCCCTTTTCCCACAACCGGAACAGGGCCCAATTGAATGCCTGGCGCAACAGGTCATTGCCGCGCCGGACCGCAATGCCGACGCCTTCGCCGAAAAACCGGCCCTCCAGATAGGGCCCGCCCTTGAACGCGCAGCAGTTCGCGGAATTGGTTCCGTTGAGCCAAAAGGCGAGCGAAATACCGTCACCGAAAAGCAGATCGACGTCGCCGCGCCTGAGCGCGAAGCGCGCACCATCGGCATCGGGATAAGTCTGCAGCGCCGCCTCGGTGAACAGTGCCTTGAGATAGGCCTCATGCGAGGTCCCGGCGATAACTGCGATCTTTTTTCCTTCGAGCGCCTCCGGGCGCACGTCCTCAATCGGGCTGTCGCGGCGCGCCACGAAGCGCGCGGGCGTTCGGTAATAGGGGTCGCTGAAATCTACGCGCGTCCGCATATCGGACGTCGCGGCGATCGAGGCGATGACCGCATCGCCGTTGTTCGAATTGAGCGCGCTGATCAAGGTATCGAAGCGCCGCATCTGCACCGTGCAGGCGACCTTGAGCTCTTCGCAAATCAGCCGCGCCAGCTCGATGTTGAAACCCGTCGGGGCGCCATCTGGCCCGGCGTAGTTGAAGGGCGGATAGTCGGTTTCGGTCAGGAAGCGGATGATGCTGATGCGCGACAGATCCGGGCGTTCCGGACGGCGGCGCGGATCCCAAAAGCCAGGCACCGCCATCGGATCGGCCGTCGTTGCGGCGGCCTTCGGCGACGCGGGCGGTTGCTTTGTGGCCTGCGCATAAGTGGCCGTTGCGCTGAACGCGGTCAGCATCGCAGCGAACGCGCAGGCGCGGCCGAGAGGCCGGCACGTCCTTAAAAACAACGCCATCCGCGGGCCTCTCTGCGAACTTCGCGGCGAACATACCATCACGGCGGCGGCGGGCTAGTCATAACCGCGGTTCAGTTGGTGCCGTCGAGCAGGCGGCGGGCGATCACCTGCGCCTGGATTTCGGCAGCACCTTCGAAAATATTGAGAATACGGGCATCGCACAGGATGCGGGAGACGGGAAATTCCAGCGCGAAACCGTTGCCGCCATGCACTTGCACGGCATTGTCTGCAGCCGCCCAGGCGACCCGCGCCGCCAGCAGCTTGGCCATGCCGGCTTCCAGATCGCAGCGGCGTCCGGAGTTTTTCTCCCGTGCCGCATAATATGTGAGCTGACGCGCGAGCATGATCTCCACGGCCATCATGGCGATCTTGTCGGCAACCCGCGGGAAGCCGATGATCGGGCCGCCGAACTGCACGCGGTTCTGCGCGTAGTCGAGCGCCTGCTCCATCGCCGCCTGCGCGACGCCGATGGCCCGCGCTGCAGTCTGGATGCGGGCGGACTCGAAAGTCTGCATCAGCTGCTTGAAGCCAAGGCCTTCGACACCGCCGAGCAGATTTTCCGCTTTCACCTCGAATCCGTCGAAAGCGATCTCGTATTCTTTCATGCCGCGATAACCGAGCACCCCGATTTCGGTACCGCTCATGCCGTCCGCGGGAAACGGGTCCTTGTCGTCGCCGCGCGGCTTTTCTGCGAGCAGCATCGACAGGCCTCGGTGACCATTCTCCTTCGGATTGGTACGAACAAGAAGCGTCATGAGATCGGCGCGCACCGGATGCGTGATCCAGGTCTTGTTGCCGTACACTTTGTAAACGGCGCCTTCACGCACCGCGCGCGTCTTGATCGAGGCGAGATCGGAGCCGACATTGGGTTCAGTGAACACGGCTGTCGGTAGCACGTCCCCCGAGGCAATTTTCGGCAGCCATTTTTCCTTTTGCGCGGCGGTGCCGCTGCCGAGAATGAGTTCGGCGGCGATTTCCGAGCGCGTGCCAAGCGAACCAACTCCGATGTAGCCGCGAGACAGCTCTTCGGAGACTACGCACATCGATTCCTTGCCAAGCCCCATGCCTCCGAATTCTTCCGGAATCGTGAGGCCGAAGACGCCGAGCTCGGCCATCTGCGCGATGACACTGAGCGGAACATAACTGTTGGTGAGGTGCCAGGTTTGCGCATGGCCGATCACCTCGCTGTCGGCAAACTTGCGCATCTCGTCCCGGATCGACTCCAGCGTCTCGTCCAGACCGCAAGTGCCGGTCGTGGCCGTGTGTCCTGCGCGTATCAGTTCGATCAGCCGGGCGCGGTGCTGTGCCGTGTTGCCAGCGGCGATGAGCCGCTCGGTAACGGATTGGATGCGTGCAGACACTTGCGCCGGCGCCAATCCCAGATCGGCGGGCCGCACCACCTCGCCCTGACTCATAGGGATGCCGCCCGCAACCTGCGCGACATATTCCCCGAGCCCGATGCGAACGAGGAGCTGTTCGACCTCGCCCAAGGTTCCCTCGCCGGCCATGCGTTCGGCGTAGGCGGCGAGCTGACGCACGGCTTCCGTATAGGTCGCGAGCCAGGCCAGCCCATGGGTGGCGCGCTGCTCGCGGTCGAACAGCCGGCCGACGACGTGGCCTTCGACCGCCACCCGCTCGCGCACTTTCGCCATGGCGTCGGCAAGCAAGGCATCGAGGGCCGCGCTCGCGTCATGAGCAAGCTCGACCAGATCGTTTTTCGCGGAAGGACGGGACGCGGCAACTGACATCAATGTCTCGGTGTAAAAATCGGCGGCGCTAACGACACTACGCGTGCAGTGCACAAAAGCAAAGCGCCAAGGAAATCTGGATGTTACTGGGCTCCGGCGCGGCGCCGCTTCATGCAAATTGTTATAAAAATTAACTATTTCCAGCTTACATCATTACCTCAGCGCGCCTTTCGCGAAGCAGCTGCATGCGATCCATCGATCTATCGCTACCGCTCAATCGGCTGGCCCGGATGCTCACCTCCTTTTCGGTGCGCACCCGCATCGTCCTGCTCGCGCTCATCCCGGTCGCCGGATTTCTCGCCAACGGCCTGACTTATACGTCGGGCGAAAAAGATGTCGGCCGCGTCTTCGCAACAGTCACGCAATCGAACGCGCTCGCCGAATCCAGCCGCGACTTTAAAAGTTCAGTCGCTGCGATGCGCATCATCGTGAAGGATTTCGCCGTCAATCCCGACAACAATCTGGTTGTGAGCTTTCAGCAAGCACACGCACTCTCGCTCAAGGCTCTCGACGCCCTTGCGGCGTCAATCGATCAAAGCCACGCCCAAACTATTGTCAGCCTCCGCAATGACGTGGTCGCATTGCACAACAATTTCAATGAGCTTGTCAGCGCGCAAAAGACCCTTGGCTTTGACGATACAGGCGGCCTGCGCGGAAATTTGCACATCTCCGGCAATGCTGTCGAGCGTATCATCAACGAGAACATGTCCTGGCTGGCGGAAGCCGACGCCATGAAACTGATGATGGCGCTCCTGTCGATGCGGCACTTCGAGGCTGATTATCGGGTCAACCAGAGCGAAGTATCGCGCCAGCAGTTTCTGGCGAGCTACAAGAAATTCACCGACCTGTTCGGGAAAATCGACGGCACCCCGGAAATGAAGACCGCGCTCGAAGAGCAGGTGAAGAGTTACGCCGACACTTTCGAGCAGTGGATTGAAGGACACGACCGCGTGCGCCCGCTGCGCGCCGTTATCGATATCGACAGCCAGAGCATGCTGCCGCGCGCGGACGAAGTTATCCGATATGCGCGGGTGACCGCGGGTGAGGCGGCGGAACGCCTTGCCGCATCCCAGGCAAATATACGCACCGGTATCATTGCGGTCGGTATCGCGATGGTCGCCATCGGTCTCGGATTCAGCTGGCTGATCGGACGCAGCATCACGCGGCCGCTCAATGGCCTTGCGTCCGTCATGAAACGCCTCGCCGACGGCGACACCACGGCCCGGATACCGGCCACCGCGGCGCACGATGAAATCGGCGAAATGGCGCGCACCGTCATTGTATTCCGCGACAACATGATCGAGCGCGACCGCCTGGCGCAAACGCAATCCGAAGCGAGCCGGGCGCGCGAGCAGCGCAGCGACATGATTTCGTCGAGCATCTCGAAATTCCAGCACTCGGTGGAAAGCGCACTGGGCCAGCTGCGCGCAGCATCAATGAAACTGGAAAACAGTTCGGCCGATCTCAACAAAGTGGCCGACACCGTGTCATCGGAAGCCAACACCGCAAAAAGCCGGGTTGCCGCTGCGTCGGAAAACGTCACGGCCGCCGCAAGCTCCGTCGAAGAACTGGCGGCTTCGATCGGCGAGATCTCTTCGCAGGCAGCAAAATCAACTGAAGTGGCCGGTCGTGCCGTTTCGGAAGCGCAGCGTACCGTCATAACCATGAAGGACCTCGGAGATGCGGCAACCCGCATCGGAGAGGTTGTCGGCCTGATCCAGGCCATTGCCGGGCAGACCAACCTCCTCGCGCTCAACGCCACGATCGAGGCGGCGCGGGCAGGCGATTCCGGAAAAGGATTTGCCGTGGTGGCAGCCGAGGTAAAGTCACTTGCCGGCCAAACCGCCAAGGCGACCGAAGAAATTGCCGAGCAGATCGGTTCTATCCAGTCTGCGGCCGCCGATGCCTCGCAAGCGATTGAACAGGTCGATTCCATCATCCGCGAAATGTCGTCAATTGCCACGATGGTTGCAGCGACCGTGGACCAGCAGAATTCGGCGGTTGCGTCGATCGCCGAAGGCGTCAGTCGTGCGTCAGCCGAGGCCCGCGTCGGCGCGGAAGCGATGAGCCGCGTCGCGGGCGTTAGCAGCGAAGCCCGTTCAACGTCGTCGGGAGTGAAAGACCTTGCCGACTCGGTCGCGGTCGAAGCCGAGGGCCTAGAAGCGCAAGTGCGCCAATTCCTCAGCAACGTGCACGCCGCGTAATCTGTTTTGCAGTCCAAAGCGGCGCAGAACGGGCTTGCAAAGCGCGCGGCAATAGACAATTTGATGCATTGCCTGCGGGGAGTACCCATTGCGCGCTCTTAAGCAGTCCGTGCGATTTGCAGCCGAGGCTTTTCGGCATTTCATCGCGGATGACGGCTGGGCGATCGCGAGCCACATCGCATTGTCCACGCTGATGGCGCTGTTTCCATTTCTGATTGTGGTCACCGCCCTCGCCGGATTCTTTTTCGGTTCCAGGGAACTCGCCGACGAAGCGAGCCGCATCCTGCTCGAAGCATGGCCAAAACAGGTCGCCGCGCCAATCGCGCTCGACATCGCCGGGGTGCTGACATCTACGCGCGGCGATGTCCTGACCCTAGGTGTTCTGTTTGCTCTGTATTTCGCCTCGAGCGGCGTCGAGAGCCTGCGCATCGGGCTTAACCGCGCCTACAACATGAAGGAGCCGCGGTCCTGGTGGGTCCTTCGGATCGAGTTGATCATCTATGTGCTGGTGGGCGCGGTGGCGATCCTGGCGTTTTCATTCCTCGTGGTGCTGGCCCCGCTCATTCTCTCCAAACTCACTCATTACGTGCCGGCGCTGGAACAATTCGGCGACCTGATCACCTTCGCCCGCTACGCGGTGACCGCGTCGGTTCTTATCGTCTCGTTGATGATCGTGCACCTTTGGCTGCCTGCAGGCCGGCGCTCCTTCGGCGAAATCGCACCGGGAATCATTGCCACGATTGCGTTGTGGCTGATCAGCGGCGCCGTTTTTGGGCGCTATCTCGCCAACTACGCATTCGCATATGTCTCAATGTACGCAGGCTTGGCATCGGCCATGGTCGCACTGATATTTCTCTACGTCTGTGCGTCGATCTTCATCTATGGCGGCGAACTTAATTCAGCCATCGCGCACAAGCGCCTTGAGGACGCCTAGCCGATTGCTGCTTCCTGTGCGTCCTCGAACGTCTTCAATCCGGCGCGCGGCGCATTCACCATGACCGCCATGTTGCCGGGCGGATGCTGGTTCTTCCACATTTTCATGTGCGCAAGCGGGATCTTGTCCCAGGCAAATACATCACTCATGCAGGGATCGATGCGCTGCTCGAGCACAAAACGATTGGCCTGCGAGGCTTGCTTGAGATGTGCAAAATGCGAGCCCTGAACGCGCTTCTGGCGCATCCAGACATAGCGTGCATCAAATGTGAGGTTGTAGCCGGTAGTCCCTGCGCAAAACACGACCATGCCGCCGCGTTTTACGACGAGGCAGGACACCGGGAAGGTTTGTTCACCCGGATGCTCGAACACGATATCGACGTCGCGCTTGCCGGTGATGTCCCAGATTGCTTTTCCGAAGCGTCGGGCTTCCTTCGTCCACTCACTGTACTCGGCAGAATTCACCGCCGGCATCTGCCCCCAGCACTTGAAGTCCTTCCGGTTGATCACGCCTTTGGCGCCAAGGTTGAGAACATATTCGGCCTTGGTATCATCCGACACAACCGCGATCGCGTTGGCGCCCGACGCCGCAACGAGCTGCACGCCGAAAACACCGAGGCCACCTGAAGCGCCCCACACCAGCACATTGTCGCCGGGCTTGAGTGTGTGCGGCGGATGACCGAACAGCATCCGGTACGCAGTTGCGAGCGTGAGCGTGTAGCAGGCGGATTCTTCCCAGGAGAGATGATTCGGCTTGTGCATCAGTTGCCGCGACTGCACGCGGCAAAACTGCGCGAATGAACCGTCGGGCGTCTCGTAACCCCAGATACGCTGTGACGGAGAGAGAAGAGGATCGCCGCCATTGCAGTCTTCGTCGTCGCCATCATCCTGGTTGCAGTGGACAATGACTTCGTCGCCGACCTTCCAACGTTTTACTTTGGCGCCGATGGCCCAGACCACACCCGATGCGTCCGAGCCGGCGATGTGAAACGGATGCTTGTGGCCGTCGAGCGGTGAGATCGGAACGCCAAGGCCGGCCCAGACGCCGTTGTAGTTGACGCCGCCCGCCATCACGTAGACGAGCACCTCGTCATCACCGATCGGCCAGGTCGGGACCACCTCGAGCTGGAAGGACGTATCGGGAGGGCCGTGCCGTTCCTTGCGGATAACCCAGGCGTGCATCTTCTCCGGGACATGGCCGAGCGGCGGAATCTCGCCGATCTCGTAGAGATCCTTCAGAGCGGCAACGCTCTTCGTCTTCGCGACAGCCGGCATCACATCCTCCCTGCCTTATAACACTGTGGCCCAATTTATGTTGCATCGCAATATAGCGTTCGTCGCAATTAAAACTCTCGACCAGCCAACGGGTTAGTCGGCACGTCCGGCAAACCGGTTTCGCCGCTTAAGGGATTTGCAATGCGCGGCAGCCTAGCGTGGTGCCAAACCACGTCAGGGCACGGCATGTCAGAGCAGATCATTCGTCGCACCGGTCGGGTGGTGGACGCGCAGTCCGCCATGCCATGGCTCGTGGTCGTCGGTGTGTATCTGCTGCTGACCGCGCTTGGACCGCGCCTGTTGTCCGATCCGGACACTTACTCGCACATCGCACTCGGCCGCTGGATTCTCGAACATCATACCGTTCCGACAACTGATCCGTTCTCAGCGACTTTGCGCGGAACGCACTGGGTCGCATTTGAATGGTTGTCACAGGTGATCCTTGCGATCGCGTACGCTGTCGGAGGCTGGACTGGCGTTGTCGCATTGGCGGCAGCCGCTGTTGCGGCGGCCTTCGGTGTTTTAACCCGCTTTCTTTTGCGTGAATGGCAGCCGAACGCCGTTCTGGCCGCTGTGCTCACGGCAATCTTGCTGACGGCGCCGCACATGTTAGCGCGCCCACACATCCTGGCGTTGCCGGTGATGGTCCTATGGATCGCGACCCTGATCCGTGCCGTCGATACGCGCAGTCGTCCGCCCTGGCTTTTGGTTCCGCTGATGGTGCTATGGGCAAATCTCCACGGCAGCTTCACATTCGGACTTGCAATGATCGCCCCCATCGCGTGCGACGCGCTTTGGCAATCCCCGAAGTCCAAGCGATTGAACGTGATACGGCAATGGGCTCTGTTCACCGTTCTTGCATTGGGCGCCGCGTGCCTCAATCCCTACGGTCCCGAAATGATCCTGGTGACATTCCGGACAGTCGCGCTCGGCGCGGCGTTGACGACCGTTACTGAATGGCGCTCGCAGGATTTCAGCCATCTCGGCGCATTTGAAATGGTCCTGCT
The DNA here is from genome assembly GCA_963831275.1 of uncultured Alphaproteobacteria bacterium. GTDB lineage: Bacteria > Pseudomonadota > Alphaproteobacteria > Rhizobiales > Xanthobacteraceae > Pseudolabrys. The sequence continues at coordinate 1,088,018 of CAWHPN010000016.1, read as the reverse complement.
TGGCGCTTTTGCTTTCGTCGTCTACCGCGGCGTTACGTTGCCGTGGCTGCGCATTGTGATGATTCTCGGTGTCCTGCACTTGGGCCTGTCACAAGTGCGCCATGCCGATCTGCTTGGAATGCTGGCGCCGATATTTCTGGCACGACCCTTGGCTAAACAGTTTGCCGCGATCGCCGTCACAAGAATGGACACGGCAGCGCGCTTTGCGGCTTGGCCCGCGGCAGCGGCCCTGTGTTTGCTGATTGGCGTCACCGGTCTCGCGTCGCTGCGCGACAATGTCAGTCCTTCGGACAAGATCACGCCCGCCAACGCGGTTCGCTCCATTGGTATGGCGAAAGCCGGACCAGTCCTCAACGATTACGATTTCGGCGGCTACCTCGACTTTGTCGGAATTCCTCCTTTTATCGACGGCCGCGGGGAGCTCTACGGCGAGGCCTACATGCTTCGCCATGACCGAGCATTGAGTCTGCAAAATTTGCCGGATTTTTTGCGACTGCTCGACGAATACCGCATCCGAACGACCTTGCTCACGCCCTCGACGCCGGCCATCGCGCTTCTCGATCGATTGCCGGGATGGAGGCGCGTTTACTCCGACGACGTCGCAGTCGTGCATTCGCGGCGCTGAGATCCCTCACCGAAAATTACCCGCGACGCGGGCCCGCTTTTGGTATTCACTTCCATGGCCGCGGCCGCCATCGGGGGCGTGCCGCAATTCGGGGGAGACGTCATGACTTTGGAAGCATTGATCATCCTCGTCGTCATCGGCGCTGTCGCCGGCTGGCTCGCCGGGCTCATCGTCAAAGGGGTCGGTTTTGGCCTGATCGGCAATATCGTCGTCGGCATCGTCGGTGCATTCATCGGGACCTGGGTCCTCGGAGCTCTGGGCATCATGATCGGAGGCGGAATTATCGCGGCCATCATCAATGCCACCATTGGTGCCGTCATCCTGCTGTTCATTATTGGCCTGGTGAAGCGCGCCTAGAACCCGCGTTTTGCAGTATTAACCGCGATGAGTTGCCGGACCGTTCGGCCCGGCGACTGATGTTGCGTCGCAACAATTGGTGGGCCAAACTGCTGCCTCAGGCCCCCAATGCGCGACAAAACTAAACGCGACAAGCCTTGGATTTTTCGCACCTACGCCGGCCATTCGACGGCTGCGGATTCCAATGCGCTTTACCGGAAAAACCTGGCCAAGGGTCAAACAGGTCTTTCGGTCGCCTTCGATCTGCCGACACAGACCGGCTACGACTCCGACCACGTACTGGCCAAAGGCGAAGTCGGTAAAGTCGGCGTGCCGATCTCCCATGTCGGCGACATGCGCGCGCTGTTCGACGGTATTCCGCTCGATACGATGAATACCTCGATGACCATCAACGCCACGGCGGCGTGGCTGATGGCGCTCTATATTGCGGTTGCCGATGAGCAGGGTGCGCCGCGCTTATCTTTGCAAGGCACACTACAGAACGACATCATCAAGGAATATCTTTCGCGCGGCACTTACGTGTTCCCGCCGACGCCGTCGATGCGCCTGATCAAGGACGTGATCCTGTTCACGACCAAAGAGATTCCAAAATGGAATCCGATCAATGTCTGCTCTTACCACTTGCAGGAGGCGGGAGCCACGCCGGTACAGGAGCTTGCGTTCGCGCTCGCCACTGCAATCGCGGTGCTTGATACGGTCAAGGCATCGGGTGAAGTCTCGGGGGACAAATTTGGCGAAGTCGTCGGACGTATTTCGTTCTTCGTCAATGCCGGGCTGCGCTTCATCACTGAACTCTGCAAGATGCGCGCTTTCACCGAACTCTGGGACGAGATCACGCGCGAACGCTATGGCATCACCGACGCCAAGCAGCGGTTGTTCCGTTATGGAGTTCAGGTGAATTCACTCGGACTCACCGAGCCGCAGCCGGAAAACAATATCGCGCGCATCCTCATTGAAATGCTGGCCGTCACACTGTCGAAAAACGCGCGAGCCCGCGCCGTTCAACTACCGACCTGGAATGAAGCGCTTGGTCTGCCACGACCGTGGGACCAGCAATGGTCGCTGCGCATGCAGCAGATCCTCGCCTACGAGACCGATTTGCTCGATTACGGCGACATCTTCGATGGGTCGGATGAGATTGCGTACAAGGTCGAAGAGCTGAAGCAACAGGCAAAAGAAGAGCTGAAGCGCATCGAAGAGATGGGCGGCGCGGTCGCCGCGGTCGATACCGGCTACATGAAACATCAGCTGGTGGAATCGAACACGGCACGCCTGGAAGCAATCGAGCGCGGCGACCAGGTTGTCGTCGGCGTCAACAAATATCTCGAAAGCGAACCGTCGCCGCTGGCAGATGCCGCCGACGCTATACTCACGGTATCGGAGGATGCCGAACGCGGGCAGATTGAAAGGCTGAAAGCCTGGCGCGAGTCACGCGACAATGCCGCGGTTTCAGAAGCGCTGAAAGACCTCAAACGCGCTGCCGCAGGCGGCGCCAACATCATGCCGGCTTCGATTGCTTGTGCCAAAGCGGGCGTGACCACCGGTGAATGGGGCTGGACGCTGCGCGCGGCTTTTGGCGAATATCGTGCGCCCACCGGCGTTGGCCGGGCCATGCGCAACGACGTTTCCGGTCTCGACGATATTCGGGCTGACGTCGACCGTATTTCACGCAAGCTTGGACGCCGCCTGACTTTTCTGGTCGGAAAGCCTGGTCTCGACGGCCATTCTAACGGCGCGGAACAGATCGCCGTTCGCGCACGCGATGCCGGCATGCACGTGGTCTATGAAGGCATTCGTCTGACGCCAGAAGAAATTGTCGCTGCGGCCCGCAAAGAAAAGGCGCACGTCATCGGCCTGTCCGTACTCTCCGGCAGCCATCTGCCGCTGGTCGAGGACGTGGTTGGCCGCATGAAGAAGGCCGGGCTTAACGTGCCGGTTATTGTTGGCGGCATTATCCCGCCAGAGGATGCAGCCGAGTTGGAAAAGGCGGGGGTCGCAGCGGTCTACACCCCGAAAGATTTTGAATTAAATCGTATTATGTCGGACGTCGTCCGGATCGTTGAACGCACGAAAGGTGCCAACGACGTCTGAGTTCAGGAGGCAAGACTTGCCAGTGCCTGCGCGAGTTTTGCCGGGCTGACCGGTTTCACGAAATAAAGGTTCGCGCCTGCTGCGCGGGCAGCTTGCTCGTTGCCGCTTTCGCTGTGGCCGGAAATTGCAATGACCGGGGTCCGTCCGGCCCTGTCGGGCAGCGCGCGAATGCGCCGTGTCGCCTCAATGCCATTGAGACCGGAAAGCGTGACGTCCATCAGCACCGCGTCATACTGTCCGCGCCGTATCGACTCGACCGCCGCCTCCCCGCTCCCGACGAAATCAACATGGTGACCAAGTTCGTACAGGATCGTGTTCATCACGACGCGTCCGTACGGGTTATCCTCAGCGCAAAGGATCGCCAAAGGCCGCGTGGGGACGGGGCGAGAATCTCTGAGTGCCGCCGCGGGACGCGCTTGCACAGAATTGACCATCACGGTCAGACGAAACGTCGAGCCCCCGCTTTTCGTGCTGTGAACGGCAAGATCGCCACCCATTGCCTTCGCGACACGTTTCACAAAGGAAAGACCAAGTCCGGCACCGCCATAACGCCTGGAAATTTCGGCGCTGCCTTGCGCAAATGGCCGAAACAGGCGCTTCAATTCGGCCTTGCCGATGCCGATGCCGCTATCGGCGAACGTAAAACTCAACCGCACGCGGCCGCGCGCCGGCTCGGCGTCGGCGTTGAAAATAACGCCCCCCTCGTTCGTGAATTTCACTGCGTTGTCAGCGAGGTTTTCCAACGCTGCACGCAGGCGCAATACGTCGCCGGACACCGTCGCCGGAAGATCGCGGGCGATGCCGATCTCGGCGTTGATCGACTTGTTATTGGCGCGCGCGGCCAAGGCTGCACCAACGGCTTCGGCCAGCACCCGCGGAGAGAATACTTCATTCCGCAGAATAAGGCCGGTGGCATGGGCCTTGGCGCCATCGACGATCAGGGTGGCCAGGGCAGCCAAATGGTCTGCGCCACTCTTGATCGCATTTGCCCACTCACGCTCGCGCGCGCCGAGTTCCGAAGAGGCCAGCAATTCGGCCAGCGCGACAATGCCTGTGAGAGGCGTGCGAATGTCGTGTGCGATCCCCGCGAGCGCAGTCTCGACTGCGTTCGCTCGTAAAGACGCGCCCCTTGATTCGCGGCTTGCCGCACGCGGCCGCTTGGCGGGCCTGCTCTTGCGCCTGCGTTTCGCCATTTCCTTACCCCGAAGCCACAATGCCACGGAAGCGGCGCTCAATCGAGCCCAACCGACCGGCGGATTTGGGCCGGCGAAGTCCCGTGTGCGCGAAGTTCGCGCAGGCCCGTCGCGTGCGTCGATTTTGACAACTTGTTGCCATCGGCATCGCGAACGAGGCGGTGGTGGTGGTAACGCGGCTGCGGCAAGTCGAGCAGCGCCTGAAGCAGGCGGTGCACGGCGGTTGCGTGAAACAGGTCGCACCCACGCACAACATCGGTGACGCCTTGTTTGGCGTCATCGATAACCACCGCCAGGTGATAGCTGGTCGGCGTTTCCTTACGTGCCAGGATCACGTCGCCCCAAGCAGCGGGGTCGGCAGCGATGGTCCTTGTTTCGCCTGCGGGCCCCACTCCTGTTTCGGACCAGGAAAGTCCGCCGATCTTTTCGCGCGCGGTCTGCATATCGAGTCGAAGCGCATAGGGCTCGCCGCCATGCATGCGACGCTTGCGCTCGGATGCTGACATGGCCTTTGCATCACCGGGATAAAGCGGCGCACCATCGGGATCACGCGGCCAGCCGCCTTGAGCTTCGCGAGCCGCAACCAGTTGCGCAATCTCGCCGCGGCTTTCGAAGCTCGGATAGACCAGGCCCATTGCTCCGAGCCTCTCAAGTGCCGCACCGTAATCGCCCCAGTGCTCGGATTGCCGCCGCACAGGGGTTTCCCACGCAATCCCGAGCCACGTCAGGTCTTCGTAGATCGCTGCTTCATATTCCGGCCGGCAGCGGGCCGTGTCGATATTCTCGATCCGCAACAGGAGCCGTGCGCCGTTTTCACCTGCCATTCCGGCATTGAGCAGCGCCGAAAGCGCATGACCGAGATGCAGATAGCCGTTGGGCGAGGGCGCGATGCGGAAAACGGGTGGCATGGCTCATATATGGTGATGCGTACTCTCCGCTCATTCCCGCGTAAGCAGGAATCCAGTCAAGGGGCTTAGCTGGTCCCGCTTCCGCGGGAACCAGCAGCATATTACCAAGGGACCATGACCTACTTCCTCCACACCGAGGCCGACCTGAAGGCCGGTCTTGCGCAACTGATCATCGCCGATCCGCGACTCAAGCCCGTTGCCGAAAAGGCCGGCTCCTTCGACCTGCGCCGTCGGGAAGCCGGTTTTCCCGGGCTTTGTGCGATTGTATGCGGCCAGCAACTTTCCACCGCGAGCGCCGCGGCGATCCGCGCGCGACTGTTCGCGGCCTTCGATCCATTTCATCACGATACGGTACGGCGGGCGCGCATCGACAAACTCAAGCGGCTGGGTCTATCGGCGCCAAAGATCAAATCGATCCGGGAGATCGGCAAGGCGGTCGCAAAAGGCCATATCGATCTCACCGCTGTCGGCAATATGGACGCCGATCAGGCCCATGCGGCGCTGACCGCACTGCATGGAATCGGGCCATGGACAGCGGACATCTATCTACTGTTCTGTCTTGGCCACGCAGATGCGTTTCCGTCAGGCGATCTGGCCGTGCAGGAGTCCGCGCGTATCGCTTTTGGCTTGCGCAAGCGCCCGGACGCCAAGGCGCTAACAAAAATGGCCGAGGCCTGGCGGCCATGGCGTGGCGTGGCGGCGCATTTGCTCTGGGCCTATTATCATGCAGTAAAGAAACGAGACGTGGTGCCGGTTCAGCCGAATGGCCGGCCGAAAAAGACGGCCGGCACGAAGACGACGAAAAGGAAAAAGAAGAATGGCTGAACTTGACGGCCCGCGGCTCGAGCCTCGCTCCGGTGCTGCACGCCAATTGGTCGTGTTCCTGCACGGTTACGGCGCCGACGGCAATGACCTGATCGAAATCGGGCGCGCCTGGCAACAATTGTTGCCTCACGCTGCTTTCGTGTCGCCACACGCTCCGCGTCCCTGCGGACAGGCGCCGACTGGCCGCGAATGGTTTCCGCTCACTTTCCGGAATCCGGAGGAACGCTGGACCGGAGTCAATGAGGCGGGCCCGATTCTCGACAGCTTTGTCGATGCCGAGCTCAAGCGGCGAAATCTTCCGCCAACGGCCCTGGCTCTGGTCGGATTCAGCCAAGGCACAATGATGTCGCTTCACGTTGGCTTGCGGTGCGCTGTCGCGCCGGCAGGCATCGTCGGCTATTCCGGAATGTTTGTCGTGCCGGAAAACCTCGAGCCCGAATCGTTCGCGGCCGAAATACGCAGCCGGCCGCCGGTCCTCCTGATCCATGGAGACGCCGACCAGCTGATTCCGGTTCAGGCGTTGATGCATGCGGCCCAGGGCCTGGCGGCGCTCAATGTGCCGGTTGAATGGCACATCTCGGCGGGAATCGGCCACGGCATCGATCAGGAAGGCCTGCGTCAGGGCGGTGAATTCCTGGCCAAATGCTTTGCGCGCCGCAAATAGCAGCCTTGCGGGTAACTGCCCGTTCCGGCTTCACAATCCCGTCACGCTGCCCTATTACTAGCCTGTCAGCTGCGTGGCGGCAGCCTTGAGGAGGTCGAGGAGCGTCGCTTGAACGTGCACGTTTCGCCTGCTGGTTTTCCGGCCCTGGTGCTCAATGCGGATTTTCGGCCGCTGAGCTATTACCCGCTTTCGCTATGGTCCTGGCAGGACGCAATCAAGGCCGTCTTCCTCGAACGCGTGAACATCGTCGCCAATTACGACCGCGCGGTGCATAGCCCCTCCTTCGAGATGAAGCTGCCGAGCGTGGTTTCACTCAAGACCTTTGTGAAGCCTTCGACCCATCCGGCTTTCACCCGGTTCAATGTTTTCCTGCGCGACCGCTTCTCCTGTCAGTATTGCGGTGACCGCGACGACCTGACATTCGATCATCTGTTGCCGCGTTCGCGCGGCGGTCACACCACGTGGGACAACGTGGTGGCCGCGTGCTCACCCTGCAATTTGCGCAAAGGCAACTTCACGCCCAACGAAGCTAAGATGTGGCCGTCGCAGATGCCCTTCCAGCCGACTGTGCATCACTTGCACAGAAACGGTCGGCTGTTCCCGCCGAACTACCTGCATGAAAGCTGGCTCGACTATCTTTACTGGGATACCGAACTCGAGCCCTGAGCACGCCGACCCTTCTGCATTGGAGTTTGTCATGAACATCAAGCTGCACGCGCGGCGCAGCGGGAGAGCAATCCTGTTTGCGCTGGCCGCCACGTGCATCGCCAACATTGGCCTCGCGCAACCGGTGCCCGTTTCGGCCGGCCCACCCGACCCGCAACTCATCGACGATCTGGTCGCAGCCAACCGCATTCTTGCCGAACATGGCCTGCTCGATGGGTGGGGTCACGTTTCTGTTCGCCATAATAGCGACCCCCACCGCTTCCTGATGGCGCGTGGCCTTTCCGCCGACCTCGTCACCGCAAAAGACATTCTGGAGTTCGACCTCGATAGCCGCCCCGTCGACACGCACGGTTTGCCGATGTCGGCGCTGTTCACGGAGCGCTATATCCATGGCGAAATCTACAAATTGCGCCCCGATGTGATTGCGGTCGTGCACACGCATGCACCATCGCTCATCCCATTCGGCGTGACCAAAGTGCCCCTCAAGCCGATGTATCATCGCTCTGCTTTTATTAGTTTCGGTATTCCGGTCTTCGAGATTCGCGATCGCGCGGGTATGACGGATATGCTGATCCGCAACGCAACGCTGGGGCACAACCTCGCTGAAGCGCTGGGTGATCATCCCGCCGCGCTCATGCGCGGTCATGGCGCGGTCGTGACAGGGCCGTCCTTGCCACGCGTTGTAGGACGCACGATTTTTCTTGCTCTCAACGCAAGCCTCCAGGCCCAGGCGATGAGCATGGGAGGGCGGATTACGTACATGGACGCAGAGGAAGCGCGCAAAATCGAGGAACGGGAAGGGCACGGACTCGCGCGCACCTGGGAAGGCTGGAAGCAAAAGGCGATGGGTCAACGATAGACGTCAGCGTCCCGGCAGCATCCGCTGCAATACGCCGTCGCGGCGGATAAAATAGTGATAGAGCCCGGCCAAGACATGCACGCCGACTAGCGTCAGCATCCCATAGTTCGCCAACAACGCATGCACATCGCCTGTCCAGCCCCAACCGGGCGTGCGCGTGCCGACCAATTTCGGCAATTCTAGTCCGAGCATCACGATTGGCATGCCGCGCCACGACGCGTTGATCCAGCCGAGAATGGGCACCACGAACAGCAACACATAAAGCAGCCAGTGCAGCACACGCGCGCTCTGCACTTGCCACGGCGGTACCCCGTCCAGTGGCGCTGGTTCGGCATGGGTGGCGCGCCAGGCCAGACGGACGATTGCGACAATTAGGACAATGATGCCGAACGTGAAATGCAGGCTGATCAGCGTCGTCACCGGCGTGTTGCGGCCGATGTGCGGCATAGTCCACGCGAAAATGAACTGCGCGGCCAGCAGGACGACGATCAGCCAATGCAAGAATTTTGCGGTCGATGTGTAGGCGTTAGCCATAAGGTCTATCGCCCCTTGTTTTGGAACCAGCAATGCCTATATGCAACCCAGCGATGATGTTGAGCCGGTACGGCTCCATTATCGAGCGGCCACGAATATGCAATGGGCGACGCCGGATGTACGCGCGCCTTGGCATTTCGTGGTCGTAGTGTTTTTAGGCAGCGTCAGGCCCGCGTTTTCAGCCGTTCCTTGTCGTAGCCCGCAACCCGCTTGTAACCTTCGGAGAGCGCGACCAGTTCCTCGCGGCTGATGACGTCATCGATATTCTTGAACGGCTTGTCGCCGGTGCGGCGGTAGACTTCATGCAGGATGGCGTCGGGCGGCGCCTTGCGGTTTGCCAGCACAACTTCGCTGGTCGCCGGCAGGCGCTTGGCTTCGTAGTCTTTAAGGGCCGCAACCGCATCGGCATTTGCCGACAAGGCGTCGGCAAGCGCGCGGCAATCGAGGATGGCTTGCGCGGCCCCGTTGGCGCCGCGCGGATACATCGGGTGCGCGGCATCTCCCAGAAGCGTCAGCCGGCCAAAGCTCCAGCGCGGCAGCGGATCCTGGTCGACCATCGGATATTCGAGGATCGCGTCCGAACTGCTGATGAATTTCGGCACATCGAGCCAGTCAAAATGCCAGTCCGCCATGGCTGGTAAAAAGTCTTCCAAGTTGCCGCGCCTGTTCCAGTCGCGCGCCTGATATTGCGGCGTTTCAATATCGCACACCCAGTTCACCAGCTGGCGTCCTTCGCCGTCGACATTGTTGCGGATCGGGTAAATCAGAAGTTTGGCCGGATGATGCCAGCCCACGCGGATCATGCTGGCGCCTGACAGGAACGGCTTCCAGCGCGTGACGCCCCGCCACATGTTGATGCCGGAATATTTCGGCGGCCCCTCGTTCGGATAAAGCTGTTTGCGCAGGACCGAATGGATGCCTTCGGCGCTGATAACGACGCTGCCGCGCTGGGATGCCAGCGGTTTGCCGTTGGCGTCTTCGAAATGCGCAATGGCCTCCGCCCCCTCGCAATCGACGCGGGTGCAGCGCCAGCCGGTGATCACCTTGTCCGCGCCCGCGCGCTCAATAAATGCATCGAGCAACACCATTTGCAGATCGCCCCGATGGATCGAGAATTGCGGGACGTCGTAACCGGCAAAACGGCCGGCCGGCTCGTTGTAGATGAACTGGCCAAAGCGATTGTAGAAACAATATTCGCGCGTGGTGACCGCAACCTTGGCGAGGGCGTCTTCAAGGCCAAGTGCGCAGAGTTCGCGCGAGGCATGCGGCAGAATATTGATACCGACGCCGACCGCCTTGAGTTCGAGAGCAGCTTCAAAAATCCGGCAAGCAATGCCGGCGCGATGCAGCATCAAGCCGAGCGTTAATCCTCCGATGCCTGCGCCGATAATCAGAACTTCCATGGTGACCGACCTTTCGGCGAAGGTTCTAGCGGGACCGGCTTCGCCGCGCCAGCGAGGCCTTGAGCCCCCACCCGGCGACTGTCGCCAGAAACAGGGACACCACGACATCATAGCCCGCGAGGGAAATGCCCAGGAACCGCCAGGCGGCCTCGTCACAACGCACAATTCTGATGTTTTGGAGCTGCTTCAGCATATCGGTCGCCGACCCCAGGCTGTTGATCGGTCCGGAGCAATCGATCGGTCCCGGCCAGAACTTCCATTCGACGCCCGCGTGATAGACGGAGAGCCCGGTGTTCCACAACATCAGCGCCGCGATCACTGCAAACCCCGCGATCATGACTTTGCTCGACGCACCATGATTGGTGCCAAGCCCGAGCAAAGCGGCGAGCGGGACACTCAAATAAAACGCATCGCGTTGGTCGAGGCAGAGCGGGCACGGCGGATAGCCGAGCACGTATTGGAAAAACAGAAATCCACAGATCGTCAACGCACCGACGACCGTCACCATTGCCGCGGCGGCGAATGGGGGATCACGGTGAAGCAAAGCCGCATAACTGTTCATCTTAAAGGCGAGCCTTGTCGATGGACCTGGGTGGTGCCGGTGGTCGGGGTCGAACCGACACTCCTTTTGGGAACACGATTTTGAGTCGTGCGCGTCTGCCAATTCCGCCACACCGGCTTGCGGCTAGCTATAGCGGCAAGTCGCTATCCAGCCAAACAAAAATGCAGGTCAAAAATGCAGCCATGTCCTTGACGAAATGACCCGCTTGGTACGAGTACGGCATCGCCATATCATTGGCGGGACCATGAATTTCCAGGAGAGCAAGATGAACGAAGAAGCCTTGAACATGTCGTTGCGCAAATTCCTCAAAGTTGTGGGCGTCACCTCCCAGCAGGAAATCGAGAAGGCAATCCGCGCAGCCGTGGCCGATGGCCAGCTAAAGGGCGACGAGACCGTTCAGGCACAGATGGTGCTGACCATCGGCAAGATCGGTCTCAATCACAAGGTGAACGGCGATATCGAACTCGCCTAGCAGCGCGTTTGTGCGGGCAACTAGAGCCCGGCGCGCGCCCTTTGGTAATAGGAAAGGTCGAGATATTTCTCCGGCGTTCCCGGCGTGCCGCCTTCGAATTGCGCGCGCAGCTTGAGAACGTTTTTCACGCCCTCCATGTCGATTGCGCCATCAGGACTGAAATCGTCTTTGGTGTTGTCGTAGGCCGCAGCGGCGATCTCCGGCTGCAATTTCAGCCGGTCCGCCAGAAGCGCCACGGCCTCGTCCCTGTTTTTGGGGTCGAAGCTCCAGCGCCGGCCTTCGATATAAGCTTCAATGTATTTCACCAGCGTATCCGTGTTTGCCTTGCCCCAAGGGCGCAGCACGAATGCGGACGTGCCTTGATACGCGCCGAGCGCGGCGGCTGCCGTACCCATATCCTTGAGGCCTGCCTTCATGCCGCGAATTGAAAACGGCGGATTCATCATTGCAGCGACCATGGTCTTGTCCTTGGTCATGGCCTCGAGCCGCGCGTTGGTGCCGCCTACCGATTTTACTTCGTAGTCGCCTTTGTTAAGTCCCTTCTGCCGCAGGATTTCGTAAAGCTGAAAAGCATAGGCCGTGTTGACCGCATCGACCGCGATCGTCTTGCCTTTGATGTCTGTCAGCGACTTGATCTCGGGTTGCACGATGAGATGGTTGAAGCTGTTATCGCCGCCGAGCACGACCGCGATATCGACACTGGCTTTGTCTTTTAGCGCGAATGCGTTGTCGACTGCCGAGTGCGCGATCTGGTAACGGCCTGCGGCCAGCCCATCGCGTAATTCGTCGGAATTGGGCGTGAACTTGACATCAACATTCAGGCCGCGCTTCGCGTAGAAGCCCTTCGCCTGGGCCGCAAACATCGGCAAATTTTGCACGCCCGGAAAAACGATGACCGTGAGTTTGTTGTCTTGCGCACGAACTTCGTGCGACGATATGGCAGCGACAGCAAAAATGACCGCAAGCGCGGCCAGCAGACGCTTCATCATAAGCTTCCTCCCGATCAATTGTTGGCTTGCTAGGTCATAACACCGGCTCGGCCGGGGCATTCCGTCGGCCGAACGCCGCTTCCATTTCGCGCCGCACCTTCACCCCAGAATCGTTGGCGTCGTAGGCAACATCGGACCACCGAAGCGGCTGTCCTTCGGCTATATCGCGCTTGAGTTTCACATTATGGGCCAAACCGAGCGGGAGCAATTCACGTTCGAGAGAAGCATCGGCAGGGGTCTGTTTGCCCCACACGCAGAAGCCGCCCTCCCCGTCCAGCATCTCGCCGCCTTTCAGGTCGCGCTTGGCGGTGGCGACGACGTCGGAACGAAAGCCGGTCGGGGCACCTGTCGGCTCGTTGCGCAGCGCCGCACTGGCAACTGAAATGCCGAGCTCCAGCCCGATCATATGAATCGGCCTGTAAAGCGCGGCATATTTGCCGGTCTTGTCCGGCAACATCGCATATTCCTTGAAGCAGCGGCGCGCGTACTCGGTGTCGCCCTCGAACACCACATAAGTGCCGAGCGCAAGGTGATGCGGAACGTCACGGCCATCCCGATAGACCGACGATGTCACCTCGGTGACACCGGCTTTCTCCAGCGTGCCGCCATCGCTTTTCGGCTTGCAGACATCGGCAAGTTCAAATCGCGTCGCAGGTGGAAAACCGAGCCCATTGGTTTGTGGCACCAGACCGGTCGCATTGCAGACAGCCGTCATTTCAATGCCCGACTTTGTGCCGTCCACGAAAGAATTAAACATTTTCGGATTGATCGACGTGCGATCTGAGATATTCAAATACTTGTCGAGAATGTCCCACACGTTATCGGGATTCGATTTGTGATAGTGCGGCTCGTATCGCGTACCCTTGCCGGCACAGATCACCTTGAAACCGGCGGCACGCGCCCAGTCGACATGCTCGCAGATCAAAGCTGGCTGGTCGCCCCAGGCAAGCGAATAAACGACGCCGGCTGCTTTGGCACGCCGCGCAAGTAGCGGACCTGCCACCGCATCGGCTTCGACATTCACCATCACAATGTGCTTGCCGTTGGCAATCGCGTTGATTGCATGATGGATGCCGGCGCCCGGCACTCCGGTCGCCTCGACGATGACTTCGATCCGCGGGTCGGCAATCAGCGAGTTGGCGTTGTCCACAACGAAGGTCGTTCGCTTCTTGTGTGCATCGGCAAGCGAGCCTGCGCCGTAGGCATCATCCGGCCAGCCCGCGGACTTGAGCTGGCTGCGTGCGCGCGCCACATCAAGATCGGCAACGGCGACGAGATGCATCCCGCGCGTCAGGCGTGCCTGCGCCATGAACATTGTGCCGAACTTGCCTGCGCCGATCAGACCGACGGTCACCGGCCGGCCGGCTGCCTCACGTTCCAGCAATTTAGCGTGGAGGTTCATGCGCGAAACGGAAACACAGGCCCAGCGGCGGCACAAGCGGAATACGCTCAATGTGCGGACGAAGGGCCGCTAACTTGGCTTGAATAATTACTGGCAGATCGCGCGGGAGACGAAAGTCTCTGTGGTGCACTCGGGACCTGTCGAGCGGCCCGACATATACACCTTGGCCGGGCAAACCTCGGCGGTGGTCATGTCGAGGCTCTTGCCGGAATCGAAACCTTTCGCCTTACACATCGTGTTGGCGGCAGCGACGCAATCGGGAGCGCCGTTGGGTGCTGGCTGGCATTTCTCGTGTCCGCTGACACCGCGGGCCGATGGAATACGCACAACAGCGGTCGCAGCGTCCTTGGCTCCTTCCACCGTCGTCTTTGCCGCGTCGCCGGCAGCGCTGCTGAATCCCTCCATCTTCTTGCGCGCGTCTTCAAACGACGAATTGAACCAGCGGCTCATGGTTGCAAGAAAGCCTTCGTTCTCGGCGGCCTTCTGGCTGGGCGCAGCCTGATCCTGCGCGATCGCGTATGCAGAAATGAGCGCCAAGGCGCCCGCAAACAAAATTGTAAGCGGGGACGAAACTGTCCTGCGATTGTGCCTCAAGGTCAAAGCCCGATGCCCATAATTGGCGTAAACTGGCGCTGCCCTTTCGACGTCGGCCTACGGTGAGCCGGTGGCGAAATTGAGGAGCGCCTACCCCTTCAGATCAAGTATAACGCCGCAACGATACCAATGACGATAACCGCAGCCCCGAGCAATACCCATAATCCCAATCGCTTTTCGATAATATGACGGGCCCGGTCGCCATAACGGTGCAGCAGGAATGCCAGAACGAAAAAACGGGCACCGCGCGTAATGATCGAAAAGAGCAAAAATAGCCCGAGATTGTAGCCCGCAAAGCCCGATGTAATTGTCACAACTTTGTATGGGATGGGCGTGAGGCCCTTAAGAAGAATGATCCACGCGCCCCATTGCGCGTAGGCCTCCCGAAAAGCCTCAACTTTATCACCGTAGCCGTAGAGGTGGATGAGCCACGCACCAACAGAGTCATAAAGCAGCGCGCCAATGCTGTAGCCCAGCAGACCGCCGGCCACCGACATCACCGTGCACCATGCCGCCATCACGTAGGCGCGCTCCGGCCGCGCCAACGCCATCGGGATCAGCATGATGTCGGGCGGGACAGGAAAAAACGAGCTTTCAGCGAAAGAAACGGCGCCCAGCGTCCACAATGCGTGTGGTTTATGCGCAGCAGCCAGACACCAGTCATAAAGACGGCGCAGCAAGGAACGCGGCTCAGAAGCCTCAACGATCATCGACATACTCGTGAGGAGAATTGTTACGGATCAGCGGCGTTTGCGAATACGCCGACTTTCCAAGGCGACTACTTTACGCCGTGTCGCGTTGCGGGCCAACTCTTTCGGCACCTTTTCGGCAATGCCGAACATCAGCTCCCGCCGCCGCATCTCGGCCCAGACATCATCAGGGCGGACGCCGGCGTGAACCCAAAGCACAACGAGGTTGTAAAGCAGATCGGCGCTTTCCCTGACGACGGCTTCGGGCTGGCCGTGCATGGCATCGATGACGACCTCAACCGCCTCTTCGGCAAGTTTCTTGGCCATCTTCGCGCGGCCGGCACGCAAAAGCCGGGCGGTGCGCGATTTTTCCGGGTCACTGCCGCGAACGGCAATGACCGCGTCGTAAAGCCGAGCGACCGAATCAGTCATGAAAGCCAGATTATCCGATCCCCGGTCAAAACCGGTTAATGCTTGTGACGAACGCGCCACGGCGCGGTAGCGGCTTGCCGCCACGGTTATTGGCCGATTAACAGGGGAAATAGGTCCAAAAAGCGGCATTTTGGATCGCGGCCGCATCTCGGCAACGGACCGTTACTCGCTTTCGGAAAGAAGCGTGGCGTTACCGCCTGATGCTGCTGTGTTGACCGTGACGGTCTGCTCGATCGCAAAGCGGCCGAGATAATGCGAGCCGCCGGCTTTCGGCCCGGTGCCTGACAGGCCGCTGCCGCCGAACGGCTGCGAACCAACGACGGCGCCAATCATGTTGCGATTCACATAGACATTGCCGTGCGGCAAGCGTTCCGCAATATGCGCAACGGTAGCCTCAATTCGCGAATGAATTCCGAGAGTCAGCGCCGTATTATTCACGGCGATGTCATCGAGCAGCTGATCGAGTTCGTGGGCGCGCCAACGTATAACGTGCAGCACCGGCCCGAACACTTCTTCCTTGAGCTCGCGGGCGCTTTCAAGCTCCACGATAGCCGGCGCCACGTAGGTTCCGCCTTCCGGCGCGAGACCTTCAAGCCGGAAGAGCACGGCGCCTCGCGATTCCATTTCGGCGATCCAACGATCAAGCTTGCCTTTCGCCTCGGTGTCGATCACCGGACCGATATGTGTCGACAGATCGCGCGGATCCCCTAGCCTGAGCTCGCGCATTGCACCCGCGACCATATCGAGCACGCGGTCTGCCACGTCGTCCTGCACGCACAATAGTCGCAGCGCCGAGCAACGCTGGCCGGCAGAGCGGAATGCCGAAACAATCACGTCATCGGTTACCTGTTCGGGTAATGCCGTGCCATCGACAATCATCGCGTTAATGCCGCCTGTTTCGGCAATTAGTGGGCAGATCGGCCCCTCTTTGGACGCAAGTACGCGATTGATAATACGGGCAACGTCGGTCGACCCCGTGAACGCGATACCGGCGACGCGGCGGTCCGCCGTGAGCATGGCGCCCACGTTTCCGTCGCCTGGGACAAGATGCAGCGCTTCGCCGGGCACGCCGGCCGCGTGCAACAGCTTCACGGCTTCGAATGCGATAAGCGGCGTCTGCTCGGCGGGTTTCGCCACAACGCAATTTCCGGCAACGAGCGCTCCTGCAATCTGCCCGATAAAAATCGCCAACGGAAAATTCCATGGGCTTATGCAAACGAACACGCCGCGTCCGCGCATGCGGAGTTCGTTGGTCTCCCCAGTCGGGCCCGGCAAGCGTGTGGGGACGAGCGCGCGGCGCGCCTCACCGGCGTAATAGCGGCAAAAATCCGCCGCCTCGCGCACTTCCGAAACGCAATCGTCGATCGTTTTGCCACCTTCCTTCTGCAGCAGACAGATCAATCGTCCGCGATTTTGCTCAATCAGATCGGCGGCGCGTTCGAGCGCTTCCGCGCGACCCACGATCGGCGTCGCGTTCCACGCGGGGAAAGCGGCGTGCGCGGCTGCGAGTGCGGATGCAGCAATTGTTTCATCACCTTCCTGCACTGTGCCGATGAGTTCGCCATCGATCGGTGACTTAACCAGCTTTTCGCGCCCGGCAACCGCAACGCCATCGATAAGTGCTGCCGCATTTGCAGTTTGCGCAGCCATTTTAATTTCCGCGCGCAGGGCCGACAGCGCTGCGCTATCGCCGAATTCAACGCCGGTCGAGTTGCGGCGGTCCGGCTCAAACAAGTCGCGGGGCAACGGGATATGGGAGTGACGGGCGTGCGACTCGTCCGCGATCCAGCTTTGCGGCCGTCGCAAGATCGTCTCCACCGGCACATCGGGATCCGCTGCAACCGAAACAAAGGAGGAGTTGGCGCCGTTTTCCAGAAGGCGCCGCACCAGGTATGCGAGCAAATCGGCGTATCCACCGACCGGTGCATAGACGCGGCATGTCAGATCGGGCGATTCCGAAAGAAGCGTTTCATAGAGCGCTTCGCCCATGCCGTGCAGCCGCTGGAATTCGTACCCGGTGGGGCCTCCCGCATCTTCGACCACGCAAGCCACAGTCAATGCATTGTGGGTCGCGAATTGCGGATAGAGCCGCGGCCGTGCCGCCAGCAATTTTTGCATGCAGTCGAGGTAGCAAAGATCTGTCATCGCCTTGCGGGTGAACACCGGATAGTCATAAAGCCCCCGCTCCTGGGCGCGCTTGATCTCGGTGTCCCAATAGGCACCTTTGACGAGGCGAACCATGAATTGCCGGTCGAGCATTTCCGCCGCTTCGGTGATCCACGCGATCACCGCGCCAGCGCGTTTCTGATACGACTGTACGGCGAGACCGAACCCATCCCATCCGGCGAGCGAGGAATCGCGTAGCACTGCCGCAATCACATCGAGCGACAATTCCAGCCGGTCGGCTTCTTCGGCATCGACAGTGAAATTGAGCTCGTGCCGTTTGGCCAGCTGTGCCAGCTCGATCACATTCGGCACCAACTCTGCCAGCACGCGTTCTCGCGACAGCGGCTCATAGCGGGGATGCAGCGCCGACAATTTGACGGAGATTCCCGGCCGCTTTGGCAACGCCTCGCTACCGGCACTTTGGCCGATCGCATGAATGGCGTTGGCATAAGACTCGAAATAGCGCGCGGCATCTGCGCCGGTGCGGGCAGCTTCGCCCAGCATGTCAAATGAATAGAGGAATTCCCGATGCGAGCCGGCGCGAGACAGCGCCTCCTGGATCGTTTGGCCAAGGACGAAATGCGAACCGAGCAGCCGCATTGCCTGGCGCGTGGCCGTGCGCACCGCCGGCACCCCCAGCCGCTTGATCAATGTTTCGACGATTCCTTCCGGCGTTTCTCCGGGATGGATGACACGGGCGGTGAGGCCCAACGTCCACGCCGACGCCGACACCAGAAGCGAGGCCGAGCGCGACCCATGATGCGCCCAATCGCCTGCCTTGAGCTTGTCCTCAATCAAACGATCGGCGGTGTCCGCGTCCGGCACACGCAGCAACGCCTCGGCAAGCACCATCAACGCAAGTCCTTCTTTGGTGGACAGCGCATAGGCGTGCAGGAAATCCTCTACGCCTCCGAGACCTCCAGTACGGGCGCGGATTGCACTCACCAGGCGCCTCGTGCGGAGGTCGATGCGCGCCTCCGCATTATCCGAACGCGTCGCCGCCGCCAGGAGAGTTCTCGCAATGATCTCGTCCGGCGGCGCGTACGGCGCCCGCAGCGGCGGAATGTCGCGCGCAAGCTTTTTGACCTTTGCCAGCGGCATCGACTGGCCCTCCGAACGGTTGTGCAAGTCTATCCCAAATGCGCCTTTCTCGCGGTTTGAGATTGTGGACGTCCCCAGGCTTGATTGATTGGCGAACACTCCTCATGCCGCCGTAATTGTGCGGCGATATCGGGCTCGTGAAATGCCCCTTCCGGGGTCATGCCTTTTAGTTGAATTATGATCATGACCGGCGCGGTGCCGCGGGCCGTTGGAGAAGGAACCGAGTGATGAGCGTTCACCGCACTGGGCGATGGGCCTGGGTGACGCTGCTTCCTGCCGTGATGTCGATGACCAGCGCCATGGCGGAAACGGCCGTCAAGTTCACGCTCGACTTCAAATTTGAAGGGCCCTCGGCGCCGTTCCTGCTGGCACTCGATAAGGGCTACTACAAAGCGGAAGGTCTCGATGTCACTGTGGATGCGTCGGTCGGGGCACTCGAACCGATCGAGCGCGTGGCATCAGGTGCCTACGACATGGGACTCGCCGATATCAATTCATTGATCAAGGCCCGTGATGCAAAGCCTGCGACGCCAATCAAAGCAGTGTTCATGCTTTATAATAGGCCGGCATACGCGGTAATCGGGCGCAAGAGCCGCGGTATCAATGGCCCGACGGATCTGGAAAACAAAATATTGGGTGCGCCGTCGGCCGACGGCGCCTTTGCGCAATGGCCGATTTTCGTGCACGCAAACGGTATCGATGTTTCCAAGGTAAAAATTGAAAACGTCGGCTTCCCTGTCCGCGAGCCGATGCTGGCTGCCGGCCAGGTGGACGCGATCACGGGTTTTTCGTTTTCGTCCTTCATTGATCTCAAGGAGAAGGGCGTCCCGATCGACGACCTGGTCGTTCTGCTGATGGCAAACTACGGCGTCGAACTTTACGGCAACGCCATCATCGTGAATGTAAAATTCGCCGAGGAACACCCCGATGCGGTCAAAGGCTTCCTCCGCGCATTCATGAAGAGCCTGAAGGAAACCGTAAGGCAGCCAGCGAGCGCCGTTGGGTCGGTGCTCAAACGCAATGTAACGGCGAATAAAAATGTGGAGCTTGAGCGCCTCACCATGGCTATCCGGGACAACATCGTCTCACCCGAAGTGAAAGAAAGCGGCTACGGGGAGATCAACGAAGCCCGTTTCGCCCGCGCGCTCGAACAAATCGCACTCACATACAAATTCAAGGCCGCAAAACCGAAACTGGAGGACGTTTTCGATTCTTCGTTCCTGCCGTCTCTGGCGGCACGCAAGTACAAATAGATTATGCGTTATTTAATACGCTCGAGAATGCTGACGTAATTTGCCACAGCAGTGCCGCCCATATTGAAGATGCCGCCAAGACGGGGGTTTTTCACCTGAAGGTCGCCGGCAACACCCATGAGCTGCATGGCACAGAGCGCGTGCATCGAAACGCCGGTCGCGCCGATTGGATGACCTTTTGCCTTCAGCCCACCGGAAGGGTTCACGGGCAGCTTGCCGTTTTTTTGCGTCCACCCTTCCATGATGGCGCGAGCGCCCTGGCCTTCGGCTGTCAGCCCCATGGCCTCGTATTCGATCAGCTCCGCAATCGTGAAGCAGTCGTGAGTCTCCACGAACGACAGATCGCCAAGCTTAAGTCCCGCTTTTGCGAGAGCCTGTTGCCAAGCGTGTGAGCACCCTTCGAATTTCAGGATGTCCCGCTTCGACATAGGTAAGAAGTCTTGCACATGCTCGGCAGCGCGGAAGACAACCGCCTTTTTCAGTTTGAGGGCGGTATCGACATCGGCAAGTACGACCGCCGCGGCGCCGTCCGACACCAGTGAGCAATCGGTGCGCTTGAGAGGCCCAGCCACAAACGGATTTTTCTCGCTCTCGGTGCGGCAGAAATCATAACCCAGATCCTTGCGCATCTGCGCATAAGGATTGCCGACGCCATTCTTGTGATTCTTGGCCGCGATCGTGGCGAGCGCGTCGGATTGATCGCCCCATTTCTGGAAATAAAGACCGGCGATTTTGCCGAAAATTCCCGCGAAGCCGCCGTCGATATCGGCTTCCTCGCGTACGTAAGATGCCTTGAGCAGATTGCGTCCGATGTCAGGCGCGGGCGTTGCCGTCATTTGTTCGGCGCCGACGACAAGAACAGTGCGTGCCGCCCCGGCATCGATCGCTTTGATGCCCTGGTGCACGGCGGCTGAGCCTGTCGCGCAGGCGTTTTCCACCCGCGTGGCCGGCTTGAAGCGCAGATCGGGCGAGGCTTGCAGCACCAGTGCGGCGGTAAAATCCTGCGCAGAAAAACCGGCGTTGAAATGACCAAGCACAATCTCGTCGACGTCTTTGGGACCGATCCCGGCGTCAGCCAACGCCTCGCCGGCAACGCGCACGATCAGGCTTTCGACCGTTTCACCACTGAGTTTCCCAAACGGAGTGTGTGCCCACCCGACAATACAGGCGGTCATCGAGGCCTCCCTTGCCGAATTTTGGTCGCTTTCCTCAGCGATGAGCTGCGAGTCACCATATATATTCAGCTGCGGTTCACCGGCTTTGCCTAGCATCCGAAGCTTAGATAGCCTAGCGCCAGGTTTTATGGAACTTTAGCTTTCTGGGGCCTTAGGACGTAAACGCAAACGATGACTGTTTTTTCGAGCCGCTGCTCTCGCATCGTAATCCTCGGCCTCGCGGCCGGTGCATTTTCGCTTGCCGGCGCAAACCGTGCGCAGGCCGAAGCACAATTGCTGATCGAAGCATCCACCGGAAAAGTGCTGCACGCCGAGAACGCCACCTACCCGTGGTATCCCGCTTCAGTGACGAAATTGATGACGGCGTACACGACGCTGCGCGCCATCAAGGAAGGCCGCATCTCGCTCAATACACTGCTCACCGTTTCTCGCAATGCGGCCGCACAGCAGCCGACGAAAATGGGCTTCGCTATTGGCACCACTGTCACCATCGACAACGCGTTGAAGATGCTGATGGTGAAGTCCGCCAATGACATGGCGGTGACTATCGCCGAGGGCGTCGGTGGCTCAATCGCGGGCTTTGCCGACTTAATGAATGCCAATGCGCGGCGGCTTGGCATGTCGCAGAGCAATTTTGTCAATCCGAACGGATTGCCTGCGGAAAATCACATTACGTCGGCGCGCGATCTCGCAATACTGGCGCGTGCGCTCATCCGCGAATTTCCGGACTACGACAGCTATTGGCATATCTCGTCGATCCGTTACGGCAACCGCGTGATGCGTAACTATAATTCTCTGATCTATCGCTATCCGGGCGCCGACGGCATGAAGACCGGCTTCATCTGCGCATCCGGTTACAATGTCGTGGCCTCAGCGACGCGGAACGGCCGCAGGCTGATTGCGGTTGTGCTTGGGGCCTGGTCCGGCGCGGTACGCGCGCAGAAAGCTGCACAACTTCTCGAGCGAGGATTCAATAGCGCCGGCTTGTCGTGGCTGACACCTTCGCTCGGTACCGTCGATGCCCTGGCACCGATCGATGCGCAGCCGCCAAACCTGCGCGAGGAAATGTGCGGAGGCCATCGCCGGAAACCACCCTCAGAAGAAAACGAGGAAGAACCGGAAGAATCGACCACGACAACAACCGCAGACGGTGAATCGAATAATGGGCAGCAGCCCTTCCTGCTTTCCAGCCTTAAGCCGGCAAACGGCAAGTTTGTGCTCGGGCCGCCAGTCGAGACGACGCCACCGGTCGTGGTGTTCACCGGACCAGCCGATCATCCTGATACGATCTCACAAACTGCGAGCGCTACACCCAAAAAAAAGAAAAAGACCGAGGCCAAAAGCGACAGCAAGACTGAAGGGGCCGAAAAGGCTACCAAGACTGAGTCCTCCAAAGCAGCCAAGACGGCCAAGCCGGCAAAGCAAGCCAAGCCGAAAGTCAGCTCGGCCAATCAATGACCGAGACCGGCTTGAGCGCCGAACGACGCCAGCCAGCCACGCCGATCCCGCTGACCGTGCTCACCGGCTTCCTCGGCGCCGGCAAAACCACATTGCTCAATCGGCTGTTGAAAGATTCCGCGCTTGCGGAAACGGCAGTCATCATCAACGAATTCGGCGAAATCTCGCTCGATCACCTGCTGGTCGAATACGTCGGCGACAACATGGTGGTGCTGCAATCCGGGTGCCTGTGCTGCACGATGCGTGGCGACCTTGTCGATGCGTTGGAAACGCTGCTGCGCGACCTCGACAACCGCCGCTGCAAGTTCCGCCGTGTGCTGCTGGAAACGACCGGGCTCGCCGATCCCGCGCCGGTGCTGCACACCGCCATGTCTCATCCTTATCTCTTGCTGCGCTACCGGCTCGACGGCGTGGTGACCGTCGTCGACGCCATCAATGGCGAGGTGACGCTCGATGGCCACATCGAAGCGGTCAAGCAGGTGGCGGTCGCCGACCGCTTGGTGCTGACAAAAACCGACCTTGCAGATAAATCGCAGTGCGAACGCGTCGAAACGCGCTTGCGCGCGCTCAATCCGGCAGCACCTATCCTCAATGCAACAAGGGGCGAGGCAACGCCGGACCGGCTCTTCGGCAGCGGCCTATATGATCCGGACAAAAAAATTCCCGACGTCAGAAAATGGCTGGCGGCTGAGGCGCATGCCAATAGCCACGCAGTTCATCATCATCATGACGTGAACCGGCACGACGATCACATCGGCTCCTTTGTGCTCACCGCCGACGAGCCGATCCCTGCCGGCACGCTGGAGATGTTCCTGGAGCTCCTGCGCGCCAGCCACGGCGCCAACCTTCTGCGCGTCAAAGGGATCGTGAAGCTGGCCGAAATGCCGGACACACCGGTGGTCGTGCATGGCGTCCAACATGTTTTTCACCCAACCGCGCGGCTCGATGGCTGGCCCGATGACGATCACCGGACCCGGCTGGTGTTCATTACCCGCGACCTGCCTGAGCGTAAGGTGCGCGAACTTTTCGAGGCCTTCCTCGGCGTCCTTGCTCCCGATCGCCCGGATCGCGCCGCCCTCACCGAAAATCCGCTGCGGCCGTTCGGCGGCCGGTAGCGCCCCCGCTCCGGCCTTGCAAGCGGGGCTGGTTCGAACTCATGCTGAAGGGAATCGGTCGCTGGCATACGGCATCAATGGGCCGGCGCGGGGGGAAGCGCCATGGATCGGCTTTGGCTGCGGCATTACCCGCCGGGCGTTCCCGCCGACATTGACCCCTCCCGCTATCCATCGCTGGTCGCCATGCTCGAGGAAGGCTTCACGGCCTATGCCGCACGCGAGGCCTGCACCTGCATGGGAAGGCCCCTGACCTATCGCGAACTCGACGAGACATCCCGTGCGCTGGCAGCTTGGCTGCAGGGCCGTGGGCTGAAAAATGGCGCCCGCGTCGCCATCATGATGCCGAATGTTCTGCAATATCCGGTTGCGATCGCGGCCATCCTGCGTGCCGGCTGCACGGTGGTGAACGTCAACCCGCTCTACAAGCCGCGTGAGCTTGAATTTCAGCTCACCGATGCCGGCGTCGAAGCGATCATCGTCCTGGAAAATTTCGCCGCAGTACTTCAGGAGGCGCTCCCGAGCACACCGGTTAAACACGTCATCGTGGCAAGCCTGGGTGACATGCTCGGCCGCGTCAAAGGCATGCTGGTCAACGCCGTGGTCCGTCACGTCAAAAAAATGGTGCCAGCTTACGCAATCCCCGCGGCCACCATGTTCAATGACGCTCTGGCGGACGGCCGCAAATCCGGTTTCACACCGGCTGCGATCGACAGCAAGAATATCGCCTTCCTGCAATACACCGGCGGCACCACCGGCGTCGCCAAGGGCGCCATGCTGACGCATCGCAATCTTGTCGCCAACATGCTGCAGGTGGAAGCGTGGAACCAGCCGATGGTCAATGTCCCTCCGAGGACCGACCATCTGATTGTCGTCACGGCGCTGCCGCTCTATCACATCTTCGCCTTGACGGCGTGTTTCCTGTTTGGTGTGCGCTCCGGCGCCATGTGCGTCCTCATCACAAATCCGCGCGATATCGCCAGCGTCATCAAGGAACTTCGTCATTACAAGGTGAACTTCTTCCCGGCGGTGAACACGCTTTACAACGCGCTGATGAATCACCCCGACTTCGGCAAAATCGACTGGAGCATGCTCAAGGCGGCGATCGGCGGCGGCATGGCGGTGCAGAAATCGGTCGCCGATGCCTGGGTCAGGGCCACCGGCAAACCGATCATCGAAGGCTACGGGCTTTCGGAAACCTCGCCTGTGCTCACATGCAATCGCGGCGACATCCCGGAATGGACCGGCACGATCGGATTGCCGTTACCTTCGACGGAAATTTCGATCCGCGATGACGATGGCCGCGAGGTCGCGAACGGCGAACAGGGCGAGATCTGCGCGCGCGGCCCGCAAGTCATGGCGGGCTATTGGCAGCGACCGGATGAAACCGCCAAAACGATGACGGCGGATGGATTCTTCCGCACCGGCGACGTCGGCGTGATGGATGACCAGGGCCGCGTGCGTATCGTCGATCGCAAGAAGGACATGATCACGGTTTCAGGCTTCAAGGTTTTTCCCAACGAGGTCGAAGACGTGGCGATGAGCCACGGCAGCCTGCTGGAATGTGCGCTGGTCGGTATCCTCGACAAGCATTCCGGGGAGGCCGGCAAGTTGTATGCCGTAAAGAAAAACCCGGAGGTTACCGCTGCGGAATTGCGGGCATTCCTCGCCAGCCGGCTTGCGAGCTATAAAGTGCCGAAACAGATCGAATTCCGCGACGAGCTGCCAAAAACCAATGTCGGCAAGATCCTGCGCCGCGCCCTGCGCGATGATGCCAACCCTCCAGCGAATTGACCGGGAATTTCCATGGTTTTGAGTGCAGCAGACGTGGTGTCGTTTTGGCGCGAGGCCGGGCCCGACCGCTGGTTCAACAAGGATGCCGCGTTCGACAAGCAGATCCATGACCGGTTCTTCGATACCTACGAGGCTGCCGCGGCCGGAAAGCTTTCCGACTGGGAACAAAGCGCGCAAGGCGCACTGGCGCTGCTCATTTTACTCGATCAGTTCCCGCGCAACATGTTCCGCGGCGACGTGCGCGCCTTCGCCACCGACCCGCTCGCTCGCGCCATCACCGCCGGCGCCATTATCCGCGGGTTCGACGGCCAGGTGCCCAAGGAATTGCGCGGCTTCTTCTATCTTCCGTTCGAACATTCGGAAGATCTTGCCGACCAGGAGCGCTGCCTCGCTCTCAATAAAGCGAGTGGCGATGCCGACAACCTGAAGTGGGCCGAAATCCATGCCGACATCATTCGCCGCTTCGGTCGGTTTCCGCATCGCAACGCCGTCCTCGGCCGCACCACGACACCGGAAGAACAGGCCTTCCTCGATAGTGGCGGTTTCGCCGGCTGAAAAAATTTGTGCGACAAAAACTACGGGACGCTGCCCATCGGCTTTGTTAGACTTGCGCAAATATAAATCCGGCCGACAGCCGGTTCATGCAAGGGAGGCGAGCATGTTGCAGTTGACTGAAGCGCTTCGGCGCCTGGCCGTGATCGGCATTCTTTCGATTCTTCCGATCGCCTATTCCAGCGATTTGCGCGCGCAACAAAGTGTTGACGTCCGCGCCAGCGAAATCGGCGGCGTTGTCACCAGCTCGAAGGGTCCGGAAGCGGGCGTTTGGGTTATCGCGGAGACAACCGATCTTCCGACGAAATTCGCCCGGATGGTCGTGACCGACGACCAGGGCCGCTATCTCATCCCAGACCTTCCGACCGCCAATTACGAAGTCTGGGCGCGTGGTTATGGTTTGGTGGATTCGCCCAAGATGCGCGCCAAGCCAGGAATGATGCTGAACCACGCGGCAATCATTGCGCCGAACGATGCCGCAGCCGCGCACTATTATCCGGCGGCTTACTGGTTTGCGATGCTGAAAATCCCCCCGGCAACGGATTTCGGCGGATCGACCGACATTCCCAAAAACATCACGCAGGATAACTGGCTGCGGCAGATGAACAACGTCGACTGTATCGGCTGTCATCAGCTCGGTCAGGAGGCGACGCGTACGATTCCCGCGACCTTGGGAAAATTCGGTTCAGGCGCCGAAGCGTGGCAACGCCGCATCCTCTCCGGCCAATCCGGTGAGATGATGACCAACCGCATCGCCGGCCAATTTGGCGGAGTGCCCTATAAATATTTCGGTGACTGGACAGACCGTATCGGCAAGGGCGAGCTTCCGAAGACCAAACCGCCTCGGCCCGAAGGCGAAGAGCGCAATGTCGTCGTCACCTCGTGGGAGTGGTCGACGCCCGACAAATATCTGCACGATCTGATTTCCTCGGATCGCCGCAACCCGACTGTGAATGCCAACGGCCCGTTGTTCGGATCGCCGGAATACTCGACCGACAACATGCCGATCCTCGATCCGAAGACGAACAAGGTTTCGTTCTTCAAGATGCCGGTCCGCGACACGGAAATGCCGGTATCGCTCGGGCCGGGACATGCGGGCGCGGTCAAGCCGACCGCCGAGTCTCCTTACTGGGGCGAACGGGTCCTGTGGGATACACGCGCCAACAATCACAATTCGATGTTCGACAGTAAGAGCAGAATCTGGCTCGCGGCGACCGTACGCGGCATGGACAATCCGGCCTGGTGCAAGAAGGGCTCGGACAATCCTTATGCCAAGGCGTTCCCGATCGAAAAGAGCCCGCGCCAGGTCGCAATGCTGGATCCGAAGACAATGAAATACGAATTCATCGATACCTGCTTCGGCACGCATCACCCCCAGTTCGGATATGACGCCGACAATACGTTGTGGTTGTCCGGCACCGGCCCGGTGGCCGGGTGGATCAACACAAAAGTATGGGATGAAACTCACGACGCACAGAAGGCAATTGGCTGGACGTCGTTCGTTCTCGACACCAACGGCAATGGCAAGCGCGACGACTTTACCGAGCCGGGCCAGCCGGCCGACGCTGCCAAGGATGCGCGCATCACGGGAGGGTCTGGTCCTTACGCCGTGATGCCGAATCCAAAAGACGGGTCGATCTGGTACACGGTCGGTGTGTTCGGCGGCCAAGCCGGCTTCCTGCGTTTCGATCCAAAGACGCAGCTATCGGAATTCTTTGCAATGCCCACGCCAGGTGTCGGCGTCCGCGGCGGTGACATCGACGCCAACGGTGTCGCCTGGGGTTCGGAGTCGAGCGGCCACCTTGTCAGCTTCGACAGGCGCCTCTGCAAAGGGCCTCTTAATGGACCGACCGCAACCGGCAATCATTGTCCGGAGGGTTGGAAGTTCTACAAATATCCCGGACCGGGGTTTGAAGGCTTCGAAGACCGAAGCGTAGAGGCGAGCTACTACACTTGGGTCGACCAGCACAACGCGGTTGGACTTGGCGAGAATATTCCGATCTCAACCGCCAATCTCAATGACGGCTTCGTGGCGCTGAAAAACGGCAAGATGGTCATGCTGCGCATTCCGTACCCTATGGGCTTCTATGCCAAGGGTCTCGACGCACGCATCGACGATCCGAATGCCGGCTGGAAAGGCCGCGGCCTGTGGAGCACCAATGGCGATCGAACGCCGTGGCTGATGGAGACGGGTAAGGGTTCAAGCCCACGCGCTGTGCACATCCAGATTCGTCCCGATCCGCTGGCGCACTGAGTTCGGCCCGCAAAAACAGCCCCCGTCGCCTGCGACGGGGGCATTCATTTTGGCTGGCCCCTAGGCGGGTGCGGAAGTGCTGAGGTAGCATCTTGGAAATGGCGTGACCGGGGCGGGCGCCGAGAAACGTCACCAGGGAGTTCCTATGCGACACGCTTTATCTTTGGCTTTCATCGCAACCGCATTGGCTTTTGGCAGCGGAGCGCAGGCGCAGGTCCCGCAAGGCTATCCGGCCGACTACGCCCAGACCATCGACGCCGCCAAGAAGGAAGGAAAAGTCGTGATCTATGCGACGACCGATGCGGTCGCCGCGAACCCCTTGATCAAGGATTTTGAAACGCTCTACCCGGGTATCAAGGTCGAATATTCTGATCTCAATTCCACAGAGCTTTACAACCGTTTCATCGCGGAAGCCGCGGCCAATAACGGCACCGCGGATGTGCTGTGGTCATCGGCGATGGACCTCCAGGTGAAACTCGTCGCCGATGGACAAGCTGCAACTTATCCATCGCCCGAAATCAAGGCGCTGCCGAAATGGGCGGTTTGGAAAGAGGCCGCTTACGGTACGACCTATGAACCGATCACGTTCGTATATAACAAGCGGCTCGTGCCCGAAGGCGACGTGCCGAAGAATCATACGGATCTCCTGAAGCTCCTCACTGCGAAGGCCGATTTCTACAAAGGCAAGATCACCGCTTACGATCCGGAGCGTTCCGGCGTCGGCTACCTGTTCTGCAACGAAGACGTCAAGAATTTTCCGCAAGCCTGGGATCTGTTCAAAACCATGGGCAAGGCGCAGGCCAAGCTCTACACCAGCGCCGGCGCGATGATGGAGCGCGTCACTTCAGGCGAGCATCTTATCGCTTATGGAATTTTCGGCTCTTACGCGCTCGGGCGTTCCAAGAAGGACCCAAACCTCGGGATCGTTCTGCCGAACGACTACACGATGGTGACCTCACGCGTCGCCTTTATTTCCAAGAAGGCGAAGAACCCGAACGCGGCCAAGCTGTTCCTCGACTACGTGTTGTCAAAGCGCGGGCAGGACATCGTGGCCAACAAAGCTGACCTCTATTCGCTGCGCTCCGATGTCGACGGCGAAGCCACGATCAAGGGCGTCACCAAATTGATTGGCGACAAGGCGCGCCCGGTGCCGATCGACCAGACGCTGCTGGAAAATCTCGATCAGGCCAAGCGGCTTGCGTTCCTGTCAAAGTGGCAGCAGGCAAAGAAGGGACTGTAAAGTCGCGTCTCTCAATATCCCCGGTCGTTCCGGGCCGGCGCGCAGCGCCGGGCCCCGGAATCCAGGGCAAATTCGGTCGGTGTTTCTGGGTTCCGGATCCGCTCGCTCTGCTCGCGTCCCGGAACGGCGTGGATAAATGCCCATTGTCGCATACCGGCTGCTCGTGCTCGGCGTCACCACGCTCGCTGTGGTGGCGCCGCTATCACTGGTGATCTACCAGAGCTTCCTCACCGCGCCATTCTTCGATCCTTCGGCCAAGACCGGGTTTCTGGCCTACTCGTTCGTCCTCGCAGATCCCGATTTCTGGCAGGCCTTCTGGACAACGATCGCGATCGCCGCCGGCATGGCTGCGATCGCCGTTCCACTTGGCGCCCTCCTTGCATTCCTCATGGTGCGCACCGACGTCCCGGGACGGAAATATCTTGAACCGCTGATATTGATCCCGATCTTCGTTTCGGCCGTCGTCATCGCCTTCGGCTATGTCGTGGCGATCGGTCCGGTCGGAATTTTCTCGACGCTGGCCAAGGACATCCTCGGCTTCGTGCCGTGGAATCTCTATTCGCTGGCAGCACTGATCGCGATCGCGGGCCTCACGCACGTTCCGCATGTTTACCTCTACAGCGCCGCCGCCTTGCGGGGGCTGAGCACCGATCTCGAAGAAGCCGCGCGCGTGTCCGGCGCCAATCCATTCCGCGTGGCGGTCAATGTCAGCCTGCCGATGATCCTGCCGGCAATCTTGTTTGCCGGCGTACTGGTGTTCTTCCTCGGTTTTGAGCTGTTCGGTTTACCGCTGGTTCTGGGCGATCCGCAGGATGTGCTTGTACTCTCGACTTACCTCTACAAGCTCACCAACAAGCTGGGCGTGCCGTCCTATCAGCTGATGGCCGTGGTGGTGGTCGCAATCATCGCCATCACGGCGCCGCTGGTGTTCATGCAGCGCCTGCTTCTGCGTCAAGCACAACGCTATGTTTCGGTGCGCGGCAAAGGCCTGAAAACACAGCCGCTGCGGCTGCATGGCTGGCGGTGGTTTGCCTTCGGCGCCATCGTGCTGTGGCTCTTCGTCACCGTCGTGGTCCCATTGTTCGGCATTACGCTACGCTCTTTTGTGGTGACCTGGGGCGAAGGCGTTAAATTGCTTGATGTGCTTACGCTCGATCACTACCGCGAACTCACCGACTATCCGAACGTTATCCGCGGCATCCTCAACACGCTCGGCATCGGTGTGATCGGCGGCGCGGTGGCCGTCGCCTGGTACACCGCAATTGCACTTGCGGTGCATCGTTGGAATTCAGGCTGGACGCGGCTGGTCGATTACCTCGTGATGGTGCCGCGCGCGATGCCGGGCCTCGTCGCCGGCCTCGCATTGTTGTGGGTGTTTCTGTTTGTTCCGTTCCTGTCACCGTTGAAATCGACGATGGCGTCGATCTGGCTCGCCTACACGATTGTCTGGCTCGCTTATGGCATGCGGCTCGTATCGGGCACCCTGCTTCAGGTCGCTCCCGAACTGGAAGAGGCCGCGCGCACCGCCGGCGCCAACGATCTACGCGTGAAACGCGATGTGACCGTGCCGCTGATCAAATATGGCATGCTGGCAAGCTGGCTTTTGGTCTTCCTGATCTTTGTGCGCGAATATTCCACCGGCATCTATCTGCTTGGACCCGGCACGGAAGTGATCGGCTCGCTTCTGGTGTCGCTCTGGGGCACCGGCGCGGTCGATCTGGTATCGGCGCTGTCTGTCGTTAATGTGGTTATGATCGGCGTCGGTCTCGCCGTCGCGGTCCGCCTCGGAGTACGCCTGCATGGTTGACCTTATCGTCAAGGATGTCGCTCTCCGCCTGGGCGACAATGAGATTCTCAAAGGCGTCTCGGTCGTCGTGCCGGCGGGCCAGGTCGTAGCGCTGCTGGGGCCATCCGGCAGCGGCAAGACCACCTTGTTGCGCGCTATCGCCGGCCTGGAGACGCCCTATCGCGGATCGATCGCCCTCGGCGACCGCGTTTTTTTCGATGCTGCCCGCCGGGTTGAATTGCCGGCGGAAGAACGCGGCCTCGGCCTCGTCTTTCAGTCCTACGCCCTATGGCCGCACCGGACCGTTTTCGACAACGTAGCCTATGGCTTGAAACTGCGCGGCGTTTCCGCGGCGGAAATCAAGGCGCGGGTCGAGAAGACCTTGTCACAGATCGGCCTCGGCCATCTTGCCGCGCGTTACCCCCATCAGCTTTCCGGCGGCCAGCAGCAGCGTGTCGCGATCGCTCGTGCGTTGGTTTACGAACCGCCCATCATTCTGCTCGATGAGCCGCTGTCCAATCTTGACGCCAAATTGCGGGAGGAAGCGCGGGCCTGGCTGCGTACCCTCATCGTCACACTCGGCCTCTCCGCCATTCACGTCACGCACGATCAGGTGGAGGCAATGGCAATTGCGGACAAGATTGTGCTGCTCGACGCGGGTGTCATTGCACAGGAAGGAACTCCCACGGCCCTCTACAACGAGCCGTCGGCCCTGTTCGCTGCGGAGTTCATGGGCAGCAACAATCGACTCGATGGCAAATTGGTGGACAATTCGAATGGCCGCGCCACTATTGAACTATTGGGCGAGCGCCTCACCGGCCTTTCACGCACAAAAGCAGCCGCGGGGGGAAAGGCGACAGCCATCATCCGGATCGAAAGCGTGCGGGCCGCGTCAAATCCTGGCCCCAACCGGCTGAAAATGGAGCTCAAGGCGCCAATGTATCTCGGCGAACGCTGGGAGCTGGTATTCGCGCGCGAGAATCTCACGGTCCGCGCTTATGCGTCGGCGCCGCTTGGTCCGGGCGATCACTACGTCGAATTTCCACCCGAGGCGTTGTGGGTTTTTTAGGTAGCGCATGAGCGATTTCCGCGGCGTATTCCCCTACCTCGTCTCGCCCATCGATGCGAAAGGGAGAATCCTCACCGACGTGCTTGGCAAACTCGCGTCGGATCTCATCAAGGCAGGTGTGCATGGTCTGACGCCGCTTGGTTCGACAGGCGAATTCGCCTATCTCAACCGCGCACAACGCGAGGCGGTCGTGCAGGCAACGGTCCAGGCCGCCGGAAAACGCGTGCCGGTAATCGCAGGTGTTGCGTCGACCGTGACCGCAGATGCAATCGAGCAGGCAAAGGCTTGTCAAAAACTCGGCGTCGACGGCATTCTCGCAATTCTCGAAGCCTACTTTCCGCTCAAGGATGCGCAGATCGAATCCTATTTTCGCGCAATCGCGGACGCAGTCGACATTCCGGTTGTGCTTTACACCAATCCGCAGTTTCAACGCAGCGATCTTTCGCTGGACGTCATCGCGCGCCTGTCCGAACATCCGCGCATCCAGTACATCAAGGATGCTTCCACCAATACCGGCCGGTTGCTGTCGATCATGAATCGAGCGCCACGCATGAAAGTCTTCTCGGCGTCCGCGCACATCCCCGCAGCGGTCATGCTGATCGGCGGGGTCGGCTGGATGGCTGGCCCGGCCTGCATCGTGCCGCGTCAGAGCGTGCGGCTCTACGATCTTTGCCGTGCGGCACAATGGCCGGAGGCGATGAAACTCCAGCGCGATCTCTGGCGGATCAATGAGGCCTTTGCGCGTTTCAATCTCGCCGCCTGCATCAAGGCCGGTCTGCAAATCCAGGGCTATGCCGTCGGCGATCCACTGCCGCCGCAAGCTGCGCTCGTGCCCGCCGAACGTGAAGCGATGGCGAGCATCCTTGCTGATGTTGCCAAGCTGGAAACACCTTGAAACGACTACGGAAATCCTTCCGTCCAACCGAATCTTAACCGTTCCTTGTTACGCGGAGTTGATGGCCCAGCCATCGCGCGCAGCCCGGCCCCAGAGGGCGCGGAGAAAACCCCTGGCCCTGGCCGGGTTCAAAAATGCGACACCCACGACGCCATCAATGGGCGCGCGCATCCTCGCGCAGCTAAAACCTGTACTCGCCGAAGGCAGCGACAGCAGGCTGGTGCAGCTTGTCGCCGGAAAGGTTTTTTTCGTGCGCGTCGGCAGCGCACTACTCGCGCTTGTTTCGCAAATTCTGCTGGCGCGATGGATGGGCAGTTTCGAATTCGGGATCTACATTTACGTCTGGACCTGGGTGCTCATGATCGGAGCCCTGTCCGACGTCGGACTGTCATCCGCCGCGCGGCGCTTTATTCCGGAATACACAAAACTGAGACGCTTGGACCGGCTGCGTGGGTTTCTTTCCGGGTCGCGCTGGCTTGCCTTCACAATCGCCTCCGGAATCGGCATCGCGGGGGCTATCGGTGTCACTTTGTTCAAACCGTGGCTGGACCATTTTGCGATCATTCCGCTTTATCTCGCCTGTCTCACAATTCCGATCTACGGCCTTGTTCAGGTCCAGGCCGGCATCGCGCAATCCTACGATCGGCCCAATCTTGCATTGATGCCATTCTACATCTGGCGTCAGCTTGCCCTCACCATCATCGTCGGTGTGATCTGGTTGATCGGCGTGCGAGCCGACGCCGTAACTGCGATGATTGTTGCGGTTGTGACGACCTGGGCAGTCACGTTGGTCCAAATGGCGCTGCTTAACCGCCGTCTGAAAGCAGAGGTGCCGAAAGGCCAGCTAATTTTCGAACCGAAAGTCTGGTTTGCAACCTCCCTGCCGATCTTTGTGGTTGAAGGCTTCTATTTACTCCTCACCTATGTCGACATCATCGCGCTTGAGCAATTCCGTTCGCCGCACGATGTCGCGGTTTACTATGCCGGTGCCCGTCTGCTCGCGATCGTCGCTTTTGTGTATTTCGCAATCGCAAATGCGACCACTCACAAATTCACCGAACATCACATGTCCGGCGATCGGCAACGGCTCGCTTCCTTTTTCGGCGAAACTATCCGGTGGACATTCTGGCCTTCGCTCATCGTCTGCGGCGTGATCCTGGCTTTCGGAAGACCCCTGCTCTCGTTGTTCGGCGCCGGTTTTGAAGCCGGCTACGCCATTATGTTTATTCTCGCGATCGGATTGCTCGCACGCGCCGCGGTCGGGCCGGCCGAACGGCTCCTCAACATGCTGGGCGAGCGCAAGCAATGCGCTTTCGTCTACGCCGCGGCATTCACGATCAATCTGGTCCTCTGCGTGATTTTAATTCCGCAACTCGGCATCGAAGGCGCAGCAGTTGCGACATCGACTGCACTGGCCGCAGAATCGATCATGTTCTATTGCGTCGCCAGGCGACGGTTGGGCCTGCATATGTTCATCAAGGGTGGTGAGAGAGCGACGCAGCGCTAAGCTCGCTCACGCAACAAGCGCCTGATGACCTTGCCCGTGGTTGTCATCGGCATTGCATCGATGAAAGCAACCTCGCGCGGATATTCGTGCGCCGATAACCGCGTCTTCACAAAGCCTTGAATCTCCGACGCCAGCGTGTCCGACGCCGCATAACCTTTCTTGAGCACAATAAAGGCCTTTACGATCTCGGTACGCAGCGCGTCCGGCTTTCCGACCGCGGCCGCGAGCGCAACAGCCGGATGACGGATGAGGCAATCCTCAATTTCGCCGGGCCCAATCCGGAAGCCGGCCGAGGTGATGACATCGTCATCGCGGCCGACGAAGCTGACATAGCCTTCATCGTCCATCACGCCTTGATCGCCGGTGGTCATCCAGTCGCCGATGAATTTGTCACGAGTCGCGTCCGGCTTGCCCCAATATTCGAGGAACATCACGGGATCAGGCCGTCTGACGGCAATTTGACCTGTTTCTCCGACTTTCACCGGATTGCCAGCGCCATCGATGATCGCAACGGCATGACCGGCCACCGGCCTGCCGATTGCGCCCGGCTTCGATACCCCGATCGCGTTACAGGCGGAGAGCACGATGTTGCATTCGGTCTGGCCATAGAACTCATTGATCGTCAGACCGAAGACGGACTTGCCCCATTCATAAGTTTCGGCACCAAGCGCCTCGCCGCCGGAGCCGATCGAACGCATGTTGAGGGCATGGCGCCCTTTCGGATTTGGCGCTGCACGCAACATGCGAAGCGCCGTCGGAGGAATGAACGCATTGCGAACTTGCGTGCGGGCCATCAACGCGAAGGCTTCCTCCGGATCGAATTTTTCGAAGCGCCGCGCCACGACCGGCACGCCATAGTGCAATCCGGGTAGCAGGACATTGAGCAACCCGCCCGCCCAGGCCCAATCTGCCGGCGTCCAGATCCGATCGCCCGCCTGCGGGAAAAGATCGTGGTGGGTTTCGACACCTGGAAAGTGCCCGATGAGCACCCGGTGTCCGTGCAGCGCGCCTTTCGGTTGCCCGGTTGTGCCTGAGGTGTAGACCATCATCGCCGGATCGTCGGCGGACGTATCGACGGGCGTGAAATCGGCGGACGCTTTCGCCAGCGCGTCCGCGAACCCGAGCGCTCGATTTCCCTCACCATCGAGTGAGAGGACGAATTTAAGATCCGGCAAATCGTCCCTGATTTCAACAATGCGCTCGTTGCCCACGTTATTGGTAATCAGTGCGGCAGCGCCGGAATTCTGCAGCCGATAAGCGAGAGCATCGGTCCCGAACAATACCGCGAGCGGCAGCGCCACCGCGCCAAGCTTGTAAATTGAGATGTGAATTGCCGCCACTTCCGGCGATTGCGGCAGCAGGATCGCAACGCGATCTCCGCGCGCAATGCCGTTTGCCCGCAACACATTGGCCAGCCGGTTGGAGGTGTCCCGCAGCCAACCATAGGTGATGTGTTCATCACGACCGTCCGAACGTGCATGCAAGATGGCGAGGCGATCCGGCTCGCTTGCCGCCCAGCGGTCGCAGACGTCGACCCCGATGTTGTAGCGGGCCGGGACCTGCCAGCGGAATTGGCGATAAAGGGAATTGTAGTCGGTGACGCGAGGCAAGACCGGCATCTGGCGAAACTAGACAGCAGGCAGCCGGAGGTCCAGCGCCGCCTACCGCTTACCCAGAACGGCAAGATATTGGGCAAGGCCATCGGCTGCAATTGCGCCTTGCGCCGCAAGAAAATGAATGCAGCGCGCCGCCAGATCATAGGATCGGTAGCAATGGTGAGCCACCAGGGCCAAATGCTTGAGTTGCTCCGGACTCATTTTTTCAGGCTGGGTGAAATCGCGCACGTACACGATATCGGCCTCGAGCAACTGGTTCATCGAAGCGAACGGGTCATTGCCAAAATGCAGCGGCAGGATCATCCGTTTGCTGATTTTATCGAACATGTGCGGAATGAAGCCGAGCGCACGCAACGCCAGATCAATCTGCCCGAATACCGGTTCGTCCTTATAGAGCGTCACGAACGAGATTTCACTCTGGATCGCAATGGCGTTCGACAACCGCGCGGTGCCATTGCGGAACACCGCGAGTTCTCCGCCCTGCACGTCGATCTTCAGAAAATCGAGGTGCGTGATTTCAGAAATGCTGTCGAGGGTGCGCGTCTCGATCGCAACCTCCTGATTGACCTGACCGAATACGGTGAAGTGAGGAAAGCACTCGAGCGCCCGGCGGTCCGGCGTCAACAAGCTGGTCATGCCAGGCGCATGGCAGATCTTCAGGACGCCCGGCATCCCGTCACCGACTGCGTATGGCAGATAGGTCTCGAGGTCGCTTTTCATCTCGTTGAGCTTGGCGAGACCCTCCGCCTGCGGTTCGAACCCAACGAGCGTACAGAGACGGCTGGCCAGCATGCGCTTGTAGGGTGGCTCGGTATCGATCGGATTGGCGCCGATATCGACGACCGCAGTCAGACGTTCGGGGCGCAGCAACGTGGTGAGCGGATCCGAGACAGTCGTCATGCTTAAAGTTGACCCAAAACGGCTTCGGGTAGGCGAGTGTAAAACCTACGTCGCGTTTTGATTCGAGGCAAAGCTCGTCGGCTAACCGTTCTTGTCGTCCGGTTCGGCAATGATCAACGCCCAATAGACCTTGTATTTCGAAGCCGGCGTATAGACCGCTGCGATGCCCATGCGGGTGGCACCCGCCAAAAGCATATTGGCGCGGTGTGGACTTGAGTTGCGCCAGCCGGAAAAGGCTTCCGCCAACGTGTGATAGCCGGCGCTGATATTTTCGGCCGCCCTTTTGGCGTCATAACCCGAGCCCTTCAGGCGCTCCACGAACGGTTTGCCGGCGCCATGGTCGAGTTTGTCGCGCTTGGCCATGACTTCGGCCTGCGCCTGCGCGAGCCGCGTGAGCGCGGGATCAATTGTGACAGTGGGTAGCCCATTGTTGGCGCGATATCCGGAGATCATGGAGGCAGCGGCGGCGGCATCCAATTCGGCGCCCGGCTGCGCCAGGTTGCGATAAAAACTCGGCTCCCCCTTCGGCATATATGTGTCGGCGCAGCCACCCAGCGCGAAAAGGGCCAGTATGAGGAGAAATAGCCGCGCGCGTGGCATGAAAATCTGCTCCGAATCGGGATCGTGCATCGACCTCGCCCATCACCATGGCCGAACCGTGGTGAAGACTTTATTGCTTTGGGGCATTCAGTGCCCGCCAGATACGCTCGGGCGTCGCCGGCATATCGAGGTGCGCGCCTTCCGGCAATGCGTCGAGAATAGCATTCATGATGGCCGGCGGCGCAGCGGTCGTGCCGGCTTCGCCCGTGCCTTTCACACCGAGCGGATTGGTTCGGCATGCGATCGGGTGGTGCGCGACCGACATTGGCGGCATCAGATGCGCGCGCGGCATGGCATAGTCCATGAACGAACCTGAGACGAGCTGCCCGCCATTGTCGTAAACCGTGTTCTCCGTGAGGGCCTGACCTAGTCCCTGTGCAACCCCACCGTGAATCTGCGCTTCGACAATGGTGTGGTCGAGGACATTTCCGCAATCGTCGACCGCGACGTAGGAAACAATGTCGACCGCTCCCGTCGCAGGGTCGATTTCGACTTCGGCAATATGACAGCCGTTCGGAAACGACGGCGGCACCTTGACGCTCGCCTGGGTATCCAGGTTTTCGGGAATAACGCCCTGACGCTTGAGCTCGGTCGCGCGTTCGGCCGCCTCGAATAGCGACACTTCGCGGCCAGAACCTTTCACACCGAACTTGCCATCGCGATACTCGATCTCATTCTCGCCAGCCTGCAGCAATATGGCGGCCACGCGCTTGCCTTTCTCGATCACTACAGTCGCGGTATTCGCGATCGCACCGCCCGTCATCATCGCCGAGCGTGATGCAACCGCGCCGAAGCCGGGAACGTCGCGCGCGGAATCGCCGGACACCAGCGTAACCGAAGCCGCCGGAATCCCCAGACGGCGCGCCGTCACCTGGCCAAAGACCGTTTTGTGCCCCTGTCCGCTCGCGCCGGCGCCGACACTGACCTGGACCGATTTTTCGCCGGGGAACGAAATGCGCGCCGCTTCCTCCGGAAACGCGCCGGAAATCTCGAGATAGCAGCCGATACCGATGCCGCGCAGTTTGCCCTGTTTTTTTGCGGCCTTCTTGCGCTCGCGAAATCCATCATAGGCGGCGATCTCGAGGGCGCGGTCGAAAACAGCCGGGAAATCGCCGCTGTCGTAAGTGTTGCCGAACGCCGTGGTGTAAGGGATTTTGTCCGGCTTGATCAGATTGCGCCGCCGCAGTTCAGCCGCATCGATGCCAATCCTGTCGGCCGCGACATCGATCGCACGCTCGATCAAATAGGTTGCTTCCGGCCGGCCGGCGCCGCGATAGGGACCCGTCGGCAGCGTATTGGTAAACACACACCGCGTGTTCACTTGTACAACCGGGATGTCATAGACCGTCGGCAGGCAGCCGGAGATGTGCGTCGTGAACACAAAATGCGCGACACCGGTGAAGTAAGCGCCAAGATTGCCGATACAGTCGACACGCAATCCCAAAAAGCGCCCGCGGGTGCTGAGCGCAAGTTCAACGGTCCAGAACGAATCGCGGCCCTGATTGTCAGTGAGAAAAGCCTCCGAGCGGGTCGCAACCCAATGGATCGGCTTTCCAAGAATTCGCGCCATGTGCAACAGCGGGATGTATTCCGGGTAGCACCAGCCTTTCATGCCAAACGCGCCACCGACGTCTTCGGTAATGACACGGAGCTCGTCCGGCTTGATGTTCATGGCGCCAGCGATCTGCCCGCGGACGGCAGCGACACCCTGCGTCCCGGTCCGCAAAGTGAATTGATTGTTGGCGGCGTCATAGCTCGCGCTCGCTGCCCGCGGCTCGAGCGAGGCGACGACAAGTCGCTGATTGACGAGTTCGACGCGCACGACATGCGCGGCGTCTTTCAATGCCCGATCAAGTACGGCTTGTTTCTTGCCGTCCGGATCGGCCGGCGCACTCCAGTCAAACCCGATATTTCCAGCTGCCTCTGGCCATAGCTGCGGCGCGCTTGGCTTGATTGCTTCGCGCGCGTCGGTAACCGGCATCAGCGGTTCATAGTCGACGACAATCATGTCGGCTGCGTCTTGCGCCGCCGACACGCTCTTTGCCACGACCATTGCCACCGGTTCGCCCACATGCATCACGCGGGTTTCGGCAAGCGACGGGCGATGCGGCGAAATAGCCGTCTTTCCACCGCGGCCCGGAATTGGGTGCCCGTGCGATATGGAATGATAATGCGCGGAGCCAAGGTCCGCCGCGGTGATCACCGCGACGACATCCGTGGCGAACTTCGCCGCGGCGACATCGATACGCGTAATCTTCGCGAAGGCGTGCGGCGAGCGAACAAAAACGGCAGCGAGCGCGCCATCCGGCCTGACGTCATCACCGAAGCGGCTCTGCCCGCGCAAGAGCGTGTTGTCCTCGACGCGGCCGGACCAGGCGGCGGGATCGTCTTCGTGAGCGGCAGTTGATGGTGTCATGCGTGCTCCGGCCAAACAAACTCAAAGCTTGCGGTCCGTGATGCCGGCTTTGGCATAGAGAGAATTGATGTGGGCCTTCACGTCTGGATCGGTGGTGTCGTGCGCGGGCGCATGCGCCCAGCCAACCTTGGCGCGGGCATAAATCGCCATTTCCTCGTCCTGCTGCGATGTGCCGCCGGAAATGCCGTAGGCGCCGGCCATTTCATCGCCCTTGAATACCGGCGCCGAGCCACCGCTCGCGGCAATACGCCCATTGGTCATGGCCGCCAGGCTGACAAGGAGTTGCGGATTGCGTTCCTTGAACCATTGCTGGATCACCAGCCCGTCCGGGAAGCGCGGACTCATCGAGCGAAAGGCCGCTACCGTAAAGGCCTTCGCGATGGCGGTTTCCGGCGTAATGAAGCCGGCCTCGTCCATGCGCTCCACAGCGATCAGATGACCTTCGGCCCCCACCACGGCGATTGAAACCGGCACGCCCATCGCGTCCGCCTTTTCGACCACCGCGTCGATGAATTCACGGCATTCTGCCGCGCGTAGCTTGGCCATCCCCCCAGCCCCCCGGCGCCCTGTTAAGTTTTAGTTAACCAGTTATCTCCGGCAATTAACTGCAAAAAAACGGGTTGGGGAATACTTTTTGGAGCTACCTGGACGCGAACATGGTCGAGACCACGTCGGCACACGCAACTGCGCGCGATTGGCGTATGGCGATATTGATCGGCGGCGTGAGCTTCGCGGTCAGCTACGCCCTTTTTCACTTCATTCTGCCGGTCGGTGCTTGGGTGAGCGCCGCGCCGGAACCCGTGGTCTCCTTTTTCCTCGCCGCAATCGTCGGCATTCTTAGCCTGGCGGTCACCGCCGGTCTGCGCGCCCGCGGCTTGCGC
Source organism: uncultured Alphaproteobacteria bacterium (assembly GCA_963831275.1). Lineage (GTDB taxonomy): Bacteria > Pseudomonadota > Alphaproteobacteria > Rhizobiales > Xanthobacteraceae > Pseudolabrys. The sequence goes on along the minus strand of CAWHPN010000016.1, from coordinate 1,046,978 downwards.
ATCGCCAACCAGCGCATGCGGGTCGCCATCAACAACATGTCACAGGGCCTGTGCATGTTCGACGGCACCGAACGTCTGGTGGTGTGCAACCAGCGATACATGGAAATGTACGATCTTGCCGCCGACATCGTTAAACCCGGTTGCACGCTGCAAAGCCTGCTCGAATACCGGATCAAGAACGGAAGCTTTTCACGGGATCCGGTTGCATACCGCCGCGAGCTGGTTGGCGCCATGGCGGCGGGCACGACCACCAGCACTGAAGTCAAGTCGAAGGACGGCAGCACGATTTCCGTCATCAACAGGCCGATGCCCGATGGCGGCTGGGTCGCAACCCACGAAGACATCACCGAGCGGCGCGATGCAGAACGCGAACGCATTTCGATGCAAGAGCAGCAGCAGCGGCGCGCTGCAATCGATCAGGCGATCGCTGCTTTCCGCCGCCGCGTCGAAGATCACCTGAAGACCGTGAGCGAAGGCGCGAAGGCGATGCGATCCACCGCCACCACGCTGTTCAGCAATTCCGGCCAGACTTCAAGCAGCGCGGATGGCGCGGTGTCGGCTTCGAACGAAGCGTCGACCAATGTGGAAACCGCCGCAGTTGCGGCCGATGAACTATCTGGCTCCATCAACGAAATCGGGCGCCAGCTCGCCAAAACCACCGAAATCGTGCGTTCAGCGGTCACCGAGGCGAGCGGCACCAATCACCAGATCAGTGCGCTATCACAGGCCGCGCAGAAAATTGGCGACGTCATCAAGCTCATCCGCGCCATCGCCGGCCAGACCAACCTGCTCGCGCTCAACGCCACGATCGAAGCAGCACGCGCCGGCGAAACCGGCAAAGGCTTTGCGGTCGTGGCTTCGGAAGTCAAATCACTGGCCGTGCAGACCGCCAAGGCGACCGAAGACATTTCCAGGCTCATCATGGCTGTGCAGGCGGCGACCTCGAGCGCGGTCTCGGCGATCGGCCGCATTTCCGGCCGCATGCAGGAAATCGACAGTTGTGCGACCGCGGTGTCGGTCGCGGTCGAAGAACAAAGCGCCGCCACCGGCGAAATCTCGCAGAACGTCGCGAGTGCTTCCGATGGTGCCAAAGTCGTCGTTTCGGTGCTGGGGGAAGTCACCGGGGCCGCCGCGCAAACGCGGCAATCGGCCGAAAGCGTTCTCACGGCCTCGCAAGCGGTGGAGGCCGCCGCCGCGGAGCTGCGGCAGGAAGTCGAAGGTTTTCTCGCCCGCGTCGCGGCCTGATTACCTAAAAATTCCGCTTAGCCAATAAAACAGCGCGGCCATGGTCGCTGCTGCTGGAATCGTGATGAGCCAGGCCGTAACGATTCCTTTCGCAACGCCCCAACGCACCGCCGATACTTTTTTTGCAGCGCCGACGCCGATGATGCAGCCGGTGATGGTATGGGTCGTGGATACCGGAATCCCCAGCTCCGTAGCGGCGAACAACATGATTGAACCGCCGGTTTCGGCGCAACAACCCTGTACAGGCGTGAGCCGCGTAATTTTGCTGCCCATGGTGTGCACGATGCGCCAGCCACCCGCCAGCGTGCCGATCGCTATTGCCGCCTGGCACGCAATCACCACGGAAAACGGGACATAGAATTTTTCGCCCAGGTAGCCTTGGGAATAAAGCAGAACGGCAATGATGCCCATGGTCTTTTGTGCGTCATTGCCGCCGTGGCCAAGAGAATAACAGGATGCCGAAACGAATTGAGCGCGGCGGAAAAAATTGTCCGCTCCGTACGGAGTAGACCGCACGAAGGCCCACGACACGAACAGCATCAGGAACAGCGCCACGACACAGCCAAGCCCGGGGGCGAGCACGATGCCGGCAATGGTCTTGAAGACACCTTGCCACACCACGGCTGAAACCCCGGCCTTTGCCAGCCCGGCACCGACCAGACCGCCGATCAATGCGTGCGAACTCGACGACGGAATGCCGAGACGATTAGTGACGATCTGCCAGGTGATCGCGCCGGCGAGCGCGCCGAAGATGACGCGCTCATTGATGATATCGGCTTGCACGATCCCGCGCCCAACGGTCTCCGCCACATGCAAGCCAAAAACCAGGAAGGCGATGAAATTGAAGAATGCGGCCCAGACCACGGCATATTGCGGGCGCAGCACACGAGTTGAGACGATAGTCGCAATCGAATTCGCGGCGTCGTTCATGCCGTTGAGAAAATCGAACGCCAACGCGACCAGGATAAGCCCGATCAGCAGCGGAAAGGCCAACGTGCCGGCATCCATCGTATATTTACCCTGGTAGAACTCAGACGTGCTCGATCACGATGCCATGCATTACGTTCGCGACGTCGTCGAACCGGTCGACGACTTTTTCCAAATGGTCGTAAACTTCGTTTCCGACAAAAAACGCCAATCCACTGCCGCCGACATTCGCCTTATAGAGTTCGCGCAAGCCGATATCGTGCAGTTCGTCGGCGCGGCCTTCGATGGCGGAAATCTGCGCCGTCAAATCGCTGATATGGCCCGCCTCGGCGCTGATCGATTGCAACAGCGGAGTAGCCTCGCGCACCAGCTGCGCACATTTCACGATCGCGTCAGCCATCTCCCGCATCTGCGGTGTGAATTCATTAAAATCAAACAGCATGACCGACTTCGCCGTCTTCTGCATCTGGTCAATGGAATTGTCCATTGACGTGATCAGATCGCGGATGTTGCCGCGATCGAACGGGGTGATGAAGGTGCGGCGTACTGCAATCAGGACTTCGCGCGTGACATCGTCGGCATCATGCTCGCGATCCATCACCGTCTGGTAGTTCGAGTTGACGGCGGCGCCGCCTTCTAGCATCGCCCGCAGCGCTTCCGCGCCCGCCAAAACGGCGTCCGAATGGCGGGCAAAAAGATCGAAGAAGCGCTCTTCCTTCGGCATCAAGGCGTGGAACCAGCGCAGCATGGCAAAACCCCGGTGAACGAGAGAAGGCAACGTAGTCGTTCGCTATGCAGTTGCGAAAGCCGGCAAAACCTCCCTGTGGAAACATCGGTCGCGCCGGGATGCCCGCACGCTCAGCGTGTCGCGGGTCAAGTTTAATATCATGAAAACAAAGGCTTCGCGACGCGCTTCTCATCCCCGCCAACCGAAGATTTGCTGCATCGGACTTCCGGGTCGGTTAGTTTGCCAAACTCAAGGTAGCGAGGCGGAGACGTTTAATGCGGTTGGGCTACTTCACCATGCCCGTGCACCCAATCGGCCGGGACTGGTCGCAGACTTTGCGCGAGGATCGCGAAGCGATCATCCTGGCCGACAAGCTCGGCTTCTATGACGCATTCGTCGGCGAACATCTCACAGATGCCTGCGAGAACATCACCAACAGCATGATGTTCCAGGCGACCCTGATCCACGACACCAAAACCATCAAGCTCGCGACCGGCACCACCAACCTGGCACAAATGCACCCGGTGGTGATTGCGGTGAATGCCGCAATGTTCGACCACCTCTCGCAGGGGCGGTTTGTGATGGGGATCAGCGCCGGAGCGCTTACGTCCGATTCGGAAGCGATCGGCATCCTCGACCTCGACCGCAACAAGATTTTCGCCGAAGCAATCGACGTTATCCTTGCCGTGTGGGAGCGCAATCCTCCGTACGACATCGATTTCCCCGACAATCGTTTCAAAGTCGGCTTTGCGCGTACCGCGGCGCTTGAGCTCGGCGTGGGAGTTTTGGCGAAACCATTTCAGAAACCGCGCCCGGAGATCGTCGGCACCGTTGTAGCGCCTTTCTCACCGGGCGTGGTGCAGATGGGCAAGCGCGATTTCCACCCGCTGTCCGCAAACTTCCTGCTATCCAATCACCTGAAGTCGCATTGGGCGAACTATGTGAAAGGCAAGACCGAGGCCGGAGCGAAGGCCGACATCGCCGATTGGCGAGTTGCGCGCACGATTTTTATCGCCGACGACGACAAGGTGGCAGCGCGCTATGGCCATGACGATGCAAACAGCCCATATCGATTTTACTTCGAGCAGATGCGCGCCAAAATGAAGCGCGGCAATCGCCTGTATGTTTTCAAAAGCCACAAAGAGCAGGTCGACGACGAGATCACGCTCGACTACGTCATGCAGCATTGCGTGACCTTCGGTACGGTCAACAAGGTCGTGGACGCCATCCTCAAATTGCATGAGGAGACTGGAGATTTCGGTGAGTTGGTTTATGCGGGAATGGACTGGGTTGACCCAGCACTTGCCAGGCGTTCCATGCAACTTATGGCGGAACAGGTCATGCCGCGTGTAAACGCTGCGCTCGGAAAGCCTGCGAAGACCGCGGCGGAATAGCGGTTTTTCCGTTAGAGCCTAAACCGACAGCGGATCCGTGCCGAGCGCGGCGTAAAGCCCGTGCTTGGCGCCTTTTGTAAACGGCACACCTTTGTCGAGCTCGACCGATGCTGATCTTACACGCTGCGCCTCCGGCTCCGTCGCCGGGACTTTGCCGCCTTCGGCGGCCGCTTTCGCTGCGCGCAACAATATCTTGCGGGTCATGACGATGCCGGTGTCGGTCGCGCACAGATGTTCCTTAGTGCGATCCTGAATCGGTCCCATGCTTTCCTGGATGGACGCGTCCTGCATCGCAATGCCATCGACGCCGGTTGAGGAATGTCCGTGCCGCTGCGAATCGCGGTCCATCAAATAATTGTTGGCCTTGTTGGCCAGCGGAATAAATGTGCCGGGCACATATTTGACGTGGATGCCCTCGCCGTCCTGCATCGCGGAAACTTCGGTTTTCGTGAGCGCGCGCTTGGGATGATAATTGATGCTCCAGGCCCAGCAGGTCCCATCGTCGATCGGTACCCAGGCATGCGCACCCAACGGATGGCCTGCACGTGGCGGAATAATTGAATACCAGGGCATGATCCAGGGCGTGATGCGCCAGTAGTATTTTTCGCCCTCGGCATTGCGGCGCGCCCCGATCAGCAACCCGCCCGGGAATTCCTCCACCTCGAAAAGCGGCATGCGGTCGTTCTCATTGTAGACGTTCCCCTTCGAACCCTTGAACAGCGGATCCTTGTTGAGTTCGTTTCCATGCAGCCACGACACGTGGCTGGAATCGATGCCCCCTTCCATGGCCTGCAGATAATTGCATTCCTGCAAGCGCTTCGACACGAAGCGCTGTGGCGGTTCGACGTCCGTCCATTCCAGCGCAGGCGGCGGCGGCTGCAAAGCCGGCGGGCCCAAATAGGTCCAGACGATGCCGGCTTTTTCGATGCAAGGATAAGATTTCAGTTTGATGTTTTTCCTGAAGCCGCTCTCTTCCGGTTCCGACGGGAGGTCGACGCATTGCCCGGTAATGTCATATTTCCAGCCGTGATACGGGCAACGCAGGCCGCACTCTTCGTTCTGTCCGAACCAGAGCGAAACGCCGCGATGAGCGCAAAACTCGTCGATGAGACCAACCCGGCCCTTGCTGTCACGGAAGCAGACCAGACTTTCGCCCAACAGCTTCACGCGCACCGGCGGACAATCGGGTTCGGGAATTTCCGATACAAGCAGAAACGGCGCCCAGTAGCGCCTCAACAGCTTGCCCATGAATGTGCCTGGGCCGACGTGGCTCAGCTGATCGTTTTGTTCACGCGACATCATGGCGACGTTTCCTCAAGTCTTTGCTATGTTTCTTGCAGATATCGGCCCCCATTATAGGCCGCCGCGCCGCTTACGGAAGCCAAGCAGCATGTCTTTGCCGCGCATCGCCATTGCAACCGGGGACCCGGCGGGAATCGGGCCGGAGATCGCACTCAAGGCTGCGCTCGACCCGCGGGTGCGCGACTTATGCCGGCCCCTGCTGGTCGGGGACCCGACGGCAATAGAGCTTCACGCCCAGGCTGCCGGCCTCTCGCCCAGACTAAACGTGATCGGAAAGATTGCCGATGCGGACTGGAACGACGGCGCTGTCAATCTGCTCGACGCGTGCGACGGCAGCAATGCGCCGGTTCGTATTGGCGTCGTGGACGCCGCCTATGGCCGCGCCTCGCTTGCAAGCGCAAGCTGCGCCATCAAGGCAGCCTTGGCCGGCAGCGTTGAAGCAGTTGTGGCAGCGCCACAGACCGAGCGCTCGATTGCGGCGGCCGGTATCGCCTTCGATGGCTATCCTTCATTCGTTGCCCGCGAGACCGGCACGCCGGTCAATGACGTCTATCTGATGATCTGCTTTGACCAGTGCCGCATTGTGCACGCGACGTTGCATGTCAGCGTGCGCGAAGCGGTCGCATTGATCACGCGCGAGCGCGTCGAACGGGTGATCCGGGTCACCGACGCATCGTTGAGGAAACTCGGTATCCCGCGCCCGAAAATTTTCGTCGGTGGCCTCAACCCCCACGCCGGGGAAGATGGAATGTTTGGCCGCGAAGAGATCGAAATCATCGAACCGGCAATTCATAAAACCACACAGGACGGGATCGAGGCATCCGGGCCGTTCGGTGCCGACACCATGTTCCGCAAAAAAGGCTGCGATGCCTTTGTCGTGATGCTGCACGATCAGGGCCATATCGCCGCGAAGCTCCAGGCCTTCAACCGCACTGCCGGCCTCTCGATCGGCTCCCCGATCCTGTTTTCGTCAGTTGCACACGGCAGCGCACATGACATCGCCGGAAAGGGCCAGGCCGACCCCGGCGCAATGATCGAGGCGATCACGCGGCTCGCGCGTGTCAACGCCCAGGGGCATGACCGCGTTAAGGATTGAGCAGCGGGATGCCGGCCGAATTCGGTGGCTTTGGGATCGACTGCAAATAAGCGTAGATATCCGCAAGATCGCCGTCGGAAAGAATCTTTTCGCTGTATGGCGGCATAGAACGGTTTGTCGAACGCACGAACCCGTAAAATGCTTCCCAAGGGAGCGGGTCGGGTGCAAGGCGCTTGCCCGCACTCGTCATGATCGAGCCTTGCCCCATCGTGCCGTGGCACTGCCAGCAGCCATTTTGAATGAACGCTTTTTTCCCGTGTTCGGCAGATGCCGCAAGCACGGCGCTTGGCCCCGTCAGGGCCATGAGCAAGGCTGATACGAACCTGACGCGCAGTTGCATGCCGGCTTCTCTCAACGGGGTTGCGTCACGACATCGACCATCGCCGGTTCTCCGGCTTTCACCACCTGCACCGCTTTCTTGAGTGCCGGCGCGAGTTCATTCGGGTCGGTGATCGGGCCAGCCGACCACATGCCCATGGAGCTCGCGAGCTTGGCGTAGTCGATCGCCGGATTTTCCAGACGCGTGCCGATCGGTCCAATGTCTTTGGCCAAACTTGCAACGCGATTTCTTCGATTCGACATGCGTTGCACGTGCATCGTCTCCTGATGATAGGCGCGGTTGTTGTGCATCACTGACAGCAGTGGAATTTGGTGCTTCACGGCGGTCCACAAAACGCCTGGCCCGAACATCATGTCGCCGTCGGGCTGGAAGTTGACGGAAAAGCGGCCCAGCGCCCGGTTGGCGAGCGCAGCACCGACTGCCGCGGGCGCGTTGTAGCCGATGCCGTAACCTCCCGGTCCGCCGATATGGTGATAGTGCTTGTCCATCGGCCACAACCGGCTTGGCCACGACGAAAGCTGCCGGTCCCCGCCGACCGAGGACCAGTCGAGATCCTTGATCTGGGCGTAGACCTCCATCGCCATCCGCGCGGTGCTGACCGGACTTGCGTCCCATGCATACGAGGCAGCCTGTCGCGTGCGATCACGCGCTTCGCTCCAGGCCGTCTTCAAGGCATTACCGCGTGCGTCGACATCCCCCATCCGGTTCGCCGGCAGAGCCTGCTTCACGGCCTCGATCAAGGCGGGCATTGTCGCCTGCGCGTCACCTGCCAAATCGACATCGACGACCTGGAATCGCTGGAAATCCTGATAATTTGATTTCGAGTTCAGTGTCAGCGAACTGATGCTGATGAGCTTGGCTTTAGGATTGACGCGCGTTTCCTGCAAACCCGTGCCGTCATTATCTCCATTGTCGATATAGCTGTTCACCGTTCCCCAATAGTCCGAGAGTTCAAGACCGAGAATGACATCGGCGTCCTTCAGCAGGGATTGAGCGGCTCCGTTCTGGAACAGATGATGAGTGTTCGGAAAATTCATCCGGCCTTTCTGGTCGATGACAGGCGCTTGCAGAGCTTCGGCGAGTTGAACCAGCAGCTTTACGCCGTCTGCCGTGCGCGCGTATTTGTCCGCAATGATCAGCGGCCGTTCCGCCGCCACCAGAAGACCGGCGGTTTCTCGTACCGCGTTCATGTCGCCTTGCGGTGGCGCGGTCGGCACGTAGCGAGGAATTTTCAAGCTCGCCCGATCGTGCAGTATCTGTTCCTGCAAACCGCAATCGAGCGCGAGCATGACCGGCTCATGCGGAGGCGTCATCGCAAGTTTGTACGCACGGACAAATGATTGCGCGAAATGCTGCAGTGACACCGGCTGATCGTCCCATTTGGTAAAATCGCGCACGAGCGCGTTGATGTCCTGTGCCGAATGGAATGTCGGGACGCCCGGCGGCCGCTTTGAAGCATCGAGATCGGTGCCGCCCATGACAATGACCGGCACGCGATCACACCAGGCATTGTAGATCGCCATCGCCGCGTGCTGCAGGCCCACTGTGCCGTGACAAAGCACGAGCAGCGGCTTGCCTGCGATTTTGAAATAGCCGTGCGCCATCGCGACCGAGGATTCCTCGTGCGTGCAGGTTAGGAATTCGGGCTTCTTGTTGCCACCGTAGTTGATCAGGGATTCATGCAGGCCACGAAAACTTTGGGCGGGGTTGCACGGCACGTAGTCAATATCGAGTGATTTAATGACGTCGGCCATAAAGTCGGAACTCGCCATGCCCGCGGCTTGGGCCGAGGCCTGTGGCGTGCCGGTTTCGGCAGCGGCAACGGCTGCCGTGGGCCGAAGCGCCGATGGACGTGACGTAGCAGGCGAAGCAGCCGATGTTGCGGCAACGCCGGGTTCGGCTGCAGCCGCGGTACCGGCGAGCGCCATGCCGGCCAAAAACTTGCGTCGATTTACTCGGTTTTGTGCCCGTGCACCCGCCATGCTCGCCTCCCGCTTTTGAGCATCCAGCAATGCTCGCATAAAGCTGCGGCGATGTTAGTTCAGTGGCGAGGCCGACGCCAAGGGGAGGACGTGGTCAGCGCACCGGAGGCAAAGGCGACGAGGAAATCGCAGCATTGTTGCGAGGCGCAGCACCCTCGTTCTGCGGGGCGATATTTGCCGGGGCGCCGGCAGCTGGCGGCGCACCAGCGGCGACGTGTTCGGGCGCCTTGCCCGGCAGCACCACCACACGGGTGCCGACTTGCACGCGGCTAAAGAGATCTTCGATGTCCTCGTTCAACAGGCGGATGCAGCCCGACGAGACAAATGAGCCAATGGTCGAAGGTTGGTTCGTGCCATGGATGCGATAGAGCGTGTGGCCCAGATAGAGCGCGCGTGCGCCCAACGGGTTTCCCGGTCCACCGGCCATCATGCGTGGCAGATAAGGCTGGCGCTCGATCATCTCCGTTGGCGGGAACCAATCCGGCCATTCTTTCATCCTGGAGACGCGCTCGGTGCCCGTCCAGGTGAAGCCGTCACGGCCCACGCCAATGCCGTAGCGCATCGCCTTGCCGTTCCCCAGCACCAGATAAAGATAGGTATTCGGCGTATCGATGATGATCGTGCCCGCCGGCTCCTTGGTGGTGAAATCAACCAACTGCTTTTTCAGGTTCGGCGGCAGTTCCTTCGGCTGACCGGTTTCCGGCTGATCTTCAGGTGGCAGCGAAGCGGCCGCAGCTGCCGGAGCCTGAGGAGCGCCGCCAATCGCGTTCGGCGGACGCAACGTTTCGGGATCATTGGCCGCCCGCGACGGCATTGCTGCCGCCGGCGGCGGTTGCTGAGGACCCAGCTGATGACCGTAGTCAACCGGACGTCGCTCCGGCGTTCCGAATAGACCCGTCGGCGGAGGCAGTGCCGGCTCGTCATCCGGATAAGGCAGGACCCGGTCTCGTTGAACCTGACCAGGACGGGTCGCACGACGAGGCGGCGGAAGCACGTCCTCGTCGTCGGAGCTGCCCATGATCGGCGGCAGGCGCTCTTCATAAATGCCGGGTGGAGGCAATTGCTGCCCCAGCGCGGGAGCAGCCGTGAGGGCCGCGGCGACAGGCAGCGTCAGTAGGAAAGCACCGGAAAATCGGATCATTATCCACCCTCGGCGGCCAAGCACCGCCAAACCGTGCCCTGATTGCCCCGGGATGAAGGCACATTCAAGACCAGAATACGGCCTTCTCGTTAACGTGATTTGTCGTCTCTCAAGGTTTTTTAGCCTCGGCGGACAAAACCTGCTTGGCGACTCGGTGACAGTCTACCGCGGCGGGAAACCCGCAATACACCGCAACCTGCCGTAAAATGGCCGAAAGCTCTTTCGGCGTAAGCCCGTTGCGGAGCGCTCCGCGGAAATGCGCTTCGAACTCGTGCATCCGGCCCAGGCAGGCGATCATGCCGAGATTGAGAATGCTCCGATCGCGCGGCTTGAGCGCATCATCGCCCCACACGGCACCCCAGCAATATGTCGTGAGCAGTTCCTGGAATTGGCGATTGAAATCGTCGGTATTGGCGACAGCGCGGTCGACATATTCATCGCCCAGGACTTTGCGGCGCATCGTCATTCCGCGGTCGTAAAGTGCCTTGTCCATAATAGAACCTCCCAATCGATGTTGATTGTCTTGCGATTGAACCATGTTGACAGAGTTTGAACGATTTCGTCCATTCTTTGCGGTCGACCAAACAACAAATAAAGTAAAATCGAAACGGGGGGAAACATTCATGCGAACGACATCGCGTCGCACCGTTGGGCTCGTTCTTGGACTCAGCATCACGGCATTTGCAGCCATCTACGTTACGCCGAAGGCCGCGAGTCAGGAGGCCGGCTGGGTCACATTGTTCGACGGCAAAAGCCTCGACGGCTGGAATCAGGTCGGAGAATCCAACTGGCATGTCGAAGACGGGGCCATCGTCGCCGACAAGATGCCGGGCAAAGATGCGGGCTATCTGGTCAGCAAGAATTCGTACAAAAACTTCGTGGTGCGTGTTGAATTCTGGCCCAGCGACAACGCCAACAGCGGCATCTATTTCCGTTGTCTGGATCCCAAGAAAATCACGGATCGCACGTGCTATGAGGCCAATATATTCGATCAGCGCCCTGATCCGAGCTACGGGACCGGCGCGATCACGCGATACGTCGAGGTCAATCCGATGCCGAAGGCTGGCGGCAAATGGAATATCTATGAGGTGACAGCCAACGGGCGGGACATCACGGTCGTGCTCAATGGCCAGACCACTGCCAAGCTGCGCAATGGGATGTTTGACGAAGGGCCAATCGTGCTGCAGCACGGCGCCGGAGCAATCAAGTTCCGCAAAGTTGAGATCAAGCCGCTTTAGAGCATCGACCCGGCGATGGGCCACGCGGAATGGAAGTAGCAATCGTCGGCGGCGGAATTTGCGGGCTATCGCTCGCACTCAATCTGAAGAATCGTGGCATTTCCTGCCGGGTGTACGAGCGCGCGCCGGAACTCAAAGAACTTGGCGTCGGCATCACGCTGTTGCCGCACGCCATGCGCGAATTCAGCGCCCTCGGTCTCGACGATCGCCTGCTCAACATCGGAATTGAGAACCGCGAGAGCCGTTTCTATAATCGGTTTGGCCAGCTCATCTACAAAGAGCCGCGCGGCAAACTGGCCGGCTACCAATATCCGGAAGTCTGCATTCACCGCGGCCGCCTTCATATGATTCTCTTCAACGCGGCACAGGAGCGGCTCGGGCCTGCAGCAATTCTGACCGATCACGAATGCACCGGCGTCGAACAGGACGAGCGGAGCGCTATTGCGCATTTCAAGGCCAGAGAAAGCGTACGGGCCGACATCGTTGTCGATTGCGAGGGCATCAATTCGGCCATCCGCAAGCAGTTCTATCCGGACGACAGGGTGGCTTTTGCCGGCATCAATACTTGGCGCGGAGTGACACGACGCAAACCCATTCTCGATGGCCGGACCTATATGCGCGTCGGATCGATCCTGACGGGCAAGATCGTAATCTATCCAATCATTGACAATATCGATGGCGATGGGCTCCAGCTCATCAACTGGATGGCGGAGATCAAGCGCGACAGCTTCGAACAGAACGATTGGAATAAACCTGGCAGCCTTGCCGACTTCTTTCCGCTTTACGAAAACTGGCGATTCGACTGGCTCGACGTGTCGCAGATGATCCGCGATGCCGATCAAATTCTGGAATATCCGATGGTCGATAAGGACCCCATCGAACGATGGACGTTCGGTCGTGTCACGCTCGCAGGAGACGCAGCCCATCCCATGTATCCGCGCGGCTCCAATGGCGCCGCGCAAGCTGCAATTGATGCACGTACGTTAGCCGATTTCCTGCGCAGTCATCCGGACCCGCGTGACGCACTCAAGGCTTACGAGACGGCGCGCGCCGGACCTGCAGCACAGGTCGTGCGTACCAACCGGGAGCATCCGCCGGATTTCATAAACATCAAAGTTGAGGAGTTGGTCGGCGACAGACCGTTCGATGATCTCGACAAATACATTACACAGGAAGAATTGCGCGCGCTGTCGGAGAACTACAAGCGTGTAGCCGGCTTCGCACTATCCGACGTGGCCAAAGGGTGAACCTCAAGCCGCTTACCGATCAGCGGTAACAAGACATGAGCGTCAATATTCTCATAGTCGGTTGCGGCGCTATCGGCGGACTGTTCGCTGCGGCGCTGTCATCTGTTGCCAAAGTGACCGCTTTCGACACCAACAGCGAACATGTGAAAGCCATAAATGCGGAAGGTCTTCATGTCATCGGCAAACATCCGCGTACTGTGCATATCGATGCAACGGATCATCCCGGCGCACTCAAAGGCAAAGCATTTGACGCAGTAATCTTCCTCATCAAATCCAAAACGACTGCCGCCGCGCTCGCGCAACTGCGTCCAGCCCTCGCCGGCAATCCGGCGCTGGTCACACTGCAGAACGGTATGGGGAATGCCGAGGTATTGCTTTCGCAGCCCGGCGGAGTTGTCGTTCGCGGTGTCACGATGAACGCCGGCCGGTATGTCGAGCCCGCTTGCGTAGAAAGTCTGATCGAAGGAAAAAACTGGCTTGGCCCAGTGCGTGGCGGCGTTGAAGACGTTCGACCTCTGGCGGAATTGCTCAACAAAAGCGGCATGCCAACCGAGGTTGTTGCTGATCCGATGGACGCGGTCTGGTCTAAATTCGTGTTCAACTGCGTGATGAACCCGCTTGGCGCATTGATGATGGGTGACAACGCATCACGCTATGACTCACCTGAAATGCGCACGCTGATCGACGATATGGCGGCCGAATGCGTGGCCGTGGTCCGCGCACTCGGCGGTGACTTCGCATTTCCACCCATGGAGTTTGTTGCCCAGGTTCGGGGCGGACACATACCGCTGTCGAAACATGCCGGGTCGATGGCGCTCGATATCGCGCGCGGTGAATCGACCGAAATCGACGAATTGACCGGCTTCATTGTCCGCGAAGGAACCCGTCTGAAAGTCCCGGTCTCGAACTGCCAAGCGGTGTATCGGCTGGTCAAAGGCCTGGAGCTCGCGGCCCAAAGGCGTGTTGCGAAAGCCCGATAATTCAATGCGTTAGGCGCCAAATGCTCCGGCTTTTCCCGGAGTTTGTCGCTATAATGGTGCCACAGGATTCGGACGCTTCGCCCGTTAATCGGATAGGCCAAGGACTAGAATGGACGGGCGTCCCCCATGCCAGCCACCTCATTGCGATGGATGACAGCGACGAGGCGCTCATGGCCCGGGTCGCCCGCGGCGACGAGCGGGCATTTCAGGTGCTTTCGCGCCGTCATTTGCCGGCCATGCTTGGGCTTGCGCGCCGTTTCCTTGGAAGCACCGCGGATGCCGAAGATGTCGCACAAGAGGCATTCCTGCGCGTGTGGACCCATGCGCCGCGCTGGCAACCTTTGGCGCAATTCCGGACCTGGCTCACGCGCGTGGTGGTCAACCTCTGTCTCGACCGTAAGCGGCGTGCTCCCTGGGTTGAACTCGAAGCGGCTGGTGACATTGTCGATCCGACGCCCGGCGCCGGTGAGAAGGCGGAGAGTGACGAGCGGGCACATTTGCTCGCCAAGGCGATTGAGAAGCTTCCTGCGCGCCAGCGTAGCGCGATCGTGCTCACTTATAGCGAAGGCATGAGCAATGCGCAGGTCGCCGATATTCTCGACACGTCGGTATCGGCAGTCGAGACGCTCCTGGTGCGTGGCAAGCAGAACCTGCGTCGCGCTTTAGGCGAAATGGCTGACAAGGATGAGTGAGATGAACAACGAGCAGTTCGAAAATTTTCTCGAAACCACGCTGAAGTCGCAAAACCGGTCGTCAGACTCCGATGACGCGGTCGAGCGCGTGCTCAAGCGGCTGAGCGGACCGTTGCCCCGGCAGAAACAACCCCTGTGGCGCCTGCCGGCTGTGCTGCTCAATTGGGAGTTTGCGCCGGCGTGGCCGCGCATGGCAGCGCTCGCCTGCTGCGCCGCGCTCGGATTCGTCATCGGCATCGCCGGGCTCGACCGCCCGTTTGACCGGCTCGACGCGCCGTTTTCTGTGGGTAATCGCGATATCGGCTCGATCGTGTCCGAGCCCGACTCGCTGACGGGAGAACGGCCATGAGCGTCGCGCAAGCCGTTCCCGCGATGGAGCGCGGTTCATCGCGCTGGCTGTTGCTGGGCTCTCTCGCCCTGAACCTGTTTTTCGTCGGCGTTGCGATCGCCATGGCGGTGCGGGCGCCGGCACCGTCATATTGGGATCGTAACGTGTTTGTTCGGGTGGAGCGGCTCGCTGCCACGCTCCCGCCGGCCGACGCCGACACTCTGCGCGGACAGATCAACGCCAAGCGCGATGCAATCGCAGACGCGCAGAGTGCGTACCATACGGCGCAAGATCATATTCATGACGTGCTGCGGCAGGAGCCATTCGACGTCGAGGCCATGCGCACCGCGATGACGAAAACCCGGGCAACCCGACAAGCCTTCGACCAGACCATTCAGGGCGTATTTGCTGGCATTGCGGCATCGATTTCGCCGGCTGGCAGGCAGGCCCTGGCCAATTGGCCCCCCGGTCGCAAGCCCGTAAGCGACAAACGGTAGTAATATCGCGGAATTGAGTCGCTTTTTTTGGCCGGGTTTTGAAGGTCTTTGGAATGCAGGGGGCCGGGAAGGCACAGGAGGCGGGAACGAAAGCGCGGGGGCGCCCGTTTTGGACCATGTTGCAGGGTATATGCCTGACGGTGCCACTCGCGGGCTGCTTGCTGACCGGCGACAAGCCGCAGCCGGGCATCGACATTCCGGCCGCCTATAGTGCCGGTCCTCGCAACGCGGTCGCGGCGGAAGCAGCTGTTCCCCCTCTCGACTGGTGGCGCACCTTTCGTTCGCGCGAATTAACTGAAATCATCGAAGAGGCGCGCACGGCCAACCTCGATATCGCCGTCGCAATCGCCCGGATCGTGCAAGCCGATGCCAATGCCCGCATCGCCGGTGCCGCGCTTTTGCCGATCATCGATTTGAACGGTAACGCGCAGCGCACGCAGCAATCCAAGACCACCGGCAGCTCAAGCGTGATCAGCGTTTCTCGGTCGGGGGCGAGCGTCGATATTATTCGCGACGACCTGAGGGCCACGCTCAGCGCCAGTTATGAAATCGATTTCTGGGGCAAGAACCGTTCCCTGATGCGCGCGGCGGAAGAGACCGCCGTCGCAAGCCGCTACGACCGCGAGGTCGTCGGTCTTACAACTGTGGTGACCGTCGCCAACGCGTATTTCCAGGTACTTGCCGCGCAGGACCGTCTGCGCGTCGCACGTGAAAACCTGGCCAGCGCCACGCGCGTGCTCAATTTAATTCAGCAACGGCTGCAAGCCGGTACGGCCTCCGCGCTCGATACTGCCCAGCAGGAAAGCCTGGTCAACACTCAACGCGCCGCAATTCCGCCGCTCGAGCAAACGTTACGGCAAAACCGCGTCGCGCTCGCGGTGCTGATGGGGCGCTCGCCAGAAAGCGTAAAAATACGCGGTGGGAGCCTGCGCAGCATCGCGTATCCGCGCGTGACGCCCGGACTGCCGTCCGAGCTTCTCGCGCAGCGGCCCGACATCCGCGAAGCCGAAGCCAACCTCGCGGTAGCCAATGCCAATGTGGAAAACGCACGCGCCCAATTCCTTCCGAGCATTACGCTCACCGGCGAAGGCGGGTACGAGAGCGCGTTTCTCAAGCTTTTGCTGCGGCCGGAATCGGCCATCTATTCGGCCGCGGCGAGCCTGACCCAGCCGATCTTCCACGGCGGGCAACTGCTCGGCAATCTCGATTTGCAGAAGGGCAAGCAGGACGAATTGTTGCAGACCTACCGCAAAGCAGCGATTTCCGGCTTTGCGGATGTCGAGAATGCGCTTGACGCCATCCGTCAAACCGCCGAACGCGAACGTCTGCAGCGCGAGGTGGTAACGAGCTCGCGGCGTGCGTTCGATATTGCGGAGCAGAGACTGCGGGAAGGCACTGTCGACCTTGTCACCGTGCTGCAGACTCAACAGACGCTCTATCAGGCTGAAGACGCGCTGGCGCAGGCGCGCCTCGCTCATGTTCAGGCAATCGTGAGCCTCTATCAGGCACTCGGCGGTGGTTGGTTGCCAAAGCCTGTGGAATCCGCCGATGCACGGTGAGATCCCCAAACAACTGTTGGCGAAAGCGCGCGGCAACACGCGGCGAACGCTTGCCATCGCCCTTGTCCTGATTTGCGTCATCGCCGCGCTATATTACGTTTTCGGAGGGCCAGCTACGCAACAGAAGCGCGGCGGCCGGTTCGCCGCCGAAGGGCCGATACCGGTTCTTGTCGCGGCCGTGACGCGCGCCAGCGTGCCTGTATATCTCGATGCCGTTGGCACGATCAAAGCACTCAATACGGTCACCGTCCGCCCGCAAGTGGATGGCAAACTGCTGAGCGTCAATTTCAAGGAAGGCGACGACGTCAAGAAGGGCGACGTCCTGGCCAAGATCGACCCCGTCATTTACCAGGCACAGCTTAATCAGGCGGTGGCCAAGAAGGCGCAAGACGAAGCCCAGCTCGCCAACTCAAAAATAGACCTCGATCGTTACGAAAGACTGGCTGCCACTGCTGCAATCAATAAGCAGCAGGCCGACACACAACGCGCGCTGGTCGCTCAGAACACCGCGTTGGTTCAGGCCGACCAGGCTGCAATCGATAACGCGCAGGCAATGCTCGGCTACACGACCATCACTGCACCACTCGATGGCCGTACCGGCATCCGCATGGTGGATGAAGGCAACTATGTGCGCTCTGCCGACACAAATTCGGCAATTGTGGTGATCACCCAGCTGCGCCCCATCTCGGTTCTGTTCAATCTGCCGCAGCAGGAATTACCCCAGTTGAACGCAGCCGCCGGCAAGGCGCCGCTCACCGTCGAAGCCCAACAGTCCGATAATGACGCGATGATCGACCGTGGCTTGCTCAAGGTCGTCGACAACCAGGTCGACCAGACAACCGGCACCGTAAAATTGAAGGCTGAGTTTCCCAACAATGATTTGCAGCTGTGGCCCGGTCAGTTCGTCAACGTCCGGTTGTTGATCGACACACTCAAAGACGTGGTCGTTATTCCAACCGGGGCGGTTCAACGGGGGCCAAACGGAACCTTCGTTTATGTCGTGAAGGAAGACAACACGGCGAGTATGCGGCCGATCGTGGTTCAGAAGCAGGATGAAACGCAAACGGTCGTGAAGAGTGGCCTCGAGGCGAACGAACGGGTGGTGACCACCGGCTTCGTCCGCCTGACCGAAGGCAGCAAGGTTTCCATCGGCGACGCGAGCGCGCCGGCAGCGATGCCGCCAAAGCCGCCGCGCGACGGACAGCAGCGGCAGCGGGGCGGCAGCAATACGAGGCCGAACTCGCAGCAATGAGCGTATCGTCGCCATTCATTCACCGGCCGATCGCCACTTCCCTACTCGGCGTCGCGGTGATGCTGGGTGGATTTCTGGGCTACTGGTGGCTGCCGGTTTCGGCCCTTCCGCAGGTCGACTTTCCGACCATTCAGGTGACCACGCAGCTCCCGGGCGCCAATCCCGACACGATCGCAGCGCTCGTCACCGCGCCGCTCGAGCGCCAATTCGGCCAGATCCCGGCGCTACAGACCATGACCTCGTCGAGCTCGTTCGGCATCAGCCAGGTCACGTTGCAATTCGATCTTAATCGGGACATCGACGCTGCGGCGCAGGATGTGCAGTCGGCCATCAACGCCGCGGCTTCCACCCTGCCGCGCAATCTTCCTTATCCGCCCCTGTATTCAAAGGTGAACCCGGCCGACGCACCTATCATCACATTGGCTCTGACATCGCAGAGCATCGATCTGCGCACGCTGAGCGACCTGGCTGACACCATCATGGCGCCACGGCTTTCCGAGGTGACCGGCGTTGGCCACGTTTCTGTGCAAGGCGGGATACGGCCGGCAATCCGTATTCAGGCCGACCTGTCGCGTCTCGCCGCCTACGGCATCGCACTCGACGATATGCGCACAGCAATCGTAGGAGCCAACGTTGCCGGGCCGAAAGGCGCGCTCGACGGCGCACACCAGTCCTACACCATCGCAGCGAACGACCAGATAACCGCCGCCGACGCTTACAAGGATATCGTCATAGCGTTCCGCAACGGCGCGCCGGTCAAAATCAGCGATGTTGCCGACGTCATCGATGGGCTCGAAAACACCAAGGTGGGTGCCTGGTATCGGGGCCAGCCGTCAATCGTCATCGACGTGCAACGACAGCCTGGCGCCAACGTCATCGAAACAGTGCAGCGCGTGCGCGCCGAGCTACCGCGCCTGCGGCGGGCGCTGCCGGCAGGCGCGACCCTCACCATCGTCAATGACCGCACGACCACAATCCGTGCCTCTATTCACGATGTGCAGTTTACGCTGGTGCTCAGCATCGCACTGGTGGTGCTGGTCGTATTGATCTTCCTGCGAACGATCCGTGCGACCATCATTGCTGGCGTGGCATTGCCCCTGTCGCTGATTGCAACCTTCGGAGTGATGTGGTTCTGCGGCTTCTCGCTCGACAATTTGTCACTGATGGCGCTGACAATCGGCACCGGTTTTGTGGTCGACGACGCGATCGTCATGATCGAGAACATCGTCCGCCATATGGAAAAGGGCGAAAGCCCCCTCGATGCGGCCTTGCGTGGTGCCCGCGAAATAGGTTTCACGGTTATTTCGCTGACGCTATCGCTGATCGCGGTGTTCATCCCCCTGCTGTTTATGACCGGCCTGGTCGGTCGCATGTTCCGCGAATTCGCACTGACGCTGACGGTCGCAGTCGTGGCTTCGGCAATCGTCTCCTTGACCTTGACGCCTATGATGTGCGCCCGGTTATTACGTCAGGTTGGCGAAGGCGAAAGCAGCGCGCTGACCGAGCGCTTCAGCGGCCTGATCGAGCGGGTGGTCGAATTCTACCACGCAAGTCTGTTATGGGTGTTGCGTCGCCAGCGTGAAACCCTCTTCGTTACGCTGGCAACACTCGCCGCGACTATTCTGCTTTATATTGCCGTGCCCAAGGGATTCCTGCCGCTGCAGGATACCGGCCTGATTACCGTGGTGACGGAAGCGGGCACCGATGTCTCCTTCACGGAAATGCAGCGCCGGCAGCGGCTGGTGGAGGACGCGATCCGCGCCGATCCGGATGTGACCGGTGTCGTATCGGTTATCGGCGTTAGCCCGATCAACGCAACGCCCAATGCCGGCCGGCTGGCGGTCACACTCAAGCCACGAGACGATCGCAGCGCACACGTCGACGATATCATCGCACGGCTTAAACACGCGGTTGCTGGCGTGGCCGGAATGGCAGTCTATTTCCAGGCAACCCAGGATATCCAGATTTCAACTCGCGTAAGCCGCGCGCTGTATCAATATACGCTCGTATCCACCGACCGCGCCGAAGTGATCGATTGGGCCGACAAACTGGTTCGCCGTCTGCGCGGCAATCCGGCACTGCGCGAGGTCGCCTCCGAGGCGCAGGAAGGCGGCCCGCGTATGCAGGTCGATGTCGATCGCGAACAGGCCGGGCGTCTCGGCGTATCCATGCAAAGCATTACCGATACGCTCAACGACGCGTTCGGCCAGCGACAGATTTCGACCATTTACGGTCAGGCCAATCAGTATCGCGTCATTCTTGAAGCGCAGCAGCGCTACCAGCAGGATCCCAACGCGCTTTCGAAACTCTATATCACCGGCGCAAATACATCGACCGGAACTGCCGCCACCGTCGCCAACACTGCGACCGGGAACACCAACACCAACACAACCGCTACACCCAACGCCGTCACCAGCAGCAATCAAGTGCCCCTGGCGTCTTTCGCGACCTTCGTGCCCACGTCGGCCCCCCTCGCCATCGCGCATCAGGAGCAGTTTCCTTCCGTCACTATCAGCTTCGATCTCAACGACGGCTACGCGCTGTCCGATGCCGTCGCAGTAATACGCACGGCGGAGGTGGAAATCGGAATGCCGTCTTCCGTCACCGGCAGCTATTCGGGCGACGCGGCCGAGTTCGCCAAGTCGCTCGCGGGTGAGCCGTGGCTTATCCTGGCGGCGGCCATCGCGATCTACATCGTGCTGGGCGTGCTCTACGAAAGTTTTATCCACCCGCTCACGATACTTTCCACACTTCCCTCAGCCGGTGTCGGCGCGCTGCTCTCACTGATGTTGCTCGGCTACGACCTCTCGGTGATTGCCTTGATTGGCATTGTTCTGTTGATGGGTATCGTCAAGAAAAACGCAATTCTGATGATCGATTTCGCGATCGACGCCGAACGGCATCAAGGCCTGTCGCCGGAGGAATTGATCGTACAGGCTGCATTGCTGCGCTTCCGGCCAATCATGATGACAACGCTCGCTGCCTTGTTCGGCGCGCTTCCACTGGCGCTTGAAGGAGGCACCGGTTCCGAGCTGCGCAACCCGCTGGGTATCACGATTATAGGCGGGTTGTTGTTGTCGCAATTGCTCACGCTATACACGACCCCGGTAATCTACCTTTATATGGAACGTTTGCGGGCGCGCCTTGTACAGGCGCCGGCGCCCCGACCGGCCAGGGGCCGTCCGTGAACTTCTCCTATCCATTTATCCGCCGGCCGATCGGCACCACGCTTCTCGCAATTGGATTGTTCCTTGTCGGGGCCGTGGCCTACGCGTTTCTGCCGGTGGCGAGCCTTCCAAGCGTCGAATTCCCCACAATTTTTGTGACCGCGAGCCGTCCGGGGGCCGAGCCCAATGTGATGGCTGCGACGGTAGCGGCACCGATCGAGCGCAGGCTCGGCGAGATTTCAGGCGTCACCGAACTCACATCCGTCACCTCGCTGGGCCAATCGCGCATCACCGTTCAATTCGATCTCTCACGCAGCATCGAGGGTGCAGCCCGTGACGTGCAAGCCGCGCTCAACGCCGCACTCAGCGATCTCCCGGGCGACTTACCGACGCTGCCGACTTTCCGCAAGGCCAATCCTTCGGCGGCTCCCATCCTCATTCTCGCGCTGACATCGAAGACGATGCAACCAAGCGCAATTTACGACGCCGCCGACAGCGTGATTGCACAGCGGCTGTCGCAAGTGGATGGCGTTGCTGACGTCACCGTTGCCGGGTCGGAGCAGCCGGCTATCCGCGTGCGCGTCGATCCGGCGCGACTGTCCGCAATGGGCCTGTCCATGGAGGACGTGCGCACGGCAATATCAAATGCGAATGCAGCCGGGCCGCTTGGCACATTCGACGGCGACAAACGCGCCGTGACGATCGGCATCAACGACCAGCTGCGCAATGCGAACGAATACGAGCCGCTGGTGGTGAAGACAGTAAACGGCACGGTGATCCGCCTGTCGGATATTGCGGACATCCGCGCCAGCGTGCGCAACAGCCGTTCTGCCGGCTGGTTCAACAAAGATCCATCGGTCTTGCTCATTATTACCAAGCAAGGTAACGCCAATGTCATCGACACGGTCGATCGCATTTACGACCTGCTGCCTGAGCTTCGGCAATGGGTACCGGCCGGTCTCGACATTTCGGTGCTGAGCGATCGCACCCAAACCATTCGCGCCAGCGTCCACGACATGCAGCTGACGCTTGCTGCCACGATAGCGCTCGTGATGATGGTGGTGTTTCTCTTTCTGCGCCGCGCGGCCCCAACCGCGGCTGCCGGCGTAACGGTGCCGCTGGCACTTTCCGGCACCTGCGCAGCCATGTGGGCTGCCGGTTTTTCCATCGACAATTTGTCGCTGATGGCGCTTGCGGTGAGTGTTGGCTTCGTGGTCGACGATGCCATCGTGATGATCGAAAACGCGTTCCGTTATCTCGAACGGGGCGTGTCTCCCCTGCGGGCGACCTTGCAAGGCGCCAAACAAATCGGTTTTACCGTCGTATCGATTTCGGTCTCGCTGGTCGCGGCTTTCATCCCGCTCCTCTTTATGGGCGGCATCGTCGGCCGTCTGTTCCGCGAATTTTCGGTGACGCTTGCTTTCGCGATCGCCATTTCCACGGTGGTGTCGCTCTCAGTGACGCCAATGATATGCGCCTATTTCGTTCGTCAGCCGCCAAGCCGCGACGGGACGTGGCTGGATCGCAGAGTCGAGGGCACCCTCTCGCACATGATCCGATTTTACGACCGCACACTGTCATTCGCCCTGGAGCATCGCGCCCTGATGCTCATCGTGTTCGCGGCAACAATTGTCCTCACCATCGGCCTGTATATAAAAGTGCCCAAGGGCTACTTCCCTCAAGACGATACCGGACTCATTTTCGGTGGCACCGAGGCCTCTACCGACATTTCCTTCGAGGCGATGGAGCAATTCCAACTCAAAGCGATGGACGTCGTGCTCGCCGATCCAGCCGTCGCGGGCCTCGGTTCTTCAGTCGGCGCGTCCGGGTTCAACGCGTCGGTAAACCGCGGCCGTCTTTTCATCAGTCTCAAACCCCTCAATCAACGCGGCAATGTCAGCACACAGCAGGTAGTGGCTCGCCTGCGCAACAAGCTTAACGAGATTCCCGGAATTCGTGTGTTTCTGGTACCCACGCAGGATTTGAGGGTCGGCGGCCGCCAGAGTGATTCCCAATACCAGTTCACGCTGTGGAGCGCCGACATCGATGAACTGCAAAAATGGGTGCCGCGCGTGCTCGATCGCGTGAAATCTCTGCCCGGCCTCGTGGACGTGACAACCGACCGTGAGCAAGGTGGATTGCAAGCCAACGTAACAATCGACCGGCCCGCAGCTGCCCGATTTGGGGTGCGCGTTCAGGATATCGATAATGCGCTTAATAACGCTTTCTCACAGAGGCAAATTTCGACGATCTACGGCCCGCGCAACCAGTACCGTGTGATCCTGGAAGTCGCCCGCCCCTATCAACGCGATCCCACCGACCTGGCGCGCGTCTATGTCCCCGGCAAAGGCAACGCGCAGGTGCCGTTATCGGCCGTGACGCAAATCGAGCGCGGTATCGCCCCGCTTGTGGTGAATCACCAGGGCCAATTTCCTTCCGTAACCATTACATACAACCTTGCGCCGAATACCGCGATTGAGGATGCAACCGCTGCTCTGGAGCAGGCAGTCGCCGAGATGCACATTCCCGATGTTATTCACGCCGATTTTTCCGGCGACGTGCAGGCCTTCAAACGAGCGATCGGCGCGCAGCCCCTGGTGCTGCTGGCAGCATTGATCGCTGTCTACATCGTGTTGGGCGTGTTGTACGAAAGCCTCGCCCATCCCCTGACCATCATTTCAACGCTGCCGTCGGCGGGATTGGGCGCGTTGCTGGCCTTGCAGATCTCGGGCACCGAACTGTCGGTAATCGCGTTCATCGGCATCATTCTGTTGATCGGCATCGTCAAAAAGAACGGCATCATGATGGTGGATTTCGCGCTCGACGGCGAGCGGCGGCTGGGGCTATCGCCCCAGCGTGCGATTCATGATGCGTGTCTGGCGCGCTTCCGGCCGATTCTGATGACAACGCTTTCAGCTATGCTGGGCGCGGTGCCGTTGGTGATTGCTATAGGTCCCGGCTCCGAACTGCGGCGGCCGCTGGGAATCACCATTATTGGCGGCCTACTGGTGTCTCAGGTGCTGACACTCTACACGACGCCGGTCATCTACCTTTTGCTCGATCGCCTCCATCGCAAGCTTGGTGGCGCGAGCTTCACCTTTGTTCGCCGGCGCGGCCCGCCGCTACAACCCGCTGAATAGTCAAACGCCCAGATACCGGTGCTGCACATCTGGCGCCGCGGCGAGCTCCCGGGACAATCCCTTCCACACCACGCGTCCGCGTTCGATCAGGAAATGCCGATCAGCAACGCGCAAGAGTGCGCCGACATTCTTGTCGATCACCAAAATCGAAAGGCCCGACTCTTTTAGTCTGGCAAGGCAACGCCAGATCTCGGCACGGATCAATGGCGCCAAACCTTCCGTCGCCTCGTCGAGGATGAGGAGAGTCGGATTTGTCATCAGCGCGCGGCCGATAGCCAACATCTGTTGTTCGCCCCCCGAAAGCTGGTTGCCCATGCTGCCATCACGTTCCGCCAGGCGCGGGAACAAGTCATAGACCTTTCCAAGCGTCCAATCCTTGCCGTTACGCTTGACCGCAGTTGCCAGAAGATTTTCGCGCACCGAAAGGTTGGGGAAAATTTGTCGTCCCTCGGGCACCAGACCGATCCCAAGCTGGGCCACTTTGTATGACGGCAGACCCCGGATGTCCTGGCTCATGAAGCGAATGGCCCCACTGCGCGCCGCGGTGAGGCCCATGATGGAGCGCACGGTAGTGGTTTTGCCCATACCGTTACGCCCCATCAGCGTCACCATCTCATTGGGTGCAATCGCCAACGAAACTCCGAACAGGACCTGACTGAGGCCATAGCAGGTTTCGATATTATCGAGCGCGAGCACAGGTTCAGGCATGGACGGCCTCCTGCTCGCCGAGATAAGCATCCCGCACTTGAGCATTGCGGCGAATATCTTCGGGTTTGCCGGAGGCAATCACGCGCCCATAGACCAAAACGGTGATGCGATCAGCGAGCGCGAAAACAGCCTCCATGTCGTGCTCGACCAGCAGGATCGTCAATTCCTTCTTCAGTTCGCGCAGCATCGTCACCATGCGCGCGGATTCCTCCGGTCCAAGTCCCGCCATCGGCTCGTCGAGCAGCAGCATGCGCGGCTTGGATGCGAGCGCCATTGCAAGCTCGAGCAGACGATGTTCGCCGTGGCTGAGTACGGACGCGGTTAAATCCTCCCGCGCGATCAGACCGACCCGCGTAAGCGCCGCGCGGGCCGGATAACGCAATTCCGGTTGGCGGCGGGCATCGCGCCAGAAATGGAACGAATGGCCGGCATGCGCCTGCACAGCCAACGCAACATTGTCGAGCACGCTCAAATCGAGGAACAGCGACGTGATCTGGAACGAGCGGGCGAGACCGAGGGCGCTGCGCGCATGCATCGGCACGGCCGTAATATCATTGCCGGCGAAATAGATGCGCCCCGAATCCGGCGCAAGTTGCCCGGTGAGTTGTGCAATCAGCGTGGTTTTACCGGCTCCGTTCGGGCCGATCACGGCATGCAGCTCACCGCCGGCAATGTTGAGCGTAAGGTCGTCGGTGGCGATGATGCCGCCGAAACGCTTGGCTAGTTTTTCCACTCGCAACAAGTCAGCCATGGCGCACCTTGCCGAGCAGGCCGTCGATGCCACCCCGCGCGAACAACACGACCAACAGGAGTAGTGGACCCAGGATAATCTGCCAATATTCGGTGATGCCCGATAACACTTCCTCCAATACGAGGAGCGCCACCGCACCGAACAATGGGCCGAACGTGGAGCCCATCCCGCCAAGGACAACCATGATGATGAGATCGCCCGAACGCGTCCAATACATCATCGCAGGGCTGACAAAATCAGTGTGATTGGCGATCAGCGCGCCGGCTAGTCCACACAGCGTGCCGGCGATCACGAAGCCGATCAGCTTATAGCGGTATGTCGGAAAACCGATCGCGCGCATCCGGGTATCGTTCGAGCGCGCACCTTGAAGCACCAATCCGAAACGAGAATTGACGATGCGCCAGACCAGATAAATCGATGCACAAAGCAACGCCAGGCAGATGTAATAAAATTGCACCTTGTTGGAAAGATTGATCGGGGCAATGAACTGGCTGCGCTTCTGGATTGTGAGTCCATCATCGCCACCATACCGGGCAAGTCCTGCGACGATGTAGTACGTCATTTGTGCAAACGCTAAAGTGATCATGATGAAATAGACGCCGCGTGTACGCAGGCTGAGTGCACCAATCACCATCGCGAACAGCGCGGAGACAAGAAGCGCGAGCGGCCATTGCACAAATCCGGACGACACCCCCTCAAATGCCAGGATACCGACTACATAGCCGCCGATTCCGAGATAGGCAGCATGGCCGAAACTCATCATACCGCCGTAGCCGAGGATGAGATTGAGGCTCACCGCGGCGATCGCCAGGATCACGATACGAGTGAACAGTGTCAGCAGAAAGCGGCTGCCGGTCGCCTCGACATAAACCGGTAACAGCGCCAGGGCGACAAGGAGCGCAATGGCAACGACGGTCCGCAGGTTGAGTGCGCGGATCATTTGCTGCTTGCCGGAAACAGGCCTTCCGGCCGCAGTACCAGAACAATAGCCATCAGCAGGTAGATCAGCATCGAGGAAAGTGCCGGCGCCGCGGTCGCCGCCGTTTCCTTGGTGAAAACAAGCCGCAGAAAGTCAGTGAAATAGGCGCGCCCGAGCGTATCGATGAAGCCGACCAGAATAGCCGCGACGAATGCGCCACGAATTGAGCCGATCCCGCCGATGACTGTGATGACGAAAGCAAGAATGAGGATGTTCTCGCCCATGCCAATTTGAACAGTCAAAATTGGTGCCTGCATCAGCCCGGCGAGTCCTGCGAGCGCCGCACCGAGACCAAACACCAGCGTGAACAGCAGTTTGATATTAACACCCAGCGCACCGATCATTTCACGGTTCGATGCACCGGCACGGATAAGCATGCCAAGGCGCGTGCGCATGACGAGAATGTAAAGAAATCCCGCAACGGCAAGCGATACAACGATGATCGAGAGTTTGTACGCGGAATAGTCGAAGCCGGGCAGAACGCGAATTGAGGTATTGAGCCACGACGGCAGCGGCAGACTCATGCCACCAGCCCCCCAAATCAGCCGCACCAGTTCATCAAAGAAAAGTATGAGACCGAAGGTCGCGAGGACATGATCGAGGTGGTCGCGTCCATAAAGCCGCCGCATCGCGATTACTTCCACAGCCATTCCGACTAACAGCGTGGCGGCAAGGGCGAGCACCGCGCCGAACACAAAGCTGCCGGTCCAGGCCGCAAAAGTGGCGGCAAAATAGGCGCCGATCATGTAGAGCGAACCGTGCGCCAGGTTCACCAGATCCATGATGCCGAAGACGAGCGTCAGGCCGGCCGCGAGCAGAAAGAGCAGCAGGCCAAACTGCAGTCCGTTCAGGCATTGCTCGATGAAAAGCGCCATGACGTCCGATCGCAAATTACAACATCGGCCGATAAGCAAACGGCGGCAGCGCCAATGCACCGCCGCCGTGCTGCATCAGCGCGGGATCACTTCATGTGGCATTCATTGGCGAAACGATCCTGATTGTCTTCCACGATCGTTGCAACGGTTTTGAGCACGAAGTTGCCGGCTTGATCTTTCACCGGCTCCTGCAAATAGAAGTTCTGGATCGGGATATGATTTGTATTGAACCGGAATTTTCCACGCACCGACTTGAAATCAGCTTTTTCCAGCGCTTTTTGCACAGCTACCTTGTCGGAAAGGTTGCCTTTGGTAGCGGCTACAGCCGACGCGACCAGGTTCGCCGCATCATATGTCTGCGCGCCGTAAAACGACGGCCGCAATCCCGGATATTTCTTGATGTAGTCGGCCACAAATTTCTTGTTCGTGTCGTTTGGAAGATCGTTCACCCATTCCTGTGCGCCGGGCACGCCAAGCGCGAGGTCCTTCTGCAAAGGCAATGAAAGCTCATCGATGGTGAATGCGGTATAGAGTGGAATCTGGCCCTTGAGACCGGACTGTGCGTACTGGCTCAGGAACTGCACACCAGCCTTTCCCGGATAAAACACGAAAATTGCGTCAGGCTTTTCCGCCTTGGCCTTTGCGAGCTCGGCGGAAAAATCGAGCTGATCGGGCCATTTGGTCAGTTCCTGCCCGACGATCTTTCCCTTAAACGTGGACGCCACGCCACCGAGCATGTCCTTGCCGGCGGCGTAGTTCGGGCCGATCAAGAAGGCGGTTTTTACGCCTTTCTGGTTCATGTAGTGGCCCATGGCTTGCGGCGTCTGGTCGTTCTGCCACGAGGTTGAGAATATGTACGGCGAACACTGCTCGCCGGCGATCTGATGCGGGCCGGCATTTGAAGTTATCAGAAAGGTCTTGGCGTCAACGGCGGACTTCATGGAGGCAAGCAGTACGTTCGACCAGATATAGCCGACGATAAAATCGACCTTGTCGGACTCAATCAGCTTATCGGTTTTCTGTTTGCCCACTTCCGGCTTGAAGCCGTCGTCCTCGTAGATGACCTCAACCGGCAAACCGCCCATCTTGCGGCCCATATGGTCCAGCGCGAGCTCGAACGAATTGCGCATATCGTTGCCAATTACGGCAACGGGGCCGCTGAAGGTGCTGATGAAACCAATCTTGACGGATTTTTGCTGAGCCGCTGCTGGGTTCACAGCAAACAGCAAGGCGGCGCCAGCCGCCAATATAGTGTTACGCATAAGGTTCCTCCCCGGGACCGTTTACGGTCCTTGTCTGCAGGCCGCTAATGTAGCGAAACCAGCCGGCAAAGGTCCACCGCCATCAAGGTCGCAGCGCACGCTCAATGCGGAAATGGCCAGCATTTCAGGGCTATTGGCCATGCGCCGCCGACAGTTGACCGGCCCAGGCCACACCCGCAGTCTTGGGCTCCTCCGCAATCCAGAGGCTATCCGTGACCGAAGCGCTCAAGAAAACCTACGACGGCATCATCATCGGCGCGGGCCATCACGGGTTGATCCTTGGGAGTTATCTTGCCCGCGCCGGCCTCGACATTCTCTTGGTGGACCGGCGGCTCGCCTACGGCGGCGGCTTATGCACGCGTGAGGTGACGCTGCCGGGCTTCTACCACAACCTGCATTCGATCAATCATTTCCACATCAGCGAGACGCCGTGGTTCAGGGACTTGAATCTGAATGAGCGTGTCACCTACATCACGCCACGCTACGAATTCGGTCAGGCCCATCATGACGGCTCCGCTTTGGTCCTGGGCCGTGATCTGGAAGAGTTGGTTGCCAACATTGCGCGTTTCTCCAAGAAAGACGCGGCAACCTTCCGCGAGTGGAATCGCAAGGCTGAAAAAATCACGGCCGAGATTTTCCTGCCTGAGCGTTATGCGGAGCCGCTGCCCCAGGATGAGCGCGAAGCGCTGCTGTCACGAACGTCCCTCGGTCGCGAGTTCCTCGAAATCGCCAATCGGCAGCCGCTCGATGTAGTGCGCGAGTTGTTCGAGAATGAACATGTGCGGCTGCTGTTCCTCTTCAAGGTGTCGCTGTTTGGCACCTGGCTGGTCGACACGCTCTCGAAAACTTCTCCT
Organism: uncultured Alphaproteobacteria bacterium; assembly: GCA_963831275.1. Classification (GTDB taxonomy): domain Bacteria; phylum Pseudomonadota; class Alphaproteobacteria; order Rhizobiales; family Xanthobacteraceae; genus Pseudolabrys. The sequence continues at coordinate 1,017,295 of CAWHPN010000016.1, read as the reverse complement.
ATGGGCTCGGTAATCCGGGCCTTCGATCTCGACAGTGGTTACCAGCTCTGCCAAGGCGGTTCGTTCAATCTGGCCCGCGGTTTGATGGAAACCTTCATCGCCGCCGGCGGCGTTTTCCAGCCACAGGTCAACATTGGCCGGATCGTCATCGAAAATGGCAGCGCAACGGGCATCGAACTGACTGACGGCCGCGTCGTTCGCACCAGACAATTCGTGGCGTCCACGCTGGACGTGCATCAGACATTCGAAACACTTGTCGGCCGCGAACAATTGCCTGCGGCTTTTTTAAAGAAGCTCGACGGCTTCCAATACACGGCCTGGAGCCTTTTTGGCCTTCATCTGGCCCTCAACGAGAGCCCACGGTTCAAGGCGGAAAAATTCGATCCCAATATCAACCGTTCGCTGAAATGGAGCATCGGCGCCGAGACCATGGAGGACCTGTTCTCCGCGCATCAGGACGTGCAAGCGGGTCGCGTGCCAAAGCTGGTGCAGTTTGGTTCTGGCCCATTGAGCCTGCTCGACCCAACGCAGGCGCCGCCCGGCAAACACACGACCTATTGCTGGCACGTCATGCCGCTCGATCCTGACTTGGGGGCGGAAAGCTACGAAAACTTCAAGGAGGAGTTTTCCGACAGGATCGTCGAATGCTTCGCGCGCTATTGTCCGAACATGACGAGCAAAAATATCCTCGGACGTTATGTCTATACCGGGCGCGAATATGTACAGGAAATGATCAACATGCGCGGTGGCGACATCTTCATGGGCGCCTTCAATGCCGATCAAGTGATGTACAATCACTTCGGTTACCGCTCGCCGATTCCCAACCTGTACAGCGCAGGCTCGGCTGGCCATCCTGGTGGCGCAATTTCCGGAGGTGCGGGCTATATCAGCGCCGGCATTATTGCAAACGATCTCGGTCTAAAGCCCTGGTGGACGCAGTGGGACGCACGTGCGGCGCTTGAACAATTGCCGCAGCTGGCGCGGGGCGCGGCATGAGCGCCGACCTGCAAAATGTCGTGTTTGCCGGCCTCAAGGATCGCGTCGTCATCATTACCGGCGCCGGACAAGGCATCGGCCGCGTATTTGCGAAATCCTTTGCGGTGGCCGGCGCACGCGCCGTTATCGCCGAACTGAATGAAAAGAAAGCGGCAGCGGTTTCCGAGGAAATCATGACAGCCGGCGGTCAGGCACTGGCAGTGACAACTGACGTGTCCGACCCGGCCTCGATTGACGAGATGATCGAAGTGGTCGAGGGCCAATTTGGCCGGATCGACGTCCTTGTCAACAATGCGGGTATTTTCTCAACGCTGGAGATGCGCCCCTTCGATCAAATCCCTCTAGAGGAATGGGAACGCGTCTTGCGCGTCAATCTCACCGGCCCATTTCTTTGTGCGCGGGCAGTTCTGCCGGCTATGCGCCGCGCAAAATGGGGCCGCATCATCAATGTCGCATCCGGTGCGGTACGGCTGGGACGTCCAAACTATCTGCATTACATTGCGACAAAAGCGGCGCTGGCAGGTATGAGTTTGTCGATGGCCCGCGAACTCGGACCCGATGGCATAACCGTGAACGCTATTTTGCCCGGTGCGACCTTCACCGAGATCGAGCGTAAAACGGTTACGCCTGCGCAGAAGGAACGTATTATCGCCATGCAGTGTGTGCCGCGCGCGGAAGTTCCCGAGGACCTCGTCGGTGCGGTGCTATTTTTGGCCTCTGGCGCGGCGTCCTTTGTCACCGGCCAAAGCATCAATCTTGACGGCGGAGTAACCGGCTCATGACCCCGACCGTTGCCATCATTGCGCCCGGCAACATGGGCGCCGGCGTGGGCAGGCGACTGACCGAGAACAAGGTGCCGGTTTTGACATCGCTGGGTGGCCGCAGCGAGGCAAGCGTGAAACGTGCGCGTGAAGCCGGCATGAGCCCGGTCGACGATCGCGCACTCGCGGAAGCTGACTTCCTGCTGTCGATTGTGCCACCAGGGGACGCCCTAGCCCTTGCCAAGCGTCTTTCGTCCATTCTTGCCGCCACCAACAAGAAGCCGATCTATGTCGAATGCAACGCAGTCAGCCCGCCGACGATGCTGAGGATCGCCGACGAGATCGCCAAGACCGGCTGCCCTTTCGTCGGCGCCGGTATCATCGGTCCGCCGCCGAAGCCGGGAAGCACCAACACGAAAATCTACGCGTCTGGGCCGGCAGCCAAAAATCTCGCGATACTCAACAACTATGGGCTGATTGTGCGCGTTCTCGATGGCCCACTTACCGCGGCCTCGGCATTGAAGATGTCCTATGCCGGAATCACCAAGGGCTTCACTGCGCTCGGCGCCGCCATGATGCTGGCGGCAACGCGGGGTGGTTCGGCCGAGGCACTGAAAAACGAGCTTGCCGAAAGCCGACCCGATCTTCTCCGTTACTTGTCGAACCAAATGCCGACAATGTACTCCAAAGCCTATCGCTGGGTGGCCGAGCTCGATGAAATTGCATCGTTTGTCGACGACGAACACGTCGAACATGAAATGTTGAGCGCTGCTGCCCGGCTCTATGAGCGCCTCGCGGACGATTTTGACGGAAAGAAAGAGGAAATCGGTACGTTGGACCGCTTCCTCGGCAAGCCATGACGGCCAACCCGTCCATCGTCGTCGAGCAGCGTTCCGGTTATCGCGTCATCACATTAAACCGTCCGGACAAACTCAATGCGTTCAACGAGGTAATGCATCTTGCCTTGCGCAAAGCGATTGATGAAGCGGAATCAGACGAAAGCTGCCGTGCATTGCTGCTCACCGGTACGGGCCGCGGATTCTGCACGGGCCAGGATCTGAGCGACCGGCTGGCCAAACCCGGCGAGACCGTTGTGCTGGGTGGCGCATTGGAAGCGCACTACAATCCGCTTGTCCGAAAATTGCGCAATCTTCCCTTTCCCGTCGTGGCAGCCGTCAACGGTGTTGCGGCTGGTGCCGGCTGTAACATTGCGCTCGCCTGCGACATTGTTATCGCGAGCCTGAAAGCGAGCTTCATCCAATCATTTGCGCGCGTTGGCCTTGTTCCCGATTCTGGCGGAACCTGGTTGTTGCCACGCCTCGTGGGAGATGCGCGCGCACGCGGCCTCGCGCTATTGGCCCAGGAATTGTCCGCAGAAAAGGCGGCAGCCTGGGGCTTGATCTGGCGTGCGGTGGAGGATGAGACCCTCATGCACGAAGCGGCGCGGATCTGTGAACATTTTGCTGCAGCACCGACACAAGGCCTCGCACTGATCAAGCAGGCGCTCAACGCATCCGCGACAAACACACTTGAGGCTCAGCTCGATCTCGAGCGAGATTTTCAGCGGACGGCCAGTCTTACTGCCGATTACGCGGAAGGCGTGCGCGCGTTCATGGAAAAACGCAAACCTCATTTTACCGGCCGCAAAAAATGACAACAAAGCCAAGCGAGCCGTTGCGTGTGGGTCTTGCCGGTCTCGGCACTGTCGGGCTGGAGGTCGCAAAGCGACTGATCGCCGGCATTCCCGGCCTGTCGCTTGCTGCCGTCGCCGTGCGCGATGCCGAAAAAGCGCGGCGCGCACTGCCGCAAGTTGGCGACAGTATTCCCGTCCGCAGGGCCACTGAGCTAGCAAGCGATTGCGATATCGTCGTCGAGTGCCTGCCGCCGGCGCTGTTCCGGGACGTCGCAATCAGCGTCATCGACAGGGGTCGCATTTTGATGCCGCTCTCGGTCGCGCAATTGCTCGAAAATAACGATTTGATCGAACGTGCCAGACTGAAAGGTGCGCGTATCCTTGTGCCAACCGGAGCGTTAATCGGCCTCGACGCCGTGCGCGCGGCGGCGGAAGGCACCATTCATTCGGTCAAGATGGTGACACGAAAGCCGCCAGCAGGACTTCGAGGAGCGCCGTATCTCGCTGAACGTAAAATTTCGGTAGACGGTCTAAAAGAGCCTTTGAAGGTGTTCGATGGCACAGCACGTGAGGGCGCGCGCGGCTTTCCCACCAATGTCAATGTCGCTGCGGCGCTAAGCCTTGCCGGCATCGGCCCTGACCGCACCCAGCTCGAAATCTGGGCCGACCCCGGGGTTACGCGGAATACTCATACAATTAGCGTCGACGCCGACACCGCACGTTTCACGATGACCATCGAGAATATTCCTTCCGAAAATCCGCGTACGGGAAAAAACGTGGCGCCCTCCACCGTCGCCGCATTGCGCGCGCTGGTATCGGAATTGAAAGTCGGCACCTGAGGCCGCGATTAATCGCTGTTTGACAAACGGGGCGCACGCTTTATCGTTTGTACACAAATAATTAGCTGACCATTCCCGGAAGCTTTGCCGCATGAAACCCGCGCCCTTCGTCCGTCATGTGCCGAAGACGCTTGAAGAGGCGCTGAGGATTCTGGCCGAGGTCGCGCCGCAGGATGGTCGCGTTCTCGCGGGTGGACAGAGCCTCGTTCCGATCATGGCCTTCCGGCTGGCCAAGCCGGCGCATCTCGTCGACATCAATGAGGTTGCGGGGCTGGATAAAGTCGTCAGCGACGGAAATATGCTGACAATCGGCGCGTGCGCGCGTCACGCAGCCTTTCACAAACCGGTGGTCGACAATCCGCTGGGGCAATTGCTTTGCGTCGTCGCGCGGCATATCGCGCATTACCCAATTCGTATGCGGGGCACTTTCTGCGGCAGCCTCGCACATGCCGACCCGGCGTCGGAATGGTGCCTGGTCGCGGCAACGCTTGACGCGACGTTTATTGCAAAAAGCACGCGTGGCGAACGCCAGATCGCGGCAAAAGATTTTTTTGTTGGCATCATGTCAACAGCGTTAGCCGAGAACGAATTGCTTTCCGAAACGCGGTTACCGCTCCTTCCGCCCGGTGCCAAATTCGGTTTCAACGAATTCAGCCGTCGCGCCGGCGACTTTGCCATGGCCGCCTCACTCGTGACGTATCGCCTAAATGCAGGAAAGATCGCCGACGCGCGTGTCGGTATCGGCGGCGCCGAGTCGTTTCCGCGTCGGATCGCGGCCGCCGAAACCGCCCTCAACAACAAAGCACCGGGCGATGGCGTGTTCCGCGCCGCAGCCGAGGCCGCCGCGAATGCAATTGACCCGCTGGAAGACCATCAGACCAACGCCGCATATCGGCGCGATCTTGTGCGCGCAGTGGTGCGCCGTGCGCTGGAGCAAAGCGTATGAGCGCTCATGGCACCCGAGGCTCCGGGATGACCTGGGTCGGGCGCGCTATCCGCCGGCTCGAGGATCCCGCGCTGATTACCGGCCAGGGGCGATTTACCGCAGATCTCCCTGCTGTTCATTGGGTGCGCTTCGTGCGCAGTCCGGCTGCGGCGGGAAACCTAACGAACATCAGCGCCCCGAAAGGAGCGATGGTGATCATCTCCGCCGATCTCAAAGGCGTAAAAAAGATCACGCCGATGCTGCACAAGTTCAATTACAAGCCGATCGGGCAGCCAGCTCTTGCCGACGGGACGGTTCGTTTTGCCGGCGAGCCTGTGGCAGCCGTCGTGGCGGCGAGCGAAGAGGAAGCGGAAGACATCGCCGATCAGGTCAACCTTTTGATCGAGGACACAGCTTCGGTAACAGACGCACTTGTGGCGCTCGAACCCGGTGCACCGCAGGTACACGCCGAGATTCCCGGCAATGTCATCCTCGAAGGGAAAGTACAGACCCCGAACTTCGACGCCGTCTGGAACAGCGCACACAAAATCATCAAGGTCGAGGCGCGCTCCCGCCGCCAGAACGCGACTCCACTGGAACCGCGGAGCGCCCATGCGTCCTATGACGCGTCGACCGGGCGCGTGACCCTCACTTGCACCACCCAAATGCCGCATCTGACGCGAACGGCAATTTGTGACGTACTCGCCTTTCCGGAATCCGACTTACGCGTAATTGCCCCCGACGTCGGCGGCGGCTTCGGGCAGAAAATGTCGCTTGCAAGCGAATATGTCGTGCTTGTGTGGCTTGCGCGCAAACTTAAAAGTTCCGTCGCGTGGACGGAAGATCGGCGGGAAAACCTGATCGCAGGATTCCATTCACGCGATCAACACGTCATGCTTGAGGGCGCCTTCGACAAGGAGGCCAGGCTGCTCGCGTTGAGAGCGGATATTGTTTCCAACGTCGGCGCCTATTCTTGCTTCCCGACAACCTGCGGAGTCGAGCCGCTGATGGCGATGGCGGAGATGCCGGGTCCTTACGACGTTCAGCAATATGCATGTCGCGCGCGCGGTGTCGTCACGAACACCTGCACGATGGCTCCGTATCGGGGCGTATCACGGCCGGTCATCACATTCACGCTTGAGCGGTTGATGGATAAGGCCGCGCGCGCCTTTGCAATCGATCCAATCGACGTACGGCGGCACAACCTCATCGACAAATTTCCATACAAGTCCGCGATGGGCCTCGAATACGACGAGGCCACCTACAAAGAGACGCTGGAAATGGCCGTGAAGGCAGTCGATGTCCCTGCCTTCCGTACCCGCCAGAAAGAGGCACGAGCGAAAGGCCGTCATCTCGGTATCGGTTTCGCGACCTTCTCCGAGCGGACCGGCTACGGCAGCCCCGCGTTCGCAGCGCGCGGCATGGAAATTACGCCTGGCTGGGAGACGGTGATCCTATCGGTCGATCCCTCGGGCTTCATTGAGGCACGTATCGGCGCATCGCCGCACGGTCAGGGCCTGCGGACTACGCTGGCACAAATTATTGCCGATGAAATCGGGGTAACACCTGAAGTGATCAAGGTAGTCCATGGCGATACTGACCGCGCGCCTTACGGCTGGGGCACTTTTGCAAGCCGCTCGCTCGTCATTTCAGGCGGAGCCACGCTCATCGCCGCACGTAAAATTCGCACCAAGCTGATCAAGATCGCCAGCCACATGCTGGAGGCCGCGCCCGATGACATCGTCCTCGCGGACGGATCGGCAAAGGTCGCCGGTACGGACAAGACCATTCCGATCGCAAAACTCGCGCGCGAGGCCTATACGCAAACTCATCGATTCAAAGGCGAAATCGAGCCGGGGCTGACGGAAACCGGTCACTACGATCCACCCGGCACTTTCTCCAACGCTTGCCACGTCGCGATCGTCGAGGTTGATGAGGAAACCGGGCACGTCAAGGTCGAGAAATTCGTAGTCGCGGAAGATGCAGGCCGAATTATCAATCCGATGATCGCCGATGGCCAGGTTCACGGCGGGATTGCGCAGGGCATCGGGAACGCGCTACTCGAAGAAATCATCTATGACGACAACGGCGGAATTCTCACGGCAACTCTCGCCGATTACTTGCCCCCGACTGCGCACGAAATTCCGCCGATAGAACTGCATCACATTGAGACGCCGAGTGCGAATTCCATCACCAAGGCCAAGGGGCTGGGTGAAGGTGGATGCATCGGCGCGCCGGCCGCTGTGGTCAATGCGATCAACGATGCTCTTACGCCATTTGGCGTGGAGATCGACGAAATCCCGGCCACGCCGCAGCGCATTCGGACCGCTTTGCGCAATGCGGAGAAGGCCGCATGAGCGAAAGAACTGCCATCACACTTAACATTAATGGGCACGATCACGCGATCTCTGTTGAGCCGCGGCGTACTTTGGTAGATGCGATCCGCGACGACTGTGGACAGACCGGCACCCATATCGGCTGCGAGCATGGCATTTGCGGCGCCTGCACAATCATAGTCGACGGTGAGCCGGTGCGCGCCTGCTTGATGTTCGCCGTGCAGGCGCACGGCAAAAAGATCAGGACGGTTGAAGGTCTCGCCAACGGTGACAAACTTCATCCAATGCAGCAGGCCTTCATGGATCACCATGGTCTGCAATGCGGCTTCTGCACGCCGGGATTCTTGATGCTCGCGGTTAGCGTACTCGAGCGCGAACCCAACATCGGAGACGACGATTTGCTCGACGTGCTCTCGTCCAACCTGTGCCGCTGCACCGGCTATCAGAACATCATCAAGTCCGTCCGCGCTGTGGCGAAAGATATGCGAAAAGGGTGAGCGGTCACGCTCATGTCCGCTAAACAAAAATTTGTTGGTCGTTCGGTTCCGCGCCTGGAGGATCGCCCTCTCCTCACCGGCCAGGGACGCTTCGCCGCGGATATTTCATTTCCCGGCCAGTGGACGATGCGGGTCGTGCGGTCGCCGGTTGCTCACGGGACAATAAGATCGATCGGTATTTCAGCGGCACTCAAAATGACCGGCGTGCACGCAGTATGGACGCATTCAGATATCGCACAGATTCCTCCAATTCCCTTTCGGTTGACTGGGCTCAAACAGCTCGAACCATATCGCCAGCCGGTGCTCGCAAAAGACGTTGTGCGCTATGTCGGCGAGCCAATTGCCGCGGTCTTTGCGGACAACGCGTATATAGCGGAAGACGCGGCTGAGTTGGTGGAGCTTTCGATCGAGCCCCTCATGGCAACGATACAGGCTACAGATCCGCCGGGCCGTCATACACCGGAGCTGACAACAGAGCCCGGAGTCTTGCAAAAAGCATACGGCGATATCGATGGCGCCTTTCGCATTGCCCACGCGACTGTCTCGCTTGATCTTTCCGTAGGCCGCCACACCGGCGTTCCGCTAGAAACGCGCGGCGCTATCGCCCGCCACGACGAGACACGCGACGTTCTGGAGCTGCATGGCGCAGCCAAGGTGCCGCACTGGAATCGCGATGCCATCGCCCAGATGCTGGGTCGCCTGAAGGAATCCGTTCAGCTCTACGAAGGCCACGTCGGTGGAGGCTTCGGTATCCGGGGTGAAATTTATCCCGAAGACATTCTCGTCTGCGCTGCCACACTGAAATTCAAGCATCCGATCAAATGGATCGAGGACCGCCGCGAGCATTTGATCGCGGCGAACCATTCGCGTGAACAGTACCATCACGTCAAAGCCGCCATTGATGCAGATGGACACATCCTGGGGATCGAAGATGAATTCTTTCACGATAACGGTGCATACATGCGCACTCACGCCGCTACCGTTCCCGACCTTGCCGCCGCCATGTTACCGGGCCCGTATCGCGTACCGGCTTACCGCGCCATCGGACACATCCGACTGACCAACAAGACGCCCTGCGGCACTTATCGTGCGCCAGGCCGCTATGAGTCCACATTTGTGCGCGAGCGGCTGCTGGACGCGATTGCCGCAAAGGTTGGCGTGGACAGGGTCGAGATTCGGAAGCGCAATCTCATAGACACCAGCGCGATGCCATATTCGCTCGGGCTCGATACGCTAGGTACACAGATTGTCTACGACTCGGGCGACTACGCCGCGCTGCTCGACAAGACGCTCAAGCTGGCTCGCTGGGACGAACTTCAGATACAACTCAGCGAACGCCGCAAGAAAGGGGAAAAAGTAGGTGTTGGGATCGCAATGTTCGTCGAGAAAAGCGGGCTCGGGCCGTTTGACACTGTGCGCGTCGAGATCAAGCCGGACGGCAGGGTCGAAATCATTACTGGTGTAGCCTCTATCGGCCAGGGCGTGGAGACTGTTATCGCGCAGATTTGCGCCGACACCCTTGGCGTCGATTATACAAATATCCGGGTCACCCACGGTCAGACTGACCGCATTGCCCGCGGCATGGGTGCATTCGCTTCGCGCGTGACCGTAATGTGCGGGGAAGCGACACGCCTGGCGGCCAACAAATTACGCAGTCGCGTTCTAGAGGCAGCAGCTGAATTGATGCAAAGTCGAGCGGACGCACTCGACATTGTGAACGGGGAAATCATCCGTACCAGTGGGATCGGGCCGACAATGCCGCTGGCCGAGCTTGCGCAAATGCGGCCCGGCGACCTGAACGCGGAGGACACATTCGAGTCGACCCACATGGTCTATCCATATGGGGTGCACGTAGCCGCAGTGAGCATCGATCCCGATACCGGGAATGTCACAATCGAGCGCTATGTCATTGGCTACGACGTCGGCAAAGCCGTCAATCCGAAGTTGGTGGAGGGCCAAATTGCGGGCGGCCTTGCACAAGGAGTCGGCGGAGCGCTGTTCGAGGAATTCCGTTACGACGAGAATGGCGAGCCGCTCTCGGTCACCTTTGCAGACTATCTGATGCCGACCGCACGCGAGGTGCCCGAAGTTTCCATCCTTGTAACCGAGGACGCACCAAGCCCCCTCAATCCATTAGGCTTGAAAGGCGCGGGCGAAGGCGGTGCCAACCCTGTCGGCGCCGCAATCGCCTCAGCTATTGATGATGCCCTTCAGCGTCCCGGGCTGGTAACACAACTTCCTGTTACGCCGCAGCGACTCAAGAAAATCCTGCAAGACGCATCAAATCGCTAACACATCGTCCCAAGTCTCCCGGGCTACAATGGCATTGACAACGCCGGACTCGCCGACACACCCTTGCGGCATAAAAGCGCGTCCAAGCGCAAATGGCGTCACACGGCGATCGTGCCGTGCAGGACGAAATTCTTTCGGGAGGAGATTCCATGTTCGTCACGCGTATTCGGCCGCTGGCGCGAGTTGCCTTGATCGGCGCCGTTCTGGCGGCGGCACCAACTGCGGCATTCGCGCAGAATCGCTCATTCTCATTCGCCTACGACCAGCCTAAGTCCAGCGGCTACGGCGCGGGCGCTGAAATGTTCGATAAGAAGCTGAAGGACTTAAGCAAGGGCACGCTTTCCATCAATCAATATCCCAGCGCCCAGCTCGGCACCGAAGCTCAAACCATGCAGAAAGTACAGACTGGCGATATTGACTTTGTGATGTTGTCAACTGCCAACGCATCCACTGCTCAGCCCGAGTCGGGTGTCTTCTCGATCCACTTCATCTTCCGTGATGAGACGCACGCCATCAAAACGCTAGGCGACCCCACTGTGATCGCAGCGATGAAGGATTTGTACGCCGCGAAGATCAAAGGCGCGCATATGATCGGGCTCGGCTCTCAGGGCCTGCGGCATATGTACGGCAAGAAACCGGTACAGAAAGTTGCCGACCTCAAGGGTGTCAAGATGCGCGTGCAGGCTACTGTGACGGAAGATACCACCTTCCCCGCATACGGCGCGCAAGTCGTGCACATGCCGTTTGGCGAGGTTTACACCTCGCTCCAAACCGGCGTCGTCGACATGGCTGAAAATGGCATAAATAACTACCTCATTAACAAGCATTACGAGCCCGCGCCGGTTCTTTCTCTCACCGAGCACGAAGCCAACAACGCTGCATTGTTTGTGAGCGACAAGGTCTGGAGCAGCCTGACGGACGAGCAGAAGAAGTGGGTGCAGGCGGCGGCGGACGAAGTGAGCAAGAATGAACCGACGGTAGCATTCAAACTCGAGCACGAAGCGCTGGCAAAGCTCGAGAAAATGGGCGTCAAAATCGTCAAGGACGTCGATAAGAGCGGCTTTGCGCAAATAAGCAAACCAATCCAGGACAAGCTCGCCAAGGACCTTGGGCCGCATGCGGAGAAAGTCCTCGCGCTCGTCCGCAATGTAAAATAGATCAAGGAGCTATGAACGCGGCAAGCCAATTGCTTGTCGCGTTCGTGCTTGCGCTACGTTCGGGAAACGCCGATGCGATTTAACAGCCTGGTCTTGCAGGAGCAACGTCATCTGAAATGGCGGGCGCTCGACCCGCTGGAAAACCTCCTGATGATCCTCTGCGGGATTTCCATTGCCGGCTTTAGCGTCGTGGTACTCATGGACGTCATCCTGCGGACCGTCGGTCACCCCTGGTTTCTCGCACAGGAGGCGACCATGGCCTTTTTTCTCTATGGAATTTTCTTTGGTGTTGCGGCCGCGACCCGCCGCAACGATCATCTCTATCTCGCAGTGCTCGCCGAATCGATGACCGGTGGACGCCGCCTGTTCTTCGAAATGTTCAACCGTGCGGTCGTTCTGGGTGTGGCACTCTGCATGATCTATTTCGGCTATCTTAACTTTCTGGACGGCTTCAAAAGTCTGCGCATGCCGTCGATGACGCCGATTGCAACCCTTTATATTGCCATCCCGATATGCGGCGTGCTGGTCGCGCTTTTCATCGTCGAGCAGATGGTGAACGGCTGGCGCAATGGTTTTCCTGACCGTAGAGGGGAACCCCCTCATGAAAGCATCGGGAGCGAGGCGCTGTGACCACCCATGGCATGCTCATCGTCTTGATGGGTTTCCTGTTTCTGTTCTTCGGCTATATGGGCGTGCCGGTCGCTTTCGCACTGATCGCCTCGGTCCTGATTGTCACGATGTTCACGCCGGTCAGCGAAGCATCGATGATCGCGCAGGTGTTCAATGGCATGGACGTCGAAGCGTTGCTGGCGGTGCCTTTCTTCCTGTTGGTCGGCGACCTCATGACATCGGCGAACGTCACGCTTCGCATGATCAAATTGTCGCAAACTATGGTCGGCCATTTTCGCGGGGGTCTCGCCCAGGTTGTGACGTTGTTCAGCATGTTCTTCGCCGGAATTTCCGGCTCATCGGCAGCCGATGTCGCCGTGCTGACACGAACTCTCGCCGCGGAGATGAACCGCGAAGGTTACGACCGTGCCTTCACCGCAGCGTTGATCGCCTCGGCCGCTACGATGGCCAACCTTATTCCGCCAAGCATCATGGCTGTCGTGTACGGCGCGACAGGCAATGTCTCGATTGGCGGGCTATTTCTAGGCGGCGTCGTACCCGGGCTTCTCGTCGGCATCGGACTGATGATCTACAGCCATTTCTTCGGGCCCGAGGGCTTCAAACGCAAACGCGCAACGTTCGGGGAGTTTTCGACGGCAGCCAAGGAAGCTGCCGTGCCGTTGATGATTCCCGTCATCATCATGGGCGGCATTCTCACCGGTCAGTTTACTCCGACAGAGGCTGGTATCATTGCGGTGGCGTACATCGTGTTCGTGGCAATTCCATTTCTTAATTTCCGCCATTTTTTGAAACTACCGCGCGATATGGCGATGACAGGGCTGCTCTATTCCATTCCGCTGATAACTATTGGAGCTGCTTCGGCGTTCGGCTGGATGCTGGCCTATTTGCGCGGCCCTGCCGTGGTGTCCGAGTGGATCGCGCAGGCCGCCGGCGGCGATCCGTTCATGATCATGCTGCTGCTGACGCTGCTGTTTATTATCGTCGGGGATTTCATCGATGCAGTTCCGGCAATCATTATTTTCATGCCACTGATCATCGACCTCACCAAGAACGCCGATATCAATCCAGTGCATATGGGCGTGGTTATCATCACCACGCTTGCGTTTGGGCTGATCACTCCGCCTTATGGACTATGCCTGTTGATGGCATCGAAATTCGTCGGGATAAAATTTTCCAAAGCAATGCTGGCGTCGTTGCCCATTTACGTTGTGTTTTTTGTAGCAATCGCTTTCACAATATATTTTCCGGACGTCGTGCTTTGGCTTCCGAAACATCTGTTGCCGCAATCGGTCGGCTGTTTTCCGAATCCGAACGGCGCTGGCTATATCTGCCCATAGGTGCTTGCCATGCCCCCCGTCGACAGCACGCTTAAGCCGAAACTCGAGGCGCCGTCTGGCACCTGCGATACCCATATGCACGTCTACGACGGCAAATATCCAACGGCGTCGACTGCCAAGTTCGTTCCGCCGGACGCGCCAGTCTCCGATTACCGAAAGATGTGCAAGCGCCTTGGCATCGAACGAACTGTGGTCGTGCAGCCATCGACTTATGGCAAGGATAATCGTTGCACCCTCGAAGCCGTCGCTGAACTGGGGCCGAATGGCCGCTGTATCGTCGTGGTCGATGAAAGCGTGACCGATGCCGAGCTCGACCGCCTAACCAGGCTTGGAGCCCGCGGCATTCGCTTCTTCATGTTGCCGGGTGCGCCATTACCCTGGGAGATTCTTGAAACCATGTCCGCTCGGGTGGCCCCGTTCGGATGGCACGTACAGCTCCAGCTTGACGGCCGGGACCTGCCTGATCGCGAAACGATACTGAACAGACTAACCAGCACGCTGGTCATCGACCACGTCGGAAAATTCCTCGAACCAGTTCCCCTCGATCATCCGGCATTTCGTGTTCTCCAAAAGCTGGTCGATGGCGGCCGGACCTGGGTCAAATTATCAGCGCCCTACGAAGTCTCCAAGGCCGGGCCGCCGAACTACAACGATGTTGGCACGCTCGCCAAGACACTGGCGAAAGCCGCGCCGGATCGGATGTTATGGGCCACCAATTGGCCGCATCCGACCCCCGGGGCGCCGGTCCCGGACGACGCGTGGATGCTCGATATGTTGCTGGACTGGATCCCGGACGAAGTTGCACGCAAGAAAGCCCTCGTCGACAATCCCGCACGGCTTTACGGATTCTGACCACTCATGGTTTGAAATTCGGGCGATAGCCTTTTGGGGTCGCCTCGATGTGGCCTGCGAATGGCAGGCCCACATGCCCGGGAAACACGAGCGCCCCACTTGAAGCGCAATAATCGAGCACTTTACGTCGACTGATCCGCGCTTCGGATGCATCCGAATTCTTCGGGAAATTCCAATCCGGATAGTAGACCTGCAGCAAATGGTGCCAGACATCGCCAATGAAGGCGGCCCGCTTGCCTTTGCTTTCGAGTTTGAAGAACACGTGGCCAGGCGAATGACCCGGCGCGGAATCGATCTCGATAAAGTCATTGAGCCGATAGGGTCCGCCGCTGACGAGGTCCGCCCGCCCATATTCGAGGATCGGTACGACGCATTCGCGAAAAGTGCCTAGCTCCGCAGGTCCTTCTTTTGGGTCGGCATCGACCTTCGAGAAATAATCGACATCCGGTTTCGAAAACACATATCGGGCGTTGGGAAATGTCGGGACCCACTTGCCATCCTTCTGTTGCGTATTCCAGCCGACGTGATCGTGGTGCAAATGAGTGCACATCACCACATCGACCTCGTCCGGCCGGGCGCCCGCGGCGGCAAGACGCTCAAGATATGGTTCATTGAGCAGGTGCCAGAACGGACGGCCGGGCTTGACCTTGTTATTGCCACAGCAGGAATTGATCAGGATTTTCTTGCCGCCCACCTGCAACAGCCAGCTATGAACGGCCAGCCTGACCAATCCTGTATTGGCTTCATAGTGATGCGGGGCCAGCCACGGCTTGTGTTCGGCCATGTGCACATCGGTGAACTCCGGAAAAATATCCCGAAGCGGATAGCTTGGAAGATTGGTTTCCTCGACGCGCGCAATGGTGGCGTCGCCTACGGTGAACATTCGCGACCTCGCCATCAACTTAATTTACGCAGCAGCTTTGCCATCTGCTCCTGCTCGTCCAGGGTCAGCGGCGCCAAAGTCGCCGCCGTTATTTCGGCGGCGACGAGCATTGCGGCTTCCGTCACCTGTCTCCCGTGATCGGTAAGCGTAACCGCCCTGCGCCGGCGATCCTTTGGATCATTGAGAGCTGTTAGGAAGCCACGCAAGTGCAGGCGATCGACTACGCCCTTGATGGTCGCAGCGTCGAGATAAATGAGCCGTCCGAGATGATTTTGCGAGCACGGGCCGACTTCATACAACTTGGCGAGCGCGGCAAACTGCGTTTGCGTCAGATTTTCGATCATGCGCGACATGAAAATCGCCGTATGACGCTGCATGGCGATACGCATGAGAAATCCTGCCTGATCATCAAGCACATAACGGCCCTGCTCCGACGGATCGGATTGGGCCACGACTTTGAGCTTGTCGCGCTGCAGTGTTTTCATGCTCTCTTCCGCCCGATTTTCCATCCTATACCGTCAAGTAAGTTCTTTGCACATCCGGATTGGCATCAAGTTCTGCAACCGAACCCTGCCAATGAATTTGTCCCTTTTCCAGCACATAAACACGATCCGACACCAGCCGAGCGAAATGAATATTCTGCTCCGACAGCAGAATCGATAATCCTTGTTTCTTCAAAGCGACGATTGTGTGCGCCATTTGCTCGATGATCAGCGGCGCGACCCCTTCCGAAGGCTCATCGAGCAGCACCAACAGCGGATTGCCCATCAGAGTCCGCGCCACAGTCAGCATCTGCTGCTCGCCGCCACTCATGCGTCCGCCGGGACGATCGGGCATTTCCCCGAGGTTGGGGAATAGCGCAAATAACCGATCCGGCGTCCATGACGGTGCGGGCTTTCCGTCGGGAAAATAGCGGGGCGGCTGCCGTCCGACGTCGAGATTTTCCATCACTGTGAGATCCACAAAAATCCGACGGTCCTCTGGGGTGAAGCCAAGACCGCGTCGCGCGATCTCAAAAGGCTTGCGTGCGGAAATGTCCTCACCATTGAAACGCACAAGACCGTCGCGTTGAGCCATGAGGCCCATGATGGTCTTCATGGTCGTGGATTTGCCGGCGCCGTTACGCCCCATCAATGCTACCACTTCGCCACGGCCGACTTCAAAACTGAGGTCGTAAAGAATCCGTGCCGCGCCATACCAGGCACTCAAATTCGCCACTGAGAGCATCGCTTCGCTCACGGCGCGACTCCGCCAAATGTCTTGCCGGTGCCGAAATAGACTTCGCGCACGTTTGCGTCGTCTCTAATAGCAACGGCGTCGCCATCGGCAATCAGTCGCCCGCGCGCCAAGACGATGATTCGATCGGCAAATGCGAACACCACATCCATGGAATGTTCGGTGAACAGCACAGAAATCCCGCTTTCAACCACCAGCCGCTTCACCAGGGCAATAAGTTCGTTGCGCTCGCGCGGCGCCATCCCTGCGGTCGGTTCATCCATCAACAAAAGGCGTGGCTCGTTGGCGAGCGCAATCGCGAGCTCGACGCGCTTGACATCGCCATAGGCGAGTTCGCGGCTCGGGCGCTCGGCCGCGGCGTACATGCCAACCTGTGACAGGAGATCAAGAGCTCTATCGCGATGCAGGCTGGCGGCTGGCCGCCACAGGCCATAGGTCTCACGCGCATGCGAAATCAGAGCCATTTGCACGTTTTCGACAACGGTCATTGACCCAAAAGTGGCGGCAACCTGAAACGTACGCCCGACTCCAAGCCTCCAGATATCGCGGGCCTCGAGTTCCGGCGATGCTGCGACCCGCGAGCAGGATCTCGCCAGAGTCCGGCTGGAGCTGTCCATTGATCATGTTGAAGCAGGTCGATTTGCCGGCGCCATTCGGCCCGATCATGGCGAGAAACTCACCCTGCGCAATCTCAAAGCTGACTCCATTCACAGCGCGTACGCCGCCAAACGTCTTCGACAATGAGCGGATGGTAAGGACGCTCATGACTTTGCACCCAGCTTGCGCCAGAGCGACGAAAAGGCACCCACGATGCCTTGCGGGAAGGCGAGCACCAGAAGCAAAATGATAAGACCGAGCAATGCCCGCCAATATTCCGTCTGCCGCATCACGGAATCCTGCAGCGTTGCAAATACCGAGGCACCGACGATGGGTCCGGTCAGCGTCTGGATGCCGCCAAGCAAAACCATGACCAGACCATCGATCGAGCGGCTAACATGGATTGTCTCAGGCGAGATCGAACCTTTGGCAAACGCAAACAATCCCCCCGCCACACCGCAGATGCAGCCGGCTATAGCGAAGCCAAGCCAATGAACGCGTTTGACGTCGATACCGATGGTTTCTGCGCGGAGCGGAGAGTCGCGGCCCGCGCGCATCGCATAGCCGAAGGGCGCAAACAGAAATCGGCGCAGCAACAGCACGGCGACCACGGCGAGGACAAGCGTCAGCAGGTAATAAACCCAGGCCTTGTCGAATGGCGGTGGCGGCCAGACCCCGATCACGCCATTTGAGCCGCCTGTCAGCGCCTCCCATTGGAACACCAATGCCCAGACGATCTGCGCAAAGGCGAGCGTCAACATCGCAAGGTAGACGCCGGAAAGCCTCACGGCGAACCAGCCGAACAATAGCGCGCCGCCAAACGCAACCACGGGTGCCGCAACCAATGCGACTCCCATCGGGAGGGCCAGCCATTTGACCAAAAGCGCGGCACCGTAGGCGCCGAGACCGAAATACGCGGCATGCCCGAAGGAATGCATGCCGCCGGGACCCATGATGAAGTGCAGCGACGTTGCGAATATTACGGCGATCAATACGTCGATGCCAAGAATGAGCACATAGGGCGAGCTTCGCGTGAGAAGCGGCAGACACAAGAGCAATCCGAGCACTGCGACGCCTAACACCTTGAGCGCAATCGTTGCCGGGCGAATGGGATATTCCGGCTCTGCCATTGAGCGGACAAAGACTTGTGGCCGCCCGAGCAGACCATAAGGCCGCGCAATCAAAACAACGGCCATAACCATAAATTCGGCAACCAGCGTGAATTTGGAGAAATTCACGCTGATGAAACCAAGATCGACAACTCCGATTGCTATGCAAAGAGCTTTCACTTCGGCGATGATCACGGCTGCGAGATAAGCCCCGGTCATCGAGCCCATGCCGCCGACGACGACCACCACAAACGCATCCCCGATCGCGATCAGATCGGTGGCGAGATTGGCTGGTTCACGCGCGACCTGGAGGGCGCCGCCGAAACCTGCAAGCGTCGCGCCAAGAGCAAATACCGAGGTGAACAGGATCGCCTGGTTGACACCGAGCGCGCCGACCATCTCACGGTCTTGTGTGGCCGCCCGTATAAGCCGGCCGAACCGTGTGCTTGCGAGCGTAAAATGCAACACCACCAACACCAGCGGACCGAGGATTATCAGAAAAAGGTCATAGGCGGGTAATTGCCGCCCCAGTACCTCGATCGATCCACGCAAGCCCGGCGCGCGTGGCCCAAGCAGATCCTCCGGTCCCCACAGCCAAAGCGTGGCATCGTTGATGACCAGCACCAGCGCAAATGTGGCGAGCAGCTGGAAAAGCTCCGGCGCGCGATAGATGCGGCGCAACAACACAATTTCGATCAACGCGCCGACTACGCCCACGATGAGAGCGGTTGCGAGGATGCCACCCCAGAACCCAAGTGCGCCGCCGATATGGGTCGCAAACGAATAAGCGGTATAGGTCCCCAACATATATAGGGACCCATGAGCAATGTTGACGATGCGGGACACACCGAAGATCAGCGACAGTCCCACCGCGACAAAAAACAGACCTGAGGCAGTCGATAGCCCGTTGAGCGCCTGAAAAAGGAATGCGCTAAAAGTCATGAGACAATAATCACCTCTTCCCGCATCGGCGGGGAGAGGTTAGCCAAGGACATGGCTTGCGAAAACCTTAGTTCGATTCCGTCGGGCGCAGTTTTTTGACCTCGGCATCGCTCGGCAGCACCGAGGCGCCATCGACATATTTGAAGTCGGTCATCGTCCCTTTGCCATTTTCCAGCGCGATCTTGCCAACATAAGCACCCATCGTAGCCTGGTGATCACTGGCACGATACACGAAAGGCCCTAACGGGCTTTCGACCTTCAGGCCTGCAAAGGCCGTGACGAGCTTGTCGGTGTCCGTCGACTTTGCCTTGTCGATGCCCGCGGCAATGGATTTGATCGTTACATAGCCGACCACCGACCCGAGCCGCGGATAGTCGTTGAACTTCTTCTGATACGCGGCGACGAAAGCTTGGTGCGCCGGTGTCTTGATTTTGTCCCACGGGTAACCTGTCACAGTCCAACCGACCGGAGCTTCGTCCTTGAGAGGATCGAGATACTCGGGTTCACCTGAAAGCAAGCTTACTACCGTGCGATTCTTGAAAACGCCGCGGGTGTTGCCTTCGCGTACGAACTTGGCGAGATCGCCACCGAACAGCACGTTGAAGATCGCGTCCGGCTTGGCGTCGTCGATTGCCTGTGCCACCGCGCCGGCATCGATCTTGCCCAATGGCGGCGCCTGCTCGGTTACGAATTCCACATCCGGCTGCGCCTTTTTCATCAGCATCTTGAAGTTTTCCGCCGCCGATTGGCCGTACTCGAAATTCGGATAGACCAATGCCCACCTTTTCTTCTTGGCCGCGGTCGCGGCCGGCATCAGCATCGCCGTCTGCATGTAGGTCGTGGCGCGCAGGCGGTACGTGTATTTGTTGCCGCTCTGCCAGGTAATCTTGTCGGTGAGCGGCTCGGCGGCAAGAAAGAAAACCTTCTTCTGGCCTGCAAAATTCGTCACCGCGAGGCCGATGTGCGAAAGGAAGGTGCCGGCGATCATGACCACGCCTTCGCGCGTGACCAGTTCCTCGGCAACACGGACGGCCTCGCCTGGATTGGCCCCATCATCGCGCGAGATCAGTTCCAGCTTCTTGCCGAGCACGCCGCCCTTCCCGTTGATCTCCTCAAGCGCCAGATCCATCCCCTTCTTGTAAGGGTCAAGGAAGGCGGGCTGCGATTTGTAGCTGTTCAGCTCGCCGATCTTGATGGTCTGCTGCGCCAAGGCATATGAGGAAAGGCTGGCGGCAAAACAGCCCGCGAGCGCGAGAGTGAGCACGTGACGCGTTGATGTCATGATCGAAGCTCCCTGCGTAGCGGCTGGCGCAATTGATGCGGGCCGCGGTGTCCCATTATCTGTCGCCTCTGCCGGCGAACTTGTTTGTATGCAAATAGTCCGACCGGTCGCCTAAGTTTGTCAAGCAAGACGATCGGTGGTGTTTGCGGCCTGCAGTTGTAGAACAACTAGCCTGCCGGCTTGTCGCGAAAGCGATCCATCAGCGGTTTGTCTTGGCCGCCGTCGATTTCAATCATCGAGCCGTTGACCATTTCCATCAACGGCGACGCGAGCATAACGACGAGATTGGCTACCTCTTCAACCTCGGCGATCCGGCCCATGGGAATTGAGGCAGGTGCCAGTTTGTCGGCCTGTTCGTAGGAAATGTTCATGTCACGCGACATTGCCTTGACCAATCCTGCCCAGCGCTCGGTGCGCACAGGACCTGGATTGACCGCAACAAAGCTGATGTTGTTTTTGCCGTATTGCCCGGCAAGCGAAAGCGTGAGGTTCTGCCCCGCCGCATTGGCCGCGCCCGGGCAGATTTCCCAATAAGATGGTTTCACGCCGTCATTGCCTATCAGGTTCACAACCCGGCCACCGCCCTGCTTGACCATGAGCGGCAGAACGTACCGCAGACAACGCACATAGCCCATGAACTTAAGCTGAAGTCCTTTTTCCCAATCGTCTTCGGTCAAATGTTCGATGACACCGCCGGCCGCCGAGCCCGCGTTGTTGACCATGATGTCGACGCGACCCAACGCCTTGGCAGCCTGCTCAATGAAATTCTTCGCATCACCGTCTTTACGCAGATCGGCGGGAATGGCGACGATCTTGCGTCCAGTTTCCTTGGCGATCTCATTCGCCGTAGCTTCGAGGGGTTCCTTGCGCCGCGCGCACATGGCGACGTCGACGCCTTCCTTTGCCAAGGCGCGAGCAATGCCTTTCCCGATGCCTTCGCTGCCGCCGGTAACCAGCGCCGTCTTGCCCTTGAGCTTAAGATCCATCGTTTCCTCCAGAATCGCTAATGCGGTTTGTGCGAGAGCCACCGGCCGGCTTCTGTGGCGGCAAACAAATCGGTCAATGCGGCATTGAATGCGGACGGTTCTTCAGACGGGATATTGTGTCCAGAGCGCGGAATCACCAACAGACCCGCGGTGGGCGCCGTGCGCTTGAGATAAACACTGCCATCAATACAAGGTTCGTCTTCATCGCCAACGATGATCAGCAAGGGCACGGAAAAAATTTTCAGCGCCGCCTCCATCTCCCACAGTGTCGGTCGCTTGAGCTGAAGATTAAACATCGTCTGCGCGTGACCTTCGGCGGAGTGTTCGGACAACATGCGCGCGAATTCAGCATAGCCGCGCGGATCCTTGTTCTTTTGGGCCTGGCGCATCGGCGCATCGGCATATTTCGCCGCTGCTGCCTTAATGTCTTCGGCGGCAAACATCTTGCCGGTTTCGGCGGCGAGCGCCTTCATGTCCTCTCGTTTTTTGACGTCGGGACTCGAGCCCCAGCCGCAGCCGGCGGCAACCACCGAAAAACATCGCGCCGGCGCATGAATGCCGACATGCAAGGCCGTGTAGGCGCCCATCGAATGGCCCACGACGTGAGCCTTGCCGACCTTGAGCGCATCCATCACTGCCAGCACATCATTGCGCGCGATATCCTGACCGTATTTAGCGCCATCGGAAGGAATGTCGGACGGCGGATAACCGCGCTGGCTGTAAGTAATGCAGCGATGCGCGCGGGAGAAATACCGCATTTGCATCTCCCACGTGCGGTAGTCCCCGGCGTACTCGTGCACAAAAATCACCGGTGAGCCGCTGCCGGCTTCTTCGTAGTAGAGCCGCGTCCCGTCTTGTGCGGTGATGTGCGGCATCACGCCCTCCGCTGGCTACCGATGGATTATTTGCACGCAAATGAAAGCGGAGTAAAGTCGCAGTCGCCTTCAAGCCAGGTGACGGCCAAGACCACCGCTTGAGGACCACGGGGGAAAATGTCCATGTTCAACTTGTCTCGCCGCGCGCTCGGTGCAGTAGTTGCAATCGCGACAATAGCGACAGTAACGACGTCAGCGCTCGCACAGCAGAAGCCCGTCATCAAAGTCTCCAGCCTTACGCTACCGGTGTTCAACCCGCTGGTGTGGAACATCATGAAGGCCCAGGGCTTCGATGCGAAACACGGCTTCGAGCTCGACGCCAAGGCCTATCCTTCGATCTCCGCTTTCTATGCGGGCTTCGCCACCGGCGAAACCGACGTGCTGATCGGCGGCCCGACTATTCTTCAGAAGCTCTACCAGGAGGGCGTGCCGGTACGGATCATCGGCACCGGCTTCACGCTCGCGGATCTCGTCATCTTCACCAAAAACGAGAAGATCAAGTCGCTCGCCGATCTCAAGGGCAAGCAACTTGCCGTCGATATGGGCGGTTCGCAGTTTCAGGTCACCAAGATGTACGCGGCCGCAAAGGGAATTGACCTTGGCAAGGACATCATCGTCGTCAACGCCAATTTCGCCGTTGCGCGCGCACAGCTCGAAGCTGACCGCGTCGACGCGGCGCTGGTGATCGAGCCCCTGGCAAGCATCATTCTCAAGCAAAATCCCGACTGGAAGGTAATCTTCAACGGCGCCCAAGGCTGGAAGGAAATCACGGGGCAAGACGGCTGGGAAATTGTGACGGCAATGCGCGCCGACGCGATCGCAAAAAATCCAAATGGCCCGAAAATGTTGATCGCGGCGTTGCAGGACGTCGCGAATTTCTTGCAGACCAACACTGCGGAAGCCGACAAGATCGCGAACGAGACGCTCAAGCTCCCGCCGGGCATTCTCACGGCCGCGCTTGCCAGCAAGCGCCTGCAAATGGTGATCCAACCTGCCTGGGAACCGGCGACGCGCAAATCGATCACAGACATGATGGAGCGCGCCGTCAAAGCGGGCTTCTATCCCAAGATGCCGGACGAGAAGATCATTTATGCGCCATGAGGAGCTGCGGGAGTCTGCCCCGGTCCTGACCTTTCCGCGCCAGACTCTCGTCTCCCTTCTCGTCTTCGCCGTTGTCTGGGAGGCGCTGTCGCATCTGGCGCCGTACCTCGGGATCCCGCCCTTCGCCATTCCCAGCCTCGTGCGAATCGCGCAGAGCGTCGCGACCATCACGCCGATCGACATTGTGGTGACACTGGCGCGCGTGATCGCAGCCCTCATCGTATCTTTTGTGCTGGGCCTCGCTCTGGCTATGGCGATGTACCGCTCGAACTCACTCGACAAATACCTTCATCCGATGATCCGCCTGCTGATGGCAGTGCCTGTCGTGTCCTGGATTCTATTCGCCGTGTTGTGGTTCCCCGGTGTCGAGTTTCGCATTTGCTTCGTGCTCGTTGTGGTTTGCGGCCCGGTTTTTCTGGTCGATACGCTCGACGCCATGCAGGGTGTGCCGCGCGAATTACGCCACATGATGCAATCATTCCGGCCGACAACCTGGCAGTACTTTTTCAAGCTGATGCTGCCCGCGATCGTGCCCACGATCTTCACCAGCTGGAAGGTCAACATTAGCCTGGCGATCCGCGTCGTCACCATCGCCGAGCTGGTCGGCGCCGTGACCGGCATCGGACACCAGTTGTCGGTAGCCCAGGAGCTGTTTTCGGTTGCAGATGTCTTTGCCTGGACGCTGGTGCTTGTCGCGCTCTTGTTCTTGCTCGAAGCGATGGTTGCGCGGGCCGAAGCGCGCGTATTGCGGTGGCGTGCATGAGCGGACCCCCGCCCATCGAGGTCCGCGGTCTGCGCAAGGTGTTCCGCCAAACCACCACCGGACAGTCCGTGGTGGCGATCGATCGTCTCGATCTCGCCATTGCGCCGCGGGAAGTGGTGGCAATCGTCGGCCAGACTGGCTGCGGAAAATCCACATTCTTCGATCTAATGATCGGACTGGAGGCGCCGAGCGAAGGCCTGATTCATATCGGGGATAAAAGCCCGCACGCGGATTTCGACTTATTCCGTGGACGGATTGCCACCGTCTTCCAGCAGGACCGATTGCTTCCCTGGCGCTCCGCACTCGACAACGCTCGGCTTCCGCTCGAACTCATCGGCTTGCCGGAAAAAGAGCAGCGCGAACGAGCGCTCGCATGGCTCAATCGACTTGGTCTCGGCCAGTTCACCAACGCTTATCCGCATGAATTGTCGGGCGGCATGCGCCAGCGCGTCGCAATCGCACGCGCCTTCGCGGTCGAACCCGACATTCTGCTCGCCGACGAAGCTTTCGGGCATCTTGACGAGGTGACCGCGGCGGAACTCCGCGACACGTTTCTAGAATTGGCGCGTGAGTGTGGATCGAC
The DNA here is from genome assembly GCA_963831275.1 of uncultured Alphaproteobacteria bacterium. GTDB lineage: Bacteria > Pseudomonadota > Alphaproteobacteria > Rhizobiales > Xanthobacteraceae > Pseudolabrys. Next base: position 992,683 of record CAWHPN010000016.1, on the reverse strand, counting down.
TGCGATTCTGATCACACATCAGCTGGAAGAAGCGATCGGCGTCGGCGACCGCATTGTCGTATTCGGAAAATCGGCAAAGCTATTGGCCGACATTCACGTCGCGCGCTGGCCAAAATCGAAACATAAATTGCTGCGCGAAGCAATTCAGTCGACGTTACAAAACAACAGGCCTGATCCTCGCCTCGCTGCAGACCGCCCGTCTTCAAAAAAGCGGCGATCCGGCAATAAAGGCTGACCCTCAACTGCGCAGGATCGCTTTCGCGGCATCGCCGACGGCCTCGACCGACATGTCGGTGTCAAGAAAGCAGACAATGCGGCACGGACAGCCTTCGAGGCCTTCATAGCGCCACGGAAACGCGCCGATCACGCAGCGCTTGCCAAGCATTATTTCGATATCGCCGCCGAGATTTTCCGCGTGCAAAAGTCCTTCCTGGAATGCCCAATTGTGGAATGGAAATACATCGGCTGAAACCTTCCGGCCGGATTTCTTGTGCGTGTATTCAAACGTTCCGAAAAATTCGCCGGGCGTCTTTCCATGTTTTTTTGTGAACTCCTCGGCGAGATCGGGGCGCATGTAACGGATGGATGTATTCATGGCATGATCGCAGGAACCGGTATCCATGCCCCACCACTTTATTTTCTTCGTCAGCATCCAATGCAGCGTGTCGAGGCTAGGCCCCGGATGATAACAAAAATACTTCACCAGATCCTGCTGCGGCTGGCCTTCGTAGTGCTTGTGCCAGCCCGTGTGGAGAATGAGGATGTCGCCCTCGCGAATGTCGGCTCCGGCGCTCTCGATGATCTCCGGCGTAATTACCGCCCAGTCTTTCATATGTTTTGAAATGTCGACGACGACACCGCGGTTGACCAGATAATCGAGCGGCAGATGCGCCATGTCGCCTTTGCTGTTGTCGGTCGCATGCATGGCACCGTCGAAATGCGTTCCGACATGCAATGCCGTATCGATGCGTTGCACAACGATGCGGACCGTCTGCAGATTCTGCGCGTAGTACATCTTGTTCCCGGCATAGCCGACCCAGCCGGGCGTATGCACATTCATGACGTGGGAGAGATCGACAATTTTCATTGGGCGGTCCTGACTCTAAATACCAGCGCCTAATCGATCATAAGAGCCCGCGCAGCGCCAGATGTACTCCAAGCAAAAGCAATCCGATAAAGAAACACAGCCGGAAGGTTTCTGCCTTCACTTTTCCGCGGATGAGTTGTCCCAGCCCCATTCCGGCAAGCGCCGCAGCAAGCGCGACCAACGAAGGCCAGGCAAGCGATGTCCGCGCCTGCCCTGCATAAGTGAGCGCTATTGCGAGCGTGATAGTAGAAACAGTGAACGACAGGCCCAATGCCTGCACCATCTTGTCACGCTCGAACTCAAGGGATTGCACATAAGGCGTTCCGGGCATGACGAAGATGCCGGTCGCGACTGTGACAGCGCCGGTCGCTGCGCCCATGAGCAATCCAAGCCAGATTTCCGCGCGCGGCGGCACCGCAAAATGCCCTTTGACCAGGCCGAATGCCGCATAAACCACCAGGGCCAGTCCAAGCCAGACGGTCGCACGGCCGCTGTCGTCGTGCGGAAGCAGCGCAGCGCCGATGAAGGTACCGACGCAAATTCCGACGAGCATCGGCCAAAGCCGCCGCGCGAGCGCGACGACCCCGCCGCCGACCACAGCCTGCCAGATATTCGTGACCAGGGATGGCACCACCAGAATTGCTGCCGCCTGCGATGGTGTCAGTAGCAACCCCAACAAGCCAATCGACACTGTCGGCAAGCCAAGGCCGATCACGCCCTTGACGAAGCCTGCCAGCACGAAAGCACCCGCAGTGGCGGCCAGAACTGCAGCAGAGTCCACCCGCTTCCCTTTCCTATGGGCGGCGGACCTTGCGCGATACCATGCACCAAGACAATGCGGATCGCTGCAACCCTGGTTCTGATTTTCGCGAAGTCATTTCGTTGCCGCGCCGTGCGGTTCAGTGCCATACTTTTCTGGCATTCAACAGGTTGGAACCGGACCGCATGCCGGAAGTGTTTGTCGCTAAAGCCGTTCAATTTCCCGATGGCGAGCGCCGGATTGTGGCTCATAATGGGCGCGAGATCGGCGTTTTCCATTGGCAGGGCAAATTCTACGCCTATGAAAATCTTTGCGTGCACCAAGGCGGGCCAGCCTGCGAAGGCATCATGATGCACAAAGTCGAGGATGTAATCGGGTCCGACCGCGGTTGGCTGGGTCAGACGTTTTCTGCCGATGAAATGCATTTTGTCTGCCCCTGGCACGGTTACGAATACGATCTCAAGACAGGCGAGTGTGCGGCCGACCGAAGTCTGAAGCTCAAGAGCTTTGAAGTCGTCCGGCGTGGGGAGGACATCTATGTCGTCGCGGGTTGAAACGATCGCACGCGCAAGCGAGCGCCCAAGCGATTCCGAGATTCAAAACATGCTGTCGAATGCCGTTCGGCTGTACGCCGAACGCACGGCTGAGTGCGACGGAGCCCTGCCCGCATTTGAGTCCGACGCAGTGACTGCGACGGAAGTCATGGTGACTGTCACCGCCTTGCTCAAGGCGGTCAACTTGCAAGTGTTCGAACTGGGTATGTGGCAAGCCTGGTCGGGGAGATAAACAATGAATTGCGTCGCGCAATGCGTCATTCCGGGGAATGATCTGGGGTAAGCGATGGATCTTCCGCTCAGTGATTTTCGCCGCATGGAGGTCGAGGAATTCGACACCAGCAAGCTGTTGGCTCATGCGGCCCAGCAGGCGGTCGAGCGGGGCTACAAGAATTTCCCCATCGTTGACGTCGATTCCCATCACTACGAAAGCGAATCGATTGGCGAAATTCTCGAATACATGGATGACCCCGTGCTCAAGCAGCTCGCGCAAAGCGCGCGGCAGGCCAGCGCCAAGAGCGTCGGCATGCTTCCAGCCGGCGTCGGATATCAGGATATGGGCGGACGCGTCATGCGCTACGCCGTGCGTGGCCTGGAAAAAACGGAAGCCGGCGTCCACCGCGATATTTCACTCACGCGCCGCTGGATGGACGCCATCGGCATCGATGTTGCCGTCATGTTTCCGACGCCGATGCTGCAGCTCGGACTGCATCCGCAAGTGGAGGTCGAGATCGCTCTGGCGCGGGCCTATAACCGTTGGCTCACGGAACGCGTCCTGGCACATGAACCGCGCATTCGATCGATGCTTTATCTGCCATTCAATGATGCGGACGCTGCGTTTCAGATGGTGCAGGAATTCGGCCAGAGCAAGGGCGTCGTCGGATTCATGGTGACGTCGGCACGCTACCGTCCTGTGCACCACAATTCATACATGAGAACCTATGCGCTGATGGAGGAGATGGGCCTGCCGCTCGCATTCCACGCCGGCTACAACTGGAACGATCAGACGGTCGGCATGATGAACCGCTTCATCTCGGTCCATGCTTTGGGCTTTGTGTTCTACAACATGGTGCATCTTGCGAACTGGATCACCAACGGTCTTCCGGTGCGGTTTCCGCAGCTAAAGGTGCTGTGGGTCGAAAGCGGCCTCGCCTGGGTGCCATTCATGATGCAGCGCTTCGACAACGAATACATGATGCGGTCGTCGGAAGCGCCGGCGCTGAAGAAAAAGCCGAGCGAATACATGCGCGACATGTATTTTTCTTCGCAGCCGATGGAAATGACTGACATGGCAGCGCTGGAGCAAACATTCCGGATGATCAATGCGGAGACGCAATTGCTCTATTCGTCCGACTATCCGCACTGGGACTTCGATCTGCCATCGACGATTTATGATCTGCCGTTCCTGAGCGAACAGGCCAAACGAAACATATTGGGCGGCAATGCGATGAAGCTATTCAACCTCAACCTGCCAGCGAAGAAACTGCCGCGGGTCGCATAAGCCGAACGGACGAGAGGGAGGAAACGGTGCGCATATTTCTGGCGTTGATTTTGTCGGGGCTTTGGGCTTCCGACGTGCCGGCGCAGGACGCCAGCACCTTCCCCAACAAGCCGATAAAGATCGTCGTCTGCGTGCCGGCAGGCGGCGGCGTCGATACCGTGACCCGCATCGTGGCCGAAGGGTTGCACCAGAAACTTGGTCAGCCGGTGATCGTGGAAAACCGCGCCGGTGCCGCAGGCAATATTGGTGCAGAATACGTATTCACCTCCGATCCCGACGGTTACACGTTGCTGGCGGCGCAGCCGGCTCCGCTCACGGTCAATCCGTTGCTTTACAAAAAAATGAATTTTGATCCCACCCAGTTCGAGCCAGTGGCAATCATGACCTCTATAGCCAATGTGCTTCTGGTGCGGCCGGACTTTCCGGCCAAGACGGCGCAGGAGTTCATCGCCTATGTCAAGGCAAACCCTGGCAAGGTCAATTACGCCTCTCAGGGCATCGGCACCACGTCGCATCTGACCGCCGCGCTCTTTGAACGCGTGACTAGCACCAAACTCGTTCACGTTCCTTACAAAGGGACGGCACCCGCGCTGAACGACATCATCGCAAGCCATGTCGATTTCATTTTCATGGAACTGGCCTCGGCGATCAAACTTCATCAGGCCGACAAGGCGCGCATCCTTGCAGTCGCCACCGACAAGCGGATCCCGGGCTTGCCTGATATACCGACCCTCGACGAAGCCGGTGTAAAAGACTTCGAGTCCGGCACATGGAACGCACTCGCCGCACCGCCGAAGACACCGGCTGCCGTGGTCGACAAGCTCAACAAGGCGGTGAACGAAGTGCTGCACAGTCCGCAAGCGCAGGATCATTTTGCGAAGATCAATTTGCACGCCGCAGGCGGTTCGCCCGCCGAGGCCGCGGCCTTTATCAAGAAGGAAACACAGGTATGGGGCGGCGTCATCAAGGATGCGCACGTGGAGGCCCATTGATATCGTGATATAGTGCGGGCACCTCGCCGGCGATAAAACCGGACATCAATACTGCGTAAGGAGACGACCATGGACGAGAGAACGCGCGAGCCGGTAAAGATCACCGCCGAGGACATCAACCCGCGCTACAACTGGAGCCGACACTTGCCGGTGCTCGGTACCATGGGCGTGGATTTCGAAGAACGCGTCGACTACCGCCGCCTGCACCGCTATCGACTCGGCCGCGCGCAGGCTGCGCTCGAAGCTTCCGACCTTGGCGCGCTCTTGCTCTTCGATGACAACAACATTCGCTACGTCACCTCGACCAAGATCGGGGAATGGGCGCGCGACAAGCTGTCGCGCTGGGTGCTGCTCACGCGCGGCGGTGACCCGATCCTATGGGATTTCGGCTCAGCCGCGGTCCACCACAAGCTTTATTCGCCCTGGCTTAAACCAGAAAATTGCAAGGCCGGCCTCGTCGGCTTGCGCGGCACCGTTGATCCGGCCTTCGGCCTGATGAAGCGTCACGCCGAGGAAATGGCGTCCATTCTCAAATCCGCAGGCGTCGCGAAGATGCCGATTGGCGTCGACATTATCGAACCGCCGATGATGTTCGAACTTGAAAAGGTCGGCTTGAAGATCAAGGACGGCCAGCAGATCATGCTAAGCGCGCGCGAGGTCAAATCGGCTGACGAAATCGCATTGCTCAACCGCGCGGCCGCCATGGTCGATGGCGCCTACGACGTCGTCAACGAAATGCTGCGGCCAGGCGTGCGCGAAAACGATATTGTCGCCGAGGTTAACAAGTTCCTTTACACGCATGGTTCCGATGACGTTGAAGCGGTCAATGCGATTTCCGGAGAGCGCTGCAATCCGCATCCGCACAATTTCACCGACCGCATGATCCGCCCGGGCGACCAGGCATTCTTCGATATCCTGCAGGCTTTCATGGGGTACCGCACATGCTACTACCGCACCTTCAACGTAGTGCGCGCCACGCCGGCACAGCATGACGCATACAGAAAGGCGCGCGAATGGTTGGACAACGCCATCGCCCGCATCAAGCCCGGCGCCTCAACGGCGCACATCTGCGAGGTGTTCCCGAAGGCGAACGAGTTCGGCTTCCCTGATGAAATGTCGGCGTTCGGGTTGCAGTTCGCGCACGGCCTCGGTCTGAACCTGCACGAGCGCCCGATTATCTCGCGCGTGGTGTCGATGGATCACCCGACCGAGATCAAGGAAGGTATGGTGTTTGCGATCGAAACCTACTGCCCGGCCACCGACGGATTCTCCGCCGCGCGCATCGAGGAAGAGGTCGTGGTCACCGACAAAGGCTGCCGCTTGATCTCGCTGTTTCCGGCAGAAGAATTGCCGATCAGCGCGAAGTACTAAGAGACTTCAATCGGTCCTCGGAACCAAACCGCCCCTTCAGGCTTACCTTCCCTGACACTCAGGGAGGCGACAATGGCTGACAGCGGCAGTGGCGGCGTCGGCGTGCTCGGCGTTTTGATCGGCGCGCTTATCGTGATCGTGGTCGGCGGTGGACTTCTCTTTGCCACCGGCAATCTGGGGCAGAAGTCATCGACCGTTAAGGTCGAACTGCCCAAGATCGGAACCACGAAATAAATACAATCAGGCACGCGCCGCCTGGGCATACGGCTTTTCCTTCAAATGGGGAAAGCGCTCGCTCAGCAGCGAGCCGGGATAATATGTCGGCTTGAATGCCGCTTGTGCGCGGATGTTGTCGAACCAGACGACGACGCGCGGAAGATCCTGCCACTCTGGCATTCCAAGATCGTGTATCCGGACAAGCGCCGGCATCACCGCGACGTCGGCGAGCGTGATCTTTTTGCCCAGCAACCACGCCCCCCCGCTACGTTCGATTTCGGCGTCCATCCGCTCGTAGGTACGCCGCAGGCGCGCAATCGCCGAGTCCATTTCCTCCTTTGGAAAGCCGGTCTGTCCCATGGTGAGCATGAACTCACGACGTACCGGTTTGCTTTCCGCCATTGCAACGAAAGCCTCACGACTCATTTTCTGAAAGTTCGGCAAAAACGCGAGATTGAAGGTGGGCACGCGCACCGCCGCTGCCGGCATTTCATCGATGAAATGCATGAGAGACCGCATACGCGCACGCGCCACGGGGTCTTCCGGAGTGAAGCTGTTGTCGGGCGCGACCTCGTCGAGATATTCGGTGATGACGTTGGAATCGATGACGATCGCCCCATCATGGTCGAGCGTGGGGACGACTCCGGTCGGATTGAGCTTGAGGTAATCTGGCTTGAGCTGGTCGCCCTCAAGCAGGTTGAGCTTCACCTCGCTGAAGGGCAGCCCCTTGGCGTTGAAGACAAAGCGAACGCGCTGGCTGCACGTGGATTGCGGCGCGTTGTAGAGCTTGAAGGCCATCAATCTACTCCTGTTTCCTCATTCAAACGGAGGAGAGCCAATTGTGACATGTACGGTATGCATACCCCGCATGAAGTTTACGCCCATTTTACTTGTGATCGTCGCGCCGGCCCCGTTCAGTGGACCCGTGCGCAGCCGCCGTTTTCCTCCCTTCAGGCTTAGACGGCGGCGTGAATCCTCCACCTTATGCACACAGGGCCCCGCGAGGGGCCCTTTTTTTTATGTACGGCTGCCAGCCACCTCAGTTTTCGAGTCCCGTTGGAACATTTTTGTTTTCCGGCGCCAGCTTCATGCCGGCGGAGAGCGCCATTGTCTCCATCAACGCCGCGAAATCCTTGTTGAGATAGGCCTGCGGGTCAGGCTGCAACGTGGCATGGCCAAAGTGTCCTTGCAGGACTTCACGCGTCGCCGCCGTCACCGGCATCGGAACATCCATTTCGCGGCCAAGCTCGAGACCAAGATCGAGATCCTTGCGCAGCAATTCCGGCGTGAAGGTCGTCGTCCAATCGAGGTTGACCAACGCCGGCGATTTGTACCGTGTAAACATCGAGCCCATCACGCCATTGTTGAGAAAGGCGAGGAAAGCGTGGCGCGGCACGCCCATCTTATTCACCAGCAATGTGATCTCGATCAGATTCTCTATCACGACGCCGAGCATGACGTTGTGCGCGATCTTGCACACGCGCGCGAGCTCGCCGTCACCGACATAGGAAACGCCCTGCGGCGCGATTACTTCCATCAGGGGCATCATCATTTTGCAGGCCGCCTCAGGTCCCGATACGACTGACGAAAGCCGGCCGGCCTTAATCACTTTGGCGTTGCCGGACACGGGGGCCGTGACATAGTCGGCGCCGCGCGCTTTCAGTTTTTTCCGGATATCGGCGGATTCCTCGACGGAAATGGTCGAGCAATCGACGAACACGCCGGGCGCTTTGCCGGAGCCCGCAACAACACCTTCCTTGCCGAACAAGACCTGCTCCAGGTCCTTGCCTTCGGACACGATGGAGAACACCACATCGCAGGACGCGAGATCTGAGAGTTTGTCGACGATCTTGCCACCCTTGGCGGCCAACGGCTCGGCCTTCGCGCGAGTCCGATTCCAGATCGAAACGTCATGGCCGGCCTTCAGCAGGCGTTCCGCCATTGGCAGGCCCATGCGGCCGGTTCCGATCCAACCGATCTTTTGCGCATTCTTCGACATCACGAAACTCTCCCGTTAGAAACTTGGCACCATCAACGCGTGACCGGGGCTTTAGCCGTTCTCCGCGGATTGCGCCAGAGGTGCGATCTTGGCGGCCGGCCAGAATTGGGCGTGCTTGTGGTGAGCGTTCAAAGCGCACTATCCTTTGACCAAGGCCGGTCACAAGGCCGCCAATGGCCTCGTCAATAAAGTCAATTGGCCCGGCATGGAGGAATACAGATAGCGATGGATGATGCCGTCACCATAGGCGTGGCTGGCGGGTCTGGCCCTGCGCACGGCCGCGAACGCCTTCGGCTGATCGCGCGCAATGCATTTCCTTTCTTTGTCGTCGGCGCAATTTGGGAAATCATCGCTCGGGCCGGCGTGTTTCCGCAGCGCTTGTTTCCGACGCTCGAAGAAGTGGCGGCGTCCTTCGTGCGCCTCACAATCGCGGGCATCCTGCCACACCATGCCATCGAGACGGTCATCCGCCTGCTTGCCGGATTCACCCTGGCTGCACTCATCGGCGTAACCGTCGGCGTTTTGATGGGGCGATCGCGCCGGGCAGAGGATATTTGTCTGCCGCTCGTGAGCATCTGCGCTCCTATTCCGGGACTCGCCTATGCGCCATTGTTCCTGCTGTGGTTCGGCCTTGGCAACGTCTCGGCTGTGCTGCTCGTGGGCTTCGTGTCGTCTTTTGCGATCATTTTCAACAGCTGGACCGGCGTGAAAGCGGTGAAGGAAATCTGGGTGCGATCGGCCCAGTCCATGGGCGCCGACGATCGCCGTCTGTTCAGTCACGTGATTTTGCCTGGCGCACTGCCCTACATCCTTACCGGACTGCGGCTCGGGCTAGCGCAGGCCTGGCGCATTCTGGTGGCGGTCGAGATGCTCGCTGCCGTTCCCTGGGGGCTCGGCTGGCTGATCTTCGGCGCACGCGAATTCCTCAACACTGACGCCATGCTCGCCGGAATTGCCGTGATCGCTCTGATCGGCCTCGGGCTTGAGAAACTGGTTTTTCAGAAAATCGAAAATTACACCGTTGTCCGCTGGGGCATGATCACGTCATGACCGAACAAGGGCAACGCACGCGCTCGCTCGTACGCGCAGCGATTACACTCACCGTTGCAGCCGCCCTTTATGAGGCACTGGCCCGCAGCGGGTACTTCGCGCCGGCATTGTTGCCGACCATTCCCGCCATAGTAAAAACCCTGGTTGCGAGTATCGCCGACGGCACCATGATCGAACACGCCGCCTTCACTCTTTATCGGGTGATGTTCGGCTTCAGCCTTGCCGTCGTGGTCGGATTGCCGCTCGGCATCCTGATGGCGCGCTTCACGGCCATCGAAAATTTCTTTCTGCCGCTGATCAGCGCGTTGATGCCAATTCCATCCTTCGCACTGGTCCCGCTATTCATGCTTTGGTTCGGCATCGGCAATCTGACGACTATCCTGATCGTTTTCTATGCCGCCACATTCCCCATGGTGTTCAACACCTGGTCGGGCGTTCGTTCCGTCAACCCGCTTTGGCTGCGCGCAGCCGGGGCCATGGGCGCCGACGAGAACAGCCTGTTCTGGAAAGTCATTATTCCAGGCGCTTCCCCGTTCATCATCACCGGCATGCGCCAGGCTTTCCTGCGCGCGTGGATCGCGGTGGTCGGTGCTGAAATGATTGCCGCTTCCGATTGGGGACTTGGCTGGGTGATTTTCGATGCCAAGGAGTTCCTCAACACCGATATCATGCTGGCCTCACTCCTCTTCATCGGAATCATCGGATACGCCTTCGAGCGCCTGGTGTTTGGGTCAATCGAGCGGGCAACCGTGCAGCGTTGGGGCATGGTCCGCATGGCCAAGGGCTAAGGCATGGTCCCAATTGAAATCAAAGACGTGACGCTGATCTACGACACGCCGGGCGGCAAGGTGCCTGGCGTCAAGAACGTCAACTTCAAGATCGACGCATCCGAATTTCTCTGCATCGTCGGCCCCTCAGGCTGCGGCAAATCTACGCTGCTCAATATCATCGCCGGATTTCTCTCGCCCGCTGCCGGCGAAATTCGCATCGGCGGCAAGCCGGTAACCGGAAGCGGCATGGATCGCGGCGTGGTGTTTCAGGACTTTGCCCAGCTGTTTCCGTGGCGTACCGCGCTCGGCAACGTCACCTTTGGCCTGGAAATGAAAGGCGTCGCAAAGGACGAGCGCGACAGAATCGCGCGCGAACAATTGCGTCTGGTAAAACTGGAGAAATTCACCGCGTCTTACCCGCACCACCTTTCGGGCGGCATGCAGCAGCGCGTCGCCATCGCGCGCGCTCTGGCATACAACCCGTCAGTTTTGTTGATGGATGAGCCGTTCGCCGCACTGGATGCGCTCACCCGCGACGACATGCAACGGCTGCTCGCCGACGTGTGGCGTGAGACCCGTAAAACGGTGATTTACGTGACGCATAATGTGGCGGAGGCGGTGTATCTGGCGGACCGCGTCGTGGTAATGTCCCCTCATCCCGGCACGGTGAAGACCGAGATGAAGATAGAGTTGCCGCGGCCACGTGATCCATTGAGCGTGGAATTCGTTGAATGCCAGAAGGAATTGCTGCGTCATCTCGGTCACGATCTAACGAAGACGGTTAAAGCCGCCAACGGCAAGTCAAAAACTTAGGGAGGATGACAATGACCTTTGCGAAGGGAATTACGCGCCGGCACTACCTAGCGGCGGCTGGCGCCGGAGTCCTGACGGCGGGATTGGGTGTAAGGCCGGCCGCAGCTTTGGAAACGGTAAGGCAAGGCTACCAGACCAATATGTGGGGCATGCCCACCTATTATCTGCTGCGATCCGGGTTGCTCGAAAAGCACGGCGTCAAGTTCGAGGAATTCGCGGTGCCGTCGGGCAACCTGACCATGCAACAGATGGTGGCGCGCCAGGTCGACATGGGCACTTATGCGGGTCCTTCGTTCGCAATTGGACACGAGAAGGGCAACCTCGTTGCCATTGCCATGATCGAATATGTCGGCAAGACCGCGCGTGTGATCGCACGCAAGGACCTTGGCATTACCAAGGTCGAGCAGCTCAAGGGCAAGAAGGTCGCGAACCAGACCGGCTCATCCACCGGCAATATCTTTGTCGATCAGATCGCCACCAAGGCAGGATTGCAGAAGGGCGACTATCAGGAAATTCGCATGAACGTGAACGACATGGTGGCGGCCATGGCGGCCAAGACCGTCGACGCGATGGTCAATGTCGAGCCGTACAACGCAATTGCGGAAGCCGACGGCCTCGGCGTCTCGATCTCCGAATTTTACGACTTCGACAAACTGCCGGTGTTCATGGCGGCTACCCCGGAATTCGTCGACAAAAGTCCCGATACAGTGGTGGCTTATCTCAAGGCTTGGCTGGAAGTGGCGAAGGACTTCAAATCCAGCCCAGGGAAAGTCGCGGATTCGATCTACTCGTTCTACACCTCGAAGGGCTACACCATGTCGAAGGACACCTTCGTCAAGGCGCTGGCTCGCGTCGAGGTGCAGCCCGGCTGGCCATCCGATCTTATTCCCTACATGAACCACCATTGCGATGTCCTGATGAAAGCCAACAAGCTCAAGGCCATTCCGGACTGGAGCAAAGCCTTCCGCACCGATTTCCTGAAAAAGGCCATGGCCTGACGAGAATGCCACTGTCGATCATGAGGCCGGCGCAACCGCGCCGGCCTTTCTGCAAGACCTGACAACCCCGGAGCCCATGTATGTCTGCTGTCAACAATCCGCTCACCAACAGCGGCGAGCCCGTCACGTGGAATTTCAAGCTGCTCGCGCAAAATGACCTGGGCGGCTTTGGGGGCATGGGCGAAGGAATGTCGGTGCAAAACGCGAAAGATGGACGCCGCATCATCTGGCTTGCCCACGAAAGCGCACCGAAAAATTTTACCGGGGTCGACGTATCCGACCCAAGCAATCCGAAGGTTGTGGTGCAAACCGATCTGCCCAAACCTTACATGCGGTCGAATTCGCTGGAACTGTCCGGCGACATCATGGCAGTGGCCTATCAAACCCAAAAAGTGGGTCAACAACCGGCCGGGCTCGAGCTCTTCGACGTTTCGGTTCCGGAAAAGCCACGATCGATTTCTTTTTTTGACACCTCCGGACCTACGTCCCGTGGCGTGCATCAACTATGGTTTTGCGACGGCGAATACGTGCACATGGCTTCGGGCTCTCCAGACTTCAAGCCGAGCCACCCGCAGGATGATCAATTCTACCGCTGCATCGACGTGCGCAATCCCGCAAAGCCGGTCGAGGTCGGACGCTGGTGGATGCCGGGCACGTCTGCGACAGACAATGTCGCGCCGCCGCCGCGGCACCCGCTCGACAAGGGCTATCGCGCGCACAACACCAACGTCTATCCGCAACGGCCGGATCGTCTCTATCTCTGCTACATCGACGGCGGAATGTTCGTGATGGACATCAAGGATAAAGCCAATCCGAAGGTGATCTCGCACTGGACCAATTCGCCGCCCTATACCGGCTTCATGCACACCGCCGTGCCGCTATTCGACCGCAAGCTGATGTTGGTGACCGACGAGTCAACGGAAAACGCAGGCAAGGATTGGCCAAAGTTGATCTGGATTCTCGACATGCGCGATGAGACGCATCCAGTGTCGATCGCAACCTGCCCGCTGCCGCCGGTCGATGCCTACAAGGATCGCGGCGGGCGTTTCGGTGCACACAACATCCACGAGAACGTAGCGGTGCCGACAGCGTGGCAGTCCGACCAGATCGTGATCGGGACTTTCTTCAATGGTGGCCTGCGCGCCTACGACATTTCAAATCCATACCAGCCACAGGAAATAGCGACGTTCGTTCCGCCGGCGCCAAAGGGTACGCCCGCCGGCGCGGTGCAGCTAAACGACGTTTTCGTGGACGAGCGCGAAATCGTCTATACCGTCGACCGCCACACTGGCGGCCTCTACACGCTGGAAATGGATTTTTGACCAAAACGCGGATGGCCGGGAACAAGCCCGGTCATGACGTAAGTGATGAACGAGCTGTTTCCCTCGCCGGCCGCCGGCCGCTTCGGACGCCGGCTCAAGCGCGCACGTGGAGCGCGCGTGCCGGTTACGGTGATCACCGGCTTTCTCGGCGCCGGCAAAACGACTTTGCTCAAGCGCTTTTTGGGAATGCCGGAGGGGCAAGGCACCGCGGTCGTCGTCAATGAATTCGGCGCAACCGGCATTGACGATGTTCTAGTGCGATCGAGCGCCGACGAAACCGTGCTCCTCGGCAATGGATGCCTGTGTTGCATCACCCGCACCGATCTACAGCAGGCGCTGCGCCGCATGGTCATCGAGCGCGGGCGCGGCGAATTGCCGGATTTCAAACGCATCGTCATCGAAACCAGCGGGCTCGCCGACCCAAGCCCTATTCTGCAGACATTCGCCACCGACCGAGCGCTCGGCAGCGTGTTTCACGTGGACGCGGTCGTAACAGTGATTGACGCCGTCACGGGAGGCGACACGCTCGCCTGGTCGGTGGAGGCTCGCAAACAGGTGATCCTCGCGGATCGGCTCGTCATCACCAAAACGGACATTGCCGGCGAAGGAGCGAGCGGAACACTCGCCGTCCAACTGCGAGCGCTCAATCGGGGCGCGGAAATTCTTGAAGCAGTCAACGGCGAGCTAGATCCCCGCCGCTTGACCGACCCCGCCGCTGATCACCGCAATGCGTTTGTGGCCGAAACCGTACACAGCGACGGTATCGGCAGCTTTGTGCTTACGCAGGACCAGCCGATGCCCTGGGCCGTCTTCGCGCGATCGATGGATGCATTGATGCAGCTGCGGGGTCCGGACCTGCTCCGCGTCAAAGGTTTGCTCAATGTGGAAGGCTGCAAAGGGCCAGTGGTGGTGCAATTCGTGCAGCATCTCGCTCATCCGCCAGCTGAACTCGAGAGGTGGGATGGGGATCGGTACAGCCGCATTGTGTTCATCACGAGAAATATTGCCGAACGGCAGGTGCGGGATTTATTTGACGCGATAAAGGCCCTGGCTTGAACGGTCCCGCCACGCAAAGGTGCAGCAACAGAAGGACTTATTCGCGGTCCCGTCCGGCGATTTCCGCCTGCCATGGCGCGACGCGACGTTCCACAAAGCCGATGAGCCAGTTCAGCCCGACCGCCATGACCATCAGGATGATGATCGGTACGAACATTGTTGCCGTATCGAAATTATTGGCGGAGTTGATGATAACCGCCCCTAGCCCGGAAATAGTCGTGAAGAATTCAGCGATCACCATGCCGACCACGGCACGCCCGACCGCAAGCCGGATACCGGCCATGATGTAAGGAAGCGTCGCGGGCAAAATAATACGGCGAAGAATGACGGTGTCCGGAGCGACGAAGGATTTGCCCACCTCGATCAAGGTTTTTGGCACCGCGACAACACCGAGCCAAGTATTGATGCAGATCGGAAACAGCGCCATGAGGAAGATGACCGCGACCTTGACGGCAAAGCCGAGCCCGAGCCACAGAATAAGAAGCGGCACCAGCGCAACGAGCGGCATGGCATAGCCTGCCGTGATGTAAAGGCCAAGCGCGGCTTCTGCAGCGCGAAACCCGCCAATGAACAAGCCAAGCGGTACCCCGATCAGAATTGCCAGCGCGTAGCCCAGCACGAATGGCCGCAACGATTCATAAAGCGCCGCCCACAACTGGCCGGTAATCGCCAGATCCCAGAACGCCTCGGCGATCGCCGACGGATATGAGCCGAAAACAGGATTGACGCGGCGGCCGAATATCTCCCACAGGATCAGCATCACAGCGATCGAGGCAATTGTAATGACCCAGCGCGGCAGCGGCCTGCGCTCGGCGGTCTCCGCTTCCGCGGGCGCTGCGGCCTTCCGCTGCCTGTTTGCAATATCGACCATCAGTGAACCGTGGCGCCATCATGTATTGCGCGCCACACCTTGTAGCGTGTCTCGGCAAACTCGGCCGTGCCGCGCACGACCCCAAGGTCAGGACGCGGCCGCTTGAGCGGTACATCCATGCTTTCCTGGACCCGGCCGTTCTTCATGACGACGATACGGTCAGCGATCAGCACCGCTTCATCGAGATCGTGGGTCACGAACAAAATGGTTTTTTTGGTGCGGGCGTGGATATCGAGCAGCTCGGCCTGAAGCGATTCACGCGTCTGCGCGTCAAGCGCACCGAACGGTTCGTCCATCAAAAGTACCTTTGGATCGATGGCGAGCGCACGGGCGATACCGACACGCTGCTTCATGCCGCCTGAAAGCTGATGCGGCCGGCGATTTTGGGACTCTCTCAAGCCCACCAGATCCAGATATTTCTCTGCAGTGTCGCGTAAAGCGGCCCCGCGAATGCCTTTCATTTCAAGGCCGAACATCACGTTCTGCAATGCCGAGAGCCAAGGCAGCAGCTCGGCATGCTGGAACACCATCCCGCGATCATGGCCGCAGCCATTGATCTCGCGGCCATCGACGGCAACGCGGCCGCCGCTCAATTGATCGAGACCCATGGCGACCCGAAGCGCCGTGGTTTTACCGCAGCCGGAAGGGCCGATCAGCGCGACGATCTCGCCATCCTTGACCGTAAAACTGACGCGATCGAGCGCCTGCACATGATGAACCTCGCCGTCCACGCGCAGAAAAAATCGCTTGGACACGTCGAGGAAGGTCACCTCACCCATTCAACTCTCCGGTTATTGTCGTCAGTGACCGGCGACTTGAAGCGCCTTCTCACGGTATTCCGGCGCAGTCACTGTCTTGAGGTCTAGGGGTGCCTTGAGCTTTCCGGCCTTCACCATCTGCTCCTGGATCCATTGGATCTTTTCCGCTGGCAGCGGCAGCGTTGGATCGACAGCATGGTGCTGGACCGCATCGTCATACACAAACGCCGGGCGCGGATCATCAGGCTTGGCATGCATGAGCTCGCGCGTCAGCGCGATTGTCTCGTCCCGATGTGAGAGGGCGAAACGCAATGCGCTCATTTCGGCCGCGAGAAACTTCACGGCGTCGTCGCCCCGTTCGGCCAGCTTCTTCGCGCTCGACACCAGACAAACACGCAGGAAATTCGGAACAGCATCGCGCCCGGCCACCAGCAAATGAATGTTTTTCGGCGCAATGGGCTGATACTCGTTCGATACAACTGCGGCATCGACCACGCCGCCGACCAATGCCTGGTAGCGGTCGCGATCCCCGCCTACCGCGGCAAGCTTCACGTCATTGTCGGAGACGCCGAATTTCGCCAGCGCCGAGCGTGCCAGCATGTCAGGCATCGAATTTGGAGCCGATACGGCGATCTGTTTGCCCTTGAGATCTTCGACCTTTGCGATCTTTTCATTGGCATAGATACCGTGCGGTACCACGATCCAGTGGCACCCGAGCAGCTTGACGTCGCCGCCTTTGGCGTCGGCAGCAAACACACCCTGCGGCCCTCCTTCGAAGCTATCGAGCTCGCCGGCAATCAGGGCCTTTAACGCCAATTGATCGTCCTTGAATTGCGAAATCTCGATCTTCAGGCCTTGTTTCTTGGCAAAGTCGCGGGTCGACACCATCAGGAAAATACCAGCGTCGGCCTTGGCGTTGATCAGCCCGTGTTTCCAAACCTTTTCCTGCGCCTGGACCCCAGCGGAAATCGCAAAGATCGCGGTGATCGTAGCGACAAGCCCTGTGCCAATAGCGACCGTCTTGGCAATGCGCATGGCGAAGCTCCTCCCTAACTCCAGTTCCTTATGGCCTCTAGGCGGGCCTTTATTCCAGTGATCTTAACATCAATTTTATCGCGGCGGGCGTTCACAAGCCCACTGTGCGGGACTAGCCTTTGGCCCGCAAGCGTCGAGACAAGACGCGTCCGCAATGGGGCGGTCGGCCGTAAGCCTCCAGTCCCCACAATCGGTTCAGGGAGCTGAACGCTATGACCCAACGTTTCATCCTTACTGTCGACGGCAAATCCCACACCATCAACGCCGATCCGGACATGCCGTTGCTGTATGCGCTGCGTGACGATCTCGGTCTCAACAATCCGCATTTTGGCTGCGGATTGGCGCAATGCGGCGCCTGCACCGTGCACCTCGACGGACAACCGACGCGCTCGTGCATCACGGCAGTGTCCGCTGTTGGCGACGCCAAGATCACGACATTGGCCGGCCTCGGCACACCTGAAAAACCGCATCCGCTGCAAACTGCCTATGTCGAAGAACAGGTGCCGCAATGCGGCTACTGCATCAACGGCTGGCTGATGACCGCCGCCGCCTTCCTGCGCGACAACAAGAAACCGAGTGAGGCCGAGATCAAGGACGCACTCTCCGGGTTGAAGTGCCGTTGCGGCACCCACATCAGCATCCTCAAAGCGGTCAAGCGCGCCGCGACAATGATGGGTTGAGGAGAACGGTCATGACAAAATTTGAAAACACCTCAGCCTTCACCCGCCGTTCAATTTTGTTCGGCTCCGGCGCCCTCGTCGTCTCTGTCGGCGCGGCGATCTCGCTGGATACCGTGATGTCGATTCAAACGGCATACGCACAGGGCGCCAAGCCACCGCTAACGCCCGATCAGCTGTCGTCGTACATTGCCGTCAATGCCGATGGCAGCGTCGCCGCCTATTTTGGCAAGATGGACATGGGCCACGGCCTGCACGTCGCCATCGCTCAGATCGTCGCGGAAGAACTCGACGTTCCGTTCAAGAGCGTCAAGGTCATTATGGGCGATACTGCGACCTCGGTGAACCAAGGCGGAGCCTCCGGTTCGACGGGCATCCAACTTGGCGGCAAACAAATGCGCATGGCAGCGGCAGAAGCGCGCCGCGTGCTGGTCGAGATGGCAGCCGGCCTCCTGTCCGTGCCAGCTGACAAGCTTGCCGTGAATGACGGCGTGGTCAGCGCTAGTGACGATAAGGCCAAGCGCATTTCCTATGCGCAGATGATCGGCGGCAAATATTTCAACGTCCAGCTCGAGTGGAACAAGCAATACGGCAATACGCTTTACGCACCGGGCAAGGCGCAGCCGAAAAATCCGAAAGATCACAAGATCGTCGGCCAGCCGATCAAGCGCGAGGACGTGGCCCCGAAAGTCTTCGCCATCGAGGACTTCGTCACCGACATCAAGGTACCGGGCATGGTGCACGGCCGCGTCATCCGGCCGCCCGTCGCAGGCGCGGTACCGGCGAAAGTGGACGACAGTGCGGTCAAGAACATTCCGGGCTTCAAAGTCGTCCAGGACAAGGGCTTCCTCGGCGTGGTTGCCAACAAGGAATGGGACGCCATCCAGGCAGCCGACAAACTCAAAGTCGAATGGTCGCAAGTGACGCCGCCGTTCCCGGAACAGGCCACGCTCTACGATCACATCCGCAAGGCGCCGGTGCGCAAGCGCAGCGTCGACAAAGAAAACGGTAATGTCGACGAGGCGTTCAAGACGGCCGCCAAGGTGATCGAGGCCGAATACGAATGGCCGTTCCAGTCGCATGCGAGCATGGGTCCGGCCTGCGCACTGGTCGAGATCAAGGACGGCAACGTCACCTGCTATAGCGGAACCCAGAAGTCCCACTTCGTGCAGGAAGGACTTGCTTTGATCCTCAACGTGCCGGTCGACAAGGTGCACGTCATGTTCAGGGGCGGACCTGGCTCCTACGGCCGCAACGACGCCGACGACTGCGCCATGGACGCCGCTGTAATGGCCAAGGCCGTGGGCAAGCCGGTTCGCCTGCAATATATGCGCGATCAGGGCACCGGCTGGGACCCGAAAGGCCCGGCCTCGACGCATAAGGCGCGCGTGGCGCTCGACGCGTCCGGCAAGGTCACCGCCTACGAGTTCACCAGCAAGGGTTTCTCGCGGATCGACGTCAACACCAATGGCGGCAAGCCGCACGACACGCTGGCCGGACAGACCCTGGGCGTGGCGCTGAAGTCTGGCGACGGTTTCGGCGTGCCGGCGGAATCCTACGCCTTCGACAACAAGCGTCTGGCGTGGGAGACGATTCCGCCGCTGCTGGATCGTTCGTCGCCGTTACGCAGCGCGCACTTGCGCGATCCGGTCGGACCGCAAATCCACTTCGCCAGCGAATCCTTCATGGACGAAGTGGCGGCGTCAGTGGGCGCCGACCCGATCGAGTTCC
The DNA here is from genome assembly GCA_963831275.1 of uncultured Alphaproteobacteria bacterium. Taxonomy (GTDB): domain Bacteria; phylum Pseudomonadota; class Alphaproteobacteria; order Rhizobiales; family Xanthobacteraceae; genus Pseudolabrys. The sequence goes on along the minus strand of CAWHPN010000016.1, from coordinate 973,122 downwards.
GCTTGCGCCACATAAAAGAGCCCCGCGATATCGCTGTCATCAAGGCAGCGGCGGAGAAAGCCAAGTGGGACACGCGGCCCTCGCCGCGCAAGGACCAGACCGGCAACAAGGTGTCGGGCCGTGGCATCGCCTATTCGCAACGCAACGGCACGCGCGTCGCCATTGTCGCGGAGGTCGATATCGATCGCTCGACCGGCAAGATCTTTGCCCGCAAGTTCACGGTGGCGCATGATTGCGGGCAGATCATCAATCCCGACGGGCTGGTGAAATGCATTGAAGGCAACATCGTGCAGGGCGTCAGCCGCACGCTGTGGGAGGAAGTGACCTTCGACAGCAAGTCGGTGACCAGCGTGGATTGGATCAGCTACCCGATCCTCGACATCACCGAGACCCCCGGCGAGGTGGATGTGGTGCTGATCAACCATCCGGACATCGCGCCGAGCGGCGCCGGCGAACCGTCGATTCGCCCGGTGGCGGCGGCGATCGCTAACGCCATCTTCGACGCTACCGGAGTGCGTATCCGGCGCGTGCCGTTCTCTCCGGATCGCGTGAAGTCAGCGCTGTCGTAAAGCAAAGGTGTCATCATCGGGCCGGCCGTGAGGCCGCGCCCGGTGATCTCGTTTTTTCGAAACGTCAGACCGTCGCCAGCCGCTTAACGCTCTCGCGTGCCGCCTTGATGATGTCGGGCACCGCGGCATCGTTACCCGGAGCCATGATGTGAACGCCGGAAACGTGCGGCACATCCGACAACTCATGCACCATCTCGATGCAGATCCGGCGGCCTTCCGCTGCTGGATCGCTCGCACGCTCCATGCGCGTGATAAGCGCGTCGGGAATCACGGCGCCGAAAAGCTTCTCCCTGATCCAACGCGCAGACTTGGCTGTGCGCGGGGGCACGATGCCGATCAGGATCGACAGTTTATCGGTGATGCCATGCTCGGCGAGTCGCGCCATATAGCGGCGGACGACGCCGGCATCCATGCAGAATTGCGTCTGCACGAATTGCGCACCGGCGTCGATCTTGGCTTGCAGTCCGGCCGGCCGCCAGCCAGGCGGCGGGTCGACCGGATTGTCGGCACTACCGATGAAAAAATCAGCATGGCCGGTAACCTTTTTTCCCGTGGGTAATTCGCCTCTGTCGCGAAGACGCCGGGCCGTGTCGAGGAGTGAGCGCGGATCGAGATCGAACACCGAAACTGCATCCGGCTGATCCCCCGCGCTTGGGTCGTCGCCGCGCAGCATCAGCAGGTTGCGAATGCCCGAGGCCGCCGCGCTCAATAGATCGCTTTGCAACGCAATGCGGTTGCGGTCGCGGCAGGTAAACTGGAGGATCGGTTCCATCCCTTGCTCGACAAGCGTTGCCGCCGCTGCGACGGCACCGAGATGAGGGCGCGCACCCGCGCTGTCGGTGATGTTGACGCAATCGGCAAGGCCCTTGAGCGGCAGCGCTTTCGCCAATAGTTCGGCACGGTCGACCGTTACCGGCGGCGTGACCTCCGCGGTGATGACAAAACGCCTGGCGCGCAGCTTGTCTTGCAGTGTCGCTGGCATCTAAATCACGTCGCAAAATCCAGTGGACGTTGCAAGGGCAACAATGGGAAAGATGGTGACGGCGTCATTGCCGCGCAACCTTGCAGGTCCCGGTGTTTCAGCTGGCGAAATCAATTGACGATGCAATTGCACCAATCGGCGACGGTTGCATACTCGTCGTACCCCGTGAAGTTTCCGGCGTGCCGATGGCGGCAACCCGCGCACTGATCAGACGCGGTGTGAAGGAATTGCATCTTGTCGCCCTGCCGACATCGAGTCTGCAGGCCGACCTCCTGATCGGCGCCGGGTGTGTCAAAATATTGGAGACAAGTGCGGTGAGCCTTGGCGAGTTTGGTCCGGCGCCACGCTTCACCGCTGCGGTCACATCGGGAACGATTGAGATGAAAGACGCCACCTGCCCGGCGCTGCACGCCGCGCTGCAGGCCTCGGAAAAAGGCGTGCCATTCATGCCCCTGCGCGGCCTTATCGGCTCGGATGTATTGAGACAGCGCGCCGACTGGAAAGTGATCGACAGTCCGTTCGCGAATGACGATCCGATCGTGCTGCTGCCGGCAATCAGACCGGATGTGGCGCTTATCCACGCACCAATGGCGGATCGCCTGGGCAATGTGTGGATCGGCCGGCAACGCGAGCTCGCCACCATGGCGCACGCAGCGGCAAAAACTGTTGCGACGGTGGAAAAGATTCACGAAGGCAACCTCCTGGACGACCCAACGCTCGCCGCCGGAACGTTGCCGGGTTTCTATGTCGAGACCATCGCCCTCGCCGAACGTGGCGCATGGCCCCTGGGCTTGCCGGACCTTTATGCGCCTGATCCGGAACATCTCGCCGAGTATGCCCGCATGGCGGCGACGGCGGAGGGATTTGACGAGTATCTCGAAAAATACGTGCATAAAAAGCGCGCGGCATGACGCCGGTATTCCGCGACGAGGAGCTGCTGGCCGATGTGATCGCGAATCTGATCGGCAACGTACGGCATGTAGCGGTCGGCAACGCCTCGCCGATCCCGGCGACTGCGGCACTGCTCGCACGCGAACGCGGCAAAGGCCGCCCTTATGTTTCTCTACTGCAAAGCCGCAAGCACAATTTCTTCACCGATGGCGCGCGTGAGCTGTTCGATTGCGCCGGCCAGGGCCGGATCGACGTATTTTTCCTTTCGGGCGGCCAAATCGACGGACAGGGCGACGTCAACCTCGTGAGTACAGGTGACTACCTGCATCCGAAGGTTCGCTTCCCGGGATCGTTTGGCTCGGCCTATCTCTACTACGTGGTGCCGAAGGTCATCCTCTTTCGTACCGAGCATTCGCGTCGCACGATGGTGCCTAAAGTCGATTTCATCAGCGCGCCTGGTGCGAGCGCAGCCAATGTTTACCGTCCGGGCGGCCCTATTGGACTTGTGACAAACCGCTGCCTGTTTAATTACACTAACGGACACTTCGTGCTGGCAAGCGTGCATCCGGGCCATACGGTCGACGAGATTGCCGAGAATACGGGATTCGACTTTGAGATGCCGGCAACTGTACCGCAAACTCCTGCGCCCTCGGCGGAGACCCTCAAAGTCATGCGGGAGGTGGTGGCGCCGCAGCTTGCGGAAGTTTATCCGCAATTCGCGGCGCAGGTGTTTGGAGTCGTCCAGGCTGCTTTCGCACGCTGAAAAAGCCCGCTCTTCCGGTTGCTTTACCCGTGGGCTAGTGTGCCGCCGCGCAAACCAAGGAAATTAAAGGGAATAGGTCTGGTGAAAACGGTCGAAGCTGCGGTGATTGGCGTGGGTTGGGTCGGCGGCACGCGCGCCGATACACTTTCTCGCACGGCATTGGTGGATAAACTGCACCTTTGCGAAATCCGGCCCGACCGGTTGGCCGAAGTGAAGGCTCTCTACAAGCCCGCCACTGCCACGCTCGACTACAACGACATCATCAAGAACCCGAACATCTCGGTCGTCTACATTTCGACCACGCCAGAATCCAACCATTATCCGATCTGCCGCGACTGCCTGAAGTCCGGCAAGAACGTGATGCTCGAGAAACCGATCGCACTGGAGCTGTGGGAAGCGGACGAGCTTATCCAGCTTGCCAAGCGCAACGGCCTGAAATTCACGATCGGTTACTCGCAACGCTTCAATCCGAAAATCGCCTACGCCAAGAAGAAGATCGTTGACGGAACGCTCGGCAAGGTCGTTTCGGTCCTGGTGAGCCGCCATCTCTCGCGCAGCCTGGGCAAAAAGATCGCGAGCCGCGTGCGGCTTTCCCCGGTCGTGATGGAATCCACGCACGATCTCGATTTTGTGCTCTGGCTTCTGGAGCCGGCCAAGCCCGTTCGCGTCTATTCGCAGGGGGCCTATGGCTACATGCAGCCAATCAACGGCTCGCACGACGTGATGTTCACGACCGTGACCATGGACAATGGCGTCGCCGTGATGATCGGCGGTGGCTGGAATTTGCCCCCGAGCTATCCAAATTATTGCGCAACCTGGATTGAGATCACCGGCACCGACGGCTCGCTCTTTCTCGACGATACCCAGCGCGACAATTGGCTCAACACGGAAAGGGACGGTCAACAGTTCCCGATGTCGACCATGCCGGGCGAGTGGGTCGACAACGTGTTCGCCGGCGGGATGGGTCCGGAAACCATCCATTTTCTGGAAGCCTGCATTCGCGACACGTCCGTCATGGTGACGCCGGAAAGCGCGCGACGCGTGATGGAAACCTACAGCGCCGCCGACCTGTCGGCGGACCGCAACGAACCGGTTGATCTGCCGCTGTCCAACGAGACGATTTCGGCCATTGCCGAGTTCAAGCAGAAGATCCGCGCAGGGGTGAACCAATGAGGAAATCGGCCAAGGGCGTCGGGCTCGCCATCATCGGAGGTGGCCGCGTCGGATTGTTCCGCGGTGAAGTGGCGACGCGCCACCCGGCCGTCGAGTGGATCGGCCTCGCCGAAAAAAACCCCAACCGCGCTGGCGAAGTCGGCCCCAAGATCGATGCAGACTTCGTGACGCATAGCCACGTCGAGCTGCTCAAGCGGCCGGAGGTGACGGCGGCCATCATCTGCACCGATGAGCATTTGCACGTGGACCCGATCATGGCCGCCGTTGAGCGCGGAATTCCGATGCTGATCGAGAAGCCGCTCGCCACCAATCTTGCCGAGTCCGAACGCGTGCTCAACGCCATCAAAGCGGCGAAACTGGATGCTGTCGTCGGTTACACCCAACGTTTCCGCCGCCGCTGGCTGGCGGCAAAAGAAAAATGCCGCACCGGTGCGCTTGGCGACGTAACGATGGTGACATCTCGCGCTTTCATGAACCGCCTAGTCGCCATCGACAACTACAAGCGGACGGATGACCCCGCCACAATCTCGCCGATGGTCATCTCCGGCACGCACGCGCTCGATATCTGCATGTGGTGCCTGGAAGGCAAAACCGCCGTGGAATGCTACGCACGTTCCGTCGATAAGGTGCTGGGTCCACTCTACCGGGGTATCGACGGAACCGCAGGCATGATCAATTTTTCGGACGGAACCATTTATCATCTCAACATGTCCTGGGCGCTGCCGGTGACATGGCCAGCCGCCGTGTACTCGCTCGAGGTCGGCATTGTCGGCACCACGGGCGTGCTCACGATCGACGATACGCACCGCGACATTGTGCTGGCGGTCTCCAAACCTCAGTCGGAAGGCTACAACCCGGACGCCACGCGCCTTGTCGATTTCATGGGCAGCTATCCGCCGGGAGACATGGCGCTCGGCGAGCTGCGTGGGCCGATGGCCGAGGAAACCGTTTCGTGGCTTAACCGCGTCGCGCTCGGTTTGCCGACGGCAGCTGCGACGGTAGAAGAAGCCCATCGGAACCTGATGCTGACCAAGGCGCTCGACTTGTCAGCAAAACGCAAGCAGGCCGTCAAACTCCCGCTCGATCCCGAAGAGGTTCGCGCGGCCGCTTGAGCGTGCTCTTGCGGGGTTACCGGCTGGTCGCCGCGCTGTTGCCGGCGGCTCCGCTGCTGCCGCCGAACAGAAATCGCTGCGGATTGTGCGCGAGATCCGTGATCGCTTTACCCGCAAGTTCGACCTGGCGGGTCGCCGTGGCGGTCAACCTGTTCACGCCAACCGTGATTTCACCTGTACGCTTGTCGAGATTATCGATCAGTGTGCGGGCCGAAGACGTCGCGTCCTTGGCGTTGCTCATTGTTTCGTTCGCGTTTTTCATGATCGAGTTGACATTGTCGGTATTGCGCGCGAGCGAAGCGCTGAACGACGCAATATCTGTGATCGCCTGATGCAGCGCTTCCTGATTCGCGGCGATGACTTCTTCCGCCTTGTTCAGGACCTCGCGCGCAGCCTGCATCATGTCCTGGCTCGCGCTGGGATCGGCCCTTAACGTCGGCGGTTCACCCTCTTCCCTTTCGATCAACGGGGTGGTCGCGGAAACACCCTTGAGTGACACCGCGGCGACGCCCGTCAGCCCTGCGAACTCCAGACCGACCCGCGTATCAGAGCGAATCGGCGTCGCTTTGTTGACTGCCAGCAACGCGATAACCTGATTGGGTTTGTCGGGGTCGAGGCGCAGGTTCGTCACTTCCCCGACCCGGATGCCGTTAAAAAGAACGTTGCCGCCCACCTGCAATCCCGACACTGAACTGTCGAAGATTATGCGATACATGACGGCTTGTTTTTTCCCCGACGAGTGGTGCAACCAGAAGATAAAGCCGAAAGCGCCTGCGACCACGGCGAATGTAAACAAACCGATCAAGGCGTAGTGCGCTTTTCTCTCCATCACCCTACTCCGTTAGGTCCTGGCCGCAGCTTGCAGGTTTGCCCGGGCACGCACGCCATGGAAATAGGCCCTCATCCATGGGTGTTGCGATGCCAGCATCGTATCCATTGTGCCGGCTTCGATAATCTTCCCGTCGCCGAGCACGGCGATCCGGTCGCAGATCGTGTGCAAGCTGTCGAGGTCATGGGTTACCATAAAAACCGCCATCGACGAAGTTTGTTGTAACGTCAGGATGAGTTGGTCGAAATCGCCCGCACTGATGGGGTCCAGCCCCGAGGTCGGCTCGTCCAGAAAGAGAATCTCCGGATCGAGCGCGAGCGCTCGTGCCAGCGCTACGCGTTTTATCATGCCGCCGGAAAGTTCCGAAGGGAACTTCCGATAGACGTCCGGCTTGAGACCGACCATTTCCAGTTTCGTGATCGCTATTTCGGTCATCAGCCGGTCCGAAATTTCGAGATACTCGCGGATGGGAAATTCGATATTTTCTCCGACTGTCAGGGACGAGAACAGCGCACCTTGCTGAAACAGGATTCCCCAGCGCCGCTCGATTTCCTGGCGCTGCATCTCGCCTGCCTCATCGAGATTGACGCCGAAGACGTCGATCCGGCCCTCTTGCTTCGGCAGTAAGCCGAGGATCGTGCGCGTGAGCACCGATTTGCCCGCGCCGGACGCGCCGACGAAACCAAGAATCTCGCCGCGATAGACATCGAGCGTGACGCCATTGAGAATCCGGCTACCTTTAAGGTCGACAACCAGATCGCGCACTTCGATGATGGATTCGTGCGCCATCTCACATTCCAATTGACGCGAAGAACATGGCGAAGACGCCATCGAGAACGATAACGAGGAATATCGATTTTACGACCGAGTTGGTCGTTTTCTCGCCGAGGGATTCAGCGCTGCCCTGCACCTGCAAGCCTTCGACACAGGCGACAACGCCAATGACCAGCGCCATGAACGGCGCCTTGATCATGCCGACTTCGAACGTCGTGCTTGTGACCGCCTCACGAAGGCGCGTCAAAAAGACTTCCGGCTGGATGCCGCCATAGAGCCACGACACCAGCCCGCCGCCATAAAGCGCGGCCATGGAGCCGAGAAATGTAAGAGCCGGCACCGCGATGATCAGGGCAAGAATGCGGGGCAAAACCAGGACTTCTATCGGATCAAATCCCATGGTGCGCAGCGCATCGACTTCTTCCCTCATGCGCATCGCGCCGAGCTCGGCCGTGTAGGAGCTGCCGGAACGGCCGGCAACCATGATGCACACGATCAACACGCCGATCTCGCGCAGCACCAATACGCCGACCATGTCGATGACGTAGATGTCCGCCCCAAACTTCCTGAAATGGAAAATGCCCTGCTGCGCGAGAATGGCACCGATCAATACGGTGATCAGCAGGATAATCGGCACTGCACGCCACCCGACGCGTTCGAGCTGATGAACCATCGACGTGAAGCGAAAGGTCGTCGGCCGTAACACTACGCGCTTGAGGGCGATAATGATGGAGCCGAGCATTTGCGCCAACAGGACAAGATCGGCACCCACGGTTGACATGGTCATGCCGACGCTTTCCAGCGTTGCCATGATGCTGTTGCGCTTTGGCGGCGGCGGCGACAGCGTCTGCGTGCCCGAATGCACTTTGTCGAACAGACCGCGGTAATCCTCGCGCAGCCCCACAAGTCGCGCTTGGCGGCCTTCGCTTGTCCAGTTTCGCAGAGTACGTTCGAGCAACCACGCGCCGTAAGTATCGAGATAGTCGATGCGTGCAATATTGATGGCAATGCTGCGCGCCGTGACGGTCCGCGTTACAGCGTCGACTTGCGGTTCGATCGCGCTGGCATATTCAGCCGTCCACGATCCGGCGGCGCTGAACTCCATCAACTCGCCGCGCGTCTGGCCGCTGAGTAAAATCCCCGCCGTCACTAAACCATTCCTCCGTAGGCAACACAGCAGCGCGCGCCCGCGTTCAACCATACGCAGGCCGACGAACAGAGACAGGATTGGATGCGTTGCGGCGGGACTTTCGTGGCCCAGGCCGATCGGCAGGCGTTGAGCGCAACTCAAGGGCCGCACTGAGCGCAAACCTTCACCCCGCCCCTTACGCTTAATAGTTAACAAATTGTTCGTATTCCTTAAACGGCGTTTACCTTTTTAGGTTAACGTGTCGTTAACTATAGTTGCGCGATTTGTGGCCGTTTGAGCCGCTCGCTTCTTCGAGCGCGCTAACAGGCCGAAACGCCGACGCAATTGGCGTTCGCGTCGTTCACGGCAAACAAGCTTTCGACGACCGGCCGGTGCATGTTCTTGATGGGCGGGATCGACAGGACTTCCATATAGACCGTGCCGAGGCCTTGCAGCCCCAACAGCGTGCCGGCCCCGAGACTCAGATCAAGATCGCGGTTTGGCACGAACGGACCACGATCGTTGATCGTCACGTTGATCGATCGGTGGTTTTTGGGATTCGATACGCGGATTAAAGTCCCAATCGGCAACGTCTTGTGTGCGGCGTGCCAGCCAATCGGATTGAAGGACTTGCCCGTCGAAACAAGCTTGTCCTCCCAATACATCGACGCCACTACCCACTCGCCGGCCTGGATGCGATCGAAGGTGTTCTCGCTCGAAACGCTGGGCATGGGAATTGCGGACAATGCGACGCCACTTGCCAAAAGCAAACTGACGCGTGCCAGTATCCGCCTAACCCACGCTGCTATCTCTTTATTTTCGATCAGCTTCATCGATTTAATTTTACAATTGATCTACGCAACCCGGATGGCACCGCGCTGACCGAGAGCGTGCCGCGGATGGAACGGCGTTTTGTGCGATTTGTTCCCTTGGGCACTAAAAATGCGGCCGTTATGTGATCCCCGCGCGGCCTATCCGCGCTTCGCGAGCGGCTTTATCGACAGCTCTGCCGCGAGTTTATCCAGCTGCATCAAGAGCTCAGGCGCAAGCGGTAACCCGTTGTGCAATCGGTCGGTACGCCGCTGTGCGCGCTGTTCGCCGGGAAGCCGAACACTTTGACCGGGCAGCGCCTGCGTGTTGCGCAGCTCGCGGATATGCCGGTCCACCTCTGCCTTGAATTGTTCGAGCGGCTGAAATCGACTGGGATCGAGTGCAAGCACAAACTGTCCGGTGTTGGTAACTCGATCCGGTTCGGCATTGAAATCGACACAGTCGCGACCAAATAGCGCACCGTTGAGCGTGCCCGCAAGCAGCCCGAGCATAAGCGCTAGTCCTGCTCCCTTGTAACCCGCCATCGGCAACAAGAGCGCCTCCGCACTCTTGTGCGGATCGATGACCGCCTTCCCGGTTTTTGGATCGATCATCCAATCGTCCTTGAGCGGCTTGTTTTGCAAACGATGGTTTTTGATTGTGCCGTAGGACACTATTGAGGTCGCGATGTCGAGCACGATCGGCGCTTCCTCACCGGCCGGAATGGCAATGGCGACGGGGTTCGTGCCCAATACCGGTTCGGCCCCACCAGCCAATGGCATGTGGTTCGCATTCGCCACCGCCGAATAAAGACCGACCATATCGGCTTTTAACGGCAGCGCGGCATAGACGCCGGCGGCGCCGGCGTGTCCGGACATGCGGCAACCAACCCAGGCAACGCCGCATTCACGAGCAAGACCGATCGCCGTTTCGGCTGCTCGCGCTACAACCAGATGACCCATGCCATTATCGCCATCGACAAGCGCGGTTGCCGGCGCCGTGCGATTGACCGTGATGTTGGGTCGTGGATTGGTCGAGCCAAGCTTGAGCCGCTGCACATATTGCATGAGACGGAATACGCCGTGCGCGTCCGCACCTGTGAGATCCGCTTCCAGCATGAGCTCGGCGATTTTGCCGGCGTCGTGCTCCGGCACTCCGACTTTGACCATTGCATCAACGATCAATCCCGTGATTGAAGCGGTAGGAACGTGCGCTGCCTTTGGAGCTTGCACGTTCATTGTTGTCCAGCCAGCAGGGTTTCGGCGCGAGTGCTCAGAATCGCTGTTTTGTCCGCGTCTGAAATTTTCAATGAACGTACATGCCTGACGCAATCCATCATGCCCATATCGTAGGGATAGTCGCTGCCAAGCATGACACGGTCGGCACCGACATGCCCGATCATGAATTCCAATACCGGCCCTGAATGCAGGATCGTGTCGTAAAAAAACCGCTTCGCGATATTCTCCGGCTGCTTTGAAATATTCTTCTTTGGCTCGGCTCGAACCTGCCATCCATGCTCCCAGCGCGCTGCCTGATACGGTGTAAAGCCGCCCCCGTGAGCGAGCACGACCGTCAATTTCGGATGACGGTCGAGGACTCCGCCAAAATACAGACAGGCCGCGCCGATGGTGGTGTCGAGCGGATTACCAATCAGATTGTTCAGGTAATAAGACTTCATCCGGTCGGCGCCGGCCACGTTGTTCGGGTGCACAAAAACAAACGCGCCAAGCTCTTCTGCCGTTGCCCAAAGCGGCTCAAAGCTGGGGTCGTCGAGATTTTTGCCCATAATGTTGGACGCAAACATGGTCCCTCGTAAACCGAGCTTGGTCATCGCGCGCCTGAGTTCATCGGCTGCCTTTTCCGGCGCCTGCATGGGCAGGGTAGCAATGCCCATGAACTGCTGCGGATTTTGCTTCACCAGTTTTGCGATTTGGTCGTTCTGGATCGCCGCGGTGGCAGCACCGAGCGCCGGCTCCTGGTTGTAGAGATATGTCTGCGGCGTTGCCGACAGCACCTGCACATCCACACCAGCCTCATCCATGTCGCGAAGGCGATGCGCGATGTCAAACCCGCCGCGCGGAAAAGGCCGATAGGCAACACCGCCAACATCAAGCGTCGCTGACGCTACGTCGATCGGTGTGATGGTCACCGGAACCTTGGCAGCTTCCTTGCGCAGCAGCGCGGCGGTTTCTTCCGTCAACACATGCGTATGAGTGTCAATCGTTCGCACTTTGCTCATTTCACCACCCGAAAGACACCGCCGATCCGGCGGCGAGGAGCGCCTGAGTGCCGCAGGCGGCACAGAGACGCAAGCCCCTGTCGTCTCCTTTCCTTTGAGCTATAAACGGGGCCCCGCAAGCGCATGTCCGGATTTCCGATGACAAGCAATCCTGCCCCCAAGCATTCGCCGCGCGTAGAAGATAACGCCCTTGTGCGCGGGACCGGTCATTTCATGGACGACCCGCGCCTGCCCAATGCGGCCTACGCGGCGTTTATACGTTCCCCGCATGCGCATGCCCGCGTTGTGTCGGTGAACGCGGACGCGGCGCACAAAGCCAAAGGTGTACTAGCGGTGCTCACCGCCGCAGACGTGAAGGCAGCCGGTATCGGCGGCATTTCGCGTCACCCGCCGGTCGCCGGCCGTGGCGGAGCCAAGATGGCGTTGCCATTCCGCCCCGCGCTCGCGGAAACGGCGATGCATGCCGGCGACCTGGTCGCAATGGTCGTGGCGGAAAGCCACGCTGCCGCCCAGGACGCCGCCGACCTCGTGCAGGTCGAATACGAAGAGCTGACACCGGTGGTCGACCTCGACGCGGCGATGAAAGCAGCGACCCAATTACATCCCGAGGCACCGGGCAATCTGTGCGTCGACTGGCCGGGACCGGTTCCCGATGAACAGAACGACCGCGATGTCGCCGAGATCATCGCGAAGGCGACGCATGTGGCGAAAGTGACTGTAACCAATCAGCGCATGGTCGTTGCGTCGCTGGAGACGCGCGGGGCCACGGGCGAGTACGACGCCGCGAGCGAGAGCTACACGCTGTATGCCTGTTCGCAAAGCGCTGACTCATTGCGCAGCCAGGCGGCCTCCATCATGGGCGTTCCGAACGAAAAATTGCGCGTAATCACCGGAGACGTCGGCGGCGGCTTCGGTATGAAAACAACCGTCTACCCGGAATATGTCGCGCTACTCGTGGCCGCACGCAAGATCTCCCGTCCCGTTCATTGGCAATCGACGCGTTCGGAGGCCTTCGTCAGCGACGCGCAGGCGCGCGATGCCGTCACCCATGCCGAACTTGCGCTCGACGATAATGGCAAATTTCTCGCCTTGCGCGTGCGTCATTTGTGCAATCAGGGTGCTTATGTGGCCAACGCCGGGATCAACATCAATACCAATAACTTCGCGCGCTGCCTGCCCGGCATGTACCGTATTCCCAAAGTGGACGTGTCCGTTGCCTGCTATTTCAGCAACAGAGTACCGATCGCGCCCTATCGCGGGGCCGGACGACCGGAAGCGAATTACGTGCTCGAGCGCGTGGTCGAGGAAGCCGCGCGCGTCACCGGCATCGACCCTTTGCGCCTTCGCAAGAAGAACCTCATTCCGCCGTCAGCAATCCCCTGCAAGACCGCGATTGGCAATACCTACGACAGCGGCGATTTTCCGGGAATTGTCGAACAGGCGCTGGAACTCTCCGACTACGCCAATTTCAACAAGCGTAAACGCGAAGCCGCACGGCGCAAGAAGCTGCGCGGCATTGGCATTTCCTGCATGCTGGAGCATTCCGGCGCGACCCCGATGGAACAGGCCTCGGTCGCATTTCCCGGTGGCGACAAAATGATCCTTGGTTGCAATGTGCAGTCGACCGGTCAGAGCCACGCCACCGTGTTCGGTCGCCTGCTCGCCGACAAGCTCGGTATCGATGCCCGCAAGATCGAGCACCGGCATGGCGACACCGCGCTTGGGCTCACCGGCAACGCTTCGGTCGGCTCACGCTCAGCCATGTGCGCCGGCAACGCCATCGTCCATACGGCCGATATAATGCTGGCCAAAGGCAAGAAAATCGCATCGGCGCTGCTTGAAGCGTCTGGACAAGACATTTTGTACCGCAATGGCGGCTTCGAAGTGGTCGGCACCGACCGCAGGATTTCACTGTTTGACACCGCGCGGCGCGCCAAGGAAATGGGGGAGAATCTCGACACCAAGGACAAGGCCGAGACACCGCTCACATTCCCCAATGGCTGTCATATCGCCGAGGTCGAAATCGATCCCGATACTGGATTCGTCGATCTTGTGACCTACACGGCGGTGGACGATTGCGGCAATCCGCTCGACTTGAGGGTTGTCGAGGGGCAGGTCCATGGGTCGATCGCGCAGGGGCTTGGCCAGGCGCTGGTGGAGAACGCGGTCTACGATTCAACGAGCGGGCAATTGGTAACCGGCTCGTTCATGGACTACGGCATGCCGCACGCCCACACCATGCCGGTCGAATTGCGCGAAGCGCTGCGCCCGACGCCGGCCAAGTCCAATCCGCTCGGCGTGAAGGGCACCGGTGAAGCCGGCACGACAGCGGCTATTGCGGCCGTGATGAACGCAATCTCGAATGCTATTCCGAACGGCGCGGCCGACCACATGGACATGCCCGCGACGCCCGCCAAGGTATGGGAGGCGTGTCAGAAGGCGATGGCGAAGTAGAGCGTCTTATGCCTGCGAGATGAACTTTGTGTTCATGTAGGCCTGCAGACCTTCGATGCCGCCTTCGGAACCGTAACCGGATTCCTTGATGCCGCCGAACGGCGTCTCTGGTGTCGAGATGGCGATACTGTTGACGCCGACCATCCCCGATTGGAGCGCATCGCTGATCGCTGACGCATTCTTGTCGGACGTGGTGAAGGCGTAAGCAGCAAGGCCGAACTGAAGTGAATTGGCGCGCTCCACCACTTCGTCGAAGGTCTTAAACGGCACAATCGGCGCAAGCGGGCCAAACGGCTCTTCGGTCATGACTTTGGAATCGTCGGGCACGTCGGTAATGACGGTTGGCTGAAAAAAGAAACCCTGGTTGCCGTGGCGTGAGCCTCCGGTCGTCACCTTGCCGCCGCGGTCCTTGGCGTCGTTGACGAAACTTTCCATGGCGTCGAGTCGGCGCGGATTGGCAAGCGGGCCCAGGGTAATACCCTTCTCCATACCATCACCGAGTTTCAGGCCCTTGGCATATTCGGTGAAGCGGGCGACGAACTTGTTGTAGTTCTTTTCGTGCACGTAGAAACGCGTCGGCGAGATGCAGACTTGGCCGGCGTTGCGATATTTGAACGCCGCGATCGTGTCGGCAGTCTTCTCGGGATCGGCGTCTTCGAACACAACGACCGGCGAATGTCCGCCGAGTTCCATCGTCGCCTTCTTCATACCCTTGGCTGCGAGAGCCGCAAGATGCTTGCCGACCGGCACCGAACCGGTAAATGAAATTTTCTTGACCGACTTCTTCGGAATCAGGTGCTCGGACACTTCCGCCGGCACCCCGAAGACCAGATTGAGGACGCCTGCCGGCAGGCCGGCATCGGCAAAACATTTCACCAGCTCGACACAGCCGCCCGGCGTTTCTTCAGAGGCCTTGATGATGATCGAGCAGCCGGCCGCGAGCGCGCCCGCAATTTTACGAACCGGTGTCAGGGTCGGGAAATTCCAGGGCGTGAATGCCGCAACGACGCCGACAGGCTCCTGTAGCACGATTTGACGCACACCCTTCTGACGGCCCGGAACCACGCGGCCATAAGTGCGGCGGCCTTCCTCGGCATACCAATCGATGATGTCGGCGCTGGTCAGCACTTCCGCGCGCGACTCGACATAGACCTTGCCTTGTTCCTGGGTCATGACTTTTGAAACGTGATCGAACCGTTCGCGCAGCAGATCGGCGGCTTTGCGCATGATCTTGGAACGGTCATAGGCCGAGGTTGCCCTCCACGCCGTGAAACCTTTTTCGGCGGCGGCAAGCGCTGCATCGAGGTCCGATTTGCTCGCATGCGGCAGGTGCGCAAGCGCTTTACCTGTCGCCGGATTGATCACGTCTTCGCCCTTGCGACCTTCGCCGTTGAGCCATTTGCCGTCGATGTAAAGACCAAGATCGGAATACATAAGGACCCTCGTTGTGACCCGGAACAATCGCTGTGCTGGATTAGCACTTTAGTGCCAAAGCGGCCACCCCGCCTCGGACACTACGACCCTAGATAGGCGCCGCCACTGATGTGAATGGTCTGCCCGGTGACATAGCGGCCACCGGGGCCGCAGAGATAGCGCACCATGGCGGCAACATCTTCGGATTTGCCGCGCTCGCCGGTGATGGTGCCGTGGGTCAGATGATGAGCAGGTTGCTGCGACGAAGCCACGCGCGTCGTTTCGATCGCGCCGGGCACCACGCAGTTTGCGGTGATTTTGTCAGCGGCAAGATCATGGGCGAGCGCTCGAGAAAACCCAACCAGCGCGGCCTTTGCCGTAATTACATGGGCGCGGTCTTTCGATCCAATATGCGCGCTCATCCCTCCGATATTGATGATGCTCCCGCCATTCTTTTTCAAAGCCGGCAGGCAGGCGTGCACGCACCGGAACGTACCATCGAGGATCACGTTCATCACCTCGCGCCAGTCGGAATAACTCATTTCGTCGATAGGCTTTTCACGGCGGAGAGCAGCATTATTCACAAGGATGTCGATGCGGCCAAAGCGTTTGATTGCTGTATCGGCGAGCGCGACAGCCGTTTTTTCTTCGCCAATATCCCCGATGACGGAGACCGCCTTGCTGCCGGCCACTTCGATCTCGTGCACAACGTTGTCGGCTTCCGCCTGATTGGAGCGCACATTCACCACGACAGTGGCGCCGGCATGACCCAGCGCCAGCGCAATCGCGCGGCCGATGTTGCGTCCAGCACCGGTGACGATGGCGACTTTGCCCGTGAGCTCCGTGTTACTCATCAATCATTCCGTTTGTCATGACCGGCCCTCATACCGTCACCCTCGCAAGAATTCCAGATCGATCTTCCCGTCATAAAGTTTTGTAAGCCGCTCAAGCGCGGCGGCGGCGCGTTTGGCATCCCATCCGCCGTGACGAAGATTCAGTTTGAACTTCTCCTCAATGTCGGCACGCGTGAGCGGTTCGCGCGCACCACCGCGGAAATGGGGCTGCCGCTCCTCAATCACACGTCCGTCATTGAGTACTGCCCGAATGTGGCCAGTGAAGTTATTGGGATAGGGATTATCAGGATCGATGACGTAGCGCACCTTGGCTGAAAGGGCGAGCACGTCTTCGTCACGCACTGCTTGCTCGGTAAAGGCATCAAGTCCGACGCCGCCACGTACAAACCCAGTGGCAAGAATAAAAGGCGTAGAAAACTTCGCCGCATAGCCGTTGGGTGGGCGCTGCTTGTCGGGGAGCGGCTCCCATAGACGGTGCACCGTGCCTTCCGCCACCTCGCAAATCAGCTCCTTTACGTCACCTGGCCTGATCCCGCGTGCGGCAAGACGCCGGGCACAATCGACATACGGGTGCGCCATGGTTCCACAAGGATATGGTTTGAATGCCAACGTCTCCGTGACCCAGTGCTTACCGAATTCGCCGACGAGCGCGTCGTAGTCGCCTTGTGTCGTGTGGGCAAATCCGTGGAATAGACCGTGCACGCCCTCAAACACTGTTCGCGGGCCGGAGAAGCCGCCGCGTGCCAGCAACGCCGCACGTATACCGGATTGTGCAGCCCAGCCCGGATGAAGGCGCTTAGTCCACGCGCCTTCGGCGAGGTATTCAATAATGCCTCCAGCGAAGCTCGCAGCAATGCCGAGCGCGTCAACGAGCTGCTTGGTGTTGAGACGGAGCGCCGCACCCACACCAGCGGAAGCGCCCATCACGCCGAAAATAGCGGTGGGATGAAAGCCAGCCTTGTGTACGGCCTTGGGGACGACGGTGCTCAAGCGACACATGATTTCCGTACCAACCGCAATGCCGAGCAGGACCGCGGGGCCTTCCGGTCTATGCCGCTCACATGCCGCCAGCACAGCAGGGACGATCACCGCGCCAGCGTGCACGGGCCCGCCTTCGAAAGTGTCGTCGAAATCCTCGCCGTGCGCCGCGGTGCCGTTGACGAAAGCCGCGCTGGCTGAGCTGAAAGTACGACCATGCCCGATCGCAGTACATTGACCCTCGTCGTCGCAACCGGCGATCGCACTTTTGATGTAGTCCTCATTGCGAGCGGTCACGCAAAGACCGACGACGTCGATCAACAGATCTTCACACTTTTGTCGCACCCCAGCCGGCAGCTGGTTGGCGCGCTGGGCGGCAATATGCTGGGCAAGATGCTCGGCGACCGAGGTGGCAGGAAGCTTCGCTGTCATGGGGAACTAGGTGCGGAAACGCACATTGCCGAAACCGGGAATTCGGTTCACAGCGATAACAACGCTAAAGGTGATCAATAGCATGCCCAAGCCGATAACCGAGATCGCGCCGAGATCCCCGCTTTCATTTAGATCATAGATCAGGACGGATATCACTTTGGTCTCCGACGTGAACAGAATGATCGCCGCAGACAATTCACGCATTACACCGACGAAGATGAAGCACCAGGTTGCGATCACACCGGTGCGCAAAAGCGGCGCCGTGATCTGCCACAGCGAACGCAAGCGTGTGGCACCAAGAATGCGGCTTGCGTCCTCAAGTTCGGGATGGATCGTCCGGAATGCGGCCTGAAGCTGCTGGTAGGCTGATGGTAAGGCGATTGTCACAAAGGCGACCAGCAGGATCCACAATGTGCCATAGAGGACAAAAGGCGGGCGCGTATAACTCAGGAACAGACCGACACCGAGCACGATGCCGGGAATTGCGATAGGCGCGGTGGCGAGAAATCCCAAAACACGCCAACCGGAAACCGCCTGCCGCGCGGTCACATAAGCAATCACTAACGCAATGGCTGTGCCGATAGTGGCGGTTGCGGTGCCCAAAATTACCGTATTTTTCAAAGCGAGCGAAGCAGCCGACAATTCAAACAGCACGAAATTAATATTTTGCAGCGTGAAATTTTGCACGGTGAGAAATGTGGAGGCCACCGGCGAAAAGGCCGCGTTGAACAGCGCCGCATAGGGCAGGAACACGGGGTTGAGCAGCACGATCAAGCACAGCGCGAAGGCAGGCCAGCGCCAGCGGTGCAGCGGAATGAGACGCGGCGCACCGTATTTTCCCCCGACGACCGAATAGCCACGGCGGCCAAGGATCATATGCTCGGCGCGCAGCAGAATAACTGTGAGCACGAGCAGTGGCAGGGCGGCAGCAGCTGCGAGTTCGGGCTTGGGGGGAAACTGGAACAAACTCCAGATCTTGGTCGTCATCGTGTGGAACCCGGCCGGCAAAGCGAGAATTGCCGGTGAGCCAAATAATGTCATTGCCTGCAAAAACGCGACCAGCGCTCCGGCGAGCAAGGCGGGTAGCACCAGCGGAATGGTAACCCGCCGAGCGGTGTACCAGCGGCCGCCGCCAAGAATAGAGGAGGCATCTTCGAGCTCTCCCGGCGTCCGGTCGAGCGAATTGGCGACCAGCACAAATACGTAAGGGAACGTGTAGCAAGAGATCACAAAGATAATCCCTGGCAGCGTATAGATGTTGAAGAGATGCTGGTCCGGCGCCATTCCGAACCAGTCGCGCGCCACCTTGTTCAACAGGCCGCTGTTTGGCGCCGCAAGGAGCTCCCAGGCGATTGCGCCAAGGAATGGCGGCGTCACAAATGACGCTGTGACGAGAGCGCGGATAACATGGCTGAACGGTAGGTCTGTACGTGCCACCAGCCAACCCATGGGTGCCGCAACAGCACAGCAGATGCACGCCGATGACGTTGCGAGTATGAAGGTGGTGACCAGCGGATCGTAGAACGACGACTCAGTGAATAGCCGATAGAAATTGCCGAGCGTGAACGCGCCTTGCGCATCGGTCAGGCTGTACAGAAACAGCCACGACATGGGCAACACGATCAGTATACAAAGAATTGCCGCGAACAAATAAAGCACCGGTTTCGAAACATCGATCCCGAAACCGCGGCGTTCAGCGCGCGCAGGCAAAACGATGGTCATGTCACCTGAATTCCGTTCCGAATGCGGGAGCCCAAAGCTACCGCGCCCGGAATTGTTAAAGCTACTCAGACGTGAAAAATCTTGACGTAGTGCTGCTTGATCTCATCGCTCATTTTTTCGACCGCGGCGGGATCGTCTTTCATGACCTTGATCTGCTTGAATGGCATGCGCCCGGGCTTTTCCTTGGTGATCGGGTGCATAGACCTCAAACCACCAACGTCGATAATCAACTGCTGGCATTCCGGCGTGAAGCTGTAGTTGCAGAACAGCCTTGCAGCGTTTGGATTGGGCGCCGCCTTGAACATTCCGGTGGGTCCGACGATCAACGGCGAGCCTTCGGTTGCGTAGACCGGCGCGACGGGGCCACCTTTTTCGCTGATCTGGAAGATATTGTATTCGTTCCCGTCGGCCATAACCGCGCGTTCGCCGAGCGCCAGTCGCTTCGGCGGATCAGCAGACGACTGGACCTGCATGATGTTCTGCGCGGCTAGCTTCTCAAAAAAGCTCCAGCCGAGATCGCGTTGCATCTGATAGGTCGCGGTCATAATGGTACCACTGTAACCAGGATGCGCTTTGACGATCTTCCCTTTCCATTTCGGGTCGAGCAGATCAGCAAAGCTCTTGGGAGCCTCTTCCTTTTTTACAAGATTGGTGTTGTACGCGATAATGCACACCCAGACGCGAAAGCTGGCATAGGTACCGTCCGCATCCTTGTGCTCAGCCGGATAAAACTTTGCAACGTCTTCCGGCACGTAAGCCTCCAGAAGCCCCTTGTTCTTCCAGACAATGAAGTGCGCGGCATCAGATGAATTTGCCACGTCAACCGCGTGGATGTTGCTGCCGTATTCCTGGCCAATACGCTGAAAAACGCGCTCAGCGCCGGTGCGCTCAACGCGCACGGCAACGCCAGGAAATTTCGCTTCGAAGGATTTGGCAATCTTCTCGGCGAGCGGCAAATCGACCGACGTATACCAAACGACCTTGCCTTCTTTTTTCGCCGCCTCGACCAGTTGGGGCGTGATAGCGCTCGCCGCTGGCGCAGCAGACATGACCTTGGTTGAAAAGGCTGCGCTGACGGCAAGCGCACTTGAACCGATTAGTGCATCTCGACGTGAAATTATTGGGTTTTTCATTGGTGTTGATCCTCCACTTGTCGTTCGTCGCCCCGCGATACTGTTACCCGCTTAGCGCACGGCAGCGCTCCGGCGGTAAGTGCAGCCAAACGGCGCTGCCTTGCGGAATATTGTCGCCCGCCGCGGTGACTACGCGTAGTTGCGTGCCATCTTTCGCCTCAACCATATAGTCCCGGCTGCCACCAAGGAAGACCTGCCGCACGACGATTGCCGGCACGATATTTTCTCCCTGCCTCTGAGATGCAGAAATGACGATGTCGTGCGGACGAATGGAAACCGGCGTCGCCGCACCCGAATTGATCTTTTCGCCGCTACATCGCAACACGGTTCCGGCAAAATCGACCCGGGAAACATCCAGACCTTTGCCTTTGAGGACATTGCTCGAACCGATAAATCGCGCCACGAATTCAGATCGTGGCCGGTCATAGATTTCTTCGGGCGATCCAGCCTGCTCAATCTTGCCGGCGTTCATCACCGCGATCAGATCGGCGGTCGTCATCGCCTCGGACTGGTCATGCGTGACATATACGGTCGTGTAGCGATAGGTGTCGTGCAGCCGACGAACCTCGAAACGCATCTCCTCGCGTAGATTGGCGTCGAGATTGGATAGGGGTTCGTCGAGCAACAGCGTTTCCGGCTCCACAATCAGCGCGCGCGCGAGCGCTACGCGCTGCTGCTGACCGCCGGATAGTTCGCCCGGATAGCGCTGTGCCAATGGGGCAAGCCGCGTGGTGCCGAGAATGGCCTGGAGCTTCTTGGCAATTGTGTTGCGATCCATTTTCCGCAGCTTCAGGCCATAGACAATGTTCTCCGCCACGGTCATGTGGGGCCACAACGCATAGCTTTGAAAGATCATCGACATGTTGCGCCGTTCGGGCGGTAACGTATGCGTTGGTGAAGACACTAATTTATCGCCGACGCGGATTTCACCTGCGCTCGGTTCGACAAACCCTGCAATCAATCGCAGCGTCGTCGTTTTGCCGCAGCCGGAGGGCCCCAGCAAACAGACCAGATGACCGTGCCCGATGGTAAGCGATATGTCGTCGACTACCGCGACGGGGCCATATCGTTTGGTCAAATCCCGTAACTCGACAGACGCCACGCACTTCCTCCCCTGCACGCGCCGCTTGCCGCGGCTGTATTGTTTATGAGCCGGTAAATGCCGGCTTGCGTTTTTCCATGAAAGCCTTGCGACCTTCTTTGTAGTCATTGCTGGCGAAACAGGCCTGCACCAGCTCATCACATTTCTTCAGATCGCGCTTGCTTTCGTCGGTAACCGCTTGGCCGACAATGTACTTCACGGAGTCGATCGTCAGTGGTGCATTGGTCGCGATGGTTTCGGCATAGTCCTTGACGTAGCTCTCAAGCTCCCCATCCGGCAAAACTCGGTTGACCAAGCCCATCACTTGCGCCTCTGCGGCCGTGAATTGGCGAGCCGTGAAAAAGATCTCTTTCGCGAAGGATGGGCCGACGAGATCGACAAGCTTCTTAAGACCGTCGTACCGGTAGCCGAGACCGAGCTTGGCCGCGGGCACGCCGAACTTCGAGCCGTCGGTGCAAATGCGCATATCGCAGCATAAAGCGAGCCCAACTCCACCGCCGATGCAATAACCACGGATCATGGCGATGGTCGGTTTGGGAAAAGTGTAGAAGGCATTGTTTGCACGATCGACCGCAGCGTTGTAGCGGTCGACGCCTTCCTGGGTCGAACGCTCCTTCTCGAATTTAGAAATATCGGCACCCGATATAAAAGCTTTGCCGCCAGCCCCGGTGACGACGACGACGCGAATATTTTTGTCCTTCCGGAACTCTTCAAGAAACCCCGATGCCGCCTCCCACATTTCAAGGGAAACGGCGTTGTGGCGCTCAGGATTGTTGAAGGTCAGGTAACCGACCTTACCTTCTTTGTGCGACAGCATCGTGTCGGTCTGCGACATCCACTTCCTCCTTAAACCGCCTTGGCTGCACGCAACTCGGCGATATCTTTATCGGAAAAGCCAAATTCCTTGAGCACTTCGTCGGTGTGCTCGCCGAGATTTGGCGGTCGCGCCGCGATCCTGCTCGGCGTGCGCGACAGCTTGAACGGCTGACCGACGAGCCCAAGCCGGCTGCCATCTGATCGCGCCGATTCCTGCGCCATGCCGAGATGCTTGACCTGCGGATCGGCGAACACCTGATCGATCGAATAAATCGGGCCGCAAGGCACGCCAACCTTGTTGAAAATCTCCACCCACTCGGCGCTCGATTTCGTCGCCGTCACTTTGTCAATTTCGGCGTTGAGTGTGTCGCGGTTCTGCAGCCGCAGCTTGCCGGTCTTGTAGTCCGGGGACGCGATCCACTCCGGATGGCCGACCGCCCTGCAGAAACGCTCCCAAATCACCACTCCTGCAACCGCGATATTCAAATATCCGTCTTTGGTCTTGAATACGCTGGTCGGAATCGAGGTCGGATGATTGTTGCCGGCCTGCTTCGATACCACGCCTTCTGTCAGGAAGCGTGACGCCTGGAAGTCGAGCATGAAAATCTGCGCTTGCAACAGCGAAGTCGACACCCACTGGCCTTCGCCGGAGGTCTCGCGTTCCAGCAGCGCCGTCAGAATACCGAGCGCGCAAAATAGCCCGGCGGTGAGGTCGGCAACCGGAATGCCGACCCGCATCGGTCCGCCGCCTGGCGCGCCGGTGACCGACATCAGCCCGCCCATGCCTTGCGCGATCTGATCGAAGCCCGGCCTCTTGGCGTAAGGGCCGTCCTGACCGAAACCGGAAATGCTGGCGAGGATGATGCGTTTATTCACCTTGCGAAGGGACTCGTAATCGATTCCGAGGCGGTCTTTCACGTCGGGGCGGAAGTTCTCGACCACCACATCGGCTTTATCGACCATGCGCTTGAATGCCGCGAGACCCTGCGGCGATTTCAGGTCGAGCGTCATGCCGCGTTTGTTGCGCTGAAGATTTTGGAAATCGGAGCCTTCGCGGGGACCGCCCGGGCCCTCACCATCGACCAAATGCGGCGGCGTCTCGATCTTGATGATGTTGGCGCCCCAGTCACCGAGTTGGCGGACACAGGTTGGTCCCGAACGAACGCGGGTAAGATCAAGAACGGTAAAGCGAGAAAGGGCCTGGGAAGCCCTGGGAAATGACATTTCAACGGCTCCGGGGGTCTATTTCGTCCCAAAATTGGATTTTCGGCCTGACCTTCCATGATCTCACTTGGCTTGTCCATCGGGCCCCGAGCAACCCGTGTTCATCATTTTGTTCATCATTCGGTCGGATAAAAGAACATCGGCCTTGAAAAGGACACCGCCGGCTGTCATATGAGCCGCAACGGATGAAGGACCCGATCTCGGGTTTGCGGGCTGCGTGCACGAAACTCTTTAAAACGAATTTCGCCCCGCCTCTTCCGTTTCTCCAACCTCGTCGACAACCCTGGCCACGCGGGATGTCTTTAAGAACCCCGCGACTCCGCCGGCTGCACAGGCAGTGGGCCGGTTCGCCCTATAAGAAAGAGACTTTTTGACTTCATTTAACGAGTTCGGCCTCGCAGCGCCGATCCTTCGCGCTCTCGCAGAAGAAAAATACACCACCCCAACTCCGATTCAGGCCCAGACTATTCCCCTCGTGTGCCAGACACGCGACGTCATTGGCATTGCACAGACCGGCACCGGCAAGACCGCGGCCTTCGCGCTGCCGATCCTGAACCACCTGCTCAACAAGCGTCAGCGTCCCGCGCAGAAATCCTGCCGCGTACTGGTGCTTTCACCCACACGGGAATTATCCGGACAGATCGCCGACAGCTTCCGCACCTATGGCCGTCACATTCGTCCGCTGGAGATCGCGCTGGCAATCGGCGGCGTGCCGATCAACCGCCAGATCCGTGCATTGTCCCGGGGCGCCGAAGTCCTTGTTGCAACGCCTGGCCGGCTGCTCGATCTCGTGCAAAGCCGCGCGCTGCGCCTCGACCAGGTCGAAGTACTGGTATTGGACGAAGCCGATCGCATGCTCGACATGGGCTTCATCCATGACATCAAGAAAATTGTCGCGATGCTGCCGAAAGAGCGGCAGACCTTGTTCTTCTCGGCGACCATGCCGCAACAGATCGTGCAACTTGCCGCCCACATGCTCCGTGACCCTGCGCGCGTCGCTGTCACGCCCCAGGCCACGACCGCAGAGCGCGTTGCCCAACGCGTCATCCTGACCGAAAAGGCTTCAAAGGCGGCGTTGCTCGCTGAGGTCATCAAAAGCGAGGCGATCGACCGCGTGTTGGTATTTACCCGGACCAAACATGGCGCCGACAAGGTGGTGCGTACTCTCAACAAGAGCGGCATTGCCGCCGAGGCCATTCACGGAAACAAGTCGCAAAGCCAACGCGAGCGCGTGCTCGCAGCCTTTCGCACCGGCAAATTGCGTACGCTCATCGCCACGGATATTGCTGCCCGTGGTATCGACGTCGACGGCGTCAGCCATGTGATCAACTATGATCTCCCGAACATTCCCGAAAGCTATGTCCACCGCATCGGGCGCACCGCACGTGCTGGCGCCGAGGGCGTAGCGATCTCCTTTTGCGATCATGAGGAGCGGGCCTTTCTTCGCGACATCGAGCGCCTGATCCGCATGTCGATACCGTCAACGGACCGGCGCACGGGGCGCGCTATACAGGCTCCCGCGCCGCATCATCCGGCTGGACGCCATAACGGCCGTCCGGATAATCATGGCAAGCGTTCGCAGCGCAGCCATGGCGGCGGCCATCCGGGTCGCAAGGGGGGCCAGAACGGTCACCGGGAGGCCCAACACGGCAAGCATCCGCAAGGCGAACCTTCGCAAGTCAGAACGTCGCAAGGCGAGCCAAACGGTTTGGGAACTGTTAGATTTATGCAGCGTTCGGGCGAACCGCACCGCAATGCCGGTCACCGCACACGCTAGGGCAACTGGAGACAACTGGATGGCGAAGGAAGAACTGCTCGAGTTCGACGGCACGGTCACGGAAGTGCTGCCGGACGGCAATTTCCGGGTCAAGCTCGACAACGAGCATGAGGTGCTGGCTTACACAGCGGGCAAGATGCGCAAGTTCCGCATCCGCACCGGTGTTGGCGACCGCGTGATCGTGGAAATGTCACCTTACGACCTGCAGCGCGGACGGATCAGTTTCCGCCATAAAGGTGATGCACCTTCGCCCAGTCCGCAGCAGCGCCGCCCGAACTTCCGCGGCAGGCGTTAGGTCCGAAGCGGCAAACAAATTCGGGAGCACGCAGTCACAGGAGCCAAGGCGTGCCAATGATACTCTCCCGCTGCTTTCACATCCTCCCCGCACTTGTGCTTGCCGGCACGCTCAATGCTGCCGGCGCACAAAACGCCGCCAAGCAACCCGCGCAACCTAAGCCGTCTGTTGAGCAGCGCGACCAGAGCAAAGGCGTGCTGCGCCTGTTGCCTCCCGATGCGACGACCGAACATTCGATAGATACGCGTGACGGAAAGCTCAGCTACACCGCGACCGCGGGCACGCTCGCTTTTTACGATCAATCCGGAGACCAGAGCGCGTCCGTATTTTACACCGCCTATGTTGCAAAGAACGCGACGCCAAACCGTCCACTCACCTTTATATTCAACGGCGGACCCGGTGCGGCATCTGCTTTTCTGCATCTCGGCCTGGTCGGACCACGCATTCTGGATTTCGGACCTGGCGGATACGACGCCGCACGCGCAAGCCTGCGCGACAATCCCGACACCTGGCTCGCCTTTACCGACCTGGTGTTGATCGACCCGATCGGCACGGGCTGGAGTCGCGCGGTCAAGTCGGACGATGCCAAGCGGTTCTGGAGCGTGCGCAGCGATGCCGACGCAATGGCAAAGGCGATCGCGCTCTACGTCGCCAAAAATAACCGCGCCGACTCGCCGAAATATCTTTTTGGCGAGAGCTACGGCGGGTTCCGCGCCGCCAAGACCGCGCGCGCATTGCAGAGCGGTCAAGGCATTACGATTTCAAGTATCGTCATGCTGTCGCCGCTGCTGGAAGGCTGGCTCACCTTCGGCGATGACCAGTCGGCGCTCCACGCAGCGTTACAACTGCCGTCGCTAGCTGCTGCCGACCTTGAACGCAGGCATGCATTCACCAGCGAGGCGCTCGCAGCGGCCGAACAATTCGCGATGACAGACTATTTGACGACTTTGGCCGGGACGCCACCAGGCGGCAAAGCAGCAAAGGAATTTTATGAACGCGTCGCCATGCTATCAGGCATGTCGGTTGACGCGGTGACACAAGCGCGTGGCTTTGCTGCCAATGCGTATGTGAAAGCTCTCCGTTCCGGAGAGAACAAGGTCGTCAGCCACTATGACGCAAGCTTCGCTGTTGATGATCCCTACCCCGAGCGGCGCGCATCTCGCGCGCCGGATCCGATTCTCGACGTCGTCTCACGCGCCTATGGTGGCGCCATGGCGTCCTACGCCCGCAACGAGCTTGGGTTCAAGACCGAGATAACATATTCACTGCTCAACGGCGAGGTGACAAGCCATTGGGATTGGCAGGGCGGTCGCACCCAGGCCAGCGTTGATGACGACCTGCGCGTGCTGCTCGCCTACAGTCCATCATTTCGCATCATGATCGCGCACGGTTATTCGGACATGATCACGCCATATGCGATGACGCGATATATTCTTGACCATTTGCCTTCCTTCGATCCTCCTGGCCGCGCACAACTCAAGCTCTATCACGGGGGGCACATGCTTTATCTCGATCCGCAGTCTCGCAAGGCTTTCACCGCCGATGCCGCAGCATTCTACCGGGCGGGGGAATGAGCGCGAACTACGCCCTGCCGTTGCCGTTAAATTCGAGCACGTCGAACCCGACGTCGCGATCCACGACATAAATAAGACCGCGTTGGTCGAGCATCACATCGTTGCTCTGCGGTGCAGCACGCCCGGCCGCGGGCTCGGGAATGAAAAAACCGACTTCACGTGGGGCCGAAGGATCGGCGACATCGACAATCCGTAATCCTGCACCAAACCAGACCGCGAATACGAGCGTGCCCGACATGCGCTCGTGAAACTGATGAGCGCCAAATCGGGCGCCTGGCGTACGGGCGAATGGCGAGTCCAGTTCGCTCACTTCGAATAGCGAGATCGGCTTCACACTCGCATAGTCGCTCACGTCAAAAATCGACATGCCGGCATGTGGCCGGCCGCGGCGCGCCTGCTCCTCATTGGCGCTTTGCGCCTGATCCTCTTCATCGATGGCGATCGCAATCCGCCTGCCGCCGAGTTTGGCCGGAACCGGCATGACCGTGTGCGTCGGCTCGGGAAACGGCGGGTGGTAGTTGTACGACGCCACGGTTTTGGGATTTTTCAGATCGGCGACGTCAACGATGCGGAAGCCGCCATGCCAGCAGCTTGCCCACATTTCGTTTCCGAATCGCAACGCGTGGTGAAGACGATGACGCTTGCCCGACCAGCCGGGCTTTTCTCCAACCGCGATGTGTTGCCCCGGCATCCACCAGCGTGAAACTTCATCTGGTTTTTGCGGATCGCGCAAATCGTAGATCACCAGGATATTGCCAATGAAGCCTTCCATTTCAGTTGAAATATAGGCGTAACGTTCGTCCATATCGAAGCGATGGACTCCGACACCGCCCGTCAATTGATGATGGATGAGTTTAGGCGACGAAGGATTAGCAACGTCGTAGATGCGAAACCCGCCGTTGCGATAGGGTTGCTTTTCCGCCGCTTCGATGGCAGCCAGATCGGTTTCGGTGACACTGAGCTTCTGAGCCAGCTCCGCGCAGCTTGGCTCACGGCCAAATGCTTCGCGCAGATCGCGCCGCACGCCCGGCAGTTGCTCGGCACGCCGGCCAACCGGGGTCGGATTGCGCTCATGATTCACGATCATCAGATCGCCCACGACGCGCACTTTGTGGCTATGCGATGTCGCGTCATCGAGTGTGATAGCAGCTGCAACGCGCGGATTTTTGGGATCTGAAATATCGATGATCGAGGTGCCGAGGTTTTGTTTGTTCGGGATATGCCCGAGATAGGCATATTGGCCAGCGACGGTGACCTGTCCCGCGCCGGGCAGATCGAGATGACCCAGCCGCCGCACGTTGTGGGCCAATGCGCCGCTCGTTTGTTCCATCTTGTTCACCGGCTAATTATCCAGTTTGGCGCCCGAGGCTTTCACGATCGCCGTCCATTTGGGGATTTCGCTCTTGATGTAGGCCTGAAATTCTTGCGGCGTGCCGCCAACAATGTCGACGCCCAGTTTGCCGAGCGAATCGCGCACGCCCGGATCATTGAGCGCTTTGACTGTTGCATCGTGAAGCATCGATATGACCTGCGGTGATGTGCCGGCTGGCGCCACCAATCCATGCCATGTGCTTGCCTCGAAACCTTTGAGGCCGGCTTCGTCCATAGTCGGCAGGTCGGGCAAGACCTGCGTACGCTTGAGCGTCGTAACTGCGAGCGCGCGGACGCGGCCGCCCTCGATGTGGCCGACGACGGACGCAGCTGTTGCAAACATCATCTGGTCATGGCCTGCGATCACATCCTGCAAGGCCGGTGCTGCGCCCTTGTAGGGCACATGCACGATGTTGATCTTGGCCTCCGATTTGAAAAGTTCGCCGGCGAGATGCGCGGCGGCGCCATAGCCGGACGAGGCGAAATTGATCTTGCCTGGCTGTGTCTGCGCGAGCGCGATCAACTCTTTTAGCGAACGCACGGGTACTTCAGGATTAACCACGAGGATATTGGCTTGGGTGCCAATCAGCGTGATCGGAATGAAATCTTTCTCGGGACTGTAGTTGAGGTGTTTGTACAGCGCTTCATTGGTTGCAAGGATGCTATTGTTGCCCATGAGCAAGGTGTAGCCATCTGGAGCCGCCCGCGCGACGGTTTCGGCCGCAATATTGCCGCCAGCACCTGGACGATTTTCGATCACGAACGGCGCGCCAAGCAGCTGTTCCATTTTCTTGCCGACAATACGTGCAAGCACGTCGCTTGGCCCGCCCGGCGTAAAGGCCACAATCAGCGTAACGGGACGGGTCGGATAATCGGCCGCCCGCACGAATGCGTTGACGGTAAGCAGGACCGCAATAGCGAGGGCGGGTGCTCGAAACCAACTTGACAGAAAGGGCATACGAACTTTGCTCCGAGATGGCTGCCGCCCGACGGTCCGCGAGAGTTGTATCACAGCATAGCAATTTCAATAATTTGGATGTCAAACTGCTTTACGCGACACCCAGGCCGCTAGGCAATTTTTCTCTCTGTAAACTTTGGGATTTGGTCGCCCGCCTATGATAGGGTCCGCACAGCTACGGTCCGGCCTCATGACGATGCTGGATCACCAGATGTGCATGAACTTTGACGGGGGTTTCGATGCGTCTCAAGACGATGATCACGACGATTGCGGCCATCGGCCTGCTCGCCGGCAGCGCTGCCGCGCAGGACGGCACACTCAAGAAAATCAAGGACACTGGCACGATCACGATCGGTCATCGTGAATCCTCGATTCCGTTTTCCTACTATGACGACAAGCAGCAGGTCGTCGGCTACGCCATGGACCTCTGCAACAAGATCGTCGATGCCGTGAAGGCGGATCTCAAGCTCGCCAAGCTCGACGTCAAGCTGCAGCCGGTGACTTCCGCCACGCGTATCCCGCTTATCGCCAACGGCACCGTCGACCTTGAATGCGGATCGACGACCAACAATCTCGAGCGAGAGAAACAGGTTTCATTCACGATTACCCATTTCGTCACAGCGAACCGCTTCGTTTCGAAGAAAGCCGTTAAGCTCAACAAACTCGAAGATCTCAAGGGCAAGAACGTGGTGTCGACCTCCGGCACGACCAACATCAAGCAGATCACAGAGCTCAATACGGACAAGAATCTCGGTCTCACGATTCTGCCGGCCAAGGATCATGCCGAGGCCTTTCTGATGGTCGAGACCGGCCGCGCCGCCGCCTTCGTGATGGACGACATCCTTCTCTACAGCCTCGTCGCAGGCTCGAAGGCGCCGAAAGATTATGAAATTTCCGCCGATGCACTGTCGGTCGAACCTTACGGGATCATGCTTCGCAAGGACGATCCGGCGTTCAAGAAAGTGGTCGATGGCGCGATGACCGCAATCTACAAGAGCGGTGAGATCAACAAGATCTACGACAAGTGGTTTCTCAAGCCGATCCCACCAAAAGGCGTCAACCTGAACGTACCGATGGGTGCTGCATTCAAGAAGGTCGTCGCCAAACCAACCGACAGCGGCGATCCCAAAGACTACCAATAACCTCCGAATAGACGCTAGACTTCGCGGCGCGGTCTCAAAACCGCGCCGCAGTTGCGTCAGGGGACACCGCACGCATGAGCTACAAGTGGAACTGGGGCATCTTCTTTCAGATTTCCCCGGACGGCACCTACACCTACGGGCAGCTATTGGTGTTCGGGGCTGGCTGGACGCTGGCGACCGCATTGCTCGCCTGGGCCATCGCGCTGTCGATGGGCACGCTCGTCGGTGTGATCCGCACCTCACCGGTCCCCTGGCTGGTACGGCTCGGCAACGCTTACGTCGAGTTATTCCGCAATATTCCCCTGCTGGTTCAGATGTTCCTGTGGTACTTCGTGCTGCCGGAGGTGATGCCACAAGCGATTGGCGACTGGCTCAAGCAGTCGGCCAATGCCTCGTTCTACAATGCGGTCATCTGCCTTGGCCTCTACACCTCCGCACGCGTCGCCGAGCAGGTCAAAGCCGGAATTCTCAGCCTGCGCAGTGGGCAGCGTATGGCGGGGCTGGCGATGGGTCTCACGCTGCCACAGACTTATCGCTACGTTTTGCTGCCGATGGCATTTCGCATCATCCTGCCGCCGCTGAGCTCGGAATTTCTCAACATCATCAAGAATTCTTCGGTGGCGCTGACCATCGGGCTGATCGAGCTTACTGCCGCGGCGCGTTCGATGTCGGAATTTTCCTTTCAGGTGTTCGAGGCCTTCACCGGCGCGACCGTGATCTACATCATCATCAACATCATTGTCGTGAGCGGCATGCGCTGGCTGGAACGACGCGTCGCCGTACCCGGCTTCATCAGCTTGGGTCCGCCGGCGGCGGCGCATTGAGGACAGACGATGTTCGCCAATTTCGACTGGGACGTCATCCTGCGCGCGCTACCGTACCTATTTTTCGACGGCATGCGCTTCACCATCATGTTGACCTTGATGGCGACCGCTGGCGGCATCGTGATTGGCACGTTGCTGGCGCTGGCGCGGCTCTCGAACACGCCGGGCCTCTCCCATGTCGCGGGCGCCTATGTGAACCTCATCCGATCGATGCCACTCGTTCTGGTGATCTTCTGGTTCTACTTTTTGGTGCCTTACATCGGGCAGTGGATCACCGGCGCGTCACGGCCGATCCAGGTCGGCGCATTCCTGTCGGCACTGGTGACATTCACGTTGTTCGAAGCTGCGTATTTCTGCGAGATCATGCGCGCTGGCATCCAGTCGATCCCGCGCGGCCAAGTGCAGGCAGCCCAGGCGCTCGGCATGCCCTACTGGACCGCGATGGGCGAAATCATCCTGCCGCAGGCGTTCCGCAACATGGTACCGGTACTGCTGACACAGACCATTATATTATTTCAGGATACATCGCTGGTCTACGTGATCTCGGTCACCGATTTTTTCGGCGCGGCGTCCAAGGTCGCCCAGCGCGATGGACGCCTGGTCGAGATGTATCTGTTCGCAGCGGCCGTCTATTTTATCATTTCGCTCGCCGCTTCATACGGCGTGCGCCGCCTGCAACACCACACCGCGATCATTCGCTGAGCGTCACATGATCACCATCAGCAATGTCAGTAAATGGTACGGCAACATGCAGGTGCTCAAGCACTGCAGCGCCGAGGTCGCCAAAGGCGAGGTGGTGGTGGTGTGCGGCCCGTCAGGGTCGGGAAAATCGACCTTGATCAAATGCGTCAATGGTCTCGAACCCTTCGAGGAAGGCGCCATCACGGTGGACGGGGTTTCGGTCGGCGACCCCAAGACCAGGCTGCCGAAGCTGCGCGCACGCATCGGCATGGTGTTTCAGCATTTTGAGCTGTTCCCTCACCTGTCAGTCATGCGCAACCTGTCGCTGGCACAGATCAAGGTGCTTGGCCGCGATCCGAAGGCCGCAGAGGAAAAGGCGAAGAAGCTTCTCGATCGCGTGGGCCTGAGCGCCCATGCCACCAAATATCCCGGTCAACTCTCAGGCGGCCAGCAGCAGCGCGTCGCCATCGCGCGGGCTCTCGCGATGGATCCGATCGCCATGCTATTCGACGAGCCGACGTCGGCGCTGGACCCGGAAATGATCAACGAAGTGCTCGATGTGATGATCGCACTGGCCAAAGACGGCATGACGATGATCGTGGTCACGCACGAAATGGGCTTTGCCCGCAAGGTCGCCAACCGCGTCGTGTTCATGGACAAAGGCGAAATCGTCGAGGATGCGCCGACAGCAGACTTTTTCGGCAAGCCGCGTAGCGAGCGGGCTCAGATGTTTCTTTCGAAGATTTTGCAGCATTGAACCCCGTGCTTGCCCTTCTCCAGGCAAGCAGCGACGTTTGCAAACCACGGAATTAAATAGCGGATGCTTTAGGCGCTCGTTGGATCAGGATTGGACTTTCCTCAAGCCTATCGATCCCGTGCGTCAGTTGGCGGAGATCCTCAATATTGTCGGGCTTCCCAAGAAGAAAGCCCTGTGCTTCATCGCAAAGCTCTTTTTCCAGAAACGCGAGCTCCTCGGCCGTCTCTACACCCTCCGCAAGCACCGGAAGATTAAGCGCCCGGCCAAGCCCCAGCACGGAACGCACAATCGCAGCTGCCTGATCGTTGACGTTCACCGATTTGGTGAAGGAGCCGTCGATCTTTATTTTGTCGAATGGAAATGCACGAAGATTTGAGAGAGACGAATAGCCCGTGCCGAAGTCGTCCATTGCGATGCGGACGCCTAGCATCTTGATTCTCCTGAGCGTGGCAAGCGCGCGGTGCAAGTCGCGGATGAGCGCCGTTTCAGTGATCTCGAGCTCCAGCCGTCCGGGCGAGAGCCCGGTGTCAAAAAGAATTTCATGGACCGCGTGGGCGAAGTTGGCATTGTGGATTTGTACAGCGGAAACATTCACCGCAACGGTCAATGGTTTTGGCCAGGTCGCCGCCTCGCGACACGCACCCCGTAGCACCCACTCACCAATCTGAAGAATAGTGCCAGCATCTTCGGCAATGGGGATGAACTCAGTTGGCGAAACATCTCCTCGCGTCGCGTGTTTCCAACGCAGCAAAGCCTCGAGACCAACAACTTTACCGGTGCGGATATCCTTCTGGGGTTGGTAAACCAGACTCAACTCTCCCCGGGCGATGGCGTTGCGCAAATCGTGCTCCAGCAGACGGCGGTCACGAGCGGCTGCGCCCATTGATGCTTCGAAAAATCGATATGTGGCTCGACCTTCATTTTTCGCACGGTAAAGCGCCGTATCGGCATGAGAGAGCAAGGCATTCCGGTCGGTCGCGTCATCAGGACAGATGGCAATCCCAATACTGCTTACAACACGCGCATCAGTCTCCGCGGCATCGCTCGCTGATTGCAAAGTTTCAAGGATAGTCTCGGCTACACGCCCGGCGGCAGTCGAATTGGAAAGCCCGGGAACCAATATTGCAAACTCGTCGCCGCTCAATCGCGCCATTATTTGTTTTTCATCCAATACGCCAGTTACTCGCTTGGCGAAAACCTGAAGCGCCCGGTCGCCCACCGCGTGTCCAAACAGATCATTGACCTCCTTGAATTGGTCGAGATCGAGACATAGCACGGCGAGTCGCCGCCCCGTCACGAGCGCCTCTTCGATCTCATGATCGAGTTTTGTATTGAAGCTGCTGCGGTTAGGAAGCCCTGTGAGCGCATCATGGTGAGCCAGATAGCGGATATCCTTTTCCGCCTGCATCCGTGCCCGAAGATCACGCACCGCAATAGCGCGGTGGGGCTTTCCTGCGAAATCGACGGGTCGTTGGATGAGTTCGACGGGTGTTCGCGATCCGTCTTTGTGGAGCAATTCACTTTCCACCGGGTGGTGCGGCCGGCCCCACAGCGTCACTCGTGTGTCCTCATCGGGAATGCATCCTTCAATTTTGGTCCCGATCATCTCGTCTGCGGAACAGCCAATGAGTGCAGCAAAACTGTCGTTGACTGTAACAATGGCATCGCCTTCGCAAACCAGAAGGCCTTCGATAGCCGCATTGGCAAGGCCGCGCATCCGGTCACTCTCCAGTTCGGCGCGCTTGCGATCGCGCATCTCAAGCGCGACGCCTGCAAGCGCGAGAACAAGAATGATGAAGCCGACGAGCGCGACTGCGATCGCAAGCAAGCCTGAAGGCAGCGTTGCCTCGGAAATTTCAATTGTTGGATCCGGGATGATCGAGACCGCGCCCATGGCGGTGAAGTGATGGCTGCAAATTGCCACGGTCAGCAGCAGCGCGCCGAGTATTTTCCATTTTAGGGACTCACCACGCAATCCGACCGGCAATGCGACAGCGCCGATCAGCCCGCCGAGCACAATCGATATTGTCACAAGGGTCGGATCCCAAACGACTCGTCCCTGGATTTCGAACGCGGCCATGCCAAGGTAATGCATTGCCGCAATGCCGCCGCCGACCATGGCACCGCCAAGCCAGGCACCCGCGCCAGATATCCATGATACCGCGACCGCTAAACCCGCGCCTGTCAGGACGATTGCTGCGATAAGCGAGAGGGCAGTCAACATAATGTTATAGGCGTTTGGAATTCCTGGCGAAAATGCCAACATCGCAATGAAATGCGTTGCCCAAATTCCGAAGCCAGTTGAGATAGCAGACACGGCAAGCCACGTGCTGCGCATGTGGCCTGTCGACCTGCCGACATGGTGGAGCAAGGTTATAGCTGCGAACGAGGCCACAGCACATATGAGGGCCGCTAGACCGACAAGTCGAAGGTCATGCGCATTGACGATGCAATTATAGACCGTAAGCATCTCGCCGCCGTACTTGATGTTGTCCGTCAATCAGAAAGCGATGACGGTAGCTCGTTCTAAAATACCGAGCTTAATGCAGGCTTCTTGGCGATCGAAAGACGCGGCGCCTGAATGATTTTTAGTTAAAAAGAATTTAACGAGCGACAGGATGCTGAAAAAAGCATAAATGCGCATGAAGCAAGCTTTGGACTTTAAAAGACCCAGCCCAAAAGATCTGGATTAATTCACCAGATTCCTATGAAGTCTTTCGGAACTTTCAGAAGACGCATGATTCCTACATATTCGAGGCCAGACGGAACTTTTTAGAGTTTCCTCAAGCGCCGCGACGGAAAGCCGGACGACGGAATTGCTTGGACTGCGAAAGTTGGCACTCGTACCGAAGACAGCGACATTCTGCTTTATGATTTAGAGCGCAATAATCAAAATTAGTCTCTTTTCTTCCTCTTGGGGCAGACAATGCGTTCGGCAATGTGCAGTGCTATGTTGTCATCTAAAATCTCGAGTTCAGAGAATGATTCCGACTTCCCCGAACACCGGTCTCGGCCTTTCCCCTGTTGCTCGGCGCAGCATTGCTGGTGCCCGCTCCGGCACCAGCCCAATCGCCGGATCAGATGAGGGCAATCTGCAAGGATCATTCATTGCAGCAAAGGCTCATCGCGCAAGCTGCCGAGGGCCTCGAGCGCGCTGCTCTGGTCGTGGAAATCGAAGGGCGTTGCGCTCAGATCGACCTGCCATCGACGCCGGTCCGTGACAAAGCCGATGTTTCGCCCGCCGCAAGCGCGGGCCAGCTCGCGCCAGATTGGGCCAGCGGGTCTGTCGCGTTGACTGCTTTCAGCACATTTCCGAAGGTCTGGCGTGACAAGGACCCGCCAGGCCAGTTATCATATTTGTCTGTGGGGCGGTAGGGCAGCATCGTAACGAGAGGCAGTCAACATGCGTACCCTTGGCATTCTAACTGCAATAGCAGTTATCGCACTTCCATCGTCGGTCTTTGCACAAACTAGCCGATACTCTCAGGAATCCTGCGCTGAACATTGCGCCAACTTCTGCCAAACAGCGCGGGATAGAAAATTGTGTGCAGGCTATTGCCCTTCTGAATGCGCGGCGCAACGCGCTAAGAACGCCTCAAGTACAGACGTAACGGGTTCTATCAAGGAGCCGCCCATAACAACCGGCGCCAAACAGCGATACTAATCGGTGCGAAACTTGCGATGCCGTTTCTCGCAACCAGACTTGAATAATAGCAGGTCTGCCGGGAGCCCTTTCATTCATCTGGGCAGCGGCGTCGAGAGTCTGCGCATTTTTGTCCAAGAGCGACCTCGGCGCCTCCTGATGAATTTTATCCGAAAATCGGCCATCGCTTGTTCGCTGTTGCGCTGACCGTGCCGCAGGCTTTGCTCGCCTGGGTCATATCGAACACGTGCAGGAAGCCAAAAAGCGGCTCGATCCGAAAAACCTTTCAACTGACCAGGTCTTTGACAGCGACGGCCTCAATTTCAACCATCAGGTCGGGGTGGGACAGGCGTCGCACCTCGACGGTTGTGCTGGCCGGAAGGCCTACCCCTAAATAGTCGTGCCGGACGTCAACGTGCCGGAAGAACTCGTCGATATCGGTTACGAATGTTGTGGTTTTG
The DNA here is from genome assembly GCA_963831275.1 of uncultured Alphaproteobacteria bacterium. Lineage (GTDB taxonomy): Bacteria > Pseudomonadota > Alphaproteobacteria > Rhizobiales > Xanthobacteraceae > Pseudolabrys. The sequence goes on along the minus strand of CAWHPN010000016.1, from coordinate 936,240 downwards.
ACGAGATTAGCGAGGCTGGCCCCGGCGGCCTCGAGCCCCGCACGAAGATTCTCGCCGACTTGCCGAATCTGCGCCCGCATGTCCCGCGGGCCGACAATATTTCCTAACTTATCGCGCGCGAGCTGCCCGGAAATAAAAATAAGCGATTGGGTCTCGGCCACAACCACATGCGTGTACAGGACGCGACCTTCGAGTGCGCGTTGAAACAGCGCCTTCGGTTGGATTTTGGTCACTGTCATAGCTGCTGCTCCCTTGTGGCTATTGCGGTCGCAGCTCCCGTTTAGCAAGATGACTAAGGACGGGCAAAGGAGGGCGAACATGCGCACAAAATCACGTACCGATTCCGGTCGACTCTCGAGGCGACGCCTGTTGCAGGTTAGCGCGGCAGGATTTGTCGGGGCCTCAATGGGAGCGCTGCCCCGCGCCTCTGCTGCTCCGGTGACGATCCGCTATGCAACCGGCGGCGGGATCGGTCCGAACGAGATGGAGACGATCATCTATCTCGATTATTTGAAAGAGAACGTGCTCAAGAACTACGGAAAATCCTACACGCTGGAAATGACCTTCACGCGCGGCACGCCCGAAGCCGCCACGTTGCTGGCATCCGCCCAGGCGGATCTCGGGACGCTCGCGTTTTCGACCTTCGCGACCGCGATCGCAAAAAATGCCGTCGCCGGCGGGCTTTCGATCATCTCCGATAACTACCAGGACGGTCACGCGGGCAACGCGACCAACACGTTCTTCGTGCTTCAGGATTCGCCGATCAAGACGGTCGAGGATCTCAAGGGCAAGAAGGTGGGCATTAACGCCTATGGTTCGGCGGTTGATCTCGTCCTGCGCGTCGTCCTGAAGAAGAAGGGCCTCGATCCCAGGCGCGATGTGCAGATTGTCGAGGTCAACTTCCCCAACATGGCAGCGGCGATACGGGAGAAACGCATCGACTGCGGCGTTCTCGTTATTCCGTTCCTTGCGGTCGAAAGTCGCAAGGGCGATCTGCGGTCATTGTTCACCGGCGGCGACGCTTTCGGCCCGTCGTCGGTGATCTTTCAAGTCGCCCGTACGGATTTTCTGAAACAGAATGTGGATGCCGTGCGCGGGTTTCTCGCCGACTATGTTGCCGGCCTCAATTGGTATTATGACAAGGCCAACCGCAGCAAAGCCATCGAGCTCGTCGCTGCTTTCACGAAGTCGCCGAAAGAGGTGCTCGATAGCTATTTTGCAACGGGCAGCGACTACTACCGCGACCCCAATGGCTGCGTGCCAGCGGTCGCGATCCAGAAACCGATCGATGCGATGGTCGAGGAAAAGCTGATCCCGCAACCTGTCGATGCCTCGAAGTACCTGGCTCTGAGCTATCTGCCACGCCCGTGCTCGACCTAGCCCGGCCGAAGGTCCAGATTCGGGGTGTATCGAAGACGTATGCAAGCGAGCACGGTCCTATCCTTGCCTTGCAGCGCATCGACCTGACCGTTAACGAAGGCGAGTTCGTTTCGATTGTCGGCCCATCGGGCTGCGGCAAAAGCACACTTCTCTATGTTGTAGGTGGGTTCCTCGCCGCGGATGGCGAGGTCGTTATCGATGGCTCGCCGATCGAGGGTCCGGGAATCGACCGCGGTGTCGTCTTTCAGGAATATGCGCTGTTTCCCTGGCTCACGGTGCACGGCAACATCGGGTACGGCCTCGAACGTCAGGGCATGGTCGCGGCGGAGGTTGAGAAAATTGTTAGCCGCCTAGTCAAGGTGATAGGCCTTGCCGGTTTTGAAAACCGGTATCCACGCGAGCTTTCCGGAGGCATGAAGCAACGCGTTGCGATCGCTCGCACACTGGCGTGCGATCCGGCAATCTTGCTGCTCGACGAACCTTTCGGCGCACTCGATGCCCAGACTAGGGAAATCATGCAGGACGAGCTGCTCCGAATCTGGCTGCAGACCCGTAAGACCGTCCTTATGGTCACCCACGACGTTAACGAGGCGGTTTATCTCTCGAACCGGATTTGCGTCATGTCCGCGCGGCCGGGTCAGATCATCGAGGAATTTACTGTCACGCTCGACCGTGGCCGCTCTCGCGAAGAGCTCGTCGTCACCGAGCAGTTCAACAGCATCCGCAACCGGGTCTGGCTGTCGGTGCGGCGTCAGGCCCTGGCCGCGGGAGAGCGCAATGACGAGGCTTGACGAAGTCTTGTCCTCCGCGAGGCGCGGGCTTGTGCGCATCGCGCCGCTTATTCTCTTCGGGCTGGTGTGGCACGTCATCTGCAGCGCTGGACTGGTCAACAAGGACTTTCTACCCGCGCCGGCCGCCGTCGCGGCGGCCCTTGCGGACCTGTTTGAGGGCGGAGAAATCGCCAGAAACCTCACGATCACCTTGTTCAGGGCGGCCGTGGGCCTGTTCCTCGGCGCTGCCTGCGGCATCTGGATCGGCGTGATGATGGCGCGCTCGCGCCACTTCCGCGAATACGTGACCCCAATCGTTGGCGGCACCTATTCGCTGCCGAAGTCCGCGCTCATCCCGCTTTTCGCTTTGTGGTTCGGGATTGGAAATGTCACCGCGATTGCTGCTGTCTTCCTTGCTTGCCTGCTTCCCATGATCGTCAACACGTATCATGGCGTGGTGACGACACCGAAGGTTCTGGTCTGGAGTGCCGAGGCGCTTGGCACCGGAGAACGCGCGCTGTGGCTGCGTATCTTCATCCGCAATGCGCTGCCCGACATCTTCACCGGGCTACGCATTGCGCTTGGATTCTCATTCGTGCTTGCGATTTCCGCCGAGATGGTCGCCTCCACAAACGGTGTCGGCAAGCTGATCTTCATGTACGGCGAAAATGGCGCTTACGATTACATGTTCGCGGCGATAGCCTGCATGGTGATCGTTGCTTTTCTTACCGATCGGGCACTCGTCTTTCTGACGAAGCGATTGCTGGTCTGGCATGAATCGGCCGTCGCCGAGGTCGAGGAGAGGCGGCCATGAACCGGCTGGACGTCCACACGAATGCGCTCGCCTGGCGCTCGGTCGTCTCTATCCTGCTGTTCATTGGATCTTGGGAAATCGCGGCGCGGATCCACGTTGCGCCTGCAATATTGCTGCCGCCGTTCTCGATTGTGGCTGAACAGCTCTGGTATTCGACACTGGATGGCAGTCTCGCCGCCGACCTCTCGCTCAGCCTTGCGCGGGCATTGTGCGGACTGGTGCTGGCGACGGTAGGGGGCATCATCCTGGGGCTGCTGATGGCGCGAAACCGGACGGTCGAGTGGCTGGTCGATCCGCTCGTTGCCCTCGGATTTCCGTCTCCGAAGATCGCTTTCATTCCTATCTTCATCTTGTGGTTCGGAATCGAAAGCATGTCGAAAATTCTGCTTGTGACGTTTGCCTGCGTATTCCCCATCATCATCGGCACGTACAGCGCCGCGCGCGCCGTGAGCAGGCAGTTCATCTGGTCGGCGCTCTCGCTCGGCAGCAGCCGGTCGAGTGTGTTTCTGCACGTGATCCTGCCGGCGTGCTATCCGCGTATTTTTACGACGTTCCGGATTGCCGTGCCGGTCGGCCTGATTACCACCTTCACCGCCGAGATGGTCGCAGGCGGCGGCGGCATGGGTGCGACCTTGATCTACTCGCAGCGGTTCTTCGAGAGTCCGACAGTCTTTGCCTATATCGTGGTGATGCTGGCTATAGGACTCGTAGTCGATACGATGATGCGGCGTTTCCAGAGCCGGTTCCTCCGCTGGGCCGAAGAGTAAGGGCATGTCCGCTAATGACCAAAAGCGGACAGCGTAATGTGACGCGGGAACGGGTGGCCTTTCGCCAAAACAACATGGATGATGCTTGATACGCGCCTACCGTGATCCATGGCGAGATATTCATGAACCAAGAACCGATGCGTGCCGAAACCGACGTTTTGGTGATTGGATCCGGCGCCGCAGGCATGTATGCGGCGATTGAGGCGGCGCGCAGCGGCTGTAAAGTGCTTCTTGCCGACCGTAGCCTGATCGGGCGCGGAGGCGCGACGGTGATGGCGCAGATGACCGTCGCTGTCGCGCTCGGCTCTGAAACTGACGACCATTGGAACCATCATTACTCGGATACACTCGCCGCCGGGCACGGACTATGCAACGAGCCCCTTGCACAGTTGTTGTGTGAGGAAGGGCCCGAGTGCATCCGCGCCATGGACGATTGGGGCGTGGGCTGGGCGCGGAAAGATGGTCGCATCACACAAGCCATGGCTCCCGGCCATGATCGCCCGCGCTGCGTCTATGTGGACTTTCTCAACACAGGGCCGGCCGTATCAAAAACGCTGCGTACCGCAGTAAATAAAAGCGGCGGAATTCGTAAGGCAGGTGATCTCTGCGTCGTCGATCTTCTGCGCAACAAGGGTGACATTGTCGGCGCCGCGGCGCTTCATCTCGGATCGGGCGCGCCCGCGATTCTGTCCGCAAAGGCGACCATCCTGGCTACTGGTGGTCTTACACGGCTTTATCGACGCAACAGCGCATCAGCAAACATGGGGGGCGACGGCTATGCCTTGGCTTTACGTGCCGGCGCTTCGCTCGTCGATATGGAATTCGTGCAGTTTTTTCCAATCGGCCACCTGGCGCCGCGACTAATCGGCATGGACCCAATCATGTGGGACCCTTTCCGCTATAAGCTTGGCGGGCGGCTGCTGAACAACCGCATGGAGGAATTCACGCAACGCTACGGCGTGGCCGAGGACGGAAAATACGTCATTACGCGAGATGTCGGCAGTTACGCGATTCTCAAGGAGGTCGAAGCTGGACGCGGCTCGCCGCACGGCGGGGTGTATCTCAGTTTTCAACACTGCCCGGAACGCGCCTTACGCGAATCCTTCGGGCCAGTGATCGACCGTCTCGCCGCCAATGGCATCGATCTGACCAAAATGCCGATCGAGGTAGCACCTATCGCGCACTATCACATGGGCGGCATCGTAGCTGACGCGCAAATGCAGACGGGTTTGCATGGCCTGTTCGCGGCTGGGGAAGCGGTCGGTGGCGCCAATGGCGCTAACCGGCTTTCCGGCAACGCCATTACTGAGGCACTCGTGTTTGGCCGCCGTGCGGGCCGCCGCGCCGCTGATTATGTCAAGCGCTTGAGGGCGTCACCGGATCATGCCGACAACGCCCACACAGCGATTGCATTGATCGCCGCCGATGCGCCGACCCGAAACTTCAATACTGCTGAGATGCTGCAGGCTCTTCAGAAAACGATGCAAGATTACGTCGGCGCCTTGCGTAGTGAGGCAAAGATTATTGTCGCCCTCGATACCATTAGTCGCTTGACCGATGAACTCGGCGACACCCCGCCCGGTGATGGCAATCGCTTCGATATGCGGCGGATCGACTGGTTCGATCTGCGCAACATGTTGCTCGTGGCCCGTGTGGTCGGCGAGGCTGCGCTTGCGCGCACCGAAACTCGCGGGGCGCAGCAGCGGGAGGACTATCCGCGATTGTCGCTGGACTGGGCGCGCAATCAGACTGTAAGGCTGCAGGACGCCCGCATAGAATTGTCCGGCGGTCCGCGCGCCCTCACGGAGACAACGTCGTGAGCGAAAGCGCTATACTCAAAATTTGGCGCGGCCTCGACGCGAATAGCGGTCGGTGGGAAACTCATGCGGTGCCGTTTGAGGCGGGGCAATCAGTACTCGACGGCCTGCGTTGGATTCGTGCCAATCGCGATTCGACTCTGGCGATCCGCTTTTCCTGCATAAATGCCAATGCCTGCAAGGAGTGTATGGTCGAACTTGACGGCAAAACTGTCTACGCTTGCACTGCTCGCCTGCAGCCACGCGAGATGACGTTGGCGCCACTTTCCAACAAGAAGCTACTGCGTGATCTGGTTACTGAAATCGCGCCGCCGACAGAGCGTTTCACGGACTAATAGCTGTCCACCACATTGATAGGCGTCGTGCTATGTCCGCTAATGACCCAAAGCGGACACAGCCCGTGCCGACGAGATGACCGAATAGCGATGCTATTTTGCTGCGCTGCGTGAGTCCGGTATTGGCCCTTAGTGGACAGGCTCAACCCGATCCTGAATGTCTGCTTGCGGGTATAAAGCGGACCTCCCTCTGCGGGCGCGGGTGCCGGATCAGTTTGATTTCATAGTGCGTAGCGCGATCGGCTCGCGCTGAAGGAAATCTTAGTCAGCAATTTCTAATACTGCCCGCCAAGGCTCATTCGCGACCTCAATTACGGCAGCGATGCTGTCCGTCAACGATTGCAACGAGACTGGCTTGATAAGAAATTTGGTTGCGCTGAACAGAGCGGGATCAATCACGCGACCTTGGCTGGCAAGACTGATTAACATGATGATTGGCACGTCAGGATTTGGGCATGTCCCCGGTGACCGGACTGCATGTGCGAATCTTTCACCATCCAATCCCATTTCCCAGTCGAGAATAATGACATTGGGTGTTATCGCCCTGATGATGTCGAGGCCGGTGGGCCCATTTGCAGCTTCATGGATATTTTGAAATCCAATAACCCTGAGCAAATTGCGGATCAGCTTGCGCAGGTTATGATCATTGTTCACGACCAACACCTTCGTGCTGGCGAGACGCGCGGCGGGTATATTCCTGTCGATGGTCATGGCAATTGACACAAACAAATCTGTTGAAAGATCATTAGACTTCTAAAATCTTTGGCAAGGGCTAAGACGAGTGCGCGTACGAGCACGTACGTGGTAAGCACTTATTAGTAGGGACCTCGCGCCAAATGGCGCTTTTTGCCGTCAAACTATAGTAAACGCCGGGGCAAACCGGTGAACGCTTTCTCGAAACGAGACTTGTCACAAGGCGTTCAGCCCTTAATCCCTATCGATCCGACGCTATGCGCTACGTGACCACGGGGCAACCGTTTAAGTTTGCGAGTATTGGTCGAGCGGGTCTATCGTCCGCCCTATGGCGTAGCCCGTTGCCGTAAGTTGATAGCGATAGCGATTGCGTAGGTCGATCAAGATCCAGTCGTTTGCGACCGCCATGTTGATCCCACGCTGGAAATCGCCGTCTCGAACGGCGCGAAAGTAATTGCGCTCAAGGGTGCCGCTCGTCGTTACACGGTGGCGCATAAAAATTCCGAGGATTTGGCGAGCGACTTCATTGTCTGAGGGTCGGGGAGGCATGAGGAACCTGCAATCGAAATATACGGTCTAGTTGGTATATCAATTCGTTCTCGCCGTACGGCGATCAAGTTCGCTATTGAGAAGTTATCCCCGTTGTCCGTCGTGGTATGTCCGCTATTGGCCCAAAGCAGACATCGCATCACGCTCCCTGCTATTGAAAGGCTGACCGGCAACGCACGTGGCGCGTCGTTACGTGCTAATGTATATCGAAGTTTGACTGCGAGACGGACACGAGTGGCGTAGCCTCGCCGCCGCGCTCCCGCGCACGTCGGTGCGAATGCGCCGACAGCACATGCCTGACTTTCGGACGTTGCGCGATTTGCAGCGCGGGCCTGTGTGATTGCGCCGCGCAGAAGCTCTCAACGGCATCCACCACCGCTGCGCTGATCAGTTGCTGCCGCTCGGGCGATGCCATCACCAATTCCTCGTCACGGTTCGCGATCGACCCTGCTTCAAGCAGAACGGCCGGCATTTGCGTCTTCTTCAGCACGAACAGCGTGTCATAGCGGTAGACGCCGGCATCGGCGTCGAGCAGCGCGCGCCGCCACCGGCCCATGAAGCTCTCGGTGTAGTGTGGCGTGTACTGCAGGCCCCGCGCCTTCAACTGCTGGCCGAGCATGCTGCCGAACAGAAGGCTGTCTTTGGGATCGGGATTGTTCTCGGATACGAAAATCGAATGGCCCTTGAATCTGTCGCTGAACTTTTTCGGCTTGCCGTCAAAATCCCATTTCTCCAAAAACCGGTCGGGCACCGAGTCGTGGTGGATGGACAGCAGCAGATTTGCGGACAGCTCGTTCGCGCGCGCCACACGCGTAAATAGGCTCGGGACGGCCCGCCCGTCAGTCACCATGAGCACCGTTTTTGCGAAGCCGGACTCAAGCAGCGCCTGATCTATCTGTTTTGCAAGCCGCAGATTGAAAGCAAATTCGTCGGCTCCGCGGGCGCTTGTGGCGCCGGGCGATTTCGCTGTGTGGCCGACGTCGAGCGCGACGCGAAAGCCCGCACGGGCGCAGCTCGACGCCTCTGATTTGACGGGTTTGTCGATCGGCTCGGCGCCGACAATGTCAACCGGCAGCATAGCCGCGAGCGATAGCGCAATGATTCGCCAAGAGCGTTTCATTCGACATTTTTTGCTATTTCCCGCCAACATACAATCACATCGTCGCCATTCGCACATGAAGTCCAAAGCCCTGCATTGTGTCCGCTTTACCCTTAAAAGCGGACATTTGCAGTGCATTGGCCCAAGTGCGAAGGGCCAGAAGCGGACATTTGCCGTTCCTTTTGGTTGCGGCTGATCGAGCCGGGTCACAATGTACGCGTCACTTTGCTCAGGTAAGGCGAATTGTCCGGATCGAAGCCTTGTCGGCGTGCCAATGCCTCAATCGCGCGATAGGCCGGGACGAGCATGAGGACCGGATCGCAAACCGGATGGCCGTCGCCGATCCAGGGCAGCGTCCCCGCCGGACCTCCAGCGATAAACATTCTCTCGCCCGCATCGTCGAGGTCGCGGACAAGCTCGTCGATCGTCGCTGCGGCTTCGTCATTCTGTCGCAAAACCAAGACGGGCGTGGCCCGGGTGATGGACGCGCGCGGGCCATGCCGAAGTTCAGCCGCGCTATAGCCGAGAGTGGGGACGCGTAACACCTCGGCGACCTTTAGTGCGATCTCATGAACGCACCCGAGACCATATCCACGTCCGACGATGAAAGCCGCCTTGGCTCCCGCAACACTCTCCGCCCAGAGGGACCAGTCGCAGGCGAGTACACTCGACAATCGGAGCGGCAGCTGCCGGATGCCGTTCTTGAGATCGTCGTCGCGTGCCAATGCTGCTACCAGCTGCGCCCCCGCGAGCATCGACAACGCGACCGTCTTGGTCGCCGCCACTGAGCGTTCCGTCCCCGCGCCAACCGGCAGCACGAGTTCAGACGCGGCGGCCGCAGGAAAGTCTTGATCATTGACGATGGCAAGCGTCAGCGCGCCGAATTTGCGCGCGCCTTCCGTAGCGTTGATGAGATCGGGGCTGCGGCCGGATTGCGAAACCACAACGAACAGAGCATCACGCAAGTCCAGTGGCCGCTGATAGGCGGTCACGACGGAAGGTGCGGCCATCGATGACAGCAGTCCAAGCCGCGTTTCGAAAAGATAGCGCAGATAAACACCGACATGGCCAGAACTGCCGCGCCCGCAAAAGACGACGATGCGTGGCTTGGCCCGCTCGATCCGTTCGACAATCGTTGCAAACATGTTGGTGCGCGCCAGCAGGCGCTCGGCCGCCGCCGGAATTTCGGCGGTCTCGCGTGCCATCGCACTCGGTTCAGCCATTGCTGCTCTTTGACGCCTTGATAGCGGCGCGCAAATTGCCCCCGTGTCGCTGCAGCAGTTGCGCGGCTTCGCTGCCGTCGACCCCAAGACCAAGCAGGATGGCCGTTTTCACGTCTCCGGCCGCCTGTTGGAGGTATCGCGCCGCGTCGCTTTCGGGGCAGCGGATAATTTCGCTAACGATGCCTTCCGCACGCCGGCGCAACTTAGCGTTCCGCGCCCGCATGTCCACCATCAAGCCGCGATAGACGCGCCCCATCTTCACCATCACGGCGGTCGAGAAAAGATTCAGCACGATCTTCTGCGCCGTGCCTGCATTCATCCGGGTGGACCCGGCAATCACCTCGCTGCCCGTGTCGATCAAAATACGATGGCGCGCGACCTCGAACAGCGGGGCGCCGGGATTGTTCGCGACTGCGATCGTCACCGCACCAGCGCGGCTGGCCGCACGCAGGGCGCCAACTGTAAAGGGAGTCGTGCCACTCGCTGCAATTCCGATGACGACATCATTGGTGCCGATCTTCGTGTCCGTCATGGCCTGCACACCAGCGGCCTCGTTGTCCTCGGCCTGCTCGGAGCTGCGGACAAGCGCGTCGAGACCACCTGCCATGGCAAACACAATACGATCAGCGGGCCAGTCAAAGGTTGGCGGCAGCTCGCTGCCGTCTTGCACACCAATGCGGCCAGACGTCCCAGCGCCCGTGTAGACGATCCGTCCATCTCGCTGGAGCGCCGGCACGGCGTCCTCAACGGCTGCGGCGATCGCGCCTAGCGCACCGCGTACTGCGGCGGCGGCGGCCAGCTGCCCCTCACACATGGCCGCGATGATTTCGGCGGTAGACCAGGAATCGAGGTCGACGTAGCGTGGGCTGATTTGCTCAGTGCGCATGACGTTGCCTCGGTTTATGCCGTAAACGCGGCCGGCATTCGTTTTATTACGATCAGTCGGCCTGCGGGCTATGCCTTCATGACGGCACGCCGTGCGAGATGCAAGGCGCCATCGACCGCGTCGCCCTCCACTGGAACCAGCCGGCGCTGGACGTCTGGCGCGAGCCAATGCTCTATAGATGATGCAAGCCCGCCCAAAAGCGCGATCCGCGAGGCGCCGCACTCGGACAAACGGCGCACCAATTCATCGATCTGTTCAGCAGCTTCACGCACGATACGCCGCGCGACGCGGTCTCCGGCGTCCGCGTGCCGCAATACCATGGGCGCGAAAGTGGCATAATCCGTCGCTGTCGCGTGATCCATCCAGGCAACCGCCTCGAACGGATCGTTGTGGAAGCGCGTCATTACTTCCCGCGTCAGGGTAGTGCCGATCGTCCGTTCGTCATAGGCCCGCAAAGCGAGACGAATTGCCTGCAACCCGAGATCGGCCCCACTGCCCTCGTCGGATATCGGAAAGCCATAGCCGCCGACCCTGATCTCGCGATTCCCGACAATGGCATAGCCGACGCTACCAGTTCCGACGATGACAATGCCGCCGTCGCGAACGCCATGTGCGCCGATGCAGGCGATTGTCGCGTCGTGAACGTAAACAACGGAGCCGAAGGGATGCGGCCGCTGCTCGAGCTGTTCGAGCAATCCTTTGCGGCCAATCCCTGCGAGCCCGACGGCAGCATGCATCGAGCCCAATCCGGAGGAGCCAAGCTCCGCTTCGTCAAGCGCGGCGCGGCAAGCTTTTTCGACTTCGGCAAGCGCGCGATCGACGCCAAGACGCAGGGTGGCCGGACCGGCAATGCCGGTCCCCAGCACGCACCCCTTCGCATCTTCGATGCGCGCGCGGCAGCCGGTGCCGCCGCCATCAACGCCGACAAACAGCAGGGTGGTTTTTGAAGCCACTGTCATTCTGCGACTCGTCGGATGTCCGCGCCGCACTGAACCAGCTTCCGGTCAAGAGATTCATACCCGCGATCCAGATGGTAGATGCGATGAACCGTTGTCTCGCCTTCAGCAACCAAGGCGGCAAGGACCAAACTCACCGAGGCTCGCAAGTCGGTGGCCATCACTTCCGCGCCATGCAACCGTTCGACTCCACGCACTAACGCCGTCGAACCTTGCAGCGAGATGTTGGCGCCGAGCCTGCCTAGCTCGGAGACATGCATAAATCGGCTCTCATATATCGTTTCACGGACGACTGATGCGCCTGGCGCGATGGTCATCAGGGCCATGAACTGCGCCTGCAAGTCGGTGGGAAAACCCGGATAAGGTTCGGTCACCACGTCGACTGCCTGCAACGGGCCGGAGCGGACAACCATCAGACCTCGGTCGGTCGGCCAAATTTGAACTCCGGAGCTTTCCAGCAGCGCACCAACCGACCCGAGGTGCTCGAGGTGAGCGCCAAGGATCTCGAGATGACCGCCGGTAATCGCGGCAGCAATGGCGTAGGTTCCGGCCTCGATACGGTCAGTGATCAATTCATGCCGGGCATTGTGAAGAGCATCGACCCCTTGAACGAGAAGCCGGTGCGTCCCGGCTCCCTCGATGTGGGCTCCCATCGCAACCAGACAGAGCGCGAGGTCGCTCACCTCCGGATCGCGAGCGGCGTTGAGGATCTCGCTCTCACCGCGTGCCAGAATCGCCCCCAACAGGGCCGTCTCGGTCGCGCCCACTGATGGCGAGGAGAGGACAATGCGGCTCCCGCGTAACCCGCCGCCTTCGGTCCGTGCGTAAATATAACCTGACTCGATTTCCACGTGAGCTCCGAGCGCTTCCAATGCCTTGAGATGCAGGTCGATCGGCCGCGCGCCGATCGCACAACCGCCCGGCAGCGATACGCGCGCAGAGCCGAAACGGGCCAGCAGCGGCGCAAGGACGAGAATGCTGGCGCGCATGCGGCGGACCATGTCGTAGGAAGCCTGCGCGTTGCGCGCCCCGCTGGCGTCCAACGCCAGAGCTCGGCCAGGACCGCGGTTGCCAACCACCCCAAACTCGCGCATCAGGGCGAGCATGGTGTCGACGTCGGTCACCTCAGGAACATTTCCCAGCTCGAGCCGACCCGGGCTGAGCAGCGAAGCGGCAATCTGCGGCAGGGCTGCGTTTTTGGCCCCGCGAATCTGAACCGAGCCTTCAATGCGTCTGCCACCACGAATAACCAACCGGTCCATATTGTTTCTCTTCCTTCACCCAGCGTGCGGAAAAGCAGGCCCCGCTCCTGTCGGCAAACGATGTTATACCAAAGCGTGGGCGACGATGACGCACGGTGTCGCTATGGACGCGGAATGAGCCAAAGCCGGAACAACGCTTTAACTCCTGGCGGGCATGCCGTTTTGGCGGACCGTGTTTTTGACGGTCACAAATGGCATGCCAAAGCCGCAGCGCTGATCCGGGACGGTCGTATTGTTGGAGTTGGATCCTGGGGCGAGATTCCGCAAGACTGGCCGCAAGTGCGTTTGGCGGCCGGCGCCCTCTTGGCTCCCGGCTTTATAGATCTGCAGGTCAATGGCGGCGGCGGCGTCCTGCTTAATGAGCGACCGACAGTCGACGGCATGCGCGCCATTGCCAGCGCGCACCGTCGCTATGGTACTACGGCATGCCTTCCGACTTTGATCACCGACACGCACGAGCAAGTGCGCCGATCCATTGCAGCGGTCCGCTCGCTCGCCGGCCGTGACGGCGTTCTCGGCCTGCACCTGGAAGGTCCCTTCATCAGTCCACAGCGGCCGGGTGTTCATCGGCCCGACTGGATCGCCAGCCCCGCCGCGGGCGACCTCGAGGAATTGTCCGAACTCGGCAGAGCCGGCACGTCGTTGATTACCCTCGCGCCAGAATGCGTGCCGGCAGGTTTTGTGCGAGCGCTGGCCTCAGCAGGCGTGCGCATTTCCATTGGCCATAGCGAGGCAACCGCCGCCATGGTCATGCAGGCGGTCGCGGATGGCGCAACCGGGGTGACCCACCTGTTCAACGCCATGCCGCCATTGAGTGCGCGCGCACCAGGGATCATCGGCACGGCACTGGCGGAGCATCGACTGACAGCCGGTATCATAGTTGATGGGATCCATGTCGACCCCGTTTCGGTGCGAGCCGCGTTTGTGGCGAAAGGAGCCGATCGAATTGCTCTCGTCACCGATGCCATGCCGACGGTTGGGACACCGTTGGAACATTTTGAGCTGGTCGGCCGTACCATCAAGTTGGCTGATGGAAAGCTGACCACGGAACAAGGTACGCTCGCAGGCGCACATCTCGATATGGCTACGGCAGTGCGCAATGCGGTCCGGCTGGCGCAAGTTTCACTGGAGGACGCGCTGCGTGCCGCTTCGCTGACCCCGGCACGATTCCTCGGCCTGGACAACGAGCGTGGGGCATTGGTTGCCGGTGCTCGCGCCGATATCGTTGCTCTGAACGAGGAATTGAAGGTTATGGCAACGTGGGTCGACGGTAACGCCAACGATGAAAAAAGCGGCGCACCCCAGAACGTTCAGTAGCGCATGTACTTTTGCCGCTGGCTCGGCCAGGCCTTCTCGTCGGCCCCCGCCAGACCATCGAGGTCCTTCGGTGTGGTCGATGCATCATCGACCCATTCACGTAACAACGGGCCGCCGTTGATTATGTCGATGGCCGGCCTGCCGCGCTCATACTCGTAAGTGAAATCGCGCCACAGCGGGTAGTCCGGGTACAAACGGCGGATTGCCTTGAAGGCAAGCCCCTGGACACGCCACGGCTTGAATACCCGGTGATCGTAATCAGGACCTTCCGTGTGGATTTGCACCCCGTGACAAAGCTGACCCATATGTTTGTGAAACGTCGGTTCGAACCAACACTCGCGCAGACGGCAACCGTCAAGCCACCGGGGGGCGAGAGCTTCCATTTCTTTAATGACTGCCCCTGCATCGATATCAGGAGCGCCGAACTGTTCGAGCGGTCTTGTAGTACCGCGTCCTTCAGAAAGTGTTGTGCCCTCGACCATCACCGTTCCCGCATAAGCGCGCGCCATCCATAAGTTTGGCGCGTTGGGACTTGGGTTGATCCACGTGCGTGCACCCAACGGCCAGCCGAATCCCGGCGCGGCGTCGGGCTGCCATTGCTCCATTTCGACGATACGATATTCGACATCGAGCTTGAGCGTGCTGATGAACCACAGACCGAGCTCACCGAGCGTGAGACCATGACGCATTGGCAGCGGTCCCGCGCCGACAAAACTTTCCCAGCCGGCGCGCAGCGTCAAACCCTCGACAGCCCGACCGACAGGATTGGGCCGATCCAGGATCCAAACTGTCTTATGATGTTGCGCTGCTGCTTCCAGGATGTAGCGCAAGGTCGTCGTGAACGTATAGACGCGACAACCCAGATCCTGCAGATCGACCAGAATCACATCGAATGCATCCATCATAGCATCGGTCGGTCTGCGTACAGTTCCATAGAGACTGAAGACCGGAATGCCATGAATGGGGTCGGTGAAGTCCGGCGATTCAACCATATTGTCTTGCTTGTCGCCGCGCAGACCATGCTGAGGTCCGAAAGCGGCGCTAAGTCTCACCTCACCCGACGCGGCCAGCGCATCGAGCGTGTGCGTCAGGTTTTCCGTAACCGAAGCGGGATGCGCGAGCAACGCCACCCGCTTGCCCTTTAGTGGTTTGCGCAAAGAAGGATCGGCGATGAGGCGATCGATACCGAACTTCATGGCGGACAAAGCTCATACGCAAAACCGTCCAGGTGATGGAAGTCCGGTTTTCCGGGCGGATGCGCCAAGGCCCAATATGACTTTTGACCGCTCGCATCTTCAATCAATGCCGACAAACCAAGGTGCCACGAGGCGTTGCGTGTTAAACCCGACAAGCGATCCAATTCCAGCGAGGCCAGCACCGCGAGCCGCTCGGGCTTCGATTGCACTTCAATTGAGGGCGCGCTGATCTCGGCCACCGACATTCCGTCTCGGTAGTTGTTGAACCAATATGCCGCCCATTGCGTGGAAGGCGAAAAGTTAAATTCGTAATACTCAGCCCCAGACGAAGCACGAAAGAATGCCTCGAAACAAGTGTGTTGCCAGAGCCGGACGCTGCGCGCGGCCGGTACGACAGGCGGGATGCGCATATCGTTCATTTTTCCGGTCAAAGTATAAAGCAGAACCAAACTATTGGGGCCCGGGCGTGAGATCTCAACTTCGACGCTAAGGGCCGCAAGGCAAGTCGAATCCGAATGACGTTTCAGTAGCTGGTGCATCCGATATTCTACAGACTAAAGAGATTCAACGCTCATTGATTTAGCTGGCGGCCCCGAGAGTTGTGCCACAAACAAGCAAATTCAATAATTTACCCTGTCAAACTTTGCTAACGGCGCCTAAGAACGCTAACGACAATTTCCTGAACTGTAAAACGGGAAAATCGTAACGCGTGACGTCTGCATCATGTCCGCTTTACCCCAAAAGCGGACATACGCGGTGCAAAACGGCATGTCCGCTAAGTGCCAGAAGCGGACTCACCCAGCGGATGCCAGGCCATTGTTGTCAGCTTTTGCGCCTCACCGCTTCGTACGCGAGCTGCTTGAACTCGGCCGCAACCGGGTGAGCAAAGGCCGCCTCACGCTGCGCCATTATCAAGCCCGCAGTATTCTTTTTAGGCGAAATCCACCACTGGGTGCCTGCACGGCCGGCCCAAAAGAGCTCGCCTCTCGCGTCCTGATGCTCGAACGCAGAAGGCTCCAATATCAGCGCTCCCGCGAGCCCGTGCCCCTTGCCTCGAAGTTCTCCGAAAGCAGCAAATCGTATCCACACACCCTCAGGCAAATGGTTGGTCATCATCAGCTCAATAGTGTCCGACTTGAGCAAGGTCGGCCCACCCGGAAGCAGGCTTCGCATTAACGCCACCATATCCGGCAACGTCGAAACCAGGCCGCTGCCGCCGCTCTGCCTCGGAAAGGGACGCAAATAAGCATTCAGATATGGCGCGTTATCTATGCGAGTAAGTCCCGGTTTCATCGGGTCGACTAAATCGGCGCCGGCGTAATAAGCCACGAGACGATCGCGATCTGACACCACAAATCCAGTGTCCACCATGCCAAGCGGGCCTAATATTCGTGACTGGATAAACGCTGCGAAGCGCTGACCGCTTATCACTTCAACAAGACGCGCCAAGACGTCAGTGGCCACCGAGTATTCCCATGACATTCCGGGATGAAAGACCAGCGGCAAGTCGGCCAACGCCTCCATCATCTCCGCAAGCGTGGTCGCGGGGTTGAGTACTTTTCGCTCGTTGTACGCTTTAAAAATCAACGTGCCCGGGTCAAGAAGCCCGTAGCTTAGCCCCGAACTGTGACTCATTAGATGGCGAATGGTGATCGGCCTAACGGCAGGCTCGGTTCGATCCAATGATGTCGCGTCGGGACGCAGCACACGACGGTTCGCGAGCTGTGGAATAAACTGCTCAATAGAATCATCCAGCTGGAAGCGCCCTTCTTCGAACAAAAGAAGGGCAGCGCAGGATGTAACCAGCTTCGTATTTGAGAAGACGCGGAATATGTGGTCAACTCGTAATGGTATCTGCGCTTCTTTGTCGGCCCATCCAATGCATTTTACATCTACCAAATCTCTACCGACGAGCACTGCTGAAGAGAATCCAGAAAGAAGATTCCCATCCACGTACCGCTGCATAGCAGCGTGCGCAGCCCGAAAGTCGTACCCGGTCGTGACTTTCATGCCTTCCATGATTGGCCCCTTGCTTCAATAACGCACATCTTTCATTTGAAAACTGCGGGCGACAAGTCTCTGCCACCCGGGTGGGAGCAAGTATTCGAGAGATCGCCGTGCGAGAAGCGGCAAACTTTGGTGAACTCTTGATTTTTGCTTGTTTTTTTTGCGCCGGCTCACGGGCCTTAGGGTCCGCTTTGGGTCATTAGCGACATTTGCAGTGCAAAAGCCCATGTCCGCTCCTGTCTGCTTATGACCCAAAGCGGGCATCGCAGTCACGTGACACCGGTCTTTCGTGCAGTCCAACATTTTCGGGAAATGTTCTAGATTTCGACCCTTAGTGTCCTGATTTGAATTTGTGAGTGGTCTAGTTTGTGACGGAGCATTCACCTAGACTTGGGACTAGCAAAATGACCCTCGAGGAACAGCAAGAGCGCGTTCGGTCGAGCTTCGCCAAGCAGGGGTTGATGACCACGTTAAGGGCGACCCTCGGCAGCGTCTCGCCCGGTATGGTAGAGATCGCGCTAAGTCCCCATCCAGCAATCTCGCAACAGCACGGGTTCGTTCACGCCGGAGCTGTGAGTGCCATCGCCGACACCGCGGCGGGTTATGCTGCGCTTACTCTCATGCCCGCTGACACCGGAGTTCTCACCACCGAGTTCAAGATCAACCTTCTAGCTCCCGCCGCAGGCGAGCGCATCCTTGCTCGTGGGCGCGTGGTGAAAGCTGGCCGCACCCTCACCTTGGCTCAAGCGGAGGTTTTCACGAATACCGGCGGACAAGAAAAACTGATCGCTCTGCTCACTGGCACGCTCATGGCTGTCAAAGGGCGTGACGGCATTAGCGACTGAGACCGCCTCTTTCATTTCAAACGAAGCGTGCAATATCCGGTTCGAGTTCACTTTAAAAAGTGGGACAACTTCGCCGCGAAACTGCAGCAAAATCAAAGTCACTAATAAATTTTGGCGGTCCCGAGAGGAGTCGAACCTCCGACCTTCGGTTTAGGAAACCGCTGCTCTATCCTGCTGAGCTACGGGACCGTCGCACCGCGATTTAGCATAGGCTCTGCCGCGGCGCACCGATTTCGCTTCTAGTCTATTTTCGCGCCCGAAGCCGCCACGACACCCTTCCACACCGACCTCTCCTTGGCGGCAAACGCGAGCGCCCCTTCCGGTGTGCTGGAAAGCACGCGCGCACCGCCCACCATAAATCGCTTCTGGACCTCGTCGTCTTTGGCAATCTTGCTCATTGCATTGGACAACTTGTCGACTATCGGCCGCGGCGTGCCGGCCGGCACAACGAAGGCAGCCCATGACGTCACCACGAAATCCTTCATGCCCGCCTCTTCCATCGTCGGAACGTCGTTCATTGTCGGCCAGCGATCAGCCGATGTGACCGCCAAAGCACGCATTTTTCCGGATGCGATGGCAGGAACGTACGAGGCAAGATTATCGATTGCGAAATTCACGTCGCCCGCCAGCATGGCAGGTATCGTCTGGGCGGCACCGCGAAACGGCACATGAACGGCATCAAGCCCCGTCCGGTTGACAAACATCACTCCGCAGAGATGTGGCGAGGTGCCGACGCCCGGGCTGCCGAAGCTCACGCGACCCTTTTGTTTTGCCCAGGCAATAAATTCAGACAGGGACTTGGCCGGGCAATAATCCGTTGCCACCACGAAGACGTTGGGCAATTCCCAGGTCATCGACACAGGGACCATGTCGCGTTCGGCGTCATAAGGCATCTTGCTGTAAAGATACTGGTTGATCGCAAAGTGTCCGATCGTCGCGGCGCCGATGGTGTAGCCATCGGGCGCGCTGCTCGTGACCGCCGCAATCCCGATATTGCCGCCGGCTCCGGCCCGGTTCTCGATCACGAACGGTTGCCCAAATAGGTCTTTAAAACGCTCGGCCAGTATGCGCGTGAGCACGTCGGTTGAGCCGCCGGCCGGATAAGGCACGATGATCCGCACAGGGTGGTCGGGCCAGCGGGTATCGTCGGCGCGTGCACCGCTGGCAGCAATTGCGCCCGCCGCAGCAATCGAGGCAAGAACGGTACGACGGTTCGGCAAGGCGCGATGCGTTTGCATTGACGGGTTCTCCCCCGACGGCAGGATGTTATGGCCGTCTTAAACATTCTAGCCTCTCGTGACCCCGCCGCCCATCCTGTTGGCACACATCCGTTTGATCCTGGTAATTCCGATCATGAAATACCTGCACTGTTGCGTTGTAGCCGCAATTGCCTCGGTGGTTTGTGGACGTAGTCTTGGGGCGCAGGAATCCTGCAAGCACGGCGACATCGGCACGGTGGCTGTTGCCAGCGTCCGCGACGGGCGCACACTGCTCCTTGCCGACGGCCGCGAAATCCGGCTGGCGGCAATCGAGGTCCCGGCCAACAGCGGCGGTGCATTGCAATCGATCGTCGATACGCACGAGCTGCACATCCGGCAACTTGATCCTGCCCAGGATCGCTATGGCCGGCTGGTGGCGTTCGTCTACGTTAGCGACAGCCAGAAATCGGTCCAGCAGCTGATGCTCGAGCACGGTCAGGCGCGCGTGTCGGCGAGAATCGGCGACAAAGCTTGCGCCCACATTATGTTAGATGCCGAACGGACCGCCCGCCTGTTGCGTCGCGGACTGTGGGCCGACCCCAATTTCGCCCCTTTGCGGGCTGAAAATATTCCCCGGATTGAGGCTGCACGGGGTCAATTTGCGCTGGTGGAAGGCAAAGTCTTGTCCGTACGCGAAAGCGGCGCCACACTATATTTGAATTTCGGGCGGCGTTGGACGCGCGACTTTACGGTCACCATTGCAAAGCGTCATCGGCGGGAATTCGCCAATGCCGGCATCGATCCGAAAGGGCTGGAAGGACATCCGGTTCGGGTACGGGGTTGGATCGAACAGCGCAGTGGCCCGGTGATCGAGGCCGCCACTCCTGAGCAGATCGAGCTGGTCAGATAAAAAAGTTATTGTGAGTCAAGACGGCATGGTCAGGCTGACAATCGGAAATGCAGACCGCGCGTTCGCGGTCGCGGCCATCCTGGGCTTGCTGCTGGCCGGCTGCGCAAGCACGCCGGAACGGCGTTTGGTTTCGCTGCCGGTGCCACAGACACTGCCGCAAGCTGAGGGCGAGCCGGCGACCCAGCGCGAGCATGCCCGGATCCTTGCGTCCTATGGCGGCGAATATGACAACGCCCGCCTGCAGGACACAGTCGAAAAGACCGTCAACCGTCTGGTGGCGGCATCCGAACGACCGGACCTGAAATATCAGGTCACCATTCTCAACTCGCCAGCGATCAACGCCTTCGCGCTTCCCAACGGCCGGCTGTACATCACGCGTGGATTGGTCGCCCTCGCCAATGACAAGGCCGAGCTTGCATCCGTGCTGTCGCACGAAATGGGCCATGTGATCGCGCATCATGCTGCGATTCGCGAGGAGCAGGCACGGCAGGTCGCAATCATCGACCATGTGGTCAATGACGTACTGAGCGATCCGCAAGTCGGAGCATTGGCCCTCGCCAAATCGAAGCTCACATTGGCGGCCTTTTCGCGCGCCCAGGAATTCGAAGCCGACGGCATCGGCGTCGGCATTTCGGCACGCGCGGGATTCGATCCTTACGGTGCGTCGCGTTTTCTCACCGACATGCAACGCAATGCCGACCTCAAGGCCGCCGCAGGCGGCACTGATCCGCGCTCGCTCGATTTTCTTTCCAGCCACCCGGCAACGCCCGAACGCGTGAAAAATGCGCTCTCGAATGCCCGCCAGTTCAGCGGGCCCGGCGCCGGTGAACGCGATCACGTCGAATATTTATCGACGCTCGACGGCATGGTTTACGGAGAGGATCCGAGCGAAGGTTTCGCGCGTGGCCGGCATTTTCTGCACCCCAAGCTTGGTTTCACGTTCATTGCACCGCCGGGATTCACGCTCGACAACACCGCACAGGCCGTTCTTGGTCTCAAGGACGGCGGCGGCGAAGCACTTCGGCTGGATGTCGTCAGCGTGCCGTCCGAACAATCCCTGCCTGACTATCTGCGATCGGGATGGATGGAAAATGTCGATTCCACAAGTGTCGAGGAATTTGCCGTGAACGGATTTCCGGCGGCAACAGCGACCGCCGGCGGCGGAAACTGGTCGTTCCGTATATTTGCCGTGCGTTTCGGCAGCGATGTCTATCGCTTTATCTTTGCCGCCAAGGCGAGAGCCGCGCAGGTCGATCGCACCTTTCGGGAATCGATCATGAGTTTTCGTCGCATGACGTTGAAAGAAGGCCAACAGGTCAAGCCGCTCCGCCTGAAAATCGTGACCGTCGGCGTTAACGATACAGTCGAAAAATTTGCGCACCGCATGGCAACGTCGGGGCACGCGCTTGAGCGCTTTCGGACGCTCAACGGCCTTGGCCCGCATGACCGGTTGAAACCAGGCGAGAAGATCAAGCTTGTTGTGGAGTGAATTTCCTCGCGGCCGTCTGAAAATCTTCGCCTACGGCGTGCCGCGGAATGACAAGAATAATTAGCTCTCGCCGCCTTCATAGTTGATCGTAAACTCTCGCGGAACGTCCGGACCCCAGAGATAAAACGAGTCCTCCGGCTTGTGGTCAGCGGCAGGCCAGCGCTCTTCCTTCGGAATGTAGTCGATATCGCAGGAATATTCCGAGAAACTGCCCCATGGATCGCGCACATAGTGGAAATAATTGGAACCGAGCACGTGGCGGCCAAGACCCCAACCCTTGGTCCAGCCCTTGTCGTGCATTCGCATGGCGCCAAGGCCAATGTCGTTGACGCTCGCGACGTCCCAGCTGCAATGGTGAAAGCCGGGAGCAGAGGATTTAACGAGCGCCAGCAAATGATGGTCGCTGCCGTGGATACCGTGCATAAACGCCACAAGATCCGAAGCGCGATCGGACAAGCGCAGACCCAGTGTGCGCTCGTAGAATTTTATCGATTCTTCGACGTCACGCGTGAAAATCAGGACGTGCGACAGGCGGCGCGGCCGCACCGGTGGCGACTTCTGCCGGACGCCAGCTCCCGCAACGCCGGCGGGAACGGTGATCCATTGGCTCTCGGCTTTTCTGTCGGGCGATACTTTTGGTCCAACCTTCACTTCGATCAGAACGCCCTCGTGATTGCGAAACCAGAAACCGTTGCTTTCGAACCCGGGCGGCGGATCGATAAGTTTGACGCCTTGTTCTTCAATGCGGTTCTTCAGGCGGGCAATATCTGCGGCATAGCAACCAAATGAAAGATGGTGCAGCGCCTTGACCTTTGCGCCTTCCACCACCGAGCCCCAGCGGTGTTCGTGGCCGAATGTCTTGATCGCGAGGGTGTTCCCATGGCGCCGCACGTCGAGACCGAAAGTGTCATAAAACTCCTGGGCCACCGCAGCATCGGGCACCGCCAACACAAACTGGTCGAGCGAATGGACGCCGAGCGCGTCGGATTCGGTGGTCGGCGCGACATAGCCGCGAATGGCGGTCATCACTTACTCCCTCGGAGATCTGTCGGGGTTATGGCCTGTATATAACCGCCCAGAGGGGCCAGGCAACCGACCGTCTGCCCACACAAAGCCCAAAACGAAAAAGCCCGGCAACGCGCCGGGCTTTCAATGTTGGGTAGCCTGAGAAGTGCAGCCTTAAGCCGCCTCTTCTTCGACGCCCTCTTCGGAACCCGCCTCTTCAGTCGGCTTGGGACCGCGGCGCGGGCCTTTGGCCAGAGCAGCCTCGATTTCCTTGATCGCTTCGGTCTCGGTCACTCGCTGAACCGCGGCGATCTCGCGCGACAGTCGGTCAAGGGCGGCTTCATACAACTGCCGCTCCGAGTACGATTGCTCGGGCTGAGTTTCCGACCGATAGAGATCGCGCACGACCTCTGCAATGGCGACGATATCGCCGGAATTGATCTTGGCTTCGTATTCCTGGGCCCGGCGCGACCACATCGTGCGCTTGATACGTGCCCGACCCTTGAGGGTCTCAAGAGCACGCTTGACCAGCGGTGCTTCAGCCAGCTTGCGCATGCCCACCGACACGATTTTGGCGGTCGGAACCCGCAACGTCATCTTGTCCTTGATGAAATTGATGACGAACAGCTCAAGCTTGGCGCCCGCGACCTCCTGCTCTTCAATCGCCATGATCTGGCCCACCCCGTGGGCCGGATAGACGATGAATTCGTTGGTCTTAAAGCCTTGTCGCTGGGTAGTCTTCTTATTGCTGGTCATTCCGGGCACGACTCCTTCACCGGCCCCTTTTCGGCTGCCGGCTATTTTGGCTGCGGGAGCCCCCCCACGGACGACACCGCGTGAGGCATGGGAGGCCTGCCGCGTTTCGGCAGACTTTTTGGTACCTCGGCTCACGCCGTTGGAACCTTTCTTCGCTTTATGACGCGTTTTTCCTGCCACTGCTCACGCGTGGAATGCACGCCCTCTAATTTGGAAGCCCGAGAACCCGGCCACCGAAAAATAAGGCTCCCGAAGGGGGAGCGCACCGGTGACAACGTCATTCCTGCCCATTTTTTACATATATAGCACATTTTTAGGCGGAATCAAAGCGTTATGGCGCCGCAGGTCAGCAATTATCGTGCGTCAAACCCGCCATTTTTGTCAGTTGGGTTAACGTTCTTCGCGCGCCCTCAGAAAGGGTAGTGCCAAGGTACTCCCCGGCCTAATCGCCGGTTCCGCCATTTGGGTCGAAGAATTTCTTGAACTTCTCCGGCACCCCGTCCCAGTCCTTGGCGTCTGCCGGCGCCTCTCGTTTAACGGTTATGTTGGGCCAGCTTTTGGCGTACTGGGCATTGAGTTCCAGCCAATGTTCGAGCCCGGATTCGGTGTCCGGCTTGATTGCTTCGGCGGGGCACTCCGGTTCACATACGCCGCAGTCGATGCATTCATCAGGATGGATCACGAGCATATTGTCGCCCTCGTAGAAGCAGTCCACCGGACACACCTCCACGCAGTCCATGTACTTGCACTTAATGCAGTTTTCGACGACGACGTAAGTCATTCCCCGCTCCGGCCGACACTTAACACGCGCTGCCTAACGTAACGACACATAAGCCGCAACCAGCAGGCTCGCCAGCACCCCCCGAGCTAGCTGACCGATCCCCGCCAAATGAAGGCCCCGACCGCGGAATCTCAGGTCAAATCGCGGTAAAGCGCCCGCGCGAGCGGTGCAGCCCCGCGTTTTTCGCAAAGACCCTCCACCCGGACCACGCGCACCGTTCGGTCGAGGGCGACCGTCACCACATCGCCAATTCGAACCGGATGGCTGGCGGCGGTCATTCGCCTGCCATTGAGCCGTACGAACCCCGCGGTCGTGAGGGCGGCGGCACTGGTACGGGTGCGGACCATGCGCGCGTGCCAAAGCCATTTGTCAATGCGCTGCTGATCCAGGTCTTTGCGGCGCGCGCTCAAGAAGGGTCTTTGCTGCCTTGCTCGAGCTGTTGCTTGAGCGCGGCGAGCTTCGCAAAAGGCGAGTTGGGATCCGGTTTACGGTCGCGCCCGCCGCCCGAACTGCTGCCGAATGGTTTTGCGTAATATTGCTCACGCTCCGCGCGATCCACGCGCTCACCGCGCTCCCGGCGCGGCCGATCTCGTCGCGGGCCGCGATCCTGCCGATCAGTACGCTCGCCCTGACGCTCCATCCGCTGCTGCCGGTCGTGACGCTCCTGGCGCTTTTGACGATCTTGACGCTCACCACCATCGGGACGCGGACCGCGCGGGCCGCGATGTGGCTGGTCGGCTTCGGTAGAGGTCGCTGCCACGGCGCCGTCCGCTGGCGGGCTTGCCACCGCGGTGCCAGCCTCGGGCGCTGCGACTTGTGCTTGCTGCGATCGTTGTGGACGACGCGGTCGATGCGGGCGGCGTTCCGAACGCCCGGCGGGACGCCAAACCTCGATGAACGCTTGCGCGTCGTCAGATGCGCCTTCGGCCGGCGCTGCCGGCGGTGTAGCGTCAACGACAGGCGCATCGGCCGCGACGCTGGCCGAGAGCGTTTCAGATGTTGCAGGCCCTCCCGTGACGGACGGCGGCTCCTGCGCGGACAGACCAGCTTCGCGGGCAAGAAATTCCGCTTCCGGCAGCAACGCGCGCGACGCCACATCCGGCGAAACCTCAGTTGCGATTGCCGCAGACTCGGTCGGGGCGGTTACCGCACCCTCTGACGGCTCAGATTGAGCGGCGCCATCCGCGGCCGCATCCGCCGCCGCCGCCGCATCAAGTGCAGCAGGAGCCGGCCCTGTCTCTGCGGGTTTCGGCTTGCGGTCCATGCGATACCCAAGCGAACGCAGGATAGAGGCAAAGTCTTCGCCCGAGGCGCCGGTCAGCGATGTCATTGCACCTGTCACAAGAAAGCTGCGACCGTCGAACACACCATCCGGCTTGGGTCCGGGTGAGCCTTCACGCCATGACAGCGCCGGACGAATGAGATCGGCCAGGCGCTCGAGGATATCCACCCGAACCGCTCGCTCGCCGCAGATTCGATAGCCGGCGGTGCGGTAAAGCGCTTTCGGAGTGTCCTTGTCGACAGGGATCGAGGTTCGCCCACTTGCCGCAAGGTGCAGCAGCTCGGCAACGCCCTTCGCTTCGGGGCTCTCGTGCTTGATAGCCCATAGTTGCGTCGCCAGTGCTCGCGGCGCCGGCTTAAGCAGTACCGGGAGATAGATGTGATAGGCGCCGAAGCGTACGCCATATTTGCGCAATGTCGCCCGCGCGGGCTGGTCCAGACCTTTGACCTCTTCCGCCACCTTTTGCCGTTCAAGCACGCCGAGCGCTTCAACCAGTTGAAACGCAACACCGCGCGCCATGCCGGTGACATCTTCGGCTGCGGTCAGCGAGAACAGCGGCGCCAGCAGCTTTTCGATATGCGTCTTGAGCCAGAGATCGAGCCGCGTCTGCACCAGCTCGCGGGCCGGCCCGGTCAGGTGTTCGTCGGCGATGACGCGAACGCGCGGCCGCAGCGTGTCGTCGCCGGCCATGAGTTTGCCGACCAGATCGCCAGTCCAGCGCAAAACGCCGTCGGCGGCCAGCACGATCTGATCATTGGATGCCTGCGAAATTTTAGTGGCGCGGGCTTCGATCTCGCCAGCCAGCGCTTTTTGCGCAGCCGCATTAAGCGCCTTGGCGTCCGAGCCGGCGCCGGAGGCATCGGGCGCAAACATGAAGCCGTCAAGCCGGCCGATCACGTGGCCTTCGACCGTGACTTCGCCGGACTTTCCAATTTCGGTTTCCAACATCGCGTTTTCTCGAAGCCGCCGCATCAACACGCTGGTGCGGCGGTCCACGAACCGTTCGGCCAAACGTTCGTGCAACGCATCGGATAGCTTGTCCTCGATGGCGCGCGTGACATCCTGCCAATGCTCGGGGTCGGCAAGCCAGTCCGGTCGATTGGCAACGAAAGTCCAGGTCCTGACATGAGCGATCCGGTTGGAAAGAGTGTCGATGTCGCCGTCGGTCCGGTCGGCATGGGCAATCTGACGAGCGAACCAATCGGTGGGGATGTTACCCCCTCGCATTAAAAATCCATAGAGGGTTACAACCAATTCGGCATGAGTAGCAGGCGCTATTTTGCGATAGTCCGGAACTTGGCAGGCTTCCCATAGCCGCGCGATAGACACACGGTCTTGCGCGAGCGCGCGCACATCTTCGTCGCGAGCAGCATGTTCCAGCACCAGGATGTCTTCCCCGACGGGCGCGCGCGTCAGCCCCTGCTCGTTTGGCGCCGCGGCAAGCGAGGCCTGCAAGGCGCCGATCGAAGCAAAATCGAGATCGGTATTGCGCCATTGCAGCAAGCGGATCGGTTCGAAGCTGTGACTCTCAAGAGCCTGGACCAGCTCTGGTTCGAATGGATCGCAGCGTCCGGTTGTGCCAAACGTACCGTCACGGGTGGCACGGCCGGCGCGACCGGCGATCTGCGCAAGCTCGGCCGGGTTCAGCTTTCGAAACTGATAGCCATCGAATTTTCGATCGGAGGCAAAGGCGACGTGATCGACATCGAGATTGAGCCCCATCCCGATCGCGTCGGTCGCAACCAGGTAGTCAACATCGCCGGACTGGTACAAGGCAACCTGCGCATTGCGGGTCCGGGGTGACAGCGCGCCCAGAACGACCGCCGCACCGCCGCGCTGGCGCCGGATCAATTCGGCAATGGCGTAAACTTCTTCCGCTGAAAATGCGACGACGGCTGACCGCGACGGGAGCCGGGTCAGTTTTTTCTCACCTGCATAGGTGAGCGTGGAAAGGCGCGGCCGGCTGACGATATGCGCGCCGGGAAGCAACTTCTCCACCATTGGCCGAACCGTGGCGGCGCCCAGAACCAAAGTCTCCTCACGGGCCCGCGCATTGAGCATACGGTCGGTGAAGACGTGGCCACGCTCGAAATCCGCGCCCAGCTGGACTTCATCGACGGCCAGAAAGGCAACGTCGAGATCGCGCGGCATGGCTTCGACCGTAGAAACCCAATAGCGCGGATTGGGCGGCTTGATCTTCTCCTCGCCCGTAACCAGCGCAACTGAATCCTTGCCGACACGGTCGGCGACCTTGTTGTAGACCTCGCGCGCCAGCAACCGCAGCGGCAGGCCGATTACACCGGACGAATGCGCCAGCATGCGCTCGATGGCGAGGTGGGTTTTCCCGGTATTGGTGGGTCCCAGCACAGCCGTCACGCCGGCACCGCGGGCTTTCGTGGCGCGGGCGGGTTGCGGGGAAAAACTAATGGCCATTACGCGTCTACTTTTCCTCGTCCTGGCCGGGTTTCACCCCGACCGTCCCCGTGTTCCTTGGTTGCTCGTCTGTGAGGCGTGGATGCCGCGGACAATGCCGGGCCTTGCGGAGGTGGTTTGTGTATCACAATGCGACGACGAACATGCGTGCGGTTAAGTTTTAGAACGAGTTTGGAACGAATTCGCGCCCGAATCGCTGACTCCGGTGCTGTATGACTTCGTTCACGGCGACATCTGGCGAGCAGAACCTAAGCAGCTACAAGATGGAGTAGTGAACGGTCGATTTAAGTCCGTTTTGGGCGCGTCAAACGTTAACAGGGGAAAGATTCGTCCGGGGCTGTAAAGTCAAGGGTCATTGCGTCTTGGAGCCGTTGGCGACGCTTGGAGCTGAAACGAAGTCCGACGCTTCGAGCACTGCCTGCCCGATGGGCGTGGGACCTTGTGCGCGGTACGGCACCAAAACCCGAGTGCCGGCGACCGGTGCGAACCATACCTCCATGTCACGCTGCTTGGTCAGGTATTTGATCGCAGCCCGCGAAGGCACAAATCCCGCTATTGGCGCAAAATAGGCCGAACAAACCACCACCGGGCCAGCATAGCCTTTGCCGGCCTTGACCTTATCCATGCGCTTGAAGGCGAATTGCAAATCGTAACGCAAACGGCCATCAAAGATTTCAAGGGTACGCTGGCAAACCTCCGGCGCGAGCAAATCCCCGCCACCCGGTATCCGCACGAGCAAGGCGGTCATAGGATCGAGGACGCCGCGCTGCGATGTCTCGGTAATGGGGATACGTTCGGGATCATCGTCCGTCGGCGGATCGACCTTGAGGTCTTTCACATTGCCGTTGGCAATGGTGAAGCGGATCGCGTCGATAGGCTTGCGGCCAGTTATGTTCGCGGCGTAGACGGAAGATACGACCCGGCCACCGTTTAAAGTCGCTCGCGCGGTTGCATTGCCCTGCCCGCCTGTAAATGCGCGCAATAGCCCGGATGTCGCCCCCTTTACTGCGGCGTTGAGCTGAGTCTCGGTAAAATCGATAGCCCAACTGCCGGTGCCAATCGGAATCCCGGCGAGCGTCGCCGAATAATGAGCCTCAAGCCGCCCTTGTGCCCATAAGGGGGTGATCTCGCCACATGTCGCCAGGACAAACGCACCTGACGCCAGCAGCAAACGGTGTACCACTTGATGCAAAACTCAATCCTTCCGCGTGTCCGACGCAAACGGACCTTCGCGATGATCGGACGACAACTATATCACCGATACCGCGCGCCAATGAGCGATGTCTGGTCTATGCGGAATTCGTCGAAACTGTGTTCGGCGCGCTTTAAAGAGGGCCCGCTGCGTATAAAACTCGTTAAATACTCCTTGGTTTGCTCGGCTTGACGGCTTTAACCCCTCTTACTATACGTCCGGCCAACCTAACCCACACGATTTAGCGGCCGGCGCATGTTCGTGCCGGCGTTTTTTGAGGACCAAGCGATGTCATGGCGTTGCGACCTGACCGGTAAAGGGCCACTGGTCGGCCACAAAGTGAGCCACTCTAACATCAAGACCAAGCGGCGGTTTCTTCCGAACCTGCGCAACGTTACGCTCATTTCGGACACTCTCGGCCGCAGGATCCGTCTCCGCGTATCGGCCAACGCGCTCAGGACTGTCGACCATCGCGGCGGTTTGGATGCCTTTCTTCTCAAGGCAAAAGATGACGAGCTTGCCCCGCGGGTTCTCGAGCTCAAGCGCCAGATTGTAAAGAAACGCGAAGCCTCCTGATTGTCATCCGGGTGGTCGTGGCGGAGCGGTCTACTCGCCCACCACTGCAAACTGAAGCAGCAGATTGCGTTGGATGACGGAAAAATTGTCGTCGGATACGATTGTGACGATCGTCTCGCCGCCGGCAGTACGATGGACGGCGATACCTTCCATGTTGTCGATCTGGTAAGCCAAATCGGCCCCGATCATCGAACGACCATCAAGCAAAGCATCCTCTTTAATACCGGCCAGCGGGATGCGGCGAATGCGCATGGCAAGGTCCAGCATCAGCGAATAGCGGCGTTCGAGCAGCAATAAATCGCCCGGCGGAAGAATTGCGCAGTCGCTGACGTCGAAATCATCGGTGCGCTTGATGCTAAACCGCGTTACGCGATCCTTGCCGAGCAGAAACGCACGCAAGTTTCCGGCGCTGTCGAGACTGTGCTCGGTAACGGCGACCAGCTCACCCGCAAAAGGCGAACCCTCGGGCGGTGCCGCAAGGCATTCAAGACTCTTGTTGTAGGTGAAGGTCTTGAAGTCCGGCGGCACGTTGATCGGCTGTCCACGTGCAAGCAACCCGTCGCGCCGGTAGTCAAACCGCACAATTTGTTCGACTCGTTCGATCCCGATATAGAGCGCGCCGTCGCGTTCGGTAAGCGACTCGACATCGTACCAGCCGCGTGCGGCGAGCGGCTTGCCGTCCGTTCCCAGGATCGGCGCAATTTCAGCATCGGCAATGCCTGACGGAATTCCGTCGCGATAGAGAATGCGCCCGCGCACCCATGAGCCGCGGTCAGTCGTCGCAATAAAATGACTGCCATCAGGCTCAATATGGATGCCGGAAAAGCCGCCGAAGGCAGTATGATTTGCGCTGAGCACGAGCCCGCCCCGAAATTGCAGATCGCCGAATTGCGTCTGCAATGGATCGCGATTGTCAAACGACGTGATCGGGGTCGCGTCAATGGCGATGCGGGTCGGGGCTGCAGGATAACGCAGCGCCGCGACGGCGAAGGTGCCGGTGACCAACGCTACCATCAACGCACCGGCGGTCAGCCAGCGACGCCGGGACTTCTTCAAGCGACGCGCCTCCGCATGCGCGTGTTCTGCCGATCCGCGGCGGCGTGCTCTTCGAACAACTCGGCAAGCTTTTCGGTCATCGCGCCGCCAAGTTCTTCCGCATCAACGATAGTTACGGCGCGCCGATAATACCGCGTGACGTCGTGTCCGATACCAATGGCGATCAGCTCGACCGGCGACCGCGTTTCGATTTCTTCGATCACCCAGCGCAAATGGCGCTCGAGATAGTTGCCTGGATTGACCGACAGCGTGGAATCATCGACCGGGGCGCCGTCGGAAATCATCATCAAAATCTTGCGCTGTTCGGTGCGCGCCAATAGCCGCTTGTGGGCCCAGTCGAGCGCTTCGCCGTCGATGTTTTCCTTCAACAACCCTTCACGCATCATCAAACCGAGGTTCTTGCGCGCCCGTCGCCACGGCGCGTCCGCAGATTTGTAAATAATGTGGCGCAGGTCATTGAGGCGACCCGGATTGGCCGGTTTGCCGGCGGTGAGCCAATGCTCGCGAGACTGTCCACCCTTCCAGGCACGCGTGGTGAAACCGAGAATTTCGACTTTGACGCCGCAACGCTCGAGCGTGCGCGCAAGAATATCGGCGCAAGTTGCAGCGACCGTAATGGGACGGCCACGCATCGAACCTGAATTATCAAGCAGGAGCGTAACAACCGTATCGCGGAATTCGGTGTCCTTCTCAGCTTTGAACGACAGCGGATGCAGCGGATCGACGATGATGCGAGACAGACGCGCAGGATCAAGCTGGCCTTCTTCCAGATCGAATTCCCAGGATCGATTCTGCTGCGCCATCAACCGGCGTTGGAGACGGTTGGCAAGGCGCGCAACAACGCCTTGTAAATTCGAGAGCTGCTTGTCGAGATAGCCCCTCAAACGGTCGAGTTCTTCCGCCTCGCATAAATCTTCGGCGGCGATGGTCTCGTCAAATTTGGCGGTGAAAGCCCGATAGTCCGGTCCGCGCGGTTCGTTGGCGCCAAAGTGACGAGGCCGCTGCGGCTCGCCCGGCGTTTCGGAATCGCCCATATCGGTGTCGTCGGCCATATCGGCGCTGGGCGCTTCTGCCGCTTCACTGGCGGCATCCGGCATGTCCTCGGCGGACACCTCCGTGTCCTCCATGCTCATCCGTTGCATGTCATCGGAATCGGCCGCATCGCCATCTTCGCCGGATTCCTGCTTGCGGCGATCCTCTTCGCCTTCGTCCTCTTCCTCGGAATTGTGGCTGCGATCTTCGCCCATTTCGAGCGCATCCAGCAGATCATGAACGACATCGCTGAACTGACGCTGATCCTCAACCAGGTTTTCCAGCCGATCGAGATCGCGCCCGGCACGGTCTTCGATGAGCGGGCGCCACAGATCGACAAGTTTTTTGGCCGCTGGAGGCGGAGCCATGCCGGTCAACCGCTCGCGCACCATGAGCGCCAGCGCGTCTTCGATCGGAGCATCGGCGCGCTCGGTGATCTGATCAAATTTGCCACGATGAAAACGCTCGTCGAGCATCGCGGTTAGATTTTGCGCCACGCCATCCATTCGCCGCGCGCCGATTGCCTCGACGCGTGCTTGCTCGACCGCCTCAAACACGGCGCGCGCTTGCTGGCCGACGGGCTGCAATCGGCGATGCATGGTGACATCGTGGCAAGCAAGACGCAGGGCGACTGAATCGGCATGGCCACGAACCACCGCGGCCTCCGTCTTGCCAAGCTTGCGCGGCGGCTCCGGCAGGCGGACCTTCCCGCCCATCAATCCAGGCCGCTCGGCCGCGAAGGTAACTTCCAGCTCTGGCTTGCGCGCGAGCGCCCGCAGACAACCGGTGACCGCCCGCTTGAAGGGTTCGGTGGGCGATTCCTTCGATGGCGGTTTGGCTTTGATGTTGGAGGCCATGATCAGGTCTGCTGTCCGTCATTCCGGTGCGCGAGCGCGGCGAGCGCTTCGCGCCATGCCGGAACGACCATGCACTAGCTCAGCGCCACGTTCACCGAGGATTCCGGCAGTTCGACCCCGAAACAGCGTTGGTAAAATTCGGCGACAATCGGACGTTCCAGCTCATCGCACTTGTTGAGAAAGGTGAGCCGGAAGGCAAAACCGATATCATTGAATATTTCGGAATTCTCTGCCCAGGTGATCACCGTGCGGGGACTCATTACGGTCGAAATATCGCCGTTCATGAACGCATTGCGCGTGAGGTCAGCGACGCGCACCATCTTGTTCACGATATCGCGGCCTTGCTCGTTCCGATAATGCTTGGCTTTGGCCAGCACGATTTCGACCTCGTTGTCGTGCGGCAGATAATTGAGCGTGGTGACGATCGACCAACGGTCCATTTGACCCTGGTTGATCTGCTGTGTCCCGTGATAGAGGCCCGACGTATCACCGAGCCCGACCGTATTCGCGGTCGCGAACAAACGAAAGGCGGGATGCGGCTTGATGACTTTGCTCTGGTCGAGCAGCGTGAGCCGACCGGATGCCTCCAGCACGCGTTGAATAACGAACATCACATCCGGCCGACCGGCATCATATTCGTCGAAACAAAGAGCGACGTTGTTCTGCAATGCCCACGGCAGAATGCCTTGGCGGAATTCAGTGACCTGCTGACCTTCCTTGATGACGATGGCGTCCTTGCCGATCAGATCGATGCGGCTGATGTGGCTGTCGAGGTTGACGCGCACGCACGGCCAATTGAGCCGTGCTGCCACCTGCTCGATATGAGTGGATTTGCCGGTGCCGTGGTAGCCCGTAACTATAACGCGGCGGTTTTTGGCGAAGCCGGCAAGAATGGCGAGCGTGGTCGGACGATCGAAGCGATAATCGGAATCAAGCTCCGGCACGTGCTCATCAGCCTTGGAATAGGCCGGCACTTCCATGTCACTGTCGATTCCGAAAACCTGCCTCACTGACACCTTCATGTCTGGCAGGGCGGCAACTTCTTGCACTGCGGTCATTGATCCTCCGTGACTTCGGAACGCCGAAGCCCCCTGATTTGGTCCAATCCATACGGTCCGGCTGATGGCGGGCGCCAACTTAGCAGAGGCCGTCGCGGCAAAAAACCCGCTCTAACCGAATGCCATCATCAATTATTTCAATGACATAAGCAGGGCCAGCCCTGTGCGGTAGGCGGGGCTGGGTTGCCGGGTGAGCGTCAACCGAAACCGACCGACTTGAGATAGTTATACGCTTGGATGATCTCCACCAGCCGATCTTCGGTGGAACGGTCGCCGCCATTGGCGTCCGGGTGATGGCGTTTTACAAGGTCTTTGAAACGCGTCTTCACCTGCGGCGGCGTTGCGTCCACGTCGAGACCAAGGGTGTCGAGCGCTTTACGTTCTGCATTGCGGATGGGGCGGGTTTCCGCGCGCGCCCGTTGTTCCGCCCGCACGCCCTCACCGAACAACCCGAATGGATCCTCATTGTTGCCGAAAGCGCGCATGTCCGGCCGCGGCGTCCCCTTGCCTGTTCCCATCTTCCAGGTCGGGCGATGTCCGGTAAGCGCATCCTTCTGATAGGCCATTACCGCCGCATCGTTCATGCCAGCGAAGAAATTGTACGCCTGGTTGTAGGCGCGCACATGTTCAAGACAAAAGCGCCAATATTCATTTTCACGCCCGCGACCCTTCGGGGCGCGATGCGACGCCTTTTCCTTGCAACCGTGCCACTCGCAGCCAGGGCCGCCGGTCTTCGGACGGCGGTCCTTCTCTGGCTTGACGCGAATACGATCAAATAGGGGTGAGTCGAATTTCATGACCGATCATTATGCGCTTTTGCCTGTGACACCTTCAAGGCTTGATTATGTTCCAGATGAATATGCCGGCCATTGACCGCCGGGCCACCCTCTCCTAAGCGGGCGACATGCGAACCGCCGATATCATCACAAAGAAGTTGATTGAAGCTTTCGCCCCGCAAAGCCTCGAGGTGTTGGACGAATCCCACCAGCACGAAGGCCATGCCGGACACCGGCCGGGCGGGCAAACTCACTACCGCGTTTATATTGTGTCGGAAGCGTTCAAAGGAAAGACCCGGGTCGAACGTCACCGCATGATTAACCAATCGCTCTCGGCCGAGCTCGCCGGAAGCGTTCACGCGCTCGCAATCCACGCCGCAGCTCCGGGAGAGGGCGGCGTTTAGACTTCAGCTGGACGTGTCCGCGCCAGCGGCTGAATGCGCAACGCCGTGATCCGGTTACGCGCACGACGAAGCACGCGAAACCGGAATCCGTGAAACGTGAAACTCTGTCCAACTTCCGGAATCGAACGCGCCTCGTGAATAACCAATCCGGCAATGGTGGTCGCTTCCTCATCCGGCAAATTCCAGTCCATGACGCGGTTCAAATCGCGGATCGACACCGCTCCGTCCACATTGACCGAGCCATCAGGCTGACGCCGAACGCCCGGCATGGCCACATCATGCTCGTCGGTGATATCGCCGACGATTTCCTCAAGGATATCTTCCAAGGTCACCAGACCTTCAACTTCACCATATTCATCCACCACAAGCGCGAACGGTGTCTTACGCCGACGGAACGCCTTGAGCTGCTCCGCAACGGGTCGAGTATCCGGTACGAACCAGGGCGGGGTCGTCAGCGCCGCGACGTCGACCTTGGAAGCGTCTCCGTCGACCGCATGCAATGCGCGCAGCAAGTCCTTTACGTGCAGAATGCCGACGATATTTTCCGGGTTGCCACGCCATAACGGCAGACGAGTGACCGGTGAGGCTATGACGGCGTTGACAATGTCTTCGGATGAGTCGTCGGCGTCGAGTGTTACCATGTTGGTGCGGTGAATCATCACATCGGAAACAGCCAACTCGCGCAAATCGAGTACGCCGCCAAACATATCGCGATCGAGCGTTTCCACGTCGCCCTCGCGGTGAAGCAAATCGACCGCTCCACGCAATTCTTCGCGCGCGGACAGCACGCCTTGCTCGTCATCCACGTCCATGCCGAATTTAGAGAGAATCCAGCGAACGAGCTTCTCGATTGCCATGAGAACCGGGCCGAGCAGACGCACGACCCATTGCATCGGGCCGGCGACCAAAAGCGCGATCCGGTCCGGTGCATTAAAGGCCGCAGTCTTCGGCAGGACTTCGGAAAATACGACTACGAGAATGGTCATAACGATCGTGGCATAGACCACGCCAGCCGAGCCAAACCACACGAGAAGAACGCTGGTCGCAAGCGCGGAAGCCGCGATATTGACCGCATTATTCCCCAGCAGGAGCGCGCCGATCAACCGCTCGCGTTGCGTCAGGAGCCGATTAACAATGCGGGCGCGCCGGTTTCCGTGCTTTTCCAGGCGCGACATGCTGGCGCGTGAGGATGCGGTCAGCGCGGTTTCACTGCCTGCAAAGAAGGCTGAAAGCAGCAAACAGATCAGAACGATGACAAGAGAAAGCCAGTCGTTCGTGGTCATCGGAGTTTGCGGTCAAGAAACGCGCGCACGTCGGCGGAGTCGACATTGCTCTCGACAAAAGCCTGGCCGATGCCACGCACCAGAATAAATGTGAGCGTGCCGCGTTTTACTTTTTTGTCTTGCGCAATCAGGTCCATTAAAACATCGATGCCCGGCACACCTCCCGGAACATCCTTGAGATGGGTGGGCAGACCGATTGCCGCAAGATGTGTTGCCGCACGCGCGGCTTCCGACGCTGCGATTAGGCCTCTGTGGACGGAAAATTCGAAAGCCAGCGTGATGCCTAGCGCTACCGCCTCTCCGTGAAGCAACCGATCGGAAAAGCCGCAGCCAGCTTCCAGCGCGTGGCCGAACGTGTGACCGAGATTGAGCAATGCGCGTTCGCCTGTCTCGCGTTCGTCGCGCGCGACAATGCCCGCCTTGCCGCGACAACACACTGCAATTGCATGCTCGCGTGCCGGACCGCCTGCAAACACATCCTGCCAATTCTTCTCCAGCCATGCGAAAAACTTCGCATCGCCCAGCAACCCGTATTTGGCGACTTCCGCGTAGCCGGCCCGAAAATCCCGCTTGGGCAACGTGTCGAGCAAGGCAGTATCGGCGACCACCAGCACCGGTTGGTGAAAAGCGCCGATCAAATTTTTACCCTGGCGGGAATTGATGCCCGTCTTGCCGCCGACCGAGGAATCAACTTGTGCAAGGAGGGTCGTTGGTACCTGCACGAAATCGAGCCCGCGTCGTACTGACGCCGCTGCAAACCCGGCGAGGTCTCCGATCACGCCGCCGCCCAGTGCCAGAACGAGATCATTTCGCTCTACGCGGGCGGTGATGATCGCCTCACAAACGTTTTCGAATGTTGCATAATTCTTGGAACCCTCGCCCGTAGAAACCACAATCCGCCCGCTATCGATCCCGGCGGTCTTCAACGCCGATTCCGTCGCGTTGAGATGAAGCCTCGCGACAGTTTCATCAGTGACAATCGCGACCCGCGCGCCGGGCCGCAGGTCCTTGATCCGCTGACCCAGACTTGCAAGCAGCCCGCGTCCAATCGCGATGTCATAGGCGCGAGGACCCAGAGCGACCGCAACCACGATCGGCTCAGGCGCTCGCAATGGCACAGTCATGGCGATTTCTCCGCGTCAAGACCGAGGCGTCTCGGAAGCTGGGCCATGATTTCATCGACAATTGTATCGTGCGGCTCGTCGCGCGACTGCACAACTATATCGGCCTGGGCATAGAGCGGCTCGCGCGCCGGCAGCAGGTCCTTGATTTTTTCTGCCAGCGGACGGTCATTTCGGCGTTTCGTGCGTTTGAGCAAAACATCGATATCCGCCTTTAACCAGATCGATATGCCTTTTTGGCCAATCAGCGTACGGGTCTGCTCATCCATAACGGAGCCGCCACCAGTCGCCAGGACCTGGGGCCCATTGTCGAGCAAACGCGCGATTACGCGTTTTTCGCCGGCGCGAAAGTAGGGCTCGCCGTGCTTGTCGAAAATTTCGGGAATTGTCATGCCCGCGGCGCTCTCGATCTCGGTGTCGGCATCAATGAATGGAATTCCCAGCCGGCCGGCAAGTCTGCGGCCAATCGACGATTTGCCTGCGCCCATCATGCCAACTAGCACAATAGAACGGCCACCCAGCGCACGGACCACTGCCGATTCCAGGCCATTTTCTGCGGGTTTTTGAATGGCATCGTTGGCCATGCTATGGTCCCGAAGCGAATCCACGGTTCCATATACCAGTAATCGCACGCACCGCGAGGGCGCTCTTGTCAGCGGTTCCGGAAACGTGGTCGTAACTCGCTAAAATTCGCTTGGCGCAGACGCGCACACACTTGCCGGGTTTGATCATGCCGAGTTTTTTCAGATTTCTGGTCTTTCTCGGTCTGCTCGTAGGGTTGGGCTACGGCGCGATATTCTCGCTCGCCACATTTGTTAAATATCAGCCGCGCGAGATCATCGTGACCATTCCGCCTGACAAGTTCATCAAAAACCACTGATGCCAAGACAAGGCGAGGCGATGAGCCGCCGGCCAAGAGCATCCAACGAGACGCTGATCGAACTGTTTCTCGACATGCTCGCGGCCGAACGCGGTGCCGGCGAGAACACGCTGTCGGCATATCGCAACGATCTCGACGACTTGTCGGCACATCTACGCGCAGCAGGCCGGACAATCACCGACGCAACGACCGACAATCTACGCGAATTTATCGCAAGCCTCTCCGAGCGCGGCTTCAAGGCATCTTCGCTGGCGCGCCGTCTCTCGGCGGTGCGCCAGATGTACAGATTTCTTTATGCCGAGGGAAAACGCTCTGATAATCCGGCGGCCGTACTGGAAGGCCCGAAGCGCGCGCGTAGTTTACCTAAAGTGCTTTCCATCGCGGAAGTCGATGCGCTGCTGAAGCGCGCGCGAACCAACAGCGAGAACGTCGATCAGCCGATAACCCAACGTCTCCGTGCCATGCGTCTATTATGCTTGCTGGAAGTCGTCTACGCGACAGGCTTGCGGGTGTCCGAACTTGTCGCGCTGCCTGCCTCTGCGGCGCGGCCCAATCAGCAGATGCTGGTCGTAAAAGGCAAGGGCGGCAAGGAACGGCTGGTGCCGCTCAACAAGCAGGCCAAACGCGCCATGTCCGAGTACCTCGAATTGCGAGCCTCGACCGAACGCGACGCGAAATCCAATTGGCTGTTTCCCTCTTTTGGCGAGCAAGGCCACCTGACCCGTCAGCATTTCGCACGCGAACTCAAGACACTCGGCCAAGCCAGTGGCATTTGGGCCGATCGCCTGAGCCCGCATGTCCTGCGTCATGCCTTTGCCAGTCACCTACTCCACAATGGCGCAGATCTCCGCGTCGTGCAGACCCTGCTCGGACATGCGGATATTTCCACCACGCAAATCTATACCCACGTTCTGGAAGAGCGCCTGAAATCGCTGGTGCGAGACTTGCATCCCTTGGCAGACAGCTAGCCAAAACCGCACGTAAAAGCGAAATTAACCCGTTTGCTTGACTTAAAGGCTTTGCCCACGTCAGTTCGGCTGGAAACACAATCACCTGGACCCGATGCGTAGTTATCTCGATTTCGAAAAACCCGTGGCCGAACTCGAGGCCAAGGTCGAGGAATTGCGCGCGATGGGCGAGACGGGCAACGCCGTCGCCATCGGGGAGGAAATCGGTCGCCTCGAATCCAAGGCCGCGGTGGCGTTACAAGAACTCTATGCAGATCTCACGCCTTGGCAAAAGACGCAAGTTGCCCGACACCCGCAACGGCCACACTGTCTTGATTACATCGCAGGGCTGATTGCCAACTTCATCCCACTTGCCGGTGATCGCAAGTTCGGCGACGACGCCGCAATCGTCTGCGGCTTCGGCCGTTTCCGCGGCGAAAGCGTGTGCATCATCGGCCACGAAAAAGGCTCTGACACTGAAAGCCGACTTAAACATAATTTTGGAATGGCGCGGCCGGAAGGCTATCGAAAGGCCGTGCGCCTGATGGAAATGGCCGACCGCTTCGGCATTCCGGTTATTGCGCTGGTGGATACGGCAGGAGCTTACCCCGGCATAGGCGCCGAAGAACGCGGTCAAGCCGAGGCCATCGCCCGTTCGACGGAAGCATGCCTGTCACTCGGCGTTCCCAATATTGCCGTCATCCTGGGCGAAGGCGGCTCAGGTGGCGCAATCGCGATCGCGACAGCAAATCGAGTGCTCATGCTCGAGCATGCCATCTATAGCGTGATCTCGCCGGAAGGCGCCGCCTCGATTCTCTGGCGGGATACGACCAAGGCGCAGGAGGCGGCGACCAACATGAAAATTACCGCGCAGGACATGGCACGCTTTGGCGTGATCGATGTCGTGGTTCCCGAGCCGACAGGGGGAGCCCATCGCGACTCACAGGCCGCCATCGCCGCGACCGGCGAGGCCATCGCCAGCGCGCTTGCAGACCTGCAGGGGCTCGACCGTGACGCCATTCGGAAGCAGCGGCGCGACAAGTTCCTTATGATGGGCCGAACCGTCAGTTAACCCTTTGAGGCGTATACTATCGTTTTACCATAGGGTTAGCGGTGGCTAGGATCACCACAGATCGCCTTGCGGATGCCACATCTTAAGGATAACGATTGCTCAATAAGGGACCGCCCCCTCGGGGAGTACCAGGTTTGAACCGACCGTTCGCTCGCACGCTTCTGGCGTCTGCGGCTGTTGTTGCTGCAATCGCCCTCGCCGGCTGTGATCCTGAAACTATTGCGCCCACTGGCCGAGCGCATGCTCCGCTTTCCGAAAAGATGCTTTCCGAGTTCACGGCAAAAAATATGGACAAGGAATCGCCGGTCCTTGCCCGCATCTTCAAGGAAGAATCGGAACTGGAAATTTGGAAGCAGAACCGTGACGGGCAATTCGAACTTCTAAAGACCTATCCGATCTGCCGCTGGTCGGGTGATCTTGGCCCCAAGAAGAAAGAGGGTGACCGTCAGGCCCCGGAAGGCTTCTACACAATCACTCCGGGACAGATGAACCCGAACTCCAATTATTATCTCGCGTTCAATACCGGTTTCCCGAATGCCTATGACCGTGCAATGGGCTACACCGGCTCGGAGCTCATGGTGCATGGCGACTGCTCCTCGCGTGGCTGCTACGCGATGACCGACGAGCAGATTCAGGAAATCTACGCACTTGCGCGTGAATCATTCTTTGGTGGGCAGAAGGCTTTCCAGCTCCAGGCCTATCCGTTCCACATGACCGCGCTGAACATGGCCAAGCATCGCAACAATCCGAATTTTGCATTCTGGAAAATGCTGAAAGAGGGCTACGACCATTTCGACGCCACGCACCAGGAACCGAAAGTGGCGGTTTGCGACAGGCGCTATGTATTCGACGCGGCGGCGCCCGATAACGCGACCAAGGCGCTTTCGTTCAATGCCAAGGGCGCGTGTCCGGCCTATCAGCTCGACAAGACAGTCGCCGATGCGGTCCACGATCACCGACGCCAAGAGCAGTACAAAATGGCCGAGTACATTGCGAGCGGCGTCACGACCGTCCCGTCTCGCAGTGGCATCGACGGTGGCATGAACCCGGTATTCGTGGCCAAGCTTTCGCCTAACAACGATTTGGACAACAACGGCCGCTATCAGGTGGCAGGCAACAGCGCGAGCGCACCCGGTGCGCTACCGCGGGTGCCCAATGCACCAGGCGCATTGCCGCGCACGACAACTGTTACTCCTACTCCTGCTCCGCCAGCAGCAAGCGCCGAAACACCGGCACGGCCGGAGCCGGCAGCAACCTCCAGCGAACCGGTCGTTGTCGCGAGTGTTCCGATGCCGCGGCC
Organism: uncultured Alphaproteobacteria bacterium; assembly: GCA_963831275.1. GTDB lineage: Bacteria > Pseudomonadota > Alphaproteobacteria > Rhizobiales > Xanthobacteraceae > Pseudolabrys. The sequence continues at coordinate 894,915 of CAWHPN010000016.1, read as the reverse complement.
TGCCCCGCAGCCGAAGCAAGGCGAAGCGCCGGCTTCGCCACAGCCAAAAACCATGGCCGGCCTGATCGGCAGCATATTTGGTGGTTCGAAGGCGGAAGCTGCGACGTCACCGTCTGACAACACCAATACCGATGGGGCGGCAAAGCCAAAACAGGCGGCACCCGTACGCCCTGTTTCCACGCCGGCGGCGTCCGTGCGCACTGCCTCTGCCGGCGCTTCCGCACCGGTTCACACTGCTTCAACGCCGCCACCTCCAAAACCGCGTGAGGTCACGCTGAAAGCCGAGACCGCACCGCCATGGCCAGCACCGGCGCAACCCGCCAAGTCCGAAGCGCCGCGCACACCACAGTCAGAAATTCGCACCGCGTACACCACGCCGCCGGCGAGCAACAACGGCTTGCTCGCAGGCGCACAGCCGGTGGTTCCGGCTGGGTCGTTCAACAGTTTCCGATAATCAGCAACGCCTCACAGCTGAGCGAAGCATGGACTGCTATGTCTATGTCCTCGGCGCTCTCACGAGTGACCGTCACCTGACATATGTCGGCTGGACCGACAACGTCGGACGGCGTCTGGCACAACATAATGCGGGCAAAGGCGCACGTTCGACACGTGGACGGATGTGGGTATTGCTCTATTCGGAACGTTGCGTGAGCAAGCGCCACGCCATGAGCCGCGAATGGCATCTCAAACGCGACCGTGCCTTGCGCAAACGGCTGGCGCAGGCGCTGAAAAACGAACCCACGTGATAAACATTTTCAGCGAGCCGAAAATCGATTGCCACGCACATGTGCTGGACCCGGTTCGTTTTCCGTATGGCGAGGACATTGAATATAAGCCGTCGGGACAGGAGATCGGCACAGCCGCGCAGTTTCGCCAGATCATGACGACGTATGGCGTCAGCCACGGACTTTTGGTGCAACCGAATTCCGGCTATGGCGGCGACAATTCCTGCATGCTTGACGCAATCGCGCGAAGCGGCGGACGCCTGAAAGGGATCGCAATTATCCCCTTCGACGCCGACCTAGCGGATTTGAAGACATTGAAAGACCAGGGAATCCTGGGCGCGGCATTCAACCCAACGTTTCACGGCATCGACTACTACAGGCACGCCGGCGATTTGACCGCCAGGCTCGCTCAGCTCGATATGTTTCTGCAACTCCAGTGTGAACACGATCAGCTTCTGGCCTTTGTGCCCTGGATTGAAGCTACACCCATTCGCGTGCTGATCGATCATTGCGGGCGACCGACAGCTGCGGCCGGACTCGGACAGCCCGGCTTCCAGGCGCTCTTGCGTCTCGCACGGACACATCGCGTTAGCGTGAAACTTTCCGGCTATTCGAAATTCTCGCAGGTCGCTTATCCATTCCAGGATACCTGGCCGTTCGTGCGCGCCATCGTCGATGCTTTTACACTTGATGGCTGTATGTGGGCTTCGGATTGGCCGTTCTTGCGCGCACCGGAGAGACAGGATTACGGGCCCTTGGTGCAACTTGTCGAAATGCTTTTCCCCGACCCGGCCGACCGCCACAGGCTTTTTTGCGACACGCCGCGCCGCTTGTTCGGCTTCGACGACAATCCAGGATTTAAATAACGCGGTAGGTTGGCGGCGCTTTCATGCCGCATTCCATCCTGCAATCTTCAGGCAAACTTGCCGTGGCAATGTTTGAATTTCTTGCCGGATCCGCACGGACATAGTTCGTTGCGGCCGACCTTTCCCCAGCTCGCTGGGTCGTTCGATTTGCGTTCAGCCTGCGCACCATTGCCATTGCCCGCAAGCATTGGCGCCAGCGCCGGCGCCATTTCGTCCTCGCCCGTGGTCGGATCGACTTTATGCGCTTCCATGTAGGGGAGAGCGGCGGCTTCCTCCGCCGGCGGCGATTGAACGACTTCTACACGCATAAGCTGGGCTGTCACCGCCTCGCGAAGATGCGCCACCATTGCCTCGAACAGCGAAAAAGCCTCGGCCTTGTATTCATTGAGCGGATCTCGCTGCCCGTATCCGCGCAGGCCGATCACCTGCCGTAAGTGTTCGAGCATGACGAGATGTTCGCGCCAAAGATGATCGAGCGTCTGCAACAGGATGGACTTCTCGACGTAGCGCATGACGTCGGGGCTCCACTTGGCCACCTTGCCGGCCATCCATTCATCGGCACGCCGCGTGATGCGATCCCGCACGTCGTCGGCAGTTATTCCTTCCTCTTTCGCCCAATCCTTAACTGGCAGTTCCAACGTCAGGACTTCGCGCAGGCTTTGATCTAGCGCGGCTGTATCCCATTGCTCCGGATAAGCATTCTCCGGAATAGTCTTGGCCACCAAATCTTCGATCATCGCGTGACGCATATCCGCGATGGTCTCATCGACTGTCTCGTCCCGCATCAGTTCGAGCCGTTGCTCGAAAATGACCTTACGTTGGTCATTCATTACATTGTCAAACTTGAGAAGGTTCTTGCGGATATCGAAATTGCGCGCTTCGACCTTCTGCTGCGCCTTCTCCAACGCCTTGTTGATCCAGGGATGAACGATTGCCTCGTTTTCTTTCAGTCCCAGCTTTTGCAACATGCCATCGAGCTTGTCAGACCCGAAGATGCGCATGAGATCGTCTTCGAGCGAAAGGAAGAATTTCGAATGGCCGGGGTCACCCTGACGGCCGGAACGACCGCGCAACTGGTTATCGATGCGCCGGCTTTCGTGCCGTTCGGTGCCAAGAACATAGAGACCGCCAGCCCCGAGCGCTTTTCCCTTCAGCCTTGCAACTTGTTTGCGAATATCGTCGGCGCGCGGATCCTTGTCGCGCACCGCCCAATCGGTGATGTCTGTGATTTCCTGGCGAATACGCATGTCGGCGTTGCCACCGAGCTGAATATCCGTGCCGCGACCGGCCATGTTGGTCGCGATCGTGATCGCGCCCGGCACACCAGCCTGGGCGACGATGTATGCTTCCTGCTCGTGATAGCGGGCGTTGAGGATGGCGAACACTTTTTTCTTTGAAGCCCCCTCATCGCCAGAGTAGAGCGCCGCGAACGCGTTTGGATCGGAAAAGTCGTGCTGCTCCCAACCTTTCTGGCGCAGCATCTCGGCAAGCTGTTCGGACTTTTCAATCGATGTTGTGCCGACCAGCACCGGCTGGCCGCGCGTCTTGCAGTCCTCGATTAGAGTGATGATTGCCCGGTATTTCTCGGCCGCGGTGCGATAAACCTCATCGTCATCGTCTAGGCGGACCAATGGCATATTGGTCGGCACTTCGAGCACCTCGAGATTGTAGATGTCCATGAATTCTTCGGCTTCGGTGAGCGCCGTGCCGGTCATGCCCGCAAGCTTTTCGTACATGCGGAAATAGTTCTGGAACGTGATCGAGGCGAGCGTCTGGTTCTCTGGCTGAATCGGCTGATGCTCTTTCGCTTCCAGCGCCTGATGCAAACCTTCCGAATAGCGGCGGCCTGGCATCATGCGGCCAGTGAATTCGTCGATGATGACGACCTCGCCGTTGCGCACGATATAATCCTTGTCGCGCTGAAACAGCTTGTGCGCCCGAAGCGCCTGATTGACGTGATGCACGACCGAAACGTTTTCTACGTCGTAGAGCGAATCACCCTTCAGTTGGCCGGCTGCACGCAGCCTTTGCTCGAGCTTTTCCATGCCCGCTTCGCTCAGCGTAACCGTGCGCTGCTTTTCGTCGACTTCATAGTCGGACTTATCGAGCTGCGGGATATAGCCGTCGATCGTGTTGTAGAACTCAGAACGGTCGTCGAGCGGACCGGAAATAATCAGTGGCGTGCGCGCCTCATCGACCAGGATCGAATCGACTTCGTCGACGATCGCGAAGATATGGCCGCGCTGGACCATATCCTCCGGACGATACTTCATATTGTCGCGCAGATAGTCGAAACCAAGCTCATTGTTGGTGCCGTATGTAATGTCGCAATCATAGGCTTTCTTGCGCTGTTCATCGTCGAGTCCATGAACGATGACACCGACCGAAAGCCCCAGGAAATTGTAGATCTGCCCCATCCATTCGGCGTCTCGCTTGGCGAGATAGTCGTTGACCGTGACGACATGCACGCCGCGACCCGAGATCGCGTTCAGGTAAACTGGCAGAGTGGCTACCAGCGTCTTGCCTTCGCCGGTCTTCATCTCTGAAATCTTGCCTTCGTGCAGGATCATGCCGCCGATCAACTGGACGTCGAAATGACGCTGACCGAGCGTGCGCTTGGACGCTTCTCGGACGGTAGCAAAGGCGGGAACCAGAAGGTCATCAAGCGAAACGCCTTCGGCAACCTGTTTCTTGAATTGTTCGGTTCGCGCCTTCAGGGCGTCATCGGAAAGCGCTTCCAGCTCCTTCTCGATCGCGTTGATCGCCTCAACCCGCGGCTGATAGCTGCGGATACGCCGCTCATTGGCTGATCCAAACAGCTTGCGGGCAACAGCGCCGATCATTCGGGAGCTCTCCTAGACGTGGGCCGGGCGCTTATATCATGCCGCCGCGACCGGGATTGGCTTCCGGCGCTCCGGAATGCGGCACTTTTCGGGCAAATCCGACGCGAAAGGCGCCGGCAATTAGCGAACAGCCAAAGATTGAGCGAGAGATATGAGGGGGTCGGATTGTTGTCAATTGGCGGCTTGGCGCGGTCTTAATGAAGACCGCTCACGCGGACGTTAAGACTTGTGTATGTGCGGCCATTGCAAAGCCACGGTTGTTGGGCGAATAGTCCGCGGATCGCCTGTGACCGCAGTCCCTTCATTCAAGGACAATGCCATGCCGCTTTCTGTTCCCGCCGGTTTTTCGGCCCGCATACGCCCGGCCGGTGTCATTGCCGCAACCCTGGCGCTGCTCATGCTTTCGGGTGGACCGCTCTACGCCCAGGACAAGGATCCGCTTGTGGCCAAGGTCAACGGCGTTGAAATTCACCAAAGCGACCTTGCCGTTGCAGAGGAAGAGGCCGGGCAGATCCCGCAAATGTCGCCGGAAGCGAAGCAGGATTATCTCGTGCAGTTTGTCGCCGATATGATCCTGGTGTCGAAGGCGGCACAGGACAAGAAGTTCGGGGATTCGGCGGATTTCAAGCGCAAGCTCGAATTTGCCCGCAAAAAGCTCCTGATGGAGGGGCTCCTGCAATCAGTTGGCAAGCAGGCTCTCACCGACGAGGCAATGCGCAAAGTGTATGACGACGCCGTCAAGCAGATTGGCGACGAGAAGGAAGTGCACGCGCGCCATATTCTGTTCCGGGCTCCCACCGGCGATGAGAAGGCCGGCAAGGAGGCCGAGGAAAAGGTCAAGGCGGTGATTGTCCGGCTCAAAAAGGGCGAGGACTTTGCCAAGGTTGCGGAGGAAGTAACCGAAGATCCATCCGGGAAGGCCAATGGCGGTGACCTCGGCTATTTCACAAAAGAGCAGATGGTCCCCGAATTCTCCGAAGCCGCCTTCAAATTGGACGCAGGACAGATTTCGGAGCCGGTCAAGACGCAGTTCGGCTGGCACGTCATCAAGGTGGAAGAAAAACGCACAAAACCGGCGCCAAAATTCGAAGAAGTGAAGCCGCAAATCGAAAATTTTGTGACCCGCAAGGCGCAGGCCGAACTGGTGACGAAACTGCGCGCCGAGGCCAAAATCGAGCGCATGGACAAGCCAAAGACGGACGACAAGCCGGCGGCCCCGACGAAGAAATAATATCGATCCCATTCATCAGATGTTTTCGTAGCGGCCGGCCTTGTGCCGGCCGTTTCGCTTGGGTAGGCACATGGATGTCCGGTCAAACAGTGACGCGCTTATGAACGCTTCAGTTTCGCCCCTCGCTCCGACTTATGTGCCGGACCTGCCCGTTATTGCCGGCGTTCGGATCGCAACCGCCGCAGCCGGTATCCGCTATGCCGGGCGCACGGATGTTATGCTCGCGTTATTCGATCCAGGAACGACCGCCGCCGGCGTGTTCACGCGTTCGAAATGCCCATCGGCGCCCGTCGAATGGTGTCGGGCGCACCTGAAAACGGCCAAATCCGCCGGGCTGGTCGTGAATTCGGGCAATGCCAATGCGTTCACGGGCAAAGGCGGCCGGGACGCTTGCAAGTTCACCGCACAAATTACAGCGCGTGCGATCGGTTGTCGGCCAGGCGACATCTTTCTTGCATCGACGGGTGTGATTGGCGAGCCGCTCAAGTCGCAGGCGTTCGATGGCATCATGGAAGGATTGGTGGCGAGGGCACAAGGCGGAGATTTTCCGGCCGCCGCACGCGCAATCATGACGACCGACACATTTCCCAAGGTTGCAACTGCGACAGCGAAAATCGGTAAATCACGAGTGACGATCAACGGCATTGCAAAAGGCGCAGGCATGATAGCGCCCGATATGGCGACCATGCTTTCTTTCATCTTCACGGATGCGGCGATTTCCGCTGCGGCATTGCAAGCGCTTTTGAGCGATGGTGTCACCGACACCTTCAATGCCGTTACGATTGACGGGGACACGTCCACCTCCGACACGCTGATGATGTTTGCTACGGGAAAAGCCGCCGGCGTTACGCGTATCGCGCGTGCGTCTGACCCTCGTTTGAAGGACTTCAAAAAAGCGCTTCATTCAGTGCTGGCGAATTTATCCGAACAAATCGCGCGAGATGGCGAAGGTGCGCGCAAATTGGTCGAGATCATCGTTGAGGGCGCAGTATCACAGGCGTCGGCTCGCCGCATCGCGATGTCGATAGCCAATTCTCCGCTCGTGAAAACTGCGATCGCCGGCGAAGACGCCAATTGGGGGCGTGTTGTCATGGCCGTGGGAAAGGCCGGCGAACCAGCCAATCGGGACAAGCTGTCGATTTGGTTTGGCGGCATCCGTGTCGCGCACAAAGGCGCGCGCGATCCAAACTACGACGAGGCGATTGTGAGCGCGGCAATGAAAAAACCGGAAATCTACCTCAAAGTAGCGCTCGGACTAGGCAAAGGTCGCGACCGCGTGCTCACGTGCGATCTGACCAAAGATTACATCGCCATCAATGGTGACTATCGGTCTTAAAAACGCGCCGGGGCTGACATACCGTGGCTACCAAAATCGTTCTCGTTGCGGCTTGCGCCCTCGTTGATGCAGATGGTCGTGTGCTGATCGCGCAACGGCCAAAGGACAAGCCGATGTCCGGGCTGTGGGAATTTCCCGGTGGCAAGATCGAACATGGCGAACGGCCTGAAGAAACGCTTATCCGGGAATTGAAAGAAGAATTGGGAATTGTCGTAAGTGAGGCCTGCCTCGCTCCGCTCGCTTTCGCCAGTCACAGCTATCCGGACTTTCACCTCCTGATGCCCCTTTATGTATGCCGGCGCTGGGACGGAACGGTTAACCCCGCGGAAGGCCAGCGCGTGTCCTGGGTGAAACCCGCCCGCCTCCGCGATTACGACATGCCCCCGGCGGATGTGCCGCTGATTGCGCACTTGATGACGTTGCTCTAGCGCAAGCGCTCCGGCTTCTCTCCTGCTGAGATTTCTTTCGTGCCGAGCGCATCGGCCAGTCGCTGTGCTGCCGAACCGGGCGTTAGCGGTTTCTGTTGGCTTTCATGCGGCGCCCAACCGGATAGCCAAATGATTTCGAAACTTGCACGCAAGCGGCCATCGGCATCGGCAAAGCGCTCAGCATATAGCTCCGCCACACGTTTCAGCGTCGCACGTTTGAGCGGCGTACGTCGGCGCTCACGCAGCACATTCGTTGCGCCCATGCGCCGTAGGTCGCGCATAAAAGCAAGGACTGAATCATAGCGAACGACCAGCCGCTCACTATCGACGACCGGCAGTGCAAAACCGGCGCGCTGCAATAGCGCGCCGAGTTCGCGAACGTCGGCAAATGGAGCGACGTGCGGAGAAATGCCACCCTCAATCTCGCTTTCAGCCGTTGCAAACACTTCGCGGAGCTCAGACAGACTTTCCCCGCCAATCAGTGCCGCCAACAACAGACCATCCGGTTTCAGCGCGCGGCGGATCTGTATCAGGGTTCCGGGCAGGTCGTTGACGAACTGGAACGCGAGGCCTGAGGTCACCAGATCGAGCGAGCTGTTCGCGAAAGGAATTGCATCTTCGTCGGTACCGATCCGCAGGAACGAATGATCCAGATCCTCCACTGCAAATTCTGCGGCAACCACCGTACCGATTTTTCCACTCGCGGAAAGAACGCGCCGCACTGCATCCGTCGGCGTGCCCAGATCAACAGCGATGTCGAAATGGCGCAGCACCGCTGAAAGTCTTTCGCCCAGCTCGCCGGCAACATGATCAACCAAGAAGGTCGCAGCACCCAGCATACGTGCGCGCCGCTGACGTACGCGCAGAACCGACCGATCAAAAATATTAGCTCCTGACGACACTGCCTGGTCCTGTTGCGCCTCTTTGCGCCTTTGTCCGTTTTGTCGTGTCCGATTTTAGCGTGCTACGGTTGCAGCATGAAGGAGCTTATTTCGGCAAGGCTGGTTGGATGGCAATCACCTATCATCCGCCTTCGCGGCGGCCTGCGAGCGACGTTGCAGCTCGCCCTGAATTTCGCACTCCCGCCACTCTGTCCATCATGCCGCGAGCCACTCAGCGACGGCGCGGGACTTTGCGCGCCGTGCTGGTCGAAATTATCTCTTATCGAACCGCCTTACTGCGCGCGGCTGGGAATTCCTTTCGTCTATGATCCTGGTCCAAACCTGCTGTCGATGGAAGCGATCGCCAACCCGCCCGCGTACAACCGCGCAAGGGCAGCCGTACGCTATGACGATGTCGCTCGCACTCTGGTACAGGGCTTTAAATACAGTGACCGACTTGACCTTGCGCCGATGATGGCGCGATGGATAGCCCGCGCTGGCTGCGAGCTGCTGGCCGGGGCCGACGCGCTCATTCCGGTGCCATTGCATTGGCGCAGGCAATGGTCCCGCCGCTTCAACCAATCCGCGGTGCTTGCCACCGAAATTTCAACGCTCTCCGGCGTAACCGTTATGCATCGCGGGCTCAAACGTGTGCGGGCCACGTCACAACAGGTTGGCCGTTCGAAAGCCGAGCGGGCAGAAAACGTGCAAGGGGCTTTTCGTGTACCGGACGAAAGCAAAGCCGATATTTATGGGCGTCGTCTGATTTTGGTCGATGACGTGCTCACTTCTGGGGCCACCGTCGACTCCTGCGCCCGCGCCCTCTTGCGCGCCGGTGCCGCAAATATCGACGTGTTGGTATTCGCGCGGGTTGTGGCACCCACGCGTACTCCCATATAAAAGGTGCCGGTACGCTCGGAAAGACTATGCCGCCAATTGAGATCTACACGACCCGCTATTGCCCCTATTGCAACGCCGCCAAGGCTCTGCTGAAGCGTAAAGGTGTAACCTATAGTGAGATTGACGTTAGTCGTGACATGGACCGTCGTTCGGAGATGATCCACCGTGCAAATGGACGCATGACTGTGCCACAGATTTTTATCGGAACGGTCCATGTTGGAGGCAGCGATGAGCTTTATGCGCTCGAGCGCGCCGGCAAACTTGACCTGCTGCTGGAAGCCCGTGAGGCATCTAAATGACGGCCGGTACTTTTAAGGCTGCGATGATCCAAATGCGCTCGGGACTTACACCCGGCGCCAACATCGACAATGCCGTACACCTGATCAGTCAGGCGAAGTCGGCAGGTGCCGAATATGTGCTTACGCCGGAAATGACCAACATCCTCGCGGCCAAACGCGAGCAGCTCTTCGCCGCTGTGGTCGAGGAAGATTTGGACACTTCGCTCGCGAGCTTGCGCGAACTCGCGCGCAAGCTCGGCATTTACGTCCATATCGGTTCGCTGGCTATCAAGATTTCGCCTGACAGGGCAGCCAACCGCTCGTTTCTCATCGGTCCAAAGGGCGACATCGTCGCACGCTATGACAAGATCCATATGTTCGATGTCGATCTTGCAGATGGCGAAAGTTACCGCGAGTCACGTAATTATCGTCCCGGCGAACTTGCGATCCTCGCAGACATACCGTGGGGCCGGCTGGGCCTGACGGTCTGCTATGATCTGCGCTTCCCTGCGCTCTATCGCGCACTTGCTGAAGCAGGAGCAACTCTGCTTGCGATTCCTTCCGCATTTACCAAACAAACCGGCGAGGCGCACTGGCACGTCCTCATTCGTACGCGCGCGATCGAAAATGGCTGCTTTGTTTTTGCGGCGGCCCAAGGCGGTAAACATGAGAACGGTCGGGATACCTATGGCCATTCACTGATCGTTGACCCTTGGGGGCGCATCATTGCGGAAGGTGGTACCGAGCCGGGATTCGTGATGGCCGAGGTCGACCCTGCAGAAATAGCCAAAGCACGCGCGCGCATTCCGTCGCTCCAGCACGGCCGCCGCTTTGAACTCGTCGAACCGTTGGCGGAACCGGCTTACCTGCATGTCGTACGGAGCGCAGAATGATTCGCTACGCGCTCGTCTGCGAGCAAGGCCATGGCTTTGAAAGCTGGTTCCAGGATTCCGCTGCATATGACAAACAGGTCCAGCACGGGTTGGTGACTTGTCCGCATTGCGCCTCAGCCAAGATCGAGAAGGCAATCATGGCACCGAGGTTGTCTAAGTCTGCGAAGAAACAGGGCGCACCCATCGAAACGCCAACGGCAGACGCGGAAGCCCCGGCAACGCCGCCAACACCCGCACCGGTCGCAATGATTTCGCCGCAGGAGCAGGAGTTTCGTGCGAAGCTCAAGGAGCTGCGCGACCATCTCGTCAAGAACGCTGATAACGTCGGCGCGAAATTTCCCGACGAGGCTCGCAAAATGCACTACGGGGAAGCCGAGCATCGCTCAATTTACGGTGTGGCATCTCCCGAGGAAGCGAAAGAACTATCCGAAGAAGGAATTGAATTTCATCCGCTTCCACCATTGCCGGGCGAGCGAAATTAATACGCCCACACCAGCAGCGCCACGCCGATCACCACCAACACGATGCCGAGATTCTCTCGGGTAGTTGTTGGTTGTTTGAAAACGAAATGCGTTACGCCTTGCGCGAATAGTACCTCGACAAGCGCCAGCGTGCGGACGTTGGCCGCACTCGTGATTGCGAAGGCGAGGAACCAGAACTCCGAGGCAAAGGCACCCATAAAACCGGCAAAAAGCGATGGTTTCCAAGCTCGGGCAATGGCGCGTAAAATCTTGATATCTCGCAAGGCGAGATAGAGCGACAAGGCCGCCGCCTGAATAACCAGGCCCACCGTTACGGTGAACGTTGCGGCTACGACAAAATCAGACAAATGGAGGGACAGGATGGCACCGCGATAACCAATCGCAGAAAGTCCAAACAATGCCCCGGAAAATAGGCCGATAAGGGTCGAACGTACGCTGCGGATCTCACCTGCGCCGGATTTCAGCGAGATGACAATCACGCCGGCCGTAGCGATGAGAATCGCAGCCGCAGAAAGTGGCGTGACCTTGTCTCCGAGAAAAATCAGGCCGAAAAGCGCCACGTGGACCGGCTCTGTTTTGATATAGGCGTAGGCCACCACAAACGAGCGCTGGCCCATCACAGAGAGCATCGTTGCGGTTGCCGCGATCTGGGTGAAAGCGCCCGCGAGCACCCAAGACCAGAACATGGCGGACGGCTTCGGTAATTCGGCCCCTGTGACGATTGTTACAACGGCGAGAAACAGCAACGCGAACGGAAACCCGAACAGAAAACGCACGTGCGTGGCACCAACAGTCCCAAGCGTCGCTGTTAGCTCGCGCTGCATGGCGTTGCGCGCGGTCTGCGCCGCCGCGGCGATTAGCGTGAAGACGGCCCAGAGCATTGTTTAGAAGTATGCCGGTTACTCAGGCGGCGGCCGAGCGGCTTTCCGCCGCTGCAGGGAATTCCGTAACCGCACCTTTTTCGTTGTCGATCAGCAGGAAAAGATCGAAATAGCGGATGGTCGGCGCACCTCCCGTACGTTTGATCACCGACTGCCGCCATTCTTCGTTGTGTGCCTTTTGTGCGGCTTGAACCGACGGCCAAAGATAAACTCCGGCGCCGGTCCTACCATTAAGCTCAAGCACGAAATGTTTGCGCAGCAAATCCTTGTTGGCCTGCCACTTTGGAATGACATTGCGGGCTTCTTCCGCCACTTGCTGCCGGCTCCAGCCCTTCGGCGAATTGAATTCAACCAGTTCGAGGATCATGCAGCCCTCCTTGTCCCGGACGTTGTGCCACCAGCATGTAGTTGACGTCCATGTCAGACGATAACTGCCATCTGTCCGCCAGTGGATTGTAAACCACCCCCCGCTCTCCGGTCACCTGCAGCCCGTTATGCTCGATCGCATCCTCAAGCTCTGTTGGCGTAACAAACTTGTCCCATTGATGTGTACCGCGCGGCAGCCAGCGCAATATATATTCGGCGCCGACAATCGCGAGCGCAAAGCTTTTTAGTGTGCGGTTGAGTGTCGCGGCAACCATGAGCCCGCCGGGCTTCACCATCAAGGCACAGGTCGCGATAAATGAGCCGACGTCGGCGACGTGCTCGACCACTTCCATGGCCAAAACCACATCGAACCGCTCCTGAGCAGCGGCCATTTCCTCGGCTGTTGTAGCTCGGTAGTCAACGGTAACACCTGCGCCTTGGGCGTGCGCGCGAGCGGCGGTGATGTTGTCCTCTGACGGATCGGCGCCGACCACCTGTGCTCCCAATCGCGCCAGTGGTTCAGACAGGATTCCTCCGCCACAGCCAATGTCGAGGATCCGCAGCCCTTCGAGCGAGTTCAGTTTTTTGGGATCGCGACGAAAATTTGCTGCGCTTTGGTCGCGGATATAGGCAAGCCGAACGGGATTGAATTTGTGCAGCGCCGCCATTGGGCCACGCGGATTCCACCAATCGGCGGCGTGGCGCGAGAAGCGTTCGACCTCCGCTTGATCGACCGATGATGTGCTGCCCTTACCTGCCATGGTTTGTCTCCGGCCGCTCGATATCAGCGGGCCGTTACCTGATTTCTAAATTCGAGCGGTGCGTCGATGTTATGTAGCGGCTCGATGCCAACGCCGGTCCCGCGAATGGTGATGTCGCCATAGTTGAGCATGCGTCCCAGAATCGATTGATCGACATCCACGCTTTCAACTTTGTCCATGTTCATCTCGACGGTATGTCGGCGGATGAAGCCTCGTTTATAGACAATGCGCCGGTCGGTCACGTCGATCTCCGTCGTCCAGCGTCTGAACCAGGCATTGAAGGCCAACGCCAGCCCTACCAGCGCACAGACAAGTGCCACAAGTAGCGACACGGGTCCGCCGATGCTGCCGGCGGTGAGCGCGATGAAGGCCAGCAACCACAGCCCGACCGCCGGCAGATAGACGACCCAATGCAGGGTGGTCGTATAGGCCACGGTCTCACCAGGCTGCAGGATGTGGTCGATGTAACGCATTTCAGGCCTATGGTTCTTCTTGACTATAGCGATGGTGTTGCGTCGATGTTGCGGTCGCGGCACCCCGCCGGTATGTATACGCGCCTTTTCCGGCCGGCGCTTCGGGCTTTAACGCTTTGCGCCGGCCACTTGTTAGCGCCTTCTGGCGTATCCGGGAATGTCATGGCTAGACTGGTGATGAAATTCGGCGGAACGTCGGTCGCCGATCTCGACCGCATCCGCAATGTAGCGCGCCACGTCAAGCGCGAGGTCGATGCCGGCTACGATGTGGCCGTCATCGTCTCGGCCATGGCCGGAACGACTAACCAGCTGGTGGAATGGTGCCGGCAAGCCGCCATGCTGCACGATGCCCGCGAATACGACGCAGTCGTCGCAACTGGCGAACAAGTCACCGCCGGTTTGCTTGCAATCGTGCTGGAAGGCATGGGCGTCAACGCGCGGTCATGGCAGGGATGGCAATTGCCAATCTTCACCGACAATGCCCATGGGGCTGCCCGCATTCTCGACGCAAACGGCGCCGAGTTGATCAAGCGATTCAAGGAACACGGTCAGGTCGCGGTCATCGCTGGCTTCCAGGGCATGCACAAGGAAACCGGCCGTATCACCACGCTGGGTCGCGGAGGTTCCGATACCTCGGCCGTAGCGATCGCGGCCGCCATCGGCGCCGAGCGTTGCGACATCTACACCGACGTCGACGGTGTCTATACCACCGATCCGCGGGTGGTGCCGCAGGCGCACCGCATGGACAAGATCGCCTACGAAGAAATGCTTGAGTTTGCTTCACTCGGCGCCAAGGTGATGCAAGTGCGCTCGGTTGAGCTTGGCATGGTGCACAATGTACGCATCTTCGTGCGCTCGAGCTTTGAAAAGCCGGAGGACATCGATCCTTCGAAACCACTGTCTGGCACGCTCATTTGCGACGAAGGAGATATCGTGGAACAGCAAGTCGTCACCGGCATCGCCTTCTCCAAGGACGAAGCTCAAATTTCCATTCGCCGGGTGCAGGACAAGCCGGGAGTTGCCGCTGCGATTTTCGGGCCGCTCGCTGACAACAATATAAACGTCGACATGATCGTACAGAATGTATCCGGCGACGGTGCCACAACCGATCTCACCTTTACGGTTCCCTCGGCGGACTACGAGCGTGCCCGCGTCACCCTCGAAAAGGCAAAGAAGCCGATTGGCTATGAGAGGCTGGATGGGGCAACCGACGTCGCCAAGGTTTCAGTGATCGGCATCGGGATGCGCAGCCATGCCGGCGTTGCCGCAAAGGCTTTTAAGGCTCTCTCCGAGCAAAAGATCAATATTCTCGCAATCACGACGTCCGAGATTAAATTTTCGGTGCTGATCAAAGCCGCCCAAACCGACCTGGCGGTTCGCACCCTCCATAAGCTTTACGGGCTGGATAAGCCCTAGCGTTATTTCGGGCAGCCCAGGCCCGCCGTTTGGCTTGCTCCTTGCATGGGCCATGGCTATAGCCTGACGCGTAGGCGGCCGCCGATGCGGGATCCGGCAGTCGCCATTCGTACATGATTTGGCCGTAAGGAGGCTGCGGTCACGGCCGTGGCTGGAGGACCTCAATAATGCGTGGCGCGCTCGGCGGACCGCGCGTGCTGTTGCGCCGGCTTCGCGAAGTAATGGCGGAGCCAGTCAGCGCGCAGGATCGCCTCGACAAGGTGGTGGTGCTTATCGCCGCCAACATGGTGGCGGAGGTGTGCTCTGTCTACGTCCTGCGCGTAGACGGAACGCTTGAGCTATACGCCACCGAAGGTCTCAAGCGTGAAGCCGTCCACCAGACCGTCCTTAAGGCAGAGGAAGGCCTCGTTGGCCTGGTCGCGAGCGAAGCCAACCCGATAAACTTGTCAGACGCGCAGGCACATCCCGCCTTCTCCTATCGCGCGGAAACCGGCGAAGAAATCTACCACTCGTTCCTTGGCGTTCCGATTCTTCGCGCCGGTAACACGCTTGGGGTTCTGGTTGTACAGAACCGGGCACGCCGCACCTACACCGAGGAAGAAGAAGAAGCGCTGCAGACCACGGCGATGGTTCTCGCCGAAATGATTGCCTCCGGCGAGCTGTCGTCGCTCGCCACCCCGGGCGCCGAGCCGGCTGCACGCCACGCGATGCATTTTACCGGCAGTTCGCTGTCGGATGGTATTGCGCTTGGTCATGTTGTGCTCCACGAACCGCGCGTGGTTATTACCAACGTTATCGCGGACGATGTGCCGCACGAACTCAAGCGGCTTGATACAGCCATCGCGACCCTGCGCGAAGATCTCGATCGACTGGTGGAGCATCGCGACGTCGCGGATGGTGGCGAGCATCGTGACGTGCTCGAAGCCTATCGCATGTTTTCCTATGACCAAGGCTGGCTGCACAAAATTCGCGAAGCTGTGACCACAGGCCTGACTGCCGAAGCCGGAGTCGAGCGCGTGCAGTCCGACACACGAGCGAGAATGTTGCGTGCATCGGACCATTATCTGCGTGAACGCCTGCACGATCTCGACGATCTCGCCAATCGGCTGATGCGCGTCCTGATGGGACAGGATCACGCCCCGACCAAGGAGCAATTGCCAGAAAACGCCATCGTCGTGGCGCGCTCCATGGGCCCGGCGGCGCTGCTCGACTACGACCGCAAACGGCTCAGGGGGCTGGTGCTCGAGGAAGGTGGACCGACTTCGCATGTTTCGATCGTGGCACGCGCGCTCGGCATACCTACCGTGGGCGAGATCGAGAACGCTACCGGCCTGGTCGAAACAGGCGATGCAATTATCGTCGACGGTTCAACTGGACACATCCATATGCGGCCGCCGCAGGACATTCAGGCGTCCTATGGCGAGCGGGTGAAGCTGCGCGCACGCCGGCAAGCGCAATACCGCGCTTTACGCGACCGGCCTTGCATTACCAAAGACGGTCAGAAGATTGCGCTGATGATCAATGCCGGTCTGACCATCGATCTCCCGCATATCGAAGACACCGGTGCCGCCGGCATCGGTCTATTCCGGACTGAATTGCAGTTTATGGTCGCAAGTACGTTGCCACGAACCGGCGAGCAGCTTGCCCTTTATCGCGCCGTTCTCGATGCCGCCGGAAAAAAGCCGGTGACGTTTCGCACGCTCGATATCGGCGGCGACAAGGTCCTGCCGTACATGCGCAACGTCGAAGAGGAAAATCCGGCGCTGGGGTGGCGCGCGATCAGGTTGGGTCTCGATCGACCTGGCTTGCTGCGGAGTCAGGTACGCGCATTGCTACGCGCAGCCGGCGGACGCAGTCTTAAACTGATGTTCCCGATGATCGCGGTCGTAGAGGAATTCGACAAAGCAAAATCGCTGGTCGAAATCGAGCTAACTCACCTGCGGCGGCACGGACATGAGTTACCCGAGCGCGTTGAAATAGGAACAATGGTTGAGGTGCCTTCGCTTTTGTTCCAGCTCAATGAGTTGCTGGAACGAGTTGATTTCCTTTCGGTTGGGTCCAATGATTTAATGCAATTTCTGTACGCAGCCGACCGCGGTAATCCGCGCGTGTCGCAGCGGTTCGACCCGCTATCAGCCCCGGTGCTGCGCGCGCTTAAGGATATCGCGGACACAGCAAGAAAACACAATAAGCCCGTAACGTTGTGCGGTGAGCTCGCCTCCCAACCGATTGGTGCCTTGGCGCTTACCCTCCTCGGCTATCGCACCCTTTCGCTTACCCCATCCGCTGTCGGCCCTGTAAAAGCACTTTTGCTCGACCTCGATTGCGGCAGGGGCGAGGCTATGCTGTTGCCTTGCCTTGAGCAGCCGGTCGGAAGCGTATCCATCCGTCAAAAGCTTGAAGGGTTCGCCGCAACCGAAGGACTGCAGCTTTGATCGTCCTGCCGGAACAAAAGCTCGATGTCTTGCTCGCCCGCCATGCACTGATAGAGAGCGAGCTTGCCAGCGGTTTGAGTCCGGAGGCCTACGTCAAGTTGTCGCGCGAGTTCGCCGAACTCGGTCCGGTCGTTGACAAAATCAAGGCCTACCGTGACGCCGAAAGGGAAATCGTCGAGCTTTCGTCGCTCGTTGATGACTCCTCAACCGACGCAGAAATGCGCAAGCTCGCGGACGTTGAGCGATATCAACTGCAGGAACGCAGGGAGAAACTTGCGCAGCAGATCCGATTGGCACTGCTTCCCAAGGACGCGATGGATGATCACAACGCGATCCTTGAAATCCGCGCTGGTACGGGTGGTGACGAGGCCGCACTGTTTGCTGGCGATCTCTATCGCATGTATGAGCGTTACGCCGCCAGGCAGGGCTGGAAGACGGAAATTCTGTCAATCAGCGAGGGCACAAAGGGGGGCTTTAAGGAAATTGTCGCCTCTGTACGCGGCCGCGGCGTCTTCGCCAAACTCAAGTTCGAATTGGGCGTGCACCGTGTCCAGCGTGTGCCCGATACCGAGTCCTCCGGCCGCATTCACACCTCGGCGGCAACTGTCGCCGTGCTCCCCGAGGTCGAAGATGTGGATATCGACATCAACGACTCAGATCTCAAGATCGACACCATGCGCGCACAGGGGGCCGGCGGCCAGCATGTCAACAAGACCGAGTTGGCCATCCGCATCACGCACATCCCGAGCGGGATAGTGGTGTTTGTGCAAGAGGAACGGTCGCAACATAAAAACAAGGCCAAGGCATTGGCCTATTTGCGTAGCAAACTCTATGACGCCGAGCGCAGCAAGCTCGATGCCCAGCGCGCCGCCGATCGGCGCGGGCAGATCGGTTCGGGTGACCGCTCGGAGCGAATCCGCACTTATAATTTCCCGCAGGGGCGCGTCACCGATCACCGCATCAATTTGACGCTGCACAAGTTGCCGGAGATTATCGAAGGCGAGTCCCTCGATGAGGTCATCGACGCCCTGGTGACCGAACATCAGGCTGAGTTGCTGGCGGCCGAAGGCGTGGCGTGAGGATTATCCCCGGGCTAAAAGATGGCGCTGCTGTCGCTCAAGCGCTGCAACTTTTGGTGCAAGCGTTTCGTCCCATCGCAACGGACGAGGCAGAAGTGGATGCACGCGTGCTCGTCGGGCATGCACTGCATCTCAATCGTGCCCAACTGGTCGCGCAATCGGATCGCATACTGGAGGCACGCGAAATCAGCGCGATTTCGGCACTTGCCGCACGCCGGCTGAAGCGAGAGCCAGTCGCGCGTATTCTTGGACAGAAGGAATTCTGGAGCATCATGCTTTCAGTTACTCCCGATGTGCTTGTGCCACGTCCTGAAACCGAAACGGTCATCGAAGGGGCACTCGACTTCGTCGGCCGTTCCGGCCTGCGCCTGGAACAGCTGCGCATTCTCGATATCGGCACCGGTTCAGGCGCCTTGCTGCTGGCGTTGTTGCAGGAACTGCCTCACGCAACGGCTATCGGTACTGACGTAAGCACGGACGCTTTGGAAGTGGCACGGGCAAACGCCGCTCATTGCAGCTTTGAAAGCCGCTGCAATTTTATCGCCTGTGATATCGCGGAGGACGTCCAGGGATCGTTCGATCTGGTCGTGTCGAATCCGCCCTATATTCCCCACGGTGACATCGAGGCGCTCGCGCCGGAGGTGAAAGACTATGATCCAAAAGTCGCCCTAGATGGCGGTCGTGACGGCCTGTCCGCCTATCGCGTTATTGCCGCCAGCGCCAAGCGGCTTTTGGCGCCTGGTGGCCGGATGTTTGTGGAGTTGGGCATGGGCCAGGAAGCCGCCGTGCGGGAACTGTTTACCAATGTGGGACTAAAAGTTGGTATAGCGCGCAAAGATCTGGCTGGAATACCACGCGCACTTGGCGCCGGGTTCGTGCCATGAGTGTGTCGCATTCCCATCAAATGAAAATCGCAGAGCTGATTTACAGGCGAAAAAATCACTTGGATTATAGCTCGGAAACGACTAGCTTCCGGTTACGGAATCGACCCGTGACGGTTGCATCGCCGTGAACCCAGAGCAGTGGCTCGTGTGGTGCGGCGCAACGCGGATGACGAAAAGCCGGCTTCGGATAGACGGCAACGAAATCGCCAGATACGGGTTTGGATGCTTCACCGGTTGGGCGCATCATTTTTTCGAAACCTAGGACGATGCGCGTAACGAGAGCTTGGCAACGCCGCGGGCTGAGACCGTGGCTATGGGGTTGCTGCGACTAAAAGCGATAGAGAGCACACGTTCGATCATTAGCGCGGACAAAGCTTGCAGGTCCGGCCGCGCAATGAAATTTGCGGACTTGCAGTTTGGTTGAGCGTTCGACGAAGGTCGAGACAGGCGAAAGGCGATAACAGGCATACCATGAGAAACGGTCAGAAGCGCATGCGCGGACGCGGTAATCACCGCAAAAGCCAAAATCCACTGACGCGCGTTTATGAATCAAACGGCCCTGACGTCAAAATCCGCGGTACAGCTTCCCACATCGCGGAAAAATATATCCAGCTCGCGCGCGACGCCCAGGGTTCCGGCGATCCGGTCGCAGCTGAGAACTACTATCAGCACGCTGAACACTACTTTCGGCTGATCGCCGCCGCGCAGGAACAATTTCGACAGCAGAACCCCTATTACAACCAGCAACCCCAACAGCAGGGCGGGCCCGTCCAGCAAAATGCTGATGAGGGATTCGATGGCGACGACGATGATGCACAACCGTTCATGGGGCAGAACGAGCCGAGCTACGGGCCGCGCGAGCCTCAACAGCAGCCATATTTGCCACGCGACTCCCAACCGTTCCCGCCGCGCGATCAGCAGGTGCACAATCGCCCGCGCGATCAGCAGCAGCCTTACCAGCAACCAAACCCGAGCGGTCAGGAAGGCGGCCAGGAAACCGGCGGTTTGCCGGCGTTCATAACCGGCGGCGGCCAACCTCAACAGAATTCCGGCCAGAACCAGAACGGTCATGATCAGGGCGATCGTGGACAGGAACGTTTTGGTATGCATCGGCGTCGGCGCCGGCATCGCGGCAGCGGATACCGGCCTGACCGCCCCGATTTTGGTGGCGGTCAGCAACAACAGGGCTCTCCGCCCCAACCCGCGCAGGATGAAAGTGGCGGCGACGAACCGCGCCAGCCGGAATAAGCGAGCTTGGCGTCTAGTCGATCAGGCGCCCGGTGACGGCGCCAACGCTGGCTCGAGTGCCGGCACCAGCCTTCGCTTTTCGCGCCGTGCTGGAATTGCGCGGTAGACCTGCTTGGTCGCTTCCACCAGATGGACGCCCGCAAATGGTGCCGACAATGTCGCTCCGGTGCGTTCCCATGCCACGGCCGACCGCAAGAACCAGCCGCGCGCAATCGGCGGCACATAAAGCGCTTCGCTCCAACCGGTCGGAGTGAACCAGGTTTCACGCAAAAGCTGATTGATCTGGGTGCGCGAATAGGGCCGGCCATGCCCAAATGGAGTGGTGTCCATACGCGCCCAGAGCCCGCGTCGGTTTGGCACTACCGCCAGGAGGCGTCCCCCAGATGCAAGTACGCGCCAGACCTCACGCAGTAGCGCGCCGGGATCATTCGTCATCTCCAGCGCATGCACCAGCATCACACGATCAACCGCGGAATCCGGTAATGGCAATTCGTTTTCGTCAACGAGCGCAGATAGCGCCGGACGCGTCGTTGGCCATTTCACGACACCCTGCCCCGCCGGCATGAGTGCAAGACACCGTTCAGCCTCTTCGCGAAACAGCCCGAGATAAGGTGTCGCGTAGCCGATTCCCAATACACGCTGGCCCACGGTATCGCCCCATAACGAACGTATCCCACGGCCGATGAACCGGCGGGCGACTACTCCCAGCCGTTGGCCGTAGAAATTGCGTAGGTCCACGACGTCAATCGACATGCAGCCAAAATACCATGAAACGGTATAGCAAACCGCTAACCGGACAGACGTGCATGATCATTCATCAGCATGGTACGGTTAACCCATTCCACAATGCCAAGACCAAGAGGACCAAGTCCATGCCCGCGGAAATCCGTCTTTTCCTCTGCCGATCCGACAATTACGGCGTACTGCTGCACGACCCCAAAAGCGGTGCGACGGCAGCAATCGATGCGCCGGAGGTCGCGCCTATTGAGGAAGCGCTCAAGGCGACCGGCTGGAACCTGACCGATATTTTGGTGACCCATCACCACGCCGATCATACCGATGGCATCCGTGCTCTGAAGGAAAAATACCGATGCCGCGTGGTCGCCCCCG
Source organism: uncultured Alphaproteobacteria bacterium (assembly GCA_963831275.1). GTDB lineage: Bacteria > Pseudomonadota > Alphaproteobacteria > Rhizobiales > Xanthobacteraceae > Pseudolabrys. The sequence goes on along the minus strand of CAWHPN010000016.1, from coordinate 873,399 downwards.
CTGCCGAAGCTTCAAAGATTCCGGCGGTCGATGAGACCGTTCAGGAGGGAGGTAAGGTGAAGGTCGGCACGCTTTCAGCGAACGTCATCGAAACGCCGGGTCACACGCTCGGCCACATCGCCTACTGGTTCCATGACAACAATTTGGCGTTCGTGGGCGATACTCTTTTTTCGATCGGCTGCGGCCGCGTGATTGAAGGAACACCCGAACAAATGTGGCGCTCGCTGGTGAAATTACGTGACCTGCCGAACGATACCGAGATTTATTGCGGACATGAATATACTGCGGCGAATATCAAATTCGCCCGTACCGTTGAGCCAAATAATAAGGCGCTTGCCAAGCGTGAAGCAGAGGCAAAGCAGCAGATCGATCGTTCTGAACCGACGATTCCGATCACGATCGCCGAGGAAAAGCAGGCGAATCCGTTCCTGCGCGCCGATGTGCCGGAAGTGGCAGCAGGAATCGGCATGACAGGCAAACCCGCCACGGAAGTCTTTGCCGAGATCCGCGCGCGTAAAAACAAATTTTAACCGCCAAATGCCGACACCCACCGCTGTCGAAATGATCCGCGCGCTTGAACTCAAACCGCACCCTGAGGGCGGCCACTATCGCGAAACCTTTCGCGACCCACAGGAAGTCAACGGGCGACCTGCCTCGACGGCGATTCTGTTTCTGCTGGCCCGTGGCGAGCGTTCGCATTGGCATCGCATCGACGCAGTTGAGATTTGGCACTATTACGCGGGCGCGCCGCTCAAACTTGAACTGGTCGATGGCGCGAAAGAAGAAATCTTCCGTCTCGGCGCTGATATCCATGCAGGCGAAGTCCCACAGGCGATGGTGCCAGCCCGCGCTTGGCAGGCAGCGGAAAGTCTCGGTCATTGGACGCTCACCGGCTGCACCGTGGCACCCGGCTTTTCTTTCGACGGTTTCGAACTGGCCAAGAAAGACTGGTCGCCGCGCGGCCAACCACGATAAACATCGAAAATTCAAAAGGGGGACTTGGCGTGTCCGGCAAACTCGATGAAGCTCGCAAACTGCTCGCGCGCGCAAACCGCATGATCGCGAATGAAGGTGTTCTCGACGCATTCGGACATGTAACCATGCGGCACCCCACAGATCCCGGGCGCTACCTGATGTCGCGCTCACGCGCCCCTGAGCTGGTACAGCCCGAAGATATTCTTGAGTTCACGCTCGACTCGCACCCAGTCAAGCGGGCAGATGTTCGGCTGTACGGTGAGCGAGTGATCCATGGCGGCATTTACCAGGCGCGGCCGGATGTGAACGCGGTATGCCATCACCATGCGGCATCGATCTTGCCATTCTGTATTTCGGGCGCAGAGCTCAAGCCTGTCTTTCATCTGGGAGCTACCTTGGGCGAAATAGTCCCCTTCTGGGATGCTCGCGACGAATTTGGCGATACCACACTCATCGTGGCCAAACCCGAGGAAGGTGCTTCGCTTGCGCGCGCGCTTGGGCCAAACTGGATTGTGCTGATGCGCCGACACGGCGCGACGGTCGCTGGTGTAACGCTGGAAGAACTTACGTTTCGTACAATTTACACGGCGCGAAACGCTGCACTGCAGATTCAGGCGAACACGCTGGGCCATATTTCTCCGCTCAATGCTACAGAGATCAAATTGGCGGGCGAGTACAATCTCCGCCCAGGCCCGGTCGCGCGCGCGTGGGAGTACTGGAATGTGCGACTCGATAAAGTCGAGAACACATGGCGGCGGAAAAAGCCACAATCCGGCACAACGAAAAAGCAGCCGCACAAACGAAAGTCGAAACGCCGCCGCTGACCTATTTACGGCCGTTGCGATGCATGCAGACCAAATAGCCTTCAAGCGCGCGACTCTTGTGGACCTTGAAGCCCTCTCTGCGGAAGTATTTCGGGAACGCAACGCGCCCACCATCAAGTGTTCGAGTTGCTTCCTGGCCTTCCCGCGGGCGCAACTTCAAGCCTTCACGCTTGACACCCATCGGAGGAGGAACGATCCGTCCACCGTTCTGCAACGCGCAACCGCAGGCGACCCTGTCGTACACATCCTTGCAGCGAGACTCGACGTCCTCTGCTGACACCGATCGGATGATCGACGGCACTAACAGACTGCCAACGAGCGCTCCAATCAGAAATGCCTTCATGGCGCTTTGATACCTAGATGAAATACTGCCCGCCGTTCGCACTCAACGTGGATCCGGTGATCAGTCCCGCTTCGTCCGAGGCGAGGAATACCACACAGCGGGCGATTTCCTCGGGCTCACCAAGGCGGCCAATCGGGATCAGCGGCAGGATTGATTTCTCGAGAACATCCTTCGGTACCGCTTGCACCATTTCTGTGTTTATATAACCCGGACAGATCGCGTTTACCGTTATGCCCGAGCGTGCAGCTTCCTGCGCGAGGGCTTTGGTGAAACCGAGCTCCCCCGCCTTCGCCGCGGAATAGTTGGTTTGGCCCATCTGTCCCTTCTGGCCATTGATTGAAGAGATATTGATGATGCGACCGAACTTGCGATCACGCATCCCCTCAATGACCGGTCGACACATGTTGAACAGCGACCCGAGGTTTGTATTGACGACCGACGTCCATTGCTCCGGCTTCATCCGGTGGAACATGGCATCGCGGGTGATGCCGGCATTGTTGACCAGTACCTCGACCGGACCGACATCGGATACGACCTTCTTGATGCCATCGGCGCAGGCTTCGTACGACGACACATCCCATTTGAATACCGGAACAGCCGTTTCGGCCTTGAATTTCTGCGCGGCTTCATCATTACCGCCGTAGTTTGCTGCAACCATATAACCGGCCGCTTTCAGAGCTTTGGCGATCGCCGCTCCAATCCCGCGAGTTCCCCCTGTTACCAATGCAACACGCGCCATGACTTCATCCCTCCCGGCTATCATCTTAAAACGTCATGGCCGGGACAAGCCCGGCCATGACTAAATTCTATCGCCGAAGAGCTAGCCCCCCACGATCTTTCATGGCGCTTTCGTGCGGTTCAACCGCGCTCGACGCACATGGCAATGCCCATTCCACCTCCAATGCACAGAGTGGCGAGGCCCTTTTTAGCGTTGCGCTTTTGCATTTCGTAAAGCAGCGTCGTCAGCACGCGTGCACCGGAAGCGCCGATCGGATGGCCAATGGCAATGGCGCCACCATTGACATTGACCTTTGCAGGATCCCAGCCGAGATCCTTGTTGACGGCACAGGCCTGGGCGGCGAAGGCTTCATTGGCTTCCACCAGGTCGAGATCCTCCTTCTTCCAACCGGCTTTCTTGAGCGCAGCGCGCGAAGCTGGAATCGGACCCGTGCCCATGATGGAAGGATCAACGCCCGCCTGCGCCCAGGAGACGATGCGCGCAAGAGGTGTCTTGCCGAGCTTTGCTGCCTCGCTCGCCTTCATCAGCACGAGAGCGGCGGCGCCATCATTGATCCCCGACGCATTGGCAGCCGTAACGGTGCCTTCCTTGTCAAAGGCCGGCCGCAGCTTGGCGATCGAGTCCATCGTGACGCCGGCTTTTGGATATTCGTCGCTATCGACCACGACATCGCCTTTGCGCGTCTTGATAATGACGGGCGTGATCTCGTCCTTGAACTTGCCGCCTTTCTGCGCGGCCTCAGCTTTATTCTGCGACGCGACCGCAAATTCGTCCTGTTGTTGCCGCGTGATCTGCCACTGCTTGGCGACGTTCTCAGCGGTATTGCCCATATGATAGCCATTGAAGGCATCCCACAATCCATCCTTGATCATGGTGTCGATCATTTCGAACGAGCCCATCTTTACGCCGTTGCGCAAGTGCTGGCAGTGCGGAGCCATGCTCATCGATTCCTGGCCGCCGGCGACCACGACGTCACTATCTCCATTGAGGATTGCCTGGTAACCGAGCGCGACCGAACGAAGACCCGACCCGCAAAGCTGGTTTACACCCCACGCAGGCGTTTCCACGGGGATGGCCGCTGCAATCGAAGCCTGCCGCGCCGGGTTTTGTCCCTGGCCGGCCGTAAGTATTTGTCCCATGATCACTTCGCTGACGCGGGCACCCTCAACGCCCGCCCGATCGAGCGCAGCCTTGATGGCCGCCTTGCCAAGTTCGTGAGCCGGCAGATTTGCAAAGGCCCCATTAAACGCACCGACCGGGGTACGCGCTGCGCTCACGATGACAATGTCGTCTTTCATCCGAAACTCCTGTTGCGAGTGCAGGGCAACGCAGTTTTTTGGCAGTGCCGCATCCTCGGCAGGTCACTGCAGCCTGTCAACAACGGCGTGCTCGCAGATATCCCTGAGAATTGGCGCTTTTTTGCCTTTTCCGCAAGGGTGCCGGGAGGGTGTTCGTCCTCCCGCGCCGCCACAAAACTGTGGCCCATAGAAGCAGAAATTGGCTATGCTCAACGCCTTGGCAGGGGAACGTGTACGACATGGCAGAGGAAAAAAAAGAACCGGTTACAATAAAAAAATACGCCAACCGGCGACTCTATAACACCGGAACCAGTACCTACGTGACGCTTGAAGACCTCGCCACCATGGTCAAGAGCGGTGAGGACTTTGTAGTCTACGATGCCAAGTCGGGCGAGGACATCACACGCTCGGTTCTCGCGCAGATCATTTTCGAACAGGAAAATAAAGAAGGTCAAAGCCTGCTCCCGATTACGTTTCTCCGGCAATTGATACGCTTTTACGGCGACAGCATGCAGATGCTGGTCCCGCGCTTCCTTGAGGCCTCTATCGAATCGCTCTCGAAAGAGCAGGGCAAATTTCGTGAACAGATAGCGCAGGCCTTCGGTGTCGGCGCCTTCGGACCTCTCGAGGATCAAGTCAGGCGAAATATGGAAATGTTCGAGAAGACCTTCGCCATGTTTGCGCCTTTTGCGCGCGGTCAATCAAAGCCGACCGATAAGCCCGAGGGCTCTGGCAGCGAAATGGATGAACTGAAACGCCAACTCCACGAGATGCAAAAGCGCTTGGACAAGCTTGGCGGAAAGGAATAGTCGGTTACCGTCGGCTCCCGTTGTATGGTTATTGGCGCGAGCTACAACCGCCCCTTTTTGGAACGTTAATACTCAATCGAACGTTGCCTGAACGTTGGATGCGCGCGCAATCTGCGGCGAGCGCGTTAAACAATTTGAAAATGGTGGGAGTTTGAAGACCTGCGCGGTTAACGCCGCACGGCACGCGGCTTGCTCGTGAGGTCGTAGACGAGGACGCGCTGTCCTGAATTGAGACGGATTTCGCAATGCGACCTGAAGATACTGATACAGACGTAGACCAACTGGACGGAAAGGTTGCGCCGGATTGCGGCACGCCAGCCGGCGAAACCCGCGCATTGGTTGCGCTCTCGCCGGTATCTGAGTCATCGGAACGGGCGGCCGGGTATCGCAATGCCCCGTTTGTCGCCCAGCTTGTTGCTACGAAGGACCAGCATCCGCAGACGCGCGAGCGCCGCCGCGCGGAACCGGACGTGGTCTTAGCGGCTTACCGCGCCACAGCTGCACTAACCGCAGCTTAGTATCCGAGCGCGCAACCGTCTTTGCGCGGCTCCGAACCGCCGATAAGCACGCCGCGATCCCAATCTATTTTGATTGTCTGTGCGCCGCCCCAAGGCGAGCTCGCCATCACCACATCATGTCCGCGGGCTTTCAGTCCTTCGATAGTCGCCGCCGGTGTGCCGCGCTCAACGTCGGTCTTTTCGCCCTCAAAGAAAAAACGCGGAGCATCGATCGCCTGCTGCACGTCCATTCCGTAGTCGACCATATTGGTAACGATCTGCACGTGTCCCATTGGCTGATAGTGTGCGCCCATCACGCCGAAGCTCATATCGCAGCGGCCATTACGCATCGCAAGCGCGGGGATGATGGTATGCATTGGCCGTTTGTTTGGTCCGAACGTATTGGGATGATCTGGTTCGAGCGTAAAGCATGCACCACGATTGGTGAGCATGATGCCGCTTTTCTCGGTACAAATTCCGAGGCCAAAGTTTGAATACAGCGAGTTGATAAAGGATACTGCTCTGCGATCGCGGTCGACCACGGTGAGATAGACCGTATCATTGCCAGGCGCCGGCGCAGCCGGCAATTTAACACGCTTTTTCATGTCGATGAGCGAGGCAAGCTTCTTACTGAAATTTTTATCGAGGAAATCAGCAACCGCTGTACGCATAAATGTCGCTTCGGCGATATGAGTATCGCGGACAGCATAAGCTAGTCGCGCGGCTTCCAGCACAAGATGGAAACGATCGGGACCGAACGGGTCGAGCGAAGCGACGTCGAAATTTTCCAGGATATTGAGCATCACCAAGGCCGTGAGACCTTGCGCATTCGGCGGAATCTCGGCGAGGTCCAATCCGCGGTAATTGGTTGCGATCGGCGCAACCACCTCTCCCCGGTGGCGGAAAAAATCCTCCGAGGTTAGAAACGAACCGCGCGGAGCAATGGTATTCACCATGTCATCAGCGATCTCGCCTTCGTAAAAGGCGCGTGCTCCTTTTGCGGCGATCGTCTCTAGCGTGGCAGCGAGTGCCGGAAAGCGGATGACATCGCGCTCACGGGGCGCGCTACCTCCGAAAAGGCAGTGTTTCGATGCACCGGAATCTGCCCTAAGTTTTCCGACGTACCTCTGCCAATCCCATGCGACCCGCGCGGCTACCGGAAATCCTTCCTTGGCATATTTGATCGCAGGTACGAGAGCCCGATCGAGGCCGAAACGGCCATGCGCTTTAAGGATCGTCTCCCAAGCGTCAATTGCACCCGGTACGGTGACGGCATGTATTGAATTTCCGATCTCCGTCAGCCCTTGCGCGCGCAGTGCGTGCTCGGATGCCTTTGCACCCGCACGACCGCAGCCGTTGTAGCCCCACAGTGGCTTGCCCGGCTCGGATACGAGACAAAAGCAGTCGCCCCCGATGCCCGTCATGTGCGGCTCAATCACGCACAGAGCCGCGACCGCTGTCACCGCCGCATCGGCCGCAGTACCGCCAGCGTGCAACACATCGATTGCGGCGAGCGTGGCGAGCGGATGCGAGGTTGCGGCCATTCCTTCGCATGAAATCACGGACGAGCGGCCGGGGAGCTGAAAATCGCGGCTCATGACAAATCCAACGAAATTTGGATGATCAGGACGAAACGCGCTCGACACCCTCGACCGTAAGGTCCCGTTGGGCCGAGCGCAAAGTCACCGCAAAGCCCCCGAGCACGTCGATAAAGCTCACCACAAGAAGGAGGAAGAAGGTCGCAGTGGCAGCCTGCTTGACCAACAGAAATTCGACCAGCATGCCGAGGAACAGAATCAGCGAAAGGCCATGGTCGACAACGGTTCGGATTCCGATACGCGTTGATTTGATGACTTCGCCGCACAAAAGGACGATGGCGAGCGCAATAAGCATATCGCCTACCGACATGGTCCAATCAACGCCGGAGACCATATGGACGGTGGAGATCACGCCGGTCCAACTTACGCCCGGCATCAGAAACGCGACGATGTTGTAGACGGCGAACGGTACAAGCAGAAGTGGGAAGCCAAGCATGAACATGGCACAGCTTCTTCCGCCTCAAGAGACGCGCTAGACCTCGGTCTTCGCCTTCAGAACCTGACGGCCTTTATACATTCCGGTCTTCAGGTCGATGTGGTGAGGACGGCGCAGTTCGCCCGAATCCTTGTCTTCGACATAGGCTGGCCGTTTGAGTGCGTCGGCGGAGCGGCGCATGCCGCGGCGCGACGGCGAGGTTTTTCTTTTCGGCACAGCCATGGAACAAACTCCTGAAAAGCGCGATATGTCCGTTTGAAGCCGGGCTTATAGAGGAAGGTGCACAGTAAGGCTAGTGCTTTGCCCGCACGCAATCGGCCGCTGCGGGTGCCCGTTCGGCACGGGCGACATAGAGACCCGCAAGACGCCGCAAACCGGGGCCGGGCTGACGGGCATTGCGGTTGATGGGATTGGGCAAGACAGCCGCCAGCATTGCCGCCTCATAGCGGGAAAGATCCCTAGTGGATTTACCGAAAGCGCGCCGGGCTCCGGCCTCGGCGCCAAATTCGCCATTGGGTCCCCATTGAGCGATGTTGAGGTAAATTTCCAAAATGCGCCGCTTGGAAAGAACGAGGTCCATCCACAAAGCCAGTGGAAATTCCAATGCCTTGCGGACTAAACTGCGGCCCTGCCAAAGGAAAAGGTTTTTCGCCACCTGTTGCGTGATCGTCGAGCCCCCGCGCATCTCGTCGATATCATCGGATTCGGCGAGAGCTTCCCGTATTTCTGCGAGATCTATTCCATGATGGGCACAGAAACGGCCGTCTTCGGCAATGATTACTGCCCGCGGAAGCGCTGGCGACATGCGCGAGATCGGTATGTATTGACGTTCCATCCGTGCACCACTGACGCGCCGCCAGAGCATGACCGTTGAAACCGGGTCGATCACGGCATAAAGCGGCGTGATCAAGTACGGAAGCACAATCAGCGCCAACAGGGCGGCGGCCGCAACCCGCAACAGCCGCGGGAGGATATGGTTTGGTTTTGAGCCTGCTTGATGCACGGTGGGAGACTAGCCTATTCGATCTGCGGTCAGCGCCCACTTTGCGCCATAACGTGCAACGGCTAAACAAGACGACGATGAACAACGGTACTATAGATTTTCCCGCCCGGCTTGCAGGGGTCGCAGCCGAGACTGAAGTGCTGCTCCAGCAGCTCCTCGCCGACGTGCCCGTCGGCGGAGAGACCGCACGCCCGCCGCGTCTGGTCGCAGGTATGCGGCATGCGGCCCTCGATGGCGGCAAGCGCCTGCGGCCGTTTTTGCTGGTCGAGACCGCCGCCGTGTTCGGCGCGGCACGCGCGCGCGCGTTGATGGCGGGCGCCGCGCTTGAACTCGTGCACTGCTATTCACTCGTACATGACGATCTGCCGGCGATGGACGACGATGATCTGCGCCGCGGCCGACCGACCGTACACAAGGCTTTCGACGACGCCACGGCCATTCTCGTCGGCGATGCACTCTTGACTCTCGCCTTCGACGTCATGGCCCGACGCGAAGTCCATGACGATGCGGCTGTGCGTGTTGCGCTTGTTGCGGAGCTTTCACGCGCGTCTGGGCTCGGCGGCATGGTGGGCGGACAGATGCTCGATCTCGCCGCCGAGGGACGCTTCGAGTCGAAGCGTGGGCTAACCGAAAATGAAATCGCAAAACTGCAGGCAATGAAGACTGGAGCGCTCATCCGTTTCGCGTGCCGCGCGGGAGCAATACTCGGACAGGCCGATGCACATGCGCAAGCCAACATAGATCTTTATGGCACGACAATTGGCCAGGCTTTCCAGATCGCGGACGATCTGCTCGATGTTGAGAGCGATGCCAAAACCCTCGGCAAGGCCGCCGGCAAAGATGCCGCCGCCGGGAAAGCAACCTTGGTTGGGGCCTTGGGAATCGCGGGCGCGCGCGCACGTCTCGCAGAGTTGATTACGAAAGCCGATACGGCGCTCGCCGCCTTCGGCCCGAAAGCCGATATTTTGCGGGCCGCGGCGCGCTTTGTCGCCGAACGGCGCGCCTGACGCAATGCGAGCGCGCCGATGAACCGCAAGTCGCACAAACCGTTGATGCCAGTACGGCTCGCGCGGATCCATGCGCGGTTGTTGATTTCGATCGTAGTTGGCATCGCGGTCGCGCTGGTGTTGAGAACAACCGACTGGCGCACATCAACCAAGCTACTCGCCGGCTGGGATATCGGCGTCATTTGCTACCTGCTGCTCGTTTACCGGGAAATTTCGCGCGCGATTGTCAGCGATATTCGCCGTCGCGCTGCAATCCAGGACGAAGGCGCAGTTGCTCTCTTATTGCTCAGTCCCGCTGCAGCAATTGCGAGCCTCGCCGCCGTTGTCGCCGAGCTCGGAAGCCCGGGCCCGGGTTGGGCAAACTTCGCGATTGGCATGGGCACCATTCTGCTCTCCTGGCTGTTCTTGCATGCCATCTTCGCGTTTCACTACGCTCACGAATATTACGGTGAGCGGAGCGACGACCGAATTGGCGGCCTGAAATTTCCCGGGCTGCAGGGGCCTGATTATTGGGACTTCCTCTATTTCTCCCTTGTCATCGCGATGACCTCGCAAGTGTCGGACGTCGCGATCACCAGCAAGGTCATTCGCCGCGTCGCCACCCTGCACGGCGTATTGTCCTTCTTTTTCAATGTGTCGGTGTTGGCGCTGACTGTGAACATGGTGTCAAGTCTGATCAGGCCGGGGTGACCAGCAAATGGCCGCCGTTGTGCAGACCTTGTTGTTTATGCTGGCGGAGCTTGCAGCCGTCGCCGTCATTGCCAAACGGCTGAACATCTCACCCTCCATCCTTCTGGTCGTTGCCGGAATTTGCATGGCGCTCATTCCCGGCCTGCCGAAGGTCGAACTAGCGCCAGAAGTCGTACTGCTGGTGATATTGCCGCCCTTGATCTATTCGGCCGGCGTCGCCATGAGCTGGCGCGAATTCAAGTTCAATCTGCGACCGATTGCTTTGCTCGCCTTCGGTTGCGTCATCTTTACGACCTGCGCGATCGCAGCGGCTGTCCATTATCTGTTGCACTTCGATTGGGCGGTCGGATTCCTGCTGGGAGCAATCATTTCTCCGACCGATGTCGTGGCGCCACTTGCGATTGCCCGCCAACTCGGGTTACCGCGCCGTATTGTTGTGGTGCTCGAAGGAGAGGGCCTGGCGAACGACGCCACGGCGCTTGTGCTCTACAAGTTTGCGGTTGTCGCTGTAAGCACCGGAACATTTTCGCCCCAAAACGCTTCCATTACATTTTCGTTGATCGTCGTTGGCGAGACTCTTTATGGGCTTGCGATCGGCTGGCTCAGCTTGCACTTGCGCCGATGGGCGCGAGAGCCGCGCGTCGAGATCACCCTGTCACTAATGACGCCATACCTCGCATTCTGGGTGCCGGCACATCTTGGCGGTTCAGGTGTTCTCGCAACGGTCGCTTGCGGACTTTACGTGAGTTGGAATGGTCCGCTCCTGATTCCACCGGCAACGCGGTTGCAGGGAATTTTCTTCTGGGACCTGATCGTCTACCTAATCGAAGGTCTCGTGTTCCTTGTCACCGGCCTGCAGGTACGAACTTTAATCGAACAGACGCACGGTTTTTCAATTCGCGAATTGTTGATTGCGGCCGCGTGGACCACGCTGATTGCGATCGTCGCCCGCTTTTTCTGGATTTTCCCGGCAACCTACATTCCGCGCTGGGTGAGTCCCTCTCTTGCCAAACGCGATCCATCACCGCCCTGGCAGACGCCCTTTTTTCTGGCTTTCACCGGCATCCGTGGCGTCGTGTCGCTCGCAGTTGCCCTTGCAATTCCATATACGATTGCCAATGGAGCGCCGTTTCCCCATCGTGATCTCATCCTGTTTGTTACTTTCGGGGTGATCATCATTACGTTGATAGCCCAGGGCACGATGCTGCCATGGGTTGTGCGCTGGCTGGGATTGAATAGCCTCGCGCATCAGGAGCACGAAAACGAAATTCAGGCCGAACTCGACGCAAGAGTCTCGGCTCTCAAGGAAGTCGAAAAGCGATTCGATCGATTGATAGGCGAGCGTGAACTGCCGGACGAAGTAATCGCGCTGTTGCGCACGCGCAACCAGAGCCGGTCGCAGGTTCTGCCTGACAATCTGCAGGGTAGCCTGGAGCAGATGCGGTTGAGCGCATCGGTGAAGAAAGACCTGATCGATGCCGAACGCACCTTTATTTATCAGCTTTTGCGTGATGGCAAGATTACTGACGAAGCGCGCCGCCGTATCGAATATGAACTGGATCTGGAAGAAGCGGGTGTTGCGAACCGCGGCAAGGACGGCGGCGGCTGGATGTGAATTTTCCCAAAGGCGGCGTCAGAACGGACGTTCGCCTTTTACCGTGACGCGATTGCCCGAGCGTGTATGAGGCCAGTAGTCCCACATCGCGCGATGCTGCGCGCAGCGATTATCCCAGAATGCGATCGCATTTTCGGTCCAACGGAAGCGACATTGGAACAGCGGATTTTCCGCGTGTTGATAGAGATAAGACAACACAGCATCGCTTTCATCCCGCGGAATGCCGACAATATGATGCGTGAAGCCGCGGTTAACGTAGAGCGCCTTCTTTCCAGTCACCGGATGCGTGCGCACGACCGGATGTTCCGCGCGCGGATAAGCCGGTTTGTCGGCAACGCCCGCATTTGCATATAGGCCGCGATAAACCGGCTCGCCGTCGTGTACCGCGACGAGTCCATGGAGATACGATTTCATCCTGTCCGACAGCGCGTCGTAGGCAGCATACATGCTGGCGAACAATGTATCGCCACCATGGGGCGGACATTGCTTGATGTAGAGAATGCTGCCCATTGGGGGTTCAAGATCGCATGACACGTCGGTGTGCCAGCCTTCGCCGTTCGCACGCGGACTGTCTTTATCGGCATAGATTTTCATCAGCGCCGGTTCGCCTGGCTCGTGCGGAGCGGCGGGATGAACGTGCAGCTCCCCGAACAGACGGCCGAAGGCCAGATGCTGTTGCGGCGTGATGTGCTGATCGCGGAAGAAGATGACGATATTCTCAGCCAAGGCTCGATGAAGTTCGTCGACCGTCCTGTTGGACAACGGCTTTGCCAGATCGACGCCATCAATCTCTGCGCCGATTATCGGCGTGAGCTTGTCTACGCCGATCGTTTCGTAGTGCGTCGTTTCGTCGGCCACGTGCCGATAGCGGGGACCGTCCTTGCTGCTCAATGAACCCATGAGACACCTTGCGGAATGGTTTTATCGAGGATCGTAGCGCGGATATAGCGGGACGCAACCCGGCCATTTACTCTGCCGCACGCTGGCCTGTTCCAAACCGCCGTTCGATATAGTCGATCACCATCTGCTTGAAGTCGGCGCTCAGGGTCGCCCCGCGCAGGGTGGCGGCCTTCTTGCCGTCGATGAAGACGGGGGCGGTCGGCTGTTCGCCGGTGCCGGGCAGCGAGATGCCGATATCGGCGTGCTTGGATTCGCCCGGTCCGTTCACGATGCAGCCCATCACCGCAACATTGAGCGTCTCCACCCCCGGATAGCGCGTCTTCCAGGCCGGCATCGAGTCACGGATGAAGCTCTGGATGTCGGCCGCCAGCTCCTGGAACGTGGTCGAGGTGGTGCGCCCGCAGCCGGGACAGGCCGCAACCAGGGGTACGAAGGTGCGCAGACCCATGGTCTGCAGCAGCTCCTGCGCCACCTGCACCTCGCGGCTGCGGTCGCCATTGGGTTCCGGCGTGAGCGAGATGCGGATGGTGTCGCCGATACCCTGCTGCAGCAGCACCCCCATGGCGGCCGAGGAGGCGACGATCCCCTTCGAACCCATGCCGGCCTCGGTGAGCCCCAGATGCAGGGCATAGTCGCAGCGCCGCGCCAGCTCGCCATAGACCGCAATCAGGTCCTGCACCGCCGAGACCTTGGCCGAGAGGATGATGCGGTTCTTGGGCAGGCCGAGCTGCTGCGCCCGCGCCGCCGAGAGCACGGCCGACTGCACCATGGCCTCATGCATGACGGCGCGCGCCTCCTTGGGCGTCTTGGAGCGGGCATTCTCATCCATCAGCCGCGTCAGCAGTTCCTGGTCGAGCGAACCCCAATTGGCCCCGATGCGCACCGGTTTGTCGTATTTGAGCGCCATCTCGATGATGGCGGAGAACTGTTTGTCCTTCTTGTCCTTGAAGCCGACATTGCCGGGATTGATGCGGTATTTATCGAGCGCTTCGGCGCAGCCCGGATGATCGGCCAGCAGCTTGTGGCCGATATAGTGAAAATCTCCGATCAGCGGCACCGACACACCGAACTGCGCCAGCCGCTGCTTGATGCGTGGCACGGCGGCAGCGGCTTCGTCGCGGTCAACCGTGATGCGCACCAGCTCGGAACCGGCGGCCGCCAGCGCCGCCACCTGCCGCGCGGTCGCCTCAACATCGGCCGTGTCGGTATTGGTCATCGACTGCACCACGATCGGTGCGCCGCCGCCCACAACCACCCCGCCAACGTGGACTGCGACAGATGCGTGACGCGATGACAACATTCAATATTACTCCCGATCAGGAATATGCCAGCCTTATATAGTACGGCCGCTCCGTTGCAGCGATATCTCTATTCGTGCGGTTCGGCATGCGGTAAATTGCAGTGTTTTAACCAAGCAATGCTGCCGGAATCACCGATGAACCAGATAAATCAACTCGCGGTAAAATTTTCATGCCCGCCGGAGATGGAACGGGTCCTGCCTCGACCGATTCCCGCCCTCCGTGGACTGCCCAATTGGTTCAAGACTCTACCGCAACACAGTTTCAGTGCGGTCTCAAATAAAGAATTGATGACGGTCAAGAAATGCCCGCCGTTTATCGACGCGATGACATTCGGTTTCTTGATGCCGTTGGTCGCAGACCTTAAAGTGGAAAATGGAGAATTTAGCTGGGTCAGCGATATTCCTGTCGCTGGAAATCTACGAAATCTCACCCGCTCGCCAATCGACTATCATGATAGCGCTCAAGTCAAAGGCACGCCGTTTTTCGACGACGACCGGTTTATCATCAAGTTCAATAATTTTTGGACGATCGGACTACCGCCGGGGTATTCCCTTTTTGTCACGCATCCCATCAATCGCGCAGACCTGCCGTTCACCACTCTCACCGGCCTTGTAGATTCTGATGTCTACGTGGACAGCCTTGTTCATTTTCCAGCTCGTTGGGATGATCCAAATTTCAACGGTGTGTTGCCGAAGGGAACGCCCGTCGCGCAATGTATCGCGATGAGACGTGAGAACTGGTCCGAACAGTTCGACGTGCTTTCTGAAGATGCTGCGCAACGATTGCTGGCAACTGCCAGTGCTATTGCAGACGATGCCGGCGTTTACCGCAGAGAATTTCGTGAACCGAAGCGTTAGCTCTCGCCTCTGAAGAATTTCGCGGCGCTACTCGGTCGCAACCAGAAGCGCCCCCGGCTGGACGAGCTAAGGACCTTCAGCGCCTTGCCGTAAAAATTCGCCCCGCCACGCGTCACTTGTCGTAAACAGGCCGAGGCGGCACCGGCTTGACCCAACTCCAGCAAACAGGCGCCAAGATAGAGACGCGATTGCTGGTCTGAGGGATTGCTCAGCAAGGCCCGCTGGAAATATTCGGACGCTGGCGCAAATTCGCCGACGTCCATAGAAACCAGGCCCATCCCATAAAGCGCGTCAGGATGATTTGGCGCAATACCAAGCGCACTCGCAAATGCTGCTTTCGACTGGACCGCGTCATTCCGTGCATGAAATATCCACCCGAGCAAAATTGGCAGATCGGGCATCCACGGCGCGACGGCCATTCCGTTTCTGAGAACTTCGATCGCTTTATCGGTCTGATGCAATGAATAAAGCAAATAGCCGTATTCATGGACCGCGGCAGGAAATGGCGGCTTTCGTTTGACTGCGCGGGCCAGTCTGCTGAGAGCATCGTCCGTGCGGCCGGCTTTTCGCAGGGCGATTGCAAGTTGGGTCTCGATCGCTGGATCGCGGAGAGATCGAAATGCCTTTTCGAGCGGCCCAATCGCTTCGTCGGCGCGCTCCTGCATCAGCAATGCATAACCGTAGAGATGCAGCGCATTTGGCTGGCTTGGATTTTTGCTGAGAATTTCCTGCACAAGGCGCAAAGCCTCATCGGAGCGCTCACTTTGGATCGCCGACATCGCCCGCTGCAACGTTTCGTCAACAGTGGGTGACATCAGCGCGCTCTGTTGACCAATACGAGGCCGCCCGCGACCAACACCACCGCGGCCGTAAAAGCCGGCGTTAATGGTTCACCCAGCACCAAATGGCCGGCGGCAACCCCGAACAATGGCGTGAGAAATGTAAATGCAGAAAGTCTACTCGCGGAATAGCGCGCGATTAATGCAAACCAGACGACAAATGTCACACTCACGACCCAGACGGTCTGATACGCAAGCGATCCGAGCGCCAGGACGGACGGGATATGCGTAATGCGTTCGCCAGCAACGAGCGCTGCCGTCGCCATTACCGGCGCGGACACGACGAGCTGATAAAGCATTACTTTCTCGGCCGACGCGCGCGTCAGGGGGCTCGCTTTTATGATCAGCGTGGTGGCCGCCCAGAACAGCGCCGCGCCAACCATCATCAGGTCGCCGATGAGTTGGCGGGGGTCCGTCGCCGGGGTCGGCAGACCGAACGCAATCAACATCCCGGCAAATGATAGGGCAAGTCCCAACCACTGCGCAGCGCCAAAGCGATCTGCTGGGAGTACGATGCGCGCGCCGAGCACCACGAAGAATGGCGCAAGATAAATGAACAGCACTGCACGTGTGGCGGTCGTATAAACGAGGCCCTGGTAAATCAGAATGAACTCAATCGCAAAGAGAAAACCGGCAAAAAGCCCGAACCACAGCGTTCCGTCCCGTTCGAGAAGTGCAAGGTTGCGTAGCCGGCACCAAGCTGCAATCAAGATTGTCGCAATGCCTGAGCGAATGGCTGCTTGCGTCAGCGGTGGAATATCATGAATGGCGAGCTTGGTCGCAACCTGGTTGAAACCCCAGGACAGACACAGCACCACAACAATACCGGCGGCGACCACATCAAGAGGGCGCGTTGTCGAAGTGTAAGCTGGTGCAGAGGACACTTGTGTGACAGCAGAGCGGTTCAAACCAACTACGCCGCTCTGCAATGCGCGCAGACACCGGAGATTTCAATGACCGGAGTTTTTGGCGCAAAGCCCGCGGCGCGTGAGGCATTTTTGATGGTGTCGGCCACAGCAGCAGAGGCCGCCTCGCCGACCGCACCACATTTCTCGCAAATCAGAAAAACCACTGGATCGTTGCTCTCGTGATCGTGCACACAAGCAATGAAGGCATTGCGGCTTTCGATCCGATGTACGAGCTCTTGATCGCGCAGAAAGTCGAGAGCGCGATAGACCGTGATCGGCGCAGGCCGCGAGGTGCGCACCGCCAGCCGGTCAATCAGTTCATAAGCACCAAGGGGTTGATGGCTCGCCAGCAACGCTTCTAGGACCCGACGTCGCATCGGCGTCAGTCGCTCTTTGCGGGCGGCGCAAATCGCTTCCGCGTGAGCGATAGCCTCACTCGCGCAGCGATGATGATCGTGACCGGGCTTGGGAAATACCGCGTGCGCGGCTGATTTTCTGGCCAAGGAATGTTTCCGCCTTCCAACCTAAGTCTAGCGTCAAACCTCTAGAATCTCTAAGCGATCAACATATATGTTGCGCTGCAGCACGAATAGGGGCAGGTTCCGCCGCGATTTCGCGGGGCGGCGACTCTTATCGTACGAGGTTCGCAATGCTCAAAGGCAAGACCGCCGTAGTTACCGGATCCACCTCGGGGATCGGGCTTGCGACCGCTCGCGCGCTCGCGCAGGACGGCGCCAATATCATGCTCAACGGTTTCGGAGATAAAACTGAAATCGAAAAAATCCGCACCGGTATTGAGAAGGAATTTGGCGTCAAGGCCCGATACTCAGCTGCTGACATGACCAAGCCAACCGAAATCGCCGATATGATCGGCACGACCGAGAAGGAATTCGGCGCGCTTGATGTCCTGGTCAACAACGCCGGCATCCAGCATGTTGCCAATATCGAAGATTTCCCGATCGAGAAATGGGACGCGATCATTGCGATCAACCTGTCGTCTTCTTTCCACACGATCCGCGCCGCGGTGCGCGGGATGAAGAAAAGAAAGTGGGGTCGCATTGTCAATATCGCATCCGCCCACGGACTCGTGGCCAGCGCACAAAAGGTTGCCTACGTCTCCGCTAAACATGGCCTTGTTGGGCTCACAAAAGTGGTTGCAATGGAAACCGCGAATGCGGGCGTGACATGCAACGCCATCTGTCCCGGATGGGTGCTCACGCCGCTGGTACAACAGCAGATCGACGCACGCGCAAAAGCGTCTGGCAAAAGCGTGCGCGACGAGGAAATTGCATTGTTGGCGGAGAAGCAACCGATGCACCAGTTCACCAAGCCAGAAAGCATCGGCGCACTCACGGTGTTTCTGTGCAGCGATGCGGCTGCGACTATCACCGGCTCTGCCTATTCGATCGATGGCGGATGGGTCGCGCAGTGAAGCGCAAGCGATGATCGAATTTCTTTCCCGTGCTTTTGGCGGGGCCACGCCCGACAAGCCGAAAGCAGGCAAACACATCAATCTTGCATTGCAGGGTGGCGGTGCGCTGGGGGCGTTCACCTGGGGCGTGCTTGACCATTTGCTGGAGGATGGCCGACTGACGATCGAAGGCATCTCCGGCGCCTCTGCTGGTGCGGTCAATGCGAT
The DNA here is from genome assembly GCA_963831275.1 of uncultured Alphaproteobacteria bacterium. Lineage (GTDB taxonomy): Bacteria > Pseudomonadota > Alphaproteobacteria > Rhizobiales > Xanthobacteraceae > Pseudolabrys. The sequence goes on along the minus strand of CAWHPN010000016.1, from coordinate 855,121 downwards.
CATGTTGGCGGATGGACTCGCGCGGGGCGGGCCCGGCGAAGCGCAGAAACGACTCGCAGAGTTTTGGCGCGCGGCAAGCCTCGGCGGCAATCTGCCCGACTTACAAAGACGGGCGGTCGATCGTCTGTTTTCATTCTGGCCTATAGAGGATACGCCCGTCGGTCTGTGGATGCAGGCGGTGACCCGGTATCTATCGCCCTATGACTTCAACCCACTCAACATCAATCCGCTAAAGGATCTGGTGGGACGCTTTGTCGATTTTGAAGCTGTGCGGGCTTGCAAGGATCTCCAACTGTTCGTGTCCGCAACCAACGTGAAGACCGGGCAACTTCACGTATTTAGGCGCGAGGAAATGACGGCGGACATGATTGTTGCGTCAGCCTGCCTGCCGCATTTGTTTCGTGCCGTCGAGATTGAGGGTGAACAATACTGGGATGGCGGATATGTGGGCAATCCTGCGCTTTACCCGCTGATCGGCGCAACAGAGACCGAAAATCTTCTTCTGGTCCAGATCAATCCTCTGCAACGCAAGCAAGTGCCGAAGACGCGCGACGAAATCATGGCTCGGATTAACGAAATTACATTCAACTCCTCACTGATGTCGGAATTGCGCGGTATCACTTTCGTCGGCAAGCTGATCGACGAAGGCAAATTGCCGCGCGGGACAGCTACGGGACAATACAGGCGGATGAACGTACATCGTATTGCCCTCGCCGACTCTGCGCAGACGCTCGACGCCGCCAGCCGCCTCAATACCGACTATGATTTTTTCGAAATGTTGCGGACCAACGGGCGGCGCGCCGCACGCCGGTTCCTCGATGCGCACTACGGCGACATTGGCATCCGCTCGACCGTTGATTTCGAAGCCGCGCCGGAACACGCAAGCGCGTGATACAGTTCCATCATGCAAGAGCTTACTGCCGAGATCGGTAAGACAGTTCTCGATGTCGTCGTTGCCGACATAACCACACTTGATGTCGGCGCGATTGTAAATGCAGCCAACCGCTCCCTGCTCGGTGGCGGCGGTGTGGATGGTGCAATCCATCGCGCGGCAGGGCCCGACCTGCTCGAGGAGTGCAAAAAGCTCCGTGGCTGCGAGACGGGCAGCGCCAAAATCACGCGCGGTTACCGCCTTAAGGCCAAGCATGTGATCCACGCTGTCGGTCCGGTATGGGGCGGCGGCGGCAAGAACGAAGAGGCGTTGCTGGCGAGCTGTTACCGGGCGGCCCTCGATCTCGCCGCAGCGAACGCGTTGGCTTCTATTGCCTATCCAGCGATTTCAACGGGGGTCTATCGCTTTCCCGCCGACGTCGCCGCACGCATAGCCGTCGGCACCGTCGCGGCCGAAATTGCCGCACACCCGCGGGGAATTATGCATGTGACATTTTGCTGCTTTTCGCCGGACAGTGCCGAACACCACAAGGACGCGTTCGCGGAATTGGGACTCGTCTAGCCAACCTTCGGCGCCACATCCAGTCGCACGATCCAATTTTCCATTCCAGATTTTACGGCAGGATAAAGTTTTAGGACTTCCGGATCGTGTCCCGGAACGATGTGATCCCGCGAGGCAGCCAGCTTTTTCAGGGTCTTGTAACCCTCGAGCGTGTCTCCGACACTGTAGGTAATCGGAAATACGCGACCCTCGTCGAGATGCGAATAGAGATGACAACAGTCTGACGCAATCACGACGGCTCCGCGTTTGGTTTTGACCCGCACGCATTGCAGTCCTTTCGAATGACCGCCGATCTTGTGCACGGTGATGCCGGGCACCAGTTCATCGACTCCATCGTGAAACTCGACGCGATAGGCGAAGACTTTCCGAACCATCGCCAACACATCGCTTTCGCTGAAGGGAATGCGCAGCATCTGGTGACACATGCAGCGACCGGTAGCATAAGCCATCTCGGTGTCCTGGATGTGATAACGCGCATTGGGGAACAGGTCGTAGTTGCCGGCATGATCCCAATGCATATGCGTAGCGATCACGTGATCGACTTTATCCGGTTGCACTCCGAGAGCCGCCAATCCCTCCCCGACCGGATGAACGATCGTGCGAGCACGTTCCTTGGCCGCGATTTCATCGAAGCCTGTATCACATAGAAAAGTACCGTGCGGTCCTTTGATTACCCAGACGTAGTAGGCAATCGAGGTCATTTCGTCATGCGGATCGCCAAAGATGTAGTTCTCCGATCGCCTACGCGCGTGGGTCGCGTAGCAGACAGCGTAGACCTCGTGAATGTCATCATTCATCAGTTTTTCTCCGCACCGACGGTGACGCCGGCCCGACGTTCGATCATTTTGACGATGACAGTGAAATCACTGTCACCACCGAATTCCGTATTGGTCGACTCCCATTGAGCAAGAACCGCACTCATAACGGCGTCGGGAACGTCCAAGCTCTTGGCTTCATCGACGCACAGTCGCACGTCCTTGAGCATCAATGCCGTAGCAAAACCATAGTCGAACGTGCGCGGCAGAACCGCTTGGGGAAATTTTCCATCCGATGCCGTGGTTCGGCCGGAGCCTGCATTAATGACGTCAATCATCACGGTCGGATCGAGCCCTGCTTTCACACCCATTGCCATAGCTTCGGAGGTCGCCGCCATCGCTGTGGCAGACAGGAAGTTGTTGGCTAGCTTCATGGTCTGCGCCATGCCGGGCTTCTCTCCAACGACGAAGACCTTTCCGAATACCATGAGAACATCCTTCACCACATCGATGTCGGCTTTCGGTCCCGAGACCATCACCGCAAGAGTGCCTTTCCGGGCACCGCCGACGCCACCGCTGACCGGACAATCGATCTGCACAATATTTTTTTTCGCCAGCGCCGCTGCGATCTTTGCAGCAACGCGTGAGCCGGTGGTGGACAAATCAATAAAGCGCTTGATGCGCTTGCCATGAATGACACCGCCCTCGCCGGTCGCGACCTTTTCCGAAATCTGTAAGGACGGCAGGCTCGCCATCACCGTTTCGGTCTGGTCGGCTACATCGGCGGGCGACGACGCAAGCTGCGCCCCAATCGCAACCAATGGTGCGACCGCATCATTGCGGGTGTCATAAACGACCAGCTTGTGACCGGCCTCGATCAGCCGACGTGCCATCGGCTGTCCCATATTACCGAGTCCAATGAAGCCGATGTCCATGCGCTGAGTTCCTGTGGTTGGGAGGCGGGATCGCAACTTTGCCCGACGCAAATGCGTCCGTCACCCGCGCGTTAGGCGCGCAGCAGATCTGCCAAAATGGCATATTGAGCTTATTATAAGCTCGCTTATTATCATGCCGTTCAACGAAGACCCCGGCCATGCCTCAACAACCAACCAAACGTGAATTCGCTTTTACAATCATGGATGTAGCTAGGTTGCTGAAAACCTATGCCGACCAGCGGGCGCGTCAGTTCGGCATCTCCAGGGCCCAGTGGGCGGTCCTCATCCGCATCGATCGGCAGGAGGGCCTTAAGCAGACGGAACTCGCGGACATGCTCGATCTTCAGCCGATCACACTTACGCGTCTCCTCGACCGGCTTTCGGACAACGGGCTCATCGAGCGCCGCCCCGATCCGAACGACCGGCGCGCCAATCGGTTGTACTTGAAGCCTGCAGCAAAGCCGCTGCTCGAGCGGCTGGCGGATCTCGGCGCCGACATGATGGAAACCGTCCTCGAGGGAGTTTCCATGACGTCAGTCGAGCGCATGCTCAAAGAACTCGGCGCAGTGAAGGACAACCTACGCGGAGCTATTGCACGCAATTCGAACCAACAACAAGCAGTCGCTGGATAAGTCATGTCTGAGAAAGCCTTGAAGATCGTGCCGGCACCGGAAGCAAAAACGTTGCCGGAAACAAAACCCGAAGCGGCAGGGAGCGGTGTGTTTGCGCGCATTGGCCGCAAGCGCCTACGCATGATGCTGCTCGCCGGCTTGCCGATGCTTGCCTTGGTGGCCGGGATCGCCATCTATTTGACCGGCGGGCGTTACATATCGACCGACAACGCCTATGTTGGCGCGCAAAAGGTGCTGATCACCCCTGATATTTCCGGAAAGATTACGCGTGTTTCCGTACGCGAAGGACAGCATGTCAATCCGGGCGACGAATTGTTCACGCTTGACCGCGAACCCTTCAGCCTCGCGCTGCAACAAGCGAAGGCCAAGCTTGATACCGCGCGCAGCGATTACAACAAACTGAAATCAAATCTCAGGTCGCTTGAGATACTTTCCGAGCTTGCGAAGAAAAACGTCGAACTCAAGCAGCGCGACGTTGACCGCAAAAGCAGGCTTGTGAGTTCACAAGCCGGTTCGCAGGCAGACCTCGATACCGCGCAAACAGGCGTGGTGACCGCGCAGCTACAAGCGGAGTTCGCCGTACAGCAACATGATACGACGCTTGACCAATTGCTGGGCAATCCCGATTTACCACTTGAACAATTCCCCGAGTACGCACAGACCAAAGCCGCGCTAGATAACGCGCAGCGCGATTTCGACCATTCGATAATACGCGCGCCGATGTCGGGTACAGCAACCCAAGTGGATAACATTCAGCTTGGCCGTTTTGTCTCTGCCGGTACGCCGGTACTGAGCGTCATCGATGACCAGGCGCTTTGGGTTGATGCCAATCCAAAAGAAACCGACATCACCTATCTTCGCATCGGCGAGAAAGTGACGCTCGATATCGATAGCTTTCCCGACCATACCTTTACCGGCACGGTAGTCGCGGTGAGTCCGGGCACTGGCGCACAATTCTCGATCTTGCCGCCGCAAAATGCCACCGGAAATTGGGTGAAGGTTGTGCAGCGTGTTCCGGTACGCATCGTGTTCGACAAGAACGAGGATACTCATCTGTTGCGCTCCGGGATGAGCGTTAACGTCGAGATCGACACTGGCCATAGCCGGCTGCCGTTCATGTCTTCTGCGCAAGCGAAAGAAGCAAAATGACTGCGCGTTTCGCTTCGATGGATCCGAAGCTGCGTCGGGTGCTGATAACAATTTGCACGATGACCGCAACGGTCATGCAGGCGCTTGATACAACAATCGCGAATGTCGCGTTGCCCTACATGCAAGGCTCGCTGTCGGCATCGCTTGATCAGGTCAACTGGGTACTGACATCCTATATCGTGGCCGCGGCGATCATGACGGCGCCGATCGGCTGGCTTTCCGATCGTTTCGGCCGCAAGAAGCTGTTCATCATCTGCGTTGGCGGATTTACTGCCGCCTCGTTCCTTTGCGCACTGGCCCAAAATATCGAGCAGATGGTGCTGTTCCGCTTGCTGCAAGGCATGGCGGGTGCCGCCTTAGTGCCGCTGTCGCAATCCGTTTTGCTCGATGCTTATTCATCAGAGGAACGCGGACAGGCCATGGCGATCTGGGGCGTCGGCGTGATGCTTGGCCCCATCATGGGACCGACGCTAGGCGCCTGGCTCACTGACAATTATTCCTGGCACTGGGTGTTCCTGATCAATCTGCCGATCGGCGTCATCACCCTGCTCGGCATGGCGATGTTTATGGAAGAAACGCAGAAGCACGAGCATTTGCGCTTCGACTGGTTCGGTTTTGTCGTGTTGGCTATCGGCATCGGTTCCCTGCAGCTGTTGCTCGATCGCGGCGAACAGGTCGGCTGGTTTGATTCGAACGAAATCTGGATCGAAGCGATCGTTTCAGTGGCCGGGTTCTACTACTTCTTTGCACACTCGCTGACCACGAATGAACCATTCGTGCGTTTCGAGATGTTCAAGGACCGGAACTTTGTGAGCGGCTGTATCTTCATGGTGGTGATCGGCGTTGTTTTGTTCGGGACCATGGCGCTGGTTACGCCCTTTATGCAGAACTTGCTCGGATATCCAATCCAGACCGCCGGTTTCCTGCTGGGCTCGCGCGGCGTAGGCACACTCCTCACCATGCTGGCGGCGCCGCGACTGATGAAGATGGTGCACCCGCGCTATCTGATCCTGAGCGGGCTCCTGCTCGCGGGCGGAACGCTTTACTACATGACTGGCTTTTCGCTCGACGTGACCAAAACTATGATCGTCGCAACCAGCATCATTCAGGGCGTCGGGCTCGGTCTACTGTTCGTGCCCATTTCGACGGTAGCTTTCGCCACATTGCCAGGTCACTTGCGCACCGGCGCGACTGCGATCACCACGCTGACGCGTAATATCGGCTCGTCGATCGGGATATCCATGGTGATTGCCAATCTGACCAGCAAGACCACTGAAATGCATGCGCGACTGACCGAACAGGTGACACCATTCAACAGTGCGCTGCAAATGCCAGATGTAGCCGAGAACCTGAATGTGCACACCGATTTGGGCCGCGCCCTGCTCGACACTATCGTCACGCAGCAGGCGGCGATGCTCGCTTATCTCAACGACTTTAAATTATTGATGATCTTGACGCTAGGTGTCATCCCGATGGTGTTGATCATCGGCCGAGCGCGACAGACACCGGGCGCAAAAGCAGAAACAGCCGCGATCGATTGAGCGTCATTTCGAAAACTCTCTGCGTATAATCTCGGTATGTTCGCCCAGCGCCGGGATCGGGCCATAGGTTCGCTCTTGCCCCGTGCGTAATGGCGCGGGGGCCGGCATTGTTACAGGCCCGCTCGGCGCTCCGACCGTTATTCGGCGCAAATGCGCATGCTTCGACAGCAATTCCCAGTCATTGACACGCGCGAAAGCAATGTCGGCTGATGCAAGTTTTTTCATCAGCGCTTCGACACCGTGGCGCGCGAAATTGATTGATACTTTGGCGTCGGTTTCCAGCCGGTTCTTCACGCGCTTCGGATTGGTGGCAAATTTCGGGTCCGATGCCAATGCAGCATCCTCCAGCACCTTCTCCGCCAGAACGCGCCATTCGCGATCATTCTGAATGGCGATCAGAATATCGGCGTTGTCACGACTTTTGAACACGCCGTAGGGTGCAATCGCCGCATGCGCGAGACCGATGCGTTTGAACGGTACACCACCTTCCCCGTGCAGAAGCGGTACCGTCATCCATTCCGCCATGGCATCGAACATGGATACGGAAATCTCTGCGCCATCGTTTGTCCGGCCACGCGCAATCAGCGCCTCAAGAATGGCTTCGTACGCGTTGAGACCGGCGGCGACATCAACGATGGACACGCCCACTCGCGCAGGGCCTTCAGGACCGCCGGTCACCGATGACACGCCGGATTCAGCCTGGATCAAAAGATCATAGGCCTTTCTCTGCGCATAAGGCCCTGTTTCGCCATAGCCCGAGATCGAACAGCAAATAAGCTTGGGATAGTCCTTGCGCAGCCGCGCAACTGCAAAGCCGAGCTTGGCAATGGCCCCTGGCTTGAGATTCTGCACGAACACGTCGGCTTTCGCGAGCATCGCTTCAAGCAAGGTCTTGTCTTCGGCGTTACCCAGATCGAGAACGACGGATTGCTTGCCGCGGTTGAGCCAGACGAAGTTGGCGCTCTCGCCGTGAACGACATGATCGTATTCGCGGGCAAAATCGCCCTCGGGGCGTTCAACTTTGATCACGCGCGCGCCAGCGTCGGCGAGACGGCACGTGCATTGTGGCGCCGCCACTGCCTGTTCGACCGAGACGATCATGAGGCCTTCGAGAGGCAACGACATCTCAGTAAGACCGCGGTAGCCCGAGCACATGCTCGGCCAGGTACGAGAGGATCATGTTCGTCGAGATGGGGGCCACCTGATAGAGCCGTGTTTCGCGGAACTTGCGTTCAACGTCATATTCTTCCGCAAAACCGAAGCCACCGTACGTCTGCACGCACATATCGGCAGCGGCCCAGGACGCATCGGCCGCCAGCAACTTGGCCATGTTGGCTTCTGCGCCGATGTCCTCCCCGGCGTCATATTTATGCGCAGCCTCATGCACCATCAGTTCGGCGGCCCGCATCTGCGCATATGCGCGCGCAATCGGGAACTGCACACCCTGATTTTGACCGATTGGCCGGCCGAACAGTTCGCGGTCCTTGGCATAGTTTGTTGCCTTGCCGATGAACCATTTGGCATCGCCGATACATTCCGCGGCAATCAGGATACGCTCGGCATTCATGCCGGCGAGGATGTAGCGAAAACCCTGACCCTCCTCGCCGATCAGATTTTCCGCTGGCACGCGCAGATCGTCGAAAAAGATTTGCGTCGTGGCGTGATTCATCATTGTCCGGATCGGATTGATGGAGATGCTCGCGCCCTGCGCGAGCCGCATATCCACCAAGAACACCGACAGGCCGTCAGTACGTTTTTTGGTTTGTTCCTTCGGCGTGGTGCGCGCGAGCAAAAGCATTAGGTCGGAATGCTCCGCACGCGACGTCCATATCTTCTGGCCGTTGATGATGTAGTGATCGTTACCCTCGCGCCGCGCGGTCGTGCGCAGGGACAGCGTGTCGGTACCGGAGGTCGGTTCCGTAACGCCGAAAGCCTGCAGGCGCAGCTCGCCACTGGCGATCAACGGCAGATAACGCTTTTTTTGCGCCTCGCTGCCATGACGCAAAATCGTACCCATGGTGTACATTTGCGCATGGCAGGCAGCGCCGTTACCGCCCGAAGCGTGTACCTCTTCCAGTATCGCTGCGGCCGCACGGAGACTGAGTCCGCTACCGCCGTATTCCTCCGGAATAAGCGCCGCGAGATAGCCGGCCTTTGTGAGCGCGGCAACAAATTCGGTCGGGTAGGCGCGATCGCGATCCAGAGCACGCCAGTATTCGCCTGGAAATTTCGCACAGAGCGCGCGCACGCCGTCCCGAACGTCGGTAAATTCGTCGCGTTCCGCGCTGCGCTTCTTCATAGGTCCACTGTATGCAGCCGGCAGCCCGTGACAAGTACAGCTAGATCGGGTCCCAATTGAACACGTCTTCGGAGCGCTCCAGCGGCGTAAGCGCCGATGCGAAGGCGTTTTTGAGCTCCGCTGCAAGCGTTTCCGGTGTCCAGCCTTCGACGCGGTGAATGGTTTTGACCGGCCGCGGCTGGTTGAACAGATAGATTTCATTGTTCCGGACAGAAAGAACTTGTCCGGTGATGCCGGCGGCCGCCTGCGAACAAAGAACGACCGCCAGCGGCGCGATCTTTTCCGGCGTCATGCGTTGAAAAGCTTCGATACGACGCTTGTCCTGCTCCGATTGGGCAGGAATGGACTCGATCATGCGTGTGAACGCAAACGGCGCAATGCAGTTCGAAGACACGTTGAAGCGCGCCATATCCAACGCAATCCCGCGCGACAAGCCCATGATGCCCAGCTTGGCCGCCATATAGTTGGCCTGGCCGAAATTGCCGACCAGACCTGAGGTGGATGTCATGTGTACAAAAGCCCCGGAATTTTGTTCGCGGAAAAATGGAGCAACCGCGCGGCTCATATTGAACGAGCCATTGAGATGTACGCCGATCACATCGGACCAATCTGACCAACTCATCTTGTGGAAGATGACATCGCGCAGAATGCCGGCATTGTTGACGAGAATGTCGACACGACCAAAGGCTTCGAGTGCGGATTTGACGATAGCCTCCGCATTTTTTGGTTCGGTGATCGAGAGCGTGGATGCAATCGCCTGGCCACCAACTTTTCTGATGGCATCCACCGTTTCCTGTGCAGGACCAGCGTCGTTGCCCTCGCCTTGCAGGCTGGCACCGATGTCGCAGACGACGACGCGTGCACCTTCTTGAGCCAGCAGCATGGCAATGCCGCGCCCGATGCCTCGTCCCGCCCCGGTAACGATGGCGGTTTTGCCCACTACCATGCCGGTCATCAGCGGCCCCAAACTTCGTCAGCAATCTCAATAATCGTGCGAAGCTTGGCCCATTGCTCATCTTCTGCGAGCGCATTACCCTCTTCTGTTGAAGCAAAGCCGCATTGCGGCGACAGGCATAGTTGCGCCAGCGAAACAAGTTTGGCGGCCTGGTCAATCCGTCGCTTGATCTCATCCTTGGACTTAAGCCGTCCGGTCTTGGTCGTGACGAGGCCGAGTACGGCAGTTCTATCCTTTGGAAGCATCCGCAACGGCTCGAAGCCACCGGCGCGGTCGCTATCGTATTCCATGAAAAACCCGTGCACTTTGATTTTGTTGAACAGGATTTCCTGAACGGCTTCGTAGCCACCGCTTCCCATGTAGGTCGATTTATAGTTGCCGCGACACATGTGCATGGTGATGGTCATGTCAGATGGAATGTCCGACATCGCCGTATTGATGAGATCGCCGTAGAGTTCGCCGAGCTGTTCAGGATCATCGCCGCGATCTTTCATAGACTGGCGATATTTTGGATCGCACAGCATGGCGATGAAGACTTCGTCGAGCTGGAGGTAACGACAGCCGGCGTCGGCGAAGGCACGAACGGCTTTTTTATAGGCCTGGCCGAGATCGTCGAAAAAATCGTCGAGCTTTGGATAGACCTTGCGATCGATTGGCGTTGGAACCGGCCGTCCATAAGCAGCCGACGGCGCAGGGATCGTGATCTTCGGCGTTCGCTTCGTGTGCGAGGCGACAAACTTGAAATGCTCGACCATGGGATGGTTGGAAAAGCCGACCTTGCCGGTAACTTTCAGGCCTTCGTTGCGGGTCGTGACGCCGGTGAAGGAGATACCTGTGTCCATCACGTGCTTTTCGATGCCATCGAGACCCCAAAGAAAATCAAGATGCCACCATGAACGGCGGAACTCGCCATCGGTAATCGATCGTAGCCCAACGTCTTCCTGCTTCTTGATGGCGCGCTCGATCTCGCGGTCTTCGATCTCCCTCAATTGCGTGGGCGTAATTTCGCCTTTGGCGCGCTGCTCGCGGGCCTTTTTAAGCGCGGCCGGACGCAACAGGCTTCCGACGTGATCGGCACGAAACGGCGGCTTTGCTCGCTGTGACATTGTTCGTTCGCTTCCTTTTCCCGCTCATCCCCGCGAAAGCGGGCACCCAGTGTTTTCTTGCTGGATTTCCGCTTCCGCGGAATGAGCAGAATTTCTTGCTATCCCCAAACTTCGTCGGCCAACTCTACAATCATTCGCAGTTTCGCCCACTGCTCGTCTTCAGCCAAGATATTGCCCTCTTCAGTGGAGGCAAAACCGCATTGCGGCGACAGGCAAAGCTGGTCGAGTGCAATGTATTTGGCCGCTTCATCGATGCGACGCTTGATCTCGTCTCTCGTTTCAAGCCGCCCCGATTTGGATGTGATGAGACCGAGTACAACGATTTTGCCTTTCGGCACGAAACGCAGAGGCTCGAAACCTCCCGCGCGATCGCTGTCGTATTCCATGAAGTAGCCGTGCACGTTGATCGCATTGAACAGGATTTCCGCGATCGGCTCGTAGCCGCCCGATGCAACGAAGGTCGACTGGAAATTGCCGCGACACAAGTGCATCGCGATTGTCATATCGGGGGGAATTTCGGAAATCGCAGTGTTGATCATGCCCGCGTAGATCGCCGGCAGCTTTTCAGGGTCGTCGCCCCGGTTGGCCACCTGCGCGCGCAAATTGGGGTCACAAAGATAGGCGAAATTGACCTCGTCGAGCTGGAGGTAGCGGCAGCCGGCATCTGCGAAAACGCGTATGGCCTTGCGGTAGGTCTGGCCGAGATCCCGGTAGAAATCGCTCATGTCCGGATAGATTGCTGTCGGCACGGCGTCACGGCCATAACGGAAATGCAGGCTCGATGGCGACGGGACCGTCATCTTCGGAACCGCACGCGTGCGCTCTTTCACAAATTTGAAATGTTCGAGCATCGGATGACCGGAGAAGGCACCGAGCTTGCCCGTGACGCGTAACATCATCGGTTTCGGATTGACGCCCTGAAACTTGATCTTGCGCTCGCCGAGATACGCTTCGACGCCGGGAAGCGCGCCTAGAAAGTCGTAGTTCCAGAATGCGCGCCTGAACTCGCCATCAGTGACAATCCGAAGTCCAATATCTTCCTGTTTCTTGATAACTGCCGTTATCTCGCGATCCTCTATCGCGCTAAGCCCATCGGCGGATATTTCGCCTTTCTCGCGCTTCGTCCGCGCTTCCTTTAGCGGGACCGTACGCAAGAGACTGCCGACATGATCGGCACGGAAGGGCGGCTGGGTACGCAGACTCATAAAGTTCAGGCCTTGCCCCAAACCTCATCGGCCAATTCAGCAATCAGCCGAAGCTTCGCCCACTGTTCGTCTTCGGCCAGCACGTTACCCTCTTCGGTAGAAGCGAAGCCACACTGCGGCGACAGGCAAAGCTGGTCGAGCGCGACGTATTTTGTCGCTTCGTCTATGCGGCGCTTGATCTCATCCTTCGGCTCCAGGCGTCCGCTTTTGGATGTCACGAGGCCTAGAACGAGTTGCTTCTTGCCCTTTGGAAAATGCCGTAGAGGCTCGAAACCACCAGCCCGATCGCTATCATATTCCAGAAAATAGCCATCGAGATTGGTGTTGCCGAGCAACTGCTCTGCGACGAATTCGTAGCCGCCCTGTGCAATCCATGTCGAGCGGAAATTGCCTCGACAGGAATGCATGGTGATCGCCATGTCGGCCGGTTTGCCTTCGAGTGCAGCATTGGTCACGTGCGCATAGATCGCTGGCAATTTGTTCGGGTCGTCGCCTCGCGCTTTCGATTGCTCGCGTTCCTTTGGATCGCACATCATCGCCCATGCCGTATCGTCGAGCTGTAGATAGCGGCAACCGACGTCGTAGAAGGCGCGGATCGCTTTGCGCCAGGTCGCGCCGATATCGACGAAAAACGCATCAAGATCGGGGTAAGCCTCTTTACTCACCATCGCCCGACCTTGGCGAAAATGAAACGTACTTGGCGCCGGAATTGTCATTTTCGGCGTTACGTGACAGTGGGCTTTGAGAAACTTGAAATGCTCGAGCTGCGGATGACCATTGAAATCGACTTTGCTGTCGATCCGGATCGCCTCGTGCTTGGTTTCAACGCCGTGGAATTTGATGCCAGTATCAGTCGTGATCGAGGTGACGCCTGTAAGCCCGCGAAAAAAATCGAAATGCCACCAGGAACGACGAAATTCACCGTCGGTGGCAAGCTTTAGCCCCACCTCCTCCTGCTTCTTGACGATCTTTTCGATCTCGCGGTCTTCGACCGATTTGAGCGCGGCAGCGTCGATCTCGCCCTTGGCGTGCCGGGCACGCGCATCTTTCAATGGTGCTGTACGCAGCAGACTGCCGACATGATCAGCGCGAAAGGGCGGCGCGGTGCGTTGGGCCAACTACTTTCCCCAGATCTCTTCTGCCAACTCCACGATCATGCGCAGTTTGGCCCACTGTTCGTCCTCCGCCAGCACATTGCCTTCTTCGGTCGAGGCAAACCCGCACTGCGGCGACAGGCAAAGCTGATCCAGTGCGACATATTTGGTCGCCTCTTCGACGCGCTTCTTGATGTCCGCGCGTGGCTCCAGCCGCCCTGACTTGGAAGTAACGAGACCGAGCACCACGATCTTGTCGCCCTTCGGCAAAAAGCGCAGCGGCTCGAAACCTCCGGCACGATCGGTGTCGTATTCGAGGAAGTAGCCGTCGTAATTGCATTTGGCGAGAAGGTTCTGCGCAACCGGTTCGTAACCACCGGAAGAGATGAAGGTCGAACGGAAGTTGCCCCGGCAGACGTGGGTGGTGATCGTCATATCAGCGGGTTTTGCCTCCAGCGCCTTGTTGATGCAGCGCGTGTAGGTTTCCTGCAAGTGGTCGACATCGAGGCCGCGCTCTTTGGCCTTCTTCAGTTCCTCTTGCGAGCACAGATAGGCCCAGGCGGTATCGTCGAATTGGAGATAGCGACAGCCAGCATCGTAGAAGGCCTTGATCGCCTTTTGATAAGCCACCGCAAGATCGTCGAAGATGGCATCGCGATTTGGATAAACATCTTTCGTAACTGCGCCGGGCTCAAGCCGGAAGTGCATCACGCTCGGTGACGAAATCGTCATCTTGGGCACGACTTTGGTGTGCGCTTTCAGAAATTTGAAATGCTCCAGCATCGGATGGTTTGAGAACCCGATCTTGCCGGTGACCTTGATGCTGCGGGGCTTGGTCTGAACCCCCTGGAATTGGATGCCGTGGTCGAGTTCGTAAATGTCGACGCCGTCGAGCATGCCGAAGAAATCAAAATGCCACCATGAACGGCGGAATTCGCCATCAGTGGCAAGCTTGAGACCGATTTCTTCCTGTTTCTTTATGATCTTCTCGATCTCGCGGTCTTCTACTTCCTTCAACTGGGCTGCGGTTATGGCGCCCTGCTCGCGCTTCGCGCGCGCATCTTTGACGGGCGCGGTGCGCAAAATACTGCCGACATGGTCGGCACAAAATGGTGGCTTCTTTCTTTGCATATCGTCCTCCGTGGCAGCCCCTTGCCGGGACTTTTAGTTACTGCGAGCCATAGCACGACCGGCGTCGTGCCGTCCTGTGGCGGCTTCGCATGCGTAGCGTGCGGTTTCAAGCGTCCCACCGAACGAAAAATAGTGCGGAACGATGTCCCCTACGTCCGGCGTTGCTGAAAGCATTTCGATAATGCGATCGGGACCAACATGGCCGACCAATCCGCTGGCGACGCCGGACACCAGGCCGCGCAACGAGGCAGCGACACCGCAGCGCTTCGCATAGCGGAGTAGCGCTGGCACGCTTGTCGGCCCCGCCATGCCGATCTTCACTGGCCTGGCGATGCCGCTGGCGCGCAATTGTTTGAGCCATGTCAGGATCTGATCGGGTGAGAAAGAAAACTGCGTCACGATATGGACGCCGAGCCCCTGAGCCGCGGCTGTGGCGATCTTTTCATCAAGCGCGGATTCAAGGCGTGCGGCTGGAATGCGCGGATGGCCTTCCGGATAGGCGCCGATGCCGATCTCTTCAATTCCGATTTCGCGCAGGCGGCCCTTCTGGATCACGGCGAGGGCATCGCCAAAAGCGCCCGGCATGTCGACGTCTCCACCAATGACCAGGAGCTGACGCATATCGGCTTCACCGCGCAAGCGGGCGAGCAGACCATGCAGGGTGTCAGCACTGGCGATCCGGCGAGCGGCGATGTGGGCAACCGGTTCAAGTCCGGCTTTTCGTACGGCGGCTGCGGCCGTCACAAGCTCACGCGCATCCTGCGTCGGCACCGCCGTAAGATATAGCGGGGTTCCAGGCGGAAGAATCTCTGCCAAGGCCGTAATTTCCGCTGCGGTCGGACGCGTCGCTTCAAGCGAAAAGCGCCGCGTGAAGGCAGCGGAATCGGGCGTTTGAGGGGGAGCAGACATCGGTGCCGGCTTATTCGCGCCGGCGCGAAATCACGAACGATTCATCGTAGAACCATAACCCACCATGTTTCTGGAGAACCTCACGGGTCGCCTCAACATAGCGTCGGTCGCTGTTCACGTCGGACAGGCGATCGTCTTCGACCTGTGCCACATAGATCGCCGCGTTCCATGCAGCAAGCAATGTTGAAGTACCGATCGAAGACGAAATTTCCGACGGCAGCGTGTGCATGTCATAGCGAAACAGCGATCGCTGGTCGGAATAGGCGTTGAAATTGAGATCGCGGCCGGCCGAGCCCAGATCGTGTTTCACTTCCTTGAGCAGATCGTGGCGGCTGTGCACGAACGGATTGTCGTTCGGCCACACCCTATTGATGATCTCCATTCCCGGATCGTGCCCGTAGGAATGGATCGCAATCATCCGGCCACCCGGCCCGAGTGCACGCGCGAGCGGTGCCAGCACGCGCTTGGCTTTGAACTCGAGTGAGGCGCGTGCGCGATATGGCTGCGAGGCAATTACCAGATCATAGTCCGCGACGGTGCCGCCCGGCCTCGGCACGATCTGGTCGAGGAGAAAACGGTGATCGTTACGATAAATCACCAGGATCACCGGACGCTCATAGACCGGGTTGCCGCTTTTCGCGCTTACGCGCGCTTTCCAGTTCTCGGCGAGGAACGGTTCAAGATCGGTAATCTGTTTCTCGAAGCTGTGCGCGGTATTGCCTTCCATCGCCAGTTCTTTCCAGACCAGACTGGCGGCCGCGCTCAAAGACTTCACCGCAAGCCAGGGCGCCTCGGCATAAGCGAGATTGGTAAGGACCAGCACGCTGGAAGGATGTTCGACAAAACGATCCGCCATCTTGTGCAGCGTGAGGCGGATATCTTCCAGGCTAATTTCCTTGCCGACGATATAGAACGGAGTGGTCGGGAACCGGTCGTGCATCGAACGCATGACGCGTGCGAGCACCGTTCCGTCGCCGACGCCGGCATCGAACACGCGCACGGCCGGCGGACGCGGATGGATGTTGGCGAGCTCCAGCGCGACGCGCGAAGCCACCTCCCATTTCTCCGAGCAGGTATTGACGAACAGAAGATATTTCTGGCGATTGTCGAAGAAACGGAAATTGCGCTGCGGATCGTCAGCGGCGAGTCCCGAGGCGACCGGAGGCGCGGCCGGCTTCACGACGGGCAGCACGCCTGGGGGCGTCGGCTCAAACAACACACGCCGCCGAGCCGGCGTGCCTTCCGAGTTGCGAGCCATGAAGGCACGAATTCGCTCGAGCGTGTCGGTGGTGATGCGGCCGCCATTGCGCAGGCGGCTCGCCAATTTGCCGTCATTCACAGCGCGGCGGCCGAAAGTCGATTCGGCAAGTCCGCGCGTGCGGCAAAATTCGCTGATCTCCTGAAGAATTTGTTCGTTCATGGCGACGTTTCCTCATCGGCTCTGAGGGGCCGTTGCGCAGAGCGAACCAAGTCTCTCCGTTTTCGTCAATCAGTAAAACGCCATCGAGGAAGGTGGGCACAGTGGGTGGGCAAATTGCCCACCAAAAAGTAGTGTATTTTAGGCGCATAGCATGGAATTTGACGCCGTTGAGCGGGCCGCCGGCTCCTTAGTGGGATTCGTCCCGTCCGATTAGGCCCTAAGTGTGGGAGAGAGTGGGCACGACGTGCTGCAGGCGTTTGCCCGGACAGCGCGGGAAAAGCGCCCGCTCAATCAGATATCGAAGAAAACGGTTTCGTTTTCGCCCTGAACCCGGATGTCGAACCGATACGTCGGCATCTCATCCCGCATCTCTTTGTGGGCAACAAGAGTGCCGCGGCGGGCGGCGGGCACCAGCGTCAGGATGGGATCAGTCCCGTTTGCGGCCTCGTCGCTGAAATAAAGCCGGGTGTAGATCTGCCGCAGCATCCCGCGCGAGAAAATGCAGAACACGATATGCGGCGCTTGCGCCTTGCCGTTCGGTCCCGGCACCGATCCCGGCTTGATGGTGTCAAAACTGAAGGTGCCGTTCTTGTCGGTGGCCGAGCGCCCGAAGCCCATGAACTCGCTGTTCGGCCGGGCACGGCTGTCGCCTGGGTGCGCATACCGGCCCTGCGCATCGGCTTGCCACACCTCGATCATGGCGTCGTTGATCGGCATCCCATCGCCGTCGAGGACCTGGCCTTCGACCCGGATCTTCGTGCCGGACGCATCCGGCGTGATCAGATTGGAACCGACCGTCTCTTTCCAGTCGTAAGTATCCTTGCCCTGCTCCGGCCGCCATTCGCAGCGGCTATGCGGGGCCAAGCCGTAGGCAAAGAATGGGCCGACGGTTTGTGAGGGGGTTATTTCCGACATCTAGTGCTTGTCCGTATCCTGCGGCGTGGCTTCGCGCCCTCGCACCACAATATCAAAACGAAAGCATAACGCCCAATCAGGAATGGTGTTGTCCAGGTCGAAACTCGACACCATGCGCTGGCGCGCTTTCTCATCGGTTACCGAATTGAAAATCGGATCGAAGGGGAACAAGCAGTCACCCGGAAAATACATCTGCGTCACCAGACGCGACAGGAATGAATGGCCGAATACCGAGAAGTGGATATGGTTGGGGCGCCACGCATTGTGGTGATTGCCCCATGGATAGGCACCCGGTTTGACCGTGACAAAACGATAGTAGCCTTTCTTGTCGGTAATCGTCCGTCCTGCCCCCGTAAAATTCGGATCAAGCGGCGCTGGATGCTGGTCGATGGTATGAACGTATCGTCCACAGGCATTCGCTTGCCAGATTTCGACCAGGGTGTCGGGTACGGGACGCTTGTCCTCATCCAGGACGTGACCGTGCACGATAATGCGTTCGCCGAGCGGTTCGCCTTTGTGCTGTTTGGTGAGATCCGCATCGCTTTCCTGCACAGCGTCATGACCGTAAACCGGGCCGGTCAACTCGGACAGCGTGTGCGGTACCACGATCAGGGGCTTCGACGGCGAACGCTTGGTCGTGCTGCGATACCCGGGCGTGAGATGCTTGGGAAAAGTGCTCAAGCTCTCTTTTGGGAAAACCAGCGTCATTGTTGTTTCCTTTATCCCTGGTGATTTCACATCACGCGCTCAATCGCGAGCGACACACCTTGACCAACTCCAACGCACATGGTGGCGAGTGCGAGTTTGCCCCCGTTTTCTTCCAGACCGTGAACTGCCGTTAACGCCAGACGAGCACCCGACATGCCAAGCGGGTGGCCGAGGGCGATCGCTCCGCCGTGTGGATTAATGTGCTCGGCATCGTCGGCAAGGCCCAATTGCCGCAAGCAGGCCAGCGATTGCGAAGCAAAGGCTTCGTTGAGCTCGATCAGATCGTAATTGGAAATCTTGTGCTGGAGGCGCGCCAGCAGCTTTTGCGTAGCGGGGACCGGGCCGATGCCCATGATCCGCGGCGGCACGGCTGCAGATGCCATGCCAAGAATGCGCGCGCGGGGCGTGAGGCCGTGAGCCGTCACCGCGGCCTCCGATGCAACAAGGATAGCGGCTGCGCCATCATTGACACCAGATGCATTGCCGGCGGTCACCGTGCCCGGATTGCGGAAAGGCGTTTTCAACTTCGCAAGTTGTTCAAGCGTGGTGTCGGGACGGGGGTGCTCGTCCTTGTCGATCTTTGTCGGTCCTGCTTTGCCGCCGGGCACTTCGACCGCAACGATCTCTTTGGCAAAATAGCCAGCTGCGATCGCCTTTCCGGCGCGCTGCTGGGAACGCAGCGCAAAGGCATCCTGGTCAGCGCGCGTGACCTGGAATTCCTCGGCGACATTTTCGCCAGTTTCCGGCATGGAATTGACGCCATATTGCTGTTTCATCAGCGGATTGACGAAGCGCCAACCAATGGTCGTGTCAAAGATCTCGGCCGTGCGCGAAAAGGCTTCTTGCGCCTTGCCTTGCACAAAAGGCGCACGCGTCATGGATTCGACGCCGCCGGCGATCGCAAATTCCATCTCTCCGGCACGGATTGCGCGGGCGGCGGTGCCGACCGCTTCCAGCCCTGATGCACAGAGGCGATTCAACGTCACGCCCGGCACGCTGGCCGGAAGGCCGGCGAGCAAAAGCGCCATGCGCGCGACGTTTCGATTGTCTTCACCGGCCTGATTGGCGCAACCGAAATAGACTTCGTCCAGTTTTTCCCAGTTGATCCTGGGATTACGCGCCATCAACGCCTTGATCGGCACTGCGGCAAGATCGTCGGTCCGCACCTTGGCGAGCGCGCCACCATAACGTCCGATGGGCGTGCGGACGGCATCGCAAAGAAAAACGTCGCGTCCCGCCATCACGCGGCCTCCGCATGCGCACGGTTGGTGCGCGCATGAAGCTCGCGCAACACGTCAAGCTCGCGTTGCGTTGGCGGAGAGGTTTCCGCAACCTTGGCTGCGAATTTAACCGGCCAACCGGAGTTTTCCTGGATCTGCTCGCGGGTCACGCCGGGATGTATGGAGACGACGGTCATTTCCTTCGTTTCCGCGTCGGGTTCGAACAGGGCCAGATCGGTGATGAGCCTGGTCGGACCTTTCGTCTTCACGCCAAGCTTGGCGCGGGAATCGCCGCCCGTAACATGACCGATCGAGGTCACGAAATCGAGCTTGTCGACAAAGCTACGTTTGCCCTGCGCCATGATGATGAATATCTCGCCACACGACGTGGCTATCTCCGGCGCGCCGCCACCGCCGGGCAGGCGAACCTTTGGCTTTTCGTAGGGACCAACAACCGTTGTATTGAGATTGGCGTACTTGTCGATCTGCGCCCCGCCGAGAAAACCAACCTTGATGCGGCCGCCTTGCAGCCAGTATCGGAACATTTCAGGCACCGATACCGTCGTGATCGCGGTTTCGCATAACTCGCCGTCGCCGATCGACAGCGGCAATATGTTCGGCTTGGTGGCGAGCGTCCCCGATTCATAGATAAGTGTAATGTTTGGCGCGTGCGTGAGGCGGGCCAGATTGCAAGCGGCGGACGGCTGGCCGATACCAACGAAACAGACGTCATCATTTTTCAGCGCGCGCGCCGCAGCTATTGTCATCATCTCGTTGGGCTTGTAATCGGCCATGCTTCTTACTCCGCCGCGACACGTTGCTTGCGCGCATATTTTGCGAAAACCTCGGGCCCTTTCGTAAGTACATTCTCTTTCATCCAGGCGTGGAAGCTATCGCGTTCGCGCGAAATCGCATCCCATTCCTTGTAGAAGTTGTTGTTGCGCGGATAATAACCCTGCGCATAGGACGGGAATGCTCCGCCGGGCACCTCGACCACGTGCCCAATGGTCCAGTGCGGCAGCACCACCGCGTTCAGACTGCGCTCGGGAAGCTCCGGGACGATCTCTTCGACAGTAACCACCGAGCGCTTGGACGCAAGTACCGCTTCTTTCTGTACGCCGAGCACGCCCTCAATCATGACATTGCCGGCCTTGTCGGCGCGCTGCGCATGGATCACGGCCACATCGGGCCGATGTGCCGGGATGGCGGCAAGCTCTTCGCCGGTGAAAGGGCACGTTACTCGCTTGATGTTGGAATTCACCTTCGGCAGGTCGCCCCCGATATAGCCCCGGAAAATGGCACACGGTAACCCGGCAGCACCCGCTTCGTAGGCGTTGGCCATTGCAGCGTGAGAGTGCTCCTCCAGTTCGAGCTTTTGCGGCCACCCATTTTCGATTGCGTCTCTCAGACGGTGCAGCGAACCGACGCCAGGATTGCCACCCCAGGAGAAAACCAGCTTGTTGACGCATCCCATACCAATGAGCTGATCGTAAATAAGGTCAGGGGTCATCCTGATCAGCGTGAGCCCCTTGCGTCCCTGACGGATAATCTCGTGGCCCGCAGCATGGGGGATAAGGTGAGTGAAACCCTCAAGCGCGACGGTGTCGCCGTCGCGAACGGCTGATTTGATGGCTTCGCCGAGCGAAGAAATACGCGCCATGTGGACCAAAATCCCGGTTGTGGTCCCGTATTTACGGCTGGCCACTGACAGGGTCAAATGGGGACCGAGGACAAGTTGGGGCTCCAACGGATCGTCTTTAATGTTGGGAAGTCAGCCTATTTTTTCAATTCGCGCCGAACTCGAGACCATGACCAGTCTCGGCCGCACGCCTTACGGCGAGCGCCGCGTCATCGGTATCCTCGGTGGAAGCGTGAATGGACCCAAACTCAACGGCCGCATCCTTCCGGGCGGCGCCGATTGGCAGATTATCCGCAACGACGGCGCCGCCGATATCAGGGCGCGCTATACAATAGAAACCGAGGCCGGCGCGCTGATCATGGTCAGCAGCGAGGGCCTGCGCCACGGGCCGCCCGACGTAATGGAACGACTGGCGCGAGGCGACAATGTCGATCCGCGTCATTATTATTTCCGTACTGTGATGCGGTTCGAGACGGCGGCTCCCGCGGTTGACTGGCTCAACCGGATTTTGGCGATCGCACGGGGGCAGAGAGAACCGCGCGCGGTCCGGCTGGACGTTTACGAGGTCGAATGATGGCAGAACGGCTGGCAGTGAGACTTCCGTCGTCGCTTATTGCGGAACGCGAGAAGGCGGTTGCCATTCTGCGGCTTAACCGGCCTCACAAGCGCAACGCACTTGATGATGAGACGATCATTGGCATCGAGCAGTTCTTCGTGTCGCTGCCGGATGGCATCGGCGCCGTACTGCTCGTGGGAGAGGGCGACCATTTCTCCGCGGGCCTCGACCTGTCCGAGCTCAAAGAGCGTGATGTCACGCAAGGCATCGCCCACTCCGGTTTGTGGCATCGTGCGTTTGAGAAAATTCAGTTCGGAAAGGTGCCGGTCGTTGCGGTGCTGCATGGTGCGGTTGTCGGCGGTGGTCTTGAACTCGCCGCAGCAACACATGTGCGCGTGGCCGAAAGTTCGGCCTATTACGCGTTGCCGGAAGGCAGTCGCGGCATCTATGTCGGCGGCGGCGGATCGGTGCGGCTTCCTCCCCTTATTGGCGTCGCGCGCATGATGGACATGATGCTCACGGGTCGCACCTACTCGGCAGAGGAAGGTCAGGCCATCGGCCTGACCACCTACCTCGTCGAGGTCGGCAAAGGCTTCGCAAAAGGGTTCGAACTGGCGCAACGCATTGCCGAAAATGCGCCGCTGACAAATTTTGCAGTGATGCATGCTTTGCCGCGTATTGCCGAAATGGATCCGGGAAGCGGATATGCGGTCGAAGCGTTGATGTCGGCGATTGCACAAGCCGACCCCGGTGCGAAAGCGCGCGTAAAGGATTTCCTCGAAAAACGTGCGCAAAAGGCCACACGTAAGTAACGGAGACAACAGTCCGCCAATGCCGAGGGTAGCCCGAGGAACCAAGAGCGCGGCAACTGCGCCACTACGTGCGGTCCAGCTTGGCAGGTTCAATCCAGCGATCGAACAGGGCTCCGGAGGTGTCATCTATATCCGCGCCGCGCAAGAACTCGGGCGCTACAACGACAACCTCGGCCAGCCGCTCGAACATTGGGCGAAGGTCGCACCCGACCGGTTGTTCCTGGCGCAGCGCGATGCACAGGGCGAATGGCGCAAGTTTACATACTCGCACGTTCTTTCCCGCGTAAAGCAAATCGGCGCGGCTCTATTGCGGCGCGGACTTTCTGCCGAAAAGCCTATCGTGGTGCTGTCAGGCAACGACATCGAGCACGCACTTCTCGGCCTGGCAGCAATGTATGTCGGCATTCCTTACGCGCCGGTCTCGGCGGCCTATTCGTTGATGTCGAGCGACTTCGGCAAATTGCGAGCGATCATCGATCTCCTCACGCCCGGCCTCGTGTTCGTCAACGATGGCGGGTCGTTCGCACGCGCTCTCTACGAAACCGTGCCAGACGAGGTCGAGCTGGTTGTGACGCGTCATCCACTCGGCGACCGTAAGACAACGCTCTTTGCTGACCTGCTGGGTGTGGAAGACACCGTGGCTGTTGCGGCCGCGCACGCAAAGGTGACGCCCGACAGCATCGCCAAATTTCTGTTCACCTCCGGTTCGACCGGAAATCCCAAGGGCGTCATCAATACCCACCGCATGTTGTGTTCAAACCAGGCAATGCTGGCGTCCGGTTTCTCGTTTGTGGCCAACGAGCCTCCGGTCGTGGTCGATTGGCTGCCGTGGAGCCACACTTTCGGCAGCAACCACAATTTCAATATGGTGCTGACCTATGGTGGCTCGCTCTATATTGACGATGGCAATCCCACCCCGCCCGGCGTGCCAAAGACAGCGCGAAACCTGCGAGAGATCGCGCCGACCATCTATTTCAATGTGCCCAAAGGCTACGAAGCACTGCTCGCGCACTTCCGTACCGACGAAGTGCTACGCCGCAACTTCTTCAGCCGGCTGAAAGTTCTCTTCTATGCCGGTGCCGGTCTCAATGAGACCACCTGGAACGAACTGACGCGGCTTGCGGTCGAGACTACGGGCGAGCGCATTATCTTCCTGTCTTCGTTAGGCTCGACCGAGACCGCACCTTTGGCGCTTGCCTGCTCTTGGGATTTCGATCGTCCGGGCAATATCGGCCTGCCGGCGCCCGGCGTCGAACTCAAGCTCGTGCCGAACGACGGCAAGCTGGAAGCCCGGTTGCGCGGGCCGCACATCACCCCGGGCTATTGGCGGCAGAAGGATCTGACCCGCGACGCATTCGATGAAGAGGGCTTTTACAAGATTGGCGATGCGCTGAAATTCGCCGATCCGGATGATCCCGGCCAGGGTCTTTTGTTCGACGGCCGCATCGCCGAAGACTACAAGCTATCCACCGGCACGTGGGTCAGCGTGGGACCCTTACGCGCGCAACTCGTAGATTATTTTGCCCCTTATGTTCGAGATGCCGTCTTTGCTGGCGCCGACCGCGACGATATCGCAGCGCTTATTTTTCCCGACATCGAGGCTTGCCGAAAGCTCGGCGGTTCCGGTCCAGATGCAAAGCCGGCCGAGATCATTGAGACGCCGGCGGTGTGTGCAAAATTTAGCGAGCTCGTCACAAAGCTTTCTGCCATCAACCCTGGATCCTCGACGCGCGTCGCGCGCATCCTCCTGATGGCAGATCCGCCGTCCATGGATAAGAGCGAGATGACCGACAAGGGCTCGATCAATCAACGCGCGGTTTTGAAAAACCGCGCCGTTCTGGTGGACGAACTCTACACGCTGCCCTTATCGTCGCGAATTATCGAAGCCGAGGGAAAGCGCTGATGGAGATCAAAGGACACGGGGCAATCGTCACTGGCGGCGCCTCCGGGCTGGGCGCCGCGACCGCACGTGCCTTGGCTGCAACGGGTGCAAAGGTTGCAATTCTCGATGTCAACGAAAAGGCCGCCGCGGAAGTCGCGGACAGCATAAAAGGCATTGCTGTCGGCTGCGATGTCGCCGACGGCGCCAGCGGAGAAGCAGCCGTGAAGAAAGCCATCGCCGCGCACGGCCCCGCGCGTATTCTGGTCAACTGTGCCGGTGTTGGCCCGGCCAAGCGCATCGTCGGCCGTGACGGCGCCATGCCGCTCGCCGACTATGAGCGCGTCATCCGCATCAATCTCATTGGCACTTTCAACATGATGCGCCTGGTCGCCGCCAGCCTGCAGGCGGCGGAACCACTGACCGGTGGCGAGCGCGGCGTGATCGTTTCCACGGCATCTGTTGCCGCGTTTGAGGGACAGATCGGACAGGCGGCCTATTCGTCCTCCAAAGGTGGCGTCGCCGCACTGACAATGCCCGCTGCGCGTGAATTCGCGCAGTTTGGTATCCGCGTGCTTGCAATTGCGCCGGGCATTTTCGGTACGCCAATGCTGCGCGCGCTCCCGCAGGAAGCTCAGGATTTACTCGGTGCGTCGGTGCCTTTCCCCAAGCGGCTGGGCGAACCGCGCGAATTTGCCGCGCTGGTGCTTCACTGCGTCCACAATGCCTACCTCAACGGCGAAGTCATCCGTCTCGATGGCGCGCTGCGCATGGCACCGCGCTGATATGAGCCCGTCGTGACGACATTCAGCAACACCCGCAAGGTGCGGATCGAATGGGGTGACTGCGATCCGGCCGGCATTATTTTCTATCCCCGCTACTTCGAGATTTTTGACGCGTCCACCGCGATGATATTCGAGCGCGTGCTTGGAATGACGAAATTCCAGATGTTCAAGAATCTCGAGTTCGGCGGCTTTCCGCTCGTGCGGACGCGTGCGCGGTTTCTCAAGCCAACACGCTTCGGCGACGACGTGACCATCGAAAGCACGATTGCCTTTGGCCGTTCAAGCTTTGACGTCGAGCACAAATTGAGTCTGGGCAGCGAAACCTGCGTGGAGTGTTCGGAAAAGCGTGTTTGGGTGGTGCGCGCCGAGAACGGCCGGCTTAAATCACATCCGGTTCCGGAAGCCGTGTTGGCGAAATTCGGCGGCCATTCAGGTTAGCCAGCGGGATTAATCGAGTTCGGTGGCGATTTTCTTCAGGATCTGAATGAAACGTTTGCGATCTCGCGTACCGATCACTTGATCGAGGTTGCGTTCATGCCGGCGCGCGCAACGCGTCATCATTGTGAGAATTTTCTTTCCGTCGGGCGTCAGGTTCAGGCGATATGTGCGCCGATCGCTATCCAAGCGCTTGCGTTCGACCAGTTTTCGCTTAACCAGATCCTCAACAACCGGAGTGAGACTGGACTTGTCGCGACCGTTGGCCTGCGACAACTCGGTTTGGCTGATGCCGGGATTGCGCGCGATCAGGGTCAAAGTGGCGAAGCGCCCCGGGCTTTCCCCGATTTCTTGCGACCGACGCGAGAAGGCCTGGAAGGCCGCTTCCTGGGCCATACGCAGGTTGAAGCCGACCCAGTTTGCGAGCGGCCCAAAATTAATCGATTGCCCAAAGGCTTCGCCGTTCCTGACGCGCCGACGGCCTCCCGTGCCGTTCGTTCCGTGCACCGCAGCTTCCCTTTTCCTGGAGAGTGATCACTCCGGGATATAGTTTGATCTCAAACTATACGCTTTACAACGTCGCCCGCATTCGGCTGAATATCGCAAAAAGTTGGCGCTCTATCCAACACCCCAACCCAAGGGAGGACTTTATGAAACTCCGTTTCGCGGGATGTGTCTACGCTGCCGCCCTGCTGATAGGCGGGGCAACCGGCGCGGTCGCGCAGGACAAGACTTTCGAACTCAAGCTGTCGCATTGGGTTCCACCATCGCATCCTTTGCAGAAGGCACTGGAGGAATGGGGCGCCTCGGTCGAAAAGGATTCCGGCGGAACCATCAAATATAAAGTCTATCCGGCCCAGCAACTCGGCAAAGCCTTCGACCACTATGACATGGCACGCGACGGCATTGCCGACCTCACTTACATCAATCCGGGCTATCAACCCGGCCGCTTCCCGATCATCGGCGCCGGCGAACTACCCTTCCTGATGACGAATGCCAAGGGCGGAACCCAGGCGCTCGATGCCTGGTACCGCAAATACGCAGCGCAGGAGATGAAGGACGTCAAGTTCTGCCTCGCCTTTGTGCATGACCCCGGCGCGTTTCACTCGCGCGACAAGAAAATCCTTGTGCCGGGCGACATCAAAGGGATGAAAATCCGCCCCGCGCACGCAACCATGGCAACCTTCGTGACCATGCTTGGCGGCACCAATGTGCAGGCTGCCGCGCCGGAAGTGCGTGACGTCCTCGAAAAAGGCGTCGCCGACGCGGTGACGTTCCCCTGGGGGTCGGTACCGCTTTTTGGCATCGACAAGGTAACGAAATATCACCTCGATATGCCGCTCTATGTGACGACATTCGCTTTTGTCTTCAATAAAGACAAATACAACCAGATGTCGGCGGCGCAGAAAAAAGTGATCGACAATCACTGCACGCCCGAATGGGCGCTCAAGGTTGCCGCGCCGTGGGCGGACTTCGAACACGCGGGCATCGCGAAAATCAAGGCGGAGGCCGGCCAGGAGGTCTATCAGCCATCGCCTGCACAGGTGGCAGAGTGGAAGAAGGCCGCGCAACCGCTCGAGGAAAAGTGGGCGGAAAACGCGAAGAAGGCCGGCGTCGATCCGGCGACAGTCATGAAAGAGCTCAAGGCGCAATTGTCCAAGGAAGGCGCCGGCTACTGACGGACGATCGGCACCGGCCGACCTGACGTTCAGCGACATGACGGCGGCGGAAATCCCGCCGCCGTTTCCAGCTGCAATGTGTTGCAGGCGATGGGGACTGCATGAAACGCGTCTATATGGATCGTTTCATCGATACGATCGAATGGGTGGCGGCAGCGTTCGTCGGAATCGTCGCCGCCAACATCTTCATCGCAGTGCTGTTGCGCAATCTGTTCACCTACTCGATTCCCGACTCTTACGATTTCGGCCGGTTGATGCTCGGTATTCTCATTTTTTGGGGCATCGCCGCCACGTCATATCGCGGTACGCACATCACGGTCGATCTGGTCTGGGGCAATGTTGGCCCGCGCTATCAGCGCATGATCGACGTCTTCGCCACGCTCGTCCTGTTGTTCGTGGTCTCGGTGCAAACCTACACCCTGTTCGACAAGGTGGTGAGCACCCGCAACGACAATGTGCTGACGTTCGACCTGCGGCTCCCGACCTGGCCTTTCTTCCTGATCGCCTGGCTCGGCGATGTTTCGGCAGTCCTGTTGATCGCGGTCCGTACCTACCGGTTGGTTTTTCATCCGGACTACATGGATGCAGCGGTGCAAAAAGAAATCAAACCGGTCGAATGACGCCATGAGTACCGACGCGGTCGCCATCATCGGTTTCCTCGCATTGTTCGCGATGATGTTGCTGCGTGTGCCGGTCGGCATGGCGATGGGCCTCGTCGGTGTTTCGGGCTTCGCGTATCTCAACGGCGGCGCGCCGGCGCTCAAGCTGGTCGGGCAGACGTCGATGCGAACCGTCACCGACTACACGTTCGGCGTCATTCCGATGTTTCTGTTGATGGGCGCGTTCGTCACCAATTCCGGAATGAGCCGCGAGCTGTTTCGTGCCGCCAACACTTTCGTGGGCCACCTACGCGGCGGACTTGGCATTGCCACTGTCGCGGCCTGCGGCGGCTTTGCCGCCATCTGCGGGTCCTCGGTCGCGACCGCGGCAACCTTTTCGACCGTCGCCTACCCCGAGATGCGCCGGTTCGGCTATCCCCAAAGTTTCGCGACCGGCGTGATCGCCGCCGGCGGTACGCTCGGCGCAATGCTGCCGCCGTCCACCGTGCTTGCGGTCTACGGCATCATCACCGAGCAGGATATCGGCAAGTTGTTCATTGCGGGCATTGTTCCCGGCCTGCTGGCGATCAGCATGTACATGGCAACGATCGCCGTTATCGGCTGGGTCTCGCCGAAATTCCTGCCGACAGGCCAGCGCAGCACTTGGGGTGAACGCATTGCCGGGCTGAAAGACATCTGGGCGCCGCTCCTCCTGTTCGTGTTCGTGATCGGCGGGCTTTACGGGCTTCCGTTCCTGCCCCGCTTCACGCCGACGGAAGCCGGTGGAGTCGGCGCCAGCGGCGCCTTCCTGATTGGCGTATTGAGCGGGCGCCTCAACAAAGACGGCATCCTGAGCTCGTTGTTACAGGCAACCCGCACCGCTGCCGCAGTTTTTACGGTGCTCATTGGTGCGCTTTTGTTTGGCTACTTTCTTACCATCACACAAACGCCGCAGAAGGTGACCGAATTTCTCACCGCCCTCGGGCTCGGCCGCTACGGCGTGCTCGCGCTGATCATGCTGATGTATCTGGTGCTTGGGTGCCTGATGGACGCGATGGCCATGATCATCCTGACCATTCCCATCATTTTTCCCGTCATTACCCATCTCGGCTTCGATCCTGTGTGGTTCGGCGTAATCATTGTGATGACGGTCGAGCTCGGCCTGATTCACCCGCCGGTTGGCATGAATGTGTTTGTGATAAAAAGCGTGATCAAGGACGTAAGCTTTGCCACCATTTTCAAGGGCGTTATTCCTTTCATTATTACCGATCTGATTCGTTTGATAATTCTGATTGCGTTCCCGATTATTGCCCTCTGGCTGCCCTCGCACATGTAGGGGGTGTCGTGTTATATAGTTTGGATCCCAACTATCTGTCCGAGGCCTGACGATGGAACGCTCGTTCAAGAAGGAAGTGCAGGCGCTGAAATTGGGTAACGGCGAAACCTTCCACGGCGAAGGCATCCTCGCGGTCACCAAAGCACTCCTGCAGTCGGGCGTTTCCTATGTCGGCGGATATCAAGGCGCGCCGGTTTCGCATTTGCTCGATGTGCTGGTCGATGCTGAGGACATCATGTCCGAACTCGGCGTGCACCTGGAGACGTGCTCGAACGAGGCGTCTGCCGCCGCCATGCTCGGTGCATCCATCAACTATCCGCTGCGCGGCGCGGTGACCTGGAAGTCGATCGTCGGCACAAACGTTGCTGCCGACGCATTGTCCAACCTCTCATCGCCCGGTGTCGTCGGCGGCGCCATGATCATTCTCGGCGAGGACTATGGCGAGGGTGCGAGCGTCATCCAGGAGCGCTCTTACGCCTACGCGCTCAAATCTTCGATTTGGCTTCTTGATCCGCGACCCGACCTGCCGTCCATCGTGCGCACGGTGGAAAAGGGCTTCGAGTTGTCAGAGGCCAGCCACGCACCGGTCATGCTGGAGCTGCGAATTCGCGCCTGCCATGCCACCGGGGAGTTCGCCGCCAAGAACAATCGCAAAGGCGTCGTGTCCGGCCTCGACAAGCTCGCGGGCCCGCCGCGCTTCGACTATGGACGGCTGGCGCATCCGCCCGTGATCTTCACGCAAGAGCGCCTGAAGGTGGAAGAGCGTCTGCCGGCTGCACGCGCATTCATCCGCGAGCACAAACTCAACGAAACCCTCGATGGCGACCTGAGCGACGTCGGCATCATTGTGATGGGCGGGCTGACCAACAGCGTGCTGCGCGCGCTGGAACGCATGGGGCTTGCCGACATATTCGGGGCTTCGCGCGTCCCGATCCTGGTTCTCAATGTGGTCTACCCGCTGGTCCCGGAGGAGTTGCGCGCGTTCTGTGCATCCAAACGCGCGGTCCTGGTGGTGGAAGAAGGCTATCCCGACTACATCGAACAGGCAGTCAATGTTGAGCTGCGCCGCGCCGACATCAATACGCGTGTCCTTGGCAAGGGTCCGCTGCCGAAGGTGGGCGAATATGCGTCCGATGTTCTGCTCGAAGGACTGGCGGCGTTTTTGCAGGACGCCAAGCCAAAAGGCATTGACGCCGACACGATCGCTGAAAAAACGCGAGGCCTGCTCGCGCACAAGGCGAAAGCTGCTGCCGCATTGGGCCCGTTGCCGCCGCGTCCGCCGGCCTTCTGCACCGGTTGTCCGGAGCGTCCGGTCTTTGCCGCCATCAAGTTGATGCAGCGTGAGTTAGGGCCCACACATATTAGCGCCGACATCGGCTGCCATTCGTTCGCGACTTTTGCGCCGTTCTCGCTCGGCAATTCCATCCTCGGCTACGGCATGTCGCTGGCGAGCGCCGCAGCGGTTACGCCGAACATGGAAAGGCGCCCGATTGCCGTGATGGGCGATGGCGGTTTCTGGCACAACGGGCTGATCACCGGTGTTGCCTCGAACCTGTTCAACAAGGGCGACGGCGTTCTGATCGTCATGCAGAACGGCTACGCCTCCGCCACCGGTCAGCAATACATCCCGTCCAGCACCACGAGCCGCACCGGCGCGGTGCCCGGAATGGACATCGAGCAGATGCTGCGCGGCATGGGCGTGCATTGGCTGCGCAAGGTGCGCACTTATAGTGTCAGCGTGATGGTCAAGACACTCAAGGAGGCGATGAAGACCGCCGAGCGCGGGCTTAAAGTGATCATCGCCGACGGCGAATGCCAGCTCGCGCGTCAACGGCGCGTGCGCACGGAAGACGCCGAGAAGCTCAAGCGCGGTGAGCGCGTCACACGCACGCGATACGGCGTCGATGACGAGATCTGCACCGGCGATCATTCGTGTATTCGATTGTCCGGTTGCCCGTCGCTGACGGTGAAGCCATCATCGGACCCGCTGCGCACCGACCCTGTGGCGACCGTTATTGAGTCGTGCGTCGGCTGCGGCCTGTGCGGCGAGGTCGCGCACGCGGCAGTGCTGTGTCCGTCATTCTACCGCGCCGAAATCGTGCGCAATCCAACCTGGCGCGACCGTTTCATGCACCGGCTTCGGCAGAAAGTTATCGGCTGGCTCGGTGGCTATTCCGGCGAAGTCGCCGCATGACGGCGCAGCGCCCCATCACGCTGCTGATTGCCGCGCTCGGCGGCGAAGGCGGTGGCGTGCTGACGCAATGGATCGTGTCGGCGGCCGAAAAGGCCGGATTTCCTGTTCAAAGCACGTCGATACCCGGTGTGGCGCAACGGACCGGCGCCACGACTTATTACGTAGAGATTTTCCCGGTGCCGGCGCGCGAGCTGGGCGGCAAGCTGCCTGTGCTCGCGCTCACTCCCGGCGTGGGCGATATCGACATCGCGGTTGCGAGCGAGTTGCTGGAAACCGGACGGACCGTTGCAAACGGGTTCGTGACGCGCGAGCGCACGCATGTCATCGGATCGCTCAGCCGCTTTTTTGCCATGGACGAAAAGATAGCCATGGGCGATGGCCGCTTTGATCAGGACAAGCTGATCAAGGTGATCAAGGACAATTCACGGGATTCCTTGCTCGTCGACATGGACGCGCTCGCCAAGCAAAGCGGCTCGATCATCAATGCGGTGATGCTGGGCGCGATCGCCGGCAGCAACCGATTGCCCATAAAGCCCGAGCAGTTCGAGATGGCGATCCGCGAGGACGGCAAGTCTGTCGACGGCAATCTGCGCGGATTCCATGCCGGATTCGAAGCCGCGCGCGCGAACGCGCAGCCCGCGAAACTTGCGGACAAAAAGAAAACCGCCGCCGCAACGCCGGCCTTGGTCGAACACGAAGTCGCCCGCACATTTCCGGCGGTCGCGCAGGTCATCGGCCTGGAAGGCGTACGACGGCTGATCGACTATCAGAGCGTCACCTATGCATGGCTTTATCTCAGCCGTCTGCGGCCGATCATCGAAGCGGACCAGATGGCCGGCGCACAGGGCAAGCTCCTGAAGGAGATTGCCCGTCATCTTGCCGTGCGCATGTCCTATGAAGACGTCGTGCGCGTTGCACAGGCGAAGATCGCGCCCGCTCGCATGCGCCGCATCGCGCGCGAGGAGCTGCGCGTGAACAGCGAGCCTTATTCCGTGCACGATTTTCTCAAACCCGGCATCGAGGAATTGTGCCAGCTCTTGCCCTCGTTCCTGGCGCGTCCGATTTTGCGGCTGGCTGAGCGCAAAGGCTGGCTCGGGCGCGTGTACTTCGGCATGGAGATCAATTCGACGTCCATCAGCGGCTACTTGCGATTTCTTGTTCTCGCCAGCTTGCGGCCGCTTCGGCCCTACGGGCATCGTTACAAACAGGAACAGCTGCAAATCGAAAGCTGGCTGGCCCTGATCCGCGAAGGGGCGCGCCGATCATCCGCGTTCGCACTGGAAATCGCTGAATGCGCCCGGCTGATCAAGGGATACGGCGATACACATGCACGCGGCCTCTCGAACTATCGGATGATTGAGCATCGCGTGATCCGCCCGGCCCTTGCGGGCCAAATCCCACAGGCCTCCGCAGCGGATGCGATCGCGAACGCCCGCACGGCTGCGCTCCTTGATCCGGAAGGCGAAAGCCTTGCAAAATGCCTGGCTGAGATCGACGCCCAGGCCGCCCTGCGCGTTGCGGCCGAATAAATCTCCTCTGGTGCGCGCCCTAGTCCGTTGTCACCTCCGGTGTCGTCAGTTATGACTCCGCGCCATCAAATGCACCGTCCGGAAGCCACACCAGCGGACGGTTGAGGGGCGAATAATGGCCGCGACACCGACGGGACAACGGCCGACAATCGCCGCCGAAGCGTTTCTGCGCGCGCTTGCCGATCACGGCACGGACTATTTTTTCGCAAATCCCGGGACCGACTTCCCGCCGATCGTGGAAGCGTTCAGCCGCGCCAAGAAAACCAATGCCAAGGTGCCGAGGCCTATTCTGGTGCCGCACGAGAATCTTGCGGTCGCCATGGCGCACGGCGCCTATTTGATGAATGGCCGTCCGCAGGCGGTCATGGTGCACGTCAATGTCGGCACCGCCAACACGATCAACAACCTGACGAATCTCTCGCGCGACCGCGTGCCGCTCATTCTCGCCGCCGGACGCACACCGGTTACCGAGAAAGGCAGCTTCGGCTCGCGCACACGCCCGATCCACTGGGCGCAGGAGATGTTTGATCAGGCCGGCATGGTGCGCGAGCTGGTCAAGTGGGATTACGAACTGCGTGTGCCAGGCCAGGTCGGCGACATGGTTGCGCGCGGGGTCGAAGTGGCGATGGCGCATCCGCGCGGGCCTGTCTATATGGTACTGCCGCGCGAACCACTGTCTGCCTCGTTGCCGGAACCGATCGGGCCGACGAAACCGCGGCCGCAGGCGGCGCACGCACATCCCGATCCGCGCACGATCGCAACGCTCGCCGAGTGGATCGCAGCGGCCGAGCGTCCTTTGGTCGTCACCGCCGCGCTGCCCGCAGAGGCCGTCCCTTTCCTGGACCGCCTGGCCGAACGCTGCGCAATTCCGGTCGTTGCTCACAACCCGCGCACGGTTTGCCTACCCTCGAGCCATTCGATGCATTTCGGTTTTGAGCCCGGCACGCTGCTCGCCGATGCCGATCTGGTCATCGTTCTGGAATCCGACGTGCCGTGGATCCCGCATCTGCAGCATCCGCCCGGCGGCTGCCGCGTCGCTCACATGGGCGAGGATCCGTTCTATGTGCGTTATCCGATGCGCAGCTTTCCCAGCGACCTTGCAGTCCAGGCTGGCGCGGCCCAGGCATTGGAAGCCTTGGTGCGCGCGGTCGAGCCGCGCCTGCAGATGGCCGAGGCGCGCATTGCTGCCCGGCGCGCACGTCTAACCGACCGCATGCGCACAAGACGCGCGCAGCTTGCAAAGGATTCGGCCGCGGGCACGACGATTTCGCCGGAACATCTTTCGCATGCAATCGGCGACGCCGTCGGCAAGGACGCCATCATTATCAACGAGTACCCGTTGCGGCCGGACCATTGCGCACGCGAAAAGCCGGGCACGTTCTTCGCGCTCGGTCCAGCCGGCGGTTTAGGCTGGGGCTTGGGCGCAGCACTCGGCGCCAAACTGGCGGCCCCGGATGAGTTCGTCGTCGCGACAATTGGCGACGGCGCTTACATGTTCGCCAATCCCATGGTCGGCCACTGGGTTTCGGCCGTTCACAATCTTCCGATCCTGACCATCGTGTTCAACAACAGCCGCTACGGCGCGGTTCGGCGCGCGACCCTGTCGATGTTCAAGGACGGCGTTGCCGGGGAAACCGACGGCCGCATCCTCGCCGATCTCGATCCGTCCCCGCCGTTCGAGGACATGGCGCGGGCGCAAGGCGCCCATGCCGAGCGAATCGAAAAGCCCGCCGACCTGCCCGATGCACTCGCGCGCGCGCGCGCTGTTGTTGTCAACGAGCGCAAGCAGGCGCTTCTCAACGTTATTACGCCCTACTAAGCCTTACGAAAAAAGCAGGTCACACAGGAGTAGTCATGCGTATCGACGCCTACACTCACTTCATTCCGGAAAGATATTTCAACAAGCTCGTTGAAAGCGGCCATACCGATATCGGCAAGCGGGTGCGTGAAATTCCCTGCATTCACGATCTCGAGGTGCGCCGCAAGATCGTCGATGGCTTCAAGGACTATGCGCAGATCCTGTCCTATCCGATGCCGCCGCTTGAAGTGATGACAAAGGGCGATGCCAAACTCACGGAGGAATACACAAAGCTGGTGAATGATGGCTTCGCTGAAATTTGCGCGAAATATCCGGATCAATTCCCCGGCTGGGTGGCACAAGCGGCCTTGATCGCGCCGGACGCGGGCGTGCGTGAAGCCGAGCGTGCATTGAAAAACGGCGCGCTGGGCGTGCAGATCTACACCAATATCGCCGGCAAGCCGCTGGACGATCCGGCGTTCGAGCCGTTCTTTGCCGCCATGAACCGGCTCAACAAGCCGGTCTGGATGCACCCGGCACGCGCCGCCAATTTCCCGGATTACCTGTCCGAGAAGAAATCGAAATACGAAATCTGGTGGACCTTCGGCTGGTCATATGAAACCGCCGCGGCCATGGCGCGACTGGTGTTCTCGGGGATCATGGACAAATATCCCAACCTGAAGATCATCACCCACCATTTCGGCGGCATCGTGCCGATGCTGGAAGGCCGCATCGGCCCAGGCTGGGATCAGCTTGGCGCGCGGACCTCGGACGAGGATCTCAGCCTCATCCTGAAAAAGTTGAAGAAACGTCCGCTCGATTACTTCAAGCATAGTTTCTATGCAGACACCGCGGTGTTCGGCGGCGTGCCTGCGACGCATGCGGGATTTGCGTTCTACGACCTCGACAAGATCGTCTTCGCTTCCGACTGCCCGTTCGATCCCGAGAAGGGCACGATGTACACGCGCGAGACCCTGCGCATCCTCGAGAGCATCGATATGCCGAAGGCGGACAAGGAAAAGATCTGGCACGGCAATCTCGAGGCGATCACGGGGGTGAAGTTCAAGAGCTGATGTGGAACATCGTTTCCCGTGGGCAGCGCAGCGTGAGTGAAGCGAACGGTGCGCTGCAGACCCGGGACCGTTCCAAACGAGGGCTCAATTGTCGTAACGGCGCCGCGGTCCTACCACCCCAGCGGATCAAACTTGAATCCCAGCGCCCCGCGCAGCGTCTGCCCGGTCAACGACACGCGATAGGTGTCGCCGAGGACACCGACGTAATCCTTGTGACCGAAGTCGTCGTAGAAATATTCGACGCGCGCAAAAGCATTGCGGGCAAAGGCCCATTCCACACCGCCACCGACCGACCAGCCATAATATTTGCCGCCGCTCGAGGCTGGCACGAATGTGGTCGATATGGCGCCTTCCTGGAAACTGAGATCGGACACGGCAAACCCGCCGGCGGCGAAAAACAGCCAGTTATCGGCGGCATAGCCAAGACGGCCACGCTCGTGGCTGGTCCAGCGGACGTCGTAGATGTTGGGCGCGCGCGTGATGAGGGGGGTCAAGCCACCACCACCTCCGCCTCCGCCGCCTCCACCTCCACCACCTCCACCTCCACCGCCGCCGCCGCCGCCGCCGCCGCCGCCGCCGTTAACAATATCGCCGACTCCGTGTGCGTTGCTCCAGCCGAAATCGCCCTCAAGGCCGAGCACGGCACGGTCGATCTGCCAGTTGTAGCCGAGCATCGCACCGCCGATGATTCCATCCGTCCGCGCGTTGCGCTCGGCGATCGCGCCATCGTCTTCGACACTCGTCCGGCCCCACAGATAGCCGAAATGCGCGCCGGCATAGAGGCCGGACCAGTTGTATGGCGCCGCAACGCGAGGCATGGGCGGCGCCTTGCTCGGCATAAACAGCGGCAGGTCCGTTGCGAAAGCAGCTATCGAGCTCATCGCGACAAATACGGCTACAAGCGCGATGTAGCGTTTGACGAATCTGCGAAAATTTAACGTCATGGATTTTTGTCCGTGTGCGGCGAATGAGTGCGCGCGACCTTAAAGTCGCGGCCTCACACGGGCTTGGACAGATACGACTTTCCTATTGGAGAAAAACGACAGCGCTGTCGCTTTCCGGCAAGCG
Source organism: uncultured Alphaproteobacteria bacterium (assembly GCA_963831275.1). Taxonomy (GTDB): domain Bacteria; phylum Pseudomonadota; class Alphaproteobacteria; order Rhizobiales; family Xanthobacteraceae; genus Pseudolabrys. The sequence continues at coordinate 818,312 of CAWHPN010000016.1, read as the reverse complement.
ATGCAAAATTGCGACATCATTTGTTTGGATGAGGAGGCAGCAATCGTCATGGCCGGACATAGCCGGCCGAAGGACGGCGTCGCTTCGCTCGCCTATGACCCGGCAATCCATGATGAGTCGCAACAGGAGAAATCAGTACTGCTTACATATGGGACACCTCATCATGGATGCGCGGGTCAAGCCCGCGCATGACAAATGAGGGGCAGTGCATTCAAGCGCGGGCATGACGAGAAAGGGGCAATGCGTTTCCGCCCGTCATTGCCGGGCTTGACCCGGCCATCCACGTCTTCCCAGCTGAGAGACCCAAGTCGTGGATGCCCGCGCCAAGCGCGGGCATGACGGATCACAGCATCAAAAATTCCAGCTGAACGCGCCCTTGAAGGCGTGGCTCTCGGCGTGCGCGGCAAGTTCGCCCTGATAGAACGCGCCGAGCTTGGCGCGCTGGGAAAACCGCCAGTCGAAGCCGGTTTCGATCAGCGCCGTGTTGCGCGCAATCGGCACGCCGGCAACCGAGAACCCGGTGCCCGTGCCCTGGAAGGCGAGCCCCGCAACCGGCGTCACATCGCCGAAGGCGTATTGCCACTGCACCGAGGCGCGCGGCACCAGCGCGGTGCCGTTGGCGAGCGGCAGCACCGTGGCGGCGCGGAAGCCGAGGAAGGAATAGCCGATGTTCTCGTGGGTGCTCGCACCTGACAGCGCAGCGGCACCGCCGCTTTCCAGGAACGAGCCATCGTGCACGTGCACATAGGCCAGGCCTGCGAGCGGCTCGACCGCGACGTGACCGAGCGTCAGGCCATAGCCGACTTCGCCGAACACCTGCCCGACATTGCCGCGGAAGCTTGCCTTGGTCTGATCGGTGAAGCCGGGAAAGAAGATGCCGCGGCTCACATCGATGCTGTCGAACGAGTAAGACGCGCCACCGCGCACGTTGAGCGCCCCGAGCTTGCCGCCGGCGTAAGCACCGATCTGCACGCTGTCGATGCCGGCACTGCTTGAGCGGGCATCGGCATTGAGATCGGAGCGCAGGTAACCGGCGACAAAGCCGGCCCGCAGCGTTTCACCGAAGCGCGCATCGACGCCGGAGAGGAAGCCGCCGAAGCGGCCGTGCACCGCGGCCGCATTGCCGTCGCTATCGGTATGACCCCAGCCGCCGAGCCCCTGCGCCCAGAAGGTCAGATCGCGCGAGCGCTCGCCCGTGCGCGCCGGCGCCTTGCCCGGCACCGCCGAGCTGATATCCGCGGCATAGGCCGCGTTGGCGCTATCGCCGGCATAAGCCAGTTCCGGTCCGCCGAAGGCGAGCGCGCCCAGTTCACCGATATAACCGGCATAGGAGGCTTGCCGCATGCGGCCGAGCATGGCGCTGCGGGCGAACTGCGTCTCGCCGGCCTGCACGTTGTGCACGCTGCCGAACACCTCGCCGGACAGCGCGTCGAATGCTTGCCGCGCGCCATCGACGGTTTGATTGAGTACGGCGAGGATGAGCGGGTTGGTTGCCGCATTTGGATCGAGCGCGTTCGCGACCGCATTTTGATTTGGCGTCTGCGTCACGGTGGCAAAGATGTTGCCTGTACCGCCGCCCGCACCCCCATCTCCTCCGCCTCCGCCTCCGCCACCGCCACCGCCACCGCCACCGCCGCCGCCACCGCCACCCCACCGCCGCCGCTGCCGTTGTTCACCAGTGTCAGTGTTACATCATTCGCGGTGTAGCTGAGCGATGGCTTGAGAAAGGCCGAATTGATGGTAAGGCTGCCGGTGAATTGCCGCCCAAGCCACCATTAGCGTGCAAGATGTTGTACGGGGTCGAGGGCGCGAAAGTGCCGGTGAGCGCCTGCACACTTACGGTGGCGCCTGCCAAAGTGGCCATGCCGCTCACGGCGAGTTTGCTAGCCTGTGTGGGTCCGGCATTGATAAAGAGAGTCGAGCCGCTGGTGAAACCGACATTGCCGGTCACCGTCAATGTGCCGAACCCGCCGCTAGGGCCCGGCGACAGTTGGCCCTTGTTTACAACGTCGCCTTTGATGGTACCGACACCGAACACCTGCGCGGCAGGATTCACTGTGACCGTGGTGCCAGTAAGCACCGCATTAATCGCTAAGTTGGCGTCGGCTTGGAGCGTGACCGCTCCGACGGTTGCGTCGCCGTTCAACTTCCAGTTGGCGACGTTCTGCACCTCCAATGAGTTGAAGTTCTCGAAATTGTTGTTGGCGGTGCCGCTGCCCTGAAGGACGAGATTGTTGATCGCGCCCGCCGCAGCGCTGCCCACCGCATCACCAATCAATTTCGAGCCGGTTTGCAGCGTCAGCGTGTTGGTGACGCCAGCGCCGCCAGTAAAAATTACCGAATTCGTTCCGCCGCTGATCGTGCCGGCAGTTCGTACGCTGCCAGAGCCGGTGATGCCCGTGGTGCCACCGCTGATCGTCGCTCCGACGGCGTTCGCCACGTCGAGCGTTGTGGCCTGGATACCAATTGTCCCGCCCGAGATGTTGCCGCCGGTCAGATTGTTCACTGTGGCCTTGCCGCCGGCAGAAATGCCATTCGTTCCGCCGCTGATCGTACCCGCACTGATCACTTGCCCGTCCGATCCCCTGATCAAGACGCCATTCACGCCACCGCCGATCGTTGCGTTATGTTCATTGTTAACGAGAGCGCCGTCGGCGGTGATGGTAACGCCATTCCCGGCCGAGCCTCCGGTGATCGTTCCGCCCGAGCGGTTGAACAATTGAGTGACGAGGCCGGAGACAGCATCACCACCGGAATTCGTCGCTGTGATGCTGCCGGCGTTGTCTATTTTGCCGGATCCGGTGATACCGCCGGTGCCCCCGCTGATCGTCGCTCCGACGGCATTCGTCACATCGAACGTGGCGGCGATAATGCCATATGTGCCGGCGGAGATGTTGCCGCCGGTCAGATTGTTCACTGTGGCCTTGCCGCCTGCGAAGATGCCAGCCACGGCCGTGCTTTGGATCGTCAATGAGTCACGGTAGCATCGGTGGTCGCGACGATGGTGCTGCCATTCGTGGATGAAATCGTGCCAGTATTACCGATGACGATAACGTTGTTGCCGGAAATGGCCGATGCATCGCTCTTGATGACACCATCATTGGTCACCGTGGCGGTGCCGCCCGCGTTGATGGCAGTGCCGCCGAGGCTAGTCGTCTGAATAGTGCCGTTTGCAGTGTTGATTACGGTGACATCGGTGACCGCTTTGATGGCAAAGCCGAACTGGAAGGTGGCTTCGACTGTCTGGCTTGAGGTGCCCGAACCACGAACTTCGATTGTTCCATCGTGGACGGCTATTCCGGCGGCAGTCCCGGTAACGGTCGTGTTCGGGCCGCCATTGGCAGCATTGAACACTTTAATGGTATCGCCAGTTTCGGTGCCGGTACCGTAACCGTGATACCATTCTGAGTGATGGTTCCACCGCCCTCGCAGGTGACGGTTGTGTTATTGGCTGGCGTCGCCACGGAAGTTGCCGGCGTGCAAGACGCCTGAGCATGGGCCTGCTCGGCAGCTACCAACTGCGCAATCAGCAGCGCCAGGCTCGACACCCCGCTCAACAGCCGCGCATGTTGATTTTTGTAGGCATCCCGTTTGCTCGAAGCCATTGCACCCATCCCCGGCGGGAACAGCGTCCCGCTCTCTCTTCGACGCGCGCGGCGATGATCTCTTCGCCCGCGGCGGTTGCGATGGGACAATGGTTAGGCGGCGCTGCGCGCGAAAACTTGGGCGCGTCCGTCGATGCCTTGGGCAGAAACGAAAAAATGAAACTTCGCCAACAAGCGATGCAAAATTGCGACATCGTTTGTTTGGGTGAGGAAAGTCGTGGATGCGCGGGTCAAGCCCGCGCATGACAAATGAGGGGTAGTGCATTCAAGCGCGGGCATGACGGGCCTGAGGTTGTCGCGCCTGTAAATAAACTCCGCTCATTCCCGCGCAAGCGGGAATCCAGCTTCGCTACATACCTTTGCTCTGGATCCCCGCTTGCGCGGGGATGAGCGGATCCCAGTCGTCATGGCCGGGCGACTGAAAGGAAGACGTGGATGCGCGGGTCAAGCCCGCGCATGACAAATGAGAGGCGGTCCATTCAAGCGCGGGCATGACAAGAAAGGGGCAATGCGTTTCCACCCGTCATTGCCGGGTCAAGCCCGGCAGTGACAGAAGAGAGATGGCTGTGAGCGAGTCGTGAAAGAAAGTCGTGGATGTCGGTATAAATCCGGTGATGTCGCGTAAGAACAAACCGTCCGTCTCTGGAAGCCGCAAGCGCATCTGCTAATGTCGCCGCCCATGGCGCTCACGCAACCCGTCGGCCTGCCCGAATCCGAACCACCTGTCGACAAAGGCCGCGTCACGCCGGCAATGGCGCAGTTCGTCGAGATCAAGGCTGCCAATCCGGATTGCCTGCTGTTCTACCGGATGGGCGATTTCTACGAGATGTTCTTCGAGGATGCCGAGGTTGCCTCGCGCGCGCTCGGCATTGTGCTCACCAAGCGCGGAAAATATCTCGGCAAGGATGTGCCGCTGTGCGGCGTGCCGGTCGTGCGCGCCGACGAATACCTGCACAGACTGATCGCGCTCGGCCATCGCGTCGCGGTGTGCGAACAGCTCGAGGATCCGGCCGAGGCGCGCAAGCGCGGCTCAAAGAGCGTCGTGCGGCGCGACGTGATCCGGCTGGTGACACCGGGCACGCTGACTGAAGACACGCTGCTCGATGCGGGCCGCAACAACTATCTTCTCGCAATCGCGCGCGCGCGGATGTCTTCGGCCGATGACGCTGACCAGTTCGCGCTGGCCTGGATCGATATTTCGACCGGCGAATTTCGGGTTGCCGAATGCGACCGGATGGCGCTTTCCGCCGAAATTGCGCGGCTCGAACCGGGCGAGATCATCGTTTCGGACGCATTGTTTGGCGAAGCCGATCTTGCCGGTTACTGGCGCTCTCTGCCGGCCGTGTCGCCGCTGGCGCGCGATGTGTTCGACGGTGCCACCGCAGAACGGCGGCTGACGTCGTTTTTCGCGGTGGCGACCAGCGAGGCCTTCGGCGTGCTGACGCGGCTGGAACTGATTGCTGCCGCGGCCTGCGTCACCTATGTCGAACGCACGCAGCTCGGTAAACGTCCGCCGCTGTCGCCCCCTTTGCGCGAGAGTGCCGGCGCCAGCATGGCGATCGACCAGGCCACCCGCGCCAATCTCGAGTTGATGCGCACGCTCGCGGGCGACCGGCGCGGTTCGTTGCTGGACGCGATAGACCGCACGATGACCGCCGCCGGTTCCCGCATGCTGGCGCAACGGCTGTCGGCGCCGCTGACCGATCCCGCGCAGATTGCAAACAGGCTCGACGCCGTCGCGAGCTTTGCCGGCGAGACCACCGCCCGCGCCGAGACGCGTTCGCGCCTGCAGGCGGCGCCCGATCTCGCGCGCGCATTGTCGAGATTGGCGCTGGGCCGCGGCGGCCCGCGCGATCTGGCCGCCATCCGTGACGGGGTTCTGGCAGCCGCCGATCTTGCCCGCGCCCTCGCCTCGCTCAACGACATGCCGGCGGAAATTTCCGAGGCGACTGCAAGCATGCCGCAAGCCGGACGGTATGCTGGCCGCCGAACTATCCGCCGCGCTCGCCGCCGAGCTGCCAGCTTTCAAGCGCGACGGCGGCTTCGTGCGCGAGGGCTACGACAAGGCGCTCGATGAATTGCGAGCGCTGCGCGATGAATCGCGGCGCGTCGTTGCCGCGCTGCAGGCGCGCTATGCCGAAGACACCGGTATTCGCATCCTGCGGATCAAGCATAACAACGTGCTCGGCTATTTCGTGGAGGTCACGGCCCAGCACGGCGAGCGGCTGATGAGCGCGCCGCTCAACGGCACGTTCATCCATCGCCAGACGCTTGCCGGCCAGGTGCGTTTCACCACCACCGAGCTGGGCGAGCTGGAGGCGAAGATCGCCAGCGCGGCCGATCGCGCGCTCGGACTGGAACTGGAGATTTTCGAGCGGCTCGCGGCCGGCGTGATCGCGCAAAGCGACAATATCAAGGATTGCGCTGCGGCACTTGCCAGCCTCGATGTGGCGAGCGCGCTCGCTCAGCTTGCGACAGAGCGCAATTACGCACGTCCCCAGATTGAAGACAGTCATGCCTTTATCATCGAAGGCGGCCGGCATCCGGTGGTTGAACAGGCCCTGTCGCGCGACGGCGCGCCGTTCATCGCCAATGACTGCGATCTGTCGCCGCCGCAGGCCACCAACTCCGGCCGCATCTGGCTCATCACCGGCCCCAACATGGCGGGAAAATCCACATTCCTGCGGCAGAACGCCTTGATCGCGATCCTGGCGCAAATGGGCAGTTACGTGCCGGCCAAACATGCGCGGATCGGCGTGGTCGACCGGTTGTTTTCGCGCGTCGGTGCCGCCGATGATCTCGCGCGCGGGCGTTCAACCTTCATGGTCGAGATGGTGGAGACTGCTGCAATCCTCAACCAGGCGGGTGAGCGCGCGCTTGTCATTCTCGACGAAATCGGCCGCGGAACGGCAACGTTCGACGGATTGTCGATTGCCTGGGCCACGGTCGAGCATCTGCACGACGTCAACAAATGCCGCGCGTTGTTCGCGACGCATTTTCACGAATTGACCGCGCTTTCGGGCCGGCTTGAGCGGCTGCACAACGCGACCGTGCGCGTCAAGGAATGGCAGGGCGACGTTGTTTTCCTGCATGAAGTGGTCGCCGGCGCAGCCGATCGTTCCTATGGCATCCAGGTGGCGAAGCTCGCCGGCCTGCCGGCAAGCGTGATCGAGCGCGCCAAAACGGTGCTCACGACGCTCGAACAGGACGATCGATCTACCTCCAAAGGTTTCGAGGATCTGCCCCTGTTTGCCGCGCCGGTGAGGCCGTCGCAGGACGTGCCGCAAACGCTTGAGGACCGTCTGATTGCCGCCCTTGCCGCGCTCAATCCGGACGACCTGTCGCCGCGCGAGGCGATGGATGCGCTTTACCGTTTGAAACAGCAGGCGGCGAAGACGTTCAAGAACTAAGAACTCATCTGCAACATGGGCCCACTCTCCGCTCATTCCCGCGCAAGCGGGAATCCAGTAGGCTGTTGCTAAGTTCTGGATCCCCGCTTGCGCGGGAATGAGCGGTTACGGAAATGATGAACGTCGCTGAAAGAAAGCAATCGACGGCCGCGGCCGACGCGCAGCGTTGGCTCGAAAGCTTCGAAACGGCACTGTCCGCGCAGGACGCGGCAGCGGCAGCGGACCTGTTCATCGCCGATGGCCTATGGCGCGACGTGCTGGCGTTTACATGGACCATCCAGACCATGGCCGGCCGCGCGGCGATTGAATCGACGCTGCGCGAAACGTTGGCCCGCACCCAGCCTGCGAATTTCCATGTCCCCGCAAAGCGCACGCCACCACGTTGGATCACGCGCGCGGGCCGGGAAACCATCGAAACGCTGTTCGACTTCAAAACCGCGTTCGGTCCCGCCAACGGCGTCATCCGTCTTGTGCCGGATGCGCAAGGGCACCTGCGCGCCTGGACGTTGAATACCAATCTGCACGAGCTCACAGGCCACGAAGACGAATTCAAGCGGCGCCGCGAACCAAACTCGACCCGCGACTTCGGCGCCGAGAACTGGGGCGACCGCCTCGCCAAAGCGCGCAGCTACACAGATCACGACCCAGCCGTCATTGTTGTCGGAGGAGGACAGGCCGGACTGTCGATCGCCGCGCGCCTGCATCAACTCGGCATCGATACGCTGATTGTCGACCGCCATGAGCGCGTCGGCGACAACTGGCGCAAGCGCTATCATTCGCTGACATTGCACAATGAAGTGCACGTCAATCACCTGCCCTATCTGCCGTTCCCGCCGACATTCCCGGTCTACATCCCGAAGGACAAGCTGGCGAACTGGTTTGAATCCTACGTCGAAGCGATGGAACTGAATTTCTGGACCGGGACCGAGCTGGTCAAAGGACGCTACGACGCGAAGCGCAAGGAATGGTCCGTCACGTTGCGCCGGCCGGACGGCAGCGAACGCACCATGCGCCCGCGTCATCTGGTGTTTGCGACGGGCGTAAGCAGCATTCCCTATACACCGCCGGACATTCCTGGCCTTGCAGACTTTGGTGGCGTCAAAGTGCATTCCGGCGAATTCAGGAACGCGGAGCAATGGAAAGGCCGCAGGGCGCTTGTACTTGGCACCGGCACCAGCGGGCACGATGTTGCACAGGAACTGCATGCGCACGGCGCGGATGTGACGATCATCCAGCGCAGCAAGACCTATGTCGTCAGCCTGAAAGAGGCGCAGAGCGTCTACGCGATCTACTCGGAAGGAATCCCGTTCGACGATTGCGATCTTCTGGCAACCTCATTCCCCTATCCGGTCCTGCAGCGCTCCTATCAGATGTCGACCGCCAGAGGCCGCGAGGTGGACAAGGCGCTGCTGGAAGCCCTTGAAAAAAGCGACTTTCGCCTGCATTTCGGCGAGGACGAGACCGGCTTCCAGATGATGTATCTGCGGCGCGGCGGCGGCTATTATTTCAATGTCGGGTGCTCCGAACTGATTATTTCCGGTGCGGTTCACCTGCTTCAATACGCCGATATTGATCGCTTTGTTGCCGAGGGCGCGCGACTGCGCGATGGGCGCATCGCCGCGGCCGACCTGCTGGTCCTGGCAACCGGATACAAGAATCAGCAGGAGACCGTTCGTCTCTATCTTGGCGACGAAATCGCAGAGCGCATCGGACCGGTCTGGGGATTCGATGCGGGCGGCGAACTGCGCAACATGTGGCGGCAAACGGCACAGCCCGGTCTTTGGTTCACGGCCGGCAGCCTCGCGCAATGCCGGATTTTCTCGCGCTATCTGGCGCTACAGATCAAGGCGTTGGAAGAAGGGCTGCTGAGTTAATCTCCGCTCATTCCCGCGCAAGCGGGAATCCAGAAAAAACTACTGTTGGGGAGTGTGCCCTGGATCCCCGCTTTCGCGGGGATGAGCGGGGTTGGACATTCTCCACTCCCGCACCAGCCACAGCAATGCATTCCACGCAAGACCGATGGACAGTCCAACTGCATAGGACCACCACACGCCGATTGTTTCGGCCAACAGGTGGACGGCGAGCAGCCCAAGGCCCAGCCCGATCAGCGGAGTGAGCACGTGCGCGGCGACACTCGCCGACGCCGGCCCACCAATGCGCGGATGCAGAATAATGAAGAAAGAACCCATGGCCACCGGAAAAAACGCAAACACGCCCGAGAAGTAAGAACCGATTGAACTGCTCGCAGCGGTGACGACAATGACACAGAACGTCACGACTCCGGCGCGCCAGGCAAGATCGGTGCCTGTCAGTTCGACGCGTCTGACCGTACCTGCAATACGAAAGCGCCGCGCCGCGACAATCGCAATCGGGTAAATCACTGCGTTCAATATGACCGCCCCTGTTGCGCTCCAATCGAACAGCCGCAACAGGAACACTGCGGCAAGCCAGACCAGAAAGGCCCCTCCGAGGCTGAGTCGCAGCGTGTGCTTCTGGGCCAACGCCGCATAGCTGAGCGCGAACAGCGCGCAGGCTGCATTTGCGATCAGGCTTCCGACGGCGCTGCGCGATATGAATTCCGGCGAGTGCTCGAGTGCGAGAATGATCATCGCCGCGCCGCCGGCAGTCGGCAAGGCGGCGATCAGCGAACCGACGAAAGGCCCGCTGCGCTCGACGACCACCGAAGCGGCGACCACGATCGAGGCGGTCATCGCAATTTTGAGGAGGAGGCCGAATACAAGCATTGTCATGCGTTAGACCGGAATACCGTGACGGCGTGCCGCAAGAACTGCAAGGCTCCAACCGATCGACGTTGCCAGCGCCAATGCAAGGCCGGCGGGCACGCCCAACGGCTCCGCGGTGAAATGCAGGATCGTGCAGGCGATGCCAAAGCCGAGCAGGCCGAGCGGAGCATTCGCAAGCACAGCAGCGGTCGGTTTGCCCCCGGCGCGGCGATGAAAAATGAGGATGATGCTGGTGAGCACGACCGGGAATACCGCGAGCACGCCACTTCCGTAAGACCCGATGCGGAAGCTGAAGGTAATCACGACGCCGACCAGAATGGCCACCAATAACGCGCGCAAGGCGTAGTCATACCAACGCGGGCGCTGCCGCGGCATCGCCGTGTGCCGAAACGGGCGAACGACCCAGAGACCGGCGCCGATCGCCGCGGCATTCAGCAACAGCGCCGGGATCAATGACCATTGGTTCGCGTTGACGATCAATGCGAGCACGATCCATGCCGCATAGGTCCCGCCCAAACTCACGGCCAAAGAGCGCTTCTGCGCCAACACACAATAGACGGCTGCAAAGACGACGTTAATCGCGTTCAAGGCCAGGCTGGCGACCGCGCTCTGGGCGATGAAATGGGCGTCATGATCGAGTGCAAGAAATACGTAGACCGGCCCCGCGCCGATCGGCAGCGTTGCCACCAATCCTGCGACCAATGGACCCGCGCGTTCGGCCGTGATCGTCGCCGCCAGCACGAAGCCGGCGGTGATTGCCATTTTGACGACGAGCGTGAGGGCAAAATAAAAGTCGGGAGACATCTGGGGCGGCGAACATGACCATGTCGCCCGGTGCGGCGCAAGCTTTACGCGCGCATGGCAGTTCGTCGTTGCTAAATGCGCGCGAGCTTTACATCAACCTGCGGTCCATTGCTGATCGTCTGGTAGACGACGCAATAGCGCACGGTGAGCTTGAGCAACTGGTCGAGCTTGTCCTGCGCAGCGTCGGTATCGAGATCGAAGCGCAGGCGGATTTGCGTAAAGCCGACCGGCGCATCTTTATCGACGCCGAGGGTGCCGCGAAAATCGAGATCGCCCTCCGCCGATACGCTTGCCGACCTGAGCGGAATATCGAGCGCGGTCGCGACTGCCTTCATGGTGACGCCGGCGCAGGCGACCAACGCTTCAAGCAACATATCGCCCGAGCAAAGCTCCTGGCCGGAACCGCCGGTTGCCGGGTGCAATCCCGCCACAGCAAGTGCGCGGCCGGTCTCGACCTTGCATGCGATGTTCGCGTCATCGAGGTTGCCCCTCGCCTTGAGTGTAATGCGTCCCGCGTTCGGCTCGCTCTTGTAGCGTTGTTTGATCGGCGCCTGCAGGGCGCGGAGTGCGTTCGCGTCCATGATGGGCTCCTCAATTCGGCGTCAGGACCACACGGCCAATGACCTTACCGGAGCGCAGCTCATCCATCACGGCATTCACATCGGTCAGCGGTCTTGTTGAAACCGGAACAGGCGGCACGCCGGTGCGACGCACGAGGTCAATAAGCTCTTTCATCTCCGGCAGACTGCCGACGTAAGACCCTTGAATCGTCACGGCACGCATCGGAATCGGCGGCAGGGATACCGTGAGGTCCCCGCCATAAAGGCCGACCACGACGTATTTGCCGCCCTTGATGAGGCTGTCGTAGCCGACACGGGCGCTCTGCGACGAGCCGACCAGATCGATGACACCCCAGGCGCCACCATTCGTCATGTCGATGATTTTCTGCGACGCATCCGCTGCACTTCCGTCGACGACAGCCACCGCACCCGCTTTCTTTGCGGCGTCGCGTTTTGCCGGATCGATATCGACGACGATGGCGCTGTGTCCCCCCATCGCCTTGTGCAGGGCAAGGCACATGAGGCCGAGTCCGCCGGCACCGATAATGACCGTCGGCTCGCTCGCCAGCGTCGGAATTTTCTTCAATGCGCCGAAAGTGGTCACGCCGGAACAGGCAAGTGGCGCCGCACGCTCGGGCGGGAGATCGCCGATATCGAACAGATACCGCGGGTGCGGCACCATCATGAAGTCCGCGTAGCCGCCATTCGTGAACACACCGAGGCTGCGCATGGCGCGGCAAAGGTTTTCGTCGCCGCGCTTGCAGGGACCGCAGGTGCCGCAACCGATCCACGGATGCGCAAGCCGGCGATCGCCGACCTTGACGCCTTTTACATCGGGGCCGAAGGCCACCACCTCGCCGACATTCTCGTGACCAAGCGTCACCGGGAGTTTCATGCCGCGATCGGCGAGGCTCATTCGCTTGCCTCCGCCGAGATCGAACCAGCCGTCCGACAGATGCAGATCGCTGTGACAGACGCCGGCCGCCAGAACTTTCAGCAAGACTTCGCTGCCGGTCGGCTTCGGCGTGGCTTGTTCGTTAAGCTGCAAGGGCTGGCCGCAGACGCAAACCTGAAACATACGCATGTCGTTTTCTCCCCGGACGTATTGTCGCCGCCAGGTTTGTCCCGGCATTCCGATCAGGACGCAGTGCGTGCCTGCAAAGGCTGGCTGGATAAAACCCGGCCACACAAGGAACCACAATTCGTAGCCAGAATTCTAGGCACTTTCGGTATTTCGCTGATATCTTTCCGGCCAGCGGGTGACTTACCGCTCGGCCTCCGCTATCGGATGCTTATGGCCTCGCTCGCCCTCGATCACAACAGACGCGCGCCGTCCGAGCACCCCACGCGGGCCTCGAACGATCTCATCGACGTGCGCGCGCTGACCGCCGAAGTCGAAAAACTCGCCAAGGAACACGCCGGTGGCGATGGCGAATTGCGCTCGTTGCTGGCGCAGCGGCTGAAAGCAGCCCTCGCGGAAGGGCGGACCAAGGCCGAACAATTGCTGTTGAAAGACCGGCACGGCCGCCGATGCGCCGAGCGATTGTGCCGGATGGAAGACGAGATCATCCGTATTCTGTTCGAATTTGCGTGCCGTCTTTATCCTTCGGACAATCCGTCGGAGGGCGAGCGAATGGCGGTGATCGCCACCGGCGGTTATGGCCGCGGCTTGCAGGCGCCGGGCTCCGACATCGATCTCCTGTTTTTGCTTCCCTACAAACAGACCGCGTGGGGCGAATCGATCGCGGAAGCAATCCTCTATTGCTTGTGGGACACCGGGCTCAAGGTCGGCCATGCCACCCGCTCGGTCGACGAATGTATCCGCCAGGCCAAGGCGGACATGACCATTCGCACCGCCATTCTGGAATCGCGCTTTCTGTTCGGCGATCGCAAGCTCTTCGACGAGCTCGTGACGCGTTTCGACGACGAGGTCGTGCGGAATACCGCGCCGCAATTTGTTGCAGCCAAGCTCGCCGAGCGTGAAGAGCGCGTCCGCCGCAGCGGGCAATCACGCTACCTGGTCGAGCCGAACGTGAAGGATGGCAAAGGCGGCCTGCGCGATCTGCATACGCTGTTCTGGATCGCCAAGTATGTTTACCGGGTGCGCGAACCCGCGGAGCTGATAAAGCGCGACGTCTTTGATAAACATGAATACCAGTTGTTTCGACGCTGCGAGGACTTCCTGTGGTCGGTGCGCTGCCACATGCATTTTCTCATGGGCCGCGCCGAGGAACGCCTGTCGTTCGACATCCAGCGCGAGATCGCCGTGCGGCTTGGCTACACCGAACATCCCGGTTTGCAGGACGTCGAGCGCTTCATGAAGCACTACTTCCTGATCGCCAAGGACGTCGGCGACCTGACAGCCATCCTGTGCGCGGAGCTGGAAGACAGTCACGCCAAAAGCGTTCCGGTCCTGAGCCGCGTGATGGCGCGATTGCGTCCTGTCAAACGGCGCAAGCTTGCCGAAAGCGACGACTTCATCGTCGACAAGAACCGCATCCGGCTCACGCAGACAAATGTGCTCAAACGCGACCCGGTCAATCTGATCCGTGTTTTTTATCTGGCGCAGAAGCACAATCTTGCATTCCACCCGGACACCATGCGGGCCGTTGCCCGTTCGCTCAATCTGATCGATGGAAAATTGCGCGAAAACGAGGAAGCCAACGAACTCTTCCTCGATATTCTTACGTCCAAGAACGACCCGGAAACCGTTCTGCGCCGGATGAATGAGGCCGGCGTCCTCGGCCGTTTCGTGCCGGCCTTCGGCAAGATTGTCGCGATGATGCAGTTCAATATGTATCATCACTACACGGTTGATGAGCATCTCCTGCGCTGCATCGGCGTGCTCGCCGAGATCGAACGCGGCACCAGCAACGACTCGCCGCTTGCCAACGAACTGATCCACAAGATCGTGCCGGCAAACCGCAGGGTCCTCTACGTCACGTTGTTCCTGCACGATATCGCCAAAGGGCGCCCGGAAGATCATTCGATCGCGGGTGCGCGGGTCGCCAAGCGTTTCTGTCCGCGGCTGGGTTTCTCGGCTGCCGACACCGAAACGGTCGCCTGGCTGATTGAAAACCATCTGGTCATGTCGAGCGTCGCGCAGTCCCGCGACCTCTCCGACCGCAAGACCATCGAGAATTTCGCAGCCATTGTGCAATCGGCCGAACGCCTGAAATTGCTGACCATTCTCACGACCGCCGATATCCGCGCGGTCGGACCCGGCGTGTGGAACGGCTGGAAGGCGCAACTCATCCGCACACTGTATTATGAGACTGAACCGGTGCTCACCGGCGGGTTCTCGGAGGTCAACCGCGCGCAGCGCGTGGCCATTGCACAGAACGAATTCCGCGATGCCATGAAGGATTGGCCGGGCGAGCGCCTTGAAGCCTATGTCGCAAAGCTCTATCCGGCCTATTGGCTCAAGGTGGATCTCCCGCACAAAATCGTGCATGCCAATTTCGTCCGCGTCACCGAGGACGCCGACAAGCGGCTGGCGACATCCGTTGCCTTTGATGCCGAGCGCGGAGTGACCGAGCTCACTCTGCTTGCGCCTGATCATCCCTGGTTGCTGTCGATCATTGCCGGCGCCTGCGCGATGGCCGGGGCCAACATTGTCGATGCACAAATTTATACGACGACGGACGGGCGCGCGCTCGACACCATCTCGTTGTCACGCGAATTCGACCGCGATGAAGATGAGGAACGGCGCGCCGGGCGCATCGCCGACTCGATCGAAAAGGCCCTGCGCGGCGAACTACGGTTGCCGGATGTTGTTGCCAAGCGCGCGCCGCCCAAAGGCCGCATCCGCGCTTTCGCGCTGGAGCCGACCGTCAATATCAACAATCAGTGGTCGCATCGCTACACCATGGTCGAAGTCACGGGCCTCGATCGCACGGGACTTCTGTATGAACTGACCGCAACGCTGTCCAAGCTCAATCTCAATATTGCGTCGGCTCACGTCGCCACCTTTGGCGAGCGCGTGGTGGACGTGTTCTACGTGACCGATCTGATGGGGGCGCAAATCAATTCGCCGACACGGCAGGCCGCGATCAAGCGCGCCCTGATCGCGCTGCTGGGAGCCGAGGACGGCAAGCCGGCCAAAGCAGTGGCTGAATGACCGGCTGGCCAAAGCCGCTGCACGCCCCGGATTTGCAGGCAAATCATACCCTTAACGACCCCTTAAATCGGTCCGCTTAGCGTAGCTTCGGGGACCGGCACATCTTGTTCGCCGGCGCGGAACGGGTTGCGTGATGGCGGCAAAAAGGGGACCAGCGAACACACGCCGGGAGCCGGTGTTCGACAGCACCGGGCCGGATTTGCGCGTTGCCGCGGACGATCGTCCCGCGCCCACCGCCGATAGACCGCCCGCGAAGCGCCGCAAAAAACGCGTACGCAAGTCGCGGCCCGCCCGCAGCAAACGGGCGCTGATCGGCAGGATCGCCTATTGGAGCCTGGTCGTCGGCCTGTGGTTCGCAATCGGCGGCGCCGGCGTCATCGCTTGGGTCGGCGCGCATCTGCCGCCGATCCAGTCCCTGGAAATTCCGAAGCGCCCGCCATCGATCCAGATCGTCGACTTGCAGGGTCGCGCGCTTGCCCGCCGCGGCGATCTCGCGGGCGAACCTTTGCCGTTGAAGGAAATGCCGGCCTATGTGCCGCGCGCATTCATCGCCATCGAAGATCGCCGCTTCTACGAGCATCATGGTGTCGATCCGTTCGGTATCGGACGCGCGTTCGTCGCCAACGTCCTGCACCGGTCCGTCGCACAAGGCGGCTCGACCATCACCCAACAGCTCGCCAAAAATCTTTTCCTGACCCAGGAACGCACGGTAACCCGCAAGCTGCAGGAAGTGCTCCTGGCCGGCTGGCTCGAGCGCAAATTTTCCAAGACCCAAATTCTGGAAATGTATCTCAACCGCGTCTATTTCGGGTCCGGCGCCTACGGCATCGAACAGGCCTCCCAGCGCTACTTCGGAAAATCCGCGCGACATATTACGTTGGCTGAAGCAGCGCTGCTGGCGGGGCTCGTAAAATCGCCGTCGCGGCTGGCCCCGACGCGCAATTTCAACGGCGCCGAGAGACGCGCCCAGGTCGTGCTCAGCGCCATGGCCGATCTCAAGTTCATCAACGGCGTCACCGAACGCGCTGCCTCGGCACACCCGCCGCGCATCCTGGCGCAATCGAGCACCGGCGCGGTGAATTATGTGGCTGACTGGGTGATGGACGCACTGAACGACACGCTCGGTCACATTGACGAGGACATCGTGGTGCAAACCACGATCGATGCGACTTTGCAGGCGAGCGCGGAGAAGGCACTCAACGAAGAGCTCGCGCAGAAAGGTGACAAGAACGGCGTCGCGCAAGGCGCGCTGGTGGCAATGACACCGGACGGCGCCGTGCGTGCATTGGTCGGCGGGCGCAATTACGCTGAAAGCCAGTTCAATCGCGCCGTCGCCGCCAAGCGTCAGCCCGGTTCGGCCTTCAAGCCCTTCGTCTATCTCGCCGCACTCGAACACGGCCTTACTCCCGATACGGTGCGCGAAGACAAA
Source organism: uncultured Alphaproteobacteria bacterium (assembly GCA_963831275.1). Taxonomy (GTDB): domain Bacteria; phylum Pseudomonadota; class Alphaproteobacteria; order Rhizobiales; family Xanthobacteraceae; genus Pseudolabrys. The sequence continues at coordinate 801,640 of CAWHPN010000016.1, read as the reverse complement.
CCGATCAATGTCAAAGGCTGGCAACCTGAGAATTACAGCCACGAATATTTCGGCCCGGTGACCCTGACCAAGGCGCTGGCGCTCTCGCTCAATACGGTTTCGGTGCGCCTGACCCTGGAAGTCACGCCGATGGCTGTGGTCCGCAGCGCCTACCGGCTTGGAATCACCTCAAAACTCGAACCGAATGCCTCGATCGCGCTCGGCACCTCGGAAGTTTCGATGCTTGAGCTTGTGGGTGCCTACGCACCCTTCGCCAATGGCGGCTATGCCCTGATGCCACGCGTGATCGAGAAGATCACCGCAACCAACGGCAAGGTCCTCTACGCACGGAGCGCGCCGCAGCTCGGCCGCATTATTGATGCGCGCTACGTGGCCATGATGAATGCGATGATGGCGGAGACCTTGACGATCGGCACCGCTCACAAGGCAGCGTTGCCGGGTTGGCCTGCGGCCGGCAAAACCGGCACGTCGCAGGATTTCCGCGACGCCTGGTTCATTGGTTACACCGCGCACCTCGTCACCGGTGTCTGGCTCGGCAACGACGATGGCACTCCGACCAAGCACGTGACGGGCGGAACACTGCCGGTCGAGATCTGGAGTCGCTTCATGCGCGGCGCGCATCAAGGCGTACCGGTGGCAAGCCTGCCGGGAACGTCGAGCGGCAATTTGTTCTCCGGATTATTCGGCGGCGGGCAGTCAAGGCCCACGCCGCCTGCTCCCATCCAGCCGGTCGCGGCCAATAACGCGTCGACCACAGGCAGCGGCCTTGACGGCTGGCTGCTCAACAATTTTTTCGGCCGCCGCTGAACTAGTGTTTTATCGCAGCGTTGCGAATCCGCTGCGTCGTCAACCACAAGCCCAGCGTCGCGCATCCCATCGTGGCAACGCCGATGGCGAGCGGCCATGCGCTCTGCCCGAGAAACCACCCCACGGCGGCGCCACACAGCGCCGCAGCGCCTTGCTGCACGAAGCCGAACAGCGACGAAGCGGCGCCGGCGCGCTCCGGAAACGGCGTCATCGCGCCGGCAATGCCTTGCGGCAGCACCATGCCGAGACCTGCGAGATAAACTGCGGCCGGCAAAACAAGTGACAAAGAGGAGGTCAATCCCAGCGCCACCGCCGCCACCATGCCGAAACCGCCGGCCGCGCAAGCAAGGCCGCCGGCGCCAAGCACGCCGTCGAGCCCGAACCTGACAACGAGCCGCGCCGCCAGCGCCGACCCTGTCATATAGCCAAGCGATCCGAGCGCGAAGGCCACGCCGAAATCAAACGGCGTGAGGCCGTAGAGATTTTGCAGGACAAACGCCGACCCTGAAATCCACGCGAACAGGCCGGCGTAGCTCGCGGCGGTAATGCCGAGATAGGCGAGATAGGCCGGATGGCGCGCAACGATGCGATAGGAGCGTGTCATCGACGCTATCGAAACGGGCTCGGCCGCGCGTGTGTTCAGTGTTTCCGGCAGCAGCAACCAGACGACAATCACGCCCACCAGCCCCGCCACAACCAGCGTCAGGAATACCGCGCGCCAGCCGAACCCCATCTGCAGCACGCCACCCGCGATCGGCGCCAGCACCGGCGCGAGCGCCATCACGGAACCGATCAACGACAATTCCCGCCCGGCGCGGGCACCCGAATAAATGTCCCGCACGATGGCGCGCGTGAGCACGATGCCGCCGCTTCCGCCGAGCGCCTGAATCGCACGCGCCACGATCAGCATTTCGATCGAGGTGGAAAGCGCGCACGCAAGACTCGCCACGCAATACAGCGCGATCGCCGCCATCAGGACCGGCTTGCGCCCATGCCGATCCGACACCGGGCCATAGAAAATCTGCCCGACCGCAAAGCCGATTAGATAGGCGGAAATGGTGAGCTGCACCTGCGCGGTCGAGGCGTCGAGCTGGTGCGCGATATCGGGCAGCGACGGCAGGTACATATCGGTCGTCAGCGGACCGACCGCGCTCAGCCCCGCGAGCAAGGCCGTGAGCGCGAAAGTACCGGGGCGCAGCATGATGGACGGTTCCGCGGAATATTGTTGACTTAAGTCGCGCCGTACCGGTGCAGATCGGTGCCGTGCGCATCGAGCCAGGCTTTGGCGCGGCGCATGTGCGGACAAATTCCATCGACCAGCCGCCAAAACCGGCGTGAATGATTCATCTCGATCAAATGTGCGACCTCGTGTGCAGCGAGATAGTCGAGCACAAAGGGCGGCGCAAGAATCAATCGCCACGAGTAGGACAGGACGCCGGTCGACGAACACGAACCCCATCGACTCGATTGGTCGCGCACGGATACCCGCCCGATTTTGATGCCAAGCCCCTGCGCTGCCAACCGGCTTGCCGCTTCCAGGTCGCGCTTGGCCTCACGCTTGAGATAGTCACGAACCCGGCGCGGCAGATGAGCCTGTTCGCCGGCGACACAGAGCAAGTGCTCGTTCGCGCGCGTGTCGACCCACACCGTTCCGCGGACGCCGCGACGATGCTCGATACGATGGTCGCGTCCACGCAGCGGCAGGACCGTGCCTTGCGCGAAAGGCGCGGCCTCGGGCAGCCGTTTGAGCCGTGCCGCGATCCAGCCGCCGTGATTTTGTGCAAATTCCCTGGCCTGTTTCACGCTGCCGCGCGGCGGCATGGTGAGCACGACTTCGCGGCTCGCCGCATGGATGCGAAGCGTATAGCGGCGCGCTTGCCGATGCCGTCGCACATTCACGAGATAGATTTCGCCATCGAAATCGACAGTAATTGCCGATGGCTCGCTGGCGCGGCGGAAAAGCAGGGCACGTAACGGAATGGACATTATCGACCCAGAATCGGAGCGGGCCGTGAGTGTGCCACAAACCGACCCGCAAGCGCGAGATCAGCGCTGGCCGACGACCTTCAGCAGCGCGGAGCGCAGATTGCGGGCACCGTTGTTTGACAGCGCGAAATCGGTAATCCGGGGGGCGATTTCGGAACGGAACCGCGAGCCATTGAACACGCCGTAATGGCCGACACCGGGCTGCAGATAATGCAACTTGTGCTCGACCGGAATATTCACACACAGAGTGTGTGCGGCTTCGGTCTGTCCCACGCCGGAAATATCGTCGTTCTCGCCTTCAACCGTCATGAGTGCAACGCGCTTGATCGCCGCCGGATCAACGGGGCGGCCGCGATGAGTCATCTCGCCCTTGGGCAGCGCATGGCGGATGAACACGGTATCCACCGTCTGCAGATAGAATTCGGCCGCAAGATCCATGACGGCGAGGTATTCGTCATAGAATTCCCTGTGCTTCTGCGCGGAGTCACCATCGCCCTTGACCAGGTGCAGGAACAGATTGTGATGCGCCTCGATGTGACGATCGAGATTCATGCTCATGAAGCCATGCAGCTGAAGGAATCCCGGATAGACGTCGCGCATCACGCCCGGATGCGGGAATGGCACTTTGGTGATCACGTGATTGCGGAACCAGTTCAGCCCGCGCTGCTCCGCCAGCTTGTTCACCTCGTTCGGATTGATCCGCGTATCGATCGGGCCGCCCATCAGCACCATCGAGTGGGGCACATTGGGATCGTTGTCGGCCTCCATCACCGAAACGGCCGCAAGCACCGGCACCGAAGGCTGACATACGGCAACCACATGCACGTCGCCGCCGAGCTGATGAAGTATCGAGATGATGTAATCGATGTAGTCGTCAAGATCGAACCGGCCATCCGCCAGCGGCACCATGCGCGCGTCGACCCATTCGGTGATGTAGACATCGTGGTTCGGAAGAAAGGTCTCGACCGTCCCGCGCAGCAAAGTCGGATAGTGGCCCGACATCGGCGCAACGATCAGCAATTTCGGCTGAGGACGGCGCGGCGGATTCGCGAAGGCGCGCTCGAAATGCAGGAGGTGGCAGAATGGGCGCTGCCATATGCTCTTGATGTGCACCGCGACTTTTTCACCGCCCACCGTCGTTGAATCGATACCCCATTCGGGGCGCCGATAGCGGCGCGTCGACCGTTCGAACAATTCCATCGTTGCTGCGACGGACTTTCCGTAAGCCGTGTGCGCAAGTGGATTGGCTGGATTTCTGAAGAACAGCCGCGTTGCGTCCGCGACGGCGCGTGCTGGATTGAGCGCGGCATGGCCAAGCTCGTAGAACCAGTACATCGGCGTTGCCGACAATGCGCTGCTTTCGCCGGAGAGCGTAGCCGCTCCGCCGAATTCACCTATTGCCATCGAATCAGTCCCCGAACCCCGCTGCAGTGCGAAAGACTGTCGTTTTTCTGTCATAGCGTCAACATAGCGAAAAGGTGTTCGCGTCCGGTTTACAACGCGTTTGACGCCACTAAGTCCCATGATTCACAGGATTATTTGTCCTATTCGCCGGTGTGCAGAAGCGAGCCATGGACCCGCGCGCTCTGCAGGAGCCGCATAAACGCAAATGATGCAGCCGCGAACAGCACGATATTGAACGCCAAGGCCTCGCCCATCAGATCGGCGCGAAACACATGGTCGACCACCAGCGCACGCATGCCTTCGAATACGTAGGTGGGCGGCAGCACCCACGCGACGTATTGCAGCCAATGCGGCAGCACCGCGACCGGGTAGTAGACGCAAGTCAACGGCGCGAACAGGAACATGAATGTCCAGGCGAAAGCCTCGGCGCCGAGCCCGTTGCGCAGGAGCAGGCCCGCGACAAGAATCCCGATCGCCCAGCTGGTCAAAATCAGATTGATGAAAAACGCCACCAGCGCGAGGCCGAGCGCCCACAGATTGAATTCAAAAAAAGCGATGGCAAGCAGCGAGACCGGGATCATGCCGATCGACAACCGGATGATGCTCACGATCATCAGCGCGGCGACGAATTCGACCGGTCGCAACGGCGAGATCAGGATATTGCCGAGGTTGCGCGCGTACATTTCCTCCAGAAACGAGATCGAGAAGCCGAGCTGACCGCGAAACAGAATGTCCCACAGCAGCACCGCGCCGATCAGTACACCGCCGGCCTGCGCGAAAACCCCGCCACCGGCCTGTGACACATAGGTCTGCAGGAAGCCCCACATCAGCATCTGCAACAGAGGCCAATAGATCAAATCGAGAATACGCGGCCAGGACGACCGCAGGAGGTACCAATAGCGCCGCACCATGGCGGCAACGCGGTTGGGAGAGAATGCGAGAGCGCTGCCTCTCATTGTGCGGCCTCGCTCTGGCGCCGCCCGCGCGCGACGTCGAGAAACACTTCCTCCAGGTCCTCGCGGCCATAGCGCGCGAGTAACCGCGCCGGCGTATCGTTATCCTCGATGCGGCCGCGCTTCATGATGATCACGTGGTCGCACAGCCGCTCGACTTCGTTCATGTTGTGGGAGGCCAGCAAAATGCTGGCGTTGTTGTCGCGACGGTACTGCTCGAGCCTTGAGCGCACCCAGTCGGCAACATCGGGATCGAGCGAGGCGGTCGGCTCGTCGAGCAGAAGCACTTCCGGCTTGTTGAGCAGCGCCTTGGCCAGCGACACCCGCGTTTTCTGACCGGAAGACAATTTGCCGGTCCACTTGTCGAGGAATTCGCCGAGATCGAGATCGGCTGCAAGCTCGGCCACTCGCCCGGCGATGTCGGCGATACCGTACAACTGGGCGAACACCGAAAAATTTTGCCGGACCGTCAGCCGCGTCGGCAAATCGACATAGGGGCTTTCGAAATTCATCCGGTGCAGCACGCGATAGCGCTCGCGCGGCATATCGGCACCAAGCACGCTGATGCTGCCCGAGGTCGGCGTGACCAGCCCCAGGATCATCGCAATAGTGGTGGTCTTGCCGGCTCCATTGCCGCCGAGAAGACCCGTGACCGAGCCAGGATTGAGGCGAAACGAGATGCCATCAACCGCCGCCACGCCCTTGTAGCGCTTGACTAAACGATCGACTGCAATGGCGGAGGTGTTCTGCGCGTCCATACCGCGAGAGATGTGACGCTCCGCCGCAGGAAGTGCAAGCCCCGCCAAAGCGGACCGATTGTGCGCAAACCCCGTGGCGCTAGACTGAAAACATGGCCGCACCCGATCTCGCCCAGCACCACCCGCGCCGCAACGTGCGTCTCGACACGCTGGTGCGGCTGCGCTGGCTCGCGATCATTGGCCAAACGACGGCAGTGCTGGTGGTTTTTTACGGCCTCGATTTCGATCTGCCCATTTATGCCTGTCTTGCGGCAATAGCGCTGGCGGCCTGGCTCAACGTGGCACTGCGGCTGTGTTTCCACATGACGCAGCGGCTCGAACCCGACCGCGCCGCATGGCTTCTGGCTTTCGACATCGCGGAGCTGGCTGTGCTCCTGTTCCTGACCGGCGGTCTGCAAAATCCATTTGCCTTCATGTTCCTCGGGCCGGTGCTGCTGTCGGCAACGGCGCTGCCGCCGCGTTTTACGCTCCTGCTTGGCGGCTTTGCCGTGGCCTGCGCCACAATGCTGATGTTCGCGCATTACCCGTTGCCATGGGACAGCGATGATCCGCTGCAACTGCCCCCGATCTACATGATGGGCGTGTGGCTTTGCATCCTGCTTGCGATCGGATTTATCGGCGTCTACGCCTGGCAAATCACCGAGGAATCGCGCCAGCTATCCGACGCCCTCGCCGCAACCGAACTGGTGCTCGCCCGCGAGCAGCATCTGTCGCAGCTCGACGGGCTTGCCGCCGCGGCCGCGCACGAACTCGGCACGCCGCTCTCCACCATCTCGGTTATTGCAAAGGAGCTCGAGCGCGCAATCGCGCCCGACGCGCCGCACGGCGACGATGTCAGGCTTCTGCGCGAGCAGGCCACGCGCTGTCGCCACATCCTGGCGAAGCTCACCGAATTGGAGGCCGGCGGGGAACCTTTCGATCGCATGCCGCTGACTGCACTGATCGAAGAAGTGGTCGCGCCGCATCGCAATTTCGGGGTGACCATCGACGTGACCACACCAAATGGTGTCGGCACCTCCGCCAGTCGGCGCCCGCAATCCCGCAATTCTGTATGGTCTGGCCAATCCATTGGAAAATGCGGTGGATTTTGCGCGCGATCGGGTGGTTGTGGATGCACGATGGAACGAGGAAACCGTCGGGGTCACGATCAGCGACGACGGACCTGGATTTGCGCCTGAATTCCTTGCGCGCATGGGAGAGCCTTAGATCCAGCCCGGCGGCATCCCCAGAACGATATCGGCGACGAATCCGCCGGCCTCGGCCTCGGTTTCTTCATCGCAAAAACCCTGCTGGAGCGATCCGGCGCGACGCTATCGTTTCAAAACAGGCCGCTACCGGAACGCGGCGCCGTCATCAGCCGCTACGGCAGCCGCAGTGATTTCGAGCAATCATTAACATTGGCAGCGACTTGAGTGAGGACGGCAAGATCACTATTTCTTGCGGTGCGGGCGATGCATTCCATGCGCTAGGATACGCGCAAGGGCTCAGTGGCGTAGGTGATACCGTGGACGCTGCGACGAGTGAAACCGCCAACCCGGCGGCGAAAGATCAATCTCCGGCGAACGATCGTTGCTGATCGTCGAGGACGACCAATCCTTTCTGCAGCGGCTTGCCAAGGCGCTGGAACAGCGCGGCTTTATAGTGACGACCGCGGATCGGTGTCGGATGGCTTCTGCAGGTCGAAAAGGCTGCGCCAGCCTATGCGGTCGTCGACATGCGTCTCGGCGACGGCAGCGGGCTCGATGGATTTCGGCGTCAAGCGCCGTCGCCCTGATGCGCGCGGCATCATTCTCACCGGCTACGGCAACATCGCGACTGCGGTAAATGCCATGAAACTTGGTTCGGTGAATTATCTCGCCAAACCGGTCGACGCCGACGATGTGGTGGCGGCTCTGCTCGCTCTCGACAATGCCACGGTCGAACCGCCGGAAAATCCAATGTCTGCGGATCGCGTCCGTTGGGAGCACATCCAGCGAATTTATGAATTGTGCGGCCGCAATGTCTCCGAAACCGCGCGCCGCCTCAACATGCACCGCCGCACCCTGCAGCGTATTCTGGGAAAACGCGCGCCACGCTGATTCACTCCGCGTCACCGTAAGGCCCGGTTGGGTCGACAAGCCATTGCAGCCGCATCGCGGCCGCAGCGCGAACAACAACATCATCGACTTGCGCGTTGCCGCCGGTAATTTGTGCTCGGCGCATTGCATTTGAATTCGGCACCGAAGGCATCCGCCACGATCAGGCCGGTATCGGGAGGAAAGATCTCGCAGGGCACTTCTATCGTCGTGGCGAAGAACAGACGGTCGCAGTGCGCGCGGTCATCCTGCCATTTCTGGTCGGCACGGAAATCCGGATCGAGGATTTGATTTCGACGATCCAGATTTCTCCGCCCGGGTCGAGGCCCACGAGATCGGCGCGACGGCCGGAAGGCAGCGGCAACTCGCTGATCACGCAGCGACCATGCGCGTGCAACTGCCGCGCGGTGCCGCGTCGATCGCCAGCGCGGTATCCGACTGGCGGCCATCGATGGGCGATGCGAGCGAAGTCGATAGAAAACCATCAGCTGACCTTGCGATCTGATTTTGGCCGGACTTCGGCGCGTTCGGGGAAAGCCTGCGCGAGCGCTTGGCGGTTTGCGGCGATAATACCGCGTTCGGTGATCAGGCCGGTAATGAACCGGGCGGGCGTGACATCGAAAGCATAATTTGCCACCGGCGAACCATCCGGCACGATCTGCACCGCTTCGATGCGCCCTCCCTGGTTTTTCCAATCACGGTGCTGACCTCATCAGCCGAGCGTTCCTCAATCGGAATGCATCGGTTCCCTCCGTGATGCGGAAATCGATCGTCGGCGACGACAACGCCACATAGAACGGCACGTTGGTGTCGTCGCGGCGAGCGCCTTGATATATGTCCGATCTTGTTGCAGACGTCACCCTGCGCCGTGACGCGGTCGGCACCGACGATGACCAGATCGACCAGGCCGCGCTGCATGAGATGTCCGCGGCATTGTCCGCGATGACGGTATGCGGCACGCCGTGACGACCGAGCCCCAGGCCGTGAGCGAGGCGCCCTGATTTCTCGGCCGCGTCTCGCCGGCAAAACGTGCACCGGCAAGCCTTTGTCGTGCGCCATATAAATCGGGGCGGTGGCCATGCCGAATTGACCGTCGCCAGCCAGCCGGCGTTGCAATGGGTCAACACATTGACCCGCGCGCCTTTTTTGCCGGCGGAGATTTTCTAATGATGTCCAGGCCATGCCGGCCTATCGCCTGATTGATGGCAACATCCGCCTGCGCGATCTCGGTAGCCCGGCGGAGCGCAACCTCGGCGCGTTCCACGCGAACGGTTACGCACGGCGGCCAGCATGTCCTCGAGTGCCCATGCCAGGTTGACCGCGGTCGGACGCGTGGCAATGAGCGTAGCACAGGCCTGGTCGAGCGCCTCGTCCGAGGCATCGGCCCGTAAAGCGAGCCAAACGCCATAGGCCGCCGCGGCTCCGATCAGCGGCGCGCCGCGTACCTGCATGGTCTTGATCGCCCGGGCGACGTCGTCGAGGGTTTCGAGCCTGACAATCGCAAAACGATGCGGCAGTTGCGTCTGATCGATGATCCCGATGCTTGCGCCATCCGGCTCGACCCAGATGGTGCGCATTTGCTTGCCGTCGATTTTCATGGCTAAGAGATAACGTTGTTTCGGCCCGGCGCAAAGCGCGGGGCGCTTATTGAACCCGCGCCGCCGGAGATCTTCCAAGAGACCCGCCAAGAGACCCGCCAAGAGACGTGTCATGTCCATCGACTACGAAGTTGAATACGACAACCGCAGCCGGGTCCCCGAACATCCGGAGATTTTCGTACGCTGGCAGAAAGACGCGGCCGCCTATCGCGCATCCGCGCATAACGCCAAGCCGGGAATGGCTTACGGGCCATCGATGCGGCGGACAATCGACCTGTTTCCGGCAAAGGATGATGACGGCGCACCGCTCGCGATGTTCATTCACGGCGGCTGGTGGCGCTCGCTCGAGCCATCGATGTTTTCGCAGATGGCGGCCGGCCCGAACGCGCGCGGCGTTTCGGTCGCGATCGCGGGCTACGATCTTTGCCCCAATTGCTCGATCGCCGACATCATTGAACAGATTCGGGCGGCGTGTCTTTTCCTTTGGCGAAAACGCCGTCAACGCATTTGCGTCTACGGTCATTCGGCCGGCGGGCATCTTGCCGCTTGCATGGTCACACAAGACTGGAAAGCATTTGCGTCCGATGCGCCCGCCGATCTCGTCCCGGCCGCCTACGCGATTTCCGGCGTGTTCGATCTCGAGCCGCTCGTCCACGTGTCGCAAAATCTGGATCTGCGGCTCGATGAAGCCGAAGCCCGCCGTGTATCGCCGCTGCACTGGCGCGTGCCGGCCGGGCGAAGCCTCGACGCCGTCGTCGGCGCGCTGGAGTCGAGCGAGTTCCTGCGCCAGAGCAAATCGATCGCCGAAGCCTGGCGGCAAGCCCAGGCGCTCACGCGCTATGAGGAAATCGCCGGCACCAATCATTTCACGGTCATCGATCCGCTGACCGATCCCGGCAGCGCGATGACGGCGCGCGTGGCCGCCTTGTCGCATAGCGTCAACAGTATCCGGCACTAGAACCAGTATCGCCGCGCAAGCGCGATCGTCAGCGCCGCCCCTATCACCACGACCAGCACGCGAATGACATTGCGCGGAATGACACGCGCGACGTATGCGCCGATAAGCCCACCGACGATCGTTCCGGCGGCGAGCGCCAAAGTCTGCGGCCACAGCACCGCGCCTTGCGTTGCAAACACCAGCGTTGCGGCCAGGCCGTTGAGGCTCGACACGAAATTCTTCGCGACATTGGCGGCGCGATAGTCGCCGCCGGTCGCCAGCGAAAACACCCCGAGCATCAGGATGCCGACACCGGCGCCGAAATAGCCGCCATAAAACGAAACCGGCAGGATGACCTTCAGGCTGGCAAAGTTGAACGCGATCGCGTGTCCCCTGCCCGCAGCCCGTGCGCGCAGCCAGCGGCTGATGCGCTCGGAAAAGGCAAACAGCAAAGTCGCAAATCCGAGCAGGAGCGGCACGATCTGCGCGAACATCCGTTCAGGCGTCACCACAAGAAGCGCGGCGCCAAGGCCGGCGCCGACAATCGAGGCAACGATCAGACCCACGAACGCGCGGTCGAACGGCGGCAACTGCGTGCGGTCGCTCAATGCCGCGAGCATTGTCGCGGGCATCACGGCGGCGAGGTTGGAGACCGCCGCAAGCTGCGGCGGCACGCCGGTTGCGATCAACGCCGGATAGATCACGACCGCGGCACCGCCGACAATCGTTGCGATAATGCCTGCGGCAACGCCGGTCCCGGCCAGGAAGGCGGTGGTCAGCAGGTCCATCTGCATTGACTGTCCTTCCGCTCATTCCCGCGCAAGCGGGAATCCAGTTTGCAACATTCGGTTATTGGGCTCTGGACCCCCGCTTCCGCGGGGGTGAGCGGAGTGGGAACGCGCATTCGCAATGAATCAGAAAAACGCCTGGATTCCGGTCTGCGCGCGACCGAGGATCAGCGCGTGAATATCGTGCGTGCCTTCGTAGGTGTTCACCGTCTCCAGATTCGAGAGCACGCGCATCACATGGTACTCTTCGGAAATGCCGTTGCCGCCGTGCATGTCGCGGGCGAGCCGCGCGATGTCGAGCGCCTTGCCGCAATTGTTGCGCTTCATCAGCGAAATCGACGGCGGCGCGGCCTTGCCCGCTTCCAGCATGCGCCCGAGCCGCAACGCGCCTTGCAGCCCGATCGCGATTTCGGTCTGCATGTCGGCGAGTTTCTTCTGCACGAGCTGATTGGCGGCGAGCGGACGATTGAACTGCTTGCGATCGAGCACGTACTGGCGCGCGCGATGCCAGCAGAATTCGGCGGCCCCCATCGCGCCCCAGGCAATGCCGTAGCGCGCATTGTTGAGGCAACCGAACGGACCGGCGAGCCCCTTCACATTCGGCAACAGATTGTCCTCGGGAATCACGCAATCTTCCAGCACGACCTCGCCGGTGATCGAGGTGCGCAAGGATAATTTGCCTTCGATCTTCGGCGTCGCGAATCCCTTGGTGCCGCGTTCGACCAGAAAACCGCGAATGACATTGTCGAGCTTCGCCCACACCACCGCGACATGCGCGACGGGTGCGTTGGAGATCCAGGTCTTGGCGCCGTTGAGCTTGTAGCCGCCGGACACTTTCTCGGCGCGCGTGACCATCGAACCCGGATCGGAGCCGTGATCGGGCTCGGTCAGCCCGAAACAGCCGATGCTCTCGCCGGTCGCCAGCTTCGGCAGATATTTGCGGCGCTGCGCTTCGGTGCCGTAGGCATAGATCGGATACATCACCAGCGACGACTGCACCGACATCGAGGAGCGGTAGCCGGAATCCACCCGCTCAAGCTCGCGCGTGATCAGGCCATAGGCCACGTAGCCAAGCCCGGCGCCGCCGTATTCTTCCGGAATGGTCGGGCCGAGCAGGCCAAGCTTGCCCATCTCGGGCAGCATGGCGGGATCGTAGGTTTCGTCGCGGAAGGCTGCGGTGACGCGCGGCATCAGATAGCTTTGCGCGAAGCCGCGCGTGGTGTTGCGCACCATGCGCTCGTCTTCGGTCAGCTCGCTTTCGAGATCGAGCGGGTCGTCCCACACGAAGGCCGCATCCTTGAGCATTGCAGGTAGGCCACCGCGTTTCTCGGCCGCTTGCGACATGAACGCTCTCCTCGGAATTTCTTGCGGCGCATTATAGCCCCTTGGGCGCCCGCATGGCCAACATGCCGCAAAAGTTCGCGTCTCTCAGATTCAATTGTCAAACAGCCCCGGGTTGTGATGCAGGCGCGCACCAGCGCCCGTATTCTTTGCGGCGCCGGGTACGCCGTAGTCCCTTCTCCTCCGTCCCCTCCAATTGAGGGGGATGGCGCGCCAAGTGGCGCAACCATTGTTCTTTAAGTACCGTACTCCCTCTCGAGAGCACGGGCGCCTCTCGGCGCGCCATCGCAGCGTCTTCCTTCCGGCGCCGGCCGCGCTTTTCGTTGACCGCGCAACGCGCGGGCCATCCGTCAGCCAAGCTCCTGGCAGGCAGCCCGTAGTGGCCGCCGGGCGGAGCCCCGGCGCCGCCCGAGTGCGTGCTGTGCGTAAATCCAGCACACCCGCAGGCGCCGCACCCTGCCCCATCATCAAGACGCCTCTAGATGACGCCCCTCACGTTCGAGCAGGATAGTAGGACTATATTCAATGATAGGATTAAAGTCAAGCACGGCGAAGCGGCTGTGGATGATCTTCCCGGCCAAACAAAAACCCCGCCAGCAACGGCGGGGTTTTGCAAGCGAAAGGCCCGGCGCGTCAGATCGCCATCTTCAAATCCTTGGCAGCGCGGAATGCCACTTTCCTCTTGGCTTTGATCTTGATCACCTCGCCAGTCATTGGATTGCGGCCCAGGCGGGCGGCACGATTGCGTACCACCAGAATACCGAGGCCCGCGATTTTCACGCGCTCGCCCTTTTTCAGATGCTTTGTGATCATGCTGATCAGATCTTGCAGCATTTCCAGACCCTGTTTTTTGGTCATCTGATGCTGTTCCGATAGCGCGGCCGCCAGGTGCTTGGTGGTGACGGGCTTGCCGGCTTTCGGCTTGGATGACGCGGCTGCTGCCATTTGATGATGCTCCCCTGGGCGCACAATGCGCGAACTTTCAAAGGAGTAAGAGATTCGACGCGAGGCGCATAGCGGGGAGCCGCTGCCGTTCCAGGCTTAACCACAGAAAGCTCAAGGCCGCGCACCGCGCGGGACGAAATGGCGCCGTTGCCGCTTGGTGGCGTTTCGTCTATTGAGGACTTACGCGCCCGTAGCTCAGCTGGATAGAGCGTTGCCCTCCGAAGGCAAAGGTCGGACGTTCGAATTGTCTCGGGCGCGCCACTTCCCGACCCGGCGACCGTCTCATTCCACCTTGATGTTGGCCGTCTGAATTACCTTTGCCCATTTCGGAATGTCGGCCCGGATGCGGGCGGAAAATTCTTCCGGCGTGCTGGCGATCGTCTCGAAGCCCAGCGCCGCCAGTTTTTGCGCGACCGCCGGTTCGGATATCGCCTTGCCGATTTCGTAATGGAGCCTGGCGACAATCGGCTGCGGGGTGCTCGCGGGAACGAGCACGCCCTGCATCGTATCGGACTCCTGATCGGGCACACCCGCTTCCGCCAGCGTCGGAACCTCGGGCAGCGCGGGCGAGCGTTTCGCGGTCGTGACTGCGAGCGCGCGTAATCTGCTTTCCCTCAAATGCGGAACCACCGGCGTGAGCACGGTGAAAGCGACCGGCGTATGGCCGGCGAGCACCGATTGAATGGCGGGAGCCGAACCGTTGAACGGCACCGATACGAGGTCGAGACCTTGCGAGTGCCTGAACATTTCGCCGGAGAGCTGCGAGGTCGTTCCGATCCCCGGATGTGCAAAGCTGAACTTGCGGGGATTTGCCTGCAGAAAGGTAATCAATTCCGCAACGGTGGTGGCCGGGATCGAGGGATGAATCACCAGCACATTGGGCGAAGCGGCTGCAAGCGTAACTGGCGCGAAATCCTTGACGGGGTCGTATGGAATTTTTGCGTAGAGGCTCGGATTGACAACAAAGCTGGTGCTGACGACCGTCAAGGCATAGCCGTCGGGCGCCGCACGCGCGCCTACGCCCATGCCGAGATTGCCACCGGCGCCCGGCTGGTTCTCGACATAAAATTGTTGGCCCATAACGCGTGAAAGGTTGAGTGTGACCACCCGCGCGAACACATCGGTCGGCCCACCGGCGGAAAAGGGAACGATCACGCGAACGGGGTGCGCCGGATAAGTTTGCGCGCGGGCAATCTCCGGGATGGCGGGCGCAGCGGCAGCACTTGCTGCCAATTGTAGAAATCGACGTCGTTGAAGGTCCATGGCACTCCCCTCGGCCCAGCCCAACGTGCTCTGCGCGCCGTTGGGTTAGCTTGAGACGAAATCGTGGAAGGGAGAGTGTTATGTCACGACAAATTGACGCCATACGTCATCCAAATGGATGACAGAACGAAAAATGACGAAAATGACGAAAAAATTCGTTGAGGTATTCTGCCGCAGTATTTGCGGTTATTCCGCCATCGCCGCTTCGCGCGACACGGGCATGCGGCGAGGCTCCGGCACATAGTAATTGCCGAACTTCACCATCGGACGCGGCTTGAAAACGATTGAGGTCAGGCGATCGCACAACGCTTTCGGCGACGTTGGCTTGAGCAGGATTTCGTTGGCGCCGGCGCGCAATGCTGCGTGAACATGCGAACGCTGCGTGCGTGTCGTCAGCATGATCACCGGCAGATTGGGACGCGGAAAGACGCCGGGCGAGCGTACGATGCGCAGAACCTCAAGACCATTGAGCACCGGCATGTCCCAATCAAGAAACATCACGTCGGGATCGGAGTTGCGGATGGCCTCGAGCGCGGCGAGCCCATCGGGAGCCTCGATCACGGACTTGCCGCCGAGATTGATCAGCATCATGCGCGTCAATCGGCGCATATAGGCGTTGTCATCGACCACCAGGATATTGAGGCCCTGGAGCATCTTTTCGATTTGCTGGTTGGCCATGAAGATTGCAGACGCCGTTCCATCAAGATTGTCGGCAATCTAGATCGAAGTTTCTGTAGTTCCGTTGCGCCGATCGTTCAACTTTTCGCAATCGCCATGGAATGCCGGCCCCGAGACGCCTAGTTTCAGGGCTCCGGAGACAAGCATTTACCCACCATTATCTATAAGCGCAGCGAGGCACGCCATGAAACTTCCCGGTCCCGATCATCCGATCACCATTGCCAAAAACAACAAGCGCGTGCGGGTCACGCTGGCGGGCCGCGTGGTCGCCGAGACCAAGCGCGCGCTCACGCTCACGGAAGCGAGCTACAGGCCGGTGTTCTATATTCCCCGCGACGATGCCGACATGAGCCTGTTCAAGCGCACCGACCATAAGACGCATTGTCCCTATAAAGGCGACGCCAGTTATTTCAGCATCATTGCCGACGGACGCAGCGCCGATAACGCGGTCTGGACCTACGAGCAGCCCTTTCCGGCAGTAGGCCAGATCAAGGAGCATCTGGCGTTTTATCCCGATCGCGTTGACGGAATCGAGGAAATGCCCGCCTGAGATCGCGTCATTTCCGGTAGATCGTTCCAAACCCCAGTGCGATGAGGGCAAAGACTGCGATCAGCACGGCGAATATCGCATTGGCGATCGTCGAACTGGCCAATGTCGCCAGCACGCCGATGCCGATGACCGGCAGCGCGTTGCCGCAAAAAGCGCAGATGAAATAGCTCGACACCACCGCTGCGCGCTGATCGGCCGGTGCGATCTGGTTCACCACCTGCAGGCTGCCACGATAGCCGAGCGCGGCCGCAAAGCCGCAGCACGCGGTGGCGAGAATCAGCACCAGCATCGACGCGAAGACTTGGGCGGCCACGACCAGCGCGACGCTCGGGATCATGAGGCCGAGCCCGATGAGCATCGCCATGCGGCTCGACAGGCTCCGGGTTGCAACGATGGTCACGGAAACGATCACCGCCAGTTCGAAGAACAACGCACCGGCCACCGCGTGGCTGGTTTCATGCAGATCCTGCGCAAGCATGCTGGGACCGATGGCGGCATAGAAGCCGACCAGCGCCATGGCCCCAAAGCCGGTCACAGCCGGCGCAACGAATTGCGTGCGAATTGACTTCGGTACCGACACCGACGGGCGCAGTGACACTTTCCTGATGCTGCGCGTGTGGTCGACCGTTTCCTGTGTACGCCAGATCAATCCCGTCACGACAAGAAGACTGGCCAGATAAATGATAAACGGCAGATGCAGCGGCCACGGCGCATATTGCGCGAGCAAGCCAGCGACCAAGGCGCTGGTGCCGAGGCCAAGGAAATTCGTGCTGGTTGCGACGGCGGTGGCGCGCGTCTTGTCCTTGAGCCCGATCAACTCAGCGAGCCATGCCGTGCCGGTGCCGGTGGCAACGCCGATGCCGAGACCGATCAGAATCCGTCCGGCGTAAAGCGAAACTACATTTTCGGCGAACATAAAGACCAGCGCGCTGGCGGCCGCCACGGCCATGGCGGGCAGTGTCGTGCGCCGCCGGCCGATCTCATCGGATATGCGGCCGAAAAAAAGCAGCGCGCCGAGATTGCCGATGACATAGGCAGCGTAGATCAATGTCAGCGTGATCTGCGAAAAGCCGAATTCCTCTTTGTAAATAACGTAGAGCGGCGTCACGAGCGTGCTGCCCGCGAATGCCACGCCGATCATGGCCGCAACGGTCGCAACGGCCGCACTACCTGTCAGTTCCCGGCGGCGCAAATATGCGGAACTCAAAAACGTCATGCGCACTCCCATGGGAGCAACCCATGGCGCATGGATGGGTTCCGCGCCACCCGATTCGTGCTCAATGCAGGCGCGGCCCTTTGAGAAATTTCGCGCGGTCGGACGAATTGAGCCGCACGTCAAATGTGACACCGTCGCGATAGAGCGTGAGCGGCACCTCCACGCCTGCGCGTCCGAGCGCCCAGACGTTCCGGTAAAAGTCGGCGAGCGTCGACACGCGGTCGCCTTTCACCGCAACGACGACGTCACCCGTTTTTATCTCGGCGCGCGCGGCCGGCCCCTTGGGCGCGATGCCGACCACGACGATCCTGTCTTCGATCTCCGTCGAATAAAGCCCGAGCCAGGGTCGCACCGGCCGATTGACGCGGCCGAATTTGCGCAGATCGTCGAGGATCGGTTCGAGCAGGTCGATCGGCACCACCATGTTGAGATGCTCGTTCTTGCCCTCGCGCGCGCGCTCGAGCTGGAGCGAGCCGATCCCGATCAGCTTGCCGGTGTTCGCAATCAGCGCGGTGCCGCCCCAGTTCGGATGGGCGGGATAAGTGAAGATTGCTTCGTCCAGTACGTATTCCCAGTAGCCGGCGAATTCCTGCTTGGCGGCGACACGGCCGGCAAGCGATCGCGTGCGTCCGCCGGCGCCGCCGAGCACCACGCGTTCGCCGATATCGACGGTTTTTGCGGAGCCAATCTCGAGCATAGGCACGTCCATTTTGCCAAGCGCCTGCACGAGGCCGAAGCCGGTTTCCTGATCGAAGCCGAGCGCGTGACCCTGCACGACACGCCCGTCGCCGACGTGCAGCCACACGGTATCAGCTTCAGTGATCAGGTAGCCGATGGTCAGGACGAGCCCATCGTCGATGAGCACGCCATTGCCAGCGCGCTCGACACCCAGTGTGTCGGCGGTGAAGCCGTCCGGCGGGATGATCGAATGCAGTCCGACGACCGAGGACAATGCACGCTCAAGATCGTACGAATAGTCCTCGGCGCGCGGCTGCACCGCCTGCGGCACCTTCCACTCGACCAGCGACGCCATCGACGCCCTCCCCACTGGGTCCCGCTCATCATACGCCGGATCATGCGGGCGAAAAGACGGCGCTCACATGTTAATGTGCGCAACCCGACATGATCCCATTGTCCATCCTCGACCTCTCGCCGGTCTCCGCCGGCTCCACCGCCGCGCAGGCCCTGCGCAATTCGCTCGATCTCGCCCGCCTCGCGGACGGCCTCGGGTACAAGCGCTATTGGGTCGCCGAGCACCACAATCTGCCGGCGATCGCAAGTTCGGCGCCCGACATCATGATCGGCCAGATCGCCGCTGTGACCAAAAATATGCGGGTCGGATCCGGCGGCGTGATGCTGCCCAACCACGCCCCCCTGATGGTGGCCGAGCGGTTCAAGGTCCTGGAGGCGCTCTATCCCGGCCGCATCGATCTCGGCCTCGGGCGCGCGCCGGGTACCGACCCGGCAACGTCCTACGCGTTGCGGCGCCGGCAGGGCATCAGTGACGAGGATGATTTCCTCGAACGCTTCAACGAACTCATGCTGCTGGAGAACCGCGGCTTCCCGGCCGGCCACCCGTTTCACAATGTGCGCGCCATGCCATCGGATGTCGTCCTGCCGCCGATCTATCTGCTCGGCTCGTCCGACTACAGCGCGCAGCTGGCCGGGCACATCGGCGCCGCGTTTTCCTTCGCGCATCACTTCGCGAATTTCGACGCGGCGGAAGCGATGCGGCTCTATCGGGACAATTTCAAGCCATCCTCGTCGCACGAAAATCCGTACGCCATTCTGGCCACCCATGTCGTTTGCGCCGACACCGATCAGGAGGCTGAAAGACTGGCGGCAACCGTCGATCTCAACTTCGTGCGGCGCGCCAAGGGCGAGTATCAGCCGCTTGCCTCGCCGGAAGACGCAGCGCGCTACGACTACACACCGGTCGACCGCTCGCGCATCGCGCAGAACCGCGAGCGGCTTACGGTAGGTTCACCTGACACCGTGAAAGCCAGGCTGCTGCCGTTGATCGAAGCCACAAAAGCCGATGAATTGATGGTGACGACAATGCTGTTCGATCACACCGACCGCAAGCGCTCCTACGAGCTGTTGGCGAAGGCGCTCGGGTAGTCTGTAGCCCCCGTCCGGCCAACTCCCGGCTCACACAAGGAACGCCCGAATGACGCGATGAAAAGGCCATGCTAAAAACCCGCCGGGTTTTTCGTCTCAAAAAATAACGGGAGGTTTCTTTGGGTAAGCAATTCAACCTGACCACGACCGACAAGCACTCGCTCGGCGCCTACCGCGCCGATCCGTCGGGGACGCCAAAAGGCGGCATGGTGGTGGTGCAGGAAATTTTCGGGGTCAATCAGCATATTCGCGCAGTCTGCGACCGCCTCGCGGCGCTCGGTTATGTCGCGGTGGCGCCGGCGGTGTTTGATCGTTTCGTGCGTGATTTCGAGAGCGGATATACGCCGGATGAGATCGCGCACGCCCGCAGCTATCTCGGCAATCTCAATTGGGATCACATGATGGCCGACGTCGCGGCCGCACAAGGCGACCTCAAGGGCACGGGCCCGCTGGGCATCGTCGGGTTCTGCATGGGCGGGACCGCTGCATTTTTGGCGGCTTGCCGGATCCCGGGATTTTCAGCAGCGGTTTCTTTCTACGGCGGCATGATCGGCAAGTTCGCCGACGAAAAGCCGAAGTGCCCGATGCAAATGCATTTCGGCGAGAAGGATGATGGCATCCCGATGGATGTGGTCGAAAATATCAAGAAGAAACAGCCGCAGGCGGAGATCTACACTTATCCGGACGCGCCGCACGGTTTCTATTGCGACGAGCGCGCGAGCTATCGCAAGGAAGCCGGCGACCTCGCATGGAAACGCACGCAGGAATTTCTCGCCAAGCACATGAAGAAATGACGTCTCTTGACGTTATTCAAATCCTTTTTGCGTCAGGCTAAAACCATCGCTCCTTGACGAGGATCGTATCGCCCGGGCGCACCGGATATTCGAGCGGCACTTCGACGTGCACCTGGTGGCCAGCGGTTTTGCGCGTGAGCTCGACGGTCTTCTTGTCCGCGCGCGGCGCAAAACCGCCGGCAATGGCAATGGCTATTTCCGCCGTCAGATTAGCGACGTAAGGATATTGGCCCGGTGTTGTCACTTCGCCGAGAATAAAGAACGGGCGGTAGGTCTCGATCTCGACGGTCACGTGCGGCTCGCGCACAAAACCCTGCTTGAGCCGGGCAGCGATCGCCGCCGCCAATTGCTGGTTGGTCAGGCCGCGCGCCGTCACCGCGCCGATGAGCGGCATATTCACCTTGCCGCCGGCGTCGACAATGTAACTGTTGGTGATGCCATCCTGCCCAAAGACCACCACGCGCAACTTGTCACCGGCATCGAGTGTGTAGGCCGGCTCGGCCGCGGCCGGTACCACCACCGGTGCGGACGCATAGCCGTAAGGCGCCGCAACATAGGGACCGCCGGCCGCCGGTTGATAGACCCCCTGCTCGTAAGTCTGCTGCGCATAGGCCGGCGAAGATGAGTAAAGCGCGGCAGCCGACGGCGACGCCGCAGGAGTTTCCGGCGGAGCCTGCTGCACATATTGTGGTTGGCGCGCGCAGGCGGAAATCGCCAGCGTCACACCGACGGCCAACAGAAATCGGGCTCCCCACATCAAGCGAATCCGCTCGGCCTTCAGGAAATCGAGCCCGATTAACGCGTTATATGGTTAACAAATCCTCACCGTGCCTTTGCGCTTCAGAGAGAAGCATCTTAGGCCGGTGCGCCTTGCGTCAGCCTGGCGCCGGTGCCGATCGGACAAGACACGCCGGTGCCGCCGAGGCCGCAATAGCCCATCGGATTCTTGGCCAAATATTGCTGGTGATAGTCCTCGGCGAAATAGAACTCCGGGGCATCGACGATCTCGGTGGTAATCGCCCCGTAGCGCTTGTTCTTCAATTGCTGCTCATACATCGCCTTGGAGGCCTCGGCCGCCTGCCGCTGAGCGGCATTAAAGGTGTAGATGCCGGAGCGGTATTGCGTGCCGACATCGTTGCCCTGTCGCATACCCTGCGTCGGGTCGTGACTTTCCCAAAAGGTCTTGAGCAAGGTCTCGTAGGAAATCTTCTTGGGGTCGTAGACAACCAGCACGACTTCGTTGTGACCGGTCCGCCCCGAGCAAACTTCCTCGTAGGTCGGATTGGGCGTCATTCCGCCGGCATAGCCGACCGCGGTGACATAAATGCCGTCGCCCAATTCCCAGAACTTGCGCTCGGCGCCCCAGAAGCAGCCGAGACCGAACATCGCTTTTTCCGCGCCGTCCGGATAAGGGCCCTTGAGCGCATGGTGATTCAGGAAGTGCGCAGTGGCGGTGCGAATGGGGTTCGAGCGGCCCGGCAGAGCCTCGCCGGCTTTTGGCATGGCAACTTTCTTGAAGCCGAACATGCTTGTTCTCCTGCAATCGTTCCCACGCAATATATGCCTGATGCTTCCTGGCCGAAACGGCCATCAGCGGCCCCGCCGATCACGTCTGAGGCAGGCCGCAACACGTCACCGTCACGCGAATGGGAGTTTCTCGCTTGTCATTGCCGGGCCTGTCCCGGCCATGACAGTCATCTGAGATCACAACAGCCGACTTAAGGTCTTGCGTAGCCGATCAGCGGCTTTTTCTTGCGCCCCAGGACAAGGCACAGGATGCCGAATAGACCGAGCAGGCTCCAGCTCGGCGCGGCCAGAATGCCCACCATCAGCGGATCCCAGAGATAGCCGCCGGCATAAGACCGCATGGTCGGCTCAAGGCGGGCAAGACTGCCGGCATTGAACAGTTCCCATAGCGAGCGCACGCTGGTGAGAAACAGCTTGTTGCCGGCGATCGACTTGGTGCCGTCGTAGATGAGAAGAATAAACCCGGCGGCCAGGCAAATCAGACCGAGGAACCGGAGAAAGAAACGGATCATGGCGACCGATCAAATCATCAGAATCGTTGCTGCGGGCACCGATTAACCCGCGGTCTTCTTTGATTCAACTGTACCACTGGCGGCAGCGCCTTCCCTTGAGTCGTTACGGTTGCATCCGCTAACGTCGATAACGCCCGGCGTCCCGGTCGCGTTCATGGAGTTGCAATGCCCGCCAAGCCCCCCGGCCGCAACCGGCCGACGTTTACCGACCAGGAAGCCCTGCAATTCCACAGTGTTGGCCGGCCGGGCAAGCTCGAAGTCATTGCCACCAAGCCGATGGCAACCCAACGCGACCTTTCGCTTGCCTATTCACCGGGCGTTGCGGTGCCGGTCCTCGCCATCGCCGAGGATCCGAGCCGCGCCTACGACTACACGGTGAAAGGCAACTTTGTCGCCGTCATCACCAATGGTACCGCCATCCTCGGCCTCGGCAATCGCGGGGCTCTGGCCGCCAAACCCGTGATGGAAGGCAAGGCCGTCCTGTTCAAGCGGTTTGCCGACATCGATTCCATCGATCTCGAAGTCTCCACCGAGGATCCGGATGAGTTCATCAATTCGATCAAATATCTTGGCGCCGGCTGGGGCGGCATCAACCTCGAAGACATCAAGGCGCCTGAATGCTTCGTGATCGAACAGCGCTTGCGCGAATTGATGGACATACCGGTGTTTCACGATGACCAGCACGGAACTGCCATCATCGCTGCCGCCGGCCTGCTCAATGCCCTCGATTTGACCGGTCGCGAGATCGCCACCACCAAGCTCGTTTGCAACGGTGCCGGCGCCGCCGGGATCGCCTGCCTCGAGTTGCTCAAGTCGATCGGCTTCAAGCCGGACAATCTGATCCTCTGCGACACCAAGGGCGTCATCTACCAGGGCCGCAAGGACGGGATGAATCAGTGGAAGTCGGGCTACGCCATCAAGACATCGGCCCGCACGCTGGCCGAGGCCTTCGAGGGCGCCGATGTGGCTTTCGGGCTTTCGGTCAAAGGCGCATTCACTCCGGCGATGATAAAGTCGATGGCGGCCAAGCCGATCATTTTTGCCATGGCCAATCCCGACGCGGAAATATCTCCCGAGGAAGTGGCCCTCGTTCGCGATGACGCCATCATGGCAACGGGCCGATCGGACTATCCAAACCAGATCAACAATGTGCTCGGCTTTCCCTACATCTTCCGCGGCGCACTCGACGTGCGGGCCTCCGCGATCAATATGGAAATGAAGATCGCGGCTGCGCGCGCGCTCGCCGCGCTCGCCCGCGAAGACGTGCCCGACGAGGTTGCCAGTGCCTATGGCGCGCGGCCGAAATTCGGCGCCGACTACATCATCCCGGTGCCGTTCGACCCACGGCTGATTTCACACGTTCCGCCGGCGGTGGCGCAGGCGGCCATGGATACCGGCGTCGCGCGCAAGCCGATCGTCGACATGACGGCTTACCGGCACCAGTTGAATGCGCGGCGCGATCCGATCGCAAGCACGCTCGTGCAGGTGTTCGACCGCCTGCGCCGGCAGCCCAAACGCGTGGCCTTCGCCGAAGGCGAGGAAGAGCAGGTGATCCGCGCGGCGGCGAGCTTTGTGCATCAGGGGCTCGGCACTGCGCTTTTGGTCGGCCGAGAGGACCGTGTGCGCCAGTCCGCGCGCGAGACCGGTATCGAGCTCGGCGAAGGCATCGAGATCGTGAACGCGCGGCTTTCGACGCGCAACGCTGCCTACATCAATTATCTGTACGAACGTTTGCAAAGGCGCGGCTATCTGGTCCGCGATTGCCAGCGGCTGGTGAACCAGGACCGCAATCATTTCGCCGCCTGCATGGTTGCGCTCGGCGATGCCGACGCAATGGTGACCGGCGTGACCCGCAATTTCTCGGTAGCGCTCGAGGATGTCCGTCACGTGATCGACCCCAAACCCGGTCACCGGGTGATCGGCGTGTCGGTGGTGGTGGCGCGCGGGCGCACCGTGCTGGTGGCCGACACCGCCGTGACAGAAATGCCGACCGCGCAGGAAATTGCCGACATCGCAATCGAGGCTGCCGGCGTCGCACGCCGGCTTGGCTACGAACCGCGGCTGGCGCTGCTTGCCTTCTCCACTTTCGGCCATCCGGCCGGCGAACGTTCGGCGCGGGTCATCGAAGCCGTGAAGATTCTCGACGGCAAGCGGGTCGATTTCGAATACGACGGCGAAATGGCGGCCGATGTCGCGCTCAATCCCGAGCTGGCGGCGGCATACCCCTTCTGTCGTCTTTCGGGGCCGGCCAACGTGCTGGTGATGCCGGCATTCCACTCGGCCTCGATTTCCACGAAAATGCTGCAGGAGCTGGGTGGCGCCACCGTAATCGGTCCGCTCCTGGTCGGGCTCGACCGGCCGGTGCAGATCGTGCAGCTCGGCGCCAAAGACAACCAACTGGTGAACATGGCCGCGCTCGCCGCCTATAATGTCAGCGGCTAGCCAGCCACCAAGAACGGAGATGATTTTGAGCAAGCTCTTGTCCGGCGTCATCGCCGCTGTCGCCACACCCATTGACGAGAGTGGAGCCCCCGATCTCAAGCGCGCGGTCAATCTGGCGCGTCATCTTCTCGATAATGGCTGCGACGGCCTCAACGTGCTCGGCACCACCGGTGAAGCGACGTCATTTTCGCTCGACGAGCGCAAGAGCGTCATGGACGCCTATAAGGCGAATGGCCTGCCGTTGCACCGCCTGATGGTGGGAACCGGCGCCGCCGCCGTTCCGGATGCGGTCGCGTTGACCCGCCACGCGGCCGAGCTTGGCTTCGCAGGCGCGCTCGTGTTGCCGCCGTTCTACTACAAAGGCGTCCCCGACGATGGGCTGGTCGCCTACATCGATACATTGGTGAAGGCGACCGAGCGCAAGCCGATCCCGATCTATCTTTATCATTTCCCGGCGATGTCGGGATTGCCCTGGCACGTGACATTGATCCGGCGGCTGCTCGAAACGTTCCCGTCCCGCATCGTGGGCCTGAAGGATTCTTCCGGAGACATGGCTTATGCCCGCTCGGCAGCCGCGATCTCCAAGACCTTTGCCGTCTTCCCGTCAACCGAAGCGGCCCTGCTCGAGGCCAAACGCGGCGATTTCGCTGGCTGCATCTCGGCGACCGCCAATTGCAATGCCGATTTGTGCGCGCGAGCGTGGACCCAGGGCGACGCTGGCGCGCTCGACGCTGCCGTTGCGATCCGCAAGTTGTTCGACGGCAAGGCGCTGGTCTCGGGCGTGAAATCACTGCTCGCTCATATCCATGGCGATGCCGGCTTGGCGCGCGTGCGGCCGCCGCTGGCGGCCTTCTCCGCCGGCGATCGTGCGTCGGTCCTCGCCGGCTACGATACAGTTCGTGCCAAGCGCGTGGCCTGAAGCTGGGTCCGCCCAGACGTTGACGCCTGCGCGTGGCCTCACTATAAGCCTCAGCCTTGATGGCGGCTGGTTTCAGCCGTCGTAACTTCTTGCAAATCCTGGTCGCTTTCGCGCACTTCTGCCGAAAGCGACGAAATTTGAATGAGAGACTGATGGCCAATACGAAGTCTGCCCGCAAAGCCACGCGCGTGATCGCGCGACGGACCGAAGTCAACAAGGGGCGGCGCTCGGCACTGCGAAATTCAGTCCGCAAACTCGAGGAAGCAATCCAAAGCGGTGACCGCAAGGCGGCTTTGGCGGCTTTCAAGGCGGCAGAGCCGGCCATCATGCGATCCGCACAGCGCGGCATCCTCCATAAGAACAATGCCAGCCGGAAAGTGTCGCGCCTCGCTCATCGGATTGCGAAACTCGCCAAATAAGAAGTGTGATGCTGCGAGAGCGTCGCGCGAACGCCAGGCCATTTCGCTTCAAATTGATGTAAAAGACCTGCCGCGAGTGCCGCCGATCAGAAACCCGGTCGGCCGGAGCGTCGCTGCAGTCAAAACGTCATCGTGGCGTCAGACAAATTTGCTCGCGACGGATTTGCTCGATCAAACCATTGTCGGGTCGTCGACACACTCAGATATCACCGCACTTTTCCACGGGGGGTTACCCCAAAATTCGCTCAGATTTTTTTTTGCGACGATAAAGACTTAAGAGGAAAGCGAAGCAAGGACCTCAAAAATGCATATGTGACGGGCACTTTCGGGAGCCGGTATATTTCAAAACATAATATTACCTCCGATGTGTGTCCTTTTAATTTCAGCGCCGAAATTCTGCACGACTCCAACACCTTGCATATAATACCAGAGCACCTTTGCTGTTCCGATGATGCCGATTGCGTTTTCTCTTACCGCCACACGCTTAAAACCAATTGCGGGGCCACCTCGCTCGTGTATCTTGAAAACGCGCCCGGGAATTCTTCGTGCGCGCTCAGAAACAAGGTTTCCTTCGTCATGCTCATCGGCGGATGAGAACGGCTTTGGTTTGCCCGCTCGTGTCAAATTTAGCCAGTCAAAACGCCGAGGCAGCCCGATATCGACATCGCGTTCAGAGTTTGAAACAAAAACACAGTTTGATGCGAACCGGGCAGGCGCCGGGATCCGGCAAGAATTAAAACCACAGGGCGGATGCCCGAACGTTATTCGAGGGGTGATGTCATGACAGGCGCAAGAAGAGGGTCGGTGACCAACGGTAGTGACATTGGACGGATGTCGTCCAATGCAGATTGGTGTGTCGCTGTAACCCGTATCGCCGGTCAATCCATTCCTGTTTCATCACTCCTTCACTTCAGCCGTCATATGTCCCGTGCGGCATCTATTTTCACGATCGGGATCCGAGGCGCTACACCGCCGCCCGCGAACTGACGACGCGACGCTCCTCGACTTCTGTCGACGACGCTCCGCCAATTTTTGACTGCGGCAGAGCGGCCATCCTACTGACGACATCATCGATGTGCTGTTGCGTCCCGTTTCCGGTGCGTTGGCGATTACCCCGCCATGCCGGGCAACCGAGTCCGTCCAAACCTTTTATCGAATCGAGAAGAAGACAATGTCGAACGTGGAGCAGGAGAGCTGGTCACGGGTGAAAGAGCGCTTGCGTGCGGATGTTGGTGACGACGTTTACTCGAGCTGGTTTGCTCGCATGGATTTGGAGGCGATCGAAGAAGGCGCGGTGCGTCTGTCGGTCCCGACGCGTTTCCTCAAAAGCTGGATCCAATCGCACTACGCCGAACGGGTTCTGGCCTGCTGGCAGGCCCAGGAAGAGAAAGTGACCCGCGTCGAGCTGATCGTGCGCTCGGCCGTCCTGAGATCCGCGATCCTGCCCAAGGCCAAACCGGATATCGGAAATCTGGACAATGGCAGCCGTTACACCAACGGCAATGGCAATGGCCGCGTGTTTTCCGTCGGCGACCCAAGCGTGCACGAGGCGCTCGGTGGCTCGCCCCTCGACCCGCGCCTGACGTTCGACACCTTTGTCGTCGGCCGCTCCAACACCCTTGCCCAAGCGGCGGCGAAACAGGTCGCGATCGCCCGCCGTGGCGATCCTGTAATGTTCAATCCTCTGTACATCCATTCCGGCGTCGGCCTCGGCAAGACCCACCTGTTGCAGGCCGTGACCTGGGCAGGAAATGCAGCGGGCGAGCGCAAGGTGCTCTACCTGACCGCCGAAAAATTCATGTACGGCTTTGTCTCGGCCCTGCGCACACAGACGGCCCTTGCCTTCAAGGAGGCATTGCGCGGCATCGGTGTGCTGGTCATAGACGACCTGCAATTCCTGCAGGGTAAGTCGACCCAGGCGGAATTCTGTCACACCCTCAATGCGCTCATCGATGCCGGCCGCCAGGTGGTAATCGCCTCCGATCGCCCGCCGTCGGACCTGGAAAGCCTCGACGATCGCGTGCGGTCGCGCCTTGCCGGCGGGTTGGTCGTGGAAATGGGCGCACTGGGAGAGGAATTGCGCTTCGAGATCCTCAAGGCCCGCGTGATGGCGGCCCGTGCCCATCATCCGGCCTTCGATGTCCCAGTGCCGGTGCTTGGCTATATCGCGAAAACCGTCACCCATAACGGCCGCGATCTCGAAGGCGCGCTCAACCGTCTCCTCGCCCACAACAAGCTCACCGGTCATGCCGTGACGCTGGAAATGGCCGAGCGTGAGGTTCGCGATCTGATAAGGCCGCAGGAGCCGAAGCGGGTCAAAATCGAGGATATCCAGCGCGTCGTGGCTCGCCAGTACAATGTCAGCCGATCCGACCTGCTGTCATCACGCCGCACTGCCAACGTCGTACGACCGCGGCAAGTAGCCATGTACCTTGCGAAAACACTGACCCTTCGCTCGCTGCCCGAAATCGGCCGGCGCTTCGGCGGCCGCGACCACACCACCGTCCTGCATGCGGTGCGGAAGATCGAAGGCCTGGTCGGCAATGACATGGTGCTGGCTGAAGAAATCGAGATCCTCAAGCGGCAATTGCAGGAGTGACTTTCGCCGCCAGACGGTTGGCAAAGGCCCCGTTCCAGCGTCCGGACGGGGCCTTTTGCTTTTGTTTCCGCTGTGAACGCCTGGGGATATGCCGTCGGGCCAAAAGGCTGCCCTTGCGAAACGCGCATTCTTTCGTCACCTTTGCGCCCCGGCTTCGCATTTCGCGAACGTCGGCTTGCTGTTGCGCCCTGGTGCGTTCTGGCGGCGCCAAAGCGGGTCTCCCATGAAAGTTACCGTTGAGCGTGCTGAGCTGTTGAAGTCGCTGGGCCACGTCCATCGCGTGGTCGAGCGGCGCAATACCATTCCGATTCTGGCCAACGTTCTGGTCAAGGCCGACCGCGGCAAGCTGAGCCTGAAGGCCACCGATCTCGATCTTGAAGTCACCGATTCGATCGCCGCCGAGGTTTCGCCGGGTGGTTCGACCACGGTGCCAGCGCACATGTTTTATGAAATCGTGCGCAAATTGCCTGAAGGCGCGCAGATCGTGCTGGAAGGCTCAGGAGACCGCGCCGTGCTGTCGCTGCGGGCGGGCCGGTCGCGCTTTACACTACAGACCTTGCCGGAAAGCGATTTTCCCGATCTCGCCGCCGGCGAAATGAGCCATTCCTTCAAGCTCGCCGCAGCCGATCTCAAACGGCTCATCGACAAGACGCAATTCGCGATCTCGACCGAAGAGACCCGCTACTACCTCAACGGCATCTACCTGCACACGGCCGGCACGGCCAAGTCCGCCGCGTTGCGGGCGGTCGCGACCGACGGACACCGGCTCGCGCAGGTGGAATTGCCGTTGCCGCAAGGCGCCGCCGGCATGCCCGGCATCATCGTGCCGCGCAAGACGGTGGGTGAAGTCCAGCGTCTGATCGAGACTGGCGACGGCGAAGTCGCGATAGAATTATCCGCGGGTAAAATCCGCTTCAGCTTGGGCAACGTCGTCCTGACGTCGAAGCTGATCGACGGCACATTTCCCGACTATGCGCGCGTTATCCCGGTCAACAACGACAAGAGCCTTGTCGTCGACAAGAAGGACTTCGAGGCTGCCGTCGACCGCGTCTCGACCGTGTCGAGCGAGCGCGGACGTGCGGTCAAGCTGTCGATCACCGGCGGTCGCCTGGTATTGTCGGTAACCAATCCTGATTCAGGCAGCGCCACCGAGGAGATCGAGGTCGAGTATGCTGCCGATCCGATCGATATCGGTTTCAACTCGCGTTACCTGCTTGACATCGCCGCGCAGATTGAAGGCGAAGTCGCCGTGCTCAAGCTCGCCGATCCCGGCTCACCCACCTTGATCCAGGACAAAGATGCAAAAGGCGCACTCTACGTCCTGATGCCGATGCGGGTGTAAGAGCAGGCGTACAGTTGCGATCGTCGTCATGCCCGGCCTTGTGCCGGGCATCCACGTCTTCGGGGCGGGGACAAGCCCGGCCATGACAGCTAATACTCAATCCAATGACCGCTGCCTTCATCCGCCGTCTGTCGCTCACGAACTTCCGCAGCTATCACGCGGCGCAAATTGTGCTCGAGCGCGCCGGGCCGGTCGTGCTCACCGGCGCCAATGGTGCCGGCAAGACGAATTTGGTCGAGGCGATCTCTCTGCTCGCGCCTGGCCGTGGATTGCGGCGGGCGACGATGGAAGAGCTCGCGTTCGCGGAAGGCGATGGCGCATGGGCTGTCGCGGCCGAAATCGAGGGCATGCTGGGACTTGCCACCCTCGGCAGCGGCATCGATCCGCCGGCCGGTGAAGAAGCGACGCCCGTCCGCCGATGCCGCATCGATCGCGAGACCGTCACGTCGGCCGCGGCCTTCGCCGACCATGTTCGCGTGGTGTGGCTGACGCCGGCCATGGACCCCTTGTTCAATGGTCCGGCTTCCGAGCGGAGGCGCTTTCTTGACCGGCTGGTGCTGGCGGTGGACGCACAGCACTCCAGCCGTGTTGCGGCACTCGAGCGTTCGCTGCGCTCGCGCAACCGTCTTCTTGAAAACACGCCGAACGATTCTCATTGGCTCGACGCCGTCGAGCATGAAACGGCCGAGGTCGCGGTGGCGGTCGCCGCCGCGCGCGCGGAGACCGTCACGCGGCTGTCGGCCGCGCTTCATGCCGCGCGCAACGAAGCGCCGGAATTCCCACATGCGGAAATTGCATTGCAAGGCTGGATGGAGCAACTGCTGCCGGACCACAGCGCGGTCGAGATCGAAGATCGATACCGCGGGCTGCTGAAGGAAAACCGCGTGCGCGATGCAGCAGCCGGTCGAACGCTTGACGGCCCTCATCTGTCCGATTTCGCCGTAACAGACGCCGCAAAGAAAATTGCCGCCGCAGACGCATCCACCGGCGAACAGAAGGCGTTGCTGATCCGGCTCATGCTTGCGCACACCGGCCTGATCAAGCAAATGACCGGCTTTGCGCCGTTGCTGTTGCTGGACGAAGTCGTCGCTCACCTCGATCCAATGCGGCGGGCGTCACTTTATGACGCGCTGGCTGCGCTCGGCGCTCAAGTATGGATGACCGGCGCCGATGCTGCTGCTTTCGGGGACATTCTCGGGCGGGCAAGCGTTTTCGTTGTTCACGGCGGCGCTATCGATCCGACCTGACGCGGGTTCCCTACGCTCACGGATTGTTAATCCAAATGCGATCAATTGTTCGAAAATAGGAACCATCATCCACGCAGGGCTTTGGTTCTATGGACAGCATTTGGGGCTGCTATGGCGACGGACGTTGTATTTGAACGGGTGAAAAACGAACTCAAGCGGTCGTTTGAAAAAACGCGCGCCGAGCTTGATCGTATCGAGTTGCTGGCGGCCGGCCTTGCTGCATTCAGCAAACCGATCCCCGACTACGAGCCCCGATTCCAGCATCTGGGGCGAACAATCGTCGGTGCCCGAGAACTGGCGCCCAAATAGGCGCCAGTAGGACATTGGAAAATTTCACTTCAGGTTTCTCCCAGGAGTTCCCGCCGTTGCCGCTCGGAGGCATCGGAATAGCGGCGCAGCGCGTGCGCTTCGCTCAACAGGCCGGTCACCTGCCGGCGTTCCATTGAATCAACGACGGCCAGGGTTTCCGTTTCGTAACGATTGAAGGCCCCAACCGCTTCCTGCGCTGTCATCTGCGGCACCAGCATGTGGTCCGCCTGATGGAGAATGGCGCGCACCGACTCCGTGGCCGGAAGCTCGGTCGCATGCGCCTCCGCGACAATCACCATTCCCGCATAGCGGCCGTCTTCATCCACCGCGACAACCTGATTGGTCGATCCCAATGGGAAGGCCTCGCGAAACACCGCAACCGGCGATTCAACCGCCGTGGTGCGCACGTCCGAGCGCATCATCTGGCCGACTGTAAGGTCGCGGATCCAGCCAACATCGGCGGCGCTGCGGATGGTTTCGCCACGCAGATGAAACCGCCAGGTCGCGAACGAATAGCCAAAGAATTCGCGCGTCACCTGCATCGCGATGATCGCGGCGATCACGACCGCGGTGGTCAACCACAGGTCGCCGGTGGCTTCCAGCGCGATGAAGGTCATGGTCAGCGGGCCGCCGATCACTGACACGGACAGCGCGCACATGCCGATGACGGCGTAGGAATCCGGATCGGCGTGCAAGCCAGGCCACACCGCGCCGAGCCCGGATGCAAATAATTGACCGCCAAGCGCACCGAGCAACAGAGATGCAAAGAACAAACCACCGCGAAAGCCGGAGCCGAGCGACACCATCGACGCCAGCGCCTTGAGCACGAAAATCAACGCGATCGTCGCGAGCGGAAGTTTGAAAATACCGGTCAGGTGCAGGGCTCCGTGACCTGACGACATAACTTGCGGCGAAAGCATCGCCATCAAGCCGACCAGTGCACCGCCGATCATCGGTCGCAACGCCGGTTTGATCTTCAGGCGCGTGAACACGAGCTCGCAAGCGGCGACACCGCGCATGAGCACGATGCCGAACACAGCGGCGAGCAGGCCGAAGAAAGCTGCAATCACGACATCGTGGACCGCGAGCGTCGAGACTGCACCGGCATCAATGCCCAGCGGGTCGGGAGTAAAGGCGCGCGCCGTCAAATAGCCGACCAGCGAAGCGATACCAACGGGCGCGAGCGAGGCAATCGAGTAGGTCCCGATAATCAACTCGAAGCCATAAAAGGCACCGCCGAGCGGCGCGCCAAAGGCGCCGGCGATCGCGGCCGCCGCGCCGCAGCCAACCAGCACGCGCATATCACTGCGGCGCAGACGAAATGACCGGCCGATCGCTGAAGCGATCCCGCTCGCAAGCTGGGTGTAACCAGCTTCGAGCCCGACTGAGGCCCCGACGCCGCTCGACCATACGGTCTGAGCCGCCACGATCAGGCTGCCGCGCATCGACATGCGGCCGCCGTGCAGCGCATTGGCTTCAATCGGGTCAACCTCGGTGCCGCGCCGGCGCGCGATGTAAGCAGTGATGAGGCCGAACAGCAGGCCGCCTAGACAGGGGGTCATAAACGCATAGAGCGGATCGAGCGATACGCGGCCCGAAAGGCGCTCGCCGGGATCAAGCCCGAAAAATAGCTGATGCATGAACCCGACCGCTTCGCCCATCGCGGCAACGCTTACGCCTGCGATCGCGCCGACGATCACGGCCAGCACGACAATGCTCGATTCCCGCGCCCGGACGATGGCACGCAGACGGTGCGGGACTTCCAGATGACGGCTGAATACGCGCATTGCGAACAGGATAATCAGGCGGGCGATGTCACGGTCATAAAGGCCATGGTGGCGGCCGGTGCAAGCGAGGGATTCAACGCGCCAAAAGCTGCTTCGATTGTCGCACCACGTCGCTTTTTTTGACGCGCGGCCAAGGTGGTGATTCGGACTAAAAATGAGGTGAAAAAAGTGGGGATTTTTACACCCATACCTCTTTAAAAAATCCTTCTAGATCAACATATTAAGCCCACTGACTTTGCCCTGTACGCGTCCCAGTTTTCGTGTCACACCAACCGCACATTCCGACTCAAATTTCTGACCGTTTTGAAGGTGCCGCAGATGGCTGAACCGGCCCGCAAAAACCCATCCGCCTATGACGCCGAGTCAATCAAGGTCCTCAAAGGCCTTGATGCCGTGCGCAAGCGGCCGGGCATGTATATCGGCGATACCGACGACGGCTCCGGCCTCCACCACATGGTGTACGAGGTCGTGGACAATGCCATCGACGAGGCGTTGGCCGGATTTGCGACCGAAGTTACGGTGACGCTCAATCCGGATGGGTCCTGCACGGTGCGCGACAACGGACGCGGCATCCCGACCGACATCCACAAGGGCGAAGGCGTGTCGGCGGCGGAAGTCATCATGACCCAGCTGCACGCCGGCGGAAAATTCGACCAG
The DNA here is from genome assembly GCA_963831275.1 of uncultured Alphaproteobacteria bacterium. Taxonomy (GTDB): domain Bacteria; phylum Pseudomonadota; class Alphaproteobacteria; order Rhizobiales; family Xanthobacteraceae; genus Pseudolabrys. The sequence goes on along the minus strand of CAWHPN010000016.1, from coordinate 767,666 downwards.
AACGCCTACAAGGTATCGGGCGGCCTGCACGGCGTCGGCGTCTCGGTGGTGAACGCGCTGTCCTCCTGGCTCAAGCTCACCATCTGGCGCGACGGCAAAGAGTACTTCATGGAGTTCCGCGATGGCGTCGCGAAAGCTCCGCTGAAATCCACCGGCAATGCGAAGGACAAGAGCGGCACGGAGGTGACGTTTCTGCCCTCGACCAAGACCTTCACGATGGTGGAGTTCGATTTCGCAACGCTCGAGCATCGCCTGCGCGAACTGGCCTTCCTGAATTCCGGCGTCGCCATTGCGCTGGCTGACCAGCGCCATGCAGTCGAGAAGCGGGAAGAAATGAAATACGAGGGCGGCGTCGAGGCCTTCGTGAAATTCATCGATCGCAACAAGACCGCGCTCATTCCCAATCCGGTCATGATCAACGCAGAGCGGGAGGGGATGACCGTCGAGTGCGCCCTGTGGTGGAATGACGGTTACCACGAGAGCGTGCTTTGCTTTACCAACAACATCCCGCAGCGCGATGGCGGCACGCATCTCGCCGGCTTCCGCGGCGCGCTCACGCGCCAGATCACGCAATATGCCGACACACTCGGCGCCTCGAAGAAGGAAAAAGTCGCGCTCACCGGTGATGATTGTCGCGAGGGCCTGACAGCAGTGCTCTCATGCAAGGTGCCCGACCCGAAGTTCTCGTCGCAGACGAAAGACAAGCTGGTGTCGTCGGAAGTGCGCCCCGTGGTCGAGAACGTCATCAACCAGGCTTTGCAGGACTGGTTCGAAATTCATCCGCAGGAAGCCAAGGTCATCGTCGGCAAGGTGGTGGAAGCGGCCGCCGCGCGCGAAGCGGCGCGTAAGGCGCGCGAGTTAACCCGCCGCAAGGGCGCGCTCGACGTCTCTTCCTTGCCGGGCAAGCTTGCCGACTGCCAGGAACGCGATCCGGCGAAATCGGAGCTGTTCATCGTCGAGGGCGACAGCGCCGGCGGTTCTGCCAAGCAGGGCCGCAATCGGGAATTTCAGGCCGTGCTGCCGCTGCGTGGCAAGATCCTGAACGTTGAACGTGCGCGCTTCGACAAGATGCTATCGAGCCAGGAGATCGGTACGCTGATCACCGCGCTGGGCACCGGCATCGGGCGCGACGAGTTCAACCCGGACAAGCTGCGTTACCACAAGATCATCATCATGACCGACGCGGATGTCGACGGCTCGCATATCCGCACGCTGCTGCTGACGTTTTTCTTCCGGCAGATGGAAGACCTGATCAAACGGGGCCATATATTCATTGCCCAGCCGCCGCTGTACAAAGTCTCACGCGGAAAATCCGAGCAGTATTTGAAAGACGAGCGCGCGCTGGAAGACTATCTGATCGTGACTGGCGCCGAAGAAGCCGTGCTGCGCCTTGCCTCGGGCGAAGAGCGGGCCGGTGAAGACTTGCGCAAAGTGGTCGACCAGGCACGCGCCATCCGCAATCTTCTCAATGCGCTGCACAGCCGTTACAACCGCCAGGTCGTCGAACAGGCGGCTATCCTTGGCGTGCTTAGTTCCGAGATTTTCGGCGATCCGAAGAAAGCCAAAGCGGCGGCGCCGTACATTGCCAAACGTCTTAATGCCCTCTCCGAAGAAACCGAACGGGGCTGGGACGGTGAGTTCAGCGAAGAAGCGGGCTTCACCTTTACCCGCACTTTGCGTGGCGTGACGACCGTTTCCATTATCGATCAGGCTCTGCTCGGCTCAGCAGACGCCCGTAAGCTCGACGAACATGCGGGCTCTTTGCAGAAAATCTACGAAAGGCCTGGCTTGCTGCGTCGCAAGGACGAAACTTGGGCGATTCACGGTCCGGTCGGTTTGTTTGAGGCCGTTACCGGTGCGGGGCGCAAGGGCGTAACGATGCAGCGCTACAAGGGCCTCGGCGAAATGAACCCCGAGCAGTTGTGGGAAACCACGCTCGACGTGAACGCGCGTTCGTTGCTGCAGGTTAAGGAAGGTGAAGATGCCGACAACATCTTCACCGAATTGATGGGCGAGTTGGTCGAGCCGCGCCGGCTCTTCATCGAGCAGAATGCGCTCGCTGCCAGCGTGGACGTCTAGTCCACGCTCACCCGCCGACTTCGGCGTTCCGCTTTAGTCGCAGATTTTTTGGAAGCCGCGCGTCCAGCCGCCATGGCCGTCGGCAACCGGGCCTTCGCGCCAATAGCAGCCTTCCTGGTTGAAGTTGCCGGCGCACCCGCCGAGCGCGCAACCGCGCGTCCAGGGGAGGTAACCGATATAGCGCAGCTGCGTGCCGGGCCGGCCGATGACGTTGTCGCAGTCGCCGCAGTACGGCACCTGCTCGACAACGCGCAAACGCGGCCAATCCTCGACGCGACGCCAGCCGGCGCCTTTCGCGACGTGAGCGTGCCTTACGTAGGAACGCTGCGGAGAAAGATCGGCGGCAGCGGCCGCACCGCTAAACGACGCGACCAGGCCGAACGTCAAAATTGCCAATACGATGTTACGCATGAGTGGCACCTGATGAAAATCTGACATGAATAATATCCGCAATGCCCCGGAAGGTTGCCGGGAAATTGCGGACATAGTTATCGAGATCTGGCGCTCAAGACGTGAGTTTGGCGCCGATGGTTAAACCGATAACCAGGGCGCCCAAAAACAGCACCAGGAAAATGCCGAACAGCCATTGCGCGATGGTGGCCGAGGCAGCCTCGACATCGGTAAAGCCGAAAACACCGGCAATGACGGCGATAATCAGAAAGATGACGGCCCATTTCAGCATGGCGGCGCTCCACGATGAGGTTTTGTCCCGATAATGAGCGGGGAGCCGCCAGGTTCCACTTTTACGCCGGTCGCTTCGGGGCTCGGCTGCGCGGGTCGCGCGGTAACCAATTGCCGACGTCGACGCGGGACAGGAAATCGCCGACCGCCTGATTGAACAGGTCGGGCTCTTCAATATTGACCGCGTGGCCTGTTTTCGGAAAAACCGAGAGCCCGGAAGCCGGGATTGCGTCCTTGAGAAACAAGGCCGGCTCCAGGCATCGCTCATCTTCATCGCCAACCACGATCAACGTTGGCATCGTCAATTTCCGTATCTCGCTTTCGAAGTCGTAGAGTGAAGGACGCGCGCCCTGGAACCCGCGCGACATGTGCGCCGAGCCTTGCGGATCGTGTTCGCCGAGTTGCGCGATGAACTGCGCGAACCCGCGCGGATCCTTGAGCGCGAACGGCATGCGGCTCGGGCCATGCCCGTATGATTGTGCGACCGCAGCCGAACCCTCGCGTTCGAATTGTGCCGCAAGGGCGCGTGACCGCTTGTGAAATTCTTCGGTGTACCAGCGCTCGCTGCCGGACCCGGCGCCGGCGAGAACCATCGACGACACGCGCACCGGATGATTGAGCGCCACCTGCAGAACGGTGTAGCCGCCCATCGATAGGCCGACGAGGTGCGCGCGTGCAATCTTCAGATGATCGAGTACCGTCACGGCATCGTCCATGACTTGCCGGTAGGTGTACACGGCGGGATCTGACGGCACGTCGGACGGTTTGTAGCCGCGCGCGGCATAGGTGATGCAGCGATAGCGTTTGCCGAAGGCACGCAGTTGCGGCTCCCAGCTGCGATGATCGCCCGCGAACTCATGTATGAACAGAATCGGCGTGCCCTGCCCCACCTCTTCGTAATAAAGCCTGACTTTGTCAGGCGTCGTCGCATAAGGCATCCGGACACTTTCTGTGCGTTTTGATCAGCTCTGCGGCCCGCCTTGAACCTTGATCGCGATGCGCACCAGTTCGGCAATGTTGCGCGCACCGATCCGCTCCATCAGCCAGGCACGATGATTCTCCACCGTCTTCGGGCTGATCTTGAGCTGCGATCCGATTTCCTTGTTGGACAGGCCCGCAACGGCAAGCTCCATGACCTGGCGCTGCCGCGCTGACAGCGTATTGAAGCGGCTGCGCAGACTTTCAAGCTCGGCCGCGTCGATTTCGGGTTGCTGCTTGGCTTCTATCGCGTTGCGGATGCTCGCGAGCAGCCGCACCTCATCGAATGGCTTTTCGATGAAATCAAATGCGCCAACCTTGATGGCAGCAACCGCCATATCGACGTCGCCGTGACCGGTTATCAGTATGACCGGGGCAGTGATGCCGACGCCCTTGAGATGATGGACGAGATCGAGGCCGGACATTCCGGGCATGCGAACATCCGAAACAACGCAATCGAACCGCCCGCCCGTCTTGATCGCGGCCAGAAAGTCTTTGGCCGACGCAAAGCACGATGCCTCGATGCTCTGGCGGGCAAAATAAAGCCGCAATGAATCCAGCACCGCCTCATCGTCATCAATGACCGCAATGTGAGTCATGCCCGCGCCGCCTTTGCGACCGGCAGCGTAAAATGAACGGCCCCGCCATGCGCGTCATGATCGAGCCATAACTTGCCGCCATGCGCTTCGACGATCGAGCGGCAGAGCGGCAAGCCAAACCCGAGGCCTTCGGCCTTGCTCGAAGACAGCGGCAAAAACGCGCTTTCGAGCAGGTGGGGCGCAAATCCCGGTCCACTGTCGACGACCCGGACTTCCACAAAGTCGGCTTTAGTCAGCTTGGCCTCGATAAGGATCAATCCGCGCAAGCTGCCGCTGTCGCCGATCGCCTCGATCGCATTGCGCAGGAGATTGATCAGCACCTGCTCGATTTGCAGCAGGTCGACCATGACGCGCGGTATATCGGGCGCGATCGCGGTTCGGGCGGTCACGTGCATGCGATCGAGATCGGGCTGGCATAATTCGATTGTCTCTTCCACGATCCGTTCGAGCCTGCACGGCGCGCGGTTGCTGCGATCGAGCCGCACCAGCGCCCGCAGGTGCCGGACGACCTCGGCGGCGCGTTCAACCTGCGCCACCGCCTTTTTCGCGGTTTCAGCGACTGTCACGACGTCGACCGGCGCCGCGCTCATCGCATCGTTCACGAGCCGCGTATATGTACCGGCGGCCATCAAAGGCTGGTTGAGTTCGTGCGCCACGGCGGCGGCGAGCTCGCCCATGCTGCCGAGCCGCGCGAGACGCGAGAGCGAATCCTGCTGCAATCGCAATTGCGACTCGGTCCGCCGCCGTTCGGTGACCAGCTCTCCCGCAACCAGGCCGGTCATCGCCAGCACCAGCATCAAGGCCTGAAACGCCGTGACGTCGAACGTGCCAGCGGGAAACAGCTGGATGCCGAGAATGAGCCCGAGCTGCGTGACCAGGAGTCCGACGCTCACGCCTTCCGAGCCGGTACGCACCGCAAGCCAGACGATCGGCAGAAAAAGCACGTAGAACAGCTGGAATTGCTGTTCCTGCGCGAGACCGAAGACGAGTGCAAGCGCCAGCGCGATGGCGATGAATTGCAGCAAGGTTTCCGTCGTCACCGGAAGGATGCGGCGGCGGGTCAGGGCAAACAGGGCAAATGGCGCGATCACCGTGATGCCGATGACGTCGCCGACCCAATAGCGCACAGCTGCCGCTGTAAAATCCGCCATCGGCAGCAGACCGGCGGCGATCGTCAGGCTGACATAGCCGGCCGCAACGAAGGCGGCGCTGACAACCGCGACGACCAGCAGCAAAACGAGATCGCGCAATGAGGCCAGCGTCGGATCGAACCGCAAGCCTGGCCGCGTCAGGACGGTCAATGCAATGGCATAGGCGCCGCCGACTAAAACCGAAGCCAGGATCTCCGATGTGCCACGGCATAGCGAATTGCTGATTGAAAAAATCCGCCAGCAGCGGGCTGATCAGCAAAAATGGAATCATGCGCAGGCCAAACAGCAGGAGCAGGACAAAGCTCAAGCCGGTGCCTGGATTCCAGGGCGTGATGCCGAGGTGCGCGTAAGGCTCGATGAAGCTGATCCAGTCGAGCACCGCATACGCTGCAAGATAGACAAGCCCGACGACCACCTTGTGAGCGTCGAAAACTCGCGGAAAGGCCATCGCGCGCAATCGCTCCGCGTGGGTTGTGCTTGTCATCAATTCTAGACCTTTCAGATCGCGATACCCCCGATATTAGTCCCTAGGTGAAAATACCCAAGGGCTACGCCCCGGGTATTCATCCTGAATTGTGGGCGAATGTCGCGATCCTATCCTCCCGTCAGCAGAAAACTTTTGCAGGCGGGATCATGCCGAACCGACAGCCTTTGACAGCGAACTCCGACCTCCGCCCGAACGCGGGCCTGACGTTGTCGCTGCGCTCCGTCCTGTGCAATTGGGCTGCACTCGTGGCGCTGTGGGCGCTGCCTTATCTCACGCTGCTCGACCATCTGCGTCCCGACGCGGCGCGCTCCGAGATATTGCAATGGTCGCTGCTCGTCGTCGGCGCGCTTGGGCTGGTCAGCCTTCTCTACAGCGCATGGAAAGAAACGCTCGATCCCGCATGGCGCGCGCGGCATGGCTTCCCGCCGCGCAAGCGCCGCCCGCACACCGAAAACCCGGCCTGAGCAAATCGCGCACGGATCGTGAATGACCGAATTTCTGCACGGCATTGACATCAATACACAGCCGCAGTTCTGGATAGCGGTTCTCCAAATTATCTGGATCAACGTCCTGCTGTCGGGCGACAACGCAATCGTCATTGCGCTGGCCTGCCGGAATTTGCCGCAAAAACAACGCTTCACGGGAATGGTCCTGGGCACGGGCGTGGCGCTGCTGTTGCGGCTCGTCTTCGCGACGATCGTCTCGACGCTGATGCTGTTGCCCTACGTCAAGATCGTAGGCGGAGCGCTGCTGTTATGGATCGCCGTGAAACTGCTCGTGCCCGGCGAAGAAAGCGGCAACGGACGTTCTTCTTCCGACAGCCTGTGGCGAGCGGTGAAACTCATCGCGGTCGCCGACGTCGTGATGAGTCTGGACAATGTCATCGCCGTGGCCGCGGTTGCTGACGGAAGCCTGGCGCTGCTCGTGTTCGGACTGGGCATCAGCATTCCCGCAATCGTAGCCGGCGCCAATATTCTCATGGCGCTGCTCAATTATTTCCCGCTCATCATTTGGGCCGGCGCCGGCCTGCTGGGCTGGATCGCAGGCGATGTCATCGCCAGTGATCCAATCATCGCCGACTACGCGGCGTCGCTGGGACCCGGCGTGCCCGCAAAACTCAAGCTCATCTGTTCGATCGTCGGCATGGCCGGAACCGTGGGCTTCTGCCTCATCAGCCGGGCGCGCGCACGCACGCCCTATCTCGAGCCGTCAGAATAAATCGAAATATTCTTTCTGCTCCCACGGCGTGACGTCGGCGCGCTCATCCGATTCCTTCTGGAAGCGCTGGAGCTCGGCCGCCTTGATGTGGGTGTAATAGTCCACGAAGGCGCCGCCGAAGCCTGAACGGAGCACCTCATCGGCGCGCAGGGCGGTCAACGCCTCGCTCAGATTCTTCGGCAAGAGCGGGGCGACCGCTTCATAGGGCGTGTCGGCCGAGGGGCCCGGATCGAGCTTGCGCGCGATCCCGTCGAGCCCTGAATAGATCTGCGACGCGACATAGAGGTAAGGATTGGCGGCAGGTTCGCCGACCCGGTTTTCCAGACGGGTCGCGGCTTCGCCCGGCTGGCCCAGCACGCGGATCATCGCGCCGCGATTGTCGCGCGCCCAGATGGCGCGATCCGGCGCCAGCGAATAGGCCCGATAGCGTTTGTAACCGTTGATGGTCGGCGTTGTGAGGACAGCCGCCGCGCACGCATGGGCAAGCAACCCGCCCAGATAGTGTTTGCCGACGGTCGAGAGCACGTCGCGATGATCGAATGCGAAGGCGTTGCGCCCTGTCTTGGCATCGCGCAACGACTGGTGCAGGTGCCAGCCGCTCGACAGCGCGTTCGGCAACGCAGGCCGGCACATGAAACTCGCGAGATATCCGTGACGGCGCGCGATCTGCTTAACGGCCGCACGAAACAGCACCATGGTGTCGGCGCTTTCGAGGCCTTGCTGCGGCCGGAAGGTGAATTCGCATTGACTGGGGCCGAGCTCGACCTCGACCGAGCGCAACGGCAGGCCGAGTTGCCCGATCCCGCGGCGAAGAATTTCAATGGCCGGATCGAGCATGTCGAAGCGTGATTCGGTGAGGTATTGATAGCCTTGCGTCAGGAAGCTGACCTCGGGCGCTTCCGGCGGCCAGGTGGCGTCGGCCGGGGCCAGGCGCGGATTTTCCAGCTTGAACAGATGAAATTCGACTTCGAGCCCGGCGAGGAAATCAAAGCCTGCCTTGGCGAGCGTGGCGAGCGCATCGCGGCAGCGCGCTCGCGTGGAATAGGGTACCGGCTTGCCGTTGGTGAAATAGATATCGCACAGCAGCCAGCCGGTCTTGTTCGCCCACGGCAGAATCCGGAATGTCGACGGATCGGCGACCATGACAAAATCGCTGCCGCCTTCCATCTCTGCCATTGCGAAGCCGCCGCCGGGCGTAAACACCGGAAAGACGGTGCGGTGCGCCGTGTCTTTCGCAAGCAACGTCGTGGTCATGGTGACGCCGGCGCGCAGCGCGCTCACGGCCTCGGACGCAAGCAAGGTTTTACCGCGCAGCACGCCGTGCTGGTCGGCGAAGGAAAAACGTACGACCTCGAGCTTTTCCTTTTTTATGGCACGTTCGACCTGAGCTGCGGCTTTGGCCTGCTCATTGCTCCACAGGTCGTGACGCTCGACGAAGCTGCCAGATCTACGCGAACGCGGCGGCATTACGGCCTAATGCCCATTCGTCCAACTCGCGGCGCGCCGTTTACTGACTTCGCTTTTCTGCCAGTAGCCCTGCCAGTCATCGGCCGGGCCGATGCCGTCCACCGCCGCCGGGCCGGTGATGCCGGCGGCACGCGCGCGATCAAGCACCATGATCGGCTTTTCGCCTTTGCCAGCCTGCTCGATGGCCTGCCGCAAAAGCTTGCGATAAGCGCTGATCGCCTTGTCGGACGTGCCGAGATGTTCGCTGGTGCGATCCTGGATCGAACCCATCGACTCGCACGCCCACTGGTCGTGCACGTTGATGTCGGCGCCCATGCCGGTAAAGGTCTCGTGCTCCTGCTCGTGCGGATCAAATCCGTAATCATTGCTCTTGTTCTTGTTGGGGATGTAGTCCGGCAGCTGATAGAGCGCGAGGCGCTGGCGCCGCATCTCATCCTTGTCGACGGGCGCGCCGAAGCTGGTGAAGATCGCGTACCAATAATGCTTCTCGTCATCGATCGGCACGTGCCATTGCGTGATCGTCATCTCGCGGCTCATCGGAATGATGAAGGCATTGGGGAACATCAGATTAGTGACGCGCACGTGCGTGCTCGCCTCGCTGATCTGCCGCAGCGTCACAAGCCGGAAGCCGAACTCGGTCGGCTCGACTTCAATGCGCGGGCGGGTGAATTCGCGCATGATTTGCGACATCGGCATGTCGGAGTCGCGTGAGGTATCTCGAAATAATTTTCCGTAGGCCTGGCTCGGATCCTCATCGTGGAAAAAACGGTGCAGGAACGAGGTGTGCACCGGATCGATGCCGACTTCGAGAGATTGCAGCCAGTTGCAGTCGATCATTCCCTTGAATGCGAAGGTATGCGTCTGCGGCGCGACGAAACAGTCGAAATGCGGCTGCGCCGGCGCCTCGCCGGGACCGAGATAGGCGAACAGGATGCCGCTCTTCTCCACCACCGGATAGGATTTCTGCCGGACGTTGGCGCAGAGATTGCTGTCCTGCGGCTCCGCCGGCGTCTCGAGACATTGGCCGTGCACATCGAACAGCCAGCCGTGGAATGCGCAGCGCAGGCCGTCATTTTCCAGTCGACCGTAAGCGAGATCGGTGCCGCGGTGCGGGCAGCGCCGGCCGATGAGACCGTACTGGCCTTTCCCGTCTTTGAAGATGACCAGGTCTTCGCCGAACAAACGCACGGGCTTGATGGGACGGTTGCCGGCCAATTCGTCGACCAGCGCCGCCGGCTGCCAATAGCGCCGCATCAATCCGCCGGCAGGCGTGCCCGCTCCGGTTCTGGTGATGAAATCGTTCTGGTCCGCGCTCAGCATTTGCAGTGGCCCCAACTGAAGGACCGACTTTATACGATCTCTGCGACCATCCGAAAGCTGCACGCAAAGGGCCAACCAAGGGCCTGAAAACGGTGCGGCCGGCACCATGGCCGGCGGCACCACCTAAATCCGTTCAGGCTCAGTTGGGGTGGCGCGAAACCCAGCCTGTGTCCATGCGCCGGCGCCACGCGGTCTGCCGCAGGCCCATCAGGCGTTGCGCCGCCGTCTTGGCTTCGGAGCGGCTGGTTGCCGCGCAGGTGCGATATTCGAGTTCGGCGACATGCGACACCAGCGGCTGCTTGCGGAAGAGCCGGCTGAATGCGCCGGCATTGCCGTTGAGCTTGAGGTCGGCGAGCGCGTTGGCGACGTTGCCGGAATGGCCGAACGCCACGACCTGGCCGGTCATGGTGTGACGAACTTCGTAAACTCCGGGACCGATGGGGGCTTCAACGTGTTCGCCGCTCTTTGCATCGGGAAATCGCTTCCAAGTACTCCAAGTCTGCACCATGAAATATCCCTCAATATCGCCCAAAAATATGCGCTGCAGGAACGCGACAAGTAACCATTGGTTCCGCTGGGTCAACCGGGCTGTTGATAAGATGTTAATAGCGGCGGCAATTTGGCGGCCGTGACCGTCCGCTGCTGGCGCGTCCTGGTGCGGTTAATAAGCGCAGGTTAATGGCCTGGCAGCACAAGCACTTTCGGCTTTGCCGGGAGGCCTGCCTTGGACACCACCAGCGATGGGATTTCGGCAATTTCAACGTCCCATTCCTGCCGGACACGCTGGAGGAAACGATCGAGCGTGTAGGCGCTGAAATAGTGCATCGGGATCATCAGCGGCGCCTTGAGCGAGTGCAGCACCTCGACCATGCCGTCGAGATCGAGCGTGTAGGAGCCGTCGACCGGCACCAGCACGATATCGACCCGGCCGATCTCGTTGAGTTGTGGCTGCGTCAGCGTGTGATGCAAATGGCCGAGATGCGCGATGCATAGATTGCCGACCTCAAAGATGAAAATCGAATTGCCGTGCCGTTCCGTGCCCCCATCGAACGTACGGATGTTGGTCGGCACGTTGCGCACGCGCACATCCTTGTATTGCAGATCGATGCGCGCCGGCTTTTCGTCGTCGACCCACCCGTGCAGGACATACTTGATGCTCGAGTCGGGCGACAATGTGTAGTGCGTCGAGTGCGCATGATTCATTGTTGCAATGTCGGGCGGCACGGGCGGCCTGACGTAATCATTGTAGTCGGTGGCGATACGCACCAGCTGCGGACTTTCAATCAAAAAGGTCGAGTGGCCGATATAGCTGATGCGCACCTGATCACGTTCGAGCGCCGCAAGTTGCAGTCTGGCGCGCTCGATCGAGGGCGGCCGTGCCGCGATCAGGCCCGGGCAGCTTTGCGTCATCTCAGGCTTGACGGGCGGCGCCGCGCCTTGCGCTGCGGCCGGCACCGCGGCTGCGATAGACCAAATTAAAACCGCGGCTGACGCCAACGGAATTTTTAATGACCTATCGTGCATGACATGACCCGCGCCATTGACTGCGTCGAAATCTGACACGGTTTTGTGGTGCTCGCTATGGCCTCACGCGCAAATGAAGAGCGGCGCCTTGCGGGCGCCGCTCTGTCATACGGTTCGCGTTAAAACCTCAGAATTACTCGAAATAGCGGCGGTCGCGCATCGACACGATAATGCCTTTCGGTGTCACCACCATCCAGTGTCCGTTCTGACGCGTGATCTGTTCGACACGCCCGAGGCCTGGCAGTGGCGCACCCGGCACGACCTGGTACACGTCGCCATGCCCCTGCACGTAAACGTAGCCGTCGCGTGTTTCGCGGATCGACCAGCCGGCCAAGATCGATGGCCGCGCAGGCTGCGCATCGCGACGCGCCGGCGGGAACGGCGCGGACGCCTGGCTTGTCGCCGCAATGCTTTGCGGTGGCGCGAGGCCGCCCGTGACATCGGCGCTCTCGCGGGCGAGACGCTCACTGATCCTGGCAATCTGGCCGTTGGCAGATTTGCTGGCAGCCTCGAGGCTCGCCTTGAGGCTCGTGATTTCCACGGCAAGACGCGCGACGGATTGCTGTGTCGCCTGGCTCTCTTCGCTTGCGACATCGGCCGCCGCTGGCTTGGAGAAACCGCCGGTCGCTGCGGCACCCACGATTGCTCCAAATGCAGCCGCGATCGCCACCGAAGCGGCGAGCAAGGCAAAGCGCTTTTGACGGGGACGCAAGAAAGAGAGCGGGCGCTTCGGCGGGTCGATTTTTGGCGTCTCTTCGAGACCTTGCACTGCCTCAGAAGTTTCACCGGCGGCGGCCGTTGCGCCGGTGGCATCGCCATCTGTTTCGGGCTCCGGCTCGGCTTTTGCGGGTGAAATCGACGCCGCCACGACGAACGGCAACTCCATATTGACCGGCGGGAGCTGGATTGCGCTGTCAGGATTTGTCGCCGGTTCGCCGCCGGCTGCTTCAATCGCCTTGCGCTTCGCCATGGCTCTGACGTCCTTTGATCGGTTGTTCACCAATCGGTAACCACGTTCGGTTACCAATTGGTTACCAATCGCTTGCGATCAGCGCCGCCGGCTATCCCGACGTCTCACCCAAATTGCCTCTCAGCCAATCTTGAAATCTAGATCGCGAGGCCGTTGTCGGCCGCGCGTGCTTTAAGCGATACCGCCGGGCGGGCACCGATGTGCTGAATGACTTCGGCCGCGGCGAGGCCCCCCAGCCGGGCGGCGGTGCGGTGGTCCTTCCCGCGCGCCAAACCGACGAGAAAGCCGGCAGCAAAGAGATCGCCTGCACCGGTCACATCCGTAACCTGTTGCACCGGTTCCGCCGCCACTGCCTCGACGCCGTCGCGTTGCACCACGACGCAGCCTTTTTCGCTGCGCGTGACCGCCGCGAGCTTCGCGTCGTGGCGAAGGGCTTTCACCGCCGTGTCGAAATCGGCGGTCTCATAGAGACTGTGCAGCTCGCGCTCATTGGCGAACACGATATCGACTGTGTCTTTGCGGATGAGATCGAGAAATTCTGCCCGATAGCGGTCCACACAAAACGCATCCGACAGCGTCAGCGCGACGCGGCGGCCGGCCTTGTGCGCAATACTGGCCGCTTTCACGAAAGCCTCTTTCGCCTGCGGCGGATCCCACAGATAGCCCTCGAGATAGGTAACCTCGGCGCTCGCGATCTGCGCCTCATCGAGGTCGCCGGGCTTGAGATCCTGCGCGGCGCCCAGATACGTGTTCATGGTGCGCTCGCCATCGGGCGTCACCATGATGTAGCAGCGCGCGGTCGACGGCCCCGCGGTCGCCGGCTTGGTGTCAAAGGCCACATTGGCGGCGCGGATATCGTGCGCGAAGGCACGTCCGAGCTCGTCATCCTTAACCTTGCCGACAAAGGCTGCGCGGGCCCCGAAGCTCGCGACCCCCACGATGGTGTTGGCTGCCGAGCCGCCCGAACTTTCCGCCCCCGGCCCCATCGCAGCATAGATCGCCTGCGCACGCGCCTCGTCGATCAACGCCATCGTCCCTTTGTGCATGCCCTGCGCCACCAAAAAATCGTCCTCGGCGCGGGCGATGACATCGACGATTGCGTTTCCGATGCCGAGCACGTCGTAGCGGGCTGCCGTCATGCGTCCTCCTTTTGAATAGCGCGCGCACTATATCGACCGAAGGCGCTGCGGCAAGCACGACCACGGCGCGTGGTGACGGGCGCGTGCCCACAGGCTAAGAGTGCCGCGCACGGGATCGTCTGATGTCACTGGCTCGCGATATCACCACCGTTGGCGGGGGCACATTGGTGTCACGCGTGTTGGCCTATTTGCGCGACGCCTGGATCGCCGCGCTGCTGGGCGCCGGGCCATGGGCGGAGGCTTTTTTCGTAGTTCTGCAGGTGGTGAATTTCTTTCGCCGTTTGTTATCCGAGGGCGCGCTCAACAGCGCCTTCGTGCCGGTCTGGCTGAAGCTTCGCCGTGGCAGACATGGGGCCGCAGCGGCCGATCGATTCACCCGGCGCTGTCTGCTGGCGATGTTCTGTTGTGCCGGCGGCATCGCGCTGCTCGCGATTTTTTTCGGAAAATACCTGATCGCTCTGATTGCTCCGGGATTCGAAGAATGGCATCAGCTGTTTGCAACGTTCCTGCTGTTCATGGTTGCGCCTTACATCGTTCTGGTGGGGCTGGTGGCCGTGATCGCCGCCGCACTCAACGCTGAAGGCAAAGTGGCCGCGGTCGCGATCAGCACAATGCTTTTCAACGTGGTACTGATATTTGCACTCGTCATATTGCCCGATGACGATATCGGGCAAAGCCGCATTGCATTCTGGCTTGCCGCTGCCGTTACCGTCGCGGGTTCGATTCAGCTGGCCGTAACATCGGCAACGTGGCTGTACACCGGTCAACGCTGGCAACGCGCTCCCGGCGGCACGGACGATCGGACAAAAGCATTCTTCAGACGTGCCCTGCCCGGACTGATTGCCACCGGTGTTCCACAGCTCAAATTGATTGCGGCCACCGCCATCGCCTCCGCGTCACCAGCCGCAGTATCTTGGCTCTATTACGCCAACCGGCTTTATGAGTTGCCGCTCGGCATTGCCTCGGTGGCTATCGCCGCAGTCATCGTGCCACGCATTTCAGCGAGCGTGCACGCCAAGAACAAGGCGGCGGCCGCAGCGGCACAATCGCGCGCCTATGAGATTTCACTCGGCCTCGCGCTGCCTGCGGCTGCGGGGTTTGCGCTCCTGGCGATCCCGATTGCGGGCGGCTTGTTCGAGCGCGGCGCCTTCGGCCCGCAAGACACAACGGCCGTCGCAGCCGCGCTTGCTGCAATCTGCGCCGGCCTGCCCGGGCACGTGTTGGATAAAATATTCGGTGCAGTTTCATTCGCCCACGAAGATACGCACACGCCGATGCTTACGGCGCTTTGCGGCCTTGCCGCGGCTATCATCGGGGGCGTGTTGCTTTTCCCCCGTTATGGGCACACGGGCATCGCCGCCGCAATCGCGATCTCCGCCTGGGTAGGGGCCATTTTGCTGGGCGGGATCCTTTTTTGGCGGCGCCAGTTAAAACTCGACAGGACCGCGAGGCGGAGATTGCCGCGCATTGGACTTGCGACCGCGGTGATGGCCGTCGCAGTTGGTCTCCTCGCCCAGGCGCTGCCGGTTTCGGTGACATCGCCATTGCATCTTGCCGCGCTTGCCGGACTGGTGGCATTCGGCGTCACCGCTTATGGGATCGCAATGCAAGTTTTTGGCGTTGCTAGATTGAAGGACATCGTTGCGGCACTTCGCGTGCGTAACTAAGGGTCTTGCGCCGCGCGCCTCCGCCGTGGCATGGCTCCGCACACAATCGAAGAGGACGGGCAATGGCGTTCAAGGAACGCGTATTTTCCGGCGTGCAGCCCACCGGCAACCTGCACCTCGGCAACTATCTCGGCGCGATCACCAAATTCGTCGCGCTGCAAAATCGCTACGACTGCCTCTATTGCGTGGTCGATCTGCACGCCATCACCGTCTGGCAGGATCCAAGCGAATTGCCGCGTGCGACGCGCGAGGTCACCGCCGCCTTTCTTGCCTGCGGCATCGATCCGAAGAAACACATCATCTTCAACCAGAGTCAGGTTGCCGAGCATGCCGAGCTTGCCTGGGTCTTTAATTGCGTCGCGCGGGTGGGCTGGCTAAACCGCATGACGCAATTCAAGGAAAAGGCCGGCAAGGACCGGGAGAACGCGTCGGTCGGGCTCTACGTTTACCCGAACCTGATGGCTGCCGACATTCTGGTCTATCGCGCAACGCACGTGCCCGTCGGCGAAGATCAGAAACAGCATCTCGAACTGTCGCGCGACATCGCGCAGAAATTCAACAACGATTTCGCGGCTTCCATTGAGGCACACGGATATGGTGATGCATTCTTCCCTCAGCCGGAGCCGCTGATCCAGGGACCTGCAACACGCGTGATGTCGCTGCGCGATGGGTCAAAAAAAATGTCAAAGTCGGAAGCCTCCGACTATTCGCGCATCAATCTCACGGATGACGCGGACACCATCGCCCAGAAGATCCGCAAGGCAAAGACGGACCCCGAACCACTGCCAAGCGACGAAAAAGGACTGGCCCCGCGAGCCGAGGCTGACAACCTGGTCGGCATCTACGCAGCGCTGCAAGGCGTGAGTAAAGGCGAGGTGCTTGGCCAGTTTGGCGGCGGGCAATTTTCTACCTTCAAAAACTCGCTGGCCGATCTCGCCGTCGCCAAGCTGGGTCCGATCGGCGCCGAGATGAAGAAGCTCGTGCAGGATCCGGTCTATATCGATTCGGTATTGGCGGAGGGTTCGCAGCGCGCGCAAGCGATCGCTGCGGAAACCATGAAGGCGGTCAAGGATATCGTCGGTTTCGTGCATCACTAGTTGCAGCGCGGAAAACCCGCCTTGTCGGCGCCGCAGCCGCCGTGCCACCATTGCCCGCTTGTGCACCACGAGCTCGCATATGAACAGACAGGACCCTTCGCGCCCATGAGCAGCAAGCGTCGCAGCTACGAGGCCGGCCACAAGCGCAAATACCTGGTCGTCATCGATGACACCGAGGAATGCGATCGGGCGGTGTATTGGGCCGCCAAGCGTGCGGGCCGGACAAAATCCCAGATCGTGATGCTGCGCGTGATCGAACCCGGCGATCGCAATCAACAATGGCTTGGCGTTGCCGATCTTATGAAGGCTGAGCAGCAGGAGGCCGCGAACGCCACGCTCGACAAATTTGCGGCGCGTGCGAAAAAAATCGCCCGCATCACGCCGGACAGGGTCATCCGCGAAGGCGATACCGCGGAAGAGATTACGAAGCTTATCGAGGAGGATGCCGACATCGGCATCCTCGTGCTGGCGGCGGGAATCGGCAAGGAAGGCCCGGGTCCTCTTGTGTCCAATCTGGCCAAGACGGCGGGCACATTCCCGATTCCGGTGGCCCTCGTCCCGGGCCACCTGAGCGATGACGATATCGACGCGAGCTCGTGATTTAACCCCGTTTTCTTGCCGGTTGACCACGGCGCGTCCGATCGCCATTTATACGCTATAGTCCGGCTGCCCACGGGCCTTGAACCCGTGCGAGCAAGGAGCAAGTTCGATGTTTATCCAAACCGAAGCGACGCCTAATCCTGCCACGCTGAAATTCCTGCCCGGTCGTCCGGTGCTTGAAACCGGCACTCTCGACATGTCGTCGAAGGAGGCCGCCGTGCAATCGCCGCTGGCTAGCCGCCTGTTTGACCTCCCGAATATTGGCGGTGTTTTTTTCGGTTCCGATTTTATTTCGGTAACCAAAACCGATGGCGACTGGCAACAGATGAAGCCGGCGATCCTCGGGGCCATCATGGAACATTATATGTCGGGAGCTCCACTGCTCACCGACGACGCGCAGCCGGCGCAATCGCCGACGGATGAATTCTTCGATGACAAGGACGCGGACACCGTCGCCACGATCAAGGACTTGATCGAAACGCGTGTGCGTCCGGCCGTAGCCGGCGATGGCGGAGACATCACCTTTCGTGGCTACAAGGAGGGTATTGTGTACCTCAATATGAAGGGCGCCTGCTCGGGCTGCCCTTCATCGACCGCGACGCTTAAGCACGGCATCCAGAACCTACTCCAGCATTTCGTGCCCGAGGTCGTCGAGGTCCGACCGATGTAGCCCGCGAAGAAAGAGCGCGCGGTCCTATCGGCATTTAAGGTACAATCGAAGGCTGGCCATTACTGGATTGTTCGCTTTCGCGGGCCCCTGGTTCTCAATGCGCGTTCTTGCCATCGATACTGCGCTCGACGCCTGTTCGGCTGCGGTGCTCGACACCGAACAGGCCGACGCGAGCGTGCATGAATTGTTGCAAATGGCACGCGGTCATGCCGAGGCGTTGATGCCGCTGGTTGCGCGCGTCCTTAAACGGTCTCAGTTCGACTTTGCGGACTTTGATCGCATTGCCGTTACCACCGGTCCCGGCAGCTTCACGGGGCTGCGCGTCGGCATCGCCGCGGCCCGTGGGATTGCACTCGCTTCCGGCAGACCCGCGGTCGGGTTGTCGACACTCGCAGCGTTCGCCGCGCCTTTCATCGCGGCCGATGACACGCTTCCGGTGGTCGTGGCGATCGACGCCCGTCACGATCACGTATATCTGCAGGTATTCGGGCCCGGCGGCCGCACCGTGGTTTCGCCTCGCATCGCGCCACTGCGCGAGGCCTTGAGAGTTGCGACGGCCAGCGCGCCGCGCATCACCGGTTCCGCGGCCAACAAACTCGCGTCCTTGTGGCCCGCCGGGGAGCCCGCGCCGAGCGTGGTGGATCAACGCGGCGCACCGCACATCGACTGGGTCGCGCGGCTGGGTGCGGCGGCGCTCGACACCACGACACCCCCGAAGCCGCTTTACCTGCGTGCGCCCGACGCCCATCCCCAGGACGCGGTACAACTGGCTCGCCGATGATCGGTTTCATGAGCAGCTTTTTTGCGCGCGCCGAACCGGCGATGTCCGAGGCTGACCCGCGTGATGCATCTGCCATCGCAATCCTGCATGGAGCATCGTTCCAGCGGGGCTGGAGCGAACAAGAGGTCGAGAACCTGTTGCTCGACCGGCACGTCATCGCGTATCGCGCAATGACAGGCACGAAGCTCGCCGGATTCATCATGTCGCGCCTGGTGGAGGATGAGGCAGAAATCCTCTCCGTTGCAGTTGCCCGCAGGCAGCGCGGAAGGGGTCTGGCGCGCCAGTTGCTCAATCTGCATTTGCGCCGGCTTGCCGGCCTTGGCGTGCGCACCGTATTTCTGGAGGTCGACGAGTACAATGATCCGGCGCTCCGCCTTTATCAACGGGCCGGTTTTCATGAGGTTTCGCGCCGCCCCAATTATTATCGCGGACACGGAGGCAAACCTGCCTCCGCCCTTGTGCTCCGCCGCGACCTTGCTTGAAGTTGGATGGACACATGCCCGCGACGCTCCATATGATAAGAAAGCCGCACGTTCCGAGCCGGGCAGATCGAAGAGATAGAGCGTGATTACCGACGACAAAAATATCGCCGAGAAAAAGAACATCGAGGCACTTTGCGCGGCCAAGGGCATGCGAATGACCGAACAGCGGCGCGTCATAGCGCGCGTGCTGGCCCAGTCCGACGATCACCCTGACGTCGAAGAGCTCTTTCGCCGGTGCGCCAAGGTTGACGACCGTATCTCGATTTCTACCGTTTACCGCACAATGCGTCTGTTCGAAGACGCCGGAATCATCGAACGGCATGATTTTCGCGACGGCCGCGCACGTTACGAGCCCCACTCCGATTCCCACCACGACCATCTGATTAACTTGCGCACTGGCGAAGTGACCGAATTCCAGTCCGAGGAAATCGAACGCTTGCAGGGCGAGATCGCGCGCAAGCTTGGCTTTAAACTCGTCGATCATCGGCTTGAGCTGTACGCCGTACCGCTCGATGGCGACAAGAAGCGCTAGCGATGGTCGCTTTGGATTAGACGATGGCGCGCGCGCTTTTCATCGCGACATTCTTCTTCACAATGACGCCGCTATTGATTTCAGTACAGTGGCTCCTCGGTATATTGAAATTACCCGGCTGGGGTTTTATCGCATCAAACTACTATCGGGTTCTTTGCTCGCTTTTACGCATTCGCGTCCGTGTCAATGGGGCGCCTATGCGCGGTCGCGCCACGCTGTTTGTGTCAAATCATATCTCATGGGCCGACATCCTGGTGATTGGCTCAATCGCACCGGTGGCATTTGTCGCTAAAAGCGAAGTACGCACATGGCCGCTGGTCGGCATCACGGCGGAACTGCAGCATACGGTTTTCGTGGATCGCACACGTCGGCATCAGACCGGCGACGCTGTCACCGAAATCGTCAAGCGCATTGAAAGCGGTGTTTCGGTGGTGCTGTTCGCCGAAGGAACATCGAGCGACGGCAACCGGGTGCTGCCCTTCCGCTCCGCGCTGCTCGGCGCGGTTGAAGAAGCCGCGAGTAGCGGCAGCGACAATATCGTCATCCAGCCGATGTCCATCTGCTATGTCGGACAACACGGCATGCCGATGGGACGCCAGCATCGTCCTTTGGTTGCGTGGTACGGCGATCTCGATTTCATGCCGCACATCAAGGCCTTCATCGGACAGGGCGCGGTGGACGCTTTGGTCACCTATGGCGATCCGTTGCCCGCGGACTTCGCCGTCGACCGCAAGACCATGACGAAGCAGCTGGAGTACGCGGTACGCCGACAATTGGCAGCTGCGCTGCGGGGAAAGCCGCGGAACCGGTGAATTAGACGGGTTATTTCTGATCCTGGTTCCAACAAGTCTTAAAATCGTTGTAAAATCAAATATATGGTTCGGCGGGACAAGTCCCGCCACGACAGGCTAGATTGCAGGCGCTTCGCACCGAAACGGCATGAGCAGACCCCGCAAAGTTCACGTCAAATCCTTTGGCTGTCAGATGAACGTCTACGATTCCCATCGTATGGCGGACACGCTGGCGCCGGCGGGATTCACTGAAACGGCCGATCCCGATGAGGCCGATCTCGTCATCCTGAATACCTGTCACATTCGCGAAAAGGCCGCGGAGAAGGTTTATTCGGAGATCGGTCGGCTCCGCGAGGCCAAAGAGGCCGCGGCACGCGAGGGCCGCCGCATGATGATCGCGGTGGCGGGCTGCGTCGCGCAGGCCGAAGGCAAGGAAATCATCCGCCGCGCCAGCACGGTTGATCTCGTTGTTGGCTCGCAAAACTATCATCGCCTGCCGGAAATGGTGACGCGCGCGCAAGGCGGCGAGAAGGTCGTCGATACGGAATTTCCAATCGAAGACAAGTTTGATGTTCTGACGCCGCCGCACCGGGACGCGATTGCCAAACGCGGTATTTCTGCGTTCGTCACGGTGCAGGAAGGCTGCGACAAGTTCTGTACGTTCTGCGTCGTGCCCTATACGCGCGGCGTCGAAGTGTCCCGGCCGGTGGAAAAAATTGTCGCGGAGGTGACGCGACTGGCCGAGGCAGGGGTACGCGAAATAACGCTGATTGGCCAAAACGTGAATGCCTATCATGGGCTCGGTTTCGATGGCCGGCCGGCGACACTTGGCAAATTGCTCAGGCGTCTTGCAGAGGTGCCTGGCATCCTGCGCTTGCGCTACATGACCAGTCATCCCAGCGACATGAACGGCGATCTCATCGCCGCTCATGCCGAGCTGCCGGCCCTGATGCCTTATGTCCATTTGCCGGTGCAATCCGGCTCCGATCGCGTTCTCGCGGCGATGCATCGCAAACATACGCGTCGGGATTACCTTGACGTGATTGCGCGCCTGCGTGCCGGCCGCGCCGACCTCGCATTCACTTCCGATTTCATCGTAGGTTTTCCGGGTGAGACCGAAGCCGATTTTCGCCAGACGCTTACGCTCGTCGATGAGGTCGGCTTTGCTGGCGCGTTTTCATTCATATACTCAGCGCGCCCCGGAACTCCCGCGGCGGAGTTGGACGACCAGGTCCCGCAAGAGGAAAGGTCCGAACGCTTGCAGCGCTTGCAGGCTCTTATCACGCGTCATCAGCGAGGATTCAACTCCAGCTTCGCTGGCCGCACCATCGATGTATTGTTGGAAAAGCCGGGCCGGTTGGCCGGGCAGATCGTCGGACGCTCGCCCTATTTGCAGGCGGTCCATGTCATGGCGCCTGACAAACTGATTGGCTCGATCAGGCGAGTGACCATTACCGAGATCGGCAGTAACAGTCTTTTTGGCACTTTCGCCGACCCAACATCCACGCCCGCGCTTGCCTTGGCAGGAGTTTAAAACAGCTTTGCGTACGACGGATTCAGTGATCCCGCCCCCCGCTGCCTCCGAGGAGACAGCCACGACGCAGACCGTGCTCGCGTTCGAGGACAATAAGCTCGCTTCAGTCCTTTTTGGGCAGTATGGACAGAACCTCGCGCTGATCGAACGTCGTCTTGGCGTCGTGGCGGAGCAACGCGGCAATCACCTAACCATTGCGGGGTCGCGGGGTGCTTGTGAGCAAGCGCGGCGCGTGCTGGAAGGCCTTTATGAGCAACTCAAGCGCGGACATGATTTAAGTCAGGGCGACGTCGAAGGCGCCATTCGCCAGGCCATCGCGCAAGGTTCGCTGTTTGACTACGACCCGGCGGCGCCGCGCCCGGCTTTCGAGGAGATCAACCTGCGCAAGCGTCCGGTACGCGCGCGGACCGCCGCACAGGACGCCTATATTCGCGCCCTTAAGCGTCATTCGCTCGTATTCGGGACCGGGCCCGCCGGCACCGGCAAGACCTGGCTTGCGGTTGCACAGGCAATTCAGATGTATGAGCGAAAAGAGGTCGATCGCATCATTCTGTCCCGGCCGGCAGTTGAGGCTGGCGAGCGCCTTGGTTTTCTTCCCGGCGACATGCGCGAAAAAGTCGATCCGTATCTGCGTCCGATTTACGACGCACTGTATGATTTGATGGACGCTCGTATCGTCGAGCGTGCCTTACAGGCGGGCGAGATAGAAATTGCGCCGTTGGCCTTTATGCGCGGGCGTACCTTGTCGAACGCCGCGGTCATTCTTGACGAAGCCCAGAACACGACGTCAATGCAGATGAAGATGTTTCTCACGCGGTTGGGTGAGAATAGCCGCATGATCGTCACGGGCGATCCAAGCCAGGTCGACTTGCCGCCCGGGCAGACCTCGGGATTGGCCGAAGCGGTCAAGCTGCTCGCTCGGATCGAGGGCGTCGGCCATACCGCCTTCACACATGAAGACGTTATCCGCCATGAGCTGGTGGCGCGTATCGTTGAGGCTTACGACCGCGCCGTACCCGCACGCGGGGGTAAGGGATGAAGCCGGCGCCGCAGCGGCGCCCGTTGCCGCCGCACATTGACGTTCAGACACAATCACAGCTTTGGGAGACGCAACCTCTCGCGGCAAAAACCGTGCGCAATGCAATTGCTGCGGCAGCAGCTACACTCGCAACTGCGGCTGGCGAGGTAAGCGTCCTACTTACCGACGATGCGACGATAGCTAGACTCAATCGCGAGTGGCGCGGAATCGACAAACCGACAAATGTGCTGTCATTTCCGGCGTCCGGCCAAAAAGGCAGCGAAGACGTCCACTTGTTCGGCGACATCGTCATCGCCTACGAGACGCTTAAACGGGAGTGCGATGATGAAAATCGTATATTCCTTCATCACCTCGCCCATCTTTCGGTTCATGGTTTTCTTCACCTCGTCGGGTACGATCACCAAAACGATAGCCAAGCCGGGGAAATGGAAGGGCTCGAGAGTAAAGTCATGACGCATCTGAACATGCCGGACCCCTACCTCTCGCGCGATGTTGGCAACGACTGATCGGCCATGCCTGACAACGATCCATCCAATCCCAGCCCGAGTGGGCCTTCTTCTTTCGAGCCCCGCAATTTACCGGTGCCCGTGCCGCCCGCACAGGAAGGCGGCGATAACTGGTTCATGCGTGCGCTGCGAACATTGTTCGGATGGAAGCCGAGCAGCGTGCGCGCGGATCTTAAGGATATTCTCGATGTCATGAGTCCCGGCGAATCCGGCTTCTCTCCGGAAGAAAGCCGGATGCTCAAGAATATTCTCGGGCTTCGCGAGCGCCGCGTCGGCGACGTGATGGTTCCCCGGGCGGACATCATCGCGGTGCAGCAGGACATCAAGCTTGGTGAGCTCGTACGCGTATTCGAAGGTGCCGCCCATTCGCGGCTCGTGGCTTATAACGACACGCTCGATGATCCGGTAGGAATGGTGCACATTCGCGACGTGATTGCGTTCATGACTGCGCGCGCGGCCGTTGATCCGGAAAAGAACGCCAAACGTAAGAAGCCTCTGCCTGCCGACCTTGATCTCAAGGCGGTCAATCTCGGAATGCCTCTATCGGCCACCAAGATCGTGCGCGAAATACTGTTCGTGCCGCCCTCCATGCGGGTCATCGATCTGCTCGCCCGCATGCAGGCGACGCGAATTCATCTGGCGCTGGTCGTTGACGAATACGGCGGCACCGACGGACTGGCTTCGATCGAAGACATCGTCGAGCAAATCGTCGGCGAAATTGCTGATGAGCACGATGAAGATGAACTGCCGGCTGTCGCCCAGCAACCCGACGGATCCTTCGTTGCCGACGCCCGCGCCAAAATCGAGGATGTGGTGGGCACGGTCGGCAATGATTTTGACGTTGGCGATGCCGCAGAGGAAGTCGATACCATCGGCGGTTATCTGGTGACGCGCGCTGGGCGCCTGCCCGTCCGGGGCGAAATCGTGCCCGGTCCCGGTCTTTTTGAATTCGAAGTCCTTGATGCCGATCCGCGCCGCGTCAAACGCGTGAGAATCACGCGCCTGAAGGAGCGCCGCGACCGGCCACGCGAAGTACGCCGGCGGGAAACAGATAGTGCGCTCGCCAGCGTCCTCCCGTCGCCGTCGGCCGGCGACAG
Organism: uncultured Alphaproteobacteria bacterium; assembly: GCA_963831275.1. Taxonomy (GTDB): domain Bacteria; phylum Pseudomonadota; class Alphaproteobacteria; order Rhizobiales; family Xanthobacteraceae; genus Pseudolabrys. Next base: position 743,257 of record CAWHPN010000016.1, on the reverse strand, counting down.
CACACCATCATCGAAGGATGCCGGCTCCGAGCCAGGCACGCGCCATTCGTGACGCTCATTCGACTCGCTCATGCCGTTATGCTGGCGTCCGGCTGGCGGCGCTCATTGATTGCCTTTATCGCCGGCGCGGCATCTGCGCTGGCCATGGCCCCGGTCAATGCCTGGCCTGTATTGTTCGTGACGTTTCCGGTGCTGGTCTGGCTCATCGACGGGTCTGCTGCCGCCCGGTGGAGCGGACCTGTGGCCGCTGCAGTGGCGGGCTGGTTTTTCGGCTTCGGATATTTTCTCGCCGGTCTTTATTGGATCGGTTACGCCTTTCTGGTCGATGTAAAGACATTCGGATGGCTTTTGCCTTTGGCGGTCGCCGGGTTGCCGGCCTATCTCGCGCTTTACACGGCGCTGGGGCTGGGCGTTGCACGGCTGATGTGGGTGCGCGGGCCCGAACGCATCCTGGCACTCGCGGCAACATTGACCGCCGCTGAATGGCTACGGGGTCATCTCCTCTCCGGATTTCCCTGGAATGCTTTTGGTTACGCCCTCACTGAGCCCCTCGTGCTGGCGCAAACCGTTTCCCTATTCGGCATCTGGACGCTGACGTTCTTCTGCATAGCCATTTGCGCAACCCCGGCGACTATCATCGACGACAAAATGGACACGCGCCATCCTTATCGTCCGCTTGTTCTCGCGCTGGCAGTACTGGTTGCGTTTGTCGGCTACGGGGCGACAAGGCTGTGGTCGCACCCGACGAGCTACGTAAGTGGCGTCAAACTGCGTGTCATGCAGCCTAATCTTCCGCAGGACGACAAGTTCAATTATTCCGCCAAACCACAAGTGATGGATCGCTATCTGCGATTATCCGACCGCACGACCGGCCCGCAATCCAACGGAGCGCGGGACGTAACCCATTTGATTTGGCCGGAGGCCGCGTTTCCCTTTTTTCTCACACGTGAACCTGATGCGCTCGCGCAAATCGCCGCGTTGCTCAAGCCTTCCACCGAATTAATCACTGGCGCTGTGCGACCCGCATCCAATGCCAACGTTAACAATCCGCAGGCCTACAATTCGATTTATGTCATCGATGCCGACGGTTCGATCCGCGGCATCTATGACAAGGTGCATCTTGTTCCGTTCGGCGAGTACCTGCCATTCCAGCGGTTGCTTGAACGGATCGGGCTTGTGCAGCTCACAAAGGTCGTCGGCGGATTTTTGTCTGGTGATCGCCGGCGCGCGATGGACGTGGCCGGCGCCCCAAAAATGTTGCCGCTGATATGCTATGAGGCCATCTTTCCCGACGCCGCTGTGCCATCCGGGGAGCGGCCGGGCTGGCTGGTCAACGTCACGAATGACGGCTGGTTTGGTATCAGCTCCGGGCCCTACCAACATTTCCAGCAAGCACGCATTCTCGCTGTCGCCGAAGGCTTACCACTGGTGCGCGCAGCCAATACCGGTATTTCGGCTGTAATCGATCCGGTTGGGAGGATCGTCAGCAAATTACCGCTGGGAGTCGATGGAGTACTTGATGCACGTCTGCCAATCGCGATCGAGCCCACGATCTATTTGAGCTATGGCAATTACTTTCTAGTTCTCGCCCTCGTATTGAGCCTTGTAATCGTGGGGCGACGGCGACTTCGCGCATAAATTGCGCTGTTTTAAAACACCTTATCCAAGTTGCGACGTACGCAAATCAACCTTTGCGGGCGCCAATCTATGTGGAACGTCAATTTCTGATGATGCGAAAACCGCTGAAGTCTATGACTTATTTACACTCACTTTCCCGAATACAGAGAATCCGCGCATTGCGCTGGGACATTCACTTGTGACAACTACACGTAAAAGTGGGGGCACAGGAGACAGTTATGGCCAAGAAGGCACCGAACCCGATCGACAAGCACGTGGGTTCGCGCGTGCGTATGCGGCGCATGATGCTGAGCATGAGCCAGGAAAAGCTCGGCGACGCCCTTAGCCTTACCTTCCAGCAAGTCCAAAAATACGAAAAAGGAACCAACCGCATTGGGGCCAGCCGGTTGCAACAGATTGCCCATATCCTTCAGGTCCCGGTCTCCTTTTTTTTCGAGGGTGCGCCACATTCTCCCGGTCATTCCGGCGGCATGAGCGAAGCGCCGTCGCCAGCCTATGTTGCCGACTTTCTCGCGACCTCAGATGGCCTGTCTCTGACCAAAGCATTTATGCGTATCAAGAACAGCAAAATGCGCCGGCGCATCGTCGATTTGGTGGAGCAGATTGCCGGCACGGAGTGATTAAAGGGGTCAAATCCCATCGTTAACGCGGAATCTGCCCACCACTGCCCGCATCTTGACCTCATCCGCCGCCGCTGCAAGAACCACCCGGACAAAACAAGCCGCGGCAGGCACAGCCGCGTCACGCGAGGAGTTGTATCGGTGGCTCACACCAATTTTCTATTCACCAGCGAGTTGGTTTCCGAAGGTCATCCCGACAAGGTCTGCGATCAGATTTCTGATGCGGTGCTCGATGCGTTTCTGGAAAACGACATCAAACTTGGCATCGCGGATGACAGTCTTGTCAACACGCGGCTAGGCTGCGAGACGCTGGCCACCACAAACAAGATCGTTATCGCCGGCGAAGGCCGCGGTCAGGCACCGTTGTTCCGCAAGCACGGTGACAAGGTGGTCGTCGATCGCGAACTGATCACACAGATCGCCCGCAACGTGGTCAGGGACATCGGCTACGACCAGGACGGTTTCTCTTATTATGGCGCCGATGTCGAAGTATTGTTGCACGGCCAGTCGCCCGACATTGCGATGGGTGTGAATGCTAAGAAGAAAAAGGGCGGCGAAGAAGAAGGCGCAGGCGATCAAGGCATGATGTTCGGCTTTGCCTGTAGCGAAAGCGAAGTCTACGAAAAGAATTCGTTCATGCCGGCACCCATTTATTTCGCACACAAAATCCTGAAGGTTCTTTCCGAGAAGCGCCGCTCCGGTCAGCTCTACGATCTGCAACCAGATTCCAAAAGTCAGGTCACGGTCAAATATGTCGACGGCAAGCCTGTCGGCTGCACGAAGGTCGTGGTATCCACGCAGCACAATGCCAAGAGCCGCAACGGCAAAAAATATACGCCTGGCCTGATCAAGGAGATGATCGCCGATGCCGTGGAATTGGCGTTGCCGAAGGGCTGGATGCCACAGCGGCCGTCCGACTTTCTGGTCAATCCGACCGGGAATTTCGTGATCGGAGGGCCGGACGGGGACTGCGGCCTCACCGGCCGCAAGATTATCGTCGATACTTACGGCGGCTATGCACCGCATGGTGGAGGCGCCTTCTCCGGCAAAGACCCGACCAAAGTCGACCGTTCGGCTGCGTACGCCGCACGCTACCTCGCCAAGAACGTCGTCGCTGCCGGAGTGGCGGAACGCTGCACCATTCAGGTCGCCTATGCGATCGGCGTGGCCGACCCGATGTCGGTCCTGGTCGACACTCATGGCACCGGCAAGGTTGAAGAGAAGAAGCTGGAAAAAGTCTTGCCGGAATTATTCCGCCTCACACCGACCAATATTCGCCGTACTCTGAAACTCAACCGCCCGATTTATAAGCGTACCGCGGCATACGGCCATTTCGGCCGCGCACCCGATAAGGATGGCGGCTTCTCGTGGGAAAAGACGGATCTGGCTTCCGCAATCCGTGGCGCGGTGAAATAGGCTCTTCAGGGCGCCTTCAGATTAAGCTGTTTTGCCCTGCGAAAGCAGGGCATTTCAGTTTTTGCAAGCCGGTGTCGTATCATTCGGCACGGACGAATGACGATCATGATCGAGCGACAGAACGCCACGGCACAATCGCAACGCGCATTCTTTGGCCGCCGCAAAGGTCACTCACTCAAGCCGCGTCAGGCCGCGCTTTTCAACGCGTTGCTGCCAAAAGTCGCGCTCGATCTCGCCAAGCCGGCGCCACTCGCTCTGCAAACGCTGTTTGCTGGACCGGTCGACAATCTGCGACTCGAAATCGGCTTCGGCGGCGCTGAGCATTTAATTGCCCAGGCGCAGGCTCAACCCGACACCGGATTTATCGCGACCGATGCCTTCATCAATGCAATTGCCAAAGCTCTGGTTGCACTTGATGAACATGCACTGACGAACATCCGTCTCTATTACGGCGACGCCAGTGAACTGCTCGATTGGTTGCCCGATGCGGCATTTTCGCGCATCGATCTGCTTTACCCCGATCCTTGGCCGAAGCGGCGCCATTGGAAACGACGGTTCATCCAAAGTGACAGCTTGCGACGGCTCGCTCGCATACTAAAAAAAGATGGCGAGCTGCGCTTTGCGACAGACATCGCGGATTACGCAGCTTACGCGCTCGCACGCGTCATGCGATCGCCGGACTTCGTTTGGGCTGCGGAATGTTCCGACGACTGGCGCAAACCTTGGGTGGATTTTGGTGGCACGCGCTACGAGGCCAAGGCGAAACGGGAAGGCCGTACGCCGGCTTATTTCATATTCCGCCGCGTATGACTATTCGTCGGTGCCTTGCCGAACTTGCCAGAAACGGACGACGCGCTGCGCGGTCGTGACCGTCAACCGCTCGAAGTTCTCACGAGCGACATCGAGTGTTTGAGGCGCCGGTTTTCCACCAGGGCGAGCGTTAAGAACGACTTTCACTGTCGGCCAGTCGAATCCAGCGGCACGCGCAAGAATTAGAACCGGATCGGCGCGCTCGCCGTTCATCAGTCTGTCGACGACTTCGACCGGAACCCCGCAAAGCGTGGCAAGACCGGCAATAGTTTCCTCGTATTTTCCGGATGTGGCGAATTTTGCAATATCCGCTTCGTTGAGCTTCCGGTTCGTATGCAGAGTCCGCACGGCTGCCAAGGCGGCTGTGTAATTGCGCGGTGCAGCTTTTGCGGCGACTTCATCGGTGACGCGCGCGAGAATGCGACGGATTTCGGCTTGAGTTTCAGGCTTGGCTTTCGCCAGCAAGCGCCGCTGCACAACTTCACTAGCCTTGATCAAAAGCTGACGAAAGAGCCGCGGCGGAATGTCGGTACGCATGCCAACTTTTTCAGCCAACACGCCGTCCTGCTCCGCCCGTCTGACCAACGTCGTGAATGCATTGTCCGACAATTGCGCATGTTGATTGTTGGCGATCGAACGTGTCACGTCGCGGTCACCGCGCTCGACCAGAATGTCGGCCAGTGCTTCATTGATTCCGAGACGCATCGACATCGCAAGCAAATGTGCCTGGCTCTTGTTTTCGGCGATGTGCATGAGTTCGGGATCGGCGATCCTTGCCTGTGTCAGGATAGGGCCGGCAACCGCGATATCATCGTTGTTGGCGAGTGTGGTCACCACGCCAGCCGGCGCATTGGCGACTGGCGCGATCCGACGCGCAAGTTCGGCCAATGCCTTCGCCTCAATCTCCTCGATCAGACAACCAATAACGTCGTCGAAGAGCGCTATATGCTCGGCATTAAACCCGGATGCACCGTCGAGGAACAAGGTGGTGATGCGGCGCAATGTTTCCGCACGCTTCTCCGCCGAACCATGCTGGACGACATCTTCCAATTCCGGAAGCAGCGAAGCGGGAACAGCCATACAAGACCTGCGAAACGCTGGAAAAACTGCCCGAGTTGGCGGTTTGCACCAAATTTACGAGCATATTCTGAACGAAGGGTTAGTCGTTAAGGGGGCGCCACCCTTGCATCGCTTCATGAAATCGCTATATTTCCAGCGTTAAAGACACCCTCATAACCGACTGGGTTTTGAGAGTGGGTCCCGCGGGGCCCGCTCTTTTTTGTTAGCGAATGGCCACAAGCGAAACGTTACAGATGCAAGCGGGCTCCAGCACGGCGCCAAACGAACCACGGCTCATCAGCGAACCGGGGTTGCCGGCGCGTGTCGCAACGATCGTTGAGCCCGTCATTGAACAGCTCGGTTATTGGCTCGTTCGGGTTCGGGTGTCCAGCGCTGAAGGCTGCACCGTGCAGATCATGGCGGAACGGCCGAACGGCACCATGACGGTGGAAGATTGCGAAGCGATTTCTCGGGCGCTTTCGCCAGTCCTTGACGTGACGGACCCGATCGAGCGCGCTTATCGGCTTGAGGTTTCTTCGCCCGGTATCGATAGACCACTGGTCCGCAAATCAGATTTTGAACGCTTCGCCGGCCATATCGCAAAAATTGAAATGGCTGTGCCCTACCAGGGCCGCAAGCGTTTTCGCGGCGTCCTGACCGGAGTAGACGGTGAGGCTGTGCGCGTCCTGCGCGAGGACGCGGCCGAAGGCGAGGGATCTGAGATCGTGCTTACGATCGAAGATATGAGTGAGGCCAAGCTCGTGCTTACCGATGAATTGGTGACCGACGCCTTGCGGCGTGAAAAGTCCGCCAAACGCGAAGCGCGGGAGACACGCAAGGAAGTACGACGCGAAGAAAGATATTCACGGCATCGGCCGCAACGGCCTGCCGCCAAAGGAGGAGAGTGAGCTATGGCTGTCAGCGCCAACCGGCTCGAGCTTTTGCAGATCGCCGACGCCGTCGCGCGTGAAAAGGCGATTGACCGCGGAATTGTTATCACAGCGATGGAAGATGCCATCGCCAAGGCGGCGCGCTCGCGCTATGGAGCGGAAACCGACGTGCATGCGGAGATCGAGCCGAAAACCGGCGATCTGCGTCTTACCCGGCACATGCTGGTAGTTGAGAGCGTCGAGAACCCATCCAATCAAATCACGCTGGAGGAAGCGCGCAAGCGTCATCCGGCGGCGCAGGTCGGCGACACGATTGCAGATCCGTTGCCCCCGCTCGAATACGGCCGCATTGCTGCACAGTCGGCAAAACAGGTGATCGTGCAGAAAGTGCGTGAGGCCGAGCGTGACCGGCAATACGCGGAATACAAGGACCGCATCGGCGATATCGTCAACGGCATCGTCAAACGTGTCGAATACGGCAACGTGGTTGTCGACCTCGGTCGTGGCGAGGCTATCGTACGGCGCGATGAACTTTTACCGCGCGAAGTGTTCCGCAATGGCGATCGTATACGTGCGTATATTTACGATGTACGGCGCGAACCTCGCGGCCCGCAGATTTTCCTGTCACGCACGCACCCGCAGTTCACGTCAAAGCTGTTCGCGCAGGAAGTGCCGGAAATTTACGACGGCATCGTAGAGGTGAAGGCGGTTGCCCGCGATCCCGGTTCCCGCGCCAAGATCGCAGTCATCTCTCGTGATTCCTCGGTTGACCCGGTTGGCGCTTGCGTAGGCATGCGCGGTTCGCGCGTGCAGGCTGTCGTGAATGAATTACAGGGCGAAAAAATCGACATCATCCCTTGGTCGCCGGACATCGCGACCTTCGTGGTGAATGCGCTTGCGCCTGCCGAAGTCGCAAAGGTCGTGCTCGATGAGGAAAGAGAACGCATCGAGGTGGTGGTGCCTGACCAGCAGTTGTCGCTTGCCATCGGACGGCGTGGCCAGAATGTTCGGTTAGCCTCTCAGCTCACCGGCTGGGACATCGATATTCTGACCGAGCAGGAAGAATCCGAACGCCGTCAGGCCGAGTTCGAGAACCGCACCAGGGTTTTCGTCGAGGCGCTCAATCTCGACGAGGTGGTTGGTCAGCTATTGGCGTCGGAAGGTTTCGGTTCGATCGAGGAACTTGCTCTGGTGGACGAAAAGGAAATCGCCGGCATCGAAGGTTTCGACGCCGACACTGCGCGCGAGTTGCAGGAGCGCGCCAAGGAATACCTTGCGCAGCAGGAAGCCGAACTCGATGCTAAGCGAAAAGAGCTCGGCGTTGACGACGCACTCAAGGATGTGCCGGGCGTAACGACCAAAATGCTGGTCGCGCTCGGCGAGAACGGCGTGAAAACCGTGGAAGATTTCGCCGGATGTGCCACCGACGATCTTACCGGATGGACTGAGCGCAAGGACGGCGAAAGCAAGCATGAGCCCGGGTTCCTCGATGGCTTCAATGTTTCGCGCGAGGACGCCGAGCACATGATCATGCAGGCGCGTGTGAGAGCCGGCTGGGTGACGGAGGCCGAGCTTGCCCCGCCGGCCGCCGAGCCGACACCGGAAGAAGCGGCACAACCGCAGGCATAGGGGATCGCATGCTAGCAGTTGCGCAGGACAACGAACTCGACCGCGGAACGACCAGCGTCGCGCCGCAGGCCGAACGTACCTGCGCGCTTACCCGCGAGCTAAAACCGGCGGCGGATATGATTCGCTTTGTGGTGGGCCCGAACGGCGCAGCGGTCCCGGACGTCAAACGCAAACTTCCCGGCCGCGGCATCTGGATCACCGCGACCCGGGCCGCCATCGAAGATGCCGTCAAGCGCAACGTCTTCTCCCGTGGCTTCAGGCGCGATGTGCAGGTTGCCTCTGATCTGGCTGCTCAAACGGAACGGATGATCGAACGCTCCGCCCTCGATGCTTTGGCCATCGCCCGCAAGGCCGGCACCGTGGTGACCGGGTTCGCCAAGGCGGAGGCAGCAATTGGGCAGGACAATATCCTGGCCTTGATCCACGCAGCCGATGCCGGCGGGGATGGCAAGCGCAAGCTCATGGCCGCCTTGCGCCGCAATTCGATGGGGGAATCGCTCGAAATCATGGTGATCGACGCGTTTACCGGCGTCCAATTGGATTTGGCATTGAACCGTCCAAATGTGGTACATGCAGCGCTGCTTGCCGGCCCCGGAAGCGAGACTTTTCTGACGCGCGCCACGCGTTTGATGCGTTTCCGGGTTGGAATTTCGGCCGATGCAGTTAGCGCACATGCGCCGGCCCACGGTGCATAAGGAAACAGTTCGGAATGAGCGAGACCAAGAACCCTGGCGAGAAAAAACTCAGCGTCTCGAGCAAGACGCTGACGCTCAAGCCGCGCACTGAAACCGGCGTTGTGCGTCAGAGCTTCAGCCACGGCCGCAGCAAACAAGTCGTGGTCGAAAAGGTCAAACGCCGCATGGTCGGCGGACCCGGCGAAGCAAAGGCGGAGGTAGCGCCTCCCGTTGTCGAAACGAAGAAAGCCCCTGCCGCCAAAAAAATCGCGCCTGCGGCCACCCCTGCTTTGGCGCCCACCGACGCGGCCGCTTTGAAGCCGAAGCCGTCCGGTGTCGTGCTGCGGACTCTGACTGAGGAAGAACGCCACGCGCGCGCACACGCGCTCGCTGACTTGCGCGTCCGCGAGGCGGAAGAACGCAAGATCGCAGAGGAAGAGGCCCGCCGGCGCGCCAGCCGCGAAGCGGTTGACCGCACGGAGCGGCAGGCCGCGGAAACGCGCAAGCGCGATGAAGAGGTTCGTCGCAAACACGACGAAGAAACCAAACGCAAGGCCGGTGAAGTCGCCAAGAAACGATTCGGCGTGGATGAAACTCCACGCAGCGGACCGGGAGCCCGTCTCACGCTCGAAGCCGACGAAGACGAAGCACCGCGCCGGCGTGGCGCCGGCCGGCCGGCTGCCGCTCCGCGCGCAGCGCCTCGCGTTGGCGCGGAGAAACAGCGCGGCCGTCTTACCGTCATCAATGCGCTAAGCGCCGGTGAAGTTCGCGAACGTTCGGTCGCCTCATTTCGCCGCCGTACCCAGCGGCTCAAGGGCGTGGCTTCGGCCGAACCGAAGGAAAAGCTGGTGCGTGAGGTCACGATCCCCGAGGCGATCACCATTTCGGATCTCGCCAACCGCATGTCCGAACGCGCGGTCGATGTGATCCGCCTGCTGATGCAGCAAGGCCAGATGCTTCAGATCAACGACGTGATCGACGCCGATACGGCACAGCTTATCGCCGAGGAAATGGGCCACAGCGTTCGCCGCGTGGCGGAAGCCGACGTTGAGGAAGGTTTGTTCGACGTTGCGGACGATCCGGAACAGATGGAGTTCCGCGCGCCCGTCGTGACCGTTATGGGCCATGTCGACCATGGCAAGACCTCGCTTCTCGACGCCATTCGCTCTTCGGATGTGGCGGCTGGCGAAGCCGGCGGCATTACCCAGCATATCGGCGCCTATCAGGTCACAGCGCCCTCGGGAGCCAAGATTACCTTCATTGACACGCCGGGCCACGCGGCTTTCACGGCGATGCGTGCGCGTGGCGCCAAGGTCACCGATATCGTCGTGCTGGTGGTCGCCGCCGATGACGGAGTGATGCCGCAGACGGTGGAAGCAATTCACCACGCCAAGGTGGCGAAGGTTCCGATCATCGTGGCCATCAACAAGATCGACAAACCTGACGCCAACCCTACCCGCGTGCGCACCGATCTGCTGCAACACGAGATCCAGGTTGAATCCATGGGCGGCGACGTGGTGGACGTGGAAGTATCCGCTACCAAGAAAACGAATATCGACAAGCTGCTCGAAATGCTCGGATTGCAGGCGGAAATCCTCGATCTGAAAGCCAACCCGACACGTGCAGCCGAAGGTACCGTCATCGAAGCCAAACTCGACCGCGGCCGTGGCCCGGTGGCAACCGTACTGATCCAGCGCGGCACGCTGCATGTCGGGGACCTCGTGGTCGCTGGCGCCGAATGGGGGCGGGTGCGTGCCCTGGTGTCGGACACCGGTGATCCGATCGACAGTGCCGGACCTTCGACACCGGTAGAGGTGCTTGGCTTCTCGGGTACACCGGATGCCGGCGACCGCTTGGCAGTGGTAGAAAATGAAGCTCGCGCGCGCGAAGTCACCGACTACCGCGCAAGACAGAAGCGCGAAAAGACGGCAGCACGCGCCACCGGCATGCGCGGCTCGCTCGAGCAGATGATGGCGCAAGCCAAGACCTCAGGACGCAAGGAATTTCCGTTGGTCATTAAGGCCGACGTGCAAGGCTCGCTGGAAGCGATCATCGGGTCGCTCGACAAACTGGCCACCGAAGAGGTGGCAGCGCGCGTGTTGCACGCCGGTGTCGGCGGCATTTCCGAGTCGGACGTGACGCTGGCTGAAGCGTCGGGAGTTCCAATCATTGCCTTCAATGTGCGCGCCAATAAGGAAGCACGCGAGTTGGCGGAGCGCGCCGGCATCGAGATTCGCTATTACAACATCATTTACGACCTTGTGGACGACGTTAAGAAAGCGATGTCCGGCCTGCTGCCGCCGACACTGCGCGAGACGATGCTTGGAAATGCGCAGATCCTGGAAATCTTCAAGGTCTCCAAGGTTGGTAACATCGCCGGCTGTCGCGTCACTGACGGAACCGTTGAGCGGGGGGCCAATGTGCGACTGATCCGCGACAACGTGGTGATCCACGAAGGCAAGCTCTCGCAACTCAAGCAATTCAAGGATGACGCGCGGGAAGTTTCAGCCGGCATGGAATGCGGCATGGCCTTCGAAGGCTATCAGGACATGCGGCAAGGCGACGTGATCGAATGCTACCGAGTGGAGACAATTCAACGCTCGCTGTGAGTCCAAGTCTCACACCTGCGCTCTGATTTTTATCACCACCATAACACCAACACTGTCATGCTCCGCGAACGCGGCGCATCCAGTAACCCGCAGCGGCGGTGACGACTGACCGCTTGCGTTCGCGAACGATAACGGCAGAACGGCTCTGATGGCACGACATAAACAACCCAATCGCGACCAACCGGCCGGAGGTTCGCAACGACAGTTACGCGTGGGCGAGCTGATACGACATGCTTTCGCGGACATGCTCACGCGGGGCGATGTACACGATCCGGTCATTGAAACACATATGATCACGATCCCCGAAGTGCGGGTGACTGGAGATCTGCGGCTCGCGACCATTTATGTGATGCCGATGGGTGGTCGTGATGCGGAAGACGTCGTAGCGGCGCTTGAGCGGCAAAAGAAATATCTGCGGTCCGAGATCGCCCACCGCATCAATCTGAAATTCGCGCCCGATATCCGCTTTCGCGTCGACGATCGATTTGCCGAAGCCGAGCGCATCGAAAAGCTGCTGCGCTCTCCCGACGTAAAGCGGGATTTGGAACACGACGAGGATCGCGAGTGACCGGCAACGACATAGATGATGATCTCGAACGGCCCCTGCCCAATCCGACGGCGGGAGCCGTTCAGGATGAACATGGCGAGTCGCGTCGCGGAAAGCAGTTCAAACGCGAAAAGTACGACGTTCACGGCTGGGTCGTTCTCGACAAACCGGTCGGCATGACATCGACTCACGCCGTCAGCGTAGTGAAGCGGCTTTTTTCCGCACGGCGCGCCGGCCATGCCGGCACGCTCGATCCGCTCGCAACCGGCGCGCTCCCGATTGCACTCGGTGAAGCCACCAAGACCGTTCCGTTCGTGATGGACGGCCGCAAGCTGTACCAATTTACGGTTCGCTGGGGCGAAGAACGGGATACCGATGACTCCGAAGGGCGGGTCACTGAATGCAGCGACCAAAGACCGTTGCCTGAGGCGATCGAGGCCCTCCTCCCATCCTTCACCGGCAGCATCCAGCAAGTGCCGCCGCGCTATTCGGCGATCAAGATCGAGGGAGAGCGGGCCTACGATCTCGCGCGCGATGGTGAAACGGTGGAACTCGCTGCGCGCACTGTCGAGATCGACCGGCTAAGGCTCGTTGACGTTCCGGATGTGGATCACGCCGTGCTGGAAGCCGAATGCGGCAAAGGTACCTACGTGCGTTCGCTCGCCCGCGATCTTGGCCGCGCTTTGGGCTGTTTTGGCCATGTCAGCGCCCTGCGGCGGGCTGCAGTAGGACCATTCGGCGAAGAAACCATGATTCTACTGGAACAATTGGAGGCTCTATGCCATAGAGCCGCAGCCGGCGAGGCAAGCCTCGCCGACGCACTCATGCCCGTCGAGACCGCGCTGGACGACATCCCGGCGCTGGCTGTCAGCCGGGCAGATGCGGCAAGGCTTCAGCGAGGCCAAGCCGTTTTGTTGCGCGGACGGGACGCACCCAATTTCCGCGGCACAATCTACGTCACGGCATCGGGCCAATTGTTGGCTCTGGCCGAACTGGATAGTGGCGAAATCGTCCCCAAGCGCGTGTTCAACCTCGCCGGCCTGATGGGCAGAGCCGCGCGCAAGAAAGGATGACCGATGTCGGTGACCACCGGCCGCAAGGCCGAAGTAATCAAGACATATGCCAAAAAGCCCGGAGATACCGGGTCGCCAGAGGTACAAGTGGCGATCTTGTCCGAGCGCATCAATAATCTCACCGAGCATTTCAAGTCCCACGTCAAGGACAACCACTCGCGTCGTGGATTGCTCAAGATGGTGGGCCAGCGCCGCCAGCTGCTCGACTATCTGCGTCGCACCAATGAAGCGAGCTACAAGAACTTGATCGAGAAGCTCGGTATTCGGCGATGATTTATTCCGCGCAGGGCGTTTGCGCCCTACGCGTTTCGTGCAGCGGACGCGCCTGACGCGTTCGCTCGATTGAGCCGGCAGCGACAGGCGCAGCCGGCAATTTGCAAGAGCCGATAAGGATCGCCTCTTGCGGCAAGGCAAGGCTCGAACGCCATGGCAGGATCGCCAGACGCTGTTGCTCATCGCGCGACGACGCGCGACAGCTTCTCGCCGTCTTGCTCATGGCCTTCGGGGCTAGCCCTAAACCATGAAAGAAAGACAAAATGTTCGATATGCATCGAGTTGAACTCGATTGGGGTGGGCGCAAGCTAACCCTCGAAACCGGCAGAATGGCGCGGCAGGCCGACGGGGCCGTGCTTGCGACCTACGGCGAAACTACCGTCCTGGCTGCGGTCGTTGCGGCCAAGCAGCCAAAGGAAGGAATCGATTTTCTTCCGCTGACGGTCAACTATACCGAAAAATATTACGCAGCCGGACGAATTCCCGGCGGCTATTTCAAGCGCGAACGCGGGCCCACTGAAAAAGATACGCTGACCTCCCGCCTGATCGACCGCCCGATCCGGCCGCTGTTTGCCGACGGCTGGCGCTGCGATACGCAAGTAACCGTCACCGTGCTCTCGCACGACCAGGAGAACGACCCCGACATCGTCGCCATGGTCGCTGCGTCCGCCGCCCTGACACTTTCCGGCGCTCCGTTCATGGGGCCGATCGGCGGGGCGCGCGTCGGTTTCATCAACAACGAGTACGTTCTCAACCCCACCATCGATGAGATGAAGGAAAGCCAGCTCGATCTGATCATCGCCGGTACACAGGACGCTGTGATGATGGTGGAATCGGAAGCCAAGGAGCTGTCCGAAGAAATCATGCTGGGCGCGGTGATGTTCGGCCACCGGCATTTCCAGCCGGTGATTGAGGCGATCATCAAGCTCGCCGAGAAGGCCGCGAAAGAACCGCGTGAACTTGTCGTCCTCGACAACAACACTCTGGAAAAGGAAATCCTAAATCTCGCCGAAAAGGATCTCCGCTCGGCCTATTCCATCGTGCGCAAGCAGGATCGCCAGGACGCCGTTGCCGCCGTCAAGGAAAAGGTGATGGCGCACTTCTTCCCAGAAGGCGCCGAACCGAAGCATGACAAGCTCGCCGTCGCCGGCGTGTTCAAGGAACTCGAAGCCAAGATCGTGCGCTGGAATATTCTTGACACCGGCAAACGCATCGATGGTCGCGATGTCAAAACCGTCCGGCAGATCGTCGCGGAAGTCGGCGTGTTGCCGCGGACCCACGGCTCGGCGTTGTTCACCCGCGGCGAGACGCAGGCGTTGGTCGTCGCTACCCTCGGCACGTCCGAGGACGAGCAGTACATCGATGCACTACAAGGGACCTACAAAGAAACGTTCCTGCTGCACTACAACTTCCCTCCCTATTCGGTGGGCGAAACCGGCCGCGTCGGCGCGCCCGGCCGGCGCGAGATCGGTCATGGCAAGCTCGCCTGGCGTGCGATTCATCCGATGCTGCCGTCCGCAGTGGAATTCCCCTACACGATCCGCCTCGTTTCCGAGATCACGGAGTCGAACGGGTCGTCGTCGATGGCGACTGTGTGCGGCTCCTCGCTGGCGCTGATGGATGCAGGCGTGCCGCTCAAGCGGCCGACCGCCGGCATCGCTATGGGTCTTATTCTCGAAGATAAGCGTTACGCAGTGCTGTCCGACATCCTCGGCGACGAGGATCATCTGGGCGACATGGATTTCAAGGTCGCCGGTACAGACCAGGGCGTCACGTCCCTGCAAATGGACATCAAAATCGCCGGTATTACCGAAGAGATCATGAAGGTCGCACTCGCTCAGGCGAAGGACGGCCGCATGCACATTCTCGGCGAAATGAGCAAGGCGCTCACCGCTGCGCGCGCCGAACTTGGTGAGCACGCTCCGCGCATCGAGACGTTAAAGATCCCGACCGACAAGATCCGCGAAGTGATCGGCACCGGCGGCAAGGTGATCCGCGAAATCGTCGAAAAGACCGGCGCCAAGATCAATATCGAGGACGACGGCACGGTGAAGGTTGCCTCTGCCAATGGCGAATCGATCAAGGCGGCGATCAACTGGATCAAGTCGATCGCGTCCGATCCGGAAGTCGGTCATATCTACGAAGGCACGATCGTCAAAGTGATGGACTTCGGTGCCTTCGTGAACTTCTTTGGTGCCAAGGATGGCCTGGTTCACATCAGCCAGCTCGCCGCGCGGCGGGTAAACAAGGTCACCGATGTCGTCAAGGAAGGTGACAAGGTTAAGGTGAAACTGCTCGGTGTGGATGAACGCGGAAAAGTGCGTCTGTCCATGAAGGCGGTTGATCAGGCAACCGGTGAAGATATCGAGGGCAAGCAACGCGCGGAAGGCGAGCAACCACGCGAAGCTGCCGGCGGCGCCGAGTAATCACATAGGGCAATTGCTGATGGTAAAAGGGTGGCACGAGAGTGCCGCCCTTTTCCTTGGAGATTTGTTCTAACGCCGCGTTCTCCTTTTCGGCATTTCGTCCTGCAGCCAGCGGCCGACTCCACCTCCGATAGCACCACCGAGAATTGGCGCAATCCAAAAAACCCACAGAGTCGTGAGGGGAAGTGTCCCGCCGAAGATTGCGGTCGCCGTCGAACGTGCGGGATTGACCGACGCATTCGAGACAGGAATGGCAACGAGGTGAATCAGCGTGAGCGCGAGCCCAATGGCAATTGGCGCAAAGCCTGTGGGGCAATTTTTCGATGTCGTACCGGTAATCACCACGAGAAACAAAGCGGTCATGATTGTCTCGACCACGAACACCGAAACAAGCGAGAATCCTCCTGGGCCCCCGTATGTATTTGAGATCGCCGTAAAGGTGTTCCATTTGCCGGGAGGCGCGCCCATCAGGACAATATAGAACACGCATGCGGCCGCTATGCCGCCTACGACCTGAACAATGATGTAAGGAACGGCTTGCTCCGCTTTAAATCTGCCGGCAACGACCATTCCGATTGTGACGGCTGGATTGAAGTGCCCACCCGAAATGTGCCCCACGGCGTACGCCATCGCCAATACCGACAGGCCGACCGCAAAGGCGACGGCAACCAGCCCTGCCGATGGGGCAGAGAAAAGCGCCGCGCCACATACGGCACTCACGAGTGAAAACGTGCCGACGAATTCCGCTGCCAATTCGCGCTGCATTCTGAGGCTCCCGAAAATTTCGCACAGATCGAATCTGTGCAGGCCATGCTTCAACAACCCGTCGGCAAGAGCAACCGACCAGTGATGGCGCGGCCACGAGGCCCCAGAATTATTTGAATTTAATCGCCGTTTTCCCGTGCCCCGCTAGCCTTTAATGCGTCGGGCTGCGGCATGGAAATGACATTGTAGCCGGAATCAACGAAATGCACCTCGCCGGTGACTCCACCGGAGAGATCGGAAAGAAGGTAAAGACCGGCACCCCCCAGCTCTTCGAGAGTAACGCCGCGGCCGAGCGGCGAATGTTTCTGCTGGAATGCGAACATATAGCGCGCATCGGTAATTCCGGCGCCCGCAAGCGTTCGGATTGGACCGGCGGAGATCGCGTTGACGCGGATCTTTTGCGCGCCGAAATCGACAGCCAGATATCGCACGGAGGCTTCCAGCGCGGCTTTTGCAACACCCATGACGTTGTAGTTCGGCATTGCGCGCAGGCCGCCATTGTAAGTAAGAGTGACCATGGCGCCGCCATTCGGCATCAAGCTTGCCGCGCGCTTGGCCGCCTCGGTGAACGCGTAACAGGAAATCACCATGGTTCGAATGAAGTTTTCGCGCGTGGAGTCGGCATAGCGGCCCTTCAGTTCGTTCTTGTCGGAGAATGCGACGGCATGAACAAGAAAATCCATCGTCCCCCATTTCTGCTTGATCGCATCGAACACTGCGTCGACTGAGGCAATGTCCTCGACGTCGCAGGGCATCAAGAACGTCGACCCGGCTTGCTCTGCAAGGGGCTTCACGCGTTTGGCCAACGCATCGCCCTGATAGGTGAAAGCAAGTTGCGCTCCATGCGCCGCCAGTGTTTTGGCAATGCCCCATGCAATCGAGTGGTCGTTGGCGACGCCCATCACCAACCCGCGTTTCCCGTCCATCAGGCCCGGCATATTTAGCCTCTTTATCGTCATGCCGGCCTTTGGCCGGGCATCCAGGTCTTCTGGCGTCTTAGAGACGCAGATGGCCGGGACAAACCCGGCCATAAGGGTCATTGTTACCGGACATCATTAGCTCACGCATCGAGTCGCTTGAACACGACGGACGCATTCGTGCCGCCGAAACCGAATGAGTTCGACAGGACGCAACCGAGCTTAACGTTATCCTGTCGCTCGCGCACAATCGGCATATCAGCGAAGGCAGGATCGAGGTTTTCGATATTTGCACTCTCGCAGATAAACCCGTTCTGCATCATGAGCAGCGAGTAGATTGCCTCCTGCACGCCGGTCGCACCAAGAGAATGGCCGGTAAGCGACTTTGTGGCCGAAATTGGCGGGCATTTCGCGCCAAAGACTTCACGGATCGCTTCTATTTCCTTGATATCACCGATCGGCGTCGACGTTGCATGGGGGTTAATGTAGTCGACGGGCGCTTTGACAGTTTCCAGCGCCATATTCATGCAACGCACCGCACCTTCGCCTGATGGGGCCACCATGTCGTAGCCGTCCGACGTTGCTCCATAACCGGCCACTTCAGCATAGATCTTGGCGCCCCGCGCTTTCGCGCGTTCAAGTTCTTCCAGTACGACCACCCCCGCTCCGCCTGCGATGACGAAGCCATCGCGATCCTTATCGTAGGCACGCGAGGCCTTCTGCGGCGTGTCATTGTATTTTGATGACATCGCCCCCATGGCATCGAACAGAACGGACAGCGACCAGTCCAATTCCTCGCAACCGCCAGCGAAAATCAGATCCTGTTTGCCCCACTGGATCAGCTCGGCGGCATTGCCAATACAATGATTGGATGTGGCGCAGGCCGATGAGATCGAATAGTTCACGCCCTTGATCTTGAACCAGGTTGCAAGCGTCGCTGAAGCCGTGGACGACATCGCCTTCGGAACTGCAAATGGACCAACGCGCTTGGGTCCCTTGCTCCGCGCGGTATCGGCCGCATCGATGATGGCGCGGCACGATGGACCGCCCGAACCCATGACGATGCCACTGCGCTCGTTGGAAATATCTTTCTCCTCGATGCCGGAATCCCGGATCGCCTGCTCCATGGCAACGTGGTTCCAGGCCGCGCCTCCCCCAAGAAATCGCATTGCCCGCCGGTCGACCACTTCCTCAGGATCGAGGCGGGGCGCACCGTGCACCTGGCATCGGAAGCCAAGCTCTGCATATTTGTCAGCACGAACAATGCCGGACTTCGCCTCACGAAGGCTGGCCAGCACTTCCTGCGTATTGTTGCCGATAGATGAGACGATGCCCATTCCGGTGACGACGACGCGTCGCATAATCGAATACCCTTACACTTTCGCCGCGGTTTGCTGCTGATAGAGCCACAGATCGGTCGGCCGAGCTAATTCTGCAAGCCCTCCGCCGGCTTCAGGCGCCACTTGGCTGCAGCGCCTCGTCCTGTTTGAACAGGCCAACTTTGAGATCGCTGGCGCGGTAGATCACGTTGCCGTCCGCCGAGAGCCACCCATCGGCAACACCTAGAACGAGTTTGGAACGCATGACGCGTTTTATGTCGATGCCATAAATGACTTTCTTCACGTTCGGCAAAACCTGACCGGAAAATTTCAATTCACCCAAACCGAGCGCCCTGCCCTTGCCTGGCGCACCCAGCCAACCAAGAAAGAAACCTACCAATTGCCATAGTGCATCGAGGCCAAGACATCCGGGCATGACCGGATCGCCTTTGAAATGGCAAAGAAAAAACCAGAGGTCCGGTTTTACATCGAGCTCGGCCCGGATCATTCCTTTGCCGTGTTCGCCGCCTCCCTCGCTGATTTCGGCAATGCGGTCGAACATCAGCATGGGCGGTAGTGGCAGTTGAGCATTGCCCGCACCGAAAAGTTCACCCCGGCCGCAGGCAAGCAGATCTTCGTATTCGAAGCTGTGCCGCCGCTCGTCCATCGGTGTCACGTCCTCATGCAGAGAGTTTGGCTGAATTCCCATGTCCGGTTGGTAACATACCAAAGCTAGCGGGCAAAGATGGCGCTATATCCCCCTGAGTGCGCGTTTTTCCGCGACAATACCGCGCCCCCACTAGTTGCGAGGTAGTTGCATCTAAGGGGTCGATTTCGTATATGATGCAAATGAAACGGTTTTTCGCTGGTTCCCTGGTTGGACCGGCTGTTTAGGCGTGAAAAAATGACCCTGACGCGTACCGTGGTGATCCCGAATGTGACGGCGAACGCCGAGCGTTCACCGGATCGATCGAGCCTTACCGGTTGTCCCTGGCACGACGTGAAAGCCATGTTGCGCGAGGTTGGTTTGCGTCCCACCCGGCAGCGTATGGCTTTGGGCTGGATCCTGTTCGGCAAAGGCGATCGTCACCTCACCGCGGAGATGCTTTACGAAGAGGCCACGCGTGCCAAAGTGCCGGTCTCACTCGCGACCATCTACAACACGCTGCATCAATTCACCGAAGTTGGTCTCTTGCGCCAAGTCGCGGTCGATGGATCAAAGGCCTATTTCGACACAAACGTGACTGCACATCATCACTTCTTCGTTGAAGGTGAGGATAACGTGTTCGATATCCCGGACGCCGAGGTCACTGTTGGCAAGACCCCGACACCTCCAGAGGGATTTGAGATCGCGCGCGTGGACGTGGTCGTCCGGCTGCGCAGAAGGTCCTAGGCCTGACCAGTCGGGTGAAGACGTATCGTGGCCGGGCGCTGTTCCGGCCATCCGCATCTTTAGACGCCAGGTAATGTGGCCTTACTAGACGCTAATCCACCTTTTCGTCGGGATAGGCGCCCCACAAGCGCTCCTGGCGGATAAAGCCATCGAAACCTTTGCCGCTGAACTGACACCAGGTCCCATTGCAGGATTTGAGCACGCCCAGGACGCCGGATTGCAGCTGGGCCGCGACCGCCAATTCGGCGTCAGTGCTTTCGTAAAGTGGCACCAACTCCTCCTTTATTTTCGGCACCACCATGGCCATGCGTTTGCCTGACAAAAGGGAGTGATAGACCCAGCCTTCCGCTCCTTCCCAGTCGCGAATACGTCGCCAGTTCTCGAATTCCGCGGTGATCTCAACAGGCATTCCTGCGTGGGTGTAGACCCAGCGTACTTCCTGATCCTTGTTTGGTCCGGACCGTGCATTGACCCGGTCGGATTTGAGGCTCACGAAACGTGGAATCGGAAGCCCGCTTGCAGAACCGGTGGCCACGTCGCCGGCAGCCCAGGCGGGCGCCCCCGCCGTATTGGCTATAAGCACCAGGCCGACGAGTGCTGAGCGGAAGCTTTGTGTTGTCACAGCCATCTGGTAGGAAAAAAGGACGGATTTCGCCTATGGCGCAGTGTGGGCGAGCACGGTTAATGAGGGCTAAATCGGCGCTTCCTTTGGCTATACCAGCGCCAATTGTTGCGGTTGAGAGCAGATGGCGAAAAGCAAGAAGCCACTGGTCATTGTGACGCGTAAGCTGCCCGATCCCATCGAGCTGCGTATGCGGGAACTTTTCGATACCAGGCTCAATCCCGACGACAAGCCGATGACTCAAGCTCAGCTTGCCGAAGCCGTGAAAGCCGCCGATGTTCTGGTGCCAACCGTCACCGACCGGATCGACGCTTCGGTGCTCAGCAAATCAGGTGAACAGCTCAAGCTCATCGCAAACTTCGGCAATGGCGTCGACAATATAGACGTCGCGACCGCCGTTCAGCGCGGCATCACAGTCACCAATACGCCGGGGGTGCTGACCGAAGACACCGCCGACATGACCATGGCATTGATTTTAGCGGTCCCTCGCCGGTTGGTGGAAGGCTCCCACGTGCTCACGACCGACAAAGATTGGAATGGCTGGTCGCCAACCTGGATGCTCGGTCATCGCATCTGGGGCAAGCGGCTCGGGATTATCGGGATGGGGCGGATCGGCCAGGCGGTCGCTCGGCGGGCGCGCGCTTTCGGCCTTCAGATTCACTATCACAATCGACGAAAAGTGGCGCCCAAGACCGAAGAGGAACTCGACGCCACCTATTGGGAAAGCCTCGACCAGATGCTCGCGCGCATGGATATCGTGTCGGTGAATTGCCCGCACACTCCGGCGACCTACCATCTGCTGTCGGCACGCAGACTTAAGATGCTGCGGTCTGAGGCCTTTATCGTCAATACATCGCGCGGCGAGGTGATCGATGAAAATGCGCTCGCGCGACTGATCGAGTCCGGTGAAATTGCGGGCGCCGGCCTCGACGTGTTCGAGCATGAGCCAGCGGTCAATCCCAAACTGGTCAAGCTTGCTCGCATCGGCAAAGTCGTCCTGCTGCCCCACACCGGCTCTGCGACCATTGAAGGCCGGGTCGATATGGGTGAGAAGGTCATCATCAACATCAAGACCTTCATGGACGGCCACCGACCGCCGGATCGTGTCCTCCCAAGTATGTTGTAACTTGGCGCTTCGGACAGCTTGAGGCCGCACTGATTACCGCGGCGTGGACAAATCCCTGATCGTCGGCTTATTGCCGGTCAGCGGGTTGCTCGGATCCCAGGCATATTGCACCATTTCGAAGCGCATTGAGCGGGTGTCGATCATAAGAAGGCGTCCGATCAGGCTTTCACCAAATCCGACAATCTCGCGGATAATCTCGAGAGCCATCAGCGAGCCGAGCACGCCGGGCAACGCGCCGAGGATTCCCGCTTCTGCGCAGGCGGGCACGGTGCCCTCTGCCGGCGGCTCGGGAAACAAACAACGATAGGTCGGATTGCGAGTTCCGTCGGGCCGCATTTCATGGGCGCGAATTGCGGTCAGCGATCCGTCGAAAGTGCTAACCGCGGCAGTGACAAGAGGTTTTTTCGCAAAGTAGCAGGCGTCGGATACAAGGTAACGCGTTCCGAAATTGTCCGAACCGTCGGCCACCACATCGTAGCGCGCAATGAGATCGAGCGCATTGGATGCGGTCAATCGCACATGATGCGCTTGGACATTCACATGCGGATTGAGATTCTTCACCGCGGTGGCCGCGCCTTCCACCTTTGATTTTCCAACGTCAGCGGTTGCAAAGATCACCTGCCTTTGCAGATTCGACAACGACACATCGTCGTCGTCGACCACGCCCAGTGTGCCGACCCCGGCCGCCGCGAGATAGAGCAATACCGGCGCGCCAAGGCCGCCTGCGCCCACAACGAGCACGCGCGCCGCTTTGAGCTTGGCCTGTCCCGGGCCACCCACTTCGCGCAGCACAATATGGCGCGCATAGCGTTCGAGTTCTTTCGCGTCGAGCATCGTGGTTAGCCTAACGCATGGTGGGAAAAAGTGGGAACTCGTTTTCTAAAAACATCGTGCGCTGGCGGGCCATTGGCGCCTTGCACGCGGATGATCGCAGTGATCCCCAGTCTGTCTTGCGCAATGGCTTGCATCGGCTAAGGTGGCCACAAATATCGTGGGGACGGTGTTGACGATGCATCTCGGCGGGACAACCCTGGCGCTTGCGCTTCTGCTCGGCACCATTCCGGCGCTGGCGCAGGATTTGCCCGGCATCATGCCGGCATCTGCCCAGGCGGCCGAAAAAACAGGAACGCAGGTTGCCAAACCCGCAGTGCCAAAAAATGCCGCGCCGAAAATTGCAGCGCCGACAACTGTTGCAGCCAGGACCACCGGCTCGGCGGCCGAAACTGCAAAGCCCGCATCAGCGGAGATCTCGGAAATTGCTCCCGCCGATCGGCAGAAAATTCAAGCAGCTCTGCTGTGGTCGGGCGACTATACCGGATCGATCAACGGCGAAGATCCTTTTTTTCTGCCATCAAGAATTTTCAGAAGAGAGTCAGGTCGAAAATCACCGGGGTGCTTTCAATCACCGAACGGCAAAATTTGCTCACGGCTGCCAAAAATCACGAAGACGAGTTCGGTTGGCGCGTCGTCACTGACCCGTCAACAGGTGTGCGGCTTGGGTTGCCAGCCAAACTCGTGCCCCTAGTACGCGATACCGCGCGCGGGACACGCTGGTCTGCCGCTCACGGTGAAGTGCAGGTCGAAACTTTCCGCATAAAAGATCCAGCGCTCAAGCTTGCTGCGGTCTTTGAGCAACAGAAGAAGGAGCCGTCGACGCGAAAGACCGAATACAGCGTGTTACGCGATGACAATTTCTCCATCAGCGGCATGCAGGGCTTGAAGAAATTTTCCGTGCACGGATATGCGCGTGACGGTGAAATCCGTGGGTTTACGCTGCTGTTTGACCAAATGATGGAGACCATTGTCGCTCCGGTAACGGTGGCAATGGCGAGCGCGTTTTCGCCATTCCCCGAACGCAGCTCGCCGTTTGCGGTTACCGGGCAATCGGTCGAATACGGTAACGGCCTGATTGTGAGTTCGCGCGGTCATATTATCACTGACCAGAAACTCACAAGCGGATGCAAGGTTATAGTCGCCGCCGGGCTTGGCGATGCCGACCGGGTTGCCGAGGACAAGGAGGCCGGGCTTGCTCTCCTGCGCGTCTATGGACCACGCAAGTTGACGCCAGTTACGCTCGCGTCCGACGCAACCAGAAAGGGCGACGTGACGCTCATTGGCATTCCAGACCCGAAAGAACAGAACGGCGACAGGAAGCTGACGGAAATCAAGGCGCGGCTTGCCGAAGGCAACGCGATCGAACTGCGCCAGCCGGTTCCAATGGCAGGCTTTTCGGGCGCCGCTGCCATAGATGCACAAGGGCAGTTTCTGGGAATCATGGAAATGCGGAATTTCGTACTTGCCAGTAACGAACCTACCGCACCGCCGGTTCGAACTCATCACCACTGAAACAATCGGCCGGTTTCTGACCGCACACAATGTCCCACCAGCAACACCGGGCAACGATGCCAGGGCCTCGGTCGTAAGAATTATTTGCGTCCGAAACTAATTATCTGTTTTTCCATTTCGGCTGACGTTTTTCGACAAAAGCCTTCATGCCTTCCTTCTGATCTTCCGTCGCAAACAATGAATGGAAAATTCGCCGCTCGAAGGCCACGCCTTCCGCGAGGCCGCTCTCGAATGCACGATTGACGGCTTCTTTCCCCGCCAAAACGGAGGGCAGCGACATATTCGCGATCGTTTCGGCAACCTTCATGGCCTCATCCATCAAGTTGGCGGCCGGCACGACACGCGCAACAAGGCCAGATCTTTCTGCTTCGGCAGCATCCATCATTCGGCCAGTCAAGATTAAATCCATCGCCTTGGCCTTGCCGACCGCATGGGCGAGGCGCTGGGTGCCCCCAATGCCGGGGATGACTCCGAGTTTTATTTCTGGCTGACCGAACTTCGCCGTGTCTGCGGCAATGATCACATCGCACTGCATCGCCAGTTCGCAGCCGCCGCCCAACGCAAAGCCGGCAACTGCCGCAACGACGGGCTTACGCGCGCTGGCTGGAGCATTCCAGTTCGAAACGAAATCACCGAGATAGGCCTCGATAAACGATTTGTCCGCCATTTCCTTGATGTCGGCGCCCGCCGCGAAAGCCTTCTCACTGCCAGCGATAAGCAGACAGCCAATCTTTTCATCGGCGTCAAAGGCCTCGATCGCCTGCGTAAGCTCACCAATCAACGCCTTGTTGAGCGCATTGAGAGCCTGCGGCCGATTGAGGCGGATGATGCCGACGCGTCCCTGTGTTTCGACGGCTATATTCTGATAGGTCATGATCAATCCCTGGCTCAATCGAGTTTTGCACCGGAGCGCCGTACCACCTCGCTCCATTTGGCTGAATCGGTCTTGATTGTTGCAGCGAACTCCTCGGGCGTCCCGCCGGCCGGTTCATCGCCGATTTTTGCAAATTTCTCCTTGAACGATTCTGACGTGAGCGCCTTGTTGATTGCAGCGTTCAACCTGTCCACGATCGGCCGCGGCACGCCGGACGGTGCAATCACACCGGTCCAGGTCGGCGCGAGATATCCGGGGACTCCTGCTTCGGCAATCGTCGGAAGATCCGGGAACGCGGGCGAGCGCTGCGCGCCGCTGACGCCAAGAGCTCTTACCTTACCGTCGCGCGCGAACGGCGCGATCGTTTGCAGACTTTCAAAAATGAGATCGACATGCCCTGCAATCAGATCGGTTATTGCCGCCGCGCCACCACGATACGGTACGTGCACGATCTCGGTTTCGGTCATGTATTTGAACAATTCTCCGCCGACATGACCCGGTGAGCCGTTGCTCGATGACGCATTGGTGAGTTTGCCGGGATTTTTCTTGGCATATTCGATCAGATCCTTGACCGAGTTGATTGGCAGTTTCGGTGAAACCGCGAGCAGCAAGTGCCCTCGAGCGATCAATGCAATCGCCTGAAAGTCACGTTCAATGTTGTAGGGCAGCTTTGCCACCATGTGCCGCGTAATGGCGAGCGCACCAATGGGCCCCATACCGATGGTGTAGCCATCGGGCGGTGATTTTGCGACCAGATCGAGGCCGATAGTGAGCGCACCGCCCGGACGGTCGTCGACGATGACCTGTTGGCCCAGGTCTTTCGAGAGTTCGGCGCCGAGGATGCGCGCGACCGTGTCGGTCGCGCTTCCCGCTGCCTGCGGGACTATAAATCGAAGCGGGTGGTCAGGATAGTCGCCGGCTGCAGCCGTGATCACAGTACCGATGAGGATTGCCGCAATCAGTCCAGGCGTACGCATGATGTCAGTCCCGACGTTCAGACGACATAGCGTGGCCTACTTTTGGCACGAGGGGCAATAGAATGTCGAACGGCCAACCTGGACAATGCGTTTGACCTTGCCTTTGCAATTGGGGCAAGGCTTACCCTCGCGGTCATAGACCAGGAAATTGTGCTGGAAATCTCCGAGTGAACCGTCGGCGCGGCGATAGTCGCGTAATGATGATCCGCCGGCTTCGATTGCATCCAAGAGTACCGCCTTGATGGCCCCCGCCAGTTTCTCGGCGCGCTCGTTCGGATTGCCGTGGCGATCGGCAATAGTGGACGCTTGCCGTTTGGGCGATAACCGCGCGCGAAACAGCGCTTCGCACACATAGATGTTGCCTAAGCCCGCAACAACCCGCTGATCGCTTAGTGCAGCCTTAAGGGACGTCTTCTTGTGCGCGCAGGCTTTCGCCAACATCGCAGCGCCGAATTCGTTTCCCAATGGCTCCGGTCCAAGTGCGCGCAATAACGGCTCGCTGTCGAGTTTGGCACGCGGTACAAGCTTCATCGAACCAAACCGGCGCGGATCGTTGAATGTCACCGTGGTGCCGTTCGACATGTGAAAAATCACGTGATCATGCGTGACGCTTTTTGATCGCTCGTGGTAATATTTGCCAGGCGGAGCGTCTTTGCCGACGCGAAACGAACCCGACATACCGAGATGCATCAGCAAGACATCGCCGGAAGAAAGATCGGCGAGCAGGTATTTCGCGCGGCGTCCGAGCCCCTCCACCGTTTTGCCCTGCAGTGCCCTGGCAAACCCCTTTGGCAGCGGCCAGCGTAAATCGCCACGCCGGACTTCAACCTCGACAAAGTGCTGGCCTTCCATGACCGGCGCCAATCCGCGCCGCACGGTTTCGACTTCAGGCAATTCTGGCATTGATTAACCGCTCCTGCGCTGACACATAGCGCCCCCTTGCCACCCGCGCTATGGTCCTGCCCGAAAAGGACTATTGGCCATGCCCCGTGGTGGCGACGAGACCCATTTCGGCTACGAGACCGTGCCGCTCGATGACAAGCAAGGGCGAGTGGACGATGTATTTCGTTCGGTGGCGCGCCGTTACGACTTGATGAACGATCTGATGTCGGGCGGCCTGCATCGGGCATGGAAGGATGCCTTGGTGACCGCGGTCAACCCGCCAAAAAACAAACAAAAATTTTTGGTGCTCGATCTGGCGGGTGGGACCGGCGATGTTGCTTTCCGTATTGCACAGGCGGGTGGTGTAGGCACACATGTCACCGTATGTGACATCAATTCCGATATGCTCAATGTAGGCCGCGAGCGCGCAGCTGAACGCGGGCTCGAGGGTATTGTCACGTTCGAACAAGGCAATGCCGAAGAGCTTGTCTATCCCGACCGCAGTTTCGATTGCGTGACCGTAGCCTTCGGCATTCGCAATGTACCGCGCGTTGAGCGGGCAATTGCACAAGCCTACCGCGTGCTCAAACTTGGCGGCCGATTCCTCTGTCTTGAGTTCTCTTCCGTCGACATGCCGGGCCTTGGCGCGCTCTATGAGCTTTATTCCTTTCAGATGATTCCGCGCATCGGAGCGGCAGTAACCGGAGACCGCGAGGCCTACCAATATCTGGTCGAGTTCGATCCGGAAATTCCCAAAACCGAAGGCCTTCAAGACGATGATCGAAGCAGCCGGTTTCCGACGCGTAATGTTTACGCGAATGACCGGCGGCATTGTGGCTCTTCATTCGGGCTGGCGACTGTGATTTCTGGAATATCTCATTTGCTTCGTCTAAGCCGTGCCGGATTTGTTTTTGCACGAGAGGGCGTATTGGCGCTGGTCGATACGCGGGCTTTGCCCTGGTCCGCCAAGGCCACTGTCGCTGTCGCGCGACTGCTCGAGCGGCCAGGAACGAAAAGCGGAGAGAGCCGGCTTGCAGCCGCATTGACCAGGCTCGGACCCACATACGTCAAGCTTGGTCAATTTTTGGCCACGCGGCCGGACGTGGTCGGCAAAACAATCGCCCGCGACCTGGAAAGTTTGCAAGACAAGATGGCGCCCTTCCCGCAAAGCGAAGCGGAGGCGACCGTTGCAGCGGCGTTCGATAAACCACTTACCGCGGTCTATTCCAGATTTGGACCAGCCGTCGCCGCGGCTTCGATCGCACAAGTGCACCGCGCTGAGGTCGATCTCGGCAGCGAACGCAAGGCTGTGGCGGTTAAAGTTCTCCGGCCCGGCGTCGAACGTCGTTTCAAATCCGATCTATCCGCCCTGTTTTTTGCCGCCCGCAGAGCGGAAGCATTCTCGACCGAAGCACAGCGGCTGCGTTTTATTGAGGTGGTCTCGACGCTCGCTCGGTCCGTCGCCATCGAAATGGATTTCCGCCTGGAAGCGGCGGCCGCGTCCGAGATGGCCGAGAACACGCGCGAGGACGCCGATTTCCGTGTACCGGCTGTCGACTGGGATCGCACAGCACGGGAAGTCCTAACAATCGAATGGATCGACGGCCTTCGGCTGACGAACCATAGCGCTTTGGAAGCGAAAGGCTTCAATCTTGCTGACCTCGGCCGCAAGGTCATCCAGAGTTTTTTGCGGCACGCATTGCGCGACGGTTTTTTTCACGCCGATATGCACCCGGGCAATCTGTTCGTTGATGATGCCGGCAGATTGGTGGCTGTGGACTTTGGCATCATGGGACGGCTCGGTCCAAAGGAGCGGCAATTCCTGGCTGAAATCCTGCTGGGCTTCATAACGCGCGACTATCATCGAACCGCGCAAGTACATTTCGACGCCGGCTATGTGCCGCGTTATCACTCAGTCGAGAGCTTTGCTCAGGCCATTCGCGCTATCGGCGAGCCGATTCACAACCGTACCGCCGAAGATATTTCGATGGCAAAACTCTTGATGTTGCTGTTCGAAGTGACCGGCCTGTTCGACATGCGTACGCGGCCCGAGTTGCTTCTGTTGCAAAAGACGATGGTCGTGGTCGAAGGCGTCGCTCGGTCGCTCGATCCCAAGCTTGATATGTGGAGTACAGCCGAACCAGTTGTGCGCGAATGGATCGCGCGCAATCTCGGTCCCATTGGCCGGCTGGAAGACGCAGTCGAAGGCGCGGGGGAAATTGGACGTTTCGTGGGCCAAGTGCCGGGTCTGCTGACCCGCACCGGAACGCTGCTGGATCAGTTCGACGATATTACACGCGACGGCCTGGTGCTCTCGCCCGAGACTGTTTTGGCAATTGGCGCTGCGGAAGCGCGGCGCAGCCGCTGGACGGCAATAGCGCTGTGGGTGATCGCGGGCTTGCTTGCCTGGGTCGTCTGGCTGCTCAGGTAACTCCGGTTAGCCGGACCGGGTCACAAGGTCCTGCAATTTGTCGATGGTTTGCGTCCAACCTGCTTCCATGCCCGCAAGCATTTGCGGTGCGATGGAAACAAGACCGACGGCATGAGCCTTCATGGTCAGCGTCGTCTTGTCGTCCTTCTCGACAAAAGTGACCGCCGTTTCACCTTCGAGCAGGTGCTTTCCGTCCCTGTCAGTCGCAATGTTGGTGAACACCAGCCGTTCGGGAGGCGCCACGTCGCGGAAAACACCTTTCATCGGATAATCATTGCCGTCCGGTCCGCGCATAACGATGCGCAAAGCTCCACCAACGCGTACATCAAGTTCGCAGACAGGGGTGGTGAAGCCGCGGGGCCCAAACCATTGCGCCATCATTTTCGGATCGGTCCAGGCCTTCCACACCAACGCGCGCGGCGCGTCGAAGACGCGCGTGAGGGTAACCGTCGCTTCTCCGTAGGGCGCGGTCTTGGCGGTGGCGCTCATTGTGAACGCCCCGCATAGGCGCGTTCGATCGCCGCGATATCGAGCTTCTTCATTTTCAGGAACGCGTTCATGACGCGCTCGGACTTTTCGGAATCCGGGTCAGTCATCATTTTCGGAATCGCGGCGGGTACGACCTGCCATGACAACCCGAATTTGTCCTTCAACCATCCGCATGGCCCTTCCTCGCCACCTTGGGTGAGCTTTTCCCAAAAATAATCGACTTCGGCCTGGGTCTCGCAGCGCACCTGCAATGAGATCGCTTCGTTGAACTTGAAATTCGGACCTCCATTGAGAGCGGTAAATGTCTGTCCCTCGATTGCAAATTCAACAACCATCACCGAGCCCGCCGGCTTGTGGTGCACCTCTTGTCCAGCCGCGGAGTAACGACTGATTTTTCCGATCTTGGAGTCTTTGAAAATCGAGCAATAGAACTGCGCTGCTGCCTCGGCCTGCGTGTCGAACCAAAGGCAAGGCGTGATCTTGTGACTGGCAATCGCCATAACAACTCCTTTGCGGTTACTTACTTGGCCCGCGCGAGATAAGCGTCGAGCTGGTCCATGGTGCCGCTCCAGCCCTGCGTCATGCCGTCGTGTGAGCTGTCGAAGGTCTTCTGCTCTTCGGCGCTGGCATTATGCATTGCCCAGCGCACGGTGAATTTCGTCTTGCCGTCCGGCAATTCTTCGAATGTAAAGGTCGACAGCATCTCCAGGGGCCAGGTCGGACTGCCCGGGTGGCGGGTGACGCCACCCTTCTCGTCCGAAAACGAATTGATGAAGACCATTCGCTCCGGTGGAACAATTTCGCGATAGGTAAACTTGCCCCACATCGGGGCGCCGTTTGGCGCCTTCATCCCGTAATGGTAGGTTCCGCCTACGCGCAAATCCATTTTCGAAGCAATGACGGTGAAGCCTTTCGGTCCCCACCATTGCTTCATACGCTCTGCATCGGTGAAACACTTCCAAACCAGGTCCCGTGGTGCATCAAGCACGCGCGACAACACAAAATCGCCGGGCATTACGTCCTCCAATTTTCCAGTGCCGCCCGTGCCGAGCTCACTTGTGCTCGACGAGGATCATCCAGTTGACGCCGAACTTGTCTGTTACCATGCCAAAGCGTGGTGAAAAGAATGTCTTGGTCATCGGCATGGTGGCCTGTCCGCCGGATGAAAGCGCGTTGAACAATCGGTCGGCGTCGGCCTCATTTTGGGCATCGAGAGAAAGCGCAAAGCCCTTGAACTCGGGATTGCCGGTATTGCGACCGTCGGAAGCCATGACCCGCGCTTCACCAATCTTGAGCGATGCGTGCATCACTTTGTTCTCGTTACCGGGCGAGCACATCGACTTGTCCGGGCTGTCCTTCCAGCGCATCAGCATGCCGACTTCGGCACCCACCGCTTTCTTGTAAAACTCGATCGCTTCTTCCGCGCGGCCGTCAAAGAACAAATAGGGCTGAACCTGCATGATACGTAGTCCTCCTCACATGGGGCCAATTTAACGGCCTTTTAGTGTTTCCGGGGACAACTGCGATGATGCCCCGAGAAACATTGACATTTAAGTTGATATCAACATAATAGCATTGTGTCAAACCCTAGCGGGAAAAATAAAGAGCTGCCGCTCGCCGCCACCCATCTGGTGCGAGACAATTGCCTCTGCCTGCACGTGCATCGCGCGGCGCGCGCATTGGCGCGTCGTTTTGACGACGCGCTGCGGCCTCTCGAGCTGACGAACGGTCAGTTTTCGTTGCTGATGTCGCTCAACCGGCCGGAGCCGCCGACACTCGGAAGCGTCGCTTCCCTTCTCGCCATGGACAGAACCACAGTCACGGCCAACCTCAAACCGCTCGCGCGACGCCGTCTCCTGAAAGTCGCCGTCGACAAGGAGGACCGGCGTAGCCGGCGTCTTGCTTTGACGCTGGCCGGACGTGCGCTGCTGACCAAAGCCTATCCGATCTGGAAAGAGACACATGCCGAGATCGAGCAGCTGGTTGGCGGCGCGGGGGAACTGCGCAAAGCCTTGCGCGCGCTGGCGTGAAGGAGCGGGCATCTATTCGGCCTTCTCGGTTGCCAACATCGCAACATATTCAACGAGACGCGCCATGGTCTGCGACAGACCTTTGTCGGCTCCGTATTCACGGACAACCCGCGCGCGCTCTTCCGCGGTCGGGAAGCGCCCGTGCCATGTAAGCTGCGTCCGCCCACCGAGATCCTGGAAAGTCAAAGTCTGGCTGAACTGTACGGGCTCGACATCATCTCCGCCGCCATGACGGTAGACGATGCGCTCGGGGGGCACGATCTCTTCGTATGTAATACGATTTTGATAGTCGCGCCCGTCCGGACCGTGCATCACAAAGCGCCACACCCCGCCAGGTCGGAAGTCGAAACTATGTGTTGTTGTCGTGAAGCCGTTAGGCCCCCACCAATGCGCCAGATGTTCCGGATCCGTGAAGGCCGAGAACACCAGATCGCGCGGTGCGTCAAATACGCGGCTTCCAATGATCGAGCATGGATCGGTATCAAGATCGACACTATTTCTTGCGCCCATTTTTCTTCTCCTTCGCCTGCAGGGTTTTGAGATAGTCGTCGAGACGATCGAGGCGCGCCTCCCACAAGCGGCGATAGCTTTCGAGCCAATCGTCAACGCTTTTCAACGCGGCAGGTTCGAGCCGGCATGGGCGCCATTGCGCCGCGCGGCTGCGCGCGATCAGGCCGGCGTGCTCCAATACCTTCAGATGCTTGGAGACCGCAGGGCCGGTCATTTTGAACGGCTTTGCAAGTTCGCTGACGGTGGTCTCGCCCAACGCGAGACGCGCGAGAATGGCGCGACGCGTTGGGTCAGCGAGTGCGGAAAAAGTGGCATTCAGACGGTCGACGGGCATGGTGGCCTCGGACTTATATAACCGATTAGTTAAATAACTTAGTGGTTAAATACGGTGCGCGTCAAGACCCTTTCTTACACACCCAACGATGAAAGCAATGATTGCATTGCAATCATTCTTGGGCTAACCTACTCAGAGATAGGGAATTTTTATGGCTTCCCTCACCGTACGCCAGCTTGATGAAAGGCTGAAAAAGCTACTGCGCTTGCGCGCCGCGCGGAGTGGCCGTTCGGTTGAGGACGAAGTACGCACAATTCTGCGAGCTGCCGCTGAGGGTGCGGGGCAAGACGATCTCGATGTGACCGCCCCGGCGCGGCCGGCAGGTCGTGGGGCGAGCAAGCCGCGGCCCGTCGTGCCGGCTGGCACGAAACGTGTGCTGCTGATCATTGGCGGCGGCATAGCGGCCTACAAGTCGCTCGACCTTATTCGTCGGCTGAAAGAGCGCAACATCGCCGTCCGATGCATTTTGACGAAGGCGGCCGAGCAATTCGTGACGCCGCTCTCCGCGAGCGCGCTGACGGGCGATCGCGTATTCACGGATCTGTTCGATTTGGCTGGCGAGTTTGACGTCGGGCATATCAGACTCGCACGCGAGACGGACTTAATCGTGATCGCACCGGCGACCGCTGACCTCATGGCAAAGCTTGCGGGCGGCCATGCCAATGACCTCGCCACGGCCGTTCTCCTGGCAACGACTGCAAAAATCCTTTTGGCGCCGGCGATGAATCCGCACATGTGGGCAAACAAGGCGACCCAGCGCAACCTCGCGCAACTTATCGAGGATGGCGCAGCGCTTGTCGGTCCGAATGAGGGCGAAATGGCGGAAGCCCACGAGCGTGGGTTGGGCCGCATGGCTGAACCGCTGGAGATCGCCTCGGTTGTCGAAAAATTGCTGTCTGTCGATACCGCCTGGCTACTGCGCGGCCGGCGGGTGCTCGTCACTTCTGGTCCGACGCACGAGCCTATCGACCCTGTTCGTTACATTGCCAATCGGTCGTCCGGCAAGCAGGGTCACGCCATCGCTGCAGCTGCTGCTGCGGCTGGCGCCGATGTCACCCTTGTGAGTGGCCCGGTCAATGTGCCCGACCCGCCTGGGGTCAAGATTACGAAAGTCGAGACCGCGCGCGAGATGCTAATGGCAGTCGAAAACGCCTTGCCGGTCGATGTTGCGATCTTTGCCGCAGCTGTTGCTGACTGGCGCGTTGCCGAGGCCAAAGAACAAAAACTCAAGAAGCAGGCGGACAAAACTACTCCGGAGCTACCTTTGGTGGAGAACCCGGATATCCTTGCAACAATCGCCAGACGAAAGATGCAGCGTCCGAAACTCGTGATCGGCTTTGCTGCTGAAACCGAGAATGTCGCTGCCAATGCCAAGGCAAAACTCGCGCGCAAGGGCTGTGACTGGATCCTCGCCAATGACGTTTCGCCTCAGTCAGGCATAATGGGCGGCGACCGCAATTCCGTTACGCTCGTGACGACGTCGGGCGTTGAACCTTGGCCAAGCCAGAGCAAGGACGAGGTTGCCACCAAGTTGATCGCGCGCATCGCTGATGCGTTTGCGGGGAGCAAATCGTGAGCGACACCGAAATTCATATTACACGGCTGGCTCACGGCAAAGATCTGCCACTTCCGTCCTATCAGAGTGCATCAGCTGCCGGGCTCGATTTACTCGCTGCAGTGCCGTTAGCGGAACCGCTCACGATTGCCCCAGGTGGGCGCGCCTTGCTGCCGACCGGCATTGCAGTCGCCCTTTCAGAAGGCCACGAAGCGCAGATCCGGCCGCGTTCGGGTCTGGCGGCGAGCCACGGACTCACAGTGCTCAATTCGCCGGGCACGATCGATGCCGATTACCGCGGTGAGATAAAGGTATTGCTCATAAACCTCGGTACCGAAGCCGTGACGATAGCCCGAGGCATGCGCATTGCACAGTTGGTCATCGGGCCGGTTGCTCGCGCACATATATTAGAAGTCGCATATCTTGATAAGACGGGGCGTGGCAGCGGCGGCTTTGGTTCAACCGGAAGTTGAGATAAATGCTCAATTGGTTGCTGGCAGAGGGATCAGAGGACTGTAATCTATTACCACCCTATGTCGTTGCTACCATGAGTGGCGCACAATGGCTTTGGTGTCTCGAAAGGGTGTTCTCGCTATTACTGCCGTCATTGACGTTGCGATCAACGCCCGTGCTCGCCCGGTATC
The DNA here is from genome assembly GCA_963831275.1 of uncultured Alphaproteobacteria bacterium. Classification (GTDB taxonomy): domain Bacteria; phylum Pseudomonadota; class Alphaproteobacteria; order Rhizobiales; family Xanthobacteraceae; genus Pseudolabrys. Next base: position 708,379 of record CAWHPN010000016.1, on the reverse strand, counting down.
GGCCAAGGTATTGGCCGCCCGACACCGCCTACCGCCTCGCCATCTCGAGCCAGTCCTGCAAGCGCTCGTAAGGGACGGGATCCTCAAAGGTATCCGTGGACCGCACGGAGGATATGAATTGGGACGCGAGCGTAATCGCATTACGGCCGACGATATTCTGCGTGCCGCGACAACAGCTGAGGATACTGAGGGACTGCCCCTGCCCGGCTCAACACTCGTTAATGAAATCGTACGGCCGGCACTGGCTGAAACCGAACGAACCGTTTCTGTCGCTCTTGGCCGGATCAATGTCGACGACATGGTCAAACGGGTCGAAATCCTGAAATAACGGCTAGCCAAATGCCGTGACTCCTGGGACCACCGTTCACGGTCTGGACTCTTTCGGCAAGATTCCCCTTAGGGGTAAAGTCGACCGATTCGCGGGAAATGGCGTGGCGGACGCCACTATCCGCACCCTGGGGCAAGCCTGAATGCCGGAGACAATCCGGACGGCGAACGAGAGGCTGCGTTCTCGTCCGTGGCGAGGCGGATTCCTCGCCGCCTTCGTGATCGCAAATTTAGTCACCGCGTCGGGCTCGGCAGCCCGCGCCGAGGTGCGTCTCGGCGCGACCGCGGTCGATGCCGTCCATCATGCGATAGCGACGCTTCGCGGACAAGAAATTACACTACTGACGCTTGTACTTGCCTTGATCGGTTTGGCTCTGTTCGCAACCGTCGTGCTGTTTCGTGCGCGTCGAGTTGCCGACCGTGCTGAAACGACCGCGCATGATGAAATCGTCGCTTTGCAGGCCGACGCTGACCGATTGAAAGCACTTCTGTTATCCGAGCCGCAAATACTGGTGACTTGGGCGGCAGCTGCAGAGCGCCCTGAAATCCTCGGCGATACTGCGATCGTGTCGCTTGGCCCGCCGGAACGAGTGCTCGCCTTCGGCACCTGGCTTGAACCGATAGCCGCGCATCGTATCGAACAGGCGGTTGACACCTTGCGTCGGGACGGTCGCGGTTTTGTACTGGCCTTCACCAGCCGTTCCGGACGTCCGATAGAGGCGGAGGGTCGCGCCATCGCCGGCCGCGCAGTCCTGCGATTACGTGATGTGAGCGGCATCGAGCAGGAACTGCTGGACCTCGCCGGCCGCCACGATAAATTGTTGAGCGACATCGAAACCATGCGGGCGTTGCTCGAAGCTCTGCCCACACCCGTATGGACACGCGACAACGCAGGACAAATAGTTTTCGTAAATTCAGCCTATGCCCGCGCCGTCGAAGCGGAAACCGCGGCCGATGCCGTTGCCCGCAAGCTTGAACTGCTTGACCGGTCCGCGCGCGTAGAGCTTTCCCGCATGCGTGCTGCCGGAGCAACCTATGTCGGCCGCTTGCCGGCTATCTCCGCTGGTGAACGTCGCATCTTCGAGGTCGTTGACGCGGCAGGTGGAGCTGGCAGCGCGGGCATTGCGATCGACCGCACCGAGGTCGAAGTCATGCGCAATGAGCTCTCGCGCATGGTCGAAGCACATCGTCGCGTGCTTGACCAGCTGGCAACCGGCGTCGCTGTTTTTAACGTCGATCGTAAGCTTACTTTCTACAACAGTGCCTACCGCTCGCTGTTTGAGCTCGACGCCGGTTTTCTCGATCAAACACCCTCAGACTCGGCAGTACTCGACACGTTACGCAGGAAGCGCAAGCTGCCCGAGGAGCAGGATTTCCGGCAATGGAAACTGCAGCTGTATGACGGGTATCGCGCCGTCGAACCCAAAGAGCACATGTGGCATTTGCCGGACGGGCGTGCGCTCCAGAGTCGTCACCACACCCAATCCGGAGGGTGGTGTCACATACCTGTACGACGACGTTACCGAACGCCTGGACATGTACCGTCGTTACGATGCGCTCATCAAAGTGCAGACAGAGACGCTCGACCATCTAGCCGAGGCGGTGGCAGTGTTCGGCAGCGACGGTCGTGTACGACTTCACAATCCAGCATTCCAGCGCATGTGGAAGTTGTCGCATGACGCTCTCGATCAGCGCCCGCACGTCGAAGCAGTGACAGCATGGTGCCAGGCATTGCATGACGACAATTCGGTGTGGCGAAATCTTCGCGCCGCCGTAACCGCAATCGACAACCGCGAGCCGCTTACGGCACGCATTGAACGACGTGACGGCTCGGTACTTGACGTTGCTACGATGCCGTTGCCAGACGGTGCCACGCTGGTCACCTTCCAGGACAGGACAGATACCGTCAATGTCGAGCGCGCGCTACGCGAGCGCAACGAGGCGCTTGAAGCCGCCGATGCGATCAAAATCGACTTTGTGCATCACGTGTCCTACGAGCTGCGTTCGCCTCTCACCAATATCATCGGCTTTGCAAATTTACTGGGTGACCCGGCTTTCGGAGCACTAACTCAAAAGCAGGGCGAATATCTCGGTTATATTACGGCCTCAACAAATGCATTGCTGGCGTTGATCAACAACATTCTTGATCTCGCCACCATCGACGCTGGCGCCATGACGCTCAATCTGGGCGAAGTCGATATCCGCGCCAGCATGGAAGAAGCAGTGGAAGGTGTACAAGACCGCCTGGTGAAAAACCGGATTGTGCTCGACATCCGCGCGCCGGCCGACATCGGTACGTTTATGGCCGATGAGCGCCGCCTGCGCCAAATCTTGTTCAATTTGCTTTCCAATGCGGTTGGTTTCTCTCCGGCCGGCGAAACGGTTTCTTTGATGGCCGAGCGGCGCCCGAACGCAGTGGTCTTCAGCGTCACGGATCGCGGGCCGGGAATTTCACCGGAGGCCAAGGACAAAGTTTTCGACTGGTTCGAGACGGATTCCAAAGGCTCTCAGCACCGGGGTCCGGGCCTCGGACTGTCGCTTGTGCGTTCCTTTGTTGAATTACACGGCGGGACAGTGACGATCGATTCGGCGCCTGCGCAAGGCACTATCGTCACTTGCATCTTTCCCGTGCAGCACATCGCCAAGCAGACCGCAGCATAGACCGGCGACCCAAGCCCCGCTCTGCGAATTCTGGCATGAAACCGTATCATCCGTTTATAAGACAGCAGTTTCGGAGCGGATAATTCGATGTACCCTACCGGCGGTGACTACAGCTTTACGGCAGCTCTCGCCGATGAAGCGGCCACCTATCGGCTGATGACGGACATAGCCGCCATCATCGAACCTGGCGATGTGATTACACTCTCGGGCGATCTCGGTGCCGGCAAGACCACGTTTGCGCGAGCTCTCATCCGCTATCTCGCCGCCGATGATACCATCGAGGTGCCGAGTCCGACATTTACATTCACACAGTCTTACACGCTGCCGCGCTTTGCCGTCGTGCACGTCGATCTTTATCGGCTCTCAGGACCAAGTGAGTTGCCCGAACTTGGCTTCGATGACGTACCCGAGGGCTCAGTCACACTGGTCGAATGGCCCGACCGCGCCGCCGGATTTTTGCCAGCGAGCCGGCTCGACATCGCTTTGACATTGGAGCCGCAGAACGGGGCGAATGCCCGCAACGTTCGCATCACCGGGCACGGCGGCTTCGCCGTGCGAGCCGAGCGTATTATCACCATACGTCGCTTTCTCGACCGCGCCGATTTCGGCCGCGCCGAACGTCAGCGTATTCAGGGAGACGCATCGACCCGCGGCTACGAGCGGCTCACGCGGGATGGCGCAACTTACATCTTGATGAATTCACCGAAACGGCCGGATGGACCGCCGGTACGCGGTGGAAAATCATATTCCGCGATTGCACATCTGGCCGAAAATGTGACCCCGTTTGTGGCCGTCGCACGCGCGCTGCGCGACCGCGGAGTGTCGGCACCGGCAATCTTCGCCGCCGATCGCGAAGCCGGCCTTTTGGTCATTGAGGATCTCGGTGATGAACTGGTCGTCGCCGAAGATCCACCGGCTCCGATTGAATCACGTTATGAAGCGGCGACCGATCTGCTGGCGGGACTGCATCAGGAAACCTTGCATGAGGTGATCCCGGTCGAGGCGGGTGTTGACCACCGGCTCCCGCGCTATGACATGGATGCATTTTTGATTGAGGTAGAATTGCTGCTTGACTGGTATCTGCCCAAGCTCGAAGCCAGACTCTCGGAGACCAAGCGTGAAACCTATCGCGCGCTTTGGCGTGATGCGCTGCTGCCGATGACGAGCGGAACCCAGACGTGGGTGTTACGTGATTTTCATTCGCCCAATCTTCTCTGGTTGCCGGAGCGCGAGAGCACCGCGCGCATTGGCGTACTCGACTTCCAGGATGCGGTGATGGGTCCGCCCGCTTACGATGTCGCTTCACTGCTTCAGGACGCACGGGTCGATGTGCCGGAAATGATGGAGATCAGTCTGCTCTCGCGATACACGCGCGCCCGCCGTGCCGCCAACGCTACATTTGATGCTCCCGCATTCGCGCGCGACTATGCGACGCTGGCAGCCCAACGTGCATCCAAAATCCTTGGCATCTTTGCCCGCCTGGACCGGCGCGACCACAAGCCGCAATATTTGCGCCACCTCCCACGCGTATCGGGCTATTTGCGACGCTCGCTCGCACATCCGGCATTGGCCCCGCTTGCGGCCTGGTATCGCGCCAATGTGCCGCCGCTGAAAGTCTGATTAATGGCCGCATCTGCAACAAAAATTGCCCCACGCCGCGCCATGATTCTCGCCGCAGGCCTGGGCACACGTATGCGTCCGCTCACGGACAAGATGCCAAAGCCATTGGTGAAAGTTGCCGGGAAGCCGCTCATCGACCACGTGTTGGACCGGTTGGTGGACGCAGGCGTCGAACTCGCGGTCGTCAATATCCACTACTTCGCCGATCAGATGCAGCACCATTTGGCGCTGCGACGGTACCCGCGCATCAGCATTTCTGACGAGCGCGGGTTGCTGCTGGGAACCGGCGGCGGTGTCAGGAAAGCCCTGCCCGAGCTGGGCGATGGGCCCTTTTTTCACGTCAATTCAGACACCATCTGGATCGACGGGGTGAAACCCAATCTCGCGCAGTTGGCCGAAACCTTCGACCCTCTCACCATGGACGCGCTTCTCCTGCTTGCACCAATGATCGGCAGCATCGGCTACTCGGGGCGCGGTGATTTCATCATGGCATCGGATGGCCGTCTACGAGCCCGCGCAGAGCAGGAGATCGCGCCTTTCGTTTATGCGGGCGCCGCAATTTTGTCGCCGGCGCTTTTCAACGATACGCCGGCAGGGGAATTGTCGTTGACCAGCATGTTCGACCGGGCATCGCAAGCGGGGCGCCTGCACGGCCTTCGACTGGACGGCATCTGGATGCATGTCGGCACGCCGGAAGCAATCAGCTCGGCGGAAGCTGCGATCAAGGCGAGCACGGCTTGAATTCTTCTGTATGCTCTCCCGATGCCAGATAGCCCCAACGTCTTCACAATTCCTGCGTCCGCACCCTTCTTGCCGGCGCTGATCGACGCGCTGCGCGGCGGCCGCCTGGTTAAAGGCTTTCCGGCATCGAACGATCCACTCGAACTTGCGCGCGCCACGCTTTATCTGCCGACGCGGCGGGCTTGCCGTCTGGCGCGTGACACTTTCGTTGGCGCGCTTGACGGGCAAGGTGCAATCCTTCCGCGTATCGTCGCGCTCGGCAATCTCGACGAGGACGAGATCATCTTTGCGGAAGCCGCAACCGCAGAACTGGCCGAAGACGCGCTGGCGATCTCGCCCGCGGTCGGGCAGCTGGAGCGCAGGCTCTTGCTCGCGCAGCTGATAGCAACAAAATGGGCGGACTCCGTTCGGTCCGAGAAAGGCACACCACTGATCGCCAACACGCCGGCTGCCCGCATCGCGCTCGCGGACGATCTCGGCCGGCTGATCGACGACGTCATTACGCGCAAGATGGATTGGGCACAGCTCGACGGCCTCGTGCCGGACCAGTTCGACCAGTATTGGCAGTTCACGCTCGACTTCCTCAAGATCGCGCGCGGCTTCTGGCCTGAGCGCCTCAAGGAAATTGGCGCGATCGATGCCGCAGAGCGGCGCGATCGGCTCATTGACGCCGAGATGAAACATCTCGCCGGCAATAATCAGCCTGTGATTGCTGCCGGCTCGACCGGTTCGATGCCCGCGACGGCAAAGCTGCTTGCTGCGATCGCACGACTCCCGCACGGCGCGGTCGTACTACCGGGCCTCGATACCGATCTCGATGATGAGTCCTGGCGAGAGATCGCGAGCAACGAGGATGAGAAAAGCGCGCCGGCCGCCGCACATCCGCAATTCGCCATGCACACTTTGCTTGACCGCATAGGCATTGCGCGCGATGCGGTAAAACAGCTTGCCGCACCGGCCGCGCACGGGCGCGAAATGCTTGTCTCGGAAGCGCTGCGGCCAGCCACGACCACCGATCGCTGGCAACGTCGCTTCAAGTCCGCCGATTTCATCGCTGCGGCTGATGCGGCGATGGCGGGCGTGAGCGTGATTGAAACCGCCAATGCCGAGGATGAAGCGCTGGCCATCGCGGTTTGCCTCCGCGAGGCAGTCGAAAAACCGGACAAGACTGCCGCGCTGGTGACGCCCGATCGCGCCCTGGCGCGCCGCGTGGTCGCCGCGCTCGAACGTTGGGATGTCAAAGTCGAAGATTCCGGCGGCGACGCGCTCGCCGACACGCGTGCCGGAATCTTCGCGCGCCTCGTTGCGGAAGTCGCTCTGCAAGGTCTCGAACCGGCGCCTTTGCTGGCGTTGCTCAAACAGCCCTTGTTGCGGCTCGGTGCTGGCCCCCATGCGCATGCCGATGCCGTACGGGCTCTTGAATGCGCTGTCTTGCGCGGCCCGCGGCCACGTCGCGGCTCGGCTGGCCTCGCCCATGCGTTTGCCACCTTCAAGTCCAAGCGCGGCGACCTGCATCGAAACGATCCGCGCGGCTTCGTACAGTCGGCCGATCTTGATGCCGCCGAGCGGGTGATTGGCCGGCTTGCACAAGCGCTCGCTCCGCTCGAAACGCTCACCGGCAAGTCGGTCAGCTTACGCGAGCTGGCGCAGGGCCACGCCGAAGCGCTCGAGGCGCTGGCGAACGATGGCAGCGCAATTGCTGCCTACGACAACACCGACGGCCTGCAATTGCAGCGCGTTTTCGAAGCCATTGAGGACAGCGAGGCCTCCGCGACGCTTGTGCTTGCCGCGATCGACTATCCGGATGTTTTCCGCCTGCTCTGTTCCGGCCGCGCCGAACGGCGCCCCGAAAGCGCCAATGCGCGTGTACGCATCTTTGGCCTGCTGGAAGCGCGGCTGCAGAGCGCGGATCACGTCGTGCTGGGCGGCCTCAATGAAGGCACCTGGCCGGCCGACACCCGCAGCGATCCGTGGCTGAGCCGTCCGATGCGGCTCGAACTCGGTCTCAATCTGCCGGAGCTGCGCGTCGGCCTGTCGGCGCATGACTTCGCGCAAGGATTGGGTGCGCGCGAGGTCGTCCTCACACGTGCCGCCAAGCAGGCGGGCGCGCCGACGGTACGCTCGCGCTTCATCCAGCGGCTGGCGGCGGTCACCGGCGAGAAACGCTGGAAGGACGCGCTGGCGCGCGGCGTTATCTATACGAATTACGCACGCGCGCTCGATCACCCCGTCAGAGTATCGCCCGCGCCGCGGCCGCAGCCAGTGCCGGCGCCGGAAGCACGGCCAGCGCAACTCAGTGTCACCGACATCGAGAACTGGCTGCGCGATCCTTACACGATCTACGCCAAGCACGTGCTGCGGCTTTTCCCGCTCGAGGCCATCGATACGCCGCCCGGCGCCGCCGACCGCGGTACTTTTATCCACGAGGCGGTCGGCGAATTCACGAAGAAGTTTGCGGACACCTTGCCTGCCGACGTCGCGGGCGAGCTCATCGCCATTGGCAAGAAGCATTTCGTACAACTCGAAGACTATGAGGAAGCGCGCGCGTTCTGGTGGACGCGTTTCCTCCGCATTGCGGGCTGGTTCCGAGGCTGGGAACGCGAGCGTCGCGTCCGGGCGAGCAAGATCTTTGCCGAGATCTCGGGCAAGCACTCCATTCCGCTCGGACAGAGTAATTTTCTTCTGACCGCGCGTGCCGATCGTATCGAGCAACGTACTGACGGCAGTTATGCCATCCTCGACTACAAGACCGGGCAACCGCCGACCGAACCGCAGGTCCGCAGCGGGCTCGCGCCGCAACTCACTTTGGAAGCCGCTATTCTGCGCAACGGCGGATTTCCCGGCATCGCGGCCGGCTCGGTGTCCGAGATTGGTTATGTGCGCCTGAAAGGCGGCGATCCACCGGGCGAACCGAAAAACATAAAATTCACCGAAGGCACGCCCGATAGTTGCGCCGATGTCGCGCTACAGAAGCTCACCGGCATCGCGAAAAGATTTCTTGTCGAGGGTGAACCATATCGCTCGCTCGTTCATCCGATGTGGAAGAAACACTATGGCGACTACGACCACCTTGCGCGCGTCAAGGAATGGGCGGCTTCCGGCGGCGAAAGCGAGTTCGAGCTATGACTCTTGCCCGCGTCATTCCGGAGCCCGCCCGGGCGCACCAGAATGCGGCCGCCGATCCCGAACGCTCGGTGTTCGTCTCGGCGAATGCGGGCTCCGGCAAAACCCATGTGCTGGTGCAGCGGGTGATCAACCTGCTGCTGCGCGGCGAAGATCCGGCGAAGATCCTCTGCATCACCTTCACCAAAGCCGCCGCCGCCAACATGGCGACCCGCGTGTTCGACACGCTGGCGGAATGGACCACACTTGACGAATCCACGCTTGACGAGAGGATCAAGCTCGCCACCGGCAAGGCACCCGATGCAGCCCGGCGCGCGATTGCGCGGCGGCTTTTTGCCAACGCGCTGGAGACGCCGGGCGGACTCAAGGTGCAGACAATCCACGCGTTCTGCACGCGTCTGCTGCACCAGTTCCCATTCGAGGCCGATGTTGCAGCACGCTTCGAGGTGCTCGACGAAGCCACAACCGCTCAAATGCTCAACCAACTGACGCTGAACGTGCTGCTGGAAGGCGCCACCAAGCGCGAAAGTCCGCTCGGTGAGGCCTTGGCCGCGGCCATCGCCGCGGCCGCCGATGTCACCTTTAAAGACGTGATCGCCGAAACCATCAGCAAGCGCGACCTGATCACCGAGTGGACGACACGCGCCGGCGGCGTACCGCAGGCGATCGCGGAGTTGACCCGCAGTTTCGGGCTCGCGGCGGGTGATACGCTTCAAGCTGTTGAAAATGAATACTTTTCTGGCTCGCTCATTCCTCAGAGCGAATGGCCGGCGCTGATGCAGTTTCTGTCTACCAGCGACAAGCCAACCGATAGGGACCTTGCAAACGTTTTGAAAGCGGCCGGCGCGGCGACCGGCCGCGAGCGCATTGAGAAGTATCTGCAATTGTTCTGCACGACAAAGCTCGAACGACGCAAAAATGTGCTCACGTCGAATTTCGCCAAAGCCAATCCGGAGTGGAATACCCGGCTTATCACCGAACAGGATCGGGTCTGCAAACTCGTGGAGCGCGAATTCGCCTTGCGCGCGCGCGACCGCAGTGCCGCGCTGATCACAGTGGCCGCTGCGGTGATCGAGCGCTATCGCGCGGAAAAGGAGCGCCACGGCCTGCTCGACTACGAGGATCTGATCGACAAGGCGCTGACGCTGCTGGGTGATGCTTCCACCAGAAGCACGGCGGCGGCCTGGGTGCTCTACAAGCTCGATCTCGGCATCAATCATGTGCTCGTCGACGAAGCTCAGGACACCAGCGACAAACAATGGCGGATCATCAAGATTCTCGTCGCGGAGTTCCTGCCGGGAGGGGCACGGGAAAACGTGCGGCGTACATTGTTTGCAGTCGGTGATGAGAAGCAATCGATCTTCTCGTTCCAGGGTGCGGTGCCACACAAGTTCGCTGAAATGCGCAACCATTTCCGCAGCGTCCATGAAACCAGTGACGTCGCCTTTGCGGTCGAGAAGCTCGATTATTCATTCCGCTCTGCGGCCGGCGTCCTCGAGGCGGTTGACCTGGTGTTCAAGCAGCCGGCGGCATTCCGCGGACTAAGCGCCGATCCGACCTGGACCCTGCATCAGCCTTTGCCGGATGCGCTGCCCGGCGACGTGGAAATCTGGGATCTCGTCGGCCCCGACGAAAAGGAACCCGGAAAAGAAGGCTGGGACGCGCCGTTCGACACCACCAGTGAAACCAGCCCTTCGGTCAAGCTTGCCGCCAAGATCGCACGCACGGTGAAAAGCTGGGTCGCACAAGGCACGCGGCCGGGCGAAGTGCTGGTCCTGGTCCGTCAGCGCGGCCCGATGTTTGAAGCGGTGATCCGCGCGCTCAAGCAGGCCCAGATCGATGTCGCGGGCGCCGACCGGCTGGTGCTGACCGAGCACATCGCAATCATGGATCTGCTGGTGCTCGGGGATGCGTTGCTTCTGCCGGACGACGATCTCGCGCTGGCGACTGTGCTGAAGAGCCCGTTATTTGGCTTCGATGACGACAAGCTCTACAAGCTCGCCTATCGACGCCAAGGGCCGTTGCGTTCCGTCTTGCGCGCCAGGGCCGGTGACGACAGTGCGTTCGCCGCGGCGGCATCGGAGTTCGATGCCCTAGCGCAAAAAGCGCGCACATTGTCTCCGTTCGAATTCTACGCGCATGTGCTGGGAGCACATAGAGGCCGCAAAAAAATTCTCGCACGGCTCGGCACTGAAGCGTCCGATCCGCTCGACGAATTCCTCAACCTTGCCCTGTCCTACGAACAACGGGAAACGCCGTCGCTGCAGGGCTTCCTCAACTGGATTTGCGCGGCACAAAGCGAAGTCAAACGCGACATGGAAATGGCGCGTGACGAGGTGCGCGTGATGACCGTGCACGGCGCCAAGGGGCTCGAAGCGAAAAACGTCATCCTCATCGATCACACCACGACGCGGCCGGAAGGCGCGCATCCGCCGCGCCTGCTGACGGTGCCTGTCGCCAATGCGCCGCCGGACGCGACCGCCTTGATCTGGGGTGTCGCCAAGGACAAGGATGCCGGCCCCATGGCACAAGCGCGCGCACAGGCGATCACAGCGGCGCGCGATGAATACAATCGTCTTTTGTACGTCGGGCTGACGCGTGCTGCGGATCGTCTTCTGGTATGCGGCGCCAAGGGTGTGAACAAAGCGCCGGAAGGTTGTTGGCACAATCTCGTCCTCAGCGCATTACAACCACTGTCGGAAGAATACACCGACGCCGACGGCAAGGTTTGGCACTTCCGCAAGGGCGCGCCGGTCATGACGGACCAGGGCTCGCATGGGCCACCGGAGAAGGTCGTATTGCCGCCATGGCTCACAACGAGCGCGCCACCATCGCCACCAAAAGTAACGATTGTACGGCCATCCGATATTGCCGATGACGAACCACGTCATATCGCCGGAGGCGGTGAGCGCGAAGCGGCACGCTTGCGCGGCACTTTGGCGCACAGGCTGCTGCAATCACTGCCGGACATACCGGCTGCCCGCAGGGAAAAGGTGGCGGCAGAATTCCTTTCGCGAAGAGGGGCCCAATTTTCTGCGGAACAGCGCTCTGCCCTCGTTCGAGAAATTCTGCGTCTGATCGACAACAGCGATTTTGCTGCTGTGTTCGCACCTGGCAGCCGCGCCGAAGTCTCGGTTGGCGGCACGGTGGCGGCAGCCGACGGAACCACGCTGTGGGTGCCTGGCCAGATCGATCGCCTCGCAGTTATCCGGGACTCGGTCTTGATCGCCGATTTCAAAACGAATCGAAACCCCCCAAGACAGATCGAAAATGTGCCCCCGAGCTACATCCGCCAGCTCGCGCTCTATCGCGCCATCCTCATGAACTTGTACCCAGGCCGGCTTGTTCGTGCCGCCCTGATCTGGACGGAAGTACCTGATCTCATGGAACTTTCACCGGCGATCCTTGATGCTGCGCTGGCACGGGTCACCTCCACGTGAGAGCGCCTTGACGGTGCGGAAACGCGTTCATAGGTTCCTGCCCTCGCAAATTTGAGAAACGATTCTCCCCGCTCAATCACAAGAGGTAGTTGCCATGACCGTCGGCAAAGTGTCGGACGCCAGCTTCGAATTGGACGTATTGAAATCAGCTGAACCGGTGGTCGTGGACTTCTGGGCGGAATGGTGCGGGCCCTGCCGTATGATCGCGCCAGCCTTGGAAGAGATCGCAGGTCAGCTCGGCGACAAGGTCAAGATCGTCAAGCTAAACGTCGATGAAAACCCGAATACCGCGGCAAAGTACGGAATCATGTCGATTCCGACACTTATGCTGTTCAAGAACGGCGAAATTGCCTCCCGTCAGGTCGGCGCTGCTCCGAAACAGAAGCTGCACCAATGGATCAGCGGCGCAGTCTGAGGCGGTAGCCAATAAAGATTTTCAAACGGCCGGCTCAAAGCCGGCCGTTTTGCGTTAGGGAAAGGATGACTCTCCCGCTTCGCAAACCTTTTGCGCCAATGGAAGCCCTCTCCGTGGACGAAATCCCGGAGGGCAAGAGCTGGCAATATGAGCCGAAATGGGACGGCTTTCGCTGTCTCGTTTTTCGCGACGGCGGCAAGGTCGAGCTGCAATCGAAATCCGGTCAGTCGCTGACCCGATATTTTCCCGAGCTCGTGACGGCAGTCGGCGCCGTTAGGTCCAAGCACTTCGTTTTAGACGGAGAAATCGTGGTCCCGCATGGAAAGGTATTTTCCTTCGATGATCTGTTGCAGCGTATTCATCCTGCGGCAAGCCGCGTGAATCGCCTTGCTGTCGAAACGCCCGCTCTCCTCATCGCGTTCGACGTGTTGCTTGCCGACGGCAAGACCCTCATCCAAGAGCCGTTGGTTGCTCGGCGTAAAATACTTGAAAAGTTTTTCCGCAAATATATTCGCGGACACAAGACGATTCGGCTTTCACCCACGACCAACACAATAGCCGATGCAAAGCGGTGGCTTAGACAGGTCGGCGCAACGTTGGATGGCATCATCGCCAAGCGGCGTGACTTGCCCTACGAGTCGGGCAATCGCCGCGGTATGCAGAAAATCAAAAATTTTCGCTCGGCAGACTGCGTGGTCGGTGGTTTTCGCTACAATGAAGGCACGAAAATCGTCGGCTCGCTGCTACTCGGACTATACGATGCCCAAGGGCTATTGAACCATGTCGGCTTTACGTCCTCGCTTAAAAAAGAGGAGAAAAAAGCCCTTACTGCCAAGCTTGAAAAACTGATCGCAACTCCCGGCTTTACCGGTGACAGACCGGGAGGCCCCAGCCGCTGGTCGACGAAACGATCCGCGGAGTGGAGGCCGCTTGAGCCGAAATTGGTAGTCGAAGTTTATTACGATCATTTCAGCGGCGGACGATTCCGCCACGGCACGCGACTCTTACGCTGGCGGCCGGACAAGGCACCACGCCAATGCACGATCGAGCAGGTGCATCAAAAGAAAGCGGATCTGATGAAACTCCTGAAGTAAGGCCCGAAAACCCGGTTACTGCGGCAGCGGCCCGTTCTCGCGCAACACCTCGCCTGCGAGATAGAGCGAACCGGTAATCAATATTCGGGGAGACGGATCAAGATCGAGCTTGCGCACGGCCTCAAGCGCCTCGGACAGATTGTCCCGGCTCGTCGCCGAAAGGCCAATGTCGCGCGCGGTATTGGCCAGGGCTTCCGCGCTTAAACCCTTTTCGGCACCGGGCACCGGCACGGCAATCATGCGGCGGGCAAGCCCCGCGAAATTGCTCAAGAACCCGGCGCAATCCTTGCTGGCCAACATTCCAACGATCAACACCAGGGGTCGCGATACTCGCTCTTCCAGGTCGGCGAGTGCTGCCGCGATTGCGCGGGCACCGTCCGGGTTGTGCCCGCCATCGAGCCATAGTTCGCTGCCTCCCGGGACGAGATCGACAAGCGGACCATGTCCCAGCCGATGCAGCCGCGCGGGCCAATCAGCCTTGCCCATACCCACATCGTAAGCGGCGGGCGGAATTGTGAATCGATTGATGGTACGCAATGCAGCGATTGCAAGACCGGCATTTTCGAACTGGTGCCGGCCGTAGAGCCTCGGGGGCGGCAGATCCAGCAATCCCGTTTCGTCCTGATAAACCAGGCGCCCGCGTTCCTCGGTCGCGGTCCAATCCTCCCCGGCAATCTTGAGCGGCACGCCGAGCTTGGCTGCTTGCCGTTCGATAACCGCCAATGCATCGCGGGGCTGGGATGCTATCACAGCAGGCACGCCGCGTTTGAGAATTCCGGCCTTTTCAGCCGCAATCTTTTCGACAGATCCGCCAAGAAAGTCGGTGTGATCAATTGAAATACGCGTGATGATCGTCGCCAGCGGATTGTCGATGACATTCGTCGCATCCAGCCGTCCGCCCAGCCCCACTTCCAACAGCAGAACATCCGCGGGATGGCGGGCAAACAGCAAGAGCGCGGCTGCTGTGGTGATTTCAAAGACAGTAATGGGCGCGCCTGCATTGACCCGCTCGCATTCCTCCATCGTGGCGGTCAACTCTTGATCCGCGACGAGCTTGCCTTCGCCCGGTCCGCCGATCCGAAACCGCTCGTTGAACCGCACCAAATGCGGCGAGGTATAAGCGTGCACACGCTTGCCTGCGGCTTCCAGGATCGCGCGCAGAAACGCTATCGTTGATCCTTTACCGTTCGTGCCGGCGACGTGGATAACCGGCGGCAGTTTTGTTTCAGGATGATTGAGCGCAGCAAGTAATCGTTGCAAGCGATCGAGCGACAGGTCGATGCGCTTGGGGTGCAGCGCAGTCAAGCGGGCAACGATGGCGTCAATGTGAGTCATAAAATCTCATCGGTCATGTCCCGCGAATGCGGGACATCCCGTCGTCCGCGTCATTTCTATTTTAGAACACTGGAGCTAACTGACCATCCGCGTTCACGAATGATGACGGCCTGACTCGCTCACGCATGTGCGGGAACCGGCAATTGCTGTTGGCCGCTTGACGCCGGCGCCCTTGTCAGCAGACGGCACAATTCCGCCAAGGTTGCCCGCAACTTGTGCCGATGTACGACCATATCGACCATTCCGTGTTCCGCAAGGTATTCGGCGCGTTGGAAGCCTTCCGGCAATTTCTCGCGAATGGTCTGTTCAATCACACGTGGACCGGCAAATCCTACTAGCGCGCCAGGCTCCGCGATCTGGACGTCACCCAGCATCGCGTAAGAGGCGGTGACACCTCCGGTGGTCGGATTTGTGAGCACAACGATGTAAGGTTTGCGTACTTCGCGCAGCATCTGCACACCAACCGTCGTACGCGGAAGCTGCATAAGCGAAAGAATACCCTCCTGCATCCGCGCGCCCCCCGACGCGGCAAATATGATGAACGGTGTTTGCCGGCGGACAGCGGTCTCCAGGCCGGTAATCACTGCCTCGCCGGCGGCCATACCAAGCGAACCGCCCATGAAGTCGAAATCCTGAACGGCGATCGTCACCATCTGGCCTTCCAAGCGTCCGATGCCGAGCTTCACGGCATCCTGCAACCCGGTCTTGGTGCGCGCATCCTTGAGGCGATCGGCATACCGGCGCTCGTCGCGAAACTTGAGGGGGTCGACGGGCACTTCAGGCAACGTAATATCTTCAAATTCTCCGCCGTCGAACATCGACTTCAGCCGCATCGGCGCGCTGATGCGCATGTGGTAATTTGAACTGGGGATGACGAACTGGTTGGCCTCAACGTCTTTGTAAAAAACGAGCTGCCCGGTCTCCGGACACTTGATCCAGAGATTTTCCGGTGTCTCGCGACGCAGGAAGCTGCGAATCTTCGGTCGGACAACGTTGGAAATCCAGTTCATGGGGCCCCTAATGTTGCGATTCATCTAGTTCCGACGGCGACACAAATCCATACCCCTTATTGGCGGAGTATTTAAGGCGTCTGCCGGCGGCCAATAACGGTCAGGTTTTTATGGATCGCGTACGCGTCCGCAGTTTTCCAAGGCCTTTTGTGGATATCCGCGCCAATTCACGGGTCGATGGCATTCGCATGTCGGCAGCCTGTTCATCCCGTGCGAGATTCTCGATGATGGCCAGCAAAACGGCGCGCGTGATCGGGATTTCCGCCGGACGCACGCCACGCACAGCGATACGGTTCACGTCCTCCGCAAGCGGTACCAGCTGCTTGCGCAATCGCCGGCCTTTCGGTGTGAGCAGGACATAGATCTTTTTGCGATCCCCGCCGAGGCGGCGCCGGCGGATGTAACCGAGCCGCTCCATCGCTTTAATCGCGGAGAACGTCGTCGGTTCCATGACGCCCGCCTGCTCGCTCAGTTCGCGTTGAGTGAGACCATCGCCTTCCCACAGAATGCGCAGGAACGTCCAATGGCCGAAGGATACCGCATGTTCCGCCAGCCGCATCTGTAATGCGCGCACAAGTGCGCGTGTTGCATCCTTCACCAGATGCGCGAGACGATCGTCCGGAACGGCTTCGCGCCAATGGCTCAGGATGGACAGCGTACTGGAGGGCGCCCGTTTCATGGTGCGCCGACCTGATGGCTCAGGCACACGTCGCAGCCATCGACCGCAGACTTAAGAAGCGCCAGAACAACTTCGAGCGTCGCCTTCGCCCAAGCGCCATCGTGAAGCGGGGTTTTGCCGTGAACAACCGCCTGATAAAGCTCATCGATGACTTCGGAGCGCGGCACGCGCTGGAGCGCCATTGCATCGAGCCGCGCAGTGCCATCTTGGTAGATCATCACGCCGTTCGGCAATGCACGTAGATCGGCGCGCTCGCAGCTCACCAAAAGCGTACCAAAATGCTGATGCGCAGCTGGCTGTACAGCACTGGAACGATATTCGGGACCGCCATAGTTACGCGCGTTCTTCGACAAGACTTCTTCAGTCGTGTTGGCAAAGCGCGGCCGCGGCGACGCCGGATAGGGTTTTTTTTGCTGCCCCATTTCACCGATCCAGCCCTCGAACTCATCCGAATCGAAGTGCCCGTACCCGCTATAGGTCAGTGACGCGAAAGCGCCGTTGTCAAACGTGAGCAGCGCCGCATAGGCACCTTCGGTCGGCCGTCGTAAATCCCAGGCGCCCGTCACCGCACGCACACTCGCTATGCGCCCGCCACCGACGAGTCGTACCATGTCGATCTGATGCGCCGCCTGGTTGAATACCGCACCGCCGCCTTGTGCGGTGTCGAGTTCTTCGGGCCGGCGCGGTCGATACAGGTAATCGGTGTAGTTGATCGAATTGATCATGCGCACGCCACCGAACTCTCCGCTCCTGACCAATGTGTGCAGGCGCTGGACCGGGGCATCGAAAGAATGGCTGTGGCCGACCACAAGATGCACGCGCGCTTTATGCACCTCATCGAGCATGTGGTTGCACTCGTCGAGCGTCAGCGCCATCGGTTTTTCCACGAGCAGGTGCTTGCCATGGCGTGCGGCGAGAATGGCATGTTGTGCGTGGTGCTGATGAGGAGTCGCCACGTAAACGGCTTCAACCGCAGGGTCCGCGCATAGTTCCTCGACAGTCTTGTAGCTTACGGCGGAAAACTCGGCGGTAAATTGCTGTCGCGCTTCCTGGCGCGCATCGGCCGCCGCCACCAGTTTAATGCGCGCATCGCCCGCAAAGGCCGGCAGCATGACGCTGAATGCCCGGCCGAGACCGGCGACCCCGAGACAAAGCTTGCGTTCGCTCGATTTGTTCAAGGAAGTTGGCCTGTCTCGACAAGGTCCCGGACATTCTCTAGTCTTATCTTAGATATCTAAGAAAAGCGCGCGCGACAAGAAGTTGCAACGTTGACGCGAGAGGAACGCCGTCATGACGACCCCCGAGGAAAACGACCTGCTTTGCCGCGTCGAAGGTGGCGCGCCGATGGGGATGATCATGCGCCGCCACTGGATTGCCGCCTGCTTGTCCGAAGAAGTGGCCGAGCCCGACGGAGCTCCGATAAAGGTCCGGCTCCTGGGCGAGAATCTCGTTGTATTCCGCGACAGCCAAGGCCGCATCGGTGTGCTCGACGAGTATTGCTCGCACCGGCGTGCGTCCCTGCTGTTCGCCAGAAACGAGGAGTGCGGCCTGCGCTGCCTCTACCATGGCTGGAAATTCGACGTGGATGGCAACGTAGTCGAAATGGCGTCCGAACCGGCCAACAGCCTCATCCCGGATCGGGTCAAGCATAAGGCCTACCCGGCGCGCGAGGCCGGCGGCTTCGTGTGGGCCTACATGGGCCCGCCCGACGAAATGCGCGAATTCGAGGCTCCGGCTTTCGCTCCAACGCCCGACACGCGCGTCAGCGCCACGAAGGTACGCGTGCGCTGCAATTGGGCGCAGATTCTGGAGGGCCAGATTGACTCGGCGCATTCCTCCAGCCTGCATTCCTCCGACATGGTACCGGCGCAGGTCGACGGAGCCAAAGCCACGGACGCGAACTGGCTACGCCCGTCGACAGACAAGGCGCCGCGCTTCCAGATCGAACGCACGAGCTATGGATTCCGCTACGCGGCAATCCGGCGACCGATCATGAATGAAGCGACTCACGATTACATTCGAACCACAGTCTATATCGCGCCGTTCACGGCGCTCATTCCGCCAAACAACGTCCATAACGTCGCAACGCTGCTGACGCCGGAAGACGACTACAACACTGTCTTCTACTTCATCGCCTGGAATGGACCCGACAAGCTCGGAATTGACTCCGAGGCCTGGCGAAAATTCAACGTGCTGCAGTGGGGTATCGACGTCGACCGGAATTTCGACGGAGTGCGCACGCGCGACAATCTCTACCAGCAGGATCGCCCCGCGATGAAAGAGGGCAATTTCACCGGGATCAGCGGCATCCCAAACCAGGATATTGCCATGTGGGAATCGATGGGCCCGATCAGTGACCGCTCCAAGGAGCGGGTCGGCGCCAGTGACGTAGCGGTGGTTGCGTTCCGGCGCCTGATGGTCGAAGCCGCCCGCAATATGGGCCACAAAGGACTAGCGATCGGAGCCGCCGAGCCGCACATCAGACACGCGACCATTAGCTCGTATGAAGGCGTTGTTCCAAAAACAACGAACTGGAGGAGCCTTGGCGGCGGCAGCGAAGCGCCGCTCGAACGAATTGCCAAACAAACACAAGCCGCCAAATAGCGGCAAAGAATCTCTGGGAGGAGGATAGCATGAATAAAAATATGCTCGCTTGCGCACTCGCTGCATTGGCATTGTTTGCCGCCACACCCGCCTCGGCGCAGGACAAAGTAAAGCTTGCGATCGGCCAACGTGGCAATTGGGATACGTCGGTGTCGGAGGTCGGGCAGCTCGCCGGCATCTTCAAGAGGCACGGTCTGGAGCTGGAAATCGTCTACACCAATGGCGCGGGTGAGACTCAACAGGCGGTGATCTCGGGCAGTGTCGATTTGGGCATCGCGGCCGGCGTGATGGGAGTGATGAGCGCCTATTCCAAAGGCGCCCCGGTGCGCGTGATCAGCGCCGAGACGACCGGCGCCAACGACCTGTACTGGTATGTGAAAACGGATTCGTCGATCAAGTCGCTGAAGGATACCGACGACAAGACACTCGCCTATTCGACCAACGGATCCTCCACCCACGGCATCGTCACCGCATTCATGAAGCAATACCAGCTCAAGGCGAAGCCAACCGCGATGGGCGGCCCCGCTGCGAATTTGACAGCGGTCATGTCAGGACAGATCGATGTGGGCTGGGCGGCGCCGCCGTTCGGGCTCGACCAGCTCGATCAAAAACAGATCCGCATTATTGCGACAGGCAATGACGCCAGCGCCTTCAAAGGGCAGACGGTGCGTCTCAATATTGCCAATGCCAATTACCTCAAGGCGCACAAGGACGTGGTCGATCGCTACATGAAAGCCTATCGCGAAACAGTCAATTACATGTACACCGATCCGGGCGCCCTAAAAGTCTATGCGGATTGGCTGAAGATCAGCGAAGCGAAGGCCAAGCGCACACGCGACGATTTTTTTCCACGGGCAGCCATTGAGCCGGATAAAATCGTCGGACTGGATACGATTGTGAAGGATGCGGTCGCCTTGAAATTTACGCCGACTGAGCTGACGACGGCACAGCTTGATGATTTGATCCAGATTCCGCCGCGTTAAAGGCTCGAACCGGCGACGGCCTTTATTCCGCCGCCACTCGGCGCGCCGACCGCACACCCTGCGCGAGCGCGGATACGAGCTTGGTCACGGCATTTACCGCGCCGGGCCCTGGCTTGCCATTCCGGTCGAGGTTTTGGCGCAAGACATCGATCAACGCCGAGCCTACCACCACGCCATCGGCACCTTCGGCAATGGCGCGAGCGTGTTCGGCGGTCTTCACCCCAAAACCGACCGCGACGGGAAGCTTGGTGTGGCGCTTGATGCGTGCCACTGCTGTCGTCACGTTGGCGGTGTCGGGAGCGGCGGCACCGGTAATGCCTGTAATAGACACGTAATAGACAAAGCCCGATGTATTTGTGAGCACGGTAGGCAGGCGTTTGTCATCAGTTGTCGGGGTCGCCAGCCGGATGAAGCTAAGGCCAGCTTTTAATGCCGGCAGGCATAGTTCTTCGTCTTCCTCCGGCGGTAAATCGACGACAATGAGACCGTCAACGCCGGCTGCCTTTGCATCGGCGAGGAAGCGATCGTTGCCATAGATATAGATCGGGTTGTAGTAACCCATCAAAACGATAGGTGTTTCGTCATCGCCTTTACGAAATTCGCGCACCATCGCCAATGTCTTGGTCATGCCCTGGCCGGATTTGAGCGCACGCAAACCCGCCGCCTGGATCGCAGGGCCATCCGCCATCGGATCAGTGAATGGCATGCCAAGTTCGATGATATCGGCGCCCGCTTTCGGTAGCGCCTTCGCGATTGCAAGCGAGGTTTCGTAATCAGGATCGCCGGCCATGGTGAAGGTCACCAGCGCGGCACGGCCCTCTTTTTTCAGAGCCGCGAAGCGTTTCTCGATTCGCGTACTCATGCGCTTTTGCTTCTGAGAAAGGCCTCGACTGACGCGAGATCTTTATCGCCACGGCCTGAAAGGTTGACGACCATCAGATGATCGCGCGGCTTCTTGGCAGCGATGTCCGGCACTTTGGCGAGCGCATGCGCCGCTTCCAAAGCAGGAATGATGCCTTCAAGCTTGCTGCAAAGCTGGAACGCAGCGACGGCCTCGTCGTCCGTCGCTGAAAGGAATTTGACGCGGCCCATGTCACTGAGCCACGCGTGTTCCGGGCCGATACCGGGGTAATCGAGTCCAGCGGAAATCGAATGCGCCTCTTCGACCTGACCCTCGTCGTTCATCAGCAAATAGGTTCGATTGCCGTGCAATACGCCCGGCTTTCCGCCAGCAATCGATGCCGCATGCTTTCCGCTTGTTAAGCCGTGACCGGCCGCTTCCACCCCGTAGATTTCGATCGCCCTCTCATCGAGGAACGGATGGAAAAGGCCCATTGCGTTAGACCCACCCCCAATACAGGCGATCAGTGAATCCGGAAGCCGGCCCTCGGCAGCTTGCATCTGTTCACGCGTTTCGCGACCGATGATCGATTGGAAGTCACGCACCATCGCCGGATAAGGATGCGGGCCGGCGACCGTCCCAATGCAATAGAACGTATCGCTGACATTGGTCACCCAGTCGCGCATCGCCTCGTTCATTGCATCCTTGAGCGTCCGCGCGCCCGACTCCACCGGCCGTACTTCGGCGCCGAGGATTTTCATGCGCAGTACATTCGGCTTTTGCCGTTCGACGTCGACCGCGCCCATATAAACGATGCACGGCAAGCCAAACTTCGCGCACAGCGTGGCTGTTGCAACGCCGTGCATACCGGCACCGGTCTCGGCAATGATGCGCTTCTTGCCCATGCGCAGGGCCAGCATGATCTGGCCAAGCACGTTATTCACCTTGTGCGCGCCGGTGTGATTGAGTTCCTCGCGTTTGAAGTAGATTTTTGCGCCGCCACAGTGCTGTGTCAGCCGCTCCGCCAGATAAAGTGGCGACGGCCGGCCAACGTAAGTTGCAAGATAACCGTCCATTTCCTTTTGAAATTTCGCGTCGGCCTTGGCCTGCAGATAGGCTTTCTCGAGATCGAGGATCAACGGCATCAGGGTTTCGGCGACAAACCGGCCACCGTAGATACCGAAATGCCCACGTTCGTCAGGGCCGGTTCGGAATGAATTGGGCTGCGGCACTGTCATGCGGATACCCGCTACTTAGCCGGACGCACGATCGACGACTCTCCGAGTTGGAGAGGCGGCGAAAAGAGATCGGCCTCGGCCGCGCGTGCGGCCCGGATAAATGCACGAATTTTGTCCGGATCTTTTTCCCCGGGCGCACTTTCGACACCCGACGACACGTCCACACCGGCGGCCTTGGTAATGCGCAACGCTTCGGCCACGTTATCGGCATCGAGCCCGCCCGAGAGCATAAACGGCACGCCTGCACTGGTATCCCTAAGAAGGGCCCAGTCGAATGCCTTGCCCAGGCCACCCGGACGCGTCGCCTCTTTTGGCGGGCGCGCGTCAAAAATCAGCCGATCGACCACCTGCGCGTACTCGCGAATCGGAGACAGGTCTTTTCGTTCCGCAATCGGCAATGCCTTCATGACCGGCAAGCCAAAGCGCGTGCGCACCGCGACGACGCGTTCGGTAGTTTCGGCTCCGTGTAGCTGGAGCATGTCCGGTTTGAGCGCTGCTATAATGTCGAGCAGCGTGTCATCATTGGCGTCGACCGTGAGCGCGACCTTGCCGGCCCGGCCTTGAACGCGCTGCCCGAGCGTGCGGGCCGCCTCCAACCCGAGGTGACGCGGGCTGGGGGGAAAAAAGACGAAACCAACCAGATCGGCCCCGAAATCAAGCGCCACATCAAGCGCTTGCGGGGTCCTCAGGCCGCAGATTTTGATCGACAGAGGCATTGTGAGGCGCGTTCTAGCGCCTTCTCCAGTTCGCCGCAAAGTGGAACCGCGCCGCGAGTTATGGAATCGGCGGTGGAATGACTGTGTATGGCGTGGCCTCCGGCACAGGCGGCAGTGGTTCAGGCGCGAACCGGCGACGGATAGCATCCATCTCCTGATGCAGGACGCGGACCTCGCCATCGAGCTTACGGGCTGTCCGTCTCCACTTCGTCTGTCCGATCCACGCGGCGGCGCCTCCGATCAGCACGCCGAAAATAAGCAACACAAATATAAGGACGAACAGCGGCAAGGTTGCTGCGTAGGCAGGACTCGACGACGACAGTGGATCGAACGAAACGGTGACCGACTGCCGGTTGGCCACGGCGAAGGCAATAATGATCACCGCCAAGGGGACGACGATCAGTATCGAGACAATTCTACGAAACACCGTTGGCCGCCTCCTGCCCGCAAAGCATCGATGGCCGGGCTTGAGCCCGGCCATGACAATAGCATTCTGACAATCAGAGAAACAGAAGCGCTAAATCGCGCCGGGCCGGTTCAATCGTTCACGCATTTCTTTACCGGTCTTGAAGAACGGTACTGATTTCTGATCCACGGCAACATGTGCGCCAGTGCGTGGATTGCGGCCAGTACGAGCCGGCCTGTGTTTGACCGAAAACGCCCCGAAGCCCCGCAGTTCGACGCGGTCGCCCTTTGCCATGGCAGTTGTGATTTCGCCGAGTATGGCGTTCACGATGTTCTCGACGTCGCGCTGATACAGATGAGGATTCTGAGATGCAATGCGCTGGACGAGTTCTGACTTGATCATCGACGCCCTACCCCAGTCAATTGGACGAGGGAGGGTGCCAAAGCGCCAAGAGACCGTCAAGGTTGAGTCGCTCGACTGCCTGCACTGCACCCCATTCCTCGATGCGGTGCGCAATAGCACTCAATCCCACCACCTCAAAGGTCCAGGCGGCGACATGCAGGAAGGAAAACTCGCTGAAACGGGGTTGCAACGAATAGTCCCGCACCGGCGTGTTGGCCGGCACCTTCTTTTCCTTCTCAAGCCACGCCAGCGCTGCCTTTTCGTTACCGAGACCGTCAACGAGCTTGAGGCCGACGGCTTGCCGCCCGGTAAAGACACGGCCATCGGACACCTGCGTGAGCTGGGCGTCGTCCATTTTCCGGCGATCCTTCACCAGGCCTTTGAACCAGGCATAGGAATCACGGACTATTGCCTCGATCGCCGCGCGTGCTTCCGGACTGGTCGGCTCGAAACCGTTCGGCGCAGCCTTGAGCGGTGAGGATTTCACCTCTTCAACCTTGATGCCGATGGTCTTCAGGACGTCCGTGAAGTTGGGATATTGAAACAGGACCCCAATCGAGCCCACCAACGAGGTTTCCTGCGCGACAATGTGTTCGGAAGACAATGCGGCAATATAGGCGCCGGATGCCGCGAGCCCATCCACCACAACAGTCATCGGTTTCTTGGTCTGCAACTCGCGCAAGGCATCATAAAGCTGTTCCGAGCCGGCGGTAGTTCCTCCAGGACTGTCGATGTGGACGATTACCGCCTTCGCGCGCGAACGCCCCAGCCGCGCGAGCGCCTCGACGCGATCCTGATTGCCGCGGATCAAACCTTGGATCTTGATACGCGCAATATATGCGCCAGGAGGCATGAGAACGCTGCCAGGCACGAGCATCACGGCAGCGCCCACAATCGCGACCAACGCGATCAAAATCGCGCTGACGCGCCAAAACGTAAGCTTGCGCCGCATTCGGCGGCGATCGACGATGGCATCGGCATCGAGCGACATGGCTTTGGTCCTTCAACCGAACCGTACTGGCAATGACATATGAAACGAAAGTCCCAGGGTCGAAACCCGGGGACGGTTCACGCGGCCGCCGGCATTTACTCTTCGGCCTTTTCCGTCTCCGCTTCGGGCTTATCGCCGGCTCTCTGCTTGAGAGCTGCACCAAGGATATCGCCGAGGGAAGCGCCTGAATCGGCCGTGCCATATTGAGCAATGGCTTCCTTTTCCTCTGCGACTTCCAGTGCCTTGATAGAAACCCCGACTTTATGGGTCTTGCGGTCAAATTGGATAACGCGAGCGTCCACCTTTTGACCGACCGAGAAGCGTTCCGGACGCTGCTCGCCGCGCTCGCGAGCCAGATCGGCGCGTTTGATGAAAGCGGCGAGATCTGTTCCGACAATTTTCACATCGATACCGGACTCCTTAACCTCGGTCACCTCGCATGTCACAACTGATCCCTTCTTGAGATCGCCTGCCGACTCCATCGGATCGCCGGCGAGTTGCTTGACCCCAAGCGAAATCCGCTCCTTTTCGACGTCGACATCGAGAACCTGCGCTTTGACCACGTCGCCCTTTTTATATTCCTCGATCACCTGCTCGCCCGGCCGTTTCCAGTCGAGATCGGAGAGGTGGACCATGCCGTCCACATCGCCGTCGAGGCCGAGGAAGAGGCCGAATTCGGTCTTGTTCTTGACCTCGCCTTCGACGGTGGAGCCCGGCGGGTGTTTCTCGACAAACACTTCCCAGGGATTGCGCATGGTCTGTTTGAGACCGAGCGAGATGCGCCGTTTTACCGGATCGACTTCGAGGACCTGAACTTCGACTTCCTGCGAGGTCGATACGATCTTGCCGGGATGGACGTTCTTTTTGGTCCAGGACATTTCGGAGACGTGGATCAGACCTTCGATTCCGGGCTCAAGTTCCACAAAGGCGCCGTAGTCGGTGATATTGGTGACGCGCCCTTTGAACCGTGCGCCCACCGGGTATTTGCCTTCGATCCCCTGCCATGGATCGTCGAGCAGTTGCTTCATGCCGAGCGAAATGCGGTGGGTCTCGTGATTGATCTTGATGATCTTGACCTTCACCTGCTGACCGATATTGAGCACTTCGGTCGGATGATTGACGCGCCGCCAGGCGATGTCGGTGACGTGCAGCAGCCCGTCAATGCCGCCCAAATCGACGAAAGCGCCGTAGTCCGTGATGTTCTTCACGACGCCGTCGATAACCTGACCTTCTTCGAGATTCTGCACCAGCTCTTGGCGCTGCTCCGCGCGCGTCTCTTCGAGGACGGTGCGGCGGGACACCACGATGTTGCCGCGGCGGCGATCCATCTTCAGGATCTGAAACTGCTGCGGGGCGTTCATCAGAGGGGTCACGTCGCGGATCGGACGAATATCGACCTGCGACCTCGGCAGGAACGCCACGGCACCGTCGAGATCGACGGTGAAGCCGCCCTTGACCTGATTGAATATGACGCCCTGAACTTTCTCGCTGCTGTTGAACGCCTTCTCCAGCTTGCCCCAGCTTTCCTCGCGTCGCGCCTTGTCGCGGGATAGCACCGCCTCGCCGAGCGCATTTTCGACCCGCTCGAGATAAACTTCGACATCGTCGCCGACCTTGAGGTCGGACTGCCGTCCGGGGCCGGCGAATTCACGCAAGGCCACGCGTCCTTCGGTCTTCAGACCGACGTCGATGACGGCGAATTCCTTTTCGATGCCGACGACCTTTCCCTTGATGACGGAACCTTCCTGCAGATTTCCGCCGCCAAAGCTTTCTTCGAGCAGCTTGGCGAAGTCTTCACGCGAGGGTGCTGTAGCGGTGGCCATGGAGTCTCCTGTTCGCGGTGCGCCGACGGGTTTGAATGGCGTTCCAAATGCGCGGGCCGAAGGTCCCGCAGACCAACGGCGACCTCCGGAATCCCGGATGGCCGGCGCTAAAAACCGTGCTTTCGGAACGATGGTTCGATCAGGCGCGCTTCACGCAAAGGCTCGAGCGGGGCTTTGTCCTCCAACACGAGGGGCGGTTAGCCACGCCCTCGGCCCGCTCGGGTGGCCTCGACGATGTCGATGGCGGCCCGGATTGCGGCGTCTATATCCAAATGCGTGGTATCGAGCAAGTGCGCATCTGGCGCCTGTTTTAGAGGCGCGGCACTGCGGTTTTGGTCGCGTTGATCCCGATTGCGGATATCGGCCAAAACGGCCTCCTCATCGATATCCCGGCCTTGCGCCTTGTATTCGGCGGCACGGCGCCGGGCCCGTACTTCCGGCGTCGCGGTGACGAAAATCTTAACATCTGCATGCGGACAGATGACGGTGCCGATATCGCGACCATCGAGCACCGCCCCCGGAGGCTTGGCGGCAAATTCGCGCTGGAAGGATAGAAGTGCCTCACGCACCTCGGCAACAGCCGACACAATCGACGCCGCCTCGCCGATGCTATGGGCCTTGAGGGCACTTTCGTCGAAGCGCCAAGGATCGAGGGCATTGGCCGCTGTCACGGCGGAGGCAACATCGTTTGGACTTCGCCCCGCATCAATCAATGCCTTGGCAACGGCCCGGTAAATCAGACCCGTGTCCAGGTGACGCAAGCCATAGTGTGCAGCGAGGCGCTTGCCGAGCGTGCCTTTGCCCGAAGCCGCCGGGCCGTCGATCGCGATGATCATGTGAAATCCGCGCCCGCCGAGCGCATCAATTCGACGAAGCCCGGAAAGCTGGTCGTGATGAACGCACTATCGTCGATGCGCACCGGGTTTTCCGTCCCCAGACCCATCACCAAAGCAGCCATGGCAATGCGGTGATCCATATGCGTCTTTACTTCACCGCCACCGGCGGGACGGCCCCGGCCCTGAACGATCAGGTCGTCGCCTTCGATTTCGACCACGACACCATTGGCGCGCAGCATTTCGGCCGTCGCTGCCAGGCGATCGGATTCCTTTGCACGCAACTCCTTCAAGCCGCGCATTCGTGTCGTTCCTTCTGCGAAAGACGCAGCCACCGCGAGAATTGGATATTCGTCGATCATCGCCGGCGCGCGCTCGGGGGGCACATCCACGCCCTTAAGCGCGGAAGTCCGCACGCGTAAATCGGCGATCTCCTCCCCGCCATCATCGCGCTTTTCAAGTGCTTCGATGCTTGCGCCCATTTCGCGCAAGGTGGTCAGCAGACCGGTGCGCAAAGGATTTGTCATGACGGCATCGAGGATGAGTTCCGAACCTGGGACAAGCAGGGCCGCGACCAGGGGAAAGGCGGCGGACGAAGGATCGGCTGGCACCACGACATTCGCCGGCTCGAGCTCGGGTTGACCTTGCAAGATAATGCGCCGCCCATGCTCGCCGTGCGGCTTGCTGCTGATCTTCGCGCCAAAATGCTTCAGCAATCGCTCGGTGTGGTCGCGCGTGGCTTCCGCCTCGATTACCGTCGTCTCGCCCGGCGCTGCAAGCCCGGCCAGAAGCACTGCCGATTTGAGCTGTGCCGATGCTACAGGCGGCTCATAGACGATTGGGATCAGGTCGGCGGCTCCCCGCAGCGTCAGCGGCAGTCGTCCACCATCGGCGATCTGGATGACGCGCATACCCATCTTTTCCAGCGGGTCGAGCACGCGCTGCATGGGTCGATTCCGCAAGGAGCCATCGCCATCAAAAACCGCCGTGACCGGTGCGCCGGCAACCGCCCCAATGGCAAGGCGCACTCCCGTTCCAGAATTGCCAAAATCGAGCGTGCCCGCCGGCTGAGCGAACCCACCGACACCCACACCGTAGATACGCCAGACATGATCGCCGGTACGCTCGACACGCGCGCCGAGCGCTCGCATGGCGTCAGCTGTGTGAAGAACGTCGTCGCCTTCCAGCAGGCCGCTGATGGTGGTTTCACCGACCGTTAGTGCAGCCAGGATCAGTGCGCGGTGGGAGATCGATTTATCGCCCGGCACGCGGACGCGCCCCTGCACAGGGCCGCCTTGGCGGGCCGTTAGCGGTGTAAATTCTGCTGGGTTCACCGGGCGGTATCCTTAAAAACTGGGTGGTCCTACCACGCAGCCGCGCAGGCCGTCATCCGGCCACTATCGGCTTCTGGGCCCCGCTTGCGCTATTGACAGGGGCCTTGCAACTAGCCAAGTGAAACACCGATTTAAACGCCCCCCTAGGAACCCCGACTGTGGCTAAACCCGATCTCGGCACCAAACGCGTCTGTCCCGATACCGGTCGTAAGTTTTACGATCTCAACAAGACGCCGGTAGTTTCGCCATATACCGGCAAAGTCGTACCGATCGTTGCACCGACGCCTGCGCGCGCACGGCCCGAACCGGTAGCAGCCCGGCCGGCGCCAGCGGCTCCCACTGAATCCGTCGTGCCGGAGACTGCAGACGCCGAATTCGTTTCGCTCGAGGACGCCGAGGCTGAGCAACAAGGCAAGAAGCCGGCAGCAGCTGATGGCACGGCTGCAGCGGGCGAAGAAGAAGAGGTCGAGATGGGCGACGAAAGCATGGACGATGCCGCGTTCATCGAAGAGCAGGAAGAAGGCGACGCCGACGTAACAGACATCATCGGTGAGTCGATCGAGAAGGAAGAAGAAAGCTGATATTTGTGCCGCGTCCCAAGGCGGCAATCGAGTTCGCAAATGGGGCCATAGCTCAGATGGGAGAGCGCGTGAATGGCATTCACGAGGTCGGCGGTTCGATCCCGCCTGGCTCCACCAGCCTTCGCCCCTTGCGAAATAGAGTGGCCACCGAATGGGTGGCTTTTTTAACGCGCCGTGCCATTGCATGATGCCCGGCAAAACGCGGGGAACGACATGCAAGGCAAGATCGCACTCGAAGAGCATTTCGCCATCGAACCGACACTCGGCGATTCGCAGGTGTTCGGCGGCCACGTATGGAAAGATCTAAGCCACCGTCTGCTCGACATTCAGAAGACCCGGCTGGGCGAAATGGACAAGCACGGGATCGAAATGATGATCCTGTCGCTGAATGCACCGGCGATCCAGGCGATCCATGACGTCAAGAAGGCGATCGCCGTTGCGAAGCAAGCCAACGATGCGCTCGCCGAAGAAGTCCTCAAGCGCCCGAACCGCTTTGCGGCCTTCGCGGCCTTGCCAATGCAGGACCCCGACGCGGCCATCGCCGAACTCACGCGCTGCATCAAGGAACTCGCTATGGTCGGCGCTCTGGTCAACGGCTTCTCGCAGATCGGCACACCCGACAACGTGACCTATTACGATCTGCCGCAATATCGGCCGGTCTGGCGCGCCGTCGAAGCGCTCGACGTGCCGTTCTATCTGCACCCCCGCAATCCGCTGCCGAGCTGGGCAAAATTTTATGAAGGCCACAACTGGATGCTTGGGCCGAACTGGGCTTTTGCGGCAGAGACCGCGGTCCATGCATTGCGTCTGATTGGCAGTGGCCTTTTCGACGAACATCCACGATTGAAAATCGTGCTTGGTCACATAGGCGAAGGTATACCCGTCTACCTTTGGCGCATCGACAACCGGAACGGATGGATGAAGGCGCCGCACAAATACGCCGCCAAGAACGGCGTTGCGCACTATTTCCGCAAACACTTTCATCTCACCACTTCGGGCAACTTCGACACCGCCGCGCTCGTTAATGCCATGACCGTCATGGGTGCCGACCGCGTGATGTTCTCGATTGATTGGCCATTCGAGGATGTCGGTGAAGGCGCAGAGTGGTTCGACAAGGTAGAGATCAGCGAGACCGATCGGGCCAGAGTCGGGCGCGACAATGCGATCAAATTGTTCAGGCTTCCGCTGCGCTAGCTCAGCGCATCCGATAATGTTCAACCGCCTTTTTATCCCAGACCATGCCGTTGCCATGCCGGCTCGGGACGACTGCGTGGCCGTCGACAATTTCCAACGGTTCTTCGACCAGAACGTTCGCCCAGTCGACGTACTCAAGGTAATGGCACGTCGGCGTGCCCGCGAGCAGATGAGCGCTCACCTCCGGGAAAAGATGGGAGGACATCTTGATGCCGCGCGTTTGCGCAATTGCCATTGCCTGACGCCAGCCGGTTACGCCACCAATGCGTTCCAGATCGGGCATCACATAGTCTGCAGCATGGTGATCAAGCGCGACGCTCATCGCCGCGGGCAATGAAAAATTTTCTCCGATCTGAATCGGAGTCTTGAGTTTGTGCACAAGCTGCGCCGCCCCGATGTAGTTATCGTGGCTGATCGGCTCCTCCAGCCAATAGATATTTTCGGCATCAAGCGCCCGTCCGCGAATGAGCGCCTCGTCTACTTTCAGGGCCTGGTTGTAGTCGACCATCAGCGCCACATCGTCGTCAATCCGTTTGCGCACTGCATGCACGGCCGCAATATCGGCTTGAACCGTCGGATAGCCGAGACGAAGTTTGATCGCGCGAAAGCCGCCAGCGAGCAGCTTCTCGGCTTCATCCGCGAGCGCGCCGAGATCGTCCCTCAAGCCGAGGCCGCAACTATTGTAAGCAGGAATGGTTCGACGCTCGGCGCCAAGCAAACCGGCAAGCGGCACACGAGATGCGATCGCGAGCGCGTCCCAACAGGCAGTATCAAATCCGGACATCGCCATGCGCACGATACCCTGCACGCCGATCAGCGTGAAACGGCGCGCGAGCTTCGCCCAAAGTTCGGCTGGCGCTGCCTTCTCGCCGCTGGTCACGCGCTCGACTTCGCCGACCAGGCTCGCGATCGCCGGAGCGGCAGCACCGAGATAGCAGAACAGATAGCTGCGGCCGGTGATGCCTTCTTCGGTCTCTACGTCGATCAGCAGCAATGGCACTTTCCGCACCACGTCCGCGCTGGTGCCGAGCACGAAATTGAGCGGAACTTCGACCGGGGTGGCGCCGACGGCGCGGATTGTCAGCGGCGGAATTCTAAGTGGTTTCGACATACATATCCGTTAGAGGGGTCACTATATCCCTGTTCTGGCCGCGATTTATCCTTGTTCTTGAAGCTTTAACCAGCCCTGCCCATATTAGCTGCGATCGTACGGCAGTATCCGGCCGGACGATTGGGGTGCCTGAAAGGGGCCCCGTCAAAGTCGCTTCAAGCGAGGGCTTTGAGACCAATGTCGCGAGTGCCGTCCCTGTCCAGCCCGTTCCTCCTGGGTTTCGATGAGATCGAGCGTGTGCTTGATCGCGTGTCCAAGGGGGCCGATGGGTACCCGCCTTACAATATCGAGCGTCTACCGCGCGA
This sequence comes from uncultured Alphaproteobacteria bacterium, assembly GCA_963831275.1. Taxonomy (GTDB): domain Bacteria; phylum Pseudomonadota; class Alphaproteobacteria; order Rhizobiales; family Xanthobacteraceae; genus Pseudolabrys. The sequence goes on along the minus strand of CAWHPN010000016.1, from coordinate 676,572 downwards.
TGGGCAAAATCCTGAGCGCCTGCGTATTACGCTCGCCGTTGCTGGGTTCACCCGGGACCAACTCGATGTCAGCATCGAGGAAAGCCAGTTGGTTATCCGTGGGCGACAGCAGGACGACAAAACCCGTCAATATCTCCATCGCGGCATTGCCGCACGCCAATTCCAGCGCACATTTGTTCTGGCAGACGGCATGGAGGTGATGGGTGCGGACCTGAAAAATGGCTTGTTGTCGATCGATCTCGTTCGGCCACAGCCGGAACGGATCGTGAAAACGATCTCGATCAATGACCAGGAATGACAAACTCGTGAAGAAGGACTCGACCGCGTCAAGCGTTGAATCAGAAAGGAGTCGAGGGCCATGACCAACGACAAACAGATCGAACCGAACGCAGCGCATCCGGTTATTACTCAGGAAGCACTGGCGCAGCTCGGCGACGGCCGCCTTGCCTATGTCAAGACGATCCGTTCCGAGGATGTTGCTAACCTCTTTCCGCAGGCGCCCAAGATTGCGCCCGGAATCAAATTATTTTCGCTGCATGCTGCCGACGGTACACCGATCATGCTCACCGACACGCGTGAGGCCGCGCTGGCCAATGCATGGAGCCAGGAACTCGAACCGGTCAGTGTGCACTGACCAAGCCAATCAATAGTTGAATCTATAAAGGGCGCAGGACCGATACGGTCGTCTGTGCCCTTTCTTGTTGCCAGTTACCGATCGTTGATAGTCGATTTCAAGCCGCGCTTGACGCCGGTGGCATGGCAAGGACGGCATAAAGCGCATCCGCGTCGTTAGACTCGCGTAGGCGGCGCGCGATGTCGGGATCGCGCAGTTGCCGGGCGACGCGCGCAAGCGCCTTAAGATGATCTGCACCGGCGGATTCGGGCGCGAGCAGCAAAAAGATCAGATCGACAGGCTGATTGTCGAGCGCCTCGAAATCGATCGGTTTATTCAACCGCGCGAACAATCCGAAGAGCCTGGCAAGCTTCGGCAGCTTGCCATGCGGAATTGCAACGCCGTTACCGACCGCAGTCGAACCGAGCTTCTCACGTTGAAGCAGGATTTCCAGAATTGCTTTTTCACTTTGGCCTGTCAGTTCGGCCGCCCGCGTAGCCAATTCCTGAATAGCCTGCTTCTTGCTGCCTATCTTAAGCGCGGGAATGACCGCGCTCGGCGCGACGAGATCGGTTAGCGTCATGGACATGTCCAATGATCGGGGATGACAGCGCCGAGATGCAAAGGGGATGCTGAAGGCGGCGGGACCATAAGAGTGGTCCGGCCCGCCGTCAATGGGCGAACTCGGCGTGTAATCACCGCTTTTTCTGCATTTTTTGAGATTCTCAGCCGCCACGACGAGCTTGGTGGTCTTTACGGCGCCGTTTGTAGCGTCGCAGACGTTTTTCTATCCGGATCGCGGCTTGTTCCGCACTGTCATAGGCGTCCGGGGCCATCCCTTCGGCCTCAAGCAATGCCCCTGAGTTGAGATGCAACACGCATTCGGTGCGAAAACCAAAGCCGTCCTTACCGACCGTGGCATGGCCCGAATACCCGCCTCGGAAGTATTTCGCGGTGGCCTCCTCGACGCGGTCAATGATTTTCCGCTGTAGCGCACCGCCGATACTTATATTTCGTCCCGAAACTCGCAAAGGCATGCGCTGCCTCCATCGACATGGCGTCGCCGGTTTATCCGCCCGGCGCTAAAGATTTCAGCTTAGAAATGTTCCCGAGGTCAATGCGTCGGGAACTCGTGTTTAGGCGCCGGCCCCCAACTTTTCGCGGCGTCTTTGCACGGAGGACGGTATCCGCATTGCCTCCCGGTATTTGGCGACCGTGCGGCGGGCGATATCGATGCCAGCGTTGCGTAGCTTTTCTACAATTGTATCGTCGGAGAGCACGTCCGCGGCACTTTCATCGGCGATCAATTGCCGGATACGGTGCCGTACTGCTTCAGCCGAATGCGCCTCACCGCCATCGGCTGCAGCGATGGCGGCCGTGAAAAAATATTTCAATTCAAATATGCCGCGGCTCGTCGCCATATATTTATTGGCAGTCACGCGGGAGACCGTTGACTCATGCATGCTGATGGCATCCGCGACTGTTTTGAGATTAAGCGGCCGCAAATGCTGTACACCCTTGACGAAGAAGCCGTCCTGCTGGCGCACGATTTCGCTCGATACCTTTAAAATAGTCTTGGCGCGCTGGTCGAGCGCCCGAACCAGCCAGGTCGCAGTCTGAAAACAATCGGCGATGTATGCCTTTTCTTTTTCGTTGCGGCTCGTTTTCGACACCTGCGCGTAATATCGCTGATTGAGAAGGACTTTCGGCAGAGTGTCGGAATTAAGCTCCACTTGCCACGTCCCGTCCGGCGCCGCGCGCACAAATACGTCTGGAACAATGGGCTGGACCATGGTCGAGCCGAAAGCCAAACCCGGCTTGGGGTTGAGCGTGCGAATCTCGGCCATCATGTCAACCAGATCCTCGTCATTGACACCGCAAAGCCGGCGCAAACTTGCGAGGTCTCGCTTGGCCAAAAGATCTAGATGTTCGACGAGTGTCCGCATCGCGGGATCGTAGCGGTCGCGCTCCTTCAACTGGATGCTGAGGCATTCAGTCAAGTTACGCGCGCACACGCCCGATGGCTCGAATGCCTGCAGGACTGCAAGCACAAGCTCGACATCACTCCGTCTTGCGCCGAGCTTTTCGGCAACCGTTTCGAGATCGCCGGTGAGATAGCCGGCTTCATCCACCATATCGATCAGGTATTGCCCGATCATGCGGCCCGCCGGATTGGAAATTGCCAATGTCATCTGTTCGGCGAGGTGATCAGCGAGCGTGATTTCTGCGGAAACGAACGCTTCAAGATTGTAGTCGTCACCACCTGCCGACCCTGTACCCGACCATTCCGAATAGGCTGGCGGCGGAGCTTCCGGCGGCTTGGAGTTTTTTTCCCCGCCGTCGTCCGGAAATACGTTTTCAAGCTCGGTCCCCAGTCCTTGCTCCATAGAGCTACGGCTGGTCTCCAGGTCGGCGCCGAGCCAATCCGCTCCCGAACTCTGCCCGTCATCGTCGGAGCCGGCGTCGGAAGCCTCGGCGTCAGTGGCTGGCTGTTCCTCCTCGCTCGCGCGCTCAAGCAGCGGATTGCGCTCAAGCTCGCCTTCCACGTAAGCAGCCAAATCAAGACTGGAGAGTTGCAGCAGCTTGATGGCTTGCATCAGCTGCGGCGTCATCACCAGCCCTTGCGTCTGGCGAAACTCCAATCTTTGCGAAAGCGCCATATCGAAAATTGGTCCGATTCTTGCTTGGTATATCAGGTCACTCGCCAGCGCGATATGCGATTAAGCAGCGTGGGGCTGCTCAAATATCGCGCATTAACGAATCGGACGGGACTTACAGGCGGAATTCTTCGCCAAGATAGAGGCGACGCACATCCGGGTTGTTCACGATGTCGTCGGCGCGGCCTTCCATCAACACCTCGCCCGAATAGATAATATAAGCCCGATCGGTAAGGCCCAGGGTCTCACGCACATTGTGATCGGTAATCAGGACACCGATCCCCCGATTGGTGAGGTGACGAACCAAAGCCTGGATGTCGCCGACCGCGATTGGATCGATACCCGCGAACGGCTCATCGAGCAGCATGTAGCTGGGCCGCGTTGCGAGAGCGCGCGCGATTTCCACGCGCCGCCGCTCGCCGCCCGATAATGCGATGGTCGGCGTCTTGCGAACACGGGCAATATTGAACTCCTCAAGCAGCGCGTTGAGGTCCGCCTCGCGGCGACGGCGGTCCGGCTCCACAACTTCAAGCACCGAGCGAATATTGTCTTCGACATTGAGGCCGCGGAAGATCGATGCTTCCTGTGGCAAATAGCCAATTCCAAGCCGGGCGCGTTGGTACATCGGCAGGGTTGTGACGTCGTAGCCATCGAGTTCGATGCGGCCGCGGTCGGCATTGATCAAACCCGTGATCATGTAGAACACAGTGGTTTTGCCGGCGCCGTTCGGGCCCAGCAGGCCGACCGCTTCGCCGCGTCGCACGTAGAGCGTGACGCCTCTCACGACCATCCGGCCACCGAAACTTTTCTCGACGGCATGGGCCGCGAGGTACGCTTGGCGTGCGGCCTGGCGGCCATCGCCGTCCCGCCTTGGACGAGGGGCTTCCTGGTTTTGTGGAGCGTTTTGTCTCTGCTGCTGTGGCACCTGCATTTGCGCATTGCGCGCAGCCTGATGCGCGCGTGCTTCCGGTGTCAGAACGCGGCGGGTCTGCGGGGTCCGGCGCCAGAACAGCGAAAGGATATTCACCGGGCCACCTCGTGGCGCATGGGGGAGATCATGTTGCGCGCTCCAGCAGGCGCGCGCGACATTAGCTGATTCCCGCGGTTTGGAATGACCAGGCTTGCAGCGATCACGCTGCCCCTCAACTAAAATGGCCGCACGGGCACGGGCCGCGGGCCTTGCGCGCCGCTGCCGCCCGGCTTGAGATCAGGCCCCGAACTGCCAGGCTGAAACAGTCCCTGCACCCGTCCTTGACCGTTCTTGCCCGATTCGACCCGGGATACCCCGCTGGTCAAATCGACCATCAACCGTTCTCCTCTCAGCACGTTCTGGCCTTGTGTCATGACCACCGGGTTGCCGGTGAGAGTGACCGTATTGCTTTTCATGTCGAAGATGCCGAGCTCGCCGGTGGCGGTTTGATCCTTCTGCGACACCACGACACCGCCGCGAGCTTCGAGCCGTTTGATGCGCTGTTCTCCGCCCGGACCGGGCGCGGCCGCCTGCAGGGTTTTGCTTTTGTCGGCGCCTTCGCCGTCTTGCTCATAAAATACAACCAGCGACTTGCAACGCATGGCCGTATCGCCCTGTTTGACCCGCACGTCACCGCTAAAGGTTGCTTCCTTTTGCTTGTCACGAACCTCCAGAGTCGCCGCCTCGATGTGGACTGGCTGATCGCGATTCTGTGAAAAACCCTGCAAAGCATTCGGCGGCCCCGAGGCCGTCTGCGCGCGCAGATGCGCCGGGGGCAAAATGGCCAGCGCAACGGCAATCAACAACTGAAAACGCGGGTTGCGCGTCGTCATCATTGCGCACCCGCTTTTGGCTGCGAGGGTTGCGAAGGCTGCGAAGGCTGATTGAGCGTCATGTCCATGGTGACGCCGCCATGAAACCGGATGAGATCGCCGGAATCGACAATGTCGAGCCGATTGGCATTCAACGTGCCCTGCAGCATTTTCACTTCGACCGGATGGTTCGACACGACATTGCCCTTGCGAATGTCGACCAGTGCTTCGCTCAAGCGGCCCTGATAGCCGGTGGACGAATTGAGCAGGATGTCTTGATCAAGCTTGAGCGTCTCGCCCTTGGAATCATAAATGCCGGTGATAGCCGTCATTTCCATCGAGCTCTTGTCCTGCATTTCGACCTTCGCCCGGATGTTGCGTAGCTCGACGATATCCGGCTTGGTCATGTCCTGTGCTGCCGTGTCGGCCGTCAGCTCGTACGCGCGCGCGTCGCGCGTGAAACCTGACAGGCGCGGCGCTTCCATGGTGACTTTGGTTCCGGACACCACCAGGTTGTCGATATTGATTGGCAGCTTGGCGAGCATGCGCAACGGATTAAGATAAGTGATCAGCGTGAGAATAATGACGACGGCTGCGACGCTGGCTGGAACGCCGATGCGCAGCATGCGGACCAGACGGCTATGGCGACGGGCGGCGTGAAACGCATGCTCGGCGTCGTCGCGGCTCAGGGTCCAGTAGTCGCGTGGTGCATCTGGATCAGTTCTGGCTGTGATCACACGGCTCATGCCGATCCCCGTGTCTGCCCTCGCGTACCGAAGGTTTTGGAAATCATTTCGTGCCCCTGAAGCAACATGCCGTTCGAATATGGCCCGGACACGGCAACTGCAGTGGCGTGCCATCCATCAATAACAACAGGAACTCAATGGTTTACGCCGAATGCGAAAAAATGTCTTCAGCCGCCCAGCCGGCGAGGTCGAGCCGGGAGCGGTCGGGCAGAAAGCGGAAACAGGCCGCGGCCAAATCGGCGCGGCCTTCGCGCGCGAGTATTGCATCCAATTTGTCTTTCAGTGCGTGCAGATGAAGGACATCAGTCGCCGCGTAGGACACCTGCGCGTCGCTGAGTTCATCAGCACCCCAATCGGACAATTGCTGTTGTTTGGAAAGATCGACTCCCAGCACTTCGCGGGCAAGGTCTTTCAGACCGTGCTTGTCGGTATAGGTGCGGGCGAGGCGTGACGCTATCTTGGTGCAGTAGACCGGCGCAGCCATGACACCGAATGTCTTTGCCAGAATGCCCATGTCGAAACGGGCGAAATGGAAGATTTTGAGGATCGATTTGTCCGCGAGCAGCCGCTCAATATTGGGCGCCTTGCGCTGACCAGCACCGATCTGCACAACGTCCGCCGAGCCGTCCCCCGGCGATAGCTGGACGACGCACAGCCGGTCGCGACTGGGATCGAGACCCATGGCTTCGGTGTCGATTGCGACCGCGCCTTTGTAGGCTGAGAGGTCGGGAAGGTCGCCACGATGCAGACGGATGGTCATTCAGCTTCTCGTACGGTCGGTGCCCAAGAGAGGCGCAATACACTCGAGATTTGTCAATACCACCTTGTTGTGCGCCACCTTTGCTTGGCGTCCCATTGAATTCCAAGGATTATTTTCGCGATTGTCACGGGCCCTGGAACGCGTCGCGGGCTACACTGCCCGCCGCGGGGCAAAACAGTCCCCCAGACAGAGGGGCCCTTCATGCGACATCTAAGAGACATCCAAAATTGGCGTCGTGGTGGGTTGGTCGGGATGGCTGTCATTTGCTTCGTTGGCGCCGCCGCAGCAGACGACGGCGAGGTCTGCGTAAGAGGATCGGGCGACGCCGCAATCGACGCCTGCACCCGTGCCATCAACTCCGGCCGATTCGACAAGCACAACATCGCGATCATTTACAGCAATCGTGCCAATCAACGGGACCGCAAGGGTGAGTTCGACAGATCCGTTGCGGATCACACCGAGGCAATCCGAATAGATCCAACTTACGCGGCCGGTTTCATGCATCGCGGCAACACTTACGCCCGCCACGGCGACTTCGATCGCGCTATTGCCGATCACTCCGAGGCAATCCACCTCGACCCCAAAGACGCCGATAAATTTTATAACCGGGGCTACACCTATAGTCACAAAGGAGACCATGAGCGCGCGGTCGCGGACTACACGTCGGGAATTGAACTGGATGCCAACAACTCGCGCCTGTGGGGTCAGCGCTGCTGGTCACGCGCAGTTATCGGCAAACAGCTGCAAGAGGCGCTTGAGGATTGCAACAGAGCCAGCGCCCTGAGCCCACGGATTCCTCAGATCTTTGGCTTTCGGGGATTTGTCAATCTAAAGCTTGGGCAATTCCAGAACGCGCTTGCCGATTACGATGTCGCGTTCACGTTGACGAAAAATCGGAACAATGCCGATTGGCTCTATTGCCGGGGCGTGACCAAATTGAAAATCGGTGACACCAAGGGCGGCAACGACGATCTGGCGAGCGCAAAGGCAATCAAAGCGGACATTGCAGAAGAATACGCAAAGTACGGATTAAAGTAGACATTGGCTTTATTCCTGAGATTACCCTCTGTCCTGACTCAATCGTAGTTCACCTTTGGAAAGAAGTCGCCCCGACCTTCGGGCGTCATGTCAAGGAGGCCCCAGAGCGGGTCGGCAAGATCGCCGGCGCGATGATGCTGTTTCGGAGCGGGAGGAGCAAAGCTCATTTCTGAACCCCAGAAGTGTCTGATCGCACCGTTCTTCTTTTTGAAGACGTTGAAGATTGTTTCGTCCCAATTCTCGCCTTCTGGAACGCGATGTTGTGCGCGCATTCCCTTGGAAAATTTTGAAGTGTCACCAAAATAGTCCGCATCGTAACTGTTGCCCATGGTGGACAGCAGCGAAAGGTGTTCCCAGCCACGTTCGTGTGTCCACGCAGCGAGACGCGCAATCGGCGATTTGGCGACGACGTGGAACGCAGCGCGCTCGCCTATATGCCTTGCGGCGCCGTCGAGCCCATCCAGCAGGTGGGTGCAGCCTGGGCACGGCAACTCGCGCTCGGGCCCGTACATGAAGCTGTACAGGATGAGCGTGTCGTGGGGACCGAACAGTTCGGACATCTTCACCTTCTCCGGCATGCTCGTCTCGCCGATCCGTTCAAAGACGTAGTCCTCGGGTACCTCGCCGCCGAGCGGCAACGCGCGACGCTTCGCTGCGACAGCCTCAATCTGTGCTCGAAGCGCAATCTCCTCATTGAGGAGCGCGTTTCGCGCGGCACGATACTCACCGTTTTCATTGGGGTAATGGAGATGTTCCATGGCTAAGCTTGGCCTCTCAGACACTGGGAATTTCCACCAGATTTGAACTCAGCTCTGAGGCGCAAGTTCCACCGAACCGGTTGCACCGGAGTGAAACATCTGACCATGATTTTATGATCGGCTTGGAGACAAAATCATGAACTGGTCTCACCGCAGGAATGAGTGCGACCTTTTCGAAAAAAATCTGAGAAAAATCAAAGTCCGTTTTTGGGGATGGTGCCCAGGAGAGGACTCGAACCTCCACGGCTTTCACCGCTAGTACCTGAAACTAGTGCGTCTACCAATTCCGCCACCTGGGCTTGTTGCGACCAGATACGGAGCCGCTTCCGGCTTGTCAATCAAGGCCGTTTGGGTCTGTACAGCGTTCGGCCGATCCTGTATTTGCCGGGCTTCGAGGCACCCTGCCCGGCAAAAAATTGAGAGCGGGATGACCGCACGCAGCCCCTATGACACCCTGGTTACGGTCTATGGCGGCTCAGGCTTTCTTGGCCGCCATGTGGTGCGCGCGTTGGCCAAGCGTCACTATCGCATCAGGGTAGCGGTGCGTCGGCCCGAACTTGCCGGATTTCTGCAACCGCTTGGTCGCGTTGGCCAGATCCATGCTGTGCAGACAAATGTGCGCCATGCCCCCTCGGTGGAATTGGCGGCCCGCGATGCCCACGTCCTTATCAATCTGGTCGGAATCTTGTTCGAACGCGGACGGCAGCGCTTTGATGCGGTCCATACCTATGGCGCCGAGCAGGTCGCGCTGGCAGCAAATGCCCATGGCGCACGCATGGTCCACGTATCCGCGATCGGTGCCGACGCAAACTCGCCGAGCGGCTATGCCCGTTCCAAGGCCAGTGCCGAGCAGCTTGTCCTCGCCGCACAACCGTCGACCGCGATCATGCGGCCGTCGATACTATTCGGTCCCGAAGATGATTTCTTCAATCGATTTGCCGCGCTCGCGCGCATGTCGCCGGCACTGCCGCTGATTGGCGGTGGCCTCACGCGTTTCCAGCCAGTGTTCGTCGGTGACGTTGCCGCTGCGATCGCCGATGCCGTCGACGGCAAGACCCGCCCGGGCACGATTTATGAACTGGGTGGGCCGGACACTCGGACTTTCAGAGAGCTCATGCAGTTCGTCCTCGCGACAACCGAGCGCAAACGGTTGTTGGTGTCCTTGCCGTTCTTTGCGGCTAGGTTGCAAGCGATGTTTTTGCAATATCTCCCCAAGCCGCTACTGACTCCCGATCAGGTCGACTTGTTGCGCAGCGACAATGTCGTGTCGGATGCCGCCAAGTCGGAGGCACGGACATTGCAGGGACTTGGCATCGACCCCGAACCAATTGAAGCGGTCGTACCGTCTTATCTCTGGCGCTTCCGCAAAACCGGGCAGTTCCGCAAACGGCTGGCCTAGCTCTTAAACAAGATACAACGCGACGAGGCCGACGCCGCCCACCAGAATGCGCCACCAGGCAAAAAGCGCGAAGCTGTGGCGCTGGACATAGCGCAGGAACGTCTTCACCACGATCCATCCGAAGATAAAGGAGAAGACAAAACCAACGGCGGTCACCGTGATATTGCTGCCGAGCGCAAGCTCGCCCCGGCTCTTGTAGACCTCATAGGCGAATGCACCGACCATTGTCGGCATCGCCAGCCAGAACGAGAATTCCGCTGCCGACCGGCGATCAGCTCCGAACAACATGGCCCCGACAATTGTCGCCCCTGCGCGCGATACGCCCGGTATCATCGAGATACACTGAATAATTCCAATGCCGAGATACATCGGCAGCGTGAAGCCGGTCGCGTCGTGGAAACGCGCCTTCAGGTCCAGACGGTCAATCCACAACAACACAAAACCACCGATGATCAGCGATACGCATACGATACGGACATCGAACAGATATGATTTTATGATGTGGTAACCGAGCGCGCCGACGACCGCTGCAGGCAGGAAGGCGAGCAAAAGTCCGATCACGAAACGTGCCGCCTCCCATTGGGTGAACATGGCCTTGGTGAGCGCCCAGATGCGGCCAAAATAGATCGTCAGCAGCGCGAGGATTGCGCCAAGCTGGATCAGAACCGCAAAAGATTTACCGAAGGCATCGTCACCCCAGCCAAACAAGTGCTCGATGAGCAACAAATGGCCAGTCGATGATACCGGCAGATACTCTGTCAGGCCCTCGACGATACCGAGCACGGCTGCCTTGATCAGGTCGAGATCCATGAACTGCTCCGGAGAAAAGCGGATATTTGTTGGGGAGGTCCCTGCGGGTGAAAGTTTTTGGACCAAAGGCGCTGTCGAGGCAACGAAAAAACACGATAATTCGTGATGATTGCGTCACCGTTGCGCCTTTCTATAGTGCGCATAGTGATTCCCTGCCGACGGCCTCGCCGCGTTGACCGAAACGCCCATGTTCACATTGTTTCATCACCCTCTTTGTCCGCACTCGCGCTATGTGCGGCTTATTCTTGGCGAGTACGGGATTGCCGCGCGCCTGGTGGAGGAGCGGTTCTGGGAAAGGCGCGAGGAATTTCTGGTCCTCAATCCCGCTGCCGAATTGCCGGTCCTGGTATCCGAGGGAGAACCCCCTATTCCGGGGGCCGCGATCGTCGCCGAATACATCGAAGAGGTTTATCCGGAAGCGAACGCCGAGGACCGGCTGTTGCCGCAATCACCAGGGCGAAGGGTAGAGGTCCGCAGGCTGGCGGACTGGTTCAACCGTAAATTCCACGCGGAGGTTAGCGGCCCGCTGGTCACTGAGCGCGCTTTCAAGCGTCATATGACACTGGAACAAGGTGGCGGTCCGCCGGATACCGAAGCGCTACGCGCCGCCCGCCACAATATCCGCTATCATCTGGTCTACATCGGCTGGCTGGTGCGTACGCGCAATTGGCTCACCGGCGATCGGCTGAGCTTGGCGGATCTTGCTGCGGCTGCACATCTTTCAGTAGTCGATTACTTGGGCGAAGTGCCGTGGAACGAAGACGAAGCAACGAAGAGCTGGTACGCGCGCGTAAAATCGCGTCCGTCATTCCGCGCGATACTGACCGACGCGCTCGCGGGCATTCCTCCATCGAAAACCTACGCCGACCTCGATTTTTAAACGATCCCGCAGCGCTCAAGGCGGGGCTGCTCGCGCAGGCGCACGCGCAAGGCTTCGGCGTCGTCGGCGTGACCCCTCCGGATTCCATCGCCGAGGCAAAAAAGCATCTCGAGACTTTCCTCGCCGACGGCGCCCATGGCGAGATGGACTGGCTCGAGACGAGTGCCGAGCGGCGCGGCGACCCGCGCGCGCTGTGGAGCGAGGTTCGCTCCGTCGTCATGCTCGGCCTCAATTACGGTCCTGATGAGGACGACCCGCTCTCAATTCTCAAGCGGCACGACCGCGGCGCGATTTCGGTCTATGCCCGCAGCGAGGATTATCACGAGATTATCAAACCGCGACTAAAAACGATCGCGCGCTGGCTCGTGGAAAATGGCGGCGGCGACGTCAAGGTGTTCATCGACACCGCGGCGGTTATGGAAAAACCGCTCGCCCAGCAGGCCGGCCTTGGCTGGCAGGGAAAGCACACCAATCTCGTCTCGCGCCAATACGGCTCGTGGCTCTTTCTCGGCGCGATCTTTACGACGGTCGAACTGCCCTATGACGCCGCGGACAAAGACAATTGCGGGCGTTGCCGCGCCTGCGTCGATATTTGCCCGACCAAGGCTTTTCCCGCGCCCTACCGTCTCGATGCGCGGCGCTGCATTTCCTATCTCACTATCGAGCACAAAGGTCCGATCCCGCGCGAATTTCGCACCGCGATCGGCAATCGTATCTACGGCTGCGACGATTGCCTTGCCGTTTGCCCCTGGAACAAATTCGCGCAGATCGGGCATGACACGAAATTCGCCGCGCGCGAGGCGCTGCGCGCGCCGAAATTGAGCGAGCTCGTCCGCCTCGACGATGCGGCGTTCCGCGCGATGTTTTCCAAGACCGCAGTCAAACGCGCCGGCCGCGACCGCTTCGTCCGCAACGTGTTGATTGCGATCGGCAACTCAGGCGACGCCACGCTCGCGGTTGAAGCCGAGCGCCTGCTCGACGACGCCTCGCCTTTGGTGCGCGGCGCCGCGGTATGGGCGCTATCGCGATTGCTGCCACGCGAAAATTTCTCGGCACTGCCTCAGCGATGTAGCGATCCGGATGCGACGGTACGGGAGGAATGGACGGCGGCGCTCGCCTAAAATTCCTTTATTGCAGCTATCAAGCGGTCGATATCTTCCGGTCGGGAGAGTCGGTGGTCGCCATCCTTGATGAGGGTCAGCACCACATCATCTCGTGAAAAACGCGACACAAGTTCGACCGCGTGCATCCACGGCACATCCGGATCCTGCACGCCCTGCAAAATGTGGACTGGACAACGGGTTTCGATCAGTCCTCCGAGCAGTAGATGTTTCCGCCCATCTTCGATCAGACCGCGCGTGATCGGGTAAGGGTCTTCGCCATACGCCGATGGCCTCAACCATGAGCCATTGTTTTCAATCTCTTTTTTAGTCTTGTCAGAAAACTGCTTCCACATCAGCTCTTCAGTGAAATCAACCGCAGGCGCAATCAACACCATTCCTGCTAACGTCCCTGCACCCTTTCGTTCGGCTAAGGTCCTTGCAAGTAGGAGCGCGAGCCAGCCGCCCATGGATGATCCGACTATCACCTGCGGCCCTTTCGCGAACTGCATATAGACGGCCAGGCTTTCCTCCAACCAACGACCAATGGTGCCGTCAGCAAAGGTGCCTTCGGATTCACCGTGGCCGGAATAGTCGAATCGCACGCAGGCGCGCCCCTCACTTTCGGCCCAGCAATCGAGGGCCTGGGCTTTTGTACCCTTCATGTCGGATTTAAACCCGCCCAGCCAGAACAAGCCGGGGCTTTTGCCCTCTCGCATCCGCACGGCAATCACCCTTTGGATGGGAGATGAGCCTGCCGTGAGTGTTGTTAGGTGTTCGCTCATGATTGCTGACATCGATAGAGGATGTCTCCTTCTCGCCGCAACGGGCTTGCCAATGCAAGAGGCAACCGTTGCCGCCGCAGTGCGGGGAGTTTATATGTCGATGTTGTAGAGGCACTGCGTGAAAGACATGCCTTAGTAACCAAAACACGGGGCCTTCAGGTCGAATCGTGACGTCGAGTTTGCCTACCGCAGTACTGGCGACCAATCGGCGCGTAAAGGCGGATGATTTTCCGTCGGGTGCGCCTATTGGCACGCCCGCTTCCGTGACCGTGCTGATCGTCGCGCCCACACTCGATGTGGGCGCCGCTGATGCTGGTGCCGTTCAGGTCGCCCGAATTCTTGCCAAGGCCGGACATCGTGCGGTCGTCGTATCCAGTGCAGGCCGTCTCGTAGCCGACGTCACCGCCGCCGGTGGTGAATTCGTTCCCCTCAATGTTTCGAGCAATAATCCGGTCGTAATGCTTCGAAACGCTTTTATTCTGACGCGGCTGGCGCGCGACCGGCGCTGCATTGCAATTCATGCTTTCGGCCGCGCCGGAGCGTGGAGTGGATTTATCGCTGCAAGGCTGTGCCAAATTCCCTTTGTAACCAGTTGGTACAAAGGATTTCGTGAGCAAAATATTTTCAAGCGATTGTATAACGGCATCATGGCGCGCGGCGATTTTGTTATCGCCTCGAGTGAGCAAATCGCGCAACTAATCAACGATCGTTACGGCACGCCGTGGGAAAAAATCACTGTCGTCCCGTATAGTGTCGACTTTGATCGTTTCAATCCGGACAGCGTTACGCGTGAGCGCGTCGAAGAGATGCGTGCCGCATGGGGCGTCAAGCGCGAGACCAAGGTAATTCTCATTACCGGTCGTATTCTGCGACGTAAGGGTCATCACGTCGTCGTCAAGGCAGTGAAACGACTCAAGGAAATGGGGCTGAAGAATTTTTTGTGCGTTTTTGTCGGCGAGGACAGAGGCCGCACTCGTTACACGGGCGAGCTGTGGGACCTTGTGTTGGCGACAGGAACCATGGACGTCATTCGGATGGCGGCTCCAGTTGCTGACATGCCCGCGACATATGCGGCGGCATCCGTTGTCATATCGGCGGCGATCCAGGCGGAAGGTGTGCAGCGGGCGATCCTGGAGGCACAGGCAATGGCACGACCTGTTGTTGTGTCTGACCTTGGCGCGGGTACGGACGTCGTGCTGACGGCACCCGCGGTGCCTGAAAGCCGGATTGCAGGTTTCCGCTTCCATACGAATGACGATGCCGCCCTGGCAGCAGCCTTGCTGCGCCTGTTCTCAATGCCGGAACCCAACCGCGCCACCATCGGACGTCGTGGCCGTGAATGGGTGCTCGGCCATTTCAACGCGGCGATCGTTGCCGAGCAGACGCTGAGCCTTTATGGCAAAATTGCCCGTCAGCAAAAAAAAGCGATGCAAAATTAGAGCGATTTGACTACTTTGACCGCAGTTTTGCGTGTCGATATCGACAATGTTGATGGAACCGCGTTGACTTCTTCACGGTTTCTACCAATCTTCCGTCATTCTCAAGGCGCACACTTTGCGCCCAGGGACAGGTGCAACGGCATGAGGAGAAAATAGCCATTCGTCGTCCGATGAAGTCCGCGCTGCCCGTTCAAAAGGACGGCCCGCGCATAAACGAGGAGATCCGCGTCCGCGAGGTCCAGCTAATCGATGCCAGTGGTCACAACCACGGCGCCACACCGATCCAAGCCGCGCTAGATATGGCGCAAGCAGCGGGGCTCGATCTCGTCGAAATAGCTCCCAACTCGTCGCCCCCGGTCTGCAAGATCCTGGATTATGGAAAATACAAATACCAGGCGCAGAAGAAGGCGGCAGAAGCCCGCAAAAAGCAGAAGGTTGTGGAGATCAAGGAGATTAAACTCCGTCCCATGATCGACGACCATGATTACCAAGTCAAAATGCGTTCGATGAAGCGTTTTTTCGAGGAAGGCGACAAGGTGAAGATCACCCTTCGCTTCCGCGGACGCGAAATGGCGCATCAGGAGCTGGGGTTCAAACTCCTGGACCGCGTGAAGTCCGACACCGGACCTCTTGCGAAGGTCGAGTCAGAACCGCGTTTCGAAGGCCGCCAGATGATCATGGTCCTGGCGCCGCGCTAGCGGCGGAAAGTCCTCCATAGCAATCAAACGACACGTCCAATTCGCGGCGACGTCAGCGTTTTGCGACCGAATACCTTTGCGGCAGCTGCCGGTTGCATGGCGCGGTAGGCTCTGTCATAACGCCGCGCATTCGTCGCCCGGCCAGTAAGGGCTGCCGTGGCGGCGATTAAACGCTCAATCCCGAGCACCCTGCTCCAAGGCGTAACCGCTCTTGAGAGCATATTTTCGGCCGGCGGGAGCATTCCCACGCGCCGATGAGGAGAGCCAAATGCCCAAATTGAAGACCAAATCGGGCGCAAAAAAGCGCTTCAAGATCACGGCGACCGGCAAGGTTAAATACCAGCAGACCGGCAAACGCCACGGCATGATCAAGCGGACCACGAAAACGATCCGCGAGCATCGCGGCACGAATGTGCTGTTCAAGACTGACGGAGATAACGTCAAGAAATATTGGCTGCCAAACGGCTAGCGGTCTTTCTTTGGCCGCCTGACGGGCGGCTGTCGTTCCAATATTATTCGCTCGCACTGCAAGGAGAATTGCAATGGCCCGCGTCAAACGTGGTGTCACATCGCACGCCAAACACAAAAAAGTTCTGAAAGCCGCCAAGGGATATTACGGGCGCCGCAAGAATACGATCCGCATTGCCAAACAGGCGGTGGAAAAGGCAAACCAATATGCCTTCCGCGACCGCAAACGGCGCAAGCGCACGTTCCGCGCATTGTGGATCCAGCGCTTGAACGCCGCGGTGCGTCCGTTTGGACTAAACTACAGCCGGTTTATTGCCGGGCTCGCCAAGGCCGGCTTGATCGTCGATCGCAAGGTACTATCCGATCTCGCCATTCGCGAGCCGGCAGCATTCCAGGCGATCGTAGAAAAGGCCAAGGCCGCGTTACCGGCCTGAGTCAATTGTCATGCCCCGCGAAAGCGGGGCATCCAGCACCTACCGCCTATCGTAGTCTCGTGTGCGCAGGCGTAACTGGATTTTCCGATTTCGCGGACGATGGCCGCCTGAGGCATTGCCCATGACCGACATCGCGCAACTGGAAAAGCATTTGCTTGCCGCCGTCGCCTCGGCCAAGGACGAAGCGGCACTGGAGGCCGTGCGTATTTCAGCGCTTGGCAAGAACGGTTCTGTGTCGGCGCTCCTCAAGACGCTGGGCACGATGACGCCAGATGAGCGAAGGCTGCAAGGCCCGATAATTAATGTATTGAAAGACCGTGTTACGGCCGCCATCGCTACGGCGAAGGATGCGTTCGGTCTAGCCACGCTTAATGCCCGTCTCAATACTGAAACTGTCGACGTCACCTTGCCCGTACGCGAGACGCCGGTTGAGTCCGGTCGCGTACACCCGATCAGCCAGGTTACCGATGAACTCATCGCTATTTTCGCAGACATGGGTTTCGCGGTAGCGGAAGGTCCCGACATCGAGAGTGACGACTACAACTTCACAAAATTAAACTTTCCTGAAGGCCACCCGGCCCGGGAAATGCACGACACGTTCTACTTTCCGCCGAAATCGGACGGCTCTCGGCTGCTGCTGCGCACGCACACTTCGCCAGTTCAGGTGCGCACGATGCTTCGCCAAAAACCACCAATCCGCGTGATCTGTCCCGGACGCACCTATCGTAGCGATTCAGACCAGACGCACACCCCCATGTTCCATCAGGTTGAAGGCCTGGTCATCGACAAGGACTCACATCTTGGCCACCTGAAATGGATTCTGGAGGAATTCTGCAAGGCGTTTTTCGAGGTCGACAATGTAAAGATGCGTTTCCGCCCGTCATTCTTTCCGTTTACCGAGCCGTCACTTGAGGTCGACATCCAATGCAAGCGCGACAAAGGTGAAATTCGTTTTGGCGAAGGCGACGATTGGCTGGAAATCCTGGGCTGCGGGATGGTTCATCCCAATGTGCTGCGGAATTGCGGGCTTGATCCGAACGAATACCAGGGTTTTGCCTGGGGTATGGGGATCGACCGCATCGCCATGCTCAAATACGGCATGAATGACTTGCGGGCATTCTTCGAAGCGGACGTACGATGGTTGGCCCACTATGGTTTCCGCCCCCTCGATTTCCCGACGTTGGCCGGGGGCTTGAGTTCATGAGCGCTGCAAAACCCGCGGGATCGACGCTCGACCGTGCTTTCTTTGCGTTCCTTACGCGGGGCTGGGGTCCACGCAGGATTGACGACTATGAAAGAGGCTTGCGGAAGCGCGACAAGGCCATGTCGGTCGAAGCTTCTCGTACTTTTGCCTCGATCGACGCGAAGGCAACCGGCCTGCTCACCCATACTTCAATGATGATTGCCGGCCTCGGATTGATCGCTCCGCTTGTTGCAGACAACGATGTCGAAATTGGAATTGTCGTTGCCGAAATGGCTGTCTACTTGCTGATCGCGCTTGGTTGCCTACGTTGCCTCTCGGTCTTTCACGCCCACGAATTGAGCAGCGCCGGCAACGGGCTTCTTCATGCGGTCATCCACCGCGAGCTTATTATTCGTTCCGAGTTGTACAGCTTTTGCATCCGTGCGGCGATCGTTTTTACGATCGTCGTCTTTGTATTGCTTCCGCTTCTCTATTTTTGGTCGCCGGAGAATCCGGCATGAAATTCACTCTGCCTTGGCTCAAGGAGCACCTTGAAACGGACGCGCTTTTGCCCGAAATCATCGACAAGCTGACGATGATTGGACTCGAGGTCGAAAACGTCGACGACAAAGCCAGTCTGCTCAAGCCGTTCGTTATTGCATCCGTGATCTCGGCCGAAAAACATCCTAACGCTGATCGACTTCGGGTTTGCATGGTCGACATCGGCGACGGCAAACCGATTCAGGTGGTCTGTGGGGCGCCGAACGCACGCGCGGGAATGAAAGGCGTTTTTTCTGCGCCCGGCACATTTATCCCGGGGAAAAACATTACTCTTACGGTAGGCACCATTCGCGGCGTCGAAAGCCGCGGAATGCTGTGTTCGGCAGCCGAATTGCTGATTTCCGACGATCATGAGGGGATCATTGATCTGCCAGCCGATGCCCCCATAGGCAAATCATATGCCGACTGGGCAGCCGTCAGCGATCCGGTCATCGAAATTAATCTCACCCCCAACCGGCCCGATTGCACCGGTGTTGCCGGAATTGCCCGCGATCTTGGTGCTGCATCTGTCGGCACCTACAAGGACAAGATCCCAAAACCCGTGAAGGGCAAATTTCCGTGCCCGGTCAAAGTTACGCTCGATTTTGGGAAAACGCCGTCGCTGTGCCCAGCGTTCGGGCTGCGATTGGTCAACGGCGTCAAGAACAACCCCTCACCCGATTGGCTGCAAAAGCGACTCACGGCGATAGGTTTGCGGCCGATCAATGCGTTGGTCGACATCACGAATTTCATCACTTTCGATCGCGGCAGGCCACTGCACGCGTTCGACGCGGCAAAGGTGCACGGCAATCTGACGGTGCGCCGCGCCAGAAACGGCGAGAAGCTCCTGGCACTCGATGGCAAGACCTACACGCTCGATGAGGGCATGTGTGTAATCGCCGATGACAAAGGCGTCGAGTCATTGTCCGGGATTATGGGCGGTGAAGCGAGCGGTTGCTCGGATAAAACCACTGACGTGCTCGTTGAATCCGCGCTCTGGGACGCGCTCAACATTGCGCAAACCGGACGCAAACTCGGCATCACCTCGGATGCTCGCTATCGATTCGAACGCGGTGTCGATCCAGCGTTTATGCTGCCCGGTCTCGAATTGGCAACGCAGATGATACTCGATCTCTGTGGCGGTGAAGCATCTGACACTGTCGTGGCCGGTGACCCTACCCCGCAAGAAAGGGTAATAGATTTCCCGTCAAGCGACCTACTGCGTCTTGCGGGCCTGAAATTGCCTTTGGCCGACACGCGCCGCGTGTTGGAGAAGCTGGGATTTTTTGCCGCGGGCCAAGGCGAGCGCATGAAAGTCGCTGTGCCTTCGTGGCGCCCGGATGTTCACGGACGCGCCGATATCGTCGAGGAGATTGTCCGCATCATCGGTGTCGATCGTGTGCCATCGACGCCATTCCCGCGCCAGCACGCGCGCAAACCCGTGTTGACCGCGATCCAGAAACGAACCCGCAGAGCCAGACGTTCGCTGGCGGCGCGAGGGCTGGTCGAGGCCATCACTTGGTCGTTTGTGTCGAAACGCGAAGCCGAATTGTTTGGCGGAGGGAAGACCGAATTGGCGCTTGCCAATCCAATTGCTACCGAATTATCGGACATGCGGCCCAGCCTCATTCCCGGGCTGGTCATGGCGGCGCAACGCAACGCCGATCGCGGCTTTCCGGACAGCGCCTTATTCGAGGTCGGGCAAATATTCAAAGGCGATGGACCCGACGATCAGCTCACCGCGGCCAGCGGGCTGCGCCGTGCGCTGGGCAAGCCATCGGGAGGCGGACGACATTGGTCGAGCAAGGCTGGGCCGGTCGATGTTTTCGACGCCAAGGCCGACGCTTTTGCCGTTCTGGCGGCGGCGGGCAGCCCGATGCAGGCATTGCAGGTCGTGCCCGGTGGCCCGCCTTGGTTCCATCCAGGCCGCGGCGGCAGCATCCAGATAGGACCGCAAAATATTCTCGGTTACTTCGGCGAATTGCATCCGAGCATTAATGCGGAACTCAAGTCCGAAGGACCACTGGTCGCTTTCGAGGTCATTTTGGAAAACATTCCAGAACCCAAAGTGCGACCCACGCGGGCAAAGCCGCCACTTGAGTTATCGCCGTTTCAACCGGTGGAAAGAGATTTCGCGTTCGTGGTCGACCGCGCAGTAAAAGCAATGGACATCGTGCGCACGGCACAAAACGCGGACAAGACCCTCATTAGCAACGTGGTTGTGTTCGACGTCTATGAGGGCAAAGGCATCGAACCCGGCAAGAAGTCCATCGCCATTGCTGTCACTATTCAGCCGCGCGAAAAAACCATGACCGATGCGGAAATCGAAGCGCTTTCCGGAAAGATCGTTGCCGAAGTAACGAAACGCACCGGCGGCGTTTTACGCGCGTAGGTCCCCGCGCAGTTTGCCGGCGAACCACCATATGGTGTCCAAATTCTTGTGGATCGACCGCCAAGGGTGGCGGCAGCGAATACCCGGCAATTTTTATGGCTAATGATCGGTAACCGCGCGATGACCCTGGCAAAATCGGACGTCGGTGAACCAAATTGCAATGAGTCCTCACTAAGTTTGGCGACTGACGGACGTAGCGGTCAACCACCGGCCGCTCGGGGAACGTCTTGAGCGCCAAGAATTGGCGCCGAGGACCGGTTATGAGCTGGATGGTCGATGGGGTTGGGCGCTTTCTCGCCCACTATCTGGAAAAGCCGGTGCAAGGCTATGAGCCATTCACTCCATCGGATCCCGACGCGTTGCGCGCGACCTTGCAGCCCGGCGACGTGCTGCTGGTCGAAGGTAACAACCATATTTCGGGGGTGATCAAATACCTGACCCAGTCGACATGGTCGCATGCAGCACTCTATGTCGGACCGATCGGCGACCGGGCGACGGAAGACGGCGAAGCGCTGGTACTGGTAGAGGCCAATATCGGGCATGGTGTGGTTGCGGCCCCACTTTCGAAATACGCTCGGTTCCACACGCGGATTTGCCGGCCAACCCAGCTTGACGAAGACGATCGGATTCGCGTTTGCGCCTATGCGGCCGAGCGCATCGGCTTCGATTACGATCTCAAGAACATCATCGACCTGATGCGTTACCTTCTCCCCCTGCCCGTGCCACAACGTTGGCGACGGCGCCTGATGGCGCTCGGCTCCGGTCACCCCACACGCATCATCTGCTCGGCGTTGATCGCGCAGGCGTTCGAGAATGTGCGCTATCCGATCCTGCCAAAGGTGACGCGTCTCGAAAGCGAGGCCGCGCGGCAGGAAATTCTGGAGATCCGGCATTCTTCGCTCTACGCACCACGTGATTTCGATATCTCGCCCTACTTCGAGGTGGTGAAGCCGACCATTGTGCGCGGTTTCGACTACAAGACGATGGCATGGGCCGACCTGCCTGCCACTGATCCAGATGAGATAATTTCTCTCGTTCCTGTAGACGACGACAAACTCTCGCCAGTCATCTAGTCACCGGACTTGCCCTGTGCGGCGACCGGGCTTACCTGTGCCGCATGATCGATGCGGCCATCAAATCGCTTTCGCAAATGTTCACCCCCGCCTTGCGGGGGGTGCTGCTAAAGGCGGTCGGGCTGGCGTTAATCATCATCATCATCATTGGCATCCTGATGCAGCGACTGCTGGCGGGTTGGGCAGAAACCGGGGCGAACTGGGCCGAGCAAGCTGCCGGGGTCGCGCCACACGCAGCATGGTCAGCGCTCGCCTGGATCCTCTCCGTTATGGCGGGCCTCGGCATCATTACCGGCGCGCTGTTTCTTATGCCCGCGGTGACCGCCTTTGTCGGCAGCTTCTTCGTCGACGAGATCGCCGACGTTGTCGAACGCGACTACTACCCGGCCGACCCAGTTGGGCGTGCCTTGCCGTTTTTTCGCGCCTTGGTCGAAGGCCTGAAGATCGCTGCGCTGGCGCTCCTGGTTTATCTCTGCGCGCTTCCTTTCGTGCTGTTTGCAGGGCTCGGCATAATCATTCTCTACGTGGCTAATTCGTATCTCCTCGGGCGTGAATATTTCGAACTTGCCGCCATGCGATTCCGGCCACCGCGCGAAGCAAAGGTCATGCGCAAGTCCAACTCCGTTTATCTTTTCCTCGCGGGCATGTTCATTGCCGCGTTCGTATCGATACCGGTTGTCAATCTGGCGACGCCAATTTTCGCCATGGCTTTCATGGTGCACATCCACAAGAAATTGTCAGGCAAGCGAGCAGAGCTGATCGCGCCAACGCGCTGATTGTCAGCCCTTCGGACGCAGATCGATAACCCGTTTGGCCTTGCCGACCGAGCGCTCGACAGTGCCCGGTCTGACCGTGCGCACTGCTGCAGTGACTCCGATTGAATCCTTTATATGACGGGAAAGATCCCGGTCGCAGGCGGGAAGAGCGGCGTCCTCCGTTCCTGTTCG
The DNA here is from genome assembly GCA_963831275.1 of uncultured Alphaproteobacteria bacterium. GTDB lineage: Bacteria > Pseudomonadota > Alphaproteobacteria > Rhizobiales > Xanthobacteraceae > Pseudolabrys. The sequence goes on along the minus strand of CAWHPN010000016.1, from coordinate 654,070 downwards.
TGCTTCGACAACGACAGTAATTTCATCGAGGCGCTCGATTCGACGAAGCTCGACGACGAAATGGGGCGCCAACCTTTCGTCCTTAAGAATGACTTCCTCGATTTGGCTTGGAAACACGTTAACGCCGCGTACGATCATCATGTCGTCCGTACGGCCCGTGACCTTCTCCATCCTGCGCATGGAACGAGCCGTACCGGGCAGCAAGCGCGAGAGATCCCGTGTGCGATAGCGCACGATCGGCATCGCCTCTTTGGTGAGCGTGGTGAACACCAGCTCGCCAATCTCTCCATCGGGCAGCGGCATACCGGTCGCCGGATCGATGACCTCCGGAAAGAAATGATCTTCCCAGATGTGCGGCCCATCCTTGCTCTCGATGCATTCACAGGAAACACCGGGACCGATGATTTCCGAAAGCCCGTAATTGTCGATAGCGTGCAGGTCGAAAGCATCCTCGATTTCCGTCCGCATGGCATTGGTCCAGGGTTCGGCACCGCACATCGCGATCTTGAGCGACGATTGGCGAGGGTCGACGCCTTGCGTACGGAATTCATCGAGAATCGCGAGCAGGTAGCTCGGCGTGACGAAGATGACGTCCGGCCTGAAGTCCGTAATCAATTGCACCTGCCGTTCGGTCATGCCGCCCGACACCGGCACGACCGTCATGCCCAGCCGCTCGGCGCCGTAGTGAAACCCAATTCCACCGGTGAAAAGCCCATATCCGTAGGAGTTCTGCACGAGCATTCCCGGCTGGCAACCGGCGGCGCGCATTGAGCGCGCCATCAAATCAGCCCAAGTGTCCAGATCGCGCCGACTGTAGCCGACGACAGTGGGCTTGCCCGTTGTGCCCGACGACGCATGCACGCGCAGGAGCTGATTGCGCGGAATGGCGAACATCCCGAATGGATAATGACTTCGCAAGTCATCCTTCGCAGTGAAGGGAAATTTCCGTAAATCATTCAGTGATTTTAAGTCATCGGGATGAATGCCCGCCCTGTCGAACGTCTTTTTATAGTGTTCGACATTGCTGTAAGCGTGATTGAGCGTCCACTTGAGACGCTTGAGCTGAAGGGCGCTGATCTCGTCCCGCGACGCGACCTCGATAGCATCGAAGGCCTCGCGGCGCGGCGCAAGATTGACCCCCTTTAGCTGCATGCGCGGCCTAGACTTTCTCCCCGCATACTTGCCTCATATTTTTCGCTGACCCGCGTTCCAGTGCTTTTCAAGATTCGCGATCAGCGCCGGGCTGAAATGGCAGTACGCTTGTTCACGACAATACACCGCCATATACCGGCGAAATGTGTCGAGCGGTTCTTCTCCAACACGAATAGCCCGCCGATTTCCTGCGGCGCTGACTACGCCCGAACCGGTGAAATCATCCACGGCGCTTGCGATTGCCGTTTCCATCTCGCCGGGCGGAACGATCACATCACAGATCATGCGACCTTCCGGCGTGTCGCAATCCAGCCGGCGCCCCATCAAGATAGCTTGACGGGTGATGCGGTCGGCAACAAAGCGAGGCATCCGAAGATTCGCCGCGCCCGGAATGATGCCCTCCTTGCGCGCCGGCAACGTCATGTAGGCATCGCTCCCGGCAATTACATAGTCCATCGCCAGCAGATACTGGCAGCCGCCGCCAATTGCGAATACGTCGACGCCTGCAATCCAGGGTTTTTCACGGGTGCTGCCGTAAACTTCGTCGGCGCTGGCGGTATCCACCGCCAGCCCACGAAACATCTTGTTGACCACGCCCATATCGCGGCGGATGTACCAGAGGTAGGGGATTTTGCCGCGGTATAGGTGGGTCAGATTGATTCCGGCCGAGAAGATTTTGCGGCCGCGATATTTTGGATGATCGACGATGTCGCCGCGCAACACACAGATTTCACTGATGGGATCGAGGATCGCGATATCGGTGGCCGTCTCGGTGTCGTCCAGCGTGTCATCATCCTCGGCGTTGAGGAAGCGAGGATTTTTTACCGTTACAACGGCGGATTTGCCCTGACGCTCGACACGGGCGGGTCCGAAATCGATCACGCCGCGTTTGATAAACTCGTCACGACGCTCAATCGACTCCGTTTTCGGCATCAACATGGCCTGGCAAAGGTGCATTCCGGCGTCCGGCACTGCCAATACCTGTGCCAAGAAAATGCCTTGGTCGACCTCGACACCGTCCTTTTCCGATTGCAGCAGAACACTTTCGGAATCGACCTGTTTGCGCGTTGGCACCAGGCCAGAGATGAGTTTTGCAGCCTCATAAACAAGTTCGTCGACGCGTCTGAATTTAGAAAGATTCTTGGTGAGTTTGCGATATATCGTTCCGGCGTGACGGGTGAGATACTCTTCGCGCGATCGTCGTCCCTCGGAAAACACCAAATTCGCAGCCAGCTGCTGCTCGGGCGTGCGTTTGGGCTTTTTCGGAAATTTTGCCAGAAGTCCCATCCCTTGACGCCAATATTTTGAGGCGGCAGCGGTGTCGCGCCTGAAGGCGCCGCTCAAGCGCGGGCGCGCCTTCGTCCACGCGGCAGCAGCATTGGCGGACAAACCAGCCCGATGCAAAATGTCATTTGCATCGCGACGAGCGGATTCTCGCATCTTGGCAAGTCTGGAGCCTTCCATACGCAACTCCCAACTTTATTTTTGTACGACCGTCTTTCCCGGCCACTGGCACAGGTCGTTGATGATGCACTTCTCGCATAGCGGCTTGCGCGCAACACAAGTGTAACGTCCGTGCAGAATAAGCCAATGGTGCGCATGGAGTTTGTATTGTGCGGGGACCAGCTCCTCCAGTTTCGTCTCAACTTCGAAGGGCGTCCTGCCGGTCGCCATGCCTGTGCGATTACCGACGCGGAAGATGTGCGTATCGACCGCGATTGTCGGCTCACCGAACGCAATGTTGAGCACGACATTGGCCGTCTTGCGGCCAACGCCGGGCAGCGCCTCCAATGCTTCACGCGAGCGCGGCACTTGTCCGCCGTGCTCGACCACCAGCTTTTGCGACAGCCCGACGACATTTTTGGCTTTCGTGCGAAATAGGCCGATGGTCTTGATCAGCTCCCGCACGCGCTGCTCGCCCAGCGCAGCCATCATTTGCGGAGTGTCGGCGAGTGCGAACAGCGCGGGCGTAGCCTTATTGACACCGGCGTCGGTCGCCTGCGCCGACAGCACAACCGCAACCAGCAACGTAAATGGATTGATATGTTTGAGCTCGCCTTTCGGCTCAGGGTTGGCGACTTTGAAGCGGCGGAACGCCTCTGCAATCTCTGCCGTTGTCCACTGCGGAAGCGCGCCTGCAGCTGCTCTGGCGTCAGCCGCAACACGCTTGGGTTTGGGCTTTACCTTGGCGCGCTTTGGCTTGATTGCCTTTTGCTTGTGCGATTTTACATGAGCGTTGCTGAGCTTTTTCGCCATGATTTTGGTATAGTAAGTGCCATGACCGTCGACAACGCCCCCGATCTCGAGCCCACCATCTTTTCAGCGACGCTGACGCCGCACCGCTCGCTCGGACGCGTCGGGTTTATCGTCCTGATGGTTCTGTTCGGCGGAATTAGCTTTGTGACCGGCATGCTGTTTCTGGTCGTCGGAGCGTGGCCGGTCTTTGGCTTTTTTGGCCTCGACGTATTGTTGCTGTATTGGGCATTCCGGCTCAACTATCGGCATGCCGAGGCCTACGAACAGGTGACCGTTACATCATCGGAACTCAAAGTCCGCAAAGTCAGTCATCGCGGGCGCGTACGCGAATGGGTGCTCAATCCCCTCTGGGTGAGAATAGACAAGGTTGAGCTGGACGATTTCGGAATTGACCGTCTTTTTCTGATTTCACGTGGGAAAAAACTGACGATCGCGAGCTTTCTGGGCCCTGACGAAAAGGCGAGTTTCGCCAAAGAACTTGGACATGCGCTGAGCGAGGCCCGGCGGGGCCCGACGAGAACGGTGTTTAACTAGTCAGAAATCGGGTGGCCCCTTTGCCCCGATAGGCCTAAGTACCGGTCATGAACATGAACCTGGCAAAATCAGCATTGACCGATCGCTTCACCGAGTTCGCGTCGCTCTCGACCGCAGCGGCCGACTACGACATCGTCCGCCGCTCCATAGCCCATATCCGTGGCAATTGGCGCGCCCAACCCGAAATCGACGTGATTGCCGATGCGGCCGGCGTATCGGCAACCGAGCTGCATCACTTGTTCCGCCGTTGGTGTGGTCTGACGCCGAAGGCCTTTTTACAGGCGCTGACGCTCAACCATGCACGCGAGTTGCTGCGCTCGTCGGCCAGCGTGCTCGACACCGCCTATGAAGTCGGTCTGTCCGGCCCCGGGCGATTGCACGATCTGTTCGTCACTCATGAGGCGATGTCCCCGGGCGAATGGAAGGCAGGCGGCGAAGGCTTGACGATTACGTACGGATTCCACCCCTGCCCATTCGGCATGGCGCTGGTGATGACGACGCCGCGCGGACTCGCCGGCCTTGCGCTCGCCGATGCCGGCAAGGAACGCGCGGCGCTGAGAGACATGCGCGCGCGCTGGCCGAAAGCACGCTACGTGGAAGATTTCGCCGCTACTGCCGCCACCGCACGGCGCATCTTCGATCCCGACTTGTGGCGCAAGGATCAGCCTTTACGCGTTGTATTGATTGGCACTGATTTTGAAGTGCGGGTTTGGGAAAAGCTGCTCGCTATCCCGATGGGGAAGCTCACGACCTACTCGGACCTCGCCGCCAGGAGCGGTTCGCCAAAAGCGGCGCGCGCTGTCGGCGCTGCGGTCGGCAAGAATCCGATCTGCTTCGTGGTTCCGTGCCACCGCGTTATCGGCAAGGATGGCGACGTTACCGGCTACCACTGGGGTATCACCCGCAAGCGCGCAATGCTTGGCTGGGAAGCGGGAATGGCGGCGGCGTAAGGGGCTACAGTTTCTTCCAGAAGATCGTGGTGTCGCAGAAGCCGCCGGCCGGCCACATCGCGTAACCCGGTATGCTCCCGAGGCGCTGCCAACCGCCGCGAATGTAGAGGCGCTCCCCTTCGCCACTCGCCGTGTCGAGCACCAGCAGCGTGCGTCCGCGCTCCTTGGCGATCGCTTCCGCACGTGCCATCAGCGCCGCCCCAATGCCCTTGTTGCGCGCCAAGCGGTGCACCAGCAGCTTCCTGATCTCGCCGCGATGCGGCTGGTTCGGCGGCATGTCGAGGCCGAGTTGCACCGTGCCAACGATGCGATTGCCAAGCCGCGCCGCGAGCAGCACCGTTTCGCCGCGCGCCACGGACATGATCGTCTTCTTGAAGAACGCCGCGGCATCGTTGCGGCTATAGGGCAACATGAAGTTGACCGAAGCGCCGCCGGCAACGCAATCCTCCAGCACCGCGGCGAGTTCATCGATGGCCGCCATTGCCGTTGCAGCATCGAGAACGGCGATGTCGGCTTGCTCGCTCACACGGCGGCCTGCGAGGCGACGGTCGAGTCCGCGCCAAGCCGGTAGATGATCGGCACGCCGGTGCCGATCTCGCGCTTGAGGATACTCTCCTTGTCGAGCTTCTCCAGCACCATCACCAGCGCGCGCAGCGAATTGCCGTGCGCCGAGACCAGCACGCGCTCGCCGCGCAGCACGCGCGGCAAAATCTCCTGGATGTAATACGGCAGCACGCGCGCGGCGGTGTCGCGCAGGGATTCGCCGCCGGGCGGCGCAACGTCATAAGAGCGACGCCAGATATGGACCTGCTCCTCGCCCCATTTCTTGCGCGCGTCGTCCTTGTTCAATCCCACGAGATCGCCGTAATCGCGTTCGTTGAGTGCCTGATTCTTGAAAACGGGGATCGCGCTTTCGCCCAATTCCGTCAGCATCAGATCGAGCGTGCGTTGCGCGCGCTTGAGCGACGACGTGAATGCGGCGTCGAATTTGATCCCCTGTGACTTAAGCTTGCGGCCGGCTTCGCGCGCTTCGGCCACGCCTTTTTCAGTAAGATCGACGTCGCGCCAGCCGGTGAACAGATTTTTCAGATTCCAGTCGCTCTGGCCGTGACGTACGAGTACGAGAAGCCGTTCAGTCATTGCTGTCTTCAGAAGTCCTTCAATCCCAGAACATCCATCATCGAATAAAGGCCCGGCTTCTGATTGCGCGCCCACAGCGCTGCATGCAGTGCGCCGCGCGCGAAGATCATCCGGTCTTCCGCTTTGTGCGTCAGCTCGAGGCGCTCGGCCGGACCGGCGAAGATAACGCTGTGCTCTCCGACAACGGTGCCGCCGCGCAAAGCCGCAAAGCCAATGTGGCCGGATTTGCGCGCACCCGTGTGGCCTTCTCGGCTTGCGACCGAATGGCCGGCAAGCTCAATGCCGCGGCCTTCGGCGGCTGCGCGGCCAAGCAGGAGAGCGGTGCCCGACGGGGCGTCGACTTTTTGATTGTGATGCATCTCCAGGATTTCAATATCGAACGAATTGTTGAGCGTCTTGGCCACACGCTTTGTCAGCGCCGCCAGCAGATTGACCCCGAGGCTCATATTGCCGGACCTGACGATCACGGCGGTCTTTGCCGCTTCCTTGATCTTTGCATCGTCGCTGGCGCTGAGACCGGTCGTGCCAAGAACGTGCACCTTGCCGGCTTTGGCTGCCAGCGCGGCAAAGCTGACCGTCGCGACCGGCGCGGTGAAATCAATGATCCCGTCGGCCTTTGCCAGCAGCGGCCCTGCGTCACCGGTCAATTTGATGCCGTTCTCGGGAAGGCCGGCCAGCACGCCTGCATCCCAGCCGATCAATGGAGAGCGCACGTCTTCCAAGGCGCCCGCAAGCGCAAACTCCTTGTTGTCGGCGATCGCCTTAACCAGCGTACGGCCCATCCGCCCGCCGGCACCGGCGACCACAAGCCGCATCTCGGCCATGAGTCAATCTCCAAAACTGGCGTGGGTATAGCGCGCTCAGGCGCAAAAGGCACTACGGCTGGGGGCCCTCGTAGCCCTCGATAATCACGATATCCGCGGTCGCATGCGGCAGACGCAGCTTCATGTTCTGCTGGTACTCGGGCGAACGGTAACAAGCGAGCGCAGCCGCATAGTCGGGAAATTCAATCACGACGTTTCGTGAGCGGGCATTGCCTTCCGCGCATTCAAACTTGCCGGCGCGGATCACATAGCGGCCGCCAAACTTCTTGAAGATCGCCTGATTGCCTGCCGCATAGGGCTTGTAGCCCTCGTCACTCTTCACGTCGACCCGGCCGATCCAGTAACCCTTCGCCATTCTCACGCCCTCCTTTGACTTCCTACCTGTTCGATCTCGGCAACAATCGCATCCGCGACCGCTTTCGGATCGCGGGCCTCTACAACCGGACGCCCAACGACCAGGTAGTCCGCACCGGCAGCAATTGCACGCGCAGGCGACATAACCCGCTTCTGGTCACCTTGGGCGCTATCGGCCGGGCGAATCCCAGGTGTCACCAGCACCATGTTTGCGCCCACGACGCCGCGCAATGCGCTCGCCTCTTCGCCTGAACAAACCAGGCCGTCGATCCCGATGTCGCGTGCCTGCGTCGCGCGCACCGCGGCGAGCTCCCGCACATTCATCGTGTAACCCGCGGCGGCAAGATCAGTGTCGTCGTAAGACGTGAGCACGGTAACGGCAAGAATACCCAGCTTGGATCCCCGCTTGCCTTCGACTGCCGCTTTCATGGTCTGAGGATAGGCGTGCACGGTGACAAACGTCGCGCCGAGCTGCGCGACACTCTCGACCCCTTTGGTGACCGTGTTGCCGATATCGTGCAGCTTGAGGTCGAGGAATACTTTTTTGCCGGACGCAATCAACTTTGCCGCGAATGGCAGTCCGCCGGCGAAGGCAAGCTGGTAGCCAATTTTGTAAAACCGCACGGATGCGCCGAGCTGCGTGACCATGGCGTCGCCCGCAGCCACCGAAGGCAGGTCGAGCGCCACGATCAGCCGTTCGCGCGAATCCAACGTCACGTCACGCTCCTCGCGCCATTAGCCGCGACATTTCCACCAACCGTTCGAGCTGCGACCGAAACAGGTTGGCAATGCCGGCATCGGCAATGTTGTCCATGTCATCGAACGCGCTGTCCGCGCGCGGGATCGCCACCTGTTGGGGTATCACCAGCGCGCCACAGCCGAGCTCAAGGATTTGACGCAGCGCCATCAGTGAACGCAGGCCGCCGGCACGGCCGGGCGAAGCCGACGCAATCGCGAATACCCGGCCCTTGAAGGCAGCATAAGTTGGATCCCCGCGCTCACGCACGCGCGATACCCAGTCGATGGCGTTCTTGAGCATCGGCGTTACTGATGCGCTGTATTCAGGACTGGCAATGAATACACCGTGATGCACCATGATCATCTGTTTGAGCTTGATCGCATTGGCGGGCTGGCCGGCGCGCGCATCGAGGTCGGCTTCATAGATTGGCAGCGGATAGTCGACGAGGGAAATCTGGGTGACGTCAACGTCGAGAAGCGTCAATTCTTTAGCCGCCAACGCTGCCAGCTTGACGTTGAGCGAGCCGGTGCGCGTGGAGCCCGGTAGAACAAGAATTTTGGGGATTGGCATCAGCGGCTCCGCTTGCGCGGGCGATGACACCACAGCATCAGCGACCGCGATAGACCCACACGCGCGCCGGCGGCAGGTTCATCCAAATCAACTCCGACGACTCTGCCCGCACGTCGGGCAGCTTTTTCGGAATTGGTGGCAGCATTGCATAGGTAAATTGCACGAATGGCGCGCCTGTCGCCAGCAATGTCATTGCATCAGAAATTAGACGGAGCCGCGTACGAAGCGGCTTGGTGACAAGCGGCAAACCAGACACGATCGCGGCGGCCGGTTCGGCGACATAGCTCTGGAGCAGGTGCCGCAGCCGATAGGCGTCGCCATGCACGACCGTCGCTGCCGGATAGCGCGCACGGAGCAGACGGCAAAAATCAGGATTGAATTCGACGAGAACCAACCGCGCCGGGTCAACGCCGTGCCGGACAAGCGCCTCGGTCACGGGGCCGGTGCCAGGACCAAGCTCGATTACCGGACCGCTCGCCTGCGGATCGACGTAGCGCGCCATCGCGCGCGCGAGCGCCCGAACTCGACGGCATCACGGCGCCGGTCGACAGCGGCTTCTCGATCCATGAGCGGATGAATTGCACCTCGTCGTCGAGACGGAGACTCTTTTTTTCGACGCGGGCGATTGAATGTGAAGGCATTGATGCGAGGTCACGCGTACAGGCGGCGGGTTTCGCCGCAACATAAACGGGTATAGGGACCAAGGCAGGGGGTCAAGATGGGTTAACCCGATTGGCTTCCGCGACTTGAAAGACCGTCAAGAAACTCTTTGACTCGACTGAAGAAACCAGCCGATTCCGGCTGAGTCTCCTCCGACGACAGCTTTTCGAACTCCGCCAGCAGCTCGCGCTGACGTTTGGTCAGATTTTGCGGCGTTTCCACCGCTACTTGAACGTACATGTCGCCGGTTTGTTTCGTACGTAACACCGGCATACCTTTGATGGCCACCCGGAAGCGGTGTCCGGTCTGTGTTCCGGCCGGCACTTTGACCTGCACCTTGCTGCCATCGATAGCCGGTACTTCGAATTCCCCACCCAATGCGGCACTGCTCATGGAGATAGGCACCCGGCAATGCAGGTCGGCACCGTCGCGTTGAAAGAATTCGTGCGGTGCCACTTCCAGAAAAATATAGAGATCTCCGGTCGGACCGCCGCGCAGGCCGGCCTCGCCTTCACCAGCCAGCCGAATTCGGGTGCCATCCTCGACACCGCTCGGGATATTGACTGAAAGTGTGCGCTCGCGCATCACGCGTCCGCCACCACCGCAGACTTTGCAGGGATCGTCGATCACCTGCCCGCGCCCATGGCAGGTCGGACATGTCCGCTCCAGTGTGAAAAATCCCTGCGCGTGCCTGATTTTCCCGGCGCCCCCGCAGCTCGCGCATGGTTTCGGTTTGGTTCCGGCCTTGGCGCCGCTTCCTGAACAGGCTTCGCAGGTGACCGAGGTCGGAATGCGTATTTGCGCGGTCTTCCCGGTAAATGCTTCTTCCAGACTGATTTCCATATTGTAGCGCAGGTCGGAGCCGCGCTCGCGACCGGTGCCGCGCCCGCGCGCGGAGCCCATTCCGAAAATGCCTTCAAAGATGTCGGCAAAAGTTGATCCGAAATCGGCGCCGAAACCATGCCCGCCCATTCCTTGCTCGAAAGCGGCGTGGCCGAAACGATCGTAGGCGGCGCGCTTGTCGCCGTCCTTGAGCACGTCATAGGCCTCGTTGAGTTCCTTGAAGCGATGCTCGCAGTCCTTGTCGCCGGGGTTGCGGTCCGGATGATGCTTCATTGCGAGCTTGCGAAACGCTGCCTTGAGCTCGACCTCGGTGCAGGTGCGGGTGACGCCCAGGATCTCGTAGTAGTCGCGTTTGGACATTCAGTTTCCGACCCAATTCACCGCGCCGCGACAGCCGTACGTGATTCGGCCATCCATGGTCCCTGCAAAATTGTACCCCCGGACAAGGTGCCCGGGGGTGACATTCTTCGCGGACGACCTGCGCATGGCCAACGCCCTGCGATCAGGCGGATTTCTTTTTGTCGTCGTCGACTTCGGTGAACTCCGCGTCGACCACGTCTTCCTTCTTTTCACCCGAAGCCGCCCCATCGTCGCCGGCACCAGGGGTGCCCTGCGCTTCCTGCTGCTGTTTGTACATGGCCTCACCGAGCTTCATCGAGGCCTGCGCTAACGCATTAGTCTTGGCCTGGATAGCCGAGGAGTCGTCACCTTTGAGCGCTTCCTTCAGATCAGCCATGGCGTTCTCGATGGCCGTACGTTCGGCGTCGCCGACTTTAGAGCCGTGCTCCGACAACGCTTTCTCGGTTGAATGAACCAATGCTTCGGCGTGGTTTTTCGCTTCGACCCCAGCCTTGCGCTTCTTGTCCTCTTCGGCGTGCGTCTCGGCGTCCTTGACCATCTTTTCAATGTCGGCTTCCGACAAACCGCCCGAGGCCTGGATGCGGATCTGCTGTTCCTTGCCGGTGGCCTTGTCCTTGGCCTGGACGTTGACGATGCCGTTGGCGTCGATATCGAAGGTAACCTCGATTTGCGGCACGCCACGCGGCGACGGCGGAATGCCAACCAGATCGAACTGGCCCAGCATCTTGTTGTCCGCTGCCATCTCGCGCTCGCCCTGGAACACGCGGATCGTCACTGCATTCTGATTGTCCTCAGCGGTCGAAAACACCTGCGATTTCTTGGTCGGGATCGTGGTGTTGCGATCGATGATGCGAGTGAACACGCCGCCCAGCGTTTCGATACCGAGCGAAAGCGGCGTCACGTCGAGCAGCAACACGTCCTTGACGTCGCCTTGCAGTACGCCAGCCTGAATCGCGGCGCCAACGGCAACCACTTCGTCAGGATTTACGCCTTTGTGCGGTTCCTTGCCGAACAGCTGCTTTACGACTTCCTGGACCTTCGGCATGCGCGTCATGCCACCAACCAGAACGACCTCATTGATCTGCGCGGCCGAGATGCCGGCGTCCTTGAGCGCCTGCTTGCACGGCTGGATGGTCTTCTGGATGAGATCGTCGACCAGCGCCTCGAACTTGGCGCGCGTGAGCTTCATGGTCAGATGCTTCGGGCCGGCCGCGTCCGCCGTAATGAACGGCAGATTGATCTCGGTCTGCGTGGTAGACGAGAGTTCGATCTTGGCCTTTTCCGCCGATTCCTTGAGCCGCTGCAGCGCGAGCTTGTCACGACGCAGGTCAATGCCTTGCTCTTTCTGGAATTCGTCGGCGAGATAATTCACGAGGCGCATATCGAAGTCTTCACCGCCCAGGAACGTGTCGCCGTTTGTGGACTTCACTTCAAACACGCCGTCTCCGATCTCGAGGATCGAAACATCGAAGGTGCCGCCGCCAAGGTCGTAGACCGCGATCGTGCCGGTCTTCTGCTTGTCGAGCCCGTAAGCGAGTGCGGCAGCGGTTGGCTCGTTGATGATGCGCAGCACCTCAAGGCCGGCGATCTTACCGGCATCTTTGGTGGCCTGACGTTGTGCGTCGTTGAAGTAGGCCGGAACGGTAATGACGGCCTGCTCAACCTTCTGCCCGAGATGAGCTTCCGCCGTTTCCTTCATCTTTTGCAAAATGAAGGCGGAGATCTGCGAGGGCGAATAGGTTTTGCTGTCGGCTTCGACCCACGCGTCGCCGTTCGAGGCCTTGGTGATTTTGTAAGGAACAAGCTTCTTGTCCTTCTCGACCATCGGGTCGTCGTAGCGTCGCCCGATCAGACGCTTGACCGCGAAGATGGTCTTTTCCGGATTGGTAACCGCCTGGCGCTTGGCCGGTTGGCCGACGAGACGCTCGCCATCGTCGGTGAAAGCGACAATCGACGGCGTGGTGCGCATGCCTTCGGCGTTCTCGATCACCCTCGGCGTTTTACCGTCCATGACGGCAACGCACGAATTGGTGGTGCCGAGGTCGATGCCAATGACCTTGCCCATTTTTCTTCCTCTCAATTGCGGCAGGCCGGCCGGGCCACTTGGCGCCCGAATGGGTGTGTCAGCGGCCCATCCGCAGACCCCCTGGTCCAGCCCCCCTGGAATACGCGATTCGCCGCATTTTCGCGGCTTACTCGCTCATATAGGAGGGCCCCCGGGCCCCGCAAGTCAGTCGGTCACGAAATCGCGAGGTTTGGACAACAGGCAATGGTTGCCGGGCCATTGCCGCCGGGGGCCAAGCCGGTTAGGCAGGCCAAACCCCAGCTGTCTTGGAAAGTATTCACGCATGTGGCGTCGGCTTTTCGTTTACCCAATTGCCGCCTGGATTGGACTGGCAGGCGTCCTCCCCGTTGCGCACGCTGAACCGGTCTTCCCGCCGGGCTTACGGATCGGCCTCGAACCCCCGGGTGACATGAAGCTGAGCACCCGTTTTCCCGGGTTTGAAGACAGTGAGCGAAAGGCCCTTATCGCAATCCTCGATCTGCCCGGGAGCGCCTATCGTGAGCTTGAAACGTCAGCTTTCTCCGGCACCCAGCGTGACCTCCAGGGGGCCAAGCGTGAGAGTTTCCCGTTTGGCAGCGGCATCGGGTTTCTGATCAGCGGCCCCGCACAACAAAATGGAGTCGCGGTACATCGATGGTCATTGCTGGCCACGGCAGTCGGTGGGCCCGTTGAAAATCTCACAATGCTTATCACCGCAGAGGTTCCTAACGATGCCCTTTCGGTCTATTCCGATGAGGTCATCCGTAAGGCTCTTGCAAGTGTTGCGTTCCGGCCGGCGCCTATCCAGGAACAGCTAGGTCTGCTGCCGTTCAAGCTCGGCGAGCTATCCGGCTTTGAGGTGAAGCAAGTTCTGCCAACGGGCAGCATCATCCTGAGTGAGCCGTCGTCCGAGAATAGCGGCCCTCAGCCCTTTATGATTGTGTCGATCGAACGGGGCGGACCAGCTGAGGCAACGGATCGTGGCAGGTTCGCGCGCGATCTGCTGGCGAATGCACCCGTTCGCGATCTCACTCTGCAATCAGCAGAGGCAATGCGGATCAATGGCGCATCTGGTCACGAAATCAGGGCACAAGGCACAGGGCCGGCAGGTGATCGGGTATCACTGGTGCAGTGGCTGCGGTTTGGCTCCGCCGGTTACCTGCGCGTGATCGGCGTGAGCCCTGCCGACAAATGGGACCAGGTGTTTGCGCGCTTCCGGGCGGTACGGGACGGCATTACGACGCGCTGAACAACTACAGGCTTCCGTCCTCGGGCTGCGGATTGTCGTTGGCGGACGTTGACGATTTCGGCTCAGCCTTGCTGACCGCCACGAGCGCTGGCCGCAGAACGCGATCGCCGATCATATAGCCCGCCTGAATGACGTGCGCGACCTGGCCGGGCGGTTGGTCGGAGGTTGGCACTTCGTACATCGCCTGATGGACATTAGGATCGAACTTTTCACCTTGCGGCGAGAATTTCGTGACGCCGTTTTTCTCCAGCGACTTGAGAAGTTCGCGTTCAGTGAGTTCGACGCCTTCAATCAGCGCCTTGATCTTGGCATCGGCGGCCTCGCGCAATTCGGGGCCGATCATCCCCAGCGCGCGATGCATGTTGTCAGCCACCGCCAACACGTCGCGGGCAAAGCTTGCAATGCCATAGAGCCGAGCATCGCTGACCTCGCGCTCGGTTCGCTTGCGCAGGTTTTCCATTTCGGCGAGCGTACGCAGCAATTTGTCCTTGAATCCGGCTGCTTCGCTCCTCGCCTCGGCAACGGGATCGGCGGCATCGGGAACCATGGCGCTGTCGGTTTCGGCTGCCATCGTTTCGGCCTGGCGGGCGGTTGGGTCCGTCATCGTGCTTAATCCATCCTCGGCAGTGTGGATGCCCCCGATATCAGGGCTCTCACCTGAAAAATCAAGCATTTAAGGTGTCAGCAACCGGCTCACAACCCGCGCCGTATAGTCAACCATGGGAATGACGCGGGCGTAATTGAGCCTTGTCGGCCCTATGACGCCAATCACCCCGACGATACGGCCCTTGCTGTCGCGATAGGGCGCGACAATTGTCGAGGAGCCGGAGAGCGAGAATAAATTGTTCTCCGACCCGATAAAGATGCGCACGCCATCGGCGCGCTCCGCCCGGCCGAGCAGATCGATCACCCCACGCTTGGTCTCCAAAGCGTCGAACAAGGAACGCACACGTTCCAGATCATCCAGCGCACGAAGATCTTCAAGAAGATTGGCGTGACCACGCACGATCAGTTGACGGTCTTCGCTCTCGCCGCCGGACCAACTCGCAAGGCCGGCCGCGATCACCTTCTGGGTCAGCTGGTCCAGTTCGGCCTGGCCCTCCATCACCGCTCTCTCGATTTCACTTCGCAGGTCAGCCAGTGTCTTGCCGCGAATGCGCGCGTTGAGAAAATTGCCCGCTTCGGTGAGCGATGAGGTCGGCAGCCCGGCCGGAACGTTGAGGACGCGATTTTCAACCTGCCCATCTTCAGCGACCAAAACCGCCAGCGCCCGTTCCGGTTCCAGCCGCACGAATTCAACGTGCTTTAGCCGGGCATTGTTCTTCGCGGTAAGCACGACACCGGCCGAACGCGTCAGTCCCGACAGCATTTGCGAGGCTTCGGTGAGTACCGCCTCAATCGATTTGGACGTGTGCGTTCCTGCGACCTGTGCCTCGATGGAGCGACGATCCTGCTCGGTCAGGTCACCCACTTGCATCAATGCATCGACGAAAAAGCGCAGACCGATTTCAGTCGGTAATCGGCCTGCCGAAGTATGAGGGGCGTAGATCAGGCCGAGCTGTTCGAGGTCCGACATGACGTTGCGCACTGACGCCGGCGACAGCGAAATCGGCAAAAGCCTCGAAAGATTTCGGGAGCCCACAGGTTCCCCGGTCGCGAGATAGCTCTCGACGATCTGACGGAAGATTTCGCGCGACCGCTCATTGAGGGCCGCGAGGCTGACCTGCGTCGTCCCAATCGGGATATCGTGTGATACCAAGAGCTACAGTCCTCGAAAAACAAACAACAATTGACCATTCTGGCGGTCTTGTTCAAGCCGGATGTACCGTTATGGTGTGCGCCCGAATAAGCCAGGGAGCAAATCCGATGCGGCCAAGCCGCCGACAGGTCGATGAGTTGCGCGCGGTGTCGCTCGAACGTGGCGTGGTTAAATACGCCGAAGGCTCCTGTTTCGTTAAATTCGGCGATACCCATGTCCTGGTGACCGCGAGCCTGGAAGAGCGGCTACCACCCTGGCTCAAGGGTCAGGGGCGTGGCTGGGTTACCGCCGAATACGGGATGCTGCCGCGCGCGACTTCCGAACGAACGCGCCGCGAAGCAAGCGCGGGCAAACAGGGCGGCCGCACCGTCGAGATCCAGCGGCTGATCGGCCGGAGCTTGCGGTCGGTGATTGATCTGCCCGCGCTGGGCGAACGGCAGATCACGCTCGATTGCGACGTGATCCAGGCCGATGGCGGTACCCGCACCGCATCCATCACGGGCGCATGGGTCGCCCTCGCCGATTGCCTCAACTGGATGAAAACCCGAGACATGGTCAAGGCGAACGTGTTGCGCGACCATATCGCGGCGGTTTCCTGTGGGGTGTGCAAAGGCACGGCAGTGCTTGATCTCGACTATGCGGAAGATTCGGAAGCCGATACGGATGCCAATTTTGTGATGACCGGGTCCGGCGCTATCGTCGAGATTCAGGCCACAGCCGAAAAAACCCCTTTCAGTGAAGATCAGTTTGCGGCGCTGCTCGCGCTTGCGCGCAAAGGCATCGAGAAGCTGGTGAACTTGCAGAAAATGGCGGTGATGTGAGTGGAAGCAAATCTCTCCTATTCGTCTTGCCCGCACTTGTCGCGTGACGAACAATGGCCAGGCAACTGACAGGGGTGGTCGTGATTGCCACCCACAATCCGGGCAAGCTCAAGGAGATGCGCGAACTGCTCGCGCCTTACGGCATTGCCACACAATCGGCCAGTGAACTCGACCTTCCCGAACCAGAAGAGACGGGAGAAACGTTCGCGGCCAATGCGCGCATCAAGGCGCTTGCCGCCGCCCGCGCGAGCGAAAAGCCAGCCTTTGCCGACGATTCAGGATTGGTGATCGACGCGCTGAACGGCGAACCGGGCATACATTCCGCGCGGTGGGCGGGAGCAGACAAGGACTTTCGCGGGGCAATGAACCGCATTCAGACCTTGTTGATCGAGCGCGGCGCTCGGGCGGCCGGGCAACGACGCGCACATTTCATTGCCGCTTTATGCCTCGCCTGGCCTGACGACCACGTCGAAGAATTCGAGGGTCGCATCGATGGTGTCGTTGCTTGGCCGCCGCGCGGCGACAAAGGCTTCGGCTATGACCCGCTCTTTCGTCCTGATGGCTTCGACGTGACTTTCGGCCAGCTAACGGCCGTGGAAAAGCATGGCTTACCGCCGCAGGGACAAGGCTTGTCTCATCGTGCGCGCGCTTTCGTGAAATTGGCTGCGGCGTGCTTGACCAGTCCTTGAGCTTGTTCCCGATCGTTACAATCTTAATCAACTCTCGCTAGTCGCAGCGTTACAGCCGTAGCAGTCGGGCGCTGTGCCGACTATGATGCTTAACATGAGCTTAACAACCCCGTTCGCTGTCTATGTGCACTGGCCGTTTTGCCTGTCAAAGTGCCCATACTGCGATTTCAACAGCCATGTGCGGCATGGCGGCATCGATGAAGAGCGCTTTCTTCGCGCCTATGAAACAGAAATTGCCGCAATTGCCGAACGTTTATCTGGCCGCACTGTGTCGAGTATTTTTTTCGGAGGTGGCACGCCGTCGCTGATGCAGCCGTCGTCCGTGCAGACGATTCTTGATCGTATTGGCCGGCACTGGAGCATCGCACCGAATGTCGAGATAACGCTCGAAGCCAACCCGACCAGCGTGGACGCGACACGCTTCAGAGGCTTTCGTGCGGCCGGCGTGAACCGCGTTTCGCTTGGCGTGCAAGCTCTCGAGGACCGCGTCCTGAAGGAACTAGGCCGCCTGCATACCGCACAAGAGGCGCTCGATGCGGTGGCGGTCGCCCGCTCGATATTTGAGCGCTACTCATTTGACCTTATTTACGCGCGGCCGCATCAAACGTCGGAGGCCTGGGCAGCCGAGTTGAAGCGAGCAATCGCCGAGGCAGCGGAACATCTTTCACTCTATCAGCTGACGATCGAACCGGACACGCCCTTCTTTGGCCTGCACAAGGCCGGGAAGCTCCAGATGCCGGACGAAGACCGTGCGCGCGATCTCTACGATCTCACCCAGTTAATTTGCTCCGACGCCGGGCTGCCCGCTTACGAAATTTCCAACCACGCGCGACCTGGTGCGGAATGCCGACACAACCTCGTCTACTGGCGAGGGAATGACTATGCCGGCGTGGGTCCTGGTGCACACGGTCGACTGACAATCGACGGGCGTCGCGTCGCAACTGCCACGGAAAAAGGACCAGAAGCGTGGCTTATGCGGGTGGAAGAAACCGGCACCGGCATGACGGTGGAAGAAAAGCTTACGTCGGGTGAGGCTTCCGATGAATATCTGCTGATGGGGTTGCGGCTCGCCGAGGGCATCGACCTCGCGCGTTACAGTATGCTGTCCGGTCGCGCGCTCAACCCCAAACGCATTTCCATACTGCGCGAAGAAGGTGCGATCGAACTGACGACCACGGGCCGGCTGCGCGTGACGCAGAGCGGTTTCCCGCTGCTGGATGCGGTGGTGGCAGATCTCGCCGCTTAGTCAGTCTACGTGCCTGGCTGGAATGAATGCGGTGCCGGGCTTATGACTTGGCCGCCAGTTGGAGTGACGCGCAACACCGCAAGGCCGCGATCGTTAGGCCCTTCCGGACGGAAACGAAAAACGCCGTCGATACCGGCGAACCCCGACGCATTGGTGAGCACCTGCTCGCTGAAGCGTTGCGGGCCTTGAGTTTTCACGAGCGCCGCGACCAACGCCACCGCGTCATAGGCCAGCGTCGCGGTCCGCACCGGATCCTGTCCGTAACGGGCTCGGTAGCGCCCCGAGAAGTTACGATAGCCGGTGGATTCCGGCGCGGCATACCAGCCGCCATCGAGCGCTGTTGCCGAAAAAATGCGCGGATCATCCCAGAGGCCCGTGCCAAGCAATTGCACTCGCTTCGCGTTCACGCCACTGGCCGCCAGCGTTTGCACCACCTGCGGAACAGCGTCGGCCCCATCGGGAATAAAGATGCTATCGACCTGATTGGCTGCCTGTGCGACGCGGCGAACGGCCTCACCCATCTTGGTCGCATCAGCGGGATATTTTTCCAGCGCGAGAATGCGGCCGCCGCGCCGCGATACTTCCTGCTGGAACGCCGCTTCTACGACCGTGCCATAGGCATTGTCCGGCAACAGCGCGGCAAAGGAGCGTTTGCCGCGTGAGATCGCAAAATCGACAATGCGGCGTACATCCGTTTCGGGCAGGAAGCTCAACAAATAGACGCCGCGCGCCGCCACGCTGGCATCTGTGGAAAATGCGATCACCGGAATATTGCGAGCACGCGCAACCTGCCCGACTGCGCTTACCGACTGCGCGAACAGCGGCCCGATGATAATTTCCGCGCCCTCGGCAATGGCCTGTTGCGCACCGGACTGGGCGCCTTGCGGTGTGCCGCCATCATCCTTCACGAGCAGCTGGATGTTCGGACTTTTGAATTCCGCGAGCGCCATTTCGGCGGCATTTTTCATCGATTGCGCGGCTACTCCGGCATTGCCTTGCGCTGAGAGGGGCAGGATCAGACCGACGCGAACTTGGCCTTCACCGACAGCTGCGTTAGCAGCGGCTGACTCGGCGGTCTGGGCCGGTGGCAGCCCATCCCCCAATTGGGTGGCGCATCCTGCGAGCGCAATGGCCGTCGCGGCCACCGACAAAGCGGCGCGCACGCAATGCCACCCAGACGCCAATGTGCATCCCTCTTGCACTGCAACCGGCATGGTCGCTCCCCCGCGACAGTTCTTCCTTAAGTCGTAACCGGTATCGCTGGTTTTGTCGCGCAAAAGTTGGGACTATGACCGGAACAGAATTCGCGGCTGATGACACCGCGGTGATTTCGTTTCTAGAGTTCCGCTCATGGCAACTGAAAATAAAACGCGGCGCTCGTATGCCCCGTTTGGCACTGCGATTGAGGCGTCCAATGCTGCCGCCGGCCTCTATCTGGTGGCGACACCGATTGGAAATCTGGGCGACGTCACGTTGCGCGCGCTCGAACTGCTCGCCGGCGCCGATGTCATCGCCTGCGAGGACACCCGCGTCACGCGCAAGCTCACCGAACGTTTTGGCATCGTAACTCCGCTCACGCCTTACCATGATCATAACGCCGCAGAAGCGCGGCCAAAGCTGCTCGCCCGTCTTGCCGCAGGCCAGGCTGTCGCATTGGTTTCCGACGCTGGCACACCCTTGATTTCAGACCCAGGTTTCAAATTAGTACGAGCGGCATACGAGGCGGGCTGTCACGTAACGGTCCTTCCCGGCGCGTCCGCTGTACTGGCGGCCCTATCGGTTGCCGGACTGCCAACGGATCGGTTTTTCTTCGAAGGTTTTCTGCCGCCCAAGAAAGTCGCGCGGCAAAAGCGTATCGCAGTGCTTGCCAATATTCCCGCGACGCTTGTGCTATTTGAAAGCGGGGCGCGCATTGCTCAGGCGCTTGCCGATCTTGCCGCAGCGTTTGGAACGCGCGCTGCAGCAATCTGCCGTGAACTGACAAAGCTTCATGAAGAAGTAAAACGCGGTGATCTTTCTGCGCTGGCGCAGGAATATTCCGGCAAAGCGGAAACGCGCGGTGAGTTCGTTATCGTGGTGGAGCCGCCCAGCGACGACGCATTTGCGGCCGACAGCGTCGACGAAATGCTGCGGCAGGCTTTACGGCGTGTTTCAGTCAAAGACGCCGTCGGTGAAGTTGCGCTCGCCACGGGCCGCTCGCGGCGCGAAGTGTATCAACGCGCGCTTGCCCTCACGAAAAATGCCAGCCATGACGCAAAGTGACAGGCCACAGCGGCCGCAAAAGCCCGTGCCGCGCCCAGAACGGCTGGCGGCGTTTCGCGTGGGAATTTCGGCCGAAAGCCGTGCCGCGGCCTTCTTGATCGCCAAGGGATTCCGCATTCTGGCGCGGCGATGGCGAAGCCCGCTCGGGGAGATTGATATTGTTGCGCGTCGACGTCAGCTGCTGGTATTTGCTGAGGTGAAAGCGCGCTCCACAATTGATGAAGCCGCAGAATCCGTGAATGAGCGGCAGCGCCGGCAAATCGCCGCCGCCGCCGAAGTTTGGCTGGCAGCAAATCCGGACCAAAACATTCGCGACATCCGCTTTGATGCAATCCTGGTGGCGCCCGGGAAAATCCCGCGCCATATCCGGGCCGCATTCATGGCAAATTAGGCGCTGAGCCGTTCGAAGAACTGGTCGACCTGCGCGCGGATACGGCTGGCAACGTTGCCGAGATCGTCGGCCACCGTTTTCACCGCAGCGGCGCTCGATCGCGTATCATGGGTGGCTGCACCCATGAGGTTCACTTCCCTGGCGGTCTCGACCGTTCGTTCTGCCGCGACCTCCACACCCCGAGCGATTTCTTGCGTGGCCGCGCCTTGCTCGGTAACAGCCGCTGCGATAGCGCCACTGATATTTCCGATTTCGCGGATAGTATGTTCGATGCCCGTGATCGCTGCGATCGAGCGCTGGGTCGCGCGCTGCATGCCGGCGATCTGCGCTCCGATTTCCTCAGTCGCGCGGCTGGTTTGCCCGGCGAGAGCTTTTACTTCACCCGCGACCACCGCGAACCCGCGCCCAGCTTCACCGGCGCGCGCGGCCTCAATCGTAGCATTCAGCGCAAGCAAATTAGTTTGCTCGGCAATGTCGGTAATGAGTTTGACGACGTCACCGATACGCGCGGCCGCTTCGTCCAGCTCCTTTACCGCAAGATTGGTGGACTCCACCTCATTGACCGCTTTGGTGGCGATTGCATTGGATTGGGCCACTTGCCGGTCAATCTCATTGACCGACGCCGATAGTTCGTCCGCAGCCGAAGCGATATCGCGCACGTTGGCCGACGCTTCCGACGACGATTCTTCTGCCAGCGCAGTCTTGGCCGACGCATTGTCCGCCGAAGCAGCGAGCTGGGTCGATGCCGACAGCATTTCATCCGAAATACGGCCGAGATTGGCGAGCGTCGCTTCTACCTCGGCGGAAAACTGCGTGATTTCGTTCGACATTTGTTGCTGGCGCCGGGCGCGTGTTTCGGCATCGTTGCGCACGGTTCGATTAAGCTCTTCATTGGTACGCATCGCGTTCTGGAAAATACCAATCGAGCGCGCGAGTGCGCCGACCTCGTCGCGACGATCGCTGTACGGAATGGCGATGGCGGCGTTGCCGCCGGCAACTGCTTCGGTAACGCTTGTGATGGCGGCGATTGGCTTGGTGACGCTGCGTGCGATGATTGCGATGCCCACGATTGCGAGCGCAATCGCAAAGCACCCGAGCACAGTGAGCCACATGGCGGTATGATCAATGCCTTCGTCAATCTGCGTATAGATCTTGCTAGCCGTGTCGCTGTAGTGCTGGCTCAACGTCGCCAGGTCTTTGCTGAGCGCGGCCCGGATTTCGGCTGGTTGATTCTTTTCAGCCCATTCTCTCGCGGCTTGCACGCCCGACTGCTTGACCACAGGCACAAGTGCGTACAACGAATCCTGATATCCGTTTATCCGGACAGCAAAATTGCTGAATGCCAGCGCGTCGCTATTGCGGACGCTGCGTTGCCAATCGCCGATCACGCCGCTGATCTTGTCGGTGGTTTTGAGCAGCGAGTCTGCATATTTTGCGGCGTCGGCCTTGTCGGCAGACATATATATGCCGCGAGTGTCCATCACGGTCGCATAGATGAGACCGTTGATGCGTTCCACATTCCAGCTGCCGGCATTGGCGGACTCGAAATCGTCAGTGAGCGCCGCGTGTTCGCGCGCGTTCGACACCGCAACCACCGAAAGCGCGACGGTCGTGGCGGCCATCAAAGCAAAGGTCGTATAAAGCCTGGCGGCGATCGAAAGCTTTGGCAGAATCAAAGTAGCCCCCGGCCGTGCAACATCGGTCCCCAAGGAGCTATAGTGCTGGTAATGTGTTAATGCTTTATTCGCTTATAGGTAGTCATGAGCCTGAAAATCGCCGTGCAAATGGATCCGATCCAGCGGATCGATATTAAAGGCAACTCGACCTTCGCCCTCCTCCTGGAAGCGCAAAAACGCGGTCATCAGCTTGTCTATTACACGCCTGACCGGCTGGCACTTCTTAACGGCCGCCTGTTCGCGCATGTCGAATCGGTCAGCGTCCGCGACAAGCCCGGGGATCATTTCACGCTGAGCGAGCCACGCCGGGCCGATCTTGCGGAATTCGACGTTGTGCTGCTTCGGCAGGACCCGCCGTTCGATCTCGCCTATGTGACAACCACGCATCTTCTCGAACGCATCCACCCGAAGACACTGGTGATCAACGACCCCGCGCAGGTCCGCAATGCACCCGAAAAGGTTTTTGTGACCGAATATCCCGACCTGATGCCTCCAACGTTGGTGTCGCGCGATCTCGCCGAGATCAAGGCTTTTCGTGCCGAGCATGGCGATATCGTGATGAAGCCGCTTTACGGCAAAGGCGGAGAGGCGGTGTTCCGACTTGAGCGGGAGGACCTCAATTTTGGGTCACTCTACGATTTGTTCGCGACCACGTTCCGCGAGCAATGGGTCGTTCAAAAATTTCTGCCCAACATCAAGAATGGCGACAAGCGCATTATTCTGGTGGATGGCGAATACGCTGGCGCGGTCAACCGGGTTCCTGCTGTCGACGACCTGCGTTCCAATATGGTCCGCGGCGGCGTACCGTCAGCGACTGAGCTGACAAAACGTGAAGCCGAAATCTGCAAGCGGATCGGTCCCGCTTTACGCGATCGCGGATTGCTGTTCGTCGGCATCGACGTGATCGACGGCTACCTCACAGAGATAAATGTGACGTCTCCGACCGGAATCCGCGCGATAAAGAATCTGGGCGGTCCCGATGTCGCGGCGCTGATCTGGGACAAGATCGAGACGAAACGGCGCGCATGAGCCCGAAAAGCGGCGTACAAAAAGTGGCAAGTTGAATATGAGTGTCGCTCTCACCATTGCTGCCACTGATTACGATCATTTTCGCGATTTACGCCTCGGGCTGGTGCGCCCGGAAGGCATCGAGGTGAATTGGCTCACGCTCGGCCATCACGAAATTTTTTTGCGCTTCACCCTAAATCGCGAATGGGACGTGTCCGAGCTTTCTTTCGCAAAATTCGCAGCACAGGTCACGCGAAAGGATTCCGACATTATCGGGTTGCCCGTTTACGCGTCACGGCTGTTCCGCTTTGCCTCGTTTTACGTAAATCGCAAGGCGGGCATCAAAACTGTCGCCGACCTGCGCGGCAAGCGGATCGGTGTGCCGGAGTGGGCGCATACTGCGGCGGTGTATATGCGCGGCTGGTTGATGCATGAGGGCGGTGTTGCGCTCGCCGACATTGATTGGCGGCAGGCTGGCACGAACCAGGCCGGGCGGACCGAGAAGGTTGAACTGTCGCTGCCAGAAGGCATTTCGTTCACCAGCATGCCCGATAAAACGTTGAGCGGCATGATCGCGTCGGGCGAATTGGATTGCGTGATCATTGCGCGGCCACCGAATTCATTTCGCGAAAAGCATCCCGATGTCGTGCGCCTGTTTCCCGATTATGAGGCGTTGGAGCAACGTTACTACGAGAAAACCCGCGTCTATCCGATCATGCACGTCATCGCGATGCGCAAATCGATCCTTGAAGACAAGCCGTGGGTGGCGCGCAATCTCTATAACGCATTCGAGGAATCCAGGCGCCGCAGCCTTGAACGCATCCTGGACCCGGCAGTATCGCGCTATCCTGTGCCGTGGCTGACAAGCTACGCACTGCGTATGCAGCAGATGTTCGGCGGCGACCTGTTTCCATACGGTATAGAGCCAAACCGTCCGACTTTGGAATTATTTCTGCGCTACGTCCATGAACAGGGCATCGCGCACAGACTCGTCAAGCCGGAAGACATTTTTCCCGCGGGAATTATGGCGCAGGTAAAAATCTAATCGCCCACGCGTTTCGCCGCCTCGGTCCGGATTTCAGCGTCGGTGATTTTCGTAAGATCGATCGGCGCCTTGAGATTGCCGGCCTTCACCAACTCGTTCTGCATCCAGTTCAGCTTGTCAAAAGGCAACGACAGCGAGGGGTCGATCGCGTGCTGCCTGATCGAATCATCGTAAGCGTAGCCTGGTCGCGGATCGTCCGGTTTGGCGTGAATGGTGTCCCGCGTAAGCTTGATAGTCTCGTCGCGATGGCTGACTGCAAACCGCAGCGCTTGCATCTCTGCCACGACAAAATTGACCGTATCGGTGCGGCGGCTCGCAATTGTTTTACCGGTTACGGTCAAACATAAACGTACGTAGTTCGGCAGTGCGTCGTGGCCTGTGATCAGCATCGTCACATCTTTGGGAGCGACCGCCATGAATTCCGCGGCCACAATCCCGGCGTCGGCAACGCCGGCGACAACGGCCTTGAAGCGATCGAGGTCCCCGCCAAGATTTGCAAAGCGGACCTCCGAGGCTGCAATCTTGTGCTGATCGAGAATGGCACCGATTAGCAGGTTCGGCAGCGACCCCGGCGCCGCGACAGCGATTGTCTTGCCCTTGAGATCTTCCACCTTGCTGATGCCTGATCTCACCATCAGTCCGTGCGGAACGCCGGGCCAGTCGCAACCGAGGATCTTGATATCGGCGCCGTGTGCGCCGGCCAGAATGGCTGCTCCGGGACTTGATTCAATGCTGTCGAGTTCGCCTGCCAGCAGGGCCTTGTGTGCAGTCGCGCCGTTCTTCAGCGGTACGATCTCCAGTTTGAGACCGTGCCGGAACGCGAAGTCACGCTGGCCGACCATGACCATGAAGCCGGCATCGCCCTTCGGCTCGATCACACCGTGCTTCCACGACTTGAGCTCCTGCGCCACGGCCTGGGCCGCAAGCGCCGTGGATAGCAGGGCAATGCTGACACCTCGCGCGAAAGTCATGCGGCTCTCCAGTGGCTTTCGGACTGCATGATCAACAGTCGGAAGGCCCACATCAATCAAAGTCGCAAGGGTTGGCCCGTCAAATATTTTGTTCGCGAACCGTTCTTGTATCCGCACCTGACTTTCGTTACTACTATAGCGTGTATCACGCGAGGTGCGGTTGTATGGTCCAGCGCGTTTCGACGGTCGCATTCGAGGGTATCGAGGCCCGTGCTGTCGACGTGCAAGTGCAGGTCGCACCGGGTTTGCCTGCATTCAATATCGTCGGCCTTCCCGACAAGGCAGTGTCGGAAGCCAAAGAGCGTGTGCGCGCAGCGTTGATTGCCTCCGGGCTTGCTCTTCCGGCGCGCCGGATCACGGTCAATCTTGCGCCGGCTGATCTGCCGAAGGAGGGCAGCCACTATGACTTGCCCATCGCTCTCGGGCTCATGGCAGCGATCGGCGCCATTCCACATGACGCATTGAGTGGCTTCACGGTCCTGGGCGAGCTGGGTCTCGATGGATCGATTGCAGCGGTCGCCGGCGTGTTGCCGGCAGCGATCGGCGCCAATGGACGCAGCCAAGGCCTCATTTGCCCAAATGCATGCGGACCTGAAGCGGCTTGGGCCAGTCCCGAGATTGAGATCGTCGCGGCGCGATCGCTGATCCAGCTTGCCAATCATTTCAAGGGCACCCAAGTCCTCTCACGTCCGCAGCCAAAAATCCAGGAACGTGACGGCGCTACACTCGATCTCGCGGACATCAAGGGGCAGGAAAGTGCAAAGCGCGCGCTCGAGGTCGCAGCGGCCGGCGGACATAACCTTCTCTTGGTCGGTCCTCCCGGTGCCGGCAAATCGATGCTTGCGGCGCGGCTGCCAACAATCCTGCCGCCACTGTCACCGGCCGAATTGCTTGAAGTATCTATGATCGCATCGATCGCCGGCATGATTGATGGCGGAGAGCTGACTAATCGGCGGCCATTTCGCTCACCGCATCATTCTGCGTCAATGCCGGCATTGGTGGGCGGTGGCTTGCGCGCAAAACCGGGCGAAATCTCACTCGCACACAATGGCGTTTTGTTTCTGGATGAGCTTCCGGAATTCTCCGGCCAGGTTCTCGACTCGCTGCGGCAGCCGCTCGAGACCGGCGAAGTCGCGATCGCGCGTGCCAATCACCGTGTCACTTACCCATCACGTTTCATGCTGGTGGCGGCGATGAACCCCTGCCGTTGCGGGCGCGCCAGCGATCCAGGCTTTTCCTGCAAACGCGGCATGAACGCTCGGTGCGCGGCCGAATATCAAGGTCGGCTTTCCGGTCCACTGCTTGACCGCATCGACCTCCATATAGAAGTACCGGCAGTAACCGCGGCCGATCTCATACTGCCTCCACCGAGCGAAGGCAGCCGGGAAGTTGCCGCGCGCGTCGCGCGCGCTCGCGATATCCAGGCGGAGCGTTACGCCACCAAGGGTTTCAGCGGCTTGCGTACAAATGCACAAGTCAGCGGACCGGTACTGGAGGAAGTCGCGCGGGCGGACTCCGCCGGCATGGCACTCCTGCGTGATGCCGCGGATTCGATGCGCCTGTCTGCCCGTGGCTATCATCGAGTCTTGCGCGTTGCGCGCACGCTCGCCGATCTCGACGCCGCGGCGAGTGTCGGTCGTGTGCATTTGGCGGAGGCCCTGTCATATCGTGCCCTCGTCGACGACATGCGCAGCGCGGCCTAGTCACGCCTTTACGCTGTTTTAACCACGTTCGCGCGAACGGCGAATGTTGCGTTAACCGAGAATAAAATCGCAACGTTCCGGGCGCCAAATGGCCACGCGTAGGTGGCCGGCGCATCGCTGTGCCGAACCTGACGGCGCTGGACGTTCTTGCCGGTATGCACCTTCAACCCGCGACCTATGACCTGACATATTACGTCATCTGCGGCGGTGCCCTGTTCATCGTTGTCGGCACGACAGCAGCTTTTCTGCTGCGGCGATTGCGGGCAGCTACCGCAGCACTGCGTACGCTGGAGGCTCGCAATGAAGAGCTGGGCGATCGAGCCTGGGAGCTGCGTGAAGCGGAAGAACGGGCACGTAGTCTGCTGGAGTCGCAAGGCGACGTCATTTTGCGTCGGGACAACTGTGGCCGCGTTACCTATGCCAATGACGTCTTCTGTGCCTTGGCGGAAAAACCACGCGCTGAATTGATCGGCGGCGTTTTGGATTTGCCTGTCCTCGAGCATGGCGTCGTTACGGTTCAACCTGACGGCACCCGCGTGCACGACCAAAAGATTGCCTCCGGCAGCGGCGCGCGCTGGATTGCATGGCGGGAAGTTGCCGTCCGCGGTGAGAGCGCCACTGAGATTCAGAGTGTGGGCCGCGACGTCACCGACCGCGTGGAGGCCGAGCACGCCCTCGGGCTGGCTCGCGATCAGGCAGAGACTGCAAATCGCGCCAAGTCGCGCTTCCTGGCCATGGCCAGTCACGAAATTCGTACGCCCCTTAACGGCATGCTCGGCATGGCCGACTTGCTGCTCGACACGCCGCTCACGCCGGATCAGCTCACATATGCCAAGGCGGCGAAGACGTCGGGCGAGACTTTGCTGTCGCTCATTGAGGAGATTCTTGATTTCTCGAAGATCGAAGCCGGCAAGCTCGATCTCGAGGCCCGGCCATTCACGCTGGTGTTGATGGTCGAAGAGGCGGTCGAGCTCGTAGCCCCGCGCGCGCAGATGAAGGGCATCGAGATTGCCTCGTTCGTGGACGAACGCCTGCCCGCGCAAGTGGTCGGCGACGCTCCGCGCTTGCGGCAAGTTCTGCTCAATCTTGTCGGCAACGCCATCAAATTCACCGACAAAGGCGGTGTTGAGGTCGTCGTCGAGCCAGGCGAAAAAGACGACGAAATCCGTTTTGAGGTACGAGATACCGGCATCGGCATACGAAACGAAGACCTCGCGCGCATCTTCCTGGACTTCGAGCAGACGGACGGCTCCACCACGCGAAACTTCGGCGGCACCGGCCTGGGGCTTGCGATCTCCCGGCGCATTGTCGAACGCATGAGCGGGCGCATCGCCGTGACCAGCAAGGAAGGCGTAGGCTCGACTTTTGCGGTGAGCGTGCAATTGCCGGCGTTGCCGGACGTGCGGACCGGAGATTTTGTTGCGCCCCAACTTGAACGTACAGCGGTAATGATTGTCGCGAAGGCTGAAATCGAGGCCTCATTGTTGGCGAGACGACTCGGACGCTGGGGCGCCAAAACTTGCACCGTGACAGACGAAAGAATTGCATCGGCACTTTTGCCGGAGCGTCCCTGGGATGCACTGCTGGTTGACTATTCAGTCGTATCGTCCGGGGTGTCCCGTGACGATCTTGCCGGGCTCGGAATTCCCAAACGGATCGTCCTCATTCGGCCGGCTGATCGCCACGAGCTCTCGGCGCTTAAGGCCGCTGGGTTTACCGGCTATCTCGTCAAACCGGTGCGGGCCGCCTCGCTTGCGGCACGGCTCGCGCATGACGACGCATTCGAGCATTCGCCTGCCGAAGTTGCCGCTGAGGTGGCGGAAGCCTCCGCTCCCGGCAGCAAAGGCCTTTCGATCCTCGTCGCCGAGGATAATGAGATCAACGCCCTCTTGGCCCGCGCGCTGCTGACGCGCCTCGGCCATCGTCCAACCATTGCCGCCAACGGCGAGGCAGCCGTTGAATCCTGGCTGGCCGCGCGCGCTGGCGGCGAACCTTACGATCTTGTCCTGATGGATGTGCAGATGCCGGTTATGGATGGCCTGGAAGCTGCACGGCGCATTCGTGCCGCGGAATTGCAAGCGGGCACTTTCCGCACGCACATGCTGGCACTGACCGCGAACGTTCAGGCGGAAGACCGGGATCTTGCGCTTGCCGCCGGGCTGGATGGTTTGCTGGTGAAACCGCTCGAACGTGAGCGGCTTCGCTCGATATTGAACGAGGTTTTGGCGCGACCCAACCCGCTTGCAGCCTGACGTCGATTTCCCCACATTGTCATAATTCCGTGGTCGGCTCGTGGTGTAGGAGACACCAGTAGTCCGCATTGAGTTGGCAGTTTGGAAATGAGGCCAGACGCAGGGATTTCGAGCATTTTTCGCCGAAAGGGGAGCTAGATGCCCATCGCCACGCGCGCCAACTTCCAGCCTTCGCGTAGCTTGTTCGATAGGTTTCGGCCGGCTCCCGGTGGCCCTGGCGTTCCAAGCATCATTTCGTCGCTGCAGGCATATGGCGGACTGCAGGCTTGGGCGGCCCGCACACATCGCCCATCCCAAAGCCTTGGCCGCATTGGTTCATTGGAAGTGCGGTTGGCACAAACGGCCGCCGAAGTGCGTCAGGCGCAAAAATTACGATATCGCGTTTTTTACCAGGAGGGAGCGGCGATCCCCAACCCCGGGCGACTGTTCGCGCGCCGGGATATCGATGGCTACGACGCGATCTGCGATCATTTGCTTGTTGTCGATCATGCTGCACGCGACCGCGTTGCATTGAACCGCCCGGCGGTGGTCGGCACATACCGGCTGCTACGCCAACCTCTCGCCGAAGAGTATGGCGGATTTTACACTGCCGGCGAGTTCGACATCGGCGCGCTGATCGCGCGTCACCACAATCTTCAATTTCTCGAGCTCGGCCGCTCTTGCGTGCTCCCGCCTTATCGCAACAAACGCACGGTTGAACTGCTCTGGTACGGAATCCATGCGTACATCCTGCAGAACAATTGCGACGTCATGTTTGGCTGCGCCAGCCTCGATGGCACCGATCCAAAGCGTCTCGCATTGCCGCTCTCTTTCCTGCATCACTACGCATCGGCACCTGATCCGTGGCGCGCGCGGGCATTGCCTGAGCGCCATGTCGAGATGAATCGTATGTCGAAGGAAGCAATCGATCCGAAGGGTGCGCTACGTGCGCTGCCGCCTTTGATCAAGGGCTATCTGCGGCTCGGCGCCTTTATCGGCGATGGCGCAGTTATCGATCATGAATTCGGCACCACTGATGTGCTAATCGTGCTGCCTGTATCGGCAATCAAGAAACGCTATTTTGAGCATTTCGATCTCAGCCGGCGCGTAGCGTAGGTTGATAGGAGTTATTATCGCTGGTCACAATCGCCGCAGCGAAACATTCTCGACCAGATGGCTTTCGTTTTTTTTCAAAATCAGATCAGCCCGCTGACGGGTCGGTAGAATATTTTCGTGCAGGTTGAGCAGGTTGATTCGTAACCAGATCGATGCTGCGGTCTCGGTCGCTTCCTTGTCCGACAGATTCGAATAGCGGTGGAAATAGGATTTCGGATCGCGGAAGGCCGTGCCGCGCAAGGTCAGGAACCGGTACACGTACCATGATCTGAGGATCTCCTCGTCCGCATCGAGATAGACCGAAAAATCGAAAAAGTCCGACACGAACGGAATGGCCTTGCCCTCCTTCGGCAACCGGCCGGTCTGCAATACATTCAGGCCCTCCACGATAAGAATGTCCGGCCGGTCGACCTCGACCCATTGATTCGGCACGACGTCGTATACGAGGTGGGAGTAGATCGGCGCGCGCGCATGACGCCGCCCGGCCTTCACGGCAGAAAGAAAATGCAGCAGCGCCGAAAGATCGTAACTTTCGGGAAAGCCCTTTTTTTCCATCAGGCCGTCGCGTTCAAGAACCGCGTTGGGATAAAGAAAACCATCGGTTGTGATCAAGTCGACCTTCGGCACATTCGGCCAGCGCGCCAGCAAGGCTTGCAAGACGCGCGCTGTCGTGGACTTGCCGACCGCCACCGAGCCTGCCACTCCGATGATGTATGGCATTTTCGTGTCCTCGGTACTGAGGAAGCGCTGCTGGGCGCGGAACAATCGCTGAGTTGCAGCCACGTACATCGACAACAGACGCGACAACGGCAGATAAATCTCTTCGACCTCTGCCATATCGAGCCGGTCGTGCAGCGAGCGCAGACGCGTGACCTCTTCCGAGGTCAAGGTCATCGGCGTGTCTTCGCGCAGCATTGCCCATTCCGCGCGCGAGAACGTGCGATAGGGCGAGAGATTTTCTTCGGTGCGCTGTTCCATCTTTTTCAGCTACGTGGGCGCGACGCTTTTTCCTCGTGCCCGGTCTGGCCGGTGCGTTTTTCAAGTGCTGCTTCGACTTCCGCCAACGCGATGCCGCGCACTTCCAGCACCACCAGCAGATGATAGAGAAGATCCGCGGCTTCTGCGATCAAGCGCGTCTTGTCTTCCTGCACAGCGGCCAGTCCTGTTTCGATGGCTTCTTCGCCCAGTTTCTTGGCGCAGTGGGCGATGCCTTTCTCGATCAGGGAACGCGTATAGGATTCCGTCGAACTGGCCTTGGCGCGCTCGTGGATTCGCTTTTCCAGATCGGCCAGGGTGAATTTGCTCATGGAAGCCCTCTTTGGGCGGCTCAATAGCACTGTTGCGCCTACGGATCGAGCCGCATCGGCAGACCCGACCGCGCCATATAGGACTTGGCCTCGCGCACACTGTGCTCGCCGAAGTGGAAGATTGAGGCGGCCAAAACCGCGGTTGCGTGACCGTCGCGGATGCCCTCCACCATGTGCGCGAGCGTTCCCACCCCGCCTGAGGCAATAACGGGTACTGTAATGGCATCGGCGATCGCCCGCGTGAGCGCGATATCGTAGCCCTTTTTGGTTCCGTCACGATCCATTGACGTAAGCAGAATCTCGCCGGCACCGAGCGTGACGACTTCCTTGGCATAGGCCACGGCATCGAGGCCGGTCGGGTTGCGACCGCCATGCGTAAAAATCTCCCAGCGATCCTGATCACCGGCCTTCGATACCTTTTTGGCATCAATCGCGACCACGATGCATTGATCGCCGAATTTTTTCGCCGCTTCTTTGACGAAAGAGCGCCGGCTGACCGCGGCTGTATTGATCGACACCTTGTCGGCACCACAGGCGAGCAATTTTCGGATGTCGTCCACAGACCGCACCCCGCCGCCAACCGTCAACGGCATGAAACACGCCTCGGCCGTGCGCGTAACCACATCGTAAATGGTATCCCGGTTTTCATGGCTGGCGGTGATATCGAGAAAACACAGCTCGTCGGCGCCGGCGGCATCGTATGCAATTGCGGCCTCCACCGGATCGCCGGCATCGCGAAGGTTGACGAAATTGATTCCTTTGACCACACGGCCATCTTTGACATCGAGGCAAGGGATGACACGAACTTTGAACATTACGAGGTGGTCCTAGCGCTACGAATCAATTGAAGCGCCTCTCCGGCATCAAGCCGCCCATCATAAAGCGCTCGGCCAGCTATCGCGCCCGCGAGCCTCTTTGCTCGCGGTTCCAGCAGCGCTTTGATGTCCTCAATCGATGCAAGTCCACCCGAGGCAATGACCGGAATCGAAATCGCCTGGGCGAGCGTCAATGTCGCATCGAGATTAAGACCCTGCAGCATGCCGTCGCGCGCGATATCGGTGTACACGATCGCTGACACGCCCGCGTCCTCGAAGCGCCGTGCAATATCAAGTGCCGAGAGTTCGGAGGTTTCGGCCCAACCTTCGACAGCCACTTTTCCGTTGCGCGCATCGAGCCCGACGGCAACCCGGCCCGGAAAGTCGCGCGCCACCTGTTTGACGAAAGGTGGATCGCGCACAGCGGCGGTCCCGATGATCACCCGTGCAACGCCCTTCTCCAGCCAGTTCTCGACGGTCGCGGTATCGCGCAGGCCACCACCAAGCTGCACCGGGATGCTGACCGCTTCGAGGATGCGATCGACGGCGGCAGCATTCACTGGCTTGCCGGCGAACGCGCCGTCGAGATCGACGATATGCAGATATTCGAAACCTTGCAGCGCGAAGGCACGAGCCTGCTCTGACGGGTCACGATTAAAGATAGTCGCGCGCGCCATGTTCCCTTGCTCCAGCCGTACGGCCAGGCCCTCCTTAAGATCGATCGCAGGGAACAGAATCACGGTTGCCACTTCAAAAAGTTTGCAATCAGCGCGAGACCGAGCTGTTGGCTCTTCTCCGGGTGAAATTGCGTGCCGACCATGTTGTCGCGACCGACGATGGCTGTCAGCGGACCGCCGTAGTCGGCTTGCGCGACCAGATCTGGTTGCAGTGCAGGCTTGAGCTCGTATGAATGCACGAAATATGCGTGCAGACCGTCCGGTCCGAGCTGGATGCCTTTCAGCAACGGATGGGGTTTCAACACATTGAGAGTATTCCAGCCCATGTGCGGAATTTTCAGATTCTGATTGGCGGGCTTGATGCGACCGACTTCGCCGGCGATCCAACCCAGCCCCGACGTCACCTGGTATTCAAGGCCGCGTTCGGCCATCAATTGCATTCCAACGCAGATTCCAAAAAACGGCTTTCCGCCTTTCAGTACGCTACGTTCGAGCGCGTCGACCATGCCGGGAATGGCATCGAGCCCCCGTCGGCAATCGGCAAAGGCACCCACACCGGGAAGCACGATGTGGTCCGCACGCGCGACGGTGTCGGGATCGCGTGTCACCGCAATCGGCTGATTGTGCCCAATCTCCCGCGCGGCGCGTTCAAACGCCTTTGCAGCAGAGTGCAAATTGCCGGAGCCATAATCGACGATGGCGACGCTCACCGCTGAGCTCCCGGCTCCGGAAATAATCCGAGGACATCCGACGGCGACGGAGGGCCACGACGAACCGGGATCGAATATTTTGGTTCGGACGACACGGGAGAGGTATTCGCGGAGTGCTTGCTCCATTCGCCGAAGAACCGACGCTCAGCAATTTCGGCATCCTCACCAATGACGAAGCCGAGTATTGCCCAACGCCGGCGTGCGAGGGTCCAGCGCCAGATGCTGGACGCCTCGAACCCGACCAACAAGGCAATCAGCAAACCGGTTACGAATTGTGCACTGGCCTGCACGCGCAGCAGAACGAGGGCGGCGGTGATCAACCCATAGCCGACAACATAAATCCCAAAGGCCAGCCATAACCGGTGTATCAGCAGCCACAGCGGCGCCAACAGGAAGGCCCAGACATGGAAGCCGTCGCGCACGAACACGTAGCGCTCTGCGGCGCTCGTTGTTTCACCTTGGCGAGGTGGCGGTGCATGGACGGTGTAAGTGGGCATTGCCCGTCTTCCTGCTCAAACTCGAACTAAGACCGTGTCTTTACCCGCCAAGTGTGCCTTTGGTCGACGGCACTTCATCCTTCGCACGCGGGTCGATGGCCATGGCAGCCCGCAACGCGCGGGCCAGACCTTTAAAGCAGGACTCCGCGATGTGATGATCATTGCTGCCGTACAGCGTTTCGGCGTGCAACGTAACTCCGGCATTCGTTGCGAAGGCCTGAAACCATTCCTGCACAAGCTCAGTATCGAATTCACCAACTTTATCGCGCACGAATTCAACCTTGAACACCAGAAACGGGCGCCCGGAAATGTCGATGGCAACGCGCGTCAACGCCTCGTCCATGGGGACATGCACGTCCGCATAGCGTGTGATGCCCTTCATTTCTCCCAGGGCCTGCTTCATCGCCTGACCGAGCGCGATGCCGACATCCTCGGTTGTGTGATGATGATCGATGTGCAGATCGCCTTTGGCTTTGACGACGATGTCGATGCGCGAATGGCGCGCAAGCAGGTCGAGCATATGATCGAGAAAGCCGATGCCGGTCGCAACCGAAGAGCGGCCGGCCCCGTCGAGGTCAATTTCAACTTCGACATCGGTTTCCTTGGTCTTACGCTTTATGGCGGCCTTGCGCATGCAGATATCCTTTATTCGCGCGACTTTTATCAGGGGTCCGGCGGATTCGCCACATCCGTTCCAGTTGGTTTGCAAATACGTTGCGGCATGCCTAGATGACGCGGGTCGCGGGGTCTTAAGCATATGTCATCGAACGAACTTCCTTCCTGGCACGGGACCACAATTCTCACCGTTCGCAAGGGCGGCAATGTGGTTATCGGCGGCGATGGCCAGGTGTCGATCGGTCAGACCATCGTCAAATCCAACGCGAAAAAGGTTCGCCGCCTCGGCAAGGGCGAGGTGATTGGTGGGTTTGCCGGCGCGACGGCCGACGCCTTCACCCTGTTTGAGCGGCTGGAAGCCAAGCTTGAGCAATATCCGGGTCAACTCACCCGCGCCGCGGTCGAATTGGCAAAGGATTGGCGCACCGACCGCTTTCTGCGCCGTCTCGAAGCCATGATGATTGTCGCGGACACCAATGTTTCGCTGATCCTGACCGGGACGGGCGACGTGCTGGAGCCCGAGAGCGGCATTATGGGCATTGGCTCCGGTGGCAACTATGCGCTTGCTTCGGCCCGCGCGCTGGTCGACGGGCCGCTCGATGCCGAAGCGATCGTGCGCAAGTCACTTGATATCGCGGCCGAGATTTGCGTGTTCACCAATCGCAACGTCACCATCGAAACGCTGAAGAGCGCTTGATCATAGCTGCATGTATGAGTTTCGTTCCATGATCGCCGAAGATCTGCCGCTGGTTCGCCGTTGGCTCGGCGAGCCGCATGTCGTGCAATGGTGGGGCAAGCCGGAAGAACAATTCGATCTCGTCAGTAGCGATCTCGATCATCTGGCGATGGATCAGTTCATCGTCAGCCGGGAGGGGCGGGGTTTCGGCTATCTGCAATGCTACGATCCCGATGCTTGGGAGGGCGGCGGGCTAGGGCCGCAGCCGGCAGGTACACGCGGCATCGATCAATTCATTGGCGAAGCGGACATGCTCGATGCAGGTCATGGTTCTGGCTTCATCCGCTCTTTTATCGAACGGCTGTTGATCGCGGGCACGCCGCGCGTGATCACCGATCCCGACCCCGCCAACGCACGCGCAATTCGCGCTTATGAACGGGCTGGTTTTCGAAAAGACCGCCTGGTCGACACATTCGACGGCCGCGCTCTTCTGATGGTATGCGACGCATGACCGACTTCTCCCCCCGTGAAATCGTTTCCGAACTCGACCGCTATATTGTCGGCCAGGGCGATGCCAAACGCGCAGTCGCCATAGCGCTGCGCAACCGCTGGCGGCGCTTGCAGCTGGACGACAAATTGCGTGAGGAAGTTCTCCCGAAGAATATCCTGATGATCGGCCCGACCGGCGTCGGAAAGACCGAAATATCGCGCCGTCTGGCCAAGCTTGCCGGGGCGCCTTTCCTCAAGGTCGAGGCGACCAAATTCACCGAGGTTGGCTATGTCGGCCGCGACGTCGAGCAGATCGTGCGCGACCTTGTCGAGATCGGTATCTCCCTCATCCGCGAGAAGAAACGCAAGGATGTGCAGGCGCGCGCCGAACAATCGGCCGAAGAACGCGTGCTCAATGCGCTCGTAGGACCCGGCGCCAGCCCGGCCACGCGCGAGAGCTTCCGTAAAAAACTGCGCGACGGCGAACTCGACGACAAGGAGATCGAAATCGAAGTCCAGTCCGGCGGTGGCAGCATGCCGATGTTCGAAATTCCCGGCATGCCGGGCGCGCAGATGGGCGCCATCAATATCGGCGATATCTTCGGCAAACTCGGCGGAGGCCGCACCAAGACCCGCCGGGTCACTGTTGAGGAATCTCACTCCGTTCTGGTCAATGAGGAGTCCGACAAGCTGCTGGATAACGAACAGCTGGTGCAGGAATCAATCCGTTCTGTGGAACAGAACGGCATCGTTTTCCTCGATGAGATCGACAAGATCGCCGGCCGTGAAGGACTCCGGGGCGCCGACGTGTCGCGTGAAGGCGTACAGCGCGACCTGTTGCCACTGATCGAAGGTACAACCGTCAACACCAAGCACGGACCGGTGAAAACCGACCACATTTTGTTTATTGCGTCCGGCGCGTTTCACATTTCCAAGCCTTCCGACCTGCTGCCCGAGTTGCAGGGCCGGTTGCCGATCCGCGTGGAGCTTAAGGCGCTCACACGCGACGATTTCCGCCGCATCCTGACGGAGCCGGAGGCTTCTTTGATCAAGCAATATGTAGCCCTCATGCAGACCGAGGGCGTCGTCCTTGAATTCAGCGAAGATGCGATCGACGCCATTGCCGACATCGCGGTGGCCGTCAATTCCAGCATCGAGAACATCGGCGCGCGGCGCCTGCAGACGGTTATGGAGCGCGTTCTCGACGAGATTTCGTTCGCCGCCCCCGACCGCTCGGGCGAGAACGTGAAAATCGACGCCGCCTACGTGCAGAAACATATCGGCGACTTGGCCAAGAACGCGGACTTGAGCCGGTTTATCCTCTGACGGGAGTCGCTTGGCTCAAGAGCGTTTGTTTCGTCGCACCCTGACGTAAAGCGCGCCCTCTCCGCCATGGGCGGCGTGCGCGTCTTCGAAACCGATAATCAATGCGCGAAATTCCGGCGAACCAAGCCATTGCGGCACCTGTCGTTTGAGAACGCCCCGTTCTCCTTCGCCCGCACGGGCGCCCTTGCCGGTAATCACCAATACCAGCCGCGCCTCGCGCGAACTTGCAGTCCGCAAAAACCGCAGCAAGGTCGCATGGGCCTCGCTTTGCGTGAGGCCGTGTAGATCGAGACGGCCGTCTATCTTTTCCTTGCCCCGCGCGACGCGCTGTTTCATGCGGCGACCGAGCTGGGCGAGCGGCGGCGCTTTGCTCTCTGTCAAGGCGGGCTTACGCGAAGCCGGGTTGGCCACTGACACGGCAACCCGCTTGGTCTCGACCGTTGACGGGCTTTCCTCATCGCCGACGGCGGATTCGCGCAGCGGCGCGATTGATCGCGTGACTGTTGTCCACAATACGCGTTCTTCTGGTGAAAGAACGCGACGCCGTTTGCCGTCGCCCGAGCTCATGGCGTTAAGGGCGTGGCTTAGACTTCGGCGCCGGTATGCTCGCGGTGGTCTCACTGACAGGCCGTGCAGCCGCCGCGACGGTTATCGCGGGTCGTGGTTTTGGCAGCGGGATATTCGTCGCCACCAAAGCGCCGCTGACCGCAACGCTTTGCGGGGCCAGCATCACAAACTGTCCGTGCTGCTTGATCCGTCCCGCAATATGGCTGATCTCCTCGCCGTGACCGAAATAAATATCGGCGCGCGCCGGGCCGACGATCGCCGAGCCAGTGTCTTGTGCGAACAACAGACGGCGGAATCTGGTTTCCGGTTTTTCGCTGTCAATCGGCAGCTCCGCCTCCACCCATATCGGCGTGCCGTAGATGTGAATGCGCCGGTCGACGGCGAGCGAACGCCCGGGTGTCAGCGGGACGCCTTGCGCCCCGATGCATTCATCATGCGCGCCGAGCGGCGTCTCCTGGAAAAATACGAAGGAGCGGTTCTTGCGGCGAAGTTCTTTGCCTTCCTCCGGATTCGATTCCATATAGTCGCGGATCTTGTCCATGGACATTTCTTCCTTGGAGACAATACCGCGGTCGATCAGAAATTTTCCTACCGGCGTATAGGGCATTCCGTTGCTTGCAATGTAGTTGAGGCGCAACAGCTTGCCGTTGTCGAGCTTCACGCGCGTTGAGCCCTGGATCTGCGCGAAGAACGCATCGATTGGATTCTTCACATAACAAATCTCCAGTTCCTTGCCGGCCAATGCGCCATCTTCAATTTTCGTGCGATCAAGATCGGCAAACACCTTGCTCTGATGTCTTTTCAGTGTCTCCGTCGGCGCGGCGTAGACTGGAATCGTATACTCGTCGCTTGGAAAGCGAGAGCCCTCGACCTCGGTCTCGTAGTAACCTGTGAAGAAGCCGTCGGTTTGGCCGGCGGGCGTGATACGGACCGGCTTGAAATTGTCTTCAAAGAAAGCGCGCGCATGGTCACGGTCGAGATTACCGGCCGCGACGGCACGCTCGCACACGTTGAACAACGCACCGTAGAACGGCCGTGCAGCGCGCATTGCTTTTGAGCCATTGAGAATAGCGCCGCAACTTTTCAGGAATGTCTCGAACGCAAGGGCATGATCGTCGTCTTTCCACCCGTCGAGGGCAGCAAAGCCGAGCGTCTCGACCTGTGCATTGCGAAGATTTAGCGCCGACGCCGGCACGCCAGCAACTGCGGCGAGCCAGAAGCAGAAAACGGACAGGCAGGAAAACCGAAGATTGATCCCCGGCATGCGCTCATTGCCCGGCTTCAGTGGCGAGGAGCTTCCAGTTCGGATCACGCGACGTAATGTCACGGGCAAACGTCCAGACATCCGTGATGTCCGTCAGTCGCTCTGCGTTGCCGTCAATCACGTTCCCATCCTTGTTGCGCGTCACCGAGACGAGCTTGGATTGGAAGCGCACGGTCACCTGCGCGTTGCGTCCGCGCAGTTCGGCGGCGGTGATATCCGCGTTGTCGATCGACACGAAACGGCTTTCGACTGTTTCACCACGCTTCTCACGCTCGCTGATGGCACTTTCAAAACCATCATAGACTTCCCGCGCGAGCAGGTTCTTGAGCGTACGCCGATCTCCCTCGGCATAGGCGTTGACGATCATCTCATAGGCCGCGCGGGCGCCGGCTAGGAAGTGCTTGTCATCGAAATTGGCGTCGGCAGCTGCGATTGCATCGAGACCGTTTGCAATTGGCGAGCCCGGTTCGGCAACGCCCTTCCAGCGCTCGACGGGAGCTTCTTCCGCCGACTCGGCCGGCTTAGGCGTCGCACCCTCTGTGTTGCGATTGGGCAGCGTCACGATTTTTTCGCTCGCGGGACGCACCGGTTCGCGCGCCGAGTAAGGATCGTAAGGCGGACGCTCCCGGCCTGTGCGTTGTCCGAGCACGTTTCGCAATCGCAGGAAGATGAAGACTGCGAGCGCCAGGAAAATGATGGTGTATATATCGAACACGTCTCGCATGCTTTCGGCTACCGTAACGGCACATCGGCCAGATAAGCATTTTGGTCGTCACTGGCGAGACGACCGGGCGCCGGCGGCGCCGCTACTGTATCTACCGGCGGCCACGCCAATCCTAAGGGCTGGGCCTCGCCCATCTCGGCGCAATTCACGTCTCTCGGCCGGACCTTAGACGATCAGAACGCCGAGGCCAACATCAGCTAAGCAGAGAAAACAGTGATTAATGTGGCAAAATGGGCATTGTTGGTGCTGTTGGCGCTCCCCCTTCTGGAACTTGCGACATTCGTCGCAGTGGCCGCCACTATCGGTTTCGGGTGGGCGCTAACTCTGGTGTTGGGCGGTTCACTCCTTGGCGGCCTTATATTACGGCACGCTGGCGGCAGTCACGTTGCCCGCATAAGGGTTGCCTTGCGGCAGGGACATTTCACGGCGTTGGAGACCGATCGGACGGGTGGTCGCGTCCTGATCGCTGGGATTCTTTTGTTAATCCCGGGATTTATCACCGATCTGCTCGCGCTCTGCTTGCTTGTACCACCCCTCCGCCGCGTCTTGAGCAACGTGATCCGCAAAGGAGTCGCGCCTGTCCGAAATGATGGCATTGTCGATCTTGCCCCCGATCAGTGGCGGCAAATCGGCGACCCGTCACTTGCTGATCGCCGGCGGCGCCAACGCGACAATCACGACAGTGGCGACCGTGCCGACAATGGCAACGGGAACGGGAACGAGAGATGAGGCCGACCGCCGGACGACAACCGGGGCCGAGGATCGAGAGCGGCAGAGCAAAGTCGTGCGGACCCAAAACGATACCATCCTTGTTCCCACCTTAGCCCTATGTTAGCCAACCGCCGCGCACGCAAAATATATGGCGTCAAGGAGTGCTTATGACGACAACGAATGGTGGCCCTGCCCAGCCCGCGGCGCAGGACATGCAGCCGCAGCTCACTGTGGTGTCCCAGTATATCAAGGACTTTTCGTTTGAAAATCCGAACGCGCCGCAGTCACTGACGAACCGTCAGGAGCAGCCGCAGATCGGAATACAGATCAATGTCGGCGCCACTCCGCTGTCGGAGACGGACATCGAAGTTGTCATCAAGCTCGAGGGCAAGGCGGAAACCGGCGCCACGTTACTGTTCCGCTTCGAATTGGAATTTGCCGGAGTATTCCGCATCCGCAACGTCCCGCAAGAGAGTCTCAATCCGGTGGTGATGATCGAATGCCCGCGACTGCTCTTTCCCTTCGCGCGTGAAATCGTCGCTACCGCGGTACGCAACGGCGGCTTTCCGCCGCTCCTGCTCGATCCGGTGGACTTCGTGGGACTTTATCGTCAGAAGATGGCGCAACAGCAGCCGCCCGCGTCAACTGCCGCCCCCTGAATTCTCAGGCCGGAAAATAGGCGCGCCACAACGCGCTCTCGCCAAGCCCCACAATGAAGTCGCGGTGTGCCACGATTTCGGCTTCGCTCAGCCTTGGCGCAAGTCGCTCGGTCCGCTCGCGTATCACGATGATCCCGGGCGCATTCACAGCCCGTTCGGCATTCTCGGTCAGGCCAAGTTGCGCTTGGCGCGCGCCGATCAATTCGACGTAAACCGCGGCCAGGATCTCAGCATCAAGCAACGCGCCGTGTTTGGTGCGACGTGAATTGTCGATGCCATAGCGCGCGCAAAGATCGTCGAGCCTGTTGGGGCCCGCCGGATGTTTGCGCCGTGCCAACAATAAGGTGTCGACCAGCCGTTCGCGCGCGATCAAAGCACGCTGGGCCCGCTTGAGCTCTGCGCACAGAAAAGTATGATCGAAGCTGGCGTTATGGATCACCAGCGGCGCATCGCCGATAAAGGCGAGAAACTCGTCGGCGATTTCAATAAACCGTTTATGGCCCTGCAGAAACTCGGTCGACAATCCATGAATTGCAAAGGCTTCGGCCGGCATATCGCGGTCGGGATTAATGTAGACATGGAATGTCGATCCGGTCGGTATCCGGTTGAGCAGTTCAATGCAGCCAAGTTCGACGAGGCGATGTCCTTGGCTCGGATCGAGACCGGTCGTTTCAGTATCGAGAACGATTTCGCGCATATCGCCTTCCGGCGGCAGAATCAGCGCCGCCGCTTCGACATTGTACCAATTCGGGCGAGAATATCACGCACCTGCGTGTGTGCGGCGTCGAAACCTTTTGAAGTATCCACCACGAAATCCGCCCTCGCGCGTTTGTCGACGTCCGGCATCTGTTTGGCGACAATCGCGGAGAATTTCTGTTCCGTCATGCCGGGGCGTTCGAAGACCCGGGCGCGCTGGACATCGGATGGCGCCGAAACAACCACCACCGCATCGCAGCGCTTGTCGCCGCCGGTCTCGAACAGAAGCGGGATATCGAGCAGGGCCACGGCCGCCCCGTTGTGTTCCGCCTCGACGAGAAAGCGTGTTTCGGCGGCCCGCACCAGCGGATGCACAATTGCTTCCAGTTTCTCAACCGCGGCGGCATCGCCGAGCACCCGTTGGCCGAGCTTGTCGCGATCGACCCGGCCACGGGCGGTTGTTCCGGGAAAGGCCGCTTCGATGAGGGGGGTCGCTTCAGACTCGTAGAGCCGATGCACAACCGCATCGGCATCGTGGACGGGAACGCCCTCCGCGGCGAACATTTTCGCCGTAGCGGATTTGCCCATACCAAGCGACCCGGTCAGACCGAGGATGAACATTGATCAGCCGTCGATAAACTTGTTCTGCCGCAGGAAGCCAAGCAGCGGCAAAAGCGGAAGACCCAAGATAGTGAAAAAATCCCCATCAATTCGTTCAAACAAATGAATACCTATGGCTTCGAGCTGATAGGCGCCCACGCTGGTGGTTGCCGCG
Organism: uncultured Alphaproteobacteria bacterium; assembly: GCA_963831275.1. Lineage (GTDB taxonomy): Bacteria > Pseudomonadota > Alphaproteobacteria > Rhizobiales > Xanthobacteraceae > Pseudolabrys. Next base: position 610,969 of record CAWHPN010000016.1, on the reverse strand, counting down.
TCTCCCGCCATATCGAGGTAATCGTTGAGGAAACGGTCGGAAAAATCGCGCATTGTAAGCCGGGCTGTTTCGACACAGGCAAATACCGCTTCTTTGTCTCGGACGAGGGCAAGTGCCGAATGAAGTTCGTGGGTACGGCCGCGCAGTGCACGGAGTTGTTCGGCGGCTTCCGAACGATTGACCGGCTTTCCGAAGCGCTTTGCCCCCCGTGCGAGGGTCTGATCGGCGCCCAGAACCAGCCGTCCCGGCAACGACGCCGCCACCGCGTCGGCCTTAGCCCGCGCCAAATGACGGGCGACGGCGGCCGCATCCGTGGCACCGGATCGGGCTTCAACGTCCCGCTCGTTTACATGCGACGGTCTGATCTCGAAACGCAGTCCGGATGCCGCGAGAATTTTCCCGCGGATATCGCTCCTTGAGGCAAGAACCAGCGGTTGGGGAGCGAGCCAGAGAGCCATCGATCACGCCACCGGATGCCGCCGCCGCTCGCTCAGCAGCCGCATGACAGCGGCTGCAGTTTCCTCGATCGAGCGCCGCGTCACGTCGATCGTCGGCCAACTGTGTTTGGCGCACAGCCGCCGCGAGAAAGAGACTTCCTCCGCCACCGCCGTCTTGTCGATGTACTGATCGTCGTCACGATGGGCTTTCAGGCCGAGCAACCGGTTTTCACGGATCTGCACAATACGCTCAGGGCTCGCATAGAGTCCAACAACCAAAGGACGGGTAAGACTTTCCACCGCAGAAGCGACCGTCACGCCGGGAACCAATGGCACATTTCCGGTCTTCACACCACGATTGGCCAGATAGATCGATGTCGGCGTTTTCGATGTGCGCGAAACTCCCACAAGGACGACATCGGCATCTTCAAGCCCTTCAACATGTTGGCCGTCGTCATGCAACATGGAAAAATTGAGCGCGTCGATGCGCTGAAAGTATTCGGCATTGAGAACATGCTGCGCCCCGGCCCGATGGATGGTTTCCGCGCCGAGATAAGACTGGAACAGGCGTAAGACCGGGCCCAGGACCGACATGCAGGGCAAGCCGAGCTCGCGACACTTTTTCTCTAGCAACTGAATGAGATCTTCCTCGAGCAAGGTGTACAGGACCAAGCCGGGCGACTCGGTGATTTCCGTCAAGGCATGATCGAGCTGTTTTTTGGAGCGAACCATCGGGTAAAGGTGCTCGACCGGCGAGACATTGGCGTACTGCGCTGCCGCAGCGCGCGCGACCATAATCAGAGTTTCACCGGTCGCGTCGGACACCAGGTGAAGATGAAAATAACCGGTCTCGGGCATCTGTATAGCCGCCAAACAGCATGTGGATATTACGGGAGGAGGCCATGCCTTGACCCAAGGTGCAAGCCGTCAGCCCCTGCAAACCGAATATTCATCCACACGGCTGCCAACGGGATGAGAACCGGCTGCGCATCCATTCGAGTTGCAGTTATGTGGATACGCGTTGGGGATGAAACGGGATAGCCCTTCAAAAGCCCGTAAATCATGAGCTTTTGCTGTGGACGGAATAAACCTGGATTACACCCGATTCTGAATCAGCGCTGCTGTTCCGGTGGACAGGATGTTGATCGACAGGCATGAGTCCAATCAACGCTCTAACTACAACAACAGACTCTAAGAAGATTTTTATGGATAAACCCGGGATCGGAAGTGCCATGGGGAAAAAACTTTTGCGCGTGCTGGAAGGTAAGCGCGAAACGATTCCGCCAGTGTGGCTAATGCGGCAAGCTGGCCGTTATCTGCCGGAATACCGCTCAACGCGTGAAAAGGCCGGAGGTTTCCTCAATCTTTGTTTTAATCCCGAGCTGGCGGCTGAAGTGACATTGCAACCGATACGACGTTTTGGTTTTGATGCCGCAATTCTATTTTCCGACATTTTGGTCATACCGCTAGCGCTTGGACGAAAAGTTGAATTTGTGGCCAGCGAAGGGCCAAAGCTCGAACCACTCGGTAATGCGGTAGATTTCGCAGCGCTGCGAGAAACCGTCGATCCTAAAGTTCTGGCGCCGGTCTACGAGACGATTCGGCGGGTGAAGGGCGGCTTAAGTGAACGGACGGCTCTTATTGGCTTCTGCGGTGCGCCCTGGACCGTTGCAACCTATATGGTGGCAGGTGAAGCGACACCAGATCAGGCGCCGGCACGGTTATTTGCCTATCGAGATCCAGAAAACTTTGCGCGATTGATCGACCGGCTTGTGCAGGCATCAATAGAATACCTGGTCGGTCAACTTGAGGCTGGGGCTGAAGTTGTGCAGATCTTCGATACTTGGGCTGGCGTGCTGGGGCCAGAACAGTTCGAGCGCTGGTCCATTGCGCCGACCCAGAAAATAGTCGAAGGCGTGCGCCGGCGCGTGCCAAATGCGAAAATCATCGGATTTCCTCGCGGAGCAGGCGCAATGGCCCTGCCCTACGTAGAAATGACCGGCGTCACTGCGATCGGCATCGACTGGATGTTTGAACGCTCGATTGCTCGCGACGCTCTCCAATCGCGTGTCCCGGTGCAGGGCAACGTCGATCCTCTGGCGCTACTGGCCGGCGGGGTCGCACTCGATAGCGAGGTGGATAGTGTCATGAAAGAGCTTGGCGAAGGCCCGCTGATCTTTAATCTCGGCCATGGGATTTTGCCGGAGACACCAATTGCCAACGTCGAACGCATGCTCAAACGTATGCGCGGATGAATTTTTTGATTCCTCCGAAAGGAGGATAGGATTGCTCGATGTACCTCTGGCTCAAGGCACTGCACATCGTCGCTGTCATCGCCTGGATGGCAGGCATGCTCTATCTGCCGCGATTATTTGTTTATCACGTGGCTACAACGCCCGGCTCGGACCAGTCGGAAATGTTCAAGACGATGGAGTACCGGCTACTTAACGTCATCATGATGCCGGCGATGATCGTGACCTGGATCGCCGGTATTGTTTTGCTGCTGCAAGGCCAATGGCTTGGGGCGGGTTGGTTTCAGGTCAAATTTGCCGCTGTGTTCATCATGACCATCCTGCACGGGCTATTTGCGCATTGGGTAAATGAATTCCACCATGACCGAAACTACCATTCTCAGAAATTCTACCGAATTATCAATGAGATACCAACCGGATTGCTGATTGTCATTGTCATCCTGGCGACCGTAAAACCGTTCTAGGCGACGCGGCATTATACAGAGACCCGTTACGCCTCTTGCGCCAGCGAGCGGCTCAACTTATCTTGCCGGCATCCCACCGAACGCAGGCGGATGCAGTCGCGTTCCGGCTCCCTAAGTTTGGGCCGGTCGCAGCATCGGGTTCCGGGCCTTTTTCCCAACTCTCCCTCGTCACCCTAGACCTGCGGTCTCTCTCCTAAGTCACACGGCGAAAGTCTTTTCATTTTTTTCGAAGCTTCGCCGCTAACGCTCCCAAGGACGTAAGCCCCCAATGCGGGAAATGAAACTCCAAGACCTCAAGTCCAAGACTCCTGCCGAACTCGTCGCCTTCGCTGAAGAACATCAGGTCGAAAACGCCAGCACCATGCGCAAGCAGGAGCTGATGTTTGCAATCCTCAAACAGCTGGCGACCCAGGAAGTCGATATCATCGGCGAAGGCGTCGTCGAGGTGCTCTCCGACGGATTCGGTTTCTTGCGCTCGCCAGAATTGAACTACCTGTCCGGTCCGGACGATATTTATGTTTCGCCGAGCCAGATTTGCCGCTTCGGCCTGCGCACCGGCGACACCGTCGAAGGCCACATCCGCTCTCCGAAGGAAGGCGAGCGCTACTTCGCGCTGCTCAAGGTCAATACGATCAATTTCGAAGACCCCGAGAAAGCGCGGCACAAGGTCAATTTCGACAACCTGACGCCGCTTTATCCCGATGAGCGGCTCAAGATGGAATACGAGGATCCGACCAAAAAGGATCTCTCCGCGCGCGTCATCGACATCGTCGCGCCGATTGGCAAGGGCCAACGCGCGCTGATCGTCTCCCCGCCGCGCACCGGCAAAACGGTGTTGCTGCAGAATATCGCCCACTCCATTACTGCCAATCATCCGGAGACCTACCTGATCGTGCTGCTGATCGATGAGCGGCCGGAAGAAGTCACCGACATGCAGCGCTCCGTGAAGGGCGAGGTGATTTCATCGACGTTCGATGAACCGGCGTCCCGTCACGTGCAAGTGGCCGAAATGGTGATCGAGAAGGCCAAGCGCCTGGTCGAGCATCAGCGCGACGTGGTGATCTTGCTCGACTCGATCACCCGCCTCGGACGCGCCTACAACACTGTCGTGCCCTCCTCCGGCAAGGTGCTGACCGGCGGCGTCGACGCCAACGCATTGCAGCGGCCAAAACGCTTTTTCGGCGCCGCACGCAATATCGAGGAAGGCGGTTCGCTGACGATTATCGCCACTGCGCTCATCGATACCGGCAGCCGCATGGACGAGGTGATTTTCGAAGAGTTCAAAGGCACCGGTAACTCGGAACTCATCCTCGACCGCAAGGTGGCCGACAAGCGCACCTTCCCGGCGATCGACATCACGCGCTCCGGCACGCGCAAGGAAGAACTGCTCACCGAACCGGCCGTACTGAAGAAGATGTACGTCCTGCGCCGCATCCTCAATCCGATGGGCACCATGGATGCCATCGACTTCCTGCTCGACAAGCTGCGCAACACAAAGAACAACGGCGAGTTCTTCGAGTTGATGAATACGTAATCCAGTCGGCTGCTTTGAATAAAATGGCCGGGCATGTGCCCGGCCATTTGTTTGTTTAGCTTTGTTTGATCGCCTCAGAGTGTCTTTAGGAAGTTGACGAGGTCTACTTTCTGCTTGTGGGTTAAACCGATCTCAAACCGCTGGTCATAAAAGTTGACCACATCCCGCAAGGTTTCTGCCGAACCATTGTGGAAATAGGGAGCGCGCGCCGCGAGCCCGCGCAGGATCGGCCCTTTGAACCTGCCGATGTCCTTGCACTTGCCGCTGATCATGGCGCGCCCCAGGTCGGTGACTTTGTACATCTGACCTTCAAGCGGGCCTTGCGTGCATTTGACGGTGAACACCGGCAGTCCTGAAATATCGAGGACCGGCGGTTGTTTATCGCCGGCATCGGCAATCCCGATATCCAACGGTGCCTTCACCGAGTGGTTGCCGACATTCGGCGCGTCGTGGCAGGTGCCGCAGAATCCCGGAATGCTGTCCACCTTGAGTTCATCGTTGAGCCCGGAAACCCCGCGGATGCTGATAGGGATGGTGTTAAACACCTCCTCCCCGCGCGCGATCGACCGCCGATGATCACTGACCTGGTTGCGCTCATGTTCGTTGAAGCGCCAAGCGTCGGTGATGTTGATCTTCTTCAACAGATCGATGCTGCTCATCGCCGGCGGGCGATTACCGTAGTCCTGCCGTTCGCCTGAACTCAGCCACGGACGGTACAGATCAAAAATCTGCGACGTGAATGGAATCCCCTTGGGGTTATTTCCAAGCGGATCGTTCACGCCGATGAAAAAATTGGCCAGGTCCAGGGACAGGGCGACAGGGCCGCCCCTCGCGTTATCGTCGGTGAGAAACTTGGCCTTTTTGTCGAAGACCTGCGCGGTGAAAATCCCTCGCTGGAAGGCGACGATCTGCGCCACCTGATCCGGCGTGGGCGGGGTCGATGCCTGCGCATGGCCGAGAGTTGCGTCTACGGCCTGGTTGTTGAGGTCGGCCTCGCGGCCGTCCCACATGATTGCACTCAGAAAACCGATATTGGTGGACGGCAAGGGGCGCCGGTAGGTCGAGAGAATACCGGATGTCGGGCTTATGATCCCGGTGGCCGGATCCGAATTGCATCCATAGGGATCGTCGACGGCAACCACCGCGAATTCGGTCACGGCTGGAATGGCAAGCCCGATGCGGATCAGGCCTTTGTCGATCAGGAGCTTATAGGCGCGCCGCTTTGCGCGAAGGGTCGAGACATCGGCACTGGGACATGTCGCGCCATCAACGAGACGAAAGATCGGGTCGGCGCCCGCGCTTCTATCGAAGCGGACGGCGATATCGCCCGGAATCACGCTCCAACCGCTTTGTGGCTGATGACACGTGAAACACGTCCGGCCATTTTCGCCGAGGTTCTGGAAGAATGCGTTTTTCGAGGTGACCGTGGCACCGTTAGGCTGGAACGAGGCGACCGCGCCGCTCGGATCCTGATCAATATCGAACTGTTCGATAATCGGTGGCGTATGCTGCGTGCCGCGGTCCGGATCCCGGTAGCGGCGCATCTTATGCATGTGCTCGATCATGGCGGGCGCAAAATCCGGCACGCTCGCAGCCGCAGGCGCTTTTTGAGCCACGGCCATCTGCGACGCATCGGCCGCAAGGCAGGACAACGCGACTCCAAGGAGGATGCTCTTCGAAGCCGTCAGGACAATTCCTGCGGCAAAAATATTTCGACACGCGTACATGATGATCGTCTCCCCGCTTTCATTGACCCCGAACAGCGACACACAGCGAATTCAACTTTCAGATGTAAAAATAGACCGTTCGGAGTTCCGTCCGCGTCCACTCAATGAGCGAGGACAAAAGCGCGGGAGCGCTGGATTCAAGCGCTCATCTAAATGGGTGAGAAAACGGAAACGTCTGCACGCAGTTGCGTGCCGGCGCTTCTTTCGGCGGGAAGACCGCAGTGCTGTGACGGACGTGCCTAGCCTTTGTCGTTTTTCCCCTGCCCGTGGCCGCACACCAGGTATAGACTTCGCCGGATAACTTGCCCGTTAGAGGCAGGCAGCATCCGGGAGGGACAACATGAACAGGCATGTTTCGCGCCGCACCGTGCTCAAGGCCGGCGCAGCGTTGGGCGCGGCTACCGTCTTTGCGGGGCCACTAAAGGCCGCGCCACCGGCACCGAGCGCCGTGACGCCGGCGCTGATCGAGGCCGCGCGCAAGGAAGGCAGAGCTTCGTTTTACACCGCACTTGAACTCAACACGTCGGAGCGGCTCGCTCGCGCTTTCGAAGCGAAATACCCCGGCATTGCCATCAGGGTCGAGCGCTCCGGCGCCGAGCGCGTCTATCAGCGCATTGTGCAAGAACAATCGAGCCGCATATTCGCCGTTGATGTTGTCTGCAGCACGGACCCGTCGCATTTCATCGACTGGACCGGCAAGGGTAAAGATTGGGTTGCGCCTTTTGTCACCGAGGACATGGCCAGGCATTTCCCGCAAGACCAGGTCGATCCGAATGGCATGCACGCGACCCTGTGCGCCTGGCTCGAGGTCATCGCCTACAATACCAACCTGGTGAAGCCGGAAGACGCGCCCAAGAGCTATGCCGATCTGCTCGATCCGAAATGGCAGGGCAAGATGGTCAAAGGCCATCCCGGCTACAGCGGCGCGATCCTGACCAATACCTATCTATGGGTACGCGATCTCGGCTGGCCGTATCTGGAAAAACTGGCACAGCAGAAAGTGATGCAGTTGCAATCGGCCGCCGATCCGCCGAAAAAAATCGTTATCGGCGAACGCGCCGTGATGGCCGATGGCAACGACTACAGTATTCAGATTGCCAAGGAACAAAAACATCCGGTCGAGGTCGTTCACCCGGTGGAGGGCTCACCGGTCATACCGGTACCGTCAGGCATCTTCCGGAGCGCGCCCAATCCGAATGCCGCACGGCTGTTTCAGAGCTTCCTGTTCAGTGTTGAAGCGCAGCAGATCTTCATCGATGTGTTCGCGCACCGCTCGTTTCATGCCTTGGCCAAGGAAAAATCGGGCCGGGCGCCGCTGTCGAGCTTCAAGCTGTTGCAGGCTGACCCGAATCTGGTGCTGGCGCAGAGCGCTGAGATCAAGGCACGCTATAGCAAGATTTTCGGCGTTTAACGGCAACTAGACCGACGCGGTATTGCGGCGCATCGCCGCGACTGTTTCGGCAATAGCGGTCGCATCTGTCACCGGCAGGGAACACCGCTCGCCGATGCACGCGAAGACCGCATTGGTCTGCAAGGCCTTCAGCTTTTCCTGCGCAGGATGCGTGGCCGGCAGGCCGTCAGGCGAGACCGCGCGCAGCACGATACGGTCGACGTAAGGCAGCTTCAGCGCGGCTTGTGCGAAATTCTCCGAGCCGCTGCCAGTGACAACAATCTCAGCGCCGCGCAGCCGCAAATCGAGTGCATTGAGCAATGCCACGTGGCCGAACAGATTGTGCTCGGCGGCGGAAAGAATGTTCTCGATCAGCCGGTCGGCCTTCGACCGCCACGTGTCGTCACCTGCCAGAACCGCCAGCCGCGCCAGATTTTGAGCAGCCACGGCGTTAGGATTGGGCGTGGCATCGTCGCTGGTCGAATGCGGCCGCATCACCAGATCGGATGCATCATCGGCGGACAGATAATATCCGCCTGTTTCCGCATCGCTGTAATGCGCGTCGAAGGCGTTTTGCCAGGTGAGCGCGTAATCGAGATAGCGGCGCTCACCGGTCGCTTCAAACAGTGCGAGTGCGGCGCGTATCATCGCCGCGAAATCGGAGGCGAGGCCGGGAAACAGAAGCTTGCCACCCCGCCAGGAATGCCCGAGCCGGTCGCCCTTGCTCATAATGTCGGCGATGAAACCGAAGGCCCGCTTGCCCATTGCCAGCCAGCCCGGCTCATCCAGAATGACGCAGGCATTGACCAGCGCGGCAATCATCAGCCCATTCCAGTCCGCCAGCACCTTGTCGTCGAGTCCGGGCCGCACCCGGCCGTCGCGCGCATCCAGCAAAATTTTGCGCAAACTCGAAAGGCGCGCTTCGTCCGCTTCGCTGCGAGGGACCGCGTTGAGCCGATTGAGGATATTGTGGCCTTCGAAATTGCCCTCGTCCGTCACGTCATAGTGACGGGCGAAGAACTCGCCAGCGTCCGGCCCAAGCAGTTCGATGATTTCGTTTTTGGACCAGACATAAAATTTGCCTTCCTCCCCTTCCGAATCCGCATCGAGTGAAGCCGCAAAAGCACCCTCACCTGTCGTCATTTCGCGCGCAAGCCAGGCCACCGTCTCTCTTGCACGCTGCGCAAATAGCGGCGAGCCGCTGCGCTGGAAAGCGAGCGCGAGCAATTCAAGCAGCTGCGCGTTGTCGTAGAGCATCTTCTCGAAATGCGGCACCAGCCATTTGTCGTCGACCGAGTAGCGCGAGAAGCCACCGCCAAGATGATCGTAGATGCCGCCCTCGCACATCCGTTCAAGGGAATGCTTCACCGTCTCGAAAAAGCGGGCATCGCTGGTGCGCAAGCCAGCACGCCACAGCATTTCGAGAATGGCGGGCTGCGGAAACTTTGGGGCGCCACGCAGGCCGCCGTTGACCTGGTCGAACATGTTGCCGATCTGCATGGCCGCGGCATCGAGCTCCTTGAGGCCGATCGTCACCTTTCCCGCCGGCCGAGCCTTCTCGGCGAGCCGTGACAGCAAGGCAGCGCGGTTCTGCTCGATGCGGCTGGGCTCCTCGCGAAAGAGCCGCGCCACTTCGCGCAACACATCGACGAAGGCCGGACGGCCGAAGCGCGATTCTTTCGGAAAATATGTGCCGCCCCATACCGGTTCGGCCTGCGACGTCAGGAACATCGTCAGCGGCCAACCACCCTGCTCGCCGAGAAGATGAAGCGCATTCATGTAGATCTGGTCGATGTCCGGACGCTCTTCGCGATCGACTTTGATGTTGACGAACAGCTCGTTCATCACTTGCGCGGTTGCCTCGTCCTCGAACGACTCGTGCGCCATCACATGGCACCAGTGGCAAGCCGCGTAACCGACCGAAAGCAGGATTGGCCGCTTGGAGGCTTTCGCTTCAGCCAGGGCCTCGGGTCCCCAGGTCCACCAGTCCACCGGGTTGTGTTTGTGCTGGAGAAGATAGGGAGACGTGGCTTGACTGAGACGGTTTACATGCGCGTTTTTTTGAAGGGACGACATTGCTGCAGCGTAGCTCGGATCAGGTCCGGCGGGAAACCATCCTCAGCGCGTGCTGGTTTGCGCGGATTGCGTAACCCGCCAGATGGTGTTGCCGACATCGTCGGCAACCAGCAGCGACCCGTCGTGGGCAATTGCCACCCCGACCGGCCGGCCCTGCGCTTTCTCGTTCTCGTTCACGAAACCGGTCAGCACATCGATCGGCGCGCCGGTTGGCTTACCATTCGAAAAGGGGATGAACACCACCTTGTAGCCACTGAGCGGCTTGCGGTTCCAGGAGCCGTGCTCGCCGATGAAGACGCCGTGCGCAAACCGGTCGCCCAGGTTTACGTCCTCGGCGAAAGTCATTCCGAGCGGCGCCACATGATTGCCGAGCGCGTAGTCGGGCAGAATCGCTTTTGCGACCAGCTGCGGGTTTTGCGGTTGCACGCGGTCGTCGACGTGTTGGCCCCAGTAGCTGAAGGGCCAGCCATAGAAGGCGCCCTCCTTCACTGAAGTCAGATAATCCGGTACCAGGTCACTGCCTAGTTCGTCGCGTTCATTGACGACGGTCCAGAGCTTGCCGGTCTGCGGCTCCCAACCCATGCCAACCGGATTGCGCAAGCCTGATGCGAACACGCGCGATTGCCCGCTCTTGAGATCGACTTCGAGAATGTTAGCGCGCATTTTTTCCGCATCGAGACCGTTCTCGGCAATGTTGCTGTTGGAGCCGACCGTTGCGTAAAGCTTCGTGCCGTCCTTGCTGGCGATGATGTTCTTGGTCCAATGGTGGTTGATTGATCCGCCGGGCAGATCCGCCACCTTTTCTGCAGGTGTCGTGATCTCGGTCGCGCCATCCTGGTATTTGAAGCGCAGGATCGCGTCGGCATTGGCGACATAGAGATCGTTACCGATCAGGGCCATGCCGAAAGGCGAATGAAGGTTCTTCAGCAACACGGTCTTGGTCTCGGCTCGACCATCGCCGTCTTTGTCACGCAGCAGCGTGATGCGGTCGGCGCTTTTCGTGCCGGACCCCGCCCGCTTCTGTACGGCGCCGTAAATCCAGCCTTTGACGCCCTTGGCATCGTCCGGCCGCTCCGGCCCGTCGCTTTCCGCGACCAGCACGTCTCCGTTCGGTAAGACGTAGAGCCACCGTGGGTGCTCGAGGCCTTTTGCGAAAGCATTGGCCGCAAGGCTGGCGGCTGCCTGGGGCTTGCCGTCATCCGGCCAACCTTTGGCGGGCGCGATGTTGACGGTGGGAATGTACGACTTTTGCGGCGCCGGAATTGTCGGATTGGAGCCCGTCGAAGCCTGTTCGGGCAATTGGGAATTGTCCCCGCAGCCGGCCAGCAACACGGCTACGGATCCGACGAAAAGAAAACCAAAAAGAAAACCAAGACGGGCACGCATGCGATCACCATTATTGCGCGGGTGCCACGTGGCGCACAGTGACCGCGTCGCAGTTAGAACGGCGCCGCGCGGCAAATCGTTCCTGTAGCGGGCCTGACGGTAACTGAGGTTACGGCAATATCGCGAAGGCCCTTGCCGGGAACCCGAGGCCGTTACGGACTTTCGGCCAGGTGACGACGATGAGCGCGCCTTTCGGCGGGACCTTGTCGAGATTGGCCATCACCTCGATCTGATAGTGGCCGCTCTGGAGGATGTAGGTTTCCGACAGCATCTTGTCGGTTGTGTCGGTATCCATGGACTCGTGTCCGGTGGCGACTGCGCCGCGCTGTTCATAGAGATATTTGATGGTCTCGAATGACCAGGCCGGGAATGGTTCGCGCTTAAAGCGTTCGGGATTGCTGTCCCAGTCCTTGTACATGTCGGTGCGCAAGGCCACGAACGCGCCGCGCGGAATCCGCCCATGCTGCTTTTCCCACGCCATCAGATCGGCCACCGAAAATGCGTGGCTCGGGTCTTTTGCCAGGTAGCGGGTGTTGTCGAGCACGATCAGCGGCAAAATCATCTGCTTGAGCGGGATCTCATCCATGGTGATTCCCCTCTCGTCGAAATGCGCCGGCGGGTCAACGTGGGTGCCGTATTGTCCGACCATTTCGTAGGACGTGCTGCGAAAGCCGTCGTCTTTAATGGTGTAAGGCCGGCCTGTTTTTGGATCTGCGGCCGCCGTCATTTTGGCTTGACCGAAGCCCGACCACACCGGTGTGGCGGGTCCGAAACTGTGCGTCAGATCGACGAACTGTTTGGACGCGATCACGCGGTAGGCGCGCGCGAGATCGCCTTGCGCCTGCGCTGATGTTCCGAAGCAAAGTCCGGAACCGAGCGGCAACAAAGTGATGATGAGGCAGAGCGTCCGGATCTTTTCGGTCATTGGCGCTTCTCCGGCAGGTCGTGAACCCGGGCGATCATAGCGCAGAGGGCGAAATGCGCACGCGCGTCGCGGCATCCAAATGGTGCAACTCATAGGTCGCTTTGGTCCGCCTTGGGACTTGACCCGTGCCGTTCCGGGCGCTTCCGTGCGGCGCCATGGTTGAACTGGCTGAACCCGCGCGAGAAACAATCTACGCCCTGTCGTCGGGCAGACCGCCGGCAGCGATAGCGGTGGTGCGTATTTCCGGGACGCGCGCGGGTGACGCGCTCAAGGCGCTTGCCGGCAAAATTCCCGCGCCGCGAAAGGCCATCCTTGCGCGCATCCGTGGTCGCGACGGTGCGATCATCGATGAAGCCCTGGCCCTGTGGTTTCCCGGGCCGCGCAGCGAGACCGGCGAGGACGTCGCCGAGTTGCAGCTGCATGGCGGACGTGCGGTGGTCGCGGCTGTGTTTGATGCGCTGTCGCAGCTCGAAGGCCTGCGGCCGGCAGAGGCCGGCGAATTTACCCGCCGTGCCTTCGAGAACGGCAAACTTGACCTGACAGCCGTCGAAGGGCTTGCCGACCTCGTGATGGCGGAAACCGAAGGCCAGCGGCGCCAGGCTTTTCGGCAAATGAGCGGGGCGCTCGGACAGCGCGCGGAAAATTGGCGCGCTCAGCTGATCCAGGCGCTGGCGCTGACCGAAGCGCGCATCGATTTCTCGGATGAGGCCGACGTACCGCAGGACTTGGTGACGCCGGCGCTGCAGATCGCGCGAACGCTTGCGGGCGAGATTGCGTCTGTACTGGCCGACGGCGGCCGGGGCGAGCGCTTGCGCGAAGGTTTGATCGTGGCGATTGCGGGTCCGCCGAATGCGGGCAAGTCCACTTTGCTCAACCGGATTGCGAAACGCGACGCGGCAATCGTCTCGCCTTACGCAGGCACGACGCGTGACGTGATCGAGGTGCATCTCGATCTTGGCGGATTGCCGGTGACGCTCCTTGATACGGCAGGTATCCGCGAGACCGATGATCCAGTCGAGCGCGAAGGCGTGATGCGCGCGCGCCGTCGCGCCAACGAAGCGGATCTCCTGCTTTGGGTTGTGGATGCAAATGTGCAAACCGGTGAGCAGCGATTTCCTGGCGTCCCCCGCGATCGCCCTGCCCGGGCCAACTGGCTGGTCCGCAATAAAATCGATCTTTATCAAGGAGATAAACGAAGAAATGAACATTTGATTCAAAACAACAGAACAAATGAACCCAATACTCATACTAATGACCCCTTAAAGAACATGGTTACTAAAAGGTTAAGGGAAACAACTGAATTTGAATTCAATCAAAATGAATCTTCGTTCGATGTTTCAGCGACGACCGGTGAAGGCTTTGAAGCGCTTTTGGCGCAGCTCGGCCGACACGCCGCGGATTTTTTATCCGGGGCGGAATCGGCCCTCGTCACACGGGAGCGCCATCGTCGCGCCCTAGAGAGCGCCCTGGCGGCGCTTCGTCGTTCAGCAGCCCCAGATGTTGCGACTCGCGAAGATTTGCTAGCCGAGGAGCTCCGCATGGCCGGCCATGCCCTCGGATATCTGACCGGCCGAGTCGACGTTGAGGATGTTCTGGAGGTGATTTTCCGCGATTTCTGCATCGGCAAATAGCCGTATGTTGGCTGCATTTATGGGGTCCCAATGGCCTCTCAACCCTGCCCCGATGTTTCACGTGAAACATTTCGGCCCAGAATCAATGTTTTTGACCCCTTCCCGGCCCTTCGCTAAAACGCGGCCTTGAGGTCTCGATGCTCAACCGATTCGACGTGGTGGTTATTGGCGGCGGCCATGCCGGCTGCGAAGCCGCGACTGCGGCTGCCCGTATTGGTGCCAAAACAGCCCTGGTAACGCACCGCTTCGCCACGATTGGCGCCATGTCGTGCAATCCGGCGATTGGCGGGCTCGGAAAAGGCCATTTGGTTCGTGAAATCGACGCCCTGGACGGCCTTATGGGCCGAATTGCCGACCTCGGCGGCATCCAATTTCGGGTCCTGAACCGCCGCAAAGGCCCCGCCGTGCGCGGCCCTCGCGCCCAGGCCGACCGCAAGCTCTATGCCGCGGCCATGCAGACAGCGATTCGCGCCACGCCCAATCTTCAGGTGATCGAGGCCGAAGCCGACGATCTCGTGATTGAGGCCGGCCGCGTGTGCGCGGTCAAATTCACCGACGGCCGCGAGGTTTCGACCGGCGCTGTTGTTCTGACAACCGGTACATTTTTGCGCGGCTTGATCCATATCGGCGAAAAGCAAATTCCGGCGGGCCGCGTCGGTGAAGCGCCGGCGACGGGCCTTTCGCGGACGCTCGAAAAATTCGGATTTACGCTCGGCCGCCTGAAAACCGGAACGCCGCCGCGGCTCGATGGGCGCACCATCGATTGGTCGGCGCTCGAAATGCAGCCCGGTGATGATCCGCCCGAACCGTTTTCGATTTTGACGACGCGCATTGAAAATCCGCAGATCCAGTGCGGCATAACGCGCACGGGTGAAGCGACTCACAAGATTATTCGCGACAACGTCCATCGCTCGCCGATGTATTCGGGACAGATCGCAAGTCGTGGTCCGCGCTATTGTCCTTCGATCGAAGACAAGATCGTAAAGTTCGGTGAGCGCGAAGGGCACCAGATATTTTTGGAGCCGGAAGGTCTCGACGATCACACGGTGTATCCGAACGGCATTTCGACATCGCTTCCCGAAGATATTCAGCACGCACTGGTCGCGACAATTCCCGGATTGCATAATGCGCAATTCATTCGTCCTGGCTACGCGATCGAATACGACTACATCGATCCGCGCGAGCTCGCGCCAACGCTGCAAACAAAACGATTGCGCGGCTTGTTTTTGGCAGGGCAGATCAACGGCACAACAGGCTATGAAGAGGCTGCCGCACAAGGACTTCTTGCAGGTCTCAATGCGGCATCATTGGCAGGTGAGGGCAGTGAAATCATTGTTGATCGCGCGCAAGCTTATATCGGCGTCATGATTGATGATCTCGTGACGCGCGGCGTCACCGAGCCTTATCGCATGTTCACCTCGCGTGCCGAATATCGGTTGCAGTTGCGCGCGGACAATGCCGATCAACGGCTCAGCGATCTTGGAATTGCTGTCGGCTGCGTTGGCACTGAGCGTGCGCGCTTGCATCAGGAAAAAACTTCTGCGCTCAACGATGCACGTGCATTTGCGAAAACAAATTCGCTCACACCGAAAGAAGCCGAACGTCACGGTCTCTCTCTCAATAAAGATGGACAGCGCCGGACCGCATTCGAGTTGCTGTCTTATCCGAACGTAACCATCGCCGATCTTGCGAAGATCTGGCCGCGCTTCGGCGAGCTTGCGCCAAAGATCGCAGAGCAGATCGAGATCGATGCCAAGTACAATGTCTATCTTTCGCGTCAGGCCGCCGACATCGCAGCCTACAGGCGCGACGAAAGTTTTGAACTGCCCGATGGCTTCGACTACGCATCATTGCCCGGTCTGTCGAACGAGATTAAACAAAAATTGCAAACGTATCGTCCGCGCACGATCGGCCATGCGAGCCGCATCGATGGCGTCACTCCGGCGGCACTGACGTTGCTGGTCGCGCATGTCCGCCGCGGCAAAAGAACCTCCGCGAAAATTGCGTGAGCAAAGGCGGGCAGGGGGCTTTCGATCTCACGGCCGACAAGGAACGTGCGCTCGCGCTCTGTCCTGTTTCACGTGAAACAGAAATGCGGCTCGACGCCTTTGTCGCACTGCTGCTGCGCTGGCAAAGCAAACTCAATCTCGTGGCATCCTCGACGCTCCCGCACCTATGGACCCGGCATATCGCCGATTCGCTGCAGCTTCTGCCTTTGGCGCCGCAGGCGCGGGTCTGGGCCGACTTAGGATCCGGCGGCGGGTTTCCCGGGCTGCCGCTGGCTTGTGCGTTGGCTGACCAACCGGACACCAAAGTGCATCTCATTGAAAGTAACGGAAAAAAAGCCGCTTTTTTGCGCGAGGCGGCGAGGGGGGCAAGCGTTCCTGCGATGATCCACCAGGAGCGCGCAGAGAAATTTGGGGAAAGCTGTGCAGAAACCGTCCATGTTGTGACGGCGCGCGCCTTGGCCCCATTGAAAAGCCTCTGCGATCAGGCCTTTCCTTTGATCAGCCAAGGCGCGGTCGGTCTGTTCCTCAAGGGTCAAGATGTAGATGCTGAATTGACCGATGCCGCTAAATATTGGAGACTTGAGACCTCTAAAGTGCCCAGCAAGACCAGTGCGCAGAGCTCAATAGTTGTCGTGCGTGGCCTTTGGCCTCTTCGCGGACCGGCCTAGACCATTGATTTTACAGGCAATTCTCCGGCGAGCGTCCCGACCGCCTAACTGATGGAATGCCGACATGACTCAGCCCCCGACCGACCACGCCGTCGATCCCCAAGTGGTCCCGTTCGGCAAGCCAGCGCCTCGCGCCGATGCGGCGCGCCCGCGTGTGCTGGCCATTGCCAATCAGAAGGGTGGGGTTGGCAAGACCACGACGGCCATCAATCTCGGCACCGCACTTGCCGCCATCGGCGAGCATGCGCTGATCGTCGATCTCGATCCGCAGGGCAACGCGTCGACCGGGCTCGGCATCGAACGCAAATCGCGCCGCACATCGACCTACGACGTTCTCACCGGCGCCGCCCCAATGCGTGACGCGGTGCTACCGACTGCCGTGCCGCAACTTTTTATCGCGCCATCCACGCTCGATCTCTCCGGTCTCGAGCTTGAGATCGGTCAGCAACGCGACCGTGCGTTTCGTTTGCGCAATGCGCTGCGCCAACTCAACAGCGGCGGGCACGCATATAATTTCACTTATGTGCTGGTCGACTGTCCGCCGTCGCTCAACCTGCTCACGGTCAACGCAATGGCTGCGGCCGATTCAATTCTTGTTCCGCTGCAATGTGAATTTTTTGCGCTCGAAGGCCTCTCGCAACTTATGCGAACCGTCGAACAGGTGAAGACGACCCTCAATCCAACTCTGTCGATTCATGGCATCGTCCTTACAATGTACGACTCGCGCAACAATCTCTCCAACCAGGTCGTCGCAGACGTGCGCCAGTTTATGGGAAGTAAAGTGTACGAGACCGTCATCCCGCGTAACGTCCGGATTTCGGAAGCGCCATCATACGGCAAGCCGGTCCTGGTTTACGATCTCAAATGCGTGGGAAGCGAGGCCTATCTGCGGTTAGCGACCGAAATCATCCAGCGGGAAAAGGCATTGAAAGCAGGATAATGCCTGCGCAGTTTGATCTCGCCTGATCATCGATTTTTGACGGCTAGATAGAGAATATAGAAAGGCATAGCGTGGCACGGAGTTCGGGAGCGGCGATGGCAGATCACTCGCGATTGGGACGTGGCTTGGCCGCGCTGATCGGCGATGTCGGCGAGGAAACGTCTGCCGTCGACACGGGCCGCAAACCACGGCGCGCGCCGATTGAAAACCTGCGTCCCAATCCGCGCAATCCACGCCGGATGTTCACCGACGCCGAGCTTGGTGAACTTTCCGATTCGATTCGCGAGCGCGGCATCATCCAGCCAATCGTCGTGCGCGCCTTGCAAGGCGACAATTTTGAAATTATCGCCGGCGAACGGCGATGGCGCGCAGCCCAGCGGGCCGGCCTGCACGATGTACCGATCGCAGTTATTGAAGCGAACGACGCGCAGTCGCTCGAATATGCCATCATCGAAAACGTCCAGCGCGCCGATCTCAATCCGATCGAAGAGGCGAGCGGCTATCTCGCCCTGATGGACGATTTCAACCGAACGCAGGACGACGTCGCACAGATCGTTGGAAAAAGCAGGCCGCATGTCGCGAACACGATCCGGTTGCTCAAATTGCCAGAGCCGGTGAAGCAACTGGTGCGTTCGGGTAAGATTTCTGCCGGCCACGCGCGGCTTCTGGTCGGTCACCCTAACGCGGAGCAGATCGCCCAGGAGATCATCAACAAGGGCCTGAGCGTGCGGCAGCTCGAAGCGGATATGCGCAAAGAGAGCGCGACGCCGGGTCGCGATGCCGCGCCGGAAGCGAAGGTTTCGGCCGCCGGCACAAAGGATCCCGACACGCGCGCGCTCGAGAAAAGGCTATCTGATGCACTCGGCCTTGAGGTCAGCGTCGACCATCGCGGTGAGAGTGGAACCCTGCGGATCAAGTACCGCAATCTCGAGCAGCTCGACGCGGTTTTACGGAAACTGGGTCGATAGGCCGACAGTGGCTTGCCGGCATAGCCAACACAGCGTCGTTTTCATCTGCATCGGTGAATGCGGAGCCGCTGATGGCTGACACCGAAAAAGCGAAGCGAATTCTGCTGGTGAAAATCAGCACGCCGTCAGCCGACGCCACCACGCTCCTGACGACCATGATGAAGAACACATTGCCGATGTACCAGGCCCTCGCCGACACGCGAGTACGCTTATTGCGCAACGCAGATAATCGCGCTCAATTCCTTCAAATCATCGAATATCAAACAGACGCGACGTTCGAACTCAATCGCCAAAAACTGGCCAGCGATCCGCTCATGCATAACTACTTGCAGGCGTGGCGCACGCTATTTCCTGGCGGGGTTGAGATCGATGTCTATGAGGAGATTACTGAAAACGTGTAATTGCAGGATTGCCGAGAAGGCCAAAAACCCGCACTTTCCCGAATAGACCCATCCTAGGGCCTGTTTTTTTACGCGATCGCCGCAATAACTATTTTTACCGTCCACAACGCTACGGGGGGACCCTTATGAAATCGACTGTCCAAAGCAATAGTTCTCACCCAGCACTGTCGGGTGCTGACGGCTTGGCCGCCAATACAGCGGATATTGTGCTGCTGCTCGGCCGGATTTTCGTTGGGTGGATTTTCGTGCGCAGCGGCTATGGAAAAATTTTGGACATTCCGGCCTACGCGGCGACATTTCCCGGTCGCGGCCTGCCGACGTTTATGGCCTACATTGCCGTACCGGCAGAATTGTTCGGCGGCCTCGCTCTGATGCTCGGGTTTGCCACCCGATATGCCACTTTGGTGATGGCCATTTTTCTGCTGGTGGCGACGTTCAGCTCGCACCGATACTGGGATTTCAGCGATGCCGCCGTACGGCGGGCCCAGGACTCAAGTTTCTACAAGAACGTTGCGATCCTGGGAGGCGTCTTTTTTCTATTTGCTTGTGGCGCCGGCCGACTCAGCCTCGACAACTGGTTGCGCAAACAGCGCTAGGGGAATCGCCGGAAGTCGTAAGAAGTTGCGACGACATTTGACATTGTTCCGAACCCGCCGTCCGCGGCGATCGCGGGATAGGGACCGCGGTCGTTCATTCCACGCCATCGTGCCAATGCCGACTCGGCTAGCGGGGGCTGCGGGGAGCCAGCTTCGGCAAAGTCGATCGCATATGTCTGGTGAACCGGCCCGGGCGTCCAATCTTCGCCGGGCAGGAGCGTGATCCTGGCATCCGCGAGAAGGCCGCGCGTCAAGAGCGGATCGAAGTGGCGCATGCTCCGCTCATTGAGGTCGAGCACGCGTCCCGCTTTAAGCGGGCCGACATCATTTATTTTGACAATAAGCTGCTTGTCGCCGCTCTCCACCAAGGCAAAGGTCGGTTGATATAGCTTGCCATAACGGACTCCGCGAAACTGGCTGCGCAGGTCCGACTTTATGGCTGCCGTCCAGCCCGTGGGATCGTAGAGCTCGCCGGAGGCAGTCTGTAGTCCACCTTCTTCAGTGCCGTCGCGATATGGATTGTAGGTAGACACAGTTCCGACAATTGTTGCACGCGTAAGGGCGGCTGCATCTTGAATGCGTGGCAGTGCCATCACTGCAACGCGCTTGAACAAGCTGCGATAGCCGGCCGCGAAGTTGGGCAAGATTTTGCGACGAGCATACGAGACGAGGTCTATGCTGTTCGTGCCTACATGGGCGAACACGTTCCCCATTGTATCCAACATGGTGCGCGCGGCGCGCGGCGCGGTCACAAAGTCTGGAAGGTCAAAATCGGCCAATCGCAAGCTCGCAAGCGACAAGGCGGTCGTGCTTTCGATGGGACACGATTTATTGCGATCTGGCTCGGCGTAGGTTTCGCCGGACACTAAGGATTGAAGCTCAGCGGCTTCCGGCGCGTCTGCATTTGCGAATGCCAAGACCACAACGTCTGAATCGATGGCAACGGCTATCGAGGGCGATGGTTCTTCTGCATCCCAGATCATCGCCGGCAAAATGGCGAACGCGAGAGCGAACGCGATGAATACCCGGCCGCGGGGTGCGGTACTGACGGGAAGTTTCTGCTTACGCTTGGACGACGACCCTGGGCGGGACATGACACCGTCGGCAATTGAACTGCTTTCGAAATGAATGCTGTACAGATGCCCGATAAAACTGCGGTAAAATACATCACGACAACACTCATAGAATTTTATGCAAATGCGACGCTGAAGCGGTGCCTTTCATTTGCCTTGCGCTCGCCGGCTATCGACAAGGACTGCTCCTGGCGTCGTCGCGTTTTTTGCGCGCATCACCATTGGCCTAGCGCGCATAGCCAAATGTTTTTTGCGCCTGTGTTGGTGCAAGCAGGCTTTGTGCTGTGGCGGCGCCGACGGCGTCGGCTCACACAACGCGACCGCCCTCATGTCGGAACGGAGAGACAGCCGCAAGCGCCGTGCCGTAAGCGAGCCTGAAACCCCGTCCGTCCGTACTGCGCGATCCCCGCGCCGGTGGTCTTGACTGAGATCAACACGCAGGAAAGCGGGTGTCTGCGGCAGGGCCGGATTTTGATTTGGGGCAAGGACCTTAGGCCGGGGAACTGTTTGCGTGCCTCATGCCCGGTTCATCAAGCCTAACCGGCGCAATATCAGCTTTTGGCTTCCCAGACTCGGATATCCCGAATACATTTGGGCTATCCGTTTGACGAGTTTTTCGAATGCGCGCGCGCCGTGACGCGGCTTTACGCCTTCTCAAAACAATGTTGGCCGCATCGCTCGTCATTCCGCTGGCGCTTTTTTCCTATGCGGGCTGGCTCAATTACCAAAGCGCCTTTGCGCACACCGACGAGCAGCTGACGGCCTCGCTTAATATTCTCTCCGAACAGGCGTCCAAGATATTCCAGTCGGTCGATCTGACCCTTTCCAGCGTCGATGCCATCCTTGGCGATCTGACCGACGAACAGATAAAGGAGCGGCAAGAGGCGTTGCACCAGCAGTTCAGCAAGCTTGAAAAAGCGCTGGCGACGGTCGATGCAATATTTGTGGCGGACAAGAATGGTCGCGCGCTGGTTTCGTCGTCGATATATCCTCTTGCGCCGGACACAAGCGTTGCCGACCGCGATTATTTTCGGGCACAATCGGAACGCAATGCCGGCACTTATGTGGGAGCGCGCCTCCGGTCGCGTGCGACAGGAGGCGATTTTTTCGGCGTAAGCCGGCGCCGGGCCTCGCGCGACGGGGAATTCAGCGGCATCATCGTGATTTCCGTTGTGCCGAAAGTCTTCTCGGATTTCTACGATCAGCTTGCCCACGGCAGTACCGCAAGTTTTTCCCTGGCAAAGAGCGATGGGTCAATTCTGGCGCGCCATCCGACGCCGCCGGGAGACGTCACGCACTTTTCAACCGACAGCGGATTTATGCTGAACATCACCAATCGACCGGAAGGCGGTATCGTAACGTCCAATAACTCCGTCGATGGAGTACAGCGACGCATAGCCTATCGCAAGCTTGGCTATGCGGATTTATATGTGTCGGACGGACTGCAGACCAACGAAGTGTACGACGTCTGGTTTCGCCTGATGGCGAGCCATTTGATTTTCGGAATTCCCGCGACACTCCTACTTTGCGTGCTCGTTTTGCTCGCAATGCGAAGAACGCGCGATTTCTACGCAGAGGCTGAACTTCGCGATCTGGCCGAACAAGCGCTCAGGCAATCGCAGAAGATGGAAGCCGTCGGTCAATTGACAGGCGGTGTTGCTCACGACTTCAACAATCTTCTCACGATCATCATCGGCAATCTCGGCATTGCCAAGCGCGGAGTTGTCGAAGCCCGGGCGGAACGTGCACTTGACAACGCACTCATTGGTGCGGAGCGGGCGGCACAACTTACCCAACGGTTGCTCGCATTTTCGCGGCGTCAGCCGCTGAATCCGCGAGTGCTCGACGTCAATAAATTGATTGTCAGTATCTCCGATCTTTTGGCCCGTACGCTCGGTGAAAATATCCAACTGCAAACCATCGGCGCAGCGGGGCTTTGGAAGGCTGAGGCTGATGCTTCGGAGCTGGAATTAACGCTGCTCAATCTTGCGCTGAATGCCCGTGACGCCATGCCGGACGGGGGCAAACTTACGATCGAGACCAGTAACGCCTACCTCGATGAGGAATATTGCAAGCAACAGGAAAACGTTTCACCCGGGCAATACATTCTCATTGCCGTTTCCGACAGCGGCGCCGGAATGTCCTCGGAAACGATAGATCGTGCTTTCGAACCTTTTTTTACAACGAAGGAGGCAGGAAAAGGCACCGGCCTGGGTTTGAGCCAAGTCTATGGATTCATGAAACAGTCCGGTGGGCACATAAAAATATATAGCGAGCCCGGGGAGGGCACGACGATCAAGCTCTATTTGCCCCGGCGGGATGGTAATGAATCGGCGCTCGCTATCGACGACAGTGCTAATCCCGAACGCGGCAACGCCGAAACAATACTGGTCGTCGAAGACGACGACGGGGTACGCCAGTACGCGTCGGAGATCTTGAGGGATCTGAACTATCAAATTATCGAGGCAAAAGACTCGGCAACGGCGCTCCGGCTTCTAGAGGCCAACAAGGATTTCGATTTGTTGCTGACGGACGTGGTGCTCCCCGGCATAAACGGCCGAGAGCTCGCGAATGAAGTTGAGCGCCGCCGCCCAGGGACAAAAGTCATTTTCATGACCGGATATTCGCGGAACGCAATCGTGCATAATGGTCGTCTCGACCCTGGCACCGAGCTCATCCAGAAACCGTTGATCGAGCGCGTTCTCGCGCGAAAAATCCGGCAGGTCCTGGATAGCGGCTCAAAGGCGCAATAGCGCCGGCTCGTAAGGAACCAAATTCACAAACTCGGCGTTGGAACTTGGGTTTTCCCAAGGAGGCGAGGATGCGGTTTATCCTTCTCATTGTTCTTTTGCTGCTCCTTCTGGGAGCACTTCCGACATGGCCATACAGTGCCGAATGGGGATACTACCCTTCCGGCGGGCTCGGCCTCGTTCTGGTCGTGGTCTTGGTTCTCGTCCTGATCGGCCGGGTCTAGCCTCAATCGAAACAGACCTATTCGGTCTCTGAAGTAGCGGGCGGCTCCATTTTGTTCCGGAGCCGGTCCGTGCCCTTGATCGTATCGACAACGGTCCGGTAAGCGCCAGTCACCCTGTCCCTCAAGCCCCGGTTCCCGCGCCGTCGCAGTTTTCGTGGTTTGACGGACCGGCCCTTTCTTTTTGCGGCTTTTGTTTTTTTCTTCCGTTTACCAACGGGCGTTTTGCGTTTTTTCCGGGCCATCGCGCGATCTCCCATATTGGGGCAGCACTCAGCATAGAGCGAACGCCGCGACACCGAAAGGCAGGCAACAGCGGGATCTGATTCCAATTCCGGTGGATTGGCGGCCATCCGGACTGCTAAGCATCCTGCAGACGCGAGCAATCCGGGAGAAAACAAAGTGTCTGCTTCACTTCAAGGCGAACTTCAGCCCACAATTTACCGTTTCAAGCTCGGCGGATTTGAGATTGCCACCGTTCTCGATGCCAAAGCGGCCCGCGAAGGTTTACATCCTCACTATGGTGCGAACGCATCGGCTGATGAGGTGCGGGCGCTTGCACGCGCGAACAATATCGATCCCCAACGGTTCGAGCATCCCAACATTCCGACGCTTGTGAATACCGGCAAGCAATTGGTGCTGTTCGATACCGGCAACGGCGCCCTTCCGCGCGAATATGAACAGCTGAGCAAGCGTCTTCCGCCTGGCCAGACCGCGGATCGGCTTGCGGCCGCAGGATACAAGCCACAGGACATTGACGTCGTTGTCATCACGCACGGACACCCCGATCATATCGGGGGCCTGGTCGAAGGTGGAAAACCTGTATTTCCGAACGCACGATACGTATTCGGCACAGCCGAGTTCGACTTCTGGAAACGGGGTGAAAACGTACGCGAAGCACGGAAATTCAATCGCGAGCTGTTCATGAAGATTTGCGTGCCGTTGGCCGACCGTTCGACATTCGTCAAACCGGGGGACGAGGTCGTATCAGGCATCACGGCAATCGACGCCGCAGGGCATTCACCAGGTCTCCTGGCTTTTCACATCGAGAGCGACAGCAAACGTTTCATGATTACGGCTGATACTTTCACGCAATACGTCATGGCGGTGCAACGCCCTGAGTGGCATTTTGAAATGGACGACGACAAGGAAAAAGCGGTTGCGACACGAAGACGAATTCTCGACATGCTGGCAAGCGACAGGCTGTTCGCAGCCAGTTTTCATATGCCATTTCCCGGTATCGGTTATGTGGAGAAAGGTCAGGGTGGCTACCGTTGGGCGCCACACAGCTATCAATTGAACTTATAGAGCAATTCGACCTTACCTTCCGCCCCAGCTGAAGGTCGGCGGTTGCTCGCGCTTGGGCTTTGGCTTGGTTTCGTCACAGCGGCCAATACGGTCTTCGATCGCTTGCGCGGTCTTGTTGTCGAAAACAATAAAGTGGCAAAGCGAACCATCGCTCAGTGAGCGGGCTATACGGGCGGTGCGTCCATCTGCCGTGAGCTCATTGGTGTCCTGGCGGTGCAGGGTCCCGATCATCATCAATGCACCGAGGAAAAGACTGGCGCCTATCACGACGACAAAAAACAGAGATTCGATTGCGGCTTGCCACCAACTGGCACGCATTGTCTGCGTACGTCGCAAGTCACGCTGGGCTTCGATAGCCGGCATGTCACGAACCACCGATAGCGGAGAACCGCGCTGATCTTTTTGAATGTTTAGCGAAAAAGCATTGAGCAGTTCTAAATGGCTCAGGTCGGATTGGTCGCGTGCAAGTAGCCGGATTTAAACGAGAGGCCTGGTGTCGGCCGTCTCTCTAGGCCCTTTTGCGTGCATTTGCCGCAATAGAGAGCAGGGTGCGATGAGCGATCGGCTCCGCCAAAGCAGCATTCCGACGCATCTCCAGAGATGCGTCGGCCAGTTGCTCCATCGCCCGCAATAGCCGCGCGGGCGACCACGTTCGAAGCGCTTCGCTTACCGCGCGTTCGCGGCTGAAGTGCAATGGCGGCGGCACGCGTTTTATTGCGAGCTCAATCGGATCGCCGCTTTCCATTGCCAAATTCATTTTATGCAAACTAGCGACCTGCCTGATTGCTGCTGAGACGATTGCGGCGGGTGATGAACCGCTTGCCCGGGCTTTTCCAAATTCGCTGTCGACCTCGGCAATTTTGCCGGCGAAAGCCGCATCGACCACGCCATCAAGTGCTATTTGCGACGCGTCTGCCACGATCGCCATAACATCGGCAAGTTCGACGTTCTTTCCGCCTTGTGCATAAATCGTAAGCTTCCGGATTTCGTTGCGCGACGCGAGGCGATCGCTGCCAAGGAATGTAAAGAGCGTGGCTCGCGCATCCGGTGAAATTGTCAGACTGGCCAGTTGCATTTCTTCGTCGATCAGCTGTGCAAGACTGCGTTCACTGTCAGCATAGCAGGGCAATGCCGCTGCGACTTTTGCCTTTTCGCAGAGCGCGCGCAGAGGCGCGCTCTTGTTGAGATTCCCGGCCTCAATGATGATTCGGCATTCAGTCGAAGGGGCAGCAATCACGGTTTCGACCGCCGCGGCGATATTGCGTGCTCCCGCTTTCACGAGAACGGCACGGCGGCCTCCGAAAAGTGGAACGGTGTGGGCTTCCTCTACCAACCTTGCCGGATTTCCTGCCAGCTCATCGCCTTCAATGCGAGCCAACGCGAACGGGTCATTAGGGTCGTCGACCGATGCACGCACAAGCGCGTCGACGCGTTCTCGCACCAGGCCGGCGTCGGGACCAAATACCAGCACAATCGGTTGCGCCGGATTCGGTTTGGCGATGAAACGATCAACGTCGGATGCTTTAATGGCGGTCATGGTGCCGCAGAAAATTCACGTACCCGCTACGAAAAAGGAAGCAAGCCGCGAGCGAATATTTTCAGCAATTTCCTTGGCGGCGCGATTTTCGGCGTCTCGCAACCCGCGCTCTCCCGCAAATCTCTGCTGTTGTCCCGGGATATTGTAGGATACGCGAGCGAAGGTTTGGCCCTTCACAACAATCTTTCCCGTGGCCAACTCCGTCAGAATATACGAGCTGTCGATGCCGTAGTTGTTGATGTCAGGCCGCGCGGTGTTGATGTCGACGATCACCTGAAGTTGCGATGCGACGAGCTTTACGTCCAGCCGATACGCCGGCGAAACGCCGCCATTGCCACCGGTGAGGTCATAAATCAGCTCATTGCGTACGCCAACGCTGACGCGCGCGAGTCTACTGCCCCCTGGGGCGTCAATTGGGGCAACATCGACTGCGCTCAATTGGCCAGTCAGGCCGGCGCTTCCGACCGGCGTCGGATGTTCGGCATAAAGCGGCTGGAAGCAGGCGGCCGTGAGACCGGCGAGCGCCAATGCGGCGAACATCCTGCCAAAGCGCGCCAAATCAGACCACGACATTGACGATCCTCTGCGGGACGATAATGACCTTTTTCGGACGCTTGCCAGCAAGCGCTCTTTTTACCTCATCGAGCGCCAAAACGGCAGCCTCTATCTCGGCATTGGCGGCGTCGCGCTTTACCGTTACTTCGGCCCGTTTTTTGCCATTGATCTGGACCGGCAGCGTGACAGTGTTTTCCACCAGCAAATCGGGCTCGACCTGGGGCCAGTTTTCGGTGGCCACAAGGGTCTTGTGTCCGAGTGCCGCCCAGCATTCTTCGGCCAAATGCGGCATCATTGGGTGGAAAAGCCGGACCAGGATGTCGCCAGCCTCGCGCAAGGCCCAGCTGAAATCGGCCGCAGGCGATTTTTCGACGTTGCCGATGGCGTCACTCAGCGCGTTGGCAAATTCATAGATATGAGCCACGCATCGGTTGAAACGGAGTTTGTCGATATCGTCGGATACATGAGCGAGGGCGCGATGCGCAGCCTTGCGAACGGCAAGGGCCTGCTCACCAAATGCCGCCGGCCGTGCCGTCGATCCCTGGATGTCGGCGATCTCCCCGACAAGCCTCCACAGCCGCTGAACGAAGCGCCACGCACCCTGAACGCCTTCCTCAGTCCAGATCACGTCGCGGTCGGGCGGCGAATTGGACAGCATGAACCAGCGCGCAGTATCGGCGCCGTAGGCGGCGATAATGTCGTCAGGATCGACGGTGTTCCTTTTTGACTTCGACATCTTCTCGATCGAGCCGATCTCGACCGGCTCGCCAGTTGAAGCCAGCGTTGCTTGCCGTGCCTCGCCAATGCCTTCGACCTTGACGTTGGCAGGCTCGATCCAGTCGCCGTTTTTGGCGCGATAGGTCTCGTGAACCACCATGCCTTGCGTAAACAGCCCGGCAAATGGCTCATCCATGCCGACATAGCCGCATTTGTGCATCGCGCGCGTAAAGAAGCGCGAGTAAAGCAAATGTAAAATCGCGTGCTCGATGCCGCCAATGTACTGATCGACAGCCATCCAATGGTTGGCGGCCTTCGGATCGGTTGGAGCGTTTTTAATCCAGGGATCGGTGAAGCGGACGAAGTACCATGAGGAGTCAACGAAGGTATCCATCGTGTCGGTCTCGCGCTGCGCCGGACCAGAGCACTTCGGACATTTCACGCTCTTCCATGTCGGATGACGATCGAGCGGATTGCCCGGCTTGTCGAACGCCACATCCTCCGGCAGCGTCACCGGCAAATCTTTTTCCAGTACCGGCACGACGCCACATTTCTTGCAGTGGATAATTGGGATCGGGCAGCCCCAGTAGCGCTGGCGCGAAATTCCCCAATCGCGCAGACGATAGTTGACCTGCCGTTTTGCGACAGGACTATTGCCCCGCGTTTCCCCCTCCAGTCGTCTGGCAACGTCTTCCTTCGCTTCGTCGATGGTCATTCCATCGAGGAAACGCGAATTGATCATGCGGCCTTCGCCGTCGTAAGCGACGTCGGTTACGACGAAAGTCTTCGGATCCTGATTGGGCGGGCAAACCACCGGCGTATTGCCGAGTCCATACTTGTTGACGAAATCGAGATCGCGTTGATCGTGCGCCGGACAGCCGAAAATCGCACCGGTGCCATAATCCATCAAAATGAAATTGGCCACATAGACCGGCAGTTTCCAGTTGGAATCGAACGGGTGCAGCGCCTTGATGCCGGTATCGAAGCCAAGCTTTTCGGCTGTGTCTATTTCAGCTTGGGCGGTGCCCATGCGATGGCACTGTTCGATAAAGGCGGCGAGTTTCGGATTCTTCGCCGCCGCGGCCTGTGCCAACGGATGATCCGGGGACAGCGCCATGAACTTTGCACCAAACAGGGTGTCGGGTCGCGTCGTGAAGATTTCCAGATCGTCTTCTTTGTTCGGCGCCGTTGCCGGGTCGAGCGCAAAGCGCAGCAGCAGCCCTTCCGAGCGTCCGATCCAGTTTTTCTGCATCAAACGCACTTTGTCGGGCCAACGGTCGAGCGTCCCGAGCGATTTAAGCAGGTCTTCAGAGTAATCGCTGATACGGAAGAACCATTGCGTCAATTCGCGCTGCTGAACTTCGGCGCCTGAGCGCCAGCCACGGCCATCAATGACCTGCTCATTGGCGAGCACGGTATGGTCAACCGGGTCCCAGTTCACTTTCGACTGTTTGCGCTCAACCAAGCCGGCTTCGAGAAAGTCGAGAAACATTTTTTGCTGGTGCTTGTAATAAGCGGGGTCGCAGGTCGCGATCTCGCGTGCCCAATCGAGCGACAGCCCCATGGACTGAAGTTGTTTCTTCATTGCCGCGATGTTGTCGTAGGTCCAGGCTTTTGGATGCACCTTGCGATCGATTGCGGCGTTCTCTGCCGGCATCCCGAAGGCATCCCAGCCCATCGGATGCAGCACGGCATTGCCCATGGCGCGTTTGAAACGCGCGACCACGTCACCCATGGTGTAGTTGCGCACGTGACCCATATGGATGCGCCCCGAAGGATAGGGGAACATCTCAAGCACGTAGTATTTCGGCCGCGGGTCGTCGTTTTTTGTTGCGAAGATGCCGCGCTCCGCCCAGGCCTTCTGCCAGCGGATCTCCGCCTCGCGGGCGTTGTAGCGCTCGTTTTTGGTCGAATCGGCGGTCATCGCGCGTCTTTTTATGGCGCGGAACAGACACGAAAGTGACCTGAGGGTCAACCGGGCGAAGGCCGGTCACGCTGAACGCCGGAACGGAACCAGCCATCGTCGGCGCGGGTTAGCACACACAAACAGGAGCTGCAGCGTGGTCCAGGCTCAGGAAATCAAGGAACATATGGAAGTTTGCGGGGCGGACGGCACGCATGTCGGAACCGTCGACTACATGGAAGGTTCGGATAAAATCAAGCTGACGAAGAGCGATCCGAAGTCAGGCGGTAAGCATCACATCATTCCACTCGATTGGGTCGACATGATCGACGATAAAGTGCGCTTGAAGAAATCCGCCAAGGACGCGATGGCGCAGTGGCAAACTGCCGCCTGACTAGCAAGCCAAGTCGTTCTAGCAGTTGATGACATCCACGTCGTCTCTATGGCTGGAGTGCGCGGCGCACGGCGTCCATGAGGACCGCCGCATCATAAGGCTTTTCGACCACGGGTGCGTGCGGAAATTGTCTGGAATGCATGTCGTCGATGCGCATCCCGGTTAGAAAAATAAATGGTGTACCTTTTTCTGCGAGGACTGCAGCGACCCCCAGACTATTTCTAGAGCTGCCAAGCTTTACGTCCAGCACGGCGATGTCAAATTTAGTGTCGCGGCGCAGCAGCGCGAGGGCCTCCGGCGCATCGGCAACACAAACCACATGGTCCGCGCCGGCATTTTCAAGGATTTGCTGGATGTCGAGTGCGATCAGAAATTCATCGTCCAATACAAGACACCGTTTGCCGCCAAGCAAGGTATCCGACATAGGCAGGAAGGTTCTCCAAATGGAACTTTCCCTTGTCGGATGAATTGGGTCACACAGCATTTAAAAATGACATAGGCCGGCGAAAATTTCTCGGTTAGACACATGATGCTCGGGTTCGCTAGCCGCGCGCGCGGGCAATTTTGCTGAGCCAGCATATGATTTGCCATGATCCTTGGAAACGGACGGCCGAACGGCTCTTTTACGCCTTGCGAACAGTGCCCGCTGCGCAAGCGGCCCAGCCTGCGTGAGTTTTCGGCCGAAGAACTTGCGTTTGTGAAGACTTTCAAGGTCGACGAGCTTCGGGTTGAGGCCGGTGCGAGCTTTCTGCGTGAAGGCACCCAAAGTGAATATCTGTACACCGTGCTAAATGGCTGGGCTTTTCGGTACAAAGTGCTGGACGACGGCCGGCGCCAAATCCTCAACTATGCGCTGCCCGCCGACATGCTCGGTCTGCAAGGCGCGCTCATGAATGAGATGGAGCATTCGGTAGAAGCTTTGACCCCGCTGGTATTGTGTGTATTTCCGCGCGCGAAACTTTGGGATCTTTACAGCCGGCTGCCATCTTTGGCCTTCGATATCACGTGGTTAGCCGCACGAGAGGAACAACTCATCGACGAAAATATGGTCAGCCTTGGCCGTCGGACGGCACTCGAGCGTGTTGCCTATTTGTTGTTGCATTTGTTTGTGCGCGCTGAAGAAGCCGGCTTGGTCAGCGCTGGCAGTATCCAATTCCCATTTACGCAACAACATCTCGCCGACACCTTGGGCATGTCGCTTGTCCACACCAATAAGACGCTCAAACGCCTTTTCGTTAGCAAGGCAGTGCGTTGGAAGGACCGCGTTTTCGAAATGGGCGATCGTGCCGCGCTGGCCAGCCTGGCCAGGAGCGACGCCGTCAAAGCTCGTCCGCGGCCTTTCATTTGAAGTGGCGGCGCGCAGAGCGTTGAGTTATAGGCAGCGCATGACGGCTGTCATTGCCAATAACATTGAGCATGTGCGTACGGACATCGTCCGAGCCTGCCGCGATGCGCAGCGCGACCCCGCGGAAGTCACTCTCATTGCGGTGTCAAAAACATTCGGGCCGGAAGCCATCGAGCCTGTGCTCGCAGCCGGTCAACACGTTTTCGGGGAAAATCGCGTGCAAGAGGCCAAAGCGAAATGGCCGCCAATGCTGTCCAAAAACACCGGCATCGAATTGCACCTCATTGGACCGCTGCAATCGAACAAGGCCAAAGAAGCTGTGGCGCTATTCGATGCGATCCACTCGGTCGATCGAGCCAGCCTCTGCGAGGCCCTGGCGAAAGAAATCGGCAGACAGACGCGCCAGCCTCTCTTGTTCGTTGAGATTAATACCGGTGTCGAATCACAAAAGGCCGGTGTTCTGCCGCAGGACGCCGACATGTTTATCGCGATGTGTCGCGAAAAATACGGGCTCAATATCTCTGGTCTGATGTGTATTCCCCCGCTCGATGAAGCGCCGGGTCCGCATTTTGCACTTACGGCCAAGATTGCGAAGCGCAACGATCTGAAGCTTTTGTCGATGGGTATGAGCGCGGACTTCGCCACAGCGATCGCGCTTGGTGCGACACACGTTCGCGTCGGCAGCGCTATTTTCGGCGAGCGGGCAAAATAGGACTTCTCTACTCGACAACAATTCTGGTGTCCGGGCCTAGCCGGGACAGCATGCGGCGCAGCGTTCTGAGCTCAAGCGCGACGCACCCGGCAGTCGGCGCGAAGCCCTTTCTTGCGGCGTGAATAAAGACCGCGCTCCCGCGGCCCGAAATACGCGGGCGCGTATTGTGGTCTAACTCGACAATGAAATCGTAGAGGTCGTCGCTTCGCGCAAGCCGATCTGCATTCGCGTGTGCAGGAATTTTTATCGGCTGATTGTAATGGCGATCGGTAGGGTCCTCGCACCAGCCGTCCGCCGAAGTTATCCGCTGAAGCGGTAACGAAGTAACAGGACGCGGATGCCTGTCCGCGCGCCACCACAATCGCTTTAGCCGGAAATTGCCGCGCGGCGTACCAGCGTCGCCCTCGCGCTTGTTGGCTTTGATCCCGCCCCGACCCAGCGCGACCGGTAACGCCAGCATCCCTGCTATGAGCCAGCCACGACTTGAATTGCCCGGCTTGCGGCGTACTGTGATGCGGGACAAGGATCGTTTCTGCATTGGATTGTTATCCTAACCCTGAGCCATTTCGCTCTAAATACCAGTTCCCGCTTGCTCTTTTACCTCTGAATGTTCTACTTCGCGACTATAGCGAAAGACGTGCTGGCGTTCCGTGAAAGGTCTTATTGAGATGGCCAATAAGCGTACGATTCTGATTGTCGATGATGACGCCGAGTTGCGCGAGGCGTTGGTCGAACAATTGGCGCTGCACGAGGAATTCGACGCTATTTCGGTCGACGGGGGGACGAAGGGCGTTCAAGCCGCCAAGAACGGCCAGATCGATCTGGTTATCATGGATGTCGGACTGCCTGACGTCGACGGTCGCGAGGCCGTGCGCATCCTCCGCAAGAATGGCTTCAAGGCGCCGATCATCATGTTGACCGGTCACGACACGGATTCCGACACCATTCTTGGACTCGAATCCGGGGCCAATGATTACATCACCAAGCCATTCCGTTTCGCGGTGCTGCTGGCGCGTATCCGTGCGCAACTGCGGCAGCACGAAGCGAGCGAGGACGCCGTATTCGCCATTGGACCTTACACGTTCAGGCCGAGCTCGAAGCTTTTGCTCAGCCCGAAAGGCAGCAAAGTACGACTCACAGAAAAGGAAACGGCGATCCTCCGCTATCTATACCGGGCCGGACAGAAGCCGGTGTCGCGCGAAACTTTGCTGCAGGAAGTATGGGGTTACAATTCCGGCGTAACCACGCATACGCTGGAAACCCATATTTATCGCTTACGGCAAAAAGTCGAAAAAGATGCTGCCGCGCCGGCGATCCTGGTGACGGAAGCCGGCGGTTACAAGCTGGTGCCGTGACAACATTTGCAGGGTGCTATGTTCGCTCAGGTCAGTGCGTGGTTGAGCTGGACATGGTGCAATAACGAATGAGTCTCGAAGACGATATTGCCTTCTTCGAGCAAGTGCCTCCTTTGGCGGCCCTTGGCAAGCAGGCGCTGCGAATCCTTGCAATAGGAGCCGAAGCGCGCCATTTGCAAAGTGGCGCGGTGCTTTTTTACGCCGGTGAACTCGCTGATGGCGGATATGTTGTACAGGAAGGATCGTTACGGCTGGAGCCGGGCACTTTGCCGGAAGGCAACGAAGTCACGGTCGGCCCGGGCACCCTGATAGGCGAGCTGGCTCTGCTAACCAATACGGTTTGCCAGGCGACTGCGATTGCCAAAGAGCCGACGGTGGTTATTCGCATATCTCGAAATTTGTTCCGTAAGATGCTGGAGGGTTATCCGGCGGCTGCGGATAAGCTGCGTGAAGACATGGCGGCGCGCCTGCAGACCTGGTCGACGGAGCTCGCCAGCGTAAAGCGCGTGCTGGAGACCGGCGAGAAGTCCTGAGAAAATCAGAGTTCGACAGTTGCCGTCACCGGCACGTGGTCGGAGGGACGCTGCGCGCCGCGATAATTTTTCGCAATTTCGATCGTCGAGATCCGATCGCCGAGCGCGTCCGACGTCCAGACATGGTCGAGCCTGCGGCCGCGATCGGCAGCGCGCCAATTGTCCATCGCGCGATAGCTCCACCAGGTGTAAAGTTTTTCCGGCTCCGGCGTATGTACACGCATGCAATCGATCCAGCCGCCGGACTTTTGAGCCGCCACAAGTTTCTCGCATTCGATCGGTGTATGCGAGACCACTTTGACCATTTGTTTGTGGCTCCAGACGTCGTGCTCGAGCGGGGCTACATTTAGGTCACCCACCAAGATCGCGCGCTGCGGTTTTTCCGGACGCAATCCGGCATGCGCGCGCATTTCATCAAGAAACGTAAGTTTGTGCTGGAATTTCGGGTTGATGTCAGGGTCCGGCTCGTCACCGCCGGCCGGAACGTAAAAATTATGCAGCGTAATCTGATCTTTGAGCTTTGCGCGCTCGCCCAGGACCACGGAAATATGCCGGCAATCGGCTTTGCCACAAAAAACCTGCACGTCGACGTGCTCAAAGGGAACGCGGGAGACAACCGCGACGCCGTGATAGCCTTTTTGTCCGTTAAGCGCGACGTGTTCGTACCCGAGGCGCCTGAACCGCTTTATCGGGAAAGCGTCGTCCGGGCATTTGGTTTCTTGCAGGCAAAGGACATCCGGCCGCACGCTTTTCAGGAACTTGGCAACGAGATCGATGCGCAAACGAACGGAATTGATATTCCAAGTCGTGATTTTAAAAGTCATGAGCCAACATACCCGGAATGGCACGCCCCGCGAATGCGCGGGCGTCCCGTACCCACTGATTTTTCAGCGATGGTTGGTCTGCCCGCCCACGGGCGCAATAATTGTCAATTGTGATATCGGGTGTAGTCGATCTTGAACAAAGCCGGATCGGGGCGTTTGCTGGTGTCCAGATTGTAGACCGCGACAGTGGTGTCGTACCCTTGCGGGTCAGTGACGGTCCATTGCTTGAGCTGCATGTCCTTGGCGCTGAACATGATCATCAGCCTGCTGGTACCGACAATGCCGCTTTTTTCTTCGACCACCACCGTTGCGAAGACGTCGTCGGCATAGACCGCGATCAGATGCGTGTCCTTCGTCAGATCGACCCGTTCGGCGAGCAGGAAACGCAACGGTGTCTGCGACAACGGATAGACATCCTGAGTCGCCAGCCGGCGATCGCGCACCACGACCGAAGATCCGTCTGCGATCAGTTCAATAGGGCTGGGGTCGTCGTATTCGAAGCGCACCCGGCCAGGTTTCGAGATGAAGAACTCTCCTTGCGTGCGGCTGCCATCGGGACCGACCTGAATGAAATTGCCAGTCAGGGCCTGCACACTGGATAGGTAACCGTTGACCCGCTCGACGATCGCGCGCTGTTCCGGGCTAAGGGCGCCGGTAGAACCAGGCTTGCCAAGCAACGCGGCGAACGGATTGGTGATCGGATTGGGGGGCTTGGCCGGCTGGGTGGCCTGTGCGTGAGCCGGCGCTGGAGCTTTGGGCGCGGGCGCAGCGGCGGTACCCGTAACATTCGATTGGGCCTGAAGCACCGGGCGGGGAGTCGGAAGTGGAATGGTCTGGGCGAAAGCCGGCACGGAGAGGCAAGTGAACAACGCGGCAAAGGCCAGTTTCTGGCCGATTTGCGTGTTGTGGTGTGCCGCCATCACGTTCTCCGCCTTGCGCCCCGCGGTATCTTGATAAGCCCTATATGGGCCGGGTGTGGCGATTTCGCGACCCACTAGCCTCGAACCGAATCCGGCTTAATCGCGAACTTAACGATTCTCAATAGCGGTCGTCAGCCGGATTTTCGGGAATCAGGATTTCACGTTTGCCTGCATGGTTGGGCTGGCCGACGATTCCTTCTTCCTCCATCCGCTCCATGATCGTGGCGGCGCGATTGTATCCAATCTGAAGGCGCCGCTGGATATAGGAGGTGGAAGCCTTTCGGTCTCGTTTTATGATGGCAACTGCCTGGTGGTAGAGATCGCCACCTTCCGCAAGGCCCATATTGGTCGAATCGAAAATGGCATTACCGTTTTCGTCTTCTTCATCACCACCGGCGGTGACCTCCTCGAGGTATTCCGGCACGCCCTGCGACTTTAAGTGCCGGACAACCTTCTCGACCTCGTCATCCGATACGAACGGTCCGTGTACACGGCTGATCCGCCCGCCGCCCGCCATATAAAGCATGTCACCCTGCCCAAGGAGCTGCTCCGCGCCCTGTTCGCCCAGAATGGTACGGCTGTCGATCTTGGACGTGACCTGGAACGAGATGCGGGTCGGGAAATTCGCCTTGATGGTGCCGGTGATCACGTCAACCGAGGGACGCTGGGTCGCCAGGATGACGTGGATGCCTGCGGCGCGGGCCATCTGCGCCAGGCGCTGGATTGCCCCTTCGATGTCCTTTCCGGCGACCATCATCAGATCGGCCATCTCGTCGACGATCACCACAAGGAGCGGCAACGGCTCGAGATCGAGCTGCTCTTTTTCGTAGATCGCTGCGCCAGTCTCTTTGTCGTAGCCGGTATGGACGGTGCGGGTGAGCGTTTCACCTTTCACCTTTGCCTCGGCGACGCGCGCGTTATAGCCCTCGATGTTGCGTACGCCGAGCTTCGACATTTTCTTGTAGCGACCCTCCATTTCGCGCACCGCCCACTTGAGTGCGACGACCGCCTTTTTCGGATCGGTAACGACAGGTGTGAGGAGATGCGGGATTCCGTCATACACGGATAATTCGAGCATTTTCGGATCGACCATGATCAGCCGGCATTGATCAGGCGTCAGCCTGTAGACCAGCGATAGGATCATGGTGTTGATCGCGACCGACTTGCCCGAACCGGTCGTGCCGGCGATGAGCAAATGCGGCATGCGCGACAAATCGACGACCACGGATTCACCACCAATCGTCTTGCCCAGACACAGCGGCAGTTTGGCCGTATTTTCGTTGTAGTCGATCCCGGTCAACAATTCGCGCAGATAAACTTTCTCGCGCGTCGGATTGGGCAATTCGATGCCGATCGCGTTACGTCCCGACACGACTGCGACGCGCGCAGATACCGCGCTCATCGAGCGGGCGATATCGTCGGAAAGCCCGATTACGCGGGAGGACTTGATGCCGGGCGCCGGTTCGAGCTCGTAAAGCGTGACCACCGGGCCGGGGCGGGCATTGATGATTTCACCGCGCACGCCGAAATCCTGCAGCACGCTTTCGAGCGCCGTTGCGTTGGCGTCGATAATATCGCGCGACAAGGTGGTGCGTTCGCTGGCGCGCGCCGCAGCCAAAAGATTGAGAGAGGGCAGCGTGTAGCCCGAGGCGGAACGCCGGGCGGGGCGCATTGCAGCAGCACGCCGGCGCGGCGCCGGGGCGTCAATGTCGTCCTCTTCGCCGCTTTCGTAGGCGGATGCTCCACGGCCGAATTCGTCAAAGCGTGGCTCCTGGCGTGAGCCCTGCGTCGCAGGCATGGGAATACGTGTCCGCGTTTCCCCCCGTATCATGCGGCCGATCCGCGCTTTCCAGCTCAAGAGCGCATGCACGATCATGCCGAGCCATGCCGAACCACGATCGTCATCTGCGTCTTCGTCTTCAATATCGTCATCATCGTCGGCGACATTGCGCGCGACCCGTCTTTCTTTATGGCCGCCTGCGCCAATAGCCAGCGCCAGTGTTAGCGCCGTCGCCAGAGCGAAGACGATGCATAGGACGAGCCGCGTGAACCCGGCGACCGGGGCGCCGAAAATCATCGCCGGGACGCGAAGCACCGCATCGCCCGCAACGCCGCCAAGGCCGGTCGGAAGCGGCCAAGAGCCGATGTGGGGCAGCGTGGAGGCGAATGCGGCGGCCAGAAACGTGACGACGATCCATAACAGGCTGCGCCATTTCTCCCCCAGCGGCCTGTGCGACAGCAGGCGCCAGCCGAGCAGCGCTTCCGGCACCAACAGCAAAATGGCCGCCAGGCCAAGCAGCTGCATCGCCAGGTCGGAGAAAATCGCGCCAGGGAAGCCAAGCAAATTATGGATCGGCTTTTGGGTGGCGTGACTGAGTGAAGGATCTTGCACAGACCAGGTGGCGAGTGCGACAGCGCCAAGCAGCGACAAGGTGATCAGCGAGAGTCCCGCGAGTTCACTCAAGCGCCTGCGTATTATGTCGCGGAAATGCTCCGAAACGAAAGCGATGACGTCGAGGCTGCGATCTGTCGCGCGCATGCTGTTACATCCTCAACCGAGCAGCGCGACGAGGCGATGTAACGCCTCGGCGGTAGCCGCCTTGTCCTGCACCATGGCGACGCGGATGTAGTCCGCGCCGGGATTGCTGCCGTCCGCTTGCTCACGCGCGAGGTATCGTCCTGGCACCACGCGCACTCCGGCTTCCGCCCACAGTCTCTTGGTCACGATCTCGCTGCCGCCTTGTGCCGAGACGTCGAGCCAAAGAAAAAACCCGCCGGCCGGGCGTTCATATCCGTAGCGGTTACCGATGATCTGATCGGCAAGATCGAACTTGGCGGAGTAAAGCGTTCGATTGTCGCGCACGTGCGCTTCATCGTCATATGCGGCAATTGCCACATATTGCGCAGGTGTCGGCACCTGCGGCGCGGCGATGTTGCGCAGTTCAAGATAGGGCGCAAGGAAATGCCGGTCTCCGGCGACGAAGCCCACGCGCAGGCCCGGCAGATTCGATCGCTTGGAAAGCGAATGGAACACCACGACGTTGGCAAAGTCCGGTCCGGATGCCTCCAGCGTTCCTGGTGGCTGATCGTCGCTGTAGATCTCGCAATAACATTCGTCGGCGAACACCAGAAAGCCATGGCGGCGAGCCAGGCCCACAAGCTTTTCCAGATAGTCGCGGCCGGCGACGGCCCCTTGCGGATTCGATGGCGAAGCGATGTAGCAGGCGACAGTGCGTGCCAGTAGGGCATCATCAAGTTCACTGAGATCAGGCAAAAAACCGCTTTTGCGCGTCGCTGGCAAGTAGACGGGCTCGCAGTCGGCGGCGAGCGCACCGGCCGCGTACGCGGCATAAAATGGATTGGGAATCAGGACGGCCGGCTTGCCGACGCGCCGTGTCACCCAACGTTTGGCGACAATCGCGGCGAGGAACAGGCCTTCGCGCGTGCCATTGAGCACCAAAATTTCGGTGTCAGGATCAACCGGTCGTGTGAGCTTGTAGCGGCGTCCGAGCCACTGGGCGACGGCAGCGCGAAACGGTTCGATGCCTTTGTTGGCCGGATAACGACCGAAATCCTTGAGATGTGCGGATAGCGCGGGCCCGACGAACGACGGAACGGGGTGCTGCGGTTCTCCCACCGACAAGTTGATGGCCGGCTTGCCCGGCTCGATCCCCGCGATCAACTCGGTCAAGCGCACGAAAGGCGACCGGAAGTCGAGCGCCGAAGGAGCGGAAGAGGCAGGCTCGCGCTGGGCGTTCATCATGGACATGCGTCGACACGGGCGGGGCCTGGCCCGCCGCACAAGGGTTTCCCCACAATAGAGAAGGCGAGGTTAAGACCCCGTTAACCATCGGGATTTCGCGTGGTTTGCCCGACGAATGGAAGGCCGCAGGGCCAAAAAGAGAGGCCCCGGTCCAGGTGGACCAGGGCCTCAACGGAAGGGGCAGTGCCGGGTTCCGCCCCTGCCGCTGTTCTTGGCTCTACTGCACGACCTCTCCGTGCAGCGCGAGGTCGAGGCCTTCGCGCTCGACTTCGTCGGACACGCGCAGGCCAATGACCGCATCGATGACCTTGAGCAGGATCAGCGAAACGATCGCGTCGTAGATCAGCACGACGGCGATACCCTCGATTTGGTTGACCATCTGGGCCGCATTGCCCTCGATCAGGCCGGATGTGCCGCCGTATTCGGAGATCGCGAACACACCGGTGAGCAAAGCACCGACGATTCCGCCGACGCCGTGAACACCGAAGCAATCGAGCGCGTCGTCGGCGCCGAGGATGCGCTTTAGTCCGGTCACGCCCCAGTAGCAGAACACGCCGGCAGCAACGCCGATTGCCATCGATCCAGCCGGGCCAACGAAACCGGACGCCGGAGTGATAGCAACCAGGCCGGCGACGGCGCCCGAACAGATGCCGATGACGGTTGGCTTGCCGCGGCAAATCCACTCGACGATCATCCAGGTGAATGCCGCGACCGCGGTGGCGATCTGCGTCACGGTCATGGCCATGCCCGCCTGCATGCCGGCGGTGACGGCTGAACCGGCGTTGAAACCGAACCAGCCAACCCACAGCATGGAAGCGCCGATGAAGGTGAGTACCATGTTATGGGGCGGGCCCATGTCCTTGCGCTTGCCGAGGCAGATCGCACACATCAAACCGGCAACACCGGCATTGATATGCACAACCGTTCCGCCGGCGAAGTCGAGCACCTTGAAGTATGCGTCGTTGTTGCCGTTGGACATGAAGCCATCAGCACCCCAGACCCAATGCGCGATTGGCGCATAGACCAGGATTGCCCAGAGCCCGATGAACCACAGCATCGCCGAAAACTTCATGCGCTCGGCGAAGGCACCGGCAATCAGCGCCGGTGTAATGATGGCGAAGGTCATCTGGAAGCAGAGATAGACGGTCTCAGGGATCGTCACCGCCAGACCATTAGGCGTGCCGATGCCTGTCGAGATGTCGCTCAGGATGCCTTGCAGGAATGCTCTGCTCGTTCCGCCTATGAACGCCGAACCCGGCGTGAAGGCGAGACTGT
This sequence comes from uncultured Alphaproteobacteria bacterium, assembly GCA_963831275.1. Classification (GTDB taxonomy): domain Bacteria; phylum Pseudomonadota; class Alphaproteobacteria; order Rhizobiales; family Xanthobacteraceae; genus Pseudolabrys. The sequence continues at coordinate 570,380 of CAWHPN010000016.1, read as the reverse complement.
ATGTGATGATCGCATAGAGGATCGTGACAAGACACGTGACGGCAAAGCTCGTCATGATCGTGTCGCCCACGTTCTTCTTGCGCACCATGCCACCGTAGAACAGCCCCAGGCCGGGGACTGTCATCATCAGGACCAACGCGACCGACGTGAGCATCCAGGCGGTGTCGCCTGAATTCGGCGTGCACTTTTCGAGCACGGCCTTCTTTGGATCGGGATCGTTGGCGCACGCCGGCGGCGGTGCGGCGGGAGCGGGCGGTGCGGCCGCGGCCGCGGCCGCGGGAGCCTGCGCCTGAGCGTAACTGGCGTCATAAGTCGCCACGCTCAGAAAGAGACCAAGCACAATCCCGAAAGCGAGAGCCAAAAGCCCCGCACGGGAGGATTTCTTCAACGTCATGGTTTTACTCCTGTCCGTATTGTTTGCGGTGCGGGTTACTAGAGCGCCGCGGCGTCGGTCTCGCCGGTGCGGATGCGCACGGCGTTTTCGAGATTGAAGACGAAGATTTTTCCGTCCCCGATCTGACCGGTCTTGGCGGCGCCGGTGATGGCCCCGATGACTTTGTCGACTTGCTTGGTGTCCACTGCCACTTCGATCTTGATCTTCGGCAGAAAGCTCACCGCATATTCGGCCCCACGGTAGATTTCCGTGTGCCCCTTTTGACGCCCGTATCCTTTGACCTCGGTAACGGTCAGCCCTTGCACCCCTATGGAGGTCAGAGCGTCACGGACCTCGTCGAGCTTGAAAGGTTTGATAATGGCCATGACGATTTTCATGGATTCGATCCCCGCTTGAGCCCGTTTTCTACCTTCACGCAGTGCGGGCGGGTTCACTGAGCCCGGCCCGTGAAGCGTGCTTCGCAGGCATGGCCAGGGAGATAGAATCAAACGCCGTGCCAGATGCGGGACATTGGCCTATATGATTGATTCAATATGTGAAATTCGGTGGACAACTGACCGCCGCAAAGGCAGGTCAAGTCAGACGCTTAAAGACGCGCCAAGGCTCGGAAAGCCTGCTTAAAAATTAGTCAGCAATTGTGCAGGCATTTCGCGCCGATATTTCAAGCCGGCGCGAAATATTTTCCCGCTATTGAAGCGCTTCGCCATGCAGGGTGACGTCGAGGCCCATGACCTCGTCTTCCTGTTTCACGCGCAACGGCACGATCGCGCTGATGACCTTCAGAATCACGAACGTCATTGCGCCCGACCAGACCAGCGTGACCACGATGCCGTAGAGCTGCGCGACGACCTGTTGTGGATTGCCTTCGAGCAATCCGTGCACGCCGCCGGGCATTTCGGGGCTGACCGATAGAGCACTGACAGCAAATACGCCCGCGAGCAGTGTGCCGGTGAAGCCGCCGATGCCGTGCACGCCGAATACGTCAAGCGAGTCATCATATCCGATCTTGAGTTTGAGCCAGGTGCAGGCCCAGAAGCAGAGGCTGCCGGCGATGATGCCGATCAATAGGGCTTGCATGGGCAGCACAAAGCCGGAGGCGGGCGTTATCGTGCCGAGGCCCGCGACCGCGCCCGAAATCATTCCGAGGACGGATGGTTTGCCACGCGTCCACCATTCCAGCGCCATCCAGGTAAATGCGCCGGCACTTGCCGCAAGATGCGTCGATACGATTGCCATTGCAGCGCGAGAGTTGGCCCCGAGGGCGGACCCGCCGTTGAAGCCGAACCAGCCAACCCACAACAGGCCCGTGCCGATCACAGCCAGCGTGAGATCGTACGGAGCAAGATTGTCGGTGCCATAGCCGCGGCGCGCGCCAAGCACATAAGCCGCAACCAGTCCAGCGACCCCCGCATTGAGGTGTACGACAGTTCCGCCCGCAAAATCGATCACGCCATAAGTGCCGAGAAATCCGCCGCCCCAAACCCAGTGCGCAATCGGCACGTAGACAAGCAGCAGCCAGAATGTGCAGAACAGCAGAAATGCCGAAAAGCGCAGACGATCGGCGACAGAACCGGCAACCAGCGCCACGGTGATGATGGCGAACGTCATCTGATAGATCATGAAGAGGCTTTCGGGGATCGTCTTTGCCAGAGGCGAAATCGCGTCGAGCGACATTCCGTCAAGGAAAATACGGTCGAGCGTTCCGATGAAAGGACCATCGCCACTAAAGGCAAGCGTGTATCCGATAAGCGCCCAGAGGATCGAAACCAGGAAAGTCGCGGCAAGACTTTGTGCCATGGTCGCGAGCACATTTTTCTTCCGCACCATGCCGGCATAAAACAATGCCAGGCCCGGAATCGTCATCATCAGCACCAAACCGGTGGCTCCGATCATCCACGCGGTATCGGCGCCGTCGATCTTGGAAGCAATGTTGGAGCCTTGCGCGAAAGCCGGCGAGGCCACGACCAGCATGGCCACCGCCGGGGCAGGACGCAGGTACGCCTGTGTCATGTCATCTCTCCATGTTGATCTGCTGAAGTCTCTAGAGGGCGTCCGCGTCGGTCTCGCCGGTGCGGATGCGCACGGCTTGTTCGATTGGCGTGACGAAGATTTTTCCGTCGCCGATCTGTCCAGTTCTGGCGGCGACGGCGAGGGCTTCCATGACCTTGTCGACCTGCTCGCTCGCGACCGCGATCTCCAGGCGCAATTTCGGGAGGAAATTCACCGCATACTCAGCGCCGCGGTAAATTTCCGTATGTCCCTTTTGCCGCCCGTAGCCTTTGACCTCCGCGACGGTCATGCCCTGAATGCCGAGACGGGTTAGCGCCTCGCGGACCTCATCGAGCTTGAAGGGTTTGATGATTGCGATGACCAACTTCATGAATTGCCTTGCCCCTGGCCAAACGGCGCCCTTAGAATCGGGCACACCCAATGAAAACCCGTCCCGGGTAGGACCGGCACGGGCTCGTCCGACTAAGCTAGCGACCGGCGGCCTAAAAAATAAGCGGGTCTGTTGCTCTACCCACAGGCACGACGCCGTATTTCCAGGCATAGAAGGTCAGTGATACTGACTCATTTGCGTTGATTGGGCGTGGCAAGACCACGTTCGGAAATGATCGAAGGCAAGATGGCGCGCGCCTGCCGAATTGTCATCCCGGGCTTGATGCGCGAGTCATATAGCAGCGTCAGCAGCGAGCGGTCGTAGGCCGTGAGATAGCCCACCATCCGGTTCTGATTGAGAGCGGTCCAGGAATTGTGCTGGTCATGGTTCGACAGCCCGAAAGCGTGCAGCAATTCATGGTACGCGCAGTCGAGGAAAACGTCGTCACCCTTGTCGACTATGATAAATGACACCGAGTGGACGATTTTCCCGTCCGCGGTCGATTTAACGCTGGTCATGCATTGCGGATCGGTCCGCACGACGAACGTATCGGCAATTTTCGCGCCGAAGGCGGCTTGTAGCGCCGATCGAAAATCTTTTTCGTCAATCAGCCTCAATTCGACTTCGGCGGGCGCCACCGGTGCGCCGATTGCCAGACCCAAATTAGGTACTTCGCGTGCATACTCCTCGATCACGCGCGCCATCGCGATGGTTCGGTCGATGCTGCCGCCGTTAATGATGCGGGCCCGGATGGGTTGGTCGAAACGGCGAATGCCGAGCGGGCGTGCGCCAATGCGCAGATCGGATCCGAACGCCAGCGCGAGAAAACCGCGCTCGAGCTCTGCTGCACTAAAACGGGTGTATTGCGGCGGCGCGTCTTCGAAAGAACCGGGCGGCGCGGGCTGCCTGCCCGATGCACAAAGCGCAACCGTCACAGTTGAAATCAGGACCAAAGAAACCGCGACCAATCGTTTCATTGTACACGTCAGGTTTCCCGTCGTTGGCGCACCAGGCCTTCCTGAGCGACCGACGCGACCAGCGTCCCGTCGCGTTTGAATATAAGCCCGCGCGCATAGCCGCGCGAGCCATGCAGGTTCGGCAAATCCTGAGCGTAGAGCAGCCAGTCGTCGGCACGAAACGGCCGATGCAGCCACAACGCGTGGTCGAGACTGGCAGCCATGAATTCATTTTCAAATAGCGTGCGTCCGTGTGGCGCCAGTGCGGTATCGAGCAGCATCATGTCGGAGGCGTATGCCAGCACGCATTGATGGATCGCCGGAAGGTCGGGCAGCTTGCCGGTGGTACGAATCCAGATGTTGAATTGCCCTCCTGGAATTTTCTTTCCGAGATAGCGCTCGAACTCGACCGGGCGCAGTTCGATCGGCCGCTCGCGTTCATAATAACGCCGGACCGGATCGGGCATCATCGGCAACAGTTTTTCTCGCATATCGATTTCGCTCGGAAGTTTTTCCGGCGGAGGCACGTCCGGCATTTTGGCCTGATGGTCGAGGCCAGGTTCGTCGGTATGGAACGAGACCAGCATGGAAAAAATTGGATGGCCGTGCTGGCGGGCGGTCACGCGCCGGGTCGTGAAACTCTTTCCGTCGCGGATGCGATCGACGTCGTAGATAATGGGAACTTTAGGATCGCCCGGCAGCAGGAAGTAAGCGTGCAGCGAGTGCGGCGGACGTATTTCGACGGTACGCACGGCCGCGACCAGCGCCTGGCCGATCACCTGTCCGCCGAACACACGCTGCCAGCCGACCTGCGGCGAGCGGCCGCGGAACAGGTTCACTTCCAGCGGTTCTAGATCGAGAATATTGAGCAAATCCTGGACGGCTGACGACATGAGCGGGCCCGCAAAAGGTCGAACAACGCCGTCAACCTGCTATGCTGTGGCGAGATTTACAAGGAATGCGAATGAATAAAGACGGGATGCCACGGACCGATGTTGTTGTCGGCGGGGCCGGATTTGCCGGCCTGGCACTCGCCATCGCGTTGCGTCAGGGGCTGGGCAGTCCCTTCACGGTCGTCGTAGCCGATCCGGCGCTGGCGCATGCGCAGTCCAGGGACCCGCGCGCCTCGGCAATCGCCGCCGCGGCGCGGCGGCTCTTCGAGGCAATCGGGGTCTGGGATGCAGTCGCGGACAGAGCGCAGCCAATTCTCGACATGGTTGTGACCGACTCCAAGCTCGAGGATGCTGTGAGGCCGACTTTTCTCACCTTCGGCGGAGAGGTGGAAGAAGGCGAGCCATTTGCGCATATGGTCGAGAACAAGGACTTGGTCGATGCCCTGGTTGCAAAGGCAAGGGAGACCGGCGTTGATTTGCGCGCGGGTGCGGTCTCCGGCTTTGAACGAGATGAGAATGCCATCGCGGTCGCACTCAATAGCAATGAAATCATTTCCACACACCTGCTGGTTGGCGCTGACGGCGCGCGTTCGCTGATCCGCGAGCAGGCAGACATCGTCACTTATGGGTGGAATTACGATCAGTCCGCAATCGTAACGACGGTCGGTCACGAGCGCGATCACAATGGCCGCGCCGAAGAACATTTTTTGCCGGCGGGTCCTTTTGCCATCCTGCCGCTCACCGGGAAACGTTGCTCGATCGTATGGACCGAAACTGCGCGTGACGCGGACCGTATCGTTGCGTTGCCGGATGGGGAGTTTCACGCCGAGCTTGAAAAGCGTTTCGGCTTGCAGCTCGGCGACATCGAGGTCATTGGCCCACGCCGCGCGTTCCCTCTCGGGCTCTTCACTGCGCGCACATTCATCGGCGAGAGACTGGCGCTGATCGGCGACGCCGCGCACATTATCCATCCGATCGCCGGGCAGGGGCTTAATATGAGCCTGCGCGATGTGGCCGCACTTGCCGAGGCGATCGCCGACGCAGCGCGCCTGGGGCTCGATCCCGGCGGACCGGATGTGCTCGAGCGCTATCAGCGCTGGCGGCGCTTCGACACCATGACTATGGGCATCGCGACCGATGGGTTGAACCGGCTGTTCTCCAACCATTCCGACGTGTTGCGGCTTGCCCGCGACATCGGCCTTGGACTGGTCGAACGCATGCCCGCGCTCAAGCGCGTGTTCATCCGGGAAGCAGCCGGCTTTACCGGCGACGTGCCGAAGCTACTCAAGGGCGAAGCGCTTTGAATTCGCCCGAGCGGATAGTGAGCGTTTAGGACAGGGGAACGCTGCCGACATGATCCTTGAATGCCGGGCGCGATGAAATCGCGCCGTACCAACGATCGAGGTTGGGCATTTTTGGGCGGTCCGGCACCAGCTGCACGAAGCGATAGCACATGATGCCGACAGGAATGTCGCCGTAGGAAAAGGCCGGGCCGGCGACATACTCTGTCCTGCCCAATCGCGCATCGAGCATTCCCATCGCGTCGGTTGTCTTGTCTTGCGAGGCCTTGATCGCAGCCATGTCGCGCTTTTCCGGCGGCGTGCGGATCAGGCCCCAGAATGCCGGTGTGATTGCCGGCCCCGCCACCGACAGTTGCCAGTCCATCCACTGGCTGGCGATTGCGCGTTGCTTGGCATCCATCGGCTCAAGCGCACCCCTTTTGTCGTGCTTGGCGGCGAGATATCGCACGATGGAATTCGATTCCCACAGAAGGAAGCCGTCTTCTTCTTCCAGCGTCGGCACGAGACCGTTCGGGTTCATTGCGAGATAGGCGGGCTCTTTGTTCTTGCCGAATGCGCCCCCGATATCGATGCGCTCATGTTCGAGTTTGAGCTCGCCCACGGCCCACATGGCCTTTTGGACATTGGATGAGGTAGTGCGGCCCCAGACTTTGATCATTGCATGTCTCTCCCGTAATCGCGCTTTGCTTTCTATTATTCTGCATGGCTGTGACGGCCCAAACGAGACCGCCGGGACATGCCCCGGCGATGATGGCCAAATATGGTTGTTTCCTTTTACTCCAACCGGCGCGCTTCCTCCGGAAGCATGATCGGTATGCCGTCACGGATCGGGTAGGCGAGCTTTGCTTTGCGCGAGATCAGCTCTTGATTGACGGCGTCGTATTCGAGCGGCCCTTTTGTCAGAGGGCAGACCAGAATTTCCAGGAGCTTCGGATCAACGCCGTCGGAGGACCGGTCGGCAGGCGGGACAGTGGACATCGTAACTCCCGTTGTTGCTGCCCATTATAGTCTGTCATGGTCGGGCTTGTCCCGGCCGCATGACAAGGAAGATTCACTGCAACTGCGGCTCGCCTTCGGTGTTTTTCTTGGCGAGGTCGATTTCGGTGATGGCGATCAGAATTTCGGCGCGCGTCTTAAGATCCTGCGCCTCCAGCAGCGCCTGCTTTTCCGCTGCGCCGTAGGGCGACATCATTGATAACGCATTGACCAGGGCTTCATTGGGAGCATTTTCGATACCCTCCCAATCCGCCTTGAGATCGTTGGCTTTAAGAAAATCGGTCAGGGCGGCTAGTAATGCCTTCCGATCGACCGCGTTCTCGCCTTTGCGCGCGATGAAATCGTCTGCGAATGGCGCATAGGTAACCCGGCATTGCCGATAGGGCGTTGCAACCTTCAACTCCTGTTCGATGCGAAAACGTGAAACGCCGGTGAGCTCGATCAAATAACGGCCATCGCCGCTCTCCGCGAGCTGCGTGATGCGTCCCACGCAACCGATCTTGTAGAGGGCCGGCTTGGCAGCCTCGTCGCCATGAGAGACTTCTGGCTGAATCATTCCGATCAATCGATGCCCGTCGCGCAACGCGTCGTCGACCATCGCAAGATAGCGCGGTTCGAAAATATTGAGTGGCATCTGCCCGCGCGGCAAAAGCAATGCGCCAGGCAGCGGAAACACCGGGATGGTTCCGGGCATTTCGATCGGGCCGCGATATTGAGCGTTCATCGGCATCTGTGCTTACCCCGCCACCCCGGTGCCGTTGCCAGAGCGAAACGTCTACGAAAACAGAATCGACGACAGGCGCTTGCGTCCTTCCACAGTCGCCGGGTCGGTCGGACCCCACGCTTCGAAAAACTGCACGAGCTGCTTGCGCGCGCCGTCGTCATTCCACTTGCGGTCGCGCTTGACGACTTCGATCAAATGCTTGACCGCGTCTTCGCGTTTGCCCTTGGCATTGAGCGCAACCGCGAGATCGAAGCGCGCCTGATGATTGAGCGGATCGGCAACCACCTTTTGTTCAAGCTCCGCCAACGGTCCGATCGACTTGGCCTGCTCGGCGATCTCAAGCGCAGCGCGGGCAGCCGCCACTGAAGCGTCATTTCGCTTGACCTCGGGCACAAGCGCGAGCGTTTGCTTGGCCTGTTCGAGCGCGCCGGTTTCAATATAGCAACGCGTGAGACCCGCGAGCGCCTGTATGTTCGCGCTGTCCTCGGCGAGGAGCTGCGCATACATTTCGGCCGCACCTGCAGCATTTCCTTCGGCAAGCGCAGCATCGGCAGACTTCAGCAAGTCTTTTTCTTCGGCGCCGACAGCGCCTTTGGTGATCCGCTCCAGGAACGCGACCACCTGACTCTCTGGCAGAGCCCCCATGAAACCGTCGACCGGCTGGCCGTTCGAGAATGCGATCACGGCCGGGATCGACTGGATGCCCATCTGGCCCGGAACAGCCGGATGCTCATCGATGTTCATCTTGGCGAGCTTCACCTTGCCCTTGGCGGCCTTCACGGTTTTTTCGAGAACCGGCGTGAGCTGCTTGCATGGGCCGCACCAGGGCGCCCAGAAATCCACCAGCACGGGCTGGCGCTTGGATTCCTCGATCACGTCCTTCATGAAGCCTTGCGTGGTCGTATCCTTGACCACATCGGCCATCGTCGCTGACCCGCCGTTCTGCAGCATATCGTCTTGCCTCACCCAGCCTCAAATAGCCTGAATATGAATGGTCCCTGACGGATTAGATGGGTTATCCCGGATGCTAACGCAATCATCAAGGCAGGTTCGAGGCGGCTTCTGAAACCCGCTCGATTCGGGGGATATGGCCCGTCGATTCGAGGAATTTCACGAGATCATCGCGATTTATGGACGTCGTCATGGTGTTGACCAGCGGATGATAGTTGAGCGTTTCGTGCTCCATCATGGGCGCGTCAAGCACCACGGTTACGCGGCCTTGTGTGTCGTTGGTGGCGCCGAAGGGGGTTACTGCACCGGGCTCCACGCCCATGACTTCGCGCAGCAAATCGGAAGAGCCGAAAGAAAAACGGCCATTGGCGGCGAGGCGCCGGTGCAGTCCCTTCAAGTCGATATTGGCATCTTCGAGCGCAACCACCAGATAAATTGCGTATTTCTTGTCGCGCAGAAACAGATTCTTGGTGTGGCCGCCCGGAATCGTCCCGCGCAGGCTTTGCGATTGCTCAACTGTAAATAACGGCGGATGTTTTACCGTTGAATGCTTGATACCCAAGGCATCGAGTTCTGCGAAGAGTTGATCCGGCGTTTTTGGCATTGCTGCAATATTCCAGGTGGCAAGGTGTTAGTATTACCGGGCAACCGAAGAGGTAAAAGATCATGCGCATTTTACTGATTGCGGGTGCGGCCATTACTGCCGTTTCACTTCATGCGCGGCCGGTAATCGCCGCTGAGGGCCCCTGGTGCGCATTCCTCCAGGTCGGCACCGAAGCGGTCTACGAGGATTGCCAGTACCGTACTTTCGAAGAGTGCCGGCCTCAGATTCTGGCCGGCAATCGCGGTTTTTGTAATCCGAATCCGCGCTGGACCGGGCCTGTCCCGAAGGGCAAAAGCACCCGCCACCGCCGCCACGTTCAGCGCGATTGATCCTGCGTTGCTTCGCCGGCCAAACCGAAGAGGTTGACTATGTTGCGCATTGTCATTCTGGCCATCAGTGGATTTGTCCTGTTCCAGGTGTTGGCCATCGATCCGGTGCGCGCCAATGAAGGGCCTTGGTGCGCAATCCGCAATTTCGGCAGCGATGCATCGGAAGACTGTCAGTTCCGCACCTTCGAAGAATGCCGGCAGACGATCATTGCCGGGATCAGAGGCTTCTGTAACCAGAATCCGCGCTGGCAAGGGCCGGTGGACGCCCGTGCACCCCGCAAACATGGCGGTCGGCCGTACTGATTTTGGCGCGGGTTGCTTTTAGCCTGACCTTTTGGCTATAGGATCGGCCTTGGCAGCCGATAATGGTTTTCGGCCAGATATCTACCGGATGCGGGTGTAGCTCAGGGGTAGAGCACGACCTTGCCAAGGTCGGGGTCGAGGGTTCGAATCCCTTCGCCCGCTCCAGTACTTGGCCAACTGCGGGCATATGCTCTTTCCAGACTCGAACCTAATCCATCGGCCGGACGACTGGTAGCGGGTAGGTTGCGAGTGCGCTGATCTCCGCCGGGCGCGCTGACTTCAGCCTGCGGAGAAAATTTGTTGCATCGTCGCCGTACCCACGCCGGCTGATGCCAAACAAGAGCACGCCAGATGTGCCACCGTTGCCTTTCAACGCCGCATAACGATAGGCATTCCATTCGATGATGTCTTCTCCCTTGGGGTCTTGCGCGCTGAGGATGAAATCGAGAATTATCTCGCCATTTTTTGGATTCTTAACGACGGCGAAGTTGACGGTTGGATCAGTCGACTTGCGTTTGTTGAGCATACTTACCTTGGCAGCCACCGCGTCGTTGATATCGACCCCCCGCAGAATGGCTTCGACCAGCATCATCCGCTGGAACCGTTCGCTCGTCTGACCCGCCGGCAAATATTCCTGCTTATAATAGTGAGGCTTCGGGTGCGAACTCCACGACAACCGATAGCCTTCACCGTTGAACTCGATCGTATCCGGAAGCGACAGACGGTCGACCGCACTGTCAGAGCGTGCCTTCCCGCCACTCCCGAGCATCCGCTCGTTTTGCTGTGCTCGAGCAATAAGCGGCATTGCCACCGCGCCGCCAACAAGAGCAATGAACTTTCGACGCTTCATTTATTCAATCACTTTATCGGCCCTGACGAGAAAGGATTCCGGAATTGTAACGCCCAGCGTCTTCGCGGTCCTGAGATTGATGCACAGGTCGAACTTGGTGGGTTGCTCTACCGGCAGTTCGCCTGGTTTGGTGCCCTGACGACAAAAAGGATCGCAAAATCGCGCCGTCTCATTGGCTCCCCCGAGCCTCACGACAATGCATGGTATCGGGTTAAACCGGGCGCGATAAGCACGCTCAAAACCCTGCAGCCAGCGAGCCGCGGGTACGCCGATCAGCAGCACCCACGTAACGGTCCGCAGTCACTTCAATTGAATTAGCGGACGTGTGCGGATACGTCGGCACAATCTTGTGGCCGCGTTTTGCCAGGGCATCGAGTACGTCAGGCTCAATTCCGGGCTCGACGTAGACCTCATCGGGCTGCCATTGCTCGTGGATGCGGGGCGCGCTGATCGCGTCGCCGAGCGGCATATGAAAGTCGAGCACGTTCACGATCACCTGCAATACGGCACTGATGATCCAGCTACCGCCCGGCGAACCGGTGATCAGCATCGGCTTGCCGTCCTTGAGGACGATGGTCGGCGTCATCGAGGACAGCGGCCGCTTGCCCGGTGCGGGAAGATTGGCGTTATAGCCCATCAAGCCATAAGCATTCGCCGTGCCCGGCTTGGAAGTGAAATCGTCAAGCTCATTGTTGAGCAGCACCCCGGTGCCTTCGGCAACGAGGCCGAGGCCATAGGAAAAATTCAATGTGTAGGTGTTCGATACGGCATTACCCTCGCGATCGACCACCGAAAAATGCGTCGTGTTGCGGCCTTCGAAATCGGCAGGCTTGCCTGCGCGGATCTGGTCAGACGGCGTGGCCCGCTCGTTGATCTGGTCCCGCAGCGATTTCGCATAGGCCTTCGAAATCAATCCCTCCATGGGGATCTTCACCGCATCGGGATCGCCCATGAAAACGGCGCGATCGGCAAAGGCGCGCTTCATGACTTCGATCATGTCGTGCAGCGATTCCTCGCGGGCGAGCTTCGCGAGATCGTAGCCTTCAAGAACGTTGAGCATCTCGATCAGATGCACGCCGCCGGATGAAGGCGGCGGAGCGGACACGATGTCGTAACCGCGATAGCTGCCGCGCACGACAGGGCGCTCGACCGGGCGATAATTTGCGAAATCATCTTTGGTCACAATGCCGCCGGCTCGCGCAATGGCCGAAGCGATCAGCGCGGCAGTGCGGCCCTGATAGAAGGCGCTGGGGCCATCCTTCGCGATTGCTTGCAGCGTGTCAGCAAGGTCAAGCTGGATCAACCGATCGCCTTCCTGTAGCGGCTGATCGCCATTGAAAAAAATCGTCGTCGTCGAGGGCCAGCGTTGCAGCCTCACGCGCGCCTGGGGCAGTGTATCGGCAAGATCGTCTTCCACCTGGAAGCCTTTGGCCGCAAGATCGATCGCCGGTGCAATCAGGTCCGCAAGCGTGAGCTTTCCCGATCCGTATTTTGCATGCGCCAACGCAAGACCAGCGACGGTGCCGGGCACGCCCACGGAGAGCGCGCTGTCGCGGGACTTGTCCGGATCCGGATTGCCTCGCGAATCGAGAAACATGGTCTCGCTTGCCGCTGCCGGTGCAGTTTCGCGGTAGTCGATCGCGATATCGCGGTTGTCCTTGGCGAGATGGACGATCATGAACCCGCCGCCGCCAATATTGCCGGCGCGCGGGTAAGTTACGGCCAGCGCGAATCCGACCGCCACGGCGGCGTCGACGGCGTTGCCGCCGCGGTCGAGAATCTCAACGCCGATGCGCGACGCGCGTTGCTCCTGCGAGACGACCAATCCGTTATGAGCAATGACAGTCTGTGCCGGACGGATCGAGGAGGAACGGGCGACGGGCGCGACCTGCGCGGAAGCGGTGACCGTTGCAAAAAAGGCTACGCAAGCGAAGAAAATCCGAGCCATTGGCACTCTTTCGCTCGTCCCCACTGAAGCCGGGACCCAGCCTCACCTAGCACGGAAAATATGGCTCGAACGGGATCATCGATGACGCGGGAATGAAGCCGATCCGAAACAGAGCGATATAAGGTCTACCGCGCTCGTCCGTGATAACCCGAGTTCGGCCGCATGTCGGTGGCAGATGCGACCCGGTTGGACATATTGAAAAAGCCGGCGACTGCCGAAATATCCCAGATGTCCCGATCCGCAAAACCGACGCGGCGCAGCCGCTCCCGGTCGCCTTCTTCGACGCTCCAGGGCGAAGCCGTGAGTTTGACCGCGAAATCGAGCATGGCTCGCTGGCGCTTGTTCAGACGCGCCACGCGATAGTTCATCACCAGATGCTCTCCGAGCAGCGGGTTTCCGGAAAATTGGCGCACGGCCGCGCCGTGGGCGGTCAGACAATAGTAGCAGCGGTTTTGCGAAGACACCGCCACCGCGATCATTTCGCGTTCGAGCTTGGAGAGACCGGAATCCCCCAACATCAGGTCGTTGTACATGGCGACGAAAGTCTCGAGCTTCGTCGGGTCGAAAGCGTAAGCGAGGAGCACGTTCGGCACGAAACCGAGCCTGTCCTGACATTTTCTGAAATAGGCGGTCATGGCGGGCGACAGCTTCGCGGGCTCCAGATTGAGCGCTATGACCGGAAGATCGTCGGCAGCCACAGGGACCGGCTTCAGCGGCATCGGCTTGCCGGCGGTTTTGCCAAGGGGTGGTTTTGCCGAGACCGGTTTGCCGGGTGGTCCTTTCACCGGTGCGGTCTTGCCGCCCTTGATGGCGCGCAGCATCGGCGCCCCTTTGTTCGGCTTTGCAACCGCCGCCTTGCTGGCAAATTTGGCTGATTTACTGACCTTCGGCATTTCCCGTCCCTGAAGTTCACCGCTCCAGCGACAAGAATACAATGTTCCGTGCACTCGCGATACGACGTCACGGCTGGCTTTTTATGTTTTGGTTCAGACAGTTAAGGGGTGTGTCGGCGACGTTTTGCAACCCTTGTCACCGACGCGTCACCAAATGGTGTGTTGCTCTCGACGCGCCCACGCAGAATGTGAACACTTCAAATCCGTCTCGACCGATTCCTTTTCACGCATGATCCCGCAAGCGGAAAATTCGCCCGTAATGCGAGACGCATGAGGTTCCATGGCCGTTGAGCTTCCCGCCAGTCCGGACGAAAGCGCTGCCCGCGGTGTGATCGAGCAGGCAAGCGCCGCGCTGGGCAAGCGGCGTCGCGAAATCCCGGGAAGTTTCGTCGCGCAGCTTTTTGGCCGGTCCGTGCCGGAAGACCTCGCGCGTTACGGTGCGGAGGATGTCGCGACCCTGGCGGAACGCGCTTACGATTTCATGGTTGATCGAGCGTCAGGCACGCCGAAAATTCGTTGCGACAACGTGGCGCTCGCGGCTTCCGGCGACCGGAAGGCGATCGCGGTGATCGAGATCGTCAACGACGATATGCCGTTCCTGGTCGATTCGGTGATGGGTGAGATTGCAGACCCTCGTCTTGATGTGCGCCTGGTCGCACACCCGATGTTCTGTGTGCAGCGGAATGGCAGCAAGCTGACAACGCTCAACGGTCCCGGCGCGTCCAAAGGAAAACGCGAAAGCTTTATCCACGTTCATCTCACGCCATTGGCGGACGACGCGAGCCGCGATGAACTCGTGCGCGCGTTGCAGACAGTGCTCGGTGAAGTTCGCGTGGCGGTTCAGGATTGGCGTGCGATGCGCGACCACGCCAGCGCCATCGTGACCGAACTGAAAACCAATCCGCCGCCGTTGCCGGTCGACGAGATCGCCGAGGCGATTCAGTTCCTGCAATGGCTGCTGGCGGAGAATTTCACTTTCCTCGGTGTGCGCGACTATCGTCTGAGCGGACAGACCCTCGAAGCGGATTTTGAAAGCGCGCTGGGAATCATGCGTTCGCGCGAACTACGCGTGCTCAGGCGCGGCAACGAGCATCTGGAAATTACCCCCGAGATCATGGCCTTCCTGAGGGAGCCGCACCCGCTGATCGTCGCCAAGGCCAACATTCACGCCAAGGTACACCGGCGCGTCTATCTCGATTATATCGGCGTAAAGCGTTTCGATGCGTCGGGCAATCTCATTGGTGAGCATCGAATTGTCGGTCTTTTCACGTCGACCGCTTACACACGCTCCGCACACAGCATTCCGTATATCCGCCGCAAGATTGCCGCGGTCGAGCAGCGTGCCGCTCTCGACCCGAGTAGCCACTCCGGCAAGGCACTGGCGAACGTGCTCGAACATTATCCGCGCGACGAATTGTTTCAGATCGACGAGGACACGCTCTATCGCTTTGCGCTTGCGATCCTGCAGCTTGACGAAATGCCGCGTGTTCGCGTCTTGGCAAGGCGCGATCGCTTCGACCGTTTTGTCTCCGTGCTCGTGTTCGTTCCGCGCGAACGTTATGACAGCCATATCCGCGCACAGATCGGCTCGTATCTTGCGTCCGCCTTTATCGGCCGCGTTTCGGCATTTTACCCCTTCTTTCCGGACGAGGGACCACTGGTCCGCGTCCATTTCATCATCGGCCGTTCAGGCGGTTCGGCACCCGAAGTCGAGCGCGTAACGCTCGAGCGGGAGGTTGCGTCCATCATCCGCACCTGGAGTGACGGGCTCACGCGGGCGCTCGCGCTCGTCAATCCACCCGATAAGACGCGTACATTATTCAATCGTTACGGTGACGCGTTTTCCGAGGGTTATCACGAGGCCTACGCGCCCACGGTGGCAGCCGGCGACATTCGCGTGATCGAGGGTCTTTCCGAGCAACGACCGCTCGGCGTCGACTTCCATCACCGGCTGGAGGAAGAACAGCGCGCGGTCGGCCTGAAAGTGTGGAGCTTTGCGCGTCCGCTACCGCTCTCGGCGCGTGTTCCGGTCCTGGAAAATATGGGTTTCCGCGTTGTGGACGAGCGCACCTATCGCATCGAGCCGCAAGGCTCCGCCGCCGTCTGGCTTCACGACATGCTGTTGGAGCGCACTGACGGCGGCACGATTGATCTCGACAAGGGTAAGGCCGGGCTTGAAGCCGCCTTCCTCGCTGTGATGCAAGGTGCAGCGGAGAATGACGGCTACAATGCGCTCACCCTGGCCTGCGGCTTGATGTGGCGTGATGTGGCGCTCATCCGCGCTCTCTCGCGCTTCTTGCGCCAGATTCGCGTGCCCTATTCACAGGACTATATGTGGGTGACGCTGGTAAAGCATGCCGGCATCGCAGCGAGCGTCGTCTCGCTTTTCCATGCACGGTTCGATCCGGGCGCGGACGCCGGCCGCGGTGATAAACAGAGTGCGATTGTCGCGCGTATCGAAGAGGAATTGCAGAAAGTCGAAAGCCTGGACGAGGACCGCATCCTGCGCCGTTTCGTCAACGCGGTGCAGTCGGCCATCCGCACCAATTTCTACCGGGCTGACAAGGACGGTCAGCCCAAGCCGTTGATCTCCGTCAAGTTCGAGAGCCGCAAGCTCACTGACTTGCCGCTGCCACGGCCGCTCTACGAGATATTCGTCTACTCGCCACGCGTGGAAGGCGTGCACATGCGCTTCGGCAAGGTGGCGCGAGGCGGTATCCGTTGGTCCGACCGGCCACAGGACTTCCGCACCGAGATTCTCGGGCTGGTCAAGGCGCAG
This sequence comes from uncultured Alphaproteobacteria bacterium, assembly GCA_963831275.1. Taxonomy (GTDB): domain Bacteria; phylum Pseudomonadota; class Alphaproteobacteria; order Rhizobiales; family Xanthobacteraceae; genus Pseudolabrys. The sequence continues at coordinate 554,079 of CAWHPN010000016.1, read as the reverse complement.
CAGGTCAAGAACGCCGTCATCGTACCGGTTGGCGCCAAGGGCGGTTTCGTGCCCAAGCTGATGCCCAAGGGTGCAGCGCGGGATGTCGCCCAGGCCGAAGGTGTCGCTACCTACAAGCTGTTTATTTCAACGCTGCTGGACATTACCGACAATATCGGTCCTGACGGCGCAATCATTCGGCCAGCCAACGTGGTGCGTCATGAGGGCGACGATCCCTACCTTGTGGTGGCGGCCGACAAGGGCACCGCAACTTTTTCCGACATCGCCAACGCGATTTCTGTCGACCACGACTACTGGCTCGGCGACGCCTTCGCTTCCGGCGGCTCGGCCGGTTATGACCATAAGGCCATGGGCATTACCGCACGCGGGGCCTGGGAGGCGGTGAAACGGCATTTTCGTGAAATGGACGTCGATATCGGCAAGACGCCATTCAGCGTCGCCGGCGTCGGCGACATGTCGGGCGACGTCTTTGGCAATGGGATGTTGCGTGAAGACACAATCCGGCTGTTGGCTGCATTCGATCATCGCGATATTTTCATCGATCCTGATCCCGATCCCAAAGCAAGCTTTGCCGAGCGCCAGCGCATGTTCGCCCTGCCGCGTTCGAGCTGGCAGGACTACGACAAACGTCTGATTTCCAAAGGGGGCGGTGTCTATCCGCGTTCGTCGAAGGAAATCAGGTTGAGCGCCGAGGCCCGCAAGCTGTTCAGCCTCGGTGAGACCGTTACGCCGCAGGATTTGATGAAGGCCATCCTGAAGGCGCAGGTCGATCTTTTGTTCTTTGGCGGCATCGGCACCTATATCCGCGCTGCGAATGAAACCGACGATGCCGCGGGCGACCGCGCAAACGACGCAATTCGCGTGACCGGCGCGGATCTCAACTGCAAGGTAATAGGAGAGGGTGCCAATCTCGGCATGACCCAGCGCGGCCGCATCGAAGCGGCGCAGCGCGGTATCAGGCTCAACACCGATGCGATCGACAATTCCGCTGGCGTCAATACGTCTGACGTCGAGGTGAATATCAAGATTGCGCTCAGCGGTCCTGTCCGCGCCGGTGTCCTCACGATGGATGCGCGCAATGCGCTGCTGGCGGCGATGACCGACGAAGTGGCGCAACTGGTCCTGCGCAATAACTATCAGCAGACGCTCGCGCTCTCCCTGGCACAGCGGCGCGGCCTGGAAGATCTCGGCTTCCAGCAACGGCTGATGCAGACGCTCGAGCAACGCGGTGAACTCGATCGCGGCGTGGAATTCCTGCCCGACGAAATGGTGATTGCGGAACGGCGCAAGCGCAACACGGCGCTGACGCGGCCGGAGCTGGCCGTGCTGCTCGCCTATGCCAAACTTTCGCTTTACAGCGAACTGCTCGACAGCACGGTGCCCGACGATCCCTATCTCGGCCGCGAACTCGAGCGCTATTTCCCCAAGGAGATGTCAAAGCGCTATGAAGATGCGTTGCACGCACATCGGCTGCGGCGTGAAATCATTGCGACACAACTGACCAATTCGATGATCAATCGTGGCGGCGCCACGCTGATCGTGCGCATTGCCGATCAGACCGGCGCTCCGTCGTCGTCGATCGCGGCGGCCTTTGCCGCCGTCCGCAACAGCTACGGTCTGATCGAACTCAACAGCGAGATTGACGGCCTCGACAACAAGATCTCGGGTAAGGTCCAGCTCAACCTCTACGCCGCCGTACAGGATCTGCTGCTGGACCGGCTGGTGTGGTTTTTGCGCAATGTGGACCTGACGCAAGGCCTCGAAAAGATCATCGGGCATTACCGCGAGGGTATCGGCAAAGTAGAAGCTGCACTCGATAGCGCCCTGTCGAAACCGGCTGCAGCGGCGCGCGACGCACGGGTCGGAGAGCTTGTCAAAGTGGGTGTTCCCGATGCGCTAGCCCGCCGTATCGGCAGTCTCGCCATCCTCAAGGCTGCACCCGATATTGCTTTGGTTGCAGAGCGTGCGGGCAAGCCGGTGGACGAGGTGACTGCGACCTATTTTGCGACCGAAGCGTTTTTCCAGCTCGACCGTGTCGCGAGCGCCGTACCGAACATTGTGGTGTCGGATTATTTCGATCGTCTCGCCCTCGATCGTGCGCTCGACTCCATCGGCGACGCAGAGCGCCGGCTGACCGCCGCCATGGTGGGGAACGGTCACGCCGGTGTGGGCGCGGTCGAAGAATGGGTTCGTCCTCGTCAGGCAGAGGTCGAGCGCATCCGCTCTGCAATTCACGAAATCGCCGGTTCGGGATTGACGCTGTCGAAATTATCAGTAGCGGCAAGCTTGCTGGGAGATCTGGCGAGGCACTAGTCGACTGCGAGCGGCTTCATCCGGGACGCGGATTGATCAATGCCTGAAATGCCGCGTGCCGGTGAACACCATCGCGATGTTATGAGCGTCGGCGGCTTCGATCACCTTCTGATCGTTCACGGATCCGCCCGGCTGAATGACCGCCGTTGCCCCGGCCTCGATTGCCACTAAAAGCCCATCCGGGAATGGAAAGAACGCATCGGACGCGACGACCGAGCCTTTCGTCAGCGGGGCAGGGAGCTTCAACTCTTTCGCGGCATCTTCAGCCTTGCGCGCGGCAATGCGTGCCGCATCGACGCGGCTCATCTGGCCGGCGCCAATGCCGACAGTGGCACGATTTCTAGCATACACGATGGTGTTCGATTTCACGTGTTTGGCGACCCGGAATGCAAATCGCAGATCCGCAAGTTCGTCCTTGTTTGGCGCGCGTTTGGTCATGGTCTTGAGCTGCATTTCTTCCACGACGGCATTGTCACGCGATTGAACCAGCAGTCCGCCGGCGACTGACTTTACCGTCAGTCCACTGGCGCGTGAGTTGGGAAGGCCTCCGGCGATCAACAACCGGAGATTTTTCTTTGCCGCGACGATCTTGATCGCTTCGTCGGTCGCTTCGGGTGCGATGATCACCTCGGTGAAAATCTCGGTGATTGCTTTTGCGGCGTCGACATCCAGTTTGCGGTTGAGCGCGACAATGCCGCCGAACGCCGACGTCGAATCGCACGCGAGCGCCTTGCGATAGGCATCAAGCAGAGTTTCTCCCTCCGCGACCCCGCAAGGATTGGCGTGTTTCACGATCACGCAGGCGGCCGATTGGCGTGGGTCGAACTCGGCAACACATTCGTAGGCGGCATCCGTGTCATTGATATTGTTGTAGGATAGCTGCTTGCCTTGCAATTGTTCTGCAGTGACAACACCGAAACGCGTTCCCGGTGACCGATAGAATGCCGCGCTCTGGTGAGGATTTTCGCCATAGCGCAAGGCCTCTACCAGCTTGCCGCCAAAAGCGCGGTAATCCGGTGCGTTATCATGGAGCGTCTCGGCGAACCAGTTCGAGATCGCGGCATCGTAAGCCGCCGTTCGCGCATAGGCCTTGGCCGACAGTTTTCGTCGCAGTTCAAGAGATACCATCCCGTCGTGCTGGGACATTTCGCCGAGCACTTTTTCGTAATCGGCCGGTTCGACGACCACGGTGACATCGCCGTGGTTCTTGGCGGCGGCGCGGATCATGGCAGGACCGCCGATATCGATATTTTCGATGCAGTCGGCGAACGATGCGCCTTTGGTGACGGTCGATTCGAACGGATAGAGGTTCACGACCAGCAGATCGATCGGCTTGATGTGGTGCTTTTCCATCGCCGCAGCGTGCTGTTTATTGCCGCGGATCGCGAGCAGACCGCCATGCACCTTCGGGTGCAGTGTCTTCACCCGGCCATCCATTATCTCGGGGAAGCCGGTCAGATCGGCTACATCGATCACCTGGAGCCCGGCGGCTTTCAGCGCCGTGGCGGTACCGCCGGTAGAGACGAGTTCGACGCCGTGGCCGGCAAGCGCCTTGGCGAACTCGGCAAGCCCGGCCTTGTCGGATACCGACAGCAGGGCGCGGGTGATGCGGCGCGGATGGCTCATGACGCACGAGCTAGCATAGGAAGCGCCCTAAAGTGTATTCGCGAATGTCGCTGGTCGGCGGGGCATCCACAAACATCGATCAAAGCGGCAATTCCGGCTCATGGACACGGTCGGGCCGCGAGCCGGGCACGGCCGGCGTGTGGCGGAAGCTCCAGCGCACCGACGTAGGCTCTCCCACGCGACCATAAATCACGATCTGCATCGTGCGCCGAGGGCCATCCGTTCCGGAAAGGAAGACGCTTTCCTCAAGTTCGACCGCGTCGGCCAAGGTTGCGAAGGTCCACACATCCCGATCCTGCAGTAACAGGATCACCCCGCGACCATCCGCCAGACGGCTGGCCTTGATCGCAGGATGAAGGTGAAAGCGAATGGCGAATTCATCGCCGGCGCCTGGCTGAAATGCTCCGCCATCCGAGAGGGTGAAGGTATCCTCACCGTCAAGGGCTCGGCCGTCGGGGGCGAGCTGGAGCGCGCGTGTGTGCACGACGCCGCAGTCATTGACATAGCCATCATGAGAAGCGCGAAGGCTCACTCCACCTGGCTCCCTCTCAATGCGGACATCTTGTGGCCCGGCAATGATAGGCGCCCCGCCAAGCAGCCGTCGCATGGAAACAGATTCCAGGAAGCGGCATGAGGAGCGATCGTTGAGCGTGACAGTCGAATGCGCCCGGGTCTCACGCGCCACCTGCCGCCAGTTCTCCTTGTTCACGGCGGGCAGGCCGCAATTAATCACCAACCTGTGCTGTTTCCATGACAACTCAAAAGACAAGCAGCCGGCGTGCGCTTCCCGGCTCAACACCACAGGCGGGGGGCGGCCAGTGTCCATCAAGACAACCGTCTGCCCGGCGTCGATACGCTGATAACCCGAGTGTGGTGCATTTGACACCGGTGTGCCCCGCGCATCGTCGTAGGCGAGCACAGTCGCAAGCAGATCGACCGGAGTTGGCCCCATTCCGTTGAACTGCGCAAAATTCCCGTCGCCGTGTCTGAAAAAACGCAACATCGGCATCGTGCGATCGATCGCATTGTTAAGTGCCTGGGGCGACTGCAACTGGCGCGCCGAAAACAGCTGGCGCAGCGGCAACAGGTCGGCCAGCAATTCAATCAGCGCGCCGGGGTTACGGCTGATGTGTCCTCCATCCGGCAGAACCTGTTTGCGGAGTTCCTCGATCAGGCGGCGCACATTGGCGCGCAGATGTCCCGACTGTCCCTGCATGCAAAGCGTCGCGTAGTTGAGAGCGATGATCGCCTGCAGGCGCGGTAAACCTTCGCGCGACTCCTTGAGCGTGTGACGGAGATAGCGGACCTGCCGCGACAGACTGCGGATAAATCGGCGATAAAATCGCGCATCGGCATCCTGCAAGACAAATGGCGCCTGACTGAGCCAACAGATAATACGCCGCGATAAAATATCGGGACGCCATCCGATGGCGTGCCAGCCGCCTTGCATGTTGATCCAGTCGTCAATCAAGGAGCGGGCATTGGCGCGGGTAATTGCGGAATCGGCGGCACGCAGATGCCGCAACCAGACGAACCCGAGCAATATCACGGCCCACTCGTCCGATGGCGGCGTCATTTCAAAAGGCGATCTGCGGTCGCAGATGACGACTTTGCCTGCGAAAGCGAAGCGACCGGCGTAGATTTCACTGGCGCGGGTGGCGTCGGCGGTACGCAAGTCCTGCGGGGCGATCACCAGCCGGTCGGTCTTGGTCGAAACGAATCGCCAACGGAACAGCGGGTGCGCGTTGAGGCGGCCGGCAAAGTTGCGGAACACGCGGCGCCCGATGAGCACGGAGAGCCTGGCTCGCTCCGCGGCCGAAACCCGCATTGTCAAAGTGCCCGTCCCCTGTCGCACGTCGCCGGTTGTCCGTGCGGGCCACACGATACCGAAGGGTCGGGAAAGGGCCAATATGCCGATCCTGACCGTAGATTAAACGGCATTTCGTGTGAGCCGCGCCGCATAAAAACCATCGAGGCCGGCCCACTTCGGGTCAGCATCGGGTAGGTGCAGCGGGAGCGTACGCAGGTCGCCGTCCGCGGTGACGAACTCTTCGCGACCGAATACGTCCTGTGCCGCAATGGCCTTGCGCGCTATGCGAGGATCGCGCGCCAGCAAAGCCGCGACCTGATCCTCGCCCTCCTCGGGCTCCAGTGAGCACACGCAATAGATCAATGTCGCGCCAGGTTTGAGCATTTCGACAGCCCGATCGAGCAGCCGTTGCTGCAACGTTGTGAGCACCGAGAGATCAGCTTCGCTCTTGAGCCATGGCACGTCGGGATGACGGCGGATTGTGCCGGTCGACGAACAAGGAGCGTCGAGCAACACCGCGTCGAATTGGTTCGATTCCCATTCCAGTGCGTCTGCGGCAACAGTGTCAGCGTCGAGCGAAAGGCGCGAGAGATTTTCACGCAATCGGTTGAGCCGCCCCGGCGAACGGTCGACAGCGGTTACATTTGCGCCTGCCAATGCGAGCTGCGCAGTTTTGCCGCCAGGCGCTGCGCACAGGTCGGCAACCTTCATCCCCCGAATATCCCCAAACATGCGCACAGGAAGGGCGGCCGCAGCATCCTGTACCCACCACGCGCCCTCGGAAAATCCCGGCAGCAGCGAGATGGCGCCGTGGGCGAGCGTGCGCACGGTGCCGGTCGGCAGCACGCGGCCGCGGAGCCGTTCGGCCCACGACTCCGCGTCGCTCTTTACCGTGAGATCGAGGGCCGGCTCGTGGCCATTGGCGTCGGCAATCGCGCGCGCAGTGTCCGCGCGATAAGTCTTTGTCCAACGCTTGAGCAACCAATCCGGAGTGTCCCATGAAACATCGGGTTGCATTGAAATGCCATTTTGCGCCACGCGGCGAAGTACAGCGTTGACCAGGCCGGCGTAACGTGCCGCGCGCCGATCGGCCTGCGCCAGTCGCACCGACAAATCGACAGCCGCGTGGTCTGGCACTTCGAGCCAGATTATCTGCGCTGCACCGAGCAACAGAATTGTTTCGGCACGCGGCGCATCGGAAGGAAACCCCTTTTCGAGATATCCGCCGACGAGATGACGCAGGGTGCCCAGCCGCCGCAACACCGTGGCCGTGAGTTCGACGCGTCAAGGCACGGTCGCGTTCCGCCAGTGCCGGCAGACCGGGGTGTGCATTCTTGCCTGAGAGAAGCTCGTCGAGCGCAATTCGCCGCCGGAGAACCCCGTCGAGAATGTCGGCGGCAATTCTTCGGGCAGCGAGGCCGGGAACTTCCGGCTGGGGGGAAGTGCGCGGACGCGCCATACCCGGATAGTTGCCGCTAAATTGTGGCTAGGTCGCGAAACTTCGACCAAAATATCGAAATAACACACAGCTTTAGGCCGCCAAGCTATTCCCTGGCGATCACTGGCGTCCCGACGGCGGCCAGGCGAGCCGGTCGAGGAGGGCCGATTGGCGTACTCGCCCGCCGTGCCCCGCACGTGAAATCGCCGCGAGATACAGCCATTCCTCGGGGCGCGTTCGGGATGAAAGGCGAAACAGCGTAAATGAAGGTCGAAGACGGGTGGGCACGAGGCCGGCAGGTCTTTTGCCGGCCACGCCACCAGGCCGTCGAGAGGTTCACGCTCCTGCTTTCGCGACCTTCTTGTTTTGGCGATTGTTGACCAGATCGTCCACCACGGCTGGATCGGCCAGCGTCGAGGTGTCGCCGAGATTGCCGTATTCGTCTTCAGCAATTTTGCGCAGGATTCGCCGCATGATCTTGCCGGAGCGTGTCTTTGGCAGACTTGGCGCGAACTGGATCAGATCGGGTGAGGCAATAGGGCCGATCTCCTTGCGCACCCATTGCACCAGTTCCTTGCGCAAATCCTCGCTTGGCTTTTCCCCGGCCATTAGCGTCACGTAGGCGTAAATCCCCTGACCTTTGATGTCGTGTGGATAACCGACGACCGCAGCCTCGGACACTTTGTCGTGGGCGACCAGCGCGCTTTCTACTTCTGCGGTGCCCAGACGGTGGCCGGCCACATTAATCACGTCATCGACCCGGCCAGTTATCCAGTAATAGCTGTCCTGGTCGCGACGGCAGCCGTCGCCGGTGAAATATTTGCCTTTATAGGTCGAGAAATAAGTCTGCTCGAAACGCTCATGGTCGCCGTAGACCGAGCGCATCTGCCCTGGCCATGAATCTGCGATGCAAAGGTTGCCGCTGCAGGCGCCTTCAAGTGGCTTGCCGTCGGCGTCGACGATTTCTGGCTTGATGCCGAAAAACGGTCGCGTCGCTGACCCCGGCTTGAGCTTGGTGGCGCCGGGCAGCGGTGTGATCATGATGCCACCGGTTTCGGTCTGCCACCAGGTATCGACGATAGGGCAGCGATCGTCGCCCACCACGCGGTGATACCACTCCCAGGCTTCCGGATTTATCGGTTCGCCGACTGAACCCAGCAGGCGCAGTGATTTGCGCGAGGTCTTTTTCACCGGCTCGTCGCCAGCCTGCATCAGCGCGCGGATCGCGGTGGGCGCGGTGTAGAAGATGTTGACCTTATGCTTGTCACAGACTTCCCAGAAGCGCGACGTGGTCGGATAATTCGGCACGCCTTCGAACATCAGTGTGATGGCGCCGTTCGCCAGCGGGCCGTAAAGAATGTAGCTGTGCCCGGTGACCCAGCCGACGTCGGCAGTGCACCAATAGATGTCGCCGTCATGATAGTCGAACACGTACTGGTGCGTGATCGACGCAAAGAGCAGATATCCACCAGTGGTGTGCAGAACGCCCTTCGGCTTGCCGGTCGAACCCGAGGTATAAAGAATGAATAGCGGGTCCTCGGCGCTCATTTCCTCGCACGGGCAATCGGCCTGAACGGTCTTGGCGACCTCGTCGTAATATACGTCACGTCCGGCCTTCATGTTGACCGCGACCTTGGTGTGTTTGACGACGATCACGCACTTGACGCCGGTGACCTTCTCACAGGCCGCATCAACATTCGCCTTTAGCGGAATCTTGCGGCCACCGCGGATGCCTTCATCGGCGGTGACAATGATCGTAGATTTGCAGTCGTCGACGCGGCCTGCGATGGAATCGGGCGAGAAGCCGCCGAAAATGACCGAATGAATGGCGCCGATGCGCGCACAGGCTAAAATCGCGTACGCGGCCTCGACGATCATCGGCAAATAGATGGTGACACGATCGCCTTTTTTGACCCCTTGTTTCTTCAGCACGTTGGCGAACCGGCTCACCTCGGCGTGCAATTGCTTGTAGGTGATTTTCTTGTCGTCCTTCGGGTCGTCGCCCTCCCAGATGATAGCCGTCTGATCGCCACGTTTTTCCAGATGACGATCGACACAGTTGAAGCAGGCATTAAGCCTGCCGTCCTCGAACCATTTGATCGAAATCTTGCCGGGCGCGAAGGAGGTATTCTTCACTTTGGTGAAGGGCTTCGACCAGCTGATGCGCTTGGCCTGCTCAGCCCAGAATTTATCTGGGTCCTTCAGTGAAGCTGCGTACATCTCCTTGTATTTGGCGTCGTTCACGAAGGCGCGTGACTGCCATTGCGCGGGCACGTCATAAACCTTGTCGGACATCGAAACTTCCTCCCCGCCCACCTTTGACGCTACGGGCGCTTATTCGTTTTCGCCTTCGCTCCATTATGCGACGGCGTTTGCGAGACCGACAAGGCGCGGAATGTCCTACTTTTGGGGAGTTTCTGCCCCTTTAGGGGCCCCAGCCGCCGACAATGGCACCGATTATGACGAAGGCGCCGAGCCAAGCGACGCTGTCTATGACAGTGAGCATCACCCGGCGGCCGCCGAATGCGTTGTTGGTCGCAATCGTGGTGACGACAAAGCCGAACCAACAGAAGGCGGCTGAAATGATGCCGGCGCGTATCGTGAACATGTTGAGATGCAGAAGGATGCCGTAAAGCACCCATCCGATAATAACTTCACTGACGAACACCAAGACGAAGGGCACTCCTTTCGCCATGGCAGATTTCGCCTCCTGCTCGGCCTTGCATTGTTCGAGTGTTTTCCCCTGCGCGGCGAGCCAGGGCTTGCTCAGGGCGGTGTAGTAAACTCCGCCGAAAATCCAGGCGGCCACGGCCGCGACCAGAATTGAAACCATGTTGGCGTGCGCAAAGTTCATTTACCGCCTCCCTATTTCAGGCCACCCATTTTGCAGACCATTGCCCATTCCGCGGCGGTAACCGGTTGCACCGACAGGCGACCGTATTTAACCAACGCCATCTCTTTGAGTTTTGGCTCAGCCTTGATGGTGGCGAGCGTCACCGGTTTCGGCAAGGGCTTCTCGGCGGCGGTCTGCACCGCGACCCAGCCCTCATCCTTTTTTGCGGTCGGGTCAGGGAAGGCGTCGCGAATGATTTCGCCTACGCCGACGATCTGTTTTTCGTCGCCGGTATGATAGAAAAAAAACCGGTCGCCTTTTTTCATCTCTTTGAGATGTCGCCGCGCAGTGAAATTGCGCACACCGGTCCAGGTCTCACCCTTGGATCCGCGCTTGACCTGCTGATCCCAGGAATAGTCATCTGGTTCTGTCTTGAGGAGCCAATAGACCATGATTCATTCCGATTTTAGAGGCCGCGTCAGCAACGACTCGATCGCTTCATCCACGTTCATTTTTTCCGAGAGCACCGCCGCGACGGCGGCCGCGATCGGCATCTCCACGTTTTTCTCGCGTGCCATTTCGAGTAACACCGGTGCGGTGAACACGCCCTCGGCCAGTTTCCCATGTGCGGCCGTGTCCGGCTTCTCACCTTTACCCAAGGCGACACCGCATGAGAAGTTGCGCGATTGCGGCGTACCGCAGGTAAGAATGAGATCCCCGAGACCTGACAGGCCCATCATTGTTTCGGTTTTGGCGCCGCAGGCTTTGCCGAAGCGGACGAGTTCGGCAAAGCCGCGCGTGGTGAGTGCAGCCGAAGCGCTCGCGCCTAAGCCTTTGCCGGTCACGATACCGGCCGCGATAGCAAGAACGTTCTTGGTGGCGCCGCCAAGTTCAACACCGCGTACATCGGTTGAATGATAAGGACGGAACGTCCCCGCGTTGAGGGCGTGTGCGAGATCGAGTGCGGTCTTGCCGTGGGCAGAAGCGATGGTAACCGCCGTGGGCAGTCCGCGCGCAACGTCGGCAGCAAAGCTCGGGCCGGAGAGAATGGCCGGCAGGGCATCCGGCGCACATTCGGCGATGATCTCGGTCACGAATTTGCGTGTGCCGTGCTCGATGCCCTTGGCGCACGCAATCAGCGGCGTGCGCTTTTTAACCGAGCCCGCCAGTGCCATGACGACCGAACGCAGCGCCTGCGCCGGCACCACAAGAAGGATTGCATCGTTGCTTGCAGTTTCGCCAAGCTGGCGCGTGATCTTGATTGCCGGCTCGATTCGCACCCCCGGCAAGAAACGGCTTTCGCGTTTTTGCTCGAGATCTGCGGCATTGCCGGGTTCGTGTTCCCATAACGTGACCTGACGGCCGGCACGCGCGCAGGTGATTGCAAGCGCCGTTCCCCAAGCGCCGCCTCCGAGGACTGCAATGCGTTGAATGGCCATCGTCTTGCCCGCCAGTGTACTATTTATATGCCGCTGTCCGCCGGAGCGCGCCTTCGGCGGCAGCTATTTCGTCAAGCGGCCATCGCGCGCGCGGCGCCACGTCTAAGGAATCGGTGAGGCCAAGTGCGAGCCTTTCGCAACCCGCCCACGCAATCATTGCACCGTTGTCGGTGCACAAATCGGGTGGCGGCAAGACCAGAGTGGCGCCGACCTCGAATGCGAGCCGATTGAGTACCTTGCGGATCGCCTGGTTCGCGGCAACTCCACCAGCCGCAACGAGTGCGCTCGGCGTGCCGAAACGGGTGCGGAAAAGGACCAGTCCGGCGCGGAGCCGGTCAAATACGACGTCAACGATTGCCTGCTGAAAGCTCGCACAGAGATCGGCAACGTCCTGGTTGGTCAACGGTGCGATCTTCTCCGCTTCCAGTCGTAGCGCTGTTTTCAGGCCGGAGAGCGAAAAATCGGCATCCTTGCGCCCGTGCATAGGACGTGGAAGTGCGAAGCGTGTCGCGTTGCCGCCGCTGGCTTCTCTTTCCACCTGCGGCCCGCCCGGAAAGCCAAGGCCCAACAATTTTGCGGTCTTGTCGAAGGCCTCGCCGATCGCGTCGTCCTGCGTCGTTCCCAGCCGGACATAATCGCCGATGCCCCGCACAGCCAAAATCTGCGTATGGCCACCTGAAGCAAGAAACAAGCAATAGGGAAAGGCGGTGTTGTCGGTCAGACGCGCGGTCAGCGCGTGCGCTTCCAGATGGTTGACGGCAACAAGCGGTTTGCCTTTGACTAACGCAATCGCTTTAGCGGTGGTCAGGCCGACGATCACGCCGCCGATAAGGCCAGGCCCTGCCGCTGCGGCGACGCCGTCGATCGCATCATAGCTGCAGCTAGCGTCCTTCATCGCGCTGGCGATAACGGCATCGAGCGCCTCTACGTGCGCGCGCGCTGCGATCTCCGGCACGACGCCGCCAAATGCGGCGTGCTCGGTCACCTGCGACAGCACCACATTGGAGAGGATCTTGCCGTTGCCATCCGCGAAGCGCTCCACGACCGCCGCCGCAGTCTCATCGCAGGTCGTTTCGATGCCAAGGACGATCATCAGTCCCTCATTGCCGCTGCGCCTGGCCGGGCGAGGTGACGGCGGCCGAAATAATAGCTAGTTCTGACGGCGGGGCTAAACCCCGGTTCGGCCTAGCATTGCGAGGTCATATGGCGCAATCAACAGCCTCCCTGCGTATCGGCACACGCGGGAGTCCGCTTGCTTTGGTGCAGGCGCGCATGGTGCGCTCGCGACTGGCAGCGGCAATGGGCGAAAGCCAGGACGCCATTGAACTCGTCGTCATTCGTACGACCGGCGACGCCATTCAGGACCGCTCCTTGGCTGAGGAGGGCGGCAAAGGCCTGTTCACGAAAGAAATCGAAGAGGCTTTGCTGGACAAGCGCATCGACCTTGCCGTTCATTCGACGAAAGACATGCCGACTATTTTACCGGGAGGTCTGGTTCTGGCGGCGTGCCTGGAGCGCGAAGATCCGCGCGATGTGTTCATCAGCAGGACGTCGCAGACCCTGGCCAAGCTGCCCCATCGCGCAACCCTTGGCACGGCTTCGCTGCGCCGGCAGGCAATCGCCATGCGCGCACGCCCCGATTTGCGCGTGGTGCCATTGCGCGGCAATGTAGAGACGAGGCTGCGCAAGCTCGACGCCGGCGAAGTCGATGCCACGCTGCTCGCACTTGCGGGACTGAAGCGGTTGGGACTTGTCGAGCAGGCGACCGACATCATGAGTCCAGACGAATTTCTGCCCGCGGTAGGACAAGGTGCAATCGCCATCGAGGTGCGCGACGACGACAGCCGGGTGGCGGACGTTGTCGCCCGCGTTGATCATGCGGACACCTCGGTAGCGATTGCCTGCGAACGAGCTTTTCTCGCGGCGCTTGATGGCTCGTGCAGAACGCCGATCGCCGGCCACGCCACTGTTGCCGGCAATGCAGTGCAATTTAGAGGATTGATCGCGCGGCCTGATGGCAGCGCCGCCCACGACATTGCCGGTACCGGTAGCCGCAAAGACGCCGCTACGATCGGCACGGATGCCGGCCGCGCGCTCAAGCATCGCGCCGGGCCTGGATTTTTTGATTCAGGACTCCCAGGGGAAAAGGGATCATGCGTGTTGTCGTGACCCGTCCGCAATTCGATGGCGAGCGAACAGCTGCGACATTGCGCGCGCGAGGCCATGATGTGCTGCTGGCGCCGTTGATGCGGATTGTGCCGCTTGGCGCCAATCTGGCAGGAACGTGGAGCGCAGTGATTGTGACCAGCGCCAATGCCATCAACGCGATCGCCGACAATTCCGCACGCGATGGCCTGACCAAAGTGCCGTTGTTTGCCATTGGCCAACGCAGCGCCGACGCGGCGCGGAGCGTCGGCTTCTTGGATGTCAAATCGGCCGATGGCGATGCGCGCGATCTGGTGCGCATGTTGGTTGCGCAGCGCATGACCGCCAAAGCGCCCATGATTTACCTCGCCGGAGAGGATCGCGCCGCTGATCTTGTCAGCGAACTGTCGGCGCATGGGATTGGCGCCGAAATGCGGACTGTTTATCGCTCGATTACCGCGCCTTTCCCGCCGGCCCTGGTTGGCGCCCTCACGGCCGGTGAGATTGACGCCGTGCTGCATTTTTCCCGCCGTAGCGCCGAAAACTACGTCGACGGGGCCAGGAAGGCCGGCATAACCGGGCCGGCCTTGGCGGTACGACAGCTTTGCCTGTCGGCGCAGGTGGCGGAGCCGCTCGCAGCTGCGGGCCAAATTTTCATTGCCGCGCGGCCCGACGAAGCCGCACTTATGGAGCTCTTGCAGGCGTCAAAGGCTTGATTATTGGCGCACCCACGCCATTTGCGTTATTTCCTGCCTGCTGGTTGGCCGATTCGTCGAGGAGCGCGCATGTCCGACAAGCGCACAACGCCGGACCCTGCCGAGAGCGCGCGCCGCCGCAAGCGCGCCGCGCCTACTATCGATTTGACTGCGACCGAAGTGCCAGCGGCCGGACATGAGGAGCCGCCGTCCGAACCGCCACCGGAGGGCCCGGCGCAGCCTGCGACGGACAATGAGCCCGAGTCCGCGCCCAGGACCGCGACAATGAACGGGGATGGTTCCAGGCCGTCAGGTCTGTTGAATGCGCCGGCGCTCACCGGCGGATTCATCGGTGCGGCCGCCGTAGCGATCGTTCTGTCCGCGCTCTGGTTTGCCGGCGTGGTGCCCGTCCGATATGCCCCGTCCACCGGGTCGAGCCCGCAGGTCGTAGCTTTGGAAAAACAGACCCGCGATCTGCAACACCCGCAGGCGGACCCGGCTGTTTCGGAGCGCCTCGCCGCCCTCGACAATGCCATGCGGTCGCTTGGTATCGCGCTGACGACGCTCAACAAACGCAGTGAAGAAGTCGCCACGCGTGAAACGGCATCGGAAAAAACTTTGCAGGAACTGAGCGACAGCCTGCGAGATCTGACTAAAAACTCGTCTGCCGGTCTGTCTCCGGCCGATGTCGACACCGTGCAAAAGCGATTATCCGCCCTGGAACAGGCGGTTAAAACATCGACCAGCGACAACCCCGCGCGGCTTACTCTCATCGCGGCGGTATTGCGCGACGCTGTCGCAAGCGGCCTGCCGTTTGCCACTGAACTCGACCGGGCCAAATCCCTTGGCGCCGACGACAAGACGGTGGCATCGCTCGCGCCATTTGCGGCCACCGGCGTTCCAGCCTCGGCAGCTCTCGCCCAGGAGCTTCGCGCCCTTATTCCTGCAATGGAGAAGGTATCCGACACACAGGCGCCGGGCGGATTTATCGCGCGATTGGAGGCCAATGCCGGCAAGCTCGTACGGATCCGCCCCGTGGGCGCGGCTGCGGGCGACGATCGTTCTGCCGTGCTGGCGCGAATCGAAGTCGCCGCGGCCAATGGCGACATTGGCGGCGCGCTTGCCGATCTTGGCAAACTCGATGGCGCTGTGCGTGCCCCCGCGCTGGATTGGATCGGCAAGGCGCAGTCGCGACAGGCCGCGCTCGCCGCCGCGCGTCAATTCGCCGCCGATACGTTGCGTGCACTCGGCAAGCCATGAGGACGGGATGATCAGAATCATCGCGTTCCTGGCTTCTGTTGCCGTGCTCGCGGCCGGTGCCGCCTGGATTGCCGATCGTCCGGGCGAGGTCGCAGTCACGTGGATGGGCTACCGCATCGAGACATCGGTGATGGTTGCGGCTGCCGCAATCGCCGTACTCGTTCTTGCGCTCATGCTGGCTTGGTCAATTGTACGGGCTATTCTGCGCACACCCGAGCAAGTGTCGCTGTTTTTCCGTCACCGCCGGGCTGTCAAAGGCTATTTGGCCATAAGCCGCGGTTTGATTGCGATCGGTTCGGGAAACTTGCGGGTTGCGCGCAAATCTGCCGATGACGCTGCGCGCTTGTCGCCTGACGATCCGCTTGCGCTGCTGTTGATCGCGCAATCGGCGCAGATGGCGGGCGATCGCGATACCGCAGAGCGCGCCTTCCGCGATATGACGCGTCGCGATGACACCAAACTGTTGGGGCTGCGTGGTCTCTATATCGAAGCGCAGCGGCGCAACGATGCTGACGCTGCGCGGCGGGTGGTCGAGGAGGCCGCGAAAGTGAAGCCAGCGGTCATTTGGGCCGGGCAAGCCGTCCTCGAGCATCGCTGCGCCACTGGCGATTGGGCGGGCGCGCTGGATGCGCTCGACAATATGAAGGGCGCGCTGGAGAAATCCGACTATCGCCGCAAGCGTGCGGTCCTGCTTGCCGCGCGTGCGCTTGCGCTTGCCGACATCGACCGTGACACTTCGCGCGCGTTGGTGCTGGAGGCGGTCAAGCTGGCGCCCGATCTGGTCCCTGCGGCGGCACTGGCAGGACGCCGATTGGCGGAATCCGGCGAACCACGCAAGGCACGAAAAATTCTGGAAGCGGCCTGGACAATCAATCCGCATCCCGACATCGCGGAAAGCTACGCTGGGCTCCGGCTGGGCGACAGCGCTCGTGCGCGCCTCGTACGCATGCAGAAGCTCGCAGACAAGGTACCTGGCCAGCTTGAAGGGGCACTGGCGGTGGCGCGTGCGGCGCTGGAGGCGCGCGAATTCGCGACCGCGCGCGCCGCGCTTGCGCCCTATCTGTCGGCACCAACCCGCCGTGTCGCGACCTTGATGGCAGACATCGAGGACACCGAGCACGGCGACGAAGGACGGGCACGCGAATGGATGACGCGCGCTGTCCGTGCGGCGGGGGATCCGGTCTGGACAGCGGACGGCGTGGTATCGGATCACTGGCTACCGGTGACACCAAACGGCCGGCTCGACGGCTTTGAATGGCGAGTTCCTCTTGCCGAGATCGGCGTCAGCCGCCCGGTCATTGAAGCCGCACCAACCGTCCCGGTATCGATCACGCTTGCTGCACCAGAAACAAAATCTCCGCCGCAGTCAGACCAATCACGCAAAGCCGCAAAACTCAAAACATCAACCAGGCAACGACCTGTCGAACCGGTCATTCCGCTCGTGCATGCACCCGACGACCCTGGACTTGATCTGGGCCTCGATCGCGATCCGGTGCCGGGAACTTCGACGCCGCCTGCCGGCGATGCGTGGCAGCGATTGCGTCACTTGTTCCGTTAGACGGGCGTTGACGCGCAATGCCGTATTGCTTGCCAAGCGAGGTCCGCGCCGATATCAGTGGCCCGGTTTCAGCCGGCGTAGCTCAGCGGTAGAGCATCCGCTTCGTAAGCGGGTGGTCGGGGGTTCAAATCCCTCCGCCGGCACCGTTTTTTGATGTGTCCGCTACGGCTTCAATCTTTCTTCCTGCAGGGTTAGCCTCAACACGGCTGCGCTTTCCCCCCAATTGCTTGAAATCGCGCTATAATTTATGCTCCGCTAACGAATGGGATCGGGGGGTTGGCATCCGGCTTGCCGAATTACCTGTCATTCTCCTGTACCCATAACGTAAGATATCGAGCATTCGGATCAGTCGCTTGGTTTTGTAGAGTCCTGTTATGGCCAGACCTGCTGTCATTCTTGTTGGTGCCGATAAAGGTGGCGTTGGTAAAACAACGGTCGCCCGCACATTGATCGATTATTTCGGCGCTCATCAAACGCCGACTCGTGCGTTTGATACCGAGTCGCCGCGCGGAACGCTTAAGCGGTTTCACCCCGATCTGACCGAGGTCGTGGATGTGACCTCCGTCTCCGATCAAATGAAGATTTTCGACACGCTGGGCAGCGCCGACGCCAAAGTGACGGTGATCGATGTGCGCGCCGGCTTGCTGTCGTCGACGCTTCAGGCGCTATCCGAAATCGGATTTCTCGAATCCGCTAAAAAGGGCCAGATCACCTTTGCGGTATTTCATATCCTTGGCCCATCGATCGCTTCCCTGGAAGAGATTGCGGAGACAGCCCGCACCATCGGCGACGCCAACTATTTCCTGGTGAAGAACTTCATCAACAACACGACTTTCTTCGAGTGGGATCCGGCGACCTACAATTCGTATTTCAAGAAGATCAAGGGCGCTGAGGAGATCACTATCCCGAAGCTCAATGAAATGGCTTACGAGCAGGTAGAAGTCGCAAGTGTCCCATTTGTCTCGTTTGTCGGTAACAAGGGCGCCAAGGCCGAACCGGCCAATTACTCTTTCGTTCTGCGCGGCTATGTTCGCCACTGGCTGGGCAATGTGTGGGGTGAGTTCGATCGCGTGAAACTTGTCGATCTCGTCTCGCCGAAGATGGAAAGTAACGTCCGTCAGGCCGCCGGCTAGTGCTTTCCTCATGCGCCGTCTGAGCGGCGACGTCCGGTCAGGTGATGTCATTTCGCAGCTCCATCACCGTTGTTGCATCCCCGCGTCCCCGCGTCGGTAAGACGCTGCTGGCGCGGCTGCTTGCTGGCTTTCATTTGCAAGAAGCTCGTTCGGTCGCGGCCTTTGACCTCAACACCGGCGAACAAACGCTTGAGAAATTCTTGCCGGCAAAAACCACATTTGCCACAGTCCGCGACATCAACGGACAAATGGCGCTGTTCGATCACCTGGTCGAAAACGAGGACATCACCAAGGTGATCGATGTCGGCCATGAATTGTTCGAGACATTTTTTTCCGTTGCCCATCAGATCGGATTCGTCGAGGAGGCGCGTCGCCGGTCGATTGCCGTGGCGATCCTGTTTATCGTGACCCCGGATCAGACCTCCGTAGAGGCGTATCGCAATCTGCGCAGTCGTTTCACGCATGCGACGCTTGCGCCGGTGCACAACGAAATGCTTGGGCCGGCGCAGCACCGCGAAAAATATCCGATCGTCAGCGGAGGTCCGGTAATGGCGCGCGTGCCAGCACTGGCGCCAGGCTTGCGCAGGTACATCGAGACGCCGCCTTTTTCCTTCGCCGGTTCGAATATGAGCAATGCGGTCGGTATACCGATCGATGCCCATAAAGAATTGCAGCGCTGGATACGGCGAATATATCTGGAGTTCCGGGAACTCGATTTGCGCATATTGCTGGCCGATTTGAGTTCCTCGATCCGATTTGGCTCCTGAACGGGGAACTGGAACGACCGTGGCGCGTTTCTTTGGCCAGGCTCCTGCGGACGTTATCCGCCTACCGCCTAGGAGGCACGCCATGTGGGTCATGATGTTTACGATCGTCATCGGTATCGCGCTTTGCTTCGCCGTTGGCGCGGTGGCAGTGGAATCGCATGAGGAGAAGGTTCGTCCCTGATCAGGCCGGGCCATAGATAGCAATCGCGCAGGCGGCCCGAAGGGGCCGCCTTTTTTCAAGCCCACCACACGCCCTGGAACTTTTGCAATAATGCGGCATGCGATCGCCCCTGCTGTTGTCGAAGCGTTTTGCGCCGCTTTTTTGGTGCCAGTTTTTTGCGGCATTCAACGATAATTTTCTCAAAACCGCTCTTGTCTTTGTCATCCTGTTTCAGCCGGGCACGCTCAATCCGGAAGTTATGATCACGCTTGCAAGCGCGATATTCATCGCGCCTTATTTTTTTCTGTCCGCGCTCGGCGGCCAAATTGCCGATCGTTACGACAAGGCAGGCGTGGCGCAGCGATTGAAGTTCGTCGAGATATTCGTGGCTGCGCTGGCGGCATGGGGGTACGTGCAAAACTCGGTGCCGCTACTTTTCATGGCGCTATTTGGCTTCGGCGTTCTTGCTGCGCTTTTTGGTCCCATAAAGTACGGCATTCTTCCGGATCATCTGCGACGCGAGCAATTACCAGCCGGCAACGCGCTGGTGGAGGGAGCCACCTTCGTCGCCATCCTTCTCGGCACCATTGCGGGTGGGCTGGCCGCGCACAACAATGGAGAGACCAGTTTGTTTGCTGCGTTGATAGTAGGCTTTGCGATCGCGTGCTGGATTTCGGCTCTGTTGATTCCGCCGACGGGCGAGGGCGCACCCCGGCTGAAGATCGTGGTCAATGTCGCGGCGTCGACGTCCGCCATGATCCAGCATCTGCGTTCCGACGTGCGGCTATGGTGGGGCGCAATGGTGACGAGCTGGTTCTGGCTGGTCGGCATCGTTGTGTTGGCGCTGTTGCCGCCGCTGATCAAGACAATCATCGGGGGCAATGAAGACACGGTCACGGTCTATCTCGCGCTATTCTCGGTTGCGGTCGGTGCCGGATCGATTCTGGCAGCAGCAATCGCGCGTGGCCGCATTGTTCTTAAGACGACGCTGGTGGGTGCCGTCCTTCTCGGCGGCTTTGCGTTTGATCTCGGTGTTGCCGCTTTCGGCGCAGGTTCTGCGCCGTCGTCGCAGGGGCCGACGTCTATATTCGCATCCGCGCTCGGCATACGCGTCGCTGTAGACTTGTGCGGTCTCGCGATCGCCGGAGGTCTGTTCATTGTGCCGGCCTTTGCCGCCGTACAGGCCTGGAGTGGTGCCGATTACCGTGCGCGCACCATCGCAGCGGTCAATGTGCTCAACGCGGCATTCATGACCGGCGCGACAGTTGTGGTCGCGATCATGCAGAAGTACGGAGTGACAGTGCCCGCGCTATTCACTCTGATAGGCGTTGCAACACTCGGTGTTGCATTGGCGATCTGGCGAACGATGCCAAAAGCCGAGTAACGCTATTTTCGCATTTTCAGCACGCGATCGACCATCTCGCCTGCGACGCCGAGATAGTTCGCAGGATCGACCAGCTTTTCGAGTTGTTTGCGATCCGCGTGCTTGCTGATCTCCTTGTCCTCGGCGAGCAGATCGATCAGAGGACGCCCGGTTTTTACCACTTCACGGCAGATGTCGTAGACGAGATCGTGTGCCTTGTTGCGGCCAAGCTGCGCGCCGAGCCCCATCATCACGGCCTCCGACATAATCAGGCCCTTGGTGATGTCGAGGTTTTCGCGCATCTTCTTTTCATTGACCTCCAGGCCTTCCACTACAAAACGCGTCTGCCCGAGCGCTCCCGCCGACAACATGAATATTTCCGGGAGCGCGATCCATTCAATTTCCCAGGGGCCGGTCGCACGCTCGTGATCTTCCACCTGTGCCTCCAGCAGGGCTGCAACAAGCTGTCGCACCATTGCGGTCTGCGCCGTGATGTAGACGGAAGAAATCGGGTTGCGCTTCTGCGGCATCGTCGACGATGAGCCACGGCCCGCATGGAACGGCTCATACACCTCATCCACTTCTGTTTGCATCAACAGCTTTATGTCGAGTGCAATTTTGCCGCAGCTCCCGGTGACCAGGCCGAGGAAACAACCGACCTCAGCAATCCGGTCGCGGACCGTATGCCAGGAGATTTCCGGCTGGCCAAGCTTGAGCTCGTTCATCAGCTCGCTCTGCACTATCAATCCGTCCTTGCCAAGCGAGGACAGTGTGCCGGCTGCTCCGCCGAATTCGCCAACCAACACTCGAGGCTTCATTTCTTTCAAACGTTGCTTGTGACGCTCGAACGCCGCGAGCATGGTTGCCATCTTGTATCCGAAGGTAATCGGTACTGCCTGTTGGAGATTGCTGCGGCCAGCAATGAGCGTATCGCGGTATTTCCGGGCCAGCGCTGCCAGTCCATCACAAATGCCATCGATGTCTTTTTCGACAATGGCGAGCGCCTCACGAATCTGCATGATGGTCGCAGTGTCGGTGATGTCCTGTGTGGTGGCGCCCCAGTGCGACCATTCGCCGAGCCCGTCTTTGCAAAGCTTTACAAGCTGCTGGACGACTGGAAGTACTGGATAACCGATCCTCTCGGTCGCTTCCTTGAGTTTCGCCATGTCGATTTTGTCAACCGAGCAGTGACGAACAATTTCCGCAGCCGCTTCCTTCGGGATAATGCCGAGCTTCGCCTGTGCGCGTGCAAGCGCCGCCTCAAAATCGAGATATTTCTGCACGCGGTTCTCATCCGAGAACACATTCCGCATTGCTTCGGTGGTGAATATGTCGCGGAACACCGCGGAATCAAGGATCGTCGAGGGCATTCGGGCTCTCCTGTCCGACGCACGTTAGCCGTTCGGCCCGCCCGATCAAGCGCGCGGCGCGTCCTTGGACTATAGGCGCTCGCCGTTGCCGCGATACAGTGCCGTTGCTACGCTGACCATAAGTAGACCAACAAACAATGTGGGGGAGATAGCCATGCCCATGTCCATCGATCGTCGCAAGTTGCTCGGCGGAAGCGCTGCGATTGGTTTGGCAAGCGCGTTTCCGCGTCGCGTACATGCGCAAGAGGCGCGTACCAAAATTCGTGTCGGTCTGGTGCGCCTGATATCCTCGGGCCCGATTTTCATCGCCGAGGCGATGAAGTTCTTCGACAAAGTCAATCTCGACGTCGAGCTTGTCTATTTCGCCGACGGCGCGTTGGCGATGCCGGCGCTGGTTGCTGGCGAGCTTGACCTTACGGCCTCTACGCTCAACGCCGGCCTGTTCAATGCGGTGGCTAAGGGCGCCCCATACAAGCTCATCCTGGATCGCGGTATCGAAAAACCCGGGTCAGGTTCGATGACAATCGTTGCCAGTAACGCCATGCATGATGCTGGCTACACGGCCGTCGACAAAGCCAAGCTGCTCAAAGGAAAGAAGATCGCAATCCAGGCGCCCGGAAGCATCGACCAGTATCTGTTTGGTCGCGCGGCCGAGAAAGCCGGCCTCGATCCGATCCAAGATCTCAACTGGTCGAGCGGCATGCCTTATCCGGACATGATCAAGCTCATGGGCGCGGGACAAGCCGACGCCGCAAATATCCCGGTGCCACTTGCTTTCCTCGCCGAAAAGAACAACGCGGGCAAGATTATCGGCGCCGGTTCCGATATCGAACCAAATGCTCAACTTGCCTGCTGGGTGATGTCATCCAAATTCCTGGCCGCAAACAAATCTGCCGCCGTGCGTTTCGCTATGGTCCATACGCACGCGGGGCGTCTGTTCAACAAGGCCGCGGCCGCGAAGGATGCAGATGTGATCAAGATCATCTCCGACGCCACCAAGGTGCCGGCACCCCTGATCGGATTGGCAGCGCCACGCTGGACCTGGTTCGACGAGAAGGGAATGCCGAATGTCGAGTCCTGCGTTGCGCAGGGCGCGTTCTGGAACAAGATCAAGTTGGTGAACGCGACCGTCACAAAGGAACAGCTATTCGATCTATCGCCGGCAGTCGAAGCTGACGCGAGGCTGAGCAAGAGCAACCCGTTCACGTGATCGTCGCGAATGGGTATGCCCGCGGTCGCAATTGAGTTCGAGGATATTGGGCTGACCTTTGCGGTCGCCTCTACCGCGCCGACGGTGGCGTTGGACGCGGTGACGTGCGATTTCGAGCCGGGCAAAGTGACTGCGCTGATTGGCCCAAGCGGTTGCGGAAAGAGTACCCTGTTGCAGATCGCGCGCGGTTTCCTTGACCCGACGCGCGGCCGCCTGCGTTTTGTGGAGCGTTTGCGCGGTGCGGTCACGACGCGGCCTGCGATGTCAACCGTGTGGCAGGCGTTCAATCTGTTTCCTTGGCTCACGGTGATCGAAAACGTCGCGTTCGGGCTCGATCTTGCAGGCGTACCACGCGCTGAACGGAATACGCGTGCGCAGCGGGCCATCGCTGCGGTTGATCTTACGGGGTTTGAGGATCGCTACCCACGTCAGCTGTCGGGCGGCATGCGCCAGCGCGTCGGCCTGGCCCGCGCGCTGGTGATGGAGCCGGAAGTGCTGTTGCTCGACGAGCCGTTTGGCGCGCTTGACGCCCAAACCCGGCTGGTGCTGCAGGAACAACTGGCGCGTCTTGTGGAGACCAGCGGCACCACCGCGATCCTTGTCACGCATTCCATTGAGGAAGCGATTTTGCTCGCCGACACAATTCTCGTGATGACGGCGCGACCCGGACGCATCGCCGCCCGGATGGACGTCGACTTGCCGCGGCCGCGCAGCATCGCGACCACGCGTGATCCCGGGTTTTCTGCGCTGTTCGACCGTATATACGGATTGCTGCGCGACGAAGTCATGCGTGCCATGGTGAGCGGGGAGGCAGGAAATCAATGAGCGCCTCACCGCTCACAAAGAATGGTTCGTCGATGCCGCCAAAGACGGGCTATTCGCCCCTCGACGATCCCCGTGTACTCGGTTGGGGATCGATTGTTCTGGTCTTGCTGGTGTGGGAGTTGGCCGCGCGCCTGTCCGGCGTGTCCGCGCTTTATCTGCCGCGCCCGTCGCAAATCGTCGTTGCGCTCATCGCGATGTTCGGCAGCGGGGGGCTCGCCGTCGATCTCGGCGTGACCCTCTGGCGTATCTTCGCCGGATTCGCCATTGCGCTGGTGGCCGGTACGCTGCTCGGCCTGTGGATCGCCACTTCCTTTCGCACGCGTGCGATAGCAGACATGTTTATTGCCGCGCTTTACCCTTTGCCTAAGGTCACTTTGATCCCGTTGCTAATTATCTGGCTCGGCACCGGCGGACCGTTCATGCTCACGATCAGCTTTCTTGGTGCGATTTTCCCGATCGTGATCAACACTGTGCTAGGCGTCAGTCAATGCGATCCCGGATTGGTGCTGGCGGCACGCGATCTAGGGGCCACGAAACAGCAAATCATGCGCCGCGTTCTGTTGCCGAGTGCAATTCCGTCGATCTTTGCGGGTGTCCGGCTTGGGCTCGGCGTTTCCATCATCCTTGTGGTCGCCGCCGAAATGGTAGTCGGCAAGGTCGGGCTCGGCGCGCGGCTTTATCTTGCCGGCCAGATACTTGAGACCGAGCAGGTTTTCGCCGTGCTGATCGTGCTGGCGGTGCTCGGTATTATCGTGACCAAATTTCAGGACGTGGTGGATTCCGCGCTCAGCAACTGGCGCACCGATTGATCTTTATTGAGGACGAACAAAGGAGTGCTCCCATGACCGTCATGGCCAAATCACAGCAGACCTTCCGGCTCGAGCCGGTGCACCCGAAGCCGGAGGAGGCGCACACGATGCCTTACGCACCAGCGGTTCATATCGTTGGTGCTTGCGACTTGATGTTTGTCTCTGGAGCGACGTCCTCGCCGCTTTATCACAAGCATCCACACGTCGATGAGGAGCATGTGCAACCGCACGCAATCGAGGAACAAACCAAACGTGCGATGGAGTTGATCAAGTCGATCCTCGACCATGTCGGCGCGAGCTGGCGCGACGTCGTGAAGATAACAAAATACCTAACGGATTTTCGTGATGCCGACGCCATGCATCGGACGATGGGTAAATATTTTGGCGACTGGCGGCCAGCGAGCACAACCGTGTGCATCAATCAATTATCGTCGCCGGGGGCGCGCGTTGAGCTTGATATGATTGTCGCGCTGCCGAAGAAAGCCTCGTGACGGTTCCGGCCGGACTCACGCGTATCATAGGAGCCGAATATCCGCGGTTTTCGGATACGGAGATGGCGCGCCGGCGCGCCGCCATTGAAATATCGCTGGCGCAAGCTGACTGCGATCATCTCGTTTTTTGCGGGGCCAATCGCTTCGGTTCGATCGTGCAATGGCTGACGCAATGGCCGGTCACCGCCGAGGCAGTCGGCCTGTTTACCCCAGGGGAGCGCGATGCCTTGTTCGTGCAATACGTCAACCACGCGCCACAGGCGCGGATTCTGGCTGACAAGGCTGACGTTGTCTGGGGTGGCGAATCCTCGATTGCTGCGGCCGTTAAAATTCTGGAGCGCCGCGGCGTACGACAAGATCGTGTCGCGACAATCGGACCCGTCACTGCCGAGCAGAACGCGGTTCTCTCCGCCAGATTTGGAAAACCGAGGAGTCTTAACCACGAGTACATTCGACTTCGCCAAGTGAAGTCCGGCGAAGAGCTCGACTGGTTGCGCATCGGTGCGCATTTTAGCGATCTCGGAATGGCCGGGTTGCGTGATGGGCTCAAGGCCGGCCTCAACGAGCGCGAGCTTGGCGATCTGGTTGAGCGCACTTACGTTTCTCAGGGTGCGGTCAATGTCATTCATTACATCGGGGTTACGTCGATGAGCTCGCCTGAGCTTGCTGTGCCGCGCCAGTTTGCGCGCGTGCGGCGGGTGCAGGCCGGCGATATCGCAGTCGCGGAGATTTCCGCTGCGTTCTGGGATCATCCGGGACAGGTGTTACGAAGCTTTGCACTCGGCAAACCGAACAAGCTTTATCGAGAGCTACATGCGGCGGCCGATGCAGCTTATGACGCGATTGCAGCAGTTCTCAAAGCTGGTGCCACGCCGGCGCAGGTTATCGAAGCATCAGGCGTCATCGAGGAGGCGGGTTTCACGATCATCGACGATCTTTTGCACGGCTACGGCGGGGGATATCTGCCGCCGATTCTCGGTTGCAAAAGCCGACCTGCCGGCCCGGTGCCGCAGGAACCATTCCTTGCCGGTCAAACCGTCGTAATTCAGCCCAACGTTGTCACGCCGGATGGCAAAGCTGGCGTGCAGACCGGCGAGATGGTGTTGATCACAGAGACGGGAATCGAACGCATGCACTCGTTCCCGCGTGGTTTCCAATCTATTTGAGCTGCTCGCGCATCCAGTCCGCGCTTTGCGAACGCCAGCGGTAGGCGCGATTGGTGGCGATATGATTTCCATCCTCGATCATCATCAGCTCGACAGGTCCCTTTGCCTCACGGGCCAATCGCTCGGCGTCATTGGCCGGTACGATGCGGTCGAGCCGTCCGTTCACGATAAAAAGGGGGCAGGTAATATTTTGTGCGACGCCTTCCAATGAGAGCGTGTTGGCGTTCTTGAGCGCCTCGTCCTGCGTTTTGCAGTGGCTGCGTACACGAAAGGCTTCGCGTGTCAATTCCGGCAATCCATCCCAAGCGGCGCCCCAATTAAAAGGTCCGCCCAGTGCAATGCAGGCCTTGATGCGTTTTTCGTAGGCTGCCGCGCGAGGTGCATAATAGCCGCCGAGGCTCACGCCCCACATACCAATGCGTTTCGCATCGAGATCGGATCGCTTTTCGACGAAATCAATGACGGCCTTCGCCGGGACCTCATAGTCGCCACGAATGGCAAAGTCATATTGCGCTTCGCCCTGGCCAGGACCTTCAAAAATCAGCGTCGCCATTCCGCGCGCCAGGAACGGCGCTTCGTAGGCGTCGCCTTCCTCCTTTGTCGAATCGAGCCCAACAGCCATAACGACGACCGGAGGCCGATCAACACCTGCTGGTTTGCGCAGAATACCGGCCAGCGCCTTGCCTTGGTACGGAACCTCGACGCGTTCGCCCGACGGCCGCAAATGAGGAAGTGCCGCCTGTCGGCATTCGATCTGTTTCTTGTGCGCGGCTTTCATTTGTGACTGGTCGTGAACAAAAAGGAACGACGCGAAGTGATAGTACACGCCGGCCCGTTGCAGGCATTCTCCGGCAGTCAGAAAATTCTTTCTCGCAAGCGCGTCACGTCCAAGCTTCTCATGATGCGCCGCGCGATCCGACCAAGCGCTGCACCAATCCTGGTATGAAGAAATTGAACCGGTGACCTCTTCGAAATCGGTCAACACGACGCCATTAGCAACAAAGCGTGGACCCCAATGCATAATTGCGGCCTTAAGCAAGGGGTCGGATGGCATGAGGAGTTCCTTTTCGCTTTGAACACTGAGGGAGAGGAGAAACGGGAGATTTTAAGACGCTTTTTCGTCACGGCGATACCACGGCATGAACTGTCTGGTTGCCCAAGCCACCAGCAATTCGAAACCGACGCCGAATGCCGCGAGGAGCAATACGCCGACAAACGCTTCGTTATGGTGATACGAACGCGAGTTGTAGAGGATGTAATAACCGAGCCCACCGACAGAGATGAAAAATTCCGCCACCACCGCGCCAATCAGCGCGCGGCCGGCGGCCAGTCGAAAACCGGCCAAGAGGTATGGCATCGAGGAGGGCAACACGATTCCAGCAAGCATATGAAGACGGCCGGAGCGGAATGATCGGGCGACCTCGAGATATTCGTGCGGCACCGAGCGTGCGCCGTCGGCGACGTTGATAATGATCGAGAAGATTGCGGCAAAGATAATGGTCGCGATGCGTGTCGCACTGGAATAGCCGAACCACAGCGAAAACAACGGCAATACGATAATCATCGGCATTGCATAAAAGCCATTCACGTAGTGGCGAATTGCCTTATCGAAAGCTGCGCTGCGGCCTATGAGCAGGCCAATTGCGGTACCCAAGACAAGTGCGATGGCAAGCCCTTGTGCGACGGCCGTCAGAGTGGCGCCGGTTGCCCGCAGGAAGGCGGGATCGGTGATGACATGCGGAATTGCCATAACGACCGTTGTGGGCTTGGCCACGTAAGCTGGCGCCAGCGCTCGCACCACGAATTCCCATACAAGCAAGATGGTGAGGCCGGTCAGCAGCCGCGGCACAAATGTACCGCGCAGCCGACTGGAAAGCGGCGTCCCGTTGGATGAGGCGGCGCCCGGAACCGGTACGCCGAGAGTTGATTCGGCCACGGCCTAGTTTCTCCAGCGGGCGAAGCGCTGCTCGATCTTCAATCCCAGCCGCATCAGGCCAACGCCGATCAACCCGATGACAAGAATTGAAGCAAAAACACCCGCGGTATCGAAGTTTTGCGATGCGCCCATAATGAGTTGACCGAGCCCCGTCGAGCTCAAGAAAAACTCGGCCGCCACCATTCCTACAAGCGCGCGGCCGATCGCCTGGCGGACACCCGTCATGATGAAAGGGAGCGTGTAGGGCAGCATGACCTCACGCCACAGCGCCCATTCGCCGGAACGAAAAGACTTGGCCACTTCGATCAGTTCCGGTTTGATGCTGCGCGCGCCCTCGACCGTGTTGTAAATGACCGGGAACACAGCGAACAGAAATACAACGAGAACCTTGGGCGCGAAGCCAAAACCCATCATCGATAGTATGAATGGAATCAGCGCGACCATGGGCGTCGCGTACACAATCATGATGTAGGGTTCGACGCCCACGCGAAGCGCGCGGACCCGCGCCAGGAGCATGCCGACCGGTGCACCGACCGCGACTGCCGCAACGAAGCCGGTCAGAAACAATTTCGCGGAGTTGATCAGCTGCGGAATGAAATCACCCGCAACAACGAGTTGCCACAACCTCAGGACGGTCTCGGTGAACGGAACCATGAAGGCCGCGCTGGTGCTGCGGCCGGCGGCCTCCCAAAGGAAAATGCCGATGAAAATGCTGATCCAGAATGGCGCGTGGCGGCGGAGATATGTTGTTTGCACGTGCGTTGCTTACTCCGGTGTCATAGTCCCGCGAACGCGGACGATCCGATAACCCCCGTTGCTGCGGTCGGTGCCGACGGCCGAGAGACCGTGTCTCCCCGCAGTCGGCGAGCGACGACGCGTCGATATTGCGCCTCACTTCACCATCGCGTTGGCGTCTTTCCAGACAGTCCCATCGACAAGGTTTTCAAACGTGACCGGTTCCTTGTCGGGCTTTATGGCGCCGATCTTCTTCATCAGCTTGGCAGTGGCTTCCAGTTTGTTGCGTGGCAAACCGTCATCTTTTGCCGCCCAGAACTCGATGCCGAGAAATGATCTCAACGCTTCCTTGCAGACTTCCTTGCTGTGGCCTGTATTGGTCGCGACTTCGGCGACAGCGTCGGCATTTTTCGGATCCTGCATGAAATGCGCCGCCTCAATCATGCCCGCAAGCGCGCGCACGAAAGCATCGCGGTTGGCTTTGAGATTGTCCTTGCGCGCGACCAGCATCAGATAGTGGCTGGTCGGATTGGTGTTTTTCATCGCGAGCAGAATATTGAGTTTCTTGCCCTGCGATTGAATCTCGGCGAGATCGTCAAGATGCAGAACAGCGTAGTGCAGGCGACCGGCGATCAGTGCCGGACCGGGGCCCGAACCCAATGCGACCTGCTTCACGTCGTCGAATTTCACATCGGGACAGCCCGCAGTCAGCATTGAACGCAATGCGACAGAGCGTGCGCCGTTGACCGAATCCACGCCGACATCCTGACCGGCAAGGTCCTTGCAGGTCTTGCCGGGCTCGCTGGCGCCGATGACCCAGTCAGGATTGGGCATGCCGTAAAGACCAACAAGCGGCACGTCAGCATTGGAAATCTGGTTGATGACGGGCGGGGTTGGTGACCAGGCCATGTCAATATCGCCGGCGACAACCGCGCGTGCGGCGGCCGTGCCATTATCGAAGGGGCGAATTTCGACATTTGCGCCGTGCTTTTTGAAAAAACCTTGCTTCTCCGCGACGTAGGCTATCGCCACCGAAAAGATGGGTGGGATGCCTGGCAGGGCTATCACCAATTTTTTGCCTTGTGCCGCAGCCGGCGTTGCACCGGCAAGGAGCGCGCCGAACAAGAACGCCCCCATTGTCATCATCGTAATTTTGCGCATCTTTGATCCTCCAGACTGTCTCAATTTTTTTATGATCGTTCGAGTTGAAATTCAGCTTCGCGGGCCTCGCGCATCAACGTCCCCCATACCCGTTCGCGCAATTCGCCAAATCGTGGTTCGCGCAGTGTTTCCCGCGTGCGCGGATTTGGCAAATCGATGGTGATAGTCTCATGGATGCTAGAAGGTCGGCCCTTCAGCACGATCACCCGATGGCCGAGTAGAACGGCCTCCTCGATCGAGTGGGTGACGAAAATCATGGCGGTCGGCCGCTGTTCCCAAATGTGCAACAATTCGAACTGCAGAATTTCACGCGTTTGTGCGTCAACAGCTGCAAACGGCTCATCCATCAACAAGACATTGGGTTCGACGGCGAGCGCTCGCGCCAGACCGCAGCGTTGCTGCATGCCGCCGGACATTTGGTAGGGAAACGCGTTTTCGAAGCCTGTAAGTCCTACCAGTTTGATGAACTCAGGCACCTTGCGTGCGATGTCCGCCTTCGGTGCGCCAGCCATCCGAAGGCCGTAAGCCACGTTCTCGAACACGGTCTTCCAGGGAAATAGACCAAAATGCTGGAACACCATCGCAACACCGGCAATTGGCTCGGTCACGCGTTGAGTACCAACTCTGATTTCGCCGGCATCGTGCGGCAATAAACCATCGATACAACGCAACAATGTTGTTTTGCCGCAACCGGATGGACCGACAATTGCAACGATTTCGCGGTTACCGACGTCGAAGTCGATGTTGCGGAAGACCTCAAGTGAGCCGTAATGCTTACCCAACCCGCGAACGCTGATGCGTGGTTCATTTTTGGCACCCTGTGAAGCCGGGGCCGAGCGAATGGCAGATGTTGTCATTGTTTGACTTGTCACTCGGCGGCTTGCTTTGCGGGCTTCATATTGATCCTGGCCCAATAGTCTTCGGCTTGTTTTGAGCGCTTCAGCGCGTCCGACGTCTCGAATCCGGGTGCCATTGAAGCGTCAGTGCCGGCGAGGATCTGATGATGTTCGATATTGAGGGTCCGCAGCCAACGCTGTTGGCCCATGGTGATGGCGACAAAATAACCGATCTCGACAAGCTCCGGCTCGCTGAAATGCTTGTGCAAGCGGTTCCACAACTCGTCCGTGGCCGGCAAATCCCACGTTATGGCCTCGGCATAGGCCAATGCTGCTTTCTGCGTTTCATCGTAGCGGGTCGAAGTTTCGAAATTGATCAGGTCGGAATAATCGTCTTCCTTTAGACCGGATTTTGCAGCCTTGATTGATCGCTGATTGCCGCAGAATTCGCATAAGACCGATCGCGAAACGTAGATGCGGCAAAGCTCCTTGATCTTGTGATCCGCGACACCGTTCTTGAAAACGTCGCGCCATGTGTTGGCGAACGACCAGAAAGTTGCCGGGACATGTGCCCGGACTGCCTGGCTTTCTGG
The DNA here is from genome assembly GCA_963831275.1 of uncultured Alphaproteobacteria bacterium. GTDB lineage: Bacteria > Pseudomonadota > Alphaproteobacteria > Rhizobiales > Xanthobacteraceae > Pseudolabrys. The sequence continues at coordinate 522,407 of CAWHPN010000016.1, read as the reverse complement.
CCGCGGCGTTCCCTCCCGCGCGCAACGTTCGAATTCGGCGATCATGGCAGGATCCTTAATCGTCGAAGGATCGACATAACTAATGCGGGGTTTCGACATCGGCGCGTTGCTCCTGAAAAAATCCTTCTGCGCATCACTTTTGGATGCGAAAGCCTCTCGGTTGGTGACAGCAAGACATGTTGCCGCAACGTCGCCGCACGAGCAACGCCAGCTGCTGTATTCCGGTAACCGTGCTTTAGTCTTGATGAGATCCGAATACGGGCAGCTGCTGACGAAATAACCCAGTATTTACAGGCTTTTTTGAATGACCGCCGCACCATCAGCCTGAATCCTTCGTTACCGGCGCTACAGGTATACGAACCAGTATTCTTAATTTCGCGCAAGGTTACTCCAAAGTTGAGTTGGTCTTGGCTACCAGATTTAAACGCTACGAGTTCATGCGACCTTCAGCATAGGCGCAATTGCGACAGTCATTTTAGTAATTCAATACTGCCTCACCTCTAGTGTTCGCACAAAGAGACCGACGAAGAGTTCGGTCGTGCCAACCAGGGCTTGTCGCCGTGCGTGCCAGTACCATCGTCATGATCGGGTTTGCCGTCATTTTCGGCTTGCTCGCCGTATTCATCGCCCAGGTCTGGCTCAACAACCAGGCGACCATGCGAGCGAAGAATATCGACTTAAACAAGACTCATGTGGCATCACAAACCGTAGTTGTCGCGAAACAATCGCTACGCTTCGGCACCGAGCTCAGTGCGTCGATGCTGCAAGAGGTGCCGTGGCCGTCCGACGCGCTGCCAGGCGGCGCCTTTGCCAAGATTCATGACATTATGTCCGGCGGCCGCCGCGTTGTGCTGGCCGCGATCGAAGCGAACGAGCCTGTGCTCGCGCTCAAGATTACCGGACCCGGCCAACGCGCGACGTTGTCGGCTCTCGTCAAGCCGGGAATGAAGGCAGTAACGATCCGCGTCAACGACGTCGAAGGCGTCGGCGGGTTTGTTTTGCCGGGCGATCACGTCGACATCGTGCTTACGCGCCAGATCGAAAAGGGCAATGCCACGACTTAAGTCGTGTTGCAGAACACACGCGTGCTCGCGGTCGATCAAACCGCCGACGAGCGAGCTGCCAAGGCGACGGTAGCGAAGTCGGTCACGCTGGAAGTCGACACAGTCGACGCACAGAAACTGTGGCTCGCGTCGTCAGTCGGCAGCCTCTCGCTGTTGCTGCGCAAGGCCGGCGAAACCGCGGAAGTGCGCACACGCAAGGTTACGCTCAACGATTTGGGGACCAATGAACCGGTCAATACCGAAAAGTCGGTCACCACGACGGTCGTTGTGATCCGCGCGACGGCAAAGCAGGAATACACCGTTCCAGTTGAGGGAAATAATGGGGCCTCGGCTGCGACGGAACGGGGGCAAGTGGCCTGGTGAACCCGGGCTTGGGATCAATTAGGGGTGGGGAGTGTGTCGTGAATAATGATCATGAAATTAACGTCGGCTTTCGCTGGCGGTTCGAGGACAGGACCACGAAGCGTGGCAACTGGCTGCGTGATCTTGCGATCGCGTTTATTGTTGCGCTGGTAGCATCGATTCTGGGCATGGCCAGCGATGCGTATGCGCAGTCGCGATCGATCCAGATCAGCGGCAGCAACCGCACCATTATGGTGACTGTGCCAATCGGCAAGTCAGAGGATGTGCGCACCGATACCAGCTTCGTCGACCTTGTCGTCGGCGATCCAGAGGTGGCGGATGTCAATCCGCTTACCGATCATGCTTTGTCTATCCTCGGCAAGAAGATCGGCACCACGCGTGTCTCGGTCTATTCCGAAGGCAAGAAGCTGGTCGGCATTTTCGACGTGGAAGTGTCGTATGACATAACCAGGCTCACCAACGAGCTGCGTCGACGTTTCCCTGGTTCGCAAATCAAAGCTTCTAGCGTCAACGGCCGCATTATGCTGTCCGGCGAGGTTGCCGACGCCGCGTCTCTCGACAAGGCGGTTACGATCGCGCGCCAGTTCGGCCCGGAAATAATCAATACGGTATCGGTGATGTCGCCGCAGCAGGTAATGCTGGAAGTGCGTTTCATCGAGATTTCCCGTACAGCGGGCCGCGAACTCGGGGTGCAGTGGAATCGGTTTGGCGGCAGCAGCATCACAAACGTCGGCAACCGGGTGAATGCCAATAGTTTGCCGGTCACCGCAGCAACGCTTGCCACTGAGACTGCGGCAGGCGTCATTTCCGGCGCATCTCCGTTCGGCTTCTTGATCGGACGCATCGTGGCGAGCGGCGTGAGTGCCGACATCATGATCAACGCACTCGAGCAGAAGGGCATTGCCCGCAGTCTGGCCGAGCCCAATCTGGTCGCATTGTCCGGCGACACCGCGAGTTTCCTGGCCGGCGGCGAATACCCGATCCCGGTCTCCGGTTCGTTCGGCCAAGTCACCGTAGACTACAAGAAATATGGTGTTGGCCTTGCGTTCACACCGACCGTGCTCGGTCGTGGATTGATCAACATGAAGATCGAGCCCGAGGTCAGCCAGATCGACACAACTCATACGATCTCAGTCAGCAGCGGCGTTTCGGTACCGGCACTGATCGTGCGACGCGCGTCGACTACCGTTGAATTGCGAGACGGCCAAAGCTTCGTGATCGGTGGCCTGCTGCAAAGCGACAACAAAAACGCGATCGAGCAACTGCCTTGGCTCGGCAGCGTGCCAGTGTTGGGCGCGCTGTTCTCAAGCAAGTCGTATCAGAAGAACGAAACAGACCTCGCCATCATTGTCACGCCGCGCCTCGTGCGTCCGGCGCGGCCAGGTGACGAAGTCAAGGTGCCGACCGACGACACATTGCCGCCGAACGACGTCGACTTCTTCCTGCTCGGAAAAACCGAAGTCACGCGCGAACAAGCGCGGCGGCTTACACCGGCCACTGCGCGCGTCGCCATCGCGGGCGACCGGGCGTTCACCGGACACATGCTCGAGATGTCGAAGGGGGATTCAAATGCGGCCATTCAATAATGCACTGCGCACTTTCGCGCTTGGCGTGATTCTCGCGGTGCTTGGCGGCTGCTCGGAATACATCGACCGGCGCGACACCATTGCGCTATCGGGCGGAAATGCGATCGCAACCGACACCGTGACCCATATGGTCGATCCTTGGCCGCGTGAAAGCGCCGACCGCAACATTGCGTTTAACGGGCCACGGATGGAAGGCGCGTTTGAGCGTTATCGCACCAATCGCGTCATCACACCGCGCGGCATCGGTACCTCCAGCTCTTACAACGACGGCGGCGGCAACTCGCAAAACAATGCCGCACCTGTTGGGCCTTCGGTGGCGACGCCGTCGGCGGCGCCCGTGAAGTAAGCGAAATTCGAGTGGATCATGCGCATTGGACGTACGCCCGAAACGAACCGCACTCGCGTTGTGGTTCTTACCGCCGACGCCGAATTCGAAAATTCGGTGCGTACGACCTTTGGCGCGTCGTCTGCAATCGATCTCGTCACCGTTTCAGGCCGCCTGCCTGAACAAGGCGATACGCTCGATGTCTCGGATGCCAGCGTCGTGGTGGTTGATATCGATGCCGGACTCGCCGATGAGATGTCGGCGCTCGCGCGGCTGATGGGACGAGTCGGCACCTGGCCGCCGGTCATAGCAGTCACGCAGACATTCGATGAAAGCGTCGCACGTACGCTGTTGCAGATGCGGACCGCCGACTTTCTCGTGAAGCCGGTGGAACCGATCGATCTCGTGCGCTCGTGCGCCCGCGTTGCCAAAGGTCCTGGCGGCGCTGCCGAGCCGAAGGACGCAAAAATCTACACCTTCTTGCCTGCGGTCGGCGGTGCCGGCGTAACGACGCTTGCCGTTCAAACCGCAATGATTCTCCTCAACAGCGGCGGTCCGCGCGCGAGGCCCTCAACTTGCCTGGTAGATCTCGATTTCCAGCATGGTTCGGTCGCCGACTATCTCGATCTCGAACCTCGCCTCAATCTGGCGGAAATCGAGCCGCGCCCCGATCGTCTGGACCGTCAACTCCTGGAAGTGATGCTCTCGTACCACGCTTCCGGCCTCGCCGTTGTCGCCGCACCTAATCGACCGGCCGAGATGCGCTCCTTCGATCCGGATGTGGTGACGCGTCTGCTCGATCTCGTATCGAGCAACTTTGAATACGTCATTTTCGACATGCCGCGCACCTGGTTCTCCTGGACCGATAGCGTGCTGCTCGGCTCGAACAAATTGTTCATTATCAGCGAAACGACCGTGCCAGGTCTTCGTCACGCCAAGGCGCTTGTTGCGGCGATCAAAGAGCGTCTGGGCGACGGACCAAACCCGCGCGTCGTTGTCAATCGGTTCAGTCAACGGATGTTCGATTCCGGCCTGCGCCGCGGCGATCTCGCACACACGCTTGGCGATGCATTTTTGAGCGCGATTCCGAACGATTACGCGCTTGTGCGCGAAGCAATCGATCGCGGCGTTCCACTCGATGAAGTCAAGCCGGGCAACAAAATCACCGCGGAACTCAAAAAGCTGGTGATCGACACGACCGAATCCAAGGCGGTCGATGGCCAAGCAATGCCGCTAATGAAGAAGCTCAAGCTTTCGATGGTGGGTGGCTAGAATGGTCGGTCGTTTCACAGCCCGACGGGTCCCCCCGCCAGAATCGCCGGCGGTGGAAGAGCCATCGCCTTCGGCGCTTGAAGGCGTGTCATGGACCGTGTTTCCCGAAGGGTCGGCGGAATCGGCGCAGGCGGAACAATCAGCTGAAAGTCCGCTTCTCAGCGACAAGCTGCTTGACGCAAAAGTACGTCTGCACCGCCGCCTAATCGAGGAAATCAACCTTTCAGCGCTGGACAAGGTGTCGGAGGACGAAATCCGCCGCCACGTTCAGCAACTGGTTTCGCAGTATGTGCTGGTCGAACGTCTCGCTTTGAATACTCAGGAGCTCAATGACTTCGTATCCGAAATTCTCGATGAGATGACCGGCCTGGGTCCGCTCGAGCCGCTGCTCAAGGATCCAACCATCAACGACATTCTGATCAATGGTCACGAATGTGTTTATGTCGAGCGCCAAGGCGTGCTTGAGCCGCTCTCTGTACGGTTCAAGGACGAACAACATCTTCTGCGAATCGTCAATAAAATCGTGTCCGCGGTCGGACGCCGTGTCGACGAATCGCATCCGCTCTGCGACGCGCGCCTGCAGGATGGCTCGCGCGTCAACGTCGCCGTGCGGCCGATCGGTGTCGATGGCCCGTTGGTGTCGATCCGAAAATTCTCCAAGAAACCTTTCAATCTCACGAAACTGGTCGATATGGGGGCGCTTCGGCCGCAGATGGCCGAATTATTGGCGGCGGCGGTCAAATCCCGCATCACCACGATTATTTCCGGCGGTACCGGCTCTGGCAAGACGACCATGCTCAATGCACTTTCAGCCTTCATCTCCGAAAAAGAGCGCCTGCTCACGATCGAAGATGCGGCCGAACTGCAGCTTCAGCAGCCCCACGTCGGACGCATGGAGACGCGGCCGCCGAATATCGAAGGCAAAGGCGAAATTCGACAGCGTGAACTTGTGAAGAACGCCCTGCGTATGCGGCCCGACCGCATCATCCTCGGCGAGTGCCGCGGCGAGGAAGCGTTTGACATGTTGCAGGCGATGAATACCGGCCACGAAGGTTCGATGGCGACAATTCACGCCAACACCCCCCGCGATGCGATTTCGCGCCTGGAGCAGATGATCGGCATGGCCGGTTTGCCAATGACGGTGGCTTCGATCCGCAGCCAGATCGCAAACGCCATTCAGCTCATCGTGCAGCTTCAGCGTCAGTCCGACGGTCGGCGCAAAGTCACTTCAATTGCCGAGGTCACGGGACTGGAAGGCGACATTATTCAAATGCAGGAAATCTTCAAATTTGTGCGAACCGGCACGGGTCCCGACGGTACCGTACAAGGAAATTTCCACGCCACCGGGGTGCGGCCGCGTTTTCTCTCGCACCTTGCGCATCAGGGCATCAATATTTCCGGCAACCATTTCGATCCCTCGAAGCCGCTCTGAAACGGCCATGTTCGATTTCAATTCAATCTATCTGTTCTACCTGCTGATCGGCCTCTCCGCGGCGATGTTCGCCGAAGGCATTTATCTGCTGGTTTACAACAATGCCTCCTATCGGAAGAACATCAATCGCCGATTGAAGGTGATGTCTGGCAAAGCCGACCGCGAAAGCGTGCTTGTGCAATTGCGGCGTGAGCGCGGCCTGACCAGCACCGGCGACTATCGATTGCCCATCGTCAGCCTCAATAAACTGCTGCTGCAGTCGGGCCTTACCGTCGGATTCGGCCGGCTCGTTCTCGTTATCATTGTTGCCACTATCGCAACATTCACCGGCGTTTATATATTCAAGGGAAGCGTACTTTACGCTTTCCTCTCTGCATTATTTTGCGGCGTGGTGCTCCCGCCCTTCGTGCTTAAATTCTTGCGCAGGCGCCGGCAGAAAAAATTTAGCGCGCAATTCCCGGATGGCATCGACATTATCGTTCGGTCTCTCAGGGCAGGTCATCCGGTTCCCATCGCTATTTCCATGGTTGCAAAGGAAATGCCGGATCCGATCGGTTCGGAATTCGGCATCGTTTCCGACGAGCTCACTTACGGCTCTGACCTTGAGTCTGCGATGCGCAATCTGTTTTTCCGCCTTGGCACCGATGACCTCCCCTTGTTCGTTACTGCAGTGGCAATTCAGCGGTCGACTGGCGGCAACCTTGGCGAAATTCTCGAGAACCTATCAGCGGTAATCCGGCAACGCTTCAAGATGCGTCGCAAGATTCGTGCGCTGGCTGCGGAAGGCCGCGCATCGGCATTGATATTGTCTTCGCTTCCCATCGGCATGTTCGCGGTTATCCAGTTTCTGGTGCCGACTTTTTACGCCAGCGTCTGGAATGAAGATCTCACCAAGATCTGTCTCGCGCTCGCAGGATGCTGGATGCTTGTCGGCAATTTCATCATGTACCGCATGGTCAATTTCAGGATCTGACCGATGGACATGATCCTCCAGGTTTTCAGCAACATGCTCGGCGACAGCAACACCATGTTCATGGGATTGCTGATATTTCTCGCAGCCGGCACGCTGGCATTCTCGCTCATGGCGGCTGTGCGCGTACGCGGGGCTGTCAGAAAACGTACCGCCCGCATCATGAACGAGCAGGAGCGGGCCAACACCTCGCGCTCGCTTCAATATTCCAGCGCAAGGGCGCTAGATAGACTTATCGAGTACACGACCAAGCATTACTCGGAAAACCAGGAGAACATGAAGGTGCTGCGCCGGCGGCTTGTGCAGGCCGGTATCTACGATCCGCGTGGCGTCGCTTTCTTCTTCATCGGTCGTACGGCTTTGGCAATCGGTCTGGCCGCCGCCATATTCTTGTTCCTGCCGCTCGTCCGCCCGACCGGTGGTACATTTTTCTGGCTGATGGTGGTCGCAGGCGGGCTCGCAGGCTATGTCGGCCCGAGTGTTTACATCGACAGGCGAATTGCTTCGCGCACGCTCCAGCACCGGACCGGCTTTCCGGACTTCATGGACTTGCTTGTCGTGTGCGCCGACTCAGGCTTGTCAATGGAAGCTTCCCTCGAGCGAGTGGGCAGGGAGCTGGGTCAAGGCTATCCTTCACTCAGCGCCAACATTCATTTGACCAATCTCGAAATCCGTGCGGGCCGCAATCTCAAGGAAGCGCTTGAGCATTTCGCGGACCGTCTTGCATTGGAAGAAGCGCGGGCCTTTGCGACCCTGATCAACCAATCGATCGATCTCGGATCGAGCATTACTGACGCGATGCGCGTCTACAGCGACGATATGCGCCACAAACGGCTCTCGCGCGCGGAGGAAAAGGCGTACGCCCTTCCGGCCAAGCTGGCGGTTCCGATGATGGTCTGCATTTTCCCGGTCTTGTTTGTCGTCATTCTGCTGCCCGTGATCGTGCGCCTCCATGTCGGGGGCTATTTCTAGGAAGTGCTGATTCCGCTCCCGTAGGGGCGCCAATAGCCCACTGGCCTACCAAAATACCAGCAGGCCCCTACGGTGAAGATTTTCTTAACCATCCTCACCTAGCTTGACGGCGTCCCATTACCGGGGAACTCCGCAAGGCGTTGGCATGCTTATTGGAATTGCCCGAGGATTGGTCGTTGTCACAGCCACATTGTGGCTGGCGGGGTGCACCACACCCAATCGTTTTTCCAATTTGTTCGGTTCCAAGACTCCGGCCGCCGACGCATCAGCTCCGCAAGCAGATACCGACGCCTCCAGTGCGCAGGCGAATGCCGACATGTCCGAACTACAACAACCGGCCGAAGAAGCGACCGGCTCGGTGCCGCCGCCGTTGGGCGTTGTTCCCCCGCCAAGGTCGGGCCTGCTCGGCAGCGATCCGAATGACGAATTAAGTCTTGGCAAGAAGCATTACCGAGCCAACGATTTTGGTCTCGCCGAAAAACATTTCCGGCGCGCCGTCGAGACACATCCGCGCGATGCGGAAGCCTGGCTCGGCCTTGCGGCTTCCTATGATCGGTTGCGCCGTTTCGACCTTGCCGATCGTGCCTATGGTCAGGCGGTCGGCATTGTCGGTCCGACGGTCGAGATTCTCAACAACCAGGGCTATTCGTACATGCTGCGCGGCGATTACAAGCGCGCGCACGCCGCGCTCTCAGCCGCCCGGCGCAAAGACCCCACCAACAAATATGTGCAGAACAACCTCCGCCTTCTGGAGGAAAGCTATCGCAAGGGCAAGGCCGTCCAATAGGCCGCAGCGATAGCGTCCCGCCGGCGGCACTGCCGTGCCACGAACTGAATCTCGAAGTCGACTGTTGTTGATGGTTGCCGCAAAATTTTGCCGTCGGCACCAGGCCCCGTAGCGCGTGCGCAGCGTCTCGACTACCATCCCGCGCGAACCGGCGCAGACCGGTCACAATATTCGGTCCCACGGGGAGGAACCAATGGCAACTGCAGTGAATGCCGGCGCGCGTCTCGACCGGCTCCCGATCTCATCCTTTCACTACCGCATTTTCTGGTTGGTCGGCGCCGGCATGTTTTTTGACGGGTATGATCTTTACGTCGCGGCGGGCGTGCTTGCGTCAACGACGCAAACCAAATTTTCGACGCTGCCGCAGAACCTGCAATTCCTTTCCTTGACCTTTGTCGGTATGACAATCGGATCGTTCGTCACCGGCTTTGTCGGCGACAAATATGGCCGGCGATTCACCTATCAAGTCAACCTGCTGATCTTCGGGCTCGCTTCGATTGCGGCCGCTTTTGCGCAAGACATGACGCAGCTGATCATCTGTCGCTTCGTGCAAGGGCTGGGGCTCGGCGCGGAAATTGTGGTCGGCTACTCGACGCTGACTGAATTCGTGCCTCCGAAGACACGGGGACGTTGGCTTGCCTTCATGGCGTTTCTCACGGTGTGCGGATTTCCGGTGACCTCTATTCTGGGCTATCTGATCATCCCAACCTGGGGCTGGCGACCGATGTTCATTATTGCCGGCCTTGGCTCGCTGGTCGTCTGGTATTTGCGCAAGAACTTGCCCGAATCGCCGCGCTGGCTCGAAGCACAGGGCCGCAATGCTGAAGCGGAAGCCCTGATGCAGACCATAGAGAAAGATGTAGCATCGACCGCCGGCACGCTGCCGGCACCGAAATTGGGAGCACCGACGCCGCAACTCACAGGCGCCGCGATGTTCAAGCCCCCGATTCTTCAGCGGTTGCTGGTTGGCAGCTGGGTGCTGATCACGATCAACACGTTGATTTTCGGCTTCGTGATCTTCCTCCCGCAATTCTTCCTGCGGCAGGGGCTGACCATCACCAACTCGCTTGGCTATACCGTTGTGCTTGCCGCTGCCTCGTTGGTTGGCTGCGCGTTGGGGGCATACCTTTCCGATTCAATCGGACGCCGCTGGAGCATTATCGTCGGCTCCATTTTCACCATCGTATTCGGATGGATCTACGCCCGCTTCAATGCGAATTCCGATCCGATCACGGTTCTCAGCATCGGGGCGGTGCTGATCGTTGCAATCTATATCCAGACGTCGCTGCTGTTCGGTGTGTATACGCCGGAGCTTTTTCCGACAGAGATCCGGCTGCGCGCGAATGGTATCTGCAATACGCTTGGCCGCGCAGCAACCGTCGTCTCGCCTTTCATGGTCGGGTACCTGATGGTGAACTACGCGCTCCCCGGAGTGATCTGGCTGATGATTGGACTGGTCTTGGTGCAGATCATTGCGGTCTATTTCTGGGGCGTCGAACCCGCGAGACGTTCGCTCGAAGGTCTCGACCCCAAGGTCGCCTAGTCGGGCTCGTTCTTACGTTATGATCGGCCGCCCAAACGCCGGGCGGCCGATTGCACCAGGATCACCAGATGAGCAGCCTGCGGCCAGTTACCGTGATCACTGGAGCTTCGGCGGGGATCGGCGTGGCTCTGGCGCGAGTGTTCGCAAAGCACGGCCACGAGCTTGCGCTGATCGCGCGCCGCGAGGACAGGTTGCATGCGCTGGCCGCTGAAATCGCAGCGACCGGCGCCAGTCGGCCACTGGTCATTGCAGCCGATCTCCAGAAGTCCGGCGTCGCGCGGTTGATCGGCGATGCGCTGGCGGCACAAGGCGCCGAGCCGCAATTTGTCGTCAACAACGCGGGCTTTGGTCTCGTTGGACCGGCCAGCACGCTCGATCGCGGCGAACAGCTGCAGATGATCGATCTCAATGTGCGTGTGCTGACCGAATTGTCCCTCGCTTTTGTCGATAGTCTTGCGCGCAATAAAGGCGGCCTCCTCAATGTCGGGTCCATGGCCGGGTTTCTGCCGGGTCCAGGCATGGCCGTTTATTACGCTACCAAGGCCTATGTGTTGTCATTCACGGAAGCGTTGCATAGCGAGCTCAAGCCGCGCGGGATACGCGTTGCCGTGCTCTGCCCTGGTCCGGTACCGACAGAGTTTGCCGCGCGCGCCGGTCTCAAGCCGGGCATGGCGCCGAATATCCTGATCCAATCGGCAGACGACGTGGCGGAGGCGGGCTATCGCGGTCTGATGGACGGGCACAGGACGGTGGTGCCGGGTCTCCTCAACAAATTCATCACGATCCTGATTCGTTTGATCCCGCGTCGCCTGATCCTGAAATTTGTGGATGCCCGGCAGAGCCGCCGCAGGTCCGCACAGCAGGCATAGGCCTATCCTGGTCCTTGATGTTGCAAACGCTGGCAAAGCCGGTAGTAGTCAGCGCCGAATCGCCATGCAGAAGAAGCCCGTCCTTCTTATCCTCCATCAGGAGCATTCATCGGCCGGCCGTGTGGGCCAGACGCTGGCAAAGCTCGGCTATCCTCTTGATATCCGGCGCCCGCGTTTCGGCGATCCCTTGCCGGACACGATGGAAGAGCATGCCGGTGCGGCTATTTTCGGTGGACCGCAAAGTGCAAATGATGATGAAGAATTCCTGCGGCGCGAGATCGACTGGATTGCCGTTCCCCTGCGAGACAAAAAGCCATATCTCGGTATTTGCCTCGGCGCCCAGATGATGGCGCGTCATCTCGGCGCCCCTGTCTATCCACACCCGGAAGGTCACGCTGAAGTCGGCTACTATCCTATCCGACCCACCGAGGCCGGGCGGAACGTGTGCCCCGAGTGGCCCGACCACGTCTATCAATGGCACCGCGAAGGCTTCGATCTGCCGTCCGGCGGCCAACTATTGGCCGAAGGTGACGCCTTCTCGGTCCAGGCCTTCCGTTACGGTACCGGTTATGCACTGCAATTTCATCCCGAGGTGACGCACGCCATGATGTACCGATGGCTTGTGCGAGGTGCACACCGGATGGAACTGCCGGGCGCAAAACAACGGCACGAACATATTGCCGATCGCGCAGTTCACGATCTGGCTTCACGGAATTGGCTCGCAAATTTCATCAACCATTGGATTGGTCGTGCGTCCGCCGATCAGACATCGAAAACCGCATCGTGATCGGTTGAACGCTTCCTACGCTCCAGCTCAATGCTGGATATCGCTCTTGGCATTGACAAATCGCTATTCAATCTGATTTTTGCGTCGGGGGTCAGGGACGGTAGGCGCCCACGCGGAGCGCGCGGATGGTCGATAAGAAAAGAAGCGGCTCTGCCAACACGCGGCCAATCCCTCCCGCGTTGAAGGCGATGTTGCAGACTTCCGACGGCATCCTCGATCTTCTGCCGATTGCAACCTTCATTTGCGATGCGGAAGGCACTATCCTTCAATATAACCGTCACGCTGTCGCTGTGTGGGGGCGGGCGCCGCAACCCGACCAAACCCATGATCAGTTCAGCGAGCGTTCCCGATTTTTCGAGCTTGATGGAACGCCGGTTGCCCGCTCGATGGTGGCCGAAGTTCTGGCCAGCGGAACCCCGGTCCGCGATGTCGAGCGGATCGTGGAGCGCGCCGATGGCACCACGATGATTGTATCCGTCAACATCGATCCGTTACGCAATGCAGAAGGGGAGCTGGTCGGCGCGGTCAATTGTTTTCTGGATGTCACCGAACGCAAGCGGATCGACGCCGCGCTCGAACGTTCACGACTGCATACACTTGAGCAGGAGCAGCGCCTGGCGGCCACGTACGAGCATGCTGCCATTGGAATTTCCGAAATCGCGCCTGATGGCCGTTTTTTACGCGTCAATGAAGCGATCTGCGCAATTACGGGATATGACCGGGACCATCTGCTCGCAAACAAATTATTCACTCACACACATCCCGACGACGCTGATCCTGATCGAGAGGGATTTCGTAAACAGGTCGGCGGCGAGCTCGAATTTTATTCGGTGGAGAAACGATTTATCCGCAAGGATGGCAGCGTCATCTGGCTTTCGGTACGATCCTCGCCGGTTCGTGATGCTCAGGGTCGTCTCCTTTACGTGGTGCGCGTCGTGCAAGACATTACGGAGCGCAAGGTAGCCGAGCAGCGGCAGAAGCTGTTGATGGATGAGCTGAACCACCGTGTGAAGAACACGCTTGCTACCGTGCAATCGCTCGCCTCGCAGACGGCACGTGGGGCCCTAAACCCGGGGGCCTTCCGCGAGCGATTTGAAGGCAGGTTGATCGCCCTTTCCAAGGCCCACGACCAGCTCACTATCCACCATTGGGAAAGCGCGGATTTGCGCGAACTGCTCGCAGGAAGTCTTGCGCCTTACGCCGGGCCCAACCCGGACAGGGTTATTCTGCGCGGCGAGGATGTCGTGCTGCGGCCGCGCGCCGTGCTGACATTGGCGATGGCGGTGCATGAGCTCACGACCAACGCCGCAAAATATGGCGCACTCACATTGCCTGGAGGTCGTATCGAAATTCGCTGGCAGCCGACACAAGTTGGCGGTAGCCGACCCATGCTTCGCATCGACTGGCTGGAGCAGGGGGGACCACAGGTCGCTGAACCAGAACAACGTGGCTTCGGCTCCAAGTTGATCGAAGGCAGCATTGCCGCCGAGCTCGGAGGTACGGTGCGGCTCGCATTCGAGCCGCAAGGGCTCCGTTGCGAAATTACAATTCCACTGGAGAACGCGGTTGTCGGTTTTCGAGCCGCGGGCGAGGAGAAGGACCGAATAGGGTGATATGTCCGGAATAAATCTCCCGGCAAGTGGAAACGAACTGGCTCCCTACACCAATCTCGGTCCGATTTATTGGCCGAAAGAGGAAGCCCTGAGCGGGACTTGGAAAGCGGCACCAATCAGTCATGTTAAATGCAGCAAATCTGGTATAGTGGTCATGTTTCGGAGGCAAACATGACCAGGTTTTTGACGCTGATTGCCGCTACGGTAGTTTCCGTCTGCCTACATCCGCTTGCTGCGGTTGCTGACCAAGTGCCGAAATTCGATGTTCGCAAAAGCTGTAAGGCAGACGTACAGGCGTATCAGGGCGCAGGCAGCGCTGCGGCGCGCTGTTTGCCCGATGAACAACGCGCCAGGCGAGCTCTCGTCAAGCAATGGAAACAGTTTACACCGGGTAGCAGAGCGAGGTGTACGCAAACAGTGAACGACATTGCTGGCACTCAGAGCTACGTGGAATTGCTGAGTTGCCTCCAGGACGCGCAGGCCGTGAAAACGCTACCCAAAAATTAATTTTGCGGATCAGGCGATTTGCCCGCTCGCAAGTGTCCTGAAGACGGCGACAGTGGCCCAGGTCAAATAAATATCGTGCATCTTTGGCGAGGCCTAAATTAGGGATTCGAGGTCGGTGGTGGAGCCGAGGGGATTTGAACCCCTGACCTCCTCATTGCGAACGAGGCGCTCTCCCAACTGAGCTACGGCCCCGCCTAACAGGCACGACGAACGTCGTTGCGTCGAAAATGCGGCGAGTGGCCGCCATTTAGGACCACGTATTTAGCCTGTCAAGGATAAGGGGCGCGGCGGTCCTGTTACAGTCTGTCGGCTTGTTCAAGGCCATTCGACCCGCTACTTTGCGCCCGATTTGCGAACAGGCGGACACCCATGCGCGCACTACTCGATATCATTTTGCTGGTACTGCAGGTTTATATCTGGCTGCTGATCGCGGCTGCGGTCCTGTCGTGGCTGATTGCGTTCAATGTGGTCAACACGCACAACCAGGTGGTCGCGACCATAGGTGAATTCCTCTATCGCATTACCGAGCCGCTGTTGCGGCCAATACGTTCACTGCTGCCCAATCTTGGCGGTATCGATGTTTCGCCGGTGATCCTGATCTTGCTCATCTTGCTCCTCGAAAACGTTATCGTCCGGTACATCTATCCAAACGTGTTTTAGCGTGGAGTTGGCCAGCCCGTGGTGAAACGGGGGGGCCTCTTCTCTCTCTCCTCTCTCTCTTGCCTTGAGTGCTGGAGAAAATCATTGCGCCGGGCTAAGCCTTGTTTCGATGAGGCGAAGGGCGGGTCATGAGCGCGCGCATCATTGACGGCAAAACCGTTTCGGCAGACTTGCGGGGCAAGGTTGCTGACGCTGTGCATCGGCTGCGCCGGGACCGGGGCATCGTGCCTGGAATCGCCGTTATCCTGATTGGCGACAACCCGGCAAGCCAGGTCTATGTCCGCAACAAATCAAAAGCGGTAGCGGAAGTCGGGCATGAGTGCTTTTGACCGCAAGTTGCCCGCCACCGCCAGCGAAGCTGAAGTCCTCAGTTTATCGCCGGGCTCAATACGGACGAGGAAGTAAACGGCATTCTGGTACAGCTACCGTTGCCGAAACAAATTGACGCCCAAAAAATCCTCGCTGCGATCGATCCCGTCAAGGACGTCGACGGTTTCCATCCGCTCAATGTAGGCCGGCTCGCCAGTGGATTGCCCGCGCTGGTTCCCTGTACGCCGCTCGGGTGCATAATTCTGGCCAAGACAGTCCGGCAATCACTCGAAGGCCTTGAGGCGGTTGTCGTTGGCCGGTCCAATATCGTCGGCAAACCGGTGGCGCAACTGCTGCTCACAGAAAATGCGACCGTGACAATTGCCCACTCCAAAACGAGCGATCTTCCGTCCGTGTGTCGTCGCGCCGATTTACTGATTGCCGCTGTCGGTCGCCCGGAAATGATTCGTGGTAACTGGATCAAACCAGGCGCGACCGTGATCGACGTTGGCATCAACCGCGTGCCCGGGGAGGCGAGGCAAGTCGCGCATCGTCGGCGACGTTGCTTATGTCGAAGCTTCGGCAATCGCAGGTGCGATTACGCCAGTACCGGGAGGCGTCGGTCCGATGACGATTGCTTGTTTGCTGCTTAATACCTTGCGCGCTGCCTATGCGCAGAAAGGTCTACCGGCTCCGAAGTTCTGACTATGCCTGCCAGGCGTAGGCGACCTTATCGAGTGTCTTGGCGCCAAATCGTTCGGAGGAGCGGGCAACCGCCCGTCCGCCGAGCGCGCGATAAAACTCCATCGCGGGTTCATTGTCGGACAAAGCCCACACCACCAGGCTCTTCAGGCCGCTCTGACCGAGATCCTTGCGGGCCGCTGAAAACAGCCGACGGCCGAACCCAAGGCCCTGAAACTCGGGTCGCAGATAAATCTCGTAGATCTCGCCGTCATAAAAAAGGCTGCGTGCGCGGTTGCGCCCGTAGTTGGCATAGCCGGCGATGCGGTCGCCGAATTGAAAATCGTAATACGGCTGCCTTTGCGGATTGCCGAATCCCACCAGTCCGGACCACGGCGGTTGATAAGCTTGTCCAGCTCGTTGCCGGGAATGATGCCCTGATAGGCCGCGCGCCACGCCTCATCATGAGTCTCGGCGACGTCCACTGCGTCGGCGGATTTCGCGCGGCGAATCTCTATGAGGGTCGTCGTCATTGCGCGATAGAAGCAACGAAATTTACGGCCTTCAAGCCCTATCGTTAATGATGGGTTAACGGTGTGGATTACTGGTCACAGGCGCAAAAACTCCAACAGCAAAGCCGCGAAATTGACGGTCCGGTGTTCGGCGCTAGCGATATTTTTCGGGTTCCGTGAGGCGAAATCCGCAGCCCGGGCGCCGTCAACCATGACGTCCGGTGGAGTGATTCGATTTTCAATTCGAATTGCGGCGCGGCCGGCACATAGCGAGAGTTGTGGCGGGCCGCGACTACGTCAGACCGTCTCGGCTTCTTTCTTGCGGTCTTCCTTCTTGCGGTCGTTCTCATCAAGGAGTTTTTTTCGCAGGCGGATCGACTTCGGGGTCACTTCGACCAGCTCGTCATCTTCGATATAGGCGAGCGCCTTCTCCAACGTCATCCGGATGGGAGGGGTGAGGCGTACCGCCTCGTCCTTGGAGGTCGTGCGGATGTTAGTAAGTTTCTTGCCCTTGAGCACATTGACGATCAGGTCATTCCCGCGCGTGTGTTCGCCGACGATCATGCCGTTGTAAACTTTCCAGCCAGGCTCGATCATCATCGGTCCGCGGTCTTCCAAATTCCAGAGCGCGTAGGCGACGGCATCGCCCTTATCGTTGGAGATAAGCACCCCGTTGCGGCGGCCTTAAATCGCGCCCTTGTACGGCGCGTAGGCGTGAAATAGGCGGTTCATGATTGCCGTGCCGCGCGTATCGGTGAGCAACTCGCCCTGGTAGCCGATCAAGCCGCGCGTCGGGGCGTGAAACACCAGCCGGAGCCGGTGGCCGCCCGAGGGCTTCATTTCCAACATCTCGGCTTTACGCTCGGCCATCTTTTGCACGACTATGCCGGCATGCTCCTCGTCGAGGTCGATTACGACTTCCTCGATCGGCTCAAGGGTGTCGCCGGTATTGGCGTCCTCGCGCAGCAGCACCTTCGGCCGCGACACCGAAAGTTCGAAGCCTTCGCGCCGCATGGTTTCGATCAGAATGCCAAGCTGCAATTCACCGCGTCCCGCAACTTCCATGGAATCCTTTTCGTCGGATTCACGGACCCGCAGGGCCACATTGCCTTCCGCTTCGCGCAAAAGCCGATCTCGGATCATGCGGCCGGTGACCTTGTCGCCTTCGGTGCCGGCAAGCGGGGAGTCATTGACGCGGAAGATCATTGCCAAAGTCGGCGGATCGATGGGCTGCGCCGGCAGTGGCGTTTCCACCGAGGGATCGCAAATCGTCATCGCGACGGTCGCGTTCGGCAAGCCAGCAATGGCGACGATATCGCCGGCCTCCGCTTCGTCCACCGGCACGCGCTCGAGCCCGCGGAACGCCAGCACCTTGGTGATTCGGCCGGTTTCGATCAGCTTACCGTCATGATCGAGCACTTTCACCGGCAGGTTAGGTCTCGCCGATCCCGAGGTGATGCGGCCGGTGACGATGCGGCCGAGATAGGGATTGGCCTCCAGGATGGTACCCAATAGGCGGAACGGGCCTTGCTCGACCTGCGGCGGCTTTACGTGGCGCAACATCAAGTCAAACAGCGGCCTCATGCCGTCCTCGTGCGATCCATCCAAGCTGGTTGCCATCCAGCCCTGCTTGGCCGAGCCGTAAAGGATCGGGAAGTCGAGCTGTTCGTCGGTGGCGTCAAGCGCGGCGAACAGGTCGAATACCTCGTTCACCACCTGCGTTGGGCGCGCGTCCCCGCGGTCGACCTTGTTGATCACGACAATGGGCTTGAGTCCCATCTTGAGCGCCTTCGAGACCACGAACTTGGTCTGCGGCAATGGACCTTCGGCGGCGTCCACCAAGACCAGGGCCCATCCACCATGTTCAAAATACGCTCGACCTCACCGCCGAAATCGGCGTGACCGGGCGTATCAACGATGTTGATGCGGGTGTCTTCCCACACCACAGAGGCGGCCTTGGCCAGGATGGTGATACCGCGCTCGCGTTCGAGATCGTTGGAATCCATGGCGCGCTCGACGACGCGCTGGTTCTCGCGGAACGCGCCGGATTGCTGCAGCAATCGGTCCACCAAGGTTGTCTTGCCGTGGTCGACGTGCGCGATGATGGCGACGTTACGAAGGTCCATATGGTTCCAGAAATCAAAGCGCGGGCCCGAGGCCCGCGACGCAGCGCTGTTGCGGCGCAATATAGTCACGCGCGCTCGAGATGCAACAGCCGATCAACGTCGGCAAGCGGGCAGGGTAAACCGCCAAGAAGACGTCGTATTTCTGCTGACCGCCGTACTAGCCGAGCCTCGGATCGAGGATTTTCGCCCAAAGCGACCGGTCGTCGACGTCTTTGAGCGTTACCGTCATCTGCTGGCTGGTGCCGTCGATGGCGATGTGCCCAAAAAATTGTAAGCCCTCACTCGGCGGCAGATTTTGGCCCTGCTCCTTGCTGGGGGCCTTCACGTAGACG
Organism: uncultured Alphaproteobacteria bacterium; assembly: GCA_963831275.1. GTDB lineage: Bacteria > Pseudomonadota > Alphaproteobacteria > Rhizobiales > Xanthobacteraceae > Pseudolabrys. Next base: position 503,697 of record CAWHPN010000016.1, on the reverse strand, counting down.
AGCTGTGGGGCAAAGGTCTTGTCGAGGGCATTGGGGCCAAAGGTGCCGGCATGGATCGGCCCCGACACGAATTCCCAGAACGGCTCGAAATCCTGAAACGCAGCTTTATTGGGATCGTAGTAGTGAGCCGCGGTGTAGTGCACGTCGGCTGTGATCCAAACGGTATTGCGCACGTCAGCGCGCTTGATAAAGGCGAGCAGATCGGCGATCTCAAGCTCGCGTCCTCGCGGTGCACCATCATCGCCTTGCGCCACGGCCTCGATGCCCCATTTGCGATCGGCGTCATAGACGACCACAAGGCTGATTGGCATATCGGCTGCGATAACTTTCCAGGTCGCTCGAGAGTTCAGGAGTTCTTGCTTGAGCCACGCAAGCTGCGCTGGACCGAGGAAATAGGCGGGTGGGCCGTAGGTGTCTTCCTTGCCCTCGCCGTTGGGGCCGCGATAGCTAACGCATATCGAGCATGAATACGTCGAGCAGCGGACCATAGGAAATTTTGCGATAGACGCGGCCGGGCTCGACCGGAGTGGTTGCGTAGCGGCATGTATTCATGAAATGCGCGTGCAGGCCCGGCCGGAGAGCAGCAAATGCGTTCGTGTCGACATATTTTTTTCGCCGATGTTCGGCGCGCGTCAGCGCTCGCCGGGCCACCAGTTATTGGTGACTTCGTGATCATCCCACTGTGTAAATATCGGGATCTCGGCATTGAATGCGAGCACGTTCTTGTCGAGTAAGTTGTATTTCTAGTGCCGCGGAACTCGGCAAGCGTATCTGCCGGCTTCGACTTGTCTTCAGTCACGAAATTTCGCCACACTTGGCCGTTCGGCATTTTTTGCTCGGCCGTAATTGGGCCGTCCGCGTAAATATTGTCGCCATTATCGATGAAGAAATACGGGCGGTTCTTCAGCATCGTCGCGTAGGCGCGCATGCCGCCGCGCAATTCATCAATGCCCCAACCTTGCCCAGCCGTATCGCCTGACCAAACGAAACTGATCGAGCGCCGATCGCTCGGCGCAGTGCGGAACCGTCCAACTTGCGGCTCGCCAACGATGGTCGGTGACGCGAGGTCCTGAAATCGCGCTCGATAGAAGATGTCCTGTGCAGGCGGCGGGTTCGACCAGAAGCTTGGCCGTGAAATCACTCTCGGGCAGTGCGTCAACAAACGCGGCGCTGCGGATCGACTTTGAAGCTGTCGGTCGTGGAGATTTCAGCGAGCATGCGCGACGGTAGATCCGCGCGGGCCCAGATCACTCCGAAATCGATCGAGACATCTCCCGATTGGAGGCCATGCATGATCAGCGGGCGATCACTGGCGCGACTGGTGAACGGGCGGGCGATGCCGCCGATGTCATAAGAGCCGAAGCAGCTGAGCTTGTTGCCAGAACGCCGGCGTGTTGTCCCGGTACAATTCGTATCGCCATTTCGGCCTCCGCTTTTAAGCTGAGCACGGAAATTCGCCGAGGTCGCTGACAAATTGTCGACGCCTGCATGACATATTGGTGACATTGGCGATCGATTGGAAACGTGACCAAGGAATTGCAAACCAAGGCAAGGCGCAAGGTTTCCCGTCAGCGAGTCTCGCCTGCCTAGCGTCAGGTGTTCCGTATGGTCCCAGTTGCACCACAAGGGGTAATATAAAAGGGGTCCTTGGGGGCTACACGTTCGGCTGCAGGGAGGTTTTGCATGGCGCAAAAACTCGTGGGAGAAGGCCGCAAATCCGCACTGAAGCAGCTCAGTGGCTGGTCGGAAGCGGCAGGCCGGGATGCCATCACGAAAAAATTCGTGTTCAAGGATTTTAATCAAGCCTTTGGATTTATGACGCGCGCCGCCCTGGTCGCGGAAAAAATGGATCATCATCCGGAGTGGTTCAACGTTTATAAAACGGTCGAGGTGACGCTATCGACCCACGATGCAGGGGGCCTGACGGATCTCGACGTCGAGCTGGCTGAAGCGATGGATAATATCGCGACCGGATTGTCATGACGGTCGCGTAAATTGGTAGATTGCCTTCTTGCGAACCCTTCCATTGCTAACCACATTGACACCATGGCATTCGCGCAATTCGCATTCCCACAAGGCGAAGAGAAGGCATTTCTCGATCGCTTTTGGCGTAAGCTGCGCGGTGTCGCCGCATCAATTCCCTTCGCGGAAGACCTGTTGACCGCTTATTATTGCGCGTTCGATCGTAATACACCGCTGCCCGTGAAAGCGTCTCTGATCGGCGCGATTGCCTATTTTGTGCTTCCGATCGATGCCATACCCGATGTGTTGCCGATTCTCGGGTTCACCGACGATGCTGCAATGCTGGCGGCGACTATCAATCTGGTGACGGCTTATATCACCCCGGAGCACCGCACAGCGGCAAAGATCAAGCTGGCTGAATTCTCGAAATAATAGCGCATGGGGCGACTACGTGCGGGCGGTCACGGTCGCAGAACAACCTTGCCCATGATTTGCCGGGCGCCAATTGCCTTGAGCGCGGCTGGTCCTTCCGCAAGCGGATAGACCGCGTGCACATGTGACGACAATTTCCCTTCCATACACCAAGCCACAAGCTGTTCAGTGTTGGCGCGATGACCGGCCGGATCGCGCTCAATCCATGAACCCCAAAATACCCCAACCACATCGCAGCCCTTCAGCAATACGAGATTGAGAGGCAGCTTTGAGAATCTCACCTGCTGCGAAACCCACAACGAGATATCGCCCTTTCCATGCGATGGAGCGCAGCGCCGGCTCGGTAAAGGCGCCGCCCACCGGATCATAGATCACGTCGGCGCCGCGCCCGTCGGTGATCCGTCGCAGCTCTTCTTTGAGATCGTCGCGTGCGTAGTTGATCGTTTCGTCGGCACCGTGCTTGCGCGTAAAAGCAAGCTTTTCATCCGACGATGCGCAGGCAATCACGCGTGCACCCATGACCTTGCCGAGCTCGATAGCCGCCAACCCGACACCGCCAGCGGCACCAAGCACAGCCAGTGATTCGCCATGTCGGAGCGCGGCACGATCCTTCAATGCGTGAAAGGTAGTTCCATATGTAATGCAGATTCCGGCGGCACGGTCAAAATCGAGTGCGTCCGGAATTTTGATCAGCCTGCGAGCGGGGACTGCAACGCGTTCACGTGCGGCACCGTATGTCATGTAGCCGAGTACGCGGTCGCCGATCCTGCAGTTCGTTACTTCAGCGCCGATGCTCTCGATTACGCCGGAGAATTCTGCGGGCCGGTGAAAAAGGCGGCGCCGGTTTGAACTGATATTTTCCGGCTATAATCAATGTGTCGAAAAAATTTAGCGCGGCGGCACGGATGTTCACCACCGCCTCATCAGGGCCAGCTTCGGGATCGGCAATATCCGCGAGCTCGAGATCGTCGGGCGTGCCGTAATGGGTACAGAGCAGGGCTTTCATGCTGGGGCGCTTTGGGGATTGTGCAGCGCGAATAGCAAGGTCACGTAGTCCTCGCAAGGCCAGAGTCACCCCAAAACCGCTACGCATTGTCGCCTTCACATTGCCGACTTTGCCCCATAATGGGCTAATATCTGGCGATTCTTTTTGAAGCGGATCAACGGCCATTTATATCGTCTCCGGCAGGACCCGATGAACATCACTCCATTTTTTCGTATAGGCGTTGCTGTTTACGTGGTCGGTGCGTTCAACCCCTTTGCATTTGCACAACAAAAAAAACCGGCTAACCCCACCGACCAAGCTGTGCTGCTTGGACAATTCGGTGAGTGGGGCGCCTACAGAGCCTCGCCTGGTGGCAAGAAGATTTGCTTCGCACTCTCAAAACCAACGTCGGCGACGAGCGAGCCCGCGGGACGTCATCGCGATCCGTCCTATGCCTTTGTTTCAACGCGGCCGGCTGAAAAAGTAAAGAATGAGGTTTCCGTTATTGTAGGTTATCCGCAGAAGCCCGGTCATGACGCGACAGCCGCGGTGGGCTCGGCGACCTATTCCATGTACACCCAAAATGACGGGGCCTGGGTGAAGAACGCCGCCGAAGAGGCGCAGATGGTAGAAACGTTGCGCAAAGGGTCCGACCTCGTGGTCAAAAGCAAATCGGCTCGCGGCACGAAAACGACGGATACTTATTCGCTCAAAGGAATTGGCCAAGCGCTCGACAAGGTCGCGGAGGAGTGCAAGTAGGGTATTGGAGCCCTATATTGCGTCAATGCCGACCAGCGCTGGTAATTGATCGGATGATAACGCTTGCACAAACCACAGCGGTCTCGACCAATTTCGTCGAAAAGTTACGCTCGAGCGCTATATCGCACCCGAAAAGCCGTCGCTGATCGGATTTACCGGGGCAAACTTGCTGACGCGCTGGGTTCGCTCGGCGTCCCGGAAGCACAGCGCAAAATGCGCGTCCAGCAGATTTGGCACTCGATCTGTTCCAGCGGGTTCACGTCATTCGACGACATGACCAGCGTGTCGAAAGAGCTGCGAGCGTTGCTCGCCGAACACTTCACTTCAACTCGTCCCGAGGTTGTTGCGGAACAGGTTTCTGTCGACGGAACGCGCAAATGGCTGTTGCGGCTTCCCGGGGAAGTACAAGGCGAACGTCCCCACGAGGTCGAATGCGTCTACATACCCGATACTGAACGCGGCACCCTGTGCGTCTCCAGCCAGGTTGGCTGCACTCTCACTTGCACTTTTTGTCATACCGGTACCCAGCGGCTGGTCGGAATCTTACCGCGGGAGAGATCGTCGGGCAGGTAATGGTTGCGCGCGATGGTCTTGGCGACTGGCCGGGGGGTACGCGGCCAACCGATGGCGTGGTGCCGGCCGGTGAGCGCTGTATCACCAATATTGTAATGATGGGCATGGGTGAGCCGCTCTACAATTTCGACGCGGTGCGCGACGCACTCCTTATCGTGGCAGATGGCGAAGGTATTGCCATTTCCAAACGACGCATCACGCTTTCCACATTGGGTGTCGTGTCCAACATTTCGCGCACCGGCACCGAGATCGGGTGCATGTTGGCAGTTTCGTTGCATGCCGTAAGCGACGAACTGCGAAACAAACTGGTCCAGCTTAATCGCAAACATCCGATCGCTGAACTGTTGGAAGCATGCCACAGCTATCCCGGTGTTTCAGAATGCCAAGCGGATCACTTTTGAATATGTCATGCTGAAGGGCGTGAACTGATTCTATTGATGACGCAAAGGCATTGGTGAGGTTGCTCAAGGGTATTCCGGCCAAGATCAATCTTATTCCGTTCAATCCCTGGCCTGGGACCAGATATGAGTGCTCAGATTGGGAACAGATCGAGAAATTCTCGCAAGTCGTGTTCGATGCGGGTTATGCCTCCCCCGTCCGCACACCACGCGGACGGGACATTTTGGCTGCCTGCGGTCAGCTCAAAAGCGCGACCGAAAAGCTTTCGGCGCGGGAACGCATGGCGTTGCGTGCCATGGCGATGGTGGAGTGACGGCTCCGATTTGTTAAGAGGATTGCAATGTCCCTTTTTGGCCGGCTCATCGTTATTTTCTTCGCGCTTTCTTTGCCATCATCGCTGCCGGCATCAGCTTGCCTCGGTATCGTCGCGCCAGATCGGGCGGGGGTGGATTCCGATCCCTTTTAACGGTGAGTTTCTTTATTGTTTCCTTCTTCGCTACTAGTTTTGTCGGTGCAGTCGCATTGCTGCCGGCGCTGGTGGTAATTCTAATTGCGGAGGCGGCGCGTCTGCGCAATTTCCTCTATTACGGAGTTGGCGGCGCACTCGTCGGGCTGGCATCCTATTTCGGCTCCTATATTTCGGTAAGGCTTGAAAATACGACTGACGTGACACCGGTTGGCAATACTTTGCAGCTGGCGGCTGCGGCAGGAATTATTGGCGGGCTGGTCTATTGGGTAGTGGCGGGGCGCAATGCAGGCCGCTGGCGCGATCCACGCGCGGTCTAGCGTGTAGCCCAATTCAGCGCTGTTTCCAGTCGATCATTACCCCAAAACAGCTCGCCGTCCGCTGTCACAAAGCTTGGTGAACCGAATATATCGAGACGCTGCGCCTCTTCGTTGTTCGCGCGCAGCTGTTCCTTGTTCTCCGCCGACTGCGCACATTCCAATACTGCGCTGACATTTTGCCCAAGACCCTCGAGGACTCCGGCAATCGTTTCCGTTTCCTCGAGATTTCGGCCCTCGCCGAATTCGGCGCGATAAATTGCTCGACAATATTCTTCGCCCCACGGCTGTGCGAGACCCACCACCGCGACACGAGCCGCCAGCAAGGTATTTTGCGGAAATGGATGCGGGCGCCTTAAGGGTAAGCCGAGCTCACCGCAAATCCTTTCCAGGTCGCGCCACATGTTGCGGCCTTTGGCCGGATAGAGATTGAAGGGTGACGTTGTCCAACCTTGCGCTTTGAAAATGGCCCCAGCATGAATGGTCGCCAACGCAGGTGAACGCCCGAGACGTTTGCCAAGGGCCCTGCGCGCATCGCCGCCGGGTAAGAATAGGTCGAGGCAAATTCGAACCAGAAGTCGAGTATTGGCACTGCCATAGCCGCAATATAGCGACCTGTGCGACCGACCGTCTTTCTATTTTCAAACGTCTCGGCTAGACGAAACGCGCATAAATCGTACCGGGCTCATCATCGCGCTTGCCATTGCCGTCATCGCCGGCGTGGTCTTCGGTTTTATCCCGAACTAGACTTGCGTATCGCGGGATACTTTTATGAATTCGAGGATGTTAGTCACAACATGTTTGCTTTTCGGCTTTATCGGCCGCTCATGCTGGCGCGAAATCTCGCGTTATGGATCGGGACAATTTTGGTGTTACCGGCGGTTATCGCTCTTTTAATCAAGCTGATTTTACCACGGCGCACATTGCTCATATCTGGACGCGCGGTCGTTTTTCTGATTGCGACCATGGTGCTCGCGCCTGGCCTGATGGCCAATGTTCTGCTGAAGGATCACTGGGGACGCCCGCGGCCAATCGACGTGACGCAGTTTGGCGGGGACCAACAGCATGTCGCCTGGTGGGACTCGCGCGGCCATTGTCCCGGCAATTGCGCTTTTGTGTCTGGCGACGTCGCGGGCGCGTTCTGGACGATGGCGCCGGCGGCCTTGGCGCCTCCGCAGTGGCGCGTTGCCGCCTATGGCGCGGCGCTCGCGCTCGGGATTGGTATGGCGGCAATTCGTGTAATGGCTGGAGGCCATTTCCCATCCGATGTCATCTTTGCCGGCGTCTTCACGTTTCTGGTCATTTGGTTTGCCTACGCTCTGATCTATCGATGGCCCCGTACGCGTCTCTCGGACCGAGACGTAGAACGTTCTATTGAGCGGGCAGCCTTGCCACTCCACAATTTTGTCGTTGGGTTGTTCGGCAAAAGCCGAAAAAACGAAATAATTCGACAAGGCGGCAATCGGAGCGTGGTTAACCAGGACGCACTTTGCGCCGCCTACCTTTGGCCCTATAGTCCGCCGCAATTTTTAAGGCGGTCCGATGTCTGGCGGGAAAACAAAGAACGTGAAGAAAGTTGTGCTCGCCTATTCCGGCGGGCTCGACACGTCGATCATCCTGAAGTGGCTGCAGACCACCTATGGATGCGAGGTGGTGACTTTTACTGCCGATCTCGGGCAGGGCGAGGAGCTTGAACCGGCACGGCAGAAGGCCCAGCTGCTGGGCATAAAAAAGGACAATATTTTTGTCGAAGACCTGCGGGAAGAATTTGTGCGCGACTACGTCTTTCCGATGTTCCGTGCGAATGCGCTGTACGAAGGGCAATATTTGCTCGGGACCTCTATTGCGCGCCCGTTGATCGCCAAAAAGCAGATCGAGATCGCCGCGAAAGTCGGTGCCGATGCAGTGGCCCATGGCGCCACCGGCAAGGGCAATGATCAGGTCCGGTTCGAGCTTACCTACTACGCGCTCAAGCCGGATGTAACGGTGATCGCACCGTGGCGCGAATGGGATCTGACGTCGCGCGCGGCGCTCATCGAGTTTGCTGAAAAGCACCAGATTCCAATTGCCAAGGACAAGCGCGGCGAAGCGCCGTTTTCCGTGGATGCCAACCTTCTGCATACGTCATCGGAAGGCAAAGTGCTGGAAGACCCGGCTCTCGCTGTTCCGGAATACGTTTTCTCGCGCACGGTCGACCCGGAAAAAGCACCGGACAAGCCGACAATTGTTTCGGTAGATTTCGAAAAGGGAGACGCAGTAGCCGTCGACGGCAATAAAATGTCGCCAGCGACGTTGCTCAAGAACCTGAACGACCTTGGCTGCGCCAACGGCATCGGCCGCCTCGATCTCGTCGAAAACCGCTTTGTCGGCATGAAGTCGCGGGGCATGTACGAAACGCCTGGCGGCACGATATTGCTCGCCGCTCATCGGGGCATTGAATTGATCACCTTGGATCGCGCCGCGGCGCATCTCAAAGATGAGCTGATGCCGAAATACAGCGAGCTTGTCTACTATGGTTTCTGGTTTGCGCCGGAGCGCGAGATGCTGCAGGCGGCAATCGACAAGAGCCAGGAGTTTGTAACAGGTCGGGTAAAGCTCAAGCTTTACAAAGGCAACGTCACCATCGTCGGCCGTGAGAGCAAGTATTCCCTTTACGATAAAGAACTGGTGACCTTCGAGGAAGGCGCAGTTGCATACGATCATCGTGATGCAGAAGGGTTCATCAAGCTCAATGCGTTGCGGTTGCGCACGCTCGGTCAAAGGCGTCGTAAGCTGAAGCTCGACTAGGCAATTTGCGATGAAGGCAAAGCCATGACCCGGCACGCCGCAAACTTATGTTTGCTTTCGGTACTTGGCGCAGTTCTGTTGGCCTGTTCGTCAGCAAAAAAAGAGCCTGAAGAAAATCCAAATATTTTTCCAGCCGAATACAAGAACGAGATCCTGACCACCCTGACCAATACACTCGATAACCCGACCAATGTGCGCGATGCGTACATCAGCGAACCAACACTTCGGCCAGCTGGCAAAGATGAGCGTTATGTGGTTTGCGTAAGGTCGAACGCACGCAATGCCAACAATCATTATATTGGGAGCAAAGATCGCATCGCGTATTTTTATGGCGGTCATCTCAATCAGCTGATTGAGGCTGTAAGTGGACAGTGTGGAAACGCTGCCTATAAACCGTTTCCCGAACTTGAGCATCTTTGCCAGGCAAAGAAATGCATGTAGTCAGTGAATGTTGTGATCCCGGATATCCGACGACTCAGTCTCGGCCTGGATTGCTTTCAGCTCAGGTCTGAGCGGCAAGCCGCTGCGACGTTTTTCGGCAATTTCGGTTGCGACCTTCTGCATCTGGACGAAACGCACCGGCGTTATTGGATGTGTCGTTGCAATACGAATATTGTCTGGGCTTTCCATTGCGAGTGCCCGCCAAAAGTCTTCCGTTCCTGAGAGATCATATCCGGCACGCGCGACATAATAGGCACCCACATAGTCAGCCTCACGTTCAAAACCGACGCTAAACGCACGTTGGCCCGCCCGCCGCAATTCCCTGGCAAACGCGCCTCTGCTCGGCAAGCCGGCGGCCAGGAGTGCGGTGTCGATTACTGCTCCGCCCGCCCATCCAAGGACTTCATTGGTGCGTTGCTTGGTCAGGTGACCAAGATTCGCGTGCGCCAACTCGTGTGCAACGACTAACGCAAGCTGCGCGTCGGTATGCGCCAGGCGTAGAACGCCCGATTGGACGACGATTCTGTCATCACTGGTGAGAGCGTTTGCCGCTGAATCCGTGACCAATTCGATTGGAATCGCACATGCCTTTACCGGAGTAACAGTATGAATCTCATCGACGCCGTTGCGACGAATCAGAATCTGGATTGGCTGCTCACCGTTGTTGCGCACAAATCCGCCGATCCATCCGGCTGTCTGCGAACTTGGGACCGGCTCGTTGTTGAACGTCAAAAGATGGTCGCCAGGTTTGATCCCGGCAGCTGCCGCGGGCGATTTGTCGGCGACCGACAAGACGGTGGCTTGCGTCCAACTGACAGAGAGAGCTTCCTGACCGAACGAGCGGTATTTGCGCGGTAGGCTCGCGACTGTTCCAGCATCCAGACCCATCTGTGCCCAAGCCCAATCTTTACAATCATCCCGGTTGGCAACGCGGATACGGAACGCGACATTGTGGAGTCGTCCGAGCTGGCTGAAATAATCTCGGACCTGATCGATCTGTTGCTTCCAGACCTCGGCCTCGACTTCGTCAGAGGGTAGGGGCGGCAGTTTGGAGATTGGGCCGCAAGCCGCGCAGAGCAAATAACTTGCGATCAAAAAATTTAAACGCAACCGCACACGTCACCCCGAGAAAACGGGCGGACGGTGCACTAGCCAAAATGCTGATTCAAGCGAATGTTGTATGTCAAAACCAATATCATTCGTTCGGCTGAGTGATCAGATCGTGAATGTCGTTGCTGGCGCGCGTGACCTGGTTATGCGCGCATTGGCAAACACGCATTCGGCGACAATCGATGTCAGAGCTGCCGGTCAACCAGGGACTTTTTCAACTGCGCGATTTCTTTCGCCGGATTGAGGCCCTTCGGGCAGGCCTTGGAACAATTCAGGATGGTGTGGCACCGGTAAAGCCGAAACGGATCTTCAAGATCATCGAGCCGTGCGCCGGTGGCTTCGTCTCGGCTGTCCTGCACCCAGCGGTTGGCTTGCAACAGTGCGGCGGGTCCCAGGTATCGATCAGAATTCCACCAATAACTTGGGCAAGACGTCGAGCAACAAGCGCACAAGATGCATTCGTACATGCCGTCGAGTTTGGCGCGATCATGGTGACTTTGTTTCCACTCCTTCTCGGGAGCGGGCGTGGTCGTCTGTAGCCACGGCTCGATCGATGCATATTGGGCGTAAAAATTATTCAAATCCGGAACGAGGTCTTTAACCACCGGCTGATGTGGCAACGGATAGATCTTCACGGGTGCGCGTGTATCGTCGGTCGCCTTGGTGCACGCCAGTGTGTTGGTGCCGTCGATGTTCATGGCGCATGAGCCGCACACGCCCTCCCGGCAAGAGCGCCGGAAAGTAAGCGTCGGATCGACGTTGTTTTTGATCCAGATCAGCGCGTCGAGAATCATCGGGCCGCAATCGTCACGGTCGACGTAATACGTATCGATGCTTGGATTCTGGCCATCTTCCGGGTTCCAGCGGTAAATCCGAAATTCACTTACATGGGTGGCATGGCTCGTGCGCGGCCATTTTTTGCCCTCGGTCAGCTTTGAATTTTTTGGCAGCGTGAATTCAGCCATGGCGAGATTCCATCAGTAAACGCGGGCTTTCGGTTCGATATAAGCAACATCATTGGTGAGCGTGAAGGCGTGCACCGGTCGGTAGTCGAGACGCACATTTCCTTTCTCGTCCATCCACGACAGTGTGTGCTTCATCCAATTCTTGTCATCGCGCTCAGGATAGTCTTCGCGCGCATGTGCACCGCGGCTCTCGGTGCGATTCTTTGCTGAATCCATGGTGACAACGGCTTGTGCGACGAGGTTATCGAGTTCGAGGGTCTCTATCAGGTCGGAATTCCAGATCAGCGATCGGTCAGTAACATGGACGTCGGCCATGCCCTGGTACACCTCGTGGATTCGCTTATGACCCTGATCCAAAACCTCACCGCTTCGGAAAACGGCGCAATCTTCCTGCATTACCTTCTGCATGTTGAGCCGAAGCTTTGCGGTCGGTGTGCCACCCGAGGCGTTGCGGAATTTGTCGAGCCGCGCCAGCGGCCTATCGGCCGAATTCTTCGGCAGTTCCGGTTGTTTATCCCCCGGTACAAGCAATTCAGCGCAGCGGTGCGCTGCCGCGCGACCAAAAACCACCAGATCGATCAGTGAATTGGAGCCGAGGCGGTTGGCGCCGTGCACAGACACGCACGCAGCCTCCCCAAGCGCCATCAGGCCTGGGACAACCGTGTCATCCTTGCCATTCTTCTTGGTCAACGCTTCGCCGTGATAATTCGTGGCGATACCGCCCATGTTGTAATGCACGGTTGGCAGCACCGGGATCGGTTCGCGCGTGACGTCGACATTGGCAAAGATGCGCGCGGTTTCACTGATGCCGGGCAGCCTCTCGTGAAGCACCGCGGGGTCGAGATGGTCGAGATGCAGGAATAGGTGGTCCTTTTCCTTGCCAACCCCGCGTCCTTCGCGAATTTCGACAGTCATCGCTCGTGAGACAACGTCGCGTGACGCAAGATCTTTTGCCGACGGCGCGTAGCGCTCCATGAAGCGCTCACCTTCGGAATTCACCAGGTAGCCGCCTTCGCCACGTGATCCTTCTGTAATGAGGCAACCGGCCGGGTAAATGCCGGTGGGGTGGAATTGAACAAATTCCATATCCTGTAGAGGTAGACCCGCACGCAAAACCATGGCGTTGCCATCGCCCGTGCAAATATGTGCCGACGTACAGGAAAAATACGTCCGCCCGTAACCGCCGGTCGCAAGAATTGTCATGTTGGCAGTGAAACGGTGGATCGAACCGTCGTCCATATTGAGCGCAACGACACCGCGGCAACGGCCTTCGTCGTCCATAATCAGATCGATTGCGAAATATTCAACGTAGAATTCCGCGGCGTGGCGCAACGCCTGCCCATACATCGTATGCAGCATGGCATGGCCGGTGCGATCCGCGGCGGCGCACGTCCGCTGCGCTGTACCCTTGCCGTAATGGGTGGTCATGCCGCCAAAGGGACGTTGGTAGATTTTTCCATCTTCCTCGCGCCGCGAGAACGGCAGGCCCCAGTGCTCTAGCTCGTAAACGGCAGCGGGCGCATTGCGGCAAAGATATTCGATAGCATCCTGGTCTCCGAGCCAGTCGGCGCCCTTGACTGTGTCGTACATGTGCCAGCGCCAGTCATCCTCGCCCATATTGCCAAGTGCGGCGGCGATGCCTCCTTGCGCGGCGACGGTATGCGAGCGGGTTGGAAAAACTTTTGTGATGCAAGCCGTGCGCAAGCCCGCTTCGCTGCAGCCAACAACTGCGCGCAAACCTGAGCCGCCGGCACCGACAACGATGACATCATGGCTGTGATCTTCGATCGGGTAGACGCGGCCGTTGATCGCCGGGGCGCCATTGCCTTTTCCGTTCGTTGTCATTGATCAAACTCCGAATGACAACTTTAGAATGGCATAGATAGACGCCAAGCTGACGGCACAAACGAAGAATGTATTTGCCATGAGACTCAACAATTTCCATTTATCCTCATGCACGTAATCGAGGATGATTTCCTGCATGCCGATCCACATGTGATAGGACGTGCTGATGATGAACAAGAGCATCGTAACGGCAACAAGCGGCGAACCGAGAATCTGCACGGCCGCCGCGTGGCTTCGCCCAAGCAGCGCGGTAATGATGAGCAGCAGTCCAATAGTAAGGGGGATGCCGGCGACCGACGTCACACGTTGATGCCAGAAATGACCGGTGCCGGATCGAGCCGCGCCTAGCCCGCGAACGCGACGCATCGCCGTGCGCATGGCTTGTGACTCTCTCATCGGGGGCCTCCGACAATCAGGTAGCCGACCAGCCAAAGAATGAGCGTAAGTGTGATAGAACCGATCAGCGTTGCCAGCGTCAGTAGTTCACGTTCAGATGGCTCGAAACCGTGGAGCGTGTCCCAGATAAGATGGCGGATCCCGCCAAGCATGTGATGCAGCAAGGCCCACGTGTAGCCGAACAACACGATTTGACCGAGCAGGCTGGCCATAAACCACTCGACATTGGCATAGGCGGTTGGACCGGCCGCCGCCGCAGTTAACCACCACGCGAGCAATAACATTCCGAAATAGAGCGCAGCACCGGTAATGCGATGCACGATCGACATCACCATCGTCAGCATCGGCCGGTAGATCTGCAGATGAGGAGACAGCGGACGTGCCCGTTGCACTCCCGTTGTCGATCCCGCCTCAGCGTCGGCCATCGTTGATCTCCGGAAAACTTTGCCGCTCGACGGCGGCAACGCACATCCCACGAAGGTGACGTCTCGATGGAGGGCGAGACGGACATTGCACGTTGGCGGGTCTTGTGACCGCAAAAGACCGGTGTGCAAAGTTTCCACTTGACCCGACGGGAAACGCCACTACTTCATGATTTGCGAAGCTTGAGCGCAGAAACCGCCCATTGCAATATGCGTTTTATTTAGCCTACCTTCGTAGAATAAGAAGGGTACCTCCATATGCGGTTCGATTTTACCGACCTGAACCTGTTCCGGCACGTCGTGGAGGCAGGAAGTATTACCCATGGCGCGGAGCGGTCCCATCTCGCGCTGGCCGCGGCCTCGACCCGGATCCGCAAGATGGAGCTGGGATTTGGCACCGAATTACTCGTGCGCGGGCGCCAAGGGGTCGTTCCGACCCAGGCGGGCCGAACCCTGCTTCAACACGCGCGGGCGATCCTGGCGGAAAGTGAGCGCCTGCAGGAGGACCTCAGTCCCTATGCACGCGGGTTGGCCGGCCAAGTGAGGGTGATGTCCAACACCAACGCCCTCACCGAGTTTCTTCCGGAAACGCTGAGTTCGTTCTTGATGGCACATCCCGACGTCAGTGTGGATCTCGAAGAGCGGCTGAGTGACGAGATTGTCGGCCTCATCGCCGAGGGAAACGCCGATATCGGTATTGTCGCCGGCACGGTGGATTATGCCGGGTTGGATACATTTCCGTTCCGAAGCGATCGGTTCGTGTTGGTCGTTGCAAAAAGTCATCCGCTGGCCAGCCGATCGCGTATCGGTTTTGCAGAAGTGCTCGATTACGACATGGTAGGACTTGATCGCGCCAGTGCGATTCAACGGTTTCTTGCCGACAAGGCAAATCGCATCGGACGTCCACTGCGTTTGCGTGTGCAACTCCGCAGTTTCGACGCCATTTGTCGTCTGGTGGAATGCAATGTCGGAGTGGGTATTGTGCCGGAAACCACGGTTCAGCGAACCGAACGTACCATGGCAATCAGAGCGGTTGCCCTCACCGATTCCTGGGCCTTACGCGAACTTACAATATGCGTACGTGACGTTGATGCACTGCCTCCATATGCCCGGCAGTTGGTGGATCATTTAAGGGCGCGCGAGAATACGTGAGTCCAGCATACTTACGTAGCGGCTTGGTTTTGTGCATTAGATTTGTTCAGAAGTGCTATCAGCTGATTGATCGACTCCGAAAGACTTAGAACTTCTTTCTCCCGGAGTTGATCGATTTTCTGATGCAGCAGCTCAATTTCCAATTCCGCCTTGATATTGACCTGATAGTCGTGCTCAGCGGCCCTACGATCGATATCCTGCTGACGATTCTGGCTCATCATGATGAACGGTGCGGCATAGGCCGCCTGGAACGAAAGCGCGAGATTAAGCAGTATGAACGGATAGGGATCCCATTTTTCAATATAGGCTGTGATGTTGAGGACAATCCAGACGAACAGGATCGCGGATTGAATGATTATAAATTTCCAGGAGCCCATCGTCGCGGCGACTTTATCCGCAATTCTTTGTCCTAACGTGAGGTCATGCATCGCTGGATGCGCACGCGACACGCGTACTCCGTGACGCAAGGAACGGAGCTCGGCAAGCAGACGCTGTTCGGAATCGTCAAGCTTATGCATCAAGCTACCTTCTTTTGACATTATCTCCTCCTTCCGCCATTTATCGCGGCATGAGTACCCAATAATCGAAATCGAGAATCACGGCGGGGTCGTACTCATCACCGTTCTTGCGAGGGAAATCCGTGCACGGACGGTCTTTGGTGGCGACAGTGCGCAAGCGTAACGCGCCGATGTCCTTGCGGTCCGGCACTTGGGCTTTCGCCAGTATTTCGGTCCACGCAAACACCGTGCAGCCTGCAAAAAGTGGAGCAACGTGTCTTCCACCATTGATCGCAGCAACATGAAAGGCGTTGGCAAATCCATTGAATGACAGCGAGCGTGCGAGCGAGATCACATGGCCGCCATAAATCAAGCGACGCCCGAAGCGACCCTGGCTTTCGGCAAACTGGTTGAAATGTATGCGCGCCGTATTCTGATATAGCCGCGTTGCGATCTGATGTTCGGCTTCCTCAACGGTCACTCCGTCGGCGTGGTCAATTTTATCGCCGACTGCGTAATCATTGAACCGGTGCGGGCTGCCGGCCAGAAGATCATCGTAGGCGGCGTCCTTGATCTTGGGACAAGCGGTGCCGAGTTCGGTCGACTCTACAGCGTCTGGAAGGGTGGGCACCTTTTCGACTGGTGCCGCCGCCGCTTCGTCACGCTTGCGGACCATCACCCAGCGTACAAAATCAAGCACCGTATCGCCGGTTTCATCGAAACCCCGAGATCGCACGTAGACAATGCCGGTTTTCTTATTTGCATTCTCTCTCAGCCCGATAACTTCAGAGGTGGCATTTAGCGTCGAGCCTGGAAAGACCGGCTTGAGAAACCGGCAATTGGAATAACCGAGATTAGCGACCGCATTCAGCGAAATGTCGGGGACGGTTTTGCCGAAAATAATATGAAACACGAGCAGATCATCGAGCGGCGCTCGCTGATAGCCGATTTTCTGCGCAAAGGTATCCGAAGATTGCACTGCAAAACGTGCGCCGAAGAGGCCCTGATAAAGGGCCACATCGCCAACCGTAACCGTGCGCGGTGTGGCGTGGCGGATCTGCTGGTCGAGGTGAAAATCCTCGAAAAAATTGCCAAGACTTATTTTTGGGGCAGATGGCGCGATCACTAATCGCTCCTCAGGGCACGTCAGCCTCTGCATTCTCACAAAACCGTGAGCCGAACACCAGCTTGTAGCAACGGGAAACTGATGAGGACGTGTGTAACGCGTGTGATAGCAGGGGAATTGCAACCTGAATTGTTGGAGGACTTCCCTATGAAAACAAGCATGTTTCTCGTATCCGCAGTCGCGGCAGGGCTGGCCATTGCATCGGTAGCGCCGGCCGCCTTCGCTGAGGACATGAAAAAGGACACTAAGTCCAAGGAACTCGATGTCGAAAGATTCGATGGACAAGAAAGCGATGTCCAAGGACAAAATGTCCCAAGATCCAATGACAAAAGACGGCATGTCGAAGGACAATATGTCTAAAGACGGCATGAAAAAGTAAGACCGGTGGAAGCGCGAGCGGGCCCGTGCATCCGCGGGCCCGGCTACACCGTATATTCGGGGAATCGGAAAAATGCCGGGACAGCTGCAATGAGCGCTGAAGCAATCACTGACAGATCGGCCGCTCTTATTCATCCGCGCTGGGTTCGCGTGTGCCATTGGGTTAACGCTTTGGCGATTCTGGTAATGATCGGATCCGGCTGGCAGATCTACAATGCGTCACCGTTGTTCGATTTTCTGACGTTTTCGCGTCAAATAGCCTTGGGCAACTGGCTCGCTGGTGCCTTGTTGTGGCATTTCGCCGCCATGTGGGTGCTGGTTATCAACGGCGTCGTGTACGTCGCATTGGGCATCGTTAGCGGCCGCTTTCGTCGCAAACTGTTGCCTATCCGTCCGGCCGATGTGATTTCCGACGTCAAGGCGGCGCTGACGTTTCGTCTCGCCCATGACGACCTTACGCACTACAACGCGGTGCAGAAGTTGCTCTATTCCGGAGTTATTCTAGCTGGGGTCGTGATCGTCTTGTCGGGTCTGTCGATCTGGAAGCCGGTGCAATTTCAGGAACTCACTGCGTTGTTTGGTGGATACGACACTGCGCGCTACGTGCACTTCATGGCTATGGCGACAATTGTCGGATTTATTGCAGTTCATGTAACGCTGGCGCTAATCGTGCCCAAAAGCCTGCGCGCCATGATCACCGGACGTTAGGGAGGAGTGCTCATGCGCCAACGCAAGGCTGGTCCCGGCGTCGATCCGAAGCTCTTGATCAAGGATGCCACCAGGCTGATGCCGGAACCGAGCCGCCGCGGCTTCCTGCGCGGTGGCGCGAGTCTCGGCGCGCTGACATTTCTGACAGGCTGCGACATCATCGATGGCGATAGCGCCGAGGCGGTATTGCGCAAGATTTCAGAATTCAACGACGGCGCGCAGGCCGCGCTGTTCAGCCGTACCAAGCTTGCGCCGACTTTTCCCGAAAGTGCCATCACACGGCCATTTCCTTTCAATGCCTATTACGACGAGGATGAGGCACCTGAGGTCAATGGCCAATCCTACAAGTTGGAAGTCGCCGGGCTGGTCGAAAACAAAAAGTCCTGGACACTAGCCGAATTGCATGCGCTTCCGGAGGTTTCGCAAATCACTCGACACATCTGTGTCGAGGGCTGGAGCGCAATCGGCTCGTGGCAAGGCACGCCCCTGTCGGAATTCCTGACGCGCATTGGTGCTGACACGCGTGCGAAATATGTCTGGTTTAAATGCGCCGAAGGCTACACCAACACCATCGACATGCCGACCGCACTGCACCCACAAACACAGATGACCTTCAAATTCGATAATAAAATTCTTCCGCGCGCCTACGGTTTCCCCATGAAGGTACGAATTCCGACAAAGTTGGGTTTCAAAAATCCGAAATACGTGGTGGCCATGGAAGTAACCAACACCGACAAAGGCGGCTATTGGGAAGACAAAGGCTATAACTGGTTCAGCGGACTTTAAGTGATCCCGTTAGCTCGCCGCAGCAAGAGCGGCGCGCAGTTGGGTGATCATGTTTGCGCAGGTAGGCAAATGCCGCTCCTCCGTGTCGAGGATCTGCAGGAATCCGCGCTTTTTCAGCATCTGTGTTGTCGTGCGATTTACAGCTTCGTCGCCGGCCGCGTCGCATACAATATCGATCAGACGCTCGAAAGCGTGCAGACGGCCGAGGAGGTAGTCGTTCTCGCGGTAGGCGCGCGACAGAAACGCAGCGAATTGGTTGAAAGCGATGCCCTTCACAGGAAACGTGCCCAATTGCGCGATGTTACGAGCATCCTCCGCGCTGATGCGATTGACGCGAATCTCGTTAAATTCGCCTGCCTCCCGCCAAGGCAAGACCGGAAATGTGAGAACGTCCCAGAATGAGAAGCCCAGATAGTTGACGAGCACTTCCTGTAGGCCGCGGCGCGGCCATCCCTCCGGCTTGGCAAGTAGTAGATCGATATCCCGCGTGCTGGCATCGAGGTCGACCACAGAACCGAGCCGATCAATGATGCGATCAAGCTGCGCTCCGTGTTGTGTAACAAACAGCCCTGCGTAGCGCCGAATCTCTTTGACCGCGGCCGGAGGTGGCGCTGCCCGAAAAGTATCCTCGACGAGATCGCGCGCAGCCGCATCGCTCGTCGCGACTGCCACCCTGCCGTCAAGAGCTTCGAAGCGCTCATAAAATTGCCGCTTGAGGCGATCGACCGTAGGCCCATCAAGACCTTCGAGCCCCGGCGATCCAAGCATCTGATAAAGGCGGTTCTGACCTTCGATCAGGAAGCGCAAGCGCCGCCTGCGGTAATCGACATCAAAAGTGAGCAGAAAGGTCACCCATTTTGGACTGATGCCGGAGGGTGCTGCTGCTTCTGCCTGCAGGGATCGATTGTCTGTTGGCTGGTAGGTTACGCCGGTTTCGATCGCCCAGGCATCGATGATCTCAGTGATGGCGCGTCCGAACGGCGAGTCAGGACGCACTCCGCGAATATCCATGATCATTCGGCTGACAAAATCGCGGACCGAGGCGAGTTTCAGCCGGACGTAGGCTTCATAGGCAAAACCTGCGTCCCGCGCAGCCTTGATGTTGGCCTGTTCGCGCCAGATCCGAATCCGGTCTTGAGAAATCGTTTCAGCATCAGCGGGACCGGTCACTTCGGCGACGAGTTGGCTGATGTGTGGGCGTGCGCTTTCGATGATAGCCCTGAGCCGACGCGCACGCGCGTTGAATTTGGCGATCCAGTTCAAGTCCTCGGTTATCGGCTCCGCCAATGGAATGTCTGAAAGAGCACCCTTCAACGTCGGGAAAAACCCGGGCATGCCGCGGTGTGTCGGTGCCACGGCGGGTGCCGGGTTTGGATCGATATAGACCACGCGACGGTCAACCTCGCGGTAGGCGGGTCGCCCACGGATTGCCGTGATTGCCTCCCGGAAAGGCCGGCTGTTCAACACGCTGCCGTCGATGAACGGAACCGATGCGATGTCGACGTTCATCTGCTCATAATGCTCGAAATTCTTCGTGATGAACTCTGCGCGCTGGGGCCAGGAACTTGCACGTGCGCGAACCAGCTGATCCATTTCCAATATCTGCGCCGGGGGGAACGCACCCGGGATAGAGGACGTGGCACGCGCCGCGAATGCGAGCGCCGGCGCATTCGATAGCTCGAAATCACTTTCCACGACTCCGCTGGCGCGGCGCCGATATCGAAAATGCAGGACGTGACGGTGTTCCTGCTCGTGAATGACGGGCGGATCTTGAAGCTGCATCAACTGTTGCCGTCCGTAGAAATCGGTCACGGTGACAAACAGATCGAGCTGCTGGCCGGTAGGCAGCAAGGAGGATTCGCGTTCGCGCGGCGCCCCCATTGCGACGACGGCGTCATACATCAATTCCGCCATCTTCATTCCATCGAGCGGAGGCTTGAACCACCGGGAACGCATGAATAGCGACAGTTTGGATCGGACCTCCGGATCGCTGATGAGCGATACGCCCGCGGCATTGGCCGCCCAAAAAAACGGCTGGAGAAACCACTTGCTCCAGCCGCGGGCTCTCGCATCGCGGGCAAGCAACTCGGTGACGTCGGCATTGTCGAGCCAGAGGTCGCGAAGGCGCTCCATCGGCAGATCGTGACTCAAGGCGCGCGCGAGCATGGTGCTGTTGATCCCGCCCGCTGAGGCCCCTGCAACGATATCGACGATAATTCGCAGCTCGAGCACGCGTCCGATGTCTCGCAACAGGTCGAAATAGATCGTCTCGGTGTCGTATTCCGTATCGGCGGAATCGTGCAGATCGAGAAAGCTGGCAGATGCCCGTTTGCTTCGATCGGCAATGGAATGGAGCGCGCGCGACGCCCGTGCGAGCTTGAGGAATTCCTTGGTGGTCCCGTGCATATAGACCGCGAGCGAAACGCCGCCGAAGCATACGAGCGCAATGCGGAGCTCTTTTTCGTGCACCCCGGAAATCCTCGCGAAAACGGTTCGGCAACAATACCAGCGAGCGCAGATGAATTTCGAGGGGCCTGTCGATTCGCTTCGTCTCGCCTTGCCAATCGGCGCCTGGCCCTTTAGCAATCCGCCCGTATCAGTAACGTGAGGCGAATATGGCGACCTACAATCTGCTTTTGCTTGCCGGTGACGGTATCGGCCCCGAAGTGATGGCCGAAGTGAAGCGCGTCATCGAATTCTTCAACAAAAATGGCCCCGACAGATTCAACACCGAAGAGGCGCTGGTCGGCGGCTGCTGCTACGACGCGCACAAGGTTGCCATTACGGATGCCACCATGGACAAGGCAAAGGCCGCCGATGCCATTATCTTCGGCGCGGTCGGCGGGCCGAAATGGGATAAAGTGCCATACGACGTACGGCCAGAGGCGGGTCTGCTGCGGCTCCGCAAGGACCTCGACCTTTATGCCAACGTGCGCCCGGCCATCGTTTACCCCGCGCTTGCTGATTTATCCAGCCTTAAGCGCGAGGTGGTCGAGGGCCTCGACATCATTATCCTGCGCGAGCTGACTGGCGGCGTTTATTTCGGCGAGCCGAAGACCATCACCGATCTGGGCAACGGCCAGAAACGCGCGATCGATACGCAGGTCTACGACACCTATGAAATCGAGCGTATCGACCGTGTCGCGTTCGAGTTGGCTCGCAAGCGCCGCAACAAAGTCACCTCGATGGAAAAGCGCAACGTGATGAAATCGGGCGTGCTCTGGAACGAGGTCACGACGGCCCTGCACGCTCGCGAATACAAGGATGTACAGCTGGAGCATATGTTGGCGGACGCCGGCGGCATGCAGCTGGTGCGCTGGCCCAAGCAATTTGACGTCATTGTCACCGATAATCTGTTTGGCGACATGCTGTCCGATATTGCCGCAACCTTGACTGGCTCGCTCGGCATGCTGCCGTCGGCATCGTTAGGTGAGATCGATCCGAAAACGAAAAAGCGCAAGGCGCTCTACGAGCCAGTCCATGGATCGGCCCCGGACATTGCAGGAAAAGGCTCAGCCAACCCGATCGCGATGATTGCATCATTCGGAATGGCACTCCGATATTCATTCAACCTCGGTAAGCAGGCCGATTGGATCGACCAGGCGATTTCCGCGACGCTCGCCAAAGGTTTGCGGACTGCCGACATCAAATCTGAGGGTACCGAGGTCGTTTCCACTTCGGAAATGGGTTCGGCGATTTTGGCTGAATTGGAAAAGCTGGCGGCGTGACGCCGGCAGCCACGCCCTCCAGTGGCGAAGCAATAAAAAACGCGGCCGGAAGGGCCGCGTTTTCATTTGGCCTTCGGTTCTCTCAGTACTGGATCCAGGGATTGTTTTTGCTCGGGAGAGTCCACGGTCCCGGAAGCGCGCTTTGGTTGCCGCCGAAGGTCGTGTTGTCGAGCACCCCCGAGGCGCGATGATTGGGAAGAACCGCATAATCGTGATCGCCGCGCTCACCCGGGAAGGTTGCGGTGCCCGGATCAAGATAGGAACGCTTCTGAATGATAATGCGCGTGCGCGTCCGACCGTCCTCGTCGCGGCTGACCATAACCGTGCGGTCGCGGTTATAAACCACCGTCTTTTTCTTTGTCTGGGTTGTCTGCGCGCTGGCCGGCAGCGCCAGCAGGGCGCCAATTCCGCCCAGAATGACCGCCGCGGCGATAACTTTAAATTTCATGGGGTCCTCGACCTTTGCCTCTCTTACAACGCAGTGTAGCCCGGTTCCGTTGCATCCGACAGGGGCTGACCCCCGGTAAAACCTCAATAAAACGGCTCCGCCGGAGGGCGGGGCCGTGCAGGTCGGCGCGGCGTTTTTCCGTTCAGGTGCCGTAGTTTTTCTTCAGGTAATCGGCGATCGCCCGAGCGTCGGCGTCGTCAATCGGGGCGCCATATGCCTTGATCATCTTGGTCACCTCGGCGTCCCAGCCGGCGGCATTCAGGAATACCGAGTTCATCGGAATGTAAGCGAGCGTGTGGCAGGCTTGGCAGTTGGCCTCCACCTTGTCGATGCCAGGTCCCTTTTTCAGCTGCACCGGCGTGTCGTCGGCCGCGGCCGGCAGCGCGATCAGTGCGGCAGTGAATGCCAATAAGAATGTCCGCATGGTCGTTCTCCCTAGCTCGCTATCAACGAGATGTTTTGCATGACGTTGTTGTGATAGCCGGCTCCGTTGAAAATCAGTTCCGACACTTGTGCCTGGCCGAGCTTGTTGGTGGCGTTCACCATGACGGTATTCTTGCCGCGCTTCGCCGACAGATCGAAACTCCACGGCCGGAATGCGAAGCGCCCGAGATCCTGCCCGAGCTTTGCAGCAGACCAGGCCTTGCCGCCATCGGTGGAAACGTCCACCGAGCGGATTCCATAGCCCCCGTCCCAGGCCTGGCCGCTGACAGCGACTTTTCCGGCTTTCACCTTGTCGCCGTTGCGGTGGCTGGTGATCAGGGAATTCACCACCATTTCGGTGATGGGCGTGGTGGTGGCGTTTTCCTGGCTGACGAAGCGGTCTCTGATGGGAAATTTGCCGACAGGAATGCGGTACGCCGGGTTCATCCAGAAATTGGCGAGTGGTTTGGTCAGCGCATTGATCGTGGTGACATGTTTCATCCAATAGGTTCCGGTCCAACCCGGCACCACAACGCGCGCAGGGAAGCCATTGAAATGCGGCAACGGCGCGCCATTCATTTCGTATGCGATGATCGTCGACTCATCGACCGCCTTCCAGGTCGGAATACTCTTGACGAAATCCGGAGTCGCATTGACGACGGGTCCGTCCGCACCCGCGAAGAAGATCTCAATTGCTTCTTTCTTCAGTCCTGCCTTGTCGAGCACGTCCTTGAGCCTCGCCCCCTTCCACCGCGCGCAGCCCATTGCGCCGTAACCCCATTCGACGCCCGCAACGTGCGGCTGCGATAAACCGCGACGATTGCCGGAGCACTGGTTCACGGCGACGACTTCGACGGCCGGCATTTTCTTCAGGTCGTCGAGCGTCAACTCGGCAGTCCCGTTGGCACCGTCGCCGCCGATCGCGATCTTGTAGGTCTTGGCATCGACGTTCGGGATATCCGCCAGATGATAGCGGACAAAGAACTCATCGTTCGGCGTGATCGGCGTGCGCAGATATTCCAGCGGCGCTTCATAGTTCGGCGGTCTGTCGGCAAGCTGGATCAGCGGCTTCTTGCCCGGCAGCGTGCCCATGGTTGCGTAGCTTGCAACACCTTCCGGTATTCCCGGTGTCAGGCTGGCGCCGGCGGCCTCGGCTTCGGAAAATTTGGGGCTTAGTCCGGACATCGCCAGCGCCGCGCCTGCGCCCGCCGTCCCAAGCAGGTGACGTCGTGTGATCATCGTTCCTCTCCCCGGAGGTTTTATGCAGCAGAGGCGGTCATCACCGCAGCTTCAGATATTCTAGTTGGAATATGATCCGATGAATTGATCGGCCGGTCAATTGTCGCAGCGGCCTGACGCAAGGATTTGCTCGCGCGCCTGTAATCTCACCGGGTGGGAATTCAGGTCCGCGGCGCGCGGTGCGCTAGCGTCCGACGCGTCGCGGCTCCGGTCGATGGGCCAGCGCTTTCCACAGCAGATGATATTTTGGCGTGGCAGCCAGAATCGGATCGCGTTGACTGCAATAGGTGCGGTTGAGTTCAGCCTGCGCAAACAGCGCCCCGATTTTTGGTTCACTGCCAGCTGCAAGCAATGTCAACCGGTCGAGTGCACAAGCCAATGTACTTTGCTCAATGAATTCGTCGCCGCCCTGGCAAAACCACCCGGACATTTGCAATCGCGGATCCTGATATGCGCGGACGAAGCCGAGGCAGCGGCGGGGCATGCCTTGCGAAGCAATAAAGCGAACAACGGTTAGCGGCCCAAATTTGCTTCCGAGAGGTTTCTCGATGCGTCCCACGTCAGTCGGCGCGAGCGCCGCGGCACCGGCAACGATTTCAGCCGTTGCATCGGCGAAACCGACAATCTCGCTGCCCGGCCGATAAATTTCGATCTGGAGGAAGGGTGCGGAACCGTCTATTTCACCGAGCGTAAGAATATCCTTGCGACCATTGCCTTCAGCATGGCGGCGGATGGCATAGGTCGCGGGCACATCGGCGGCTTCCGGAATCGTCAGCGCGAAAGCGGGAAACGGCCGCTCGACGTCAATCCACACGGACTGATGCACGGGCTTGATCGCCGTTATCACTTTTGGAGATTGGAAAAGATGCGATGCAGCCATGGAAAGTAGCGCAATAGCACCCAGATATGCCAACAGGCGCACAAAACTGAACGGCATTTCGTCACGCCATGAGCGCAGGGCCGGATGCATGCAATGCCATCGGTGTTGTGCTGACAGCTGTTCTCGCCTAGAAGCGCTGCCATCAGGTTGCGGAGTACCGGCAGCCCGGTGGTAATTTATACCGGAGCGTTAACAATGGGTTATAAGGTCGCCGTGGTGGGTGCCACCGGCAATGTCGGGCGCGAGATGCTCAACATTCTTGCCGAGCGCAATTTCCCCGCTGACGAGGTTGTTGCCATTGCGTCGCGCCGGAGTCAGGGCGTGGAATGCTCGTTCGGCGACAAGATACTGAAGGTCAAGGCGATCGACCATTTCGATTTCTCTGACGTTGATATCTGTCTGATGTCCGCGGGCGGTGCGGTGTCGAAGGAATGGTCGCCAAAGATCGCCGCTCAGGGGGCGGTCGTCATCGACAATTCGTCCGCGTGGCGCATGGACCCTGACGTGCCGCTGATCGTGCCGGAGGTGAATGCCGATGCCATTTCCGGATTCACCAAGAAGAACATAATCGCCAATCCTAATTGTTCGACCGCGCAGCTTGTGGTGGCACTCAAGCCACTGCACGACAAGGCGAAGATCAAGCGCGTTGTGGTCGCGACCTACCAGTCCGTTTCCGGCGCCGGCAAAGAGGCGATGGATGAACTGTTCTCGCAGAGCAAGGCGGTATTCACCATCGATGAAGTGGAGACGAAGAAGTTTCCCAAGCGAATTGCGTTCAATGTCATTCCGGAAATCGACGTGTTCATGGAGGATGGTTACACCAAGGAAGAATGGAAGATGATGATGGAGACCAAGAAGATTCTTGATCCCCGCATCAAGCTCACCGCTACCTGTGTGCGCGTGCCCGTGTTTGTCGGCCACTCCGAAGCAGTCAATATTGAGTTCGAGAATCCTATCTCAGCCGACGAGGCGCGTGAGATTCTGCGCAACGCACCGGGCTGCCTGGTCATCGACAAGCGCGAGCCGGGCGGCTACGTCACGCCATATGAATGTGTTGGTGAGGATGCGACTTATATCAGCCGTATCCGCGAGGATCCTACTATTGATAACGGTCTCCAGATGTGGGTCGTGTCGGACAATTTGCGCAAAGGTGCCGCGCTCAATACGATTCAGATCGCCGAATGTCTGATCAATCGCAAGCTGATCCAGGCAAAACGCCGGGCGGCATAGGCCCGATTGATCGCTAGGACGCCCGTGCGGGGCTGTCCTGCGCGCGAATTTGCTGAGCCAGCTCCTGGAAATTCGCCAAAGCGGAATGACGCTCGTTGTAAAAGCGAACGAGACGCTGTGCGGTGGCCGTCTGCAGCCGATCGAAACTGTGGCGCGCCGCTTCGATGGATTGCGGGGAGTAGCGGAAGGCCTTGCGCCGCAGAATGCATATTTGTTTGGCGGTCGGCCAGGACAGACCGGCCGCCTTTGCCAGGATCAGGGCGAAATCGCTTTCCGCCCGAGAGTCGTTCATGACGCTTTCGACGAGTTTGCTTGGGGCCTGACAGAGCGCCGACAATGCCGCTACGGTTTCCTCGAATTTCCCTTTAGCGGCGTATTCACATACGACGGGATCAACCGGCGCCCCGGAACGGCGGACGATATCAAACTGTGCGGCGGCTTCCCGATAGTCGCGTTTCTTGCCCGGATGGGCCGTTGCGTCTTGCCCGGTGATATCGGTCAGCACACGATGGACTTCGTACACTGCGTGAGGATTGCTGGCAGCGAGTTTTTCGAAGACGACCTCGGAGGCTTTTGCAATAAGTGCGTTAAAATGTTCCTGCGGAATGTCCTTGCGCATGGAAACGCAGATTGCGAGCACCTCGTCGTTGATTGATCTGTCGACCAGCTTCCCGTAGCCGGTATTCGAGAAGCGCGCGCCTTCGTTTCGTGTCACCGAAAGAACGACGTCGCGATTGCCATGCGTCACCAATACGTCGCTGACCTTCTCGCTCAAGGTTGAACGCTTGGAAATGGCAAGCAGGCGTTCCTGACTGTCGGCGCTGGCGATGGCCAACAGGTCGTCATCGGACAATCTGTTGGACAGGCTCAAAATCGGACCGGCGACCTCCATTGATTGATCGCGGGCAAGCATTCGCACCGTCATCGGCGGCGCATTGTCAGCCGGTGCCAGACGATGGGCGAGCTCGGCGCGTGCCTTGGTCTCGATTTTCTCGGCAATACGGGAAATCACACCGTCAAAGAGATCGACGTGCTCGTCGGAATAGTTGTCGGCGCCGGCCATGAAAAGATCGGTTACCCGGCGAAGGATCTCGGCCTGTTTTTCGGCCGATCCTGCCGAGAAAGTGCCCTCGATCTCGGCGATTATCGATCGCTCTTCCATGGCGGCTGCAAACGTCCCGGCATATGAACGGGCACTATTTGTAGCGGCCGGTAATTACCATCGCGTTAGGCAAAATCCGCGCATTCTCGGTAACTGTTCTCGTCCTCGCCGACCTGGTTTTTATGGGAGAATCCGGCGAATACGGTTAAAGCGCGGTAACGGCAGCAGGAGGTTGGTCAGAAACGCGGGCGCGGGAACAGTCGTCCGTAATCGTCCGCTGCAACCTGCGTGAATTTTCCGGTCGCAGGGTCGCGCACCGAGAGCTGTCCGGTCGCGACACCAAAATAAGCGCCATGTAATTCTACGTCGCCGCGCTCCACGCGCGCGCGCAGGCGGGGGAATGTCATCAGGTTGTCCAGGCTGAGGGCGACATTTGCTTGTTCCAGCAAGGTTAAATAATCGGGCATCGACCGATTGCCGCGCGGGCCGACCTTTTCCGCCGCCGGCGCCATCAACTTCATCCAGTTTCCGATGAAATCGCCGGGTGTCAGCGGCTCGCTGTCCTCGGCAAATGCCCTTACGCCGCCGCATTGAGCGTGCCCGAGCACTACGATGTTCTTGACCTTCAGGGCCATGACACCGAACTCCAGCGCGGCCGACACGCCATGCGCTTGCGCGTCTGGCGCGTAAGGCGGAACAAGGTTCGCGATGTTGCGGACGACAAAAAGCTCGCCCGGCCGGGCGTTGAAAATGACTTCGGGCGAACAGCGGGAGTTGCAGCAGCCGATCACCATGATTTCCGGAGACTGCCCGCTTTCGGCGAGCTCGCGATATCGGTCCTGCTCGGTGCGCAAGCGTCCCGTCAGAAACGTCCGATAGCCGTCGATCAATTGCCGGGGAAAGAGCACGACCCAACCTCAAAATTGCAGTTCAGGGTTTCACCCAATCATGCCGCGATCACCTCTGGCAACCCGCGGCAATGTGGGATGACACGCCGCATGCCGCAACGGTAGGCTTGCGCATACGCACTGGAGGGGATTGATGACTATCCGCCCGCGTCGCAGCGTTTTGTATATGCCTGGTTCCAATTCTCGCGCGCTGGAAAAGGCGAAAACGTTGGCTGTCGACGGTGTCATTCTCGACCTTGAGGATTCTGTTGCTCCCGAGACGAAAGAGGCCGCGCGCCAGCAGGTCGTCGACGCGGTGAAGGCAGGGGGCTTTGGCAGGCGCGAAGTATTTATCCGCGTGAATGGTGTCGATTCGCCCTGGCATGCCGAAGACCTTTCCGCGGCCGCACACGCCGCACCTGATGCGATACTCGTGCCGAAAGTGTCGAGCGCAGACACACTCGAGCTCATTGGCCGGCGTCTGCTCGATATGGGGACGGACCACAAGACGCGGGTATGGGCCATGATCGAAACGCCGCTCGCGATCTTTAACGTCCTTTCGATTGCGGCTGCGGCGCGCGATTCTGAAACGCGGTTGTCAGGGTTTGTCCTGGGGACCAACGACCTCGCCAAGGACACGCGTGCCCGTCTGGTGCCCGGCCGAGCACCAATGTTGGCCTGGCTCTCCATGTGCGTTGCCGCCGCTCGTATTCACGGAATCGATATTCTCGACGGTGTTTTCAACGATATTGGCAACGTCGATGGATTCACGAAGGAATGCATGCAAGGCGTCGAATTGGGCTTTGATGGCAAGACGTTGATCCACCCCAGCCAGATCGATCCGTGCAACGCGATATTCTCACCTGCGCCGGCGGAGGTCGAACAGGCACGTAAAATGATTGCGGCTTTCGACCTGCCGGAGAACAAGGGCAAAGGCGTTATATCGATCGACGGCCGCATGGTGGAACGGCTTCATGCCGATATGGCGCGCCGCACCGTGGCTATTGCAGAGGCGATTGAGCGAACGGCGTAGAGCCGTTTTGAAGTTCCGAAAATGTAGCGGCAGCCCAGTGTCTTGGCGCGAAAACAACAAAAAATGCTTTCGATGCAATAGTTTAGAACGTTTTTAAAAAGCGATTTTACTTTGACTCAGCCTTGGCCAGCGGTTAGCCAAGACCCGGCACGGTGTCTGATGATTGTCTGTTCTTGCAACGTATTGAGCGACCACGAGGTACGAAGCGCCGCAAATACAGCGGCGCGTCGATCTACGAGCCACGTCTACGGCTGTCTGGGCTGCAGCGCCCAGTGCGGCCGTTGTGCTCGCACAATTCGCAAGATCATCGACGAGACATTGCACGGCGCCAAGGTTGGTTGTCCGGTGGGCTGCGCCTGCGCCATGCATGCCGCAGACACACATTAAGCGATCCCAATAGCTTCACGGTGTGCCAATGTACTGCCGGAACC
Source organism: uncultured Alphaproteobacteria bacterium (assembly GCA_963831275.1). Classification (GTDB taxonomy): domain Bacteria; phylum Pseudomonadota; class Alphaproteobacteria; order Rhizobiales; family Xanthobacteraceae; genus Pseudolabrys. Next base: position 473,790 of record CAWHPN010000016.1, on the reverse strand, counting down.
GGCAGCGCCGCTCATGTTATTTTGCTAGCCTCGCGGCGAGACAGGGGCGTTCATTCAAACGCCCATGACAGGGAGTTCGTTATATGAAGGGTGACGCTAAAGTCGTCGAATTTCTCAACAAGGCACTTCGGCACGAATTGACCGCGGTCAATCAGTACTGGCTGCATTACCGGTTGCTCGACAATTGGGGCTACAAAGATCTGGCCAAGCAGTGGCGCAAGGAATCGATTGAGGAAATGGAGCACGCCGACAAGCTCGTGGAACGCATCATATTCCTCGACGGATTTCCGAATATGCAAGTGCTCGACCCGCTTCACATCGGGCAGAATATAAAAGAGGTGCTGGACTGCGATCTGGCCGCGGAGATTTCTGCCCGCACGCTCTATCAGGAAGCAGCCACGCATTGCCACGGCGTGCGGGACTACGTAACGCGTGACTTGTTCGAGAAGCTGATGTCGGACGAGGAACACCATATCGATTTCCTCGAAACCCAGCTCGATCTCGTCGCCAAACTCGGCGTCGAACTTTACGCCCAACACCACATCGGCGAGATGGGCGAGGACGGCAAAGACTAGATTCGGATTGTTTCTACCGGCACAAACGAGCGACGGTCACGACCACGGCCTTGCGGCTTTAGCGTTGTCCTCGTAGCTCGCGATCTTCGCCTGCTTCTGCTTGGTCAAGCCGATATCGTCGAGGCCGTTGAGCAGGCAGTGCTTGCGGTGCGCGTCGATCTCAAAGCGTATCACGCCGCCATCGGGACCGCGGATTTCCTGTTTTTCCAGGTCGATGGTGAGCGTCGCATTGGCCCCGCGGTCTGCGTCGTCGAATAACTTCTCGAGATCTTCCGGCGATACGCGGATAGGCAGCAGGCCGTTCTTGAAGCAATTGTTATAAAAAATGTCGCCGAACGATGTCGAGATCACACAGCGAATGCCGAAATCCATCAGCGCCCAAGGGGCGTGCTCGCGTGAAGAGCCGCAGCCGAAATTGTCACCCGCGACCAAAATTTTGGATTTGCGATAGGCCGGTTTGTTGAGCACAAAATCCGGGTTCTCGCTGCCGTCGTCCTGGTATCTTTGCTCCGAGAAAAGTCCCTTGCCGAGACCCGTGCGTTTGATCGTTTTCAGGAACTGCTTGGGGATCACCATGTCGGTATCGACATTGATGATTTTCAATGGCGCCGCGACGCCTTCGAGTGTGGTGAACTTTTCCATGTTTCCTAGACGTCCCGCAGGCGCTCTCCAGAACAGGCCCGTGTCATAAAAGATCCGGCGTGCCGGTCAATAGCACGCCCGGAGGTAAAGGCCAGACATGCGTATTTGTGGGTCTGAAGCGTTTAATGCGTGTTTCAGGCTGGTACGGCCTCGTCGCGCCTGAACCTGGCTTCACGCACGACATTGCAGACCTGAATGCTGTATTCAGAATAGTAGATCTCGCGCCCCTTCTTCTGCGCTGCGCGGTGTTCCGGGTGCATACGCCAGGCGCGCATGCCTTCCTCATGCTCGAATTCGACGACCGTCACCCGCTCGCCGTCTTCGGCGAAGAATCCTTTGTGAGAAATGTAACCCGGGATACTGACGGCGATCTCGACCATGCGATCGACCAAAGCGATATATTCGTCACGCAGGCCGGGCATCAGGCGGGACCGAAAAACCGTGACAATCATGGCGAATCTCCTTGCGGCATGATGCTCGCGCAGCCCGCACTATTCCGCCAATTCTCATTTTGAATGGGCGTCATCGTTTCCCGAGATCAATGCCCATTTATTCGGCGCCGGCTTCTATTGCTTCCATATCCTCGTCCGACAGGCCGAAATGGTGACCGATTTCGTGCACCAGGACATGGGTGACGATCTCGCCCAGCGTGTCGTCATGTTCGGCCCAGTAGTCGAGGATCGGGCGTCGGTAGAGCCAGATCATGTTCGGCATCAACTCGGGCATCGTTTCCGACTGGAACGGCAATCCGACGCCGTGAAACAGCCCGAGCACGTCAAACTCGCTCTCCAGCCGCATGGATTCCATCACGTCCTCGGTGGGGAAGTCTTCCACCCGGATGACAAGACCCTCACACAGTTTTCGAAAATGCTCTGGCAGGCGGGCGTAGGCCTCCGCCGCAAGCATCTCCATGTCGGCCAAAGAGGGCGCCGACGCTCCGCGCCAATGTTCAAATTGGCCTGACATGGCAGTGTTTTACGGGAGGTCGCGGCCTTGACCAAGCGGTTGACGGCATGGCCTCGGATAGGCAACCGTTGGGCTGGATGCGAAAAATTTCAATCACGGTGATTTCTGGCGGTCTGGCGGCGGGTTTCGTCATGGCCGCCGCCGTGGCCGCTGTTGTGGGCGCCATGATCGCCACACCGGCATCGGCGAGCGTTGCGAGCTGCCACAATCAGGCGTGCGGCCAAGCCGACCCGTCAATGACGGTGGAACTTGCTGCCCAGACCAAGCGACCGCGTGTGACCATTTATCGTCGCCGCACCTATCCTGGACCCAACGCAGTGCGGCAGTGCCGCTCCTGGTTGGTGACCGAGTACCGTATCAGCGGACCGGTCATCGTGCCGCAAATGCGCTGCTGGTGGGAATAACCATAGGGCGCGCAAGGTTTGCCCTTCAGGTGCGTTTAACGGTGGGGCGACGTCGGAGAGCATCATGCCAAAACTTGCAAAGGTCGTGGCGGCGATTTCGGTGGCGGTTATCGTAGCGGCAGGTTCGGTTACAGCAAATGCCCGCGGTGGCCATGGTGTGGCCATGGCGGACATGGTGGACATGGTGGTCACGGCCATGGCGGTCATTTTCATGGCGGCTTTGGCGGCTTTGGTGGTTGGGGCTGGGGCTACCCTTATTATTACGGCGCCTATGACCCGTATTCTGATTGCGGTTGGGTCCGCGTACGGGTCTGGCGAAACGGACATGTGGGGCATCGCCGCGTCTGGCGCTGCTGGTGACGTTCGGACGTCGGATTCTGGCGGCGGATCGCTATTTCCAGTGTCGCACGTCGATAAAGTGTCCGGCGATCGCGGCAGCCGCAGCCATTGCCGGCGATACAAGATGCGTTCGTCCCTTGTATCCCTGACGGCCTTCGAAGTTGCGGTTTGACGTCGACGCGCAACGCTCGCCGGGCTCCAACTTGTCCGGGTTCATGGCGAGGCACATCGAGCAACCGGGCTCACGCCAGTCGAAGCCGGCAGCCTTGAATATCTTGTCGAGGCCTTCGGCTTCCGCCTGCGCTTTCACCAGGCCCGAGCCTGGCACGATCATGGCGCTGACGCTGCCATTGACCTGCTTGCCTTCCACGACGCGCGCAACCTCGCGCAGATCTTCGATGCGCCCATTGGTGCAGGAGCCGATGAATACGCGATCAAGTTTGATATCGGTGATCTTTTCGCCGCCCTTCAGCCCCATGTAGCCGAGCGAACGTTCGGCAGCGATGCGTTTCTTCTCGTCGGAAATTTCAGACGGCAACGGCACGCGGCCGGTGACTGTGATCACCTGCTCGGGGCTCGTCCCCCACGTCACGAGCGGGGGGAGCTTCGCCGCATCGAGTTTGATCTCGCGGTCGAAATGTGCGCCGTCGTCGGAATGCAAAGTCTCCCAATAGCGCATGGCTTCATCCCAAGCCTTGCCTTTGGGCGCCTTTGGCTTGTCCTTGAGATATGTGTAGGCCTTCTCGTCCGGCGCGATGAAACCGGCCTTTGCTCCGCCTTCAACCGACATGTTGCAGATCGTCATCCGGCCTTCCATCGAGATCGCACGGATCGCTTCGCCTGCGTACTCCAGTGCATACCCGGTGCCACCGGCGGTGCCGATCTCGCCGATGATGGCAAGGATAATGTCCTTCGCTGTCACGCCGGCGGGCAATTTTCCGTCGACCACCGCGCGCATGTTCTTCGACTTCTTCTGGATCAGGGTCTGCGTTGCCAGCACATGCTCGACTTCCGACGTGCCGATGCCATAGGCGAGCGCACCGAATGCGCCATGCGTGGCGGTGTGGCTATCGCCACAGACAACGGTGGTGCCAGGCAAGGTAAATCCCTGCTCAGGCCCGATGATGTGGACGATGCCCTGACGCTTGTCGAACTCGTCAAAATATTCAATTCCGAAATCCTTGGCGTTCTTCGCCAACGCAGCGATCTGTTCCGCACTTTCCGGATCGGGATTGGGCTTGCTGCGGTCGCTCGTCGGCACGTTGTGGTCGACGACGGCCAATGTCTTGTCCGGCGCGTGCACTTTGCGGCCGGCCGTCCGCAGACCTTCGAACGCCTGTGGCGACGTGACTTCATGAACAAGATGACGGTCGACATAGATCAGGCACGTGCCATCCGGTTGCTCGTCCACCAGATGATCGTCCCAGATCTTGTCGTAAAGTGTGCGCGGTTTCATGGTTCGATGACTTCGCTCAGAAAAAGGGTAAGGGCTTGAAAACGTCCGGCATCGCCGGGACGATCAAAGGCCCGCCTGCACTGCGGTCAGGCGGCCGAAAAATCGCCACGGCAGCCGCGCGTGATCGGCCAGGACAATTCGCTGAGCTTTGGAAACCATGGACGTTATATAGCCAATCGGTCCCGGTTCGACAATGAAAGGTCGGCCATGAAAAAGGGGCCGACATGCGGCCCCTGAGATCTGGATGACCTGCGGGCCGTTATTCTCGCGCGGCCTCGGCACCTTCCGCTCCGGTGGCGCCTTGCGCCTCGGAGATGCGGGCTTTCTTGCCGCGCAGCCCACGCAGGTAATAAAGCTTCGCGCGCCGCACTTTGCCGCGTCGAACAACTTTGATTGAGTCGATCATTGGCGAATAGAGCGGGAACACGCGCTCGACGCCTTCGCCGTAAGAAATCTTGCGGACTGTGAAGCTCTCGTTCAAGCCGCCGCCCGAGCGGCCAATGCAAACGCCTTCATAAGCCTGCACGCGGGTCTTGTCGCCTTCGACGACCTTGACGTTGACGAGGACCGTATCTCCCGGCTGAAAATCAGGGATGTCCTTGCCAGCCGAGAGTTTCTCGACTTGCTCTTTTTCGAACTGCTGGATGATGTTCATTGCGAATTCTCCGTCGGCAGCGCCAGCAACCGGCGCGCGGTCTTTATCTGGTCTGAATGGGTTGGCGAGCTTGTATTACAAAGCTTTCCGCTTGTCACCCTTTGGATTCCGGCCCTTTTTTTGGGCCCTTACGGGTCTGGTAGGCCGTCCAGAGGTCCGGCCGGCGCTGCGCCGTAAGCCGCTCGGCCTCGGCGCGGCGCCACGCCTTGACCTTGGCGTGGTCCCCGGACGTCAGCACCTCCGGGATCGGTTCACCCTCAAATATCGGGGGCCGGGTGTATTGCGGATATTCAAGCAGGCCGTCGGCAAAGCTTTCTTCTGCCGCCGAGGCCTCTTTGCCCATGACACCCGGCAGAAGCCGCACGCATGCATCGAGCAAAGCCAATGCTGCGGTCTCTCCCCCGGACAGCACGAAGTCACCCAGCGAGACCTCCTGCAGGCCGCGCAATTTGATCAGCCGCTCGTCGATGCCTTCGAAACGGGCGCAAACGATGACCGCGCCGGGTCCGTGTGCAAGCTCTCCGACGCGTTTTTGCGTCAAGGGCGTTCCACGCGGACTCATCAGTAGCCTTGGACGGGTGTCGTGTGGAATCGCATCAAGCGCCTGCGCGAGCACGTCCGCCTTCATCACCATGCCCGGGCCGCCGCCAGCCGGCGTATCGTCTACGGTGCGGTGCTTGTCTGTCGCATGCGAGCGGATATCGACGGTTTCGAGCGACCAGATTTTAGACGCAAGTGCTTTACCGCTGAGGCTTTGCGCCAACGGGCCAGGAAACATTTCCGGAAAGATCGTCAGTACACTGGCGCGCCACATGACTAAGTTCCGGCCTCATCCGCTCGTCCCCGCGGAAGCGGGGACCCAGGAGCAACACGCTCAGCGCAGGAATTGTCGCTCAGGATTCCCGCTTGCGCGGGAATGAGCGGGGCATTACTGGCGCGCCACATCATTCACTCATTCCGTGCTTCGATCTCGGCGGGGCGCACGACCACGATTTGCTTCGCCGCGAGATTAATTTTCGGAACCGTCATTTCGTTGAACGGCAGCATCAGCGGCTCGCCGCCGTCGATCGGCGTGATTTCGATAATGTCGCCGGCGCCGAAATTGTGTACGGCGTGCACGGTGCCGACCTGCGTACCGTCGGATGTCAAGACATCCAAGCCGATCAGGTCGGCGTGGTAAAAGGTGTCGGTCTCTTCAATTTCCGGTAATCGTGCGCGCGGAATAAAAAGTTCGAGATTGCGTAATTTCTCCGCAGCGTCGCGATCGCCGATGCCGGCGATGCGCGCGACGAAGTGATCCTTGGCCGGGCGCAGCGCCTCGATTTCAAAGCGTTGTTTGCCGTCTTGTGTCTCCAGCGGGCCGTAGGTTGCGACGGCCGCCGGATCTTGTGTGAACGACCACAATTTTACCTCGCCGCGAACGCCATGCGCGGCACCGATGCGGGCGACGCAAATGCGATCGCGGGCAGACCTCATGCGGCCTCCTCAGGACGAGGCTAGCTCGCCGCCGGCGCGGCCGCTTCCTCGGCCGGCTTCTCGGTCTTCGCCGGTTTTTCCGCCGGCTTTTCCGCCGGCTTGGCACCGCCATCTGCTGCAGGCGGAGCCCCGGCAGCTTTCGCGGCTTCTTCTTCCTTTGCCTTGCGCTCTTTTCGCGGAATCGCCTTTTCCGGATTGTTGCGCTTCGGACGCTTCATGATTCCGGCGGCATCGAGGAAACGCGTCACCCGATCGGAAGGCTGCGCGCCCTTTTTCATCCACGCCTGCACCTTGTCGAGATCGAGCTTGAGCCGCTCGGTCTTTTCCTTTGGGAGCAGTGGGTTGAAATAGCCGAGCCGCTCGATGAAGCGGCCGTCGCGAGGGCTGCGACTGTCGGCGACGACGACGTGATAAACCGGCCGCTTTTTGGTGCCGGCACGTGCAAGACGGATAACGAGAGACATTTCTTTAAATCCTTTCTCACTTATTGATTGTTGATTACTTCTTCTTTCCGAGTCCGGGCGGCAGACCGCCCGGCAATCCTGGAAACTTTCCGCCCAGGCCCGGCAGGCCGGGCATGTTCGGTGGCAAGTTCGGCATCGTCGGCGGCAAGCCCGGCATGTTCGGTGGCAGTTGTCCGCCCGGCATTTGTTTTGCCATCTCCGCCAGCTGTTCCGGCGATGGCATGCCGGCACCCATGCCCATGGCCTGGGCGAGACCGGCGAGGGGCCCCCGTTTGGCACCGCCCATCATCTTCATCATGTCGGACATGCCGCGATGCATTTTGAGGAGCTTGTTGATCGCTTCGGGTGTCGTGCCGGAGCCGGCGGCAATGCGCTTCTTGCGGCTGGCCTTGAGGATGTCCGGGTTTCGGCGCTCGCGCGGTGTCATCGAGTCGATGATGGCGATCTGGCGCTTGATGACGCTCTCGTCAAGATTGGCGGCTGCCAGTTGGTTCTTCATCTTGGCGACGCCGGGCAGCATGCTCATCAAACCGCCCAAGCCGCCCATGCCCTGCATCTGCGCGAGTTGCTCGCGCAGATCGCCAAGATCGAAAGCGCCTTTGCGCATTTTCTCGGCCGTGCGCATCGCCTTTTCGGCGTCGATATTGACCGCGGCCTTTTCCACCAACGCCACGATGTCGCCCATGCCGAGGATGCGGCCGGCAATACGGGCGGGATCGAAATCCTCCAGCGCATCCAGCTTTTCGCCGGTACCGATCAACTTGATTGGCTTGCCGGTGACCGCGCGCATCGACAGCGCAGCGCCACCGCGGCCGTCGCCATCGACGCGTGTCAGAACGATACCGGTGAGCCCCACGCGCTCGTCGAACGAGCGGGCAAGGTTGACGGCGTCCTGGCCTGTGAGCGCGTCGGCGACCAGCAATACCTCGTGGGGATTGACCGCGCGCTTGACCTCGGTGGCCTCGTTCATCATCGCATCGTCGAGTGTGGTGCGGCCGGCCGTATCGAGCATGACGACGTCGTAGCCGCCGAGCTTCGCCGCTTCGATGGCGCGCCGGGCGATCTGCGGCGGCGATTGCCCTTGCACCACGGGCAGCGTATCGACTTGCACGTCGCGTCCGAGCACGGCGAGCTGTTCCATCGCGGCCGGGCGACGCACGTCGAGTGACGCCATCAGCACCTTGCGGCGTTGCCGTTCGGTCAGACGCCTGGCGAGTTTTGCCGTGGTTGTGGTTTTACCGGAGCCTTGCAGGCCGACCATCATGATGGCGACCGGTGGCGCTGCATTGAGATCGATGCCCTGGCTGTCGGTCCCGAGTGTCGCGATCAACTGATCGTGCACGATCTTTACGACCATCTGGCCAGGGCTGACCGATTTCATGACCTCCACGCCGACAGCCTGTTTCTTTATGCCGTCAGTGAAAGCGCGTGCCACATCGAGCGCGACGTCGGACTCGAGCATCGCCCGGCGCACTTCGCGCAACGCGCCGTCGACTTCCGCCTCGCTGAGCGCGCCGCGGCGGGTGAGGCGGTCGAGCACGCCGCCGAGTTTTTCCGACAGATTGTCGAACATTACGTCTCCAGGAGCGGTCCATCTTGCGATGGCCCAAAAAACACTTTTGCGCCCGAGGGCGCATCGCGCTGTCGGGCGGTTGCCTCCGGCCTCTGATGGACCGGGCGGCGAAGCTGTATTTTCACGTCTCTATCGAGAACGGGCGGAACCTAGGGTCGGCGTATGGCCGAGTCAAGGCAAGTCAAAGCAAGGAGCGTGACCAATGGTTTACGGCGCCAGCTCGTAACTGACGCTGACAATTGCTCTTAGCGTTTGTTCGCCGGGAGAAATAGGAACAGCGCTGGCGCGCAAAGCCTGCATTGGCCGCGGCTGCGGCGCGGGGCCTTCTTCGCTGATGGAAACCGCTTTGCCGAGCTTGGCCCCTGCGGCCTTTGCATAGAGTTCGGCCTTGCGGCGAGCATCCCCAATCGCCTCGTCGCGCGCCTGGTCGAGCATTTTTGATTGTTCCGTCACCACGAATTCGATGCCCGACATTTCATTGGCGCCGGATGCGATGGCGCGGTCCAGTACGGTCGCGAGTTTGTCGATGTCGCGCATCTTGACCGTCACCTGATTGGTCGCCTGGAAACCCGTGAGACGGGCGGTGCCACTTTTGTTCGGATCGTATTGCGGTTGCAGGGACAAACGCGACGTCTGGATGTCGCGCTCGGCAATGCCGCTGTCCTTAATGGCCGTGAGCACGGCGGTCATCTGCCTTGCGTTTGTGTCACTTGCCTCGCGCGCGCTTTTCTCCTGGCTGCTGACACCGATGCGGATGACTGCGGCGTCCGGCGCGACGGCAACCGTTGCTTCGCCGGTCACCGTCACGAGCCTCTCCGCTGCCTGCGCAGGTGCAAGCAGCATGGTGGCTGCGAAGAGAACAAACAAAGCGCGCGGTCGCGGCATTATTTCACCGGCACGTATACGTTGACCACCAGTTTGTCGGGCTCGGTCTTTACCGGATCGGTGGCGTATTCCTCGATAAACAAGTCTTTCGCTTCGAGCTGCTTATCGTCGAGATAGTTGGTGATCGCTTCATAGGTCGAGTCCATGGCGTCATAAGAGCCACGATGGACGAATTTGAGCGCGCGGCCCGATGGCGCCTGGCCGACGGCAACGTCTCCCTTCGGCGGCTCCTTCGGAGCCTGCGCGATCGGCAAAGCAGCCTCGAACGAAAAGCCGGCATCGTCGGTTTGCGTATAGATCGTAAGCGCCGGGCCGTTCGGCTTGACGTCTTGCTTGTCGAGATATTCGTGCAGCGACTTGAACGCGTCGACCAGGCTTTCAAACGCGCTGTCCCATTTGCTGTAGCCTTTGATGTAGATGATGGTTCGCGCCGGCATCGTGACCTGCTCGCCAAAGGCATCGCCCGGCTGCAGCGGTGACGGCGAGGCGGGGCCTGTCGTTGGCCGGCCAGATGGTTCGCTGCCACCCGGCTTACCGGGCGCAGGCGGATTTTGAGTAGCGGCCGGTCCCGCGGCCAGGACGAATGCCGAGGTAATAATGGCTGCGACGAGCTTGAAAGGCGACATCACGGTTCTCCGACGATTGCGGCGGTCCGGCGATTCGCCCGCATTGTTGCGCATTCTAGCATGGCCTCTGGTCAATCCGCGTTTATTCGCCATATAAACCGGGCGAAAGCCGGGCAAAGCACGATATGAGCGTTCTCGCCAATCAGTCCTTCGTGAAGATGAACGGCGTGGGCAACGAGATTGTCGTCGTCGATTTGCGTCCGCGCGGCGGAAAAATCGAAGCGGAAGAAGCGCGGGCGGCCGCGCGGCCGGATGGCACGCCCTACGATCAGTTGATGGCGCTCTATCCGCCGCGCACCGCCGGCACCGAGGCGTTTATCCGGATTTATAATAATGACGGGTCAGAGGCCGGCGCCTGCGGCAATGGCATGCGTTGCGTGGCCGATCTTGTTTTCAGAAAAAGCGGCAAGAGCGACCTCACCTTTGAAACGACGGCGGCGATCCTCAATTGCTGGAAAGGTCCCGATGGCCTCTTCACCGTGGATATGGGGCCTCCGCGGTTCAAGTGGAACGAGATACCTCTGGCGGAGGAATTCCGCGATACACGCGCAATCGAATTGCAGATCGGTCCGATCGATAACCCGGTGCTCCATTCGCCGGCAGTCGTCAGCATGGGTAATCCGCATGCGATCTTCTGGGTTGACGACGTCAACGCGCACGACCTCGCGCGCTTCGGACCGATGTTGGAGAACCATCCGATTTTCCCCGAGCGCGCGAACATCACGCTCGCACAGATCGTGGCGCGCGATCACATCATCATTCGAACCTGGGAGCGTGGCGCCGGACTCACCAAGGCTTGCGGATCGGCGGCTTGTGCAGCCGCGGTCGCCGCCGCGCGGCTTCGACGCACGGACCGCAAAGTAAGAGTGACATTGCCCGGCGGACAACTGACTATCGAGTGGCGCGACAAGGACGACCATGTGTTGATGACAGGCCCCGTGGAATTTGAGTTTGAGGGGCGTTTCGACCCGGCGTTGTTTGCAAGGACCACCGTGTCGTGAGCCCCGATATCATCACATTCGGCTGCCGGCTGAACGCCTATGAGTTGGAAGTCATTCGCCGCGAGGCCGGTACCGCCGGGCTCGACAATGCAGTCATCGTGAACACCTGCGCAGTAACCGCAGAGGCCGTGCGCCAGGCAAAGCAGACTATCCGGCGCATAAAACGCGAACAGCCGCAGGCGAATATTTTTGTCACCGGCTGCGCTGCGCAGACCGAAGCAGAAAGCTTCGCAGCCATGCCGGAGGTCGACCGGGTTCTTGGCAATGAAGAGAAGTTTGACGCCAAAGTTTGGGCGGCGAGCGACAGGATCACCGTCGCCGACATCATGACGGTCAAAACGATGCGTCCGCACCTCATCGACAGCCTCGATGGCCGTGCGCGCGCATTTGTGCAGGTTCAGAACGGGTGTGACCACCGGTGCACCTTCTGCATTATTCCGTACGGGCGCGGCAATTCGCGCTCCCTCCGCATGGAAGAGGTCGTGGCTCAGGTGCGGCGGCTCGTGGCCAAGGGCTACCGCGAAGTTGTGCTCACCGGCGTCGATATCACGAGCTACGGAGCGGATTTGCCGGGCAGCCCGCCCCTTGGCGCGCTGGTCAAGCGCATTCTCAAGGACGTACCCGAGCTTGCGCGCCTGCGGCTGTCCTCCATCGATTCGGTGGAAGCCGATGCCGATCTGTTCGATGCCCTTGCGACTGAGCCGCGCCTCATGCCGCACCTTCATCTGTCCCTGCAGGCCGGCGACGACATTATCCTCAAGCGCATGAAACGGCGGCACACGCGTCGCGATGCGATTTCGTTCTGCGAGAAGGTGCGGCGGTTGCGGCCCGATGTTGTCTTCGGCGCCGACATCATTGCCGGCTTCCCAACCGAGACCGAAGCCATGTTTGCGGGCTCGCTTGACCTGATCGACGAGTGTGCGCTGACGCAGCTGCACGTGTTTCCATTTTCGCCGCGGCCTGGAACGCCTGCCGCGCGCATGCCGCAGGTCGATCGGGCCATCGCGAAGGAGCGGGCACGGCGACTGCGTGAAAAAGGCGAGACGGCGCTGCGTCATTACCTCGACCGGGAGATCGGCAGCCAACGTCAAGTCCTCGCGGAATCACGTGGCCTTGGACGGACCGAGCAATTCATCCCGGTGCGGCTCGTCGCGCCGGCGCAGCCCAGTGCTATTCTCGATCTTACGATGGCCGGGCATGACGGCCGGCAATTAACGGCCGCATAAAGGAGAACGAACGATGGCCTATCGCGATCATCTGATCACGACCATGGAGCAGCTCCAGGCGCTCTACGGTGAAAGAATGGGTGCTTCGGTCGTTAAGGAGATCGACCACATCAATGCTGCCTATCGCAAGCTCATCGAGGCGGCGCCGTTCGTTACGGTTGCGACATCGGGCCCGGAAGGCCTTGATTGCTCGCCAAAAGGTGACGCGCCGGGCTTCGTCTGTATTCTCGACGAGAAGACTATTGCGATACCCGACCGGCCTGGAAACAATCGCATCGACGGATTTCGTAACGTGATCCGCGATCCGCGCATCGCGCTGCTGTTCCTTATTCCCGGTATCGGCGAAACCTTGCGCGTCAATGGCCGCGCTTCGATCTCGATCGATCCCGAATTGATGCAAGGCTTTGCCATCAACGGCAAGCTGCCGCGCTGTGTGCTCATCGTGCACATCGAAAGCATTTACTTTCATTGTTCGAAGGCCATCGTTCGCTCGAAGCTTTGGGACGAAACTACCAAGATCGACCGCAAGAGTTTGCCATCGACCGGCACCATCATCGCCGAGTTGAGTCAGGGCAAGCTCGGCGGCGAGACCTACGACCGCGAGGCGCCGGAGCGGATCAAGGCGCAGCTTTACTGAGGCGCGACGCGCTCATTTTCACCAGACCAGCCGCAGGCCGACAGTTTCTCGCGCATATGCGAGGGGACCGGCGCGATAACTTTGACCGGTGGCTTGTTCTTCGAAATCGGCACCGTGACTTCGCGTGAATGTAAGTGAAGGCGGGGCCCGCCTGCGCGCGCAGCCGTTCCGTAGATGTTGTCACCGAGAACGGGCCATCCCATTTCGGCGCAGTGCACGCGCAATTGATGCGTTCGGCCGGTCAACGGCTCGAGCGCGAGCCAGGTAAGCCCGGCGCCGCGGCCCATCACTTTCCATGTGCTGGCGGAAGGCAGTCCCTCGCTGTCTGCCTTCATCCACCAGCCGCGCGAGTCATCCCGCTTGGCAAGTGCAATGTCGATTTGGCCTTCATCTGCCTCGGGACCGCCTTCGACCACGGCCCAATAACATTTCCCGATATTGCCCTGTTTGAACAGCTTGCCGAGAAGCGCCAAAGCCTTGCGGTGGCGGCCGAGAACCAGGCAGCCCGTGGTGTCGCGATCAAGCCGGTGCGCCAACGCCGGCGCCCGCGGCAATCCGAATCGCAACACATCGAAATAATCCTCCAGCGCATCACCGCCCTTTGGGCCCCGATGCACGGGCAATCCCGCCGGTTTGTCGACGACCAGCATGAGTCCATCGCGGTAGAGCAGGCGGGTGAGCATCTCTTCCGGTGTCATGGTTACTTACCAAGATTTGGTCACTTACCAAGATTTGGTCGCTTAGCAGGATCTGGCCGCTTACCTGGATTGGTCACTTACCAAGATTTGCCGAAACCGCTATCACGGGCGCCGCATGGACGACAGCACACAAGACGGCAACTGGTGGAAGCGCCTCAGCGGAGGGCTCAAGCGTACTTCGTCGTCGCTCGGCGGAGCCGTTACCGTTCTGGTTTCCAAACGCAAACTCGATGCCGAGGGCCTTGAGGAACTGGAACACGAATTGATCCGCGCCGATCTGGGGCTCGATTTCGCCGTTCGCTTTGCGGAAACGCTGCGTGAAGGCCGTTTCGAGAAAGCGATTGCATCCGGCGACGAAGTCAAGACGGCGCTCGCCGGCGAGATCGAGAAGGTATTGTCGCCGGTCGCCAAGCCCCTGGAGCTGACAAACCGGCCGTTTGTAATTCTCGTGGCTGGCGTCAATGGCTCCGGAAAGACCACCACCATCGGCAAGCTTGCGGCGCGATTTCGTTCGGAAGGAAAAAACGTCATGCTGGTGGCGTGCGATACCTTTCGCGCCGCTGCGATCGATCAGCTGAAAATATGGGGCGATCGCACGGGCGCACCGGTTAGGGCAGGCGCGCCTGGCGACGACGCGGCCAGCCTGGCGTTTGATGCGATCACGGATGCCAAGGCCGAAGGCTTTGACGTCGTTCTCATCGATACGGCCGGCCGTTTGCAAAACCGCGCCGAACTGATGGACGAGCTGGAAAAAATGGTGCGCGTCATCCGCAAGGTCGAGCCGACGGCACCGCACGCGGTCCTGCTTGTGCTCGATGCAACCGTCGGCCAAAACGCCCTCAGCCAGGTTGAGATTTTCGGCAAGATAGCGGGCGTGACCGGCTTGGTGATGACCAAGCTCGACAGCACGGCGCGCGGCGGGATACTGGTCGCGATCGCCGACAAGTTCCGTTTGCCGGTGCATTTCATCGGGGTTGGCGAGGGTGTCGACGATCTGGCGCCGTTCACGGCGCGGGATTTTGCGCGCGCCGTCGTCGGTCTGGACTCGTAATCGGAAACCGCATGGCAGGGAAGAAACAGCTCAACCCCGTTCTGAAACTGGTGCTCGATATCGGGCCGTTGGTGCTGTTCTTCGCTGCCAACGCGAAGCTTGGCATTTATGCCGCAACCGGTGCATTCATGGCCGCAATCCTGATTGCGTTGGCAGTCTCCTATGCATTGACGCGGCATCTTGCAATCATGCCGATTGTCACTGCGGTCATCGTGCTCGTATTCGGAGGGCTCACGTTAGTCCTGCACGACGAGCTGTTCATCAAGCTGAAGCCGACCATCATCTACATCCTGTTCGGGGGTACGCTGGCTGCCGGCCTTGCATTCGACAAACCGCTGCTCGGCATGGTCTTCGATTCCGTCTTCCACCTGCGGGAGGAAGGCTGGCGCAAGTTGACCTGGCGATGGACGTTTTTCTTTTTCGCGCTTGCCATTCTGAACGAGATCGTCTGGCGTACGCAGACCACCGATTTCTGGGTCAGCTTCAAATTGTTCGGTGTGGTGCCGCTGACGTTTCTGTTCGCTGCGCTACAGGTCCCGCTGCTGACCAAATACAGCGCCGAAAAGGGCACCAAGAATTAGCGGAGTGCCTTTTCGATTTCCGGATCAAGCGTGCGGACGAGATTGTCGGCCGTGATCGGCCCTACCAGCTTATAGGCGATGCGGCCGTCGCGGCCGACCAGGAAAGTTTCCGGAACGCCATAAACGCCCCAATCAATCGACGTGCGGCCGGTTTCGTCGCGCCCAGTGGCGGCAAAGGGATTGCCATACCGATTGAGGAACCGCCGCGCATTGTCGGGCGCATCCTTGTAATTGATGCCGACAAGTTGAATGCGCTTGTCCTTCGACAATCGCTCAAGGAATGGCACTTCGTCGTGGCAAGGCACGCACCACGAGGCCCACACATTCACGACGGTAACTGCGCCATGAAAGGTAGTGTTGCTCAAGCCGGGCACCGGCTTGCCATCACGTTCAAGCCCGGGCAGCGGCGGCAAATCAGTCGCCGGCACCGAATGTCCGATCAGGGCGGACGGAATGCGCGACGGATCGCCCGACCCGAGCCGGTAAAAGAAAAGCGCGGCGAGGGCGATGAATACGATAAGTGGCAGCAATACCAGGATATTCGTGCGACGGAATTTTTGGCGGCCGTCCGGCATGGTCTACTCTTTGAGCGCGGAACGTCTCGTTATCCCCCGCTCCTCGAGCTTGCCGAGAATGCGGCGCTGCGCCGAATAGTCGAGCAGGACCCAGCCGATGAGCGCGGCGACAACGAACGTGGTCACCGCATAAGCGGCGACAATGAAGTCGGCGTGCGGCCCGAGATTCATGTTGTTTCGCGGCCGGTTGTCGGCATCATGCGTGCAATTCCTGTGCCTGCACCAAACGCATACTCCGCACGCGCCGGCGCAAAATCTCGTTGCGCATGACTGCGAGATGCAGGGTGAGAAACAGCAACGTGAAGGCCAGCGCCATGATGAGAAGAGGATAAAGCAAGGCCGGATCGATCGTGGATCCACTTATCCGGAAGACCGAGGCGGGCTGGTGCAGCGTGTTCCACCAGTCGACCGAAAACTTGATGATCGGAAGATTGATCGCTCCCACCAGCGAGAGGATTGCCGCCGCGCGCGCCCCCCGGCCGGGATCTTCGGCGGTCCAGTAAAGTGCCATCACGCCGAAATAAAGGAGCAACAGCACCAGCATGGACGTGAGACGAGCGTCCCACACCCAATAAGTGCCCCACGTCGGACGGCCCCAAAGCGAGCCGGTGATGAGACAAATGAAGGTAAACGCGGCGCCGATCGGCGCGGCGGCCTTGCCGGCGACATCAGCCAACGGGTGACGCCAAACCAGGGTGCCAAGCGCTGCGACGCTCATCAGCGCCCATCCGAACATGCCAAGCCACGCTGCCGGCACGTGCAAGAACATGATTTTGACGGTGGCGCCTTGCTGATAGTCGTCGGGCGCATGGATGGCGCGAAAGAGACCGACGGCAAGGAGGATGATCGTGGCTGCGATCAACCATGGCAAGGCGCGGTTGACGATAGCGAGAAAACGCGTCGGGTTTGCGAGATCGATTACAGGCATTGGCAGTCTCTTAAATTCCGTTCGCAACAGCAGTCTCTTGTCATATCACTCCAGCCCATAGCGCAATGCCGCGGCAGCAGCGATCGGACCGAATACCAAACTCGCCAAGCTTAGCGCACAAAGGATGGTGAAAGGTGGGCCGAACGGCGTGGGTCCGATGATCGCGGCGTTGGCGGCCGCGACACCGAAGATCAGCACCGGGACGGCGAGCGGCAGAACCAATATCGCGAGCAGCAGGCCGCCGCGTCGCAGCGCAACCGAGAGCGCAGCGCCAATGAGTCCAATAAACGTGAGCGCCGGCGTTCCTGCGAGCAGGGTCAACACGAGCCAGCCCAATGCATGCAACTCGATATTAAGCATCAGTGCGAGTAACGGGGCGATTACGACAAGCGGCAGGCCGGTCGTCAGCCAGTGCGCGATCGCTTTGGCTACGACGGCCACTTCCAGCGGCAACGGTCCCATCATCAAAAGATCGAGCGAGCCGTCCTCATGGTCACTTGCGAAAAGCCGGTCGAGCGCGAGAAGGCTAGCCAGCAGCGCTCCAAGCCAAAGAATCGCGGGTCCAATGCGCGCGAGCAGGACAAGGTCCGGACCAAGGGCGAATGGCATCATCGTGATAACAATGAGAAAGAACAACGCGCCCATCAGTGCGCCGCCGCCGACACGAATCGCCAAACGGATGTCGCGGACAAGAAGGGCGATGAAGGCACTCATGCCGAGCCCAACTTGAGTTCGCGCGCGCGTTCGAGCCCGATCGGTCCATGCGCCGCTGCCACGATCATTCCACCGCCTGACAGATGTGTGCGCATCAAATCCGACAGCCGCTTTTGCGAAGGCGCGTCAAGCGTTGAGGTTGGCTCATCGAGCAACCAAACAAGTCTCGGAGCTGCGATAAGGCGAGCAATCGACAGGCGCCGGCGCTGGCCCGCTGACAGGTAGGCGGCGGGAACCTCAGCCAAAAGGTGGAGATCAACCGCCTCCAATGCCGGTTCAACGGCGCGGTGGGCGCCGAGAAATTCCGTCCAGAAGCGCAAATTTTCGGCCACCGAGAGCGACGATTTCATTGCGTCCTGATGGCCGAGATAGTGGGATTGTTCGCGAAGCGGAACGTCAGCGGCGCCGCCTTCGAGCTCCATCCGCCCGCTGGCAATCCGTACAAGTCCGGCAATCATGCGCAGCAGGGAGGATTTTCCGGCGCCATTGCGGCCAGTCACCACCATGGCCTCGCCGGCCGACAGGGCGAAGCTCAGGCCGCGGAATACGTCCCGCCCGCCACGGTTGCAGGTCAAGTCGGCGGCACTGAGTCGCGTCACGGCCGCCGCGGTCCGTTCGCGGGCGTCAGCGTGGCCGGCCTGGGCCTGGAAAACCCCGATATTCCGAGCATTTTTGGCGAAGTTCCCCGGTCAATATAGCGTCGCGCGCGAAAAGACCTTATAAGCCCCGACGTTACGTAATTCGACATCGGACGCAAGTCTCGCCCGCGAGAAAACATCGTCCTGCCAAACGCTTAGTCCGAACCGGCGCCGGTCGACGGACGGGAATGGAAACAGCCGATATGACTTCGCTCGATAGCTTTCGATGCTGCAAAACCCTCCAGGTTGGTAGCAAGACCTACGCCTATTTCAGCCTTCCCACCGCCGAGCGAAACGGACTCAAGGGCATATCGCGACTGCCCTTTTCAATGAAAGTTCTGCTGGAAAATTTGCTGCGCAATGAAGACGGGCGCACGGTGACCAAGGATGACATCAAGGCGGTCGCCGATTGGATCAAGACCAAGACCTCCGAGCGCGAAATTGCGTTCCGGCCCGCGCGCGTCCTGATGCAAGATTTCACCGGGGTGCCGGCGGTCGTCGATCTCGCCGCCATGCGCGATGCGATGAAGCAGCTCAACGGCGACCCCAAGAAAATCAATCCGCAAGTGCCGGTCGATCTGGTGATCGACCATTCCGTGGCGGTGACATTCTTCGGCAACAACCAGGCATTCAAGAAAAACGTCGACGAGGAGTATCGGCAAAATCAGGAGCGCTACAAATTCCTCAAATGGGCGCAGCGCTCGTTCGACAATTTCAGCGTTGTTCCGCCCGGCACCGGCATCTGCCATCAGGTCAATCTTGAATACCTCTCGCGTGTCATCTGGAGCCGCAAGGACAAGGTGAAGGCCGACGGCAAGGCGGCAACGATGGAGGTTGCCTATCCCGATACCTTGGTGGGGACTGACTCGCACACCACGATGGTGAACGGCTTGTCGGTGCTCGGCTGGGGCGTCGGCGGCATCGAGGCGGAGGCCGCGATGCTCGGCCAGCCGCTGTCGATGGTGCTGCCTGAAGTGATCGGGTTCAAACTCTCCGGCAAGCTCAAGGAGGCAGTCACTGCGACCGACCTCGTGCTCACCGTAACCGAGATGTTGCGCAAGCGCGGGGTCGTCGGAAAATTCGTCGAATTTTTCGGCCCGGGTCTTGCACATCTTACCATCGCCGACCGCGCCACCCTCGGCAACATGTCGCCGGAATATGGCGCGACATGCGGCTTTTCGCCGATCGACGACGACACCATCCGCTATCTCAAGGATACCGGACGTTCTCCCGAACTGGTCGCGCTGGTCGCCGCCTATGCGAAGGCGCAAGGCATGTTCCGCGTCAAGACGACGCCCGATCCGATGTTCACCGACATTCTGAAACTGGATCTGGGCACGGTCGAGCCGTCACTTGCCGGTCCCAAGCGCCCGCAGGATCGCGTGGCCTTGAAAGAGGTAAAAGCCGGCTTTGCGATTTCAATGGACAAAGAATTCGGCAAGAGCGCTGAAGCCAAGAAACGCGTGAAGGTCCCGGGCAAGAATTACGACCTCGGCCATGGCGATGTTGTCATCGCGGCGATCACGTCCTGCACCAACACCTCCAATCCCAATGTGATGATTGGCGCCGGCTTGCTTGCCCGCAAGGCGGCCGCGAAAGGCCTGACCGTCAAGCCGTGGGTGAAGACCTCGCTCGCGCCGGGCTCGCAAGTCGTCGGCGAATATCTCGACAAATCCGGCCTCCAGAAGGATCTCGACAAGCTCGGCTTCAACCTCGTGGGTTTCGGCTGCACGACCTGCATCGGCAATTCAGGCCCGTTGCCGCCGGAAAATTCAAAGGCGATCAACGACAACGATCTGGTCGCCGCCGCGGTGCTGTCGGGCAATCGCAATTTCGAAGGCCGTGTCAACGCGGACGTGCGCGCCAATTACCTGGCTTCGCCGCCGCTCGTGGTTTCCTATGCGATCGCCGGCTCGATGAATGTCGATGTTTCGAAAGAACCGCTCGGCGTCGACCAGAAAGGCAAGAAAGTCTTCCTGAAAGATATCTGGCCGACCAACAAGGAGATCGGGGAGTTCGTCAGCAAAAATATCACCAGACAGATCTTCACCAATAAATACGGAGATGTTTTCAAGGGCGACGCCAACTGGCGCAAGATCAGCGTGAAAGGCGGCGTCACCTACGATTGGGACAAGAAGTCGACCTACGTTCAGAACCCGCCGTACTTCGTCGACATGGGACGGCATCCCAAGCCGCTGGAAGACATCGTCGACGCGCGCGTGCTGGCCTTGCTGCTCGACTCCATCACCACCGACCACATCTCACCCGCTGGCTCCATCAAGGTCGATTCACCGGCTGGAAAATATCTCGTTGGCCACAAGGTCAAACCCGCGGACTTCAACCAATACGGAACGCGGCGCGGCAATCACGAAATCATGATGCGGGGTACGTTTGCGAATATTCGCATCAAGAACCAGATGGTTCCCGGCGTCGAAGGCGGCGTTACGGTGCATTATCCGTCGAAGCAACGCATGCCGATTTACGACGCTGCGATGAAGTACAAGGCCGATGGGGTCCCGCTGGTGGTGTTCGCCGGCAAGGAATATGGCAGCGGCTCCTCGCGCGATTGGGCAGCCAAAGGCTCGGTGCTGCTTGGGATCCGCGCGGTGGTCGCGCAATCCTTCGAACGCATCCACCGGTCCAATCTGGTGGGCATGGGGGTCATGCCCTTGGTGTTTGAAGAAGGAACGTCATGGCAGACACTGGGGCTCAAAGGTGATGAGCAGGTGACAATCCGCGGTCTGCACGGCGAACTCAAACCGCATCAGCGCCTTATTGCAGAAATTGTCTCAGGCAATGGGACCCTCAAGCGAGTACCGCTGATATGCCGTATCGATACTTTGGATGAACTCGACTACTTCAAGAATGGCGGCATTTTGCAGTATGTCCTGCGTCAATTGGCGGGTTGACCGACTTTTTGTTAACCGTCAGGGGTAGTCACCGCGAAGTGAGTAGCGGGTGATCAACGGAGACCTCTATAACTCCATCTTAGGCGGGGGATTGCGGTATCGATATGAACTATCGCCACATCACCTTTGCAGCCGCCTTCGTTTGCGCTTCCATGGCCGTGCCCGCTACGGCCGAGCCGCGCGCAGTCATCGAACTTTTCACCAGCCAAGGTTGTTCATCGTGTCCCGCCGCCGACAAATTGCTCGGTGAATTGTCGGGCGATCCATCTCTCGTCACCATGAGTTTTGCTGTCGATTACTGGGATTATCTCGGATGGAAAGACACGCTGGCGCTGCACGGGCACACCGAGCGGCAGCGCGCCTACGCCGAAGCGCGTGGTGATCGCGCCGTCTATACGCCGCAGGTTGTCGTCAATGGCGTCATGCATGTCCTTGGAAGCGACAAAGCGGCGATCGAAAAAGCAATCGCGCAAACACGGCGCAATCCTGGTGTGCTGGCTGTGCCGGTGACTGCGACCGTTGCCGCCGGCAAAGTGACGGTCAACGTGCCTGCGGCCAAAGACGATCACCACAGCGGCGAAGTCTGGCTATGTCCGGTCAGCAGCAAAGTTTCGGTTGATGTCGGGCGCGGTGAAAATCACGACCGCAAGCTCACGTATCACAATGTAGTCCGTCGCTGGATCAAGCTTGGGGATTGGAGCGGGAAGGCCGAAACATTCAGTGTCCCGCTGTCCGATCTCGTACAAGGCGACTATGCGCTGAAGGACATCGACCGGCTCGACGTGATCGTTCAAAGCGGCGCACCTGCGAAGCCCGGACCGGTGCTCGGCGTCGCATCGGCGGGTTGTTGCACAGCTCCGTCGAACTGATCCACCAGCTTACGCAAAACAAAAAAATGGGGCCGGCTTGCAAGCCGGCCCGAAGGCATTAGGGGATTGAACCGTACGCGGAACTCAAATTGGCCCGGCCGATCGAACCCCGGGGGGCTGGGGGGCTGAGGAATCCGGTGCTCGTACCGGACCGGGCCTTTGAGGCAACGATCGTTTTATCTCAACCCAGCGTGACCGGCGATTGACCGAAATTGGGCGTTATTGTGGGAGCTTTAACGAGTTCGTGATCGCGGCTGCGGCGTTTTTGCCCGGTTTTCGGTCAGTTCCCCGACGCAAGAAGCACTTGCCGTGCGCGGTCGGCGGCGCGATCATTGCGGGCATCACAAAAGGAGGCGCCGCATGACGTTCGGTTCCGGCGATACTGATCCCAGCCAGTCTCTCGGGGGCGGTACCCCGGTGCGTAGCCCCGCCGCCCTCGCAAATCAGGTCACCTTCAGCCGGCGCGAGCTCAATCGCATTCTCGACCTTTACGGCCGCAAGGTCGCCGCCGGAGAATGGCGCGATTATGCCATCGATTTCCTCAGGGACCGGGCGGTGTTTTCCGTATTCCGGCGCGCGTCGGAAGTCCCGATCTATCGCATCGAAAAGAATCCGAAGCTTGAGCGCCGTCAGGGCGCCTACAGCGTGATTTCGGCAACCGGGCTGATCGTTCGACGCGGCCACGAACTCGAACGCGTGCTGCGCTCGATCGACCGGTCGCTGGCGGTGGTGAACTAGCTTTTTTCCAGGGTTACGGCGTCGTTGTATTTCCTTCGCCGAGCGCTTTTTGCATCAGCACGCTGTCGAGCCAGCGCCCGTGCTTGAAGCCGACGTCCTGAAATATCCCAACGGAGCGAAAGCCCAGCGCTTCGTGCAGGCCGATCGACGAAGCCTGCCTGGTTGAATCCCCGATGACTGCGATCATTTGCCGGAAGCCGCCTGCTTCCGAAGCTTCGATCAAGGCCGCGAGCAAGGCCCGTCCGATGCCGCGACGGTGCATGTCGTCGGCGATATAGACCGAGTCTTCGAGCGTCCAGCGATAGGCGGGCCGTGCGCGGTAAGGCCCCGCATAGGCATAGCCGCAAAGCGTGCTGTCATTCTCCGCCGTGAGATAGGGGAAATCATTGCCCAGCAGATGCTCCATCCGCCGGGCCATCTCGGCTTCGTCAGGAGGCGCAAGCTCGAAAGACGCCGTGCCATGCTCGACCGCGTGCGCATAGACCCGGGTGATGGCCGGGATATCTGATGGGCGGGCAGGGCGTATGTTGATTGTCATGACAGCTCGTCGTGCCGGGCATCCACGTCTTTTCGTTCGCTATTACTAAGCAAGACGTGGATGGCCGGGACAAGCCCGGCCATGACAAACATGACAGACATGAAAAAAAAGCGCCCCGGCCTGGGCCGGGGCGCGCATTGCAGTCCTGTCGTCAACGCTTATCGGCGATCGCCCATAAAGCGCAGCAAGAACAGGAACAGGTTGATGAAGTCCAGGTAGAGCGTCAGCGCGCCCATCACCGCCTTGCGGCCGGAGATCGTGCCGTCATCGTTGGCACTGTACGTTTCCTTGATGCGCTGTGTGTCCCAGGCGGTCAGCCCGGCAAAGATCAGCACACCGATCGCCGAGATCGCGAAATCAAGCCCGCTGCTCTTGAGGAACATGTTGACGAGCATCGCGAGAATGAGCCCGAACAGTCCCATGGTCAGGAACGAGCCAATCGGCGAGAGGTCGCGTTGCGTCGTATATCCGTACAAGCTCAGCGCGCCGAACGACGCCGCGGAGATGAAGAAGGTGCGGGCGATCGAACCGTGAGTGTAAGTCAGGAATACCGACGACAGCATCACGCCGAGCAATCCGGCATAGACCAGGAACAGCAAAAGTGCCGTGCTTGGCTGCAGGGTGTTGATGCGGAAGCTCATAAAGAACACGAGCCCGAGTGTGCCAAGGAACAACACGATCACCACCGGACCGCCATAGATCGTCTGCCCGAACGGCGTAAGCGCGAGTGTCCCGCCTGCAGTGCTTTGCACCGCGGCATTGAACGTCAGCCAAGCGGCGACGCCGGTCAAAGCGACGCCGGCGGCCATGTAATTGTAGACGCGGATCATGTAGGCGCGCAGGCCTGCATCGATCGCGATAGCTCGCCCGGCGCCGAAGCCGCGGGAAGCTACGTTACGGTCGTAATCCGACATCGAAGTTTCCTCTCTTATGTCCCGGCCTTTGCCGGTCACGTCAGGCGCGCCGGCGTGGTGCCGTCGCGCTCGTGTGCCGAATTTAGTGGTTGCCTAGCCTGGGCGCCAGATATGGTTTGATAATGACTTTGGCCATTGGCCCCATTGCGGAACGTTAACGTCCGGATGCGGTATTATACAGGGCTAAAGAACCCCTAGGTGCCGGTGCAGGGCGGACGTGGCGGAATGTCGCAAAAACTAGAGATTCCTCAGGATTGCCGCCGGTTTCTGGCCTAACGCCATAAAGGTGCCGGTAAGACCGAGCCCGACGGTAACCACGATTGCGGCAACGGCCGCCCCCAGAGCGGGCCAGACCAGCCAGCTAAACGGCAGATGCATAAGCTGCGTGACGATGAGCCATGCAGCGAGAGAACCGCTCATCATGCCGAATGCGGCGGTGGCCGTGCCGATCGTCAGGTACTCGATGCAGTACGCTGCAAGCAATTGGACCCGCGTGGCGCCTAATGTCTTGAGGATGACGGCGTCGTAAATGCGGTGCCGGTGACCGGCGGCCAGCGCGCCGCCGAGCACCAACGCGGACACGATCAGCGTGATGATGCTGGCTCCGCGGATCCCCAGGACCAGGTTGCCGACAAGGTTGCCGACGGCTTCCAGGGCATCCTTCACGCGTACGGCCGTAATCGTGGGAAAATCTTTGGCAACCGCGCCGATAAGAGCGGCTTCCTGCGCGGCCGTGCTGCCGCCGGAATATGTCAGCGTCGCAAGGTGCGTGTGCGGAGCGCTGCGGAAGGAGTTCGGCGAAAATACCATGACAAAATTTATGCCCAATGTTTCCCAATCGACTGTGCGCATGTTGGCGATTGTCGCGGTGATATTGCGCCCAAGCACGTTGACGACAATTGCGTCGCCAAGCTTGAGGCCCAGTCCGTCGGCGATGCGCTTTTCGAAAGACACCAGCGGCGGCCCGTCGTAATCGGCGCTCCACCATTGCCCTTCGACCAGCCGCGAACCGTTGGGGATTGTGTTGCCGTAGGTGAGACCGCGATCGCTTCGCAGGACCCACGCCGCGTCTTCCCGTGGCTTGATATTCTCGACCGGGGTGCCGCCGGCGGAAACGATACGCCCGCGCAGCATCGGGACTTCATCCAGCCTGGCCGAAGGTGCTTGCGCGTGCACGAACGCACCGAAGCGTTCGGCCTGGTCCGCAGGAATATCGAGGAAAAAAAACGACGGGGCCTTTGCAGGCAGCTCGTTGGAGAATTGCCGCTGCAAGTTGCCGTCGATCTCGATCACGGTGACGAGCAGCGCTATTCCCAGGCCGAGGGACAGCACGATGGTCGGCGTCAGCGTGCCCGGCCGGTGAATATTGGCGATGGCCATGCGCAGTCCGGTTGTACGGGCGCGCGGCGCGTGTCGTGCGAGGACCATCAGCACCATGGCGACGAAGCGCAACAGCACGAAGATTCCGGCGGCTGTGGCAACGTAGATCATGGCGACCCGCCGGTCATAGGCGAGCAGGACAACGGCCGCAGTCAGCGCCAGCAAGGCAAGGCCGGTGAGCGCGACGTAGCGTTTGCGCGGCCGGCGCGGATGCCGCGCCACCGTATCGCGGAACAGTTCGGCCACCGGTATGTCGTGGGCCCGTCCCAACGGCCAAAGCGTAAAGACAACCGCGGTCAGCAGGCCGTAGGCCAGCGCCAACGCCAATTCGAGCGGATGCAAGGCGGGGACGATCGGCAATGGAATAATGGCGCCGAATGTCCAGGTGACGACGAAGGGAAGGATCGCCCCGCAGGCCACGCCGAGGGTGGCACCGATCAGCGCCAGCAACAGAACCTGCGTGAGGTAGATATCGAAAATGCGGCGGCCGCTGGCGCCCAGCGCCTTCATGGTGGCGATCGTGTCGCGCCGCCGGTCGAGATGGCTTTTGACCGCGTTGCCGACGCCAACACCGCCGACCAGAAGCGCCGTCAGACCAACGATGGTGAGAAATTGCGTAAAGCGCTCGACGTTGCGCTCGAGCTGCGGCGAGGCATTGCTGCGGCTGCGGATATCCCAGCCGGCTTCGGGCAATTGTTTGCGCGCCTCGGCCGAGACGGTTTTCGCGGCCGTGTCCGTTGCGTCATTCGCTGGCAAGCGCAGGCGGTAGTGCCAGCGCACCAGACTTCCGGGCTGCAACAATCCTGTGGCGCGCAGAGCTTGCTGGCTCACCAGCAAACGCGGGCCGAAACCAAGGCCGCCGGCGAGCTTGTCCGGTTCGTTCGCGAGCGTCGCGCGGATCTCGAAGCTGGCGCTTCCGATGGTGAGGCGCGCGCCGGGCGTGAGCGCGAGCCGGGACATCAGCGTCGGATCGGCGACCGCGCCGAAGACGCCGTCGTGTTGGGTCAGCGCGTCAGGTAGCGCGGACGGGGGATCAAGGCCCGCTTGTCCGAACAGGGGATAGGCGGTGTCGACCGCTTTCATCTCGACCAGCGTCGCCTGACCGTCCGCTGCCCGCGCCATGGCGCGCATGGTGGCTGCGCTTGAAACCGTGCCGTGGTCGCGCAGGAACTGGAGTTCGCTCGGTGCGGCTTCGCGCTGGATCAGCGTGAAGGCGAGGTCGCCGCCCAGGATGACGCGGCCTTCGCGGGCAAGCCCGTCTGCCAGGCTGGCGGCCAGCGATCCCACCCCGGCAATCGCCATGCTGCCGAGCATGATACAGATGATGAATATATAGAAGCCACGCAGCCCGCCCCGCATCTCCCGCAGCGCGAAACGCAGAGGCAACCAGCCGGCGCCGGCAATGGCGGCCATCGTCCCGTTGGCCATGTCAGGTCACGCCATCGATGCGGCCGGAACGGAGCCGCACGACACGGGCGCAGCGGGCGGCCAGGGCAGGATCGTGGGTCACAAGGATCAGGGTCGTCTTGCGCTGGGCGTGGCCGGCAAACAACAGATCGATGATCTGGTTGCCGGTATCCTCGTCGAGATTGCCGGTCGGTTCGTCGGCCACCAAGATCTGCGGGTGCGGCGCGAGTGCGCGCGCAAGCGCGACGCGTTGTTGCTCTCCGCCCGACAATTCGGCCGGGTAGTGATGAATACGCTCGCTCAGTCCGACGGCAACCAGCTCCCCCCTTGCTCGCTCGCGCACGTCGGCAACACCACTTAGCTCCAGCGGGACCGCAACGTTCTCCAACGCAGTCATTGTCGGGATGAGGTGGAAAGACTGGAATACAATGCCCACATGGCGCCCCCGAAAGCGGGCAAGGGCGTCCTCGTTGAGAGAATTGAGCCTCTGGCCAGCGACGGCCACAGTCCCGGAATCCGCCGGTTCAAGGCCCGCCATCACCATCAAAAGTGTCGATTTACCGGAACCGGACGGGCCGACGAGGCCGATTGCTTCGCCAGTGCCTATATGCAGATCAATGTCTTTGAGGATATGAACCCGGGCCGCCCCGTGGCCGAGCGAAAGATTGACACCGGCAAGCGCAATGGCCGGTGCCGCGTGGGAATTGTTCGTCATGAAACCTCATAGTTGGCGATATCGCTCATATGGGACTAACCCCGCCAGGGTCCAGCATTTTGCAAGCCGGATCCTGGCCGCAGTCATTTGCGCCTTGCTGTTGATCGGGGCCGGCTGGGCGGCCGAGCGGCCGCTCAAAATTGTGGTGCTCGGCGACTTGCTGAGCGCCGGGTTCGGATTGCCGGCGGACGCAGCTTTTCCCACCAGGTTGGCTGCGGCACTTAAAGCAAAAGGCATCGTGGTCACCATCACAAATGCAGGAGTGTCCGGTGATACTGCGTCTGGAGGCCTCGGTCGTCTCGACTGGTCTGTTCCGGACGGCACCGACGCCGTCGTCCTCGAACTGGGGGCAAACGACGCGTTGCGTGGACTCGACCCGAAAGTGACCCAAGCGGCGATCGACTTAATCCTACGCAAGCTTGGCGATCGTCACATTGCTGTCTTGCTCGCCGGGATGCGCGCACCGCGCAATATGGGAGCGGATTACGTACAGGACTTCGATGCGATCTATCCCGCGCTTGCATCGACTTATCAGGTCGTTTTTTATCCATTCTTTCTTGACGGTGTGGCTGCTGATCCAAAATTGAATCAACGTGATGGTCTGCATCCGAACGCCGTCGGCGTCGACGTAATAGTGGCGCGAATTTTGCCACGGGTCGAGGAATTGATTTCCCGGGCGCGCATCGCACGGGGCTCGTAGCTGGAAGTCGCGCTATGCCACGCCTATTCACCGGTGTCGAAATTCCATCCGATGTCGGACAAGCGCTGTCGACATTGCGCGGTGGCCTGCCGGGCGCGCGCTGGATTGATCCTGAAAATTACCACCTGACTTTACGTTTCATTGGCGATGTTGATGACGACATTGCCCAAGAGGTTGCGTCCATGCTTGGCCGGGTCAAGCGCGGGCCTTTCGAATTGCATATGGACGGACTCACATCATTTGGCCGCCGCAAGCCGCGCGCAGTTGTAGCGAGCGTTGCTCCGGCGCAAGCCTTGCTCGACGTGCAGGCCGAGCAGGAAAGACTGATGCAACGCATCGGGCTGGAGCCAGAGGGCCGTAAATTCACCCCGCATGTGACATTGGCGCGCCTTCGCGAGTCATCCAGCCAACAGGTCGCCGAATATCTTTCGGCACGCGGCTATTTCCGTACCTCGCCATTCCGGGTTTCGCGTTTTGTGCTGTTCTCCTCGCGTGCGTCCGTCGGAGGCGGCCCTTACGTGGTCGAGGCGAGTTTCCCGCTTTTTTAGCGACATCAATCCGGAGCTATGCTGGGTCGAGAAGTTTCGCCTGCACCTGAAGAATTGTGGACGTGACGTCGTGCGCATCGGCAACCGCTTCGCGCACGAGCGACAAGGGCGTAAGGCGCCGCTGATCGACCTCGCCCACCACGCTGCCGAAATCGAACTTGAGATCGGCCTCGAATTTGCGGGCGAGCTGCTGCATGCGTTGATTTTCGGCGAGGCAATGCATCTGCAATAATTTGACTCCGCGGTTGCGCGCACTCAGGAGCGTCCGTTCGAGCAATTCGGTGCCGACGCCATGACTTTGCCAGGGTTGCTCAATGCTGAACGCAGCCTCTCCATCGCGCGCGAATACTGATCCGAGCGCGCGCAGTTCGGCCGCCCCGCGCAAGACGCCATCGACGAAAAACCCGTGCACCACGACACGAAGGCCGTTAGCGGACGCCGCGTGCCGGGCGATGAAGTCGTCGGAAACCGGGCCGGAAAAACGCTTGGTTCGGCTCTCATGGTCGAGGCGCAGCAAATGGTCGCGATAGGCGTCTGTTTCGCTGATCCACAGTTTGCGGATCATACCGCCGTCGGGAAGTGGTTCTTGCATCTGGGACCCGTGGTTATGTTTTTCTGCAGCTGCGAATTGGCTGCACCCATAGATATGGTGCATTGCAGCAATAATTCGGCGCGGCCGACATTCCCGAAGGCCTCCTGCGCAAAAAACGCATAGCTTTCAGGGAATTACCGCATATTTGTGCGCAACATAAACTGCTTATGCGGCCGCGATTTACAGGCGAGGCCGTTCACCCTAGGTGTCGGGACAAAAGCGTTTGTTTCCTGTCACCTCCATCTGAGATGCCCGAAACCTTCAACACCCGCTATGCGGCGTTGGTCGCCGCGGAAAAGATCGAAGCTGATCCCGGTCAGGCGATTCTGGCGCAGCATTTGGCTGCGCTCGAACGACGGCTGGATCAGCACCGGTTGGCCCGCAAATCGTCATCGCTCGGCTGGCTGTTCGGAAAGCAGGAAAGTGCCGGTGAGAGCCTGAAAGGGCTGTACGTCTACGGCGAAGTTGGCCGTGGCAAGACCATGCTGATGGATCTGTTTTTCGAGACCAGCGCGGTTGTCCGCAAGCGGCGTGTCCACTTCCACGAATTCATGGCTGACGTGCATGAGCGCATCCATACCTACCGGCAGGAAATCAAGAATGGCGAAGTCGGGGGACAGGATCCAATCCAGCGCGCCGCGGAAGCCATCGCAGAGGAAAGCTGGTTGTTGTGCTTCGACGAGTTCCACGTGACCGATATTGCCGACGCCATGATTCTCGGTCGGCTATTCACGCGTCTGTTCGAACTTGGCGTCGTCATGCTGGCGACGTCCAATTTGCCGCCTGGCGATCTTTACAAGGACGGGCTCAACCGCGCGTTATTCCTGCCGTTCATTGCCCTGCTGGAAAAGCAATGCGTTGTGGCGCGATTGGACGCCCGGATCGATTTTCGTCTCGAAAAACTGACCGGCGTGCCGACTTGGTACGTGCCGGATGACAGCAAAGCCGACGCCGCCATCGATGAGGCATGGTTGGGCCTGACAGGCAAACGCAACGGCAGAGCCCAGGAGCTGATCGTAAAGGGCCACGTCGTGCGCGTGCCGCAGGCGGCGATGGGCGTGGCGCGTTTTTCCTTCGACGATCTCTGCGCGCAACCACTGGCAGCCAGCGACTATCTCAGGATCGCGCACGAGTACCATACCATCATCGTCGACCATATTCCGGTGATGGACTATGCCCAGCGCAACGAAGCCAAGCGCTTCATCATCCTGATCGACACGCTATACGACAACTCCGTGAAATTGCTCGCATCGGCGCAGGCCCAACCGGATGCGCTCTACCTTGCTACCGAAGGCTACGAAGCTAGCGAGTTCAAGCGAACCGCGTCTCGCCTGATCGAGATGCGTTCGCAGGCTTACCTCGGCCTGCCGCATGGCCCGAAGCAGGGACCCACCGTCGATTCCGCGAAGATCGTCGAGACCTAGCGCGCATGAAACTCCTCTGGACTTAAGCGCGCGCGTCTGCTGGTATAATGTATACAAGACGGGCGGGGACGACGGGGCGCATCATTATTCTGTGCCTTGTCGCGGCAAATCTAACCGGTTAACCACCACGGCCGCGCTCCGCGGCGTCAAAAAAGTCGAGAGTTCTTCAACATGGCGCGTAAAAAGATTGCGTTGATTGGCGCCGGCCAGATCGGCGGCACCTTGGCCCATCTTGTTGGGCTCAAACAGCTCGGTGACGTCGTGATGTTCGATGTCATGGAGGGTGTTCCGCAGGGCAAGGCCCTCGACATCGCCGAATCTTCGCCGGTCAACGATTTCGACGCCAAGTTCATTGGCACGAATTCCTACGATGCAATCGAAGGCGCTGATGTGTGCATCGTCACTGCCGGGGTGCCGCGTAAGCCCGGTATGAGCCGCGACGATCTTCTCGACATCAATCTGAAGGTGATGGGTCAGGTCGGGTCGGGCATCAAGAAATACGCGCCTGATGCGTTCATTATCTGCATCACCAACCCGCTGGACGCCATGGTGTGGGCGCTGCAAAAAAGCTGTGGCCTGCCTCAGCAAAAGGTGGTGGGCATGGCGGGCGTGCTCGACTCGGCGCGCTTTCGTTATTTCCTTGCTGACGAATTTCACGTTTCCGTGGAAGACGTCACAGCCTTTGTGCTCGGCGGACACGGGGACAGCATGGTGCCGCTCATCCGATATTCGGCCGTCGCCGGCATTCCCGTGCCCGATCTCGTGAAGATGGGATGGACCACGCAGGCGCGAATTGACGAGATCGTGAAGCGCACCGCCAATGGTGGCGCCGAGATCGTCAATTTGCTGAAGACCGGTTCCGCTTTTTACGCGCCCGCCGCCTCCGCGATTGCGATGGCGGAAAGCTATTTGCTCGACAAGAAGCGTGTTCTGCCTTGCGCGGCCTGGCTCAACGGTGAATACGGAATCAAAGACCTGTATGTCGGCGTACCCGTCGTCATCGGCGCAAAGGGTGTCGAGCGCATCGTCGAGATCGAACTCAATGGCGGTGAGCGGACTATGTTCGAGAAATCTGCGGCCTCGGTGCAAGGTCTGGTCGACGCCTGCAAGAAAATCGCACCAAATCTCGATAACTAGAACAAGCCGGCGCCTTCTGCCGGGAGCGGGTCATGAATATTCACGAATATCAGGCGAAGGCGGTGTTGCGCGAATTCGGTGTGCCGGTGCCGCGAGGGGTTCCCGCGTTCAACGTGGACGAAGCGGTCAAGGGCGCGCATGAGCTTGGCGGGCCCGTGTGGGTAGTGAAGGCTCAGATCCACGCAGGCGGCCGCGGCAAGGCCGGCGGGGTCAAGGTGGTGAAATCCATCGATGACGTGAAGAAGGAATAACGCGAATCCTCGGTTCGACCCTCGTCACGCACCAGACCGGCCCGCATGGCAAGAAAGTCAACCGGCTTTACATCGAAGAAGGCTCAGCCATTGACCGTGAGTTCTATCTGTCTGCGCTGATCGACCGCGAGACGTCGCGGGTCGCCTTCGTTGTGTCGACGGAAGGCGGTATGGACATCGAGGAAGTCGCGCACAAAACTCCCGAAAAAATTCTGACTTTCTCAGTGGATCCGGCCACGGGCATCATGCCGCATCACGGCCGCCGGGTAGCACAGACGCTGAAACTGACCGGCGATCTCGCCAAGCAGATCGATGCAATTCTGCCCAAGCTCTATGCCGCGTTCACGACGAAGGACATGAGCCTACTCGAGATTAATCCGCTGGTGGTGACCAAGGACAACAAGATCATCTGTCTTGACGCCAAGGTCGGCTTTGACGGCAACGCGCTCTACCGTCATCCCGACATCGTCGCCCTACGCGACCTGACGGAAGAGGACGAGAAGGAAGTTGAAGCTTCGAAATTCGACCTCAACTACATTGCGCTCGATGGCTCGATTGGCTGCATGGTGAATGGCGCCGGTCTGGCAATGGCAAGCATGGACATCATAAAACTCTATGGCATGGCGCC
This sequence comes from uncultured Alphaproteobacteria bacterium, assembly GCA_963831275.1. Classification (GTDB taxonomy): domain Bacteria; phylum Pseudomonadota; class Alphaproteobacteria; order Rhizobiales; family Xanthobacteraceae; genus Pseudolabrys. Next base: position 440,930 of record CAWHPN010000016.1, on the reverse strand, counting down.
GGCGAACTTTCTCGATGTCGGCGGTGGCGCGACCAAGGAAAAAGTGGCCGCGGCGTTCAAGATCATCACTTCCGATCCGAACGTGAAGGGAATTCTTGTCAACATTTTCGGCGGCATCATGAAATGCGATGTGATCGCCGAAGGCGTGGTCGCGGCGGTAAAGGAAGTCGGATTGAAGGTTCCGCTGGTCGTGCGGCTCGAAGGCACGAATGTCGACCTTGGCAAGAAAATTATCGCCGAGTCCAAGCTCAACGTCACATCCGGCGAAGATCTCGATGATGCCGCTCAAAAAATTGTCAAAGCCGTGAAGGGTGCCGCTTAATGGCTGTCCTTATTGATAAGAACACCAAGGTCATCTGCCAGGGCTTTACCGGCAAGAACGGAACCTTTCATTCGCAGGCTGCAATCGCCTATGGGACGAAGATGGTCGGCGGTACGTCGCCGGGCAAAGGTGGCTCAACGCACCTCGATCTGCCGGTATTCGACACGGTTGCAGAGGCGAAAGAAAAGACGCGCTGCGACGCAAGCGTCATTTATGTTCCGCCGGCCGGCGCGGGCGATGCGATCTGCGAAGCAATCCAGGCCGAGATCCCCCTTATCGTGTGCATCACCGAAGGAATACCGGTGATGGACATGGTGAAGGTGAAACGCTCGCTCTCGGGCTCGAAATCGCGCCTGATCGGGCCGAATTGTCCTGGCGTCATGACGGCGGGCGAATGCAAGATCGGGATCATGCCTGGCAATATCTTCAAGCCGGGCAAGGTTGGTATCGTGTCGCGGTCCGGCACGCTGACCTATGAAGCGGTGTTTCAGACCAGTCGTGAGAATCTGGGTCAGACCACTGCGGTCGGTATCGGTGGCGATCCCGTGAAGGGTACTGAATTCATCGCAGTGCTGGAAATGTTTCTCGCTGACCCGAAGACCGAGTTGATCGTCATGATCGGCGAGATCGGCGGTTCGGCCGAGGAAGATGCAGCGCAATTCCTGAAAGACGAAGCTAGACGCGGGCGCAAGAAGCCGATGGTTGGGTTCATTGCTGGCCGCACAGCGCCGCCGGGCCGGCGCATGGGTCACGCCGGGGCCATCATTTCCGGCGGCAAGGGCGACGCCGAGTCAAAAATTGCAGCAATGGAATCGGCGGGAATCAAGGTATCACCGTCGCCGGCTCGAATCGGGAAGACGCTGGTAGAAGTGCTGAAATCCTGATTCAGTGCTTAGGCCTTTCGTAGACTTACAGTCGGCATAAATAGAGTTAAAACAGCAAGACCACCGGTCGCTGGCCTTTTGGGCCATTGCGGTCGGAAACGCGTGGTTTTCGAGCCGCGCAAGGATTGAACCGCCATGTCCCGCCAGGACGCCAACGCCATCTTCGCCCATACCTCGTTCCTTTATGGCGGCAATGCCGCTTACATCGAAGACCTGTACGCCAAATACGAGGCCGATCCCGCGGCCGTCGACGCCGAGTGGCGCGCCTTTTTCCAGAGTCTGAAAGACGAGAAGACGGACGTCATCAAAAGCGCCCGCGGCGCCTCTTGGAAAAAGCCGAACTGGCCGGTGCGTCCCAACGGCGATCTGGTGGCTGCACTCGATGGGCAATGGGCCGAAACCGAAAAGAAAATCGGCGAAAAAATATCGACGACGGCGCGGGCCAAAGGCGCCGAACTGTCTTCTGTCGACGTGATGCAAGCGACGCGCGATTCCATTCACGCGTTGATGCTCATTCGCGCCTATCGCATCCGCGGCCATTTCTACGCGAAGCTCGATCCGCTCGAGCTCGAGCCGGAAAAAAATGAAGAGGAGCTTGATCCGCGGTCCTACGGCTTCTCGGAAGCCGATCTCGATCGCAAGATTTACCTCGACAAGGTGCTCGGCCTCGAATTCGCTTCGATGCGCGAAATCGTCTTCATCCTTCGCCGAACTTACTGTCAAACAATTGGCATCGAATTTATGCACATCTCGAATGCCGCGCGGAAAAGCTGGATTCAGGAGCGGATCGAAGGACGGGATAAGGAAATTACCTTCACGCGCGAAGGCAAGCGTGCGATTCTCAACAAGCTGGTGGAAGCCGAAGGCTTCGAGAAATTTCTCGACGTCAAATACACCGGCACAAAGCGTTTCGGCCTCGATGGCGCTGAGGCGCTAATCCCGGCGCTTGAACAGATCATCAAGCGCGGTGGAAATCTCGGCGTCCAGGAAATCTGTCTTGGCATGTCACATCGCGGCCGCCTTAGCGTTTTGACGCAAGTGATGGGCAAGCCGCACCGTGCGCTGTTTCACGAGTTCAAGGGCGGCTCGGCAACCCCAGACGAAACCGAAGGCTCCGGTGACGTTAAATATCACCTCGGCGCGTCATCGGACCGTGAGTTTGACGGCAACAAGGTGCACTTATCTCTCACCGCAAATCCGTCACATCTGGAAATTGTAGATCCGGTGACGCTCGGCAAAGTGCGCGCCAAGCAGGATCAGCATGGTGCCAAGCCCGACGAGCGCACCATGGTGATGCCGTTGCTGATGCACGGCGACGCCGCATTCGCTGGCCAGGGCGTAGTGGCAGAATGCTTCGGTTTGTCGGATCTGAAGGGCTACCGCACTGGTGGATCGCTGCACTTCATAGTCAACAACCAGATCGGCTTTACGACCTATCCGCGCTATTCGCGTTCGTCACCGTATCCGTCCGACGTCGCCAAGATGATTGAAGCGCTGATTTTTCACGTCAATGGCGACGACCCGGAAGCTGTCGTGTTTGCAGCAAAGGTTGCGACTGAGTATCGGCAGAAATTCCAGAGGCCGGTCGTCATCGACATGTTCTGCTACCGGCGCTTCGGCCACAACGAAGGCGACGAGCCGTCGTTTACCCAGCCGCTGATGTATAAAAAAATCCGCGCGCATCCGAGCACGTTGGAAATCTACGGCAAAAAACTTATCGGTGAAGGCGTCGTCACCGAAGGTGAAGTCGAGAAGATGAAGGCTGACTGGCGCGCGCGCCTGGAGGCCGAATTCGAAGCGGCACAGGGCTACAAGCCGAATAAGGCTGATTGGCTCGACGGCCGCTGGGCGGGATTAAAGCCCGCCGGTGAGGTCGAGGATCCGCGGCGCGGCAACACCGGCGTTGCAGCCGAAATGCTGCGCGAGATCGGCAAGAAGATCACCGTCGTGCCCGAGAGCTTCACTGTCCATAAGACCGTCCAGCGCTTTCTCGATCATCGGGCCAAAGCGATCGAAACCGGCGATAACATCGATTGGGCGACCGGCGAGGCTCTCGCATTCTGTTCGCTGCTGAAGGAAGGACACCCGGTCCGCCTGTCCGGCCAGGACAGCGAACGTGGTACTTTTTCACAACGTCACGCGGTGCTGTTCGACCAGAACACCGAGGAACGCCATACCCCCTTCAATCATCTTGGGAAGGACCAGGCGCGTTTCGAGGTCCTCAATTCAAGCCTGTCGGAAGAAGCTGTGCTCGGCTTTGAATATGGCTACTCCACCGCCGAGCCCAACGCACTAACGCTGTGGGAAGCCCAGTTCGGCGACTTCGCCAACGGCGCGCAGGTGGTGTTCGACCAGTTTATCTCCTCGGGCGAGCGCAAATGGCTGCGTCTGTCGGGCCTCGTCTGCCTCTTGCCACATGGCTACGAGGGTCAGGGGCCGGAACATTCGAGCGCACGCCTTGAGCGTTTCCTGCAAATGTGCGCGGAAGACAACATGCAGGTGGCAAACCTCACCACACCTGCGAACTATTTCCATGCCCTGCGCCGGCAATTAAAGCGCGAAATTCGCAAGCCACTGATCCTGATGACGCCGAAGAGTCTGTTGCGTCACAAGCGCGCGGTATCGAGGCTCGACGAAATGGTAACCGGCACGTCATTCCATCGTCTGCTGTGGGATGACGCTCAACTGCTCCCAAACGAAAAGATAAAGCTCGTCGCTGACGGGAAGATCCGCCGCGTCATCATGTGTTCGGGCAAGGTCTATTACGACCTTTACGATGAGCGCGAAAAGCGTGGAATCGATGATATTTATCTTCTGCGCATCGAACAGCTCTATCCGTTTCCGACCAAAGCGTTGGTCGCCGAGCTTTCCCGCTTCAAGCAGGCGGAGATGGTCTGGTGTCAGGAAGAGCCGCGCAATATGGGTGCTTGGTTCTTCGTCGACGTCTTTCTGCAGTGGATCCTCAACCAAATTGGCGCCAAGCACCGCAGCATGCGTTATGCGGGCCGGCCGGCGTCGGCATCCACCGCGGTCGGGCAGATGTCGAAGCATCTGGCGCAACTCAAGCAATTCCTGGAAGAAGCGCTCGGCTGACGTGCGCAACGCGGATGAATTGAAAAGGTTGAACCATGGCTGACATTCGCGTGCCCACCCTCGGCGAATCAGTGACCGAAGCGACGGTCGGAAAGTGGTTCAAACAGCCGGGCGACGCGGTGGCGGTGGATGAGCCGCTGGTGGAGCTGGAAACCGACAAAGTCACGCTCGAAGTACCTGCGCCGGCCGCAGGTGTGCTCGGCGAAATTGCCGCCAAGAACGGTGACACCGTTGGAGTTGGCGCGCTGCTTGGCCAGATCAAGGAAGGTGCTGGCGCTGCGCAAGCAAAGTCCGCCGCTCCGACTGCAAAGGTAGCAGATGCACCAAAAGCGGCCGCACCCGCTCCGGCTCCAAAATCCACCGAAATGCCGATGCCGCCATCTGTCCGCAAAATGGCAGCCGAAAGTGGCGTCGACCCGTCAAAGGTCACCGGCACCGGCATGCACAAGCAGGTGACCAAAGGCGACATGCTCAGCGCGATCGAGCGCGCCGCGGCAGCGCCGACTCCGGTTTCCGCTCCTGTGCAAATGCGAGCGCCTTCGCCTGCCGATGATGCGGCGCGCGAGGAGCGTGTTCACATGACGCGGCTGCGTCAGACCATCGCCCGCCGGTTGAAAGATGCACAAAACACTGCCGCTATGCTCACGACCTTCAATGAGGTCGACATGAGCGCGGTGATGCATATGCGCAATCAGTACAAGGATCTGTTCGAGAAGAAGCACGGCGCGAAGCTCGGCTTCATGGGCTTCTTCGTGCGTGCCTGTATCCAGGCGCTCAAAGAAATTCCTGCGGTCAATGCAGAGATCGATGGCGCCGATATTGTTTACAAAAACTATTACCATATCGGGATCGCCGTCGGCACGGAGAAGGGTTTGGTGGTACCGGTGGTGCGCGACGCCGATCATTTGTCGCTTGCACAGGTTGAAAAAACCATCGCCGACTTCGGCCGGCGCGCCCGTGACGGCAGCCTCAAGATCGAGGAGATGCAGGGTGGCACATTCACGATCACGAACGGCGGTGTCTACGGATCGTTGATGTCGACGCCGATTCTCAATGCGCCCCAATCCGGCATCCTGGGCATGCACAAGATTCAGGAGCGGCCGGTCGTTCACGAAGGAAAGATCGAGATTCGACCGATGATGTATCTCGCGCTTTCTTATGACCATCGCATCGTCGATGGTCGGGAGGCGGTCACTTTCCTGGTGCGGGTGAAGGAAGGTCTGGAGGATCCGGCACGGGTTGTGCTGGATTTGTAGTGTTCTCTGTCGTGGTCCACCTCCTCCCGCTTACCCTGCCTAGGATGGTACTTCCGTGCCAAATGATTGAGATATGCTGGCACAAGCCCGGCAATGACAATCGATAGGTGATTGCTCCATGCCTTACGACCTCATCGTGATCGGCACCGGCCCCGGCGGCTATGTTTGTGCCATTCGCGCGGCACAGCTCGGGCTAAAAACGGCCGTGGTCGAGAAACGCGCCACCTATGGAGGCACATGCCTCAACGTGGGCTGCATTCCGTCGAAAGCATTGCTGCACGCCTCGGAACTGTTCGAGGAGGCGGGTCATAAATTCGGTAAAATGGGCATCGATATTTCCACTCCCAAGCTCGATCTCAAGGCGATGATGGCGTTCAAGGATCAGGGCGTCGACGGCAATGTCAGGGGCGTCGATTTTCTGTTCAAAAAAAACAAGATCGACGCATTCTACGGCAGCGCCCGCATTGTCGCGCCGGGCAAAGTCGAAGTGAAAGGTGAAGGAAGCAAAACGCAGACACTTGAAACCAAATCGATTGTGATTGCGACCGGTTCCGATGTGGCGCGTCTTAAGGGCATCGAGATCGACGAAAAACGTATCGTCTCGTCGACAGGCGCGCTGACGTTGCCGGACGTGCCCAAGCACTTGCTCGTGGTCGGCGCTGGAGTGATTGGCCTTGAGCTCGGATCGGTCTGGCGGCGGCTCGGTGCCCAGGTAACGGTGGTCGAATTTCTCGACAGCGTCCTGCCCGGGATGGATGGCGAAGTACGCCATCAGGCGCAACGCTTGTTCGAGAAACAGGGTATGGCCTTTAAATTGTCATCCAAAGTGACCGCGGTCGACACGTCGGGAAAGCGACTGAAGGCAACGATCGAGCCCGCGAAAAGTGGGACGGTGGAAACTATCGAGGCCGACGTCGTCCTCGTGGCAATAGGGCGTATCCCCTATACCGACGGTCTTGGTCTCAAAGAGGTTGGCGTCAAGATCGACGAGCGGGGCCGTGTCGTTGTTGATCATTATTACGCGACCAGCGTACCCGGGATTTGGGCCATAGGCGACGTGATTGCAGGCCCGATGTTGGCGCATAAGGCCGAGGACGAAGGTGTTGCACTCGCGGAAATTCTGGTCGGTGAGGCTGGACACGTGAACTACGATGCCATTCCGAACGTCGTTTACACATATCCTGAGATCGCAAGTGTCGGAAAGTCGGAGGAAGAGCTGAAGGCAGCCGGAGTTGTGTACAAAGTCGGCAAGTTTCCGTTCACTGCGAACGGCCGCGCCAAGGTCAATCTAACAACCGAGGGCTTCGTGAAGATCCTCGCCGATGGAAAAACTGACCGCGTTCTCGGCGTGCATCTCATCGGCGCCGATGCCGGCAATATGATTGCCGAAGCTGTCTTGGCTATGGAATTCGGCGCGTCAGCCGAAGATATCGCGCGGACCTGTCACGCGCATCCGACTCTGCCGGAGGCCGTGAAGGAAGCAGCCATGGTGGTCGCCAAGCGCGCAATTCATATGTGATTTTTTCCCAGGGGGTACTTCATGGCCAAAGGCCACAAAGACAAGGTTGCCGTTATTACCGGCGGTGCCAGCGGCATCGGTCAGGCCTTCGCCAAACGGCTGGCCGAAGACGGTGTGCATGTGGCGGTCGCCGATCTCGCCGACGGCAAGGACACCGTGAAGCTGATCGAAGCTGCGGGGCGCCAGGCGCTGGCCGTGAACTGCGACGTGTCTTCCGAAGCGTCGGTTACCGCGATGGCCAAGCAAGTGCGAGATGAATTCAGTCATGTCGACATCGTCGTAAATTGCGCCGGCATCTTTCCGCAAAAAAATTTCCCGGAGATGACGTTCGCCGACTGGCGCCAGGTTCTCTCGATCAATCTCGACGGCACATTTCTGGTGACTGCGGCCTTCGTGCCGGGCATGCGCACGCGCAAATGGGGCCGCGTTGTCAATATGGCTTCGAGCACGCTCGGCTCGGTCGTGGTTGGCTTTGCGCATTACGTTGCGAGCAAAGGCGGCATCGTTGGATTCACCCGCGCGCTCGCCACCGATCTCGCGCCTGATGGAATCACCGTCAATGCGATTGCGCCGGGGCTGACGCGCTCTCCCGGTACCTTGGTGAGAACGCCACGTCCCGGTTTTAAAACCATGGACGAAGAATTTGCCTCGGTCGCACAGATGCAGGCCATTAAGCGCGTCGAAGTGCCGGAGGATCTGGTGGGCGCCATATCTTTCCTGACGAGCGACGACGCCGCATTCATGACGGGGCAGACGCTGAACGTGGATGGCGGTCGGGTTCGCACGTGATTGCAGCGCGTCCCCGGTCTGAGAGGTTGATATTGCTGAGGAAGTCCTGCCTTTGTTGCGGCAGGTTGCGACGCTAGTATCGATGACATAATGCGCCGCAATTTCTTTCGACCATTGTGGGTTATCCTCGCGCTCCTGCTTCTGCTTGAAGCGTGGTTGTGGGACCACCTCGAACCCATTGTCGCGCGCATCGTCAATGTCATTCCGTGGGGCAGGGTCAAAACCGTCCTTGCCAGATTGATTGAAAATCTGCCGCCTTACGCGGCTCTCACCGTTTTCGTTATTCCGGTTCTCGTCCTCCTGCCGCTGAAATTTCTGGAGGTCTATTTCCTCGCCACGCGCAACTGGTTTGGTGCTATCGCGGCACTGATATTTGCCAAGCTGCTTGGTCTTGGAGTTACTGCCTTCGTATTCGATGTGACGCGCGGCAAGCTGCTGCAGATTGTCTGGTTTCAAAGGATGTACGACTGGTTTATGTGGGCACGCGACTGGGCTCGCACGCAAACCGAGCCGATCCGAGCCCGCATCCGGAAAATTGCATGGCTCTTCATGCCAGGGCGCGTCGGCCGCACGCTACGTCGGCTTAATCGATTGCGCCGGGGTTATCGCCGCCCAGCGTGAATGGGCTTAATGTCCGCCGAAATGGAGCGCATGGGGCGCCCATAGGCCGAGCATCATAAAGCCAATTCCGAAGAGGCCGGTGAGGCCGGATAACCAACCGAGCGCGGCCATGCCCGTGATCACTTGCGCCGAGGCCAGAACAATGCCGATCTGGAACGCGGCGGACGCAAATTCATATTGATGGTAGCGGGCCAGCCGTGTGTCACGGTCGTGCTCATATTCTTCGGCCAGGGCACGGAGTTCCTTGCGACCATCCTTTTCCTTCGGATCAGATTCATAGCGGGTTGCTGTGCTGCGCCAGGCTTCGATCTGTTTGGCAATCGCTGCCTTGCTCTCGTCATTGGTTACGGCAGGCAATTGTGCCGTTAGTCCGTCAGCTGCGATGCGCAAACTGGTCTGCCGGATTGTTTTGGCCTGAAAAAAATTCCAGGTGTCGGACGCCCTGATGTTGTCAGCTATCGCTGCCGTCTGCGCGCTCTTGCCGAGCGTTTCGGAGAACGCCAGAAACAGCGCCAGTATCGCAATAAGCAGCGCGACCTTCTTGTTGGAATGCGCCGCGTGTTCGGCGTGTTCGGCGTGCTCCAGATTCTCGTGTGCGCTCATTGGCCCCTCCTTCTGATCCGTGGTCACGATGATAGCAGAGCGCGGGCACATGCAAGAGGTGCCAGATAGCGTTTAGTTGCAGGACGGATTTAGGCGCGCGGGTGCGCGCTGGCATAAACTTCGAGCAAGCGCTCCGTGTCGACGGCAGTGTAAATTTGCGTTGTCGAGAGCGAGGCGTGTCCGAGCAGTTCCTGGATCGCGCGCAGGTCCCCTCCGCGCGTCAATAAATGCGTCGCAAACGAGTGGCGCAGGGCATGAGGTGTCGCGCTGTCGGGCAATCCGAGAGCGCCGCGTAGCCTCGCCATTGTCAGCTGTACGAGCCGGGGTGAAAGGGGGCCACCCCGTGCGCCGATGAACAAAGGCCCATCCAACGGAAGTTCGACCGGGCAAAGTGCCACGTAGTCGGAGATCAATTTGGTGACTTGGGGAAGCAATGGCACCATGCGCGTCTTGTTTCCTTTGCCGGTAATGGTAATCGCATCTGCACTCGTGCAATCTTTGCGCTTGAGTCCGAGCGCCTCCGAAACGCGGAGGCCGGAACCATAAAGCAAAGAGAGTACAGCCGCGTCACGTGCAACGATCCAAGGCTCACGCATGTCGCCTTCAAGCAATTCGGCGCCGGTGAGTTGTACGGCAGCAGAAATCGATAGCGGCTTGGGCAGCGGTTTCGGGAGTTTCGGTGCGCGAACCGCGCTAAGCGCCGCAACCTTGCCTTTGCCGCTTCGTTCGAGAAATCGGGCAAATGAACGCACACCCGCCAATGTTCGCATCAACGAGCGATTGCCGACCCCTTCGCTACGCCGAGCGGCCATGAACGCACGAACATCGGCCGGCTTGAGCTTCTCGAAGCGCTTGAGGGAGAACGTCCCGGCCAGATGTCCGGTTAGAAAGCTCACGAATTGCGCGACGTCGCGTCGATAGGCTTCCAGCGTCTTTACTGACATGCGCCGTTCGGCGCCGAGGTACCCCAGCCAACGCCGGATCTCTGCATCAATGTCTGAACTGGCTGGAAATTCTCTCATGGGGCCAAGAGTGACATTCCTTTCTTCACTCTTCCTTAAGCGCCCGGAATCGGCCAACCATGCGGCATGAATAGAGTTGTCGATATCCTGGTCCCCGTGGCGCTTGACCAAACGTATTCCTACCGGGTGCCGGCAGGCCTTGAGCTCACGCCCGGAGATCTGGTGGCCGTCCCTCTGGGCGCGCGGGAATGCATGGGGGTCGTGTGGGCCGACAATCCGACCCCAAATCCGCGTCTGCACAACCGCCTGAAAGACGTCGATGAAAAGCTTGATGTTCCACCATTGAAAGCCGAGCTGCGTGAATTCGTCGATTGGGTATCGACCTACACACTTGCCTCGCGTGGAATCGTTCTGCGGATGGCGTTGCGCATGGGCGAGCATCTCGGTCCGGCGCGCGAGCGAGTTGGCGTAAGGCTTGCCGGCCCCGAACCCACGCGCATGACAGCAGCGAGGGCGCGAGTTCTGAAATTATTCGCAGATGGACTCACCCGTTCGAAAGGCGAGGCTGCACAGGAGGCAGGCGTCAGTGCCGGAGTAGTCAACGGGTTGATTGATGAAGGTACGCTGGAAACGATTGTGCTGCCGCCTGAACCTCTGGTCTCTCCACCCGACCCCGATTTTCGTCAACCGGAGTTCTCACTTGCCCAACTCGCAGCCGCCGATACGTTAAGGACAACCGTCGAGCAAGCCGGCTACACCGTTACTTTGCTCGATGGTGTCACCGGTTCAGGCAAGACAGAGGTTTATTTTGAAGCAGTGGCGGAAAATATCCGCCGCAAACGGCAAACCCTGATCTTAATGCCAGAAATTGCGCTCACCGCGCAATTTCTGGATCGTTTTTATAAACGTTTTGGCGTCCGGCCAGCCGAATGGCATTCGCAACTTTCACCGCGCAAGCGCGCGCGCACGTGGTCGGCGGTCGGAGCAAACGAGGCCGCGGTCGTGGTCGGCGCACGCTCGGCGCTTTTTTTACCCTACGCCGACCTCGGTCTTATCGTGGTGGATGAAGAACATGATCCCGCCTACAAACAGGAGGATGGCGCGCACTATCATGCGCGCGATATGGCGGTGGTGCGGGGGTCGATTGCCAAAATCCCCGTGGTGCTTGCCTCGGCCACACCGTCGGTCGAATCAGAAGTCAACGCACGCCGTGGCCGCTATCGCCACCTTCACCTTCCCGAGCGCTTCGGAGGCGCTTTTTTGCCGTCGATTGAAGCAATCGACATGCGTAGCGAAGGTCCGGCCCGCGGACGCTTTATTTCGCCGCGGCTCGCCGAGGCGGTAGCCGTGTCCCTCAGCCGTCGTGAGCAGGCGCTGCTGTTTCTCAACCGCAGGGGTTATGCGCCCCTGACCCTATGCCGCTCCTGCGGGTTCCGTCTGCAATGCCCCAATTGCGACGCCTGGCTGGTTGATCACCGCTTCAAGCGTCGGCTTGTGTGCCACCACTGCGGATTTTCCATGCCGCCACCGGTGGAATGTTCCAATTGTCATGCCACCGACAGCTTTGCAGCCGTGGGCCCCGGTGTAGAACGGCTCGAACAGGAAGCGAGTGAACTATTTCCGCAGGCCCGCATCCTCGTACTATCGAGTGATCTTGTTGAGTTGGTTGAACGTTTGCGGCAGGAACTCGCCGACGTGGCGGAAGGCCGTTTCGACATCATCGTCGGCACCCAGCTGGTGGCAAAAGGTCATCATTTCCCAAAATTAAATGTGGTCGGCATCGTCGACGCTGATCTCGGTTTGGGCAACGGCGATCCGCGCGCTGCGGAGCGCACGTTTCAACTGCTGCACCAGGTCGTCGGCCGTGCCGGTCGCGAAGAGGGACGAGGGCTTGGCTATTTGCAGACCCATCAGCCGGAACATCCGGTGATGCGGGCTCTGATATCAGGCGATCGCGACGCCTTCTATAAAAACGAGATCGAGCAGCGCGAACGCACCAGTTATCCGCCGTTCGGCCGCCTCGCGGGTCTTGTAATCACGGCCAACGACAGGCACACGGCAGAAGCTTATGGCCGGACACTTGCCAATGTTGCACCGAAGGATGAGGACGTCCGCGTGCTCGGTCCGGCTGAAGCACCCATTGCGGTTGTGCGCGGCCGTCACAGATTCCGTTTGCTGGTGAAATCGCCGCGCGCGTTCGACCTGTCGAGTTATCTGCGTGTCTGGCTTGCCGGCGCGCCCAAGCCGCGCGGCAATGTGCGGCTTGAGGTGGATGTCGATCCGCAGAGTTTCTACTAGCCGCTATTCCGGCATTTCATCGTGGCGTACATTTGGCTGCAGTAGCACGCATGCTGCAGCGGCAAAGATCAGCGCGAAACCGATGACATCCGGCACAGTCAGACGTTCGTCGAGAATTATTGCGGAGGCGCTTACCCCAATCACAGGCACGAGCAAAGATCCGAGCGAGGCGGTAGTGGCCGGCAACCGCCCAACAATCGACCACCAAAGAAAATGCGCAAGGCCAACACCGAATAGCCCGACAAAGAGAATCGCCAGCATCGTCTCGTTTTTGACCGGCCAAAGATGAGGGTGCCCTTCGACAATGAAGCTGCCCACGGTGATGAAGCCCAAGCCGAACAACAATTGCCAGGCTGCATTTGCCAAAGGCTCGATCGTTACCCTGGCCCATTTTATGTAGACGGTTGCAACCGCCCAGCTCAATGCACAGCCGAGCGAATAAAATACGAATGGTGGAATTCCGGTCGCGAACAGCGGCCAGACCAGGATCGTTACGCCGACAACGCACAGCACAAAAGCAAACCAGCGCACCTTGTTCAAACGTTCGCCCAGAAAGAGCCAGCTCAGAACCGTTGTCCAAATCGGCATCGAATAGGTAATGATGATGGCGCGCGTCGTCGCACCGCTCAGTTGGGCAAATCCCGAGAGGATTTGAAAGCCAGCAACATTCAGGAATCCCGCTACCATCACATGGATATATTCTTTGCGTGGGACCTTGAGATTATTGCCCGTGATAATGGCGGCTAAAAATAAGGTGGCGGCTCCGATTCCTGAGCCCGCGACGCGCAGGCTCCAGGGCGACACCTCCCGCAGCGCTACCGCCGCGGCAATCCAGTTGAGGCCCCAGGCGAAGGCAAGCAGCACGACAAGCAGCTTGGCCGTGGCAGCCGCATCGCCTTTCGTTTTCAGCTTTGGCATAGATTGGGGAATCTCAACGCGCCTTCGTTTCTTTGCTTTCTTGCCACGCTATAGCGAGCAACCTCGCATGGCGAGCAACCCTTTGATGCAATTTTTTCCATGACTGCGGCCGGCGCGGTATTCTCGCCATGCGGCAAACGGGCCCGCTTGTTGCACCCCCAATATCGCTGTGTTAGCTAACCCTCGATTTCAGGGGGTTTCCGCGGGCTGCCGTGACGTCTCCAGAGATCGGAATTCCCGCTTGGATTCCAATAGTTTGCGCCGCAATTTGCGACGGCGTCCGGGCTGTAAACGAAGTAAAGCAACGAGCGTTTTTCAGTGACAGGCGAAGGTCCGATCATCTCCGGCATGGCTGGCCGTTATGCCGCCGCCCTGTTCGAGCTTGCGCTCGACAACAAGGCCGTTGATGCCGTCAAAAAGGATCTCGATCAATTTGAAACGCTCATAAAAGGCAGCGCTGATCTTGACCGTTTGGTGCGCAGCCCGGTGTTCGGCGCCGATGAGCAACTCAGGGCGCTGTCGGCGATCCTTGCAAAGGCTGGCATCGCCGGACTGGCCGCGAATTTCCTTCGTGTAATCACCACCAACCGTAGGCTTTTTGCCGTGCACGATATGATCCGCGCCTTTCGTGCGCTGGTCGCTCGGCAAAAGGGCGAAGTCAGTGCCCAGGTAACCGTCGCTGAGACGTTAAACGACAAGAATCTCGATGCGCTCAAGAGCGCACTCAAGTCTGTCACCGGCGGCAAGGAGATCGCTCTGGATGTCAAAATCGATCCCGCCATTATCGGCGGACTGATCGTCAAGGTCGGTAGCCGCATGGTCGACAGTTCACTCCGTACCAAACTCAATTCGATCAAGTTCGCGATGAAAGAGGCCCGCTGATGGATATCCGTGCCGCAGAAATTTCCGCAATCCTGAAAGAGCAGATCAAGAACTTCGGCCAGGAAGCCGAAGTTTCCGAGGTCGGCCAGGTGCTCTCCGTTGGCGACGGCATCGCCCGCGTCTACGGCCTCGACAACGTACAGGCCGGCGAAATGGTCGAGTTCGAGAACGGTGTGCGCGGCATGGCGCTCAATCTTGAAATCGACAATGTCGGCATCGTGATTTTCGGCAACGACCGCGAGATCAAGGAAGGTCAAACCGTCAAGCGTACCGGCGCCATCGTCGACGTTCCGATTGGGAAAGGTCTGCTTGGCCGTGTCGTTGATGCTCTTGGCAATCCGATCGACGGCAAGGGGCCGATCAAGTCGGATAAGCGCGCACGTGTCGACGTAAAGGCACCGGGAATAATTCCGCGCAAGTCGGTGCACGAGCCTATGGCCACCGGCCTGAAAGCGATCGATTTACTAATTCCCATCGGCCGTGGGCAACGCGAGTTGATCATCGGCGATCGGCAGACAGGCAAGACGGCGATCGCGCTCGATACGATTCTCAATCAGAAGCCGCTCAACGCGCAGCCAGACGAAAAAATCAAACTCTATTGTGTCTATGTGGCCGTCGGCCAAAAGCGATCGACCGTCGCTCAGTTCGTGAAAGTGCTCGAGGAACAGGGTGCGCTCGACTATTCCATCGTGGTCGCTGCGACCGCTTCCGATCCTGCGCCGATGCAGTATCTGGCTCCGTTTGCCGGTTGCACGATGGGTGAATATTTCCGCGACAATGGCATGCACGCGGTCATTATATATGACGATTTGTCCAAGCAGGCCGTCGCCTATCGCCAGATGTCACTGCTGCTGCGCCGGCCACCAGGCCGCGAAGCTTATCCGGGCGACGTATTCTATCTGCATTCGCGGCTGCTCGAACGCGCTGCCAAGATGAACGACGACAACAAGGCTGGGTCGCTGACGGCGCTACCGATCATCGAAACCCAGGCAAATGACGTGTCGGCGTATATTCCGACCAACGTCATCTCTATCACCGACGGCCAAATTTTTCTGGAAACCGATCTGTTTTATCAAGGTATCCGGCCAGCCGTGAACGTCGGTCTTTCGGTGTCGCGCGTGGGCTCGGCCGCGCAAACCAAGGCGATGAAGAAAGTCGCTGGTCGCATCAAGGGCGAGCTTGCCCAGTATCGAGAGATGGCGGCTTTCGCTCAGTTCGGGTCTGATCTCGATGCGACGACCCAGCGCCTGCTTAACCGCGGCGCGCGATTGACTGAGCTTCTCAAGCAGCCTCAGTTCTCGCCGCTCAAGATGGAAGAGCAGGTCTGCGTGGTCTACGCCGGCGTGAATGGCTATCTCGATCCGCTGGCAGTTGATCGAGTGCGTGCCTTCGAAAGTGGGTTGTTGACGCTGATACGCAGCAAACATGTCGATTTGCTCGAGAGTATTCGCAAAAGCGGTGACCTTTCGGACGCCGACGCAGGAAAGCTCAAGAGTGTTGTCGACGGTTACGCCAAGACCTTCGCTTGATTTTCTGTCATGGCCGGGCTTTGACCCGGCCATCCCGATAAGGGACGCGGTGCCCGCCTAGCGAGACCACCGGGACGAGCCCGGTGGTGACACGGAAAGAAAAGAAGAGAGTAGATGGCTTCGCTTAAGGACATGCGGGTTCGCATCGCCGCCACCAAGGCGACGCAAAAGATCACCAAAGCCATGCAAATGGTTGCGGCGTCGAAACTGCGTCGTGCGCAGGTGGCGGCGGAAGCCGCCCGTCCTTATGCCGAACGAATGGGGAAGGTCCTGGGTTCGATCGCCGCAGCGATCGCGGGCAGCGATTCGGCGCCACGGCTGCTGGCGGGCACCGGTAGCGACAAGGTGCACTTGCTGGTTGTTTGCACGGCCGAGCGGGGTCTTTGCGGACCGTTCAACTCGACAATCGTGCGGCTTGCCCGCGAGAAAGCGAACGCGCTGATAGCCGACGGCAAGGAGGTCAAAATTCTCTGTGTCGGCCGCAAAGGTTATGATCAATTGCGCCGGCTCTACGGCAAACTTATCATCGAAACTATCGAATTGCGCGGAGTGCGTGTCCTAGGTTTCGAGCAAGCCGATATGATCGCCAAAAAAGTTGTCGCGCTCTTCGAGCAGGACGCCTTTGACGTTGCGACGCTGTTTTTCTCGCGGTTCAGGTCGGTGATCGCGCAAATTCCGACTGCCCAGCAGATCATTCCCCCAGTCTTTGAAACGGCGGTCGAGGCGGGTCCTTCCGCAGCGTACGAATATGAGCCGGAAGAGGAGGAAATTCTCGCCGAGCTGTTGCCGCGCAATTTGGCGGTGCAAGTGTTTCGTGCGCTTCTGGAAAATGCCGCTTCCGAGCAGGGCGCGCGCATGAGCGCCATGGACAATGCCACCCGCAATGCCGGCGAGATGATCCGAAAACAAACGCTCACCTATAACCGCACCCGTCAGGCGATGATCACCAAGGAATTGATCGAGATCATCTCCGGCGCCGAAGCGCTCTAGTTTCGTAACGAGGACGATATGGCCACACCCAACGCAGTCGGAAAAATCACACAAGTCATTGGCGCCGTCGTGGACGTGCAATTTGAGGATCGCCTACCGGCGATCTTGAACGCGCTCGAGACGAAGAACGGCGGAAACCGGCTTGTTCTTGAAGTCGCCCAGCACTTGGGGGAGTCGACGGTACGCACTATCGCAATGGATTCGTCCGAAGGCCTGGTGCGGGGGCAGGATGTCACCGACACCGGAGAGCCGATTGCGGTGCCGGTCGGGTCGGGATTGCTTGGCCGCATCATCAATGTGATCGGCGACCCGGTCGATGAAGCGGGCCCGGTCAAAGCCGAGACAAAGCGCGCGATCCATCAGAACGCGCCCAGCTACACCGACCAATCCACCGAGGCACAAATTCTCATTACCGGCATCAAGGTGGTCGATCTCTTGGCGCCGTACGCTAAGGGCGGCAAGATCGGTTTGTTCGGCGGTGCGGGAGTTGGCAAGACTGTATTGATCATGGAACTGATCAACAATGTCGCCAAGGCGCACGGCGGTTATTCGGTGTTCGCTGGCGTCGGTGAGCGCACGCGCGAAGGCAACGACCTCTATCATGAAATGATCGAGTTGGGGGTGAACAAGGACCCGCATAAGGGCTCGGTCGAAGGTTCGAAATGCGCGCTGGTGTACGGACAGATGAACGAGCCGCCGGGCGCGCGTGCTCGCGTGGGACTCTCCGGTCTGACGGTTGCCGAGTATTTCCGCGATCAGGGCCAGGACGTGCTGTTCTTCGTCGACAATATCTTCCGATTTACGCAGGCCGGCTCGGAAGTGTCAGCGTTGCTCGGCCGCATTCCGAGCGCCGTGGGCTATCAGCCGACGCTTGCCACCGATATGGGTGCGCTGCAGGAACGAATCACCACCACCACCAAAGGCTCAATCACCTCGGTGCAGGCGATTTACGTTCCGGCCGACGATCTTACCGACCCGGCGCCGGCAACGTCGTTCGCGCATCTCGACGCAACGACCGTCCTATCGCGTGACATTGCCGCCAAGGGCATCTATCCCGCGGTGGACCCGCTCGATTCGACCTCGCGGATGCTGTCGCCACTGATTGTCGGCGAGGAACACTATGCCATCGCGCGGCAGGTGCAGCAGATTTTACAGCGTTACAAGGCGCTGCAGGATATCATCGCAATTCTCGGCATGGACGAGCTGTCCGAAGAGGACAAGCTGACGGTAGCGCGGGCTCGCAAGATCGAGCGATTTTTGTCGCAGCCGTTTTTCGTAGCAGAAGTGTTCACCGGCTCGCCTGGCAAGCTCGTGGATCTCCAGGACACCATCAAGGGCTTCAAGGGTCTTTGCGAAGGTAAGTATGATAATCTGCCTGAGGCTGCCTTTTACATGGTCGGGACCATTGAAGAAGCGGTCAAAAAGGGCAAGAAACTGGCGGCGGAGGCGGCCTAACCACAATGCTCGGGCGGTCCAATCTGGTGACATTTCTGCTGATTGGCCTGGTGATTGGCGCTTTTGCCGGTTACATGACGCGTCCCGAAGAGCCTACCGAGATCAAGCTGGGGCCGCTTAGCGTCGAGGTGCGAACCAACGAAAGAGCCCGCGATGGCGGTCCTCTCACCAGCAGTCAGGCGCGACACATTGCGATCATGGCTGCCGTCGGCGGCATTATCGGACTCGGTGTTGGTTTCGCAGTGGGGAAGCGCAGAGGTTGAGCAAGAATGGCTAACTTTCATTTTGAGCTGGTTTCCCCTGAGAAGCTTTTGTTCTCGGGCGATGTTGAGCAGGTCGACCTGCCTGGGATTGAGGGCGATTTTGGCGTTCTCGCCGATCATGCGCCGATGGTCACCACGCTGCGGCCTGGCATCTTGACTGTGCGCGCGCCCGGCGGCGAACAGAAGATTGTTGTGCTCGGCGGTTTTGCCGAAGTGTCAGCGAGTGGCCTTACTGTCCTTGCGGACGCCGCCGAAGCGCCGGAAAATATCGATCGAACCGTTGTCACGACACGTATCAGTGATCTTGAAAGCCGCATCGCCAAAACGGAACCGGGCTCCGAGCTGGACAAGCTGATCACGCGGCTTGACCACTTCAAGGAAGTTGACCGACACCTCACCGGCACGGCGATGCATTAGCGCTAACGCGAGAAGCGCTCGAATTCCCTTACGACACGTTCGTAGGTCTGGCGCTTGAACGGCACCACCAGCTCCGGTAACTCGCGCATCGCCACCCAACGCCACTCGATGAATTCCGGTTTGTGACCGCCGCCGGGCTGGGCGATATTAATTTCGCCCTCACTCCCCACAAAACGCAGTGCATACCATTTCTGTTTTTGTCCGCGATATTTACCGTTCCAAGCCTGTTTTGCCACCTCGCTCGGAAGATCATAGGTAAGCCATTCGCCGATTTCGCCGAGTTTTTGCACGGAGCGGATACTGGTCTCTTCGTTCAGCTCTCGCAGCGCGGCCTTATAGGGATCTTCGTCTTCGTCGATACCACCCTGCGGCATTTGCCATACATGCGTCGCGTCGACGTGCTCGGGTCCATCGGTTCGCCGGCCAACAAACACGAGTCCTGCACGATTGAGCACCATCATGCCGGCGCAAGGGCGATAAGGTAATGACTTGTTGGGATGCATTGCCATTCCGTCACTTGTCGCACGACGTGTTGCGACGAAAGATGACGTTACGACGACTTCGCCTTGATCGCCACCGTGGTGATTGGCACCAGTAATATTCCCCGGCCTTCTACTTTCTTCGCCCACTCGGCAATTCGCGCAATTGTGGCCGGCTGCGCGGTCGCAAATCCAACGGCAATTCCACTATCGCGTGCCTTCATCTCAAGCCGCGCCAGCGCTCGGTCAATTTCGACCGGAGTTGGAACCGTATCGAGAACAACGTCAGTCTTTGCAAACGGCAAATTCTGGCTTCCGGCGAGCTGACCGGCGATGCTGCGGGTGGAAGAACCATCGTCTACGAAAATGAGACCGCGTTGTGCGGTATCGCGCAACACCGGTGTCAGCGCCTGTTCGGAAGAGATAAAGCGGGCGCCCATAAAGCTCATCAACCCGACATAACCCTGGAAGCGGCTCATCAGCCAATGGAGCCGGTCGAGATTCTGTTCCGCCGTCAGTGAGGTCAGAAGGGTTTGCGGGCCGGGATCGTTGTCGGGGTAGTCAAATGGCTCCATTGGGGTCTGAAGCAGCACTTCGTGCTGCTCCGCGCGGGCGTGTTCTGCCAATTTCTCAAGATCGACGCCGTAAGGCGTCAATGCAAACGTCACCGTCGGCGGTAGTTTGGCGAACGCATCGGCGGTACCTGAGGCGCTAACACCGAGTCCGCCGATTACGATCGAAATAAGCGGTGAATCCTTTTTATTGGCCGGCAGGTCGCGCGGGTGCGCGTACCGGGTCGACGGTCTTGCGCCGTCCGGTCCAATCTTTGGAATGGCGCCGTGGCGCGTGGCCTCGATCAGTTTGGGATCAAGCAGCGGTTTTGACGCGCCGCTGCTGGGCGTACCGGGTATCGTGACTTGCTGCCGGGCTCCGCTCGAACCGTCAATGATGGTGACAATTTTTGACCCGGGAGGCGGCTCCGGCGCGGGTTTGGTTGCCGTGGCCCCGGCGTCGGCCGCCCCATCGTGACGGGCATGTTGGGCGATATTGTCGCTGACCGGAGTCGGCAACTTTGTGGCCACGACTGCGGACGGTTCCCCACCCAACGGGTCATGGACAAACACGGCCCAACCGACAACCACGATACCTGACAGCCCCAGCGCGCCAGCCAGCAATTGGGGCGCTGAACTGGGCAGCTTCAGCCAAGCTTTGTATTTGATCTGGCCAAGGGGCGCATTCAAATCATCTGGCAAGGCGCAAGACCCTCGCGAATTACCCCGTGACTCTAGCACGCGACGTTTACAGCCTGGGATTGCTGCTTAGGTGTGGCGACAGTCCTATTCGGTCCCTCTCACAGACGATGTCAGGTTGGCAAAAACGATCGGGGCGGCTTTTGGCCGCCCCGTCATCACTCACAGCCCGTTTGCCGTCAGTTTGGAACCGGCACCTTGGAGTTCGGCGGGAAGGCCGAATTAACCTGCGTTCCACGCAGCAGCCCGAGCGCCATATTCAGCGCCTTGTCGTTCTTGGCGTCCGGCGGGATGTAGGATTGCGACCCGGTCTGCTCTTTGCCCTCGTCGCCCTTGAGGTGCCCGCGCAACGACGCCTCGCCTTTGGTATCCGTTTTGGATTTGAGTTCGTCTGGCACGTCTTGCAGAACTTCGATGTCAGGCGAAATACCCTTGGCCTGGATCGATCGGCCGGATGGGGTAAAGTATCGCGCCGTGGTGAGCCGTAGCGCGCCATTCCCGGAGCCGAGCGGAATGATTGTCTGCACCGAGCCCTTGCCGAACGAACGGGTACCTATAACGGTGGCGCGCTTGTGATCCTGCAAGGCGCCGGCGACAATTTCAGACGCCGAAGCGGAGCCACCGTTGATCAGAACAATCATTGGCTTGCTCTTGGTGAGATCGCCGGCCCTGGCATTGAAGCGCTGAGTTTCTTCAGCATTGCGACCGCGGGTCGACACGATCTCGCCCTTTTGCAGAAATGCATCGGACACAGAGATTGCCTGATCGAGCAGGCCGCCCGGGTTGTTTCGTAGGTCGAGAACATAGCCCTTGAGCTTGTCGTCGGAGATCTTGGCGGAGATGTCGGTGATCGCCTTCTTCAGCCCTTCGGTGGTCTGCTCATTGAACTGCGTAAGCCTAATATAGCCGACGTCCTCACCTTCATTTTGCGAGCGCACCGAGCGCACTCGAATAACATCGCGCGTGATCGAGACTTCGACTGGCTTGTCTTGGCCTTTGCGCGTGATTGTAAGCTTGATTTTGGTGTTAACCGGGCCGCGCATCTTCTCAACGGCCTGGTTCAGTGTGAGCCCCTGGACCTGCTCATCATCCAGTTTAGTGATGATGTCGTTTGCCATGATGCCGGCCTTGGCGGCGGGAGTTTCATCGATCGGCGCCACGACCTTGATCAATCCGTCTTCCATGGTGACTTCAATACCAAGTCCACCGAACTCGCCGCGCGTCTGGACCTGCATGTCGCGGAAGCTCTTGGCATCCATGTAGCTCGAATGGGGATCGAGCCCTGCCAGCATGCCGTTGATCGCAGTTTCGATCAGCTTGCTATCGTCCGGCTTCTCGACGTAGTCGGCGCGTACGCGCTCGAATACGTCGCCGAACAGATTGAGCTGGCGGTAAGTGTCAGCTGCTGCCGCCTTGGCCGTCGCGCCAACCAGAATCATGCGTGGTTGAACCGCGAGCAATGTCATTGCGGCTCCCGCCGCCGCGCCGAGAAGAATAAGTGAGGTCTTGCGCATCATCCGCGAACCTTTTCGCCTTCGCCAGCTGCCCACCATGGGCCTGGATCGACGGGAATCCCGTCCTTTCGAAACTCTACGTATAGCACCGGTTGGCTGGAACCTGTCGCGAGGATAGCGGCGATATGGGAGCCATTTCCCATAACTGCAACAGGTTCCCCTGTCAGCACGAACTGCCCGAGATCAACTGATATCCGTTCCATCCCAGCGAGCAAGACATGATACCCGCCGCCGACGTTGAGGATCAAGAGTTGGCCATAAGTACGAAACGGACCGGCATAGACGACCCAGCCGTCCGCCGGCGCAGTGACCTGGGCACCTGCGCGCGTGGCAATAGAAAGTCCCTTTTCAGCGCCCCCGTTGCCATCGGACACACCAAATTCCTTCAGTTTCACCCCGTTCACCGGGGTAGGAACCTGTCCACGCAATGAAGCGAACGCGACCGCTGGCGTTAACCGTCCGGGGTCCCGGAATGCCGAAAGCGCCGGCCGGCTATCCGAACGGGCAGCTTCGCGAGCATCGCGGGCAGCAGGGTCGAGACCCTGCTCGAGCTTCGCGATCAAATCTTTGAGATTGTCCACATCGCGAGCAAGATTGCCGGCGCGAGAACGCTGGGCATCCAGCGCCTTCTCTCGCTCCGCCAGCTGTTTCTGCCGCTCTTCGATCAGCGCCGTCATGCGCGCGCGTTCGCCACCGAGGGAAGAGACCTCGATGTTCAGCCGGTCTCGCTCTGCGTCGATTTTTTTTCGGACCGAAAGCAATTCAGAAAGATCGTTGGCGAGCGCTTCCATCTCGTGGCGCATCTGCGGCAACACGGCGCCAAGGACTATGGCTGTGCGTACTGATTGCAACGCATCTTCCGGACTTGTCATAAGCGCGGGCGGCGGACGCCGACCCATGCGCTGTAGCGCAGCGAGTACCTCTCCGATCACAGCACGGCGGCCGTCAAGCGATTTACGGATGCTGCGTTCATTTTCATCAAGCGGTTCGAGTCGCTCCTGTATCGCGACGATTTTGGATTTCAACGTCGCGCAAACGCCCGGCCGTATCGATGAGATCCTGATTGAGTTTGCGGCGGTCGGCACCAATCTGTTCAATCTCGCGCCTGAGAGCGGCCTCCGCCTCGGCCGACTGCCGTTGCTGGTCACGGGCGGATTTGAGTTGCTCGTCATTCTGTTTGAGTGCGTCAAGCCTTTCCGCATTGTTATTTTGCGCAAGACGAATGGGCCGATCTTGTGCCGCCGCGACTGTAAGGCTCAACGGCAATATGGCCAGCGCCGCCATAAGTATGGCGCGCGCATCCGGACCCTTGAATCCCCCCAGCCAAATCATCGGGATCAACGTACGCCCACAAGTTTTAACAGCAAGATCATTCGGGATAAACGTATCGACGGGGATTGCGTCCAAATCGGGGTGCAATACAGGCAAAAAATCAAGCTCGGTGATAGGGATGACCAGTGAGGATTGTCATTACGCGATACAACTGTTCCAGCAGCATGACCCTTACCAATTGGTGTGGCCAGGTGGCGGTCCCGAAAGATAGCCGCAGCTCTGCCTTTTCGCGCAGGCTGATTGCAAGCCCATCGGCGCCACCGATCAAAAAGACGACCGCCGGTCGGCCATTGGCACGCCATTTTGCGACGTGCGCCGCAAAGCTGGCGCTATCCGTGGCGTCGCCGTGGGAATCGAGCAATACGACCACCGCCTCCTGCGGAATGATATTGGCGAGCGCGATTGATTCTTCGAGCATACGCTTTGCCGGCTCGGGAGCGCGGCTTTCCCTGATTTCAATGATTTCAACTTCGCGCAGGCCGAGCTGACGGCCAGTTTGCTCAGCGCGTTTGCGATAGCGCTCGCTCAGCTCAGTTTCCGGCCCCTTTTTTAGGCGGCCGACGGCGGCAACGATAATACGCATCGTACCACCAAGACTATCAGCCCAAACCGCTTACGTCCGGCAAGACCATCCGTCGGTCAGGCTTTTCGTGCCGACCACATCTTTTCCAGATTGTAAAAGGCACGGACTTCCGGGCGAAAAACATGCACGATCACATCGCCGGCGTCGATCAGTACCCAGTCGCCTTGCCGCATGCCCTCAACACGGACGCGAGCGCCGCCCGCATCTTCGATATCTTTGACCAGGTGATCGGCAACAGCGCCGACATGCCGCTGCGACCGGCCGCTGGTCACGACCATATAATCGCCTATCGAGGATTTGCCGGTGAGATCGATAACGACGCTGTCCTCGGCTTTCATGTCTTCAAGACGGGCGAGGACCGTGTGGAGCGTTTCCTTGGCACTTGGCTGCCGTGAAACGATTTCGGGCTTACGACGTGAGGCCCGAGAGAGTGCAGATGTCTTCAGGGGCTGTGATCCTTTCTGTGCGTCGCACTCACCCCGATACGCCGGGGTCTTGCGAAAGATAACTACCTCGCTCTCTTCTTTCTACCCCGCCGTTGGCGTGCCTTTGCGGGCTTTTTGCGTTTTGTGATCGTCTTTCCACGCTTCTTATTGCTCGGCCTTGGCCCTTTGGATTTGCGTGGTCGCGATGCGCCGCTTGGCGAGGTTCCCCTCCGGCGGAGGGCACGTAACGCCGTTGAGGACAATGGTGACTTTAGCCCGTGCAGAAAAGTCCAGACCGGTGCTTTGCGATCTGGCAGGGATGCAGCGGAGTATTCGTGAATGCGGATGCGGGCAAGGGCGTTGCCCGCCGGACTGGCGGCTGCGTAAAGACTTGGGCCCAGCCGGTCGATCACGACGATTGGAACCAGTTCCACTATTTTGCGCCACTTCTGCCAGCGATGAAAACTCCGCAAATTGTCCGCGCCCATGATCCAGACGAATCGGACTTCCGGGCAGCGAGTCACCAGCCAAGATATCGTATCGTAGGTGTATCTCGTCTTAATGACAGCTTCGAGGCCCGTAATGTCGATACGGGGATGGCGCGTCAGAGCACGCGCTGCGGCGATTCGTTCGGGGAGAGGCGCAAGGCCGCTCGTGTTCTTAAGCGGATTGCCGGGGGTGACCAACCACCAGACGCGATCGAGCTTTAGTCGCTTGAGGGCGAGCAGTGCGGCTCCAAGATGCGCCAAGTGCGGCGGATCGAAGGTTCCACCAAAAAGGCCGATCCTCATGCCGGGCGCGTGCGGCGGCAGCAGACGGTCAGACCTGGCGGGCGGCTTGGATTTCACGGACGAGTTTGACCGTTCCCGTGGATGCGGTATTTGAAGGTGGTGAGCTGGTCGACCCCCACTGGTCCTCGAGCATGCAGTCGCCCGGTGGCAATGCCGATTTCGGCGCCAAAGCCAAATTCACCGCCATCGGCGAATTGGGTCGAAGCATTATGGAGTACAATAGCGGAATCCACTTCGCGCAGGAACTTTTCGGCTGCGGCGTTTTCATCGGTGATGATTGCGTCGGTGTGATGCGAGCCGTAATGCTCGATATGCGCGATAGCCGCGGAAATGTCGTCGACCACCCGCACCGCAATGATAGCGTCGAGGTATTCGGTAACCCAATCCTCTTCGGAGGCCAGCTTGACACGCTTGTCTGTGGCTAATGTCGAAGCATCGCCACGGATTTCGCAGCCGGCCTCAAGAAGCATACCGACGAGCGGCTTCAAGTGGGTGCTCATGCAGGCGCGATCGACCAGCAGGGTTTCGGCTGCACCGCAAACACCCGTGCGGCGCATTTTCGCGTTCAGAACGATTTTCTTGGCCATATCGAGTGAGGCAGCCCGGTGCACGAAAACGTGGCAGACGCCTTCAAGGTGCGCAAATACCGGCACGCGCGCTTCGCTCTGCACGCGTGCGACCAATCCTTTGCCACCCCGCGGCACAATGACGTCCAGATTGCCGTCGAGCCCGGTCAACATCAGTCCAACGGCCGCGCGATCACGGGTCGGCACCAGCTGAATTGAGGCTTCCGGCAAGCCGGCTGCGCGCAGACCTTCCGCTAATGCCGCGATGATGGCGCGGCTTGTGCGCATGCTATCCGAGCCCCCGCGCAGGATCGCGGCGTTGCCAGATTTCAGGCAAAGCACGCCTGCGTCGGCTGTCACATTGGGCCGGCTCTCGTAGATGATGCCGACCACGCCGAGCGGTACCCGGACCCTTTCTATCCGCATGCCATTCGGCCGGGTCCAGGATTCCGTAACGGTATCAACCGGATCCTTGAGCGCGCGGACAACGTCGATGCCTTCGGCAATCGCCTCCACACGCGCGGAATCAAGCGTGAGGCGATCGAGAAAAGCTCCTTTGGTTCCGCCCCCGTGTGCTTCGGCAACGTCTTCACCATTGGCTGCAAGGATGGAGGCAACCTGCGCCCGGATCGCCGAGGCCATCAATTGAAGGGCACGATTCTTTTCTTCCGAAGAGATCAGGGCCAAGGTCCGCGCAGCGGCACGTGCGCGCCGCCCGATCTCGCCCATGATGGCAGCAAGATCACCCGATCCGTCGATACTTTTGAGCGGCGCGGTCATAGTCCGGAAAAGCCTTTAAACCAGTGTTTCGGGTCCGCGGAACGTCAGTAAGACCCTTGTTCCGTGGCATTTTCCTATCACGTCGGGGCTGCGCCGGCGAGTTCGGCTGCCTTGCGCATGGCTGGCCACGGTATTGGGGATAACGTGGATAACGACGGAAGCCATGCAACGGATTAACGGATCTACACATTGCAAAGGCAGGGTGACGGCGTTTGCAGGAGGTAGTCATGACGCACGGTTTAGACCGTCTTCCCAGTCGGTTTCCCGTCGGTACGAAATTCGTGATCGAAGGCAAACGGGGCAGGGAGGGTCAGGTTCAAGTCGTCAGCCGGTACCTGGAATTCCCCGACGGCACGTTCTTTCCGCTGCCGGTCCGCCCTCTCACGCGCAAAACGCCCCCCGCCGGCCGGCGCGCCAGAGGGCGGTCGCGCGCCTCTCGCAGCCACTGAACGACCGACTCGGCCGCTGACCGAGCGGCGCCTTGCGTAGAGGTATAGGTCATTGAATGACTGGCTAAGAGGCCGAAGGCCAGGACCGGGTCGGCCAATGGCCTACTGGGCATTTCCAAAGGCGCCTCCCCTATGCGAAAGCCCCAGCCTCCGGGGGCTGGGGCTGACGGGCGATCGGTTAATCGCCTTTTCAATGTGTCGCGTCGCCTGGATATAACGTCGAGCCGGACTCGGAGTTCCAATCGAGGATGTTCGCGACGCTATTCTCCGCCGAGAACGAGATCGTCCCGGTGGATCATTTCGGTGCGTCCGGAATAGCCCAGAATCAACAACACGTCGGCTGACGATCGGCCTTTGATCTTTTCGGCGTCTTCAACGTCGTAAGCGACCAGCCCGCGTCCAACCTCATGCCCATCCGGTCCGCGTACGACCACAGCGTCGCCGCGTCCAAAGTTGCCTTCGACCTTGACCACACCCGCCGGCAACAGGCTCTTGCCCCCGCGCAGGGCTTTCACTGCGCCGGCGTCGATCATCAAAGCTCCACGTGGCTCCAACGACCCAGCGATCCATTTCTTTCGCGACGTCACCGGGTTTGCCGGCGTAAGGAACCAGGTGCATTGGGCACCACCAGCGATGTTTTGCAGCGGATGTTTCACGTGCCCCGACGCAATCACCATGTGGGTGCCGGCGGTCGTCGCGATCTTGCCGGCCTCGATCTTGGTCAGCATTCCGCCACGCGCGAGTTCGGAGCCGGATGTGCCTGCCATCGCTTCGATCTCACGTGTAATGCGCGCGACGACCGGCACCAGCCTGGCGCCGCTGCCGGTCTCGGGCGGTTTGTCGTAGAGACCATCGACATCCGAGAGCAGGACCAAAAGATCGGAACTCATCATGGTTGCCACGCGCGCCGCAAGACGGTCATTGTCGCCGTAGCGGATTTCGGTCGTGGCCACTGTATCGTTCTCGTTAATGACCGGCACGCTACGCCACTCGAGCAGCTTGGCGATGGTCGAGCGGGCATTGAGATAGCGCCGACGCTCTTCAGTATCGCCCAAAGTGACCAGCACCTGGCCTGCCGTCAGTCCATGACTACCGAGCGCTTCCGACCATGCGCGCGCAAGCGCAATTTGTCCCACTGCAGCCGCCGCCTGGCTGTCCTCGAGCTTCAGCGCGCCCGCCGGTAGCTTGAGCACCGCGCGACCGAGCGCGATGGCGCCTGATGAAACGACAAGAACATCGCGCTGCTCGTGGTGAAGGCTGGCGATATCGGTCGCTAGCGAAGCGAGCCAATCACGCTTCAAGCCACTGGCCGAGGAATTGACCAGCAGCGAGGAGCCGACTTTCACGACGATGCGCCGGAAGTCGTTAAGAGACGGCGTTTTTGCCTGTGTCAGGGTGGAGCTATCCATGGCGGCGCTGTGTAGCACGAGCTTTGCCGGTCGTCATGGCCACGCGGTCTGCGCGTGGTATTCTGGCGCCGAGGGCTATCCGATGCGGCTTGGTGTCTATGGTGCGGTGCTGGTGATCGCGCTCGGCGGCGTTTTGCTGGGGCTCGATTGGCTGTCGGCGCCGATGTCGCCCATGGTGAACACCGAAGCGGGCTTGCGGGCAGCCGCGCCGCCGCCAGCTATCCCGTCTCCGCTGGCGGCAACGCCGGCAACTGCACCGCCGAAAGCGACCATTGGCGCGCCGATTGTTTCGCCCAACCTGGTGCCGAAGGGAGCAACTGCACCGGCTACGCCCAGCGCGGAAGCGCGGACGGCACCGTCCGAACCGATTGCCGCGCCGGAGCCAGAGGTACGCTGCAATGCAAGCGCGTGCGCGGCCGCCTATCGTTCGTTCCGTGCATCCGACTGTACCTATTTGCCGACCGCCGGCGAACGCAAGCTTTGCACGAAATAAGCCCTCCTCAGTTCCATTGATTTGTTTGCGCCCGATGGCGGAACCGCCATGGCAAGCGGGGCGTTTTGTTTTGAAGCGTGGGCATTCATCGGAACAAGCAAGCCATGCAGTTTCTGGTCTACCTCTCCGTACTGATGGTTTCAGTCAGCACCGTTTTGCTGGAGGTGCACTGGCTTACGTCGCCGCCGCCGCAGCCGAAGCCGGCTGTTCAGGCCGCCAGCGCATCGCCTCCGGCGCCGAAAACAGAAGGGCCCAACACGACCCTCAGCCCGGTTTATCCGAAAAAGGCCGATGTCTCGCCGGCGCAAGCTGAAAGCGCACAAGTACAGACTCCGACGGATAACGCGCCACGGGTCATTCCAGGCGCAACGGTTCAACCAGTGCCGGCGCAACAACCGGCAGCTTCGGTAACCCCGCAGCAACAGCCGGCAGCGCAACCTGCACAACAACCTGCGCTCCAGGCGACCACCACTGCGCCGCCGGTGCAAACCGCCACTGCGCCGCCGGTACAAAAAGTCGCCGCGGAAACGACGGGGGTTGCTGCGCGCGAGGAAGACACAAAACCAGCGGTGAGCCGAATCAATCCTCCGTCCGAGGCAGCGGCATCAAACAATCGCTGTGACGTCCAGGCTTGCGCAGATGCGTACAAATCTTTCCGGGCTTCTGATTGTACATATCAACCTTTCGAGGGTGCGCGACGGGTCTGCGAGAAGCCACCGGCGGGACGCAGTGCAGCGCGTGAGGTCAGCGGCGAGCCAGTCCAGACACGGAAGCTCGACCGTGAGGCTGAAAATCGCGGATATCGCGAGCGAACTTTCGATCGCAGAAGCCGACACGTGTCAGACGACGATGAGGATGACAGAGCCAATATCGATGATGCCGACGACGGACCAAGCATCCTGTTTTTCGGCAGGCGCGGCCGGGGCTGGTAGTCGCTAGTTCGCCGTTCTTAGTAAACCACCACCGAGCGGATCGATTTGCCTTCGTGCATGAGATCGAAGGCCTCGTTGATCGTCTCCAGCGGCATGGTGTGCGTGATCAGATCGTCGATGTTGATCTTGCCGTCCATGTACCAGTCGACAATCTTGGGCACGTCGGTCCGTCCACGTGCGCCGCCGAAGGCGGTACCGCGCCACACTCGACCCGTGACCAGCTGGAACGGACGCGTCGCGATTTCCTGACCGGCGCCGGCGACACCAATGATGATGCTCTCGCCCCAGCCGCGGTGGCAACATTCGAGCGCCTGCCGCATCGTATGAACATTGCCGATGCATTCGAATGAGAAGTCGGCGCCCCCGCCGGTGAGGTCGATGACCGCCTGCACCACCTTGTCCCGTCCGACCTCGTCTGGATTGATGAAATGGGTCATGCCGAATGTCTCGGCCATTGCGCGCTTGGCCGAATTGGTATCGACACCGATGATCTTGTCGGCACCGACCATTCGCGCGCCCTGAATCACGTTAAGGCCAATGCCGCCGAGGCCGAACACGGCGACGGTCGCTCCCGGCCAAACTTTCGCGGTATTGATAACGGCCCCGATGCCAGTCGTGACGCCGCAGCCGATGTAACAGATCTTCTCGAATGGTGCGTCTTCTCGCACCTTGGCAAGTGCGATTTCCGGCAACACGGTGAAGTTCGCAAACGTCGAACAGCCCATATAGTGAAATACCGGATCGCCGTCGCAGCGGAAGCGGCTGGTGCCGTCGGGCATGACGCCCTTGCCTTGCGTGGCGCGGATGGCGGTACATAGATTGGACCGGCGCGACAGACAGGTTTTGCACTGCCGGCATTCCGGCGTGTAGAGCGGGATGACGTGGTCGCCCACTTTCAGCGAGATGACACCGGCACCGATTTCACGAACCACACCAGCGCCCTCATGGCCAAGGATTGTCGGGAAAATCCCTTCGGGATCGGCGCCCGAGAGCGTGTAGGCATCCGTGTGGCAGATACCGGTTGCTTTGATCTCGACCAACACTTCGCCGGCTTTTGGGCCTTCAATCTCGATGGTCTCGATCGTGAGCGGCTCGCCAGCTTTCCAGGCGACAGCAGCGCGCGTTTGCATGATGTCCTGCCGAATAATCAGTTGAACTCTTACTAGCCTTATTATGAGCGGGCGAGGCAAGATGAGCTATGGATTTCTCATTCTCGACCGAACAGCAGGCGATCCGCGCGGCGATCGAGAAGATTTGCGCGCGCTTTCCCGACGACTACTGGCTTGACAAGGATCGCGCTGGCGGCTTCCCGCACGATTTTCATCGCGCCTTCGTCGATCAGGGTTGGCTTGGCATCGCCATTCCGCAGGCCTACGGGGGTTCCGGCCTCGGGGTGACCGAGGCGGCCATCATGATGCAAACGGTTGCGGAGTCCGGTGCTGGACTTTCCGGTGCCTCGGCGCTGCATATGAATATCTTCGGGCTCAATCCGGTGGTGATGTTCGGCAGTGAGGAACAGAAGAAACGCATGTTGCCGCCATTGATCGCGGGGGAAGACAAAGCCTGTTTCGCCGTCACCGAGCCGGATGCCGGGCTGGACACGCTCAATCTAAAAACCAAAGCGGTGCGACAAGGCGACCACTATCTACTATCTGGTCAGAAGATCTGGATCTCGACCGCGCAGGTGGCAAGCAAAATGCTGATTTTGGCGCGTACGACAGCGCTCGAAAACGTCAAACGAAAGATGGAGGGTTTGAGTCTGTTTTACACCACGCTCAACCGCAATCATGTCGATGTGCGTGAAATCGCAAAAATGGGCCGCAGCGCTGTGGACTCCAATGAGTTGTTCATCGAGTCGTTGCCGGTGCCGGTGGCAGACCGTATCGGCGAGGAGGGCCGTGGTTTCGAATACATCCTCCATGGCATGAATGCCGAGCGTATTCTCATCGCGGCAGAAGCCGTCGGCCTCGGGCGTGCCGCGCTGCGCAAAGCGGCGTCGTATGCGGGCGAGCGCATCGTGTTCGGCCGGCCGATCGGCCAGAACCAGGCGATCCAGCATCCTCTCGCCAAGAGCTGGATGGAGCTTGAGGCCGCCAATCTGATGGCGTTCAAGGCGGCTTCGCTCTACGACGCGGGCTCGCCCTGCGCGGCCGAAGCAAATGCCGCGAAATATCTCGGTGCGGAAGCAGCCTTTGCGGCGTGCGAGACAGCGATGATGACGCACGGTGGCATGGGCTATGCCAAGGAATTTCACGTGGAGCGGTATTTGCGCGAGATCATGATCGCGCGCCTTGCGCCGGTCAGCCCGCAGTTGATCCTCTGCTTTATTGCGGAAAAGGTGCTCGGCTTGCCGAAATCATATTGAGCCGTAAAGGCTGTCCTGACGATCAATGCTCAGGGCACGGTAAAAATTGCCATGGCGCCGATGGCCACTTTGTTTTCGTTGCGCAAGACGTGAAGCTGCCCACGAAAGGTCTTTGTCTCGCCACTGCTGCAGAGCACCGGAGCGTCGAAGAACGTACCTTCGCCGTTAGCGTCGCCGGTGCTCATCGCATGACCGAAACCCGCCCAATGCGTGTCACGCAAATTCTCCGGTACGACGAGATCGAGTTTCTTTCCGATCGCCTCTTTGATCGGATAGCCGAACAAATCCGCGGCACCCGCATTCCACAACTGGATGACGCCTTCCGAATCGGCGATGACGATCGCGTGCTGATCCATTCTTAACTCGCTTACGGCAGCCAGGCCGTTTCTTTGAGCTGATCGACGTCAGCTTCTTCGCGAGCGGCATTTATCACTTTCCAGAGCGCGCGCAACGCTTCCTGCACACCTTGACGCGATTGTGAAGACAAGGTGAGGGGTGTTTTCTTTGCAGCTTTCTTTAATTTTGCAGCCTGGGATTTGATCGCGTCGGGTGTAAGTGCATCTATTTTCGTCAAAGCAACAATTTCCGGTTTCTCGGCTAGCCCGTGCCCATAGGCCTCCAATTCCGCGCGTACAGTTTTGTAGGCCATTCCGGCATCTTCGCCGGTGCCATCGACCAGGTGCAGCAGCACGCGGCATCGCTCGGTATGACCGAGGAACCGATCACCTAATCCCGTTCCCTCGTGCGCGCCTTCGATCAGACCGGGCAGATCGGCGAGTACAAATTCACGCCCGTCAACCTCGACCACGCCAAGCTGCGGATGCAGCGTCGTGAACGGATAGTCGGCGATTTTCGGCTTGGCCGCGCTCACCGCGGCGAGGAAGGTCGATTTTCCGGCATTCGGCAGGCCGATCAATCCCGCGTCGGCGATCAACTTCAAACGCAAACGGATCGTGCGCTCGTCACCTGGCTGGCCGGGATTGGCGTGGCGCGGTGCCCGATTGGTGGACGACTTGAAATGCGCGTTTCCGAATCCACCGTTGCCGCCTTTGGAAATGGTGACACAGTCTCCGACCGCGGTGAGGTCGGCGATCAGCGTCTCGCCATCTTCTTCGTAAACCTGCGTGCCGATGGGAACCTTGAGCACGACATCCTTGCCGTTGGCACCGGCACAGTCCTTCCCCATGCCGTTCCCGCCGCGTTGCGCCTTGAAGTGCTGCTGGTAGCGGTAGTCGATCAGCGTATTGAGGCCCGTGACCGCTTCCACCACGACATCGCCGCCTCTGCCGCCATCGCCACCGTTCGGGCCACCGAACTCGATGAATTTTTCGCGCCGGAACGACACACAGCCATTCCCGCCCGCACCGGACGCAATATAAACCTTGGCTTCATCGAGGAATTTCATGGTGTGAGGGTATATCGCATCGCGCCGCCATTCGCCAAAGAGGCCGGGACTTCGATTAAAGCACCGCGGAATGGGACAACCGCACCGGGACAGCCCTACGTGAGGACCACGATCAGCCGGCGACGAGCGCGGGCGAGCCGCGACATCACGGTTCCTATCGGCACTTCGGTCGCCTCTGCAATCTCGCGATAGTCGAGACCCTCAATGTCCCGCAGCACGAGCGTCTCACGGAATGGCGTTGGCAAGCCGGCGATAGCCGCGCGCAGCCGCTCGGCATCGACTTTTGCGATCAGCGCTGCTTCGGGAGTTTCGCCATTCAGGTCACCCGGCTTGGCGTTCTCCAGCTCGACCGCCTCAAGGTCTTCGACTGTGACGACGGTCGTCGGACGATTTTTGCGCATCCACGTGTAGGCTGTGTTCCGCACAATGCTCAGCAACCAGGAGCGTGCGCTGCCGCCGGCGAATTCGCGAATGGCGCGGAAGGCGCGCAGTGACGCATCCTGCACCACATCCTCGGCGTCCGTGCGATTGCCCGTGAGCCAATGCGCCAACCGATAGGCGTCATTGATGTACGGCACCACGATGCTTCGAAAGCGCGCATTATCATCGAGGCTGCTCATCGGGTCTTCGGCGCCGGAGGCAACGAGCCGCATCGTTGACCTTTCAGATTTAACTGGCCCGGACCTGGCCTGCATATAAGCAATTGACATCGCACCCGTCTCCGATGGTTACAATTCGGTCGGGCTGGTGCGGAATAATTGAGAAAATTCCTCCAAGTCCTTGGAGGCAACGTCGGAGATTGCCCAATAGCTTACTCCATTCTCACTCCAATGTACGACGTTATAGCCGCTGACGGCACGGCGGGTCTTGTCCAATGCAAGACGGCTGTCGGTTGGTATTGCGGTGAGGCTGATGACGTGCTTGGCGTGACGATAGACCAACGTCGAGACTGGCGTCTGGCCAACCACGTCGATGCGCCCGCCAACCAGCGGGAAGTTTTCTTTGGCGAGGTCGGCGACCCGCGGCGAGTTTGGAATACGGCCATTGAACCACGGCTTTACGGTGTGGCGGTCCGATGACGCCACATCGACCGGTTCCGGCGCCATCAGCGCGCGGATGTGATCCGACACGAGAGAGTCCGCGATTATGGTCGGCTGCTGCGATCCGGCCAGGAACCAGGTCGAGCTACTGGCGACCATGGCAGTCAAGGCGATGGACGCCGCAAGCGTGCGCCATGACGGTTGCGCGCGCTGTCGTGTCAGGCCGCCGACCGACGCCTCGAGGCGGGCACGCAGCCTGGGCGGGGCCTCCTCGCGAGGCAACCGTTCATGAATGAGGTGTTGCAATGCCTTGACGCGCTCGGCCTCGGCGGCGAGCGCCGGCTCCTTGTCCATTTGCTGCGTGATGCCTAGCGCATTGGCGGGATCGAGCTCGCCGTCGAGGAAGGCATGGACCAGCAGCACTGAGTTATTGTCAGGCGTTGAACGCGTCATGATTGCTTCGTCCAGTGGGCGCAAGGGCGGCGCACGGTTTTCCTTTCCGATACAATAGGTTAGGTCACGACATTGGTAGCAGTCGTAGCGACCTCTGAGAAGACTCCGTCACCGTTCGATTCATTCCCGCGCGACAGAAATTTTTCGCTGTTGTTTCGATCAGGATCCTCGATGGGCCGTTCGTGAAAAAAAGGGCGGGCCCAGGCCTCCGCCCCGTTTTCTTCATCGGCTCAGAAGTTGCGGAGCATTTCATTGTAGCCGAGGCTGCCACCGCCTGTATTTGCCGGGCTGTCCGAATTGGACGCCGGGCTGGGTCCCGGAACCATGGCGAAAGCGTCTAGCCCTTTGTGATTGGCTGCAATGTTCGGGTTCGGAAGCGTGATTGGATTGTGCGTGAACGTCAGCACGTTGCCGGTGCCGTCACATGTGCAGAACGACTGGGCAAATGCCGGCGTCGCGAATGCGGTCAGCACCGCCAGGGTGGTTAGAAATTTCTTCATGTTACTTCTCCTACGGTTGAGAGCGACCGTTGCGGGTCACGTACCGAGGAGACTGAAGATCAGATGGATTATTCCTGACGTTTGTCGCCTAAAGGCCCGGTTCAGATAACGTTTTTATGAAACAAGATTGAGAAGGTTTTCCGGGAATAAATATTCGTCAGTTGCGGTGACGACGCGAACGGAATTCATTTCGAACGGACGCCGCAGCATGTTTGCAAAAAAGCTGCAGTGACATCTTTGTGATGTTGCTCCGCGCGGGAATAAATCGTCGCCATGCCCAGTCTGGTCTCCGTAACACGTCAAACCCGTTACAGGAGATTCGACGATGACAGAACGCGATGAAGGCTTGAGCCGCCGCAAGGTACTCGAATGCATGACCTGGGCGGGTACCGGCGTGCTGTGGACGGTCGCCGGCGGAGTGCCAGCCTCTCTCGGCATTATCGATGGAGCGATGGCCGCGCAGCAGAAGGGATTTACCTTTCTGCAAATCAGCGACAGTCACATGGGCTTCGACAAGCCCGCCAATCCCAATGCCAAAGGAACGCTGGAAGAAGCCATTGCGCGCGTGCGAGCGCTACCGGTGAAGCCCTCGTTCATGATTCACACCGGCGATATTTCGCATTTGTCCAAGCCTTCCGAATTCGACGATGCTGACCGCATCATTTCGCAGGCAGGGCTCGATGTGCACTACGTGCCGGGCGAACACGACTTGCTCGATGAGGAGCAGGGCAAGCTCTACCGCGACCGCTATGGACGCGGCAGCAAGGGCGCCGGCTGGTACAGCTTCGATGCCGATGGCGTGCATTTTATCGGGCTTGTCAACGTGGTCGACCTGAAAGCGGGCGGCCTCGGCAACCTCGGTAACGAGCAGCTCGAATGGCTGGAAGATGACATGAAAGGACGATCGTCCTCGCAGCCGATTGTCGTCTTCGCGCATATCCCGCTCTGGACGGTCTATCCGGACTGGGGTTGGGGCACGGAAGACGGCGCGCGGGCGCTCGGCTACCTGAAGAAATTCGGTTCTGTGACCGTCCTCAATGGCCACATCCATCAGGTCATGCAGAAGGTCGAAGGCAACGTCACATTCCACACCGTGCGCTCGACCGCGTTCCCGCAGCCGATGCCGGGGACCGCGCCCTCGCCGGGCCCGATGAAGGTGCCGGAAGACAAGCTGCGCAGCATGCTTGGTATCGCCAGCGTGACGTTCAAGCAGAACGAGCAGCGTCTCGCAATTATAGACACGCCACTGCAGGGCTGAGTGCAATCATGACCGCCGTTAAATCCCCGGCCAGATTTTTCGTCGTCGGCGTCGCGGCCTTGCTCCTTCTCGCCGCGACGCCGGCCCTGGCCGACGATGCTGCCATCAAGATCGGAAACTTCACATTCGGGCCGCAGGAACTGAAAGTGAAGGCTGGAACGACGGTCACCTGGACCAACGAAGATGACATTCCGCACACGGTCGTGTCGCCGAACAACTTTCGTTCCAAGCCGCTCGATAGCGAGGACAAATACGCGTTCACCTTCACGACGCCGGGGACCTACAAGTACTTTTGTTCCTTGCATCCGCACATGACCGGGACGATCGTCGTAGAGGCGGCGACCGGCAGCATCACACCGCCTCAATAATGTGATGCGGCACTTTCAGCCGCCATCGCGCGCGGGTGATCCAATAAACAGCGGGTTTACTGGATGCCCTGCTTTGGCGGGCATCCAGCCTTATAACTATATCACCCGTTTGACGCGCCCCCAGGTCTTAAGCGCCGACCAGATGCGACGTTCGAGGCGGAAGCGGTCGATGGGCGCTGACGATTTGATCGCGTTGATGCGATAGAGGCCGACGCCCGTCCACTGGAAGCCGCATTTCTCAAGCACGCGTCGTGAAGCGGGGTTTGTCACCCGCGCTCCGGCCTGCAACGCCTCATGCGCATGGTCAGTGAAGGCGTAGTCGATCAACGCGTGCAATGCCTCGGTGGCGTAGCCGTTGTTCCAGTACGGCACGCCGAGCCAATAGCCAAGCTCCGGCGTATCGTCGTCGCGGACCATAATCGCGCAGGCGCCGACGATGGTCTTGTCACGCAATGTAATGAGGAAGGCGGCTTCGCCGTCCTTGTTAACCCCGCCAATGAATGTCTCGGCATCCGCTAATTTATACGGATACGGAATACGCGCAGTGTTTTCCGCGATGCGGCGGTCATTGGCGAGCGCTGCTACCGCTTTAGCGTCCTCGAGGCGCGCTGCGCGCAAAGCAAGCCGCTTGGTCTCGAGGACGGGAATACTGGCTTCGCGGAATCGTCCGGTCGGTATTTCTTCCAGCAGTGTCATGGCACGGGCTCCAGGTTTAAAAGTTGAGAGGGGGAGCCGGTCACCCGTCTCCCCCTCTCAGAGCCCTACAAGGCCCCGCCGGTTTGACTGGAATGACCGGCGGACCTCGATTTTGTCCACCGTCTTATTCGGCCGCAGCCTCCGTCATCGGTACAACGGACACGTAGGTGCGACCTTTAGCTTTTGTTGCGAACTGAACCTTTCCCTCGATGAGCGCGAATAGCGTGTGATCCTTGCCGGTACCAACATTGTGGCCGGCGTGCCATTTGGTGCCGCGCTGGCGCGCAAGGATATTGCCGGCGAGCACGATCTCGCCGCCAGCCGACTTCAAGCCGAGCCGCTGGCCCGCTGAGTCGCGGCCGTTTCGTGAAGATCCGCCTGCTTTCTTGTGCGCCATGATGGTCTCTCGAATTCTCTTACTCTGTACACCGATTCCGTGACGGAATCATCTCACTTCTTCTTGCTCTTTGTAGCCGGCTTGGCGGGCTTTTTTGCGGCCGCCTTGGCGGGTTTTTTGGCCCTAGTCTTGGCCGGCTTGGCCTTCGCCGCCGGTGTAGCTTCGGCTTCCGCCTTTGGCTTTGGCTCGCGCTTTGGCCTTGGGGCGGCCGTTTTTGACGGTTTCGCCCCGCCCGTCAGGATTTCGGTGATGCGGATCACTGAAAACTGGTGGCGATAGCCGCGCTTGCGGCGCGAATTTTTGCGCCGGCGCTTCTTGAAGGCGATGACCTTGTCTCCGCGCGTATGCTGGAGCACTTCACCGGCAACGGTCGCGCCCGACACAGTCGGCGTGCCGAGCTGCGGGGTGTCGCCGCCGACGACCAGCACTTCGCCGAACTCGACGATCTCGCCAGGCTGGCCGTTAACACGGTCAACGCGAATTACATCTTCGGTGGCGACCCGATACTGTTTGCCGCCGGTCTTGATGACTGCGAACATCTTTCGTCCTCGTGTTCGATCCCGGCGCTCGGATTGTCCGGACCGGCTTCTTTCAGTCTTTGTTGTTTGTTTTTAAGGGCTTAGATAAGCCCTCGAAAAAGCACGCGGACCATGAGGCCCGCGCGCGCCATGCTTATGAAGGGGAAAAGGACGGCCTGTCAAGAAAGCCGGCAAAGGGTCGGAGGTATCAGGTCTCGCTCTTGGCCGGCGCAGAACCCGACCATGTGGCGGCGTCGCTGTCGCCTCCGGACTGCACCAGCCGATAGCCGACACCCAGTTCTGTCACCAGAATTTTGGGGGAATCCGGCTGGGGCTCGATTTTCTGACGCAACTTGCGAATGAAGATGCGTAGGTAATGAGTGTCATGAACGTGGATTGAGCCCCAGACTTCCTTCAGGAGGTGCTGGTGGGTCACCACATTGCCCGCGTGCTGGGCCAAAACCTGGAGCAGCCGATATTCCTTGGGTGTCAGCGTTAGGCGTTTGTCGTTGAGCATAACCGCGCGCGCCGCCAGATCGATGGTGAGTGGGCCGGCCTTAACGGTCGGCTCGCCCGACACGGCGCGCATCTGTCGTCTGAGTGCCACGCGCACGCGCGCGAGCAATTCGGCCATACCGAATGGCTTGACCACATAATCGTCGGCGCCGAGCTCGAGCAAACGCACCTTCTCGGCCTCGTTCGATCGTACGGACAACACGATGATCGGCACGCTCGACCAGGACCGGATGCGTTCGACGACATTTGCGCCATCCATGTCGGGCAGGCCAAGATCGACTATCACCAGATCGATTGGGCGTAGCGTCGCCGAACGGATGGCTTCGGCTCCGGTTCCAGCCTCATGCACGACGAAACCGTTGAGCTCGAAGCCGGTGCGCAAGAAGCGGCGGATTTGAATCTCGTCGTCGATGACGAGAACGATCGGGGAGGGCTCACTCATCGGCATCGCTTTCCATTTGCGGCACGGTTGCGTGCGTTACGGGCAATTCGATTGCCACCGTTGTGCCAAGACCAGGCCCCTCGCTAATTGCGCTCACTCTTCCATCGTTGGCGGCCACGAAGGCATTGGCGATCCACAGACCAAGACCGGAACCGCTGGTGGTTGCGGCGTGACGCTCGCCGCGCGCAAACCGGTCCCAGATTTTTGTCTTCTCTGCGGCAGTGAGTCCGGCGCCCTGATCGGTAATGCTGATGACCAGTTGACCTTCGCGTGTGCGCGCAACGATCGCGATCTGTGAGTTCGGACCGGAATATTTCACGGCATTGTCGAAGATCTGGATCATCGCCTGCTGCACCAGTACCGGATCAACGTGGATCAAGGGCAGATCGGGCGCCAAATCCATCGCCAGCCGACGATCGACCAACCGGTGGCGGCAGCGTTCGATCGCCGAGTTTATGATGTCGGAGGGTTCTGCCCACTCGGCATGCGGCTTGACGCCATCGCTGCTGATGCGCGTCGCGTCGAGCAGGTTCTGAATGTCGTTATTGAGACGCTCGGCTTCATCGCGCACGTCGTGAACCAGCGCGGTCAGTTTCTTTTCTTTTTGCAATGCTGGGGCCGCACTGAGGACAGTCGCGGCGCCGAGGATTGACGCCAGCGGCGTACGCAGCTCATGGCTGACCGACCCGATGAGCGCCTCGCGTAATTGATCGGTTTGCGAACGCATGCGCGCTTCGCTGATCGCATGGGCGACGCCGAGGCGTTCAAGCGTCGCCGTTGCGTCGGCGAGAACTGCATCGACGCGGATACGCAATTCATCTGAACTTTCTTTCGTTTCGCGTCCGAGATTGATCGCAATAACTCCAAATTCGGGGCTTTTCGGCGATACCGCGCGAACCAGCCAGATCTCGCCGCTGTCGGTGGTGACCATCGCGCCGGCTGCGGTGTCGTGGTGTCCCGATGCCACTTCGGCGACTTCGGCAAGCACGCGCTCCGGCACAGTCACGCCCATCCGCCGTCCGCTACTGTTCGTGGCCTCGCGCGCGCTGGCGAAGAGAACAACGTTGCGTTGCATGATGCTGGCAAGGTGATCTTCGATCGCGGCATGGATATCGGAGACGTCGAATGCAACAGCCAGGCGTCGCGAGAACGCGTACAGATCGCGCAGGTCGATTTCTCTCTGACGTGCCATTTCCAGCTGCCGCTTCAGGCGGGTGGCGAGCTGACTCACCGCGACGGCGACAAAGATGAACAGGATCAGATCGATGACCTCCTGCGGATCCTTAATGCGGAAGCTGTAGAGTGGGGGATAGAAAAAGAAAGCCGACGCCAGCACGCCGCAGATCGCGGCGACGACTGCCGACACAACGCCCCACCGCGTGGCGGCGATGACGACCGGAATGAGGAAAACGACGGAGCCGTGGGCCAGTCCCGTTTCCCAGACCAGCGCGAACAGGACTGCAGTCAAAATGGCAACGAGGCCAAGCGTCATCGAGACGCCGTGCACTTCCTTGCTGAGCTCGAATTTCAGCGTGTTAGGCATTGCCGTGACAGACCGCGGCCGGATTCATTGAAGAATGGCGGCAATATACGCCGTGCGACCCTTGTCTGTCATGGCGCGCTTGGTTACATAGCGCCCGTCCATGCAAAGGCCTTTTGAGGCCTTTTTCGGGCTCCGGAGAGGTGGCTGAGTGGTTGAAAGCACCGCACTCGAAATGCGGCATACTCGCAAGGGTATCGGGGGTTCGAATCCCTCCCTCTCCGCCAGTCAAGTTGACGTTTTGTTTTTCCCATCCGCTGATGTGTGAAGAACGGCGGAGCCTGACGTTTCGTCCCCACCCCGCCGTTCCCCGCCACAAACTGTCGCCGTAAGGCGCCAGCTATAGGGGCGGTCGCCCGGCCCTACGGAACTGTCATATCCGGAGGGTGACTAAAGTTTGGTTACGTGCCGCGGGGACCGACCGCGTGACCCTTCAACTGATCACCCGCGCCCAGTTGACCTTCGGCGGCTGCAGATCGGGGTGTTCATTGTGCGGAGCCGCGACCGTGCTTGACGAGGCGAACATCGCACGAAGGTCTTCGGCCAAAAGTTCGGGCTCTTCCATTGCAGCGAAATGGCCCCCGCTTGGCATTACGGTCCACCGTTGAACATTGAAGAAGCGTTCAGCCCATTTCCGCGGCGGCGTCGAAAGATCTTTAGGAAAGAGCGCAAATCCCGCCGGGACCTCGGTCGACCCTGCCCAGGTCTTTACCATTTCGGATACCCAGCGAAGAGCTCCGGCATTTGCCAAATCCCAATAAGGATAGAAAGAGCTATCGATGGTTTGGGTGACCCAGTAGATCATGATGTTTGTCAGAATCTCGTCTTTAGTGAAGCAGCTTTCCACGTCACCGTCACAATCGCTCCAGGCTCTGAACTTTTCGACGATCCAGGCTGCGAGTCCGGCTGGCGAATCATTCAGACCGAAAGCTAATGTTTGAGGTCGCGTTGACTGGATGAGGGCGTAGGCGCCTTCGGTCTGCGGAAACCGTTCCATCTTTTTCAGATATGCAGCTTCCGAACTCGATAGGTCACTCGGCTTTTGGAACATATGGAAAAAGGGTACGTCAGTAAGATGAATTCCAATCAGTGAACCGGAATGGCTTCGAGCCATGTGCTCCGCCACCGTGCCGCCCCAGTCGCCACCGTGAACTGCGAAACGCCGGTAGCCCAATTTATCGACCATCAATTTGTGCAGCAGGTCACCGAACGCGAACGTCAATCCCCGCTTCCGCGGCCTATCTGAAAAACCAAAACCGGGCAGACTCGGCACAATGACGTCAAATGAACGCTGATGATCTACTCCATACGCTGTCGGGTCGGTCAGCATTGTAATGATTTTTAAAAACCGCGCGAACGAATCCGGCCAACCATGCACTAGCAAAAGTGGAAGGGGATTTTCTCCCTTTCCTCTTTCATGAATGAAATGAAGTCCAACGCCATCTACTTCAGCACGAAATTGCTTAAAGGAATTGAGATAGCCTTCTTGCTTACGCCAGTCGTATTCCCGCCGCCAGTAATCGCACAGGTCTGAAAGGTAATCTCGGCTCGTCCCGTAGTCCCAACCGGCGCCATCCATTCCCCCCGTAAAGCGAGTGTTTGCGAGCCGTTCCTGCAACTCGTTAAGAACAGGATTTGGCACAGCAATATGAAATGGTTGAACGGACATTGACGCCTCGAAATCGTGTCC
The DNA here is from genome assembly GCA_963831275.1 of uncultured Alphaproteobacteria bacterium. GTDB lineage: Bacteria > Pseudomonadota > Alphaproteobacteria > Rhizobiales > Xanthobacteraceae > Pseudolabrys. The sequence continues at coordinate 397,938 of CAWHPN010000016.1, read as the reverse complement.
AAAACAGTGCGTCTGCAAATGGCGCTGCATAAATAACGCTGACCCAATTCGAGCGTTCCTCTGATTTGCTGACACATTGGCATCCTCGCCAGGTGCACTTGGCCCAAAACGCATGCGCGTAAGAGCAGTCGGTGTGTAAGGCCGGGAGCGTCAATCGTGACTATTCAACCGAATCGCGGATAAGGGATCGCAGGTATTCAACCGCTTCTTGCGCAGCGATCCTGCCGAACACCAAAGCGCGCAGCATCGACACGGCATTCGGCGCAGTGGCGTGGAAATGGCCGGTTATCTCGCCGGCTGCATACAAACCGGGAATGGCAGCGCCATTGCGCATCACTCGAGCGCGAGTGTCCGTCGCAAGTCCCCCAAACGTGTATGCGATGGCGCCTACGAGAGGGTAGGCTAAAAACGGTGGGGTATCGATTGCGCGCGCCCAGTTGGACTTCGGCGGTTGCAGGATTTGTTCCGCCGCAAGCCCATCACAATGTGTTGCGTTGAAACTGGCCGCATCGCCTGAACAGGCGGCGTTGTATGCGGCGACGGTGCCAGCAAGATTGCTAGCATTCACCTCGATGAGTTCGGCCAATTCAGCAAGGGTATTGGCGCGGACCGGCGGCACTTCGGAACGGATGGCGCGTTGGTAGTCCGCAATCTCAAACAGTCGCGCGTCGAGAATCGCATATGCGATGGAGCCCGGAGTATCGAAGTGAATGTCACGCGCGAACCGCTCCCAGGTTTCGTGCACGAGCCCGCCGCCTTCGTCAAAAAACCGCTGTCCGTTCTTGTCGACAACAATGCCATAGGGGTAGACCAGCACCACGGGTGCCGAGTTCCTGCTGCGCGCATCGACAGGTTCGGCATGCATGCCGTTCCAATCGCCGGAAAGATCGGCGCCAAGCGCCTCGGCCATGCGTATGCCGTCGCCCGAATTGAAACGAGTGCCGGGCGAAATCAGCTGCATGGTTAGGGCGTGGTCGCCGAAATGGGTGCGCATCATCTCGCTGTTGCCCTGAAATCCGCCGCACGCCAGCACAACGGCGTCGGCCCGCATCATTTCAAGCCTGCCATCCTGTTCGACAATGAGGCCGGTGATACGGCCACGCTCAGTGACGATTTTGCGAGCGGTGCAGCCGTAGCGAAACGAAACGCTGGCCTGCCTGGCAGCGCCTGACAGTTTCCTGATGATGGTCGGACCGCCGCCGGACGGTTGGATGCGGGGTGGGCCTTTCGCAAGATAATACGTTGGCTGAATGAACTCGACGTCGTGCGAAGCGATCCACTTGATTGTTCCCGGCGCCTCCGCCGCCAGTCGCGAAAAGTATGCCTTATCGCCCTGCGATCTGGTCGCCTCCAACATATCGTCGACAAATGTCGGCTCCACCTGCGTTGGCGAGGCCATGCGCATATAGGACGGCGACCAGCGCGTATTGCCGCCGGCCTCGTTTTCGCTGGCCTTGTCGACGATGGTAACCGTGGTGGGCGAATTGCGAGCGCGTGCCGCTTCAGTGGCGGCCAGCGCAGCAGCGAGTCCCGCCGCGCCTTGGCCAACAACGATCAAATTATGAGAGGGCTGGCCCATCACGCGTCAGAAACCCAGCTCACCTCTCCACCGTGACCGATGCGCCAATGTTGATCGTCATGAGGTCTGCTCCCATTTCGAGCGGGCCATCATAGGTTTCGCGCGTGGCAGCAATGTAATCTGACGTTTGTGGCGCGCTTGCGCCCGTTCCGCCCGCCGCGCTGATGTGGCTGTAGACGGCCAGTTTTGGCTTGGCTGTGGCAAATACTCGTCCAGCTTCCTGCGGCGATGTGTGATGCGCGAGAATGCGTTTTGCTGCCGGAGTGTTCGCAACTTCCGGCTTGGCCATGGCGACTTCGTGGACCAGAACGTCAGCGCCGGTACCGAATTTGATCACGTTTTGACTAAAGCGCGTGTCGCCCGATAACACAACCGAGTGACCGTTGTAGTCGATGCGGTAGCCGTAGGCCGGCTTGATGAGATCGCCGTGGTCCACCTCGAATGCGGTGACCTTAACGCCATTTGCTTCGTAAACCACGCCGGCACTGATGTCTTTTGCATCGAAGCGCGCTCCCTCAGGAGGCGTTTGCTCGTCAGCAATCCGGATGCGGATATCGGGCGCGAACGCCTGCTCCAAATGGGTCGCCATGTTTTTCGTGCCTTCCGGCCCTATCATGACAAAGGGAGTCGTCCGCTTGCCCCATGGCGGGGGAAGCCAACCGGTCAGCCACAAATCAACGATGCCGTTGAGATGGTCCGAGTGGAGATGTGTCAGAAAAAGCTTCACCTCACCGAGGCGAATGTTCTTTTGATTGAGTCGAATGGGGCATCCACGACCGCAATCGAAAACGAGCTTCTCCGGGCCGGCTTCGACAAAAATGCTCGGACCAAAGCGCTCGACAATCGGGGACGGTGTTCCTGTGCCAAGCAGGATGACTCGCATATCCGGCTTTGACTGCCCGTGCGCGGGGCCCAAACTGACGAATAGCGCCAGACCGGCGCAAAAGGTGGCACATGATCCGGTCAGATCACCAAATTTGAACATATCTCCCTCCCGGAGCCCAAATTGCGCTTATCGTTTCTTGATGCCTGCCTTCTCGATTACTTGCGACCATTTGGCGACGTCGGTTTTGATGCGGTTGCGTAAATCGTCGGGCGACATGCCGCGCGCATCCATACCGGCGGCGCTTGAGAATTTCTGGATCTCGGGAGATTTCAGCGCGTCGCTGACGGCGCGGTTGAGCTGGGTGACAACGTCGGCAGGCGCTCCCTTGGGCACAGCTAGGCCATTCCAACTTGTGACCTCGTAGCCAGCCACGCCACTTTCGATCACCGTCGGAATGTCCGGCAGGTTACTCGCGCGCTCGCGCGCAGTCGTGGCAAGGACAGCCATCTGGTTGTTGGTGATGGATGCCTGGAAACCGGCGAAATATTCGAAAGCGACGTCGACGTCACCGCGTAAAACGGCGTTCGCCAGATCCGGCGTCGTCTTGTACGGAACGATCGTCACATCAAGGTCGGCCATAGTGCGAAACAGCTCGGCGGAAAGATTCTGCGCACTACCAGCATTGATCGTGCCGAAGTTGAGCGTACCAGGATGGGCCTTTGCCTTGACGATCACATCCTTGATCGTGCTGTAAGGCGAGCCCACTTTGGTGGTGATAACAAGCCCGTAGGATGCTGTGGTCGAGATTGGTGTGAAATCGGTCTCAATATTGTAGGGGAGGGACCTGAACAGCGCTTTGGCTATTGTGAGCCCACCACCCACCATGACAAGAGTATATCCATCGGGCGCAGCTTCTCGGGCCGCCTGCAGGCCGACAACGCCGCCGGCGCCGGGCCGGTTTTCGATGAAGAACTGTTGCCCGAAATGCTTACTGAGATCCTGTGCAACAAGCCGCATCGTCACATCGGCGATGCCGCCGGGCCCATAAGGCACAATGATGCGCACCGGTTTCGAAGGATAGGTGTCGGCCCGCGCTGGCGTGCCAGCCATGGCAATGACAAAAGCGAGCGACATTCCGCAGATCATGGATGTTGCGCATCTCATGAAATGCCTGGTGACGCGGATGGCCAAGGGTGACATTTTTCTGTTCATGGCAAGAAGCGACGGACGCGGTAAATTGGAAAACATAAGATACGTAACATATCCTGAGGACGTGCTTTGTTGAACCAGCCGCGCTTTCTCTTTCCCATGCCGTGTCCCAACCATGCAAGCGACCAAGATTGACATCCACCCGCACATTATTTCCCGCGACGCGGCCCGTTACCCTTTAGCACCGCTGGGTGGCCACCAGTCGGACTGGTCGCGCACGCGCCCCGTGACCCTGGAACAGCTGGTCGCCGCAATGGATGTAGCCGGAGTGCAGAAGGCTGCGATCGTGCAAGCTTCGACCTGCTACGGGCACGACAATTCTTATGTGGCGGATGCAGTGGCTGCCGATCCGAACCGCTTCACCGGTGTGTTCTCTGTCGACGTGCTTGCACCCGATGCCCCGGCACGTATGCGTGACTGGCGAGCCAAAGGCTTAACCGGCATGCGCCTTTTCACCTTCGGCAGCACCATGTCCGAGCAGGCAAATTGGCTCGATGACCCGAAATCCTATACCGCATGGTCATGCGCGAGCCAGCTTGGCCTTTCGGTCTGCCTGCAAATGTCGGCAAAGGCCATTCCGCAGGCGGTCCGCATGGCCGAGCGTTTTCCCAAGGTGCGCATTATTCTCGATCACTGCGCGCGGCCAGAACTGGCAGACGGGCCGCCCTATGATGCCGCAGCCAACCTGTTTGCCCTCGCGCGCTGCCCCAATGTCTACATGAAACTTACGCCGCGCATTTTCGCCGAATCCCGACGCGGCAAAGCAACACCTGAAACTTTTTTTCCGCGCCTTGTTTCCGCGTTCGGCGCGCCGCGGCTTGCATGGGGATCAAACTACCCTTCCAGCGAAGGCAGCCTGCCGGACCTGTTGGCCATGGCGCAGCAATCGTTAGTCTGCTTGCCGCATACCGATCAGGATTGGATCTTTTCCAGGACTGCGCGGACGCTTTATCCGGCACTCGGAGATAAACCGTGACGTCAACAGTTGCAAACACGAAGTTGTACACTTTGCTCGGAGATTACCCGAACACGATGGCGCTCAAGAAAGGGGAGGTGACATCCGATCTTGTTAGCTTTGACTTCGCAAACGTGAAAGTGTCGAACACAGCCTTCAAGCCGTTGGTGCGCGAAGCGAAGTTCGATGTGGGAGAATTGGCAATTGTCACCTATTTACAGGCGAAGGCCTTTGGCAAGCCTTATGTGCTCATTCCGGCAACCGTGCTCGGCCGCGGTCAGCACCACACGATCGCGTACAATCCACAGCGCGGTGCGTTAAATGCATCCGATCTATCGGGCAAACGGGTCGGTGTGCGCGCCTATACGCAAACGACGGGTGCCTGGGTACGCGGGTTTCTCAGCGATGACTACAGCGTCGATCCCGCGAATGCCCACTGGGTTACATTTGAGGAACCACATCTCGCCGAATATCATGATCCCAGTTTCGTCACGCGCGCCCCTGCGGACAAGGCGCTGGCGCAGATGTTGCTCGACGGCGAGCTCGATGCCGCCATAGTCGGCGATAAACTGCCTGATCCACGGCTGGCGCCCCTTATTCCCGATGCTGACGCAACGGCACGCAAGTGGGCGGAAATGCACGGCGGTGTCCCGATCAACCATATGATGGTCGTTCGAAGTACAATCTCGAAATCCCGCCCCGATCTCGTGAAGGAGATCTACCGAATCCTGCGCGAGAGCCGGCGCGCGGCGCCACCGCCCTCCGATGGCAGCGTTCTCGATCCGTGGCGTTTCGGGGTCGACGCCAACCGCGCTTCCCTGAAGATCATCATCGACTACAGCTTCCGCCAGAAGCTGATCCCGCGGATATTTGCGGTCGATGAGTTATTCGACGATTGCACAGGCGCGCTCGCTTAGGTTTCCCCAGTCGCGCATTTCGATGACCATTGAAATGTTGGGCAGGGACGCGTGTCTCGATGCTGACGGCGCCAGCAGGTTCTATTCCCGCTTTCGCTTGATACAGCTGTATTGCGTCCCTCGCGGCGTTCGCAAGACATCAATCATATTGAGACAGTTGCACTTTAGGCCAAAAGCGGACGTCGTCGCTTCGCTATTCGGCAGCGATGTTGGCGCGATCGAGATCAGACTGAATGATGAGACCCGCTGCATCTGCGGCAAACTTCATCAATGCAATGTCCCAACCGGTTTCCTCGCGCGGTTGCCGATAAGCGAGCACGAACGTGGCGTAGGGCCTGCCATCGCGAAGATAGACCGGCCGCGATTGCAAGGAGCGGAGACCGTGTTCGAGACACAGGCGCTGCCACTGCGGATCGAAGCGCTTCTCTTCCACAATGTCGGAACAGGTGATGACCTTGCCGCTCACGACAGCGTTAACACAGCTGCCAAAGTCGGCCGGCACCAGCGGGATCGCTGCGATAGCAGCGGAAAACTGGGCCAACTTGGGGAAGATGGCGCGTTCGATGTGAGTTCGGGAAGGATTACAAATCGTCAGGCCGGCGATCGAGCCAGGAGCCAGCGCTTCGACATGCTCGCAAAGAGAAACAAGAGCATCGTCCAGCGACGCCTGGCCGTTTTTCAGGGAATTATTAAGCCAAGGGTTGGCGCCAGGTTCGGTCATCGCAAGTTCCTTATTGCCCGCAAGGCAAAATACCCTCGCCCCAGCGCCGAAAACAGCCGAGTTGTTAGGTAACTACTCATTTGACGCCTACTTCCGTGTCTCCTGGACATTAATCGCGATGTCTTTGAGAATTTGAATGTATTTTCCCCTTTGTCAGGAACCCGACATAGGTATTCAGAGTTATATTTTATCGGACCCAAAGAAGCCGCGTATTCGGCGATGGGCAAGATGTGCTCTCCGGGTCGACTGAACAGCGAAAAGAGTCGGTCATGGTGGAGGCTGCGTATTATCGCGCGCAAGCGGAGCTTTGTTTCACTATAGCGCGCTCTTTAAGCGATCATGCCGCCGCCGAACGAACGCGGGCCATAGGAGACGATTACGTACAGCGCGCGGAAAAACTCGAAAACGACGATGGCGATCAATGCACGAAAAGGGATTAGCGGTTATTTTTCCCTTGTTGGCATCGCCGGGTTTCCAAGTTTTTTTCGGGCAGTAAAAGGCGATCATAGTGCGCATTGACCACATCATAACACTCACACGTTGCCTCCCTGAGACCATTCACATCCAGAATACTGACATGGCCGCGTTTATATTGAATGAGACCTGCCTTTTGCAGCGTGCTTGCTACGAGTGAAACGCTGGTTCTGCGGACGCCAAGCATTTGCGCAAGAAATTCCTGGGTGATCAAAAGATTGTCGCTTGCTGCGAGGTCACGTAGCCGCAAAAGCCAACGGCACATGCGGGCCTCGACCGAGTGGCTCGCGTTGCATGCTGCGGATTGTTGGGCTTGCGCGAATAGCACTTGTTCGTGGCGAATGAGAAGCGCCCGAAAATCCCGGAATCGATCTGCGACCTCGCTCAGCCGCTGAGCGGAAATGGTCAGTCCTTCGCCCGCCAGCTGCACGATCGCCTTGTTCAGGGCGACCTTGCCATCGAGCGCAGATGCGGCGTTGACGACGCCATCCCGGCCGACCATGGCCGTCTCGACCATTTCACCGACGCTGAGCTCGACAACGAGCGAGATGATTCCTGTATGCGGAAAATAGACGTTTTTGATCGAGGTACCGGCCTCCGTCAGCACCTCGGCGTGTTTCAATTCCATCGGTTTCAGATGCGCGAAAAGCGCGCGATATATCTCGTCGGAAGTCGATGCAAGGATGAGATTGGGCGATTTGTTCACGACACGCCTCCCGTTTTGGGCGGGAGCGCGGTCGCGTCTCTCAGTCACCGATGCCAGCAAGCCTGTCAGTGATGAGCTTTATATAAGTCCTCGTATGACTGATTGCGAACTTTATATTCGATGCCGCATTGCGGTATTTACGCGTTCTTTGTTCGGTTTCTGACGACCGGACAGCATAACGGAGGTATAAAACCGTACGTTTTGGTTGCGGCGCGCACATACGAATGTCCGACGTGCAATTGGGCAACGACAGAAGTCGTAAAATATAGATAGCGGGATCGCAGGCTCGTTGGTGTGCGATTTACTCTGTCATTGACGCGCTGGAAAATGCGCGCTGCTAGAACTGCGGCGCTACTGTATAGCTGTATGTCTCACCACAATCGCAGATATAGGTCGTCGTTTCCTTGCGTATGGTCGGCTTGGCGTGTGGCTCGAGAAGCGCAAGCCGCATTTTCTTTCCGCATTCCGGACAGGTCACGCGCGGCACGTTCGTAGCAAGTTTACGTAAAGCGATCAAACGGTGGCTGAGCTCACCGGTAAACTCGGACGCACGCTTCGGGAATTCGCGCTGATAACGTCCCCAGGTTTTTGAAAAGATGGTTTTATGCATTGCTGTCTCCTTCACTCCTTTACGCGCGCGGATTTACAAAGATGTAGCCGCGGACGTCGCGCACATGCACTCTCGATAATCCGCCGCCGGAATTGTAATCACGGATCAGCCATTGCCCGTTGCCGGCGGCAGCTTCGATGTACATGACGTGATGATTGCGAACAGCGGCGAGGCCCGCCCGCGGACCGGGCTCCCGCGGAAGCAAGCGCGCCCAATTCGAGGCCAGGTTAAACCGTGTATCGCTCAATCCGAGATATTTTCTTAGTCCACAACCGCAATAGGAATGCGGGCAACCGCTTGGACGGGAGCCGATAATTGTCTCTGCATCTGCCATGGCAAAGGTTCTATTGCCAGTAGCGTCGACAACAGCAGCATCCACAACCGGCGCTTGATAACTGGCGTTGCAGACGCGTCGCCCGCTATTCGTCAACACGCACTCATCCGAGCGATAGCGAGAAAGACGCGGATAGAAATGTTTATGATGACTGGAAAAATGGTGACGGGTGTGCCGCGAATGATAGGCGGCGGCTGGTGAAGATAGGACGGGGATAAGGAGCAACGCGACGATAGCTGCCATGATACTCATACAATTCATGGTTTTCCTCTGGTGTTGATGACATGAAGAGGGCTGCGTCCAAGTGCGACGTAGGCAAATGCGAAACGCAGTTTTAGAAACCTCCTCCCGGAAATCGCCCAGCGCTTAAACGGAAAACAAGGGGAAAGGTTCCCCTCATAATTGGCTGTGTCAGGTTGCCGACATTGCAACGTACGGTTGAGCCCCAAGTAATGCCGTGATTTTCTTGATTTCTTTCGGTCGTTGCCGACCCGAAAGCCGGTTAGCGGCGGCTTGGGGGCGACCGAGTTGCATGGCGGGAGCTGAGCGGCGAGCCCAATAAGATTTATTCTTTCACCGCACCGGTCATTGCCGAGACGTAGTGCTCGACAAAGAACGCATATAGCACGACCAGCGGCAACGATCCGATCATCGCGCCAGCCATGAGCGAACCCCAGCGGTAAATGTCTCCATCCACCAAGGCGGTCACGATCGCAACCGGCACGGTCTTGTATTGCACCGATGAAATAAAGGTCAGGGCGTAAATGAATTCGTTCCAGCACAGCGTGAAGCAGAAAATGAAGGCCGAGATTAGCCCTGGAATCGCGAGAGGCAGTACGATGCGGGTAAGTATTTGCCAGCGGCTCGCGCCATCAATCAACGCGCATTCCTCAAGTTCGAATGGGATGGTCTTGAAATAGCCCATCAGCAGCCAAGTCGAGAACGGAATGAGGATGGTGGGATAGGTCAAAATCAGCGCAAACGGAGTGTCGAACAAGCCGTATTGAAATACGACGGTCGAGAGCGGAATGAACAGGATCGACGGCGGTACGAGATAGGCAAGGAAGATCAATCCGCCAACCCATTGGGCGCCTTTGTAACGCAGCCGCACGATTGCGTAGGCGGCAAGCACACTGGCGATGATCGACAAGGCTGTCGCGCAAACCGCGACCAGCATCGTGTTCCAGAGCCATATCGGGTAGTCGGTCTCGAACAGCAGCTTGTAGATATGCTTGAACGTCGGATTCCAAGTCCAGAATGGACTGTAGGTGTCGAGATCGAGCAGCTGCTCGTCAGGCTTCACTGACGTTAGCGCCATCCAGTAGAACGGGAATAAAAGAATCGAAAGAATTATGGAAAGCGGCAGGTAGAGTGTTACGAGCCGTCGTGGCAGCGACTGCAGATAGCTCATGCCCTCGGTTTCATCGGCAAGCGGCGCCGAACCGGTGAGTACTGCTTTGGGGTTGGCTGCCTTGCCCGCGAGAGCGTCAGTCATTGCTCTCTCCTTGCTGCCATTTCCGCCGCTGCAAGCCAAACCATGAAACCAGAATGGCAAAAAGGAGGAACGGAATCATGGCAGTCGAGATGGCGGCGCCTTCGCCGAGATAGCCGCTCATGATGGCGCGTTGGTAAGAAAAGGTTGCCATCAGATGCGTGGCGTTGACCGGGCCACCACGCGTCATTACCCAGATGAGCTGAAAATCGGTGAACGTGAAGAGCACCGAAAAGGTCATGACTACGGCGATGATCGGAGTGAGCAGCGGATAAGTGATGTAGCGGAAACGCTGCCAGTTGGTCGCGCCGTCGATCGTGGCCGCCTCATAGAGTGACGGGGATACCGTCTGCAGTCCCGCAAGCAGCGTGATGGCCACGAATGGAACGCCCCGCCAAATATTGGCGAAGATCACCGACCAGCGTGCATTCCAGACGTCGCCGAGAAAATCGATATTGGTCGTGATAAGGCCCATTTTCTTGAGTGACCACGAGATGATCGAAAATTGCGGATCGAACAGCCACCAGAACGCGATGGCTGAAAGCACCGTTGGTACGATGAACGGGATCAGCACCACCGCGCGGATGATCGCCTTGAACGGAAGCTTCTCGTTCAACAGCAGTGCGAGATAGAGACCCACGGCGAATTTTATGGTGCTGGCGACGGTGGTGTAGAGCAGCGTATTGAAAACCGACAGCCAGAACGTCGAGTCATCCCAGAGAAATTCGTAGTTCTCGAATCCCACGAACTCACCGCCGCGGCCGAGCCGTGCGTCCGTAAAAGACAGCCAAACGCCGAGCCCGAGCGGGTAGGCGAGGAACAGGATCAGAAACGCCGCCGCCGGCAGCATGAACCAGATCGCCAGCCAGTTGCGGTTGGTTTTGAGCTGTTCCCATGCCGTCACGTCACGCCGCGACCCCCGGTGACCGTTGACAGCGAGATCAGTCATGCTGTTACCACGATGTCGTTCAACGCCTCACACGTCATGGCCGAAAAATCCGGCCATGACGCTGAGACACGCTGCCTACCTGTATATCCGCTTCAACTGACGCTCAGCGATCGCGATTGAACCCTTTACGTCCTCGCGGCCCGTGCAGTAGTTCGCGAACATGTCGAGCACGACGAAGTCGGCAATCGCGGTGGCCGCCTTTTCACCGACTGAACCGAGGCCGCCCGCGGTAAGCGTGCGCTTTGCCGCTTCGCCAAAGACCTTGTTCTTGGGATCCGCAGTCCAGATTGGGTTTTTGTCGTAGGCGTTCAGGCAGTGTGTCAGGTAGCCCTGAGCCAACTCGATCCACGGATTGAAGTTGTCAGCTTCCAGCATGAATGCAAGCAGCGCCTTACAAGCCTGCGGATATTTGGTGTAGGTCATCACCATCGCCGGATACATCAGATGCAACTCGGTCGGTTTGCCGATGGGGCCGACCGGCCAATACGCATGGTCCATATCTTCGGCGATCTGTTTTTTCGTAGGGTCTTTCTTGGCTGCGACGTAGATCGAGATGCCGTTATCGGTCCAATTGATTTCGCCGGCCAGAAACGCCTTGTTGTTTGATGCATCGTTCCAGGAGGCGGTTCCCGGGATCATCGAGCCGTAAAGTGTCTTGGCGAACTCAAGCGCCTTGGCTGTTTCCGGCGAGTTGATGATCACCTTGTCGCTTTTGTCGACGGTATTTCCGCCCTGCGACCACAGGCACCAATGCACCCAGCCATTGCCATCGCCGGAGGCGTGCCCGAGCGCAAATCCGCCCGGCGTATTCTGCGCCTTCATTGCTTTGGCATATTCGAGAAAGGCGTCGGACTTATCGGGGAACTTGGAGAAGCCGGCTTTTTTCGAAGCTTCGATGCGGTAGTTGATCATGTTGCCGGAATAGCAAATCGGAACGCAGATCCACTTGTTGCCGCTCTTGCCGTATGTAATCGCGCTTGGCACCCAGCCGCCGTATTTCTTGCCGAGATAGTCGGCGACGTCGGTAACATCGACGCACTTCTGCGGAAATAAATGTGGCAGCGAATAGAGGCCCCAGAAAAGGTCGGGGCCTGTGCCGGTATTGGCGGCGACGGAGGCCTTCGGTTGCACGTCCTCGTAGGACTCACGTGAAATGTCGACCTTGACGCCTGTGGCCTTGGTGAATGCCTCTATCAGTTTTACGAATGCGTCATCTTCCGACTGCACGAAATATTTCCAGCGCAACATCGAAAGCTTGGCACCTTTTTCAGGTTTCCACGGTGCGTTCTGCGCCCATGCCTTTGCCCATTCGAGCAGAGCGGGCCCCGTCAATGCTGCGGCGACGCCGGCCGCAGTGCCGCCCTTTACCAGGGTGCGGCGTGTGAAAATACTCATGATCGGTCCTCCGTTGTGGATCTAGTTGCTAAGACGTTTTCCGGTCGTCTCGTCGAAAAGATGGACGAGTCGCGGATCGGGTTTGAGCCGGATTTTTTCGCCCGGCTTGAACTGATGGCGTTCGCGGAAAACCGCGATAATATCCTCTCCGCCGAGTTTAGCGACGACCTGGAGTTCCGAGCCGGTCGGTTCGATGACCTGCACCTCAGCTTCGGCGCCGTCGTCGGCAAGCGAAAAATGCTCCGGCCGCACGCCGTATACCGCGGGGCGCCCGTCGTTGCCGGGACCTGCGGATGCAAGCGAAAATATCAGTCCGGCCGGCCCTTCGAAGCTGGCGGCGCCATTCACACGAATGCGGCCCTTGATCATGTTCATCGCCGGCGACCCGATAAAGCCCGCGACGAACAGGTTGTCGGGCCGGTCGTAGAGCTCCAATGGCGCGCCGATCTGTTCTACCCGCCCGTCATGCATGACCACGATTTTGTCGGCCATGGTCATCGCCTCGATCTGATCATGGGTGACGTAGATCGTTGTGGTTTTCAGACGTTGATGGAGCTCCTTGATCTCCGTGCGCATCTGTACGCGCAACTTGGCATCAAGATTGGACAAGGGCTCATCAAACAGAAACACCTGCGGATCACGCACGATCGCGCGTCCCATGGCCACGCGTTGGCGTTGTCCCCCGGAAAGCTGGCGCGGGAAACGTTGAAGCAGCTGCGACAAACCGAGAATAGCCGCAGCGCGATTGACACGCTCATCGATCTCGCTTTGCGGCGCGCCCCGCAGTTTCATGGAGAATGCCATGTTGGCGGCAACCGTCATATGCGGATAGAGCGCGTAGTTCTGAAACACCATGGCGACGTCGCGCTCTTTCGGCGGCAGGTTGTTGACCACTCGGTCGCCGATGCGGATTTCACCCGCTGTGATATTTTCGAGGCCCGCGATCATCCGCAGCAAAGTCGATTTGCCGCAGCCGGATGGGCCGACGAGGACGACGAACTCACCGTCCCTTATCGCGATGTCGACGCCATGGATGACGCTGGTAGCGCCGAAGGCCTTCTTTACGTCGCGGATCGCGACTGACGCCATTCACTCCTCCCGGGCCACGTTGCGGCCCTGCGCATACGTCTTTTCTTGTTGGCATCTCGTAGGTCCCCACCGGGGCATCGCCAGCAAATCATCGGGCCTTCGCCCTTCGAAAAGCAAGCCCGACTTGCGTTCATCGAGAGGGTGGCGGCTACCCCCGGACTTAAAGCGCCAAGCCACCATCCACGAGGTGCGGTTGCCCGGTGATGTAGCTTAACTCATCCGATGCCAGAAACACTGCGAGCATGGCGACTTCCTCGGCGGTGCCGAGCCGGGCCATCGGCTGGCGCGCAATGAAATTGTCACGCACCTGCTTGAGTGGCTTGCCCGTCGCCTGGGCGACTGCTTTCACGCGTTCCTCGAATGAGGGCGACACAATTGTACCGGGGCAGATAGCGTTGCACCGAATTCCTCTGGTGATGAAATCGACCGCGACGGCTTTGGTCAAGCCGATCACAGCTGCCTTGGTCGCGCCGTAAGCATAGCGATTTGGTAAACCCTTAATGGACGAGACGCCGGACGACATGTTGATGATGGAGGCTCCTCCGTTTTTGAGCATGGCAGGGAGGAATGCCTTGATGGTTCGGTGCATGGATTTCACGTTGAGGTCGAACGAAAAATCCCAATCCTTCTCAGAACATTCGAGCACTGTACCCTGATGCACATAACCCGCGACATTGGTCAGCACATTGAGCGCACCGAACTCCTTGGTGACCGCCTTGGCAAAAGCATCGACGGCTTTAGTCGAAAGCACGTCGAGCTTCGCGCGTTTAGCGGCTTTCAGCCCCTTGAGTTTGTCGACGGAGACATCGGTTGCGATGACGTTGGCGCCTTCGGCGATAAATGCTTCGGCGATGGCCCGGCCAATACCCTGGCCAGCGGCGGTTACCAGCGCCAGCTTTCCTTTTAATCTATTGCTCACCGGATGGACTCTCTTTCAATGGTTGTCCCGCGGTATGCTCTTTTGCGCCACACGTTGGTATTTTACCGCCGGCTTAAGCACCATGCCGTCGGCAAGTTGATCGACCATGCCGCGCTGGATTTCCTGCCACGGCGTCTGACTTGCCGGATATTGATAACCTCCACGTTTGAGCAAGGCAGCGCGCCGGCGTGACAACTCCGCCTTCGAGACAAGAATGTCGGCCGTGCCTTTGCCGAGATCGATGCGTACGCGGTCGCCGGTTTTGAGTAGGGCAAGGCCGCCGTTGACTGCCGCTTCGGGCGACGCGTTGAGAATCGATGGCGAGCCGGATGTGCCCGATTGGCGCCCGTCACCGATGCAGGGCAGGGATGTAACACCTTTTTTTATCAGGGCGGCGGGTGGCTGCATATTCACAACCTCTGCAGAGCCTGGATATCCGATGGGCCCGGCGCCACGCATGAATAGCAAAGTGTATTCATCGATCTTCAGGGACGGATCGTCGACGCGATGGTGATAATCTTCCGGCCCTTCGAACACCACCGCGCGGCCCTCGAAAGCGTTCTTGTCCTTCGGATTGGAAAGGTAACGCTTGCGGAATTCTTCGGAAATCACGCTGGTTTTCATGATTGCGGAATCGAACAGGTTCCCCTTGAATACCTTGAAACCGGCCTGTTTTCTCATCGGCGCACTATATGGCTTGATGACCTCTGCGTTCTTACTGTGGGCGTTTCGGACATTTTCGCCCATCGTCTTGCCATTGATAGTTAGCGCATCTGCGTGGATGCGCTTGGCTTTTAGTAATTCATGCATCACGGCTGGCAAGCCGCCCGCCCGGTAATATTCCTCGCCAAGATATTTTCCGGCCGGCTGCATGTTGACCAGCAGCGGCACGTCATAACCAACTTTTTCCCAATCTTCTATTGAGAGTTTCACGCCGATGTGGCGCGCAATTGCGTTGATATGGATCGGTGCGTTGGTCGAGCCGCCTATTGCCGAATTTGCGACGATGGCATTCTCGAAGGCCTTGCGGGTCAGGATATCCGAGGGCTTGAGATTTTGCTCGACGATCGCGACGGCACGCAGGCCCGTGTCATAGGCAATTTGACCACGCTCGCGATAAGGGGCGGGGATAGCGGCGCACCCAGGCAATGACATCCCAAGCGCCTCCGCAAGGCCGTTCATGGTCGAGGCCGTGCCCATGGTGTTGCAATGTCCGATCGAAGGAGCCGAGGCCGCCGCGATTTCCAGAAATTCGCGATTGTCGATGCGTCCTGCAGCAAGTTCTTCCCGTGCTTTCCAGATGACCGTGCCCGAGCCTGCACGCTCGCCCTTCCACCACCCGTTCAGCATCGGGCCGCCCGAAAGTACGATTGCAGGTGTGTTCACCGTTGCTGCCGCCATCAGGCAGGCCGGCGTGGTCTTGTCACAACCGGTCATCAGCACGACTCCGTCGAGCGGATAGCCGTACAGCACTTCGACCAGACTGAGATAGGCAAGGTTGCGATCGAGCGCGGCGGTAGGCCGCTTTCCGGTTTCCTGAATCGGGTGACACGGGAATTCAAATGCAACACCTCCGGCGGCACGAATGCCTTCACGCACTCGCTTGGCAAGCTCGAGATGATGCCGGTTGCAGGGAGACAGGTCCGATCCCGTCTGTGCAATTCCTATGATCGGTTTGCCGGATCGCAGTTCTGCCGACGTAAGCCCATAGTTAAGATAGCGCTCAAGGTAGAGCGCCGTCATTCCAGGGTTGTCGGGATTGTCAAACCAGAGTTGGGACCGCAAGCGACGAGCAGATTTCCGAGCAATTGCCATGACCTATCCAACTATACAAATTCGGATGTCTATACTGATCGCAATGTATCGCCGACCGCAAGAACGCGGTCGACATTCGACTGCCGGAATTGAAAAGCGGCGGTGTTCGGCTCACCGCCCGTCGGGGGTTCGCACGCCGGCCCAGGTGTCGCGCACCTGCTGATAGTGCACGTTGGAGTCATAGACCGGCACATGCAGGGCGAGGATCTGTGGCGACAGGCGTCCGACCGCCGACAACAGCGTGTAGGAGGCCACCACCCGGTCGCGCTGCGCGCTCACCAGCGCCACCCGCGCGTTCACCAGTTCCTGCTGCGCGTTGAGCACGTCGAGCGTGGTGCGCTGGCCAACGCGCGCTTCCTCGCGCACGCCGTTGAGCGCGATCTCGGAAGCCTGCACCTGCGCCTGCGTCGCATCGATATTGGCCTTGGACGCCTCCAGCTGCCCCCACGACTGCACCACCGTCTGGCGCACCTGGTCGCGCGCCGTATCAAGATCAAGCCGGCGCTGCCCGAGCGTCTCCTTGGCCTGCCGGATCAGCGAATACTCCGCCCCGCCCTGGTAGATCGGAACGCTGAGCTGGCCCAGCACCGAGGCGTTGAAGGTCTTGAGCTGCAGCAGGCTCAACTCGTTGCTCTGCTGCACATTGCCCTGCACCGACAGCGTCGGATAAAGCGCGCCTTCCGCCACCTTCACCTGCAACAGCGCGGCATCGACATTGTATTGCGCGCTGGTCACCGAGGGATGCGTCGCCGTGCCAACCCCGACGGCCTGCGCCAGATTTTGCGGCGAGAACCGGTCAACCGGCGAACCCGGCGTCAGCTTGCCCGGCTCAACCCCGATCACCTGACGATAGGTCGCAACAGACGCCTTGTAGGTCGCCTCCGCGCTCAAAACCTGCGAGCGACCGGACGCCAGCCGCGATTCCGATTGCGCAACGTCGGTGCGCGTCACCTCGCCGACATTGAAGCGATCGCGGGTCTGGCGCAGCTGCTCCTGCAACACCTCGACGTTGCGCCGCTGCAGGTCGAGGATCGCGCTGTCGCGCAACAAATTCATATAGGCGGTCACCGCATTGAGCAGCACCGACTGCTCGCTCACCCGCAAGGTCTCGCGCGCCCCCTGCACCTGGCTCTCAGCCTGGCGCGTGCGGTTCGAGGTCTGAAAGCCGTTGTAAAGCGTCTGCGTTGCCGTCACGCCATAGCTGTTCGGCGTCATGGCGCCGGAGAGCTGCGTATAGGTCGCCGCAACCGTCGCCGAACGCGTCGTGGTGTCGGAATATTGCTGGCCGATCGTGCCGTTGACCGTCACCCTCGGACGGTAGCCCGACAAGGCCTGCGGTACGCCTTCATCGACCGCGCGCACGGACGCGCGCTGCGAATTGAGTGAGGGATTGTTCTGATAGGCCTGGACCAGCGCGCCTTCCAAAAAGTCGGCATAGGCGGCCGACAGCGATACCGCAATACCCGCGATCGCCGCCGCCACGGGCCGCCCAAGCTTCGTAGCCCCGATCATTCGGAATTCCACCCCGCTAGCACCCGCACAATAGCCAGAATGTGACCGAAACGCCACTCTCGGTGATCAAAGCGTCCCAAATTGGGCACGCGTTGCGGCGATTTAGCGGCCACGGCAGCTATTTGCTCTCCAGAACGAACACACCGTTCCAGTCGGAGGGCGGCGGGTTTTGCTCGAACGTGCGAATGCGTGCGGCGTAAAGATCGAATAAATGTCCCAGACCGAAACCGTCATCGACTTCCCGACAGTGGACGATTGATTTTGAGGCGCCGCTAAAATCCTGTTGCCGAAAGCGATCGAGCATTTCTTTGACGTTCGCCTGCAGGCTGCCAAAACGATCGCTGCCGGCAACGTCCGCTCGCCCGAGGATTGTGAAAACGGACTCGGGTTCCGTCTTGCCTTTCACTGTAATGCAATCGAGTTCCAACACCGCAAACTTGTCGCGAAGTCCCGATGCGGTTTTTGATCCGATAATAATGGGAACGCCGTAATTCTTGGATTGCCCCTCTAGCCGCGATGCCAGATTGACCGGGTCTCCCAGCACCGAATAGTTGAAGCGGAGATCGGACCCCATGTTTCCGACGACACATCTGCCGGTATTGATGCCAACCCCCACCTTGATGGGAATGAAGCGTTGGCCATTTTCGCTTGCTTGTTTCTCGCGTTGCCGGTTGAGCGTGTCGACGCGGTGAAGCATTTCGAGCGCCGCCTCGCAGGCATTGTACTCATGTAGCGCATCGTTAAGGGGGGCGTTCCAGAAAGCCATGATCGCGTCGCCCATATACTTATCGATCGTGCCTTTATGATCGATGATCGCGTTGGTCAAAGGCGTCAGAAAACTGTTCATCAGTGACGTAAGCCCTTGCGGGTCTTCTTTATAGAGTTCGGATATCGTGGTGAATCCACGCACGTCGCTGAACAGGATGCTCATCTCGCGATCTTCGCCGCCGAGTACGAGTTTTTCCGGCGAATGAGCGAGCTGTTCGACCAATGCGGGCGATAGATATTGTCCGAATGCGGAGCGGATTCGGCGGCGCTGTGCCTGTTCGCTGGCATAATTGCTGAACACCAGCGTGAGATACACCAGAGCGCTGGAAAGCAGCGGATAGGTGAAATCGAACAGCAGCCGGTTCTGCAGGTAGAAATACCAGGAGGCACCCACCGTTATTGAGACAATCGCCGCCCCAAAGCCAAGCAGAAGAATCGGATTTAAAATTGGTGCAAGCCAGATAATGGCAATGCCAAGCAGAAGCGCCGCGCAAAGTTCTACACCGATCGTATAGTTAGGTGCAGACAGCACCGACCCGGTCAACACGTTCTCGAGCACTTGGGCGTGGACTTCTACGCCGGGCATGACCGGATCGATCGGCGTGGTCTTGGAGTCCAGCAGGCCGACGGCCGATGTTCCGATCAGCACAAGCCTTTGCGCCACGCGTTCGGCCGGCACCCCGCCATCGAGAACGTCTGCGGCGGACACGTAGCGTGCCGTGTCGTGGGGCGCAAAATGAATCCAAAGCTGCCCATTGCGGTCCGTCGGAATAACAAAGCCGGGCACGGCTGCGTTTTGAACTCCGGCGCTGTCCGAATGGATCAGAACAGTATTGCTTCCGCTCACCACCCGCAGCATTTCCAGGACCAGGGAGGGCATGACGGTGCCCTGAGCCTGCATCACGATAGGCACGCGCCGCACGATTCCGTCACGCTCCGCGCGGATGGTGAACAAGCCGCGCCCGGTCGCGGCCT
Organism: uncultured Alphaproteobacteria bacterium; assembly: GCA_963831275.1. Classification (GTDB taxonomy): domain Bacteria; phylum Pseudomonadota; class Alphaproteobacteria; order Rhizobiales; family Xanthobacteraceae; genus Pseudolabrys. The sequence continues at coordinate 378,693 of CAWHPN010000016.1, read as the reverse complement.
GCTCGAGCACCGGCACGTTACGCAGCAATCCTGGAAAGTTCAGAAGATATCGTCGCGGATCGCCGCCCACTGTCGCGAGCCCGATTGGCGGCTTGCTTTCCAGTGGCTGCGCCACCGCGAACGGCAGCCCCAACTCGCCAAGCACGACTCGCGATTTACGCAAGACATCGGCCAGGACCGAATCGTTGCTCGGCAAGGCCCGCAACTTTGCTCGCGTGGCCTCGTCCAGGTCGCGAAATGCGTCGGCTGCGACGTTCGGTGACATGCGGTCAGGTTCGGCAAACACAATATCGAACGCAACCACCAGCGCACCCATCTGCGTCAGGCGCGCGACGAGATCGGCGACGCGTGTGCGCGGCCATGGCCACTGGCCGATAGACTTCAGACTTTTTTCATCGATATCGACAATTACGACCGGACGCTGGGTTGCTTCGCGCGGATGCAGGATCTGGAAGAGATCAAAGACTCGAAGCCGAAGCTCTTGAATCGGTATCGGATTGACGACCCGTAATGCCGCGAGGGCAAGCAGCAGAATAAGCGCCAATCCGCGCGCTAGTCCGAAACGTCGCGCCCACCGTGAAAGCCATGTCATCGGAAATTATCCACCGGCAGGGAAGGCGGCGAGCCGGTCATTTTTCCCGGAAGGCCCGCATGAATTGATCTTGCAGGGGCTTGATCAGATACGACATCACCGTGCGTTCACCGGTTTGAACGAACGCCTCAACCGGCATCCCCGGAATAAGCTTGATATCGCCAAGCCGCGCGATCTCGCCTTTCGTCATGGCTATGCGGGTGGTGTAGTAATTTTGACCGGTGCGTTGATCGGTTGTCGTGTCGGCAGAAACCCGTGTGACTGTGCCATTGATTTCGGGAGTCGTGCGCAGGTTGAATGCAGAAAAGCGCAAGACCGCCGATTGCCCGACCTGCACTTGATCAATGTCGTGCGGATTGACCTTGGCCTCAACCATCAGATTGTCGGACTCCGGAACAATCAGCATGATGGCGTCACCAGCCGGGATCACGCCGCCCACCGTGTGCACCTTGGATTCCAGAACAATACCGTCCTGCGGAGCACGCAGGTCGATGCGTTTGAGCTGATCCTCAGCCGCTACCTTGCGCTCGATGAATTCGCCGAACTTGGCATCGACTTCGCGCATGTCTTTGGCGACTTCGCTGCTCAAATCTTGGTCGATTTGAATAACCTGGAGTTCGGTCTCCGAGATTTTTCCCTTGGCCTGGGCGACAGATGCGATCAGCTGTGCGCGCTCGCCGTCCAATCGAGCGCCATCACGCTCGAGCGCGGTGAGACGTGTGATCTGCACCAGGTTGTTCTTCCAGAGTTCGCGCACGCCTTCGAGTTCTTTGCTGATGAGCGCTATCTCACGCGCCTTCGCGTCCTGCTGGGCGGTAAGGCCCCGAATCTCATCCAGTAACTGCGCAATGCGCTGTCTCAGCTGGCCCTTTTGACCGAGCCTGGCAGAGCGGCGAAGCTCGAATAGCTTGCGTTCATTTGCCAGGGCAACACCAACCGGGGCCTCTGTCTCGCGGGCCAGCAATTGAGCGGGGAACGTAATGGTCTCCGTTCCGTCGCGTTCCGCTTCAAGTCGCGCCTTGCGCGCTGCAAGCTCGTCAAGGCTCTTGGTAACGATAGCCAGGTTGGCGCGCGTTATCGTGTCGTCGAGTTGCACGAGAATGTCGCCCGCTTTGACGCGATCGCCGTCCTGCACGTTGAGCTTGCCTACGACGCCGCCAGTCGGATGCTGCACTTTCTTTACGTTGGAATCGACGACGATGGATCCTTGCGCGATAAGCGCACCGGCAATTTGAGTGGTGGCAGCCCAACCGCCAACGCCAAACGCGAGCAAGATCACAATCAATCCACCGGTAAGAAGATGGCGATGGATGGAATCGCGCGAGCTTCCGGACGCAGCAGCGGGCATCAGCGGAACGAGCCGGGTTTCGATGCGGTCGGCCAAGACTGAAAAAAACCGCGACATTTTCATGCGCCCGCACTCCCGCTTTCAGGCACAACCTTAAGGGGCCGCGGCATGGCAAGCGGCCGTTGCAGAACTTTGGACAAGACGTCTTCTTTCGGCCCGATAGCCTGGGCCTTGCCTTGATTCATCATCAGAAGCCGGTCAACTCCCGCAATCGCGCTCGGTCGATGTGCAACGACAATGACGATACCTTTGCGTTCACGCACGCCGAGAATTGCGCGCGTCAGGGCTTCCTCACCCTCCGAGTCGAGATTTGAATTGGGTTCGTCCAGCACGACTAGGAACGGGTCGCGATATACGGAGCGAGCGAGCGCAATGCGTTGCGCCTGCCCAGCGGAGAGGGCAGAGCCTTGTTCGCCGATCGGCGTGTCATAACCTGCAGGCAGCCGAACGATCAAATCATGTACGCCGACAGCCTTTGCTGCGGCAATCACGGCCTCGGTGTCGGCGTCCGTTTCGAACCGAGCGATATTTTCTGCCACCGTGCCGGCGAGCAGTTCGACATCTTGCGGCAAATAACCGATATGACGGCCGAGCGCGTCCGGAGCCCATTGATCGAGGGCGGCGCCATCAATACGAACATTGCCGCGTACCGGTTGCCATACTCCGACCAGCAACCTGACCAGGGACGATTTCCCCGAGCCACTTGGTCCGATGATGCCGAGACCCTGACCGGATTCGAGTTCGAAAGTAATATCTTGGACGACAATTTTGGGAACACCGGGAGGCGACCCGCTCACGGCCTCTACTGTTAGACGGTGCGCCGGCGCCTGCAGCTGCATAGGCGCTGGCTGTGTGGGTGATATCGCCAGAAGCCTGTTCAACCTTTGCCAACTTTGGCGGGCGGCGACGAAACCCTTCCCATTCGCAATGGCGAGATCGACTGGCGCCAGCGCGCGTGCGCTGAGAATCGATGCGGCAATGATGATGCCCGCGCTGGCCTCCTGGTTGATGACCAAATAGGCGCCGACCGCGAGGACCCCGGATTGCAGCATCATGCGAATCACTTTGGAAGTCGCTCCCAAGCCACCACCGAGATCGCTCGCTACCTGCTGGCTGCGCATGTATTGGCGGTTGGCCTCGTTCCAGCGCGTTGCGATCCGTCCTGCCATTCCCATGGCGATTAACGCCTCGGCATTGCGCCGACTCGTCTCTGCGAGACTGTTGCGGACGACAGCAGCTTCGGTCGCCGCCTTGGTGGGCGCGCGCATGAGAATTTCGGTCAGCAGGGTGAGCACGATCAAAATGATCGCTCCAGCCAACGCCGTCAGTCCAATCAGCGGATGAAATGCAAAGCAAATGGCGAGATAGAGGGGTATCCAAGGCAAATCAAAAAGCGCGACGGGCCCAAGTCCGGAAAGATATGAACGTACCGCATCCAAATCGCGTAGAGGCTGGGTGCCATCGCCGCGGAGGCCAACCTTCAAGGGCAGGCGCATCAGAGTGTCGTAGACACGGCCACTCAGCGTTTCATCAAGCGCGCCACCGATGCGCACCAGAATGCGTCCGCGGATGGCATCGAGGATGCCCAACGCCGTAAACAGGGTTGCCGCCAGAACGAGCAGGCCGACGAGGGTCGGCAGACTGCGACTAGGCAACACGCGATCATAGATTTCCAGCATGAACAGGGCGCCGGTCAGCATGAGGATATTGCTCATGCCGCTTATTAAAGCGGTGCCGTAGAACGCTCCGCGACATGCGGCCAGCGCCTGTGCCAGTTCCGAACGAACCGGAGAATGATTTCGATCCGATTGGCTACGCTGCATCGACTGACACCTGACGAGACTCAACCGCAACGGCTCTTTTGGCAGTTACTGGCTAGCCGAGTTCCCGCGTTCCCTTAACCAAAATATGCCACGAACGCGCCGATTTGTCGCCCAGCGACACCAGGGCAAAGTTAATGGCACTAACCAAAACGCTGTGAAACAGCCGGTTTTCCGCTGTCGTCGCAGGAATGGCTCGTCATGGTCAGACTGCAGATCAGGTGTGGTGAAGGATATCCGCACCGGTGAGGTTGATGTTCGCCCCGGTGAGATGGATTTCCATGTCCACGTGGTTCGCTGTCGCGCTCGTATTCACGTAGAGGACGGTTTCATTGTGCGTGTTGTCGACAAACCAGCTGACGCTGTTTGCATCCACGACATTGGCCGTCGCCACAAGCCCTTGAACGTGGGACGCGCCGGCAATGGCTGTCAGATCGATATGGTCTGAGTTGTGAGCAAAGTCCGTGATTGTGTCGAATTGGCCGGCGCCTGGTTGGGAATCGGAAACCGCTTTAAAGACGAACGTATCGCTGCCGGCACCACCGGTCAGCACATTCCCGGCGCCGCCGACGAGCGTGCCATTGTTGCTGCCTGCAATGCCGCCGCCGCTGTCGCTGCCCGCCGAAGGATTCGAGGGAGTGCCAAATTCTGTAGTCAGGGCCACTTCAACGAATGTTCCCGTGGTTCCATCCGTGTAGGAGAACGAACCTTCCGCCTGCAATGTCTGGCCATCGATTTCACCAGCAACCGGCGTCGAATCCAGATTGATTGCAGCAATTCCATGGTCACCAAGGCTCGATAGTTCTCCGGCATCTGCGATGCCATCGTGGTTGCTGTCTTGCCACACCAACAACTTGCCGAAGTTCGCGTCAGCGCTGTTAATCAGGCCGTCAGCATTACTGTCGAGGCTTGCGAGCGCACCAAGTCCGCTCGTAAAGTTGCCGCCCGCGAAATTGGGTGTGAAAAGTTCGCTACCATTGTCGATGGTTCCCGAGCCATTCACGTCATAGGCCAGGATGCCATCGTTGCTGGCGGTCCAGGCAACATGATCACGAACGCCGTCGGCGTTGATATCAAATGAAACTCCGTTGTCCACCGAGCTGAACGAAATGCCCGGCGTGCCTAGATCAAGGATGATTGGGTCGGCTGTGGGAGACACACCTCCGCTATCTGAAGTCATGTAGCTCTGACCTCCAGCAGCAACGCGCACCAAATCGGCACCGTCGGTATTTGCGCCGAGAAGGGTATAGGCTGTCGTGAAAGTGGCGCCGCCCGCGGTCCCGTCAGCATCGACCTGGACGAGCAGATCGTTTCCACTGCCGATGACACGAACATAGTCAGCGGCGCCTCCATTGACGAATGTGCTTACGAGGCTTTGCAGATCGATCTTGTCGCCTTCGGTAACGTCATAGCCAATGACCAAATCTGCGTTAGCCGATGTCAGCGTTTCGGCACCCCATGTCACGACGTCTGCGCCCGCGCCACCTGCGAGAACATCGTTACCGGCGCCGCCGGCCAGCGTGTCGTTGCCAAGACCACCAAGCAGCAAATCTGCGCCGTCGCCTCCGTTGAGCGAATTGGCGCCGGAATGGAAGGCCGCCAGAACATCATTGCCAGAGTCGCCATTGAGAGTTTGGTTTACCGCCCCGCCGATCACAATGTCCGCGCTCGCAGTGCCGGTGATGGTCGCACCGGAAGTACCACTGATCGCAACTTGATTGCCGGTTCCGATGACTCCAGCCCAGGTATCGAGCGGAATATAATTGTCTTGGGCAGAGACCCCACCAAAGTCGTTCACCCGAGGTGCCGCCAGGCCAAGTTTCGCGGTTTCCCAATCGGTTGAGATAATTGCATTCCAGCTCGAATTATCGAGATTCATCCCTGAGCTGGGCGTGCCGTCGTAGAAGTTTCGAACCGTTGAGAGCGAACTATTCAGCACTTCGTCGAGCTGATCGGGGCTGAACACGGCCGTGATCGTGTCGCTTCCACTCCCTCCGCTGTAGGTCGTCGCCGCAGCGTTTACATGGTTCCAGGCCGTGACAATCGTATCATTGCCATTTCCCGCGTTGAACGATGTCGTGTTGACATTAAAGACGTCGTTGTCGGGGAAATTGAAAGTATTGCCGGCGCTGCTGAAGCTCGGATTGTTGACGTTGTAGCCCGTGATGGTCGCCGTATCCGTGCCGCCAGCGCCGTCGTCAATGGTAATGGTAATGTTGTCGGCGGACGAGTCGTTCAGTTGCACGGTCGCGTGATTGCCGCCGAAATAGGCATTAAGATCAGCAATCGTCCCGGTAAAGCTAACGTTGCTATCGCCGGCGCCACTGACCGTAACGCCACCGAAATTGCTGGCATCGATATCCATGTCGGAGTCATTCGACGATATCGTGACAGTCACGGGCCCGCCGGTATCCACATCGGCGAACTTCAATACATTCAGCGGAATGTTGTCGCTGCTCTGCGTTCCCGCAAAGGACATCGAGGCGGGCGCCCATACCACGGGTGGGTCGTCGACCGCCGTGACGTGAACCGTTGTCGTTGCCGCGTTGGACACTCCGCCTTGAACGTCGGTAACGGTGACCGCGATGGTCCGGTCCGAGGTGTCGGGATTGTCGCTGCTGTTACTGAATACGATAAGGCCCAGTGCCGCTGCATAGTTGGCCTTGCTTGCCGCGCCTATGAGATTGATGTGTGTGGCGTCGCTTCCGGGTCCAACCGAGATACCAAGTGCTGCCAGGGCAGCGAGATTGGTCAACGATAGGCTGTCACCAGCTTTTGCGTTCGTCACCGCGATCGCCGCCGCCGCCATGGTGGTGTCGTCGACATCAGTAACCTGACCAGACAGGCCGACGGCACTATTCTCGGTGTAGTTCACGGTAATGTTTTGCGCGGAAGAGCCGGTCGTATAGCCGACTTTGAAATTGTCGACATAGACAACATCCCCATCATCAACGTTGTCGCCAACGGAAAATCGGATCGTCGTGTTTGCCGAAATGTAAGAAGATAAATCGAACGTGAAAGCGTGATAGGAACCGTCGACAAAACTTGCGTTCCCGGTCGCACCGATTTGCCCGATTTGTGTGAAGTTGACGCCGTCTTTCGATGCAAGCACGAAGAATTGGTCATCAGCCTGTCCACTGGGAATGTCCCGACGGTAATCGAAGGTTAATGTGGCCGATGTCGCTCCGCTGAGGTTTACCGTGCGGGAAAGCAAGTCGGGAACGCCGACTTCCGCGTCCAAATCTGTAAGCCTGATCTGAAAATTTCCCGCTGCGGTCGTTGGATCGTGCGCAATCTGAAATTCGCCGGCAATCGGGCTGCCGTTAACGGCATCAAAGTCGTCGTTCTGTTCCTTCCAGACCCCGTAATCTTGGGATTTAAATTGATCCAGGATATAGGCACCGCCTCCGAGAGTAACGACAGGCACATCGTTGGTGCCGGTGATGGTGATGACCAGGTTCTGCGCCCCGACATTGCCGTGACCGTCATTGACCTGGGCCACGTAAGTGAGCGTCAGCGTGTCGCCCTGGCGCAGCCAATCGAGGTCGGCAGCGGCCGGATCGTAGTGCCAGCCGATCGTCTGCTGCTCGCCATCGGAGATAAGCGCATCAAAGCTGATGGCGCCCGAGCTCAGGAGGGCGGCAATTTTGCTTACGTCTGCGGCCGGTACGGAACCCGCAACGCCACCGTCCGGCGTGTAGCTCGCCGCCGCATTACCGGTGACGGTGACGGTGAGCGTGTCGCCGAGATCCTGGTCGGTGATGGCGATGGTGCCGTTGGTCTGCGGGATATTCTGCGCATGGCTGTCGCCGGCAATCTCCGCAATGGGGGCCGGGTTGGTCGCCGCGTCGATGGTCGGCACATCGTTGGTGCCGGTGATGGTGATGACCAGGTTCTGCGCCCCGACATTGCCGTGACCGTCATTGACCTGGGCCACGTAAGTGAGCGTCAGCGTGTCGCCCTGGCGCAGCCAATCGAGGTCGGCAGCGGCCGGATCGTAGTGCCAGCCGATCGTCTGCTGCTCGCCATCGGAGATAAGCGCGTCAAAGCTGATGGCGCCCGAGGCAATCAGCGCCGAAACATTGACGGAGTTCTCCACCGGCAGCGCGCCCGCAACGCCACCGCTCGGCGTGTAGCTCGCCGCCGCATTGCCGGTGACGGTGACGGTGAGCGTGTCGCCGAGATCCTGGTCGGTGATGGCAATGGTGCCGTTGGTCTGCGGGATATTCTGCGCATGGCTGTCGCCGGCAATCTCCGCAATGGGGGCCGGGTTGGTCGCCGCATCGATGGTCGGCACATCGTTGGTGCCGGTGATGGTGATGACCAGGTTCTGCGCCCCGATATTGCCGTGACCGTCATTGACCTGGGCCACGTAAGTGAGCGTCAGCGTGTCGCCCTGGCGCAGCCAATCGAGGTCGGCAGTGGCCGGATCGTAGTGCCAGCCGATCGTCTGCTGCTCGCCATCGGAGATAAGCGTGTCAAAGCTGATGGCGCCCGAGGCAATCAGCGCCGAAACATTGACGGAGTTCTCCACCGGCAGCGCGCCCGCAACGCCACCGTCCGGCGTGTAGCTCGCCGCCGCATTACCGGTGACGGTGACGGTGAGCGTGTCGCCGAGATCCTGGTCGGTGATGGCGATGGTGCCGTTGGTCTGCGGGATATTCTGCGCATGGCTGTCGCCGGCAATCTCCGCAATGGGGGCCGGGTTGGTCGCCGCGTCGATGGTCGGCACATCGTTGGTGCCGGTGATGGTGATGACCAGGTTCTGCGCCCCGACATTGCCGTGACCGTCATTGACCTGGGCCACGTAAGTGAGCGTCAGCGTGTCGCCCTGGCGCAGCCAATCGAGGTCGGCAGTGGCCGGATCGTAGTGCCAGCCGATCGTCTGCTGCTCGCCATCGGAGATAAGCGCGTCAAAGCTGATGGCGCCCGAGGCAATCAGCGCCGAAACATTGACGGAGTTCTCCACCGGCAGCGCGCCCGCAACGCCACCACTCGGCGTGTAGCTCGCCGCCGCATTGCCGGTGACGGTGACGGTGAGTGTGTCGCCGAGATCCTGGTCGGTGATGGCGATGGTGCCGTTGGTCTGCGGGATATTCTGCGCATGGCTGTCGCCGGCAATCTCCGCAATGGGGGCCGGGTTGGTCGCCGCGTCGATGGTCGGCACATCGTTGGTGCCGGTGATGGTGATGACCAGGTTCTGCGCCCCGACATTGCCGTGACCGTCATTGACCTGGGCCACGTAAGTGAGCGTCAGCGTGTCGCCCTGGCGCAGCCAATCGAGGTCGGCAGCGGCCGGATCGTAGTGCCAGCCGATCGTCTGCTGCTCGCCATCGGAGATAAGCGCGTCAAAGCTGATGGCGCCCGAGGCAATCAGCGCCGAAACATTGACGGAGTTCTCCACCGGCAGCGCGCCCGCAACGCCACCACTCGGCGTGTAGCTCGCCGCCGCATTACCGGTGACGGTGACGGTGAGCGTGTCGCCGAGATCCTGGTCGGTGATGGCGATGGTGCCGTTGGTCTGCGGGATATTCTGCGCATGGCTGTCGCCGGCAATCTCCGCAATGGGGGCCGGGTTGGTCGCCGCGTCGATGGTCGGCACATCGTTGGTGCCGGTGATGGTGATGACCAGGTTCTGCGCCCCGACATTGCCGTGACCGTCATTGACCTGGGCCACGTAAGTGAGCGTCAGCGTGTCGCCCTGGCGCAGCCAATCGAGGTCGGCAGTGGCCGGATCGTAGTGCCAGCCGATCGTCTGCTGCTCGCCATCGGAGATAAGCGTGTCAAAGCTGATGGCGCCCGAGGCAATCAGCGCCGAAACATTGACGGAGTTCTCCACCGGCAGCGCGCCCGCAACGCCACCACTCGGCGTGTAGCTCGCCGCCGCATTACCGGTGACGGTGACGGTGAGCGTGTCGCCGAGATCCTGGTCGGTGATGGCGATGGTGCCGTTGGTCTGCGGGATATTCTGCGCATGGCTGTCGCCGGCAATCTCCGCAATGGGGGCCGGGTTGGTCGCCGCGTCGATGGTCGGCACATCGTTGGTGCCGGTGATGGTGATGACCAGGTTCTGCGCCCCGACATTGCCGTGACCGTCATTGACCTGGGCCACGTAAGTGAGCGTCAGCGTGTCGCCCTGGCGCAGCCAATCGAGGTCGGCAGTGGCCGGATCGTAGTGCCAGCCGATCGTCTGCTGCTCGCCATCGGAGATAAGCGCGTCAAAGCTGATGGCGCCCGAGGCAATCAGCGCCGAAACATTGACGGAGTTCTCCACCGGCAGCGCGCCCGCAACGCCACCGCTCGGCGTGTAGCTCGCCGCCGCATTACCGGTGACGGTGACGGTGAGCGTGTCGCCGAGATCCTGGTCGGTGATGGCGATGGTGCCGTTGGTCTGCGGGATATTCTGCGCATGGCTGTCGCCGGCAATCTCCGCAATGGGGGCCGGGTTGGTCGCCGCGTCGATGGTCGGCACATCGTTGGTGCCGGTGATGGTGATGACCAGGTTCTGCGCCCCGACATTGCCGTGACCGTCATTGACCTGGGCCACGTAAGTGAGCGTCAGCGTGTCGCCCTGGCGCAGCCAATCGAGGTCGGCAGTGGCCGGATCGTAGTGCCAGCCGATCGTCTGCTGCTCGCCATCGGAGATAAGCGCGTCAAAGCTGATGGCGCCCGAGGCAATCAGCGCCGAAACATTGACGGAGTTCTCCACCGGCAGCGCGCCCGCAACGCCACCACTCGGCGTGTAGCTCGCCGCCGCATTACCGGTGACGGTGACGGTGAGTGTGTCGCCGATATCCGCATCGGTGATGGCGATGGTGCCGTTGGTCTGCGGGATATTCTGCGCATGGCTGTCGCCGGCAATCTCCGCAATGGAGGCCGGGTTGGTCGCCGCGTCGATGGTCGGCACATCGTTGGTGCCGGTGATAACGATAGTAATCTGTTGGACGGAGCTGACGTGGTTACTATCGATGACCGTGACGTTGTACTTCACAGTCAGCGTTTGGCCCTCTCGCAGGAAGTCGAAGTTGTTGTCAGCCGCGCTGAACGTAAAGCCGACCGAACCAGCGCCAGACCCTGGGCTGTCGGTCAACGTCGTCGAGAGTGCTCCCGTTAACACCGTGGTAAGGCCGCTCGGCAGACTGCCACCGCCCGACCAATCGACCGAAATCAGGTTCTTACCCACCGTATGGGTGTCCAGAAGATCGACGTCGGTGAAAGCCAGCGTGCCGTTGACGGTATCGGGAGGTGAAATACTGCCTGTCGTGCCGCTCAACTCGACGATGGGGTGTGAACCTACGGCATCCGCCGTGAGTATCGGTGCGTCGTTGGTACCAAAGACCGTAACAGTGACCGGTTGGGTAGAGCCGTTGGTGAAAGTCACCTGATAGGTGACTTTCAGTGTGTCGCCGACCGCAAGGAAATCAACTGCACTGTCAATTACAGTAAAGGTGAAATCGGGTGAGCCGGGGGTTGTGGACGTTGAGCTTGCGGTGGCCAAATTGGCCTTCTGAAGATCGGTCAAACTGCCGCCCGACCAAGCAAAGGATGGTGCGCCGAGTGATAGAACGCCCAGTCCAAGCGATCCGCTCGTGGTGTCGACAGCCGGATCGCCGGTCGTGTTAAAAATTTCGTTAATCTCGCCAGGTCCAGCCGGTGGTGGTGGCGGCGGCGGAGGCGGCAGAGGTGGCAGGTCGATCACAATGGGAGAAGGACCCGCCGCGCCACCTGGACCGCTCGAGAAATTTGACGGGCCACCTTGGTTGGGCGGAACAAAATGGATCGGAATGAAGGTCGGAAGTTCAGGAGGCGGCGTGCTCGATCCGTTCGGTCCTGTACCTGCAGGCCCCGATTGTCCCAACGAGAAGAGACGGAGCGCGTTTGTCTGGTCACTCTCGAAACTGAGCATCTGTGCGATGCTATTCGTGACGTGACTTTCGCTGATCGAGGTGCCAATTCGGCGCAGGACAATTGTTTCGCCCGGATCATCCATAAAGATAGTGCGCGGGATCAATTCCCTGGTCGTCAGCTCGACGACTCCGAAATCATTTACGAGGTCCTTGAATCGGATGTTGCCGTAGTCGAGGAAAAGGCCGTCCGTCACGGCATGGGCGTTTTCTTCCATGGCGGCGAAGAACAGCGATGCGAGAGATAGCATTCCGATGCCGCCAGAGCGGGCGCGACCTCGGATATTTGCGAACGGAGTCTCGATATCGAGTCGGCCGACTTTTGCCATTTCGCCGGCGATGAAAGAGAAAGTCCCGTTGCTGATATCGAACTGCGCTAAAGGTGTGGCGGCGGCGGAGAACTCTTTGAGCACCATCCGCGCCTTGTCGGACAAGCTGAAGACAGTACCGTCGATAAAACGAATACCGACTTTGCCGCCCGATGCGGTCTCGATGATGTCTCCCTGACAAAGCGCATCGCCACGCTTGACCTGCGCGGGGTCGTTACCCGGCCGAGTCAGGGTGCACGAGCCGACAACGATTTCGACTTTTCCGACAAACAAGGCGTGCGTGGCCGCTGGCTCTGAACCCAAGCCGCCCCCCCAATCGTCCGGTGTGACGTGGCAATGACCCGACACAGGCCCTGCCTCTCCGTATTCGCGCCGGTCCTTGGCAGTATTCTTGGTCTCGTCTGGCTGCCAGCGCTTTTAATGTTTTACGGTTACGTTATCGCCTTGATTACAGTTTAAATCAACGGCAAGACAATTTATAGGTTCAAATTAATGGTTTATTCTGAAGGTTTTACGCAGTTTTAGTTCCATCGCCCACGTAATGGTTGAACCCTCCGGCGGTACCTCCGAGAAGATGAAGATAAAGTATTACCGCGTAAATCCGCAGTGAGCTTATTGCTGCGTCCTCCCAATACTGCTACTTCATGCCGTGAGGGACACCCGCCCAGAGGGTAGGACGATGCGCGCGCAAACAATTGCCGTCTTCGTAACGGGTGCCATTTTGTCAACTGGCGCCTTGGTGATGGATTCCGCGTGGGCACAGAACGCCCCGGTTCAGCCAGCCGTTCAAGACGCTTCCATAAAGCCGATTGGAAAGGTGATGACTGCGACAGGCTCGGTCATGATCGAGCATGTCACGGCGGTGGTCGTTCAGGCGGCGCTCGGCAATCAACCCGGCCAGGCGAAAGTCGGCGATGCCATTTATCTCGGCGATGTCGTTTCCACGGGAGCCGACGGCAAGGTGGGCATTTCGTTTACCGACGGGACCGCCTTCGATCTGTCCAGCAATGCTCGGATGGCGATGACCGAGTTCGTTTACGACCCCAACAGCAAGTCGAACTCGAGTTTAATGAGCCTGACCAAAGGGACATTCACTTTCGTTGCCGGCAAGATTGCAAAAAGCGGCGACATGAAAGTCGACACCCCGGTCGCCACCATGGGCATTCGAGGGACGACACCGCGCGTCGAAATTTCGGACGACGGGTCGGTAAAATTCTCTACCCTTATCGAAGAGGGCAAAGATCAGGTCATGCAAAGATTTGGTGGAAGCCCGACCAGATCCGCGGCGTCGCCAGCTCCTGTCATAGAAGAGCGCTCAAAGCCCAATCTCAACATCTGTCGGGGCTGCTGACTTGGGAGCGAGCTGTTATTGGTGTGATCGATGCCAACGCAGCCAATGTACTTGAATTTCCGTCGACGGATCGGACTGACAGCCAAAGTTTTTGTTGGCAGCGCAGCTCTTGTGCTCGTGTTGAATTTGGCCGTGACGGATTCGTTGGCGGCGCCCGAAGCCACAAAATTTCAGGGCAAATTGAAAAGTGTTGAGTTGTGCAACGGCGTCGACCGCAGTTCGCCGGAGCCGGTGATCAAAGGTTGTACGGCTCTTATCGAATCCGGGAAAGAAACGACGCTCGTTTTGGCGATTGCCCACACCAATCGCGGCAATGCATACGCCACGAAAGGCGATTTTGACCGCGCCATCAGCGATTTTGACGCAGCGATCAAATACAATTCCGAATTCTCCAAACCATTCAACAATCGCGGTGTCGCCTTCCTGAAGAAGGGAAATTACGACCGGGCGGTCAAGGATTTCGACGAAGCGATCAGACTCACCCCAGATTACGCAAGGGCATTTGCCAATCGCGCCGAGGCGAACCAAAGACAGCACGATTTCCAAAGCGCGGAGCGCGACTACGACAATGCGATCCGTCTTGCGCCGGATTTGGAGACCGTGTGGAACGGACGTTGCTGGGCGCGGGCAATTCTTGGACAATTGCAACCGGCGCTCGCAGATTGCAACAAGGCACTCATGATCCAGCCCAACGACGCCGCGACTTTGGATTCTCGCGGCTTGATTTATCTGAAGATGGGTCAATTCGATTCAGCGATCCAAGATTATAATTCCGCGCTACGGATCGAGCCAAAAATGGCCAGCGCGCTTTATGGCCGCGGGTTAGCCCGACTCAAAAAAGGCGATTCTGACGGCAATGCCGATGTTGTGGCCGCAAAGAAAATTGAGACGAAGATCGCTGACGATTTTTCCCTGTACGGGGTCCATTAGGCATCACCGATACAGCTCTGGCGAAATCGATTAACGTTTCGGTAACTCTTCCAAACGCTCGCCCCAGCCTACGAATGACGCACGCTGCGTCTTATTTTTACGCCGCAAAAGTAGCCGCGGTCTGCCTTTCAGAATCGATTCACCGCGACGCTTAATAAGGCCTCGCAAAGATCGATCCATAAACTCAACTGCAAATGTTTGAGCGCAAAACGGCCGGCAAATATTCGGAAATGGGATCGGGAAAACCCGACCGACATTCCGGAAGCAGGGACGTTCAAACATGTCTGCTTTTGCCGGTATCGGCCGCATCCTTTTTTTGGGCGCGCTGTGTTGTAGCGCCGCCTTGTTAGACGTGCATTTGGGCCGATCAGCCTCCGCACCTGAAGCAAATGGAAGTAGCGCGTTTCGCATCGAGTTGCCGGAAAATAAATCGGGCGTTCTTGCGGTGCCCCAGCTCGGTCCCTATGCCACCGGTCTGAAAGTGGACCGCAAGGACACCGTCAAATTACATAGTTCGTCGACGATGTCTGCGGCGGAAATATCCTCGAAATGGAGCGAGCTGCAGACGCGCATCCACGCCGACGAGGTGACGATCGCCGCATGTCGCTCGAACCAAACCGCCTGTACCCAAGCCGCTCGGCGCTTTTTGTCTATCGTGGACATTGGCCGACGACATGAAGATCGTGCGCGTCTTGGATGGCTCAATCGGGCAGTCAACATGTCGGTAAGGGCGACGAGTGATTGGGTGCAGTACGGGTTTGCCGATTTCTGGGCGTCGCCGCTTCAAACGATGGAAAGTGAAGCTGGCGACTGCGAGGATTATGCAATTGTAAAATATGCTGCGCTCCGGGACCTTGGAGTTTCGCCCGACGATCTTCGCCTTGTCATCGTGCAGGACGAAAAGCGTGAAACCGGCCATGCGGTCGTCGCTGTTCGCTACGAACAGCGCTGGTTGGTTTTGGACAATCGTACGATGGCCATCCTCAACGCTGAGGACGTGCGGGACTATCGTCCCTTGTTCGCCCTTGACGAGCGCGGCACCCGCACAATCGCGACAGCAGCTATCGATCTGACTACAGATCGATAATCTGCCCCTCGCGCGCCGTAATGGTCCCGGCTCGGGCGTCATTGGCGTCGGCAGCAAGCGTATCCATGAAATCGTCGTCGTGCGCCGGGTCGTGGTGAAATAGACAGAGATGTTTGACTTCGGCTTCATTGGCGAGGCGAACGCCGCGCGTCCACGTGGAATGTCCCCATCCCGCCTTGGACTTTATTTCGGTTTCAGTAAACGTGGCATCATAAATCGCCAGGTCTGCTCGGCGCGCAAGCGCTATCATTTCCGCATCGCGCTTGCCGGGAAAGCCTTCGGTGTCGCAAAGCAAGGCCAGTGCGCGCCCACCATATTCGAGACGATAGCCATTTGTGCTGTCGGGGTGATCGAGCAATGCGGTGTGCAGCGTCACGTCGTCATGTGGGTGTAGAGTGTCGCCTGACTTGAAGTCGTGAAATTCAATTTTCGCCTTGAAAATCTCTATTGGCACGGGAAACCACGGCGAGCTCATCAGCATTCGCATAACGTGTTCAATGCTGTTTGCCGGCATGAGATTTCCCGCCCAAACTCGAACCCGATATTCCTCGCGAAAAAATGGTGCGAAAAATGGCAAACCGGAAACATGATCGAGATGGCAGTGCGTGATAAAAATATCGATGTCGCGTATTTTCTTCTCCTTGAGCAGCTCGATACCGAGCGAGCGCAATCCAGTTCCGGCGTCAAAAACAAGAATGCGATCGCCGCAACGAACCTCGATGCATGGCGTGTTGCCGCCATAACGCATCGTTGCCGGGCCGGGACAGGGAATACTTCCTCGGACTCCCCAGAACCGAACCCGCATAGAGCTTTTCAGCATTCAGGGTTGCCTGAAAAATTACACCGCAAGTATTATTTGGAATGAAAGGCAATGTCGAGCAGGGATGCAACTCGGAATTTGCCGCAAAAAACCTTCTTCAACCAGTCATTATAGGGCACGAACAAGCTATCTGTTCGTGTGCAAAGAGCCCGTTCGTTTCCATCGGCTGGTCTCTCCACCGCTCTGATTTTGCGTGCGGCGACTTCTGACTGGGCAACAGACGTGCGGAACGACAGGAAATCGGCCACAGGCGACAAAAAACTATTTTTAGAAGGTACGCGTCCGTAAAATACGAGCCACGCGCTGGCGCCGATTTAGCGGTTTGCGACGCATCGCCTAATTTTGCGCCGAGCGCGCGCGGTTCACGCGCGGGCGCGTGCGTCAATCACCTGTTCTGCGGCGGCGACGCCGGTAATCCAGCCACCATGTGCAGTTGAAAAATGTGTCGGCGAACACGCTTCGCCGGCAAAAAACAGACGCCCATCAACCGGGGCGGCCAATTGTTTGCGGGCATCCGCCATGCCGGGACGTGCATAAGAATATGAGCCGCGTGCGAACGGATCGGTACCCCAACGGTGTACGTGAATAGGCCGTACCCTTTTGGCGAAAGATGCGCCGAGCACGCCGGTCAGCTCCGATGCTGCGAAATCAAAAAAAGCATGATCGCCACCTGACTCAAGCCCGGCAGCGAGAGCTCCGCCAAAAAACACCTCGATTAGCGGGCGGCCGAAAGGCCGCAAATGGTATGTGGCAGTCCCGGTTCGGTCGGTCGCTCCGAACAGGCGGCTGTCTTTTTCGAATTCATCTGCATGCTCAAGCGACAGGAACAATTTGTCCGTGTGCCCCAGCGGCAGGTTCTCCGCCGCCTGCGTTTTCTCGGGCAAAACTGGGGCGAACAGCTCTTCAGCTGCGGCGAGGACAGTGCTGGGCAGTGTAATGATGGCTTGATCGGCGACAATAGCGCCGCGCGCCGTATCAATGCTCAGACGTTTACCACTGTGATCGATCCGATGCACGGGACAGTCGAGCATGACCGGAAGACTTGCCCCACATGCTGCGATCGTGGCGCCATAGCCTTCGACGATGCGCCAGTTGACGCCAGTGTCTTCGAAATTATCGAAGTCACGCGCTGAAACGTGTTCGAGTTCGGCACCACTGATATAAGTTCCCACGGCATTGATCAGATTATTCCAGTGGTTGCCCGGCGCGAATAATGTCGCCGCCGCCACGTCTGGCTCCTGCTGTGCGCGCTCGCTGACCCGGGCAAAAAATTGCTCCTGCGCGTCGAGAAACTCACCTTGGCCGCCTTCCGGAAATCCGAGCGGCAACGAGCGGCGCCTCCACGGCGGCGGCGTTTTGTCAATGGTGCGGTGCTGTTCTTCGGCGATCGCTACCCAGGGATTGCGATCGGCTGAATGTAGCCAGCCGCAGCCGAGGTCGAGCGCAAATCCGGACGTATCGGTCAAGGTGAACGCCCGCCCGCCAAGCCGAGGACGCGCTTCGACGAGAAGGCATCTTATTCCGCTTTGACAGAGGCGCTGGGCCGCCGCGATTCCAGCGGCCCCGCCGCCGATAACCACCGTTTCAAAGTCGTTTTTCATTCCGCAAATGCTGGGTCGCCGTCACTTCTGCACAGGTTGCATGGCGAGCTGTTAAAGCACGAGTGCCGCGCCGGAGGCGATAAGCAAGAGCCCCAGCGCCTGGCGGAAGCGCAGGTCGTTGAGCTTGCCGTAAAGGTGCCAGCCAATCCACGTTCCAACGAGCAGCGGCGGCAGCACGACAACCAATAGCATTGCGTTAGTGCGATCGAATGCAACCCACATTATACCCGTCAATGTTACCGCTTGCATGACGATGACGTAAGGCTGGTAGACAGCGCGCGCAATTTCTTTCGGCCAGCCGCGCAATTGCGTCCAGATTGTCGGCAGCACACCGGAATAGCCGCCGAGCCCACCAAGAATGCCGCCTATAAATCCTATTGTCATATCGGCGGGGCGGCCGCCACTCGTGACCTTTGCGAGTCTTGGCGCGATCAGCGCGTAAGATCCGAACACGGCCAAAAATATGCCGAGCACAATTTTGAGAAGAGCGGCATCCGTGTAAGCGAGAAAATGCACGCCGATTGGTACGCCGATCAGACCGCCCGCTACAAATGGCCAAATGCGAGCCGGTTCGACGTGCTGCCGCTGTTGCCAAATAGTTGTGAGATGTAGCAGCAACCCGCAACCGGCTACCAATATTCCAGATTGCAAAGGGTCGATGCGGTGCAGCCAAATTGACGACGCAGCCAGGCCGAATGCGAATCCAGTGCCGCCGGCCGCGATGCCGCCGAGGAGTGCCCCCAGCCAAAGGACGCCGATTGTCTCGTAACTCAGGCCGGCCACCATGCTCAGCCGCGCCAGACTTTGACGTGAAATGCGGCGTTCATCGCTGCATACCCCAGAGATTGACCGTGCGAGCCTCGACAGCCCGGAAAATCACCGACTCCACCGCAAGGCCGATCAAAATCACGGCCAGCAATCCGGAAAATACAGTGGCGGTATCGAGATCGTTGCGCGCCTCGAAAATATACCAGCCGATGCCTCCCGAGCGCGCGGAGACGCCGAAGACAAGCTCGGCGGCGACAAGCGTGCGCCAGGCAAACGCCCAGCCGATCTTGAGGCCGGCCAGAATTGACGGAAATGCCGCCGGAATCAAAATGAGCCCGACATAACGCGCGCCCCTCAACCCGACATTGCGACCACTCATGCGCAAGGTTTCCGGCACGCCGCGGAATCCGATGAGAGTATTGAGCGACACGGCCCAAAGCACCGAATGAATAATGACGAAGACCAGCGACGGTGTGCCAAGCCCGAACCATATCAACGCCAACGGCAGCAATGCGATCGCCGGTAGGGGATTAAACATCGCGGTCAGTGTGGAGAGGATACGCGTGCCGACGCCGCTTGCCACCGCAAAGGTGGTCAGCGCCGCTGCCAGTGCGAGCCCTAGTGCATAACCGATCGCAAGGGTGCGCAAGGAGGTGATGGTGCGGTCGACAAGCACGCCGTTGGCGACATCTTTAGAAAATGTCGCCATTGTTTCAGTAAATGTGGGAAAGAGCAGTGCGTTATTGAGCCAACGTGCGTAGAGCTCCCAAATAATGACGAGGACGATGAGGATTGTCAGACGCTGTACCGCCTCGTTGTTGGCGATGCGCTCAACGACGGTCAACGGTCGTTCGACGTCACCCACCGCGGTGGCGTCCGTCAGTTCGGCTTCAAATTCCGGGCGGTGCGCTGAGCCCTGCTTGTGCGGTGGCTGCGCGTTCACGCCCGAAGGTCCTCGTGTGAGCCGTGATGATGTTGTTCACCAAACAGCAATGTATGTATCCGCTTTGAGAGCACTCCGAATTCGGCCTTACCGACGCTATTGTGGTCAAGGCCGTCAGCGTTCAGCTCCGCCCGCACGCGGCCCGGATGCGGCGAAAGAACCAGAATGCGCGACCCGATAATGATTGCTTCCTCGATTGAATGGGTGACGAAGAGGACCGTGAAACCGAGCTGGTCCCAAAGCGACAACAATTCCTGCTGCATTGTCCTGCGGGTGAGGGCATCGAGCGCTGCAAACGGCTCGTCCATCAGCAGAATGTCAGGCTCCAGCGCCATGGCCCGCGCAATTGCCACCCGCATCTTCATGCCGCCGGACAACATGTGCGGATAGATCGTACGAAACTTGGTGAGACCAACCTTTTCGATGACAGCATCAGCGCGCGCGGCTGCTTCGGCCGATGCAAACTTTCTCGTTACCTTCATAGGGAACAGGACGTTCTGATAGACCGTCTTCCACGGCATCAATTGTTCAAATTCCTGGAAGACCATCATGCGGTCGGGTCCGGGCGCCTCCACGTCGCGTTCGCGTATGCGGATTGAACCTTCGGAAGGCCGCATGAATCCGCCGACCGCCTTGAGCAAAGTGGACTTGCCGCATCCGGAGGGCCCCAGGATCACATAGCGATCGCTTTGCTGAACAGAAAAATCCACGCGATAGGTCGCTGTCACCAGATGGCGTGGCGTCTTGTATTGGAGAGTCACTCCATTCACTTCGAGCAGTGCTGAGGTCATGGGGCTACAGCCTGCGAACCGTCAGCTGCCGGGCAGGTCTTGGATGTCGCGCACGAACATGTCTTTCCAGCTCTTTGGCGTTACCGGAACCATCCCGACCCGTCCCATGTAACCGGCGACGACCATTATTTTCTGCGGCGTCATTGTCCAAGTGTTGTCCTTGTCACGAATGATCTTCTCGGCTTCCGCAGGCGTGAGTTTGGATTTGTCGGCTTTCACCCACAAGGCGGCCGCGGCAGCGGGATCGTCGTTGATTTCTTTCATTGCGGTGCGCATTGCAGCAAGGAAAGCTTCAACGATCTTAGGTTCGCCTTCGTAGAGTTTGGCTGTAGCCCACACCACATTGAAGGTGTGCGGCCCGCCGAATACGTCGTAGCTGTTCAGTACCCGGTGCACGCGTTTATCGGCAATTTCCTGATACATGAACGGCGCTGAAGTGAAGTGCGCGGTAATTTCAGATTTGCCGCTCATCATCTGCGCCAGGCCGTCCGGATGGCTGAGCGACACTGTCCAGACGTCGAGTTTGTGCTCCTGGCCTTTTCCGAACATTTTTTCCGCCGCCATTTGCAGAATGACTGCCTGCATCGAAACCCGCACTGCAGGAAGAGCAATGCGGTCTTTCTCGGTGAAATCCTTGATCGTCTTGACCTCGGGGTTGATGCTGTTGAGCCACAGCGGCATTGAGTTGAGCGCCGTAATGCCCTTCACTTTCAGATTGCCCTGGGTTCGCGCCCAGATTGTCGTGAACGGTCCGACACCACCCGACGCGAAATCAAGATTTCCGGAGATCAGCGCCTCGTTCATTGGCGGTCCGCCGGTGAAGCGCACCCAGTCGGTCTTGAGATCGAGCCCGCGTTTTTTCCCCTCCGCCTCCAGCAGATTCTTCTCCGCCATAATCGTCATCGGCAGATAGGAAATCCCATATTGGGTGGCGATACGGACAGTTCGCGTTTCGGAATTGGCGTTGCCGGCGAACAACAATGCCGCCGCAGCAAGAAGCAGCGCCCGGCAACTATGTCTCATGATTATCCTCCAGCCGACTTGTTCTTTGTTGTCGTTGGCCCATCATCCCTCACGTCACGATAGTGTGGCAAGCAGTCATTCGGTCAAGGAGACGTTCGATGCCGGACCTGGCTTCCGCTATCCAAGCCGCGCTTGCGGAACGCTTTGGCGATCGACTGGAAATCGATGCCGACCTGCAGGGGCTGGATGAAATAGCTCGCATTGCCGCGCATCGCGTGCACCGCCGTTATCTCCCGCGCAGTGTCTCGCCCGAATTGATGCGCTTGCTGTGTGCTTGCGCTCTGTCGGCGCCGTCAAAAAGCGATCTTCAGCAGGCAGACATTCTCGTCGTGCGGGAAAAAGAGAAAATTTATGCCATCGCTGACCTGCTTCCTGACATGCCATGGCTGCGCGAGGCCCCCGTGTTTCTTTTTTTTCTCGCGAATGGCCACCGCCTGGCAAAAATTTCCAAGGCGCGTGGCAAACCGTTTCCAAACGACCATCTCGATCTGTTCTTCAACGCAACGATTGATGCAGCCATCGTTTTGACGACGCTGCTGCGCGCGGCCGAAGCCGTGGGGCTTGGTTGCTGCCCCATCAGCGTTATTCGGGATCATGCTGCCACAATAAGCAGAATGTTCGCTTTGCCGGACAAGGTCATTCCGATCGCCGGGATGTGTCTTGGCTGGCCGGCGGAGAAAGGCGGCATTACGCCGCGCCTGTCGCTGGACACGACCGTCCATGATGAGCGCTTCGTGGAAAAGGATTTTAACGAGATAGATGCGTATGACCGCCGTCGCGCAGCGATCCGTCCATACCGAAACCAGCGTGATCCGGAACGTTTTGGCCGCCACGAATTCTACGGCTGGTCCGAAGACAAAGCGCGACAATATGCGGTGCCGCTCCGCGCAGATTTTGGCAACTTCGTGCGGTCGAAAGGCTTTAATCTCGATTGATCTGCGATTTCAGGTCTTGCGGATCCGGAACGTGAGGACCCCATCCGCCTCGCTCTTCCCCTCCAGCGAGTCGCCGGTCTGACGCAACAAGTTGGGAATGTCGATCATTGTCAGCGGGTCGGTGCATTCCGCTACAAGCAGATCTCCGGATTTGAGCGCGGATAATTTTTTTCGCACCCGCAGGGCCGGCAGCGGACATTTCAATCCGCGGAGGTTCATCACCGTTTCAGTCATGCGCTCAGAGGAACCATCGACAGCTGCCTGTCGGTTGCTGGGATATAGGCTTCCTCGATTCCCAGCTCTTTGCGCACGATGTTGGTGCCGCGCGTGAGCGCCACCATTTTGTAGAACGCGTGCATCCGACTCATGGACTGTCGGCCGAAGCCGCAATCGGTGGTCAGGATGAGTCGCTCCGGATCAATGTATTTCAGGGCTTTGCGAATGAGATTCGCTACTTCTTCCGGGCGCTCCACCTGCAGCGTCCGATGACTGATGACGCCCAATGCGATCTTCTTGTCTTTCGAGATCATCGTGCCGATGTGCTCAAGGTCAATTCCTCGGTTGAATGCACCTTCGACTGTGAGGACGTCGACGTCGAGCTGGTCGAGGTAAGGCAGTGCCGCCTTATAGGATTGATCCTTGCTCGCGACGCGTTGCGCGGCCGGGCTGCCCCAGCAGGTGTGGCACCATACTTCGCATTTCGCGCGCAGGCCTTTCACTTCGAGATTGAAGGCCTCGACCCACTGCTCCGGCTTGATGGATTGCTTCGGATCGGCGATGACCTGATGGATTGCCGGTTCTTCTATCTGCACAAGCGGCGCGCTGGCATCGGCGAGCGCGTGATATTCCTTGTTGAGGGCAGCTGAGAGATCCATCAGCAGGTCTAGTCGATTTTTGTAGTGCTCATTGGCGAGCATCAATGCCAGGATCTGCGCTGAGATCGAGCCGATCTTCACCGGCCTGTCAGTCATTGGCGCGATCGCTTTATAGGCCCGGTCGAGCTGCAGTGCAGTCTCGCCAATCTTGCCGGTCACCGGCGGCGTCATGCGTGTCTCGATCACCTCCCACATCAAATCGCCGGGGCCCTTGTCGGCCATGAAGCCGGCGGGAGGCACCTCTACGCGCGGCGCGCCGATGCCGGCAACGCGTTCGGTTACATAGCTCACCCAACTGCGGCCGGCGACGTCATCATCAAGTCTCGTGTCGCCGTCGACAAAAATATCGATGCCGGCGCGGTGTTGAGCGGCGACATGACAGGCGAGGCAGTCGAAATGCTGTTCACGATAGGCGAGGCGAGAAAATCCTTGCGAAAGGGGAATGCCGCGCAGGTTTTCGGTGTACCAACTTGGCCTAGGCAGCGCTCCGGTTGTGGTCGTGAGAAGAGCCTTGCCCTTTGTCGTGGTAAACACGCGTATTCTCCAATTTCGCCGGTAGAAAGTCGCGCTGCATCGGTTACGTCGTTGAGATAAGCTGAAGCCTCACAGTGGAACAAGGTCAAGCAGGGGTAATGGCGGCGTCAGAGACAATACAGACAATCTCGCGGCTGACGCCGCTCGCAGATGTGCTGGTAACGGTCGATGCGGAGGTGAAGCCCGTCACCCAGCGCACTATTGACGTATCCGCGGCCACCGGACGTGCGCTTGCCACTGACGTGTCGGCGCCGGCGCGGCCTGCTTCGGCGCTCGCACTGCATGATGGCTGGGCCTTGACCGCCGACGAAACGCTGGGCGCCGGGGGGTATGCACCATCTCCTCTTGTCCGTGCGCCTCCGCGCGTCGAAGCAGGACAAGCTCTTCCAACCGGCACCGACAGCGTCGCCCCGATCGATGCGGTGAAAATTACCGGTGGGCTTGCCGAGGCGTTGGTACCCATCAATCCCGGCGAAGGCGTGCTGGCCGCGGGCGGCGACAGCGATCCCGCAATTCCCTTGCGGTACGCGGGCGAGCGATTGCGCGCGACCGATCTGTCTGTATTTTCGGCAGCGGGCGTTGCGCGAGTTACTGTGCGCGAGCCGCGCATTCGTGTTTTACCTGTACGAGGAACCGGCATCATCAGCGCTGCCGCGCGTCTGATCACCGCCGATATCGAGCGCCGGGGCGGCGCAGCCCGCCTTGATGAAAGCGGTCGCGGTCTTGATGTGGCGATGGCTGCCGAAAGTGCGGATGCGATTGTCGCAATCGGCGGGACTGGCAGCGGACGCAACGACAACAGTGTGCAGATCCTCGCGCGCGAAGGCCGAGTCGCTGTGCATGGCATTGCCCTCACGCCGGGTGAAACGGCCGCGTTCGGGTTTGTCGGAGTGCGGCCGGTCCTGCTGTTGCCGGGACGGCTCGACGCCGCACTGAGCGTCTGGCTGATGGCCGGACGGCGTGTGCTGGACCGGTTGGCGGCGGCGAAGAGCGGAGAGAACGAGCCGGTTGAAAGTTTGCCACTTTCGAGAAAGGTAGTGTCGACAGTGGGGTTGGCCGAAATCGTTCCGGTGCGTCGCAACGGTGGCCATGCGGAGCCCTTGGCAAGCAAATATCTCCCGCTGTCGTTGCTTGCTCGTTCAGATGGATGGATTTTGATACCTGCGGACAGCGAAGGATATTCCGCGGGCGCACCCGTTCAGATGAGACCATGGCCATGAGTCGCGAGACGGGAAAGCCTCGGATAGCTGCCGACAGCGACCTCATCGCGCGTGTGCGCGCCGCGGCTCGGCAAGAGCAGTTCCTGGAAGTCGTTTCACCCGAAGAAGCGCGTACGCGCTTCGAGCAGCGTCTCGATCTCAGTCCGCTCGGGCCCGAAACCGTAATGCTCGGGGATACCCGAATGCGCGTACTCGCGCATGACGTCACAGCGGCGGTCGACGCACCGCCGTTCGACCGGTCCAACGTCGATGGCTTTGCTTTGCGGGGATCCGACACAATCGGCGCGACGGATGGCCATCCAAAGGTGCTTACGCTCAACGCCGAAGTCATTGCCTGCGGCTATGCTCCGACTCTCGCGGTTGCGCCCGGCACTTGTACCGCGATCGCGACCGGCGGTGTCATCCCGCGCGGAGCCGATGCCGTGGTGATGATCGAGCAAACTGAACTGGTCGAAGACGGCCAGCCGCGCATCGAATTGCGCCGGACTGCCATGCCTGGCCAATTTATTTCCTACGCCGGCTCGGACATTGCTCGTGGCGAGACATTGCTCAGACGCGGCACGCGCATTGGCGCGCGGGAGATCGGTATGCTGGCGGCGTGCGGGCTTGACCGCGTTGACGTGGTGCGGCGACCCAGAGTGGCGGTGCTTTCAACCGGCGATGAATTGGTTGAACCCGGTGCCCCGCTCAAGCCAGCCGGCGTCTATGACAGCAATAGCGCCATCATCGCCGCCTCCGTCGCTGAAGCTGGCGGCGAACCGCTTATATTTGGGTCTTATCCCGACGATGCGCCGGCATTGGAAAAAGCCGTGCGCGAAGCGCTTGCTACGAGCGACATTGTGGTGCTTTCCGGCGGCACATCGAAAAGCGCAGGAGATCTATCGCATCGCGTCGTGTCCCAGCTGGGAAAACCGGGAATCCTTGTTCATGGCGTGGCACTCAAGCCCGGCAAGCCCCTCTGTCTTGGCGTCATCGGCAATAAACCAATCGTCGTGCTGCCCGGCTTTCCCACCTCGGCGATCTTCACGTTCCATGCCTTCGTCGCGCCGGTGATCCGCGCCCGAAGCGGCCTGCCACCGGAGGCCGCGCAAACGATAACCGCGCGCGTGCCAGTGCGTGTTCCCTCGGAAATAGGGCGTAAGGAGTTCATGCTGGTGTCACTGGTGGACGGAGAACAGGGCCCCATCGCATTTCCCACGGGCAAGGGCTCGGGAGCGGTGACTAGCTTCTCGCAGGCGGATGGTTTTGTAGAAATCGATGCGCTGGCATCCGTGCTTGATGCCGATAGCGACGTGCAAGTGACTCTGATCGGCAACGAGGCGCACGCGCCGGATCTGGTGATCATGGGTAGCCATGACGTGGCACTTGATGCGGTCGTCGGTGCGGTGGCCGACCGCGGATTTTCTGCCCGTACTCTGGCGGTCGGCAGTCTCGGCGGCGTCGCCGCCGCAAATCGCGGCGAATGCGATGTTGCGCCGGTCCATCTGATCGATCCGGCGAACGGACAATATAACAGGCACCTGGTGGGACCCGGCCTGTCGCTCGTTCCCGGCTGGCGACGCATGCAGGGCATATTATTCCGCCCGGGCGATGCGCGCTTTGAGGGTCGGAGTGCGAGTGAGGCGCTTAAAATCGTGCTGGCCGATGCGTCCGCGCTGATGGTCAATCGCAATTCCGGCGCCGGCACGCGTGTGATGATCGACAAATTGCTCGATGGAACCCGTCCGCCGGGTTACGCCAATCAACCGAAATCACACAATGCGGTCGCGGCCGCGATCGCGCAGGGTCGCGCCGATTGGGGCCTTGCGATTGAGCCGGTCGCGAAACTTTACGGATTAGGTTTTCTGCCGGTGTCGCCGGAGCATTATGACTTTATCATTGTTGACAAACGACGCGACCGTCCGGCGGTGCAGGCATTCCTCGCTGCTTTACAAGATGAAAAAACCCGCGAACGCATCCGTGCGCTTGGAATGACTCCGGGAGGATGAGGGCGGTCAATTCACAAGTCGGATACGCCGACGCGATACCGATAGACCAATTCCCAGCCTTTCCATCCCGTGAAGAGTAGAATGCAAACGACGATTAACGACAGGACGAGCCCCGTCGGCAGCACCGCCGCCGATCCCTGCTCATATCGGATGTAAAAATTGTACAACTCGATCAGCACTGCGACGATATTTCCACCGGCGTGCCACCACACGTCATTGAGCAAACGAATGCGTTGATCGCCGAATACCTCAATCAAGCCGGCGGCAGCGGCAAGAGCTGCCATCACCAAACCTGCTCCCAGCAGCCACAAGGAGGCCGTTGCCCATATCGGATAGCCGGTGCGCCAGAACACCAGATCGCATACAAATGTCGAAACAAAGAACACGATTGGGAACGGGATCAACATCGGATGGATTGGATGACCGGCGATTTGTGCGGTGCTTTGCGGATTGGCCATGGGAACCTCCAAAAATAGATCATTTGCAATGCGCAAAAATAAGTCTGGGCTCAATTCGAGGTTCCGTCGGATATCCGACTCGCAGGTGCGCCAGCATCCCCGGAAAATTGTCATGAGCTGGTTGAGTCTCAGCGCTCTGAGCGTGATTTTGATGGTGGCAGCGCCCGCGCAGGCCCAATTGCGTGGTCACGGCGGGCCCGTGAAGGCCTTGGCGATTTCTCCCGACGGGACGCGCGCGATATCCGGCAGCTTCGATACATCGGTGATCCGCTGGTCGCTATCGCGCAATATTGCCGAGCAGGTCTTGCGCTTTCATGATGGCGCGGTGAACGCGGTCGGCTACCTGAAAGACGGACGCATTGTTACGGCTGGCGCAGACGCGCATATTGCAATCTGGACACCGCAAAAACAGCAGCCCGACGCGGTTCTCGATGGCCATAGCGCTCCAATCGCCAGCCTGGCCGTTTCGCCCGATGGTGCCGTTCTAGCGTCTGCGTCATGGGATCGCACAATTCGCTTGTGGCCGTTAAACGGCGGTCAGCCCCGCGTCCTCGAAGGTCATGCGCAGAACGTCAATGGCGTCGCGTTCACGCCGGATGGAAAGAATCTCGTAAGCGCGGGCTATGACGCGACCATACGCATCTGGCCGCTCGCGGGGGGTGCCGAGATTACCCGCAGTTTGCCGACGCCACTCAACGCCGTGGCGGTTGCGCCGGACGGGGAAATTGCCGCTGCGGGAGCGAGCGGCAAGGTTTACTTCCTGTCACCGAATGGCGATGTCCTTGCCGATGTCGAGGCATCGCCGACGCCCGTCATCGCCATCGCTGTCTCGCCCAATGGCAATCTTGTCGCTGCCGCCGGAATTCGGGGCTCGGTCGCGATCATCGAACGCAAAACGCGCAAGCTCGCGCAGACTCTGGTCGGTCCGGGCTTGCCGGTCTGGTCTGTCGCATTCTTTCCCGACAACCGCACGCTGTTGACCGGGGGCGCGGATCGAATGATCCGCCGCTGGGATGCATCGAATGGCGAGCCGGTCGGTGCGGTCGTGGTCGGCACGCCGGAAGATCCGCTCGCGGCCTACGCCGGCGACCGTGGCGCCGAAGTATTCAGGGCCTGTGTCGCGTGCCACACGCTGTCTTCCGATGAAGGCAACAAGGCTGGTCCGACGCTCGCAGGAATATTTGGCCGTCGCATCGCTACGCTTCCGGGCTACAATTTTTCGCCTGCGCTGAAGAAGCTCGACATCGTGTGGACGCCGGACACAGTGTCGAAGTTGTTCGAGGTTGGACCGGCACACTACACGCCCGGCACCAAGATGCCCGAGCAGACCCTCGGCTCGGCCGAGGATCGCAATGCCTTGGTGGAGTTTTTGGCCAAGGCGACGAAGAAGCAATAATGACGCCTCTCCGTCGATAGCGATGTCTATCCGGGCGCATCGATCAAGGCATCACTGGCGACCTTCTGACAGGCCAATTGATGAGGGCGACACCAAAAATCGCCGCCGCGATTCCCGCCGCCACAGATGCGCTGAAGGTTTCGCCAAGAAATATCACCCCCAGCACGATGCCTATCCCGGCACGGACATAGCTTTGGCTTGCGACGCCCATCGAGCCAATCGTGCGTACGAGACGAAAATACAGCAATAGCGCAATGCCCGTGCAAACAATACAGAGGATGACAGTTGCGCCGACTGCCTTTGCCGACGGATTTATTGTCCAGGGCCGCTCGACAAAAAAAGCGAACGGAAAAAGCGTTGCCGCCGCACAGATCATCGTTCCAGTAGCGGTCGCGAGGGCAGACAGATGATTGAAGCTCTTACCGTTGATTGCGGCACAAGCATAAAGCGCCGCACCCAGTAGGCAGGCGAGCTGTCCGGCAACTTGAGTGCCGTGACCTCGCAACGCGTCAATTCCCACGATGAAAACCACGCCAAAAAATCCGAGGAGCGCCCCGACTAACTTTCGACCTCCCAAGGTCTCGTGACGTGTAACTATTGCGGTGAACAAAAAGACAAAAATCGGCGAGGTCGAGTTAAGAACGCTTGCAAGGCCGGCATCGACGAATTGTTGTCCCCAAGCGAGAATAGTCCATGAGCCGATGCTGTTGAAGACAGCCTGCAGGTACAACATTCGCCACGTAAGCGCACCTTGCGGCAATCTTTCTCGTCGGAGTATCATAACGAAAAAAAGGAAAATTGCAGCGCCCGTTACACGGAATGCAATGAGTGTGATGGGAGGAATTTCCCTCACCGCGATTTCAATAAAAAGGTACGACGAGCCCCAGAAGAGAGCCAACAGCACAAGAAGCGGGAGTTCTGACTTCAGGCTACCTTGTGCATTCATCGCGGGCCTTTCGTTCTCGGTTGACTCTGGCGATACGAGATTGTCCCGCCGGAATGCTTCGGCTAAGGTCGAACTATGAAAGAAGGGCCTGATATCGCGCGTATTGCCGCTTTAATCGGGGATCCCTCCCGGGCGAATATCTTGACCGCACTCATGAGCGGAAAGGCTGTGACCGCTACTGAATTGGCCCAGGAAGCTGGCGTGACACAGCAGACAGCAAGCACGCATTTATCGCGACTGGATCAGGGCGGGTTGGTTCGTCCGCGCAAGCAAGGCCGGCACAAATATTTTTCGCTCGCCAACGAGGATGTCGCGCGAGTTCTGGAAGGGCTTATGGGACTCGCGGCTGGATCGGGACATTTGCGAACGCGGACAGGGCCAAAGGATCCGGCGCTTCGCAAGGCGCGTGTTTGCTATAATCACCTGGCTGGCGACCTGGGCATTCGACTATTCGACAGTCTTGTCGGCCGTCGTTATTTGCAGACACGGAACGGCGGCCTTGACCTGTCAGAAACTGGCCGCGCCTTCATCAATGATTTTGGCATTGATGTTGATCGTCTTCTTTCCGGCAAAGTCCCGCTATGCCGCGAGTGTCTCGATTGGAGCGCGCGCCGGTCGCACCTGGCGGGAAGTCTTGGGCGCGCATTTCTCAACCGTTTCGAGGAAAAGGGTTGGGCGAAACGAGAGCGAGCGACGAGAATCATCCGCTTCTCGCTGACGGCCGAGAGGGCGTTCGCACGCGCATTTCCCCTCTAGCCAAGGCCGATCAACCGTTGCCCTTTTCCTCACGCTCGCGGATATAGTCGTCGCTCGTCCTTAGCCGCGGGCGCTGGGGTGCGCCGAAGGGGTCAAATTGTTCTGCTGCCATGACCACGACCCGGCAATCCTCGCACATGCGGATGACATCAAGACGCTTCTTTGAGTCTTTGTACATCCAGTGCTTGCCTTCGAGCTTGGCAACGACGCGATCAACAGAACTTTTAACGCCGAACGGCTTGCCGCATCGGACGCACGCGGCGGGCTCCTCCTGCTTGATGATCCTGCTCATGGCAGTCGCGGCGCGGAAGTCGATTTGCGGCGTGAGACTGATAACCTTCTCTGGACAGGTGGCTTTGCAAAGCCCGCACTGCACGCAGGCGTCCTCCGCAAAGCGTAACATCGGCCGTTCCGGATCATCCGAGAGAGCGCCAGTCGGGCAGGCCGATACGCACGACAGACATAAAGTACAGCCCTCGATATTGACTTCGATCGCGCCAAAGGGCGCTCCTGCCGGGAGCGGCACGATGTTGACCGGCTCAGGCGCGGACGCATGGAGTTCGCGCAATGCGAGCCGCATCACTTCGCGCTTGCGGCCGGTTGCCGAAAACGTTGCGGGCTTGTCCGTAACATCCAATGGCTTAATTGCGTGCAACGTATTGCCGAGGACATCGGGGTCGTCGGTTTCAATGATGGCTGCGCGGGGCCCGCGGAAGCCAAGACCCGCCAGGATCGGTTGAATGAGTTCAACCGTCTTGTGGAGACCCGCAATATCATGACGTGGTTTGGCGCGGGCAAGGAAGCGCACAGCCGCGGCGCCGAACGCAATTGCGGCGGCAACCGCCTCCAGCCCGATCTGCGTAATTTCGTTGACCAGTACCGGCAGCACGTTTGGCGGCAGCCCCTCGCCATGCCGGGCAAGCATGTCGATCAATTGGCTGCCATGCTCGCCATCGTGAAACAGCACAACGGCCTGTTTGCCTCCCACCTCGCGATAAGTGGAAAGTAGTGTGCGCAGCCTGCGCAACAGCGCATCGGAGGGCGGCAAGGCATAACCGGCAGCGCCGGTCGGACAGGCGGCCGCGCACTGCCCGCAACCGGCGCAAATGTGCGCATCAATGGCAACATGATCGCCGGCGGGAGCGATTGCTCCAGTCGGACAGAGATCAAGGCAGCGGTGGCAGCCGACAATCTTCGACCGCGAATGGGCGCAGAGATCTTCGGTAAAGGCGATGTAGCGCGGCTTGTCGAATGTGCCCGTGAGATCCCGCGCCTTGAGAACCGCCCGTAAGATGGCAGCCGGGTCGCCCGGGTCAGCGCGCAAATAGCCGTCGCGCAAATCCGCGGCACTGAACAGCGGTCTTTCGCCGGAAAGGTCGAGAAGAATATCGCACCGCGATATCGCACCATTGCGAGCCGGTCCGAATTCGAGCCTGCCGCGCGAGGAGGGAACCGGCGTCGCATAACTATCGACCGTGACCTCGAAAGAGCCGAGATAGCCTTTGGCAGCGCGAATGGTCCCCCTCACTATCGGAAACTCGGTCACGCGCATCGGTGCGACGTCCGCTTCCGGTTTCATCAGAACGGTGACGTCCAGATGCTCTTTAAGAAGTGTTGCGGCTTCGATCGCCTGCTCGTCTTTGCCATAAATGAGCGTGACGCCGTCGCTCGCGACCGGAACAAAGGATGTTTCCGGCACCGGTTCCGCGCTGGCAGCAATCAGCGCGGCAATCTTGGGGCCAGCCTTAGCGGGGTCTTTTGACCAACCGGCGGTCTCACGGATATTAACGACAGTAAGGGCGCCGGCGCCATCGATCTCACCGGCGACTTCGTCGAACAGCGGGGCTTCCTGAGTGCACGCGACAGTGATGCCGCCACCACCCGCAGCCGCCTTGCGAAATCGTTCGAGCTCGGTACGGCAGAACTGGCGGCCCTCAATCACCACAGAGTCGCGACACGCGCGGCGCACCATTTCGCCATCGAGCGGCATGGTGTCTTCGCAAGAGCAGATCAGAATACTGCGCGGCCCTTCGGCCATCGGGTCATTAACCTTTCGCTTGTCCCGCCAATTCACGGCAAAACGCATATTGCGTTACCGAACGACAATCCTCAGCCGCGAGACTGGCCTCAGGACCGGCTAAGGCTATAATTATATGTATTCAGATACGAAAGGTAGAGCGAGGACAATGCCGCTTAAAACGGCCCGTTTCCAAACGCGCCTCGCGCCTGAATTGGCGTTGCCGCCCCCGTTCTCGGCGATTTGTCTGCGCGAAGTCGGAGACGCTTTCGCGCACGCCACGTCTATTGCGGCCGAAAAAGGCGCCGGCACACTCGTCTATGTGGGACGTTTTGATCTTGCCGAATTCGCCGTCGTGCTTGAGCCCGAGGAGCCGCTCGTTACCGCGCGCCGAACATTTTATGCCGGCATGTCCGCGCTTGCCGATGCGCTCGCGGTGCACGCACAACCAGAGACTTCAATCGTCATCGACTGGCCGGATTCTTGCCTCGTCAATCAAGGTCTGGTGGGCGGTGGCCGGCTCGCGTGGCCGGCCGGCGTCGGCGAAAATGAGACGCCACCCTGGCTGGTGTTCGGCGCAATGATCCGCACGATATCCATGACCGGGAAGGAGCCGGGTTTGAACCCGCTCGTAACAGCTCTGGAGGAAGAAGGATTTACAGACGTGCTGTCCAGCCACGTGGTGGAGAGCTTTGCGCGCCATTTCATGGTCGCAATCGATTCCTGGGCCGAAAGCGGGTTCGGCGCGGTCGCGAAAAGTTATTTGGAGCGGCTGCCACGCGAGCAAGGTTTGAGCCGCGACATCGCGGAGAACGGGGACCTGCTGCTGCGGCGGATCGGCAAAGCCGATGTCGTACGGCAAAAGTTCATGCCGCGGCTTGATCAACCGGCGTGGCTGGATCCGGCAACTCGCGGTCCACGTACTTGAAGCTACTTCGCACCATACAGCTTGATGCCTCGGATGCATTCGTGTTCGAGAAAGCAGCCGAACCAGGAGAATGGGCGGTATCGGGAGCCTTTGTATTCTGGAGCCGCGATCCGGCTGCGTTGGAAGGCAAGGCGCGAACGGCATTCCGCAGCGGCTTTCTTGGCGTATCGACACTTGGCTGGTCGACTCTGGTGCAGATTGTCGAGGCTAACGACAATCATCGACGTGTTGCGGTCGAGACGCTCGCCAAACAATTGATGACAACGTTTGGCGCTCCCACGTTCGATGACGCGCTTGGCGCTGCCGAGGAAGAGATGGCGTTCGCAGAATCGCTATGCACGCAACCTCATGATATGCTGATTGCGGTCCATCGCGCGTTTGAGGACGGCGCCGTGCGCGAGTCTTTTCGCACGTTGCGCCCGCGGAACGGACCGAAGCCGGCGCGGGCCTTTTCCTTCCTCGAGGTCGAAGGCGAGTCCGAGCAATCGGATGATCAACTCGATCTGATTTCGATCGCTGTTCGGGAACGCAAATGAAGGACTTCTGGTTTTCCAGCGGGCATCATCTGCTCGACCGCGATCAAGGCGGTGGCCTGTGCGTCACCGATGAATTTCTCAAGCTGTACCTTGCACGGCCGGAAGTGCTGCCGCCTGCTGAGGCCTGCGCGGTAGAATGCACATTGCACGCTGCATTGCTCGCCGATCCGCGTTTGCCGGTTTCGGCGTCGGATATCAGCGCGATTGCCGATGCAGATGCGCGCGAAAACTGGAAGTTATTGCTGGATTTCCGCAGCCGTTTGTTACGGCACAAGACGCTCGAGGCCGCATTTGTCGAACTCGCGCGCAGCGGATTTGGTGCCGTGCCCCCGCTTTTTATCAACCAACTCGTCCATGTCATCATGCGCAATGCGCTCGATGGCGTGACGGATGTACGCGTACTGCGCGCCGCCGAGCTGTTCTACCGTACCCAGCGCGTCACGTTGCACGAGGGGTCGTTAATCGCGGCCGACGAGGAAACCGTCGGCGGCGCTAACGCTGCGCCCGTAAGCCCGCTGGTGTCGATGCTCGGTATTCCACTTGGCGCTGAGATTGATGTCATCAACGACGACAACGCCGAACGCTACTGGGAGCGTAGCGATCAGTTCGACATGGCACTCGATTTGACGGCCGGTCGCGATGGGCTGCAAGCGTTGGCGAAAGCAATGCAGCTGTGGATCGCTCATTTGATGGGAGTTGACGTCACCATCGAAGCATTGCCGCAGCTGCATGATGCCAATCTTGCCTGGTACGTCGGCCTTGATGCCGACGCCACCAAAATCGGAGACCTGCTCTGGAACGGTGACGATATCGATGAAGCGATGATGGGCCGGGTGATCGGGCTCTTCCGGCTAAACTTCAAGGACTCGTCCATGATGATGGATAAAGTGAGGGGAGAGCCCGTCTACCTCATATTGGCGATGACACCGGAAATGACCATTCGCATGAAGCCGCAGAACTTGCTGATCGGTTTGCCGGTACGTCATCTGGAGGCTGTGAGTTGAGCGCTGCTGTCCCGCTTGCCAGTTTTCCAGTCGGCGTCGTGGTTGAGCGCACAAAGGGCGCTAGTCCGTGGGTCGATTTTCATTGGCGTCCGGTGACGGTCCTTGTCGGAGTGCCGGATACGCCGCCTTGGACGAAATTGAGCGAAGATGGCGAACGTGTCGCGTTCTATGCTGGCGCTGCCTCTGTCGATTTGTATCGGACCGAAACCGCCCATTATCGCGATAACCTGCAGATGGACCCACCACTTCTGTGGGTCATCTTGCGGCCTGTGGACGCTGATCCGCCTTACGAACTTGCCGCTGTAACCGCTGATCCTGCTGAAGGCGAGGGGATGACGGAGGCCGGGGCCAACATCGTGGAATCCTTGCCGATGCCCGAATCCTTGCAAGAAGCCATTGCGGCTTTCATCGCCGAACACCATGTCGACCGAACATTCGTGAAACGCAAACGCGACCGCGCCGATCCCGAATCCCTGGCAAGGCGCGCGCCGTCATTACGGGAAGATGGCGAATGAACGATCCCGACAACTTCTTGAGCCGCTGGTCCCGGCGCAAGCGCGAGGCAAAGGCGGATCCAGAGGATGACGCGCGCCACTCGGGCGAGGCTCCGCCGCATGACGGAGCCGGGGTTCCGGGTCCACCGCCGCCTTCCGAACCCTCGGAGCAGCCGCCACCGGATTTCGATGTCGGTAGCCTGCCACCGGTCGAACTCGATTGGCGCGGATTCCGACATTTCCGTATTTATGCGAAAGGGCGTGCCCGATGCGCTGCGGCATGCGGCGCTTCGTCGCGTGTGGTCGGCCGATCCAGCCATACGTGACTTCATGGGTCCGACCGAAAACTATTGGGATACCGCCGGACCGGACGGGGTCCCGGGGTTCGGACCGCTCGATCCTGGTCTGGACGTGAAACGCATGGTGGCTGAATTGTTCGGGGAAACCGCCCCAGAGCGGACCAAGCCCGAAACGCCTGCCTCTCCCGTCGTTTCCGCCCCGCTGCCCGAAATTGGCGAAGCCCGTGCAGACAATCGGCCCGCGCCCGATGTGGACGAAGAATACCGTGCCCCGCATCGCCCCGAGAATGGTGCAGCGCAAAACCAGCCGGATAAATCTCAGCCAGCGCGAAAAACCGCGCGACGGCACGGCGGCGCAATGCCGCAAGATATATCGGAAGATTGATGAGGCCTCATAGCCTTCGGCTATTGACCCATTCTCCGATGGGCCAGTAGGCTTTCATTGTCACAATTCGAAAGAAGAAAGTCGGATGCGAGATCCGGGCCTTTCCGAAGCCATTCGCGTCGCAGGCGGTGTGAGCGAACTCGCGCGTCAAATCGGTATTTCCCAGCCTTCGGTTTCGAACTGGATTCGTATTCCAGCAGAACGAGTGGTTTCGGTTGAATCCGTGACCGGCGTGGACCGCGCGGTGCTTCGGCCCGATCTCTACGGCGGAAAAAAGATGGCCGGTGACATCGATGAAGTGGATGCCGCGCGCGCGCAAGAATACGCGCTGCTTGCTGTACTACTGACGCGGGCACCCGACGCAAAATTACTGTCCGGAATTTCGCAATTGCGCGCCGATGCCTCGCCGCTCGGCTTGGCCCATGCGGCGCTTGCTGGGGCTGCAGACACGGCTGTCGTCGAAAAAGTCGAGTCCGAATTCTTTGAGCTTTTTATCGGACTGGGTCGCGGCGAGCTGATGCCATATGGTTCCTATTACCTTACAGGCTTCCTGCATGAGCGTCCGCTCGCGCGGCTGCGCGAGGATCTGGCGAGAATTGGAATCGCACGCGCGCAAGGCGTGGTGGAGCCGGAGGATCACGCCGGCATTCTCTGCGAAATCATGTCGGGTCTTGCGAGCGGGCGGCTGCCGGCCCCGCCGGATTCCGATCGTCAAATCTTCGACAAGCACATGGCGCCGTGGATGAGGCGTTTCTTTAGCGATTTGGAGAACGCCGATGCTGCGGATTTCTACAAGCGCGTGGGGATGCTTGGCCGCATCTTCATGGATATTGAGACGGAGGCCTTCGAGTTGCCGGCTTAGGGCAAACGACGGATCACAGGATTCAAGGAGGAACGGCGATGAAACAACAGGATAAGACACAGCTGGGCCGTCGCGACTTCCTGCGCGCGATGGGCGCTGGCGCGGGTCTCGCAGCCACGGCCGCTGCGCCGCTTGCGAGCGGGGCCGCCGCATCCGAATCCGACGCGGAAAAGAAGAAGACCCGCTACCAGCCGAACTCCACCGACGTGCAGACCTTCTACAAAGTCAACCGTTATCCAAGCTGAGGGAGCGCAGCCGTGCTGATCAAGAGAGCAGAACGTCAGTCACGTCGCAGCCATCTTGCAGCGACGGTCGCCAATCAATCCGCCGGCGGTCTCGACCGCCGTAATTTCCTTCGCAAGTCCGGGCTCGTGGCGAGCGGTCTCGCTACCATCGGCGCCCTGCCGCTCGCGAGCGTACAAAAAGCGGAGGCCGCCGGCCCGAATGTTGGCGGCGCCACGATCCGCAAGAGTGTTTGCACGCATTGCTCCGTGGGCTGCACCGTCACCGCCGAAGTTTCAAACGGGGTCTGGGTCGGACAAGAACCGAGCTGGGATTCCCCGATCAATCGCGGCTCGCACTGCGCCAAGGGCGCCTCGGTGCGCGAGCTTGTTTCGGGCGAGCGTCGCCTGAAATATCCGATGAAGCTGACTAACGGCAAATGGACGCGCGTATCCTGGGATGTCGCGATCAATGAAATCGGCGACAAGCTCACGGCTATCCGTGCAAAGTCGGGTAGCGACGCCGTGTATTGGCTCGGCTCCGCCAAAATGACCGACGAAGGCTCTTACCTCTTCCGTAAACTGGGCGCGTTCTGGGGCACCAACAACACCGACCACCAGGCGCGAATCTGTCACTCAACGACCGTCACGGGCGTGGCCAATACCTGGGGCTACGGCGCGATGACCAATAGCTACACCGACATTCGCAATTCGAAGACCCAGGTCATCATGGGAGGCAATCCCGCCGAAGCCCATCCGGTGTCATTGCAGCATCTGATCGAGGGCGCCGAGATCAACAAGGCGAACGTCGTGGTGATTGATCCGCGACTGACGCGCACGGCCGCGCACGCGACGGAATATGTGCGCCTGCGCCCCGGCACAGACATCCCCGTGCTGTACGGGATCATGTGGCACATCATCAAGAATGGCTGGGAAGACAAGGAGTTCATCCGGCAGCGCGTCTACGGCTTTGAAGATACGCGCAAGGAAATGGAGAAATGGAATCCGGAAGAGGTCGAGCGGGTGTCGGGTGTTCCGGGCGCACAGCTCGAACGGGTCGCCAAGATGTTCGCGACGCAAAAGCCGTCGACGCTGATCTGGTGCATGGGTCAGACCCAGCACACCGTCGGCACCGCCAACGTGCGAGCAAGCTGCATACTGCTGCTGCTCACGGGTAACGTCGGAGCTCCCGGCACCGGTGCCAATATTTTCCGTGGCCATGACAACGTGCAAGGCGCCACGGACGTCGGTCTCGATATCGTGACGCTGCCGTTCTACTACGGCCTGGCCGAAGGGGCCTGGAAGCACTGGTCGCGCGTCTGGGAGGTTGACTACAACTATCTGCTCGGCCGTTTCGACGACAAGAAGATCATGGAAACGCCGGGAATCCCGCTCACGCGCTGGTTCGATGCCGCGATCCTGCCGAAGGATCAGGTTGCGCAAAAAGACATTGTGCGCGCGATGTTCGTGCAAGGCCACGCCAGCAACAGCATCACGCGTATTCCTGAATTCGATGAAAGGTCTGACCGCTCTCGAATTGCTTGTCGTCGCCGATCCGCACCCGACTACCTGGGCGTCGCTTGCGGTGCAGGCAGGACGCAAGGAGAACATGTATCTCCTTCCGGTCGCGACCCAGTTCGAATGCAAGGGCTCGCGGGTTGCATCCAACCGCGCAATGCAGTGGGGCGAGCAGATCGTCAAGCCGATCTTCGAATCGAAAGACGATCTCGAGGTCATGTACCTCATTGCCAAGAAATGCGGCTTTGCCGACCAGATGTTCAAGAACATCAAGGTCGAGAACAACCTCCCGGTTGCGGAAGACATTCTGCGCGAAATCAACCGCGGGAGCTGGTCGACCGGCTACTGTGGCCAATCGCCAGAGCGCATCAAGTCGCATATGGCCCATCAGGCCGATTTCGACATGCTCACGCAACGCGCGACCAAGGGCCCGAACAAAGGTGATTACTACGGTCTCCCGTGGCCCTGCTGGGGCTCGCCTGAGGTCCGGCATCCGGGCACGCCGTTGCTCTACAATACGAATCTCTCTGCCATGGACGGCGGTGGTGTTTTCCGCGCTCGTTTCGGCGTTGAACGCGAAGAAAAGCGACCAGACGGCTCGACAGTTAAAGTGAGCATGTTAGCCGATGGCTCGGCGGGGAAGGATTCGGAGATCAAGGACGGATATCCCGAGTTCACGCTCGGCGTCCTGAAAAAGCTCGGCTGGGACAAGGATCTGACCGAGGCCGAAATGGCCGTCATCAACAAGGTCAATCCCACCACGCCAGACGCTGTATCGTGGTCGCTAGACCTGTCCGGCGGCGTTCAGCGCGTGGCGCTCAAGCACGGCTGCATTCCGTACGGAAACGGCAAGGCGCGTATGAACGCGTTTGGCTTGCCGGATCCGATACCGGTACATCGTGAGCCGATCTACACGCCACGAGTCGATCTGGTGTCGAAGTACCCGACTCTGCCGGACGCCAAGCAGTTCCGGCTGCCCAACATCGGGTTCTCGGTGCAGAAAGCGGCGGTAGAGAAGGGAATTGCCAAACAATTCCCACTCATCCTGTCGTCCGGCCGGCTCGTCGAATACGAAGGCGGCGGCGAAGAGACCCGGTCCAACAAGTGGTTGGCGGAGTTGCAGCAGGACATGTTTATCGAGATCAACCCGGCCGATGCCGCCGACCGCGGCATCAAAGATGGCGGTTGGGTCTGGGTGACGGGTACTGAAAACAGCTCCAAGGCCAAGATGAAAGCGTTGGTGACCGAGCGTGTCGGAAAAGGCGTCGCCTGGATGCCGTTCCATTTCGGCGGCTGGCTCGGCGGAGAGGATCTCCGCGCGCATTATCCGCAGGGCACCGACCCGGTTGTGCTCGGTGAAAGCGCCAACACGATCACCTCATACGGCTATGACCCGGCTACCGGTATGCAGGAGCCGAAAGTCACCCTCTGTCAAATTCGATCGGCGTAAGGAGCAACACCATGGCGAGAATGAAATTTCTCTGCGACGCCGACCGCTGCATCGAATGCAACGCCTGCGTCACTGCCTGCAAGAACGAACACGAAGTCCCGTGGGGCATCAATCGTCGGCGCGTCGTTACATTAAATGATGGCAAGCCGGGAGAACGGTCGATCTCCATGGCCTGCATGCATTGTACCGATGCGCCATGCGCAGCGGTCTGCCCGGTGAACTGCTTCTACACGACGGCAGACGCAGTCGTACTTCACTCGAAGGACCTGTGCATCGGATGTGGCTATTGCTTCTACGCGTGTCCGTTCGGTGCGCCGCAATATCCGAAGGTTGGTAATTTTGGCTCGCGCGGCAAAATGGACAAGTGCACGTTCTGTGCGGGCGGCCCCGAGGCCGATGGCACCAAGGAAGAATTCGAAAAGTACGGCAACAACCGGTTGGCGGAAGGCAAGCTGCCGCTTTGTGCCGAAATGTGCTCGACCAAATCTTTGCTAGCCGGCGACGGTGATGTCATCGCGCAGATATACAAGGAGCGCGTATCGAAGCGCGGGTACGGCTCGGGCGCCTGGGGTTGGCAAACGGCTTACAAAGAGTTGATCGCGACGTAGTTCATCCCGGACGGTGCCGCAACTACGGCACCACCGGCTCGGTCAAAAAAGTACTTGAATGCAGGGAGAGAAACGCATGGCGAAACTTATTGCGCATATGCGGTTGATGGCGGGCACGCTCGCGTTCGCACTCATGGTTGCAATATCGGTCCCGGTTTCGGCCCAGCAACCCAGCATGGTCAACCCAACTGCGGATGCGGTCAAAGAGCAGCAGCTGCTCCAACAGCTCAAGACGATTCAGGGCCGTGGTACCATTCCCGACGTGCGGTCATACGTCATCGAGCACCCAGTGGGCCGTGATTGGCAGCAGTTTCACAACGTCACACTTCGTTGGATCGGTGCGATCGCCATTTTTGGTGTGCTGGCGCTGCTTGTTATTTTCTACCTGTGGCGTGGCATGGTGATGATCAAGAGCGGACGCTCGGGCCGCAAACTCGTCCGCTTCAACGCCTTCGAGCGCTTCGTCCATTGGATGACGGCGACCTGTTTTATAATCCTCGCCATCACGGGTCTTAACGTCACGTTTGGCAGGCCACTGTTCGCATCGACGTTTGGCTCCGAGGCCTTCACCACCTGGTCCGAGTGGGCAAAATACGCGCACAACTATCTCAGCTTTCCATTCACGATCGGGGTGGTGACGATCTTCCTGATGTGGATCGCGGGAAACATCCCGAATGCCATCGATGTTGAGTGGTTTAAACGCGGCGGGGGCATTGTCGGCAACGATCATCCGCCGGCATACCGCTTCAACGGCGGCCAGAAGGCGATTTACTGGATCGTTGTTCTCGGCGGCGGCGCTGTGGCGATCACCGGCTATGTGCTGATGTTCCCCTTTTACGGGACGGCTATCGACTCCATGCAATATGCCCAGATGATTCATGCCGTGGTGGCGATGCTGTTCATGGCGGCCATGCTCGGGCATATCTACATCGGCACCATCGGCATGGAAGGCGCGTTCGAAGCCATGGGTGAAGGCACCGTTGACGTTAACTGGGCGAAAGAGCACCACAGTCTCTGGCTCAAGGATGAGATGGCGCGCGTCGGGCCCAACCAGTCGAAGCGGCAACCAATGGCGACGCCCGCCGAATAAAGCACCAAAATCCACTTCAAAAGACGCCCGGCCTTTACGGCCGGGCGTTTTGCTATAAGAGGCCACAAGGACATGACATGAACGCGCCGATCAAGGATTCCATGCGTATTATCGGCCTCGCCGGCTGGAGCGGCTCGGGCAAAACGACCTTGATCACCAAGCTCATCCCGCGACTGACCGCGCGTGGGATCACGGTGTCCACCCTCAAGCACGCGCACCACGGTTTTGATCTGGACCAGCCGGGGAAGGATTCCTTTTTCATCGGGCGGCTGGCGCCACGGAAGTCATCATCTCGTCCGCCAGGCGCTGGGCAATCCTGCATGAGCTGCGTGACGAAACTGAATGGGACTTGCGCGCACTTGTCGCCAAGATGTCACTCGTCGATCTCGTGCTGGTCGAAGGCTTCAAGCGCGATGCCTTTCCCAAACTGGAAATTCATCGCGCGGCCAACGGAAAGCCGCTCATCCACCCCGAGGACCCCCATATCATTGCCATCGCGTCGGATGTCTCGCTGCCGCAGGCCAAAG
Organism: uncultured Alphaproteobacteria bacterium; assembly: GCA_963831275.1. Classification (GTDB taxonomy): domain Bacteria; phylum Pseudomonadota; class Alphaproteobacteria; order Rhizobiales; family Xanthobacteraceae; genus Pseudolabrys. The sequence continues at coordinate 336,339 of CAWHPN010000016.1, read as the reverse complement.
TCCCCGTCGTCGATCTCAACGATGTCGAGGCGATCGCCGACCTGCTTCTCAAGCGCGCCGTGCCGGTTGCCGCCGCGGCCGCCACAGCCCGGAGCTGACGATGGCTCAGCTCACCGATGACTGCTTTGCATTCTCGGGAGCGCTGTTGCGGCTCGACGAAATGGAACGGCTCATCGACGAGCGTATTGCGCCCGTGGCGGAGGTCGAACGCGTGCCGCTCCACGGCGCGCGCGGTCGCGTTGTCGCCGTCGACGTGAAGGCGCCGATCGCCCTGCCTCCCTTCGACAATTCGGCAGTCGATGGCTATGCCGTGCACCACGCGGACCTGCGTCAGAATGGGGATACGACACTGACGACCTCGGGCAGGCTCACGGCTGGCGCGGGTTCGAGTTTTGAAATTAAGCCAGGGCAAGCCATTCGCATTTTCACGGGGGCCGCCATGCCGAAGGGGGCCGACACCGTCTTCATGCAGGAAGATGTCACGGTCGAAGGCGCGGATGTGACTGTGCCGAAAGGCTTAAAGCTTGGAGCCAATCGCCGTCTTGCGGGTGAAGATGTGGCGGCCGACGCAGTGGTGTTTCCGGCCGGTACGGTTCTGGAAGCGCAACACGTTGCGCTTGCCGCCGCGCTTGGCCTGACCGAGATCGCGGTGCGGCGCCGGCTCAACGTCGCAATTTTTTCAACCGGTGATGAGGTTGTTGAGCCGGGCCGGACCCGCAGCGCGTCAGCAATCTATGATTCCAATCGCTTCCTGCTGACGGAATTGCTTGAGAGGCTCGGCGTCGTCGTCACCGATCTCGGCATTCTGCCGGACAATCCCGATGCGATCGAACGTGCACTCGAGAAAGCGACAGGGCACGACCTTGTTCTCACCTCCGGCGGCGTTTCAACCGGAGAGGCCGATCATGTGCGCGCCGCTGTTGAGCGCATCGGTAGCCTTGTATTTTGGCGTGTTGCTATCAAGCCCGGCCGGCCGGTCGCACTCGGCGTAATAAAGGGTGAGCCAGGTCATAGCGCGGCCTTCGTCGGTCTGCCGGGAAATCCGGTCGCGGTTTTCGTGACATTCGTGCGGGTCGTGAAGCCGCTGCTGCGCCGGCTTTCCGGTGCGCGGCCCGACAAGCTCGTGCCACTGCCCGTGCGGGCCACCTTCGCCTATAAGAAAAAGAGGGACCGCCGGGAGTATGTCCGTGTGGCGCTCCGGCGCGGCGCTGATGGTGAAATCGAAGCGGTCAAACATCCGCAGGACGGTGCGGGCGTGCTGACGTCGCTCACCGAAACCGACGGGTTGCTTGAATTCCCCGAGGATGTGACCGCGATCGAGCCAGGCGCCCGCGTCGGATTTCTTTCGTACGCAACACTGATGGACTGACGGTCCAGCCGCGGCTATGCGCCCAGACGCACGCCCGTCGAGCTGCTGAACGCGTTTTCCGCAGAGTCCGGCACACTGTTGAGTACCACGCTGCCGATCACGGCGATGACGACGGCAGCTGCGCAAGCCATGATGAAGGTTTTCATGGAAATCGGCTCCTCTCCCAGAACCCAGAATTCAACTATAGCAGCAAAGTACGAGGCACGAAGCAGCGATCAAGATGTGCATAAACTCTCACGTATGTTGCATTGCAATGCGTTCTGCCTTTGCCGCGTCATCTGGCGTGTTGACGTTGAAGAACGGATCGATGGGCTGGTCCGGCCAGTCGGCAATCGCGACGCCGTGCTGCGCGGTCCAGATTTCGATCTTGCGCATGTTGTCCTCGATCAGCGCCTTGCGCAAATTGTCGCGCAGCGCCAGCGGCCACAAGCCCACGACCGGATGACGCCATTCGCCGGAGCGCGCGCAGGCGAGCGGCACGCCCGCACCCATCTTGCGGCGCGCCTGATGCAGGCGCTCGACGAGATCATCCGGCAGGAATGGACAGTCGCCCGGAACGCTGACAACCCATTCAATGCCGTTTTTCTGCTTCGCCAGCCAATCGAGGCCGGCGAGGATTCCGGCCAAAGGCCCGGCAAAATCCGGCACAGTATCGGGCACGACGGTCAGCCCAGTATCAGCGAAACGGCGCGGGTCGCCATTGGCGTTGATGATGATCCCGGTGCATTGCGCAGAGAGCGTCGCAAGTACGCGATCGAGAATCGACACGCCTCCAATTTCTATGCGTGCCTTGTCGCCGCCGCCCATGCGCCGCGCTAGTCCGCCGGCAAGTACCAAGCCCAACGTCGGAGGGTAGCTAGTCGTCATGCATTGCCGCTTTGCGCCGATGCTTGGCGCCTTCTTCCTCAACGGAAGAAAGATCCTGGTCGAACATGATGCGATTCTCGCCGGCGAGCGCAACGAAGCGCTTGCCACGCGCCCGTCCGATCAAAGTTAAATTCGCTTTGCGCGCGAGTTCGACCCCCCAGGCGGTAAACCCCGATCGCGAAATCAGAATGGGGATTCCCATGCGCACAGTCTTGATAACCATTTCCGAGGTGAGCCGTCCTGTGGTGTAGAAGATCTTGTCTGACGCCGGCACCTTTTCCTTGAACATCCAACCGGCAATCTTGTCGACCGCATTGTGGCGGCCGACGTCTTCCATGTACACCAGAGGCTCATCGCGCTGGGCCAGCACGCAGCCGTGGATCGCGCCCGCTTCGAGATAAAGGGACGGTGTGGTGTTGATCTTGTGCGTGAGGGCGTAAAGCCAGGAGGTGCGCAGCTCCGCGTTCGGTAACGAAACATTCTCCAGCGCTTCCATCAGATCGCCGAAAACGGTTCCCTGAGCGCAGCCGGAGGTTTGAACTTTCTTTTTCAGTTTTTTCTCGTAGTTGGTTTTGCGTTTGGTGCGCACGACGACAACAGAGAGCTCTTCGTCAAAATCGACGCCGATGACCACATCGTCGGCCAGGAGCATGTTCTGGTTGAGTAGATAGCCGATCGCCAGGTATTCCGGGTAGTCGTTGATAGTCATTGCGGTGACGATCTCCTGACTGTTCAGGAAAATGGTCAGTGCCCGCTCGACGGTGACAGACGTATCGATGCGCGCTCCGGTTTGATCGACACCGCTGACGCGCTCGGTCAGCCGGGGATCAAGCGGGTTCGGCCGGATTATGTAGCTGTCTCGGTCTTTGCTCATTGTTTAATTATAGCAGACAAATTGGCACAGCATGAAAATTGCCCAACTTAAGTGGGCAGCGGTGCTCATTTTGTCCATGCCCCACATGCAGAAATCGCGAAGATCGTTTCCATGCGGCGTGCCATGGACATAGACTACGGACAACACGAAACGCCTCGGGGAGATGCCAACCATGCTTCGCGCTACCAAAGACGTCATGCTGCCGACCACGATTACCGGCTCGTTGCCACGGCCGAGTTGGTACACCCAGAATCTCGGCTCCCGCAGCTTTCTTGACGCGATGGTGAACAACCAGTTCCGCGAGCAATATGTCGATGCGGTCTCGATCTATCTGCACGAGCAGGAGATCGCCGGGCTCGACATCGTCACCGATGGGGACGCGCATTTTGATTCCGATGTCGGCGGCCAGAGCTGGACAAATTATCCGCCGCGCCACATGGGCGGCTTCGACAAGGATCCGCAGCCGACGCCGGCCGGCAAAGGCGGCCTCGGATTTCCGCCCGGCCATATTCTTCATGATTATCTTGAATCACGGGTGATGCCTGGCATCGTCGGGCCGGTGACCCGCGGCGACCTGCAATATGCCGCCATGTTCAAGGTCGCGCAGCGCATGACAAGAAAGCCGGTCAAATTCGGGACCATCGGACCCGAGCTTGTCGCCTTCGCCGTGCAGGACAGGCACTACAAGTCGCTGAAGGACCGCATCCTGGCGATCACCGATGCCCTGAATGCCGAGCTGCACGATCTTGCGGATGCCGGCTGCCCGGTGATCCAGTTCGAAGAACCGCAAATCCATCTGCTCGCCGTCCGCAATATTGTCGACGATGTCATCAATCCGGCCTTCAGCCTTGAGGTCTTCAATCGGACCGTGAAAGGCCTGCGCGCGAAGACCGAAGTGTGGTGCCACACGTGCTGGGGTAATCCGTCGCAGCAACGCATGTTCAAGGATGTACAGACCTACAAGAACGCGCTGGAGATGCTGAACAAGGTCGATGCCGACGTCGTCACTTTCGAGTTGGCCAGCGCCGGCGGCATGGATCTGGAGGCCTTCGGCAAAATCATCACTGACAAGAAAATCTGCATCGGCGTCATCGACCACCACTCGCTGCAGGTCGAGCGGCCGGAGGAAATTGCGGAGCACATCCGCCGTGCCCTCAAGCACATTCCCGCCGAACGGCTCGTGCTCTCCTCCGATTGCGGAATGGGCCGCGAAGGTATGAGCCGCCGTCACGCCTATTACAAGATCGTGTCGATGGTGCTCGGGACCAACATGGTCCGCAAGGAGCTGGGCCTGCCGCAGGCGGAATGTCTCGCCGCCGATAGCCGTTATTCGCTGGTTGTGCCCGCCAAATAGGCGGCGCTGGCGTTAATGAAAGGTGAATGGACGGTCCCGGGATTCTGCGCCGGGCTTGGCGGGATTTAAATCGATTTTGATTTAATGTTCGCGTTGGGGGAGGGGTCAGGCCAGGAGGCTTGGCCAATGCGTGTTTACGTCGTTGCACTGACACTTGCCGTTTGTGGCGCTTGCCTGTTTGCCGTCCTGAAGTCGCCCGCGCCTGCCGAGCCGCAGCAAACTGAAGCGATCGATTTCAATGCCTTGCACAGCCAGGCCATTGACGCAATGACAGCGCTGCAGCTCGTGCACGAGCGCCGCGTGGCATCGGCCGTCGCTAAAAAGTTCTAGGATCTCAGCCCGGCAGGAACGCGACCGCTCCACTGCCGGAATTGGCGAGGCGCTCAACCGGCGAACGGTACAGCGCTTCCAGTTGCTGCCGATTTAAAACCGCCGCCACCGGTCCTTCCGCAATACGCATTCCCTCGCGCAGCAGATAGGCGCGATCGGCCGCGCGCAACGCGTGGTTCGGATCGTGCGTGGTGAACAGCACGCCGTGACCGGATTTTGCCAGCGCGCGGATCTCGCTCATCACCTTGCCCTGGTTGCCGAAATCGAGGCTGGCGGTGGGCTCATCGAGAACGATGAATTGCGGCTCCTGCGCCAGCGCGCGCGCCAGCAGCACCAGCTGCCGTTCGCCGCCCGAAATCATCGTGTAGGGACGGTCGGCAAGAGACGCGATGCCGAAGCGTTCGAGCACGGCCTGCGCCACCGCGCGGTCGTGCGCGGTCGGCCGGCTGAACAGGCTGCCATGCGCGGTGCGGCCCATCAGCACCACTGTTTCCACCGAAAAGGCAAAGGTGCTGATATGGACTTGCGGGACGTAAGCGATGACGCGCGCACGCTCGCGGATTGAATAGTGTTCGAGCGGCTTGCCGGCCAGCCGCACCTCGCCATCCTTCGGCCCGAGGAGGCCGAGCAAGGTTTTCAGCAAGGTGGTCTTGCCGCCGCCGTTAGGCCCCAGCAACGCCAGGACCTCGCCGGTTGAAAGGACGACATCGAGTCCGCGGCCGACCGTGCGGTCTGGATAGCCGATGGTCAACGCGCGCCCTTCAAGCGTCACGACCAGGTCCTTTGCATGCTGGCCAGCAGCCAGATGAAAAACGGCGTGCCGATCACCGCCGTCAGGATGCCAAGCGGGATTTCGACTTCTGCCACGGTACGGGCAAGCGTATCAATGACGAGAAGATAGCCGCCACCGAGAATTGCCGCCGTCGGCAGTAGCCGCGCGAAATCGGGACCGACCAGCGAGCGAGCGAGATGCGGCACGACGAGGCCGACCCACCCGATAATCCCGGCGGTGGCGACGCTAGCCGAAGTGGTCAGCGTGGCGGCAGCTACGATCGCGACCCGCAGGGGACCCGTGGAGACACCAAGCGAGCGCGCCTCTTCCTCGGGCAACGACATCGCATTCATCCGCCAGCGTAGCGCGATCAGAACAGCCGTGCCGATCGCCACCGGGCCGAACAACGGCATGAGGTCAGAGACATTCGCCGCGGCCAGGCTGCCAAGCAGCCAGAACGTCATCGCCGGCAGCTGGTTGTAGGGATCGGCGAGATATTTCACCAGACCGACGCCGGCACCGAGCAGCGCGCCCACGACAACGCCGGTTAGAACGAGCACCAGAATGGGATCGCGTGCACGCACCACCGATCCGATCAGGTAGACGGCGGCAACCGCGAGCAGCCCGCCAATGAAGGCGAAAACCTGGATTGCGAGGACGCCGAGCGAAAAGAAGATTCCGATCACGGCGCCGAGCGCTGCACCGGAGGATGCGCCGAGGATGTCCGGCGATACCAGCGGATTGCGGAAGAGGCCCTGAAACGCTGTGCCTGCAACCGCCAGCGCGGCGCCGACCAGCGCGGCTGCCAGCACGCGTGGCCCGCGCACCTGCAGGATCACGTTTTGCACGGCCGATGGCACGTCGGCGTTTCCACCGGTGACTTTCGCCGCCAGCACGGTGAGAAGGTCGCCGAGCGATACCGGATAACGGCCGACCGTGAATGCCAGCAGCAGGCCGGCGATCAGCACCGCAGCCGCGATCGCAAGACCGGGCAGGGGGAGCGGATCAACTAATCTCTCCCGGCCAGCACATGGTCGATCTGCGTGTTATCCGGCGTACGATGATAAAACATCGTATGGAAGTCGCGCGTCAGCATCCGGATGTCTTCGGGAAATTTATCCGGATACAGGATTTTCGCGAGCCACCACAGGCCAATCAACCGGTTCACGGACGGCGGGAAATCGACCCAGCCAAACGGCATTTTTGGCGACAGATGCACGCGGCCGTCACGTACGGCCTTCACCGAACCCCACGCCGGATCGTTGCGCACGCTCGCGGCGAAGTCCTGATCGATAGTGACAATCACATCCGGATTCCAGAGGAGCACCTGCTCGATTGAGACATTGGCGAGTCCACCCTTGTTCTCGCCGGAGACATTTTGCGCCAGCATTTCGATTGTTTCCACGTTGATCGAGCCGCCCAGCCCGGTCACCAGGCCGCGAGGGCCGCGCGCGTAATAGACACGGGGACGCACCGAAGGCGCGATCGCCGCGATGCGGCCGGTGATGCTTTTCAGCGTGTCGTCGGCATAACGGGCGAGTTTTTCTGCGTCATTCTGCCGGCCAACGAGTTCACCGAGTTTGCGATAGGTTGCGGCGATGGCTTCAAAGCGGCCGTCAAGCAAGGCATAGGGAATGCCGATCTGTTGCTGGACCCGCTCGGCGAGCGAGACGAATGTCGCGCTGGTTGAACCGACGTCGAGGATCAGGTCGGGCTTGAGCGCGATGACGCTTTCAAGGTTGGCGGTATTGCCACGCCCGGTGATGCGGCCAACTTCGGGCCGCGTGCAGATTTCCGGCACCATATAGGCGCACTCCTCGGGCCGATTGGCGCGCGGCCAGCCGAGCAGCAGATCGGGGGCGAGTGTGTAAAGCAGGATGGCGGCTGGCGGGCCGGCTGGAAACACGCGCGCCGTTTTCTCGGACACGGGCAAGGCGCGGCCGGTCGCATCGGTGACGGTTGCGGCGCGCGTGCTACGCGGCAATACGATTGCGGCGGTGCTGCTTGCAAGGAACGCTCTACGGGTAACCGGCATGCTCATCCTTTGTCAGGGCCGGGCTCAGAGCTAATCCACACCCACCATGACGCTGGTTGCCTTGATGATGGCGTAAGCGGTCTTGCCCTTTTCGAGCTTCAACTCATCCGCGAACTCGTTGGTGATCGACGCCGTGATTGTCTGTCCACCGATATCGATGCGGACATGCGCCGTCGTGGCGCCTTTCGTGACGTCGACGATCTTGCCCTTGAGTTGATTGCGGGCGCTGAGTTTCATGGCGAATTCTCCAGTCTATTTCCCCGACGCGAAGCCGTAGGTGGCTAGAATCGTCTGCCCGGCTGCGGACACGATAAAGTCGACAAATTTTTGCGCAGCGGCCGAAGCGCCTGTAATCATCGTGAGTCCGTAGTCGGCTCCGACAGCAAGATTGTCCGGCAGCGCCACGATCTGCTGTGCGGGATTTTCCTTCTGCGCCGCCAAGGCGTTGGTGCAATAGGTCAGGAAGATATCGGCGCGGCCTTCGGCGACGTGCCAGCTGTAGATCGTGCGGCCGGATGGCGGGGTCGCGCTGCCCGCGCCGCCCGTGAGCTGCAGCGCTTTTTTTTCAAGGATAACCTTTGCACCCGGCTTGACCGTCTCGGCTTTGCGGAAAACCTCGAACGCGTAATCGCCGGAGGGGTCTGCTTTCGGCGTCGAGGTACCGACCTTCACGTTTGGATCGAGCATCCGCTCGAGCAGGTTCTCGCTGGTCACAGTCACCCCCGGCCTCACCAGCGCGCACAGCTTGTTGCGCGCGAAGCGGACGACCGGGCCGCTCTTTTTTTCGTCATGCAAGGCCTGCGGATGTTCCATGTTGGCGGAGGCAAACACATCGGCTTTCGCGCCGCCAGCAATCTCATTCTTCAAGATGCCCGATGGTCCAAATTTCGGTTCGACCTTGGTGCCTGTTGAGGATTCATGGGCCTTTGCAATATCGGTCAAGGCGCCTCGCAGGCTGCCGGCGGCGTAGAGCCGGATGGTGTCGGCGTGAGCCATTGGTGATCCGATGTATAGAGCCGAAATGACCGCGACCAGTGCTTTCGTCAGCATGACGAGGATTTCCCTGCGGTCATTCCTATTGCATCACGCGCCCGGGTCGCTGGCGTTCGGATAGAACAGCTGCTCGCCATTGATCTTGTAACTTGCGATCGCCTTCTGCCCTTCCGGCGAAACCAGCCAGTCGATGAATTGCTGGCCGAGATCCTTTTGCACATTCGGATGTTTGGCGGGGTTCACCAGCATGACGCCGTACTGGTTGAACAGGCGCTTGTCGCCTTCTACTTCGATGACGAGATCGCCCTTGTTCTTGAAGGAAATCCAGGTGCCACGATCCGACAGCACATAGGCGTTGCTGGCGCTTGCCGTATTGAGTGCCGCGCCCATGCCCTGGCCGATCGATTTGTACCAGGGCCCTTTTTCCTTCTCGATATCGACACCGGACGCCTTCCAGAGATTGGTTTCGGCGATGTGGGTGCCGGACCGGTCGCCCCGCGATATGAAAGGCGCGCCTTTGCTCATGATCGCCTTGAGTGCGGCGCCGACGTCCTTCATGCCCTTGATGCTGGCGGGGTCGCTCTTCGCTCCGATCAGCACGAAGTCATTATACATGACGGGATAGCGCTTCACGCCTTCGCCTTCGGAGAGGAACTTTTCTTCGTCCGATTTCGCGTGCACGAATACGACATCGGCATCACCGCGCCGTCCGGTATCGAGCGCCTGGCCGGTGCCCTGCGCGATGACCTTCACGTCAATTCCGGTCTTGCTCTTGAACAGCGGCAGGATGTAGCCGAACAACCCGGAATCCTGCGTCGACGTGGTCGACGACACCACGATCGATTTGTCCTGCGCCTGCACTGGCGCCGTGACCATGGCCGCAGTGATTGCGACAGCGGCCAACATCGTACGGCGACTCATCATGTGATCCTCCATTTGCTTTTTTAGACCAGCAACTCTCCGCCGATGAATTTGCGTGCCTCTTGCGTGCGCGGCGCGGCGAAAAACTCGGCCGCCGTTGCGTGTTCGATCAGCCGGCCTCGATGCAGCAATACCACGTCGCCGGCAAGTCGTCTGGCCTGGCCGAGATCGTGGGTCGACATCACCACCTTGACCCCACGGGCACTCACCGCGCGCACGATATCTTCGATCGCCTTGGTGGCATACGGGTCGAGACTGGCGGTCGGCTCATCGAGAAAAAGAACGGTCGGATCGCGCGCCAAGGCGCGCGCCAGCGCAAGCCGCTGTTGTTCGCCGCCTGAAAGGCGCCGCGCCGGACGCCCGGCAAGTTTGTCGAGCCCGACCAGGGCAAGCAATTCGGCGGTTCGCGTCGCACGGCCAGCGCGCGGAACATCGGCGGCAGCGAGGGCATAACGCACATTGGCTGCGGCCGTACGGCGCAACATGGTCGAACGCTGGAACATGATGGCGCGTCCCGGCGGCGCAGGTTCGCGTCCGCCCCAGGTGATGTGCCCGCTTGTGAGCGGAACGAGGCCCATGGCGGCACGCAACAGCGTCGTTTTGCCGCTACCGTTGGGTCCGATCAGCATCGTCGGCGCGCCAGCCGTCACCACGAGGCTGACGCTGTCGAGTATCGTTACATCACCGGTTACGATCCGGGCATCGAGGAAAGTCAACGGAAGGTCGGAGGCGGGTGCGCGCATGCTCATCCCGCGTAGCGTGCGCCGGCGTAGCGAATGCCCCAGGCCACGGCGTTGATCACGATGATGATGACGATCAAAACCAGGCCGAGGCCGACGGCGAGCGGAAGGTCGCCTTTGGACGTCTCCAGCGCGATGGCCGTGGTCATCGTACGCGTGAAGCCATCGATATTGCCGCCGACGATGATGATGGCGCCGACTTCCGCCGCCGCCCGCCCGAACCCGGCGAGCAATGCCGTGACGAGGCTGAACCGTGCATCCCAGATCAGCGTTACGACGCGCCGCGCCGGGCCGACGTTCATCGCTGCCAGCTCGTCGCGATATTCGACCCAAAGGTCTTCGATCGTCTGACGCGTGAGCGCCGCGATGATCGGCGCGACCAGCACCGTTTGCGCGATCACCATCGCTTGTGGCGTGAACAGCAGGCCCCATGATCCCAGCGGACCGGAGCGCGACAGCAGAAGGAATATTGCAAGGCCGACCACCACCGGCGGCAGGCCCATCAATGCATTGAGGATGACGATCAGCACTTCGCGGCCGCGAAATTGCGTCAGCGCAAGGAACGCGCCCACCGGCACGCCGATCAGTGCGGCCAGCACCACCGCACTCAGGCTCACCAGCAGCGAGAGCTTCACGATGGCGAACAGGCCGGGATCGCCTGTCAGCACCAGGTGAAGGGCGGATGCGTCACCGGTCATCACGATATCCCGGATGCTTTATGGGATAGCCGGAGCGTAAAACTCAGCAGCCCTCGGTTTTGCCGCGCAGTTTGCGCATCCCGTCCGATTTCGGTCAATCTTGGCAAATAAAACATGGATATCCTTGTTGAATTGCAGGTTTGGCCGGTGAAAGAAAACTGGCTTTCGAGCGCCGAAGGTGAGACATAGGCGCCCGTCAAAGACGGCTTCGGCTTTGACGTTTCAATTGCGGAGGGGTGGCCGAGTGGCTGAAGGCGCACGCTTGGAAAGCGTGTTTACGGGAAACCGTAACGTGGGTTCGAATCCCACTCCCTCCGCCACCTCCTGAAAATTGGCCAACGGCCGCCTTGATACCATTGCGGACGCAGGATGCGCTTCGAGATCGAATTCTTTTCGCTGCACGAACGAAGAGCCGCACGGAAAAACCACCCGTCGGAATTCAGGCCAGTTCGCGAGCGAACGGGACTTGGAGATTTACGGTCTTACTGCGCGGCGCGACGATGCGGACGGGTTCCGTATTTTGAAGGACGGGACTGTACGGTAATCAGTGTCGATCCGAACAGAGAAGTAAAGTTGTCCCGATGTCCCAGCGACGCGGGATGACCGCGGGCCCCGTGATGACGTTGCAATGCTCCGTCTCTCGTCATGCCCGCGCTTGTCGCGGGCATCCACGTCTTGGCGGCAATGCAGGAAGACGTGGATGGCCGGAACAAGTCCGGCCATGACGTTGAAATGATGGGGCTGCGAATTCAAGGGATGATCGCCGCTCCTCAGGAGCTCTTTGATCTCTTTTGAGAGCGGACGGTGCGAGGGGCCGCTCGCGCCGATGTGTTCAGTGTCACGGCGGCGCGAATGAGGGCCTTCAACGCCTTTTCATCGATCTTGCCGCCCTCATGGATATCGATGGCACGCCTGGTGTTGCCTTCAAGGCTGGAGTTGAAGAGCCCTTTAGGGTCCTTCAATGAGGCGCCTTTGGCGAAGGTCATCTTCACGACGGCCTTGTACGTCTCGCCGGTGCAGATGATTCCGTCGTGCTCCCACACCGGCACGCCTGACATCGCGTTCGACGGCTTTCTCCACTTCACGTCCTCGACCACGTCGGGGTCCGCTTCTCTGATGAGACGTCGGACCCGCGCGAGCGTCTCGCCGCGCCAGTCGCCCAGCGTCTTGATTCTCGCATCGATTAATCGGGAGGGAGAGTTTTTTCCTTCCGTCGCGCCGCGCGTGCTCTTCTTCATGATGTGTCCGCTTCAGGTGGAACTTTGCTCTTCCTGTCGTCCGCTACACTGAACTGGTTACACGTCCGCCGCCGTTCAAGGCATTCTTAAAAGCCGATGTTCTGGCTGCGCGAGCTGAAGCATCTGCACTAATTTCTTCCGGGAGCGGATATGCTACGCTTTGCCCATTGGACGTGGCGTGTCCGGAAGGGGGCACATGCAGCGGCGCGATGTCATTATCCTTCTCGGCGGCGCGGCCGCGGCGTTGCCGTTCGCCGCGCACGCACAGCGGCCTGCGGCACACCGGATAGCACTTTTCCATCCTGCAATTCCGGTCACTCACCTGACCGAAACGGGCGGCGGGAGTGCGTGGCGCGCGTTTTTCGTCGAGCTGCGCCGCCTCGGTTACGTCGAAGGAGAAAATCTGGTCGTCGAACGCTTTTCTGCCGAAGGGCATCACGAGCGCTATGCCGATTTGGCGCGCGAGATCGTGACCCGCAACCCGGATTTGATCGTTACTGGAACCAACCCGGTCGTGATCGCCGTCACCCACGCAACCAGTACGATACCGATTGTTGCCTTCATGCTTGATCCGCTGAAAGCGGGGCTGGTCTCCAGTCTGGCCCGGCCCGGCGGCAATCTCACCGGTATCACCCTCGATCCTGGGGTCGAGATCTGGGAGAAACGCCTGCAGATTCTAAAAGAAGCAATCCCTTCGGCATCGAAGGCCGCATTTCTGGGCATGCGCGGCGGCTGGGAAGGTTCTTCTGGCCAGTTCTTGCAGGCCGCCGCCGATCGATTGGGAATCTCGCTGGTTTGGATGCTGCCGGAGAAAGGAACTCCCGCGGAAATTGAGCGGGCCTTCGCCGCGATGAAACAGCAACGGCCGGACGCAGTGTTGGTCAGCGGGGAGGGAGACCTTTACGCTCACCGTCAGCTGATCGTCGAGCTCGCCGAGAAGAACGGCCTGCCGGTGATGTGTCCGTATCGCGATCACGTCGAGGCCGGCGGGTTGATGGCTTATGCCGTCGATCTCGCGGAACTGCTCAGGCGCATGGCCAACAACGTGCACCAAATCCTCAAAGGGGCCAAACCTGGTGACATCCCCATTTATCAGCCGACCAAGTTCGATCTTCTGATCAATCTGAAAACGGCAAAAGCGCTCGGCATCACCCTGCCGCCAACTTTGGTCGTCCGCGCCGCCGAGATAATCGAATAGCGGACATTGCGGCTTATTCGACCACCTCATCGATGGTTGCGAGAAAGGCGGACGAGAAGGCGAGGCCCAGCAGCAGATTGCGCAGCGTCAGTAAGGCTCAATGTTTGTGAAAGCGGACATCAAGCGGTGTTCTACTGCGTCACGCCATACGCTAGTATGGAAAAGTGAGGGGTCGGCGATGCGATTGTGGTCCATCTTCAGGGGGCTGGCTGCGGCACTGGCGGTTTCCGCCTGTGCGGAAAACGCCAATCATCTGCAGAACTTCTACCTTGAGCGTTATGCCAACCCAAATCCGACGCGGGCGGAATTCACCGTATGCCACGGCTTCTACTGCGCCGAGAGATCGCCCGCCACCATAAGCGAAGATCAGTGGCGGCGCGTCACCGCTGTCTTCAAGCCGCGCGCGAAGACCGCCCGGCTTGAGCGGCAGCAAATCGTGCGCGCCGTGGCGATGATCGAAACGATTGTTGGGCCACAAACCGGAACAGACGCCCACCAGTGGACGCATAAGAACATGTACGTCATCCCCAATGGTGGCGACCTCACACAACTCGATTGTATCGACACCTCGGTCAACACGTGGACCTACACGACACTCATGGAACGCAGCGGACTCTTCGCCTTCCACCGGGTGGCGCCGCTTTCCTACGCGCCCTTGCGCAACACCGCGGTGCTGGAAGAAATCAACGGCGGGTTATTCGCGATCGACGCGAGCCTGGTAGACGGTGGGGTGCCGCCTCCGACAATGCCGCTCGCGGCCTGGTTGGGCGGCTGGCCTCCCGATCCCGCCGCGATCGAACGCGTGGAACGCGCGGAGGCGACCGCGGGCCAACGCCGTCATTAACTGAAAGTGGAATAAGACGTCGTCGACAGCAGACCGACGGCGTCATTCAATCAACTGGTCGGCGCGGGCAATCAGCGTCGGCGGGATGCTCAAACCGATCGATTTCGCCGTTTTGATGTTGATGACGAGCTCAAATGTCGTCGGCTGCTCGATCGGAATTTCGGACGGCTTCGCACCGTTGATGATCTTTTTGGTGTACTCCGCCAGGCGGCGAAAGAACTTGGTTGAATTCGGGCCATAGGTCATCAGTCCGCCGCTTTGCGCGAACTCACCCCATCCCGAGATGACGGGGATTTTTCTTTCCTTTGCAAATTCCGCAAGGCGCGTCCGCTCCAGCATGATGAGGTTGTCAGGTACGGCAACAATTCCTTCGGTCTTGCCGTCGCTCATGGCGCGAAACGCGGCGTCGAAATCCGCCGGCACTCGCACCTGGAGGTACTGAAGCGTGATGTTGAGCTTGGCCGCGACCCGCTGGGATTCCGCGACCTCTGATTGTTCGCCAGGATGGATCGGATTTGTAAGGAGCGTGACGCGAGACACGGTCGGCAGTAATTCCTTCATGAGGTCCAGGCGTTTTCCGTTTAGTTCAACCGCCATGTACGACAGCCCGGTCAGATTGTCCTTGCCGTGCGACAACGTATCGACCAAGCCCGCGGCAACAGGGTCGCCACTGAATGCGAAGACAACCGGCGTTGCTTTTATTTTGTCCCGAACGGTCCGGATGGCCGGACCTGGCGCGACAATAACGGAGACGCCTTCGCGCATTAATTCGTCGATCAGACCGGGCAATCGCTCAGGGATGCCCTCTGCCGACCTTGCGACCAGGATGATGTTGGTGCCCTCAACGTAGCCAAGGTCGTTCAGTCCGGCGCGAAAACTGTCGTAGTAGGAGAAAATGTCCGCAACAGCCCCGGGCGGCGAAGCAAGGATAATCCATCCGACACGCGGGACCTTTTTTACCTGTTGTGCCCGGGCGGCAAGCGGCCACATCGCCGCGCCACCCACAACCGTGATGAATTTGCGCCGTTGCATGTGGCTCATGACAACAATGCTTTCCGGGGAGGTCTTATGCCCCTGTCTAGCATTCTGCGCGCATATTGTCTCAGGCCGACGCACGCGCCGCAGGGATCGGCTTGCGCTGCTTTAATGTCTGGTGTCCTGCTACTGGCCGTAGTCCGGGCGCGCCCTTCGACAGGGTGTATGTCACGCAATCCTGGATATGTTTGACGAGCACGGCCTGTGCCTTCGCTGCGTTGCGGGCCAGCGCGCAATCCAGAAGTTGCCGGTGTTCGTCCGCCGCGATCTCGCCGCGAAACACAACGGCAATCATCTGATAACGCAGATATTTGTCGTACACGGCCGAGTGCGCCTCAAGCAGCGCCTTCGAGCCGCACGCCGACAACAACGCATGATGAAATTCCCAGTCGTAACGCTTCCATGTTTCCGGCGCGCTGCGGTCGCCGGCCAGCATTCGTTTTTCCATGAGTGCAAGCTTGTGATGCGCGGAGACGACCCGGCCTTCCCACTCCATGTCTCCGGCGGCAAACGATTGCTGGAGCGCATGGCACTCCAGGAGCTGTCGTAAATTGGCGAGTTCCTTCAGGTTTTCCGCGGAGACCGCGGCGACTTCGAAGCCGCGTGCACTCTCCGCCACGATCAGGCCTTCGGAGGTCAAGCGATTCAGCAATTCGCGCAACGTGCTGATGCTGACGCCGTAAGTCTCTTTCAGGCCGTCGAGCTTGAGCTTCTGGGCAGGCAAAAGACGCCCGAAAACGATGTCGCTCCTGATTCGGCGGTAAGCTTTTTCCCCTGCGGTTTCTGCATTCATGAGCCGGCCGGCCATGGCTACGCCCTCATATGACAATGTTGATTTCCAGTGGTTCACCGTAGCAAACGTGGATCGTCTGATGAAACAGTTTTTATCTATTGAACCCCCCTTCATGGGACGCAATAAATCGAGCTCATTCAGGGAAGCGCCACGGAGGATCACATGGGATCATTATTCACGCGCCGCGCCGTGCTGGCCGGGGGCGCATCGGCGCTCGCGCTTGCGTCATCGAGCAGCGCCCAGGCGCAAGCCAGACTGAAGCTTAAATTCAGCAGCGCGTTCACGGAAGCTGACCTGCGCGCTCAGGCGTACAAGGCCTTCGCAGAGGCAATCAAGGACGACTTCGATTTCGAGCCCTATTGGGGCAACACGCTCTTCAAGCAAGGCGCCGAGCTGGTCGCGCTCCAACGCGATAACCTCGACCTTTGCAATCTGGCTCCTGCCGATATCTCCAAGCAAATTCCGGCGTGGTCGCTGCTGACCTCGGCCTATCTCTTCCGCGATGCCGACCACATGAAAAAGACGTTCAAGAGCGATGTCGGCAAAGAGTTCATCAAGCTGGCCAAGGATCAGCTTGGCATCCAGATCATCACGCCGGTGTATTTCGGCTCGCGCAACGTCAACCTGAAGCCGGACAAGAAGATCAGCACGCCCGCCGACCTTGCCGGCGTCAAGCTGCGTATGCCGCCCGGCGAATTCTGGCAGTTCCTCGGCGAGTCGCTGGGGGCCAATCCGACGCCGGTCGCCTACGCAGAACTTTACACCGCACTGCAGACGGGAACGGTCGACGGCCAGGATAACCCGCTGGTCTCGAGCAAGCTTATGAAGTTCGACGAAGTCACGTCCCAGTTCGTGCTGACGCGTCACGTCATCGGGTATGACGTCATGGCCATCCGGTCGAAAATCTGGGAGGCCATGAAACCGGAGCAGCAGGCCAAATTCCAGTCAGCGGCTGACAAGGCGATGGACGACAACACGGCCAAATTCAACGCGCAGGAAACCGAGGTCATCGCTTACTTCAAGCAGGAGGGCAAGAAGGTCTACGAGCCGGACCAGGACGCGTTCCGCACCTTCGCGCAGAAACGATACGTCGAGAAGTATGGCAAGGATTGGCCGAAGGGCGCGCTGGAGCGCATCAACGCAATCAAATAGGCGCGAGAAAGCATCATGACGCTCGAACAATCGGCCGCGCTTGGCCGATGGCTTCGCCGGCGGGCGGAGAATGTTGCCGTCATATTACTATCGGTAATGTTCGCGACCTTCATCATTCAAATCTTTTTTCGATACGTCTTGAACGACCCCATCGGCTGGTCAGAAGAGGTCATCGTCACGACCTGGCTCTGGACGGTCCTTTGGGGCGCGGCATTCATTCTCGGCGAGGCGGAAGAAATCCGCTTTGACATCATTTACTCGAATATCTCCGAAGGCATGCGGCGTGTGTTCACGGTCATTACCGGCCTCGTGCTTGTTTTCATTTACGGCATCTCGCTGCCGGCCTCATACCGGTACGTGAGCTTCATGAAGGTGGAGCGGTCGGCATATCTGCATGTGCCGATCAACGTGATGTATTCGGTCTACATTATTTTCGCCGTGGCCTGCATCTGCCGGTACTGCTGGCTGGTGTATCACGCCATTCGTGGTGGGAAATCGCCCATGACCGATCCTGCCAGGGTCGGTGACTGATCATGCCGATCGGTCCTTTTACTCTTTGTATTGTGGCGATTGTGCTGCTCGGAGCCCTTGGCCTGCCGATTGGCCATTCGATGATCGTCGCTTCGATCTTCTATCTTCTGCTGTCGGGCCTCGATCTGGGGACAGCGGCCGAGCAAATCCTGAACGGCCTTTTCAACAGCTACGTCCTGCTCGCGATCCCGCTCTTCATTCTCGCAGCCGACCTCATGAATATCGGCAGCCTTACCGATCGTCTGTTGCAGTTTTGCCTGGTGCTGGTGGGCCGGTTCCGCGGTGGTCTCGGACACGTCAACGTCGTCGCAAACATGATCTTCGCGGGAATGTCAGGCTCGGCCATCGCCGATGCCGTCGGCATCGGCCGCATCATTATCGGCATGATGACGAAGGAGGGCCGCTATCCGATTGCCTATGCCGGCGCGATCACGGCTTCTGCGGCCATCATCGGGCCGATCATTCCGCCGTCAATCCCGATGGTTCTTTACGCGCTGATTTCGGACACGTCGATCGGCTACCTGTTTCTTGGCGGTTTTGTCCCGGGCATAATGCTTGGGCTTGGCTTCATGATCATGAACTCGATCATTGCGCGACGCCGGCACTATCCGGTCGAAGCCCCGATCCCGATGCGGGAGATTCCGAAAATTACGATCAGTGCGTTTCCCGCGCTGATGCTGCCTGTCATCCTGTTGTTCGGCATTTACGGTGGCGTGATGACGCCGACGGAGGGCGCTGCGGCGGCAGCTTTCTATGCGCTGTTCGCCTCCACCGTCCTCTATCGCGCGGTGACGTGGAAGCAGCTTTACAATGCGATTCTCACCAGCGGCAAGGCAACGACATCTATCGGCATGCTGATCGCCGGCGCCATGGCGTTCAACTACGTGGTGACAGTTGAGAACATCCCCAATTCGCTGGCGCGTTTCATGGGAGGGTTTGATCTGGCGGCAGGCGGTTTCCTGCTGCTGGTCAATATCACCCTGATGATTCTCGGTTGCCTGCTGGAAGGCAGTACCATCCTGCTTGTGGTCGTGCCGATCTTCATTCCGACCGCCAAGGCGCTCGGCATTGATCTGGTGCATTTCGGTGTGGTGGTCGTCGTCAACGTCATGATTGGGCTTCTCACGCCCCCTTATGGACTGCTGCTGTTCGTTCTCGCCAACATGACCAAACAGCCGCTGACTGCAATTGTCCGCGAAGCCGCGCCGTTCATTTTGATGTCCATTTCGGTCCTCGCGATCATCACCATTTTCCCCGAAACGATCCTCTGGCTACCGCGGATCTGGGGATACAAAGGCTGAGCTCCATGAGTAAACCCATCTATGTCCTCAACGGACCCAACCTCAATCGCCTCGGCAAGCGGCAGCCCGAAATCTACGGGACGACAACATTGGCCGAAGTCGAGGCGTCATGCCGTAACGAAGCAGAAGGCCTTGCGATTGAATTCCGCCAGACCAATAGCGAAGCACAAATGATCGACTGGATTCACGAGGCGATCGACGAAGGCAGCGGAATCATTATCAATCCTGCCGCTTTTACATTCACGTCAATCGCGATTCTCGATGCGCTCAAGATGTTTTCGGGGCCGATCATCGAGCTTCATATTTCCAACATCCATCGTCGCGAGGCTTATTACCATCATTCCTATGTTTCCAAAGTTGCGACGGCGGTGATTGCCGGCCTTGGCCCGAATGGTTATCCCATGGCTGTGCGGGCGCTGCGCAATATGCTCTGAGCCGGCGTCTTGTCTACCTTGACTTTTGCCGGCGTGCAGATCATTGAATGACGGGTCGGGCCTGACCGCAGTCGCCCGGCAAATCCAAGGCATTTTGCCCAAGCACTGCACTTAGCCCGACCGTTGGGCCGAGGGCTTGTGGCGCAATGTCTGATCCCCATAAGTCCGGACCTGGCGGCGGCAATGGAGACATCCATGGTCCGCAATCTATGGCGCGTGCTCCGTGCAACCGATGCCTCGGTCAGGAAATGGCGGCAACGCAGAAAAATGCTGCGCGTGCTTGCCGGCCTCGATGAGCGCCAGCTCCGCGACGTCGGGCTGACGCATAACAAAGCCCTGCCTGCGCTGGCCGGGCGCGAAGGCAATCAATCAACCGGAGAAACAAAATGAAGTGGATCACGCGAGAACACGTCAAGGTCGATCGCGTCGCCTGTCCGTGGCTGATCAAAAAGTTCGTCGACCGGGAGGCCGAATTCCTGTTCGTGCCGCCCGACAAGGTGATGGAAGAGGCAAAACGCCTCGATGCCACCCCCTACGACGTGAAGAATGTCGAACTCGGTCACCACGGCAAGGAGTGCTCCTTCGAGGCCATTTTGAAGAAATACAAGCTTGCCAGTGATCCGGCGCTCGTCCTGCTCGGGAAAATCGTCAACGCCGCCGACACCGACAACACGCTCTATCGTCAGCCGGAAGGCCCCGGAACTCGAGGCCATTGCCGAAGGCTTTCGCCACCTCGGCTATAAAAACGATCACGAGGTCAACGCAGCCGAATGGATCGTCTATGATGCGCTCTACGCCTATTGCAAGGTGATGGTGCAGTCAGGAAAACCGGACGGTGATTTCAAATAAAATGCGGGACGGCGGGCTGTCGTGGAGGCCGTTCGATGCGCGGTGATATCGCGCTGCTTTATGCCGCGCGCGGCGTGCGTGGCCTTGGCGACGGCTTTGCCATCATTATTTTGCCGGCCTATCTGTCGGCGATCGGCTTTAGCACCGAGCAAATCGGGCTCATTGTCAGTGCGTCGCTGCTCGGGACGGCGGTGCTGACTTTGGCGGTGGGCTTCTTCGCGCCCCGGCACGATTTGCGGAATCTTCTGCTGGCTGGCGCGGTTCTGATGGCCGGCACTGGTCTTGCGTTCCCCAATGTCGATCTTGTTGCCGTTGTTGCGATTGTGGCCTTCGTCGGCACCATCAATCCATCGACCGGCGATCTGGGTGTCCTGGTTCCGCTCGAGCACGCCATGCTGGCGCAGGGCGTGCCGGATCAAGAGCGCACGCGCACCTTCGCGCGTTACAGCCTGATCGGCGCGCTCTCGATGGCGGTCGGATCTTTGGCGGCGGCGCTGCCCGATTTCATGACGTCCGCCAGTATCGACAAGGTCGGCGCCTTCAGGATCATGTTTTACGCCTATGCGGTGCTCGGCGTTCTATGCGCCGTCCTTTACGCGCGCTTGCCGCATGTGCGCATGGATGAGGCGCGCCCCAGTGCTCCGCTCGGCCAATCGCGCGGTGTTGTCTACAAGCTGGCAGCTCTCTTCAGCCTCGATGCGTTTGCAGGCGGCTTTGTCGTCCAATCGTTGCTGGCACTGTGGCTGTTCCAGCGGTTTGACCTGTCGCTTTCGGCAGCCAGCGTCTTCTTTTTCTGGACCAGCACCCTGAGCGCATTTTCCTATCCAGTCGCGGCGTGGCTGTCGAAGCGGTTTGGCCTCGTCAATACGATGGTCTTTACGCACATCCCATCCAGCCTCTTTCTGATCGCGGCGGCGTTCTCGCCAAGTTTGATTCTGGCTCTCATCCTGCTCCTCATGCGGGCCGCACTGTCGCAAATGGATGTTCCGACGCGGACGTCCTACGTCATGGCTGTGGTCACGCCCGGCGAGCGCACGGCTGCCGCCAGCGTCACGGCCGTGCCGCGCAGTCTTGCATCCTCGATCAGTCCGGCAATGTCCGGTGTCCTGTTGGCGATGCCGTTTTCAGGATTGCCGCTGGTGGTGTGCGGCGTGCTCAAGATCGCCTATGACGTGGCCCTGCTGTTTTCGTTCCGGCACGTCAAGCCACCGGAGGAAAAGGATATGCGGCAAGCCTGATCGCCCATAGGCGGTATTCTTGTAAACCTGCTGCGTTTGACTTCAACCCGCGCCCGGTCACAATCATCGTCGTCGATTGGTGGCATCGCGAGGGGCGGTCATGCGTCGGAAAATCTGCGCGCAAAAGTTATTGGCCCGCCTGATGGTGGCGGGCTTTCTCGCCGTACCGACCCTGGCGATGGCGGACGAAGGTGGCGTCAGCTTCTGGCTCCCCGGTCAATTCGGCAGTCTTGCCGCCGCGCCGCAGGTGCCAGGCTGGTCGTTCGCCGGCATCTATTATCATACGTCGGTGAGCGCCGGCGGCGAGGTCGCTGCCGCACGGCAGTTCTCAGTCGGACAATTCAATCGCACGGCACAGGTGAACCTCAACGCCAACCTGAACTCCCGCGTTGACCTCGGGTTCTTCGGGGGCAGCTACGTGTTCGCGACCCCGGTACTGGGAGGACAATTTGCCCTCGGTATGACCGGCGCTGCCGGCTTTAACAGGACATCGATCGACGGCACCTTGACGGCTTCACTCGGCAACCTGACTGCAACGCGATCGGGCAGCATCAGCGACGAACGCGGCGGAGTTGCCGATCTTTATCCTCTTGCGTCGCTTCGTTGGAACAGCGGCGTCAACAATTTCATGGTCTACATGACCGGCGACATTCCGGTCGGAACCTACGATTCAAACCGCTTGGCGAATTTCGGCATCGGCCATGGGGCGATCGACGGCGGAGTCGGCTATACGTATTTCAATCCGCAAACCGGGCATGAATTCTCGGTCGTAACCGGATTGACCGGAAACTTCACCAATCAGAGTACCGATTATACCAACGGCATCGACTGGCACCTGGATTGGGGCCTGTCCCAGTTCTTGACCAAGCAATGGCAGGTCGGCGCTGTCGGGTATTTCTACCGGCAGCTCACCGCGGACAGCGGTGCTCCGCCAATTCTCGGCGACAACAAATCGCAGGTCATCGGTGTCGGTCCGCAGATCGGATATCTGTTTCCGGTCGGCGGCATGCAGGGGTATCTGAACCTGAAAGCCTATTGGGAATTCGATGCCCAACGCCGGGCCGATGGATGGAATACATGGGTCACGTTTGCAATCTCTCCCATGGCTCCGTCCCGGCCGGCCACGGCTGCGCGGACGATGTACACCAAATAGCGCAAGCGGATTTTGACTGCCGCGAATCGGTCGCGCCGAGGCGCTGTCACCACTCTTATTCGATCACCTCGTCGGCGGCGGACAACAGGCCATGCGGGACGCTCAGACCGAGTGCTTTTGCAGTCTTTAAATTAATCACGAATTCGAACTTGGTGGCTTGCACAACGGGGAGGTCGGCCGGCTTTTCGCCTTTGAGAACACGTCCAACATAGATGCCTGCCAGGCGATAGACATCCAGAAGATTGGTTCCGTAACTCGCAAGTCCGCCTGCTTCGACATACTCACGCCACTCATAGATTGCCGGCAGTTTGTAACGCGCTGCCAGCATAACGATTTGCGCTCGTAGACTGGCGAAGTACGGATCGGCAGCCACAAGAAGCGCATCGACTTTTTTTTCCGCAAATGCGGCAAACACCGCGTCGATCTCACGTTCGTTGCTGGCTTTCAGGGTTGTGATTGGCCGGCTTATCGTAACGGCTCCCTGCGCGATATCCTTCAACTGGTTCTCGGCATTATTGCTGGTTGGATTGATCAGCGCTCCGAAATTACGGGCGGTGGCGACAATCTCGGACAGAAGACCAAGCCGCTTCGCCTCCAATACTGCCGTGAAGAAGCTTACTCCGGTGATGTTGCCGCCCGGCCGATTGAGACTCTCGACGAGACCAAACGGCACCGGGTCGCTGCCATTTGCGAAAACAATCGGAATAGTGGTGCTGGCGGACTTGGCTGCAAGGGCAGTCTGCACGCCACCCGTCGCAGCGAGCACGGCGACGCGTTGATTTACGAGCTCAGCGGCCATTGCCGGCAGCCGATCATAGCGGCCTTCGGCAAAGCGACTTTGGATCGCGATATTCTGGCCTTCTACGAAACCAGTCTCGCTCAATCCCTTTCTAAATCCGATCAACTGGTTCTGATTGGACTGCACTTCCAGGCCGCTATGAAGAAAACCGACGACGGGCATTGCGGATTGCTGCGCGCCGGCTGAAAGCGGCCACGCGGCCGCTCCACCGCCGATCATTTTGATGAAATCGCGTCGCCGCATCGCTACCCAGAACCATCCCAAGGCCAAGTCAGCATTGTATCGATTCGGAACGGCGCGCGGGAAGCATCCGGGACGAGTGCAGATTCCGCAGGGCAGGTATTCAGATAACAGTCAGCCCGGATGTATCCACTGTTTGGGCAACTCCTTGATTCGTCGTCCCTTTGGCTGCGCTCTGAACCAAATCGTTTGCGCTGTCGTCCAAGAACCCATCGTCCACTTGGCGTAAAAGCTGCGCGCACGCTGGACGGGTAAAAGCGACTCGATGCCCTTCAGCGAAGAAAAAAATAGCAACGGCCAACTTCGTGCTGGGCGGATGATGGAAGCGGATCGGGGACTGACCGAGCTTATCGGCGAGATCTATGATGCGGCGCTCGATTCGTCGCGCTGGACGACCGTGCTCGAAAAAATCGCAAAATATGTCGGCGGCCAGGCTGCCGGCTTGCTCTCCAAGGATGCCGTCGGCAACTCGGGCAATGTTTATTACCAGGTTGGCGTCGATCCGTATTTTGTCCGGCTTTATTCCGAGACGTTCTGGAAAATCGATCCGGTGGCGAATTTGTCCAATTGCGAGCTCGAGCAGATCGTGAGCATTCCCGATCTGATATCCTATGACCAATTTCTGGCCAGCCGTTTTTACCGCGAATGGGCCCAGCCACAGGGCTGGGTCGACGCCGCAAATGCCGTGCTGGAAAAAACCTCGGCCAGCTGCGCCTATCTTTCCGTTATCCGCAACGAATTGAGCGGCATGGTCGACGCTGAAATGCGCCGGCGCATGGCCCTGATCGTCCCGCATGTGCGCCGTGCCGTGCGCACCGGCAAGGTCATCGATCTCAGGCAAGCCGAAGCCGCGACCTTTGCCGATATCCTCGATGGCTTGAGCCCCGCGATCTTTCTCGTCAACGTCGAGGGACAGATCGTCCACGGCAACGCTGCCAGCCGGTCCATGCTGGACAAAGGCGGTCTGTTGCGTGCGGTCCATGGCCGGCTGACGGCGGGCGATACCCAGGTCGACCAGGCTTTGCACAATGCCATCATTGCCGCCGGAACGAATCACGGCGAAAGCGAGAGCAAGGGCAGCGCCGTGCCGTTGAAGGACCTGGAAGGCGAGCGCTACGTCGCGCATGTCCTGCCATTGACGGCGAGCGAGCCGACCAAGGCCGGGAAGGTATCGACGGCCGTCGCGGCGTTATTTGTGCGCAAGGCGGAGCTGGAAACCGCGCCGCCGTCCGAAGTCATCGGAAAGACCTACAAGCTCACGCCAACGGAGCTTCGTGTGCTCTGTGCGATCGTCAATGTCGGCGGGGTCCGCCAGGTTGCCGGCAATCTCGGCGTTGCCGACACCACGGTGAAGACGCACCTTGGCCGCCTTTTCGAAAAAACCGGCGTGAGCCGGCAAGCCGATCTGGTCAAGCTGGTAGCCGGCTATGCCAACATGCTGGTCGACTGACGTTGCGATGGCACACGCAAACGTGAAGCTCTAACTCGCCGCTTCCTCCATTCGGGTGATGTCGCTGTAGACCAGATACGGCGCGCATTTCTAAAATTGTTTGCGCGATTCAAGGGGCTGAGAATTTTCTCCTCCGATCGGATGATCAACTCTTCGTATGAGAGTCTGTCAATTGAGTCACGTCGGCATTCAGAACGAGTTCATTGCACGAACAATAAAACGCGGGCGATGCCGCAAAAACATTTGCGGATGTTCGCCGACGTGACGGTCGATGTAACGAGCGACATTTCGGCGGAATTTTTTGGCACGCAATGGAGCAGGAGTTTGAAATGTTCGCGACCAAGACAAATAAAACAAAGTCCATAGTGACGATCGCTGCCTCGCTGGTGGCTGGGGCGTTGCTGCTGGCCGGATCAGGACTGGCAGATGCCAACGACAAGGGGAGGCGGTCGCACGACGCGCAGCCCAGGCTTGTTGAGGGGTCGGGTGCCGGCATCCGCCAGGAAGGCACACAAAAAGATCGTGACAATAGACACGAGGACAAAGACCGGAAGCACAAAGACAAGAAGCACAAGCACAAGCACAAGGACAAGGACAAGTGTGGCGACGAAAAGAAGTGTCCAACGCCCGCGCCCGTAACGATCATCCACGGCGGCCAGCCCCCAATTTCACCACCGGCATCCGGCTCTGACCCCAAATCGGGCTATCCGCTCGCACCGGTGCTTGGTGATCCGGGCTACAGCGGCCGACCGCCATCTAGCGGCGGCGGTGCTGCTTCGCCCACCGGCGCGCCTTCCAGGAACCCCATTCAGAACGGCGGTTCGACGATCAAGCAGAACTGAAAAATCGCCGGGTTGTTGCGTCTGGGGATGCACCAACCCGGCACAGCGCCCAACGAAAACCGAGGTCAAATGCACACGTGGACAGAGGAGCCGGTCATGCGAGATCCCTTGTATATGGACGGTCTGCGGCTTGAGGATCGGAAAAATGTCAGACGCCTGATGATGCGGGTTCTCGCATTCTATCTCTCGCTGGCTGTTCTTGTTGTCACGGGATACACGCTGAAGGCGAGATTTCTCACTCCGCAGACGGCAGACGTCGCAAATGAAATGCGCGTCTCGCGCTGAGGCGCCGGCAAGACGTGGATGCCCGCGACAGGCGCGGGCATGACGGGGGAGAGGTACTGCATCTCAACGTCATTGCCGGGCATAGCCGGCCGAAGGACGGCGTCGCTTCGCTCGCCTATGACCCAGCAATCCATGAGGCACCGCAGCAGGAAAAATCAGTACTGCCTGCGTACGTGGAATCGCATCATGGATGCGCGGGTCAAGCCCGCGCATGACGGATGAGAGGCCGTGCGTTTCAATGTCATGGCCGGACTATCATTTCAACGTCATGGCCGGGCTTAGCCGGCCGAAGGACGGCGTCGCTTCGCTCGCCTATGTTCCGGCCATCCACGTCTTCACTGTTGGAAAAGAAAGACGTGGATGCCCGCGACAAGCGCGAGCATGACGGGGGACAATGCCGGGGTGAGGGGCCGGAGGCTTACGCCCCTCATTGCCTCGTCGTGAACTCGTGCCGCCACTGGCCCGGCGGCATGCCGAAACGCCCACGGAATGTCTTGTTGAAATGCGTGAGGTCGTTGAAACCGCAACCATAGGCAATTTCGGAGATGCTTCGCGTTTGTTGCAGCGGATCCCGTAGGGCCTTGTCGCATGCGTCCAGCCGCGTCTCGAGCAGCCAGCTGCCGAACGTTTGCCCGAGCTTTGCGAAGCGCAGGTGCAAGGTTCGCACCGAGATGCCGAAATGTTCCGCAACGAAACGCGGCGACAATTTCGGGATATGGAGATTTTTCTGGCAGAACCCAAGCAAGGCCTCGAGTTGAACCTCGGCCTGCACGCGGTTTAAAGGAACGTCGCTGGTGCTTGCGAGCGCCAGCAAATTGCACAGATTTTCTGTCAGCAGGTTTGTCTCGGTCACGCCCAGGTCGTCGCCCGACACGAGACGGATCATGTGACGGCGCGCGAGATCAAGGAAGCGCGCGTCGGAAAGCTTGTGCAACGGCCGCCGGCGCATCCAGGGCGCACGCGAATTGACCATTGCACGCGGCACAACCGCGATCGCACGGCAACCGTCATTGGAAAGCATTGCACGGAAGGGATGGCGGCAATCGGACAGCACGATGTCGCCGCGATGGAATGAAACGGACTCACCACCCTGGTGGATGTCCGTCTGCCCGCGCATTTGCAGATAGATGGTGTAGTGATCCGAGGGCGATCGTTCGACGTCGCGGCCGGTGCGGATGATCTCGTAGCTGGTGGACTCGCACGTCGCAAAGCGCAGGAGACCAGCCTCGCGCACTTTGATGCGCGCGGAAAAACCTTCGGAAGGCGCTTCGGGCGAAATGCTGAACAACGTCGTGCAGATCATTTCGCGCCAATAGGCAAAGCGCTCACGCTCATTGATGGCGTCGGTTGACCAGGAAACCATGCCGTCCTCCGCGCGCTTCCTTTAGGACCGTTCTACGTTCTCGTCCAATAGGTTCGCGCTATATGCCAAGACCGCTCGGGGCGTGTGCGTATACAACCGCTGTCACAACGGCAAGGGTGCCCGGTGCCGGCTCCAGTGCTTTATCGCTAATCGGTTCAGGATCTTTGGCGGCGCCAACTTTGCCAAAGATTAAATCGCGCGCCATCCCCCGATCGGATGACGCGTAATAGTCCACATGCTGGCAATATACCACCAATGATTGAAAAACGATGAGCCGCTTTTCCAAAGCGGCGCTGTCTTTGGGGTCGTGCCTATCGAGGGCCAGCATCACAATCGTTCGCCGCCCGAAAATAAGTCATTCCCCCATTTCCCGAAACCACTGCCTTTTTTCAGGGCCGCTTTGAGGTGAAGACCCGCCTATATCCCGCCGTTTAAATGAAACGAGCAACCAGGACAACGCTGACAAAATCTTGATAGGACGACTGCAATGAATCCAGATGGTTTCTCTACAGTCCGTTTTTCGACCTCTGATCTGCCTGAAAAAGACCGCGTCGCGATGTGGCGCGACCATTACTGCCGCATGGCGATGAAGCTCGACATCGAGCCGATCAACGATGCACCGCTGGAGTGTGCCGTCCTCACACGCGCCTTGCCCGGCGTGCAGATCATGTCGACCGCGATGTCCCCCTCGCGCATCCTGCGCACGCGCGAATTTCTTGCAGACGGCAATGGCGACCTCATTTTCATCATCAATCAAACGGGAACGGTCAACGCCGTGTCGCGCGGCCGCGAAGTCGTGCTGCGCGAAGGCGAGGGCCTGTTGATGAGCACCGGCGAGATGAAAACGTTCGACCGCCCGACGTACGGCGGCTCGCTGTCCTTCCGGATCCCCCGATCGATCCTGTCGGCGATCGTCGCTGACATCGACGATGTCGTCATGCAGCTCATTCCCCAACGCACCGATGCGCTCAAACTTCTCGCCGGTTATGCGGCGCCCCTGTTCAACGACATCGCACTGGCCACGCCGGAATTCAGGCGCACCGCCGTCAATCATCTGCACGATCTGGTCGCGCTCGCGCTCGGCGCCGCGCACGACCTCACTGGCCTTGGCAACGGCCGCGGCCTGCCGGCGGCACGCCTGCGCATGGCGAAAGCCTTTATCATCGAGAACAGCAATCGGCGCGATCTCTCCGTGGGTGCCGTTGCGGCTCAACTCGGCCTCACCCCGCGCAATCTCCAGCGGCTTTTCGAGAGCGAAGGCACGACATTCTCCGAGTTCCTGCTGGCGCAGCGCCTGGGCCGGGCGCATCGCATGTTGACCGAGCCGCGCTTGTCGCAGAGCGCGGTCGGCGCCATTGCCTACGATGCGGGGTTTGGCGACCTGTCCTATTTCAACCGGTCGTTCAAACGGCGATTCGGCGCAACGCCGCGCGATGTGCGCAACGAAGGCACCCGCATGAACAAGATGTCCGCGAATTGACCCTTTGCACGCTCTCTCACCCGAACGGACGACGATTCACCAACGGGTTGTTCAATCGCGGTTCATCTGCGTGCGCGTAAAAAATACCGGCGTTGCGGTTCCGGCAGTGGACCGCAAGCGACGGACATTGACATGCGTAAAATTCCCGTCTTTGCGGTTGCTCTTGCGCTCTTTCTCTTTGTCGAATTCGCCGGCGCACCACCCGCGTTTGCCGATTGCCGCAGCGAGAACACGGCGTGCATCAAGGGCGCCAGTTCGCCCTTCGATTCGGTCGCCTGCGGTTCCTTGTTCCGCACATGCGCGACGCATCACGCGCAGGCGCAGGCGAGGCAAAAGCAAAATGCGATGAAGCCGGCGATGCAAAATCCATCGCACGGATCAAGCGGTGGCCATTCCGGACACCGGTAGCCACTGATTCTCCGGTCTTTTCGTCATGCGACAGACTTGCCCCGGACGCGTCGCAGCACGAAGCCATAAGCGCGTTTGCGCGCGTCTTTGACGCGCGATGGCGAAGTGATGCGACGCAGATCCGGGGCCGTTACGGCGATTGAGCCCTCATTTGGAACGGTCCCGGGTCTGCAGCGCACCGTTCGTTTTACTCACGCTGCGCTGCGCCCAGGACACAGCCCCGCATGACGCTGCGCCGCGCGCCCACTTTCATTTTTTCGCATGTGTCCAAGCGGTCGTCGTGGCTGCCCAAGTTTTCCTGCACAGCCCTGCGTAAGTATTTCGCCGCGCAAATCATGGGCTTCATCGGTGGCGTCTCGTTGCCGGTGCAGGGGCCGCCTCGGCGGTACGGCGGCGGATGTTTCGGCAATGCAGGTCGTGAGCTTCGCCCCCACTAGCGCGAGCGGCCTCACCAACGAAGCGTTCGCCGCCATCTCCTCTTGCGTCCGCCTGCAGGCTTGATCTCGCGCGACATGATTTCCTAGGCTGCTGTCTCCTCAAGGGGCGTACAGCCGATGGGCCAGGCGGCCATCATCACCGTGGCGATTACCGGCGCGCTGCCGCGCAAGGCGCAGACCGCGGCCGTGCCGGTGACGCCGCACGAACAAGTTGAATCGACGCACGAGGCCTATGACGCCGGCGCAGCGCTAGTGCATATCCACGTGCGCAACAAGGACGAGAGCCCGTCGTCCGATCCGGCGCTGTTTGCGCAGGTGCAGGAGGGCGTGAGGAAATATTGCCCCGGCATGATCGTTCAATTTTCAACCGGCGGCCGCGGGCGCAGCCAGAACGAGCGCGGACGCGCGATCAGCCTGCGGCCCGATATGGCCTCGCTCGCGACCGGCTCGGTGAATTTTCCCAACCAGATCTACGAGAATCCGCCGCAACTGGTGGAAGACCTCGCGCGCGCGATGCTGCAGTTCGACGTGAAGCCGGAAATCGAGGTGTTCGACCTGGCAATGCTTTACGCCGCCAGGGAATTGGCCGACCGCGGCCTCATCAGGCGGCCGCTGCACGTGCAATTCGTTCTCGGGATTCCCAACGCATTGCCGGCGCGCCGCCGGGTGCTCGAATTTCTGATCTCCGAAGTCACGGACATCATGCCGGATGCGACCTGGACCGCTGCCGGCATCGGCCGTCACCAGCTCGAGGTCAACCGCTGGGCGCTGGAGCTTGGCGGGCATCTTCGCACCGGGCTCGAAGACAACATCAAGTTCGACCGCGACCGGCTGGCGACAAGCAATGCCGAGCTGGTGGCGCGGCTGCGCGATCTTTGCGGTGAATTCGGCCGGCATGCCGCCAGCCCGCAGGAGGCGCGCACGATCCTGAATCTCGCCCCGGGGTAGCTCTCGCCGTCATGCCCGCGCTTGTCCCTCTCATTCGCCGTGCGCGGGCTTGACCCCCGCATCCACGTCTTCTTCTTCCCATCTACTACGTCTTGGCGGCAGTTGCAGGACGGCGGAGAGCGAGAGCGCAATCCTCGCGCACGGCATTGACATCAGACGATCGAATGACGTCGCGCTAGCAAATCCGTCCAATTGAAAGACGCCTTCGCCCAAGTATTTGGGCGCGGGAGGCTTTACACGCTGGATCATGGTCACAACGCTCGCGATCGCGGCGGTGCTCAGCGGCTACCTGCTTGGCATTTGGTTCAAGGTTTATATCTTGATCCCGGTTATCCCTCTCGGTGTGGCCGTTGCTGTCACCGTTGGGTTTGCGCTCGACAGCAGCGCGTCGGCCATCCTGCTCGCCGCGATCTTGACCGTGACGGGACTTCAGCTCGGCTATGCCGCCGCGACCGCCATCGCCTTCATGCTTCCGCGTGGCGCGTCATCATACGATGGCTTGAAAAAACTGCGCTGGCGCAAGGGGCATTGAGTTTCACCTTGTCTCGGCAATGTCCGCCTATTGGGTCTATTTGCTGACCAATAAGCCGCGCAGCACGATGTATGTAGGCGTGACGAACGATCTCGTTCGCAGGGCGTTTGAGCATCGCGAAGGTTTGGTGAAAGGTTTTACTGCGCGCTATGGGCTCAAAATGCTTGTTTATTTTGAGCGCCACGACTCTGCCTATGCTGCGATACAGCGCGAGAAAAATATCAAGCATTGGTCCCGGCTCTGGAAACTTAAGCTTGTCGAATCCGCCAATCCACAATGGCGTGATCTTTACAACGACATTGCTCGGTGAATCTTTCACTTGTTGAAGCGCGGTGCAACACCCTCTGAGTCATGCCCGGGCTTGACCCGGGCATCCATGATGAGACGCAACGCGTAAATCCTTACGGCCTTTGTTGCGGAGCGGCCTCATGGATTGCCGGGCCAAGCCCGGCAATGACGTGTTGAGGATCTGTGTAACGGACGCCGGGCCAAGCCCGGCAATGACTTGTTGAAGCGCGGTGCAACACCCTCTGAGTCATGCCCGGGCTTGACCCGGGCATCCATGATGAGACGCAACGCGTAAATTCCTTACAGCCGAGATTTGTCGCGCCGCCTCATGGATTGCCGGGCCAAGCCCGGCAATGACGTGTTGAGGATCTGTTAACGGACGCCGGGCCAAGCCTGGCAATGACTTGTTGAGGCGCGGTGCAACACCCTCTAAGTCATGCCCGGGCTTGACCCGCGGCATCCATGATGAGACGCAACGCGTAAATTCCTTACGGCCGAGATTTGTCGCGCCGCCTCATGGATTGCCGGGCCAAGCCCGGCAATGACGTGTTGAGGATCTGTGTAACGGACGCCGGGCCAAGCCCGGCAATGACTTGTTGAAGCGCGGTGCAACACCCTCTAAGTCATGCCCGGGCTTGACCCGGGCATCCATGATGAGACGCAACGCGTAAATTCCTTACGGCCGAGATTTGTCGCGCCGCCTCATGGATCTGCCGGGCCAAGCCCGGCAATGACTTGTTGAAGCGCGGTGCAACACCCTCTGAGTCATGCCCGGGCTTGACCCGGGCATCCATGATGAGACGCAACGCGTAAATCCCTACAGCTTTTGTTGCGGAGCGGCCTCATGGATTGCCGGGCCAAGCCTGGCAATGACTTGTTGAGGCGCGGTGCAACACCCTCTGAGTCATGCGCGGGCTTGACCCGCGCATCCACGACTTTCTTGTCGCGGGCATCCACGTCTTCTCACTGCTCATCCGAACATACGACACGCCCGTGCACGAGCACTCATCCAACCGAACGATGTCGCAATTTTGCATCATCCGCGCACCGAATCTAAATTTTTCGTTTTTGTCCTAGCGATCGTCGCGCGCTCCCAAGCTTTCGTGCAGCACGCTGCCTAATCATTCAGTCGCACAAAACCAGCCGGCGTTTGCCGTGAAAAAGCGGACGCGTCGCGCCGTACCGGTCGAGCCGTACCGATTGAACCGCGCAGAAGGACTTGGGGGATGAATCGTACCGAAGTGAAAACCGTCGCGCGCCGCGTTGCTGCAGCGCTGCTGCTGTCGACCGCGCCGTTTGTGGCGATTGATCGCGCCGAGGCGCAGTGCGCCCCGGCTGCCCCGGTCAACAATACGACCGTCACTTGCACGGGCACGACGACCGATCAAAACCCACCCAACGGATTCGGCACCGGCACTGAAACCGGCATCACGATCAATGTCCAGTCCGGCGCGACGGTGACGTCGACCGCGCCAACAGCAGCGAACCCCAGCGGAATATTTGTCGAGGATGGCACGATAAACAACCTAGGCATTATTTCGAGTGCGAAGGACGGCGTCAGATTTGGCGGTAATTCGAGCATCGTCACAAACTCCGGTACCATCTTGGGAACCGCTAATGTCGGCGTCGGCGGTCTTAGCACCCCAAACCTCACCGTAACCAACAATCCAGGAGCCACTGTTACCGGCGGCCTCATTGGTATTGGGGCTACCGTTGCCAACATCACCAACGACGGCGGATCGATTACGGCAACGCTCGCTGGCGGTAGGGGTATCTTTGCCGACGGTGCCACCGTGACCAACAAAGTCAACGGCAGCAGCATCGGATCCATAACTGGCGGTGCTTTCGCCATCGATGCGGCAAACGTCACCGTCGCCAATGGCGACGCGAGTACCGCTGGCGGTGTGATTACGGGTGGCACCGCCATTCACGCGACGGGCACCGCTACCGTCAACAATTTCGGCGACGGCACTACCACCGGCATCATCGCAGGCGCCACGTTCGGCATCGATGCCGGTACGGTCAATGTCACCGGCAATTCCGGCAGGATCTCAGCAGTGGGCAACGGCGGCACCGCCATCCACGCCGCCAGCAGTGCTACCGTGGCCAACAAAGTCAACGGCACGAGCATCGGCCAGATATTCGGACAGGCTTTCGCCATCAACGCTGATGGCGGCAACGGAAACCCGTCCGCAAACGTCACGGTGGCCAATGGTGACGCACTGACTCCTGGTGGCACAATTAGCTCCAACGGCACCGCCATCCACGCGACGGGCACGGCGACCGTGAGCAATTTCGGCGATGGCAATACCACCGGCATCATCTCGGGCGTCATACTTGGCATCAATGCAGGTACGGTCACCGTTACCAGCAACACTGGCAGGATTGAGGCGACGACGAATCAAGTGATCGCCACCGCCATAAATGCGACGGCTGGCGTGGCCAATGTCACCAACGACGGCGGCACGATTTTTTCAAACTTCGGCACCGCAATTAATGCGACCGGCGATGCGATCGTGACCAACAATGTCAACGGCGCCACTGTCGGACAGATTTTCGGTCAGGGTCTTGGCATCAGCGCGGCGAACGTCACTGTTGCCAATCGCGCTAAAATTGCTACCGGCTCGGGTGGCATCGCAATCGAAGCTGCGGGCACGGGCACGGCAACCGTAAGCAATTTCGGCGATGGCAACACCACCGGCATCATCTCAGGCGGCGCGTTAGGCATCTCCGCCGGCACGGTCATCGTCAACGCTAATACTGGCAAGATCGAAGCGACGGCTGCCAACGGCGTTGCCATCAACGCAAGTAACGACGCCACAGTCACGAACGATAGCGGTGTCATTAATGCAAACGCCTCCAATGGCCCCCAACACGCCATCGCGATCAATGCCGGAGGCACCGCCACGGTTGCCAATGGCACGGGCACCATCCAAGGCGATATCTTCGCCATCCAAGCCCAGACCGTGATGGTCACCCGCAATAACGGACGGATCGTGGCCTCTAACGTTTTGGGCACTGCCGCTAGTGCAGCCATCAATGCCATAGGGGATGCGAACATTGTCAACGCCGGCGCTATTCAGGCGGTCAGAGGGAGCGCAGCCGTCGCTATCAAAGCCGGCGGCACCAGCGCCACCGTCGCCAACCTCGCGCCCGGCGTTATCACCGGCAACGCGTTCGCCATTACCGCGCCGACGGTCACTGTCACCGCCAATTCCGGCCTGATCGAAGCAACGGCCGATGCTGGTGCAAACGGAGTGGCGGCTTCTGCCATCGCTGGCAATTCGGTCACGGTGAGCAATTCGGGGACAATCCGCGAGAACGGCGTTGGCGCCCGGGCCATCAATGCGAACAGTGGCGCCGGGGCGGCGACAATTACCAATCTTGCAACGGGGTCCATCATTGCGGATGGCAACAACGGTGTGGCCATAGATGCCGGCAGTGCGACCATTACCAATGCCGGTACCATAAGCGCCGCACATGGTGTCGCTATCAATGCCGCAAGTGTTGGCGCCTCGGCTATCGTAGGAATCTCTTCGGTGGCCGGATCACCGGCGGAGGAATTGGGATTCAGGCGGTCAATCTCGACGTCGCCAATGCTTCCGGGGCAACCATCAGCGGTGGCACCCAGGAGGGCATCTTAGGTTCCGGCAACGTGACAACCGGCGGCACGATTAGCGGCGGAACCAATTCGGTGAAGTTCGTTGGCGGCGCTGGCACCACCAACACGCTGACACTGCAAACCGGAGCGGTGTTGAACGGCGATGCGGCCGGCAGCACAGCGGGCGCGACCAACAATCTCATCCTTCAGGGCAGTGGCGCCACCACCAGCAATTTCGTGAGCTTCAACAACCTCAATGTGCAGGCAAGCGGCACCTGGATCTGGAACAGCACGACCAGCGCCTTCGGCCAGACCACGGTCGAGAGCGGAACGCTCGCCGTCGATGGTGTGCTGTTCAGCCCGGTCAGCGTCAGCTCGGGCGCCGTGCTCGGTGGACGCGGCACCATCAATGGCGTCGTTTCCGTCGCGGGCACATTGGCGCCCGGGGCCGCCGTGCCGTTCAGCACTTTGACCGTGAACGGCAATGTCAATTTTGCGAACGCAAGCATCTACCGCGTCAATGTCGGCGCCGCCAATCAGACCGACAAGCTGCAGCTTAACGCGAGCGGCACTGCGAGCCTGGGGAACGCCACGGTGAATGTGCTGGCCCAGAGCGGGTTTGCGCTGGCGACTCCTTACAACATCCTGAACGCCAGCGGCGGGTTGAACAACACCAGGTTCGGCAGTGTGACCAGCAACCTGGCCTTTCTCACCCCCACGCTCACTTATGACCTCAACAATGTCTTCCTGACGTTGGACGCGATTAACAACGGTGGTGGCGGTGGCGGTAATGGCTTCGGCTTGGTCGGTGCTGCGCAGACCCGCAATCAGCGCGCCGTTGCCGGTGCATTGGATGCAAGCCCGAGCACCAATCCGCTCGTCCTCGCGGTGCTCGGTCAGACTTTCGACGGTGCGCGACGCGCGTTCGATGCGCTCTCCGGCGAAATCTTCGGCAGCGTGCATAACCTGCAGGCCGGCGAGACGCAGTTCGCCCGCAGCGCCATGCTCGGCCGGATGCGCCAGGCGTCCTACGCGGGTTATGCCGGCGAACTGGGCGCGCTCGCCTTCGGCGGGCCGGAATTGGCTTATGCAGGCGATAGTGCCAACGCGGCCTATGCCGCGGACGTTCTCGGCTCGGCCGTTCCGGGCAAGGCGCCGGCGCGCACCGGCGAGCGCTCGCGCGATCTCACCTTCTGGACGCAGGGTGTCGGCGGCTGGGGCCATGCCGACAGCGATGGCAATGCTGCCTCGCTGCGCAGCCGCTTCGCCGGTTTCCTCTCCGGTGTCGATGCCCGCTTCGGCGAGATCATGCGGGCAGGCTTTACCGCCGGTTATTTGCGCTCCGATCTCAATGCCGACGCGCGCGCCAGCAGTGCCGGCATCGACAGCGTGCAGATCGGCGCCTACGCCGGCGGCAAGCTGGGTGCGCTCAATGTGCGCGGCGGTGCGTCTTATTCGTTCGACAGTATCGATGCGAGGCGCGGCATCTTTTTCCCCGGCTTCACCGATCAGGCGAAGACAAGCTTCCACGGCCATGTCGGGCAGGTGTTCGGCGAAGTCGGCTACGGCATGACGCTCAATCGTCTGGCGATCGAGCCACTTGCCGGATTGGCCTATGTGCACGTGCACGACAATTCGTTCCTGGAAAGCGGCGGGGCTGCCGTGCTCTCGGGTTCCGGCGCTTCGGAAAATCTCGGCTATTCCACGCTCGGCATCCGGGCTGCGACCGCGCTGCCGCTCGCCAACGGCACGGTGCTTGTCCCGCGCGCCTCGGTGCAATGGCAATATGCCTTCGGCGATGTGACGCCAACGGCGGGTCTCGCATTCCAGGGCACCGGCGCAGGCTTCACGGTTGCCGGCATTCCGATCGCGCGCAACACGGCGCTGGTTGAGGGCGGTGTCGACTGGCGGTTCTCCCCGCAGGCCAAGCTCGGCGCGTCCTATCAGGGCGAACTCGCCGCGCATGCCGAGAGCCACGCCTTCAAGGGCGCGTTTAGCTGGAATTTTTGAGCGCGCGGACCGCGCAACCTCTCCACCGTCATGCCCGCGACAAGCCCGGCCACGACGTTTAACCGCACTGCCTTTCATTTGTCATGCGCGGGCTTGACCCGCGCATCCATGATGCGATTCCAGGTACGCACGCAGTACTGATTTTTCCTGCTGCGTTGCCTCATGGATTGCCGGGTCAAGCCCGGCAATGACGCTGAGATGCAGCACCTCTATCTCGTCATGCCCGCGACAAGTCCGGCCATGACGTTTAACCGCACTGCCTTTCATTTGTCATGCGCGGGCTTGACCCGCGCATCCATGATGCGATTCCAGGTACGCACGCAGTACTGATTTTTCCTGCTGCGTTGCCTCATGGATTGCCGGGTCAAGCCCGGCAATGACTTGTTGAGGGTCTGTGTAACAGACGCCGGAACAAGTCCGGCCATGACGTTTAACCGCACTGCCTTTCATTTGTCATGCGCGGGCTTGACCCGCGCATCCATGATGCGATTCCAGGTACGCACGCAGTACTGATTTTTCCTGCTGCGTTGCCTCATGGATTGCGGGGTCAAGCCCGGCAATGACTTGTTGAGGGTCTGTGTAACAAACGCCGGGACAAGCCCGGCCATGACGTTTAACCGCACTGCCTTTCATTTGTCATGCGCGGGCTTGACCCGCGCATCCATGATGCGATTCCAGGTACGCACGCAGTACTGATTTTTCCTGCTGCGTTGCCTCATGGATTGCCGGGTCAAGCCCGGCAATGACGCTGAGATGCAGCACCTCTATCTCGTCATGCCCGCGACAAGTCCGGCCATGACGACTGAAAAGTCATGCCGAACGGCTAAACCCCACTCCGCCCGGCAACCCCCACGCGATGACGCCGCACGCGGTCCTCGTCGACCTCGACGCCAAGGCCCGGCCGGTCGAGGCTCTCCACATGGCCTTTGGCGGTCGGAATAGGAGAGACCACAACATCTTCGGCGAGCCCGGTGTGGGTGAGGGTGAGCCCCCAGGCAATGCCGGGAATGACCGACGCGACATGCAGTGCCGCCGCGCAGGCGATGCTCGACTCGCCGGTCTTGCATGAAACATTCACGCGCATGCCGAGGCTGTCGCACAGCCGGCCGGCCTCGGTCACCGCGCGGATGCCGCCGAGTTTGATCGCCTTCAGGCTGACGCCGCGCGCAGCCTTGCGCTCGTGATGACGCCGGATGTCTTCCAGTGAATGAATGCCTTCGTCGGCGCCGATCGCGATGTCGGTTGCCGCCGCCACCGCGGCCATGCCGGCAAGGTCGCCGGCCGCCACCGGCTGCTCGAAAAAATCGAGGCCTGAGCCGTTGACCGCCCGCACGTAGGTCAAGGCCTGCGCGGTGGTATAGCCCTGGTTGGCATCGGCGGAAATGA
Source organism: uncultured Alphaproteobacteria bacterium (assembly GCA_963831275.1). Classification (GTDB taxonomy): domain Bacteria; phylum Pseudomonadota; class Alphaproteobacteria; order Rhizobiales; family Xanthobacteraceae; genus Pseudolabrys. The sequence continues at coordinate 297,551 of CAWHPN010000016.1, read as the reverse complement.
GCATGCCGCTCCCCAGCACCTTGCAAATGTCGCGCGTGCGCGCGGCGTCTTTCTCCGGCGCGTCGATGCCGACCTTGATCTTGTAGGCGGTGACGCCGCCGGCTTTTTTCTTTTCTGCATCGCGCAGGTCGCCGTCGCTATCGCCGCCGCCGATCACGCCCAGCAGCGGCATGCGGCTGCGTTTCTTTTCGCCGAGCAGGGCGTGCACCGGCTTTTGCGTCGCGCGGCCAGTGAGATCGTGCAGCGCGATTTCGATCGCGGCCTTGGCGCCGTGATTGCCGTACATGCGGCCATCCATGGCGGCGAGGGCACCCGTAATGTCGGCCGCATCGCGGCCGTGCAGCGCAGTGCTGAGATAGTGCACGGCGGCGACGATGCTCTCCAGCGTCTCGCCGGTCATCACCGGCGCGGACGCGGCTTCGCCCCAGCCGACGGTGCCGTCATCGGCTTCGATCCGCACCAGCACGTTGTCGGCGCGGCGCACGTCCTCGCCCGCCATGATGACGGGCTTGAGCATCGGCAGGCTGACCGCGATCGGTTCGATGGATTTTATGTCCAACCTATCCCCCGTCATGCGCGGGCTTGACCCGCGCATCCATGATGAGGCGCCACGTTCGCAAGCAGTACTGATTTTTGGTGTTGCAATTCATCATGGATTGCCGGGTCAAGCCCGGCCATGACAACAAACTGATGACGGGCTTGAGCATCGGCAGGCTGACCGCGATCGGTTCGATGGATTTTATGTCCAACCTATCCCCCGTCATGCGCGGGCTTGACCCGCGCATCCATGATGAGGCGCCACGTTCGCAAGCAGTACTGATTTTTGGTGTTGCAATTCATCATGGATTGCCGGGTCAAGCCCGGCAATGACAACAAACTGATGACGGGCTTGAGCATCGGCAGGCTGACCGCGATCGGTTCGATGGATTTTATGTCCAACCTATCCCCCGTCATGCGCGGGCTTGACCCGCGCATCCATGATGAGGCGCCACGTTCGCAAGCAGTACTGATTTTTGGTGTTGCAATTCATCATGGATTGCCGGGTCAAGCCCGGCAATGACGACAAAAACTCGCGCTCGAACATGTTACAGCTTCTTGATTCCCGCCTGATCGATGATGCCCTTGAACAGGTCGATTTCCTTGGTCACGCGGCCCCAGGCCGCATCCGCGCCCTTGGCCCGCACCTGGAAGCCGGCCTTGTACAATTTCTCTTTCATGTCCGGTGTGCCCAGCACCTTGAGCGTCTCTTTCTCGAGCCATTTCACGGCGTCCGGCGGAGTCTTCGACGGCGCCAGCAGCACGGTGTCGGTGGCGAACACGAAATCCTTGTAGCCGGCCTCCTGCATGGTCGGCACGTCGGGCATATCCGGCCAGCGCGTTTCGCCGGTGACGGCGAGACAGCGCAGCGTGCCGGCCTTGATGTGCGGGGCCGCCGGCGGCAGCGAGCCGGAGCTCAATTGCACGGTACCGCTGAGGAGCGCCTGCAGCGCGTCGCCGCCGCCCTTGAACACGACGTCCTCGAGCTTCGGGAGCTTTTCGCGCAGCTTGAGAACCTCGAGCTGGATTTGCGGCGTCGTTCCGATCGGCGGTGTTGCGCAGTTGAACTTCTCCGGATTGGCGCGCGCCAGCGTGACGAAGTCCTTCATCGTCTTGACGGAGAGATCGGACCTGACGACGAACGTATTGGGCGAGGTCGCCAGCTCGCTGACGCCGACGAAATCCTTCAGCGGCTCGTAAGGGATCTTGTTGTACAGGCTGGCATTGACCGAATAGGCATTGGTCGCGAGCAGGATCGTGTAGCCGTCGCCGTCGGATCGCGCAGCGGCACCCATGCCGATATTGCCGCCGGCGCCGCCGATGTTTTCGACGATGAAAGTCTTGCCGGTCGATTGCTGAAGCGCGGCGGAGATCATGCGCGCAACCAGATCGGATGGTCCGCCCGGCGTGTTGGCGACGATGATTTTGACCGGCCGGTCGGGATAGGCGGCGTAGGCCGACCGCACGCGCAGGAATGCCGGTGCTGCGACGCCTGCGGCGACCGCGCCGGCGCCCTTGATGATGCTGCGCCGTGACGGCGCCGAGTGTCCGCTGAACTTTGTCATCGTCCTCCCCTTACGTTTCTGTTGTCATATTGTCATGGCCGGGCTTGTCCCGGCCATCCACGTCTTTGACTTCGCACGGCTGCAAAGGCGTGGATGCCCGGCATAAAGCCGGGCATGACGAGCGCAACCGGGACACATACCTTGCGTTAGGCTAAGCTTTTGCGATTATTGGAGCAATGGCTCACGTACATCGATCAGAGCACACGAATTTCACGATATTCAAACAGTCCCGGCCGGTCCCTTTAAGTCATGACAGAGCAACCGCGCGCAATCGCCTGGCACGAGATCGTGGTCGCAACGCTGAAGGCGAACGACGTCAAGCTGATCGTTTATGTTCCCGACCGCGTATTTACGCCGCTGATCAAGGCGATCCACGCCGATCCGTTTTTCACCGCGTTCACGGCCACGCGCGAAGAAGAAGCCCTCGGCATTGTCAGCGGCGCATGGATGGGCGGATTGCGCGGCGCCGTGCTGATGCAGACCAGCGGTTTCGCGACGATTCCGAACGCGCTCGCCTCGCTTGTGGTGCCCTGCCAGATCCCGGCGCTGATTTTCGTCTCGGAGCGCGGCACGCTCGGCGAGTTCAATCTTGGCCAGGCGCTGGTGTACAAGACCATGCGCCCGGTGCTCAATTCACTGGCGGTCGAGAACATCACCATAACGCGCCGGGACGAACTTGCCTTTACCGTCGACCGCTCCATCAAACAGGCGGTGGCGACGCAGGCGCCGGTCACGTTCATCCTCTCGCCGCTGCTCACCGGCGGCAAAGTCTTCGAAGGGTGAGCGTCATGACCGCCAAACCATCCGGAGCCGTCGGCGCCCACAATGCCAAGGTGATGAATCGCTTCGATCTCACCAAGCGGCTGGTTGGCCAGCTCAAACGCGATGAGGCCGTCATCGGCGGCATCGGCAATGCCAATTTCGATCTGTGGGCCAGCGGTCAGCGCCCGCAGAATTTTTATATGCTGGGCAGCATGGGCCTCACGATCCCCATCGCGCTCGGGGTCGCCATCGCCCAGCCCCGCCGTCATGTCGTTGCGCTTGAGGGCGACGGCTCGCTGTTGATGCAGCTTGGCTGTCTCGCAACGGTGGCCGAGCGGGCGCCGAAAAATCTCACCATTGTCGTCTGGGACAACGGCATCTATCAGATTACCGGTTCGCAGCCGACGGCGAGCGCGACAGCCGCCGATCTTGTCGCCATTGCGCGTGGCGCCGGCCTCGCCAACAGCGCCTGGGCGGCGGATGAAACAGACTTCGATCGTCTTACCGCATCGGCGCTCAAGGATGGCGGGCCGAGCCTCATCGCCGCGCGCATCGACGACAAGCCGGCGGTGGCAACGACCGATCGCGATCCGGTGCAGATCCGCGAACGCTTCATGCGCGGGCTGGGAGTGAAGGGAACAGCGGCAAATGGTTCGTAGTCGAGTACGTCGCCGTGTCCCGGGCGCAGCGCAAAAACTCTCGATCGTCATGCCCGGCTTTATGCCGGGCATCCACGTCTTCCTTCGCGCAAAGACGTGGATGGCCGGGACATAGGCGAGCGAAGCGACGCCGTCCTTCGGCCGGCTACGCCCGGCCATGACGGTGAGATGCGTTACCTATCCCCCGTCATGCGCGGGCTTGACCCGCGCATCCATGATGAAGCGCAGCGTGCAAGACCGTACTGTCTTTGTTTCGTTGCCTCATGGATTGCCGGGTCAAGCCCGGCAATGACGGTGAGATGCGTTGCCTCTCATCTCGTCATGCGCGGGCTTGGGGTGAAGGGGGCGGGGGGTCTGTAGTCAGAAATCAGAATCATGGCTGGTAAACGCCTTACCTCTCACTCGTCATGCGCGGGCTTGACCCGCGCATCCATGATGAAGCGCAGCGTGCAAGACCGTACCGTCTTTGTTTAGTTGCCTCATGGATTGCCGGGTCAAGCCCGGCAATGACGGCGAGATGCGTTACCTCTCACCCGTCATGCGCGGGCTGGAGGTGAAGGGTCAGTAATCAGAGGTACTTTCTCCGCTCATTCCCGCGAAAGCGGGAATCCAGAGAAAAAATGTCAGGCGTGCAATGGTCCGCCCTGGGTCCCCGCTTTCGCGGGGACGAGCGGATTATGTACTATGACCACTGATGATGACTGACCACCGATTACTGACCACTCTTACCGTTCCCTGATTACTGGACCCTGAGCATGCAAACTGTTGGCGTTGTGGGCGTGGGCAAGATCGGTCTGCCGATCGCGGAAAACCTCATCAAGAGCGGCTATCGGGTGCTCGGCTATCGCCGCAGCTCGATGGCCGATTTCGAGACGATCGGCGGTATCCCGGCGCGTTCGCCCGCCGATATTGGCGCGCAGGCCGATATCGTATTGTCCTGCGTGCCCACGGCGAAAGCGCTCGATGAGGTCGTGCAAGGCAAGGAAGGCCTGGTGCAGTCCGCACGGCCCGGGCAGATCGTGGTCGAGCTCGGCTCGCATCTTATTCCCGACAAGGAAAGGCAGATCGCGCCGCTTGCGGCGAAGGGCGCGGCCTTTCTCGATGGCGAAGTCGGCGGCACGCCCGGCATGGTCAGCGCGCGCAAGGCGGTGATTTATCTCGCCGGCGATGCGGAGGCGGCGAAAAAGGTCGAGCCGGTCATCCGCGGCTTCACCGACGTCTATCACTATTTCGGCCCGTTCGGCTCCGCCAGCAAGGTGAAACTGATCAACAATCTCCTGGTCGCCGTGCATATGGCCGCGACCGGGGAAGCCATGGCGCTCGCGCTAAAAACCGGCGTCGATATCGATCTGCTGATCAAGGCGGTGGCGGCCGGCAGCGGCGGTTCGACCCAGTTCGGCATCCGCGCACCCATGATGGCGCAGGAGCGGTTCCTGCCGGCGATGGGAACCGCGGTCACCATCTCGCATTACTTCGACCTGATTGGCGATCTCGCCGATCGCGCCGGCGTAGCGACGCCCATGCTCGACCGCGCGGCGGAACTTTATGCGCGCTGTATCGACATGGGTCTCGGCGAGCACGACAATGCCGTCATGGTCGAGGTGATCAGACAGATGCCGCGCGCAAAGAAACGCGCAAAGACGAAGGCCAAAACCAAAGTCAAAGTTCGAAAGAAGAGCAAGAAGGTCAAAGCGAAAGCAAAGCCGCGAAGGAGAAAACGATGATCCGGGTCCGCAAAATCGGGCACGCCAGTTACGAGATGCCCGATCTCGACAAGCAGGCGGCTTATTACACCGACATCCTCGGCCTCAATCTGGTCGCCAAGGAAAAAGACGCGGTCTTTCTCGCCAATACCGTCGATCATCATTCCATCGTGTTACGCAAGGGCGAACAGGCCAAATGCACGCGCGTCGGCTTTCAGATCGGGCCGCAGGAGGACCTCGGCGAATTCGAGAAGCAGACGCAAAAGCATGGCGTGAAGACATCGCGCAAGAAGGATCCCGAGCCGTCCATTGCCGACATGCTTGTGTTCGAGGATCCGAAGGGCACCACGATCGAAGTGTTCAAGCGTCCCGAGTTCGCGCACCAGAAATTCCCCACCAAGGGCGTGGTGCCGCACAAGCTCGGGCATGTCGCGTTCCATTGCGAGGACGTGAAGGCGGTCAGCAAGTTCTATGTCGACGTGCTCGGCTTCCGTGAATCCGACTGGATGGCGGATTTCTTCGTCTTCCTGCGCTGCGGCCCCGATCACCACACGATCAACCTGATGGGCACCGGCTCCAACCGGCATTTCCATACGGCGTTCGAGGTGCGCAACTGGGGCCAGCTGCAGGAGGCCTGCGATTTCCTCAGCCTCAACGGGTTCAAGACACTCTGGGGTCCGGGCCGGCACGGCATCGGCCATAATCTGTTCGCCTACCACCGCAGCCCGAACGGGCTGATCACCGAACTGTTCTGCGAGCTTGATCTGATGAAGGACGAGGAGCTGGGCTATTTCGAGCCGCGGCCGTGGCACCGCGACAATCCGCAGCGTCCGAAAGTGTGGGCGAAGGATCCGTCCGCATCAAATCTCTGGGGCCCGGGACCGCCGGAAGAGATGATGAAGTGATGCGTGCTTGCGGAGGGTCGCCGCGCTGCGCGCCGAGATTATTCCCCTCCCCCTTGTGGGGAGGGGTTAGGGGTGGGGGTCGCTGCAATCGCGTTTTGAATTCCGGCGAGCACACCATCGACATTTGAAAGCACGTCATTATTCCAGAAGCGCAAGACGCGATATCCCTCCGATTCGAGATGCCGCGTGCGGGTTTCATCATTCGTTGTTTGCAAACCGTGTTGGCTGCCGTCGATCTCAATGACCAGCTTCAGTTGGTGGCAGGCAAAATCTGCGATGAAAGGTCCGATCTGGACCTGCCTGCGGAAATGCGAGCCGTTTAAATGCAAACGGTGACGCAAGTGCCACCACAGCTTGCGCTCAGCCTCCGTGGGCGCATGGCGCATTTGACGCGCAAACACACGCTGTGGCGGAGCCTTGGTTCGATCCGTGCGCGCCCAAGTGCGGTCAGGTCGATCCCTGACAGTCATGATAACACCACTACCGACCCCCACCCCTGACCCCTCCCCACAAGGGGGAGGGGAACTTCAAGGGAGGTGAAGGTAGGGTCGCCGATGTGCGTGGGCATCATCCAAATGAGGGTGATTCATCGAAAGATTCTGATTCACAAGGGGGAGGGGAATAGCCGCCGCCACACTCACCCGTAAAGCAGCTTCGGCAGCCAGAGCGCGATGCCTGGAAACAGGAACATCAACACGATCAGAACCAGTGGTGCGATCAGAAAAGGCACGATGCCGCGATAGATGGCGGTGATCTTGATGTCCGGCGCGTGCGCCTGGATCACGAACAGATTGAGGCCGACAGGTGGATGGATCAATCCGACCTCGACCACGATGACCACGATGACGCCAAACCAGACCGGATCATAGCCGAACTGCTTCACAAGCGGCAGGAACACGGGCACCGTGATCAGGACCATGCCGATGCCTTCGAGGAAACATCCGAAGGCAATGTAAGCGGCGATCACCAGTGTCATGACTGCCGGGCCGGAGAGATTGTGGGCGTGCGCGCCCTGCGCCAGCAAATTCGGCAACTGCGTTTGCACCATGAAAAATGAAAACAGATTGGCGCCGAACACGATGACGAACAATACGCCGCAGATGGCGACGGTATTTTCGATTGATTTCAGCAAATCCGCGATCGACAGCCGGCGTCCGGCAATACCGATGAGGATGGCGCCGAAGGCGCCGACCGAAGCTGCCTCGGTGGGGCTGAATACGCCCGCATAAATGCCGCCGATAGTAATGAGGAACAGCACGAGGAACTGCCAGGGACCCTTGATGGCCGCGATACGCTCGCGCCATTGCACGCTTTCGCTCGGCGGCGCACTCCGCTTGTCAAAATTGGCGACCGCGACCGCCACCATCATGTAGAGCGCAGTCAGCACCAGGCCGGGCACCAGTCCGGCCGCGAACAGGCGCGGCACCGATTGTTCGGCAATTGCCGCGTAGATGACCAGAATGATCGACGGCGGAATCAAGATGCCAAGGCTGCCGCCGGCGGCGAGCGAACCGGCGGCGAGTCCGGCGTCATAGCCGGCCTTGCGCATTTCGGGCAGCGCGATGCGCGTCATCGTTGCCGCGGTCGCAACCGAAGAACCGCAAACCGCGCCAAAACAGGCGGAAGCCGCCAGCGCGCCGACCGCCAGCCCGCCACGCATGCCCGCCAGCATCACGCGGGCCGCCTTGAACAGGTTCGCCGAAAGGCCTGTTTCCGAGGCCACTTCGCCCATCAGCACGAAAAGCGGCACGACCGACAGCGTATAGGCCGAGCCGACGTCGAACGGGACGGTGCCGGCGAGCGCAAACGTCGGCACGAGGCCGGACAATATCGTGTTGCCGATGAAGCCGACGAGCGTGAGCGCGATCCAGACCGGCACGCGCAGGAACAGCATCACAAACAGCGCGAGCACGCCCACAGCGCCGAGGGTGGAGGGGCTCATTCGACCGGCCCATCGCGACGGGCCGTCACGGGCAACAGCAAGGCGCCGGCCGCGCAGACGATCGCGCCGACCATGCCGAGCAGCGCGACGGCCCATTCGATGTAGATCGGCAGACCCAGCTCCAGCTTGCGCTCGCCATAACCGTAAGATTGCAGCGCCGGTGTGAGCATCGCGTAGATGAACAATGCCAGGACGGCGACGGTGACAACGTCGGACAAGCGGATGAGGGCGGCGACGATGCGCCGTCCGGCAAATGAATCCACGAGGTCGATGACGATGTTGCGGCGCTGGAGAAAGGCGGTCGACATGCCGTTGAATACGAACAGCACCATCATCGCCTCGACCATGTCGTAGGAACTGCGGATCGGGCTGTTGAATACGTAGCGCAGGAAGACGTCGACGACGGTCACGCACATCATGACCACGAGTGCCACCGCCGCGAGCCGCAGCTGGGCGACGCGCAATCGTTCAAGCAGCGCGAGGGTGGGGTCGCGCGCTATGCCCATGGAATCTTCTTATCTGTACACGCGTGGTGACGGGCACTCTTCTCCCTCTCCCCGTTGGGGAGAGGGTCGGGGTGAGGGGGTACCGAACTCGATGTGCGAACAATTAGCGCCATAACCCCTCACCCGCCCGCGCTTCGCGCGGGCACCCTCTCCCTATGGGAGAGGGAAGCGAGCCATACTTGTCGGACGTGCCATCACTTCGTATACGCCGCGAAGAATTCGCGCGCCGGGTGACCCGCTTTCTCCTGCGCATCGATTGCGCTTTTCACGATGGGCTTTGCCAGCTCCTTCATCTTGGCGACGTCGGCCGGCGACAGCGTCGTGATCTGCAGGCCTTTCTTGACCTCGGTCTCGCGCGCGAACTTCTCAAAATCCTGCCAGGCCTTGCCGAAGCTCATCGCGCCGGTGACACCCGACTCCTTGTCGAGAATGGCGCGCAGATCCGGCGGCAGTGAATTGTATTTTGCCGGGTTCATCACCATCGCGAAGGTGGCCGACGCGAGCGGCGGGTCGACTGAATTCGGCGAGACGGAGACGAGGTCGTAGGCAAAGCCCGCTTCGTGCGGAAAGCCCGCGCCGTCGACGACGCCCTTGGCCAGCGCGTCCTGCGCTTCCTGCGGAGGCACCAGCAACGGCACCGCGCCAAGCGCTTCCAGGAAAAATTTATTCGTGATCGACGCGTAGCGAATCTTTTTGCCCTTGAAGTCGTCGAGCGTCTTGATCGGGGTCTTGCTATAGATCACGACCGGGTTGGCCATGTTCATGAAAAGAATGTGCAGGCCCTGATGTTCGGCCGCGAGATATTTTGGCGCAAGCTCCGTCATGCGCTTGGCCATCTCGGGAAGGTCGGCACCCTGCGAGGGCCAGGTGAACGGCAGATTGGCCAACTCGGTCATCGGGTAGCGGCCGGGGGTGACCCCGTGCAGACACCAGGCGATGTCGGTGATGCCGTTGCGCGCGGCGTCGAACTGGCGGTTCGGCGGGCCGACGAGCTGACCGTTGGGATAGATTTCGAATTTCAGCCGGCCGCCGGATTCCTTCTCGATTTTCTGCGTCCAGCCGAGCACCCATTTGTGGAATGCGTGCTGCGGCGGCACGAAATGCGACAGCTTGAGCGTGATGGGATCATCGGCCCGGGCTGCGCCAGAGCCAAACGCCGCCGCGCCGAATATGAGAGCCGCGGTGAAGGCAAACGCTTTGACGATCTTCTGCAAAGACATCGGTTCCTCCCTCTGTCGCCCGGCTTCTGACGAGCCGTTTCCCCTGCAAAAGTAGGACAAAAGGACTTCGCTGTCACTCACGCCCACTTTCACGATGCGCAACCCACTCGATCTTTCCGCTGTCATTGCCGGGCTTGACCCGGCAATCCATGAGGCGGCTCAACACCACGAGCAGTACGGTCTTACATGCTGCACTTCATCATGGATGCGCGGGTCAAGCCCGCGCATGACAATTGAGTGTCTCATCATCTTTCCGCTGACGGAAGGAGAGTACGGAAAAGGCTGTGCTGTCACTTGCAGTGAGGTTGTTTGGCATTGCAGCGAGGCGGTTGCCGCAAGGACGGCGCACTCCCTCTCCCCGCTGGGGAGAGGGTTGGGGTGAGGGGGTTCGTGACTCTCGAGTTTGCAACCCCTCACCCGGATCGCTTCGCGATCCGACCTCTCCCTATGGGAGAGGTGAAGAGAGGTTGAGGCGCTATCGAGATCAAGATAACAACTCACCCTGCAATCATTGTGTTGGTGAGCACGCCGCAGCCGTCGATCTCGATTTTCACCTCATCACCCGCTTTCAGGAATTCGTTGCGCGGCATCCCGACGCCGGACGGCGTGCCGGTGGCGATCACATCGCCCGGTTGCAGCGTGATGTGGCGCGAAAGATAGGCGATCTGCTCCACGACATTGTGCACGAGCCGGCTGGTGTTGGAGTTCTGCTTGAGCACGCCATTGACCCAGAGCTTGATGGCGAGGTTGGTGGGGTCGGGGATGTAGGCCGCGGGCGTGAGCCACGGCCCCATTGGCGCAGCATCCTCGAAACATTTCTGCCCGACCCAATCCATCCCGAACGGCGAGCCTTCACGCTTCATCAGGTCGCGCGCGGACAGATCGTTGACGATCAGATAGCCGGCGACCGCGGTGAGCGCCTGATCCTCCGGGATGTTGCGGGTCGGCCGCGCGATCACGACACCCAGCTCCGCCTCCCAGTCGACTTGCTGCGAGAAGGGCGGCAACCGCGCCGGAGTGCCGTTGCCGATGATCGAACCGGCGGCGGTCTTCAGGAAGAAGTAAGGGTCCTTGGCCTTGACCATGGCGGGCGCCTTGCCGGTGACCTTCTTGGCGATTTCCGCCATTTCTTCGAGATGGTCCCAGTAATTGGCGCCGGCGCAAAACAGCGCACCCGGATAGAGAATGGGCGCAGCGAGCCTGGCCTGTGCCAACGGAATGCCGTCATCTGGTTTTGCCGTCTGCGCGGCGTCATGCAGGCGGGGATGCACCGTGTCCCACGCGCGCAACAGGCCGAGCACAGAACTTGTGTCGGCATCCACGCCCTTGAGCAGAGTTGCGGCCGGCACGATCCGCTCGCCGATCAGTACGCCCGCGGTGGATTTCCGCCCGTCTGCATAACTGACCAGCCGATATCCCGATGCCATGCTTCACCTCGCGATGTCGCAGCCGCTTGTTGCTACTCGATCATCGCACCTGTGGCTTGGCAAGCGGCAGTTCTTTTCAGGATGGCAAAAACGGTCGGGACAATTTCTGCGTCATTGTTCGGGATGTGTCGAACAGCTACGCTTTTGCGCGCACCGTTAGGAGAAACAGCAGGCATGGCGGATTTCGATGGTGTCGTCATCGGCGCGGGCCACAACGGCCTGACGCTTGCCGCCTATCTGACGCGCGCCGGCATGCGGATCGCCGTGCTCGAGCGCAACCCGCGTGTCGGAGGCGGCGCAAGCACCGAAGAGCCCATCCTTCCCGGCTTCAAGCTCAACCTGCACGCCAATTTCTACATGGGCATCGGGCTTTCGCCGTTGCTCCGCGATCTCGACCTGCATCGGTTCGGGTTTTCCTATATCGAACCGCCGGTGCAGCAGGCGGCGATCTTCCGCGATGGCACCGGCATCGTCGTCTACAAGGACCTCGACCGGACTTGCGCATCTCTCGCGCGTTTTTCGAAGCAGGATGCCGAGACGTTCCGGGATCTCTGGCACACATATTGTGAGGAGATGCGGCCGCTGCTGGTGTCGCTTCTCTATAATGCGCCGATGCCGCGTGAGGCGCTGATCGAGCGGCTCAGCGGCTCCAAAGCAAAAGAACTGCTGTCGCACGCCCAGCACGACCTGTTCAGCGTCGTGCGCAAGCATTTCGTCGACGAACGAATCCGCACATTGTTCACATCTTATATGCACGTGATCACCACGGAAAATGTGCCGGGCGCCGGCATCGTATTCCCGGCCATCTTCGCCAATATCGCGAGCTTCACGCTGCCGGCCGGCGGCGCGGTGACATTGCCTCTTGCGCTGGCGCGGATCGTGGAGGCGGGCGGCGGCGAGATTGTCACCGGCGCCGACGTCAGGGAGATAACGGTCAAGAATGGCCGCGCCACCGGTGTGAAACTGGCCGACGGCCGCACCGTCAACGGCGGAAAATTTGTTGCCAGCGCCATCGATTTTCCGACCACGGTGCAGATGGCCGGAGAGGAGCTCTTTCCGGAGCCGGTGCGCGAGAAGGCGAAATCCTGGCACTGGGGCAATCACAGCCTGGTGACGCTCCATCTGGCGCTGAAAAATCCGCCGGCCTACCGCGCCGCGGCTTTCGATCCCGATGTGTCGCGCGCCTACAATATTTTCTTCGGCATGGACACGATCGAGGACGTGGCCAGCTGCTTCGAAGACTGTGCCGCGAGGAAATTTCCCAAAGTCCTGATGGGCAATGGCGCCTGCAACAGCCAGTTCGATCCGGGCTACGCGCCCGCCGGCAAGCATGTCGCCTTCTGGTGGCCGTTCGCGCCCTATTCGGTCGACGGCGGACCGCAGGAATGGGACCGCAACCGCGCCGGCTACACGCAGCGCGTGCTCGACTATTGGCGCATCTACGCGTCCAACCTCGAGGGCGATAATCTGCTCGGGACGCACCTGTTCACGCCGCTCGATGTCGAAAAGCTCAACGCCAATATGCGCCAGGGCGCGGTGCGGGTCGGGGCCTATGTCCCGAACCAGCTCGGGATCAACCGGCCGCACCCGCTGATGCCGGGGTCGCGCACACCGGTGGAGGGGCTCTATCTCTGCGGTTCGTCGTCAGGCAATGGCGGCGGCATCAACGGGGCGGCGGGCTATATCGCCGCTAACGCCATCGCCGACGATCTCAAGCTCAAGCGCCCGTGGACGCCGGTCGCCGCACCGGAATGGAAGCACTAGCGGGAAACATTACCCCGCCGCGACCACGGCGCATGTCGTGACAATGTCGTCCACGCTGGCGCCGCGTGACAGGTCGCTGATCGGCCGTGCGAAACCCTGCAGGAAAGGCCCGATGGCCTGCGCGCCGCCCAGCCACTGCGTAAGCTTGTAGGCGATATTGCCGGAATCGAGGTCGGGGAAGATCAGCACATTGGCCCGTCCGGCAACCGCGCCCTGCTCTTTCACTTTCTTTTCTGCGACCGCGGGCACAAGCGCCGCATCGGCCTGAAACTCGCCGTCAATGGCGAGGCCCGGCTCGCGCCTGCGCACAAGGTCCAGGGCCTCGCGCACCTTCTCGACGCGCGCATGTTGAGCGCTGCCTTTGGTGGAGAATGACAGCATGGCGACGCGCGGGGTTTCTCCGAGCAGCGCCTGCGCGCTGCGCGCCGACGCAATTGCGATGTCGGCGAGCTCGCCTGCGCCCGGATCGGCATTGACCGCGCAATCGGCAAACACGAATGGCTTTGGTCCTTGTCCGATGAAATCCGGCACGACCATCAGGAAATAGCTCGACGGCAGTGCGATGCCTTGCGCCAGGCCGACCGTCATCAGGCCGGCCTCGATCACCCGCCGCGTCGGGTTGGCGCAGCCGGCGACCATCGCGTCCGCGTCGCCCTGGCGCAGCATCATGCCGCCGAAATAGAGCGGCTTTGCCAGGAGCCGTCCCGCCATCGCAGGCGTCATCGACTCGCGCGCTTGCGCAAGAGCTGTGCCGTAACTCTGCAGGCGTGCATCGCTGCGCGGATCGACAATGTCGATCCCGTCCAGTGAGACATTGAGGCCGTCGGCGACCGTCCTGAGCGCACCGGCTTCGCCGAGCAGGATCGGCTGCGCCAGTTTTTCGGCTTTCAGGCGCGCTGCCGCGGCCACGATGCGTTTGTCATCGCCTTCCGGCAAAACGATTTTGCGATTGCGCGGCCGTGCGATATCAAACAATCGATCAAGAAAATCCATGCTTCTCACCGCGTGAGATAAGGCCATGCGCAACGGACGAGGCCATCAATGACCGAAACAGCCGAGGCGATCAAGATTCAACGCGGCCTCAGGGGCGTGTATTTCGATCGTTCGCCCTGCACGTTCATCGACGGCAAGGCCGGCGAATTGCGCTATCGCGGTTATTCGATCCACGATCTTGCCGAACACTCCAGTTTCGAGGAGACCGCCTGGCTGCTTTTGAATGGCGGACTGCCGACCGGGCAGCAACTCACGGCTTTCGATGCAGACCTGAAGGCGTCGCGGACATTGCCTGCGGCCGTGGTCGATATCATCCGCGCCATCAAATCGGCGCATCCGATGGACGTGTTGCGCACGGCGGCATCGGCATTGTCTGCGTTCGATCCTGACACGGCCGACAATTCGCGCGAGGCCACCTTGCGCAAGGCTGTACGTCTGACGTCGCAGGTGCCCATGATCGTCGCCACCCATTCGCGCATCCGCGCCGGCGAGAACCCGGTGCCGGCCGATCAAACGCTCGGCCACGCCGCCAATCTGCTCTGGATGCTCACCGGCAAGAAACCGAGCGCGGATGCCGCGCAACTGATCGATCGCGATCTCATCTTGCATGCCGAGCACGGGTCCAATGCCTCGTCGTTTGCTGCGCGCGTTGTGATCGGAACCGAGGCCAATCTGCACGCCGCCATTGTTGCCGCGATTGCCGCGCTGTCGGGGCCCGCGCATGGCGGGGCCGCCGAAGACGTCATGAAAATGGCGGAAGAGATCGGCGACCCGTCGCGTGCCGCCGCCTATGTGAAGGACAAGCGCGCAGCGGGCGTGGCGATCACCGGCTTCGGCCATCGCGTTTATCGCGCGGAAGATCCGCGCGCGCGCCACATGCGTGCGGGCGTCGAGCGCCTGTCGAAGGAAATGGGCCAGCCAAAATGGTTCGAGATCCTGCAGGCGGTCGTTACGGCGATGGCGCCGTATGCGCGCCACGGCGTGAACGTCAACGTCGATTTCTATTCCGGCGTCGTCTATCACCTGCTCGGCATCAAGCGCGATCTGTTCGTGCCGATCTTCGCCATCGGACGCGTACCAGGCTGGGTGGTGCAGGTGCTCGAGCAGATCGAGAACAATATCCTGCTGCGGCCGCTCACTCTCTATAACGGGCCTGAGGCACGCGCTTATGTGCCGGTCGGGGACCGGTGAAGGACTCCCGGGCGTCGTTTCAACGTCCTCACCGGGCTTAGCCGGCCGAAGGACGGCGTCGCTTCGCTCGCCTATGTCCCGGCCATCCACGTCTTCCTGCATTGCCGCCAAGGCGTGGATGCCCGCGACAAGCGCGGGCATGACAAGAAAGGCAATGCGTTTCCGCCCGTCATTGCCGGGCGTAGCCGGCCGAAGGACGGCGTCGCTTCGCTCGCCTATGACCCGGCAATCCATGATGAGTTGCAGCAGGAGAAATCAGGACTGCCTGCGTACATGGAATCGCATCATGGATGCGCGGGTCAAGCCCGCGCATGACAAATGAGGGGCCGTGCATTTCAACGTCCTCACCGGACGTAGCCGGCCGAAGGACGGCGTCGCTTCGCTCGCCTATGTCCCGGCAATCCATGATGAGTCGCAGCAGGAGAAATCAGTACTGCCTGCGTACGTGGAATCGCATCATGGATGCGCGGGTCAAGCCCGCGCATGACAAATGAGGGGCCGTGACGTCTTCGTGCATTGCCGCCAAGGCGTGGATGCCCGGCACAAGGCCGGGCATGACAAGAAAGGCAATGCGTTTCCGCCCGTCATTGCCGGGCGTAGCCGGCCGAAGGACGGCGTCGCTTCGCTCGCCTATGACCCGGCAATCCATGATGAGTTGCAGCAGGAGAAATCAGGACTGCCTGCGTACATGGAATCGCATCATGGATGCGCGGGTCAAGCCCGCGCATGACAAATGAGGGGCCGTGCATTTCAACGTCCTCACCGGACGTAGCCGGCCGAAGGACGGCGTCGCTTCGCTCGCCTATGTCCCGGTCATCCACGTCTTCCTGCATTGCCGCCAAGGCGTGGATGCCCGGCACAAGGCCGGGCATGACAAGAAAGGCAATGCGTTTCCGCCCGTCATTGCCGGGCGTAGCCGGCCGAAGGACGGCGTCGCTTCGCTCGCCTATGACCCGGCAATCCATGATGAGTCGCAGCAGGAGAAATCAGTACTGCCTGCGTACATGGAATCGCATCATGGATGCGCGGGTCAAGCCCGCGCATGACAAATGAGGGGCAGTGCATTTCAACGTCATGGCCGGACTTAGCCGGCCGAAGGACGGCGTCGCTTCGCTCGCCTATGTCCCGGCCATCCACGTCTTTGATCGAACGGTTCAGTAAGACGTGGATGCCCGCGACAAGCGCGGGCATGACGGGGAGAGACGGTGCATTGCAACGTCATCGCCGGACCTGTCCCGGCCATCGTTTCGACAAGCGCGGGCATGACGGCCCCGAAATTCTCGCAAGCGCCGCGGTTCCTGACATCAAATTCTCGAATTACGGGACAATTCGCCTCGAAATCGCCATTGCCGGGTTGCTGCCTTCTGTTATCGTATTGAGAACACCAGTCTCAAAAAACGAGACTTCGTCGGGCGGCGTCGCCGCCAGGCGATCAGCCGGCAGCCAATAAGCCGGATCGCATCCCTGCCGGGCACGGCCGCGGGCGGGACGAAACAAGCAAGCGGCCGATGGCAGGGAGGATCAGTCCATGCGTTCGTCGCGAAGGTTCGCAGTGCTTGTAGCGGTGGCGCTTGGCGCCGCGCTGTTCGGGGGCAAGACTTTTGCCGCCGGTTATCCGGAGCGCCCGATCGAATTGATCGTGCCCTGGGGACCGGGCGGCGGCGCCGATCAGCTCGCCCGTCTCATCAGCAAGCTCATGGAGCCGATGCTCGGCCAGGGCATTCCGGTGGTGAACGTTCCCGGCGGCACCGGAGCGACCGGCATGGCAAAACTTCTGGCCGCGCCCGCCGACGGATATTCGGTGGCGATCTACATCGCCGACAGCCACGCGCTGCTCGCCGGTAAAAGTCCGCGCTGGACGATGAACGACATCACGCCGGTCGCGGTGATGATCAAGGGCCCGTCTTTCATCTTTGTGAAGCAGGACAGCGAATTCAAGACCTGGGCCGATTTCGAAAAGGCCGCCAAGGCCAGTCCCGGCAAATTGAAGGTGGCGACGCTCGGGTTCGGCAGCGTCGACGACTTTTCGTTGACGGTGCTCGATCGCGGCGGCGTCAAGGTCGTGCAGGTCCCGTTCTCCAAGCCGAGCGAGCGCTATGTCTCGATCCTGGGCGGCCATGCCGATGCACTCTATGAGCAGGCCGGCGACGTCGCCCAGTTCCTCAATGGCAAACAGATGCGGCCGATCCTGCTGTTCGGCGAGAAACGTCTGGCGGCCTTCAAGGATGTGCCGGCCTCCTATGAGCTTGGCTACAAGGTCGGGCTGCCGCAGTTCCGCTCGATCGTGGTGCGCGCCGGCACGCCGCCGGACATCGTCAAGAAACTGTCGGATGCGCTGGCCAAGGTTTACGCCTCGCCGGAGTACAAGAAATTCCTCGAGGATCAGTATGCCGATCCCAACAGCTTCGAGGATGCCGCGAAAGCGCCGGCCTTCGTGAACGAACAACTGGAAGACATGAAGAAGACGCTGGCGACGAACTAGCGGAGCACGTCGATGGACAACACGCTCGTCCGTTCGATCGTGCCCTATGTGGTCGGTCTTGCCATTGCGATCGCACTCTTCATCTATGCCGGCACCTTCGAATACTCGCCGCGGCCCGGCCAGCTCGGCCCCGACGTGTGGCCGCGACTTGCCATCATGTTGATGGGCGCATCCTGCGTGTGGGAAATTTCCCGGCGCCTCATCGCCGGCAACCAGGATGCATCGGGCTTTCTCGAAGCCTTCGACCGTGAGACGGAAGCCGAAGACAAGCAGCCGATTTATCCGCGCCTTTTGATCGGCGGCATCGTGCTGATGGGAATCTACGCGGTGCTGGTGCCGATCCTTGGGTTCATTTTCGGCACGTTCCTGTTTCTTGCAGCCTTCATGTATGTCGGCGGCTATCGCGCGCACGGCGCCATCTGGGCGACCAGCTCGATCGTGACGGTGTTCTGCGGCATTCTGTTTCTGCGCATCGCCTACGTCTCGCTGCCGCGCGGGATTCCGCCGTTCGATCGGTTCACCGACGTTTTCTTCGCGATCCCGAGCCTGTGGTGACGGCATGATCGATATCGTCAGCCAGCTTGCCGCCGGTTTCGTCAACTGCCTGACGCCGCTCAATATGGCGATGCTGTTGACCGGTATCGTGATCGGGCTGCTGATCGGCGTGCTTCCCGGCCTTACGCTGGTGATGGGCGTCGCTCTGGCGCTGCCGTTTACATACAAGATGGACGTCACCGCCTCGATCGTGTTGCTCACCGCGATGTACGTCTCCGGCACCTATGGCGGGGCTTTCACAGCCATCCTGTTCCGGATTCCCGGTGAGCCCATCGACGTGCCGATGCTGTGGGACGGCTACACCATGGGCCGCAAGGGCAAGCCCGCCAAGGCGCTCGGCTGGACATTGGTGGCGGCGCTGGGCGGTGGCCTTCTGTCCGCCATCGTCATGGTGGCGCTCACCGAGCCGCTCGCCAAGTTCGCGCTGCGCTTCTCCTCGCCGGAATATTTCGTGATCGTGATGTTCGGCCTGCTCAGCGTGGTGGCGATCGGCAAAGGCTCGCTCGCCAATGCGTTCATCAGCATGAGCGTCGGCATCCTGATTTCCACCGTCGGCACCGATCCGATCTACGGCGCCTATCGGTTTACGTTCGGCTCTCCGATCCTTGCGGATGGCATCGAATTTCTCGTGGTGATGGTCGGCGCCTACGGTGTCGGCGAGGTTCTCACGCGCCTTGAAACCGGCTTTGCGACCAAGCCGCTCGACAAGATTTCCAACGCGCGCACCGAACTGCCGACGTGGAAGGAGCTCAATGACATCAAGGGAATGTTCCTGCGCTCTTCGGTGGTGGGCGACCTCATCGGCCTGTTGCCGGGCGCCGGCGCGACCATTGCCTCGTTCGTAAGCTACGGCATCGAGGCGCGCTTCGGCCGGCGCAAGAACCAGATGGGCACGGGGATTGCCGAAGGCATCGTGGCGCCGCAGGCGGCGGCGACGGCGTCGGTCGGCGGCGCGATGGTCCACCTGCTGGCGCTCGGCATTCCCGGCAGCGGCGCGACTGCCGTCATTCTTGGCGCCTTCATGCTGCACGGCATTCAGCCCGGGCCGCAGGTGCTCGTGAGCTCGGCGCCGCTGGTCTACACGGTATTCGCCTCGCTGTTCCTTGGCCTCGTACTGATGTGCGCGATCGGTTACTTCGCGATCCGGCCGCTGGTGAAGATCCTGGATTTTCCGGAAGCGGTTGTGTCCGCGTACGTTTTGATCCTGTGTTTCATCGGCGCGCTCTCGATCCGCAACAACATCACGGATCTGTGGCTGATCATCGGTTTCGGCGTGCTCGGCTATGGCTTCGAGCGGCTCAAATTCCCCGTCGCGCCGTTGGTGCTGGGGGTGATCCTCGGGCCGATTGCCGAAGAGGCATTCATGAACACGATGATCAGTTTTTCCAACGACTGGACTGTATTTTTCACGCGGCCGATTTCGGGGACGATCGTCGCGTTGACCACCATCGTCCTGTTGCTGCCGTTTGTGCAGCGTCTCCTCAAGGGCCGTCTGGTGACGGCCCAAACCGGCGTCAGGTGACCCATGCGTACCCATCTCGAACTCGATGAACGCCAAAGCCCGTCCGCCGGCACGCGGCGCACTGGAAGCGAACTCAAGGCAAAACCGGAGCGCACGGAACCGCGCGAACACAAGCTCGGCGCCACCGCGCGCTCCTTCGCCATCCTGGAGCATGTGGCGAGTGCACGTGCGCCAGTCGACGTCCTCGATATTATTTCGTCGGTGAAATTGCCGAAGGCCACGGCCTACCGGCTGGTGGACTGGTTCATCTCGCAAGGCTATCTCGCGCGCGAACCCGGCCGCCGGAGGCTCATCGTCGGGCCCAAACTCACCAAACTCGCGTTTGGCGCGCTATCGTCATCGATGCGGCACGACACGCCGCATGTCGTGCTGCAGCGGCTGGTGCATACGCTGAACGAGACCTGCAATATCGGCACCATCCTCAACGGCGAGGTCATCTATCTCGACCGCGTCGAAGCCGAGCATTGGCCGCTGCGATTGCATTACACCATCGGATCGCGCGTGCCGCTGCATTGCAGCGCCATCGGCAAGCTTTATCTCGCGCTTGCCGCCTCACCGCGCCGCCGCCGCCTGCTGCAAAGTCTGGACCTGCGGCGCTTCACCGACACCACCATTACCGATAGCGCCCAGCTTGATACCGAACTGCGGCAGATCCGCAAGGAACAGGTTTCTTTCGACCGTCAGGAATATCTCGTGGGCGTCGTCTGCATGGCCGTGCCGGTGATCGGCAAGAACGGCGAGATGCTTGCTGCGCTCGCAATCCAGGCGCCGGAAGCGCGCATGAATCTGCAAACCGCACGCCGTCACCTGCCGGCGCTGCGGAATGCGGCCGGCGAGCTCGCCGAAATCTTTCAGGACAAGACGTGAGTAGCACCGGATTTTGGTAAAGGAATTTCAGCTATGAAGATGACGACGGAAGAAGCCTTCGTGAAGGTTCTGCAGATGCACGGCATCGAGCATGCCTTCGGCATCATTGGCTCGGCTTTCATGCCGATCTCGGACCTTTTTCCGAAGGCCGGAATAACGTTTTGGGATGTTGCGCACGAAACCAATGGCGGCCTGATCTGCGACGGCTACACGCGCTCGACCGGAAAGATCGCCATGGCGATCGCGCAGAACGGTCCGGGCATCACGAATTTCGTGACCGCGATCAAGACCGCGTACTGGAACCACACGCCGATGCTGCTGGTGACGCCGCAGGCGGCAAACAAGACGATCGGGCAGGGCGGTTTCCAGGAAGTGGAGCAGATGGCGCTGTTCCGCGACATGGTCTGCTACCAGGAAGAAGTGCGCGACGCCTCGCGCACGGCGGAGGTTCTCAACCGCGTCATCACCAAGGCCAAGCGCCTGTCGGCGCCGGCCCAGATCAACATTCCGCGCGATTACTGGACGCAGGTCATCGACGTTGCCTTGCCGGCGATCGTCGAGTTCGAGCGTCCGGCCGGCGGCACGCAGGCGGTCGCGGAAGCGGCCAAACTGCTGTCCGGCGCGAAATTCCCGGTCATCTTGTCGGGCGCGGGCGTCGTGCTCGGCAACGCAATTTCCGAATGCGTTGCCCTGGCCGAAAAGCTCGATGCGCCCGTCTGCAACAACTACCAGCACAATGACAGCTTTCCCGGCAGCCATCGGCTTGCCGTCGGGCCGCTCGGCTATAACGGCTCGAAGGCCGCGATGGAGCTGGTCGCCAAGGCCGACGTGGTGCTGGCGCTGGGCACCAGGCTCAATCCGTTCTCGACGCTTCCGGGTTACGGCATCGACTACTGGCCGAAAACCGCCAAGATTATCCAGGTCGACATCAATGCCGACCGTATCGGCCTGACCAAGCCGGTCACCGTCGGCATCTGCGGCGATGCCAAGCTCGTTGCCCAAAGCATCCTGGCGCAGCTTTCGCCCTCGGCCGGCAATGCCGGCCGCGACGATCGCAAGGCGCTGATTCATACGACCAAATCAAAATGGCTGCAGACGCTGTCCAGCATGGATCATGAGGACGATGATCCGGGCACGACCTGGAATGCGGACGCCCGCAAGCGCGATGCCGACCGCATGGCGCCGCGGCAGGCCTGGCGCGCGATCCAGGCCGGCTTGCCGAAAAACGCAATCATTTCCAGCGATATCGGGAACAATTGCGCGATCGGCAATGCCTACCCGACCTTCGATCAGGGCCGGAAATACCTGGCGCCTGGGCTGTTCGGGCCGTGCGGTTACGGTTTTCCGTCCATTATCGGCGCCAAGATAGGCAACCCGGAGACGCCCTGTGTCGGCTTTGCCGGCGACGGCGCGTTCGGAATTTCCATGAACGAGATGAGCTCGATCGGCCGCCAGGAGTGGCCCGGCATCACCATGGTTGTGTTCCGCAATTACCAATGGGGTGCCGAAAAGCGCAACTCGATCCTCTGGTTCGACGACAATTTCGTCGGTACCGAGCTCGATCCGCATCTCAGCTATGCAAAGGTCGCCGAAGCTTGCGGTCTCAAGGGGGTCGTGGTGAAAACCCAGACCGAGTTGACCGAGGCGCTTCGAACGGCGTGCGAGGCGCAGAAAAAGCGTGTCACCACGTTCATCGAGGTCATCCTCAATCAGGAGCTGGGCGAGCCGTTCCGTCGTGACGCCATGAAAAAGCCGGTGGTGGTCGCGGGCATCAAACGCGAAGACATGCGTGCGCAGCAGATGGCTTAGGTGATGACATGACCGTTGCAGTAAAACCGGTGGCCGATGCAAAGACGACGGCCGTGGTCGACGACCTGATACGGCGTGCACGCGCGGCGATGGCGATATTCGCGAAAGCCGATCAGGCGCGGGTGGATGAGGCCGTGACCGCGCTTGCCTGGTCGCTCTACAACCCCGCGCATGCCGGGGAGCTGGCCGACCTCGCGGTGAAAGATACCCAGCTCGGCAACGCGCCCGACAAGATCATCAAGAAGCAGCGCAAGACCTTCGGCACCTTGCGCGATCTGCTGCGCGTCAAGACGGTCGGCATCATCGAGGAGGATAAAAAACTCGGGATCGTGAAATACGCCAAGCCTGTCGGCGTCGTTTGCGCGATCACGCCCTCGACCAATCCGGGCGCGACGCCGGTCAACAAGGCCATGATGGCGCTCAAGGGTCGCAACGCGATCATCATCGCGGCGTCGCCCGCCGGACTGAAGACGACCGCAAAGACCGTCGACTATATGCGTGCGGAGCTCGGGAAAATCGGCCTGCCGGAAGACCTGGTGCAGCTCCTGCCCCCGCCGGCGTCAAAGGATATGACGCAGGCCTTGATGCAGGCGGCCGATCTCGTCGTTGCCACAGGTTCGCAAGACAACGTGCGACGCGCCTATTCGAGCGGCACGCCCGCAATCGGCGTCGGTACCGGCAACGTGCCGGTGATCGTCGATGAGACCGCCGACCTCGACGATGCCGCGGCGAAGATTTGCGCATCGAAGATTTTCGACAATGCGACATCCTGCTCGTCGGAAAATTCGGTGATTTTGGTCGATGCGATCTACGACAAGGCGATTGCCGCACTCGAGCGCGCGGGCGGCTATATGGCGTCGGGGGCTGAAAAGGCGAAGATCCAGGCCGCGTTGTGGCCGGATGGCAAGTTGAGCCGCACGCTGATCGCGCGCGATGCCGATGTCCTGGCGCGCGGCTGCGGTCTGCCGGCAGCAGCGGAATCAAGGAAATTCTTTATGGTGGAGGAAACCGGCGTCGGCCGTGGATTTCCGTTTTCCGGCGAGAAGTTGGCGCTGGTGCTGGCGGTCTACCGGGCCAAAGATTTCGACGATGCAGCAAAACGGGCGCGCGAGATTCTCGATCATCAGGGCCGCGGCCACTCGGTCGGTCTTCACACGAAGGATATGGCCCGCGCGCGCAAGCTCGCCGAGGACACTGACGTCGTGCGCGTGCTGATCAATCAGGCGCACACGTTCGGCAATGGCGGGGGCTTCGACAACGGCCTCAATTTCACGCTCAGCATGGGCTGCGGCACCTGGGGCGGCAACAGCATCACAGACAATCTGAACTACCGGAACTTCATCAACATCACCCACCTTGTCACCACCATTCCGGAGGACAAGCCGAGCGAAGAAGCCTTGTTCGGCGCGTATTGGAAGAAATACGGAAAATGACAGCTCGCTTGTCGTCACCGGGCTTGTGCCGGTGACCGCGCTTAGAAAGGCATTGCCGCACTAAGCGGGATGACCGGGACAAGCCCGGCCATGACGCAAGTAGGCATTGAAGCAATTCGAGTCCCGCATGAACTTCGAAGAACATGCTGCAAAATCGCTTGTTCTCGCGCCGGCCGGTATCCCGGTCCCGCGCGGCGTGCTTTGCATCGCGGCCGCCGAAGCCGCGATGGCGGCAGCGAATATCGGCCCCTGCGTGATCAAGGCGCAGGTGCCGATCGGCAAGCGTGGCAAGGCCGGCGGCATCAAGCTTGCGGGCACGCCGGAAGAAGCCGGACAGGCCGCGGAAAAAATCCTCGGCATGCGCATCGGCGACTACACCGTCGAACGGGTGCTGGTCGAAGAGCAGGGCAAAATCGACCGCGAGTTTTACGCCGCCGTATTGCCCGACGTCGCGGCACGCAAGCCGATGCTGCTGTTTTCCACCGAAGGCGGCATGGACATCGAGGACATTGCCGCCGCCAAGCCGGCTGCCATACGCCGCCTGTTGATCGACATCGGCGGCAAACCCGCGGCGGCCGACATCGGCGCCATGCTTGCCGGCCTCGATCTGGGCGGAGCCGCAGATCAAATCGCCCGTATTCTTGCACAATTGTACGGCGCCTTCGTCGCGCACGATGCCGAGCTTCTGGAAATCAATCCGCTGGCGCTGCTCGCCAACGGGCACGTCGTCGCGCTCGACTGCAAATTCGTATTGGACGATGCGGCGATCTACCGGCAGGTCGACATCGCCAGGCATGGGGCCGTCGGCGTCATGACCGCGCTTGAAAAACGCGGCGCCGAGGTCGGCCTCAAGCTGATCCAGCTTGACGGCAATGTCGGCGTGCTGGCGAACGGCGCCGGCCTGACCATGACGACGATGGATGTGATCCGCCACTATGGCGGCCGGCCGGCGAATTTTTTGGAGATCGGCGGCGAGGCCTATACCAAGTCGGAAATCGCACTCGATCTTGTGCTGTCAAATCCCGGCGTGAAAAGCCTGGTGATCAATTTCTGCGGTGCCTTCGCGCGCACCGATGTCATGGCGGACGGAGTGGTGCGTGCCTGGAGGACGCTCAAACCCGAAATTCCGGTGTTCTTCTCGATTCACGGCACCGGCGAGGAGGAGGCCGTCGCGCTGGTGCGCGAGCAACTCGGCATCGAGCCCTATGACGTCATGGAAGATGCCATTCAGGCCGCGGTGAAGGCAGCGCAATGATCGTCCGCAGGAAAGACCGCATCATTGTGCTCGGCATTACCGGCAAGCAGGGCACGTTCTGGACCGAGAAGATGATCGCCTACGGCAGCAACGTCGTGGCCGGCGTGAATCCGAAGCGGGCGGGCGAAACGCATATCGGCGTGCCGATTTTCGCGTCGACGGCCGAAGCCGTCGGCAAGGTGGGCGGTGACGTTGGCGTGATGTTCATTCCCCCGCCGATGGCGAAAGAGGCCGCGGTCTCGGCGGCGCAGGCTGGCATCAAATTGCTGGTGGTGCTCACCGAGCACATCCCGGCGCAGGACGTGATGGCCATGCATGCCGCCGCCGCAAAACATGGCACCCGCATCGTCGGCCCCAACACCGCGGGCCTCGTCACGCCGGGCGAATGTTTCGTCGGCATCATGCCGGCCTTCGTGCCGAGCGTGTTCAAGCCGGGCCGCGTCGGGGTGATCTCGCGCAGCGGGAGCCTCGGCACGCTGGTATGTCTCAACCTGACGCGCGCAGGGCTCGGCCAATCTGCATTCATCGGCATTGGCGGCGATCCAATGCTGGGCACCACGACGCGCGATGCGCTGCAGGCGCTCGATGAGGATGCCCGCACCGAGGCCGTTGTCATTGTCGGCGAAATAGGCGGCGCGATGGAGGAAGACGCGGCCGCCTATGCGAAAAAGATGCGCAAGCCGATGGTCGCCTTCATTGCCGGCGCGGCCGCGCCAGCCAACAAGAAAATGGGACATGCCGGGGCGATCGTCACCGGCAATGCCGGCAGCTACGCCTCCAAACGCAAGGCGCTGGAAGCCGCCGGTGTCGTCGTCGTCGATACGCCCTCACAAATCGCCGCCGCCATCGCCGCCGGTCTCAAGGCCGGTCATCACAGCGGCAAGATCGCCGCAAGCCAGTAGGACATTCCACGTGACCGCAGAAAACATGCAGGCGACGAAGCCGTCAGTGGCCATGGCGGCCGCTCTGGCGCCGGGCATTGTGCTCTCGGCGATCGTCGCCGCCATCGGATATGTGGCGGCTCCCTATGTGGCCCGCGTGGTTCCGATCCCCAATATGGTGATCGCGCTTGTTGTCGGCATCGCGCTCAATCCGCTGGCGGCGCGCCCGGCCGTGCAACCCGGCATGGACTTCTGCGTGAAGACGCTGTTGCGCTGGGCGGTGGCGCTGCTCGGCCTGCGCGTAGGGCTCGGCGATATCGCGGCGCTGGGCGCGCAAACCGCGATTTTGGTCGTTGTTGCGATGGCTGCGACCGTTGCGTCCGGTTTTGTTTTCGCGAAATGGAATGGACGCGTGGCCGGTTTCGGGGCGCTGGTCGGCGTCGGTACGGCGGTCTGCGGCGCGTCGGCGACGCTCGCCACATCGACGGTCGTGCCCGACTACAAGGGCAAGAAGGCCGATATCGCTTTCGTGGTCGTGGCGGTGAACGCGCTGGCGACGCTCGCCATGCTGGTTTATCCGCCGCTTTGCATTGCGCTGGGTTTCGATGCCCAGGTGACCGGCGTCATGCTCGGCGGCACGATCCATGATGTCGCCCAGGTGGTCGGCGCCGGCTATGCCGTGTCGGATGCCGTCGGCAATACCGCCGTGATCGTCAAGCTGTTCCGCGTGTTCCTGCTGCTGCCGGTGGTTCTCAGCGTCGGCTGGTACTTCACGCGGCTGGGCCAACGCCACGGCGAGGCCCGCGTGCCGGTCCCGGTCTTCGCCATCGTGTTTCTGTTGCTGTGCATGGTGAACAGCGGCGCGCCGCTGGCGCCGGCGTGGTTGCCAGTCTACGCCCCGGTGAAATCCGTGCTGGTCGAAGTGTCCACCTGGGGCCTGCTGCTTGCCATAGGCGCGCTCGGCCTGGGCACATCGGTGAAAACGATTGTCGGCCTCGGCTGGCGGCACATCACGACGGTGCTCGGCGCGACCGCAGTCATCTTCGCGGTGGTGACCGGCGGCTTGCTGCTGGCGCGGCTTGTTTAGGAGCTACCTTCATCGCTCATTTCCGCGCAAGCGGGAATCCAGAGTCATGAATCCGGGACGCTGGGTCCCCGCTTTCGCGGGGACGAGCGGCGCTACTTGAGTGTCACCGTTTCGAAATTTGCCGGCAGCACGATCTCCAGCAATTCGCAATCGTCTGAATATCCGCGCACGGTGTGCTTGATCTTCGGCGGCTGGATCCAGCACGAGCCGGCGTGGAATGTATGCACGCCCTGGCCCTCGAATTCGCTCGTGAAGGAGCCTTTGAGCACGTAGACCATCTGGAAGTCGACGTCGTGGTAGTGCGGGATTGCGACGTCGCTCGCGTCGAACGGCTTGGTCATACGGATGACGTGAGCCTGCACCATGCCGCCGGTTGCCGGCGCGATGCCGAGATCGCGGTAGGCAGAGTAGGGGCGCAGTCCGTAGTCGAAATCCTCATCGCGATGATGGCTGACGGTGAAATTTTGGCTCGGCCGGCGTTTCGCCTGCATCTTTGCTTTTGTGGATCGCCGCGCCGTCGTTTTCCGGCCCGCCGGTTTGCGCCGTGCCTGGACTTTCCTTCGTGCCTTGGCCATGGCTTCCTCCCTTGCGACGTTCTTTGCGAGATTGGACCACGATGGCCGAAGCCATGGAAGACCCCAAAAGACCGGCGGCCATTCGCATTTTTGTCGATGGCGATGCCTGTCCGGTAAAGCCCGAAATCTATCGGGTGGCGGAGCGATATGGTCTCAAGGTCTATGTGGTGGCTAATGCGTTCATGGCCGTTCCGCGCAGCGATCTGATCGAACGCGTCATCGTCAGCGAAGGGCCCGACATCGCCGATGACTGGATCGTCGAGCGTGCTGGCGCGAACGACATCGTCATTACCGCCGACATTTTGCTGGCAGGGCGCTGCGTGCGCAACGGGGCAACTGTGATTGGTCCGGCCGGCAAGCCATTTACCGAGGATTCAATAGGGATGGCTGTGGCGACGCGTGATCTGCTGACAAGCCTGCGTTCTGCCGGCGAAACGACACGCGGGCCTCCGCCCTTGAGCCGGCAGGATCTGTCGCGCTTTCTGTCGGCGCTCGATCTGGCGGTGACGCGATTGCAGCGGAAGCTCGCCGGGCGACAGTAGGGGCGTTCCGGCAAATTGCCGGCGACCCCTCTTGCAAAACCGGCGCCATGACCGATGATCAGTCGGTACAACTGCTTTGGCCAAAGGGGGGCTTATGAAGAAACTCTTTCTCATGCTTGTCGTTGCCGCGTTCGCCGCATCGCCGGCTGCGGCTGTCGGCAAATCCAAGAAATCCAAAGAGGCTGCGGAGGCTGAGGACATAGCCAAGCAGCACGACAACACCAAGCGTGCTGTAGTGGATGCGCTCCCGCTTGTGCTGCCGAGCTGGTCGCTGCCGTTCTATTTCGGCATGCACATGGACGAGAAGAAAGACGAAAAGAAAAAGACAAAGAAGTAAAAGGCTCAGCCTCTCAGTCAGCGTCATGGCCGGGCATGGCCGTCGCTTCGCGCGCCGATGTCCCGGCCCTCGATGTCTTCACGCCGCGCGCGGCGGCACGACGCGGGTGCCCGGCGCAAGGCCAGGCATGACGGCTCATTACTCCGCGGCCTCGGCTGCGCCACCATGCGCTTTCGACCAGCCCGCCGGATCGCCGATGAATTTTTCAACTTCGGCCAGCATTTTGGGATCGAACTTGCCGCTCTCCTTGGCGACCGCGAGCACGTCTTTCCAGGTTGTGAGCGCATGCAGGGTGACGCCGATATCGCCGAGGATCTTCTTGCTCTGCGGATAGATATCGTAAAAAAAGATCACGAAGCAGTGGTCGCATTTGCCGCCGGCCTCGCGCAGGGCATTGATGAAGTTGACCTTGCTCTTGCCATCGGTTGCGAGATCTTCAACCAGCAGCACACGCTGGCCCGGAACCAGCAAGCCCTCGATCTGTGAGCCGCGGCCGAAACCCTTGGGCTTCTTGCGCACATATTGCATCGGCAGATGCATGCGGTCCGCAACCCAGGCCGCGAACGCAATGCCGGCGGTTTCGCCGCCCGCCACTGCGTTGATATTGTCGCGGCCGATGTCGCGCTCAATGGTATGGACCGCGAAATCCATGAGCGCCGACCGCACGTCCGGGAATGACATCAGCCAGCGCGAGTCGTTGTAGACCGGGCTTGCCCAACCGCTGGTGAAAATGAACGGCTTGTCGGTCATGAAGCGGACCGCACCGGTGTCGAGATACATCCGCGCGGTCAGCTCTGCGATGGTCTTCTTGTCGAGAAATTGGGCGGTCATACCTGGCTTCTCGGTCATCCACGTCTTTTGTGCCTCAATGCATAGAAGGCGTGGATGGCCGGGACAAGCCCGGCCATGACGGTGGGGATAGATCGGGTCTTCCCAGGCCCAGCCTCACGCCGCCATGCCGCAGTGGCGCGACAATTTACAGGCCAGATCGAGCAACGCCTCGTCACCGCCCGCCCAACCGATGAAGGACAGGCCGATCGGGCAGCCGTCGAGCGTTCCAGCCGGAATGTTCATTTGCGGCAGGCCGGACACCCCGGCGGTGCAGGTGAGCCGCATCACGCGTGTGCGGAAATCTTCCAACTCGGCGGCTGACGCCTCGATTTTGGGGGCGATGCTCGGCGAGGTCGGTAGTGCCAGAATTGTGCCGGGCACGGCGATTTGCCGGATGTGCCCGCGTGCCTTTTCAACAATCTTGCGGCAGTCGTCGGCTTGCGCCCTGGTGACGGTGGACGCGAATTGAATACGCTCCCGCACGCCGGGGCCGATCTTTGGCTTCTGGGCAGTGATGAATCCGCCGAAGGTCTGCCAGGTCTCATAGGCCTGCAGAATTCGGAACGCCTCGCGCCAGGGATCGAACCCATCCGGCGCGATCTTGCCGTGCACCATCTCCGGCAGATCGTCGCTCATGAATTCGAGCAATGTGCGAAGCAGATCGGCGACGGCCTCTTCGGCCTGTGCGAAGGCATCCTCAAGCATAACGACGCGGTCAATTTTTGCGGCAACACCCCGGTCGTCGAGCAGCACCGGCCCAACTTTGCGAAACACGCCGGGCGTCGCCGCGAACCAGCCGGGCACGTCGAAGGTCGGCGCCATGTCGGCGACGCCGCTGTGCTCGATACGCTCATGCGTGGGCCGCAGGCCGTAGATGCCGTTGAAGGATGCCGGTACGCGAACCGAACCACCGGTATCGCTGCCGAGCGCGAAGTCGCACAGGCCGGCGCCGCAGGCGGCCGCCGACCCGGCCGATGAGCCGCCTGGCAAGCGCCCGAGCGCGCGGGCATTGACCGGCGTGCCGTAGTGCGCGTTGGCGCCGCTCACGCTGTAGAAATATTCGTCGCAGACCGTCTTGCCGATGATCGTTGCGCCGGCATCGAGGATCTTCTGCACTGGAGGGCAATTCCGCGCAGCCGGCGGATGCGCCGCGAGCCATTCAGGGCTGCCGCAGCCGGTGCGCTCGCCGGCGATGTCGTACATGTCCTTGACGACCGCGCTCAATCCGGAGAGCGGTCCGGCAGCCGCGCCCTTGAGCGGCGCCGGAAGATCATGGGGAACGAAGCAGCTCCGATAGGCCTGCAGGGGCATCAAGCGGCGTCCCGCATTCTGCTTTCGGCGAGATACCAGTCCAAAATCCTGCTGCCATCCCACGCCACCACGCCGTCATGCGACAGGATCTCGGCGAAGGTGCGCTCGACATGGGCGATGCGATGCGGCACGCCCGACAGATAGGGATGGCAGGCGAGTGCCATGAATTTCGGCCGCTCGGCTGACTCAGCGTACAGGACGTCGAAATGGTCGAGCGCGCGCCCGTGCCATTCATCCGATGGGTGATGCTGCAGCGCCATCATGACGATATCGTGAATCTCGAAATTGTAGGGCAGCGCAACAATCGGCTTGTGCCGGGTCTGCACCGTTACGGGTTCGTCGTCGAGGACCCAGTCGCCGATATATTCGACGCCGGCCTCGGACAGGTAATCGAGCGTGTCGAATGTCTGCGTCAGTCCCGGGCCAAACCAGCCGCGCGGACGCTTGCCGGAGAACTTTTCGATGATGTCCATCGATTTGTCGATCACGGCGCGCTCGTCATCCAGCTTGTGCATCGGCACCTGGTCGTAGCCGTGCGCATTGAGCTCCCAGCCGCTGTCGATGCAGGCTTTCACAACCGACGGGTAGGTCTCGCAAACCCGCGCATTGAGCGTGACGGTCGGAATCATGCCGAGCTTGAGCATCACCTTGCGCAGGCGCCAGAAGCCGACGCGCATGCCGTATTCATGCCAGCTCCAGTTCGGATGATCCGGAAGCATCGGCTGGCCTTGCGGCGGTGAAATCACCATGCGCGCCATCGGGCGGTTCATGTCCCATTCCTCGAGCGCAAGCACCGGCCAGACCACCAGCCGTACGCCTTTCGGCAGTGTGAGGGGCGCGCGCCCCTCGATCGGAGAGTAGGGCAGTCGTTCACGTGGATGCATGATCAAGTCCCCCGTCCCATTTGTTTTACGCCGCCGGCTTCGGCCCAACTTTCATATACCAGTCCGCAATCTGCGAGCCCGTCCAGAACAGCACGTCGCGCTTCTTGCGGATCTTCTCGTAGATCTTGCGGAAATATTTGGCGCGATGCGGCGCGCCCATGATGTAGGGGTGCACCGAAATCGCCATCACGCGCGCCGACCCTTTGGCGTCCTTGTAGATCTGATCGAACTGATCCATCGCCCGCTCGTAGAATTCAGAGGCCTTGTGATGCTGGATCAGCATCATGGCGACGTCGTTGCATTCCTGTGTGTAGGGAATGTTGAGGATCGGCTTGCCGCGCGTCTTCATCCACACCGGCTGGTCGTCGAGCACCCAGTCGGCGACGTAGTCGTAGCCTTCTTCCGCGAGAATATCCGGGGTTTCCCATGTCTCGGTGAGGCCAGGGCCGAGCCACCCACGCGGACGTTTGCCGGTCGCTTTTTCCAGCACCTCGGCGCTTTTGCGGATGTCTGTGCGTTCGTTCTCGACCTTCTGCATGTTGCGCTGGGTGTAGCCGTGACCGATGAACTCCCACTTGCGGTCGACGCAGGCCTTCACGATGTCGGGATAGGCTTGCACAGCGACGCCGTTGATGTTCATCACGCCGGGAATCTTGAAATCGTCATAGACCTGCAACAGGCGCCAGAAGCCGACGCGGTTGCCGTATTCGTGCCAGCACCAGTTCGGGATGTCCGGCATCGGCGAGCCACCGGCGGGCGGCGTCAACACAGTTCGCGGCATGGTCTGCGTGGGATCCCATTCTTCGACGTTGGTGATGGTCCACACCACCATGCGCGCGCCCTTCGGCAGCTTCAGCGGCTTGCGCGCGGGAATCGGGGAATAGTCGAGGCGGTCGTTCGGCAGCATGCCGACGCTGGGCTTGGGGAAATTCATACGCGGGCGTTCCTCGGCTTAGTCAATGACTGTTAGCAGTTTTGCAGTTGGTCCGGTTATTGTACAGGCCATGAAACTTGTCCGTTACCGCTCTGCAACCGGCGAGAAGCCGGGCCTCTTTCGCGATGGCGACGTGTTCGATCTTGCCGGCAGCTTCGCGGCGCTCAATCCGCGCGCGCCGACATTCGACGACATCGCGGCGATTGCCGCGGTGCCGCTGAAAGCACTGGCAAAGGTCGAAAAGGGCGTGACATTCGGCCCGCCTTTGCGCGGCACCGGCAAGATCATCGGGGTCGGTCTCAATTATCGCGACCACGCCGCAGAAACGGGACTGCCCGTGCCGAAGGAGCCGACGCTGTTCCTCAAGCCCACCAGCGCGTTATGCGGGCCGACCGACGATCTCGTCATCCCGCGCGATGGCAAGAGCGTGGATTGGGAGGTCGAGCTTGGCGTGGTGATCGGCAAGCCGGGCGTCTACATTGCCGAACATGACGCGCGTGACCACGTGCTGGGTTATTGCGTCGGCATCGATTTTTCCGAACGCGATTTCCAGTTCAATCGCGGCGGGCAGGGCTTCAAAGGCAAAAGTCTCGACACGTTTTGTCCGCTCGGGCCGCTTCTCGTCACGCGTGACGAGATTGCCGATCCGCAAAAACTGACCATGCGGCTCAGCGTCAACGGCCAGCTCAAACAGAACAGCTCGACGCATGAGATGATTTTCTCTGTCGCCGAACTTGTGTCCTATATCAGCCGCTTCATGAGCTTGCAGCCAGGCGACGTGATCCTGACCGGGACGCCGGCCGGCGTCGGCCATGGCCAGAAACCGCCGGTCTATCTGCAGCCCGGTGACACAGTGACGGCCTCGATCGAAGGCCTGGGCGAGCAGACGCACAAGGTTGTGGCATAGCCGTCGCGTTGTCCGGCAGCCTCAGCTTCCCTTGGCGTCGTAGATCTCCGGGAAAAAGTAATCCTTCCAGGACGCCGGCTTTGCCTTGAGCCGGCCGACGCTTGCCATGAAGTCCGCGAACTTCATGGTGTTTTCCGGAACCATGGTCCAATGCACCTGCGGGCCGGAGACGATCTTGCCGGCGGTGTCGAGTGGCAGCTTCGAATTTGAATCCTCGATCCACAGTGCGGCCGCGGCGCGCGAATCGTTGGCGACGATATCCGTCGCTTCCTTGAGCGCCGCGACGAAAGCCTTGTACAGAACCGGATTGGCATCGCGGAATTTGGCGGACGTCCAGATCGCGGTGAATGTGTGCGAACCACCCATGACCTCGAACGAATTGAGCACGGTATGGATAGCCGGATCGTCGAGCTGCTGATTCTGGAACGGCGGGACACTGAAGGCAGCCGTGATCTGGGCGCCACCTTTGAGGAGGGCGACGGTCGCATCGGGCGGGGTCATCGATACGGTGAGCGGATCGAGCGTCTCGAAGTGTTTTTCGCCATAGGCTTTGGCGGCAGCCATCTGCAGCGTGAGTGCCTGCACCGATGATTTTACGGCGGGCACCGCGATCCGGTCCGTGTCCTTGAAATCCTTGATGGTCTTGATGTTGGGATCGCGTGTGTTGAGCAAAAATGGCTGCGAGCTTAGCGCCGAAATTCCGCGGACTTCCTGCGGCGTTCCTTTTGTGCGCGCCCACAGCGTGAGCAGGCCGGGCACGCCACCGGAGCCGATGTCGATATTGCCGGAAATCAACGCCTCGTTGACCGCAGTCGGCCCATTGAATTTGAACCACGATACCTTGGCGTTGGGAATGCCGGCCGCGGCGGCGTGTTTTTCGATCAACTTCTGATGATGCATCACGTTGAGCTGCAGGTAGCCCATGGAAAACTGCTGGGCGAGGCGGATTTCCTGCGCCGAGGCCGATGCGCCATGCAAAGCCATTGCGCCGGCGAGCACACTTAAAAGCCTGATGCGCATGTCGTCCTCCCTGACGCCAATATCTTTTTCTTCTAAACGCTAAGCGGCAGCCTCGATCTTGGCAATGCTGCGATACCAATTGAGAATCTGCTCGCCGTTCCAGTGCAGCACGCCGTCGTGCTTGTTCACGTAGTCGTAGATCTGCTCGAGATATTTGATCCGGTGCGGCTGCCCGCTGATGTAAGGATGGATTGCCAGCGCGCATATTTTCGCGCGTTTGGCGCTTTCGGCGTAGAGCCGGTCGAACTGGTCCTTCACCAGCTGCAACAGATACTCGCTGTTGTGATGCTGGATGATCATCACGGGGATGTCGTTGCATTCGATGGTGTAGGGCAAAGTGACCAGCGGCCCCTTGGTGGTGCGGATCACGGTCGGCTCATCGTCGTAGACCCAATCGCCGATATATTTGACGCCGGCGGCGGCAAGCAGATCGGGCGTTTCCAGTGTCTGCGTAAGACCGGGCCCGAGCCAGCCGACCGGACGCTTGCCGGTATATTTTTCCATGATGTCCATGGTGCGGTTGATCATGCCGGCTTGATCGGTCTCCTTGTGGATCGGGCCTTGTTCATAGGCGTGGCCCATGAACTCCCAGCCCTCATCGCGCGCCTGCCCGGCGACGCGCGGATAGTCCTCGCAGATGCGTGCATTGGCGGCGAGCGTCGGCTTGATGCCGAGCTTGCGGAACAGCTCGTGGAAGCGCCAGCAGCCAACCCGCATTCCGTATTCGTGAAAGCCCCAGTGCACCACATCCGGCATCAGCGGAACGCCGGTCGGTGCCGGGAGCAGCTGCCGCGCCATCGGCTTGCCGATGTCCCAGACCTCGTAGTTGACGATGGTCCAGAACACGATCCGGGCATTGCCCGGCAGTTTGAGCGGCGGGCGATCCACGATCGCAGAGTAATCGGCGCGTTCGCGCGGGATCATCGGGCCAGGCATGCGGGTTTTCCTTTCAGCATCATTCCGGAGTGCGGCCGCAGCCGGCGAACCCGGAATGACAGGTACTTTCTCACGCCGTTGCGGCGACGCGCAACCCGACCAGGCGTTCGAGTGTGGCTGTGTCTTTCTGCAACTGCGCCGACGTTGCGCGGTGCGCCACCGCGCCGCGCTCCAGCACGATCGCGTCCGCGGTCAATTCCAGCGCGATGTCGGTGTGCTGCTCGACAAGAATAATGGCGATCTTGCGGTCCGAAAGCATCAGTTTCAGCGCGGCAATCAGCTCGTCAACGATCACCGGCGCCAGGCCTTCAAATGGCTCATCCAAAAGCATCAAGGCGGGGTTGGTCGTCAGCGCGCGCGCGGTCGCCAGCATCTGTTGCTCGCCGCCCGACAACTGATTGCCCATGTTGCGCCGGCGCTCGGCAAGGCGCGGAAACAATTTGAATATCGCGTCTACGCCCCAGGGCCCCGGCCGTGCAGCGACAGTCAGATTTTCCTCGACCGAGAGCGAGGGAAAAATCTCGCGCTCCTGCGCCACCCAGCCGATGCCATTGGTGGCGCGGCGGTTCGGCGCCACGCGGGAAATATCCTGTCCGCGCCAGGTCACGCTGCCGGCGCGCAATTGCGTAAAGCCCATGATCGTGAGCAGCAGCGTCGACTTGCCGACGCCATTGCGGCCCAGCACCGCGAGGCTGCCGTGTTCCGGCAGCTCCAGCGAAATGCCGTGCAGCACCACGGCGTCCCCATAGCCGGCGGTTACTTTATCCAGTCTGAGCAATGCGTCAGCCATGTTTGCGTTTGCCCAGATAAACTTCGCGCACGCCCGGGTCTGCCGCGATCTCGGCAGGTGAGCCTGCGGTGAAAATCGCGCCGCCGACCAGCACGATGATGTGGCTCGCGAAACGGAAGACCACGTGCATATCGTGCTCGATGAACAGTAAAGTGAGATCGCCGGAAAGGGCAGCTACCGCCTCGAAAATATCGCCGCTTTCCTCCTGCGGCACGCCGGCGGCCGGCTCGTCAAGCAGCAGCACTTTCGGCCTGGTCGCGAGCGCGAGCGCGATCTCCAGCAGCCGTTGGCGGCCGTACGGCAGCTCGCGCGTGATCTGGTAGCAGTAGTCGCCCAGCCGCAGCTTGACGAGAATCTCGTATGCTTCCTCGATCGCATCACGATACTCGGCGACGTTTCGCCAGAATTCTCCGGCGGTATTGCGGCGTTCGCAGACCGCGAGCGTTACCGCTTCGAGCGCATTGAGGCCGGGAAACAGCGTATTGATCTGGAAGGTGCGCGCGAGCCCGCGCCGCACGCGCTGCTGGGGCTCAAGCGCAGTGATGTCCTCATTACCGAGGAAAATCTGTCCGGCGTTCGGCTTCAGCATTCCCGTCATCAGGTTGATCAGGGTGGTTTTGCCGGCGCCGTTCGGTCCGATCAGGGCATAGCGCGCCCCCACCGGAAGTTCGATGGCGATATTCCGCGCCACGACAAGCGATCCGAAGCTCTTTTCCAGGCCGCTCGTGGACAGGGCGATCTCGGTCACTTGCGGCTCCATCGCGTCATGAGCTTGGACAGACCGCCGAGAATGCCATTTGGCAGCAGCATCACTACCACGATCAGCAGGATGCCGATCCAGAAGTACCAGAATTGCGGCGCAATGCCGGAGAACTGGTCGCGCGCAATCATGAAGATGATCGCGCCGACGAGGCCGCCGTAAAGGCGGCCGGCACCTCCGAGCACCAGCATAACCAGCACGTCGGCGGAGCGCTGGAAGCTGATCGACTCAAGGGCTGCGGATTCGGTGGTCTGCGTCAGGATGGCGCCGGCGATGCCGGCGATGATCGCCGCGATGGTGTAGGCCTTGCGGATATGCGCGCGGCTCGCCGCGCCGATCGCGGGCATGCGGACGAGATTTTCGCGAATACCGCGCAGTGCAAGCCCGAATGGCGAATTGACCAGCCGCCGCACCGCCAGAAAAACCAGGAACAAGGCGACAAGAGAATAGCTGTACGCCGTGTAGCCGTAGAGATCGAATTTGAAAATGCCGAACAGCGGCCAGATGCGGACGCCTTGCAGTCCGTCCGATCCGCCGGTGAGCCAATGCGCGCTGTTGGCGACTTCGAACGCCAGAAAACCGAGGCCGAGCGTGAGCATGATCAACGTAAGATGTCGGAAACGGCAAATGATGAAGCTGGTGGCGTAGCCGGCAAGGCCCGCAAGCGCGGCACCCACCAAGAGGCCCGAAAACGGCTCGCCCCAGACGAGCTTCGAGAAAACTCCGGCACCGTAGGCGCCGATGCCGAAAAACGCCGCGTGGCCCAGCGACACCACGCCGGCGTAGCCGAGAATGAGATCAAGCGAGAGCGCAAACAGTGCGGTCGTGGCGATCTGGCTCGCCAGCGACAGATAGTCCGGGAAAAGGACGAAGGGCAGCAGCGTCGCCAGCCAGAACACGATTTCGAGCGGATGCCAGCGGCTTTGCGCCTGCAGGTAGGCCTGGGGGGTCAACGTTGCGGTTTTGGCGATCATCAGCGCTTCCCGAACAGGCCGGCAGGCCGCCACATCAGGACCACCACCATCACAAGATAAATGAGGAACGCGCCCAGCTCGGGAAAATAATATTTACCGGCGATGTCGCTCACCCCGATCAGGATGGCGGCGGCGAACGATCCGACAATCGAGCCCAGTCCTCCCACGGAGACGATAATCAGCACGTAGACGAGGTAGATGAACGAGAAGTTCGGATCGAGGCCGACAATCTCGATTGCCAACGCGCCGCCGAGACCGGCCAGCCCGGAGCCAAGCGCAAAGGTGACGGCAAAGGTGCGCTCAACATTGATGCCAAGCCCGCCCGCCATGCGCTGGTTGTCGACGGCCGCACGCACCTGCGCGCCGAACCGTGTGTATTCGATTCCCAAAACCAGCAGGATCGTCACCAGAAGAGCGACGACGATCAGGAACAGCCGGTATTTCCCGAAACTGAGGCCGAAAAATCCGACCGCTCCGCGCAGGAAGGCCGGTGTCTGGATCGGTTGTTGCAGCGTGCCAAAGATGTAGGCCGCGACGGCGACCGACACGAACGCGATCCCGATGGTAAGCAGGACCTGATCGAGGTCGCTGGCGCGATAAAGTCGCCGGTAGAACACGCGTTCGAAGGCGACGCTCACCATGGCGGCCGCTATGAAGGCGACCGGCAGCGTGGCCAGGAACGGCCAGCCGAATTCGTTGACCAGCGTTGCGGTTACATAGCCGCCCAGCATGGCGAAAGCGCAATGCGCGAGGTTGACGAAGTTCATCAGCCCCAGGGTCACGGACAGCCCGACCGACAGCACGAACAACAACATGCCATAGGCAATGCCGTCGAACAGGACTCCAAAGACGGGAGGCAGCATGGTGGCGCGCTATGCCTTGGTTTCCGGCCTCAGCCATCCCTGCGAAACAGGGATCCAGAATCAAACCGCAAATTCTTCCGACTATATCACTGGAGTTCCGCCTGTGCGGGAACGGGCCGGCTTGTACCTGCACATAAGAATGGGGCGACCGCGGCGGATCGCCCCATCCGGAGTTTCAAGCGGGCGAAACGTTACTTCTTCATCGCCGCTTTGACCGGGTCCTTCACGTTCTCGACCTTGTCGAACTCGACGTTGACGATCGCGTTGCCGACCTTCTGCACTTTGCGAATGTAGACGGTCTGTACGATGTCGCGAGTCTCGGGATCGATCGAAACCGGGCCGCGCGGACTTTCCCACTTCATGCCCTTGGCAGCGGCGACGAGCGCGTCGCCGTCGGTGGCGCCCTTGGTCTTCTTGAGCGCTTCATAGATGAGGTGCATGCCGTCGTAACCGCCGACCGCGAAGAAATCGGGGTTGCGCTTGTTGTCGGCATTGAACGCCTTGACGAAGTCGGCGTTCATTTTCGACTTGTGGTTATAGTCGTAGTGCCATGCGCTGATGCGATCGAGTGCGAGATCGCCCATGCTCTTGATGGCGGTTTCATCCACCGGTTCGCCGGTGCTCAGGAGCTTGACCTTCTTTGGATCGATGCCGCGTTCGGCAAAAGCTTTACCCAGCGCCGCGGGTTGCGCGCCGCCCGGAATGAATACGAAGATCGATTCCGGATTGAGATCTTTTGCGCGCTGCACGAAGGCCGAGAAGTCCGGATTGGCGACCGGCATGCGTACGGAGCCAACGATCTCGCCCCCCGCCGCCTTGAACGCCTTCTGGAAGGCGCCTTCGGCATCGAGGCCAGGCCCGTAGTCGGACACCATCGTATAGGCCTTTTTCGTGCCGCCTTTTTTCACCGCCCAGGTGGCGAGCGTGTCGGCGATCTGTGGCAGCGTGAGCGAGACGCGCACGATGTAAGGCGACTTCGTCGTGATGATCGAGGTCGCCGCATTCATGACCACCATGAACTTCTTGGCATCCTCGGAGACGCTGGCGGCGCCGAGCGCTTCCGGCGTGAGCGTGAAGCCCGCGAGGATGTCGACCTTATCGCGCACCACCAGCTCTTGCGCCAGACGTTTGGCGACATCCGGATTCGGACCACCGGTGTCCTTGCGGATGATCTCGATCTTCTTGCCGGCGACGGTGTCGCCATGCTGCTTCATATAGAGCTTGATGCCGTTATCGATCTGGGCACCGGTGTCGGCGAACTGGCCGGAATAGGAGTTAATGACACCGATCTTGATCTGAGCATTGGCGCCGGCAGGCAGTATAACGGCCGCGAGCAAGGCGGCGCCGGCAAATAGCGAGCGTTTCATCTTGGTCCTCCCCTTACAAACGTTGCTTGATCTTGTTGTCGTTAGAATGCCTGAGGTTTCATGCAAAGAAAAGCGCCGCGAACCTTGGGTCCGCGGCGCACTTGGTTGGACATCTAACTATTAGCGTACAAACGGGAATCGCAGCGCCCGCGCCATCTTGCCGCTCGTTCCCGCCGAGGCGGCACGCAGGCCCTAAGGGCTCGCCTCAGGTCAGCGACACCGTGGCCCGCTCGTATTGGCCGTTGCCCATCTTTCCTTCCGGGAAAATGCCGTGGGCAGCGATCCACTCGAAGGATTCCTCATAGACTTCCTTGGTATAGGGCTCGAAAACCAGCCGTTCGCCGGGTCCCCAGCGCCGCGTGTCCATCTTGGCGTGGAAACGGTCGGGGAATTCCTTCTTGTAATAATGTGTGTAGAGCTCCGGGCGCAGGTCGATGTCGCGCTGCGCCTTGCGCAGGGCACGGAAGAACTTGCGCAGGTCCTCGGCATCGGGATCGCCATGGATCATGGTGCCGATCATGAAGGTGCAGTCGATCACCTTGCGGAAGCCGAGCTGCTCGGCGAAATAATAAGGCCCGCCGAACAGGTGCACCGCCGGCGCCTGGCCCTCGAACAGCAATTCCATGCGCTTGAATAGCATGCCGTCGGAGTAGACGAGGTTGATCTGGTCCGGCTTGAGGTACTGCTCCAGCGCCTGCACGGTCGAATAGTGACTGCCGGACTGGTAGCCGACGGAAACCGGAACGCCGGCGAGATCGGCCGGAGTCTTGATCTTCGAATCGGCCGCGACGAAAACGCCGGCCGGCGCCACCGAGTAGACGTCGGTGTACATTTTGCCGTGGCCGTTCGATGCCGCGACATTGACCGTCCAATGGCAGGCGCAGCTTACGTTCGATTTGCGGCCGGCCTCGAAGGACTGATAGGCGCCAACTTTGTCGCCCTTGTCGTGGATCTTGCCGTCGGTTGCCCGCATCAGCTCGCGGAATTCATATTCGAGACCTTCCTTGCGGAAATAGTCCTTCTCCTCCGCCACCCACTCCTGCAGGCGGAAATGCGGTTCGATGAGGAATTTTGCCATGGTCGTTCTCCCTTTAAGTCACTAACAGCAGGAATGCGCTTCTTGGCCGTGATCGCGCTCGGCGACGCGCCGGGCGCGGATCATCTTGACGTGGTCGTCCATCAACGCGCGCGCGCCGGCGGCGTCGCGCAGCTCGATCAGGTCGGTGAGCCGGGTATGAATTTCGAGGACGTGCGCAGCGAGCTGCGGCGTGGCGGTGACGTTGCGGCGCGGCCAGGACACGTGTTCGAGTGAAATGAGCTGCACCACCAGCACGCGGTTGTGCGAGGCCTCGGCCACCGCGAGGTGAAAGTCGCGCGACAGGCGCGTAAAGGCATCGAGATCGGCGGTCGCGTCCTTGGCGTCGTGCAGCAAGCGGCGCAGCCTGGCAATGTCGGCGTTCGTGGCGTTTTCGGCGGCGAGTTCAGCGCCCAGGGTTTCGATCGCGCGCTGGGCATCCATGATCTCGGCCGCGGTGACGCCGGTGAGGTCGAGCTGCACGGCGAGCGCTTCGGCGAA
Source organism: uncultured Alphaproteobacteria bacterium (assembly GCA_963831275.1). GTDB lineage: Bacteria > Pseudomonadota > Alphaproteobacteria > Rhizobiales > Xanthobacteraceae > Pseudolabrys. The sequence continues at coordinate 255,879 of CAWHPN010000016.1, read as the reverse complement.
CAGGCGCGGATTGCCCTGCGCGATGCGGGCGCCGCCGCCTTTGCCCATGCGGATCTCGACGATGCCGAGCGCCTCCAGCGTGCGCAGCGCGTCGCGCGCGACGATCCGGCTGGCGTCGAAGCGGGCGGCAAGGTCCTTCTCGGTGCCGAGGAAATCGCCGGGCTTGAGCTTTTTCGCAAACAGCGCGTCGCGCACCCAGGCGACGATTTGCGCCGACATTGACGACGAGCGGCCGGCAAACATGATGCGTGCGGTGAGATCACCGCTCATCATCACCGGTTGCCGCATCGCCGCTGGAGGCATGTCAGGGCCCCTTGTTTGCGGCCCAGTATGACGCGGCTTTTAAAATAGTAAAGATACTATCTTATAAAAATGACGCGGTTTTAAAGGGCGCTTTTATCCACAGGCTCTGTTGCTCCCATCAGAAACTGTTGACTTTATTCCTAGCATGATTATATTCCCAACCATCCCGCCTCGGTTGCCGAGGGGTGTCTGATCAGCGTCTCCAGACGCGGGGCGGGGAGCGGTGGCCGGATAACGGCAGCGTCGGAGATGCGGCGCTCCCCCCGGCGGTCCAAGCCGCATCGTCCTGATCCGCTGGCCGCGGATCACTCAGCGCTCTCCTGACGGCGGTTCATGCCGGCATGGTCAGACGTGCCGGACGATCGTTTGAGCCAACCAGCGGTGGATAGGGTGAAAACTGGCCCTTACGGGGGACGGGTGTTGCCCTGAAAGGTATGTCCACCGGGGGCGGTGCGGAGCAAACCTCAAACGCCGCGCGCGGGACGCCTTGGGATTTGGCGGACTTGCGGCACTACAAACGACTCGACAAGCCTCGATGTCGCGAGGCGTCGAGGCCCGTGGGTCTATCGAGACCCCTGGCGTCCCGCGCGCCCTCGGTTCTTTTTTCCGACAGGTGACGCGACTTCTCTCTCAAAGCCGACGGCGTACCCGACGCTGCTCAGAAAACGGGTGGCGGAGCGTTGGCTAAAGCTGTTTGAAAAGTGAATTGGCGAGATATGAACGCAGCGGGAGCACACCTGCCGATTTGAGGTTTGTAGCCGCCTGAATGTCGTAGCTGTCCTGATGGGGATGTGATTAAAGCGTCGGCCGCTACAGCGGCCGCACCATACGTATCCTCCAAACGGAGGATCAGATGATCAGGGAGTATAACGGAGCATGGAGTCTATCGTGACCGACCTTTATCTCGACGATCTCCAGCCTGGACAGAAATTTCGCGGCAAGACCGCAACGGTGATCGACAGTGAGGCGATCAAGGCATTTGCCCGGCAATTCGATCCGCAGCCGTTTCATCTCGATGAGGCCGCAGCGCGCACGACGTTGTTTGCCGGCCTGGTGGCCAGCGGCTGGCATACGATGGCGCTCACCATGCGGCTTCTGGTCGATGGCGGGCCGCCGATCGCCGGCGGCATCATTGGCGGCGGTGTCGACGAGCTGCGCTGGCCGAAACCGGTGCGGCCGGGCGACCGGCTGCGTATCGAGTCCGAAGTGATGGAGGTTCGCCCGTCGCGCTCGCGTCCCGAGCAAGGGCTGGTCAAGCTGAAGACGACCACGCTCAATCAGAACGACGAGGCGGTGTTGATGTTTATCGGCAATCTGATCGTGCCGCGCCGGTCAGACGCGCACTGAGACTTACGCCACCTTCTTGCCCCACAATCTTGCGGATGCAATGTCCGCGCCCTTGCGGATGGCGGCGAGCTTGAGCCAGACCACCGGCTCGATCACCCATTCGCGCTTGGTGAACGTGCCGAAGCCGCAATCGGTGGACGCGATCACGCGCTCGCGCTCGCCAACCACGTGCACGGCTTCCTCGATGCGACGCGCCACGACCTCCGGATGTTCGACGAAATTGCTGGTCGTTTCCACGACCCCGGGAATGAGCAGCATGTCCTTCGGCAGCGGATGTTTCTTGAGCGCGTCGTATTCATGCGCGTGCCGTGGATTGGAGAATTCGATCGACAACGCGCCGACCTTGGCCTGGTAGAGCGCGGGCAAGATCGTCGCCAGCGGAACATCGTGGATGTGCGGGCCTTCCCAGTTGCCATAGCAAATGTGCAGCCGCACGCGATCGCGCGGAATGCCAGCGATACCGTCGTTGATCGCCTGCACGTGCCGTTCCACGCGCTTGACGAAACCCGCATCATCCAGGTCGCGATACATCATGGTGCGGTCCATCGCGAGATCGGGCGCGTCGATCTGCAACAGCAGGCCCGCTTTGTGGATTGTCTGGTATTCGTTCTTCATCTCGCGCGCGATCGCATCGAGATAGTCGTCGTGCGTCTTGTAATGGGCGTTGAGCATGGTGGTCGAAATGATGCCGGGCGAGGGCGCCGTCATGAAGCGCTCCGAAAATGCGCCGAGCTCGTCGGCGATCCTGTTGAAACCGGCGGTCTCCTCGGTGATCGGCTTGAGATCCTTGTATTTGAGGTCGGCCTGCGCTTCCGGCGCGCCCTGCTGGCTTTTGGCGGGATTTGGAAAACGCCGCATCAGATACGAGAGCAGCTCGGGAAACTCCTCGAACTCACGTCCGCGCCGGCGTTTTGACACGCCGCCAAATCCGGTCATGCGCTGCGGCACGTAGGTCTGGAAACTGATGCGGCGCTGCTCTCCGTCATTGCCGATGTCGATGCCGGCCTCCATCTGCTTGGACACAACATGGTGGACCGCTTTGTCCATCTCCGACGTCAGGACCTTCGGGTCGAAATCCTTGCCCTCTTCCTGCGCCATCAGCAGATCGGACAGTTTTTCGTTGCGCGGCAGGCTGCCGACGTGGGTGGTGAGGATGCGCTCCCGGCTGAAGATCATGGACGGTACTCCGGAATGTCGTCATGGCCGGGATTGTCCGGCCAAACTGTCGGAACGTGACGCGCACATTACTCTTGAATGCCAATGGGTCCAGCCATGATCCGGAATACGCGCCATAACCGCGCGGAAAACAGGACCTATAATCACATTGCGGCGGCCGCCCATGGCCCGCATAATTCGCGTAATGACGGGAGCCGATGGGTCGCATCCCACCGAAGCGAATTCCCGCATAATGAAAACAGGGAGAACACAATGAAGCGCCGTGAATTCCTGCGCGCGGCCGGCGTCGGCCTTGCCGCTTCCGCGATTGCCGCGCCCGCGATTGCGCAATCCACGCCCGAACTGAAGTGGCGGCTCACCGCGAGCTGGCCGAAGTCGCTCGATACGCTGTACGGGTGTTGCGAAGACTTTGCGAAAAACGTCGCCGATGTCACCGACAACAAATTCCAGATCCAGGTTTTTGCCGCCGGCGAGATCGTGCCCGGCTTGCAGGTCCTCGATGCCGTGCAGAAGGGGACGGTCGAGCTCGGCCACACCGCCGGTTACTATTTCTGGGGCAAGGATCCCTCGTTTGCTTTCACCACCGCATTGCCCTTCGGATTGAATCCGCGCCAGCAGGAAGCCTGGCAGCTTCGCGGCGGCGGCCTCGAAATGCTCGATCCGTTGTTCGCGGACTTCGGATGCTACGGGCTTCCGATGGGCAACACCTGCTCGCAGATGGGCGGCTGGTTCCGCAAGGAAATCAAAACGGTCGCCGATCTCAACGGCCTTAAATTCCGCATCGGCGGTTTTGCCGGCAAGGTGATCAGCAAGCTCGGCGTCGTGCCGCAATCGATTGCGCCCGGCGACCTCTATCCGGCGCTGGAAAAAGGAACGATCGACTCCGTCGAGTGGATCGGTCCCTACGATGACGAGAAGCTCGGGTTCTACAAGATCGCGAAATACTACTACTATCCGGGTTGGTGGGAGGGTGGCGCGCACGCCCACCTTCTGATCAACCGCGAGAAGTGGAGCGGCCTGAGCAAAGCCTACCAGGCGGTTCTCACCACGTGCGCGCGCGATGCCGGCATGCGGATGACGGCGAAATACGATTTCCTCAATCCACCAGCCATGCGTCGCCTGATTGCCAACGGCACGCAACTGCGCGCGTTCTCGCCGGAAATCATGGAAGCATCGTATAAAGCCGCAAAAGAAACCTATGCGGAGATCGGTGCGACCAATCCGCGCTTCAAGAAGATCCACGATAACCTGGTGGCGTTCCGCGACCAAAGCTATTCGTGGTGGCAGGTCTGCGATCTCACATTCGATGCCTTTCAGGTGCGGATGCTGGGCCGCTCGTAAACACAAAAGGCGAAGCGTCGCCGTCGCGGGCGGCGCTTTGCTTTCGCCGGGGAGAGGAAGTTTTGAAATGACGAAGACCGCCGCAGCGGAAACATTGTCCGACATGCCGGCCACGGCTGCGGTGCCGCGCGACTACAATTTTGCGGCCGACGTGCTGCAGGGAAATATTTATGCTGGCCGTGCCAAAAAGCCGGCCTACATCGATGCGCGCGGCACGCATACCTACGGCCAGCTGGCCGATCGCGTGGCGCGTTTCGCCGCCGCGCTGCGCGGGCTTGGAATCCAGCGCGAAGAGCGCGTGCTGCTCGCGTTGCTCGACACCATCGACTGGCCGACGGCGTTTCTGGGCTGCCTGAAGGCGGGCATCGTCGCGGTGCCGGTCAATACGCTGCTCACCGAAGATGACTATCGTTTCATGCTGGCCGACAGCCGCGCCAAATGCCTGGTGGTGTCGGAGGCGCTTTTTCCGCGCTTCGAGGCGCTCATCAAGCAAAGCCCTGATCTCGAACACGTCGTCGTTTCCGGCGACAATCCGCACGGCTTCCGCTTGTTCGAAGACCTTATCGGCGCGGATGAGCCGGACGATTACACGGCGCCAACCACATGCGACGACATTGCGTTCTGGCTCTACACGTCGGGCTCAACCGGAAAGCCGAAGGGCGCCGTGCATGTCCATGCCAGCCTCAAGCTCACAGCCGATCTCTATGGCACGCCGGTTGCGGGTCTGAAGGAAAATGACGTCTGCTATTCGGTGGCGAAACTGTTCTTCGCCTATGGTCTCGGCAACGCCATGACCTTTCCGCTCACGGTCGGCGCCACGACCGTGCTCAATGCAGAGCGGCCGACACCGGACGGCGTTGCGGCTTTGCTGCGCGAGCATCCAATCACGGTGTTTTTTGCCGTGCCGACCTTTTATGCGGCATTTCTTGCGAGCCCCAATGCGCCGCAAAAATCGGACGTGAAAATCCGCCGTTGCATTTCCGCCGGTGAAGCTCTGCCGGAGGAAATTGCGAAACGCTGGAAGGACCGCTACGGCGTCGAGATTTCGGACGGGCTTGGCACCACCGAGATGCTGCACATTTATCTCACCAATGCGCCGGGCGCGACCAAATATGGCACCACGGGGCGAGCGGTTCCCGGCTACGAGATCAAGCTCATCGGCGAAGACGGCCAGCCGGTGAAAAAGGGCGAGATGGGTGAGCTTTATGTGCGCGGTCCGACCAGCGCGATCATGTACTGGAACAACCGCGAGAAATCGCGCTCGACCTTCCAGGGTGAATGGACCCGCTCAGGCGACAAATATATCGAGGATACGGAGGGATTTTACATTTGCTGCGGGCGTCAGGACGACATGCTGAAGGTCTCCGGCATGTACGTGTCGCCGTTCGAGGTCGAGGCGGCGCTGTCGTCGCATCCGGATGTGCTGGAGGCGGCGGTTGTCGGCTGGAACGACGAGCAGAAACTCATCAAGCCGAAAGCTTTTGTCGTGCTCAAGGCGCCGGAAAAAGCCAACGATGCGCTGATCCAGGCCTTACAGGACCACGTCAAGCAGAAGCTTGCGCCCTACAAATATCCGCGCTGGATCGAATTCCGCAAAGACCTGCCGAAAACGGCGACCGGCAAGATCCAGCGCTTCAAGTTGCGGGCGGAAGGCCCGGGCGCGCACTGATGACGCTCGATGAGTCCGGCTTTCTCGAGATCGGGGCGCAGCGGCTGGAATACCGCATGGTTGGGCCTCGTCCCGATAAGGCCCCGACGCTGGTGCTGCTGCACGAAGGCCTGGGCTGCGTCGGGCTGTGGGCCGATTTTCCCGAGAAGCTTTCGTCCGCGACGGGTGCCGGTGTGTTCGTCTATTCGCGCGCGGGCTATGGCAAATCATCGCCGGTGAAACTGCCGCGGCCGCTGTCCTACATGCACGACGAGGCGCGCGAGACGTTGCCGCGACTGCTCGACGTCATCGGGTTCAGGCGCGGGCTGCTGGTCGGACACAGTGACGGCGCGTCGATTGCGGCGATCTATGCCGGTAGCCATCAGGATCACCGCGTCGGCGGTCTGGTGCTGATTGCACCGCATTTCTTTACCGAAGATGCGGGCATCGCCTCGATTGCCGAGGCCAAAAAGGCCTATGAAACAGGCGAATTGCGGGCGCGCCTGTCGCGCTGGCATGCCGATGTCGACAATGCCTTCAAGGGCTGGAATGGCGCCTGGCTCGATCCGGAATTTCGCAAGTGGGATATCACGGAATTCCTCGCCTATATCCGCGTGCCGGTCCTCATCGTGCAGGGCCGGGACGACCAGTATGGCACGGTGAAGCAAATCGAGGTGGCGCAGGAAGAATGCTATTGCCCGGTGGAAGTCGCTGTGTTGCCTGGCGCGCGCCACTCGCCGCAGCGTGAAAAGCCCGAGGCGGCGCTTGAGGTGATTTCGGAATTTGTTGTCCGCGTGCTTGCGAGCGAGAAGAGCGCGGCGTGATCGCAATAAATCCGCTCAGTCCCGCGCAAGCGGGAAACAAGCGCATATTATAAAGTCTGGGTTCCCGCTTGCGCGGGGACGAGCGGAAGAAAAATTACTCCGCAGCCTGCTTTGCGGCGGTGCCGTGCTGGGACACGAGATAATCCATCGCCGCCTGCACGCCGCCTTTCTTGTGCGGCACGTTGGCGAGCGCCAGCGCCATTTCGGTCACAGCCAATCCGCCCAGCATCATCGCGTCGTTGATATCGCCGAGATGGCCGATACGGAACATCTTGCCGGTGAAGCGGCCGAAGCTTGCGCCGTAGGAAATATTGAACTGCTCGAGCGCCAGCGCACGGAATGCATCGGCGTCGTGGCCTTCCGGCAGCAGCACGGCGGTGATGGTCGGCGAATAATATTTCGGATCGCGGCAGATGATGTCGAGGCCCCATGCCTTGATCGCGCGGCGGGTCGCTTCGGCAAGACGGTCGTGGCGCGCGAACACGTTATCGAGTCCTTCCTCGTGCAGCATTTCGATGCCCGTCGCGAGCCCATGCAGCATCTGCGTTGCCGGCGTATAAGGGAAGAAGCCGATCTTGTTCATCGTCAGCATTTCGTCCCAGGCCCAGAACGACTTTGTGAGCTTGGACGTCTTGTTTGCCGCCAGCGCCTTGTCACTTATCGCGTTGAACGACATGCCGGGCGGCAGCATCAGGCCTTTCTGCGCGCCACCGACGGAGACGTCGACGCCCCATTCGTCGTGCCGATAGTCCGCCGACGCCAGCGAGGAAATGGTGTCCACCATCAGCAAAGCCGGATGTCCGGCCTTGTCGATTGCCTTGCGGATTTCCGCCACCGGCGAAAGGCAGCCCGTCGATGTTTCATTGTGCAGGAAGCAGACCGCCTTGATCTCCTTGCCCTTGTCTTCGCGCAGGCGTGCTTCGATCGCGGCGGGATCGGCGCCGATGCGCCAGTCGGTGGTGATGAATTCGGTCACGAGGCCGAGCTTCTCGGCCATCTTCTTCCACAGCGCGGCGAATTGGCCGGTTTCAACCATCAGCACCTTGTCACCGGGCGACAACGTGTTGACGAGCGCGGCTTCCCAGGCGCCCGTTCCGGTCGCGGTGTAGATGATGACCGGATTGGTGGTCTTGAAGATCGTCTTGATGCCGTCCAGGCACTTCTTGGCGAGCCGGGCGAATTCCGGCCCACGATGGTCGATGATTGGCGTGTCCATGGCCCGCAGGATGCGGTCCGGCAGCGGCGAGGGTCCCGGGATGTGCAGAAAATGGCGCCCGACCGTACGCGAGGAATTCTTAGCCATAGGCAGTCCGCTCCTGAAACGGCAGCTTTAGGGGATTTCGTGGCCTGGCCACGGGCGTGTTCCCTGCGGGGAGCGACGCTTGTGGCGTTGAACTATGAATGCAACATTGCGGTCAAGCGGTTTTCCGCAAGGCCCACTAGTCCTTATGCATAGGCTTAGCGCAGCCCAAAAAGGATAAGAAAATTGGCGGTAGTGATGCCCGGTCTGGAACGGCGGCTGAAGGCCGAATTGACTGGTGAGGTTCAATTCGACCGTTTCACGCGCGGCCGTTACTCCACTGACGCCTCTCATTATCAAGTCATGCCGGTGGGCGTTGTCGCGCCTCGCACCATTGAAGAAGCCGATCGGGCCATTGCGATCGCGCGTAGCGAGGGTGCAACCCTGCTGGCGCGCGGCGGCGGAACGTCGCAGGCCGGACAGGCGGTCGGGAAGTCGCTGGTCATCGATTGCTCGAAATATCTGACGCGCATTCTGGATCTCGACGTCAGGCGCGCCCGCTGCTCGGTCGAGCCCGGTATCGTGCTCGACGATCTCAATCGCCAGCTCAAGCCGCATGGATTGTGGTTCCCGGTCGATATTTCGACCTCGTCACGCGCGACCATCGGCGGCATGGCTGGCAATAATTCGTGCGGTGGCCGTTCCATGCGCTACGGCACCATGCGCGACAATGTTGTCTCGATCGAAGCCCTGCTCGCCGACGGCACGCTCGCGCATTTCGGCCAGATCGGTGGGAACCTCAAGGACGTGCCGGCGCCGCTGCGGCCGCTCGCCAAAAATTTGCTGGCGCTCGGCGCGCGCGAGGCCGACGAGATCGCCGCGCGGTTTCCGAAAGTCCAGCGGCGCGTCGGCGGATACAATCTCGATGCGCTCGTGCCCGGCAAGAATGACATCAACCTCGCGCATGTGCTGGTCGGCGGCGAAGGTACGCTCGCCTTTTCCACCCGCATCGAATTGAAGCTCGCGCCGCTGCTCGGCCGCCGCGCGGTCGGCGCCTGCCATTTCGGAAACTTCCGCGCGGCGATGAGCGCAACGCAACACATCGTGCGGCTCAAGCCGATCGCGGTCGAGCTTATCGATCGCACTATGATCGAGCTTGCACGCCAGAATCCGGTCTTTCTGCCGACGCTGGACAAATTCGTGCGCGAAACGCCGGAAGCGATCCTGCTGGTCGAATTCGGTGACGACGATCACGAAACCAATCTTCGCATGCTCCAGCAGCTCAAGGACCTGATCGGTGATCTCGGCTTCGGCTGGGACAAGAATGGCGCGCAATGGGGTGGCGTGGTCGAAGTGCTCAATCCGGAATTGCAGGCTGCGATCACTGACGTTCGCACCTCAGGCCTCAATATCATGATGTCCATGAAGAACGAGGGCAAACCGGTCTCCTTCGTCGAGGATTGTGCAGTGCCACTTGAGCATCTTGCCGATTACACCTCGCGCCTTACCGCGATTTTCGAAAAGCACGGCACGCGCGGCACCTGGTACGCGCATGCCGGTTCGGGATGTCTGCATGTGCGGCCGATCCTCAATCTGCGGCAGGAAAAGGATGTGCATGCGATGCGCGAAATCGCCGAAGAGGCATTCGCGATGGTGCGTGAGTACAAAGGCTCGCACTCGGGCGAACACGGCGACGGCCTTGTGCGTTCGGAATTTAACGAGCCGATGTTCGGCACGCGGCTTGCCCGTGCCTTCGAAGAAGTCAAAGACCGGTTTGATCCGAAAGGTTTCTACAATCCGGGCAAAGTGGTCCGGCCGCCAAAATTCGATGATCGCACCCTGTTCCGTTATGCGCCCGACTATCATGGCGAACCCGTCAAGATGCATCTGGATTGGTCGGGGTATCCCGGTGTTGGCGGCGGTTTCCAGGGCGCCGTCGAAATGTGCAACAACAACGGCGCGTGCCGCAAATTGACGGGCGGCGTGATGTGTCCGAGCTATCGCGTGACCCGCGACGAGCGTGATGTCACGCGTGGGCGCGCCAACACGTTACGGCTGGCGGTGACCGGGCAACTCGGACCGGCCGCGCTCATTTCCGACGAAATGGCCGAGACCCTCAAACTGTGCGTGAGCTGCAAGGCCTGCCGGCGCGAATGTCCGACCGGCGTCGACATGGCGCGCATGAAAATCGAAGTCCAGGCTGCGCGCGCCGCGAAATTTGAGCTCCCGCTGCACGAAAAGCTTGTTGGTTTTCTGCCGCACTACGCGCCCTACGCCGTACAGTGGCATCGCTTGTTCAACATGCGCGACCGTAGCGCCATCGCGCGCAAGGCATCCCAGTTTATTGCCGGATTTTCTTCCAGCCGCAGTCTGCCGAAGTGGCGAAAGGATACGTATCGCGACCGGTCCGACTGGCGCTACGTGACCGGCGAGCAAAATTCGGAAGCGCGCGAAGTGGTGTTGTTCGCCGACACGTTCAACCGGTATTTCGAGCGTGAAAATCTTGATGATGCGTTGAGTGTGCTTGTCGCCGGTGGTTATCGGGTCTATGCGCCGCTGCCTGCGAATCCTGATGAGCGGCCGCTGTGCTGCGGGCGCACGTTTCTGGCAGTCGGGATGGTCGATGAGGCTCGGCAGGAAATGCAGCGCACTTTGGATGCGCTTGCGCCGTATGTCGCGCGCGGGCTGCCGGTCGTCGGTCTAGAACCGAGTTGTCTGCTTACTTTCCGCGACGAATTGCCGGCTTTGTTCAAGGGAGAAATGGTGGACGCGCTGGCGGCGAACGCATTTTTGTTCGAGGAATTTCTGGCGCGCGAGCACGGGCAAGGTCGGTTGAACTTGCCGCTCGGTCCGCTGCCGAAAAAAGCGCTTCTGCATGGGCACTGTCATCAAAAAGCATTCGACGCCATGGGCGCGGTTGAAACGACGCTGCGGCTGATCCCGCAGCTTTCGGTCGAGACGATCGAATCGAGTTGCTGCGGCATGGCCGGCAGTTTCGGCTTTAACGCGGCGACCATCGACGTCTCGCGCAAGATGGGCGAGTTGTCGCTGCTGCCTGCGGTGCGTAGGGCGAACGCCGAAACGCTGATCGTGGCGGACGGCACGTCCTGCCGGCACCAGATCTATGACGGGGCCGATCGCGAGGCGATCCATGTTGCCCATGTCCTGGCGACAAGCGTGGCGGCTGGCCGCAGCGCCGAAGCTTCGTCATAATGGCCGCATGCCTGACAAACTTTTCCCGACCTCACTCGTTGGTTCCTATCCGCAACCGGATTGGCTGATCGACCGCGCGCGGCTCTCCAAGATGGTGCCGCGCGTCCGGATGGACGACCTCTGGCTGATCGACCCAAAAGCCCTGGAAGCCAAGCAAGACGAGGCGACGCTTCTTGCCATTCAGGATCAGGAGCGGGCGGGGCTCGACATCATCACGGACGGCGAGCAGCGGCGTGAAAGCTATTCCAACAGGTTTGCCACCGCGCTCGAAGGCGTCGACACGAAAAATCCGGGTTCGACGCTCAATCGCAGCGGCAAGCCGATCCCGGTGCCCCGCGTCACCGGCAAGATCCGTCGCAAATATCCGGTCGAGCTGCGCGATCTGCAATTTCTGCGCGCCAATACCAAGAAGCCCGTAAAGATAACCGTGCCCGGCCCCTTCACGATGTCGAAGCAGGCGCAAAACGACTTCTATCAATCGGCTGAAGCCATGGCGCTCGACTATGCGGAAGCGGTCAATACGGAAATCAAGGATCTGTTTGCGGCGGGCGCCGACGTCGTGCAAATCGACGAACCGTGGATGCAGCAGCATCCCGAGAGTGCGCGCGACTATGGCCTGAAGGCGCTTGATCGCGCACTCGATGGCGTGACCGGCACTGTCGCTGTGCATCTGTGCTTTGGCTACGCCGCCGTCGTGCACGACAAACCTACCGGATACTCGTTTCTGTCCGAACTGGACGCCTCGAAGGCTTCGCAAATTTCGATCGAAGCGGCGCAGCCGAAGCTCGATCTCAAGGTGCTGGAAAACTTGCCATCGAAGACCATCATTCTGGGCGTCATCGATTTGTCCGATATAAATGTCGAGACGCCCGAAACCGTCGCGGAGCGTATCCGCAAGGCGTTGCCACATGTGCCGGCGCAGCGCATCGTTATTGCCCCCGATTGCGGCATGAAATATCTCCCGCGGAACGTGGCTTTTGCGAAAATGCAGGCAATGACGCAGGGCGCCGAAATTGTGCGCCAGGAGCAGCACAAATAGCCCATCTGGCCGCTTGAACTTGGGCCCAATACCCGCAAAATGGGGCCAATAACAAACAATGCACGGTCCGTAGCTGACGGAAGCCAGTGCGAACAAACCAATGGGAGGATGAGAATGAATAAATTTATCGGGGCCGGTACCGCCGTTGCGGCCATCATGTTGGCAAATGCGCCGGCATTGGCCTGGGAACCGAACAAGTCCGTCGAAATCGTCGTGGCTGCGGGCGCCGGCGGCGCGTCCGACCAGATGGCCCGCATGATGCAGGCGGCCATCCAGAAAAACAAACTGATGAGTCAGCCGATCGTCGTCTCGCTCAAGGGCGCGGCGTCGGGTGCGGAAGCGCTCATGTATATGAAATCAGGTGAAGGCGATGCGAACCGCGTGCTGCTTGCCTACTCCCTCATCTACATGCTGCCGCTGTCGGCCAAGATCCCGTTCAACTGGCGCGAACTGACGCCCGTGGCCGTGACCGCCTTCGACCAGTTCGTGCTGTGGGACAACACCACGATGCCGGAGAAGTCGGTGAAGGAGTTTGTCGACGCGGCGAAGAAGGCGAGCCCGCCATTCAAGATGGGCGGGACCGGCTCCAAGCGTGAAGACCAGATTCTGACTGTCTTCATGGAAAAGAAGACCGGCGCAAAGTTCCTCTATCTGCCCTACAAGTCCGGTGGCGAGGCGGCGACGCAGCTCGTCGGCAACCACACGCAGTCGAATGTCAATAATCCGTCGGAAAATCTCGAAGTGTGGCGCGCCGGTCAGGTACGCGCGCTGTGCGTGTTCGACACTCAGCGCATCGAATACAAGAGCAAGGTCACCAGCGCGCAGTCCTGGAACGATATCCCGACCTGCAAGGAGGAAGGGCTCGACGTGCAGTACACGATGCTGCGGGCGTTCTTCCTGCCGGGCAAAGTAACGCCGGAGCAGCAGGCGTTCTACGTCGACCTGCTCAAGAAAGTGTCGCAGACCACCGAATACAAAGAGTATATGGAGAAGCAGGCGCTCAAGCCGACGTTCATCACCGGCAAGGACATGGTGAAGTTCCTCGAGGACGACGACAAGCTCAACGCCGGTCTGATGCACGAGGCGGGCTTCGTAGCGAAGTAATCGAGGCCTTACGCTTGCGCGCGCCGGCGGCCGGAAACCGCGGGCGCGCATCTTCTAATTGCTGGGGACAATGACAAAATCCGACACCGAAATCGTCGTTGAGGATCCGACCGCTCCGGCGGAGGATTCGCCACCGATCGTCAGCACACGCACAGCCGATATCGTCGTAATGCTCCTGCTGCTGGCGCTGGCTGCGCTGATGTCGTTCGATAACTGGCGCACCGGCATATCGTGGGATGCGAGCGGGCCGCAGGCCGGCTATTTCCCGTTCTATCTCTCGCTCATTCTCGCTTGCGCATCGCTGTGGGGGCTGGTGAAGGGATTCATCGAGCGATCCGACCATGTCTTTGTCCGGCGCGATCAGTTCAAGCGCGTACTGCAGATTTTCGTCCCGACCTTGCTCTACGTGGTGGTCATGCAATGGCTCGGACTCTATGTCGCGAGCTTCATCCTCATCGTCGGTTTCATGGGACTGATCGGCCGCATCGCGTGGTGGAAGTCGGTTTTGACGGCGGTGATTTTCACCGTCGCCATGTTCGTCACGTTCGAGATCGCCTTCGACGTCATCATGCCGAAGGGGCCGCTTGAAGCCCTGTTGGGTTATTGAGGCGGCCATGGAAGCGATCGGTCTTCTCATCCACGGTTTTTCCGTCCTGCTGACGTTCAAGACGCTCGCGCTGATGATGGTCGGGCTGGTGCTCGGCATTTTCGTCGGCGTGCTGCCCGGCCTCGGTGGACCGAACGGCGTCGCAATCCTGCTGCCACTGACGTTCTCGATGGACCCGACCTCGGCCATTGTGATGCTGTCGTGCATCTATTGGGGCGCGCTGTTCGGCGGCGCCATCACGTCGATCCTGTTCAACATCCCGGGCGAAGCCTGGTCGGTGGCCACCACTTTCGACGGCTATCCCATGGCGCAGAAGGGACTAGCCGCGGAAGCGCTGACTGCTGCCTTCACCTCCTCGTTCATCGGCTCGTTCTGCGCGGTGCTACTGATCACGTTTCTTGCGCCGAGCGTTGCCGATTTCGCCTTGCGCTTTGGACCGCCGGAATTTTTCTCGGTGTATCTGCTCACGTTCTGCTCGTTTGTCGGCCTTGGGCGCGAGGAAAAGCACAAGACCATCATCTCGATGGCGCTCGGTCTGCTGCTCGCCGGAATTGGCATGGATACCGTGTCCGGGCAGCTGCGCATGACCTTTGGATGGAGTGAACTTTTCCGCGGCGTCAACTTCCTGGTGGCGGTGATCGGTCTGTTCGGCATCAGCGAAATCATGCTGACGATGGAAGAGCGGCTGGCGCTGCGTGGTCATGCAGCCAGCATCAGTCTGAAAGTTGTCCTGCGGGTGTGGAAGGATATGCCCAAGTACTGGGTAACGTTGCTGCGATCTTCGGCAATCGGATGCTGGCTGGGCGTGACGCCGGGCGGCGCCATTGCCGCGTCCTTCATGGGTTACAATCTGGCCAAGCGATTTTCGAAGGACAAGGATTCGTTTGGCACGGGCCGTATCGAGGGCGTGTTTGCTCCGGAAACCGCCGCGCATGCGTCCGGGACGGCTGCGTTGCTGCCGATGCTCGCGCTCGGCATTCCCGGATCCGGGACCGCCGCGATCCTGCTCGGCGGCCTGATGGTGTGGGGCCTCAATCCGGGTCCACTCTTGTTCATCGAACAAAAGAACTTCGTCTGGGGCCTGATCGCCTCGATGTATCTCGGCAATATCGTCGGCCTCGTGCTGGTGCTCACCACCGTGCCGATCTTTGCCTCAGTGCTGCGCGTGCCGTTTTCGGCCATCGCGCCGATGATCGTCGTTTCCTGCGCGATCGGCGCTTACGCGATCCAGAACGCGATGTTCGACATCTGGCTGATGGTCGTGTTCGGCGCAGTTGGTTACGTGTTCAAGAAGATCAGCATCCCGCTCGCACCATTCACGCTTGCCCTGGTGCTCGGGAGCCGCGCGGAAGATGCGTTCCGTTTGTCGATGATCGGCGCGGAAGGCGATCTGCGCGTATTCTGGTCGAATCCGCTGGTTGGGTCGATCACGACGCTGGCCATTGTGCTGCTGTTCTGGCCGCTGATCGGAATGGCCCTTGGCCATATCGGCCAGCTTGTTTTGCCAGCCAAGAAGACGAGCTGATCGGCGCTATTCGGCCGGTCCGGGTTCGACGGCCGGGCCGCCGCGTCGCGCCAGCGTCCTGCGTACGGTGGGCATCGCCAGACGCGCCAATACCGGGATGACCAGCAGGCTGCAGATCGGGGACAGCAACATGCCGCCGACGATCACGCAGGCAAGCGGTTGCTGCACTTGCGATCCGATGCCGGTCGACAAAGCCGCTGGCACAAGGCCGATGCAGGCGGAAAAGCCGGTCATGAAAATCTGCCGCATGCGTGCCTGCGCTGCCCCGATGATCGCGTCTTCTTTGTCGAGCCCTTCGTCCAGACGACGACGGATGTAGGAGACGAGCAAAATGCCGTCCATGGCCGAGACACCGAACAACGAGATGAAACCGACGGCCGCGGATACGCTTGCGTTCAGCCCGAACAAATAAAGTCCCAGGATTCCGCCGCAGGCCGCAAACGGGATGCCAGTCAGGGCCAGAAGGCTGTCACGTACGGAATTAAACAGGCTGTAGAGCAGCATCATGATCAGCAGCAGGCTGAGTGGCACAATGATAGCAAGCCGTTTCTTGGCCTCCACCAACGCACCGAATTCGCCGGACCACTCGAGACGGTAGCCTTCCTTCAATTCCACGTTTTTGGCGATCCGTGCCTGTGCCTCTGCGACGGTCGATCCGAGATCGCGGCCCCGCACGCTATATTTGATCGGGACAAAGCGTTCGGTATTTTGCCGATAGATATAGGCGGCACCGGTTTCCAGCCGCACTTCGGCGACATCGCCGAGTGCTATGTAGGCTGTCGGCGATTTGGGATCGGAATTCGGCAAGGCCACGGGGACCGAGCGGATCGCGTCCACATTGTCGCGGTAGTGCGGCGCCAACCGGACGGTGAGCGCAAAATTCATTTCGCCTTCGTAGATACGTGTCACTTCCTGACCGCCGATGGCCGCCTGAACGACTGTGTTCATGTCGGCAACGGTGATGCCGTAGCGGGCAGCCTTGGCGCGATCGACCTGGATGACAAGATTGGGCTGTCCGAGAAGATTGAATGCGCCTGGATCGGTGACGCCCGGGACTTTAGCAAGTTCATTTTTGATCGATTTTGACAGGCGTTCGAGTTCAATCAGATCGCGCCCGAAAATCTTGACCGAATTTTCGCCCTTCACACCGGAAACCGCTTCCTCGATGTTGTCCTGAATGTATTGCGAGAAATTGAAATCGATACCGATGAATTCATTTTCCAGGCGCGAAGCCAGCTCCTTCACCAGTTTCGGCTTGGTCATTCCGCCTGGCCATTCATCGAACGGCTTGAGTGGAACAAAGAACTCGGCGACGAAAGATCCATCCGGATCGGTGGCGTCTTCGCCACGGCCTTGTTCAGAAACGACGGTACGCACCGGCGGGTAACTGGCAATCACGCTGCGAATCTTGTTGACGGTGTCGCGACCGGCATCGAGCGTAATCGTCGGTGGCAGCAAGGCGCGGATCCAGAGATTGCCTTCTTCCAGCTTGGGCAAAAATTCGGTGCCGAGCCGCATCCCGAGGCCTGCGCACACGATCAGGAAGGCAAGGGCTACCATCATTGCCACGCGCGCATTTTTTACAGCAAGGGTGAGGACGCGCTGGTAGACATTGCGGATAGTGCGGACGACGATCGTTTCGACCTCGTCAACCTTCTCAGGCAACAAAAGCGAAGACATCACCGGCGTGACCGTGAAAGTCGCGATGACCGCGCCCAGCAGCGCGTATGCGTAGGTGCGCGACATCGGCCCGAAAATCTGGCCTTCAACGCCCTGCATCGTGAAAAGCGGCAGGAATGCTGCGATCGTAATGATAACCGAGAAGAAGATCGGTTTATCGACTTCGACGGCGGCCGTCAGAATTCGGTGCAGCCGGTCACCACGGCCCGTGTCCGATGGATGACGCGCTGAATGGTGCGCGAGATGGCGGAAGATGTTTTCCACCATAATGACGGTGCCGTCGACAATGATGCCAAGATCAATGGCGCCGACCGACAGAAGGTTCGCTGAATCTCCGCGAAGCACCGTAATGATGACGGCAAGAAATAACGCGACCGGGATTGTCGCAGAGACGATGAGGGCGCAGCGCAAGTTGCCGAGAAAGACCCATTGAATGAGAAAAATCAGGGCGATGCCGAACAGCATATTGTGCATCACCGTGCGCACGGTTATCGCAACGAGATCGCCGCGATCGTAGAACGGTTCGATCTTGACGCCCGGAGGCAGGCTTCCGTCGCTGTTGATCCGCTCGATTGCCGCGCGCACGCGTGTGATCACATCCATGGTCCGTTCGAGCTTCTGCATCAAAACGATGCCGAAGAGGATGTCGTCCTGGCCGTCGCGGCCGGCAATACCGAGACGGGGCATAAAGCCGACCTGATTTTGCGCCAAATCCGACAGCACGACAGGCAGTCCGCCCTGCTGGCTCACCACAATGTTATTGATGTCACTGATTGACCCAAGCACGCCCACGCCGCGTACATTGACCGACTGTTCGCCGATCGCGATGGTGCGGCCGCCGACATTGGCGTTGCTGGTGGAAATCGCGTTGATGATCTGCGGTAACGTGAGGCCATAGGACCGCATGCGGTCGAGGTCGATTTCCGCCTGGTATTCCTTGGTTTTGCCGCCAAGCGGCGACACGTCGGCGACACCTGGAACAATGCGCAATTTACGCTCGACCACCCAGTCCTGGATGGTCTTGAGCTGAATAAGGTCCATGCCCGGTGGACCTTTCAGCTGGTAACGGAGGATTTCGCTGATGCCGCCGGCCGGCGAAATCACCGGCGTGACGGTTGCCGGCAGCGTCGCATCTTTCAACCGGTTGGTGACCTGCTGGCGGACGAAGTTGTAGTCGCGGCCGTATTCGAATTGCAGGCGGATAAAGCCGAGGGCGAACACCGTGTTCGAGCGGATGTAGGTCAGCCCGGGCGTGCTGGCGACAGCGATCTCCAGCGGGATGGTGACGTAGCGTTCGACCTCTTCCGGCGACTGACCCGGATACTGAGCGATGATTTCAATGATTGGTGGCGCCGGGTCCGGATAGGCTTCGACATTGAGGATCGTGAACGCACCGTAGCCGACGCCGATAAAAGCCGCGAAGGCGACCAGGGCGAGCGGCCGCCGCGACAAGCAGAACGACATTAAACTTCGCAACATGGAATGTCAGCTTCCGGCGGCGGCGCGATCGACGAACAGGCTGCCTTTGCTCACGACGTTTTCACCGTCGTGCAGACCTTCGATGACCTGAATGATTTGCCCGTTGGAAAGGCCGGTCTTGATGTCACGACGTTCGATGGATTTGTCCTTACGTGCGACCCAGACATGCGCAGTTTTGCCATCGTAGATAATCGACTCACGCGGTATTCCCAAAGAACTGTCACCTTCGCCGGTAAGGATGGTCACGCTTGCGAACATCTCGGGGCGAAACAGTCTTTGCGAATTGTCGATCGTCGCACGCACCAACAGGCGCCGCGTTCCGGTATCGAGCGACGTTGCGACAAAAGAAATATTCGCGGGGAACACACGATTCGGATAGGTGAGGACCGTAAAGTGCAACGCTTGTCCCACGTGCACGGTAGACGCTTCGGATTCACGCACATAGGCGACGAGCCAAACCGTGGACAGATCACCGATGATGAATGTCGGGTCGCTCGCGCTGGAATTTTGCGACGAGGTGTTGATGTATTGACCGGGGCCGACCTTGCGCTGGATTACGGTGCCGGCAATCGGCGAATAGATGGTCATTTGCGGACTGACGCTTCCGGTTTCCGTGAATTGGGTGATTTCCTCGTCCGTCATTCCCAGGATGCGCAAGCGGTTGCGCGTCATTTCCAGCGAGGTCTGGGCGGAGCGCACATCGTTTTCCGTGGCGCGGGTTGTCGCCTGCGACGTCTGCAGATCGCGTAGCGGGCCGGCGCGTGAATCAAACAGCGTCTTGTTTTGTTGCTCGACGATCTTGGCGAGTTCCAGCGCCGATCTGGTTTTGTTCAGATTGGAGATCGAAGCGATAAAATCATTCTGCGCTTGGACCATGTCCGGCGCTTCAACAGTAAAAAGCGGCTGTCCGGCCTTGACGGTGTCGCCGGGCTTGGCAAGCAGTTTGATGACCCTGCCGGAATAGGGCGAGAAGATCAGCGTGGCGCGGTCTTCATCGACGCCGATTTTTCCTTCGGTCAAATGCTCGGTGCGGAACACGACATCATTGACCGGCGCCGTCGTCAACGCGGCCCATTGCTTTGGCGTCGGATAGTACAACGCGCCTTCGTGGTGGCCCTGGGTTGGTTCCGGTGCGGCCACTGCATCCACGGCGGGCGCGCGGGTTGCAGCCACCGCGAGCCACGTACCAACAATGATAACGACCGCGGCGAACACGCCATTGCGCGCATTCAGCTGCGGTCGCAGCTCAAACTGCGCCATGATAGTCCCGACTGCCGTTCCGGACTTCCTTGTTCCGGATACCCCTACTGGCGTGCTTTATATTGAATTCAGGCGGGCCAGCCGCATTACCGCGAAATAAAACTTTTACCTAGGTAAATTGGCCCGGATTTGGCGCTAAGTCGGGGCTAACTTGGAAATTTTCCACCACCGTTTCGGGACTATGCCTGGTCGCCAGACGGCTATCAGTTTGTCATCACCTGCCGGTATGTCCGACCTCCAAATGGGGCCCAGCCATGGAAGAACAAGCGTTTTTGCGGCGTCTTGGTGCGGTGCAAAATGCTGATTGCCGGTGAGAAGCTATTTGGGCTGCCCGCGCTTTGCGCGGCGCTTGGGATCTTGTTCGCGCCACTTGCGCATGCCCAGCAAGCTCCAGGCGACATCGGCATCACCGAGCCCTCGATTGCAACCAGCCTGCCGCAGACCGGCGATCCTTTCGGGGCGCGGAAGCGTCTCTTCGATCATGGCATTTCGTACAATGTGATCTACACCAATGATGTGTTGAGCAATCTGTCCGGCGGTATCCGGCGTGGCACCATCGATCAGGGAAAAATCGAAGCTCAACTCCTGATCGATCTGGAAAAGCTCGCGGGGTTGAAGGATTGGACTTTTTACGCCAACGCCTTCGGGATTTATAACACCGGTCGCATCCGTCGCGATTACGTCGGCGGCATGAACACGATTGCGGCGATTGAAGCTACGCCGACGATCCGTCTTTCGGAGGTCTGGCTCGAACGCTGGCTTGGACCGATGAGTTTCAGATTTGGCCAACTCGCGGCCGATGCCGAATTTTTTTACAGCGACCTCAGTCAGATTTTTATGCAGAGCGATTGGCCGACAATTGCGGCAGTCAATCTGCCGGGCGGCGGTCCGGCCTATCCGTTGTCCGCGCTCGGTGCGCGTGTCAAATACGAATTTCCGAAAGACGCATCTTTGTTACTTGCTATTTTCAACGGCGATCCTGCCGGGCCGTGTCCCGGCGAACCCGACACGTGTAATCGGTACGGTGTGAACTTCCGACTGCACGATCCCGCCTTCATGATCGGCGAACTGCAATTCAGGCGGAATCGCAACAAGAGCGACACCGGGCTTGCAACGACGGTCAAGATCGGCGGGTGGAGTCATCTTGGCCAATTTGCCGATCGTCGCCTCGACAGCAACGGGATGCTGCTGGCCAGTCCAACGAGCACCGGCGTGCCGCTTTGGCATCGGGGTGACTATGGAGTGTATGGCGTTATCGACCAGCAATTATACCGGCCGCGAGGCGGCGACGGAGACAGCGGCATATCTGTATTCAGTCGCGGATCAGTGAGTCCATCTGACCGCAATCTGGTCGATTTCTACATTGACGGCGGAATTGTCTTTGGAGGCATGGTCCGGAAGCGGCCGGACGACCGTTTCGGCGCGAGCATCATCTATGCGCGTTTCTCCGATAGCGTGCGCGGCTTCGATCAGGACCGGATCAATTTTGGCAGTCTGTCATCGCCGCCGCGCGACTATGAAACGAATCTCGAGTTCACTTATGTGGCGGAGATCGTCAAAGGCTGGACGGTGCAGCCCGTGTATACGTTCATCTGGCATCCGAGCGGTACGGGCATTCGCTATCCCGACGCGCAGGTCGCCGGCATGCGTTCGATCATAAAGTTCTGAAAAAGCAGACCCGCCCGGACGGGGACATGGCCGGGCGGGTCGTCAAGATCGGCGCAAGGATGGACGGGGCAGGCGCCGATCCCAGCTGGCGAAATCAGTAACCGCAGACCTGAACGATGCGCAGGTTGCCCCAGCGGTCATAGCGTTCGACGAGACGGCAATCGCGGTAGCCAGGCGTCACGTAGACCGGCCCGGAATAGGCGCTGGAAGCAGCTGCTGCACCGATGAGCGCGCCGGCGGCAATTCCGATGCCAACGCCGGTACCCCAGTGCGAATGCGCCTGTGCGGTCCCGCCGGTGGCGGTGAGGGTGCCCGCAAGGGTGAGTACGGCAAGTGTTGCTGCGGTGATCTTTGACTTTGTCATGGCGGTCTCCATCCGGGTTAATTCGGGCGGCCATAGCGGCCGCGATATCCATGGGTCGCGCCGGGCTCCGAAAAGGTTCAAGGGCGATTTGACGCCGGGTTGCCCAGCCGGGCCAGCCAGTGACAAGGTGCCAAGATGACGAGATTCGCTGCGATTTTATTGGGCTTTGCCGCCATCTGGGGCTCGGCGCAAGCGCAGCAATTGGACAAGGTGCGGTTCGGCACCAATTGGGTTGCCGAAGCCGAGCATGGCGGGTTCTACCAGGCGCTCGCCGACGGCACCTATAGGAAGTACGGGCTCGACGTGACCATCGTGCCGGGCGGGCCGAACGTGAACAATCGCATCCTGCTGCCGGTCGGGAAGCTCGACTTCTTCATGAGCGCCAATTCGCTGCAATCGTTCGATGCCGTCGAGCACAATATTCCGACTGTTGCGGTGGCCGCGAGCTTTCAGAAAGACCCGCAGGTCTTCGTCGCGCATCCGGATGTCGCCAAATTCGAAGAGCTGAAAACGCGCACTTTATTTGTCTCCAAGGAAGGCATGACCAGCTATTTTCAGTGGCTGAAGTCCGACTTTGGTTTCAATGCGTCGAAAGTAAAGCCTTACACGTTCAACGCGCAGCCGTTTCTCGCCGACAAAAACTCTGCGATGCAGGGTTATGTTACGTCGGAGCCGTTCGCGGTTGAACGCCAGGGCAGGTTCAAACCGGTGGTGTTCCTGCTCGCAGACTACGGCTTCGACGCCTATTCGACGCTCATCGAGACGCGCCGTGATCTGGTCCAGAAGCGGCCCGACCTGGTGCAGCGGTTTGTCGATGCATCGGCGATCGGCTGGTATCACTATATTTATGGCGATAGCGGGCCGGGGAACGATCTGATCAAAAAGCAAAATCCGGAAATGACGGACGCGCTGCTATCGTACTCCATCGCAAAAATGAAAGAGTATGGCATTGTCGATTCCGGCGAGTCGCAAAAGCTGGGCATTGGCGCCATGACCGATGCGCATTGGAAGAGTTTCTTTGACAAGATGGTGCGTGCCGGCGTGGTCAAGCCAAACGTCGACTACAAGCGTGCCTACACGCTGCAATTCGTCAACAAACGCGTTGGTGTCGACTTGCTGCCGAAGAACTGACCAACGGCGCGAAGGGTTACTCGGCCGGTACGCCCGCCGTACGCAATGCCTTCGGAGCCCGATCTCGACGCAGCACCAGCCAGCCGAACAGAAGCATCGATGCCAATACGGTGAACGATCCTACAGCGGCGATCGGATCGCCGATGTCATGGCCGGTGTGAATGAGATCGACTCCGATCGTTAAAATCACGGTACCGATGATCCATACAGCGACCTGTATTCGAGCGGCCGGGCTGCTGTCGGTCGCCGGGTGCAAGTGATAGAAAATTCCAAACAGGAATAGCGAGACCCAGCCCAGCAAGTTGAGATGCGCGTGAGCGGGCATGGCCGAGTGGTCGTTAGATATCGCCATGATAATTCCCCAAACCATCCCCGCGATGACCATGAGAACGGCGGCCGGGAAGCTCAACGACGATGCCTTCATGTTTGTTCTCCACGATTGCCAGTTGCAGGTCTGGCGGCCTATATAACGATGCAAGCGATGCGTAATGAACGTATTGCCAAGCGCATAGACTGCCGGTCAACAAGGCGCGCCATTGCATCCGTCGTCGGCAACTGAACACACGCCATCAAGTCCTGCCATAGTCGTATTGCGCGGCGTCGGCAAGACGTTCGATCGCGGCACAATAGCGCTCCGCGATCTCAATCTCGATGTACGCGATGGTGAATTCGTGTCGCTGCTTGGTCCATCCGGATGCGGCAAGTCGACGGCCTTGCGCATCATTGCAGGGCTAAGCACAGCGTCAGCAGGAACTGTCGAATGGCCGAACGGCGGGAGCCAGATCGGCTTTGTCTTCCAGGAGCCGACGTTGATGCCGTGGGCAAACGTTGCGGCCAACGTACAACTTCCACTCAAGCTTGGTGGCGCCGACGAAATATGGTCGCGAACGGCCGTTTTGCAATCGTTGGAACGGGTCGGGTTGACCAATTTTGCGAGCGCGTACCCCCGCGAGCTTTCAGGCGGCATGAAAATGCGTGCTTCCATCGCTCGCGCACTCGTGACCGGGCCACAACTGCTGCTGATGGATGAGCCATTCGCCGCGCTCGACGAGATCACGCGCTTCAAGCTCAACAACGATCTGCTGGCGGTGTGGCAGGAGCTGCGCCGCACAGTGGTATTCGTCACCCATTCGGTCTTCGAGTCCGTCTATCTGTCACAGCGGATTGTGGTGATGACCGCACGTCCGGGCCATGTCTTCACCGAAATACCGATTTCCGCGCCGTATCCACGGGACGAGCGCTTCCGTACATCACCCGAGTATGCGGGTTTTTGCCGTCATGTAGCCGAGGCGCTTGGTGAGGCGATGGCAGCTGGAGGCACGCCATGAATGATCGTGCCTTGCGCATCGTTTTGCCGCTCGCGGCGCTCGCCGGAGGCGTGGTGATTTGGCATTTGATCGTGCACGTTTTTGCCATCCCGCCCTACGTTTTGCCGGGGCCAAAGCTGGTGCTTGCGACGCTCATTTCCGATGCCAGTCTGCTTTGGAATTCCCTGTTGGTGACGTTGTTCACGACTTTCGAGGGGTTCCTGCTTGCGGCGGCCGGTGGCATCGGCCTCGCGATTCTTTTCAATCAGTCCCGGCTGATCGAATACTCTTTATTTCCCTATACGGTGATCCTTCAGGTGACACCGATCGTCGCCGTCGCGCCATTGCTTCTGATTTACCTGCCGCAACCTCTGGCCGTGCTGGCGTGCGCCTGGATCGTTGCCTTCTTTCCGATTCTTGCGAATACGACGCTCGGCCTGAATTCGGTCGATCACAATCTGCTGGCGTTGTTCGAATTGTACAAGGCATCGCGCTGGCAGGTGCTTTGTAATTTGAAACTGCCGTCAGCGCTGCCGCAAATGCTCACCGGATTGCGCATCGCCGGAGGCCTGTCGCTTATTGGTGCCGTCGTCGCGGAAATTGCCGCAGGGTCGGCAGGTGCCGGTTCGGGGCTTGCTTATCGCATTGCCGAGGCCGGTTATCGGCTCAACATTCCACGCATGTTCGCCGCATTGCTTGTGTTGTCACTCGCGGGCGTTGCAATCTTCTTCTTGCTATCGGCGATTTCACATTTGGCTTTGCGCCGATGGCATGAAAGCGCCATCGCGCGCGAACATTGATTACAAAATCCATTGAATTGCTGCGCCAAGCGCCGCCATCACGACGACGACCTCTATCAGGCTGCGGTGCAGCCCAAAGGCCAGCACGGCCGCGATCGCAGCGAATGTCGTAGCGCGCAGGTCAATGGCAAGAGGGTCGAAGGCATACCAGCGCAAGGGCCCGGCGTGCGTTTCGGCGACTTTGCCGAATAAAACGTGCAATGCGAACCACACCGACAGGTTCAAGATCACGCCAACCACGGCAGCAGTAATGGCCGCGAGCGCGCCGGACAACTTGCGGTTCGCGCGCAAGGGCTCGACGAATGGAGCGCCGGCAAAGATCCATAACATTGATGACGCGAAGGTTACCCACGTCGTGATTGCCGCGCCGATAATTCCGGCGGTTACGGGAGAAAAGGGTACGGCATTGCGAAACGCCGCCAAGAAGCCGACGAATTGCGTGACCAGGATAAGCGGGCCAGGTGTGGTTTCGGCAAGACCCAGTCCATCGACCATCTCCGGCGCAGTCATCCAGCCATAAGTCTGCACAGCTTCCTGCGCCATGTAGGCGAGCAACGCATAAGCGCCGCCGAAACTCACGACCGCAAGCTTCGAGAAAAACAGACCTATACTTACCAGCACATGTTCTGGTCCAAAGATAAGTGCCGCGAAGGCGACCGGCGTCCACCAGACAACCAGGCCGACCACAGATGCGATGGTGAACTGCCGCCAGCGATCTTTTGCGGGTGGTGAAACGCTTTCGGCTTTTTCGCCGAGACCAAGCTGATCTGGCGACCGACGCGCGACGACGTAGCCGCCAAGCGCCGCTGCCGCGACGATAAGCGGAAAGGGCAGCGCCAGAAAGAAAATGCCAACGAAAGCGGCTGCCGCCAGTGAGAGCAAAAGCGGCGTCTTGAGCGCGCGCTTGCCAATCCGGATCAACGCTTCGATCACAATAACCAGCACGGCGGCCTTGATACCGAACAGCGCACCGTCGACGATTGAGATACCCCGGCCAAGCGCATAGAGCAGACTCAGCCCCAACATCACCACCGCGCCGGGCAAAATGAACAGAATTCCGGCGCTCAAGCCGCCACGCACGCCGTGCAGTAACCAGCCCAGGTAGGTCGCGAGCTTTTGCGCTTCGGGTCCCGGCAACAGCATGCAGAAGTTAAGTGCATGCAGGAACCGCGGTTCGTCGATCCATTTTCTCTCGTCGACGACGACGCGGTGCATGAGAGCGATCTGTCCAGCCGGTCCGCCGAAATTGATGCAGCCGATTTTCAGCCACACAATGAAAGCTTCGCGAAAGCTCGGCTGGGCCGTCGTTTCACCGGTTGTCATGTCTGTACGCCGCCTTGGCTGGCCTACCGCATTGGCACTATCAGTGTTAGTCCCAGGACAAGCAACAACAGCAGGATAATCTTGCGGAAAGTCGCGTCGT
Organism: uncultured Alphaproteobacteria bacterium; assembly: GCA_963831275.1. Lineage (GTDB taxonomy): Bacteria > Pseudomonadota > Alphaproteobacteria > Rhizobiales > Xanthobacteraceae > Pseudolabrys. The sequence goes on along the minus strand of CAWHPN010000016.1, from coordinate 229,400 downwards.
CGAGCTTTCCGTAAAGCTTGAGTCCACACCATATGCCGGCGACCAGAACGGGAAGCACAAACGCGTATAGCTTGAGTGTTTCGAGGGTGAACGCACCGGCCACAGCAAAAGAGATCGCGCTCATCACGAAGGTCGCAAACATCACCGGCTGGAAAATTGCACGTTGGACGTCCTTGGGTCCGCCGCGCAACTGGCACCAAATCGTAACCGCAATGCCGCCTAGGCCGGTCAGTCCGCCAATAAGGCCATTCGCGACGCCGATGCCGAAGTCGGCAAGGACGCCGCTTTGAAATGGCCGAAGCGCCGGCCGGATCAGGTTGTAGAGGCTGTAGACGACCAACAGAACGCCCATGCTCAGGCGAAGGGTGTGTTGATCGACGGTCGTCACCAAAGCGGTGCCCGCGGGCACACCGAGCGCGCCGCCAATGATAAAGGGCAAAACCGCCTGCCATCTTATGGCGTGGCGCACGCGCCAGATGCCGGACCCCTGAGTGACGAGCCCGCACAATGCGATGAGAAGTGCGTTCTGTTCCGGCATAATGATGTGCAGCCATACACCGGAAACCACGAGGCCCATTGCGAAGCCTGAAAGACCCGATGTCAGGCCACCGAAAAAAGCCGCGACTAGAAATAGAGCCAGATTCAATCCATCCATAGCGATCGCTCCCGAACACGCAGGGGCGCAGCACTTGGATGGACATCATCTGACGGGGAGGCAGCTTGTCCCCGGATTTTCATTGGAGGTTTTCAGGACAACCAGCAAACAACACAGGCCTCCTCCGCAAACGAAGGAGACGGCGCTTGGGCTGGAAAGCCTTGGAAATGCGGGGCGACCGTCGCGTGCCCCGCACCTTATATCTACATCAGTGTGCACCTTGATACAAGGCTACACATGCCATACCCGCATTTTCACCACTCGCCTTCGGACCTTTCGTTCGGTAATTTTGCGTGGGAGGCGTCATGGCAAATAAAATTGATCTGAGCGGACGCAATGGGATCGTCACCGGCGGCGCGCAGGGTATCGGCCGCGCGATCGTCGAACGTTTCCTCGAATCCGGAGCGACCGTCGCAATCTGGGACCGCGACGTTGATCTGGCAAAGAAGACTGCAGGCGAACTGCAGAAGCGCGGCCGTGTTGCGACGATTACGGTTGACGTCACCAAATACGCCGACGTTGAACGTGCGCGCGACGACACAATTAAAGCGCTCGGGCGCATTGATATCCTGGTCAACAATGCCGGGATTGCCGGCCCGAACGTAAAAACGTGGGAATACCCGCTCGACGCGTGGCGCTCAGTGCTGTCGATCAATCTTGACGGGCCGTTTCACTGCTGCCGGGCATTGGCGCCTCTCATGATTGCGCAAAACTACGGCCGGATCGTCAACATTGCTTCGATTGCCGGCAAGGAGGGTAATCCGAACGCGCCGGCTTATTCCGCGTCGAAAGCGGGCCTTATTGCCTTGACCAAATCGCTCGGCAAGGAACTCGCCTCGCATGACATATCAGTCAACTGCATCACGCCGGCAGCGGCAAAAACCGCAATCTTCGATCAAATGACGCAGGAACACATCGACTTCATGCTTTCGAAGATTCCGCGCGGACGTTTCGTTACGGTCGACGAAATCGCGGCGCTCGCCGCTTTTTGTGCGTCGACCGATTGCTCGTTCACGACCGGCGCCGTGTTCGACATTTCAGGTGGCCGGGCGACCTATTGAGCGAGTTCGCACAACAGCGCCGCCAACGGCTGATCGGTATCGCATTGATGTGCGGGGCGGTTGCGACTTTCGCATGTCTCGATGCAACCGGAAAATATCTGCTCCGGTACATGGACCCATTGCAGATCGTGTGGGCCCGATATCTTGGCGCATTCCTGCTCGCGCTTGTTTTTCTGAACCCGATCACCCAGCCGAAGCTGATGGTGACGACACGGCCGCTTATGCAAGTTGGCCGGTCCGCGCTGTTGCTTGGGTCTACCGCACTGAACTTTTTCGCACTGCGTTATCTCCAGCTCGATGAGGCATTGGCAATTCTGTTTTCAACGCCGTTCATGGTCGCCCTGCTATGCGGCCCGCTGCTTGGCGAATGGGTTGGCTGGCGCCGCTGGACTGCAATCGGCGTTGGCTTTCTTGGTGTGCTGTTGGTAGCGCGCCCGGGCTTCGGAGGGCTCCACCCTGCGGCGTTGTTATCGCTCGGCAGCGCCGTCTGTTATTCGTTCTATTCGATTTCCACGCGTGTGCTTGCCCGCAGCGACTCCAGTGAGACCACGCTGTTCTATTCGAACCTGGTGGGCGCCGTGGCGATGCTTCCGGTCATCCCGTTCGTTTGGACCACGCCAGAGAGCGCCTTCGTGGTCGCGCTGATGGTGCTCATCGGTGCGCTTGGGAGCGGTGGGCACTATCTTCTTATTCGCGGCCACCGGCTGGCGCCGGCATCGGCCTTGGCTCCTTTTATCTACACGCAACTGGTTTGGACGACGACACTTGGCTTCCTCGTGTTCGGCGATGTGCCGCACCGGTGGACCATCGTCGGTGGATTGATTGTGGTGTCGTCCGGCCTCTATTTGCTCAACCGAGAGCGCAAAGTGGGCAAAGCGGAACCTTCCGCACCGGTTGCGTAAGCGTTGCGTGGGGCGCTAAGTTGCCGCCACTTATCGCGGATTTTGGGCGTTCGAGGGTAACAATGGCTACAGCAAAGGACCGCGCGCAGGCGAAGGCCGGCTCCGGACTGAATGACGATATCGGCGAACAGAAGCGCTTGGCCCTCTACCGCTCGCAGGTACGCCTGCGCGAGGCGGAGCAGCGCGCCTACGATTTGTTCCTGCAGAATCTGGTCAAGGGCACCAGCCATCTCTCGCTTGGGCAGGAGGCGATCGCCGCCGGCTTTGCTGAGGCGATGCAAAAGGGCGATCTCTCGTTCTGCACTTACCGCGGTCACGCCCATACGCTGGCGCGCGGCGTCCCGGTCGAGAAGGTATTGGGCGAGTTGATGCAGCGCGACAATGGACTGATGCGCGGCAAAGGGGGCTCGATGCACCTCACCTCGGAACAGCACGGCGTCATGGGCTCCTATGCCATTATCGGCGCGCATCTGCCCATCGCCTGCGGCGCTGCATGGCGCGCGCAATACAAAGGCGACAAGGATGTCTCGGTCTGTTTTTTCGGGGACGGCACCACCAATATCGGTGCGTTCCACGAGGCGCTGAATTTCGCCGCGGTGTGGAAATTGCCGGTGATCTTCGTCTGCGAGAACAATCTCTATATGGAGTACACACCGATCGCCGATGTCACGGCGGTGCCGCATCCTGCCGCCGACCGTGCCGCGTCCTATGGCCTCGAGCGTATCGTGATCGATGGCAATGATGCGGATGAATGTTATCGCACCGCGCAGAAGGCATTTGCCAAGGCACGCGCCGGCGAGGGGCCCTCGCTCATCGAATGCATGACGTACCGGCACAGCGGCCATTCCCGCGCCGATCCTGCGAAATACCGGCCCGAGGGCGAACTGGAAAAATGGAAATTGCGCGATCCGATCAAGATCTATCGCGAACGTCTAATGCAGTTCGGCGTCAAGGAGTTTGATATCGAAGCAATCGACGCCAGCGTGCGCAAGGAAGTCGATGACGCGACCGAGATCTGCAAGGCCGCCCCGAATCCGCCGCTCGATATTCTCACCACCGATGTCTATGCCGATGGGGGCTGGGCATGGCGGAACTGACCTATAGAGATGCCGTCATCCGCGGCATCGCGCAGGAAATGACGCGCGATCCCGACGTCGTGTTTCTCGGGGAGGACGTGGCCAAGGCCGGCGGCGTGTTCAAGGCGACCGTGGGACTCTACGAACAATTTGGTCCATTGCGCGTGCGTGACACGCCGATCTCCGAACAGGCAATCCTCGGCGCGGCCATGGGCGCGGCGATGACGGGTCTGAAGCCGATCGCGGAAATCATGTTTTCGGACTTCTTTGCGGTTTGCTTTGACTACATCGCCAACGAATTCCCCAAGAGCCGCTACATGTCGAACGGGCAGACCAAATGCCCATTGGTGGTTCGCACCGGCAATGGCGCCGGTTCCCGCTTTGGCGCGCAGCACAGCCAGAGCGTGGAAAATTGGTGCATGATGATTCCAGGGCTCAAAGTCGTTGCACCGTCGAGCCCGCGCGACGTTATAGGCCTGCTGGCGGCGTCGGTGCGCGATCCGGATCCGGTGATTTTTCTCGAGCACAAATCCCTTTATGCCACGAAGGGAGAGGTCCCGGACGGCGAGATCGTTGACACGCTTGGCTCGGCGAAGGTTTTGCGCTCGGGCAAGGATGCCACAATCTGCGCGTTGGCATTGATGGTTCCGCGCGCGCTCCAGGCCGCCGAAAAACTCAAGGCGGAACATGGGATCGATTGCGAAGTTGTCGATGTTCGTTCGCTGGTGCCGCTCGACACGCAAACCATTCTGGGTTCGGTCGCCAAAACCCATCGGCTATTCACGGTCGAGGAAAACCCGCGCCTGTGCGGGTGGGGCGCCGAAATCGTGTCTATAGCGGCCGATGAAGCATTCTACGATCTCGACGGGCCGCCTGTCCGCATCACCACGCCGCACATTCCGCTGCCGGCGGCCGACATTTTGGAAGACATCGTGCTGCCGACGCCGGATCGCATCGTCGAGCGCGTGTCGCGGTCCTTGCAGGGGTGACGAACCTTCATGCGTGTGTTGTGGTCCATCGCTGCTCTTGCCGCATTCCTGATGCTGACACAGCCTTTGGCCGCGCAGACCCCGCCGGATCCTATCGTCAAGACTGAAGGGCTGCGGCAGGTCTCGCCGCACGTCTACATTATTCCCGACAACAGCGTGCCGCTGGTGCCGAACATCGGGTTTGTCATCGGCGAGCGCGGCATCCTTGTGGTTGATACCGGGCTTGGCCCGCGCAACGGGTCCGCGGTGCTGGAGGTCGCGAAGAAGCTCGGCGGTTCACGGGCACTCTATCTTGTCACCACGCACTTCCATCCGGAACACGATCTTGGCGCGCAGGTGTTTCCTGAAAGCACCACGCTGATCCGGTCAAACGACCAGGCGAAGGACATTGCGGAATTCGGCCTGCAGCTTGCCCAGGTCTTCGCGCGCCGCTCGGCGATCAATAGCGAATTGCTCAAGGATGCCGATTTCCGCAAGGCGAACGTGACCTTCGATCGGGATTACGCGCTCGATCTCGGCGGTGTGAAAGTGCAGCTCATTGCCATGGGTGCAAACCACACGCGTGGCGACACCGCGATTTGGCTCGAGTCGGACCGCGTTCTCTTCTCCGGCGATATTGCCATGCGCCCCCAGCCGGCGTTCGCCAGTCCGTATTCGACGATCCAACACTGGCTCTCGAGCCTCGACAAGCTCGAAGCGCTCAAGCCGGCGGTGATCGTTCCGAGCCATGGTCCGACAGGCGACGCAGCTTTCATTTCTGGTTACCGCAATTACCTGATCGAAGCGCGCGATCGAACCACCGCCGAGAAAAAAGCGGGCCGTACCGCGGATCAAGCGGCTGAAACGGTCACCGCCGCGATGGTGGAGCGCTTCCCCGATAAGGGACGCCTTGCCGGTGTGATCAAGGCGGCGTACGCCGAAGCGCAATAAGACAAGTTGAGGAGCGTCACATGGCTAACTACGACAACCTGCTCGCCAATGTTCCGACCGACCTGTGGATCGGCGGAAAATGGCGCAAGGCTTCCGATGGTGGCCGCTTTGACGTGATCGACCCCGCGACCGAACGCAAGATCGCTTCGGTTGCCAGCGCGACGGTGGACGACGCCAAGGCTGCGCTCGATGCGGCGGAGGGCGCATTCGAAGGTTGGGCGGGACGAAAGCCGCGCGAACGGGCTGAGATCCTGCGTAAGGCTTACGAGCTGATCATGCGCGACGCCGAGCGCTTTGCGAAACTGATCACGCTGGAGAACGGAAAGGCCTTGCCGGATTCGCGGGGCGAAGTCGCCTACGCCGCCGAGTTCTTCCGCTGGTATGCGGAAGAAGCCGTGCGCAACATCGGCGAGGTGTCGCGTGCGCCCGCTTCGGGTGCCCGTATTTTCGTGCATCACAAGCCGGCGGGTATTGCCGTCCTGGTTACGCCCTGGAACTTCCCGGCCGCGATGGCGACGCGCAAGATCGGGCCGGCACTCGCTGCAGGTTGCCCGGTTGTCCTGAAGCCGGCGTCCGACACGCCGCTGACCATGCTGGCGCTGATGCCGGCACTGGAGGAAGCGGGCGTGCCGGCTGGCGTGGTCAATGTCATTCCGTCGCGGTCGTCCGGCAAGGTGGTCGGCGCCATGCTGCATGATCAGCGGGTGCGCGTTGTATCCTTCACCGGTTCGACCGAAGTCGGCCGCAAGCTGCTTCATGAAGCCGCCGACAATATTGTGAAGCCGGCGATGGAGCTTGGCGGAAATGCGCCTTTCATTGTGTTCGAAGACGCCGACATCGATGCGGCGATCGACGGCGCCATGATCGCCAAAATGCGGAATATGGGCGAAGCGTGTACTGCAGCTAACCGCTTCTACGTGCACGAGAAAGTGCATGAGGAATTCGCCAAGAAGCTTACCGCCAAGATGAGTTCGCTCAAAATGGGCAATGGCCTCGACGAAGGGGTCAACCTCGGGCCACTCGTCAATAAGGACGGCCGGGATAAGGTCATCGAATTGGTAGACGACGCAGTGAAAAAGGGCGCCAAGATTCTGGTCGGCGGCAAACTTCCTGATGGCCCCGGCTTCTTCTATCCGGCGACGGTGCTGACCAATGTGCCGGACTCGGCCAAGATGCTGAACGAGGAAATTTTCGGCCCGGTTGCATCGATCCAGAGCTTCAGGACCGAGGATGAAGCGATCAAACGCGCCAATGATACGGAATATGGGTTGGTGGCTTATCTTTACACCAAGGATTTGAGCCGCGGCATGCGCGTGTCCGAAAAGCTCGATTTCGGCATGATCGGCCTCAATCGTGGCCTGGTGTCGGATCCGGCGGCGCCATTTGGCGGTACCAAGCAATCCGGCCTTGGACGTGAAGGCGCAGCCGAGGGCATGAAGGAATTTCTTGAAACGCAATATGTGGCAGTGAGCTGGTAGCTCACGCCGAGCACTTCAGAGGAAATCTCGTGGACGTTCTGATGCCGCAACTCGGCGAAACCGTTGCCGAGGGCAAGATCACGAAATGGTTCAAGGCTGCCGGTGACGCGGTAAAGCCCGGCGACAACCTGTTCGAGATCGAAACCGACAAGACCTCAATGGAAGTGCCGTCGATCACAACCGGGACGCTGACTGAAATACGATTTCAGGTCGGCGAAGTGGCCAAGGTCGGAGCGGTGGTGGCGGTGATTTCCGGGGCTGTTGGTGCTGCAACGGCATCGTCCGCGCCGTCAGCGGCTGCGCCTCCCAAGGCCCCGGCTGTGCCACCGCGACCGGTGCCTGCTGCCGCAGTGCCTATACGTTCCACGCCGATGCCGCGTCCCGCTTCGCCTATGGATCCGTTTTACGAAGTGCGCACGCCCGAACGAAATTTCGGCCCCGCCAAATTGCCCGGTGGGGCGATTGTCACTCCGCTCGCGCGAAGACTTGCCGGCGAGCGTGGCATCGACTTGTCGCGCGTCACCGGTTCGGGCCCGCATGGCCGTATTATTGCACGCGACGTCGAAACGGCGGGGCCGGGCGTAGCGCCCGTGGCAATGGCGAGTGGCGCGAGCGCCGCGCAGGTCAAGGCGCTCTATGATGGTATTGCCTACGAAGAAGTCCCGCTCGACTCCATGCGCCGCACCATCGCGACAAGGCTGGTCGAAGCCAAGCAGACCATTCCGCACTTCTATCTCGCTGCGGATATCGATGCCGGCGATTTGATTGCCATGCGCGAAGAAGCCAACGCGGCAGCGCCAAAGGACAAGAACGGCGAGGCGGCATTCAAGCTTTCGCTCAACGACTTCATCATCAAGGCATGGGCGGCAGCGCTGCAACGCATTCCTGCCGCCAATGCGGTATGGGCAGGCGATCGCATTCTCCGCTTCCGGCATTCCGACATCGGTGTTGCGGTCGCGCTCGAGGGCGGCCTCATAACGCCCGTCATACGCAATGCCGAAATAAAATCACTCACCACGATCTCGGCGGAGATGCGCGACCTCGCTAGCCGCGCGCGCAACAAGAAACTCAGGCCGAATGAATATCAGGGTGGCTCAACTGCTATTTCGAATCTCGGCATGTACGGCGTGCGGGAATTTTCGGCCATTATCAACCCTCCGCACGCGACAATTCTGGCTGTGGGTGCGACGCGCCGCGCGCCGATTGAAGCACAAGATGGCAGCGTAAAGTTCATAAGCCAGATAAGCGCGACCGTTTCGTGCGATCATCGCGTTGTGGACGGCGCGCTCGGAGCCGAGCTGCTGGCCGCGTTCAAGTCATTTGTTGAATCGCCGATAACGGCGTTGGTTTAGGCAAGGAGAATACGAAATGGCTGGCGAAAAGCCGGATGTCCTTATGGTGGGTGCCAGGAAGCCTGTGATGATGAAGGGTTTCGAAGGTAAAGTGGCGCTTCACCACTGGCTCGAGGCGAAGGACAAAGACGCCTTTGTGAAGGACGTCGGCAACAAGATCAAAGCGATTGCCATTGCCTATACTGCCAACAAGGTCGACGAAAAATTTCTCAAACAGTTCCCTAATCTTGAACAGGTCTCGAGTTTCGGTGTGGGCTATGACCACATCGACGCGAAATGGGCCGGCGAGCATGGCATCACCGTCACCAATACGCCCGAGGTGTTGAACGAGGAGGTCGCCGACACTGCGATCGGCCTGCTGCTTTGTACGGTGCGGGAATTTCCTCAATCCGAACGCTTTCTGCGCGCCGGGAAGTGGCCGCAGGGACAATATCCGCTCACCAAGGCGACATTGCGCGATCGCACCGTTGGCATGGTCGGGATGGGCCGTATCGGCAAGGCAATCGCGCGCCGGCTCGACGCCTTCGGCGTTCCGGTCGTCTATCACAGCCGCAAACCGCAAGACGGCGTGAGTTACAAGTATTATCCAAAGCTGATCGACATGGCGCGCGATGTTGACACGCTGATGGTGATCGTCCCGGGCGGCGCCTCAACTCAAAACATGATCAATGCGGACGTTCTCAAGGCGTTGGGGCCACGAGGCGTTTTGATCAACATGGCGCGCGGGTCCGTTGTGGATGAACCGGCTCTGATCGAGGCGTTGAAAAACCGCACGATCTATTCGGCGGGTCTCGACGTGTTTGCCAAGGAACCGCAGGTTCCGAAGGAGTTGATCGAGATGGACCATATCGTGCTGTTTCCACACCTGGGCTCGTCGACCGAGGTGACGCGCGCCGCGATGGACCAGCTCGTGGTCGATAATATTCTCGCCTGGGCAGCCGGAAAGCCGCCACTCACGCCGGTTTCAGAAACACCATGGCCACCGAAGCGTTGATCGCAAGGCGGCACCGGCGGGTGCTATAGTCTCATCATGGTCCGGTTTGCGACTTATCTGGCGGCTGTCTGCGTTACCGGCGTTGCGTTCGCACAGGCGCCGCCGCAACTCGGCGAATCCGCCCAGCGGATGATCGGTAATTGGGAGTTCTCCAACGCCGATCGCGACCGGACTTGTACTGCCACTTTCAGGAACGATCGCGCTCCCCCCGGGTTCAAGGTCGAATTTGACTCCAATTGCGTCAATCTGTTCCCGCTGGTGCGCGACATCACGGCCTGGAAATTTCCAGACAACGATCTGCTGTATCTGATCGACGCCAAGGGCAAGTCGATCGTGGAATTCAGCGAAGTGGAAGACGGAATCTTCGAAGCGCCTACACCGGGCGTCGGCGTCCTGTTTTTGCAGAACGCAGCCGCCGCTGCCGCGCCGCCGAAACCAGCAGAACAGATCGCCGGCGATTGGGCGATCGTGCGCAAGTCGGGGGCGTCGGTTTGCACGCTCACCCTTTCGATGACCAAGGCAGGTGACGGCTTTTCTGTCTCGATCAAACCCGGGTGCGATCCGGCTATTGCGCGGCTTAATTTCGCGCAGTGGCGCATTGACCGCGACGAATTACTATTACTTCCATCGCGCGGCAACCCGTGGCGTTTTGAGGAAGTCGATAACAACACGTCCTGGCGACGCGTGCCTGAGAGTGCCGATCAGATGATGTTGGTGCGGCAATAGATTCAGATCAGCCGCAGGCTCTTGAAGCTTGCGTGGCCTTCTTTTCCAACGACGATGTGATCGTGCACGGCGATGCCGAGCGGGCGGGCAACCTCGATAATCGTCTGCGTCATCTGGACGTCGGCGTGCGAGGGTGTTGGATCACCTGAGGGATGGTTGTGCACGAGGATCAAAGCGGTGGCCGACAATTCGAGCGCTCGTTTGACGACTTCTCGCGGATAGACCGGCGTGTGATCGACCGTGCCGACCTGCTGCAATTCATCGACGATCAGCTGATTGCGCTTGTCGAGGAACAGCACGCGAAACTGCTCCTTGTCCGCAAAGGCCATGGCGGTGCGGCAATAATCGATCACGCTCGACCACGATGATAAAATCAGCCGCTTCTGGATTTGACCGCGTGCAAGGCGGCTTGCGGCCGCTTGCACGATCTTGAGCTCGGTGATGGCCGCATCGCCAATGCCCTTGATTTCGGCGAGCCGGGCCGGCGGGGCGGAAAGGACTTCGGGAAATGAACCGAACTTGGTGATCAGGCCCTTGGCCAATGGTTTGACGTCGCGTTGCGGGATGGCACGAAAAAGCACCAGCTCCAACAATTCGTAATCGGTGACTGCCTCGGGACCGACCTGCCGGAAACGCCCGCGCAACCGTTCGCGATGGCCATGATAGTGAGGCTTATCAGTCATGCGATTGTATCTGGTATCGTATACACGTAATAATTGTATTTGTGAAAAACACAATCTTTGAGATAAACGAGTTTTTCTGAAAGAAAAATGCCTTTACCGCTTGTACGGCGGCTTATGCAGACCGCCGGGCGAAAACGTGAAGACCTCCACGCCATCTTTCGTAACGCCGATCGTGTGCTCGAATTGCGCCGACAGCGAGCGGTCCCGCGTCACAGCCGTCCAGCCGTCGGACAGAACCTTCACATGGGGGCGGCCGAGATTGATCATGGGCTCGATCGTGAAAAACATTCCGGGCCTCAGCACGATACCTTCGCCGGCCCGCCCGACGTGCACGATGTTGGGCTCGTCATGGAAGAGGCGGCCGAGACCGTGGCCGCAGAAGTCGCGCACCACGCTCATATGTTGTGCCTCGACGTAGGTCTGAATTGCGTGACCGATATCGCCGCTTGTCGCACCGGGCCGAATTGCTGCAATGCCGCGCATCATCGCCTCGTGCGTAACATCGATCAGCCGTTCAGCGCGGCGCGGAATCTCGCCGATCGTGAACATCCGGCTGGAATCTCCGTGCCAGCCGTCAAGGATCAGCGTCACGTCGATATTGACGATGTCGCCATCCTTCAACGGCTTGTCGCCGGGAATTCCGTGGCAGACCACATGATTGAGAGACGTGCAGGTCGATTTCTTGTAGCCGCGATACATCAGCGTTGCGGGAAGAGCGTGGTGGTCCATCGCGTATTCAAACACCAGGCGATCGATCTTTTCGGTCGGCACACCTGGACTGACGTGCTCGGTCAGCATGTCAAGGCAGCGCGCCACAAGCTGGCCAGCCTTGCGCATCGCCTCGAAGGCGGCAGGACCGTGAATTTTGATCTGGCCGGTTTTCCGTAAAGGCGCGACAGCTGCGTCGACGTAGGTCATGGAGCCCAATGTAAGGTTTACGGCGCATGATGCAAGCGCGAGATTAATTCACTATCTTCCCGCTCAACTCGTCCTCGATATGCGCACGGATGATGTCGTCGAACGCAGCCTCGGCCTTAAACCCGAGATCCCGGGCGCGTTTTGCATCGAGTTGCTCGGCCCAGCCAGAAACAATTCGCTGAACAAGCTCGTCTGGTGCGCGCCGGATGCGCGCAACGACCTTCTCGCCGGCGACACGGCGCAGAGCCTCAATTTGGTCTCCGACGGTACAGGATACACCGGGCATGGAGAGATTGATCCGCGGCCCAAGCTGCTCACGCGTCAGCCCTGCGGCGTGGACAAGAAAACCAACTGCCGCACGCGGACTCGCGTGCGTGTGCCGCACGGTGTCGGCGACCGGTAATAGCGCTTCCTGGCCTGCCAAGGGTTCGCGAATAATGCCGGAGAAAAAGCCGGACGCAGCCTTGTTGGGTTTGCCCGGGCGTACGCAAATAGTCGGCAATCTGATGCCAATGCCGTCAAGAATATTGCGTCGCGTATAGTCAGCGAGCAACAATTCGCAAATGGCCTTTTGCGTTCCGTACGAGGTCAGCGGCGTCAGATGAAAATCGTCGGGAATTGAGCGGGGAAAGGGCGCGCCGAATACTGCAATTGACGACGTAAAAATCATTTTCGGTTGATAATCGGCTGCGCGAACCGCCTCAAGCAGTTCCCGGGTTCCGCCAAGATTGACCCGATAACCTTTTTCGAAATCAATTTCGGCCTCGCCGGACACGACACCAGCCAAATGAAAGATCACGTCCGGCTTTTTGCCGATGGCTTTGGCTGCGGCGCCGGGGCTTGCAAGGTCGCTTGCTGACAACTCGATCGCACCTGCAAAACCGGCTGGTTTTTCAGGCGCTACGACGTCGACCAGTGTCAGCCTATCGATCGTCTCGCCATTGAGTTGTCGATCTCCGACCAGTCTCGCGCTGAGCTTGCGGCCGATCATTCCGGCCGCGCCGGTTATCAGAATATGCATCACGTCCTCATATGATCACGGTCCGCCGGTTCGAAGCGGTCGATCCGGCGGAGATCGGGGAATAGCATCATCCAGGTTGCTGCGACCAGCAATGAGCCCAGTCCACCGATCACAACTGACGGAACCGCGCCAAGCCAGGCGGCAATCAGGCCGGACTCGAATTCACCCAGCGTGTTCGACGAACCCACAAACAGGTAGTTGATCGCGCTTACACGTCCGCGCTTTTCGTCCGGGGTCTCGATCTGAACGAGGGAAAAACGGATGACGATGCTGACCGCGTCCGAAGCTCCCAGGATGGCCAGCGCGACTAGCGACAGCGGGAACCAGGTCGAAAGCCCGAACATGATCGTTGCCGCGCCGAAAATTGCGACAACCGCGAACATTTTCCGGCCAATGTGGCGCTCGACCGGATGGCGGGCGAGCACCACGGACGTTATCAGCGCACCGACAGCCGGCGCCGAGCGCAGGAGGCCGAGGCCGATGGGGCCGACACTGAGGATGTCTTTGGCGTAGATCGGCAGAAGCGCTGTGGCACCGCCGAGGATCACCACGAAAAGGTCAAGAGTAATCACACCAAGCAGGCGCCGCCGGCTGCGGATGTATTCGAAACCTGCGAGCACGGACGCAACGGTGGGCGGCTCGCGCTTTTCCGGCGCACCTTTGGCTTGCACGAAGCTGATCAACGTGATCGAGCAGGCGAACAACAACAGGCAGATAACGCCAACCAGTACCGGGCTGAGCGCGTAAATAATGCCACCCAAGGCCGGGCCGCAAATAATGGCTGTTTGATTGGCTGAGGTCCAAGCGGCCACGGCACGTGAAATCATCGGTGCCGGTACCAAAGAGGGCGCCAATGCATGTGCCGTCGGCAATTCGAAGGCGCGGGCACTGCCGATCATAAAAACAGCGGTGAACAGAAGGTTGCGCCCCAGCGCTCCGGTCAGCAGCGCAACGGTGATCATTACGGCTGCGAGAACGTAGACGCTTTGCGCAACGCACACGATGAGACGGCGATCGTACCGGTCCGCGGCATGCCCGATCAAAAGCGTCAGAACCACGGCCGGAACAAACTGGATCAAGCCCACGAGGCCGAGATCAAATGCGCTGTTGGTGATCTCGTAGATTTGCCAGCCAATCGTGAGGGCCAGCATCTGATAGCCCATGGTCGAGGCAAGTCTTGCCAGCCAGAACAGCACAAAGGGTTGCTGCTGCATCAGGCCCGCTGAAGCTGCGGCCCGAGCGTTCATTCAACCACGCCGTTGAGCTTGGTCAGACCCAACTTTTGCCTTCCATCGGCCTCGAAATTATCAGGCGACAGCCAGCGCTCGAAGTTGAGCTTGCGCATCGGCCATTCGTTGTCGAGCATGGAAAAATAAGCCGTATCGCGATTGCGGCCCTTTGCGATTTTGTGTTGCCGCAAAACACCCTCGAATATGAAGCCATAGCGGAGCGCTGCGCGCCGCGACGCGGCGTTGTGCGAATTACATTTCCACTCGTAGCGCCTGTAACCCAGCGTTTCGAAGACATAGCGTGCGAGCAAGTATTGGGTCTCCGTTGCAAGCGCCGTCCGTTGGAGCGTCGGTGAATAGACAATATGGCCGACCTCGATCACGCGCATATGGGGATGAATTTCCATCAGCGTCGCGATGCCGAGCGTGCGATTCGCAGCATCCACAATCGCATAGGAATATGGGTCTTCCAGCGTCGCGCGTTGTGCCACCCATGCTGCAAATTCACTGGCGTCCGCGAACGGGCCGTATTGCGACATGTAGGTCCAGATCGTGTCGTCGCCCTTGACTGCCTCCCATAGCGTCGCTGCATGTGCAGGAGCGAGCTTTTCGACACGGCCATGGCGGCCGGTGAGCGTCACCGGGCCAGGGCGTTTTGCCGGACGATCGTCGACCGGCGCTCCGATCGGTTGGCCGGTAACCGGATGGGCATGTTCGCTCACGATTTCGGCCGGCGCGCCAGGTCGTCATGGAAGAACTTGTTCAGTTCGGCGTTCGATACGACGCCGCCGAAGCTGTCGAACTTGCCCTCCTGCGAAATTTGGCGCGCCGATTGAATGAACGCGTGCATGGCCACGCGCGCGAGCGTGCCGCCGACGCTAATGCGACGCACGCCGAGCGCGGCAAGATCATCGACCGTATAACCGAAGGCACCGCTGTTGAGGAAATTGATCGGCTTCGGTGCCACCGCCTTGATGGTCGCGACAATCTGCTCGCGGGTTTTGATACCGGGCGAATAAAGACAATCGGCTCCGGCGTCCGCGAACGCCTTCAACCGGCGGATTGTTTCATCAAGGTCGGGCCGGTTCTGGATAAACCCCTCCGTACGCGCGGTGAAGATGACATCCCCGCCGGCTTTATCGATTGCGTCGCGTGCGGCGCGCACGCGTTTGACCGCCAGGCCAAAATCGTAGAGAGGGTTTGCACTGTCTCCCGTGGAATCTTCGATCGATAGTCCGGCTACGCCTGTCTCGACACAGAGCCGAACGTTGGCTGCGACCTCATCGGGATCGACGGCGTAGCCTCCCTCGAAATCCGCATTGACCGGCACGTCCGTCGCCTGCGCGATGTCGCGACAATGCGCGAGCACCATGTCGCGGGTCACGTCGCCGTCCGAATAGCCATCCGAATGCGCGTAACCCGAACTGGTGGTAGCCAGCGCCTTGAAGCCGAGACCTTGCAGATAGCGGGCACTTCCCACATTCCACGGGTTGGGAATGACAAAGCAGCCGTTTTGATGCAGCGTGTGAAACGTGCGCCGTTTGTCGGCAATGCTCATGATGGCACCTGGAAAGCAAAAGGAGCGCGACAATGCCTCCAACGGCCCCTTGATTGCAATGTTGACTTAAGCGGTTAGGTATTTGAGCGGAGGAATCCGGCGACCCGGAACACCCCAAGTGCCGCAATATTCCGACACTGAGTTGTGATTGGTTTGACGCCGCATTTACTTTGCCTGGTTACGCCAATTCGTTAAGCGAGGGCATCCCACAGCGTCATGAGGGTTGTCATGTCGTCACTTCCATTCAAAGTACTAACCGCCACCCTGGTTGCAGTGTTTGCACTCGCGTCGTCGGCCGATGCCGCCAAGACCCGAAAGCACAAGAAGGTCGCAGCCGCCGCCACGAGCTCGCAGGCGACGCCCCAACATTGGGGCACCGATAAGTTTCCTGCAGGACCGCTGTACTATAGCGGTGTCTATCTTGGCGATGACCCGGACCCGAATATTCGTTTTCAGATCTGGCGAGATATCAGCGGCCGGTTTGGCGGCGAGCAGTAAGCGACCTTCGGGATTGGCGGAGACCAGCGCGTTTGATTTTTGCGGCCTGATCGGCTGAACTGCACCTCATAGGGAAGGTCTGCGGCGGGATAGGCCGCGACGTCACCGGAGGATTGCAGTTATGTTCCGTACTATCGCGGCCTTCGATCGTATTGGCGAAGAAAACGCCTTCGCCGTGCTTGCGCGCGCCAATGCGCTGGCCGCGCAGGGCCGCGACATCATCAATCTTGGGATTGGCCAGCCCGATTTCCGGACACCCGATTTCATCGTCGAGGCGGCGGTAAAAGCTCTGCGCGACGGTCATCATGGATATACCCCCGCCAATGGAATTCCACCATTGCGCGAGGCTGTTGCGGCCGATCTCGCCAAACGCTTCAAGGTCGAAGTATCGCCCGACAGCGTGATGATCATGCCCGGCGGCAAGCCGACGATGTTCATGTCGATTTTGATGTTCGGCGAACCGGGCGCGGAAATCATGTATCCCGACCCCGGATTTCCGATTTATCGTTCCATGATCGAGTTTACCGGGGCGAAGCCGGTGCCTGTGCCGGTTCGTGAAGAAAACGGTTTTGCGTTCTCGGCGGAAGAAACGCTCGAGCTGATCACGCCGCGGACGCGATTGTTGATTCTCAATTCACCGGCCAATCCGACGGGCGGTGTGACGCCAAAGGCCGAAGTCGACAAACTCGTGGCCGGGCTCGACAAGTGGCCTGACGTAGCGATTATGTCCGACGAAATTTACGATCACATGGTCTATGACGGCGAAACCCACGTGTGTTTGCTGTCGTATCCGTCAATTCGCGAGCGGCTTATTCTCCTCAACGGCTGGTCGAAAACTTACGCGATGACCGGCTGGCGGCTCGGTTACGCGGTTTGGCCGGAAAAACTCTACGACTATGCCCGCAAGCTTGCGGTGAATCTGCATTCTTGCGTCAACGCTTCGGCGCAATATGCCGGCCTGGCCGCGCTGAAAGGTTCGCAGGAAGAAGTGCGCAAGATGATTGCCGAATTCGATAAACGGCGGAAAGTGGTGGTCGATGGGCTCAACAAATTGCCCGGTGTGTCCTCTACCACGCCAAAGGGTGCGTTCTATGCTTTTCCCAACGTCAAGCGCACCGGATGGAAGGCAAAAGCGCTGGCATCCGCGCTCCTGGACGATAGCGGCGTTGCCATTATCGGCGGTCCGGATTTCGGCATTCTCGGCGAAGGCTATGTGCGGGTGTCTTATGCAAATTCCACCGAAAATATTCTGAAGGCGCTCGATCGCATGGGCGAGTTTTTGTCGAACAGGAAGGCCGCGTAGCGCTTCAGTTTGCGGCAGCGTCAGGGAAGGAAAGCACAATGCTCGACCGTACATCCGCCGACCGTGGCCTGTCAGAAGAGCAACGGATGATGCGACAAAGTTGCCGTGATTTTGTCGATGAGGTGGTCCTTCCATTCATCAAGCAAAACTGGAAACTCGAGTGGTCCATGGTGCCGGAAGACCGGCTGCCCGTGCGCATTCTGGAAGAGGCCGAGAAAATCGGTATCCGGACATTGGGCGTTCCGGAAGAGTTCGGCGGCGTGGAGCTCGAAAAGGGCACCGAGGTTCGTACATTCGCGATGATCGCCGGGGAAATTGCGCGCGGTGATTCCGGGCTCGCCGACAAGCTGGTGCAGAACTGGAAAGTATCGGTGCTGCTTCGCCAGCTTGCGCCGAGGCATCTTCAGGAAAAATGGTTCAAGCGCCTCGTCGCTGAACCGCAGTTCCTGATGGCGCATTGCCTGACTGAACCGCGCGGCGCCTCGGATCGCTGGCTGCCCTACAATGTGCCGGAAGCGGCGATGCAGACCAAAGCGGTCAAAGCCAATGGCGGCTGGGTGATCAATGGCCGCAAGCAATTCATCTCCAATGGATACGACGCCAGCCTCTACGTCGTGTACGCCAATACCAACCAAAAGGTCGGCATGATGCAGGGGACCTCCTCGTTTCTGGTGCCGCGCGAAACGAAAGGGTTTTCGGTCGCTCGCTGTAATGAAACGCTCGGCTGCCGGTTCATGAACAATGGCGAGATGGTGTTCGAGGACATGTTTGTGCCCGACGATCATCTGTTGGTGGAGAATTCCGCGCTTGGCTCGGCCGGTGTTTACTTTCGTCCAGGCAAAATCATCCAGGCTGCCAAGAACCTCGGTGTCGGCGTGCGTGCTTTCGAGGCGACGGCCGAGTATGTGCAGAACTACGTTCAGGGCGGCCGCATCCTGATCAAGCATCAGGCGGTGGCGCTGCGCCTTGCCGATATGGCCACGCGCATCGAAGCCGTGCGTGCCTTGCTCGATCGAGCGTCGCAGGCGGTCGACGACAACTCACCGGACGCGGAAACGCTTGTGAACATGGCCAAAATGTTCGCATCGGAGGAAATCCTGAAGGTTGCGCAGCATGCGGTCGAATTGCACGGCGGTAACGGCATCATGCTCGACTTCGGAATAGAAAAAGTGCTGCGTGATGCGGTGATCTTCATGCACATGGATGCCACCGTTGACATCTCCAAGTTCAAGATCATCAAGAACATGTTCCCGGAGACGGCGGGCAAATATGCCGGGCCGGAGGCCTAGCTCACGCCGGGCGCGCCCTGGTCAAATTCCGAATCCGTACCGTGCGACGTTAGATTTATAGCTGCGGTACCGATCACCGAACTTGCCCTCGAGATATTCTTCTTCGCGCCTTACCACGCCGAAATGCAGAATCAGCAGGCTTGGGATAATGAGCAGCAGCAGCCAGTCGAGCGCAAAAGCAATCGCAATCCCGAGCATCATGAGCGTGCCGCCGCTGTAGAGCGGATTCCGTGTCCAACCAAAAATACCATCGGTGGCAAGCGCGGTCGTCGGCTGCAGGGGGCTGACATTGGTGCCGAGGCGCACGAGCGTGCGCCGGCCTGTGGCCGCGAGCAAAACGCCGGCAAGAACAACAACAGCACCTGCGGGGATCCGCCATGCCTGGCTCAGGCTCCCGAAGGGGCCGATCGGCACTAGCCATTGCAGAAGGCAGCCGAGCGCGACTGTCGTGGCCAGAATAATTGGCGGGAAAATAATGACGTTTGGACGATCCTGTGGAGATTCTGGCATGACGCTGGTCCGTGTGATTGTCTCCAGCGGAGACTTATGTCAGTGTCTCCTTTCGGGTCAAGGGATGGCAGCTATGCGTGAGCGCGACAGGTGAGGGCAGTAAGGACCACCGGCTGGCAAAAAACCCGTAAGACCTTCCGCCACGGGCACCTGGCGGAAGCCTTGGTCGGGTCCGCAATCGCGCAGCTCGAGGCAGGAGACGTCGAGGCGCTCAGCCTGCGCGAGCTTGCGCGCGCCGCGGGAGTTAATCACCGCGCTGTGTATCGGTATTTTCCCGATAAATTCGCGTTGCTGGCTCGCGTCGCAGAGGATGGTTGGCGGCGCATGGAACGCCGCATCAAACAACAATTGGCTCACAAGCCGGCGGGCGAAGACATGCTCGTGGCAGCCGGTACAGGCTTCTATTTGTTCGCGCGCGATCATCCGAACCTGTTCACCTTGATGGCCGGCCCCCGCATCAATGTGAAAGGGGCGTTTCCCGACCTTGAGGTGGCGATGGCTGAAACCATGGCGGTGTTTCGCGATCCTTTCATCCACAGCGGGGTCGCCCCGGAGGTCGCGCACGTCCGCGCAGCGGTGTTCGTGTCGGCATTGCAAGGCATCACGACGCAGATTCTACACCGCAGACTTCACGTCTCGCGTGAAAAGGCCAAAGACTTTGTTGCGCAGACTTGCCGGATGTTGTTCAAAGGTCTTCGCTGAATTGGAAGCTCGCACGCGGTCAACGCCGCAACGCGAGTTGAAAACCGAGCAGCACGATCAGCATGCCGGCGAATTGCGCGAGGGTCGGCACAACGCCAAGCGCGAGAAATCCTATCACGACGCCGAAGACCGGCACCAAAGCCGGGAATGTCGCTGCGCGTCCGCCGCCGAGCGCGATGACGGCATGAGCGAAAAGGTAGATCGGCAAAGATCCGGCCAATCCTCCCTGCACGACGGCTTGCAGTAGATTTTCGAGCAAGCTTTGCCGTTCCAGCCCGCTCAGGCCGTAGGTGAAAAAATAGATCGGCGCAAAAATCAATGTCGAAACCGCAGCGACCGCTTTTACGGCCATCGTGCCTGGTACGTTCCAGAGTCGAAGCAACGTCCCGAATGTGGCCCAGAACACGCCGGCGGTCGCAAACAACAAATCACCGCCGAGACCGTGGCTGCCGATTGTCGCGAGCGATTCAGCGCCGAACATCAAAAGGCCGGCGACAATGATCGCGCCGCCGACGATGCGCCGCGACGTTGCCTTCTCGTGCAAGACGAACGAGGCGAGAACCAGTCCGGACAGTGCCGCACACGCCGGCTGGATCGTGGTGCCGTGTCCCAGTGGCACCAGAATAAATCCGCTATAGGCGAGCAGCGACTGCGGCGGGCCGGACAGGATGGTCATCACGAATCCGCGCGCCCATCCGACGCCACCAAGGTCACGCAAGCCGTCGCGCACAATCAGCGGCAGCACCAGGAGGCCGGACCAGAAGAAACGATGAAACGCGAGGTCGGCGGGCGAAAAGCCGATCTGGATACCGTGCTTTGCAACCACGAAGCCCGCGGCCCAGGCGAAGGCCGCAAGTGTGCCACAGACGATGCCGACGATCATCGTCGGTCTATGGACTTTGTCGGGCGCGGACATGGGCTCCAGGGTTTGGGCTCCAAAAAAGGTTCGACGCGGGCAGGGTGACTTCGGTACGGCTGATACTCTAGGATCGCCTGCGAAGTCCATTTGCCAATCAAAAACACTCACTTCATCGGGATGGAAAGCTCATGGCGAAGTCGCGAAAAGTCATCATTACCTGTGCCGTTACCGGTTCTATTCACACGCCATCGATGTCGCCGCATTTACCGGTAACCGCCCAGGAGATTGCGGATGCCGCGATTGGCGCCGCGGAAGCGGGTGCCGCCATCGTGCATTTGCATGCGCGCAATCCGCAGGATGGCCGACCCGATCAGACGCCGGAGGCGTTTGCTCCATTCCTCAAAGTGATCAAGCAGCGCTCCAGCGTGGTGGTGAACATCACGACCGGCGGTGCGCCGACGATGACGGCCGAAGAGCGGGTGCGGCCGGCCGCGACCTTCAAGCCTGAGGTTGCCTCGCTCAATATGGGCACGATGAACTTCGGCCTTTATCCGATGATCCCTCGTTACAAAGGGAAGTTCAAACACGATTGGGAGGAACCGTACCTCGAGCGCTCGAAGGCGGGCATGTTCAAGAACACCTTCGCGGACATCGAGTACATCCTCACGACCTGTGCGGGAAATGGCACCCGGTTCGAGATCGAGTGCTATGACATCGGGCACCTCTACACGCTCCGTCATTTCCTCGACCGCGGCCTGGTTACGCCGCCACTGTTCGTGCAATCGGTCTTCGGCATTCTGGGCGGCATCGGCGCGCATCCGGAAGATGTCATGATGATGAAGCGAACGGCCGATCGTCTTCTCGGCGACAACTATCATTGGTCGGTGCTCGGTGCGGGCGCCAATCAGATGCGGGTCGCCGCTATCGCAGCGGCGATGGGCGGCAACGTGCGGGTCGGCATGGAGGATTCGCTCTGGATCGGCGCAGGCAAGCTGGCTGAATCGAACGCGCAACAGGTCACCAATGTCCGCAAGATCCTTGAAGGTCTGGGGCTCGAAATCGCCGGTCCGGACGAAGCGCGCGAAATCCTCTCTCTCAAGGGCGGCGACAAGGTGGCATTTTAGCGACCTGTCGTCCCGGAGCACGCGTTACGCCAGCGGGGCTGCTGCGACTGATTTTCCATTGCTCTGAGGCTCGCGAGACCTTCCTATAGCGGACGGAGATTCGCGCCATGGCCTCGCTCGACACTGTCAGCCTTGCCATACTGCTCGGCAGCCTGCTGGTTCTTGCCGGCATCCTGTCGAGCCTGATCGCGCTGCGCTTCGGCGCTCCGTTGCTCCTGGTATTCCTGTTGGTCGGCATGATGGCCGGCGAGGGCGGACCGGGCGGACTCAAGTTCGACGATGTCACCACGGCCTATACCGTCGGTTCGATCGCGCTGGCGCTCATTTTGTTCGACGGGGGGCTGCGGACGCGCTTCGCCAGCTTCCGGAATGTGCTGGGGCCTTCCATTGTGCTTGCCACGATCGGCGTGTTGATCACGACGGTGCTCACCGCGCCGGTGGCGAAAATCGTCTTCGGTCTCGGCTGGATTCAGGCTCTTCTCTTGGGCGCGGTTGTGGCGTCGACCGACGCTGCCGCCGTTTTCTTCCTCATCAATGCACGCGGCCTGCGGCTGCGGCCGCGCGTGCGGGCCGTGCTGGAGGTCGAGTCAGGCACCAACGATCCGTTTGCGGTGTTTCTCGCCTTGCTGCTGGTCGAGATCCTGCTCGTCGGCAACCAGAGTTGGTCGCATGCAACAATGACGTTCCTGCGCGAACTCGATCCTCGGTTGCGTCATTGGCTTTTTCGGTGGGCAGATCATCACGCTGGTTCTCAACCGGCTTGTGCTGGCGCAGGGCCTGCATGCGCCCTTTGTGGCGGTCAGTGCGCTGGTTGTTTTTGCGTTCGCCAATGCCGTCCACGCATCGGGCTTTCTCGCCGTCTATTTGGCCGGTCTTGTCGTCGGCAACAAGCAGACGCGCGCACACAATTCCGTTGTCGTCTTTCTGGATGCCGTCACCTGGCTTGCGCAGATCGTGATGTTTGTTCTGCTCGGCCTGTTGGCCTGGCCGCACCGTCTGGCTGATAGCGTGTTCGGCGCGATAGCGGTCGCACTGGTTCTGATGCTGATCGCCCGGCCTGCGGCCGTGTTCCTGTGTCTCGCGCCGTTCAAATTCCAGTTGAATGAAAAAATCTTCGTGTCCTGGGTCGGCTTGCGCGGCGCAGTCGCAATTTTCCTTGCTTCAATTCCATTGATGGTCGAACTGCCCGGCGCCTATCTTTATTTCGACGTGGCTTTCGTGGTGGTGTTGTCCTCGTTGCTGGTGCAGGGCTGGACGGTAGCGCTCGCAGCTCGCAAGCTCGATATCTCGTTTAGCCGTTCCGATCCGCTGCCGCGCCGGGTGGAGCTCGATTTACCCGGTCAGCTCGCGCGCGAGATTGTCGGCTATCCCGTATCCACAAACAGTCCGTATCTTCGCCGGGGGCTTATTCCGACCTGGGCGCGGCCGACACTGGTCATCCGCAATGAGGAGATCCTCACCCCGGCAGAAGCACATCCGGTGCGTGAGGGCGACTACGTCTACCTGTTGGCCCCGCCGGAAAAAGCCCAGGCGCTCGACCGCTTCTTCGTCAAAATGCCAGAGCCGCCCGCGCCCGATCCGCGGTTGCTCGGCGACTTTTTCGTGCCGGGAACCGCGACACTGGGGGCATTGGCCGAAATATACGGACTACAGGTCGCCGCCGGCCATATGGAGGTTACACTCTCGGATTATTTCAACGAACAGCTGCGGCGCCGCACGCGGGCCGGCGATATCGTTGAACTGGGTCCAATCGCGCTGCTCGCTCACAAGGTCGGTGGTGGCCGAGTGATAACGGTGGGCCTGCGTCTTGCCGAGCCGGAATCCCCAACGACGTGGCAGGCTTACGCCAAGGCACAATGGGACAGGATAAAGAGGTGGCTTGGCTAGAGCGCTCGCCGCGACAGTGACGGCATGTGTTGCACCAGCCATGCACCGCCAAACAATACCAAGGTCCAGAACAGATCACCGAGCACCGTCTTGTCCAGGAACGGCAGCGCCGCGATATAGCACTGCGTCAGGCCCTGCCATGTGGGCGGATACATGCCGCTGAAGGCCCAGACGGCGGCGTTGGACAGCAAGAAGAAGGCCAATGAGCAAGCCACCATGGTGCCGGCGACCGGTACTACGCCCTGCCAACGACGAGTGAACATGCCGGCGACCGCAGGAATCGAAATCGCGGCAAAACCGACCAGCACAATGCGCCAATCCTCACCCGGGAGTGCCATGTCGCTCAGCCACATGCCGAGCAAGGGCACCACGACGGCGAGTGCCGGAATACGCAGGTAGCGCGCCGCGAACAGTCCGCTGGCTGCGACCGGCAAGAAACCAGGCGCGTGTGGCAGGAGCCGCGCAGCCACATCAAAGCCGATCAGAAATGCCACCAGCAGCAAATCCATCGAGAGATTGGCGCGCATCATGTTCGGCTGCATCGTTAGATCCTATTGAAATTCAGGGCTCCATAGCACGATCAGGCCTGAAATTCCTACGTGCTTTGGAGACCCTTTCATGCGCTTACACTGCGCGTTTTTCAACCCATTCGGAGACAATCCCGGCCAATTGATCGAGTCCGTCGGTGAGGGCGGCGGGGCCCGGCTGAAGAATCAGTGGCGATTTGATTTCGCGCAGCCAGTCGCCACGAACGGCGGGGACCTGGGCAAAACCGGGCCGCGCAGCGACCTTGGCCGGAACGAACTTCTTGCCGCACCATGAACCGACAATGATGTCCGGGGCCGCCGCGATAACATCATCCGCCGAGACAATGCGGTCTTTGGCATTCTTGCGCACAGCCAGCTGCGGAAATACCTCGACACCGCCGGCCGCTTCGATCAGCTCCGATACCCAGGCGATCCCCGAAATCATCGGTTCGTCCCATTCCTCGAAATAAACACGCGGCCGATACCGCAGCTTACGGGAGCGCTCGTGCACGGCGTCGACGCGCGCGGCCAATGAGCGCGCCAACGCATCAGCTTTTTCCGCCGCGCCAACCAGCGCACCAAGCGTACGGATCATGTCGAGGATGCCGCCGACGTCGCGTTGGTTGAATGCATGGACAGCGACATTGGCTCTGATCAATTCTGCGACGATATCGGCCTGCAAATCCGAGAAGGTCAGGACCAGGTCAGGCTTGAGCGCGAGGATCTTCGGCACATCGGCCGAAATGAATGCGGACACGCGCGGCTTCTCGCGGCGCACCTGCGGTGGCCGTACGGCATAGCCAGACACACCGACAATGCGGCGGTCTTCACCGAGGAGATACAGGGTTTCGACGGTCTCTTCGGTCAGGCAAACGATTCGCTCCGGAGGGAACATGCCTTAGGCAACCACATCTCCCTGTGTCGCGTCGAGCAGTTCGATGCCGCCACTGGCGACGGCTGTGCCACCTTCAAGCCGCACCACCTGAGTGGCGATGCGTCTGACCTCGGGGCCATCGTGGCTGACGTAGATCAGCGGCACGTGCGCTTCATCCCGCAAGCGTTCCAGATAAGGCAAGATCTCGCGCTTGCGCGCATCGTCAAGCGAAGCGAGCGGCTCATCGAGGAGCAAGAGGCGCGGCTGCATCAGCAATGCACGGCCGACTGCGACGCGCTGGCGTTCACCGCCGGACAGCTTGCCGGGCCGCCGATCCCGCAAATGGCCGATATCAAGCAGGTCGACCACATGTCGGAATGCAGCAGGATCAGCCGGCTGACCGTTCATCCAGCGGCCATAGGCAAGATTGTGTTGCACAGAAAGGTGCGGGAACAGGCGGCCTTCCTGGAAAACGTAGCCGATCCGCCGCTGCGAAACCGGCACATGAATACGCGCGGCGCGGTCAAACAACACCTCGCCATCGAGAACGATGCGGCCGTCGTCGGGCTTGAGCAAGCCGGCAATCATATTGATGACGCTGGTCTTGCCGGCACCGGACGGACCGAACAGGGCGGTGGCGCCACTCTCGCAGGTGAACGATGCGTCGATCCGAAATTCGCCGAGCTGTTTTGCCACCTGCACCACGATCATGGCTATTCCCCGTGCAGGCGGGCGGTGGCACGCCGCGCGAGCCATTCCGAAATCATCAAGGCACCAAGAGAGATGACGATGGAAACGACAACCAGTTTAAGCGCGTCTGCGTCGCCGTTCGGCACCTGTGTCAACGTGTAGATCGCCGCCGAAATCGTTTGGGTTTCGCCCGGTATATTGGAAACGAACGTGATTGTCGCGCCGAACTCGCCGAGCGCACGGGCGAATGCAAGCATGGCGCCGGCGACAATACCGGGCAAGGCAAGCGGCAGCGTGATGGTGGCAAATTTCCAGATTGAATTGGCGCCGAGGGTCGCGGCCGCATCTTCCAGTCGCGTATCGATGGCTTCGATCGAAAGACGAATAGCGCGCACCATGAGGGGAAAAGCCATCACCCCGCAGGCCAATGCCGCGCCGGTCCAGCGGAACGAGAACACAATCCCGAAGTGATCGGCAAGAAAGGCGCCCACCGGAGCGCGGCGACCCAATGTTATGAGCAGTAAATAACCGGTCACGACCGGCGGCAGTACGAGCGGCAGAAGAACAATGCCGTCAAGGAGCGCCTTGCCCCAAAAGTTCCTACGCGCCAGCACCATGGCGATCGCAATGCCGAATGGCAGGGCGACCAGCGTGGATACGGCAGCCACCCGCAGCGACAGCTGGACCGCCGTCCAATCCTGAGGCGATAACTCGAACACGCGTTTTGATGCCGTCTATGAGATCGGCTTGATGAGATAGCTGAAGCCGTATTTTTCGAAGATCGCCTTCGCGGCTGGCGTACGCAAGAAGCTGAAATACTGGCCAACGCCGGTCTTCTTGGTGTCCGCGGTGGCGGCGACCGGATAAATCACTGGCGGATAGGAGCCACCAGGAAAGGCGCCAAGAATCTTGACCTTTGGCTCGATCTTGGCGTCAGTCTCATACACAATACCGACCGGCGTTTCACCGCGCGCGACGAAGGCGAGTGTTGCCCGCACGTTTTCCGCCTGCGCGAGTTTCGGCTCTGCAGCAGGCCAGGCGCCAAGTTTCTCTAATGCCGCCTTGGCATAGAGCCCGGCGGGAACGGCTTTAACATCGGCGACTGCGATGCGGCCGTCGCCGGCAAGTTTTGCGATGTCGAAGTTTTGGCCGATCGTGACATGGTCGAGTTTCGAATTGGCGGGCGCGATCAGCACCAGTTTGTTGCCGAGGAGATTCATCCGGGTATTCGGATTGATCAGCTTGTGTTCCGTCACATAGTCCATCCAGCGCAGGTCCGCGGAGATGAACACATCGGCGGGGGCGCCTTGTTCGATCTGCTTGGCCAGAGCAGAGCTTGCCTCGTAGCTCGCGACCACCTTGATACCGGTGGATTTGGTGAAGGCCGCGTTGGTGTCATCGAGCGCATTCTTCAGCGACGCTGCAGCAAAGACCGTGATCTGCTCCTGTGCGATCAGCGGTTGTGGAGCGCCGGCGAGTGCGACCAAAAGGGCAAACAGACTCAAAAGCCGTACAGACATGGCGGTTCTCCTGCGGCGTCAAAGCGCCGGTTGCATAACAGGGATTAGTCGGAACCGCCGTTCCGGGCTTGTGCGGCGCACGCACGGTGCGCAGCAAGTTTGCAACTCTAGCAACTCCTGGCGGCCGGGGTAAAGTCTGGCGACCGGCGAGGGACGGGAATGACGGACGCGAACCCCATTGAAGGCGAGTTTGACTACATCATCGTGGGTGCAGGGTCGGCGGGTTGCGTCCTCGCCAATCGCCTTTCCGCCCAGCCGGAAAACCGCGTTCTGCTGTTGGAGGCTGGCGGCAGGGATAACTGGATCTGGTTTCATGTTCCGGTCGGCTACCTTTTTGCGATCGGCAATTCACGGGCGGACTGGCTGCTCAAGACCGAGCCTGAGCCCGGTCTCAATGGCCGCAGCCTGAACTATCCGCGCGGCAAGGTGGTCGGCGGCTCTTCGGCGATCAATGGCATGATCTACATGCTTGGCCAGGCCGGCGACTACGACCATTGGCGCCAGCTTGGCCTGCCCGGCTGGTCCTGGGATGACGTGCGGCCTTACTTTCGCAAGCACGTCGATCATTTTCTGAAAAGCGAACATCACGCGACCGGCGGCGAATGGCGGGTCGAATATCCTCGTTTGACCTGGGAAATTCTCGACGCTTTCCGTGCGGCGGCAAACCAGTACGGCATCCCGACTGTCGAGGATTTCAATACCGGCGACAACGAGGGCATTTGCTACTTTCACGTCAATCAGAAACGCGGACGTCGCTGGTCGGCAGCGCGGGGGTTTCTAAAACCGGTGTTGCACCGGAAGAATTTACGGCTCGAAACCGGCTGCCTGGTTGAGGGACTGGAATTGAGCGGCAAGCGTGCCGTCGGCGTGCGCTGGCGGCAAAAAGGCGAGGTACGCAGCGCACGGTGCCGCGGAGAAGTTATCCTCGCGGCGGGCGCCATTGGCTCGCCACATATCATGATGCTGTCCGGGATCGGGCCGGCGGATCAACTGTCGAAGTTCGGGGTCCCGTTGGTGCTCGACAGACCGGGGGTTGGCGCGAATCTGCATGATCATTTGCAGCTGCGCATGATCTTCAAGGTTTCCGGCGTAAAAACGCTGAACGAGACCTATGCCCGGCTGCGCAATCGCCTCGCTATGGGGCTTGATTATGCATTGCGCCGGCGCGGACCGATGACCATGGCGCCATCGCAGCTTGGCGCTTTTACCAAATCCGATCCCTCCCAGAGTACCGCCAACATCCAGTACCACGTGCAGCCTTTGTCGCTCGACAAGTTCGGCGAGCCCTTGCACCCATTTCCGGCTTTTACGGCAAGCGTCACCAATGTACGGCCGACCAGCCGGGGCGCCCTGACGCTAAAATCCAAGGATCCGTCGCAGGCGCCCGCGATAAGTCCGAACTATCTGGCTACTCCCGAGGATCGCCGGGTTGCCGCCGATTCGATCCGCGTCACGCGCGCGATTGTGTCCCAGCCGGCGCTGAAAAAATACGCGCCGGTCGAGTACCTGCCGGGTGCATCGGTGCATGATGATGAACACAGCCTCGTCAAAGCTGCCGGGGACATCGGCACCACGATTTTTCATCCTGTCGGGACGGCACGTATGGGCCGCGATGACGATGCGCGCGCGGCCGTTGATGCGCGTCTTCGCGTGATTGGCGTAGACGGCTTGCGAGTGGTGGATGCTTCCGTGATGCCCTCGATCACATCCGGTAACACCAATTCACCGACAATGATGATTGCGGAAAAGGGCGCTGCGATGATTCTGGAGGACCAAAAACGTCTATAGTTGAACCGCGGATCAATGGAGGGGTGCCATGAATCTTGTCGAGCGAATCAAGGGGATACTGCTGCAACCCAAGTCGGAATGGCCGGGCATCGAGCGTGAGCCCGGCGATGCGGGTTATCTGTTCCCGAATTATGTGGCGATCGTCGCTGCCATCCCGCCGATATGTACATTCATTGGCACGTCGATCATCGGCTTTGGCCCGTTTCGTGTCGGACTCGGGCTTGGGCTCCTTCGCGCCATTGTTGTCTATGTTCTCTCTCTGGTTGGCGTTTTTGTTGTGGCCTACATTATCGATTTTCTCGCCGGCACGTTCGGCGCACAAAAAAATCTCGACAACGCGATGAGGGTATCGGCCTATTCGCCGACAGCGGCCTGGCTCGCTGGGGTTTTCAATCTCATCCCGGCGTTGGCATTTCTGGGAATTCTCGGCCTGTACAGTCTCTATCTGCTGTACACCGGCATTGCCGGATTGATGAGACCGGCGGCCGATAAGGCATTGGTCTACACGATTGCCGTAATTGTGTGTGCGATCATCGTCTGGATCATCATCTTCAGTATCCCGGCGCTGTTGTTCGGCATGATATAGCCGCAGATCAGGGCAATGCCTTGAGATGACGGATCGGGCGTCCGGGCGCAATCGCCTGTGCTGCCGCGACTATGGCATTGGCGTCGATGCCATAGTGCCGATAAAGCTCGGCAAGCGACCCGGTTTGTCCGAAATGCTCAACGCCTAGCGGTCGTACACGGTGGCCGGCCACAGCGCCGAGCCATGCCAGTGTCGCGGGATGCCCGTCGAGTACGGTGACCATGCCGCAATGCGGTGGTACCTCAGCGAGGAGCCGCTCGATATGCGAGCGCGCATGCACGAGTCCACGTTCACGCGCGCGTTGTGCTGCTGTCCATCCCGCATTGAGCCGGTCGGCGGAGGTGATCGCCAACAGCCCCACGTCGCGGCGATCCTCCGCCATCAAGCCAACGGCTTCGATCGCCTCCGGGGCTATCGCTCCGGTGTAGGCGACAACCACCTGGCAATTGGGACCTGGCTTGCGCTGCCAATATGCGCCGTCGACAATTTGCTGGCGCAGTTCGGCCGTCATTTGCCGCTGAATCTGTTCAACCGGTCGCGTGGACAGACGCAGGTAAATCGAACCACCGGTTTCATCACGGAGCCAGTTGCGCTCCGACGGCGCTGCATCTCCGTCTTTCTGTATATAGGAGAAAGCCCAAAGCATAATAGCTGCAAGTTCATCGACATAGGCGGGCTCGAAACTGGCGAGCCCATCCTGCGCCAGTCCGATCAGTGGCTCGGCAATCGACTGATGCGCGCCACCCTCACCTGCAAGCGTAATGCCGGACGGCGTTGCCACCAGCATGAAGCGGGCATCCTGATAACAAGCGTAATTCAGCGCATCGAGGCCGCGTGCAATGAAAGGATCGTACAGGGTGCCGATCGGCAGCAGGCGTTCGCCATTGATTGTGTGGGACAGGCCAAGCGCCGAAAGCAAAATGAACAAATTCATTTCGGCGATGCCAAGTTCGATGTGCTGCCCCTTGGGCGCGAACTCCCAGTTGAAGGTCGACGGGATCCGCTCGCTCTTGAACGTGTCAGCCATTGCCTGGCGCGCAAAGAGCCCACGCCGGTTCACCCATGGACCCAAATTGGTTGATACGGTTACATCGGGAGAGGCAGTGACGATGTGGCGCGCGAAATTGCTGTCGTCTCGCCCGATTTCGTTGAGAATCGCGCCGAAGCCGGTTTGCGTCGACATGACCGGCTGAATGGTGACTGCAATGCTGTCGGGGACCTCGATTGTCGGCGCATCCAATCGACGGGCAGGGCCCGTTGCGAACGGGACACGATCGAGAAACGACTGGATAGCCTCCTGTGCGAGGGGCAGCCCTTCGAATTTGTCCCATTCGTGCCCCGGTCGAACGCCCATCGATTGACGAAACGTCTCCATCTGCGGCGGCGTCATCAGACCGGCATGATTGTCCTTATGGCCCGCGAATGGCAATCCGAAGCCCTTCACTGTGTAGCAAATGAAGCAGGTCGGATTCTCGCGATCAGCGTTGTGGAATGCATCGAGTACCGACGGTAAATCGTGACCGCCAAGATTGTTCATCAGCGCCGCCAATTCGTCGTCGGTGCGCTTTTCGATCAGTTTGCTCACATCGCCTTGATCGCCAATCTCGTCGTTGAGCCTCTTGCGCCAGGCGGCGCCTCCCGCGAACACGAGCGCCGAGTAAAGCTGGTTCGGGCACTTGTCGATCCATTGGCGCAATGTTTCGCCGCCCGGCTCCTTGAATGCAGTTTGCTGTAGTGAACCGTATTTCAGAATGACAACCTTCCAGCCGAAATTCTGGAACAGCTGTTCGTAGCGTGCCCACAGGCCTTCTCGCACGACCGCATCAAGGCTTTGGCGATTGTAGTCGATGATCCACCAGCAGTTACGCAGACCCTGTTTCCAACCTTCGAGCAAAGCCTCGAAAATGTTGCCTTCGTCGAGTTCGGCGTCGCCGACCAGCGCCACCATGCGGCCTTCTGGCCGATCCAGGCTCCAGCCGTGCGCGCGTACATAGTCTTGCGTAATCGACGAGAACAATGTCTGTGCGACACCAAGACCAACCGAACCGGTTGAAAAATCGACGTCGTCGGTATCTTTGGTGCGTGAGGGGTAGCTTTGTGCGCCTTTGTAGCCGCGGAAGGCTTCCAGTCGCTCGCGTGTTTGCTTGCCAAGCAGATATTGGATGGCATGAAAAATCGGGCTCGCATGCGGCTTTACAGCGACGCGGTCTTGCGGACGCAGTACATCGAAATAAAGCGCAGTCATGATCGTTGCGAGTGACGCGCTTGATGCCTGATGGCCGCCGACTTTTAGTCCGTCTGAGTTCTCGCGCAGGTAATTTGCATTGTGGATCATCCAACTCGCGAGCCAAAGGACCTTGCGCTCGAGTTCAGCAAGGACAGAGAGTTCGTCCGGTTTTGTTGTTGTGCTCTTGGACATCAGCTGCCTTGGATATCAGCGTTTGTCATTTGCGAGATTGGTTTTGTCAGGTGCTTCGAGAACCGCTTTGCACGCGGGCGGCAGATCGGCGAGCATGACCGGTTTCGGCGGTTTGACTGGCGGCGTGACCTTCCTCGGCGGAATCACCTTGCTCGAAAACCAGTAGTCGAGCTCCTTGGCAGCGCAGCCGTCGCTGCCGGTCACAGGTGGTTGGGCGCGGCAGCTGGGTGAATCCGTCGGACAGCGTAGCCGTACATGAATGTGATCGTGATGGCCGTACCAGGGACGAACTTTTGCCATCCAGCCATGGGGCTGGTTCTGCTCGACCCGACAAAGTTCTTTCTTGATTGCAGCGTTTACAAGCACGCGCTCGACTTCGGGTCGCTCGGCAGCTGTTTTGATAAAGGCAATGTGCTGCGGCGTCCAGGTCTGCGGATTGAGGTGTTTCCAATCGTCCGATACGAGGTTGATGGCGGCAATGGTGTCGCGCTCTTCCTTGCTCAACACGCGGTCCGGCATCGGCATGAACCAGATGTCAACGTCGAGACCAATCTGATGGCTGGCGTGGTCGGATGGCGATGGGCCGCCTCGCGGCTGTGACAGGTCGCCGACCAAAATTCCTTTCCAACCGGTCGCCTTGGCTGCAAGCGGGGCGAATTTTTCCAGGAAATGAATCAGGCTTGGGTGGCCCCAGTAACGGTTGCGCGACAGGCGCATCACCTCCCAAGTCGGTCCGTTGACCGGAAATTCGACACCGCCCGCGAGGCAGCCGCGCGGATAATAGCCTATGGCCATGGCCTTTCCGAGCGAAGGCAGCTGTTTTTCGCCAAAGAGCTGTTTTGCAGGAAGCGTCTTTTCTCTTTGCGTCTCTGTCATTGCAGGTTTTTGCGGCGGCAAGGGAGTTTGTGACGCGGCCGCCTGTGCGACAACTTGTTCCACACCAACTAGTGAGCCGGCGATGACGACAAAGGGCACAACGAACGGAGTCACGATGCGAGTGAACATGACACTTCCGGTCATACGAGGGCGCGACGACCTCAGGTTCCCTTCAGGCTGCGGGAACCGAGCTTGATCGTGGTGTTGTAACTAAATTGTGGAAACTCTTCCAGCGTCGACTATACGTCGACTTTGAGAGCGGCGATGAACGCTTCTTGGGGAATGTCGACCTTGCCGAATTGCCGCATGCGTTTCTTGCCTTCTTTCTGCTTGTCAAGCAGCTTGCGCTTGCGTGTGGCGTCGCCGCCGTAACATTTGGCGGTGACGTCCTTGCGGAAAGCACGAACGGTTTCGCGCGCAATGATCTTGCCGCCGATTGCAGCCTGGATCGGCACTTGAAACATGTGCGGCGGGATCAATTCCTTGAGCTTTTCAGCCATGGCACGGCCGCGGGATTCAGCGCGGGTGCGATGAACCAGCATGGCCAACGCATCGACCGGATCGCCGTTGACCAGCATCTGCAACTTCACTAGATCGGCCGGCCTATAGTTGGTGAGATGATAGTCAAAGGAAGCATAGCCGCGCGAAACCGACTTCAACCGGTCGTAAAAATCGAAAACCACCTCGTTCAGCGGTAAGTCGTATTTCACCATCGCGCGGCTGCCGACATACGTGAGCTCTTTCTGTTCGCCGCGGCGGTCCTGACACAACTTGAGGACCGAGCCGAGATATTCGTCAGGCGTCAGAATCGTGGCTTCAATCCAGGGTTCCTGCATTTCCTCGATATGGTTTGGCTCCGGCATATCGACCGGATTGTGAATCTCGAGCTCGGTTCCGGTTGTAAGCTTGATCTTGTAGATCACTGACGGGGCGGTCGCGATCAGATCAAGATTGAATTCGCGCGACAATCGTTCCTGGACGATCTCCAGGTGCAGCAGGCCCAGAAAACCGCAACGGAAACCGAATCCGAGCGCGGCGGAAGTCTCCATCTCGTAGGTGAAGCTGGCATCGTTGAGCCGCAGCCGGCCCATGGCCGCACGCAAGTCCTCGAACTGCGCGGCGTCGACCGGGAACAGGCCGCAAAAAACGACCGGGATCGCAGGCCGAAAGCCCGGCAGAGGCTCGTCCACCGGATTGCGCTCGTCGGTTATCGTGTCGCCGACGCGGGCGTCGGCGACTTCCTTGATCGACGCAGTGAGCATGCCGATCTCGCCGGGGCCAAGCTCGTCGACTTGCGCCAGTTTGGGCGTGAACACGCCGACCCGGTCGACTTCATAGGCGGCATCGATACCGATCATGCGGATTCGCTGACTTTTCTTGAGCACGCCGTCGACAACACGCACCAGCACGACAACGCCGAGATAGACGTCGTACCAGCTATCCACCAGTAGAGCCTTCAGCGGCGCTTCACGGTCGCCCTTCGGTGGCGGCAGGCGGTTGACGATCGCTTCCAAAACTTCCGGGACGTTCAGTCCGGTCTTGGCGGAAATTTCGATGGCGTTGGAGGCGTCGAGCCCGATGACATCTTCAATCTGTTGTTTGACTTTGGCCGGTTCGGCGGCAGGCAAATCAACCTTGTTGAGCACCGGCACGATTTCGTGGCCGTTGTCGATCGCCTGATAGACATTGGCAAGGGTCTGTGCCTCGACGCCTTGACTCGCATCCACGACCAGTAGCGAACCTTCACAAGCGGCGAGCGAGCGGTTGACCTCGTACGCAAAATCGACGTGACCGGGAGTATCCATGAGATTGAGAATATAGGTCTTGCCGTCGCCTGCCTTGTAGTTGAGCCGCACGGTCTGTGCCTTGATGGTAATGCCGCGCTCGCGCTCGATGTCCATGGAATCGAGCACTTGCTCCTTCATCTCGCGCTCCTCCAGCCCGCCGGTGAGCTGAATCAGCCGGTCAGCAAGCGTGGACTTGCCGTGATCGATATGCGCGACAATGGAGAAATTACGGATATTCTGGATAGGTGACGCCGTCATGGCGGCGAGATAACACTCGGGCTCGGTAGCTTCAAGCAGAGAACCCGAGTTGCCTCTCCTTGCTGACGGCGCCGCGGACCAGTATCGTCCGGCCCCAAATCGGGGCTTTTAGCGAATGCGGCGATGGTTCGAACGGTACGGTTGGTGGCTCGGATTGATCTTTTTCTTTGTTGCCTACTACCGGCGCTTCATTTCGCAGGACGACGGCATTATCCTGTATGCGCAGGGTGCGCAGTGCCTTCTGGATAACCAGATCCTCCCCAAGTGTGCCCTTGCTTTCACCTATCCGCCAGCTTTTGCCTCCATCATGATTCCGTTTGCGCCGTTGCCGTTGTGGCTGCGCCTGCTGCTTTGGTATGCAGTCACGATCATCGCAATCCTCGGAATCTATAAATTGTCCGAGCGAATCGCGGCAAAACTATTCGCCGATCCCTTTTCCGAAAAAGAGATGACTTGGGTTCGGGTCATTTCAATCGCATTGAGCCTAAAATTTGTGCTCGCCGTCATGGAGAACGAGGCTTACGACGCGCTGCCGGTGCTCTTCATTGTCTTGGGTCTTGCGATGCTGACGAAAGGCCGTGACGCGCTTGGTGGCGCGTCACTCGGCTTTGCGGCGGCCATCAAGGCGACGCCGCTGATTTTTCTGCCTTACCTTCTCTTCAAGAAGCGCTTCAGTGCAGCGGCCGGGTTCCTGATAGTACTTTTTGCGATGTCCTACGCCCCCGATATTTTGTTTACGCCAGCCGGCGCTAGCGAAGGGTATTTCCACACGTGGCTGCGTCAGGTGGCGGGCGCCTCGTTCTCAATCGACCCGGGGACGACGACATTCGCTTTTTGGGCCGGCCCAAACGCGCTCAATCATTCCCTGCGCGGGGCTGTGTCCCTGCAACTGGATGAGGTTGCTCATCCGATTCTTCACAAGTCCATTGTCTATGGGCTTGACCTCGCCTTTATCACGTTCGCGGCTGCGTTGATCACACTCCGCAAGCAACAGCGCGTTTTGATTGCGATTGACGGGTCGATTTTTCTAATCGCCGCGCTGCTGCTGTCGCCGATGACGAGCCGCTCCCACTACGTCGCGCT
Organism: uncultured Alphaproteobacteria bacterium; assembly: GCA_963831275.1. Lineage (GTDB taxonomy): Bacteria > Pseudomonadota > Alphaproteobacteria > Rhizobiales > Xanthobacteraceae > Pseudolabrys. Next base: position 193,248 of record CAWHPN010000016.1, on the reverse strand, counting down.
CGTTCTGCCTTACGTGACGCTGACGATGGTGATGCTGCGCGATCAGGTCAGGCAACGTACCGGAATTGCTGTCCTTGCGATGAGCTTTTTCTTCCTGACGATGACGTCGAACGATGTGGTCGGTAAGACGATCTCAGACTGGGCCTATTTTCACAGCTTTCTCGTTATCGGCGCGCTGACGCTGATGATCTATATCGCAGTTATCGTGTGGCAGCCGGCGGTCCTTGGTACTGCCAAACCATTCGTTTGGCGAAAGACGCAGCTCGCCAAGCGACTGAGCGGGTCACTGGTGCGCGCGCCAAACGAAGGCGGCGCTTAGTGCATAGTTCCACACTGCACTCATGAGCGCGCCACAAAAGCCGGCAAGCCACCAGGTATTCATCTGGCCGTAGATAAGACTCGCGATGCCGACATTGGAAATGGCCCCCACCGCGCATATCAATTCAAATTCCACCAGGCCCTTTAGGAAGGGCCATCCGACGAGACGCTGATCGCGATAAGTGAAAAGATTGTTGAATACGAAATTCCAGGCGATAGCGATCATCGTAGCGATTGTCTGCTCAAGTCCAAAATTGTTCGTTCCGAGCTCATGCAACGTCGCCAAAGCGCTCATGTGCACAACAATTCCCGACAGTCCGACAAGGCAAAACAGCACGAAACGATAGGAGACAGCGTCATTCGTGAATTTGGCCAACAACAACTGGCCGAAGTTTAGTATGACCAGAGCGTCAAGTTTGCTGTCGCCATGTAACCGCGTTCCAAATACGTAAGGCAGCTCGGCAACCCGCAGACGATCACCGCCGGTTGCTGCGATGTCGAGGAGGATTTTAAAACCTTGCGTAGATAAAGCCGGTGCTAGCTCGTCGACGATGCTGCGGCGGATCATAAAATATCCGCTCATGGGATCGGTCAGATCGAGATTTAGTACGCGTCGAGCAAGTGCGGTCGACCAGCGGCTCGCCCGCGCACGGTTTTCGGTCAGCCCAGATTGCTGCGCGCCTTCGCAATAACGGCTGGCCACGACCAGATCAACGTTGCCGCCGCGCAATTTAGCCAGCATGTCGACCAGCAAGGCTTCATCGTGCTGAAGATCGGCATCAATGATCGCGACGAAAGGCGCCTGCGTAGCGAGCATTCCTTCGATGCAGGCGCCAGCAAGCCCACGACGGCCGATGCGACGCAGACAGCGGATGCGTCGGTCGTGAGCGCCAAGCTCGCGTGCGACCATGCTTGTGCCGTCGGGAGAGTTGTCGTCGACAATCAGAATTTCCCAATCTTCATGAGCAAGCGCTCGGGCGATGCGCTCAATCATGACGGGAAGATTGGCATGCTCGTTAAAGGTGGGCAGTATGACTGCGATATCGGGCGCGGTAAGTTCCACCACATTCTGCGGTTTGCCAACGGAACTGGTCGGAGTTCGCTGATCCATCGCCGGAGCGGCCTCTATAATTGCGGGTTTGTTTATAGCGCCCTGCATCAATCAGCACCACCGTAGTTCGTTAGAGCGATGCAGCCTGAACCGAAGAGTGTCAAAATGTGCCAAGCGGTGTAAGAACGACCGTTCAGGGGAGACAAATGGTTTTTGTCAATACAATTAAGGCGACCGCGCGCTGGCGTGCCACGCTCACCATTTCGGCGCGGCGCGAGTGCGCAATGCTGGTCACACTCGGACTCTACGTGATGCTATGGACCAGCTACGCCGTCATCGCAAAAAGCAGCCAGGATTTGCATCCGGATATGACGGAGATCATTGCGTGGTCGCGTGATCTCAGCCTGGGATATCTCAAGCACCCGCCGTTGGCCGCCTGGATCGTGTGGTTGTGGTTTTCAATATTTCCGCTCGCGGATTGGTCTTACTATCTCCTCGCAATGTTGATGCCGGCGCTGACGCTGTGGATCGTTTGGCATTTGTCAGCAGGTTATCTGGACGTCGAAAAACGGGTTGTCGGCGTAGCGTTGCTCACGTTTGTGCCGTTTTTTAATTTTCATGCATTGAAGTTCAATGTGAATACGGTGCTACTACCTTTATGGGCAGCGACGACGTTCTTTTTTCTGCGGTCGTTCAAGACACACGGTGCGATCTGGGCTGCGCTCGCCGGGATCGCGGCCGCGGGCGCGATGTTGGGGAAGTACTGGTCCATTTTTTTGATAGCAGGATTGGGGTTGGCTGCGCTGGCCGACCAAAATCGTGCGAGCTATTTTCGGACGCCCGCGCCGTGGATCACGATTGCTACCGGACTGCTGGCATTGGCAGCTCATCTCGCTTGGCTTGTTGGATCGGATTTTGCGCCGTTTTCCTATGCGGCTAGCGGTCACGCAGACAAATCGTTCGGCAGTGCGTTTTTGAGCGCGATCGCCTATCTTGCAGGGGCATCGGGTTATGTGGCGGCGCCGGTCATTGTCATTCTGATCATGGTGCGCCCGGACACCAAGACCTTGTTGGACATCGTTTGGCCGCGCGATCCTTCCCGGAGGTTGGCCGCTATTGCTTTTTGGGCGCCATTGCTGCTGCCCGTGTTTGGGGCATTGGCAGGCCACGCCGACATCAATTCGTTGTGGTCGATGCCCGCCTTCTCGTTGCTGCCAGTTGTCATGCTGTCATCACCGGCGGTGGGGATACGTGCGGCAGACACGCGTCGAATTCTGCTTGCGGCGGCAATTTTTCCGGTCGTTATGCTGATCGCATCGCCGCTGGTCGCCATTGTGGTTCACCGCGCCGGACCTGAGCCGGCAGTCGCGCAAACGCGCCTTCTGGCAAAGGAGGTCGAGCGTCTTTGGAATCAGAGGACGCAGCGGCCTCTTGGTCTCGTCGGGGGCGAGGAAGGGCTTGCTTTCGGGGTGTCCGCGTATTCGGCCGGTCGGCCGCAAGCAGTAACATTTGCCAGCCAGCCAAATGATTCCGAGATTCGAGAGCATGGCCTGGTGATGGTCTGTCTTGCGGACGATGCGCGCTGTGCACGCGAGGCGTTATTGCGTGGTCCCGCGGCCCAGCTGGTTGAGGTTGAGGTTGATCGCGACTTTATGGGCTTCGCTGGAGTGCCGCAAAATTATGCGATTATGATCCTGCCGCCGCGGCGGTAACCGCAAAACGCGCATGCCCGGCGCAGGGCCGGGCATGACAATGGATCTCAGGAAAAATCAATACCGGTAGTGATCGCTCTTGAAGGGGCCGGTTTTCGGCACGCCGATGTAGGACGATTGCTTGTCGCTGAGCTGGGTGAGCCTCACGCCGATCTTTTCCAGATGCAACCGAGCGACCTTTTCGTCGAGCTCCTTGGGCAGAGTGTAGACCTGTTTTTTATATTTCCCGGGATTGGTCCACAGTTCGATCTGCGCCAACGTCTGATTGGTGAATGAAGATGACATCACGAAGCTCGGGTGCCCCATGGCGTTTCCGAGGTTCACCAGCCGGCCTTCCGACAGCAAGATAATGCGCTTGCCGTCGGGGAATTCGACCTCGTCCACTTGTGGTTTAATGTTGTGCCATTTCATGTTGCGCAGCGATGCAATCTGGATCTCACTGTCGAAGTGACCGATATTGCAAACGATGGCGCGATGTTTCATTTCTCGCATGTGTTCGAGCGTGATCACGTCGACGTTGCCGGTCGCGGTCACAAAAATGTCGGCGCGTGGGGCAGCATCTTCCATCGTCACGACTTCGTAGCCTTCCATCGCCGCTTGAAGAGCGCAGATCGGATCGACTTCCGAAACCATCACCCGGCACCCTGCCTGACGGAGCGAAGCGGCGGAGCCCTTGCCGACATCGCCGAAGCCAGCGACCATCGCGACCTTGCCCGCCATCATGACATCGGTTCCGCGGCGGATGCCGTCGACCAACGACTCCCGGCAGCCGTACAAATTGTCGAACTTTGATTTGGTGACGCTGTCGTTGACGTTGATTGCCGGAAACAACAGACGCCCTTCCTTGGCCATCTGGTAGAGCCTGTGCACGCCGGTCGTCGTTTCTTCGGACACGCCCTTGATGCTGGCGGCAAGTTTGGCGAACCAGCCGGGCTTTTCCTTAAGCGTTCGCTTGATCAGCGCAAATAGAACCTCTTCTTCCTCGTTGCTGGCACCATCGAGAAACTTTGTATCTCCTTGTTCGGCACGCAGACCCAGATGCACCAGCATGGTGGCATCGCCACCGTCGTCGAGGATCATGTTCGGCTCGCCGCCGTCGTGCCATTCGAGAATGCGGCGGGTGTAATTCCAGTAGTCGACCAGGCTTTCGCCTTTCACGGCGAAAACCGGTACGCCGGCTTGCGCGACCGCTGCCGCGGCATGGTCCTGGGTCGAATAGATGTTGCATGACGCCCAGCGCACGTCCGCGCCGAGTGCCGCAAGTGTCTCTATGAGGACGGCTGTCTGGATTGTCATATGGAGGGATCCGGCAATCCGAGCACCCTTGAGCGGTTGCTTCGGCCCGTATTCCTCGCGCGTTGCCATGAGGCCAGGCATTTCAGTTTCGGCGATGTTGATCTCGTTACGACCCCATGCGGCGAGCGAGATGTCCTTGACGACATAGTCGCCGGTCTGGGCTTTTTGCTTGGCAGAAGCTGTCATGACGGTTCCTGACTAGGGACAGATGGCTAGGCTGGACGTGCCTATAACAGCCTGTCGCCAGCGCTGCAATGCATATATAAAGAATTCTTTATGTAGTTTAACGAGGCCGGAAAATGTTGGTTTTCAGCGTTTCCGGCCTCGTTGTCAGCGGTACAGCTGCAGCTCGGGCCGCGGATCAGGCTCGAAGCCGTCTTTATTTGGCATCGCGACCTTCGGCAGCGATTTGGCGTCCATTGTGTCGGTCGGTTTGATGATCTTCGCCTCGGACAAGACGTAGGCGACGACGCTGTAAACGTCGTCATCGCTTAGCGACCCCGGCGCGTTGAACGGCATAGCGCGCTTCACGTAGTCGAACAGCGTCGTGGCATAGGGCCAGTAGCTTTCGACAGTTTTGACCGGCGCCTTGGTCGCAAGGGAGCCGCGCCCTCCGAGCAGCTTGTCGCCGCCGATGCCCTTGGCTGGATTGCCTTCGAGCTTGTCGCCATGGCAAGCGGCACAAGCGCCAGCGTAGATTTGGGCACCTTTGGTGGCATTGCCGCTGCCGGGCGGGAGGCCGTGTCCGTCGGGCGGGATAGAAAAGAACTTCGACAATTCCTCCGGCGTTGCAGGGGTGCCGAAGCCATACTTAACGACCTGCGCAAAGCCAGCTTGCGTAAATGCGACCACGCCGACCAGTGCGATGATGAAGGCTAGTTTACGCATGCACATTGGTGACGCTCCCGTCGGCTGCAACGCCCCAGCTCTGGATGGCATTGAGGTGATAGATCGAGCCGAACGGACCGTTCGAGCCGCGGATTGCAATCAGCTGTTTGAGGGTCGGCTGTATATAGCCGGTTTCATCAGTACAGCGGCTTTGCAGTACCGCCGACTGACCGTTCCACATCCAGGGCAAACTAAAACGCACAGTGCAGATGGGCTCCGCAACCTGTTCAATGCGCGCCGGCATCCAATTTGTGCCGCCGTCTGTCGACACGTCGACCGATTGCACGCGGCCGCGTCCCGACCAGGCAAAGCCTGAAACATTGTAGAAGCCTGGGCCAGGGAGCTTCATCTCACCTGATGGGAACGTAATGACCGATTTTGCTTCCATATCGAAGCTGAACTGACGCGCTTTACCGTCGGCCAGGAGATCGGTGTACTTGGAAGTCTCTTCGCGTGTCATGAAAGGCTTGTCGCTGACTTCGAGACGCCGCAACCATTTGATGTGCGTATTGCCTTCGTAGCCCGGGAGCAGGAGCCGCAAGGGGTAGCCTTGTTCCGGACGAATGGCCTCGCCATTCTGGCCGTATGCAAGGATCGCGTCCTTGAGCATTTTTTCCATCGGGATGCTGCGGGTCATTACCGCGGCATCGGCGCCCTCTGCGAGCACCCAGCTGCCGCCGTCTTTGAGACCGACTTCGCGGGCGATCGTCGAAAACTGAACACCGGTCCATTCCGATGTGCTGAGCAGGCCATGTGTTCCCTGCACGGTCTTAAGCGTCGGCTTGTTCCATTCAGTCAGGCCGTTGCCGGAACATTCAATGAAGTGCTTACGCGTCACCGAAGGGAATCGTTTGAGCTCCGCCATCGTGAATTTGCGGGCTCCATCGACCATGCCATGCACATAAAGCGTGTGTTTGGACGGATCGATTGTCGGGATACCGCCATGATGACGTTCAAAATGGAGGCCCGACGGAGTTGTATTGCCCAACATCTTGTCGAGCGGAGTGAAGCTCCAGGACGTGTTTTCGTTTGCCGTCGGAAATCGCATGCGTACTTCGGTTTCGAATTGCGAACGCGAGCCGTAGCCGCCGTCAGCCGCAACGGCGCGGCCCTGTTCCTTGGTCGGGTCGGGCGGTGCGTCGAAATATTTGGCCCCAGCCGGAGCCTGCTGTGCGGTGGCGGAGCTAGCGAGCATTACGGCTGCGCCTGTGCTTGATCCGGCGGCGAACAGGAAATCCCGTCGGCTCGCGGACGTGTGACGGGGAAACATCCCATCCTTGCAATTGCAGTTTTCTTTTTCTCCCGTGCGTTGCGAAAGATGGCGGGCTTCCGCGGCAACCATGCCGTCGATCATTCGCTGCGTGTCGTCATCGACTGCGAGAATAGGGGGCGGGCTCAAGGACTCCTCCTTGGTTTACGGGGCAGACCCGTCGGTCGTGCCCGTGCCGCAACTTTAGGCACGCGCTCCCTGACTAGGAAAGTTATTTTCTCGAGAGAGCGAATTACGCAGGTTTTGCAACTGGACGGTGCGTAATCGCGAATTATCTTTCTCGGGACTCGGACGGCGGTTGGCGAGACCCGGACTAGTCTTCCTCGCCGAAGCCGCCTGCCACCAACTTGCCCAGCGTTTCAACCGCTACGGCAGCATCTTTGCCGGTAGCCTTGATGACGATCATGATCCCGGGACCGGCAGCCAGCATCATCAAGCCCATGATGGAGGTCCCACCGACCGTTTCATGTCCTCGTGTAACGGTGATAGCGGCGTCAAATTGTTCGGCGGTCTGTACGAATTTGGCTGAGGCGCGGGCGTGTAGGCCCTTCTTGTTGACTATTTCCACCTCGCGCACGACGGGGTTGTCGTCCGCTGAAACGCGTGGGCTCATTTACCGTTGAGCACTCGGCTGGCGATTGTGCAGTACTTGCGCCCGGCTTCTTGGGCCGCGGCGACTGCGTCCTGCAGCGGGCTTATCTCCCGAATTTTGGCGAGCTTGATCAGCATCGGTAGATTGATACCTGCCAAAACCTCGACCTTGGGCTGACTCATCACCGAAATGGCCAGGTTGGAAGGCGTGCCGCCAAACATATCGGTAAGAATCGCGACGCCTTCGCCGCTATCCACGCGTTTGACTGCTTCAAGGATATTTTTTCGGCACTGCTCGACATCGTCGTCGGGGCCGATCGTGATCGCCTCGATTTGGCGCTGGGGTCCAACGACATGCTCCAGCGCGGAGCGGAACTCGATGGCGAGCCGCCCGTGGGTCACTAATACGAGGCCGATCATCCCTAACTCCTCGCGGGCGCTTCGCTGCGCCGCACGATAGGGCGCGCATTCACGCCCATCTCCAGCCCCATTGCAAGGGCTCGTATCGCTATATAAGCGCTCTGCTGCACTGCGGAAAGATGGGGCCAAAGGGGGCTCGGAACGTGCGGTTTTCGGCTACGCAATTCTAGGCCCGTTATAGTTAATTTTCCTCGCTTAGATCGAGGGCGCCGGGGGTAGCCAACTCAGGGACTTGGGTCAATTCCCCCATTGGGGGATAGGCAAGCCGCGATTACCAGGGGCAGGGCGGCCATTCCGGAGGCGACTGGAAGCCGCGGCAGTAAGACGCCTTCCATTGTGATTTTTCCGGCAAGCACCTCGGGGTGCCGTGCCCCATCTGAAGCCCCCAGATCGACGATTAAGCCAACAACGGCGACCGGCTCAAAATTAATCCGCCGGATGCCAAGCCCATGGATTTCGATAAGGCCAGCGAGCGCTGTCACGGGCCTGACAAGCAGACGGCCTGAATGGTTATTTAAATACGCACGGTCATCGGCAACGAGCCTCGCAAACATACGTATCGGCGGAGCTGTCACGAGATCCCAAGCGAGGCGCGATTTGCCGGAGCCCGACGGTCCGCGGATCAGTATCGCTTTTGGCCCGACGAGAACCGCCGAGGCGTGGATACTCGCTTTTTCAGACATCGGTACGGACTACGTCGCTGGCAGCCGCACCACAAACCGCGCCCCGAGGATGCGCGGTTGTTCTGTGCGCCCTGAGACAGCAATACGATTTTCTACGCGGATCATTCCGCCATGGGCCTCGATGATCTGTTTGGAAATCGACAGACCAAGACCTGAATTTTGCCCAAAGCCCTGTTCTGGTCGATCTGTGTAAAAGCGCTCAAAAATCTTGTCGAGCGCTTCGGGTCGAATGCCCGGTCCGTCATCGTCGACCAGAATCTCGACCTCGCCTTTGAGCCGGCGGCACGTAATGCGTACGGTGCCGCCTGGTGGCGAGAACGAGCGAGCATTATCGACCAGATTGCTGATGACCTGACCGAGACGCGAGTCGTGGCCAGGTACCTTGAAATTTGACAGCGGGCCGCCTTCGAACGTCAACGCCACGTTGACATCGTCTGTGCGGATTTCATTGGCGGCTTTGACCAGGGCGTCAAGCAGCCGGGAAAAATCGACCGGTGCAGCTTCCTGGCGCTGCAATTCGGCATCGAGTCGGCTCGCGTCGGAAATATCCGAGATCAGGCGATCGAGACGCTTAACGTCATGCTCAATCACCGCAAGCAGACGTTGTCGACTTTGCTCTGTCTTGGCGACTGGCAACGTTTCGACTGCCGATCGCAGCGACGTGAGAGGGTTGCGCAACTCATGCGCGACATCGGCGGCAAAACTCTCGATCGCCTCGATGCGGCTGTAAAGCGCATTGGTCATGTCGCGCAACGCGCGCGACAATTCTCCTATTTCGTCACGTCGACGAGTGAAGTCGGGAATTTCCACTCGAGAACGAATCCGGCGTCGTACCCTTTCGGCACCGTCAGCGAGTCGCCGGACCGGACCGGCGATCGTGCCAGCGAGTAACATTGACAGCACGACCATGACGCCCGCAGCAACCAAGAACACCTTAACGATGGCAAGGCGTTCGGCCTCGACCATGTCGTCGATATCGGCCCCCTGTGTCGACAACATAAGCGCGCCGCGTACGGCTCGGAACCGCTGCACGGGCACCGCCACCGAAACGATGACCTCGCCGCGGTCGTTGACCCGAACCATGCTGGCATGCGCGCCGCTTAAGGCCTGCGCGACTTCCTGATAGCCCTTGCCGTTTTCCGGACCAAGTTCGTTGTAGAGCGGAAGGTCACCGCGGCCGAACCATCGCCGCAAGGCGATGAATGCTCGTTCCATCAGCCCGGGCTTTTCGGCGTTTGGGGGCGGGAGATCGAAGCGCAGCACGTCGCCGCGTCCATACAAATTGCGGCTGTCTAGAATAAGAACACCATCGCGATCATAGATGCGCGCGCGTGTCTTGGTTGGCGAGACGAGGCGGCGCAACACCGGCGCAACCCGTTCCGGATTGATGGGGAATTCGATTCCAGAGAGTGATTCATCTGAAGGGCCGTAACTTTCACCGGCTTGCAATTCCAGCAACCGTTCCGGGTCAATCGTAATTGAGTCTGTCTCAACGGTCGCGGACGCCGCAATCGCGCCTGCAATGATCTCGCTTTGCGTGAGCAGGCTCTGCACGCGCGCGTCGATCAGTCCCGCACGGAATTGCGACAGGTACAGGACGCCGGTGACCAGCGCGAGCAGACCGGCGAGATTGAGGAAAACTATGCGTCTGGTGAGGCTGGAAAAGCTTTGCGAAACGAAGAATTGCCAAGCCGAACGCAGTATGCGCCGCACGGCACTGCCTTTCTTCGGCTCTGGACGAGAAATCTCCTCGCCAGTTCCTTCGGCGCCGGTGTTCTGCGCGACAATTTCCGCGGTTCGATCGAGCACGTCGTTAAATCCAGCCGGATTGCCCGTGAGTCGTTGGTACCGGAGCACGATGTTTTCCGAAAACCGGTACCCACTTTTCAGGGTCATGTGTCGACCCCGATTTTACCGCAAGCTGGGACGCTCCGTCAGGCCACCCAGGTCAGCCGCGACATTAAGAATTCATCATTCCTTAAAGCGGTAACCGACGCCATAAAGGGTCTCAATCATCTCAAAATCGTCGTCCACGACCTTGAATTTCTTACGCAGACGCTTGATGTGACTGTCGATTGTGCGGTCGTCCACGTAGACCTGATCGTCGTAGGCGGCATCCATCAGGGCGTTGCGGCTCTTTACCACCCCCGGGCGGGTCGCGAGCGCCTGCAGGATAAGAAATTCGGTAACGGTAAGTGTGACCGGTTCGCCCTTCCAGGTGCAGGTATGCCGCTCGGGGTCCATGCGCAGTAGTCCGCGTTCCAACACCTTGGCGGAATCGACCTCCTTGGAGGGTATGCCATCTTTCGGACTGACGCGCCGCAAGACAGCTTTGACGCGTTCCACGAGCAGCCGCTGCGAAAATGGTTTGCGAATAAAATCATCGGCGCCCATTTTGAGGCCGAACAATTCGTCGATCTCTTCATCTTTGGACGTCAGAAAAATCACAGGAATGTCGGTCTTCTGCCGCATGCGCCGCAACGTCTCCATCCCGTCCATACGCGGCATCTTGATATCGAGGATGGCGAGATCCGGAGGCGACGTCTTGAATCCGTCGAGGGCGGAGGCACCGTCGGTATATGTCATGATACGGTAGCCCTCGGCTTCGAGGGCCATCGAGACCGAGGTCAGGATGTTGCGGTCGTCGTCGACGAGAGCGATGGTCGGCATGAGCCCCTCTTGCGTGACGTCCCGCGCGTTTTGAACCCCACAAACAGGGTCTGAAATGTGGCCTCTTTGCAACAACTATGTGATTCTGTAGCGATTTCAAGCCCAAAGCTGAAAACACCTGATTTGGGGCGTGAAACCACACCGTATGAGTGACGTAGGATGAAGCCCGATGATAATTTCGATGCACGCGCGACGGCCAAGAAATTGGTGCGGGAAAGCCGTTCAGGTGCTCTTGCGACCTTAATGGTCGGCTCGGGCGATCCGTACTGTTCGTTGGTGAATGTTGCGACCGCAATCGACGCGGCGCCGCTACTTCTGCTGTCGAAACTGGCTCTCCATACCAAAAACATTCTCGCGGACGAACGCGTCTCATTGATGCTCGACGAACGCAGAGAGGGCGATCCACTCGAAGGAGCGCGCATCATGCTTATGGGCAGGTGCGCGAAGGTGGAAGGTTCTTCGGCGGCTAACGCGTACATACGGCGGCATCCCGATGCTGAAGCGTTCGTGCAGTTCTCCGACTTTGCGTTCTATCGGATCGAGATTGAGAGGGCGCACCTCGTCGCCGGTTTCGGCCGCATCGTTGATCTCGAACGGCAAGATGTAGTTGCCGACATGTCCGACGCCCATACGCTGGTTGAAGCCGAAGCGGACGCCATCGCCCACATGAATGCCGACCACGCCGACGCGTGCCGGCTTTATGCGACCAAGCTGCTCGGCGCGGGGGATGGCGAATGGCGTTGTGTCGGGATCGATCCCGAGGGCATCGAGCTACAGCACGGCCGCGCGGTGCTACGACTGGCCTTCCCACAGCGAGTTGGGGCCCCGGGCCCGTTGCGCGCGGTGCTCAAACAATTGGCCGATCGGGCACGGGCCAGCTGAGGGCAGCAGCCCACGTTTCGGCCACTTCGCACGTGCATGGTGGCGCTTTTGATCGCCAATTTTGTCGCGATGAGTCAGACTACCTTCCAGACAAAAGGTCGGGAGGTAAACCATGCGAAAGACGCTGCTCATGATATTGGCGGGCGTCGTCACTATTCCTGCGACGACTATAGCTCTGGCCGGCGAGCCAATTGAGTTGCGGGATATGGGCTCTTTCCACGTTGGCGGACGCATCGTGGAAATTTCCGGCAAGCCTGTAAAAGAACTCATGCTCGGCGCCGGTGGAGTTCCGGCAAAGATCGACCCGAACGGGCTTTATCAGGTCGAGCAGATGTACGTGCAGTACTTCCTTCCGCAAAAAAGAACAGGGAAATACCCGCTGCTGATGTGGCATGGCGGCGGTCTTACCGGCGTCTCGTATGAAAGCACTCCCGATGGCCGTGAAGGCTGGCTCAACATGTTTATCCGCAAGGGTTGGGATGTGTACAATTCCGACGCCGTCGAACGTGGCCGCGCAGGCTTTGCATCGCCCGATATCTGGAAGAGCGAGCCGAATTTTTTGACCACGGCGAACCCGTTTGAGCGATTCCGTATCGGTCAGGGCGCCGGTTCGTGGAACGCGGATCGTGCCAAAATGAAATTGAACGTCGGCAGCCAGTTTCCTGTCGAAGGCTACGAGAACTTCACCAAGCAGATCGTTCCGCGCTGGACTACCACCGATGAGGCAATCATTGCTGCCTATACCGCACTGGTCGATAGGGTTTGCCCTTGCGTTCTCTTGTTCCACAGTCAGGCCGGCGGCTTCGGTTTTACCGTCGCGCAGTCGCGGCCCGACAAAATCAAGGCAATCGTTGCAATTGAACCAGCGGTCGCCGGCGACAAGGCCCAAGCGGGCAAGCTCAGAGACATTCCGACCTTGGTTGTCTACGGCGATTACATTCCGCTCGATAGTCGCTGGCCTAAAATGCGCCAACTCGGCCTCGATTATGCCGATGCGGTACGGGCGGCCGGAGGAAATGTAGACGTAGTTAATCTACCGGAGATCGGCATCAAGGGGAATTCCCACATGCTGATGATGGACAAAAACAATGCCCAGATTGCTGACCTGATCCAGAAATGGCTGACTGACAAGAGTCTCGTCGACTAAGCCGCGACGGGATCATCGCCGCCTTTCGCCATTAAGGTATTGATGCAGTGCAATGAGGGCTGCAAACCACGCATGGCATTTTTTCTTGGCTTTCCTGGACGCTCTGACTATAAGTCGCGCGCCTCTGAGCAACGGGCTATACTAACGTTGAAGGAGCCGCAGCGTGGACCTAAAAAGGCCCACGAGGGGTTGGCAATAAAGCGGCCGAGTGTGGGAGGAATTGCGTGCAAGAGCAGGGTGTACGGAACGGCGCCTATGGTGCCGATAAATTCGGCTTCAAAAAACTGGCCGAGGTACGCTGGAACCTGACCGAGCCCTCCCTCTATGAATATGCGGTTTCGGCGCGCGAGGCCTCTATTGTCGCAGGCGGCGCGCTTTGTGCGGAGACGGGACATCACACCGGCCGCAGCCCGAAAGACAAACATACAGTTGTCGACGATCTCACGCGGGACTCCGTTTGGTGGGACGGCAATCGCAAAATGTCGAAAGAGAATTTCGATAATTTGCTTGGCGACTTCATCAATCACGCCGAAGGCAGGAAACTTTTCGCGCAGGATCTGTACGGCGGTGCCGATCCGAAATACCGGATCAAGACCCGTATTTTCACCGAACTCGCCTGGCATTCCCTTTTCATCCGCCAACTGTTGATCCGTCCGGACCAAGCCGAACTCGCCGGCTTCGTTCCTGAACTTACGATCGTTGATTTCCCTTCACTCAAACCCGACGCCAAGCACCACGGTGGCCGTGAAGGTTCGGACACGATGGTCGCCATCGATTTCACACGCAAGATCGTGCTGATTTGCGGCTCCTCCTACGCAGGCGAGATGAAGAAGTCGGTATTCTCGACACTTAACTTCTATCTGCCGGCCCAGAACGTCGTGCCGATGCATTGCTCGGCGAATGTGAGTCATGAAGGCGAAAGTGCGCTGTTTTTTGGACTCTCTGGGACTGGCAAGACCACTCTCTCAGCCGATCCGAACCGAATCCTGATCGGGGATGACGAAACAGGGTGGGGACCGGACGGCATCTTTAATTTCGAAGGCGGTTGCTACGCCAAGACGATCAAGTTGTCCCAGGAAGCTGAACCGATGATCTGGGACGCGACCAATCGTTTTGGCGCGGTGTTGGAAAACGTCGCGTTCGATCCAGTCACGCGCGTGCCCGACTACGACGATGGTTCCAAGACGGAGAATACGCGCTCTGCGTATCCGCTCGAATTTATTCCGAACGCATCACGCAGCGGTCGAGCCGGCCACCCGAAGAATATCATCTTCCTGACCGCCGATGCCTATGGCGTGATGCCTCCCATTGCCAAACTCACGCCGACCCAAGCGATGTACCATTTTCTTTCCGGCTATACCGCGAAGGTCGCCGGAACCGAGAAAGGCCTCGTTGGCGTACAGCCGGAATTCTCGACTTGTTTCGGCGCACCGTTCTTGCCGCGCCATCCGTCGGTCTATGCCGACTTGCTGCGCGACTACATCAACAAGCACAAGGTCGACTGCTGGCTAGTCAACTCCGGATGGACGGGCGGCAAATACGGCGAGGGTCGCCGTATGCCGATCAAGGCGACGCGCCGATTATTGTCGGCGGCGCTCGATGGTTCGCTTAAGAATGCCGACTTCCGCACGGATCCCTATTTCGGCTTCTCTGTTCCAACGTCGGTGTCGGGCGTCGAGCCGCATCTGCTCAATCCGTTCAAGACGTGGAAAGACAAGGCCGAGTTCGACAGGGTCGCACGGGACCTGGTTGGCATGTTTCAGAAAAACTTTGCAAAGTTCGAGCAGCACGTCACGTCGGATATCAAGGCGGCAGCGCCGGAAGTTCGCATCGCTGCGGAGTGATCTCAAATATACACAGGTCAAATATAAAAAAGGGCGGCCGTACGGCCGCCCTTTGATTTACGGCATCTGCATGCGGCTTACAGTCCGCACCAATGTCGTATCAGGCGCGAATAGATTTCGGTTGCTTCTTCGATACGCGAGACGAGGCAGTACTCGTCGGTCTGATGGGCCAGTTCCAGTTCGCCGGGCCCAATAATCGCGGTCGGTGGCGACCCGACGGCCGGCGCCAGAACGGACGCGTCCGTAAAATACGGCGCCGCGGCAATCGCATTACCTGAACCGCTGACTTCTTCCGCGATACGAAATACGTCAGCGATCCATCGATCGCGTGGGTTCGTCCAGACACTTTGCGCATCCAGGAGTGTCGTCAGCGCAACATCGGTTCCGAGATAGGCGGTCAGCTGATTTTGGATTTGCGCGTGGCTCTGTCCGGGGATTGTGCGAATGTCGATGCCGATAACGGCGCGGTCCGGTACAGAATTGATATTGAGTCCGCCGCTGGCGGTGCCGACATTCAGCGTCGGACCACCGAGAACATCATGACGCGCGACATTGAAATCGAAGTCCTCGAGTGCGGTAATCGCATGCGCGGCCCTGTAAATTGCATTGACGCCTTTTTCGGGCATCGAGCCGTGTGCCGTAACTCCGGCTGTCACCGCCTCGAGCCATAGCGCACCCTTGTGACCGACCAGCGTACGATTGCCGGTCGGTTCGGCCACGACGAGCGCACCGACTTGCGGAATTGTCTTCTCACGCACCAGCGCCTCCGCGCCGGAGCAACCCGTCTCTTCACCTGCCGTGATGAAAAGGACAACGCCCGGTGCGCCAGTCAGTCGATCTGCCAAAGTGATACAAGCGGTAACAAACGCGGCAACGCCGCTTTTCATGTCGGATGAACCGCGGCCATAAAGTTTTCCGCCCGCAATATCGGCGGCCAAAGGGTCAACCGACCATGGCCGCGCACCGAGTGGCACGGTGTCGATGTGGCCCGTGAATCCAAGAGGCAATTTGCCTGTGGCGCCCCCAATTCGAGCAACAAGCTGCGCGCGGCCCTCTCCGAAAGGCAAGATTTCGACCGCGAAGTCGGCGCCTTCGAGCAAGGATGCAAGCCGCTCCGCGCAGGCGCGTTCGTCGCCGGGCGGATTGATTGTCTTAAATCGGACGAGTTCCTGTGTCAGTTCAACTGAGGACTGCATGGTCTATCCAAAATAAGCATCGCGCACGTCCCGGCGGGCTGCAAGTTCTGCCGGCGAACCGCTTGCCGCCACGCGTCCTTTCGACAAGACAAAGCCGTAGTGCGAAATCGCAAGGGTCTGATGGACATTCTGCTCAACAAGAAGCACGGTGATACCGCGTTCGTTGATGCGACGGATGATGTTGAAATTGTCCTTCACGAGCCGCGGAGACAGCCCAAGTGACGGCTCGTCAATCAGAAGCAGCTTGGGCGCGCACATGAGTCCGCGTCCAATAGAGACCATTGCTTGTTCTCCGCCGGACATGGTCCCCGCAAGCTGGGTGCGGCGCTCTGCGAGGCGCGGAAAGATCTGCAGAATTTCAGCAAGACGAGTCGTCATGACCTTGTCCGAGCTTTCCTGATACGCGCCAACACGCAGGTTTTCCTCCACGGTAAGCTTCGGAAACACCTTGCGCCCCTCGGGAATGCACGCAATGCCCGCGGCAATGATCTTGTGTGTTGGCAGCGCTGTGACGTCGGCGCCGTTGAATACAATGCGGCCGGCGCGTGCCGGCGTCAGGCCCAGAATCGAGCGCACCAACGTGGTCTTGCCTGAGCCGTTGGAGCCGAGCAGACAAGTGATGCGGTTTGTTTCGACGTTGAGCGAAACGCCTTGCAGCACATCGGCTCTGTCATAAGCCGTGTACACCTCCTCAATTTGGAGAATACCGGCCATCATGCCACTCCAAGATAGGCTTCCTGGACCTGTGCATCAGCGGCGACAACGCGATAAGGACCTTCGGCGATCTTGCGGCCAAAGTTGAGTACCACGCATCGATCCGTAATGCGTTCGATCACGCCCATCTCGTGCTCCACAATAATGATCGTGAGATTCCTGTTACGCTTTCGCACCAGCAGAATGTCGTCCATCAATTCTGCTGTCTCTTCGTGCGTCATGCCGGCGGATGGCTCGTCGAGCAATAACAGCTTGGGCTCACTGATGAGCGCACGGCAGATCTCGATACGACGCCGGTCGATCATTGGTAGGCCGGCGACCGGCTCGAACAGTCGGTCGGCGAGGGTGGGTTCGAAGACCTCAAGGAGTGCACGCGCGGATGAGTACCATACTTCGAATTCGTGCCTGAAATCCCCGCGTCTGACCAGATTGAACCAGAGCCCTTGCGTGAGGCGCTTGTGGTTGCCGATCATGATATTGTCGAAAATCGACAATGGGAGCGAGAGGCGCGACCGCTGAAACGTGCGCGACATCCCCGCCTGATAGATTGCACGTCCGCTTGCGTCGGTGATATCGACACCATCGAAGAGAACCTGGCCGGCGTCGGCGCGATAGATCCCCGTGATGACGTTGAAGAAAGTCGTTTTTCCCGAGCCATTCGGTCCGATCAGCCCGAGAATCTCATTTGCAGCCACAACAAGATCGAGTCCATCGAGCGCGAGGACTCCGCCGAAATGCTTGGACAGGTCACGGGCTTGGAGCAGGGCGCTCATGGCCGCCATCCGGGGAAATAGTGACGCACCGGTCGTGGTAGCAGCCCTTGCGGCCGGAACAGCAGAACCGCAATCACCATTAGCGCGTAAAGCAGGAAGCGGTATTCCTGAATGGTCTGCAGTTTTTCAGGCACCACGACAACGATTATCGTCGCGACAATCACGCCCCAAGGGTTGCCAATGCCGCCCAGCAGCAGGATCGAAACAAGGATCAGCGAATCCGCGAATGTGTAGTTATTGGGCGCGACGAATCCGCCGACCATGCCGAACAAGGCTCCGGCAACGCCGATGAGGAAATTTCCGATCAGGAAAGCGGTGATCTTCCACCGCGCGATGTCGAGGCCGAAGCAGGTTGCGGCAGTCTCATCGAGCCGCAGGGCATCGAGATTGAGGCCTATCCAGGAGCGCTCAAGCCGCCGGACCAGAACGAAGGCGCCGATCAAGAGCAGCAGGCTGACCACAAAATAGTTCATGTAAAAGGACAGCGAGATTTTTCCGATCTCGATATTGTCGTTGAAGGACCAGCCAAGAATCCGCATGCCTTTGACCTGCATGCCTTGCGGGCCGCCCAGCACATCGTTGACTTCGAGAAATGTCTTGAAGAGCAGGGCAAACGCGATGGTCACCACGGCGGCGTAGTGCCCGCGCGTGCGCAACACCGGCAGCAAGAGCAAGGAGCCGGCCAGCGCCGCCAGGAAACCGCCGATGAGTAGTGTCAGCAAATGCGGGAGCGCGGTTTGGGCGTTGAGAACGGCCGAGGTATAGGCACCGATGCCGAAAAAGGACGCGCCTGCGAAATTGAGAACGCCGGCATAGCCGAACTGGATGTTGAGTCCGAGGGTTGCCACCGAATAGAGCAGTACTGTGATGACCAGCAGCAGCACGAAATGGTTGTCATGAAAGAATGCGGCCACCGTCAGCGCGGCGACGATGGCGCATCCGGCGAGCGCATCCTCATGATCGACAAAGGCGTCGGTTACATTTTCGAATAGACCGAACCAGGTCGCGGCCACCACGATAGCGATGCCCGTCATGAGCAAGATGATGATTAATGCCTGTTTTTCCGCCGCCAACAGCCCAATGAGGTAGATTGTTCCCATCATCAATGCGATGACGCCGGGCCATAACGACACATGCGACTGTTGCCACTTTTGCGCCATAACCCCTAGACCCGCTCGCTGATCTTTTCGCGGATCAGTCCGGTCGGCCGCCACGCCATGATGGCGATAACGACAGCGAAAGCGAATACGTCTTTGTAAGCGCTAGCGAAGGGCAGCAGCACGGTGCCGATGATCTGCAGCCCGGCAAACAGAAATCCGCCCAGGATCGCGCCGTAAATGCTACCAAGACCACCGATGATGGCCGCTGAAAAGCCGATCACGCCGAGATAGAGCCCAATACCGAAATTAATCTCGTTGTAGTAGAGCCCGTTCATCACGCCGGCAAAGGCGGCAAGCCCAGAGCCGATGGCAAACGTGATGAGGACGATGGCCGTGAAATTGATCCCCATCGTCCGCGCGGTTTCCTCGTCCTGCGCCACAGCGCGGATTGCGAGGCCGAGCTTGGTGTGGTTGAGCAGATATTGCAGGCCTAAAATGACCAGAGTGCCGGCGATGAGCATCAAGACGTTGTCGAGACGCAGATTGAACGCCCCGATGTCCACTGAAGCGCGGGGAAGAAGTGCCGGAAACGGCTTCGGATTGGCGCCCTGCGGATAGAAGAGCCGCACGGATTCGCGCAACACCGTGCCAAGCATCAGCGTAATGAGCAGAGTGTTAAGAGCGGGGGCCGAGCGCAAAGGCAGCACGAGGTAGCGTGCGATCACCATACCGAGAAACGCCATCGCAATCGTCGCCAGCACAAGCATAACGACAAGTTCGAACGAGTTAGAGTTGATGCCGAGCAGGCGGAGCCCCGCATAGCCCGCAAGGGCAGTGAAAGCCCCGACCGTAAGGACATCACCGTGCGAGAACTTGATGACATCAAGCACGCCGAAAAATAGCGTGAAGCCCACCGCCACCAGCGCATACATCATGCCGAGCATTGCCCCGTTCATGACGTACTGGGCGAACAGGCCTGCATCCATGTCAGAGACTTTCCATTGTCATGCACGGCGTAGTGCCGGGCATTCACGTCTTTCAATCGGCCACCAAGGCGTGGCTGGCCGGTACAAGCCCGACCATGACGTTGTTGTTAATTCGCGAACTATTTCTGTCCCGGCAGCTTGCGCTTGCCGCTGGCATATTCGCTCTCGTCCCATTCCACGAACTTGCCATCTTGCACCACATACTTTGTGATGACCGGAACGGTGTTCTGGCCATGATCGTCGAAAGTGATTTTGCCGACGATGGAATCGCGATCTTTGACATTGGCGAGATCGGCAATGACTTTCTTGCGGTCGGGACCCACCTTCTCAATTGAATCGAGAATCATGTCCATCGCGGCATAAGCGAAGGCGCCGTAGGCTTCCGGCGGGTTGTCATATTTCTGCGCGCTGTACTTATCCATGAAGAACTTGCCACCTGGCAGTTTCTCGGTGGGCGCGCCCTCGCGGAAAGCGAGCGTGCCTTCGGCGAGCGGGCCAAGGCCCTGAATATAAGCATCAGAGACGATGCCGGAGGTGCCATCGAACACGGTCTTGATGCCGAGCTTGTCCATTTGCGAGCGGATACGCACGCCGATTGGCGTAAGCCCTCCGAAATAGATGACGTCAGGATTGAGCGCCTTGATTTTGGTGAGCTCGGCTGTGAAGTCCTGCTGGTCGGCCGTCACGCCAAAGGTACCCACAATGTTTGCCTTGCCGATTTTTGCCAACGCGTTGCTGAAGTATTCGTTGTGCCCTTTGCCGTAGTCGGTGGTGTCGTGAATGACGGCGACCGTCTTGTAGCCAAGTTTGGAAATCAACTCGGCATTGGCGTCGTTCTGGTTGATCATGGTGCCGTTGACACGATGCACCTCATCGTACTTGTTGCGATACGTGATGTCGGGGAGCACCGCCCCCCACACGATCACCGGAAAACCGAACTTGTGATAGGTGTCGACGGTAGCTATTGCCGTAGCCGAACAATAGTGCGTTGCGCCGGCGATAATGTCCTTGTCGGCTGCCATCTTGGTCGCGACTTGCACGGCGACATTCGGTTTGCATTCATCGTCGAGCACAACCATCTCGTATTCGTATTTAGCCTTCGGATCGGCGTTGCGTAGCCGAACGGCAAGGTCTGCTGAGTTGCGTCCCCCAAGCCCATTGACGGAAACGCCACCCGTGAGCGGGCCAATGAAGCCGACCTTGACCTTGTCCTTGGCCTGGGCGCTCGCCCCGGCGAAGCAAAATATGATGGCTACGATCCCAGCCGCGATGCGGCGCGCAATTTTGGTCATATGCCCTCTCTCCCTCGTTTTTGTCTTTCAATTCTTGACATAGTTGCGCGGTGGGAGATTTACGGCAAGCCCATATTTATGTGGCGATAAGCGCTCCCTTGTATAGCAGCGATCAAATGCAAACAAAAAAAGGCGGCTTCCAGCCGCCCTTTTTCGTCGTCGTTGAGGATCAATTCGTACGCGACAATTGCTGCCCGATCCGATTGAACCGCGCCTTTTGCTCACCGGTGAGTGAGGCGTAGAAGTTTTCAAGCGCCGGCTTCACCGTTTTGGCGGCGTCGGTCATCGCCTGAAGGCGCTTCTCCATTGCCTCGAGTCGTCCGGGCGGCGTGATCGGCGTCTCGTCCGGACACGCAGCTTGCAAGATCGACACGGCCTTGTTCGTCGCATCCTGCAATTTGTTCAGCTCTGCTTCCTGTGTGTCGGTGGGATTAAGTGCATCCTCAATCTTCTCGATCGGCAGGTTTGAGAGACCTTGCTTAGGCTCCTTGCACGCATCGGCAGACTTGGACGCTTCGCTCGCTTCGGCATTGGCCGCAGTATTCTTCGGACCGAGCTCGTTGAAACGTTCTTTCTGCTCGTCGCTGAGCGAATTGTAGAACGCCTCCAGTGCAGGTCGCACGGTGTCAACCGCCTGCAACGTTGCGTCAAGGCGAGCCGTCATTGCGTTTAGCCGGCCGGGAGGCGTAAGCGGAAACGCGTTATCCTGCGGGCAGGAGGCCTTGAAGACAGCGGCCGCATCTTCACTAGCTTTGCGAACATTGCCGAGCAGTTGCTTCTGATCGGCATTGAGACCGACCTTGCGTTCAATGTCGGCGAAGGGCCATGCAGTGATGCCGGTTCCGGGTTGCTTGCATAGTTCCTGCACACCGGCATAGCTCGGGCGCGGCGCCGAGCGCGTCGCGGACGGTGCGGCATAGGCGTAGTCCACCGGTGGGCCCGACTCTCCCCAGAAGAGGCCGTCGAAGAAATCGTCGTAGGCGTATGCCCAGAAGCCATCGTCATAGCCCGAGGGCCAGAACGTATAGTCGAACACATCGGAATACGCGTAGGGCCAGAACACAGGTCCATACCAGGGCACGAAGTGGGCGCGGTGGTGGTTACGCCATGCGCGCCGTGCAGCGACCTGGGCAAACTGATTGCGCGCATTGAGTCCCTCAGCGCGCGCCGCAAAACGCGATGCAAAACGGCCCTGCCGTGCGGCGTCCTGTGTTACGCGCGCCGCGCCGTTGCGCCGATTTGCACGAAGAGTCTTCGCGTTCGTCTGTGCCTGCAGAGCATTCGGCTGAACCAGCTGCTGCCGGCCAAGCGCGCGTTGCTGACGTGCATTCCCGATTTCTTCGCGGCGTTGTGCGCGCTGCGAGGTAGGAAGATGACGCAATTCACGGTCTTCGCGCCGACGCAGGCTGCGTTCAGCACGTAGCTGCTGGCGCGTATTGAGCTGCAGCTGCTTCGTTGCTTGCACGCTTGGCTGCGCCTGGACGTTCGGTCGTGCCTGCGCAGTCGGATGCGTGTGCTGCTGGCGCAATGCACGCTCTTGCTGAAATTGATGGCGCTGAACTGTGCGATTCACCGCTGCCGGTGCGGTATTATGCGGGACCGCCAAACGTTGCGGCGCCACATGGGGCGAGGCCACATGCGGTGGTGCCATGCGCGGAGTTGCCACGTGCGGTGCTGTCATGCGGGGGGCTGACATGTGCGGCGCAGCTATGTGGGGCGCGGGAGCAGGATGTGGCGCCGGCCGAGCGGCGGGTGCCGCAGGCCGTCCCGGTGCAGGTTTGCCCGGGTGAGGCTGAGGTTGCTGGGCGCCGGCAGGCATTGCGACGATCAATGCCGTTGCCAATGCCAATATTCCGGTCTGTTTTCTCATAGTTTCGTCCTCCACCGTGTCCGGAACTTTGTTCCGTCCTTTAACTAGTTAAACGGGCGGAAGTTCATCATCCGGCGGTCAATCGTGCGGATGTGATCAAAGATGAATGTCTTGTAATTTTGGTGAGCCATAAGGCTGTATCGAGCGTGGCGATCCGTAGTCCACAGGCCAACTAACGACTGGAGTTGTTGGAGGCGCCCATCCGCAAACGGTCAATTAGCTCAGTCGTCGGATATGAATCCGCAGGGAGACCGACCTTTATCTGGGCCTTCTTCGTCGCGTTACGGGTACCATTGCCAATCTTGCCGTCGATCTCGCCCACGCCCTCGTAACCCTGTTTGATAAGCAGACGCTGCAACTCCATAATTTGCTGCGGAGAGAGCGGCGCAATATTCGCCGCGCCCGAATGGTCCACGTTCGGTGCGCCTGCGAGGCGAGTCGCGAAGTAAGCGACCGTAGTCGAATAGACCATTGCCGAATTCCACCCCAGGAAGGCCTTGAAATTCGGATAGGCGAGGAATGCCGGACCGTGCCGTCCCATTGGTAATATGAGCGAAGCTGGCAAATCGTCCGATGCAAGCGAACCATGCGCGGCTTTCACGCCCCACGCGACCCACTTCGAACGCGGGTGCTGAACGTTGAGATCAGCTTCCTGCCAAGGAAGGTTGGAAGGGACGTGGACTTCTTGCAGCCACGGCTGACCGCGCTGCCAGCCAAGGCTCACTAGAAAGTTTGCAGCGGACGCGAGCGTATCGGGGATGCTGTGGATTAGATCGCGGCGGCCATCGCCATCGAAGTCGATCGCGTTTTTGAGATAGTCGGAGGCCGTGAACTGCATGCCGCCGAACTCTCCCGCCCAATCGCCGATCATATCTTCGACCCGTTGGTCGCCGCGTTCGATAATGCGCAGCGCGTCAAATAGTTGTTGGCGAAAAAAATCGGGGCGGCGGCAGTCGTAGGCCAGCGAAGCGATAGCGCTGAGAATATTGTAGTTGCCAAAGTTGGCGCCGAAGTCGCTTTCGAGCCCCCAGAACGCAGTTAGTACCGGGGCAGGCACGCCGAATTTTTGTTCGATGCTTGCGAAAAGCGCGGCGTGCTGTTTTATCTTGGCAAGGCCATTCGGAATCCGGGCGCCACCGACCATGCGGTCAGAGAATTGCAAGAAAGTCTGACTGAAGACCGCCTGCCCGTGGTCGCGGCGGATGATCGCCGGATCGAATGTCATGCTTGGCGCAGCGGCAGCAACAACGCGCGCCGATATCCCCTGCGCTATAGCTTCCTTCTTGAAACCTTCGAGCCAGCGCTCATAGCTCTCCGAACTGCGGCATGTGGCTGCGGACGCACCTCCTCCAAAGATGCCGCTCAATACGAGCACCATCGTCGCCAATGCCGTTTTATGCATGATGCAGTCCATCCGTTGCGAGCATGGGGACTGAATTTGCCCGGCACGACCAGCGGGTCAAGCCCGTTTGCGGGCCGTCGCCGCTATTTATATATGCTATTTCAGCGCATCGCGCGGTGCACGCCTTGTCATTTCGGGAACCGTCGGGCAGCATCTTCCACATAAACCAATACGACCGCGCGATAAATCCTTGTGATAAGGGGGAGAAATTGGAATCGTCCGCGGCGATTGAAGCTGCAAAGCACGTATTGCTTTCCGGCGGCCTTATTTTGTCCGTCGGCACCGTTACCGGATTTCTGGCTCGAAAAATCAATGTTCCCGATATTGCATTATTTTTGATTGTCGGAATGCTGATCGGGCCAGCGATGCTGGGTCTGATCAACGTCAAGTCGGACTCGGCGTTATATCAGATCATTCTTCTTTTCGGGGCCAGCTATATCCTTTTCGATGGTGGTGCATCGCTACGCTTCGAGGTTTTGAAAAAAGTTTGGATTACGATTGTTGCCTTGGCCACTGCTGGCGTGTTGATAACGGCAGCTGTGACCGCCTTGGCTGTGCGTAGTTTTCTCGGCGTTCCCTGGATCGTTGCGCTTTTGCTTGGAGCGGTGATCCCATCAACCGATCCGGCGACTTTGGTCCCCATCTTCCGGCAGATCAAAATTCGCGACCGCGTCGCGCAAACCGTCATGAGCGAGTTGGCGTTCAATGACGCTACAGGCGCTATTGTCACGGTCGGCCTGCTGGCTGTGGCTATGAACACCGGCGAATTTTCGTTTGGGTCGTCCCTTTTCGATCTGCTCAAGCAGACCGCCGTCGGAATCATCGCGGGAGCCGCGCTTGGATATCTGGCTGCTTTCTTGATCGCACATGAGCGTTGGGGCTTTCTGGCGGACTACGCGCCGATCGTGACCTTGGTCGCCGTGATTGGAGCTTATTTTGCGGCAGACAAGCTTCAGGCGAGCGGGTTCATGGCTGTTTTTGTGTTTGGCATCGTGATTGGAAACAAAGATGCGTTCGGGTTCAGAATGACGTCGGATGAGGCGCAAAAGCTCAACGATTTCGTCATGACGACCGCATTTATGATGCGTCTGTTCATCTTTCTGCTGCTCGGTGCGCAGGTCGATTTTCAACTTATAAGTCAATACTGGTTCGGTGGCCTCATGGTCGTCACCATTTTTATGATGATTGCTCGGCCGCTAACCGTCTTTATATGTGCGCTGCCCGACCGCCGGGCGCGATGGACCTTCAACGAGATGCTGTTCATGTGCTGGACGCGCGAGACCGGCGTCATACCGGCGGCGCTGGCCGGCCTTTTGCTTGGTATGAAAGCGCCCGGGGCTGAGATCATTGCCTCCGTCACGTTCATTGCCATTTTGATGACGATTTTGATTCAGGCGCCAAATACAAAATGGCTTGGGCAAATTCTAGGTCTGTTGGAAGAACGCAAATCCCGAACAATCCGGACGAAGAAAAGCTGAGTTTCGTCGACAATCGCAGGGAGGTTTCAATGGCTGCTAACGTCCGCTTTTCCAATCCCAATACACTCGCGAAGCCGCCAGGCTACAGTTACGTGGTTGAGGCCACGGGCCCCAATCGGCTGATTTTTATTGCGGGGCAGCTTGGGCTGGATATGGAAAACAAACTAGTCGGAATGGCGGGCGATTTTCGCGCGCAAGCAAACAAGGCGGTCGAAAATCTCAAGCTTGCGCTCGCCGATGCCGGCGCCACGATCAAAGACGTCGTAAAGATCAATAACTATCTGGTCGACATGTCGCATATCTCGATTTTCCGCGAGGTACGCGATGCACATTTCAACATGGCGGCCCCGCCTGCGAGTACGACAGTGGCGATTTCGCAGCTGGCGCGTCCCGGTGCACTGTTTGAGATTGAGGCGATTGCTGTGCTACCGGCAAAAGGCGCAAAAACCGCGGCGTCAGGCGCCCGCAAAAGCCGCAAAAAAGTCAAGGCGCGCGGTCGGAAGAAATAGTAATTAGCTGACGGCAACAAAGTTCACCCGGCCACGGCAAATGTCCGCATCGCACACACCTTGGTGGACCTGGACATGGCCGGCAGCGGCCTGGGTGACTCTGTTGGTGATGACTTTCTCAGGAACTGGCAGTTTAGTTATCGCTATTGCGGCGGCTCTTTTGATCGCGACCGTATTTGCGGCCGTCTACCACGCTGAAGTTGTTGCGCACCGAACGGGCGAGCCGTTCGGCACTCTTGTCTTGGCCGTCGCTGTGACAGTGATCGAGGTGGCGCTGATCGTCTCCATCATGCTTGCAACACCGACAGGAAAGGCGGCGCTTGCGCGCGATACAATCTTTGCCGCCGTTATGATCGTATGCAATGGGATCGTCGGGATGTGCCTGCTGTGGGGTGGCGCGCGCCATCACGAACAGGGATTTCAGCTCAGGGGTGCAAGCGCCGCATTGGCCGTCCTTGCGGCACTTACTATCCTCACGCTGATTCTACCGAACATTGCGACGACAGTGCCTGGCCCATTTTTCAGTACATCTCAGCTTACCTTTGCTGGTTTCATCTCGCTGCTGCTGTATGGCTCGTTCGTGTTCGTTCAAACCGTTCGTCATCGCGACTATTTCCTTCCGGTCGACAGCAGCAACGACGAGGCGCACTTGCAGCCGCCTTCCAACACAGCCGCTTTCGTCAGCGTCGGCCTTCTGCTCGTCGCCTTGATCGCCATTGTGGGCCTTGCCAAATCCCTCACACCGACCGTGGAACTCGCCCTGGCGTCGCTTGGTATGCCGGAAGCCATGGTGGGAATCGTGATTGCTGCGCTTGTGCTCTTGCCAGAAGGCCTCGCCGCTCTCAGGGCCGCTCAGGCCGACCGGTTGCAGACCAGCCTGAACCTGGCGCTGGGGTCTGCGCTCGCAAGCATTGGGCTCACCATCCCGGCAGTCGCTGCCCTTTCAATCGTGCTCCACAGGCCACTTGAGCTAGGGCTGAACGCAAAAGAGCAGATGCTGCTCTTCCTGACGCTTCTTGTCGGCGTGATCACGCTTGGCACCGGCCGGACCACGGTGTTGCAGGGCATCGTTCATCTGGTCATTTTCGCTGCGTTTTTATTCTTCGCCGTAGTGCCCTGATCCTGTTCCGGTAATTTTTGCACGCGGCGAGGAAAATCTAATGCGCTTCATCCCAATTGTCGGCGGCGCGCGCATCCACCTGTAGCGGCACATGCAGCGAGACTGCCGGATCCGGAGCGCTTTGCATCACGCTTTTAATGATCGGGACCGTGCGTTCAACTTCGCCAACGGGGACCTCAAAAATCAGCTCGTCATGGACCTGCAAAAGCATTCGCGCATTTAGCTTGTCTTTCTGTAGCTCCGGCTCGATTCGAATCATGGCGCGGCGAATGATGTCGGCTGCAGAGCCCTGCAAGCGTGCGTTGATGGCCGCCCGCTCATTGAACGAACGGATCGAAGGATTGCTCGCCTTGATGTCGGGATAGTGGCATTTTCGTCCGAACAAGGTGAGCACATAGCCACGCTCGCGGCAGAATTCGCGCGTTTCATCCATATAATCGCGAATGCCCGGGAAACGCTCGAAGTATTTCTTGATGTAGGTGCCGGCTTCCTTTCCCTCGATGCCAAGTTGCGCCGCAAGCCCGAAGGCCGAAATACCGTAGATAATCCCGAAATTGATTGCTTTCGCGCGCCGCCGCACTTCAGGCGGCATGTTCTTGACAGGCACGCCGAACATTTCCGAGGCGGTCATAGCGTGAATATCCACTCCGTCCTGGAAAGCTTTGCGGAGGGCGGGCACATGGGCGACTTCCGACAACAGTCGCAGCTCAATCTGGGAATAGTCCGCAGAAACGAGCTTCATGCCGGGTGAAGCAACGAAGGCACGACGGATCTTCCGGCCATCTTCGGTACGGATCGGAATGTTCTGCAGGTTTGGCTCCGATGACGATAGCCGTCCGGTCGAAGTCGCAGCCAGTGCGTAACTCGTGTGCACCCGACGCGTCTTCGGATTGACGTAATTGGGCAGTGCTTCGGTATAGGTCGAGCGCAGCTTCGACACTTGACGCCAGTCGAGGATCACCTGCGGAAATTTGTGACCTTGCTCGGCCAGTTCTTCCAGCGCACGCGCGCCTGTCGACCACTGGCCGGTCTTTGTTTTTGTGCCGCCGGGCAGGCCCATCTGACCAAATAGAATGTCGCCCAATTGTTTGGGGCTGCCCGGATTGACTTCCGTGCCGGCAATTTTGTTGATTTCTCGCTCCAGCGCCGCTTGCTTGGTGCCAAAGTCATTGGAAAGCTGCGACAGGACGCCGGGGTCGACCGAAATGCCGCGCTCTTCCATGCCAGCAAGAATATGCGGCATCGGTCGTTCCAGCGTCTCATAGACACCGGTCACTTTTTCGGTGGCCATGCGCGGCTTCAAGGCTTGCCACAAACGCAACGTCACGTCTGCATCTTCCGCCGCATAATTGGCTGTACGCGCGATGGGCGTCGCCTCTGGCGTAAACAGTGCCCTATCCTTGTTCTTCACATTGTCGAAACGCGAGGGGCTTCGACCCAGATAGCGCGTTGCGACGCTGTCCATGTCATGGGCTGCCTTGCCGGCATCAAGGACATAGGACATCAACATCGTGTCGTCAGTTGCCCCAAGGCGGATTCCGCGACACGCCAGTACCAACCGATCTCGCTTCACGTCGTGACCGATCTTGAGGATGCTGGCATCTTCAAGGATAGGCCTAAGGGCCCTGAACGCGTCCTGTTCTGTTATCTGTCCCGAACAGAGTTTTGCCGCGAACAACCCGGACGTTTCGCTTTCGCTGGCCTCGCGATGACCAAGCGGCAAATAGGCGGCTTCGTTCGACGCCACGGCCAGCGCCAAGCCGCAGAGAACCGTCTGCATTGGATCGGGGCTGCTAGTTTCCGTCTTGATCGCTAGTACGCCGGAATCATAGGCGCGTGCGATCCAATGCTCCAGTTGCGCGAGCGTGTTGATCGTCTCGTATTTGGAAGTGTCCAGCTTTTTCGTACGGAGCACTTCGATGCGCTTCTGCGACAGCGCGATTGGCGTCAGTGATTCAGATATTGAGCCCGCCGGTCTCCTGGCGATTTCTGGTGCGAGGAGCGGCAGCTGTCCTTGACGCCCAGGAGTACCTTGAACGGGTGAAGCTTGCGATGCGGCCGCGGGCGTGGCGGAACTTCCAGGCTCGACTTGCGCGGCATCAATGCCGGAGGCATCGGCGACGCGCTGCGTCAGCGTCTTGAAGCCCATCTTTTTGAGAAAGACGATCAGGTTCTTGTAGTTCGGCTCGTGCACGCCGAGGTTTTCGATCGCTGTTTCGAGCGGCACCTGGTCGTCGAGCGTGACGAGCTTTTTGGAAATGCGGGCAGATTCAGCGTTGTCAATAAGGGCCTGCCGGCGCTTGTCCTGCTTGATCTCAGTCGCGCGCTGGAGCAGCGTTTCGAGATCGCCATATTCACCAATCAGCTGGGCTGCGGTCTTCACGCCAATGCCCGGAACACCCGGAACGTTGTCGCTAGAATCTCCGATAAGAGCCTGTACCTCTATGACCTTCGTTGGCGGTACGCCAAACTTTTCGATCACTTCCGGAATGCCAATGCGGACATCCTTCATCGTGTCGTACATGACCACGCAGTCGTTGACGAGTTGCATAAGGTCTTTGTCCGAGGACACGATGGTGGCGGTCGCGCCAGCCGCACAGGCGATGCGGGCGTATGTTGCGATCAAGTCGTCCGCTTCGTAACCAGCTTGCTCCAGGCACGGAATTTCAAAGGCACGCACCGCTTCCCGGATGAGCGGAAACTGCGGAATGAGATCGTCGGGTGGAGGGGGTCGATGAGCCTTGTAGTCCTTGTACATCTCCGTCCGGAAGGTTTTCTCTGACTTGTCGAAAATGACGGCGAGATGCGTCGGGCGTTCGTCGGGCTTCATCTCCTTAATCAATTTCCAGAGCATGCTGCAGAAGCCATAGACGGCATTCACATGCGTACCGTCAGGTGTGCGTGGCTCAAATCTGATGGCGTGATAGGCGCGGAAGATGTAGCCGGAACCATCCACGAGGAAGACGTGATCGCCCTTTTTGAGCGGGCGAGAGGCCATTGCAGGGGAAGGTGGGGGAGCAGCGGGTTTTGTGGCGGGGGCTGGCATGGCCCAAATGTGGGCCCGGTCGCGACGTTAATCAATCCGCCAGAAAGTGCAGTCACAGAAAATACGTATTGCCTGCACCTCTCGCCACTGCGCATGGCGTTTGCTATGCAGACGCGGCTTCTGCCGGAAACGGTTTGTCACTTTCATAATGGATTATTCATGCGCGTTGCCATGATCGGCACCGGCTATGTTGGCCTTGTTTCCGGAGCTTGCTTTGCTGACTTCGGTCATGAAGTAATTTGTGTCGACAAGGACAAGGCGAAAATCTCCGCTTTGGACCGCGGCGAAATACCCATCTTTGAGCCAGGGCTCAAGGATATGGTCGCCGCCAACACCGGAGCCGGCCGACTGAAATTCGCCGGTGAAGTTGCGGGCGCCGTCGCGGCCGCAGATGCGGTATTCATCGCGGTTGGTACCCCTTCCCGTCGCGGCGATGGATTTGCCGACCTGAGCTTCGTCCAGGATGCCGCCCGCGAGATTGCGCGGGCTCTCGATGGCTTCACCGTTATCATCACCAAATCAACGGTGCCGGTCGGCACCGGCGACGAAGTCGAGCGGATAGTCCGGGAAACGAGGCCCGATGCCGATTTTGCCGTTGTATCGAATCCGGAGTTTTTGCGTGAAGGGGCGGCAATCCAGGATTTCAAGCATCCTGATCGCATCGTCATAGGGACAGTCGATGAACGTGCAAAAGAGGTCATGAATGAGCTCTATCGGCCACTCTACCTCAATCGGTCTCCCATCCTGTTCACCGATCGACGCACTGCCGAGCTGACAAAATACGCAGCGAACGCTTTCCTCGCGACCAAAATTACGTTCATTAACGAAATTGCCGATCTGGCCGAAAAGGTCGGTGCGGACGTGCAGGAGATTGCCCGTGGCATTGGCCTCGACAACCGGATCGGTTCAAAATTTCTGCACGCCGGCCCGGGCTATGGCGGCTCATGCTTCCCAAAGGATACGGTCGCGTTGATCAAGACCGCGCAGGACCATGCCTCACCGTTGCGTATTGTCGAGGCGGTGGCCGCGGTCAATGATGCACGCAAGCGCGCGATGGCGCGCAAGGTTGCAGTTGCTCTTGGCGGAGAATTACGCGGCAAGACCGTTGCCATCCTCGGTCTCACCTTCAAGCCGAACACCGACGACATGCGAGAGGCGCCTTCGATTCCCCTCATCACGGCGTTGCAGGACATGGGCGCCAAGATACGTGCCTATGATCCAATTGGCATGGAGCAGGCCAAGAGCGTTCTCGGCAATGTCATGTTTTGCAAGGATACTTACGCCTGCGCGGAGGGAGCGTCGGCCTTGGTGATCGTCACCGAGTGGGAGCAGTTCCGTGCACTCGATTTCGAGCGTCTAAAGACTGTCATGGCGCAGCCAGTGTTAGTCGACCTTCGCAATGTCTACCGTCCGGACGAGGTTACTCGGCGCGGCTTTCTGTATGAGGGCGTGGGACGGGCGCACAAGTGATGTGTGCAGCAGCGGACTTCATGAGAAGCTGTTGTCCCCCGCGCAAGCGGGGGACCGGGTAGCCACCGCCATCGTTCTATTCGGATCCTGCGGTCACTCGATCATTCGCATGCGCGGATGACGCCGAGAGTTCATGAAAAATTTCGACACAGCTCTTCCCATCGATGCGGCGTTGCCGGAACTTACTGCTGCGCTTAATGGCAACAACACCGCTGTGCTGGTCGCTCCGCCCGGCGCCGGCAAGACAACACGCGTGCCGCTGGTTCTGCTCGATGAGCCATGGGCGAAGGACAAAAAAATTCTGGTGCTGGAGCCGCGGCGGCTGGCAGCTCGCGCAGCCGCCGCCCGCATGGCGTCAACATTGCTTGAGCAAGTGGGCGACACAGTTGGTCTGCGGGTACGTTTTGGCTCCAAGATCGGTAAGAACACGCGCATCGAGGTGATAACGGAGGGCGTGTTCACGCGGCTGATATTGGATGACCCCTCGCTTGAGGGCGTCGCCGCCGTGCTATTCGACGAATTTCACGAGCGGTCACTCGACGCCGATCTTGGTCTGGCGCTGGCGCGCGACGTGCAATTAGGCCTGCGGCAGGATCTCAAACTGCTCGTGATGTCAGCGACATTAGATGGCGCGAGTGTCGCTGCCCTGCTCGGCAATGGGCCTGTGGTCGAGAGCGAGGGCCGAGCCTTCCCGGTCGAAACACGCTATCTCGGCCGCGATGCGCGCGCTCCGATCGAACGGCAGGTGGCGGGCGCCATTGAACGAGCGCTGCGTGGTGACGCCGGTTCGCTTCTCGCGTTCTTGCCAGGGGCTGGTGAAATCCGTCGCTGCGAGGCGTTCCTGAAGGAACGGGTGACAGCCGCGGGCATCGACATCGTCGCGCTTTACGGCGCACTCGATCCGCGCGAACAGGATCGCGCCATCTCACCGTCGCCGGCAGGGGGCCGCAAGGTGGTGTTGGCGACATCGATTGCGGAAACGTCGCTTACCATCGAAGGCGTGCGTGTCGTCATCGACAGCGGCCTATCACGCGTGCCGCGCTACGAGCCCGATGTTGGCTTGACGCGCTTGGAAACCGTGCGGGTTTCCCGTGCCGCTGCCGACCAGCGGCGCGGCCGGGCAGGCCGCACCGAACCAGGCGTTTGCTATCGCCTCTGGGATGAGCCGCAGACAAAGTCGTTAGAGCCCTATACGCGGCCTGAGATATTGTCCGCCGACCTGTCATCCTTCACGTTGGATTTGGCTCAATGGGGCGCCATAGATCCGAACAAACTCGCTTTTCTCGATGCGCCACCGCAAGCCGCATTGAGCGAAGCTAAATCGTTGCTTCTTGAACTCGGCGCTATCGATCCCCATGGCCGCATTACTGAAGAGGGCCGGAAATTACGTGCTTTGCCGCTGCCGCCGCGCTTGGCCCGTATGGTGGTCGATGCGGGGACTAAGAACGCGGCCGTGATGGCGGCAAACATCGCAGCAATCCTCACGGAACGCGGACTCGGCGGTGATGATGTCGACCTCACTCATCGTCTCGACAATTTTCGCCGCGATCGGTCGCGACGTGCCGACGAGGTTCGCGCTATGTCAAGACGGTGGGCGGAGATGGCTGGTGGGCAGATGGAAAGCGGTGAACAATCTTCCGGTTTACTTCTCGCGCTGGCGTATCCGGATCGTATCGCGAAGAATCGCGGTGACGGGAAAGGCGCGTTTTTGTTAGCTAGCGGTCGCGGCGGTACAGTCGATGCGGCATCGACACTCGCACGTGAACCATTCCTTGTTGTTGCCGAACTGACCGGCGCGGCTGCCGCGAGTCGTGTTGTGTCGGCAGTTCCGATCACGCTTGCCGAAATTGAGTCGCGCTTTCCTGGTCAAATCGAGGACCGCGAGGTGGTCACATTCGATGCTACCTCGGCTTCATTGCGCGCTCGGCGCAGCCGCCGGCTTGGCGCACTGACATTGGCCGAGCAAACCAAGCCGGTCGCGCCAGATGCCGACAGCGCGAGACTGCTGGCTGACGGCGTCACGCGCCTTGGTCTCGGCAGGCTTCCATGGAGCAAGGCGCAATTGCAATTCCGTGATCGCGTGAACTTCTTGCGGCGGGCGGAAGGCGAAGAATGGCCGGATTTGAATGACGAGGCCTTGGTTCGTCTGGCGTCGGAATGGCTCGCACCGTTTCTATTTGGCAAAACTGCCCTCTCGCAGGTCAGCGCCGACGATCTCGCAGCTGCGCTCGACGCCATGGTGCCCTGGAGTCTCCGCAAGCGCCTCGATACCGAAGCGCCAACTCACTTTAGAGCGCCATCCGGTTCCCAAGTGCCAATTGACTATGGCGCGGAAGAGGGACCAAAACTCGCGATCCGTGTGCAGGAATTATTTGGCCTTGCGGTACATCCAGCGATTGCCGCTGGCCGTGTCCCTTTGGTTATTGAACTCCTGTCACCCGCGCATCGGCCGGTTCAAGTCACGCGTGATTTGCCGAGATTTTGGCGAGGCAGCTACAAGGATGTGCGGACGGACCTCCGTGGCCGATATCCGAAACATCCGTGGCCCGAGGATCCATCGACCGCGCCCGCCACCCGCCGTGCCAAGCCCCGCGGCCAATAGTTTCAATTGTCATCAATCGAATTACCAGCTGATCACCATGGTCAAAGGCCTGGTTGCAGCGGTGTGTCCGTTAAGGCGGCCTTGATCCTGACATGCAAGGATTGCTCGGTATCGTCGGGCTTTGTCATGCGACAACTTCTATTCTTCGGGGCCGTTCTGCTTGTGGTTGGCGGCTTTGCGGCGCGCTATGCTGACCGCGTCGTCGACGCGCAACGCGATCCTCAGGCGGCGGTGGTTCAATCGGCCTATGAACCCCGCGAGGCTGTCAGCTCAGGCCGAAGCCTCATGGTGGAGAGCGATCGTCAGGGTCATTTCCAGGTCGAAGCCAGGGTCGAAGGACGGTTTGTCGATTTTGTTGTCGATACGGGCGCATCATTGGTCGTTCTTCGCGAGTCCTCTGCTGCGCTTGCCGGGATTCGTCCCCAGTCACGCGACTACACGGCGACCGCTGTAACCGCCAATGGTAAAATAAAAGCGGCTCGCGCCACGATTGACCGTATCGAAGTTGGCGGCATCACAGTCTATGACGTACCGGCCATGGTGTTGCCCGATCAGGCCCTCGCCAAGAACCTTCTCGGGGTCTCCTTTCTTTCCCGGCTCAAGCGCTATGAATACGCCAATGGCCGTTTAGTACTCGAACAGTAGCAAAGTCTCAGATTTTTCAGGATTTGTCGGCTGAGCGCTTTCCGGCGTTCAGGCGTTGGGGTATTGAAAATCGCACCGTCTTTTTTGGGGATTTGATGTTTCCGACGCCGAAACCCGCGCTTACGCCGAACACGTATGCGTATGAATCCACGCCACTCGTGAAGCCGACTGGCTTCCGCGAATACGACGCGCGTTGGCTGTTGGAAAAAGAAATCAATCTGATGGGTGTGCAAGCCCTTGGACTCGGCCTTGGGACGCTTATCCGCGAGCTTAAGGTGAAGCCTGAGATCGTAACAGGCCACGATTTCCGTAGTTACTCCTCTGCGGTGAAGATGGCGCTGGTTTCAGGCCTGATGGCCTCGGGCTGCAAGGTGCACGACATCGGCCTTGTCATCACGCCGATGGCTTATTTCGCCCAATTTGATCTCAATGTGCCGTGCGTCGCCATGGTCACAGCCTCGCACAACGATAACGGATGGACCGGGGTGAAAATGGGGGCAAACCGACCTCTAACGTTCGGGCCGGTGGAGATGAAGCGCCTCAAGGAAATTGTGTTGGGTGCAAAGTTCGACCTCAATGACGGCGGCAGCTATGTGTTTGTGGAGAATTTCCCCGAGCGTTACATCGCAGATCTGACGAAACGACCTAAGCTCAAGCGCAAGCTCAAGGTGATCGCCGCGTGCGGCAATGGAACTGCCGGCGCGTTTGCGCCAAGAATATTGCAGGCGGCCGGCTGCGAAGTGGTTCCCCTAGATTGCAATCTCGATCACACATTTCCACGCTACAATCCCAATACTGAAGACATGAAGATGCTGCATGCTATGCGGGACGCCGTGCTGGTCAACCGCGCCGACGTTGCGCTTGGATTCGACGGCGATGGTGACCGCTGTGGTGTGGTCGACAATGAAGGCGAGGAGATCTTCGCTGACAAAGTCGGAGTCATGCTCGCACGGGA
The DNA here is from genome assembly GCA_963831275.1 of uncultured Alphaproteobacteria bacterium. GTDB lineage: Bacteria > Pseudomonadota > Alphaproteobacteria > Rhizobiales > Xanthobacteraceae > Pseudolabrys. The sequence goes on along the minus strand of CAWHPN010000016.1, from coordinate 157,318 downwards.
CATGTCCACCCTGCATCGAAACGCAACCTTTGTGGTGGATGTAAAATCGACCGGCCTGTTTCTTACCGACCCTGTTCTCAAAGCAAATGGCGTAAAGGTGGATTATTGGAAGACCGGCCATTCCTATATCAAACGACGAGTCAATGAACTTGGTGCCGTCGCCGGCTTCGAAAAATCCGGACATTTCTTTTTCAACAAACCGTTCGGACGAGGCTATGACGACGGCATGATATTCGCGCTTGCGGTCTGTGACATGCTGGATCGCAACCCCGGGAAGAGCATGGCGGACCTGCGCAAGGCCCTACCGAAAACTTGGGGTTCGCCGACGATGTCGCCACATTGCGACGACGAGAAGAAATACACGGTGGTTGATGCCGTCGTTAAATACTTCGAAGCCGCCAAGGTGGCCGGCACCAAGATTGCCGGGCAACCAATCCGTGAGTTGGTGACCGTGAACGGCGTACGCGTGACGGTAGAGGATGGGACCTGGGGCCTCGTGCGTGCCTCGTCAAATAAACCAGAACTGGTGGTTGTGGTCGAAAGTCCCATTTCGGAACAGCGAATGCGGGATATGTTTCATGCTATCGACGGCGTATTGCGAACGCATCCGGAAGTCGGCGCATACAATCAGACGATTTGATTACCTTTCCCAGCCTCATGCTGGACAGCGATCGCAGGGCGCGACTCAACATGCGGTTGCCTCATCCGATAGCCCAGGATGGGACCAGAAGGCTTGGTCAAGATGCGCATTGTCATTCTCGGCGCAGGTCCCGCAGGTCTCTATCTTGCCTATTTGATCAAGCGTCGTCAGCCCGACGCTGATGTCATCGTGGTTGAGCAGAATGCGGCAGATGCCACCTTTGGTTTTGGCGTTGTGTTCTCAGATCGCGCGCTGGAATTTCTGCATGGTGATGACCCGCAAACCTACGCGGCGATTGCGCCGCACATGGAGTCTTGGAGCGATATCGCTGTTATTCATCGTGGTGAACGTGTTGTGGTTGACGGTGTCGGATTTGCGGCGATCGGACGTCTGAAGCTCCTCCAGCTGCTGCAGAAAAGGGCGCGGTCGGTCGGCGTTGAGCCAATCTATCAGCGGACAGTCAAAAACCTTGATGAATTGGAGACGTCCGACCTCGTCGTCGGCGCTGATGGAGTCAATTCGCTGGTACGGCGCACTTATGAGAAAAGCTTTGGTGCCACTATTCGTTTTCTCAATAATCGTTTTGCGTGGTTTGGTACGGCAAAGCATTTCGAAATGTTGACACAGACATTTCTCGAGACCGAGTTTGGATGTTTCAACGCGCATCATTACCGGTATACGCCCGACCTAAGTACGTTCATTGTCGAGGTCGATCAGCCCACGTTTTCACGCGCGAAGTTCGAGCAGATGAGTGAGGCCGAAACGCGTGTCCTGTGCGAGCGCGTATTTAGCCAGATTTTGGATGGAAGCAAACTAATCTCCAACAACTCTATTTGGCGACAATTTCCAGTCGTCCACAATGAGCATTGGTCCTTTCGCAACAATGTGTTGCTCGGCGACGCGTTGCATACCGCGCATTTCTCAATTGGTTCAGGCACACGCCTCGCGATGGAGGATGCCATCGCGCTCGATCGAGCGCTTGCGACGCATTCTGATGTCGGTAAGGCGCTTGCCGCCTACGAAGAAAATCGGCGTCCAGTTTTGGAGAAACTGTTGTCAGGCGCCCATGAGAGTGCCGTCTGGTACGAACATTTCGCCGAACACATGCGGTTCGCGCCGGTTAAATTCGCGATGAGCTATATCACGCGTTCCGGCCGAGTCGACATCGATCGACTGCGCAAAATTTCCCCGCGATTTGTGGAACAATTTGAGCGAGATGACTCCGCTAAGCCGCCCGCCGGTTAACAATTAATAAAATCTTACAGCGGTATAACATCTGACGATCGGGCGGGTGGATCGGCTTGAACAGCATCTTCGAACAAAGCTGGCAGGTTTATGCCCTGGTTGTCATCGTCGGTATTGCCGCGGTGACGGTTTTGCGTCGCCAAGTCCGAAAAGACATGGCCGGCGGTGACAGCGCGCTACTGTCCATGGTTCTGAATAATATGACTCAGGGGGTCATATTGTTTGATGCGCACGAACGCATCCTCGTTTGCAACGATCGCTATGTCGAGATGTACGGATTGTCGTCCGACGTCGTTAGGCCGGGCAGCACACTGATGGATCTCATTCAAAATCGAATAACAACTGGCAGCCTAAACATTAATCCTCAGAAATATCGCGAAGAGATCTTGACGGCCGTCCGGCAGGGACAGTCGATGAATCGAATCGTGGAAACGCCCGATGGCCGTGCGGTCCTGGTCGTTAATCGACCGGTTAAAAACGGTCTGTACTGGATCGGCACGCACGATGATATCACGGAGCGTATTCACGCCGAACGGAAGAGCGCGGCCCTGTCAGAACAGGAACGCCGCCGCGAACAAATCGAAACGGAAATCCGGGCTTTTCGTGAAAGCGTCGCTGCCGTATTGCGTACGGTTACCGAAAGTACGGCGGCGCTCAAGTCGATTGCAGTGGCGTTATCAAATTCTTCCGGGTTCACATCCGAACAGACCGCCGGCGCCGTCAACACCTCGAATGAAGCATCCTCGAACATGACAGCGGCGGCAGGCGCCGCCGAAGAGCTCATCGCTTCGATCGGCGAGATCGGCCGCCAAATCAGTCAGGCGGCGGAAGTCGCTTCACACTCTGTCGTGGAAGCGCAAACAACAAACGAACAAATGACACGGCTCACCGATACCGTTCAACAAATCGGTGAGGTTGTGAATTTGATCCGTAACATTGCGGGACAGACCAATCTGCTTGCCCTCAATGCCACGATCGAGGCAGCTCGCGCCGGTGAAGCCGGACGCGGTTTTGCGGTGGTCGCGTCGGAAGTTAAATCGCTTGCAGTGCAAACTGCAAAGGCGACCGAACAGATTGCCGGCCAGATCGACGCCGTACAAAGCTCGACGCGGGTGGCTGTCGATGCCATTTTGCGCAACACCGAACGAATGCGCGAAATCGACGGTTATACTTCTGCGGTGGCACTGTCGCTGCAGCAGCAAGACAGTGCGACCGACGAAATTTCACATAATGTTGCAAGCGCCGCGGAGGGCGCGAAAGGGATGGTGGCCGTGCTCAATGAGGTGACACGCGCTGTCGGCGATACGCGTAGCGCTGCCAGCAAGGTGCTTGAAGCATCCGAGACGGTCGAGACCGCCGCCACGAGTCTTCAGCGTGGCATCGAGGGATTCCTCGGCCGGGTCGCGGTTTGACCGACAGCATCAGTCTTTGTCTTCCTTGAAAGTCTCCCGGAACGAATGGGCAGGGTAGACGCCCAGCACGGTCAGCTCTTTCGAAAAAAAGGCCAGCTCCTCCAGAGCGAACACAAGCGCGCGGTCATCCGGGTGACCCTCCACGTCTGCATAGAACTGCGTCGCGAAGAAGTTGCCGCCAACCATGTAGCTTTCGAGCTTGGTCATATTTACACCATTAGTGGCAAAACCTCCGAGCGCCTTATAGAGCGCCGCCGGCACGTTGCGGACCCGAAACACAAAGGTTGTGATGACCTTGCCTTTGCCTTGGGGAGCCCATTTTTTCTCGCGCGAGAGCACGACGAACCGGGTGGTCGAATGTGACTCGTCTTCGACATTCTCTTTAAGAATTTCGAGCCCATAAATTTCAGCGGCGAGCTGCGATGCAATCGCGGCTCGCGTCGGATCCTTGGCTTCCGCGACCTCCCGCGCCGAACCCGCCGTGTCCGCGGCGACGACCGGTTTGAGTTTCAACTCGCGCACGACACTACGGCATTGACCGAGCGCCATTACGTGGCTTTGGACTGTCTTGATCGTCTTTAGGGTTGCGCCTTTCGGCGCCATCAACTGATTGCGGATCGGGAGAAACCACTCGGCGATGATGTGCAAGCCGGCTGTCGGCATCAGATGATGAATGTCCGCGACCCGACCGGCCACCGAATTCTCGATGGGAATCATGCCGAGGTCGACATCGCCCGCAATAAGTGCGGCAAAGCAATCCTCGAATGTCGGGCAGGGCACCGGGTCGTGATCCGGATAGGCTTCACGGCAGGCAAGATGCGAATTTGCCCCAGGCTCGCCCTGAAAAATGATCTTCTTCTTTGCCATCATTTATTCCTTCAAGGGCGATCCGTACGCAGACCTTCATGCACGAGTCAACTGTCGAGCAGCTGGCGCGCCCTTTCCAAATCCTTGGGAGTATCAACGCCAAGGGGCACGCTTTTTACCAGCATTGCGTCAATGCGCATGCCGGCATCGAGAGCGCGTAGTTGTTCGAGCTTTTCGTGCCGCTCGTTGACTGACGGTGGCAATTTAACAAAGCGCGCCAGTGCCGCGCGTCGATAGGCATATAGCCCGATATGATGAAAGTGCGGACCAGGGCCAGTCGCGTTCCCGCGAGTAAAAGATTTTGCCTGCAAACGATTGGATGCGATTTGCGGTCCCAATACCTTAACGACGTTCGGGTTTGTCTGTTCGGTCGGGTCGGAAATTGCGGCCGCGAGGGTCGCAATGTCGACCTCGGCGTCATTAAGTGGCTTAAGTGCGACCCGGATGTCGACAGGGTCGATCGTTGGCAGGTCACCCTGCACATTCACGACAATTTCGATGCGGTGTTCGGGGTCGAGCGCTTCGAGGGCCTCGTAGATTCGATCAGAGCCCGACACATGGTCGCTGCGCGTCATAATCGCGCGGCCGCCCGCCTTTTCTACCGCTGTCGCAACGGCCTCGGAATCCGTCGCCACAATGACGTCACCGATTTTGGCAGCTTCCGCACGTCGCAGCACGTGCACAATCATTGGCGTTCCGTGCAAATCCGCCAGTGGTTTGCCGGGCAAGCGGGTAGAGGCAAGACGCGAAGGAATGAGGACAATTGTGTTTGGCATCTGATTTGCCGGTTGGCCCGGTCGCACATGACGAGTGTCTATAATGCCGCAGGCGCTTATACGGGTTGCCATAGGCTAGGCAAACCGGTATCTCATCGCCGCTGTCAGGATCCTGGCGGCAATCGCCCCGCACCGTCTCGCCCGCTTCGGGAGCCGTCTTTCGATGAATTCCTTCGAGCTGAACAAAATCCTTGGCGCCATTCTTGGCACCTGCCTGATCACACTCGCGCTTAATATCGGTGCGGGCGCGGTTTTCGCGCCTGAAAAGCCGAGTAAACCGGGTTACGACATCGCCGTGAAAGAGCAAGGCGAGGGAGAGAAGGGTGAGGCGGCCAAAGAGCCGGACCAACCGATCGAGGACTTGCTCGCCAAGGCATCGGTGGAAAAGGGTCAGGCCACTGCCAAGCAGTGTCAGGCTTGCCACACCTTCGAGAAAGGCGGACCCAACCGGGTCGGCCCCAACTTGTGGAATGTTGTGAACCGTCCGCGCGCTTCCGAGGCAGGGTTTAATTATTCGGCTCCCATGAAAAGCAAGGGCGGCAAATGGAGCTTTGATGAGCTCAACAAGTTCCTGACCAATCCACGCGGCTATATTCCGGGAACGGCGATGACCTTCGCTGGGCTCTCGCGCGCTGGGCAACGAGCCGATGTGATTGATTATCTGCACACCTTGGCCGACAACCCGGCGCCGCTTCCGAAAGCGGCGGAAAATGCGCCCGCAAGCGACGCTCCCGCGAAAAAGTAGTCATATCTGCAGAAAATAAACCGAGAGGCCGGGCAATGTCCCGGCCTTTTTATGGGCTTTTAGGGGGACCACAGAAATTTGACAGCAAGCCGGCACAAGTAGGTGCTCGGCGGCTGGCTACGTATCGAAAAACCGACATAATCAACTCCGACTCCATAGTGGGCATATTACCGCCGGAGTAGTTGTATGAGATTTAGCCGTCGATCCATTCTGCGTGCCACCGTAACCACATTCGCGGCACCTGCCTTGAGTCACTTCAACGTCGCGTCGCCGATTGGGTCGGCGTTGGCGCAGACGCAAAATTGGCGGCATGCGCTGTCGTTATTTGGTGACACAAAGTATCCCGACGGCTTCAGGCATTTTGACTACGTTAATCCTAACGCTCCGCAGGGCGGTATTGTGCGGCAAATCGCATTTGGTACTTTCGACAATTTCAATGTTGTGGTGTCGGGCGTGAAGGGAAACATCGCCATTGGCACTGAATTGTTCATGGAGACCCTTACCACACCGTCGCTCGACGAGGTCTCGACCGAATATGGCTTGCTGGCGGAAGCGTTCAGCTACCCCGATAACTATTCAGCGGCCACGTATCGGCTCCGTGCTAATGCACATTGGCATGACGGAAAGGCGGTGACCCCCGAGGATGTCATTTATTCATTTGATGTATTCAAAAAGAACAGTCCCCAGCTGGGAGCCTATTACCGCCATGTGGTGAAGGCAGAGAAGACCGCTGAGCTGGAAATCACCTTTACCTTCGACGGCCCCGGCAACCGCGAGCTGCCGCAAATTGTCGGGCAATTGCCGGTGCTGCCAAAACATTGGTGGGAAGGCACCGACAAGTCCGGACGCAAAAGGGATGTCACGCAGACCACACTCGAACCGCCACTTGGATCAGGGTCTTATCGACTGAAAGATTTCGCGCCAGGGCGCACGCTGGTCTACGAAAAGGTCGACGACTATTGGGGCAAGGATCTCAATGTCGTGGTCGGTACCCGTAATTTTCAGACGATCCGATACGAATATTTCCGCGACTCCACGGTCGCGCTCGAGGCCTTCAAGGCTGATCAGGTCGACTGGCGCGTGGAAAACAGCGCAAAGGACTGGGCAAATTCCTACGATTTTCCCGCGGTCCGGGAGAAGCGCGTCATACGCGAAGAGTTTCCCGTCCGGAACGTTGGTGTGATGCAGGCGTTCGCCTTCAATATTCGTCGTGATAAATTCAAGGATCCACGCGTCCGTCGGGCTTTCAATTTTGCTTTCGATTTCGAGGAAATAAATCGTCAGCTTTTTTCGGACCAGTACAAACGTATTGCGAGTTTTTTCGAGGGTACCGAGCTTGCAGCTACGGGCGTACCTTCGGGGAAAGAGTTGGAGATTCTCGAAACACTACGTGACAAGTTACCTGCCGAGCTATTCACTAAGCCGTATACGAACCCGGTTGGAGGCAATCCGCAGGCAGTGCGCAATAATCTGCGCGACGCACTCGCCTTGTTTCGAGACGCCGGGTATGAAGTCAAAGATACCAAGCTAGTCCATGCGAAGACTGGTGAACCTTTCGCAGTCGAATTCCTCGTTGACGAGCCTGCGACCCAACGGTTTGTGCTTTTTTACAAACCGTCCCTGGAACGCATGGGTATGACTGTGAACGTGCGCGTAGTTGATGCGGCCCAGTATGAAAATCGGCTGCGCCAGTGGGATTTCGACATCATAGTCGCCTCATGGGCTGAATCGCTTTCGCCAGGGAACGAGCAGCGCGGTTTTTGGAGTTCACAAGCCGCCGATCAACCCGGCTCTCGCAATCTCGTCGGGATCAAGAACTCGGCAATCGACACGTTGATCGAACGTGTCATCTTCACCAAAGATCGTGAGGATCTGGTCGCCGCAACCAAGGCTCTCGATCGGGTGTTGCAATGGAATTTTTACGTTGTGCCACAATGGACTTATCCGTATGTGCGCACGGCGCGTTGGGATCGCTTTGGACGCCCCGAAACGATGCCGAAATACGGTCGTTCGGGGTTTCCCTCGATCTGGTGGTGGGACGCGGCGAAAGCTGCCAAAGTGCCGCAACGGTTATAAATCGATGATATTGAGCCGCCGCCGTGCGTTGAGTCTTTTCACCGGTGCGGCTGCAACGGTTGGCTGTGGCCGTATTCCTCACGCTTTAGCGCAAATTTCCGATCGGCATGGCATGTCGGCGTTTGGGGATCTTAAATATCCGCCAGACTTTTTGCACTTCAACTATGTCAATCCAAATGCCCCAAAAGGCGGCGTGTTTTCTCAAATCGGACCCAACCGTCAATACAACCAGTCATTCCAGACCTTCAATTCGCTCAACAGCTTCATTCTGAAAGGCGATGCTGCGCAGGGCATGGAGCTGACATTTACGACGCTTATGGCTCGTTCAGGGGACGAGCCTGATGCGATGTACGGACTTGTTGCGAAAAGCGTTCGAATTTCCGATGACGGGCTGACGTATCACTTCACCCTGCGCCCACAAACAACATTTCACGACGGCACGCCACTGACGGCACAAGACGTTGTTTGGTCCCTCGCGACGCTGAAAGAGAAGGGTCACCCGATCATCTCACAGCAGCTCCGCGATTTTGCGGGCGCGGAAGTGATGGACGAACGCTCTGTGGTGATGCATTTTGCGGAAAAGCGCGGGCGCGATGTTCCTCTTTTCGTTGCCACGCTGCCGATCCTCTCGCGTGTTTATTACTCGAAAAAATCATTCGATGAATCGACGCTGGATATTCCGCTCGGCAGCGGCGCATATAAGGTCGGCCGCTTCCAGGTTGGACATTTCATCGAATTTGAGCGGGTGAAAGATTGGTGGGGTGCCGATCTCCCCGTTTCTCGCGGACAAAGCAATTTCGATATTGTTCGATTCGAATATTACCGTGATCGAGAGGTGGGGTTCGAAGGTTTCACCGCCAAAAATTACGTATTTCGTGAGGAGTTCACGTCGCGCACCTGGGCGACACGCTACGACTTTCCGGCATTCAAGGATGGCCGCGTCAAGCGAGATGTGCTGCCGGATGACACGCCGTCCGGCGCGCAAGGTTGGTTCATCAACACGCGACGCGAGAAGTTTAAGGACCGACGTGTGCGCGAGGCTCTCATTGATGCATTCGATTTCGAATGGACCAACAAAAACATTATGTACGGTTCATATGAGCGAACACATTCGGTCTTTCAGAATTCGCCGATGATGGCGCTCGGTAAGCCAGACCGAGACGAGCTCGCGCTGCTGGAGCCGTTTCGCGGCTCCCTCCCGGAGGAAGTGTTTGCTGAGCCGTATGTGCCGCCTGTCACCGATGGGTCGGGACAGGATCGCCAGTGGCTGCGGCGAGGTGCTCAGCTTCTCAGCGATGCCGGCTGCACGCTCAAGAGTGGCAAGCGAATTCTGCCGAATGAAAAGCCTATCATCATCGAGTTTCTGATCGACGAACCGACATTCCAGCCACATCATCTGCCATACATCCGAAACCTGGGGGTTTTGGGCATTGACGCGACCCTTCGGGTAGTTGACCCGGTTCAATACCGCGCACGTGTCGATGCCTTCGATTTCGATATCACGGTTGAACGTTTCAGTTTCTCCGCAACCCCGGGAGATTCGCTGCGGACCTTTTTCTCATCTCAAGCCGCGGCAACAAAAGGAACACAAAATCTTGCCGGCATCGCCGATCCAGCAGTGGACGCGCTTGTCGACATTATTATAGCGGCCAAGACGCGCGCCGAGCTGACCGCTGCCTGTAAAGCACTTGATCGGGTCATCCGTGCGGGCAGGTATTGGATTCCACATTGGTACAAAGCGTCGCACTGGATCGCCTACTGGGATGTGTTCGGTTGGCCGGCGACCAAACCGCGTTATTTCCGCGGAATTCCGGAAACGTGGTGGTACGATCGCGACAAGGCGGCAAAACTAGAACAAAGGGGAAAGGCAAATCGATGAGTTACGCGCTTGCCTTTCACGTCGGCCCGAAGTGACATACTGAGGAACGCATGAGCGCCTACATCATCCGCCGCCTGCTATTCATGGTGCCGACCATGTTCGGCATCATGCTTGTGGCCTTCACCGTGGTGCAATTCGCGCCCGGGGGGCCGGTTGAGCAGGTGATAGCCAAGCTCACGGGGGCTGACACGGGCGCGACCTCGCGAATTTCCGGCTCCGCTGGCGGTGATTTCGGCAACCGGGGCCTCGCGCAGGGTGCTTCGCAAGTGGACACTACCACGTCCAAATATCGAGGGGCGCAAGGGCTTGATCCGGAGTTCATCAAGAAGCTGGAAAAGCAGTTCGGCTTCGACAAGCCAGCGCCTGAACGCTTCGCGCTGATGTTGTGGAATTATTTGCGATTTGATTTCGGGAAAAGCTACTTTCGTGATGTAAGCGTGTTGCAATTGATCAAGGAAAAATTACCAGTCTCGATGTCGCTCGGCATCTGGATGACGCTGCTGACTTATCTCATCTCAATCCCGCTCGGCATTCGCAAGGCGATGGACGACGGTTCGCGCTTCGACATGTGGACCTCCACTGTCATCGTGATTGGTTATGCCATTCCCGGATTCCTGTTTGCGATTCTGCTGATCATCCTGTTCGCGGGCGGGTCCTTCTTCGATTGGTTTCCTTTGCGCGGTCTTGTGTCCGAAAACTGGTGGCAAATGCCCTGGTGGCAGAAAATCCCCGATTATTTCTGGCACCTGACCTTGCCGATTATCTCCATGGCGCTGTCGGCCTTCGCAACCATGACGCTTCTGACGAAAAATTCATTCCTAGAGGAAATCCGCAAACAATACGTGCTCACCGCTCGCGCCAAAGGGTGCACAACGACTCAAGTGCTCTATGGGCATGTTTTCCGGAACGCCATGCTGATTGTTATCGCGGGGTTCCCGTCGGCTTTCGTACATGCCTTCTTCACCAGCACATTGCTGATCGAAACCATTTTTTCGCTCGATGGTCTTGGCCTTCTGGGTTTCGAGAGCGTTCTCAATCGCGATTACCCTGTGGTATTCGCTACGCTCTACATTTTTTCTCTCATCGGCGTAATCGTCAATTTGATTTCCGATCTTACCTACACGTGGATCGATCCGCGCATCGACTTTGAGACGCGGGAGGTCTGAGGTGGACGCGCGAGCCGGAACCACGCCACCTGAGGCTACATCCGGTTCTGCGCCCGGATTGGACGCAGCTTGGAAGGTGCTGCGACTTTCGCCGATCAACAAGCGGCGGTGGGAAAATTTCAAGGCCAATCGGCGGGGCTACTGGGCGCTGTGGCTTTTCCTGACGATGTTCATCGTGTCGCTCTTTGCGGAGTTTATTTGTAACGACAAGCCGATTTTCATCCATGTGAACGGACGAACGTTCTTCCCGGCGATAGTCACATATGCCGACACGGCTTTCGCTAAGGAGCAGGATCCGAATTTGTTCGGCACCGCTGCCGACTATCGTGATGACTATCTGATGGATCTCATCCACAAGGAGGGGGGCATCATCATCTGGCCCCCGGTACGCTTTTATTACAACACGCAGGTGAGCAAACCGCCGTCGCCGTTTCCGTCAAAACCCACGTGGCTACTGACAAAAAAGGATTGCGAATTTGCCGCAACTCACGGCTTTGCGAAATGCGACGAGGTTGAAAGCAACTGGTTGGGCACTGACGATGGTGGTCGCGACGTTGTGGCACGCCTCATCTATGGTTTTCGCATTTCGGTTTTGTTTGGTTTGGCGCTTACGATTGTCTCGTCGATCATTGGCGTCACCGCCGGCGCCTTGCAGGGTTATTTTGGCGGCTGGACCGATCTTCTTTTCCAACGTTTCATCGAAATCTGGAACTCGATTCCGTCGCTCTACCTGCTGTTGATCATTTCGTCCGTGTTGGTGCCGGGCTTCTTTGTTCTGCTCGGAATATTGCTGTTGTTCTCCTGGGTTTCGCTCGTTGGCCTCGTGCGTGCTGAATTTCTGCGCGGGCGCAATTTTGAGTACATCCAGGCGGCGCGCGCCCTCGGCGTATCGAATACCGTCATCATCTTCCGCCATCTTTTGCCAAACGCGATGGTGGCCACGATGACCTTCCTTCCGTTCATTCTGTCGTCATCAGTCATGACGTTGACCGCACTGGATTTCCTTGGATTTGGGCTGCCACCAGGCTCTCCGTCGCTCGGCGAACTGCTGTCGCAAGGAAAAGCGAACGTGCAGGCACCATGGCTTGGCTTCACCGGCTTTTTCAGTATTGCCTTGATGCTCTCGCTGTTGATCTTCATCGGCGAAGCGGTGCGCGATGCTTTCGATCCAAGAAAGACCTTCCGATGATGGCGACCGAGCCGATTCTTTCGATAAGGGATCTGTCGATTGCCTTCGGGCATGGCGCCCGCGAGGTCATGGCGGTCGACCGTGTGTCGTTCGATATTCGCAAGGGGGAGACGATGGCGCTTGTCGGGGAGTCCGGTTCCGGCAAATCGGTCACCGCACTCTCGGTCATGAAGTTGCTGCCTTATCCGGCGGCGCACCACCCGTCGGGCTCGATCAAGTTCGAGGGCCGCGAACTGTTGAGTATGCCGGAGCGGGAAATCCGGGAAGTGCGTGGCAATGACATTGCGATCATCTTCCAGGAGCCGATGACCTCGCTCAATCCGCTGCACACGATCGAAAAACAAATTCGCGAAATTCTGACTTTACATCAAGGGCTTACAGGCGAAGCCGCGCGCGCGCGTATTATCGAACTGCTCGGCCAGGTCGGCATCCCCGATCCTGTTGGCCGACTGGGAAGTTACCCGCACCAACTTTCGGGCGGCCAACGTCAGCGTGTGATGATTGCGATGGCGCTCGCTAACGAGCCGGACCTTTTGATCGCCGACGAGCCGACCACAGCGCTGGACGTGACGGTGCAAGCCCAGATCCTGAAGCTTTTGAAGGACACGCAGACCCAATTGGGCATGTCGATGCTGTTCATCACGCACGATCTTGGAATTGTGCGGAAGCTCGCCGACCGGGTCTGCGTGATGCAACGCGGAAAGATCGTCGAGCAAGGCGACGTGGAACGTGTCTTTACCGCGCCTGAGCATGCTTACACGCGTGCGTTGCTCGCGGCCGAGCCGAGGCCTGACCCGGCTCCGCCTCGTCCGGACGCGCCAATTGTTGTCGAGACAAATGAGCTCAAGGTCTGGTTTCCGGTCAAACGCGGGTTGCTTCGCAAGGTTGTCGGACACATCAAAGCGGTCGATGGCATCAGCATCGAATTGCGGAAAGGTGAGACGCTCGGCGTCGTGGGCGAATCGGGCTCCGGCAAAACCACCTTCGGGCTCGCCATTCTTCGATTGATCTCGTCCACGGGCCCGATCGTGTTCATGGGCAACGCCATCGAAAACCTCACATTCAAGCAGATGCGGCCCTTCCGCCATGCCATGCAGATCGTGTTTCAAGATCCCTATGGCTCATTGTCCCCGCGCATGTCCGTGTCGGATATCATTGAAGAGGGTTTGTGGGTGCATCATCCCGGGCTAGCCCGCGCGGAACGCGAGCGGCGCGTTATCGCTGCGCTCAACGATGTGGGACTCGATCCAGACACGCGAGAACGATATCCGCATGAGTTTTCAGGTGGCCAACGTCAACGGATCGCCGTTGCCCGTGCGCTTGTTCTCGAGCCGACCTTTATCGTGCTCGACGAGCCCACCAGTGCTCTGGATATGCTCATTCAATCGCAGATGGTCGACCTCCTGCGCGATCTGCAAAAGCGTCACGATCTGACTTATCTGTTTATCTCGCATGACCTGCGAGTGGTGGCTGCGCTTGCGAGTCGGCTGTTGGTGCTGCGCAATGGCAAAATGATCGAAGAAGGGGCTGCCGCAGAATTATTCAAGGCGCCCAAGACGGATTACACGCGCGCCCTGTTTGCCGCTGCGTTCAAGCTCGAAACCGCCCCTGAAGGCATCGTCTCGCAGTAGAAAATTATGTCCAAACGGCAAGAGCTTACGGATCTACCTGCCGACATTGTTTTGTCGCCGCCACAAGTGCTCGCTAAGGCCTACCGCGATTACCACCGCTATCATGTGACCGTAAAGGATAGTACCGATCCGGTCGTGCAGGAGCGGGACATTTTGATCGGCGGCAAGGTGATCCTTGTGATTCCGGTCGACGTCGCTCGTCAGGAAATTGTGCTGATCCGTCAGTTCCGTCTGCCCGCGCATATCGCCAATGGCCGCGGCGATCTCGTGGAGTTTGTGGCAGGACGCGTGGAAAGCGGCGAGAAACTGGTCGAAGCCGCGCGGCGCGAATGTACAGAAGAGATCGGCATTGCGCCGAAAAAGCTGGTCGAATTGTTCAGTTTTTTAAGCACTCCTGGTGTGACGGACGAGGAGATCACAGTTTTTCTTGCTGCCGTCGACGCTGCGCAGGCCCATGAGGGTGCACTGACGGCGCCCGACGGCGAACAAGTTTATGTTCATCGGGTGTCCATTGATGCGGCGCTCGATGCTTTGGGTCGTAACGTGATGCGCGGTAGCCCGCTGATCATCGGATTGCAGTGGCTCGCGCTCAATCGCCAGCGCATAGGCAAAATGCTGAGTTAAGTTAATTGTTTTACAGCGGTGATTTCGTTGCCTGCAGCCTTGATGCGTGCAATCGCCTCCACGGACAATTCGATTGCGACCATCATGTGATGTGCATTGGCATGGATCAGCGTTTCTGGATCGCGCGCGATAGCGACGTGACCTTTCCAGAACAACAGGTCGCCGCGGCGCAGACTCGCAAGCGATGACAATTTTCCGAGTGCGAGTTCCTGCATGTCGCTGTCGCGCGGACAGGTGGAACCGACAGCCTGCAGTGAGATCTGAACAAGGCCCGAGCAGTCAAGCCCCAGCGATGTCTTGCCGCCCCACAAATATGGCGTGCCGAGAAATTGCTCGGCTACCGATACGAAGTCTGGCTGTGTTGCCTTGACCGGCGCAAGATGCACTTCCGGCACATGCAAGCCCGACGCAGTTACGGCAAAACGCTCATCGTGACGCGAGATTGTGAGCTCTGCGTTCATGGGCAACGCCGTAATGGGAGGTAATTTGATGTCTGGCCCTGGGAATCCAAGTGCGCGCAGGACAGAAACCTTGTGTGTCGGAGCCGGACCATTGGGTCCAAGCGCGTTAGCCGACAGCCAGCCGACGTAGCCGTCCTTCTCAAGCTGGCCCCAAGCCCAACCTTCGTCGTTCAACTCGTAAATCATTGCGCGTTCGCCCAGCAGAGCCTCGGTGTCCAGTCTTGCTTCGTGCGACGGCGCGCGACGTAAGGCTACGACAGGGTCGAGGACCTGGTAGCGGGTGCCTTCGACAAAACGCCTGGCTTCAACTTGGCCCTGCAGATGCTTGGCGGCGATCTCGGGCCGAAACGGGTTCAGGCGGGGATCGAGTGCGACCATGGTCAGGAATAACGGGCACAAAGTAGTGCATACAGCGCGCGCGCGGTTTGGCATTCGGCGCCTTCGGGACGTCCGGGCTTGGCCGCGGGTGTCCAGGCGAAAATATCGAAGTGAACCCATGATTTGCTGGTTACGAAGCGCCGCAAGAACAGCGCGGCCGTGATAGCACCGCCATGACCTCCGGTTGCCACGTTGTTGAGATCTGCAACCTTTAAGTCCAGCATTGCGTCGTAAGGTCGCCAGAGTGGCATGCGCCAGAGTGGATCGTTCTCGGCGCCCCCGGCACGTGAAAGTTCATCCGCAAGCGTATCGTCATCGGTGAAGAACGGCGCCACTTCAGGTCCCAGCGCCACGCGCGCTGCACCCGTAAGGGTGGCAAAATCGGCGATCAATGCCGGTTTGTCTTCGTCGGCAAGGGCAAGTGCATCGGCAAGGATCAGACGACCTTCAGCATCGGTATTCCCGATTTCAATCGAAAGGCCCTTGCGAGAAGCATAAATGTCTCGCGGGCGGAAACTGGTGCCGGAAATCGAATTCTCCACTGCCGGAATGATGACCCGCAGCTTCACTTTCAAACCGCGTGACATGCACATGTGTGCCAGTGCCAATGCGGTTGCCGCGCCGCCCATATCCTTCTTCATATTGAGCATGCCGGTGTCCGACTTGATGTCGAGGCCACCGGTGTCAAAGCAGACCCCCTTGCCGACGAACGTGATTTTTGGATCGCCGGCCTTGCCCCAAGTCATATCGATCAGCCGCGGCGCTCGCACCGACCCGGCGCCCACTGCGTGTATCAGTGGAAAATTTTTGGCGAGTGCATCGCCGTTGGTAACTTGCACTTTACCGCCGTGCTGTTTGGCGAGGGAGCGGCACGCCGTCTCGAGCTCGGCGGGACCCATGTCATTGGATGGCGAATTGATAAGATCGCGACAGAGCGTTATGCCTTCAACGATGCGAGTGAGATCGTTCCCGTCAACGCCGTCAGGGATAACCAAACGCACGATGCGAGCATCTGCTTTTCTATAGCGGGCATATTGGTAAGCGCCGAGTGCAAAGGCGAGTGTTGCCAGGCGTATGTCGTGCGGTGCGTTTGCAAAACGGTATGTGCCCGGAGGCAAAACGCCGGCCAGTTGGCCAGGCCGAAAGCGATCGATTCCAGCTTCAGCGGCCGTTTCAATTCCGAATAGCGCGCCAGCGAGAGCTCCGTCAGTGTCTGGAAGCAACGCCAACCGGCCAGCCTTGGCCTCAAAGCCTGCCGCGGTGATAAATTTTCGGCTTCGCTCGCCGAGTTGCTGGCGCACCGAATCGAAGTTTTCGCTATGCACAAACCAGATCGGTATCGCCTGCGTTTTGCCGGCGGTTACAAAGACGGTATGCATTGTTACTCCGCAGCGTCGCGCAACGAAATTTTAGACGTGTAACCATCGCGCGTTTGCGGCAGCTTCCATCCGAGCATTTTTGAAGCCACCAGAGTGCGCAGCACCTGCGCGGTTCCACCGCCAATCGTGAACATGCGTACATCGCGTGCCATTCGCTCGAGTGGCAGATCCCGCGAATAACCGCGTGCTCCAAAGATCTGCAATGCATCATTGACAATTCTGATGGCCATTTCAGATGCGAATATCTTGGCCTGTGCGGAGAGCATCGGATCGGGGAAGATGCTGTTGTCGGGACCGTGTGAGCGAGCGGCCTGATAGAGCATCAGGCGCGCGGCGTTGAGCCCGATCTGCATGTCAGCGAGCATCCATTGCAACCCTTGAAATTCACCGATGGGTCGTCCGAACTGTTCGCGTGTCTTCGCCCAATTGAGCGCATGATTGAGTGCTCCTGCCGCGACGCCCATAGCGACCGTGCCGGCGCCCACCCGCTGGCTATTATAGGCGTTCATCAGATCCGCGAAGCCGCGCCGGAAGCCCGAGGGTGGCAATACCGCCATGGCAGCCGGCAAGATCAAATCTTCAAAAACGATCTCGCCCTCCGGCATGCCCCGCAGGCCCATTGTTTGCTCGCGCTTGGTCACGCGTAAGCCCTTGGTCTCGTCACGGACGGCCAAAAAACCACCGATGCCAAGTTCCCGCCCGCGCTCATCGAAAACCTGGGCAAAGATCAAATGTAGTTGCGAAACGCCCGCGCCTGTAATCCAGTGCTTTTTCCCGTTGATGACATAGCTTTCTCCGCGTTGGTCGGCGCGGGTTGTCATAGCCATCGCGTCGGAGCCTGCTTCCGGTTCCGTAATGCATATCGCGGGCTTGTCGCCGGCGAGCACCAGGCTGGCCACCAGCTTTTTTTGAGCCTCATTGCCGTAGGCCATCACGGTCGATATCGCGCCCATATTGGTTTCAACGACGATCCGAGCGGTTACGGTGCAGCACTTTGCCATTTCCTCGATCACCAAGACGGCGTCCAGATAGGACCGGCCTTGCCCGCCCAGCACCGTTGGAATGGTCATGCCGCAGAAACCGTGGGTGGCGAGCGCCTTGGCGATATCCCAGGGGTATTCATCATCACGATCGATGGCGGCGGCGCGCGGCGCCACGATATCGCGCGCAAATGCGCGCGCGCGTGCCTGCAGGGCTAACTCGTCCTCCGAAAGGCCTAGTACCGGTGTAGCGACCATGAAGACGCGTCTCGTTGATGTGCGCCGGCGGAAAGATGATGCGCTATCGCGGCCAGTTTACAAGTTAACCACTCATTAGGGTTAACGTTTTATTGCTCGGTGCATGGTGTCAAAAACCAGCGCGGCGCATTGGCTGGCCTCGACGGCCGTCGTGGCCGTCGTGGCCATCGTGGCCTTGTCGGCCTCCGGCTGCTCCAATATCGCCAACCGTGACACAACTGGTTCGCTCAGCGCGGCCCCGACAGGGCCGCCGGCGACGGAGGCCGAATTCCGCCGGTCTCTCGACAGCCTGGGTGCGCGCTATCGCGACAATCCGAATGACGTTGAGGTGGCTATCGCCTACGCGCACGCCCTTCGGGCAACCGACCAGCGGGCGCAAGCGGTGGCGGTGCTGGAACAGGCCTCGATCCGCAATCCGCGCAGCATGCCGTTGCTCGGCGCCTTTGGGCGCGCATTGGCGGAGGCCGGCCAGTATCAACAGGCCTTGCTGACGCTCGACCGCGCGCACACGCCGGACAATCCGGATTGGCGCATTTTAAACGTCCAGGGCGCGGTGCTCGATCAGATGGGACGCCACGCTGACGCCCAAAGACACTACGCCTCGGCACTCAAAATCGTGCCCGATGAACCCACGGTGCTTTCGAATCTCGGCCTCTCTTATCTCCTGACCAAGGACCTGAAAAACGCCGAAATCACCCTGCGCCGCGCCGTGGCGCAGAAAAGCGCGGGGCCAAAAGTTCGCCAAAATCTCGCATTGGTTGTCGGCCTGCGCGGCCGCTTCGAGGAAGCGGAGAAAATCGCCAGCGCCGACCTGCCGGAGAGCGAAGCGGCCGCGAACGTCCGCTACCTGCGGCAGATGATTGCACAGCAGCATGAGTTGAAAAAATTAGGCCGCGCCTCCATGCCTGCGCCTGACGCCGGATCTTGATCGCGCTGACCGGGTGGCGGCCGAAACGGTGCTACTATTGCAATGCCATCACTTTGATCGCGGCCGGTCCAAGAATAACGATAAACAGGACAGGCAGGAAAAACAGGATCATCGGCACGGTCAGTTTCGGCGGCAGGCCGGCTGCCTTTTTCTCTGCTTCCGACATGCGGATGTCGCGGTTTTCCTGAGCCATGACGCGCAGCATCGTCGCCAGCGGCGTTCCATAGCGTTCGGCCTGCTGCAGAGCCATACAAACGGATTTGACGCCGTCGAGATTCGTTCGCTTGGCAAGGTTCTCATAGGCTGCCCGTCTGTCCGGCAGATACGACAATTCGGCAGTGGTCAGGGTCAGCTCTTCTGCCAGCGCGACAGACTGACTGCCGACTTCAACACTGACTTTCCTGAAAGCGGCCTCGATCGACATGCCGGACTCAACGCATATCAACAGCAGGTCGAGCGTATCCGGGAATGCGCGTTTGATCGACAATTGACGGCGCTGGATCTTGTTTTTCAGCAAGAGCAGCGGAAGCTGCATGCCGATATAGGTCGCTGCAATGCAGACGCCGATCTTGATCGTCGCCGGTTGATCAAGTTTGAGGATCACAAAAAGGTACATCACCGTGAACAGGAAACATACGACCGGGGTCACCATTCGCATGAAAAGGTAGGTGACATAGGGCGCCTGGCCTCGATAGCCGGCTTGAACGAGCTTGAGACGCGCTTCTTCCTGGCCGACCCACTTGGTGAGGTTGAATCGGTCCACAATTGTCTGGACGTATTGTTTGGGTGTTTGCCTGAGTTTGACTTTCTGGCCTTCCTGCGCCATGCGCTCGCGTTCACGCTGACGAATTTTCTCGCGTTCGAGCGCGACCGCTCGCATGCGCTTGTCTAGCGGATTGACGAAGACGAGCGGCATGGCAAGCGTGAGGACGGTAGCGGCCGCTGCGATGGCCGCGAGAACCATCGTAACGTTCTTGATGGTGACTATGTTGATCAGCGTTTCGATCATCGTGTTGGCCTAGAAATCGAAGTTAATCATCTTCTTCATTACGAGGACGCCCATAGTCATCCAGACGGCGGAGCCAGCCAGCATGATGTGGCCCATCGGATTGGTGAACAGCAACGAGATGTATTGAGGGCTCGTCAGATAGACCAAGGTCATCACCGCGATCGGCAATGCGCCAATAATGGCAGCGGAGGCCTTGGCCTCCTGCGACATCGCTTGGATCTTGGCCCTCATTTTCTTGCGGTCGCGCAGCACTTTTGAAAGGTTGCCAAGCGCTTCCGAAAGGTTGCCGCCCGCTTTTTGTTGAATTGCCACCACGATCCCGAAGAAATTGGCTTCCGGCAGCGGCGTGCGTTCGTACAATTTGCCGCAAGCCTCGCCGAGCGGCATGCCGATGGCTTGTGTTTCCATGATCATCCTGAACTCCGAACGCAACGGCTCCGGAGCCTCCACGCTGATCATCCTGATGCAATCGAGGAGCGGCAGGCCGGCCTTGACGCCGCGCACGATGATGTCGACCGCGTCCGGAAGCCCTGCCAGGAACTTCGATTCCCGGCGCTTTTTCAGGAAGGACAGAAGCCAGCGCGGAGCCCCGAAAGCCCCGGCAAATCCCAGGCCCACAGCTACCAGCAGGCCGGTCCCCGACATATAGCCGAGGACAAACATCCCGAGGCCGACGAAGGCGGAAATAATTGCGAATTGCCGCTTCGACCATGAAAGCCCGGCCCGCGCGATTCGAACCGAAAGCGGCACGCGTTTGCTTTTCTTGTGGCGCTCCTCGAAATCCTTGAGTGAGGATTCGACGACGTCACGCCTGGACTTTTGCGGGCCGCGCGCGGCGCGCGTTATCGGCTCGGTTTTCGCAACACTCTGAATGCGCTGTTCGGCTTTGCGCTCGCCGGAAAGAGACGGATATAGAAATACGTAGGCCAATCCGCCGATGGCCACTGAAACCAGGAAGAAGACGGCGATAATTTGCACAGCGCGCTCCGCTTAAGCCCGCATATCGTTGGCAACTTCCGCCGAGTCGAGAGCGGCAGCCAGACGCTTGTCCTCGCCGTAGTACCGGGCGCGATCCCAGAAACGCGGATGGCCAATGCCGGTCGAGCGGTGACGTCCGAGGATGTTGCCTTTTGCGTCCTCGCCTTCCATGTCGTAGAGAAAAATGTCCTGCGTAACGATCACATCGCCTTCCATTCCCATGACTTCAGTCACATGGGTGATTTTGCGTGAGCCGTCGCGCAAGCGGGCGGCCTGGATTACAACGTCGACCGAGGCGCAGATCATTTCGCGAATGGTACGGGACGGCAGCGCAAAGCCGCCCATCGTAATCATCGATTCCAGTCGTGAGAGTGCTTCGCGAGGGTTATTGGCATGCAGCGTGCCCATGGAGCCGTCGTGGCCGGTGTTCATGGCCTGCAGCAGATCGAACGCTTCCGGTCCGCGGACTTCGCCGACGATAATGCGCTCCGGCCGCATACGCAGGCAGTTACGCACCAGATCGCGCATCGTGACCTGACCTTCGCCTTCGAGATTTGGTGGACGCGTTTCCAGCCGTACCACATGGGGTTGCTGCAATTGCAGTTCGGCGGCGTCTTCGCAGGTAATGATGCGCTCATCGTCGTCGATGAACTGGGTGAGACAGTTGAGCAGAGTGGTTTTGCCCGAACCGGTGCCGCCGGAGACGAGCGTGTTGACGCGGCTGCGCCCGATAATGCGAAGAATCTCGGCGCCTGGCTGAGTAATCGTGCCGAACCGGACAAGCTGATCGAGAGTCAGCTTGTCCTTTTTGAACTTGCGGATGGTGAGGCAGGGCCCATCGATGGCCAGCGGAGGCACGATCGCATTCACGCGGGAGCCGTCGGGCAAGCGCGCGTCGCAGATCGGCGATGATTCATCAACGCGGCGTCCGATCTGGCTGACAATGCGCTGGCAGATATTCAGCAGCTGCTGATTGTCGCGAAAACGGATACCTGTCTTCTGGATCTTGCCCTTGACTTCGATGTAAACGGTGCCGGAGCCGTTCACCATGATATCGGCGATATCATCGCGTGCGAGCAGCGGCTCAAGCGGACCAAACCCGAGAACATCGTTGCAGATATCATCGAGCAGGTCTTCCTGCTCGGCGATCGACATCACGATGCTTTTGATCGCGATGATTTCGTTGACGATGTCACGAATTTCTTCACGTGCTGACTCGGCATCAAGGCGCGCGAGTTGTGCCAGATCGATTGCCTCGATCAGCGCACCGAAAATCGTGCCCTTGGTCTGATAATACGTTTCCGACCGGCGGTTATCGACGGACGAGGGCGCATTGTCGGCAGGCGCCGGCGCACGATTTGTGGGTGGCGCAGTGAGAATAGGGGCGCCTAGTCCGTCGGATGGGAACGGGGTGCGGCCGGTTTCCATGGCCGACGCGGCTGACGCGGCTGGCGCGGCGGGCGCCGATGGCTCGACGGGCGCGGGCGCACTTGCCGGCGCTGACGCCGGTGGGGGTGCCTGGGGCGCAGGAGCCCGTGCTTCCGAAGTTGTGCTACGCTTGCCGAACAAGACCCACTCCCGACAGGTTTCAGCCTGCTCGCTTCATCAGTTTTGAAAGCAACGGCGAAAGTAGGCCGCCGCGCGCACGTTTTGCCTCCGCGCGGCCGGTGAGCGTTTGGGCCATTTGCCGGAACATTTCCGCCGTCTTGTGGCTAGCCGATACTTCGGCAACCATTTGGCCATTGTTGGCGGCAGGCCCGAAAAGCTGCGGCTCGAACGGAATCACCGCGAGCGGATCGCTTTCCAGCGCCTTTGCGAAGTCGGCCGGCGTGATTTCGGGCCGCTTCGGTATGCCAACCTGATTCAAACAGTAGTGTGGGCGGTGGTCGTTGGGGCGAGAGCCTTTGAGCAGATCGACCAAATTCTTTGCATTGCGCAGATTGGCGAGGTCGGGCCCAGCGACGACAAGAATGTCGTCGGCGCTTACCAGAGTTCGTTTGGTCCATCCCGACCACAGGTGCGGGACATCGAGAACGATGCAGGGAACGGAGCTACGTAAGGCATCAAGCGTCGTGTCGAATGTCTCGGCTCCGAAGTCATAGACCCGGTCGAGCGTGGCCGGTGCAGCCAACAAGCTCAGATGGTCGCTGCATTTTGACAGCAGGCGGTCGACGAATGCGATATCGACACGATCCGGCGAGAAAACCGCGTCCGCAATACCTTGCGGGGGATCCTGATTGTAGTCGAGCCCTGCGGTGCCGAATGCCAGATCGAGGTCCGCGACAACCGATTCGAGGGAAAGATCTCGAGCGATAGCCCATGCGATGTTATGCGCCACGGTCGAAGCGCCGACGCCGCCCTTGGCGCCGACGACCGCAATGATGCGTCCCACGGCCTTGGCATCAGGTGCCGAAAAAAGGCTGCAGATCGCTCTCACAATGTCGATCGTGCCGACAGGCATCATCAGGTATTCGCTGACGCCGCGTCGTGTCAGTTCTCGGTAAAGCTTGACGTCGTTGACGCGACCGACGACGACCACGCGCGTGCCGGCGTCGCAGACTTCGGCGAGATGATCGAGGCCGGCGAGAATATCATCGGTGCGAACATCGGTCTCGATCAGGATAACGTTCGGCGTCGCCGAACCGCGGTAGGCTTCGGTTGCGGCGGCAATGCCGCCCATCTGGATCTTAACGTGCGCTTTTGCCAGACGCCGATCCTCGCCGGCGGCCTGAACTGCCGCTGCGGTTTCAACCGTTTCGCAAAAGGCCTGGACCGAAACTCGCGGTGCAGGTGCGATATGCGCGTCGTCGCTTGCCGATTTTGGCATCCGTGCGTTCTCGACGTCGACTTGTTGTGCGTGTTTGATCATCGGCCGATATCGGTGATTTTGCCTACGTCATAGCCAACGTACGTACCCGAGGGATTGTCACCCTTTTTGTAACGGTCGAGGACAACCGAGCGGCGCGGTCCGTATGTCGGAGTTTCGCCGCGCGGCTGCAAAAGATCAGCCGGATTATCGACCATGGCCGCAAGATTGCGCTGGCTGGCGCAACCGAGGTTCCAGTAGGGGCGATTCTCGAAATCGCCGGACTTCCAGGATGGACCGATGTCTCTCGGCCATTGCCCGCAAGGCCCCGCATCTGCGACGAGCTTTGAATAGTTGAGTTTGATGCTTGCAAGCGACGTCCGGGATGGACGGTAGTTGCGTGTGTAGATCGCGTTGCCGGGCACCCCAATGGCTGCGAATATGGAACGGATCTCGCGCATGGCATCCGCTGCGGCGTGATCGGTTGGCCCGCCGTGCGGCAGATCGACAATAATGCCGCTGCCCGCTTCGTGTCGCCAAGCGTGCGCGAATGCAACCACGTCCGCCCTTTGGGCTGGGGTAAGTCCGCCTCGATTGCGTCCGATCATGATCTCGATGTTTTGCGCGCCTTCGCGCACGACGATCGGATGACGCTGGCGATAGTCGAACGGATATTCGACCTGCGCAGTGTCCGTCTGGTAACAGCCCGCAAGTGTGGCCGCGAGAGCGCCTGCCGCCAACAACCGCAACGCCGGACCATTGCGGCGCTTCGCGCGCGCCTTTTGGATTGCCTTCATTTACCTGCCCCACTCAATCGAGGATGAATCCATACTTGCCGTGATAGTCGTTGGTAGGCGGTGCGTCTGGCCTGCCGGCTGCACCGTAGATGCGGTTCAACTGGCCAAGCAGCACACTCTGCGGATCGTTCGGATCGGAAAATCCGTCATCCGGCCTGGACAACTGCTTCTGCGCAACCGCGCGCACGACGTAGGGGCTGACCAGCACCATCAATTCGGACTGGTGGTTGACGTAGTCGCGGCTCTTGAAAAGCGCGCCCAAGATAGGAACCTGCATGAGGCCGGGCAGACCGTTGATCGCCTGCTTGGTTTGCTCTTAAATCATGCCGGCTAAGGCAAGCGCGCCGCCCGAGGGGATTTCAACCGTGGTTTCGGCGCGGCGGGTCTGGATCGAAGGGACGGTCAACGACGTGGTCGAGCCCGTGACTTGCAAGGTCATGGCATTTTCCGTCGACAGGTCGGAGACTTCTGTCATCACCTTCAGGCTGATGCGGCCTTCCGTCAGGACGACCGGCGTGAAGACGAGGCTCACGCCAAATTTCTTGAACGTGATTTGCGGCTGACAGAGCGGAGGTGATCGGGTCGTGTCGCACGACAGTCCGTTTGGAATCGGGAATTCGCCACCGGCGATGAAGGTTGCGGTTTCGCCGGAAATTGCAGTCAAATTCGGCTCGGCCAAGGTCCTGATCACGCCGGCGCGCTCCATCGCGCGCAAGGTTGTCGTGACGCTGGGAAACTTGCCCGTCAGAAAGGTGTCGGCCAGAGGGCCGCCGTTGGCCGAAAAAGGGTTGGTGGTGTTGAAGTTCACCACTGCAGTGCCGTAGTTCAGCGTGCCGGACAGGTCGATGCCGAGCTGCTTGATCACGTCCCGTCGTACTTCTGCAACCGTCACTTTCAGCATGACTTGATCGCGGCCGCGTACGGCGATGCCGTTCACCACTTTATCGGTGCCGCCAACCAGGCGCGCTGCAATATCATAGGCTTGTTGCGATTCGGCTGAGCTTGGAGCGCTGCCGGTCAGCATGACACCATCACCGACACCCTCGATCTTGAGGTCGGCTTCCGGAATTGCCTGTTTGAGAGCTGCACGAACGCCATTGAGATCGCGTTTAACCGCTATGTCGAAGCCGGCAATCTGCTTGCCATCGGAATCGAAGAAGAAAATATTCGTTTGTCCGACGGCGACACCGATCATGTAAACGCGGCGCGATGAGCGGATCACCGCATTGGCAATCTTCGGGTCGGCAACCAGGACGTCCTTGATATCGGTCGGCAAGTCGATAGCAACGGACTTGCCAATTCCGAGTGGAATAAAGCGCGAGGTTGCTTCGCTCGCTGCCACCTGAATGACAGGCGTGTGCGTCGCCGAGTCGGCGGCCATCGCATTTGGCGCCAATCCGGTGAGGACAAACAGTGCTGCAAAAGCAGCAGTGGGATTCAGTATCCTGTTCGCCATGGCCCCCTTATTCCCCCAATCGGTCATCGCGGTGTGGTCGTGGTGCTCACGCCAAAGCGGACGACATTGATGTTGCGGCGCGAGTCCGTTTCGTCAGATTTCGAATCGTCTGCTGAGTTATCGGCGATGCTGCGAAGAGCCAGCGACAATGTCCCGAGCTGCTGCGAAAGCGCGAGGGTTTCCGCCTGTCCCGGCAAAAGCTCAAAAGTTGCGGTCTTGCCGACGACGACCTTCTGGCCGTTCTTCTCTTCCACGTTCTGGTCGATCGCTAGAACGCGGATGTTGCGAAGAATTGTCTCGCTGCTGCCGCCGCCTTTGTCGGCATCGCGGTTAGCGCGTGGAGTGAGGATGACGTCGACCCGATCATTCGGCAAAATGAAACCGCCGGCACCGGTTTCCGCCGAGATCTGCGTGGCTACGGCGCGCATGCCGGACGGCAGGATCGCGGCCATGAAGCCGGAGCCTTTTGCGTTGACCAGTTTTGCCTCACGGATCGGCTCGCCTGCGATAAATGGCGTGCGTACGATCATGCCGGTGAGATTTTCCACCGCTTTAGGCCGGTCGGTCTTGCGGATGAAATTGCCGCTCGCCGTATTCGCCGGCCAAGCTTCCCAGACGAAATCTGCCGGAGACAACGTCTGCCCCCGTACGATGTCGGATTTGGCGATGAGAATATCGACGGTGTTGAATACAGGCAGCTCGACTTTGGGTGCAGGAGCCGTTCCAGACCGGCCAGCAAGCATGGCGGCAACACCACCTGCTGCTAAGGCGACAGTCAGCACCACGATACGTGCAGCTTTCATACGCTCACTCTCACCGTGACTGGGCGGCCAATAGGCCGCGTAAAACCACATGGCCGCCGCTTGCGACCGCTTCGGATTTCATCAGCTAAAGGTCAAGGTATGGTTAAGGAGCGGTATCTAAATCGAGTTAATATTATCTTGCTGCGCTAACGTTACAGCGTTCGGTCGCCTAGACAGGCATCCAGCCAGTTTTGGGATAGACCGCGAGAGCGGCGGCTGCGAGCGCGATGCCGTAGGGCACGCCGGCCCCTGTTTCGTGCAGGCGAAGAATCCAGCCCTGACGGGCGAGCACGGCGGGCAGTGGAAGTTTGCGAAACTGGACGATCGCCAGTGTCAAAACTCCGCCAAATAGCGACGCGTAAATCAAATAGTCGAGCAAATAATCAAAACCGAACCACAAAGCGGTTGCGGCTGCGAGTTTTGCATCGCCCCCGCCTATCCATCCTTGCGAAAAGAAAACGAAGGCAACCGCCAATACGGCGGCGGCCGCCGCGATGTGCATGCCGAATGCATGCAGGGTCATCCCGGTGATAACTGTGAGCAGCAGGAAACCGCCGGCGAGCGCAAGTGACAGCCGGTTGGAGATCGTCATGGTCAAAAGGTCGCTTGAGGCTGCGAAAGCCATCAAGGCC
Organism: uncultured Alphaproteobacteria bacterium; assembly: GCA_963831275.1. Classification (GTDB taxonomy): domain Bacteria; phylum Pseudomonadota; class Alphaproteobacteria; order Rhizobiales; family Xanthobacteraceae; genus Pseudolabrys. Next base: position 130,203 of record CAWHPN010000016.1, on the reverse strand, counting down.
GGAAACAGCAACAGCCTGAGTACGTCTGTCACGACCATAAACACTCTTCCTGACGCAACTCACATCCGCGACGCAGGTTACGCCGGGCAGGCTTGCAGATCGGTTAGCGTTTGCCGCAAATCCGATTATTTCAGCTGGGTCGAGATCGTGTTGAATTTGGCGTTTAGATTGGTGCCGATACCGTTGACTACGGCAATGATGGCAACCGAAATGCCCGCGGCAATCAGGCCATATTCGATAGCCGTTGCGGCCGAATCGTCCTTCACGAAACGCATGAACAAGATCTTCATCGCAGTTCCTTGGCTCAACGTCTTGGCTATCTGGGCCGATCCCCAGTAGCGATTGAACTATTGGCTGTCAGTAAATGATTACGTCTTGCGCGGCGGTTAATTTGATCGAAGAACACAGCGTTTATTCTGTATTCGCGGGCGCAATTGCCTAGGTTAACAAATCATCACCACGAAAATTCTATGGTTAATAAATCGTTAACGGCATTTCTACTGTCATGATGACATCAAACGGAATCGAATACCCAGAGGGATTGGCATCATTATTTTCCGTGCCAAAACATTCTTTTCTTTATCCCATTTTAACTGGGCGCTCCGATACCGGAGAGCATTGCGCGCTCGCAATCAGGTCTCTTGCCGATGCTCATTGAGATGCTGTCAGTTGCCAAGGTCGCTGGCGAGACGATGCTCAAGCTGGTGCCAATATCGATCGCTTTCGGCATCGTGTTTGCAGTGTTGACACACTGGGCGGCCTGCAATCCCGGCCGCCCATGGTGGCGCAAGCGCGAGATCGTCACCGACATTTGCTACTGGTTCTTGATCCCGCTGTCCGCGCGTTTCGTGCGTATCGGCTTCATGGTGATGGGCGCCGCGTATTTTTACGATATCCATGGCGCCGACGCGCTGATCAAATTCTATGACGACGGTTTTGGCCCCTTGGCGAGAATGCCGTTGTGGGCCCAGGCATTGACCTTCCTGGTGGTGTCGGACTTCCTGACATATTGGATTCATCGGGGTTTCCATGGCGGCGGTCTGTGGAAATACCATGCCGTGCATCATTCGTCGGAAGAACTCGACTGGATTTCAGCGGCGCGCTTCCACCCCGTCAACATCTTCTTCGGGACGGTGTTGGTCGATACAGGCTTGTTGCTTGCCGGCATTTCGCCAAACGTCATGCTGTGGGTCGGCCCGTTCACCACAGCAACCTCGGCTTTCGTGCATGCCAATTTGAATTGGACGCTCGGCCCGTTCAAATACGTGATCGCGGGCCCCGTTTTCCATCGCTGGCATCACACCGCGGCTGATCGAGGGGGCTCCAAGAACTTCGCCGGCACGTTCCCTATCTGGGATATTCTCTTTGGTACGTTTTACATGCCCGCGAATGTATTGCCGAACGCCTATGGGATAGATGATACCAGCTTCCCGGACAGCTTCGGCGCGCAGATGCTCTATCCGTTTCAGCGCTGATTTTTTGCTGGTTTAGCGCGCCGGGGGCGTCTATTTGCACTTCATTCACCAATTGCGGTCACCTTAAGTAAAGGGAAACCGTCGGCACGGTGGCGGTCACGTGTGCTTACCGTGCTGGAGAGCGCGATGTTGATGCAGTTAGGGCGTTGCAGGCCACACTTTGGTTTCTGGCTTTTGGCCGCGGCGACCATGGCTCTGATTGGCATTACGCCCGCGAAAGCCGATTCAGTGGCGATAAACGTCGACCAAGCGCTCGTCCTGCAATTGCCGGACCGGGTCGCGACCATTGTCATCGGAAATCCGCTTATTGCCGATGCCACCCTGCAAAGCGGCGGCGTTCTGGTTGTGACCGGCAAAGGCTACGGCTCGACCAATCTGCTGGCGCTTGATCGCGCCGGAAAAGTCTTGATGAGCAAGACCGTGCAGGTTCTCGGTGCGGGGGCTGACGATATGGTCGTGGTTTACCGGGGCGTGGAGCGCGAAACTTACAGCTGCGCATCAGATTGCGAGCGGCGTATCACGCTTGGCGACTCGCAGAACTATTTCAACAACACAATGGCCCAAAGTGCCGCGCGCAACGGCCAGGCGCAAAGCGCCAAATAGCGGACCGTCCGGGGTTCAAGGTTAGCAATCGCTTAACGCGATACGGGCGGTTCCTTAGGATTTTGGCAAGAATTAAAAAACGCGCCCTTGCTATGAATTTCGGTGCTCGGGCACCGCTTTAGCAGCAGAGACGCCTATCATGCCAGAATCCATGCGTAATAAGTTTTCCGCTTGTTTCCGCAGGCTGTTCCCGTCGCGCCCGTTGCGTCGCTTCGTGCGTCACGAGAACGGAGCCGCGGCCATCGAATTCGGCATGGTGGCAGCTCCCTTTTTGGGCCTGGTCTGCGCGATTATGGAAACGGCGCTGGTGTTTTTTGCGGGACAGACGCTTGAAACTGCGGTGACCGATTCGGCGCGGTTGATCATGGTGGGTACGGCGCAAACCAGCGGATGGAGCAAGGACGACTTCAAGACCGCCGTATGCAGCAAGGTCTACAGCTTGTTCGATTGTGCCAACGGAATATATGTCGACGTCAAAACGTATGACAGTTTTTCTGCGATCAATAACGACCCGCCATTGACGAATGGCGATGTCGATCCCGCAAAGCTCAGCTATAGCCCGGGCGGAGTCGGCGCTATCGAAGTCGTCACGCTTTACTATCAATGGAAAATCTATCTCTCGCTGTTTAGCGCTAATTTGAGCAATATGAACGGCAACAACCGCCTTCTCGTGGCGACGGCAGTTTTCCGTAACGAACCTTATCAATGAGACGTTGCGCCATGGTCACAATGACATTTCGAATACCGAAATTCTTGCGTTATTTCGCTGGCAACCGAAGCGGTGCGTCGGCAATCGAATTCGCGCTGCTGGCTCCTCTGATGATTGGTCTTTATATCGGCTGTGTCGAAATCTCCGAAGGAGTGGCGGCATATCGTAAAGTCACTTTGACCGCCGGTGCGCTTTCGAACCTGACATCGCAGGTCACGGGCATTTCGGCGGTCGACAAGGACAATATCCTGCAGGCGTCCATCGCGATCATGGAGCCTTTCCACGGGGGTGTTTCTGCCAAAGTTTCATGCGTGAAAATCGACGCGGCCGGGATTGCGAAAATCGCCTGGGGCTTTGCGACATCTGGCGTCACCGCGCGGGCGCAAGGTGAAGCTGCAGTCGTGCCTCCGGATCTGAGGATACCGGGCACATCGCTGATCTGGAGCGAAGTCAGCTATCTGTACATCCCTGTGACTGGTTTCAGCCCGGGTTTCAGTTACATCGCTGCCACGGGAAAAGAACTAAAGGACGAGATGTTCATGAGTCCGCGCATCACGCCCCCGGTCTACGACGCCAAATCCTGCAGCTGATAGTGCCGCGCTACTTGGTGTCGATAATCGGCAATGCTGTTGTCGATTTGATGCGTTCCATCGCGAATCGTGACGTGACATTCTTGAGAGGCACCGTCGCGATCAATTTTTTGTAGAACGCGTCGTAGCCTGCAATGTCAGTCACGACCACGCGAAGCATGTAATCCACATCGCCGGCCATTCGGTAGAACTCCATCACCTCCGGCATCGCGCCGACCACTTCGGCGAAGCGTCCGAGCCAGTCTTGCGAGTGGTCGCCGGTCTCGATCGATACAAACACGGTAATACCGAGACCGACTTTGTCCGGGTCGATGAGTGCCACGCGTCGTGTAATGACACCGTCGGCTTCCAGTCGCTGTAGCCGTTTCCAGCAAGGGGTGGACGACAAGCCGACGCGTTGTCCGATCTCGGCGACCGAGAGCGAGGCATCCTGCTGCACGACGGCAAGGATCTTTCGGTCGATGGCGTCCATTCTCTATTCGTCTCTACTATGGGAATGTGCTTCTATCGTCCCGACCTTCAATAGAAGTTTATTCTTATTTATACCTGTCACCTGTCTTTATAGAGAAAAATATTCTATTTCAAGTGCAATTTGTATTGCCATTCTTGGCGGCTCTCTCAACAGTGAATGCAGTCATGAAAACATTTTTCCGGTTTGGCCCCGTATCCGCCGTACGACGCCTCGGCGCAGCAATTCTCTTCAGCGCCGCAATGGCGGCTTCGGTTGCCGGTGCGCATGCGGAGCCCCTGGTGACAGCACAGTGGCTCAGCGACCATCGTGCCGATTCAAATCTCGTCGTTCTCGACATTCGGTCAGCGATCGACGGCGGCGGAGCGCAAGCCTATGCGGCTGCGCACATTCCCGGCAGCATTCACAGCGATTACGACAAGAGCGGCTGGCGTGTTACGCGCAACAACGTGCCGTTCATGGTTCCCACGACACCTGAGCTCGAAAAGCTGATTGGCGATCTGGGCATCGACGAAAACAGCCATGTGATTGTGGTGCCCGCCGGCGTGAACGTTCTTGATTTCGGTTCCGCTGCGCGGGCTTATTGGACGCTGAAGTATGTCGGTGTGAAAGACGTCTCTATCCTCGACGGCGGCGTCGCAGCATGGCGGAAGTCCGGTCTGCCGCTCGAGAGTGGCGTAAAGACGCCATCTCCGAAAATTTTTACGGCAACGGTCGACAAGAGCATCCTCGCTGAAGCACGCGATGTCGAAACCATCGAAGGTAAAGGTGGCGCCACGCTTGTCGATGCACGGCCTGCGTCGTTCTTCTCCGGTAAAGAAAAAGCACCGGCTTCGCAGGCTTATGGCCATATCCCCGGCGCGGTCAATATCGATAGCGCGGGGTTTTACGATCCCCAGACCAATCGGCTGAAACCAAAGGCGGAACTCGCGGCGATTGCGAATGCCGTGCCGGCTGGCCCCGCAGTGAGTTACTGCAACACCGGTCACTGGGCCTCAACTGACTGGTTCGTATTGCATGAAGTGCTCGGCCGGAAAGAGACCAGGCTCTATGCCGGTTCGATGGTCGAGTGGACCAGCAATGCAAACCGACCGATTGAATCCTCGCGCACGAAATGGGACGATCTGAAAAAGGCCCTCGGCCTCGGTTCCTGATCTGCGCTCGGGAGTTTTCATGTCTACGGCAAGCTTGGCCGCGTCCGAAAAGGACGCGCTCCTTCGCATCGATCGACTGTTTCTCGGGCTTGCGCTGGCAATCACTGCGATTTTGATTACGTTGGTCTTGCTCGACCATCAACCGGCATCGGCCGCGCTGATCCTTGGCGGCTTCGGTCTCGGTGTTGCTTTTTTAAAAGCTGAATTCAGCTACACGGCGTCCTGGCGACGATTTCTCACACGCGGAGAGGCCGGCGGGCTGCTCGGCGGATTGATTGTGATCGCAATTTGCGCGCTTGCCGTGGTGCCGGTGTCCGCGCTGAGCCCCAAATTCGGCGGAGCTATCGCGCCCCTCGGTCCGTCACTTGTGGTCGGCGCTTTTTTCTTCGGCATCGGCATGCAACTCGCCAATGGGTGCGGGTCGGGCACGCTCTACACCGTTGGCGGCGGCTCGGGACGCATGCTGATTGCGCTGCTGTTTTTTGTCGCCGGCAGTGTATTTGGCAGTTTGTCGTTGCCAGCGTTTCTTGCCTTCGGCGGAGTGGATCCGGTGCTGGCATCGGACTATCTCGGCGCGTGGGGTGGACTGGCGGCGACACTGATGAGCATCGCCATTGCGGCCGCGCTCATAGTCCTGGTCGCCAGGCGCCGCGGCGCCAATTTCATACCGTCGCGAAATTATGTGATTGGCGGAATCGCCATCGGCCTGCTGTGCGTGTTGGTGTTCGCGGTAGGCGGTCACCCATGGAGCGTGACATTCGGCTATACGGTTTGGGGCGCAAAGGCAGCGACGGCGCTCGGTTTTGACATATCGCATTCCGCTTTTTGGCAATGGCCGGGACCCAAACACGCCCTGTCGGAATCGGTGCTGTCCGATACGTCCAGTTTGACTGATTTCGGCATGCTGTTCGGCGCGATGGCAGCCGCCGCGGCCAGCAAGCCATTCGCTGCGGCACCTTGGCCACCGATGAAGTCGCTGTTGGCGGCCGGCATTGGCGGCTTGCTGATGGGGTGGGGCGCTCGCCTCGGTTTTGGCTGCAACATCGGCGCCTTTGTCGGCGGGGTTGCGTCAGGGTCGGTTCACGGCTGGGTCTGGTTTCTGGCAGCGTTGCCTGGCTGCGTGATCGGTATCCGCCTGCGGCCGCTGTTCGGCCTGTCGCGGGAATAGCTATGCGCGCAATCTACATCGCTGTTGTTTGCCTTGGTGTCGCGGCCATACTGGTCGACCATCTTTCCAGTCCATCGGTCGGTCGCGCCGTATCGCCGGAAGATTTCGCAGGCGCTTGCGCTCCCTGCGGCGCACCTTGCCCGTCCAAAAAATAGGCACCTAACCGTTCTGCTTGAGAAATGCCTCGACTTCCGCGCGGGCCGGAGCACCGGAAGCACCACCGAATTTCGCGCATTTGAGTGCTGCGGTTGCACTTCCAAAGCGCAGAACGTCGGGAAGCGTATGGCCTTCGACCAGCGCTTGCGTGAAGCCGCCATGGAAAGCATCGCCCGCACCCAGCGAATCCACCACGTCGACCTCGAACGCAGGCATGTGTCGCAATTCGCCGGCCTCAAGCCAGTAGATCCCCTTTGGTCCATCGGTAATAGCAACAAATCCGGATAGATTTCGCTTCAGTGTTTTGAGGGCCGTCTTGTAGTCGTTTGATCTGGCCATGGCGAACAACGCTTCTGCCGACGCCACGACGTGAGTGCCGAGTGCAAGCAAGGGATCGTCAGCTGTTGTCGCCTGATCGAGATCGATGACGATTGGAATTTTGCGGGCCTGTGCGGCGCGACACACCGCGGTCACAAATTCCGGAAAGCGATTATCCACGAGGACGGCGTCGGCATCCGCGACCAGTCCGGCCGGATCCTTCGGCAGGATGTTGCCGAGATTGACACCGCGGCGGGTTGCGATGGTTTTTTCACCGGTCGCATCGAGCAAAATCAACGACACCGACGCTGTCCCTCCGTCAACGCGAGCCACTCCGGTGCAATCGATGCGCTCCTTTTCAAGATCGGAAATAATTCGGTTGCTGACGTTATCGTCGCTGCCGCCGAGCGGTCCGGCGAATGCCACGCGACCATCGAGCCGGGCGATCGCAACCGCCGCATTGGCCGCACATCCCCCTCCGGTGACGATGAACTCGCTGGCCGATACTTTGGTGCCGGGCGCAGGAAAATTTTGCACCCGCATGATGATGTCCTGCACCGCGATGCCGGCGCACAGGATCTTTGGCTTTTTCGATGTACGTTCAGTCAAAGCGAATCTCGTCCTCCACCCAGGCACGGATGATGTGATGAGCGATGGCGACGGGTGGAGGTGTGGTGAGCCCCTGCGGGTGTTCGCGCATCAACATCGCTCCGATCTCATCCTTGCTAAACCATCGGGCGTCCTCAAGTTCCTCGCGATCCACGACAATCTCGTGGGTCAGCGCTTCCGCGTGACAACCGATCATCAGCGAGGTCGGAAATGGCCAAGGCTGGGAAGCGAAATAAACCACACGTCCACACGTGATGCCCGCTTCCTCGCGCGTTTCCCGGTGCACTGCATCTTCAATCGATTCGCCCGGTTCCACGTAGCCCGCAAGGCACGACCACATTGTCGGCACGAAACGGGGGCTGCGGCCCAGCAGGCATCGCTCGCCATCACTCGCCAGCATGATTACGACGGGGTCGGTGCGAGGAAAGTGTTCAGCCTTGCATTGCGAGCAGTCACGCTTCCAACCGCCACATACCAATGCTGTGGCCGCGCCGCAGTTCGGACAAAAACGATGGCGCGCGTGCCAATGCAGTACGGCCTTCGCTTCCGCAATCGGGGGCAGATGGTCGGGCGCGACAAGGCCCTGCACCGCAATCGAGCGCAGGTCGGTTACATGCAATTCTTCGCGGGACTTCAATGCATCAGCTGTCTGCGGTGCAACGCCATGGCCGAAGCATGGTTTTCCATCGAGCAGACCAAGGAAGATCGTTTCTGTCGCAGGAGAAAGCGCTTGTGCCTCGCTCATGCTGAAGAGCGGCTCGTTGATTGGCGAGCCTTTTTTCATCACGATCCAGTCGCCACCGATCACGTAGGCGCCCGCATTCGGATCGCGTGCAAGTCCTTCGATGGCAGACTGTTCGGCACGAAGTTCGGCCGCGCGCTCGATGCGGCTATCGGAATATCCGAGACGGGGTTTGGGGCCGAAATCTGGACGGGAGGACATGCGTCGCGCAAAGTCGCACGGCCATTTCATCCGTGCAATGCTTACTCCGCCGTTTCGTGTCCCGGGCGCGGATACATGGCCTCGCGCAGTTCCGGCCGCTGCCACTGCGGACCGAGCACGCCCTGTTTTGCACCGTAGTTGAGCGCCGACGTGACGGTATCGGTGGTCGCGCGCATTTCGCGCGAACGGTCCAGGCTGACATCGACAACGAACAGGCCGGCCGAGGTGCTCTCAAACAGTATTTCTTCCGGCGTCGCGACCATCGCAAGGCCACGCTCGGCATTGCTAAATAGGTTCTGCGTGGTCACGACGATGGCCAGATTTTCAATCGCGCGCGACCAGATCAGATTGCGCCAGGTCGCCCACAACCGTCGTTTGTCGGTGCCGGCGGGAAGGAAAATCAGCTCGGCACCCCGCAGCGCCAAGGCGCGCGTGACTTCGGGCATGTAGGCCTCGCTGCACATCGCCAATCCGACCTTGCCCTGCCGCGTATCAAACACAGGAAACTCGTCGCCGGGCACATATTGAAATTCCCACCACTGCCCGCCTGTATAGATCCAGGGCCCGTTCGGGTGGGTGCGGCGATAACTTACCGGGGCGCGGCCGTCGCCATAGGCCATGCAAATCAAATTGTGGGCAGTGCCCTCGTTGTGGCTCAGGGGCTCAAGCGTGCCATAGACGGCATTGATGCCGTGCCGGGCGGCAGCTTCCGCGATACGGGGTGTCGGGTCGAAGGTCGTCGGCATTCGCCACGGGCCGGGATACGTTTCCGGGAAGCAGACAAATTCAGCGCCTTCCGCTTTGGCGCGCGCGATAAAATTCACCGCGTCGGCGATATTTTTCTCGGCTTCCTCAATCGGATTGGCAATCGGCTGCACGATCGCAATGCGGAATGTCATGTCTTGCTCCAAAGAGGTGTCAGCATAAGCTTGAAGTGCGCTGATCCTCCGGTCAAGCGAGGGCTTGATCAACGGCCTTGAGAACCTGCACGGGCATCAGTTCATCGAGGCACGCGCTGCGGCTGCGGATATTTCGTTCGCAACCTTCCAAAGCGCAGGGCACGCACGGCAAAGGATTTTGCACGATCCAGACATTGCCTCGATTCTGGATCGTTCCGCTGTCCGCCCACGATTTTTCGAGGCCGCCGATTGGCCAAGGCCCCCAGACGCGTGGATTTGTTGGACCAAAGAGGGCGACCGTTTGGCACCCGGCGGCTGCGGCAAGATGAGTGACCGAGGTGTCAGGTCCGATATAGATGCGCGCGCGCACAAGCAGATCCATCATCAAAGGCCATTCCACATGATGGACGGCGGCGATGCCGCGCCAGACCTCATCGAGATAGCGACGCTCGGATTCGCCCGGGCCACCGATCGCGATTACGGAAAGGCCGCGCTCTGCGAGGCCGGCGGCGAGCGTGCGCCATCCGTCGCTTGTCCATTCCTTATAGGCGAACATCGGTGCTGCATGGATCAAAGCATAATTGCGGTCGCCAATATCCGACGGGGCTGAAGCCGGACATACCAACTCGGCAATACGCGGAATTTCGAGAGCGTCGGCAAGACGCAGCATCTGCTCAACTCGATGAAGTTTATCTGTGGCCACAACGCTTCGATGGAGGGCGAAGCGCTTGAGCAGACGTGCAAGCCAGGGGTCGCCGTCCGTTACGACGCCGGCACGGAAACGGGCCGCAGCAAATGCAAAGAAGGTCGGTCGGTCGCCACTTTGGGTCGAAACGGCTAAGTCGTAATGGCGCCAAAGCGCGGCGAAGAGCTGCGCGCTTTCCAATGTCGTCGGCTGTTCGGGCATAGGGATGACACGACGCACGTCCGGGTTACCGCCAAGAATTCCGGCGGTATTGGCAAATACGAGGACGTCAATTTCCGATTCCGGCCAGGCGCGGCGCAGACTACGGATCAAGGGTGTCGTTAGCAGCAGGTCGCCAATACGGCGTAAGGAGACGACCAGAATTCGGCGAGGTGCAGCGACCATTTGCAAACCCTCAGATTCTTGCGAGGCCGCCGGGCGTAAGATGCTGACGCAGCGAATTGAGAAGGGTCTGCTGGTCACTTTCCTTATAGGCAAGTGGTGTTTTCACGCCCCATACCGGCTTCGGCCATGCAGCATCGGACCGCCGTCGTGCCAGGATGTGCACATGCAATTGTGGCACCTGATTTCCCAGTGCAGCGATGTTGAGCTTGTCGCATGCAGTGACGATTTTCAGCACGCGGGCTGTGACGGCAATTTCGCCGAGCAGCTGCACTTGGGCATTTTCCTCAAGATCAATGAGCTCGATGAGGCCTGGAAGTCGCGGGACGAGGATCAGCCAAGGATAGTTCGCGTCGTTTACCAGCACTACACGAGCGAGCGGGAGGTCGCCGACTGGAGCCGTATCCTGCGCAAGCTGCGGGTGCAGCGACCAGGTCTTCGTAGGGTCTGAATCCATTGAATAAATCCGAAAGATTCTTTCGGAGGAAAGCTATCAGAGACGGGGTTCCGCTGCTTGCTTTCCCGCTTTATTGGCCCGATATAGTTCACGGGAGGTTGGCGGTGGACGAGCCACTCGCCAACCGGGTCAGATCCGGAAGGAAGCAGCCCTAACGAGCGCGGTTCGGGTCGCTCGTCAGCCTCCCACAAATTCCTTGATTCGTTCGTTGTAAGCGCGCGCTCTGCGCGGTGATGAAGCAGATGGCACTATGAACGAGCCTAAAAAATCCGCTGCTTCCGGTTCCGCGCCGTCCGACGCCGTAGCTGACGGCTATCGGGTACTCGCGCGCAAATATCGGCCGGCGAGCTTCGATGACCTCATTGGTCAGAACGCGATGGTGCGCACGCTTTCGAACGCATTCGAGAGCGGCCGTATCCCGCAGGCCTGGATCCTTACCGGCGTGCGTGGGGTCGGAAAAACGACGACCGCCCGTATTCTCGCCCGCGCTCTGAACTATGAGCTGCCGGACGGCTCAGTGACGGAGCCGACGATCAACATGCCGGTAATGGGTCTGCACTGCCAGGCGATCATCGAAAGTCGGCATCCGGACGTTTTGGAGATGGATGCCGCTTCCCACAACAGCGTCGAAGATGTGCGGCAAATCAATGACGCCATCCGTTATGCGCCGATGAGTGCGCGTTATAAAGTTTATATCCTCGACGAAGTGCATATGCTTTCCGGCGCCGCCTTCAATGCATTGCTCAAGACTCTCGAAGAGCCACCGCCGCACGCCAAATTCATATTTGCGACTACTGAAATTCGCAAAGTGCCGGTCACAGTTCTGTCGCGCTGCCAGCGGTTCGATTTGCGGCGGGTCGATGCGGCGGCCCTCATCAAGCATCTCGAAGGCATTGCGGCAAAAGAAAAAGTCGAGATCGAATCAACTGCGCTGGCGCTGATCGCACGTGCGGCGGAAGGCTCAGTGCGCGATTCACTCTCGCTGTTTGATCAGGCGATTGCGCATGCAGCCGGTTCCGTGCGTGCAGACGATGTGCGGCAAATGCTGGGTTTGGCCGATCGCGTTCGCGTGGTCGATCTGTTTGAAGCCTTGATGAAAGGGGATGTCAGCGCCGCCCTGAATGAACTCCGCGAGCAATACGATATTGGCGCCGACCCGGCGGTTATTTTGAGCGATCTTGCCGAATTCACGCATTTTGTTACTCGCGTCAAAGTCGTTCCCGCGGTTGCCGATGACGTCTCGCTGTCGGAGGCCGAGCGCACACGCGGCCGTGCTTTTGCCTCACAGCTGTCGATGCGGGTTCTCTCTCGCGCCTGGCAAATGTTGTTGAAGGGCATTTCCGAGGTGCAGGCGTCCGGTCGTCCGGTTGCCGCGGCGGAAATGGTACTGGTACGCATTGCCTATGCTGCCGATCTGCCGACGCCGGATGAGGTGGTACGTTCGCTCAGCGGCAATCAAACGGCTCCCGCGCGTCTGCAAGGCAATGGTGGGTCCGCGCAGCCGCAGGGATACGCCCCACGCTATGAAGCGCCACGGGGCTCGCCGCGCTCGTCTGCCGCGTTATCGCCGCGACCCGCTGACGATCCGGTCGCGCGGCTGGAAGGGCCAGCAACTGTACAGACGCTTTCTATTGCGTCGTTCGACGATTTGATCGCGCTCGCTGCCGAAAAACGCGATATCTCCGCCAAGATGGCGCTTGAGCGCGATGTGCGGTTGGTACGTTGCGAAGACGGTCAGCTTGAAATTGCGCTTGAGCCTAGTGCACCAAAAACACTGGTCCACGACCTGCAGCGGAAATTGACCGGTTGGACCGGAAAGCGATGGATCGTAGTTGTTTCCAAGGAGCAGGGCGCACCGACGATGCGTGCGCAAGCCGAGGCGCAGCAGGCTGAAATCGAGCGCGATGTGCAAAGCGATCCGCTTGTTCAAGCCGTGCTCAGCCGGTTCCCTGGCGCCAAAATCGTCGGTGTGACGCAAAATGCTCCGGATGGCGGAGACGGCGCATCGGAGTTCGGCTCCGACAGTGAGCAGGAGGAGTAATGGCGGACTTCCTGGGCCTGATGAAACAGGCCGCCCAATTGCAATCCAAGATGCAGGCGATGCAGGCCGAGCTGGACCAGATCGAGGTCGAAGGCACTGCAGGCGGCGGCGTGGTGGCAGTCACACTCTCGGCCAAAGGCGACCTTAAAGGCGTGAAGATCGACGATTCGCTTTTGAAGCCCTCGGAAAAGGAAATCATCGAGGACTTGCTGGTTGCCGCGCACGCTGAGGCGCGGCGCAAGGCGGAGGCGGTTTTGCAGGAAAAGATGAAAGCCGTCACTGGTGGCCTGCCGCTGCCGCCGGGATTGAATCTGACATAAATGCCGACCGCGGTTGCCGGACCGGAAATCGAGCGCCTGATCCAGTTGCTGGCGCGGCTACCGGGATTGGGCCCGCGCTCGGCGCGGCGTGCTGCGCTTCATCTCATCAAAAAGCGGGAATTATTGATGGCTCCGCTCGCCGCTGCGCTCGAGACGGCGATGGAAAAAATCGAAATATGCAAGGTCTGCGGCAATATCGATACGCAAAATCCCTGTACGGTTTGTGTCGACGGCAAGCGCGATAGCTCCATCATCGTGGTTGTGGCCGACGTGGCCGATCTGTGGGCACTGGAACGTGCTCACGCTATCAACGGCCGCTATCACGTGCTTGGTGGGACACTGTCGCCGCTGGACGGGGTTGGTCCGCAGGATCTCACCATCGACACGCTGATTTCGCGCGCCCACGAGACACCGGTGCAAGAGGTAATTCTGGCTCTCAATGCCACGGTCGATGGCCAGACTACGGCACACTACATCACCGAACTGTTGCAGGATGCCAACGTGAAGGTGACGCGCCTTGCGCATGGTGTGCCTGTTGGTGGCGAGCTTGACTATCTCGACGAAGGCACGCTTACCGCGGCGATCAAGCAGCGGACGCTGTTCTAGATTTCCGCGGCTCCAGCCGCGTGAAATGTCCACGCCGCTGCAGCCACGCGAGCAAAAGCAAGCTTGGAATTCCGGCGAGTGCACAGATGATGAAGAACCACATCCACCCGGTCGATTCTGCGAGGAAGCCTGCACCGGACGACAGATAAGTCCGACCGACGGCAGCCAGCGCGGTCAGCAGTGCATATTGCGTTGCCGTGTGCAGCGGGTTCTGACACAGCGCGGACAGGTAAGCGACGAACATCACCGTTCCGATGGCGCTGGTGAAATTTTCCGCGACGATGGCCGCTGCAAGCATTGTGGTATTGGTGCCCGCCACGGCCAAGGCACTAAAGGCGAGGTTGGCGACGGCCTGCAAAACGCCGCCGATCCAGAGGCTGGGAGCCAGCGGAAGCGCGCGCGCAATGAAGCCGCCGGCAAAGCCACCGAGCAGAAGCGCGGCAAGGCCGACACCTTTGACAATGGCGGCATATTCATTGCGGGAAAAACCGAGATCGATCACGAATGGCGCCGTCATGGCGCCTGATAGCGCATCCGTGAACTTGAACAGCACGACGAAAGCCAACATGACCACGGCCAGGTCGTGGCCGAGGAAATCCTTGAGCGCACCGAGTGCAGCTTCGGTCACGCGGGCGAAGGGCTTCTGCCGCGCGTGACCGGCTTCCGCCTCTACCGAACGCTCAGGCTCGGTGGCCAACAGCGCCGTGGCAGTGCCGATCAAGACCAGGCCACCCATCGCCACATAGCCCCAGTGCCATGCCGTCTGTTTGTCGAAGCCATAGGCCTCGATACCGCTCACCAAAAACAGCGCGCCGGCCGTGGAGATCAGCATGCCAATGCGATAGGCGGCGACGTAAGAGGCCATGCCGGCCGCTTGTTCGTTTTCCGGCAGGCTTTCAACGCGGAATGCATCGACGACGATATCTTGTGTTGCGGAGGCGGTGGCCACCAGCAACGCGCCCAAGGCGACCAGCCCCGGCGCGGCGGCGGGATTGCATGAGCCCAGAAATACAATCGCTGCCATCAGCAAGATTTGCGTGAACACCAGCCATGCGCGGCGGCGGCCGAGCAGCCGTGAGAGCACCGGCACATCAAGCGCGTCGGTCAACGGCGCCCACAAAAACTTCACGGTATAGGGCGTCCCCACCAGGGCGAAAAGTCCGATTGTGCCCAGGTCGACACCGGATTCACGCATCCACACCAACAGCGTGGCGCCCGATAGCGCCAACGGCAGCCCGGAGGAGAAGCCGAGGAACATCACGATGAGCACCCGCGGCTTGAAATAGACCGCCAGCGCGTCGGACCAGGAGGGTCTCGCCTGGGCGGCTGGGGAGGCAATCATTGTGTTATTCGCCGGCTTCGAGCTTGCGTGTCATTGGCGCCGGAATGATTTCGGCGCTTTGAACGTCGTCCTCAAAATCGAGCTCTTCAATCTTTGTACCGCGCTTCTCAATTTTCCCGGTCGATGTGAGGATCGCATCGATGTCGCTATTGGCCTGCCCAAAATGCGTTTGCAGCTTGCGAACGCGGTCGCCTAGCAGCCCCACATCTTTAAGCATATAGCCGACCTCATTTCGAATTTGGTCGGCGGCCTCGCGCATTTCTGCGTCCTTGCGCACCTGCTTGATAACCTGAATTGCCATCACCATCAGTGTTGGAGATACGATCATCACGCGCGCGCGGTGCGCACGCTGCACAACGTCATCAAACCGCTCGTGCAGATCCGCGTAAACGGATTCTGACGGAATGAACATCAGGGCAATATCCTGGGTTTCGCCCGGCACCAGATACTTGTCCGCGATGTCGATAATGTGTTTCGTGATGTCTTGTTTCACGCGTTGAATTGCTTGCTTGCGCTCCTCTTCTGTCGTGGCGCTGCGAAAGGCGGTCATCGCTTCAAGTGGGAATTTGGCATCGATGATCAGGGGGCCGGAATCGGGCATGAAGATTGCGCAATCCGGCCGCGACTTGTTCTTTAAAGTATATTGGAATTCATAGGCGCCCTTCGGCAGGACATCAGCGATGATGGCCTCGAGTTGCCCTTGCCCGAATGCGCCGCGCGATTGTTTGTTGGTCAGCACCCCTTGCAGGGAACTCACTTGCGTTGCGAGTTCGGTGATATTTTTTTGCGCGGTATCAATCACCGCAAGCCGCTCATTCAGTTTTTGCAGATTTTCGACCGTGTGTTTGGTCGTGTTCTGCATCGAAAGCCCGAGGTTCTGGCTTACGGTGTCGAGGCGCTCATTGACGGTCTGTTGAAGTTGGCCATGGGCGTTTTGCAACCAGCTTCCCATCGCGTCGATACGCCCATGAATTTGCGCGAGGCCTTCGATAGCCGCGCGGTCGGGCCCGACCGTGCGCGGACGCAGGAAGGCGACAATGAGCGCACCTGCGGCGAGCCCGGCCAGGAGGCAAATAATGATGACGAGAACTGTTTCGGACATAAGGCGCTTCTACCGTGATTCGCCCGCGAAGCGAACGAAGAGCGAACGGTAGGGCGATTGTGTCGATGGCTCAAGGGTAAAGGCGCATTGACCGCGCCAGCCCTTGCCCTTACATCGCCGCCATGGCCGTGCGCGACATTCTCATCATTCCCGACAAACGGTTGCGGCTTAAATCGGAGGCGGTAAAGGCCATCGACAAATCATTGCGCGCGCTCATCGACGACATGTTCGAAACGATGTACGCGGCGCCCGGCATCGGACTCGCTGCCATACAGATCGGAATGCCGCGGCGTGTTGTCACAATGGATCTCGCAAAGAAGGATGAACCGCGGCAGCCGCTGGTCTTCATCAATCCCGAAGTTGTCTGGTCGTCGGACGACAAGGCGACCTACGAAGAGGGCTGTCTGTCGATTCCGGAATATTACGAGGAGGTCGAGCGACCGAAGTCGGTCAAAGTAAAATTTTTCGACCTCGATCTCAAACCGCAGGAGATCGAGGCTGACGGATTGCTCGCGACCTGCCTGCAACACGAGATAGACCATACCAATGGTGTGCTGTTCATCGATTATATTTCAAAGCTCAAGCGCAACATGGTGCTAAAAAAATTCAAGAAAGCGGCGAAGAAAGCCGACGGTGAAAATCCGCTGGCCGAGGATCAAGAGCCGTCGCATCATATTGGCTGACATCGTACGCGGTGCCTGAATGCGCCTGATCTTCATGGGCACGCCGGATTTTGCGGTGCCGACGCTGATCGAACTCGCGGCCCGCGGCCACGAGATCGCAGCGGTCTATACGCGTGCGGCCAAGCCGGCCGGCCGCGGAATGGGCAAGCAGCACACCCCGGTTGAACGTGAGGCGCGGCGGTTGGCGCTTCCGGTCCATACGCCAAAGACATTCAAGGAAGACGAGGCACAAAAAACGTTCCGCGCACACAATGCCGATGCTGCGGTCGTCGTCGCTTACGGCCTTATTCTTCCCAAGCCGATTTTGGAAGCGCCCAGGCTCGGCTGCTTCAATATTCATGCCTCGCTGTTGCCGCGCTGGCGCGGCGCCGCGCCGATCAACCGCGCCATCATGGCGGGTGATGCCGAAAGCGGCGTGGCTATCATGAAAATGGATGAGGGGCTCGATACCGGCGCGACGGCTATGGCCGGGCGCATCGCTATCGGCGCGGATATGACGGCGGGTGAGCTGCACGACGCATTGTCACGTCTCGGTGCCGATCTGATGGTGCAGGTGCTGGCGAATGCCGAACACGGCTCGCTAGCGCTCACAGCGCAACCGCAAGCCGGCATTACGTATGCAGAAAAAATTTCCAAAGCGGAGACGCGGATCGACTGGCGCAAGCCGTGGAAGCAGGTGCATGACCACATTTGCGGCTTGTCGCCATTCCCTGGCGCATGGTTCAACATTGAAGGTGCGCGTATCAAGGCATTGCGTGCAACAAAAGGCGAAGGGGCAGGTGCGCCTGGTATGGCGCTGGATGGAAAGCTGACCATTGCGTGCGGTGATGGAGCTGTGCGGCTCATGGAAGTCCAGCGCGCTAGCAAGCAGCCGATGAGCGCCGAGGAATTCTTACGCGGTACGCCGGTGAAAGCCGGTACGGTGGTCGCCTGATCATGCCGCGTTACAAACTCATTGTTGAATATGACGGCGCGCCATTTGCCGGTTGGCAAATTCAAGTCGATCAGCCGACGGTGCAAGGTGTATTGACGGCCGCGATTGAGGCGCTGTCGGGAGAGAAAACACTGGTGCAGGGTGCCGGGCGTACGGATGCAGGCGTGCATGCAAACGCCCAGGTAGCGCACGTCGATCTGGCGAAAGAGTGGGACACCGACACCGTGCGCGACGCGCTCAATGCGCATCTGCGCCCGCATCCTGTCGCAATTCTTGCGGCCGAACGGGTCGGCGACGACTTCAATGCACGCACGTCGGCAATCAGGCGCCACTATCTTTACAAAATCGTCAACCGCCGTGCTGATCTGGCGCTGAACGTCGGCCGCGCGTGGCGTGTCGCGCGCCCGCTCGATGTTGGGGCGATGCATGCTGCCGCGCAACGCCTGGTCGGGAAACATGATTTCACGACCTTTAGGTCGACTGAATGCCAGGCAAAGTCACCGATCAAAACACTCGATATGCTCGACGTTGCCCGCATTGACGAGGATGTCACCGTAAAGGCCGTCGCGCGCTCATTCCTGCACAACCAGGTGCGCTCGATGGTTGGTTCGCTGGTTGCGGTCGGCGAAGGCAAATGGAGCGCCGACGAACTCAGCAAGGCACTCAACGCACGCGATCGAGCCGCCTGCGGGACGGTAGCGCCGCCGGATGGGCTGTATTTGATGCACGTGGACTACTAACCGAAATATCGGTCGATTATCTTCCGGTAAATCGCCGTCAGCGCGCGCAGATCGGCTACAGGGACCCGTTCGTCGACCTGATGCATGGTCTGGCCGACGAGCCCGAACTCGACGACAGGACAATAGGCGGTGATGAATCGTGCATCCGAAGTGCCGCCGGTTGTCGATAATTCCGGTTCGCGACCCGTGACCTCGGCAACGGCTTTTGCAACAAGCTCGGTGAGTGGTCCAGGCTTTGTTACGAAAACGCCGGCGTTGGAGCGCTCCCATTGAAACGTAAATCTTATCTTTCCGTCAGCCGCCTCCAGCGCGCGCTTCTCGATCAGTTTCTTCAGCGAATCCAGCGTATGCATGTCGTTGAAGCGGATATTGAAACGCGCTCGCGCCTCGCCGGGGATGAGATTGACGGTCTTGTTGCCGACATCGACCGAGGTGAATTCGAGATGCGAGGGCGCAAATTGCGGGCTCCCTTCATCGAGGGGCTTTGCTTGCAGCGTGGCGATGAGCGTCACCAGACTGCGGATCGGGTTGTCCGCTCGCTGGGGATAGGCGACGTGGCCTTGTTTTCCCGTAACGATCAAATGGCCATTGAGTGAACCGCGTCGGCCGATCTTGATCGTATCGCCGAGATACTTCTGATTGCTGGGCTCGCCAAGAATGCAGTGATCGAATTTTTCGCCGCGCTCGGCGGCCCATTTCAACAGCTTTGGCGTGCCGTTGACAGCGATGCCTTCTTCGTCGCCGGTGATCAAAAATGAGATAGAGCCCTTCGGCTTTCCATTGTGCGCGCCAAGGTAGTCGAGAACCGCGGCAACCGCACAGGCAATGCCACCTTTCATGTCGACAGCGCCGCGGCCGTATAGGTCTTCGCCGGCGAGATCAGCGGAAAATGGCGGGTGTTTCCAGGCCTTCTCGTCCCCTGGCGGTACAACGTCGGTATGACCGGCGAAGACAAGATTCGGTCCAGCCGTGCCAATGCGCGCGTAAAGGTTTTCGACGTCGTCGGTGCCGGTCTCACGGAACGTCATTCGTTGCACGGTAAAACCCGCCGCCTTCAGCGTCCTTTCGAGAAAGGTCAGCGCACCACCTTCCGCGGGCGTGATCGAGGGGCAGCGGAGCAGGTCACGAGCGATGGCGATGGGATCGGCGGACACAGCGTTTTCGCCTTTAGTCCCTGAGGAGTTCGTTGATGCTGGTCTTGGAACGCGTTCGTTCGTCTACGCGCTTTACGACGACAGCGCAGTAGAGGCCGGGCCCGCCGCCTTTCCCGGGCAGCGTGCCGGGCACCACGACGGAATAGGCCGGCACTTCGCCTTGTGTGATCTGGCCGGTCTCCCGATCGACGATACGGGTCGACGCGCCGAGATAAACACCCATCGACAGCACGGCGCCGGTCCGAACGATCACACCTTCGGCCACTTCGGAGCGTGCGCCTACGAAACAATTGTCTTCGATGATCACCGGACCCGCCTGCAAGGGCTCCAACACGCCGCCGATGCCGGCGCCGCCGGAGATATGACAGTTCTTGCCGATCTGCGCGCAGGAACCGACGGTCGCCCACGTATCGATCATGGTGCCGCTGTCGACGTAAGCACCGAGATTGACGAAGGATGGCATCAGCACCACACCAGGTGCGATGAAGGCCGAGCGGCGGACAATGCATCCCGGCACGGCACGAAATCCCGCCTTGCGGAAACGTGCGGCGTTCCATCCTTTGAACTTTGAATCGACCTTGTCCCACCACGCGGCTTTGCCGGGACCGCCCGGGATGACGCTCATATCGTTAAGGCGAAACGAGAGCAGCACGGCTTTCTTGAGCCACTGATTGACGTGCCAGCGGCCATCAACGGTCTTTTCGGCGACGCGCGCCTTGCCGGCATCAAGCAGCTCGAGCGCGGAATTGACCGCCTTGCGGACCGCGCCTCTGGTCTTGGACCCGACCTTGTCGCGTGCTTCGAAGGCCTCGTCGATGATGCTGGCAAGCTTGTCGTCGGCCATGGTTGCTCCGGCTCGTTCGCTGCGGTTTGTCGGGGGCGGGGCAGGGGATGTCAAGCTGCGCAGAGCGGGCTAAGGTTAGGGCCGGGAGAAACGCGTATGAATCGACAATTGAATCGACAATTCCGACGGTTGAGTTTGAGCTTGTTCGTCCTGGCGGCCAGCACCGCCCCGGCCTTCGCGCATCATTTGATGGGTGGCCGTACACCTGCAACCTTCGGCGAGGGCATCCTCTCAGGGCTTGGCCACCCGGTCATTGGCCTCGATCATCTCGCTGCCGTTGTAGCCGTCGGCTGCCTGGCCGCTGCGCACCGCGCCGTTACCGCGCTCTGCATCGCATTTGTGGTCGCGATGATGTCCGGTGTTGTGTTGCACCTCTATGGCGCCACTTTCCCGGCCGCGGAAATTCTCGTAGCGCTTTCGGTTATCGTGCTCGGTACGCTGATGTTGCGCGACCGCGATATGCCGACAGGCTCCGCGCTCGTTTTGTTCGCGATGGTCGGCGTCATTCACGGCTACGCGCTGGGCGAATTGATCTATGGCGCAGAACCCACGCCGCTCTATGCCTATCTGCTCGGTCTCGCGGTTATACAAAGCGCGGTTGCGCTGGCCGCCGCACGGATCGCAGGCAGCATCATGAAGCGGTCGGCCGATGTTTCCCCGCTCCGGCTTGTCGGCGCCGGCATTGCGGGCATCGGCCTCGCCGTGCTGATGCAGCAGCTAATCCCGGCCGCTTGATCGGGACGTCACGATCGTTTCAAGAAACCCGGTGAGATCGTCGGTCAAATGATCGACATAGGGCGCGTCACGCCCTGCCAGCTCCCAGGCTTCGCGAAACACCTCGCGTTGACCTTCCGGCACGACAAGGACGGTTGTCATGCCGAGAGCGTGGGGCGTTTCCAGGTTGCGCGCCAGATCCTCGAACATCGCCGCGTTGGCCGCATCCACTCCATGCCTGGCAAGGAATTGGCCATAGACTTGGGGCAATGGCTTTGGATCCAGATTGGCGGCGGCGATGTCGAATACGTCTTCGAAGTGGCGATGAATTTCCAGCTTTTGCATCACTGTGTCTGCATGCTTGCGCGTGCCGTTGGTAAGAATGAGCTTGCGGCCTGGAAGGTTTTCAAGCGCGGCGCCAAGCGCCGGATTCGGTTCGAGCGGCGAATGGTCGATCTTGTGTACGAATTCGAGATAGTCGTCGGGCCTCATGCCGTGTTCGGCCATCATCCCGCGCATGGTGGTGCCGTAACGCCTGTAATAGTCCTTCTGTAAGCGGAAGGCTTCGTCCTGTGACACCTTTAAAAAGTCAGCAACGTAGGCCCGAATGCGTTCGTCCACCTGCTGCCAGAGGTTGAGATGATGTGGGTAGAGCGTGTTATCGAGATCGAATACCCACGTCTCGATGTGACCGAAACCACGCGAGGCGGGACGGGACGTTGACGGCACGGAGCTATGGTTCCTTGAAACGTATGGTCGTTGCCGGTTGCTTGCTTATGTCGATAACGGCAAAGCCTGCGGAATTAAGGCCGCGCGTTGCGCAATCCTTGTGATCGGCCAGTTCGAAACGGCCGTCGCGCGTGCACAAGGCGACCGTGCCACCCCAGGCGAGTGGCACATCGCCCCGCTTGATCGTGCGGCCATTCCCGTCGATTGCTTCCGCATAGCTGTACAGCCGGTGTGGATCGCCACGCAAATCCGGCCTCACGCATTGGCCAGCCTCAATGCGGTACCAGCCGCGTGTCACAATCGCGCCCATCTCGACGATACCAAGCGAGGCCATCACCGGATATTTGGTGTCATTGCACCAGGAGAAACCGATGCCCTCGGGATTGCGTCCTGCCTCGACCAGCGTGTCGAAGAAATTGGGCGATGACGCGGCGTCAGCGGCGAGCTTGTGATCCTTCACAAATTTTGCGAGCGCGGCCTGCGTCTTGGCACCCTGCACCCCATCAATTGGGTATGCATCGTAGCCGGCAATCACGAGGAGCCGCTGGATGCCGGCAAGGCGCGCCTGGACGTCGTCGTAATCCGATTCTTCCGCCAGATTGACAACCGGTCCTTTCGGCGAATCCGAGGGTTTCGCCGGAGTGAAGCGGGCCTGCTGGCTCGCCGCGCAACCGCGAGCATTTGCGATTTCGAAGTCGGTGTTGCGGATGCAGAATTCCGCCTGACCGTTTTGCGGCAATGGCGCAGAGCCGTAGACCGGCGGTGTGCGCGCATGGAGATACACCATGTCGGCATCGAGCGTGCCGTCCAATACTTGCCGGCACTGGCCGGGGTCGAGAGCGAACCAGCCGCGTGTAGCGACGTTGGCGCGCTTTTCGAGACCGATCGCCGCTTCCATACGGTAACTGGTGCGATTGCACAGCGTAAGCTCGGCCCGTGCCGGCGTAGCCGATAAGGCGATTGACGCGGCAATTGCGAGAATGAAACTGCGAATCATGTGGGCATGCTAAGGCGCATCGTGTTCGTGCGGAATTGGCATCTCACCAATCGCCCTGCGGAAACAGGGGGAGCAGTTTACCGATGCATCAGCGTGCCGACGCCGTGGTCGGTCAATAGTTCAAGTAGTACAGCGTGAGGAACCTTGCCGTCCATGATGACGACGCCTTCCACGCCTTGATCAAGCGCGTAAATACAGGTCTCGACCTTTGGAATCATGCCGCCGGAAATCGTGCCGTCGGCAATAAGCTTGCGCGCATCTGACACAGACAGCTCGGCGATCAGGTTCTTCGACTTGTCGAGCACACCCGTCACGTCCGTCAGCAGCAACAGCCGTTTGGCCTTGAGCGTGCCGGCGATCGCTCCCGCAAAAGTGTCAGCGTTGACATTGAACGTTCCGCCATTAGCCGATGTCGCCACCGGTGCCAGCACCGGGATCATTTCACGGCCGATCACCTGGTTGAGCATGGTGAGGTCGACCTTTTCCGGTTCGCCGACAAACCCGAGGTCGATAACTTTCTCGATGTTGGAATCGGGATCAACCACGGTGCGGCTGACTTTGCGCGCCTGCACCATATTGCCATCCTTGCCGCAAAGACCGATGGCCTTGCCGCCGGCGGCATTGATGTAACCGACGATCTGCTTGTTGATCGAACCGGCCAGCACCATCTCCACGATCTCGACAGTCTTTTCGTCGGTGATGCGCAGGCCAGCCGCGAATTCCGATTTGATGCCGAGCTTTTTGAGCATGGCCTCGATCTGCGGACCGCCGCCATGGACAACCACGGGATTGATTGCCGTCTGCTCAAGCAGGACGATGTCGCGGGCAAAATCGCGGGCCATTTGTTCCTGTCCCATGGCATGACCGCCGTATTTCACAACGACGATTTCCTCGTCGTAGCGCTGCATGTGGGGCAGCGCTTCCGACAGGATACGGGCCTGTGTCTGCGGGTCGATCTTGGGCGCTTTGCTCATGGCCGAGGGGTTCTAGCCGATGTAACGGCTGTCCGACAATGCGTCAGCGGCCTCTTTCCGTCATCAAACGGGCAATTGCCGCGCGTAATTCCGGAATTCCGGTCCCGTCGTAGGATGATGTCGCGAGCACGGTGGGAAAGGTGGCTGGCCGCTTGGCCAGCGCAGCCTCCACCGCCGCAATGCGGCTGTCGAGCTCCGATGGCTTGAGCTCGTCACATTTGGTTAAGACGACCTGGTGACTTACAGCGGCGTGGCCAAGAGCGCTCAAGGCCGGGTCATCCGTTGATTTGAGACCGTGGCGCGCATCCACCAGCACATACACACGGGCGAGATTGCTGCGCCCTCGTAGAAAATCGTCAATCAGGCCCGTCCAGGCCTCGATCTTCGATTTTGCAGCCGCCGCATAGCCATAACCCGGCATGTCCACGATGTTGAGAGCTTCGCCGCCGTTGAAGAAGACCAGCTGTTGTGTGCGACCGGGCGTGCGCGAGATGCGCGCTAGATTTTTGCGCCCGGTAAGCGCGTTGATCAGGCTCGATTTGCCGACGTTGGAACGGCCGGCAAAGGCGATTTCGACGCCGCGCATGGACGGCAGTGACACAGCCGAACCGGCGGCGGCGACAAATTGCCAGTCGCCAGCGAACAAACGGCGGCCGGTCTCGATTTCAGCGCGGGTGAATTGGGCGGAAGCCATCAAGGTGTCATGCCGGACCTGGTCCCAGGCATCCCGATAAGGAAGGCGCGCTGCCAGTATAAGCGAAATCGCCGGGACCAGCCCGGCGATCAACAGCATGGCGTATCCAGCGCAATATCTACGAGGACGCCTTTTTCTTTACGAACAACGACTTGATGTTGTCGAACAATTCAATCTTGGCGCCGTGCTTGCGCATGATCACGCTCTGCTGCAGCACTGAAAGCGAGTTATTCCATGCCCAGTAAATCACCAGGCCAGCCGGGAAGTTTGCCAGCATGAACGTGAAAATCAGCGGCATCCAGTTGAAGATCATCTGCTGCGTCGGATCTGGCGGGGCCGGATTGAGCTTCATCTGCATCCACATCGTCACGCCCATGATCAGCGGCCACGCCCCGAGATGCAGGAAGTGGCCAACGAGCGGGACTATCGTCGGGTCGACCGGAATGAGGCCGAACAGGTTGAAGACATTCGTCGGATCCTGCGCCGAAAGGTCCTGGATCCAGCCGAAGAACGGCGCGTGCCGCATTTCGATGGTGACGAACAGCACCTTGTAGAGCGAGAAAAAAACAGGGATCTGAATGGCAATCGGCAAGCAGCCGGCCAGCGGATTGATCTTCTCGCGTTTGTAGAGCTCCATCAGCTCCTGTTGCTGCTTCGCCTTGTCATCCGCATAACGCTCGCGGAGCGCGGTCATCTGCGGCTGAACGGCCTTCATCTTCGCCATGGAGGCGTATGACTTATTGGCGAGCGGGAAGAAGGCGATCTTGATCAGCACGGTCACGATCAGGATCGCGAGGCCAAAATTTCCGACCAGATGGTACAGATAGTCGATCGCGATGAACAACGGCTTGGTGATGAAGTAGAACCAGCCCCAGTCGATCAGAAGATCGAATTGGTTGAGCTTGAGTTGCTTGTCGTAGTCGTTGACGACCGCCACTTCCTTTGCGCCGGCAAACAGCCTCGCATTGGCTGACGCAGTGGCGCCCGGCGCGATAGTCTGGGCGTCGAGCAGATAGTCGGTCTGGTACGTCTTGGTTGTGCCAAGGGTACCGGTCGAGAAGCGCGCCTTGAGATGCGCGTCTGTGTCCGGTAACAGCGCGGCGGCCCAATATTTGTCGGTTATGCCAAGCCAGCCATTTGTCACGTCGAAATTGACGGCCTTCTTATCTTCTATGTTCTTGTAGGTGTACTCCTGCAGGCCGGACTCGCCGAGCACGCCCACAAGGCCCTCATGCAAAATGTAGTATCCGGCGGTTTGCGGCGTCCCGTGACGCGAAATCAGCGCGTAAGGAAAAAGAGAAACCGGGCTTGCGCCTTTGTTGGTGACTTCGTCCTTGATCGTGAACACATACTTGTCGTCGA
Organism: uncultured Alphaproteobacteria bacterium; assembly: GCA_963831275.1. Lineage (GTDB taxonomy): Bacteria > Pseudomonadota > Alphaproteobacteria > Rhizobiales > Xanthobacteraceae > Pseudolabrys. The sequence continues at coordinate 104,330 of CAWHPN010000016.1, read as the reverse complement.
CCACGATGGTGCGACGGAATTCAAGGCCTTCACCGTTGTCGTAGGTCAGCGTCACCGGATGGCCCACGCTGAGCGCGCCAGCGCCCGACTGTTTCCACACCGTATCCGACGTCGGCAACTTCACGCTGGCGCCGGTCGTGCCGGTCCAGCCGAACTCCGCATAGAACGGGTCCGCGGTGCCGGACGGCGAGAGCAAAATAATCGGCGGCGATTTCGGGTCGACGGTTTCGCGAAACTTGACCAGCGCGATGTCGTCAATGCGTCCGCCCTTGAGCGCAATCGAGCCCTGCACGCTTGCGGTCGCTATCGCCACGCGCGGCGAGGCTGCCAATGCTGCCGGTCGGTCGAGTGCAGCGGCTGCGGCCGGAGCGCCGGTCTGTCCGGGGACTTGCGGCGCGCCTGCCTGCGCTGGCGGTTGAACGGGTTGGCCGGACTGTGCCGGCGCAGGTGCGTTCTGCTTCTGCTGCTGGGCCTGCAATTGCTCCTGCCGCGACTTTTCCTGCGGGGCGGCAAAGAAATATTGCCAGCCAAGCAGCACCAGCGCCGAAAGCACAATGGCGAGGATGGTGTTCTTGTTGTCGGTCATTGCGATTCCATATTGCCACTGCGCCCCGCGTGCACGCGCTGCAACGCGCCTTCGAAATCTTGCGTTATTCGCGCAAACGGCAGATTGAGCGCGGCGCGTCGTCCGATCAGCACATAGTCATGGCCGGCACGAAGCCGGCTTGCGGCCGAGTGCCGAACAATCTCCCGCAAGCGGCGACGAACCCGGTTGCGTTCGACGGCATTTCCCACTTTCTTCGACACCGTAAAGCCGAGCCGCGCCGGTCCGCCGTCGCGGCGCTTGCGCGCTTGCAACACGAATGCCGCGGCGGGGGCCTTTATCCCGGACGCCGCGGCCAGAAAATCCGCCCGTTGCCTCAATCGTTCCATGGAAGCAATGCGCGGCCCGCGCCGCTGTCAGGCGGACAGCCGCTTGCGGCCTCGCCCTCGTCGCGCTGACACGACTTTGCGCCCGCCTTTGGTCGCCATCCGCGCGCGGAACCCGTGACGGCGCTTGCGTACGAGCTTGCTCGGTTGGTAGGTCCGCTTCACGTTCAATTCTCCGCTGGTAAGCGCCGCAGGAATAAAGAGGACGCCGTCCTCGAATAACCACCAAAACCCGAATTGTTTCAGGCCGGCACTCGATTTGCGCGGCTTATAGGCGAGGGGCTTTGGCCCGTCAATGCGACCGCATGCCCGCGGGTGGCCGTATCACAAGGCCTCACAAGCCGGTGAGGGCCCGTCCGCGACGGGGCGCTCGTGTATAAAGCATCAATGTCCGCAACCCCCGTCCGCCCGCCGCAGAGTCTTGTCCGCCGGATGTTGCCGCTGGCCGCACTCATCATGCTCGCCGGGGTGGCCTATTTCTGCGTCGGCGCGAAAGGCATTTCACTTGAATCACTGGTCAGTCATCGGACAGCGATCGACGGCTTCGTGATCCAGCATCGGCTGCTGGCGGTACTGGGCTATATTGCTCTTTACGTCATCGTGGTCGCACTCTCGCTGCCGGGGGCAACATTTCTTACCGTCGCCGGCGGCTTTCTGTTCGGCATTGCAATCGGAGCCTCGGCTGCGGTGATTGGAGCTACCTTTGGTGCGACCTGCATCTTCCTGGTCGCGCGAACGGTGCTTGGCGAGTCGCTGCTGCGATGGTCTGGCGCGCGGGCCAATCAACTTGCCAAAGGGTTTCGCGACGACGCCTTCAGTTATCTTCTTTTTCTGCGACTCGTGCCCGCGTTCCCATTCTTTCTGGTGAATTTGGTGCCCGCCTTTGCCGGCGTGCGACTCGGACCATTCATCGCCGCAACCGCGCTTGGTGTCATTCCCGGAGCCGTCGTCTACGCCATGGCGGGGACCGGCTTGGACAGCGTGATCATGGCGCAGAAGAATTCATACGATGAGTGTGTCGCTGCAAACGGATCCGGTTGCCACATGACGTTCGATCCGATGGATTTGCTGACGACGCGGATGGTCGCAGCCTTGTTCGCCCTGGCTCTGCTCGCTCTCTTACCGGTGGCAGTGAAATATTGGCGAACGCGCTCGCGCACCGCGACGTAATGCCGTTAATATTGTCGCGGGCAGGGTTTTCAGGAACATGCCGGAAACAATCACGCCTGACATTTGTGTAATCGGCGGAGGGCCCGGAGGACTGTCGGTCGCGGCGGCCGCGGCCGCTTTTGGAGTACCGACAGTATTGATTGAACGCGCCAAGATGGGTGGCGATTGTCTCAATACCGGCTGCGTTCCCTCGAAGACGTTGCTGGCGGTGGCCCGACGCGCGGAGATGATACGTGGTGCCGGCACTTTTGGTCTCGACGTGCAAAACATCGGCGTCAATTTCGGCGAAGTACACAATCGCGTACGCGCAGTCATCGCGTCGGTGGCGCCCACGGATTCCGTCGAGCGCTTCGCTGGACTGGGCGTTCGGGTCATTCATGGCGATGCAACCTTCAAAGACCGGAATACGGTTACGGCAGGGGATATCGAAATACGAGCGCGGCGATTTGTGATTGCGACCGGCTCGGCACCCGCGATGCCGGCAATTCCGGGACTCGATGGTGGGCGATATCTCACCAACGAGAACATCTTTGATCTCAAGGAAAGGCCTGAACATCTCATCGTAATCGGCGCCGGGCCTGTCGGTCTCGAGCTGGCGCAAGCCTTCCGCCGTCTCGGAAGTTCAGTGACCGTATTGGAGGCCGCGCGACCGCTCGCCGAGGACGATCCCGAATGCGTTGCCGTCGTGCTCGCGCGCCTGGAACGTGAGGAAGTGGTCGTTCGCAGCGGTGTGAAGATCCTCGGCGTTGCGCACACCGGGGGCATCGTGACGGCGACGATTGAGGTTTCCGGAGCCGAACAGTCCATTACCGGCAGCCATCTTCTGGTCGCTGCCGGACGTAGGCCCGCGATCGACGGACTTGGTCTCGAGGCTGCGGGCGTTCGTTACGACCGCGCAGGCATTGTCGTAAATCGTGGACTCAAAACAACTAACCGGAGAATTTACGCGATCGGAGACTGCGCTGCCGGCCACGCGCCGTTTACGCACGCGGCGAACTATCATGCGTCGCTGGTCATCCGTAACGCATTGTTTCGCCTTCCAGTGCGGGCAGACAAATCCGCCGTTCCGTGGGTGACCTACACAGAACCGGAGCTCGCCCATGCGGGTCTCACGGAAATGCAGGCACACGCGCGGCGGATCTCGATCCGCGTGGCGCGATGGCCCTATTACGACAACGATCGCGCGCAGGCAGAAGGTGAAACGCAGGGCCACATTAAAGTCATCACAGCACGAAACGGTAAGATAGTAGGTGCTACGATTGTCGGAGCACAGGCGGGCGAGTTGATAGCAACCTGGGCACTGGCCATATCGCAGGGTCTGAATGTCCGCGCTTTCACGAACGTCGTGCTGCCCTATCCGACGCTGTCGGAACTCGGAAAACGTGCAGCCATGGACTTTTTCGCGCCTCGTTTGACCGGCGCTTGGGTGCGGCGCATCATTGCTTGGTTGCGAATCTTCGGTTGAGGCGGTTTTGGAAAATACAGGCGGATCAACTGGAACTGTTGGAACGGAGCTGCGGCCCGCACGGACCTGGCGCGTCGGTCTTTCGGGAAAACTATTGTTGCTCACCATACTGTTCGTGATGGTGGCGGAAATTTTGATTTACGTTCCGTCGGTCGCAAATTTCCGCTTGAACTGGCTCAACGATCGGCTTGCAGCCGCGCACACGGCCGCGCTCGTGCTCGACGCCGCACCAAGTGGAATGGTGCCTGAAAGTCTGGCGAACCAGATTCTCAAGAGTATCGGCGCGCGCGCCGTGGCGATGAAGATGGGCAATCAGCGGCGTCTGCTCGCCGCGTCCGACATGCCGTCCGAAATCGCGCAAGACATCGATATGCGACAGATATCCTGGTGGCGTTCCATCGTCTATGCGTTCGACACCCTGTTTACTTGCAAGCCCGGCGACGTAATGCGGGTTGTCGGCGCCGCACCGATGGGCGGCGATTTTCTGGAGATCATTCTTAACGAGGCGCCGCTATGCAAGGCGATGTGGACGTTCTCTGTGAACATCCTGATGCTGTCGCTGGCCATCTCCTGCATCACCGCGATGCTGGTGTTCTTTGCCCTGCACTACATTTTGGTCCGTCCGATGTGGCGTATCACCGACAACATGGTTTCGTTCCGCGCCGATCCTGAAAATCCTTCGCGCATCATCTCGGAGAGCGGCCGTCAGGATGAAATTGGTACGGCCGAAGAAGAACTGGGCGCCATGCAGCGCGAACTTGCCTCGATGTTGCATCAGCAGAGCCGGCTCGCTGCGCTCGGGCTTGCGGTGTCGAAAATCAATCATGACTTGCGTAATCTGCTGGCTTCCGCGCAGCTTTTTTCCGACCAGCTCTCGACATCGCCGGATCCCAAAGTGCAACGCTTCGCGCCCAAGCTAATGAGGGCACTCGAGCGGGCAATCGCGTTCTGCCAGACAACTCTTTCTTATGGTGGCGCGCAGGAGCCACCGCCCGAACGCAAAACGATTGACGTCGAACCTTTGATCGAGGAAGTGCACGAGGCTCTTGGCCTTGGGCTTGACGTTCCAATCCGATGGATCGTCGCCGTAGAACGCGGCCTGACAATGGAAGCCGATCACGATCAATTGTTTCGCGTTCTGGTGAATATCGCGCGTAATGCAGTACAGGCTCTGGAGACGCGCGGTGCGCGCGATCCGGCACGCGATCAAATTCGCATCACTGGAAGACGAGAAGGCAGCGTCGTGGTGATCGAAGTATCAGACACTGGTCCGGGCGTTCCTGAAAAAGCGCGGGCCCATATGTTTCAAGCATTCCAAGGCTCGGCGCGCGCTGGCGGCACCGGGTTGGGTCTCGCCATTGCCGCAGAACTTGTGCGCGCTCATGGGGGCGAAATCCATCTGGTGCCGGGAACCATCGGCGCCACGTTCAGCATCACGATTCCAGACCGGGCGGTCGACCTCAGTACACGACGTGGTGAACGCGCCCGCGCCTGACGGAAGAGGCCACGGCTCAGTGGTGTTCTTCGCATAGAGGTCCCGTTTTTATTTACGAAAAGGATATGGGCATGCCGCCTGTGAATGTGCTCGCGGTCGCGACCGCGGTGCCACCCCATGAGCTTGATCAGCTGGCCGTCGCTGATGCCGCGAAACAGGTCTACGCGCGCACATTCGCGCGCTATCCGAAATTGGCTGATGTGTTCGTCAATGCGGGCATCGAGCGCCGGTATTCGGCCCGTCCGTTGGAGTGGTTGAGCGCGCCGCATGACTTGGGCGAGCGCACCGAGGCCTACCTCGAAAGCGCAAGCGACTTGTTCATACGGACGGCGCGCGCGGCGCTCGCCCAAGCGGGCATGTCTGCGCGCGATGTCGATGTCGTCGTGACCGTATCCTCCACGGGAATTGCCACCCCAAGTATCGAAGCGCGCGTGGGTCCGGAGATGGGATTTCGGCCCTCGGTTATGCGCGTGCCAATATTCGGTCGCGGCTGTGCCGGCGGTGTGTCCGGCCTCACGTTGGGCAGCCGACTGGCGCGGGCCGAGCCGGGAGAGGTCATTCTTGTGGTGGTTGTCGAGTTGTGCACGCTCACGTCGCGGACCGATCGCGGAACCAAGGCCGACGTGATTTCGTCGGCATTATTTGGTGACGGCGCCGCCGCGGCAGTGCTGCGCGCCGGGACCGACAAATCCAAATTGCGCGTTGGCGCTGCTGCGGAACATACCTGGCCCCGCACGCTCGACATCATGGGCTGGACGGTCGACCCTGTCGGCTTGCGAGTGATGCTCTCGCGGTCGCTGCCCCGCTTCGTGGAGCAGAAGTTGGCTGCTCCGGTGCGCCGCTTCATAAAGGCAGCCAAGTTGCAGGCACCGCAGCTTCTCTGCCACCCCGGGGGTGCCAAAGTGCTTGACGCAATCGAGGTCGCACTTGAGCTGCAGAAGGGCACCTTGCGCGATGAACGTGAGGTGCTTCGCGGCCACGGCAACATGTCGGCACCGACTGTGTTGTTCGTTCTCGAGCGCGCTCTTCGGCGCGGCCTGCGCGGGCCTGCGATGCTTTCGGCCCTGGGGCCCGGCTTTACGGCGAACTTTCTTGCACTCGAGGCCGCGCATGGGTGAAGGGGCGTGGCTAGTCGCGGTTTTAATTGCACAACGTCTGGCTGAGCTTGCGCTCGCGCAATTCAATACCGGACGATTGCGCGCAGAGGGTGGTATCGAATTCGGCGCTGCGCACTATCCGCTCATGATTGTCCTCCATGGCTTGTGGCTGCTCGCTTTGTGGGCCCTTGGCCATGATCGGCCGATCATTCCGGTCTGGTTGGCCGTTTTTGTCCTTCTGCAGATCGGGCGCGTTTGGGCAATTGCGAGCCTGGGAAGGCGATGGACTACACGCGTCATCGTGCTGCCGGGCTCTGCTCCTGTCGGGCGTGGCCCATATCGATGGCTGAAGCATCCGAACTATTTGATCGTTGCATTGGAAATTGCGGTAGTTCCGCTGGCGCTCGGGCTGCCGTGGGTTGCCTTGATATTTTCACTCGCCAATGCGGCACTGCTTTTCTATCGAATTCGTATCGAAAACGAAGCACTGGCCTGGGCCACGCATGCGGCGTGAGCAGGGACACCAACCCTTGCCAATGGCGGATCAAGACGATAGCTATGCCGCGATCCCGTGCGCCGGCCTCCGGCAACGGAGTCAGCGCCCGTAGCTCAGCTGGATAGAGCACCAGACTACGAATCTGGGGGTCAGGAGTTCGAAATCTCTTCGGGCGCGCCATAACTTAGCACCCGGCTCCCGTGCAAAAAATTACCCATTTATGGTTTTTGCAAGGAACCGTCACGGTCGTCTTCGTGACGCGGAGCCGACTGCTCGCATTAATTTTCGACGCAGTGTGGCGTCGACGATGGGAGGTCAGGGTCGTCACCGAAACGCACGTTTCGAATCCCTTTCGCCCGAGCCTCAGGCGTACGTCTCACGGGGGAACGGGCGCTGGCGGGACGGGATGGAACGTCGGGCGCGGTGGTGGCGGCAGCTGTGCGGACTGGGCCGGCTGTTCAGGGAACACGCGTGGCGGCGGAATAAAAACCGTCCGGGACGGGGGTGGTGGAGTCGAGGCCGCGCGACGCGGAGCGGGCGATGTCTGATGCGGCGCCGCGGCCGAGGTCTTTGGTCTGGCGGCCTGTTCGAGCGACTGTAGTTTGGCAACCCTTTGTGCCGTCTGGTCCTGCTTGGCGGCAAGCTGGTCTTGTTTCGCCGCAAGCTGATCGAGCTGCTGTTGCGCGGCGGCAATTTGTTGCTGCTTGGCGGTCAGCTCCTGCAAGCCGCGCCGTATGGACGCGAGATCTTGCGTGATGGCGTCAAGCTGCCTCACCAATTCAGGAGAAGGCACCGCCGCAGCCGGAGCTGCCGCCAGTGTTGCCGGCGGTGTTGCCGGCTTGGGTGCTGTCGCCACTTGCGCGGAAGGTGCCGGGGGAGGAACCGGGTCTGGCGCCGGCGCCTGAGCGATGGGGGTCGACGTCGATTGCCAGGCGAATGCGCCACCAACGAGAGCCGCCGCAACAAAACTGGCAAGAATGATTTTTCCTCGTCCGCGCGATGGCGCTCGGCGGCTTACGAACGGATCGTTCTCGAAACCGGGGCGGGGGGACACGGAGATGGTCGGCTCCGTCAGGGGCAGGCCCGGAGACAGATCAGGCGATTCAGGGATGCTTTCGATTGGTTGATCGGACGAAGTGTCTTCGCTCTTGGCGCCGCCGTTCTTGACGCTGCCGTTCTGGGCGACATCGGCTGCGAGCGCCTCAAGGCGGTCCATCAACGCAAAGGTGGCCGCGGACGGCAACGGTGCGGCTCGTGCAGCAGCCGTTGGTTGCCCTTCGAAGGTTGCCGCGGGCGGCAATCGTGCGATCCGCTCAGCAGTCGATTGCTGCTTTGTTGCTTGCTTTGTCTTTTGCCCTGTCTCTTGTCCTGTCTGTTCGGATCTGGGGACCGGGATGGACGGAGCCGGACACGTTTCCTCGGCCGAAACATCGATGAGCTCGCAAGAGGTCGTCGAGGTATCCATTGGGTCCTCCTGGGTCCTGCGATTGCAACTGCGTTGAGAGATTGTTCCAGAGCACGCCATCAGGGTGTGACAGGAGGAAGGCAAGAGCGCAGCAGGTCGGCGGCATTGTTTTGACCAAATTACTCACGGACCCCATAAAAGCGAACGGGCCCGGAATGACCGGGCCCGTTGGTTATCGACCGGACGTGCCGGCCTAGTTCGACGTTGGTTTGCAGTCCTTGGCGTACGGATCGGCATTGTTGGCAAACACCTTTTCAACGAGCGAGGTCTGGTATTTGCCGTCGGTGCGTTTGACGACTTTCGTCAAATAAAAATCCTCGATCGGGTAGCCGTTGACGTTGAACTTGAATGGCCCGCGCAACGACTTGAAGTCCGCCTTTTAAATCGCCGCACTCAGCGCTTTGCTGTCCGACACATTACCCTTCACCGCACGCACTGCGCTGTCGATCAGCATGGCGGTGTCGTAGGCTTGCATCGCATAAGAGGCCGGTATCGCATTATAGGCAGCCTCGTATGCCGCAACAAATTTCTTGTTCTGTGGATTGTCAGTCGTCGGCGCCCAGGTCAGCGCGCCGAAAATCCCGTCGGCAGCTTCACCCAGGACCGGAAGCGTTGCCTCATCGGCGGTGAAGGCCGAGATGATCGGAAACTTTCCACTCAACCCAGCCTGATGCATCTGCTTGATCAGGTTGATGCCGAGACCGCCCGGCATGAAGGTGAACAGCGCGTCGGGCTTGGCGGCGCCCAGCTTGCTTAATTCCGCGGCGAAATCGAGATTGTTCAACGGCACCAGCGACTCTTCAACGAGCGTGCCCTTATAGGTACTCTTGAACCCGGCCAGCGCGTCCTTGCCGGCCTGATAATTCGGCACCATGGCATAGACGCGCTTGTAACCTTTGTCGTTCGCGACCTTGCCTAGCGTCGCATAGATCTGATCGTTCTGGTAAGAGGTCGCGAAGAAACGCGGGTTGCATGACGCGCCGGCAAATGAAGATGCGGCGGCGTTGGTGCTGATCAGGATTTTTCCTGAATCCATGACCGGCTTGTGGATTGCCTGCAGCATGTTGGAGAAGATCGGACCCACGACAATATCGACCTTGTCACGCTCGAGCAGTTCCTGGACCTTCTGAATGGCAACGTCAGGTTTCAAGGTGTCATCGGCGACAAACAGCTCGACATCCTTGCCGCCCATTTTCCCGCCGAGCTCCTTCAACGCAAGCTCGAAGCCATTCTTCGATTGCTGGCCGAGCACGCTTGGCGGCCCCGACAAGGTGTAGATGAGGCCGATGCGGACCTTGTCCTGGGCGGCGGCACCGGCGGCGGCAAATGCAAGCGCCGCAACAGCGGCGAACGCGGTGGATACTCGATACATTATTCCCCCCTTGAGAAAGGACAGCTTGCGTCGATAAGCCATTAAAGCACAAATCCTCCGGCCCGTATCAACGGGTCCAGGCTCGGATATTTCCGTGTCCTTTATGCGTTGCGTCAGCAAAGTTCAGCGCGCAACGCCGGACCCTGGCCGAGTTCACAACTTCGGCCCGCTCCTGTATGTTGCCGCAAGTTTGGTGGTGTTGCGATTTCAGGGGAGCGTCGCGTGAGTGAGCAGGTCAAATTTGTCTTGGATGAAAGCCATATTCCGAAGACCTGGTACAATATCGTAGCGGACCTGCCGAAGCCCCTTCCTCCCGTTCTGCATCCCGGAACCAAGCAGCCGATCGGCCCCGCCGATCTCGAGCCGCTGTTTCCGATGGAATTGATTATGCAGGAGGTGTCGGCGGAGCGTTCCATCGATATTCCCGAGCCGGTGCGCGACGTCTATCGGATGTGGCGGCCCTCGCCCCTGATCCGCGCGCGCCGTCTTGAGCAGAAGCTTGGCACTCCCGCCAAAATCTACTTCAAGTACGAGGGCGTCTCGCCGGCGGGCTCGCACAAGCCCAACACCGCGGTTGCGCAGGCCTGGTACAACAAGCAAGCCGGCATCAAGCGGCTCGCGACCGAAACCGGTGCCGGCCAATGGGGCTCGTCGCTCGCCTTTGCCGGTTCGCTGTTTGGCATCGACGTCACAGTGTTCCAGGTGCGCGTCTCCTACGACCAGAAGCCTTATCGCCGCGCGCTGATGGAAACATACGGTGCGCGCTGCATCGCTTCGCCGTCGAACGAAACCGAATCTGGCCGCGCCATCCTGAAACAACACCCCGACAGCCCCGGCTCACTCGGCATCGCGATTTCGGAAGCGGTGGAGATGGCGGCGAAAGATCCGGCGGTGAAATATTCGCTCGGCTCGGTGCTCAATCACGTGCTGCTGCATCAAACGGTGGTGGGGCAGGAAACGATCGCGCAGTTTGAAATGGCTGGCGATGACCCCGATGTCCTCATTGCCTGCGCTGGCGGCGGTTCGAATTTCGCGGGCCTTGCGTTCCCGTTCCTCGGTCTGCAGCTGCGTGGCAGCCGCAAGCGGCGCGTCATCGCTGTTGAACCGGCGGCCTGTCCGACGTTGACGCGCGGCAAGTATGCCTACGATTTCGGCGACACTGCGCACCTGACGCCGCTCGTCAAGATGCACACGCTCGGCTCGACATTCATCCCGCCGGGCTTCCATGCCGGCGGCTTGCGTTACCACGGGATGTCACCGCTTGTGTCGCACATCAAGGAGCTCGGCCTGATCGAGGCGCGGGCTTATCACCAGAAAACATGCTTCGAGGCCGGCGTCGAATTTGCTCGCTGCGAAGGCATCGTGCCGGCGCCGGAGGCAACCCACGCGGTGCGCTGCGCGATTGACGAAGCTCTGCGTTGCAAAAAGGAAGGCAAGAAGGAAACGATCCTGTTCAATCTTTCCGGTCACGGCCATTTCGACATGCAGGCCTACATCAATTTCTTTGAAGGAAAACTCGTCGACCAGAACTACGACGAGAAGGAACTGGCCATGGCGCTCGCCGGCTTGCCGAGCGTTGCTGCGTAAAAAAGTGAGGGGGAAAATCATGATCGAGCCCTATAATGCTGTCGGGCTGATCCCGACTTTTTGGGGCATCCGCCGCCGCGAGGAGATCAGGCACAACATCGAGCATCTTAAGGGTCTGACGAAGGCGGCCTTCTGGCTTTCCAATCTCGACATCCCTGTGCGTCTGCTGGCGATCCCGGAAGGCGCCATGATGGGTTTCAACGACGAGGTGCTCGACGTCGACCATGCCGACTATGCCAACACGTGCTGCATCGATATCCCAGGGCCTGAAACCGACGAGGTCGGTAAGCTGGCGCGGCAGTGGAACGTCTACATCATGGCGCAGGCCAAGGCGCGCCACCCCGACTGGAAAAATCGGTTCTTCAATGTCGGCTTTGTCGTCGATCCGGACGGCAAGATCATCCTGAAGCACTACAAGCTCTCGGCGCTATTGCCGGTCGAGCGCTCCGTCTCGCCGCACGACGTCTACGACTGGTGGATCGAGAAATACGGCCGCAATCTGCAGGCCTTCTGGCCGGTGGTCGACACCAAGATTGGCCGCCTGGGTATCATGATGGCGATGGAAGGCAACTATCCGGAGAATGGGCGCGGCCTCGCCATGAACGGCGCTGAGGTCGTGTACCGTGCTTCAATGCCGTGCCCCTTCACCGAGAACGATGTGTTCGAGATTTCCAATCGCGCCCGCGCGCTTGAGAACAATATGTACATCGTGGCGCCGAACATCGGCAGTTATCACCTGGATGTGGATCATCCGGTCGGCATCGATGCCGGCGGCGGCCAGTCGATGATTGTCGACTATCGCGGCCAGCTGGTCGGCAAGCAACGCGACACTAACGGTTCCACCTTCGTCGCAGGCGTCATCAATATCGAAGCGTTGCGCCACCACCGCGATTCTGCGCAGGTCACCAACTGGATGAAAGATGTGCGCAGCGAGCTGGCGCAGATCATCTACGAAAAGCCGATCTATCCGAAGAACCGTTATCTGAAGAAAATTCCTCCCAAGCACGCCGGTTACAAGCGCGACGTGATCGACAAGCAGGTCGCGCTGATGCAGAAGCGCAAGATCTGGAAGAAGCCGTCTACCTAAGGACATCCGGTGAGCGTGTTCATGTCGACAAACATGCCCTCGGTGCCGCCAGGGCAATAGATCATCAGCTTTCGCACTCCCAGGTGACCTGATGTGGAACAGCAGGCGGAAGGAGGCTATTGGCCAACGCTTTGATTTAAGACGGATACCGGAGAGCCGCGAGTTCGCTTTACCGGGCTGGGCGATCGTTGGTAGGCTCCACCAAACAACGATTGTTTGGGGGAGGATAAAAAATGATCACGGCATTTCGTGCTCTTTTTGTGAGCGTCGCGGCGATCGGTTTCATAGCGATTGGCCAAGCGACGTACGCGCAAGATAAAACCATCAAGATCGGCGCGCTGTTTCCCATGTCGGGGCCGGGCTCCTATTTCGGTACGCAGGACAAGCAAGGCGTCGAGCTTGCGCTTGAGCAACTCAATAAGGCGGGCGTCAATGGCTACAAGTTCGCCGTTCAATATGAAGATTTAAGCTGCAGCCCGCTTCCTGCTACGCAGGCCGCAAAGCGCCTGATCGAGCAGTTCAAGCCCGACGTCATCATCGGCGAGGAATGCTCGGATGCAACGCTCGCGGTGCTGCCCGTGGTCGAGCAGGCAAAGGTACCGCTGCTTAACGCCGGCTCGTCATCGATCAAGGTGACCGAGCCCGGCAATCCATGGACATTCCGGATCATGCCGAACGAGGTGATGCAGGGCATCAATCTCGCGGAGAACGCGGCCAAGCGCATGAAAGCGCAGACCGCCGTCCTGCTGTTCGAGAACACCAATGCCGGCATCGGGAATGCGCAGGTGTTCAAAGAGAACTTCACCAAGCTTGGCGGCAAAGTCCTGGCTGAGATTGGTTTCGGCCGTGACGTCAACGACTTCACCGCAATTGCAACGCGCGTGGCCGGCCTCGGCAAGATCGACGTCATCCCGACCTACACGCTTGAAGGCCAGGGCCTCAAGATCACGCAGGCGCTGGCGCAAGCAGGCGTCACCAAAGGTGGCGGCGGCAATGCCGTCCAGATCGGCACGATCTGGCTGCCCTTCGGCTTCGAGCAGAAGGCCGGAAAGGCCGCGCTGGGTTACGTCCGCATTGTACAGTTCGACCCGACCGACACGCGTGATGTGGCGAAGAATTTCTCATCCGCCTTCAAGGCCAAATACAATGCGGACCCGACCCACCTGAACGCGCATGCCTACGACCAGATCATGCTGATCGCCGATGTGGTCAAGCGGGGCGGCAAGGACGCTCAATCGATTCGTGACGGGCTTGCCGCCACGAAAGGCTATTCGGGCGTCACCGGCAGCGTGGAATTCGACAAGACCAACCAGAACACCAAGATGGACACCATCCACTACATGGAAACCAAGTCGGACATGTCGTGGACAAGCCTGAAGTGGAACTGATCGGGCAATGACAACAACGATCGTCCTGCAACAGGCGATCAACGGCGTCGTTCTCGGAAGTCTCTACGTCCTGGTGGCGCTAGGCCTGACGTTGATCTACGGCGTGCTCGTGCAGATCAATTTCGCACACGCCGATTTTGTCACGCTCGGCGCTTTCGCAGCCTATTTTTTCATGCATCTTGTCGGCGGTGGCTACATCCTGAGCATCGCCGTTGCCTTCGCCGTCGGCGCTGCGCTCGGGTGGCTGATCAACGCGGCGATTTTCACGCCCTTGCGTCACAAGGGAAATGAGCTTCTACCGCTGATCGCCACCATCGGCGTATCGGTGATGATGCAGAACCTGATGCTGGCCTGGTTTGGGCCAATTCCCTACGCCTTCGAGACGCAATACAGCAGCGAGGTCATCCGTTTTGCCGGCATCTTCGTGTCGTGGCAGAGCGTGATCATCATCGTTGTCTCGATTCTGACCATTACGTTGCTCTATGCCTTCATGAAGTTCACATTTCTCGGCAAGGCCCTGCGCGCTGTGGCACAGGATCGCGAGACGGCGGGCCTGATGGGCATTAACCCCAACCACCTCATCATGCTGACATTCGTCATTGCCTCGGCGCTTGCCGGCATGGGCGGCGCCATGCTTGCGCCGGTGCTGGTGCTGACCCCGTTCGCCGGCACCTCCGTCATCGTAAAGGCCTTCGCGATCGTCATCATCGGCGGGTTTGGCAACGTCGAAGGGACCATTCTTGCCGGTCTCATCGTCGGCTTGATCGAAAGCTATACCACGCAGTTCCTCGATCCCGGCCTGATCGACATCGTCGTGTTCGCGCTTCTTTTGTTGATGCTGGCGATCAAGCCGACGGGGCTTATTTCGGAGCGACGCGAAGAAAATGTCTGATCCGGCGCTCGCGCAGCATTTGCCGGATCAGCGCGCGGCGCTGCGGGCCCGGTGGCTGGCATATCTGCTCGCGATTGCCGTTATCATCGTCTTGCCCTTTATCTTCAACGACACCTATTGGCGTACGAACCTGACGGTGTGCGCAATCAACGTCCTGCTCGCGATCGGGCTCGACTTCATTCTCGGCTATGCCGGACAGCTCAACCTTGGGCATTCCGCTTTTTATGGGCTTGGCGCCTACGTCTCGACATTGCTGATCGTGAAGCTCGGCATCCCGTTCTGGATTGCGTTCATCGCGGGCGTGGCTGTTGCAGGGATCGCCGGAACGTTTCTCTCGCTGTTTGCGGTGCGCCTGCGCGGGCACTATCTTGCCATCGCGTCGCTCGGCTTTGCCGTCATTGTTCATCAGATCCTGTTGAACTGGATCAGCCTGACGCAGGGGCCGCTCGGCATTTACGGCATCGCGCCGCCGCCGCCGATTGTCATTGGCGGCGTGATCATTGCCGACTTTCGCAATCTCGCAGCGTTCTTTTACCTGGTCTCGGGGTTCGCGTTTCTTTCCTACATCCTGCTAAGCCAGCTGGTGCGGTCGCCGATCGGGGAGGCGCTCACGGCGATCCGCGAGGACGAGGTGTCGGCCGCCTCGCTCGGCATCAATGGCGCCGCCTGGAAAGTCTGCGCCTTCGGTGTCGGGTCGGCGGTGGCGGGCGCCGCGGGATGCTTTTACGCAAGCTTTGTCGGGACGTTGGTGCCGGATGCGTTCTTCGTGTCGGAAGCGTTCAATATCCTGGCCATGGTGATCGTCGGCGGGATGGGAACGCTGATCGGCCCCGTCTTCGGAGCCATTCTTCTTACGGTACTGCCGGAAGTCCTGCGTGGCTTCGGCGACCTGCGCCTGGTGGTCTATGGGGCGGCGCTCACCTTCGTCGTGCTCTTCATGCCGGGTGGGCTCGCGCAAGCGGCCCGTGTCGTCGCCGAGAAATTCGGCGTGAGGCGGTCCACATGAGCACTATAGCCGCAACCGCCGCGAGGGCGCAGCCATTGCTGCAGGCGCAGGGCCTGCACAAAAATTTCGGCGGCGTAAAAGCGGTGTCGGACATTTCATTCGCCGTTCCGGCCGGCTCGATCTTCGCTGTCATCGGTCCGAACGGGGCGGGGAAGTCGACGCTGCTCAATCTGATCAGCGGCGTCTATCAGCCAAATGCTGGATCGCTGTCGTTCAAAGACGCTGATCTTTCGAGGATCCCCGCGCATCGTCGCGTGCGGCTGGGCATCGCGCGAACGTTCCAAAAAATTCGCCTTTTTAAGCAGCTCAGCGTGATCGAGAACGTGATCGCCGGATTTCACGTCCATCACAGCATCCCGCTCTGGCAATACGTGGTGCACGGCGCGGTTTTCGCGGAGGATCAGCAGCGATGCCGCGCGCAGGCGGCCAAACTGTTGGATTTCGTCGGCCTGTCGACGCGGATGCACGTGCTTGCCGGGTCTCTGTCCTACGGCGAGCAGCGCATGCTCGAGCTTGCACGCGCGCTGGCCACCAGACCACAGCTTCTGCTGATCGACGAGCCAGCTGCGGGACTGAACGCGGCGGAAGTCGACAGCTTGCTCGACCGCATCCGCTCGCTGCGTAACGGCGGCACGACGGTCGTTCTGGTCGAGCACAACATGGATCTTGTTATGAATGTCGCCGACCGGATCATGGTCATGGACTATGGGCGGCGCCTGTTCGAGGGTGTGCCGGCCGAGGTGCAGAAGAATCCCGCCGTTATCGCGGCCTATCTCGGCGGAGAATTGTCATGAACACGCTTCTGGAGGTCGACAGACTTGAGCTCGCCTACGGTCCGGTGGCGGTCTGCCGGGACATTTCCCTACGGCTTGACCGCGGCGAAATCGTCGCACTGATCGGCGCAAACGGCGCCGGAAAATCCACCACTCTTCGCGCAATCGCGGGCGTGCTGCCGCCGAGGCGGGGTACGATCAGGTTTTCTGGCCGGGACGTGACGGCAACGCCGTCCTATGAGCGCAGCAAGCTCGGCATTGCCCTCGTCCCGGAGGGTCGCCACGTCTTCCCGTTCCTGACCGTGCGCGAAAATCTCGAGCTCGGTGGCTTCAATGTCCGCAACGACGCCGCAAAAGTCCGTCAGCGCATGGATGGCATCTTCGCCATGTTTCCCCGGCTGTCTGAGCGCAGCGCCCAGAATGCGGGCACGCTGAGCGGAGGCGAGCAGCAGATGCTGGTGCTGGGCCGTGCCATGATGTCGGAGCCGCAGCTGCTTTGCCTGGATGAGCCGTCGCTCGGCCTTGCGCCGATCATGGTCCAGGACATCTTCCATAAAATCAAAGCCATCAATGCGGCCGGCACCAGCGTGCTGCTGGTGGAGCAGAACGCACGTTATGCCTTCGAGACGGCGAGCCGCGGCTACGTGCTGCAGACCGGCTCGGTGATCGCGAGCGGCTCCTGCGCCGATCTCAAGCTCAATCCGCGCGTGCAGGAGGCCTATCTCGGCCGCATCGCGACGACCGCCGTGTCATGACGCCGGCCGGCAAATATTCGCTCGCGGGCAAATCCGCGGTGGTCACAGGTGCCGGTAACGGCATCGGACGCGCGATTGCTCTCGCATTCGCGGAGGCCGGCGCAAACGTCGCCTGCGTCGACCTGGATAAGGCGGCCGCCGAGGCAACGGCGTCGGCTATCGGGAAGGCGGCGATCGCGGTCGCCTGCGACGTGAGCAATGAAGCGCAGGTCGAGACCGCCGCCAAAATGATCCTTGGCAAATATCCCGCCGTCCAAATTCTGGTGAACGGCGCGGCCGGACACGATCCGAACGGATCGGTCTTGGAGCTCACGCTCGCCGACTGGAATAAGGTGTTCGGCGTCAATGTCGGCGGCGCGTTCCTGATGAGCCGCGCGATCCTGCCTGCGATGATCAAGGCCGGTGGCGGCAGCATCATTCACATCGCCTCGCAGCTCGGCAGCGTCGCGGGGCCGCGCCGCGCGGTCTATTGCGCCAGCAAGGGCGCGTTGCTCCAGCTCGCCAAGGCGATGGCGACCGACCACGCGGTGCAGAACGTGCGGGTGAATACGCTCTCGCCAGGCGCGGTCGAGACCGATCGTCTGGTGAAGCGGTTTGGCGACATGGAAACGGCAAGGCGAACGGCCGGCCCGAAGCATCTGCTTCAGCGGCTCGGCCAGCCGCAGGAAATTGCCCAGGCCGCGATCTTCCTTGCAAGCGATGCGTCGAGCTTCATGACCGGCGCCGATCTTCTGGTCGACGGCGGTTACAACGCGACTTAGCGGCCGTCTCAGCGGCCGAGGATCGTGCCCGCCATCGCGCGCGGATCGCGCTTTGGCCATGCGCCTGCGTCGGCGGCCTGAAATAGGTCGGACAGGTGCATGTTGAACAGCGCCGGCTCCTCGAGGTTGATGTTATGGCCGGAGTTTCCCATCACGACCAGCGAGGCAGTCGGGATGTTCTTCTTCATGAGAATCCCCGGCTCGAGACAGGGCCAGTCTTCGTCGCCCGTCATGATCAGCGTCGGCACCGTGATCGTCTTCATCTTGTCGACCAAATCGAATAGTGACGGCCGCCGCTTCTGCACCCCGCGCATGGTGAGGGCGGCGCCTTCGGTCGAGTGCTCGGCAAGCTGGTCGGCGAACTCGCGCCAGCCGCGCGGATCCTTGTTCTGGTGCTGCACGCGAGTCGGGCCGAGCGCATAGCCTTCGGCAGCCTTCTTCATGGTCAGCTCTTCGAAACGCTTGGCCGACGCTTCCGCTTCTTCGGCAAATTTCGCGCGCTCGCCGGGCGCCGCGCCGTAGCCGCAGCCCGCCACCACGATCGAGCGGGCACGGTCGCCGTAGGTGAAGCCGAAATGGAGCGCCGCGAAACCGCCCATCGAGAGGCCGACGATATGGGCCTTGTCGATCTTCAGCGCATCGAGCACCGCGCGGATGTCGTCACGCGCGCGCTCCTGCGAATATTTCTCCTGATCCTTCGGCACATCCGACGGCGGATAGCCGCGGGCGTTGAAGGTGATGCAGCGGTAGTATTTCGCGAAGTGTCGGACCTGCTGCTCCCACGAGCGAAAGTCGCCGGCAAATTCATGGATAAAGACGACCGGTTTGCCTTTGCCGGTCTCTTCGTAGAAAAGCTTCACTCCGTCGTCGGTCGTGAGATGCGGCATGAAATCTCCGTTCAGAAAGCTTGGGCGCGCGCGGAGAGGCCGGCGTCGATCGTGACGACGGAACCGCTGGTGTAGCCCGAATGGTCGGAAGCGATGAATGCGATGGCCGCACCGATTTCCTCGGCGGTCGCGCCGCGGCCGAACGGCAGTGGCTTGAGCAGGTCCTTCCAATTGTCCTCGCTGCCGGTGCGGTCGCGCGCCTTCTTTTTCATGAGCGTGATCAGGCGGTCGGTCGCCACCGGGCCGGGATTGATCGCGACGACGCGGATGCCGTCTTTTGCACTGACGCTGCCGAGCGACTGGGTGAACGCGGCAAGTGCAGCATTGCCCGCGACGCCGCAGATATACTCGGGATCGTGGGTATCGGCTGCGTTGCCGACCACGTTGACGATCACGCCGCGCTTGCGCTTCTGCATCAGCGCATAGAAGGCGCGGCACATGTTGACGTAACCGAAGACCTTGAGGTCCCAGGCCTTGCGCCAGGTGGTCTCGTCGACATTGAGCAGACTGCCGCCGGGAATGGCGCCGGCGTTGTTCACGAGGATGTCGATATCGGGATAGTTGCGGGCGAGCTCGCTGACCCTGGCGCTGTCGGACAGGTCGGCGGCGACCGTGTCCACGCGCACATTCGACTTCTGCGCGATCGCCGACTTCGTTGCCGCCAGGGTATCGGCGCTGCGCGAGACGATGATGACGTTGCAGCCTTCGCCCGCCAGAATTTCGGCAGCCGCACGGCCGATGCCCTTCGAGCCGCCAGTGACCAAAGCCGTTTTGCCGGCAAGTTTCAGGTCCATAGTTTTCCCCGCAAGAACTAAAGGTGAGCGACTATGACGGCCACGCGCGGCATGGGCAACCTGTCTGTCAACGCGAGGCTTCGATCAAGCGGCGAACTCCCTCGCGATGACCGACTTGCGCGCGAAACTCGAAGTCGCGTGCGGCCGGCTCGATATCGAGCGGCCCGCGTTCGGCCTTCGGCTTGCGGGCATCAATCTCGATGCGCACGGGCTTGCCGGCGGCCGCTGCCGCTGCGGCAATATCCTCGAGGGTGACCTTTTCCGGGTGCGCGATGAAATAGCTGAGTTGCTTGCGGCCTTTTGCATAGCAGGCCTGCACGGCGGCGCGCGCGGCGTCGTCGATGTAGATGTACGGCCAGTCGGCCATCGGCGCGGTGCGCGCGACCTTGCCGGCGAGCGCCGCGCCGACGATCTCCTCGACCGTGTAGGTCGTCTCGCGTCCCGGCCCGTAGATCACGGTGAAGCGCAGCGAGCACAGGTCGAGTGGTGTCTTGCCCCACAATCCACGCAGCACCATTTCCACCGCCGCCTTCGAGGCGCTGTAGGTGCTGTTCGGGCGCAATGGGTAGCTCTCGTCGACCGGTTCGCTCTCATAAAAACTGCCCAACGCCGCAGCCGACGAGCAATAGATGAACGTCCCGACACCGGCGTCCATCGCGGCATAGAGCAGATTGAGACTGCCGAGCACGTTGATGGTGATGACCTTGACCGGGTCGTTCGCCATCACCATTGGGCCGGAGACGCCGCCGGCGTGAATGATATGTGTGATTTTTTCGGCGGCGAGCAATGTTTTGAGCTTCTCCGCGTTCGAGAGGTCGTCAACAATTTTCGTCGTGGCGGATGAGCGCGGATCGAGTCCGATCACGTGCTGCTTCTGTTCGCCGAGCAGTTTCATCACAGCTCTGCCGAGAAAGCCGCTTGCGCCCGTCACCAATGTCACGTGATTCGCCATAGCACCCCAGACGATCTTTTTAGCGTGGAAGTTGGCGATCTGGTCGGCACTGTTATCCAAGCCCGCGCCAACGCTTTCGACGGCTCAGTGCTCATGCCAATCGTCCGCTGTAGGACGATATCACCTGGTCGCGGACCACGGAGGGAATCCGCGCATGCCAGTCGCTGCGTTTTTGCACGGTTGCCGCCAGCGCGATCAGCACGTGGTCCGCGCCCGGCCTGCCGACGATCTGAAGTGCAACCGGAAGGCCGCGGTCGTCAAATCCGGCCGGAATTGCAACGGCGGGGAGCCCAAGCAGGTTGACGAAGCGGGTCCAGTGGCTGAGCTGATAGAGCGTCTTGGGCTTGAAGTCGGGCGAGCGGGGATCGCATTCGGCGGCAGTCGGGGTTTGTATTCCCACGACAGGCAGCGCAATGGCCTGGACATTTTGAAATACTCCAGTGATGAAATCGGCCGCGAGCTTCGGGCGCGCTGCAATGCTCGCCGCCAGCGTCCCGTCATCAATATCGAGGCCCTTGCGCAGGCGTTTCGCTAACGTGGCATCGAGCGCCCCGGAGTCCATCAACGCGCGATGCGCGCGCGCTGCTTCCGCCTGCATGATCGTGAACACGTGGAGATCGAGAGCCTCGATGGCCGCGCCGCCGTCAGTACGGCTGAGTTGGACACCGCAGCCGGCGATGGCGTCGATAACGTCGCGGCACGCTTTCGCAATCGGCGCTTCAGAAAGACCGAGAACGTCCTGGACCGCGGCGACCGTGTGGATGGGTTCGGCTTCGCCGGCAGCGCACAGCGCGCGGGCGGGCTCCTGCAAATCCGACGCGCTACGGGCGAGGATGCCGACCGTGTCCAGGCTTGAGGAGAGGGGCATCGCGCCGACAAGCGACACGGCGCCGTAGGTCGGCTTCCACGACGTGACGCCGCAGCAATGCGCCGGAATGCGCAAGGAGCCGCCGGTGTCGGATCCGAGCGCGAAGACGACGGAGCCGCTGGCGACCGCGACCGCGGACCCCGACGACGAGCCTCCGGTAATGAAGTCGAAATTCCAGGGGTTTTTCGGCGCGCCGTGCACGGCGTTATACCCGGAAGGCTCGAAGGCAAGCTCGGTCATCGCCGTTGTGCCGACACGGCGTGCGCCGGCGTGATCGAGCAGAGTGAGCACCTCGGCCTGCCGTGACGATGGCATCGGCAGAGGCCGCGCAAGCCCGCCGTGCGGCCTGCGTGTGCTGGACACGAACATGTCCTTCAACGCATAGGGCATTCCATCGAGAATACCTGGTGCCGGTGCGGTGACGACATCTTCAAACGCGACGTATGCCTTCAATTGTTTATCGAGCGCACGTGCGAATTCGCCCGCGTGCGCAGAAATCTGTCGGTGCTCCGCGGCACCACGTGAGTTCCAGTCGGAAAATCGCGCGGTCACTGTTTTGCCAATGGAGCGGCACATGAAAAAGTAGCGAGCATTTCGCTTTTTATCTTATGCCGCTTGGTTTCGTCTCATGTGAAGTTTGCTTGGGGCAAAAAGCTGGCTATTTGTCGTTTTAGCGCCTATATTAGACAAATCACCGGTTTTCATCCTCAGGCGCCGGTGGCTGAGAGACACGCCAGTGCTCCCGCCTTGAAGAGAACACCGTGACCCAAATCCAAACACCGTTTTTCCGCGCCGATCACCGGCCATCGCCGGCTTGCAAACGACAATTTCGGAAGTAGCCCTCATGAAGATTTACATTTTTAAATCGAAAGCGAATGGGCTGCACGCTTTTGCCGGGGATGAGGGTGGCACTAAATTGCCTGCCGCATTCGCTCCCTGGAATCCACAAGGTGTTATCGAGTCCGGTTTTGCGCCACCGCACAATTTTTCACGAATTAAAATCGAGAGTGCGATCCGACTGAAAGGATTTCAGCTGTGGCGCATGAAGCGGTCGGTCGCTGCTTCTGAAGCGTGAACGCATCTATCGGGCGTCCAATCTTTCAAGTCGTTCGACAAGTGCAATTCGTTTCCACAGTGTCGAGTTGGTCTTGCTTATGCGACGCAAGAATGTCCACCAGGTGGACATTGGCCTTCACGATTGAAGATCGTCTGTACGGTTGCGGCGGAACACAGAGCAACGTCACAATCGGTCGGTACGCGGGAAACCACAATTCACCGGTCAGTTGGTGATCGGGCACAATCTCGTAATCGCCGGGAGGCAATGGGCGATCGATGCCTTTGACCGAGAACGGTCGCATGAATCTCAATTTGAGACGTCGTTGGGATATTGGAGTCACCAATAGCTTCGGAATATCGTTCGAGTGGCACCTTCTGCCGAAATCTCGATCAAGTCGAGCGTTACCGCGTTTCGAAACGTCGTCACGATAGGTTAATGGGGATAGAATCGTGTCGATTGTGCAGTCGTGCTCCTAAGCAAGTTGGACAACTGCAGCAACGGCATTTAGTTGGACGAGTTGCGCTAAAGGGTGTATAGGGAACCCATTGAAACTAGGTTTTCGATCTTGCCTTGCTGCGCTGCCCTGACTTGGGCGCTTGTCAAGTCATCTAAAAAATCGACCGTTTCGATCGCATGAAGCAATGAACGCTCGTGCGCATCTCAACTCAAGCAGCGTACAACGCAAGGACTACGATCATGGCTACAGGTACTGTCAAATTCTTCAACACCCAAAAAGGTTTTGGGTTCATCACGCCGAGCGACGGTTCGCGCGATGTTTTTGTGCATATCAGCGCGGTCGAACGCGCTGGCATGAGCACCCTCAACGAGGGTCAGCGGCTCACATATCAAGTTGTGACTGAGCGTGGAAAGCAGGCGGCTTCTGATCTACAGAACGCCTGAGCTCGTTTCGATCTTCTCAGGCGAACGCCCGGCTATGCCGGGCGTTTTGCTCTGAAAATCCACCTCTTTCGTGCAAACGAAGGCAACCCATGGGGATGGAATATGAGCCACAGATATTCCACTGGCCAGAACGTCTATTACGATCCGCAATTTGGGAACAATGCCTCGCGGGGCAAATACAAGATTGTCCGCCAACTGCCGATCGAGCGCGATAATCGCCTGTCCTATAGAATTAAAAGCACCACCGAATCTTTCGAGCGGATTGCCGAGGAACACCAGTTGAACTCGTACGGACTAATCCTCGTCCCCGGTTGCGCTCATCTACTTCAGAGACTCAGCGTTCCCTTCCCAGGTCTCCGCTATATCGGAGAGTGGCGTTGCAATTAGTTCGGACATAGATGCTCCCTTTAATACAGGCGGGAGCGCGGTCAGTCTCTCGGTCACCAGCGCCTGTAGGCAATGGCTGGCGATACCCCTATCGATGCTTGACCAACCATCCGGTTCAATGGTGTTTTCGACACGAGAGCTCTAATTTTCCAAGGATTAGCCGGTTCAGCGCGCCGGTAGCTCAGCTGGATAGAGCACCAGACTTCGAATCTGGGGGTCAGGGGTTCGAATCCCTTCCGGCGCGCCAAGCACTTAGCACCCGACTTCCGTGCAAAAAATTTCCCATTTTTACGGTTTTTGTAGTGAACAACGCTTGGCATTTTCGCGGATCCGTCTTGAATTCGGATGCCGCTCTCTCCACCACCATTAAAGTCAAGCGCCAACCCACGAAGCTTTTTTCGACCCGACAGCTTTGTCTCTTTCTTGTCCAATCTCGGGCGTAGCCAAAAGCTAGGTCGTGTCCGGTGAGTACCGTGCAGCCGGATCACAAAGTAAAGCAGATCGACCCATCGAGGTTTGACCTATAAGTGCGGCGACAGGCTTGGCCGCTCGTCCGCTTATGCCGAAAGCGGACGTTCTACTCGCGCTGACGAATGTCCGCTTTGGGGGTAAGTAAAAAGAGACACTTACCTAGAGCGCGGCGCGAACGACGATGCTCAGTATGATGATCACGGCTGCCGACGACACGCGGAGCCATTCTGTTTTGATGGCAATTGTGGCGAGCGCAGTGCCGTAAACGCCAAGGGCTGCAGCGGCGATTCCCAATATCGCGGGCGTTGTATGCGGCGGCGTCCTCGCCACAAATATAAATCCCAGAATGGCGACGATATTCAATAAAACTGAAGCAATGGAGAATTCTCTATCGTTCATGAGAAGTCGCTACTTTGTCTCCTCGCGCCAGCGGACCGATCGATGACAGCAAGCGCTGAAGATTGCTTGTGAAAAGCGTCAACCACCCTAGGATCGATCAACCCGAGGATGCGTCTTAAGGAGAGACGAGGCAAGACACCGATCGCCTCGGCACTTCCGCAACCCGGCCGCCGTTCTTTAACAACCGTATAGCGGCCCACAGGAAAGTTGGGTCACTATTCTCCGACGATGGTTGCTGTTTAACCGGACTGTGAGGCGACCGTCACGCAGTTGCATGCGCCTGCGGATTATGTTGACTTTTGGACCGGCAAAGCGATTTAAGATGCAGAAATTAGCCGGGAAAATCGCAATTATCACAGGTGGGTCGCAGGGAATTGGCCGCGCCGTCGCCCAACGCCTTTACGCCGAAGGCGCAAATCTCGTTTTGGCCAACTTGCCAGAACACGGCAATGCTGAGGACGTAGTCAAGCAAATTGGCGCTAGCGGCGATCGCGCGCTGGTGGTCGAAGGCGATCTTCGCGAAATTGAATTCGTCAAGCGGCTGTTTGAGGAAACGCAGCAGCGTTTTGGCGCGCCCCATATCGTTGCCGCGATCGCAGGGGTCAATATGAACAGGCCGTTGGTCGATACGACTGATGAGGATTACGACCAAATCTTTTCGATAAATACGCGGGCCACCTTTTGGATTTTTCGGGAGGCCGCACGCAAAATTCGCGACGGTGGACGTATTCTGGGCGTATCAAGCAACATGGTGCTGCAGGGAAGGCCGGGCGTAGCACTCTATGCCGCAAGCAAAGCCGCAATCGAGCAGTTTGTCAGAATTCTTGCCAAAGAGCTTGGAAAACGCAACGTCACTGTAAACGCAGTTGCGCCCGGTCCGACTGACACTGCGATGGTATCGCAACTTTCGCGTGATACGGCTCCGGCTATCACACCCCTCGGTCGGCTTGGGCAGCCAAGCGACATCGCGGATGTAGTTGCGTTCTTGGTTTCGGAAGATGCTCAGTGGGTGACCGGACAAATCATCGGAGTTAATGGCGGCATCGTCTGACCTATGGATGGCCCGCGCAGCCAAAATTGAGTTTGAGACGTTTATGCAATCCGAGGTTTCTTGCCCACTCTGTCTTGGTATGGTTGAGTATTGAGGTCGATGCCCCTGGGTAACGTCATGTCCTCCGAACAGTTTATTCAAGGCATCATCGGAGGGCTTGCAATAGGCTGCATCTACAGTCTGATTGCCCTCGGCATCACGATTATTATCCGCGCCACCGAAATCCTGCACTTCGCTCAGGGCGAATTGATGATGATTGGCGCAATGGCGGGGCTGTCCGCAATGTGGATGGTCAATCTACCGTTTGTATTTGTGCTGCTCGTAGGCATGGTTGGTGGCGGTGCGGCCGCGGTAACAATTGAACTTTTGATCTATCGAACCTTGCGCACCCTGCGTGTGCCGCTGATCAACATAGTTATAGCGACACTCGGCGTGTCACTTATTTTGCAGAATGTCGCGCGCCTGATCTGGGGCTCTGAACCGCTGCGCTATCCGCCGCTATTTCGCTCACGCGGTATCGACCTGGCTGGTTTCGCCATCTCGCCGCAGCTCATTTGGATCGTCGTGCTCGGGTTCGGTATGATGGCGATCTTGCAATTATTTTTCCGCTATACCCGTCTTGGCGTTGCGATGCAGGCCGCGGCGCAGGATCCCGAAGCCGCGCAACTAATGGGAATCAGTGTGAAAAAAACTACCACTTACACGTTCATAGTGGCGGGCGTGATGGCGGGGGCGGCCGGCGTGCTGCTCGGCTCATTGTTTTTCGCTTCATTTAACATGGGATTTCTCACCGGAATTAAAGCGTTTGTTGCCGCGACGCTCGGCGGTCTCGGAAGTCTGACTGGCGCGATGCTTGGTGGTATTGCTTTTGGTCTCATCGAAACGTTTTCCGGCGTGTTGATTTCGACCGCGTACAAAGACGCGGTTGGGATGGTCGTATTGATCGCGATCCTGCTCTTGGCGCCGTCAGGAATTTTCATACGCGCTGGCCGCAGGGTTTGAGCTGAACAGATGCAATCCGCCGCAGTCAGAGTTCTTGTTCTGGGCCTGTTTGCGGTCGTCCCATTTATCCAGACCAATACGTACTGGCAACACGTATTCGGCGTTGCACTCATCGGAGCAATCCTGGCCCTTGGGCTGCAGCTCCTCATCGGCATGGCGGGGCTGTTGTCACTTGGGCAGGGTGCATTTTATGGCATTGGCGCCTATGTTTCTGCTGAGCTGACATTGCGTTTTGGCGTGCCGTTCGCGTTAGCGCTCCTGGCCGCCGGGCTCGCTGCGGCCGTCAGTAGCCTGTTGCTCGTGCCAATCGTGAAGCTGCCCGGTTCGAGCCTTGCCGTTGCGACGCTGGGATTTAACATCATCATGTACCTCATCATGCTCAACGAAGATTGGGCGACCGGTGGTAGCTATGGTCTGTTGAATGTACCTTTGCCGCGCATCTTTGGCTTCGAGTTCGCAACTGAGCGCGACCTCTATTTTCTGATTTTGACTGTTGCGGTCTTGGTTTACTTTGGGCTTGATCGTCTAACCCATTCGCGCTTCGGGCGCGCGCTCAAGGCAATTTCCCAGGACGAAGATGCCGCCCGCGCCTGCGGCATCTCGATCGTCCACTATAAGAGCAAGTGCTTTCTGGTAGCAGCATTTACCGCCGGCATCGCGGGCTCCCTCTATGCGCATCATGCTCGCTACCTCAACCCCAATGATTTCACTTTCAACAAATCAATTGAAATCCTAATCATGGTCGTAGTCGGGGGCCTTGGTAGCCTGCCTGGTGCCGTCATTGGCGCCATCGTTATTGTCCTGATGCCGGAAGTCTTGCGTTCTTCAGGAGAATTGAGACTCATTCTTTTTGGCGCATTGGTAGTCGTGTTGATGGGGGTAAGCCGCGGCGGCATCGCCGGACTTGCGCCGATCATTGCGGACCGTATTTCGCGCTATCGCGGATGGTCAGCCGGAAAACGCTTGGAATCCGGAGAGCTCAAGCGATGACCGTACTCCTTCACACAGACCAGCTTTCGTGCCGGTTCGGCGGTCTGATCGCAGTCGGAGGCGTTGATCTCTCGGTCGAAGCTGGCCACGTACACGGTCTGATTGGCCCAAACGGCGCCGGCAAAACCACCTTCCTCAATTTAATTTCCGGCCACATACGACAAACGAGTGGTAAAATAATTTTCGACGGCCAAGATCTCGGCTCAATGCCGCCGGACTTGCGAGCGGTGGCGGGGATCCGGCGTACGTTCCAAAATTTACGACTATTTCGGGAAATGACTGCGATCGAAAACGTGATGGTAGGGCTTCATGCCAACACTCGCAGTGAGGTCTTCTCTTCGCTGATCCGGACTGGTGCGCAACGACGGGAAGAAAAGGACATTGCTGACCGCGCCCGCGCTGCCCTTGATTTCGTAGGGCTATTGGGGTCGGCGAACACCATTGCTGGAAGCCTGCCTTATGGGCACCAGCGGCTCCTCGAAATTGCGCGGGCCTTCGTCGGCACGCCAACGTTGATTCTTGCCGATGAACCGGCCGCAGGTTTGAATGGTACGGAAGCCGGTCAACTCGTAGGATTGATCCGGCGTATCCAGGCCACCGGCGTGACCATGATGCTAGTCGAACACCATATGGATGTGGTGATGCGTGCTTGTGACCGCATCACCGTTCTCAACTACGGCAAAAAATTAGCCGACGGCAGCCCGGCCGACATCCGCGATCATTCGGGCGTGATCGAAGCCTACCTCGGCACAAAGCCAGTTTATACGCGGTCCGAACGCCACGTGGCTGCGGAGGCCCATCGTGCTGCGCATTGAGAACTTACACGTCGAGTATGCGCAAATTCCCGCGCTGCAAGGCGTCGACATCGACATCGACACAGGCGAGATCGTCGCGCTGATTGGCGCAAATGGCGCTGGAAAGTCGACCACGTTGAAGGCAATCTCAGGCCTGATTAAGCCGTCCGTCGGAACAATCGAGTTCGCCGGCTGTTCGTTGGCCGGTCTGGCGCCGGAACAGCTTGTGGAACTCGGAATCATTCATGTGCCGGAGGGTCGGCGAGTATTTCCGCGCCTGACTGTCGAGGAAAATCTCAAAGTTGGGTCGTACGCCCTGCGGGCCCGCGCCGGTGAAAGGGAAGCGCGCGAGCGTGTGTATAGCCTCTTTCCCCGACTGGCCGAACGCCGTCGGCAGCCAGGTGGCTCGCTGAGCGGTGGTGAACAGCAGATGCTGGCGTTCGGCCGTGCGATGATGGCGAAGCCCGTGCTTTTGCTACTTGATGAACCTTCGTTGGGACTTGCCCCGATACTAGTGGAAGAAGTGGCCCAGGCGATCGATCGCTTTCACGACGACGGCGCGACCATTCTTCTAGTCGAGCAAAATGCTGAACTCGCCCTTGGCATGGCTTCGCGCGGGTTTGTGATTGAGACTGGTCGAATTGTGCTCACCGACACCGCTTCCAATCTTCTGAAAAATCCACAGGTTTGGGCCAGCTATCTCGGCCGGGCAGATTGGGAAGTCGCTGTCGACGGGGAGCACCGCGCCCCTGCGCCTTCTAGTTAAAGTGTTGAACCCAAGAAAGGGAGGATGACATGACTGGACTGAAAGGCTGCTTTCTACGAGCTGGGCTGCTCGCCTCCATACTGATGGTCGGCTCGACCGTCGGCGCATCGGCGGACACGATCAAGATCGGAGTGTTCGGACCATTTACCGGCGATGCCGCCGCGACCGGTGCGGCAGAGAAAGAAGCCGTTGATCTTGCCATTAAGAACAAGAATGCAGCCGGCGGCATTCGTGGCAAGCAAATCGAGGCGGTTTATGCAGACGACGCTGGCAAACCCGAAGAAGCAGTCAATGTCGCCAAGCGCCTGACTGCTCGAGACAATGTTTCGATTATGATTGGCAGCATTAGCAGCCCGGCAAGCCTTGCTGCATCACAAATCGCCGCCCAATCGCAAACTCCACAGATCGTTGTGTCCGGTACCGCGCAAAAAATCACCACTCAGGGAAACAAATGGGTATTCCGTTCGCCTGTCCCCGACACTAAGTTGGCCGGGGATCTTGCGACGTTCATTCATGAGAAATTTCCTAACGTCACAAAGATAGCGTTCCTTTATGTTAACGACGATTTCGGGCGTGGTGGCTTCAAATCGTTCAAGGCTGGCGCACAGAAATATGGTTTCGAAATCGTCGCTGAGGAGCGCTATGCCCGCGGCGATCTAGACTTTACCGCTCAGCTTGGGCGCATCAAAGCCAGCCCCGCGCAGGTGCTGGTCGAGTGGTCGCGCTACGCCGAGGGCGCACTCGTCGCCAAGCAATTTGTACAAATGAACATGACGTTGCCGCGCTTTGGGTGCGATGGCGTCGCGCTGCCGAAATATATCGAACTCGGCGGGGATGCGGTCAATGGCGTGTTTTATATGACCCACTACAGCAGCGCGACAACTGCAAACATCGCGGCCGCGCAAAAGTTCATCAGCCAGATTAAACAGGCCTACGGTAAGGTCGCCGACGCCTACCACGCCGAGGCCTATGACGCGATCACGATGGCATTGCTGGCAATCGAACAGGCTGGCAGCGAAGACCGCGGCAAGATCCGCGACGCGCTGAGCAAGGTGAGTTTCGACAGCACCCGCGGTCCATTCAAGTTCGACGAAAAAGGGGACCCGCTATTGGTCACCCATGTCGTGAAGATCGTCGATGGCAAGGAAACAAACGGCCGCGATATTCCCGTTCAAAAGTAGCCACGCCAAATGGAAAAAGCGCGCATGTGAAAGTCTCGTGCGCGCAACAACCGGCTCAGCAAGAGGGCAGTAATGAGTATCAAGGTGATCAAATCAGACGTTCCACGACCGCTGGCGAATTATTCAGAAGCCTCGCAAACCAATGACCTTATTTTTGCCGCTGGCCAGCTTGCCAGCGACTTTAAGACTGGCGTGCCGGCGGAAGCGCGCAAGCATCCGAACTTTCCGTTCTATGGGTCGGACATCAAACTGCAGACGGACTACATCCTCAAAAACATGGCGAAGACCTTTAAGGCGGCTGGCACATCGCTCGACAACGTCGTCAAAGCCCAAGTCTTTCTTACGGACCTAAATGACTTCAACGGCTTCGACGAAGTTTGGAAGCAACATTTCAAGGTGCCGCCACCGCGCACGACCATCGGCACAACCGGACTTCTGGTCAAGGACACCCTTGTCGAAATCGACTTGATTGCGGCGCTGCCGAGCAAGCCAGTCGTAGTTATCAAGTCCGATGCGCCCAAACCGCTGGCGAACTATTCCGAAGCAATGCGGGTTGGCGACCTTGTTTTCGCTGCCGGACAGCTTGCCAGCGACTTCAAGACAGGTGTTTCCTCGACAGCAAAACGGGGAGAGAATTTTCCGTTCTACGGCTCCGACATTCAACTACAAACCGAGTTTGTGCTGGAGAATCTCAAGAAAACTTTCGAAAGCGCAGGGAGTTCGCTCGATCACGTCGTTAAGGCGCAAGTATTTTTGACCAACCTCAATGATTTCGCTGGCTTCGACCAGGTCTGGAAGCGGTATTTTAAGATATCGCCGCCGCGGACAACGGTGGGAACGACCGGACTTCTGGTGCGGGAAACCTTAATCGAGATCGACCTGATCGGATACGTCCCGCGTTCAGGCCTTAAGCACGAGGTTATCAAGTCCGGCGCGCCGCGGCCTATCGCAAACTATTCTGAAGCATTCACGCTTGGTGATTTTGTTTTTGCTGCTGGTCAGCTTGCAAGCGACTTCAAGACTGGCGTGCCAGCAGAAGCACGTAAGCAACCGAACTTTCCATTTTATGGTTCCGATATCAAACTACAGACCAGCTACATTCTTAACAATCTGAAACAGACATTCGAAGCGGCAGGCAGCTCGCTCGACAACGTGGTGAAGGCGCAGGTTTTCATGACTGACTTGAAAAATTTCGCCGCATTCGACGAAGTCTGGAAAGAGTTTTTCAATGTGCCGCCGCCACGTACGACGGTTGGGACCAGCGGCTTACTGGTCAAGGATTTGCTAGTGGAGATCGATTTGATTGCCACCCGTTAATGCGACGGTAAGTCACCACGACGGGCGGGTTATCTGCTGAGTTCATCGGTGTCTTCGCTTATCAGCCGCATGCCTGGCGTCAGGCGCGCACGGCAATGCACTGAATTTCAAGCATGATGTCCGGTCTGGCGAACCCGGACACGGTAATGGCCGCGCTGGCTGGGAAATTGTCGCCAAACAACTGCGCTCGCAACTCAGTCATGCGGGTGGTGTGGCGAACATCAGTTAGAAACACCGTCATGGTAACGATATCGGCCAACTTACATCCACACTGCGCTAGCGTCTTTTCGATATTGCGGAAGGTCTGGTTGAACTGCGCATCGAAATCGCCGGCCAACGATCTGCCGTCTTGAGTGGCAGCGCCGGTATGACCCGCGACCCATATGATCGTCTGCTCGCCTTTCGTGATGACAGCCGGTGAAAAAGCGCGAGTTTGCTGCCACGCTCCAGTTACAAATGACTTTTCCATTCCAAAGGACCTCCGAATGTTTTTGGCTAAAAATCCCCTGTAATTGTCATAGGCGCGACGGGAATCGACAAACGCACATAAATTTGCAATTGCGATCGGGTGACCAATCGTGAACTGCGGAGCTATGCGACTTGTATCGCCTATGATCAACAGGGTGGGGGCGGAGAATCCACGAGTTTGAGATCGATCGCCTTGAGGCCATCGCCCCAGGTCAATGTCTTGTAGTCGATCTTGCCTTCGGTGGCCTTTTCGCCCTGTGCCCAACGGCTCAAGCTGCAGAAGTCATCGTAGTAGATCTTGTCGAGTGCTATCGGGCGGGTATTGGTGTCCCATTGATCTTTGGTGGCTTTTTCGCTCAAGCTGAGCTTCGCGGCTGCATAGGCCGCCACAGCCTTGAAGTCTTTTTCCGCTACATCCCGGCCTTTGATCGTCGCCCGCAGCCAGCGGGTGGCAATATCCTTGCCTTGGGGCGTTGCGAGCCATTCGGGCCGCGCGCCGGCGACGAGATACCCCTGGATATAACCGGTTGCGTCGCTGAGGTAGTGCGCTTTGTCGGGGCAAATTTCGAGCGTGCGTGACCCGACCGGTTGCCAAATGAAAAACGCCGCGATCTCGCCGCCGCAAAGCGCGGCCGGGAGAACCTGCGTGTCGAGATTTTTGACCGTCACCATTTTCGGGTCGACGTTATTCTTCGTCAAATACTCGGAGATGAACCACGAACCGGTAGAGCCAACGCGGGTGGCGACCGTCTTGCCCACAAGGTCCTGCGGCGTCCTGATGTCTTTGCCAGCGACGACCACATAACCTTTGGCGTCGCGCTCAATGACCGCGATCGTGCGGTAGTCACCCTTGACGCGGAAATAATATTGCACGCTCGGAAGATCGCCGGTCATGACGATATCGCCCTGGCCGGTCTGAAATGCCTGAAAGGCAGTCGTGCCCGACGGAAATAGACGATACGTGACGTCCAGCCCCTCTTGTTGATAGAAGCCTTTCTCGATAGCCATCCAAATCGCGTCGTTGTTGACCGAAGGCTGGCCGAATAAAGTCATTTTCAACGGCGGGTTTTGCGCTTGCACTGCCGTAAGTCCGAACAAGAGCACGCTAGCAAGGCTGAGAACTTTCATCGTGTTATGCATGGCTCCCTCTTTGGTTGTCAGGTCTGCGATACGAATGACATGTAACGGGTAAGCACTCTGTCGACGAAGAAACGGAAGATTTGATCGACGATAAAGCCAAGTACGCAAATCGTAAGCAGCGCAACGAAAATGCGATTGGTTTGCAGCAGCATTGATGATTTCTGCAGTAGGTAACCGATGCCGGAGTTGGCCGCGAGAATTTCAGCCGGGATGATGCTCATGAACGAAGAGGCCATTGCCACGCGCATTCCGGTCACGATGTTGGGCACGGCCGACGGTACGATTACAAACACAAAAATTTGCAGCTGGTTGGCGCCCAGGCATTCTGCGGCGCGTTGGCGGGCGACAGGCGTACGCCACACGCCTGCAGTTGTGTTAATAGCGACAATGAAAAATGTGCCCCAGAAAATCAGGAAGTATTTCGAAAGCTCGCCGATCCCGAACCAGATGACTGCGATGGGAATCATCGCGGTGGGCGAAAGATAGCGAAGAAGCTCGATAATCGGGTCGAGCAGGTCGTGTAGCAGGCGGATACGACCGAGCAGTACACCGGCGACGACGCCTGCAAGCGAGCCGGTCGCGAAGCCGATCAAGACCCTTGTCATGCTGATGGTGACGTCGGCGAGGATTTCGCCGCTCATCAACATCGGAATGGCCGTACGAATGACTTCCAGCGGAGGCGGGATGAGAAATGGATTGAACAACACGCTCGACAGGAACTGCCAGATCACGAACGCAAGCACCAGCGAAGCGACCGTCAGCAAGGCGCGTGAAAAGCCGGAAGCCAATGACCAGCGGGAGCGCGGCGGTTTGTTAACGGGAGCCGCGGTCTCAGTGACGGCCGTGGCGGTTTCGTGAAGGTTCACCAAAGGCTTCACCGCTTGTGCTGCACAGTGGCCTACGAGTGTTCCGCGACGCGTGCCAGGTCGGGCGCCAGCAGAGCCTCGATTTCATTAAATAAGTGCGCGACCTTCGGGTTAGTCAGATCGCGTGGTCGCGGAAGATCGATGTCAATCAATCGGGTGATCACAGACCGTGGTCCGAACGACATGACGCCGATGCGATCGCCAAGTGAAATCGCCTCGGCAATGTCGTGAGTGACGAACACAATTGTCTTGCGGGTCCGCTGCCAGATATCAAGGAGAACGGAATGCATGTGCCGCCGGGTCAGCGCGTCGAGGGCGCCAAACGGTTCGTCCATGAGGAGCACTTCCGGCTCAACCGCGAGGGCACGCGCGATCTGTAAGCGCTGCCGCATCCCGCCCGACAACTCGGACGGAAACTTTGCACGGTGCGTGTCGAGACCCGTCATGCGCAGGTTCTTGTCGATGATTGTCTGCCATTCCGCCTTCGGGACCTTGCGCACCCGCAGGCCGAACCGTACGTTTTCTTCGACGGTGAGCCAGGGGAGAAGCGCCGATCCGGCGTCCTGGAAAAACATTACGCGCTCGCGGCCGGCGCCGGTAACAGGCGTGTCACCGGACATTACGGTACCGGCGGTAACAGGCTCGAAACCGGCGAGTATATTGAGCAAGGTCGACTTGCCGCAGCCCGACGGGCCAAGCAGACACAGAAATTCGCCATCGGAGATAGTGAGGGATACGCCGTCCAATGCGATATAGGTGCCGCGGGCAGACTCGAACACCTTGCGCACATTGCTGACGTGTAACAAAACTGCCTCCGGGCCAGTGCGAGGCGCATCCACGGCACTCAACGTTAGGGTTGGCCGTACTCCGAGTCAAACGCGCACGCGTTCCCTTGCAAGCAGGCGTTGTAAAGCAAACCCGCTTGGCTGCGATTTGCCGTTCGCACTGGACACGCAGTTTTGGCTTTGCAATGTTTAATGCATTAAAAAATTATAAATGGCGGGGAGGTTGTCGATGTCCGATGTGAAACCCATTGTGCCGGTACGCATCGGTCAGACTGATATTGTCTACGCGCAGGGTGTGCGCGCCGGATCTTGGCTGTTTTTCACCGGGCATGAGGCCAGCGATTTTGAACACGGCATTGCTTCGTCTGTCGCAGGCAAGCTTGGGCTGCCCCTGGGCGGAGTCGCACGTTATCGCCGCGAAGGAGATTTTATTTTCGAACGGTTCTCGAAATTGATTGCCGCCGAAGGCAGCGATCTGCAGCACATCGTCAGGGTCGATCAGTACTACCCGCACGCGGAATGCGTAAATCCGTATCAGCGCGCACGCAAGGCGCTGCTAAAAGACTATGTCCCGCCGAGCACATCGGTGTTGATGGAGGAATTACTGACCGTCGGTGCCAACATGAACGTCTCGCTGCTGGCGGTTTTGCCGGGCGAAGGGCGCGAGCCCAAGGCGGCGCGGGCGGAAGGTGTTCCGGTGCCGCAGCACTCCGGTTTCATCGCTTCACTGGTGTGCGGCGATTACGTCTTTGTGGCCGGGCAAATGCCGAACAACGAGGCAATGACGGGCCTCGATCCGAAAGCCTATCGTCCCCCCAATGCTGTTTGGAATGGCACCGACATCCGCTTGCAGACCGAATTTCTGATTACGTCACGCCTCAAATCGGGACTCGAAGCTGGCGGCAGCTCGATCAAGAATGCGATTAAGGCGCAGGTCTATCTCACGGACATTAATGATCTGCCCGAATTCATGGATGTCTGGAACAGCCATTTTGACGAGAACCCCTGTGCACTCACCGTAGTAGCAACCAAAGGTCTGGCGCTGCTTGAGTCAAAAATCGAAATCAATATTTTCGGCGTGCGAAATGATGGAAAGACCAAAAAACAGATAATCGACCATAAAGCCTCGGCAGCCATGCGGCTTGGTCCTGCTGCGGTCCAAGCTGGCGACCTGTTGTGCCTTTCCGCACTGTATGCAGCGGACAGCGAGGGCGCCCTGCCTGCCGCACAAGCCACATCAGGCCTGCGTTATCTTGGTGGTCCGATTCAACATCAGATGCGATCAATTCTGGGTGCGGCTGCTGAAATATGTCAGAGCAGTGGCACATCGCTCAACAACGTGGTGCGCGCCCAACACTTTGTTGGCGACCTAAATGTGATCTATCCGGCACTACGTATTTGGCAGGACAAATTGGCTGGTGCACCAATTCCGTTCGGCGCTGTCCGAACGCCGGCGCCTATGCCGATTCCAGGGTGCGATGTCATTTTAGATATGTGGGCATTCCGACCGAGCGCGTAGCGAAGGCACAGGCATCAGCGACACTAGCCTTTGAACCGTGTTCGCTCTAACGAGCGGATTTGATGTACCGGAATCGTAATGTTGGCATACCAGTGGGCTGTCGGCGTTTCTTCAAAGCGGCCTCCGCGTCGTTTATCGATGTACGCGGCCAAGTCCACCAGGTGCACGCGCCGACGGCCTTGGAGGCACGGCCGCGCGGGCTCTAGTGAATAGAGCACCAGACTTCGAATCTGGGGGTCAGGGGTTCGAATCCCTTCCGGCGCGCCATTTTATTCTCGCAATGACGAAGCTGCCGGACCCCACCCGATCAGGCCACGAAGGATGACTGCATGTTAGCGGTCGACGGTAATCTCGTCGCCGCGCGCGCGAGAGACACAAATCATGATTGTGTCCTTGCGCTCATGCTCCGCGAGTACCAGGTCGCGATGGTCGGCCACGCCCGCCAGCAGCTTGGTCCGGCAAGTGCCGCAGGTGCCGGTTTCGCAGGAACTCGGGACATCGAGCCCGTGCTCACGCAACACCTCGAGGATTGTCTTGTCGGTCGGCACGTCGAGCGTCGCGCCCGAACGCGCCAGTCTTACCTTGAACGGCTTGTCATCCGCTTTGTGCGTTTCCGCTTCACTGAACGCCTCGAAATGTACCGCAGTGGGCGACCAGTGGTCTGTCATGGCGCGCACAGCCTCCATCAACGGACGCGGTCCGCAACAGTACAGATGTTCCCGATTTTTCCGCTCGGCGAGGATCGGACGAAGATCGAGCGACTTTGATGCGTCACCCAGATCGTAGTGGATCGTGACCATGCCCTTGAACTCGGGTGCGCTCAGTTCCTCGCGGAACGCTGTCGTCTGCGGCGAGCGCGAGCAATAGAATAGACGGAAGCGCTTCTTCTCTGCCATGACCTGCCGGATCATTGCCATCATCGGGGTCACGCCGATTCCGCCGGCGATGAACAGGAAATCCTGCGCGCGTGGTGGCAAGCCAAAATCATTCACCGGCGCGGTTACAATTAATTCATTGCCGGCTTTCACGGCGTCGATCAGATTGCACGAGCCACCGCGCCCACTGACTTCGCGTTTAACGGCGATCAGATAGCGATCCCGTTCGGCCGGATCATTGCACAGCGAATATTTGCGCAGCAGGCCGTTCGGCACGCGAACAGCGATGTGTGCGCCGGCGGAAAACTCCGGTAACGGCTCTCCTTGGGGGCTGCGAAATTCCAGGAGGTTGATGCCATCGGCGATCGTCTCGTTGCGCGTGACGCGCAACGGCATCGTTATTGGTGGATCGGTAGCAGGCATCGCAATTCCAAAGCACTAGACAATGTGGTAGTTCCATCAATGCCCGCGAAATGGGGCTCAGATCACATCGCAATTTGTAGCATTATTGTCACTGGGTCCCCGTTTCCGCGGACATGAGTCAGCGGGCGCCTGCGCTCACACGCTCGACCGGACGCTGTCTGGTCGCGGCCACTGGTGCAATTTCTGCCGTGAGTGCGCGGTATGCATCGGCGAGACCGGCTCCGAACATAGTATCAGGGCCTTTCGGCCCGAGATCCTTCGCGGTCGCTCGCAGGATGTTGCGCACCTGCGCCGGCGTGAGGTCGCCCTTACGCTGGATCATCAGCGCGACGACGCCGCTGACCTCGGCCGCCGAATAAGAAGTGCCGGACGATACGTCGTAACTGCCGTCAGGGGCAACCACCAAAATCTGTGCACCCGGCGCGGCGACCGCGATATGGCGGCCGCGGTTCGATTGCTCGAAGAGTTTATCCTCGAGGTCGGTCGCGCTCACCGCGATCACGTTGGGATCGGCTGCGGGATAGAGCGGCGGGGACTTCGCGCCGGCATTGCCGGCGGCAGCGATAAGCACAATACCCTTCTTGTACGCCGCTTCGAGGGCGCGGTGGATCGCGGGATCGGTCGGTCCGGCAAAACTCATATTGATGATGCGTGCGCCATGCGCCGCCGCCCAGTCGATGCCTTTGAGAATATTGAACGTGGTGCTTTCGGCCCCGACATCCTTCGCGTCAAATGCGCGAATAGCCAGTATTTTTGCGTCCGGCGCAGCCCCCATCAGTCTGGCGTGGGCCGCGATCAACCCCGCGATGGCCGTGCCGTGCTTGTGCGGCGATGCCGGAATGGCGAGCGCATCGAAGCTGTCTGCGATGGAGCCAGCCAATTCGGGATGTTTCTCATCGATGCCGGAATCAATCACAGCCACCAGGACGTTGCTGCCCCTTGCCAGCGCGTGTGCTTGCGGAAGATGCAGTTTGGCGAGCTCATATTGAGCCGGATCGCCTTCGCCGCGGACGTCGCTCTCCTGTAGCGTAAACACGTAATTTGGTTGCGCGGAGGCAACCAGCCGGTCGCCTTCGAGCGCACGAACGACTGTCGCGACCGACCGGCGGTCTGGAATACGCCAGCGATATAGCGTCGTATTCGACAGCTGGAATGGCTGGCTTTCAATGCGCGTTAAGTTGAATCGGCGCTGCAGCGCGTCAACTTGTTGCGTGCTCGCGTTGGAAAGTTCAATCACGACCTCGTCCGGCACCAGTCTGCGCTCGTTGGCACCAGGGGCACCACTGACGTTGCGCCGCTGCGGCCGGCTGGGGCCGCCGTCAATGACGGGTCCGTCCGGCGGATAGCCTTGCGGCACGGCCACGATGATCCCCGGCACAACTACGCCCCCGCCAGGACCACGAAACCCTCCGCCGTGATATCCACCGCCACCGCTCGGTTTGACCGGACCACGGTCTCCAACGTTAGGTGAGGCGCTGCGGCTGAATATCTTCTGCGCGAGCGCGTAGTCGGCCGACGTAATAATGAGGGCCACGATCAGGCAGAGCAGGGCGGTTCGTTGCGTACGCATGATATGGCCTCCGGTGACGACGGTGCTGTTCGACTCACTCAGTTGCGGCGATGAAGCCGATGACCTTGTCCTGTTGCAGCCGCTTCACGATATTGGCGAGCTCACCCTTGGGGATCCCCGTTACCGCGACACGGACTTTGTACAGTCCGCCGGCCATCGGCCCGGCGGCGATCGAGAGTTTGTTTGCCTCAAGGAATTTGGTGATGTCGTCCGATGACGCCTGTGGCGCAAACCGGATGAGCGTAAACGCGCCGACGCCCGGATCGGTGGTTGGGGCGGAAGCAGTCTGATAGCCGCCAGTTTTAGTATCCTTCAACATGATGTCCGCGAGCAATCCCGCCTGCAGCAGGATCGCGATTGCAGCGGCACTCGCCGACCACGCCAGCGTACGTGGTGACAGACTCGCAAAGAATTCGGCGACGCGGCTGCCCAAATTGAGCGTCGGCATTCGCATGCGTGCGGGTTCAGCGTCGATCCTGGCGAATAATTTTTCGAGCGCACGCGCAGATGGCGCGCCCAGTGTTTCATTGAGATGAATGGTCTCGCCGAATTCGTCGCGCACCATCGCATAGCGGCGGGCGAGCTCGGGATCGTTCGCAAGCGCCTCTTCGACGCGCTGGGCGTCGCGGCGGCTCAGCGTTCCCGCCGCGTGCCACGGCAGAAGCTCTTCAATCTCCTGGCGCCCTGGCGCTTCTTGCTTCATCGCATTCATGGCCAACCTCGATCTATTCCTTGCTCCTTGAGGAGCTCGGAGAGTTTCTTGCGCGCGTAAAACATACGCGTCTTCACGGTTGCCTCCGGGACGCCGACAATCTCGGCCACTTCCTCCACCGACTTCTCGTGGTAGTACACGAGGTCGATAATCTCCCGGTGGTCCGCTGTGAGCTTGGCCAGGCATTGCCGCAAGGCCGAGCTTTTGTCCTTCTTCGCCAGAACTGTCTCTGGATCGTCAGCGTGATCCTCGATTTGCTCCGCCGTCTCGTCGTCCAGTTCATCTTCCGGCCGGCGTCGCAACGCCGACAGGGCCTTGAACCGCGCGATACCCAGCATCCAAGTCGAAGCGGCGGAGCGGCCCTCGAATTTTCCGGCTTGGCGCCAGATGTCGAGGAATACCTCGCTGATCAAGTCTTCCGCCGTCGCTTCGTTGCGCACCAGCCGCAGAACGAACCGGTACACACGAACGTGGTGCCGCGCGTACAGCACCTGCATGGCGAGCCGGTCGCCGCCTGCGATTCGCGCGATTAGAACGTCGTCCGAAGTCGTTTGCATCGCAGAACAACCGGCTCGTGTATGGGTCGCTTGGCGGGGCGCCCAGGTTCAATCCAAATCGAGGAAATTTGCGTTCACCTGCCCGCCCTGGGCGTGAAGGCGCAGTTTCCTCTTTTCGGACCAGATTGGGCAAGCCGAGGCCTGTAAATAGGGGATTTTCGTGTTTTTGGCGTGAATAAAGCCTCACGTGGCGGCCCCCCAGCCGATCGCGTCAGGCGCTTTGAACCTTTTCCATGACGCCAGCGACCCATGTGCAGGATGTGACAACCACGTCCCTGAACCCAAGTTTGAACCCAAGTCCTCAGACAGGAGAACGTCATGTTCCGCAAACTCACCCTCGCTCTCGGCGCGACCGTTGCGATTGGCGCCGCCGCTCTGATCCCGACCTCCGCGTCCGCTCATATGCACGGTCACGGCCATGGCCACGGCCATTGGCATGGTGGCTTTGGCTGGGGCGTCGGCATCGTTGCGCCGACTACCTACATCGCCTCCGACTGCTACGTCGTGAAAAAGGTCTTCGATACGCCGGCCGGTCCGCGCGTGCGCCGCATCACGGTTTGCGACTAAACGAGCCGATTGTGGACGGAAAAGTGCCCCCGGCTTCGTGAAGGCGAAGCCGGGATTCTTCTATTGCCCGCCGGTTGCTCTGCCTCTTGCCAAGTACCGGAATTTGTTATGCTTGCGGCCTATAAGCCGTTTAGCTGAGCGTCCCAGCCGCGGCAGGCAGGCGCCATGACGATGATGGTGAGGGTGTGAATGGTTGATGAAGAGGGTGATAGGGGGGTGACGATGGTGGTGATGAGGGTGATGAAGGTGGTGATGAACACGATGAAAAATTACACGTGCGCGGCGATCATCGCCCTCATGTTTTGTCCGGGCCTGATTCACGCTGCGCCACAACCTACGCCGTTGACGCCTGAACTCATCGAGGCCGCCAAAAAGGAAGGCAAGATTGTCTACTACACGGCCATTGATATCAAAGTTGCGCAAAGTCTCGCGAAAGCCTTCGAGCAGAAATATCCTGGCATCACTGTTCAAGTGGAACGCACAGGAAGCGAACGCCTTTATCAACGCGTGTCCCAAGAGCGGGCCACCAATATTTTCACTGCTGACGTCTACGATGCGACGGACCAAGCCCTATTCGTCGCGTGGAAGAAGGAAGGCGTTCTCGAGCCGTTCATTCCCGCCGAAATCCTCAAGTGGCCGGCTGCAGAGCGCGATCCGGATGGCGCTTATTTCAGCGTGCGCTTTACGCTGATGCCAATCGCCTACAACACCAAACTGGTGAAGCCGGAAGAAGCACCAAAAAGTTTTGCTGATCTTCTCGATCCGAAATGGGCCGGTAAAATGGTGAAGGGGCATCCGGGCTATTCTGGCGGTATCGTGACCTCCACCTTCCAGGTCGTGAATGCCCTTGGCTGGGGTTACTTTGAAAAACTCGGCAAGCAGAAAGTTCTGCAAGTGCAATCGTCAACGGAACCGCCGAAGAAACTGGCCTTGGGCGAGCGTGCCGTCTCGGCGGATGGCCTCGAATATGTGCATATTCAACTCAAAGAAAGCGGTGCGCCTATTGAAATTGTCTACCCGAAAGAGGGAACTCCGTTCGTTCCCAGTTGCGAGGGCATAGCCAAGAACGCGCCACATCCCAACGCCGCTAAGCTGTTCATCATCTTCATGACGTCGCGCGAGACCCAGCAATATCTGGTTGATGTAGCTGGCCTGCGGTCTTTCCACCCGGAGGTGAAGGACAAGTCCGGGCGTATGCCGCTGTCGCAGATCAAGCTTTTGCCATCCGACCCTGTTGCGCAGGAAGCAGCAACCGAAGAGATCAAGAAAAAGTATTCGCAATATTTTGGAATTTGACATGCTGCTCGAAGGGTTCACGCGTAGCGAGATCAAGACCAGTGGTGCGCGCATCGTCACCGTAACCGGGGGAAACGGACCGCCACTCTTGCTGATGCATGGCAACCCGTTCACGCACTTGAACTGGCACAAGGTGGCACCGACATTGGCGCGCGAGTTCAGGGTGGTTGCTACGGATTTGCGCGGATACGGCGATTCCGAAAAGCCGCCCGGCGGCGACGATCATTCCGGCTATTCATTCCGCGCAATGGCGCAGGATCAGATAGAAGTCATGGCCGCGTTGGGCTTCGATAGTTTTTATGCCGCGGGCCATGATCGCGGCGCCCGCGTGCTGCATCGCATGTGCCTCGATCATCCGGAAAAGGTGACGCGGGCCGCGATCCTCGACATCATCCCGCAGCATTACCTCTACAACAACATCAACAAGCAATGGGCGACGTTCTCCTGGCATTGGTTCTTCAACATTCAGCCGTACGATCTGCCGGAGCGAATGATGGGCGCCGACCCCGATTGGTTCATCGAAAGGAAGCTTGCAAAAACCAAACAAGGCCTCAGCTTCTTCGACAAGGATGCACTTGCCGAATACAAACGTTGCTTCCGAAATCCGGCGACCATTCACGCTATCTGCGAGGATTATCGCGCCGCAGCAGGCGTCGACCTGGAAATCGACACCGAAGACTTTGCGGCGGGCTGCAGAATCGAATGCCCCGTGCTTTTGCTCTGGGGCGCGACTGGTGGCGTCGGCAGACACAGCAAGCCGGGACCGGCCGAAATATGGAAATCCTATGCGTCGAATATCGTCGACGCGAAGACTGTTCCGTCCGGACATTATTTGTCTGATGAGGCGCCGGCCGAAACCACCGCAGCGTTGCGGGAGTTTTTCGCCGTTCGCTAGTCAGGCAGTCGCGGAAGGCGCAGCAAAAAAGTTTTTAATTGCATACCAGAGCAGATGCCGGTTCTTGCTCCAGCCCGCGCTATGCGCGGTTTGCGGGAGGATAACGAACTGGCGGTCGCCATTTGGAAGTTGTCGGTAGAATTCGAGCAGGTCGTCATTGGTCGAGTTGCCGTCAAATTCACCTCGCAGCATAAGCACCGGTGCCAGCACCTTTTTAGGGTCGACAATTGGCAGGTTTGCAGCCATGTCGATATAGGTTCCGCTGGGGACTTGATCGCCGAAGTTCAGTTCGGCAGCGATAATTGCATCGGCTACCGCCGGATCGTAGCTCGATGGAAAGCCGTCCCGTGTGAAGATCGAACGAATCATTGCGGCATCACGCTTTCGACGCGGGCTTGCGCGCAATGCATCGATCTTTTGTTTCCGCCGCTCGATCTCGGCCGCGCCGTTTCCCTTGTAGGTAAAGGCGCAGAGCGCGAGTCGGCCTACACTATCGGGCTGCGCTTGTGCGTAAGCCGCGGCGCGAATACCGCCGGATGACGTGCCGTAAAAATGCAGCTTGTGCTGGCCGGTCTCATGAACAACGACGGGAACCGCAGCCTTTATGTCCTCGACGCTGCTGGCGATGTCGGAATTATTCCCGGAGCTGCCGGAATATCCGTAGCCATCATGATCCATGGTCCAGACGTCATAGCCATCTCGCGCCAACACGTTCATGAGAGAGTATTCGCCTTTGCCGGATACCGTGAGGTCGTACGAGGAGCGCGACGAGTTTGACGAGCCGTGTACCAGAAACACAGTTGGCAGCGCCGCTTCGCCCGATTTTGGTGCGCCGACGCGTTTGCGCCACAGATTGAGTTTCACATCCCCCTTTTTGGCCCAATATTCGGCACTCCAGATCTCGCCCTCGGGCGCGGCCTGTGCTGGGTCCAGCGGGCCGGATAATAGGCCAGCACCAACTCCGAGGCCGGCCGTCAGAACAGCGCGGCGAGGCAGAACGACGGATTTTCTCATGAGTGCCTCCTGAAAGCCCAACGCCATGTTTTGGCCCACCTCTTATTAAGCACAATGTAGCAGATTGCTGGAATTGCAGGGAGTGTACTCCCCTGGCGGGATTTGTTCTGCTAGGGGACGGACAAAGCGCGCAGTTCAGGTGCGCGGCGTTAAACGCCGCCGGCGCGACCCGGAGGGATGATGCTTAGGGCTGTACGCGCGGTAGCACGATTTTTCCAGACGAAGGTCGGGTGGAATTGGCTCGGTGTGCTGTTGAGTATCGCCATCATAGCCGTAGCGGCCGACGTACTTTTCCATATGTTGCGCGATATCGACTTCGATGAGGTTGTTACGGCGTTGAAAGCAACGCAGCTCAAACATATTGCCGCGGCCGCTTTTTTTGTCGCTTGCGGCTATTTTACGCTCACCTTTTACGATTGGTTCGCCCTGCGGACTATTGGCCGCGCCGAAATTCCGTACCGCATTGCCGCATTGACCGGTTTCACCAGTTATTCGATCGGCCACAACATCGGCGCAACCGTGTTTACCGGTGGCGCGGTCCGTTATCGCATTTATTCAACCTATGGCCTTGATGCCATCGAAGTGGCGAAAATCTGTTTCGTGGCTGGT
Source organism: uncultured Alphaproteobacteria bacterium (assembly GCA_963831275.1). Classification (GTDB taxonomy): domain Bacteria; phylum Pseudomonadota; class Alphaproteobacteria; order Rhizobiales; family Xanthobacteraceae; genus Pseudolabrys. Next base: position 59,479 of record CAWHPN010000016.1, on the reverse strand, counting down.
CTGACGTTCTGGCTCGGCAATGCAACCGTGCTGGGGCTTGGTGTTGCCTATCATCCGCAAGCTGCCGGTCCGATTGATCAGTTGCCACCCTGGATGAATCGCACGCTCGCGATCGCCATACTGGTGGTGCTGGTTTCATATGTGAGTTGGGTGTGGAGCGCCCCTCGTGAAATCGGACAAGGCGAGTGGAAGGTGCATTTGCCTAGCGGGCCGTCGACCTTGTTGCAGATTTGTATTGGCATTCTCGATCTCGGCAGCTGCGCATTGGCGATGTACATGTTGCTTCCAGGCGATCCGAATGTCGGATTCGTCACCATGGCGGTGGTATTCGTTTCGGCGACGCTGCTTGGATTTGCGAGTCATGCGCCTGGCGGCCTTGGTGTGTTCGATGCCGCGATGCTTGTCGCACTGTGGCAATTCGACAAGGAGTTGGTGCTAGCCGGACTGCTGCTGTTCCGGCTGCTCTATTATCTCGCACCGTTTGCGCTCGCACTGCTCATTCTGGGCGTCCGTGAAATTTGGCTCAATCTCACGGGCACGCGGCGCGTGGCTGAGTCCAAACGGATAACGTCCGTGACTGCACCGATCCGTAGCGAGATTGAGGCCAAGAAACCCGACGCCGACTAACCATGGCAACAAATGACGAGCCGCGCGATTTTCCCCCCACCGTTGGCTGGGGAACTCGATTGCGCGGCGCGTGGCAAGCCCTGTTCGGCCGGTCTGCGACCGTAGGCATCGTTGGTCATGCGCCTGCCGTTGCTCGCGGACTTTCCATTCCACAGACCGCATTGATTGAGCAGCTCATCGATGGCCTGCCGGCCGCTGCCATCGTGCTGGAACGCGAAGGCCGTGTCATTGCATTCAATGAAGCGGCCACGCGAATCGCACCGGCACTGCGCCGCGGCGAGCCCGCATTGATCGCATTGCGCACGCCGGAAGTGGTCAACGCCATTCGACGAGCGACGAGGCGACGCGAACCGCAGCGTGTGGAATTCTTCGAACGCGTTCCACTCGATCGCTGGCTGGAAGCCTTCGTGACGCCGGTCAGGTTGGCAACCGGCGACGAGGGCTCCGCCGATATCTTCGTTATGACTTTCAACGATCTCACGCCACTGCGGCGGGTGGAAGAGATGCGCGCAGACTTCATTGCCAATGCAAGTCACGAATTGCGCACGCCGCTCGCCGCCTTACTGGGTTTCATCGAAACCTTGCAAGGCTCTGCAAAGGACGACGCGGCGGCGCGCACAAAATTCCTTGATATCATGCAGGGTCAGGCGACGCGTATGGCTCGCCTAATCGACGATCTTTTGTCGTTGTCACGGATCGAGCTCAACGCCCATCTGCAACCCAATATCCAGGTCGACCTCACGCCAATCGTGCGGCAGGTCGTTGATGGATTGCAGACGCTTGCGCGCGACCGCGGTGTCGAGATTAAAGTCGTGGAGTCAGAGGACACGTTGGTCGTGCTTGGCGATCGTGACGAGCTCATCCGTGTGCTTGAAAACCTTGTCGAAAACGCTCTCAAGTACGGTGCTTCCGGTAAGCGCGTCGACGTGACGTTGGCGAGTGGACACACGCGGGGCGGTGTACCGGAAGCGCGCATAACGGTGCGCGACTACGGCCCCGGCATCGCTCCCGAACATCTGCCGCGGCTCACCGAACGGTTTTACCGGGTCGACGTTGCGGACAGCCGCGCGCAGGGGGGTACGGGGCTCGGACTGGCGCTAGCCAAGCACGTGCTGAACCGGCATGGCGGCCGTCTGACAATCGAGAGTACGCAGGGCGCCGGCGCGGCGTTCATCATGCAGTTGCCCTTGCACACCGATGATTCCGGCCAAGCGGCGGAATCCTCCCGAATTTCATTGACTTAAACTGTCATGTGACCGTCACCGAAGCTTTATAGAACGGTGACATGCGACGCTTATGGCTGCCCCAGGTTTCGGATTTTCCAGCGTCAACACACAACAAGAAGTGTCCGGAACCGTCGTGGAGAGGCTTTTTTAGATCAACGGCGGCCGCCCAGGCGATTGGGCGAGAAGCGACGGGGTCCTTTCGGGCTGCGCGCGTCTGTGGCCGCAAACATGGAGAGAACCCTTGAAACATTGGACTGCCTTGGCAGCCGTCGCCGTCCTCGCCGCGGCAACTATCGTTCCGGCCAAAGCCGCCGACATCTCTGGTGCCGGCGCCACCTTCCCCTATCCGATCTACGCAAAGTGGGCCGATGCATACAAAAAGGTCACCGGCAACGGATTGAACTATCAATCGATCGGTTCCGGCGGCGGCATCAAGCAGATCACCGCACGCACGGTTACCTTCGGCGCATCCGACATGCCGCTGCAGGCGGCCGAGCTGGAGAAAATCGGCTGCATCCAGTTTCCGACCGTGATGGGTGGCATCGTGCCCGTCGTCAATATCGACGGCATCAAGAGCGGCGATCTTACGATTGATGGGCCCACGCTCGCCAGGGTCTATCTCGGCGAAGTGACCAAGTGGGACGATCCGGCGATCAAGAAATTGAATCCCAATGCAAAGCTGCCATCTCAGGCGATCGCACTGGTGCATCGTTCAGACGGCTCCGGCACAACTTTCATCTTCACCAACTATCTGTCGAAAGTCAGTGGAGACTGGAAATCGAAAGTCGGCAGCAACACGTCGGTCGAATGGCCGGGCGGAATCGGCGCCAAAGGCAATGAAGGCGTTTCGAACAATGTGGGTCAAACGAAGGGTTCGATCGGTTACGTTGAAACCGCCTATGCCAAGCAAAATCACCTGACGACTTTGAAAATGGTCAACAAGGATGGCAAGACGGTCGAAGCAACGCCTGATGCGATCATGGCGGCGGCCGGCGGTGCCGATTGGGCACACGCTCCGGGTTTCTACATGATCCTTACTGACTCGGCAGGCGCGAAGGCGTGGCCGATCGCCGGCGCAACTTTCATCCTTATCCCAAAGCAGCCGAAAGATTTGGCCGCAGCCAAAGAAGCGCTCAAATTTTTCGAATGGGCATACAAGAACGGGGATGAGATGGCCTCGAGCCTCGATTACATCCCAATGCCCGACAGTGTCGTCAGCCTGATCGCTGAAAAATGGAAGAGCGATATCAAGGACGATGGCGGCAAACCGATCTACTAGATTTCGGGTGCACGGGAAAAGGCGCCCGCCGGCGCCTTTTCCTTGTCCACCGTTCGTAAAAACGCAGCTTGTATTGCGGCCTTTGGCCCGCTTGAGTGGTTCTCCCGATATGCGTTTTGTCGAGGGAGAGCCGGATTCAGCCTTCGGGGAGGCGATCCGTGGTTGATGTCGCGTTGCAGAGCGGAGCCGTTATGACGACCTCGCAGGTCGATCGCGCCAAGGTGCTCGAGCGCCTGCGTTTGGGAGACGTGGTTTATCATCACCTGACGCGTGCAGCCGCGATCGCCGTTCTTGTCATCCTGGGTGGCATCATCATTTCGCTGATGCACGGGTCCTGGCTTGCGCTGCAGACATTCGGTCTGAATTTCCTGACTGTCGACACCTGGAATCCGGTCACGGAAAAATTCGGCGCCATCGCGCCGATTTACGGCACCTTGATGACGTCGTTCATTGCGATGCTGATCGCAGTGCCGGTCGGCCTGTTCATCGCGGTTTTCCTCACCGAGCTGTGCCCTCTATGGCTGCGGCGCCCGATCGGAATTGCTATCGAGCTGCTCGCTGGTATTCCCAGCATCATCTATGGCATCTGGGGCTTGTTCGTGTTCGCGCCGTTCCTGCAGCAACACGTGCAGCCGCTCCTTATCGGCGCGTTCGGTGACATCCCGATTTTGTCGACTTTATTCGCTGGCCCGCCTTATGGGATCGGTATTCTGACCGCAGGATTGATCCTGGCGATCATGGTGCTGCCGTTTATCACCTCGATTTCGCGCGACGTGTTTTCGGCGGTTCCTCCTGTTTTCAAGGAAGCGGCCTACGGCCTTGGTTGCACGACCTGGGAGGTCGTCCGCCGCGTCGTGCTGCCCTACGCTCGGGTCGGCGTTATCGGTGGCATCATGTTGGCTCTCGGCCGCGCCCTCGGCGAAACCATGGCGGTGACTTTCGTGATCGGTAATGCGCATCGCATTTCGGGTTCGCTGCTTGCGCCCGGGACAACAATTTCGGCAACCATCGCCAATGAATTTACCGAGGCCGTTGGCGATCTTTACACCTCGGCGTTGATTGCGCTCGGTCTCCTCCTCTTCGTCATCACGTTCATCGTGCTCGCCGCAGCGCGTTACATGTTGTTACGCGTCGAAAAAAGAATCGGACGCTGACCATGGCGCTTTACGATATCCGCCGCCGCCGAAACACTGTCGCCGTCGTCATGTCGGTTGGAGCCACGCTGTTCGGCCTGGCCTGGTTGGTGGCGATCCTCGGCGTGCTGCTGTGGGAAGGTCTCAGTGGTCTCTCCCTCGACGTCTTCACCCAGATGACGCCGCCGCCCGGCTCGGCCGGCGGGTTGCTCAATCCGATTGTCGGGAGCCTGGTGCTTACCGTGATCGCCGTCTTGATCGGCACGCCGCTCGGCATTCTCGCCGGCACCTACATGGCGGAATACGGCAGATACGCGAAACTGACCACCATTGTGCGCTTCATCAACGATATCTTGCTCAGCGCGCCCTCGATCGTTGTCGGTCTCTTCATCTACGAGATCATGGTTGCGCGCATGGGACACTTTTCGGGTTGGGCCGGCGCGGTGGCGCTGGCGGTGATTGTTGTTCCCGTGGTGGTCCGCACCACCGAAGACATGCTGACGCTTGTTCCGGACACCTTACGTGAGGCCGCGGCCTCGATCGGTCTCCCGCGTTCCTTGATGATTCAAAGGGTCGCCTATCGTGCGGCGCGCGCCGGCATGGTCACTGGCGTGCTTCTGGCGATAGCGCGAATTTCGGGCGAGACAGCGCCTTTATTGTTCACCGCGCTTAATAATCAGTTTTGGAGTCTGGATCTGAACGCTCCGGTCGCCAGCCTTCCCGTTGTCATCTTCCAATTCGCGCTGAGTCCCTACGCAGACTGGCAAAGGCTGGCCTGGACCGGTGCGCTTGTCATCACCATGGCGGTGCTTGCGCTCAGCATCATCGCCAGGACCCTCGCGGCTCAGAGAAAATCATCATGAGTGTTGCAGCCTTTACAGTACCGACCGTCGCGCACGCACCCGCGAGCGCTGAAGATTTGACCGAGAAGATTTCGATCCGCAATCTGGAGTTCTTTTATGGCGATCACCGGGCGCTCAAGAACATCTCGGTCCCGCTCTATCAAGGCAAGGTAACCGCCTTCATTGGTCCGTCCGGATGCGGCAAATCAACACTGCTGCGTATTCTCAACCGGATGTACGATCTCTACCCCAATCAGCGTGCCACCGGCCATGTGCGGATCGACAATGACGACATACTGTCCCCATCGCAGGACTTGAATTTGCTACGGGCCAAAGTGGGAATGGTATTTCAGAAGCCGACGCCGTTCCCAATGACGATTTTCGAAAATATCGCGTTCGGTATTCGCCTTTATGAACGCCTGTCCAAGTCGGAGCTTGAGGACCGGGTCCGGCGTGCGCTTGAACGAGCAGCGCTGTGGGACGAAGTAAAGAACAAGCTCGGCGCGAATGGACTGTCGCTCTCCGGTGGTCAGCAGCAACGCCTCTGTATTGCGCGCACCGTTGCGGTACAGCCGGATGTCATTCTGTTCGACGAACCATGCTCGGCACTCGACCCGATCTCCACCGCAAAAATTGAAGAGCTGATCGATGAGTTAAAAATCGACTACACGATCGCTATCGTCACTCACAACATGCAACAGGCCGCGCGCGTGTCAGATTTCACAGCGTTTATGTATCTCGGCGAACTTGTGGAGTTCGGAGAAACTACGCGCATCTTCACCAATCCGAACGATCACCGTACCCAAGACTACATCACTGGACGCTTCGGCTAGCGGTTGAAAGAGCACCACAATGACCGACCACACGATGAAGGCCTTTGACTCCGACCTGCAAGATCTCGCACGTATGGTCGCAGAAATGGGAGGCTATGCCGAAAAGCAGATTGCCGATTCGGTGAATGCGCTGGCACGACGCAACTCCGCGTTAGCGCAACGCGTTACGGCCGCCGATACCAATATTGATGGACTCCAGCAAGAGATCGAAGAAAAAGCCGTGCTTACGATCGCCAGGCGCCAGCCTATGGCGGTGGATCTGCGCGATATCGTAGGGGCGTTGCGGTTCGCTAACGATCTGGAGCGTATTGGAGATCTTGCCAAGAACATTGCCAAGAGGGTGATCGCACTCAACAGCGAATTTCCACCACCTAAGCTGATCCGGGGCGTCGAGCATATGGCCGACCTGGTCCTCGGACAGCTGAAAGCGGTGCTCGATGCCTACGCCCGTCGCGACGATAGCAAGGCGATGATGGTATGGCGGGGCGACGAGGAGATCGACGCGGTTTGCACTTCGGTGTTCCGCGAACTTTTGACCTATATGATGGAAGATCCGCGCAATATCACGTTCTGTATCCATCTGATGTTCTGCGCAAAAAACATCGAACGCATGGGAGACCATGCCACCAACATTGCGGAAACGGTACACTACATTATCGAGGGTCGCCCGATTGCCGACCAGCGGCCGAAAGGCGATACCACGACCCTTGCTTCGCTACGCGCGGCCGGCGAAAGATAGTGGCACCTCGCATGAACGCACGCATATTGATTGTCGAAGACGAAGAGCCGCTGACCCTGCTGCTCCGCTACAACCTTGAGGCGGAAGGCTACGAGGTTGAGACTTCGGCGCGTGGCGATGAGGCTGATACACGGCTGAAGGAAAGCACGCCCGATCTCATCGTGCTCGACTGGATGCTACCGGGGCTCTCGGGCATCGAATTGTGCCGCCGGTTGCGCGCGCGTCCGGAAACGCGGCAGTTGCCGATCATCATGCTGACGGCACGCGGCGAAGAAAGCGAAAAGGTGCGCGGACTTGCCACCGGCGCCGATGACTACATCGTCAAGCCATTCTCGGTCCCGGAGTTACTCGCGCGCGTGCGAGCTCTGCTCCGCCGCGCCAATCCTGAGCGAGTCGCCGCCGTACTCAATATCGGCGATATCGAGCTCGACCGCGAGAAGAAACGAGTGTCGCGCAATGGGCGCGCCGTCGACCTTGGTCCAACGGAATATCGCTTGCTGGAGTTCTTGATGGAGCGGCCGGGCCGAGTTTTTTCGCGCGAGCAATTGCTCGACGGGGTTTGGGGCTCGGACATCTATATCGACGAGCGTACGGTTGACGTGCACGTGGGCCGGCTGCGCAAGGCCATCAACCGCGGCCACACAACCGACCCGATCCGCACGGTGCGCGGCGCTGGTTACGCGCTCGACGACCGGTTTGGCCGGATGAATTGACTCCGGTATCCGCCGACTGCGGATGCAGTCCCCTTATGAAGCGAAATGGCCGGGACAGACCCGGCCATGACACATTGGAAGTCAGGAAAGCGATCAGTTCCGGAACGGCCGCTTGTCACGGCGGCGGTCACTGGCCGGCTGATACGCGACGCGAGAGTGATAGGAGCAATAGGGCAGGTCATTTACGGTGTCGCCGCCGCAAAAGAAGAAGTCCGTGCTGCCCGGGTCGCCGACCGGCCAACGACAGGTTTTTTCCGTCAACTGCAGCAATGTCTTGCGCTGCTCGACCGGAATTTCAATGAGTTCAGGTTCGGGCTCGATCTCATAGTCATAGGCCAGAGCGGTATTGCCACGCATCGAGGCTCGGGGGACCCGCATCATGTGCCCGGAGGAACGCGCCTTGCGCGGCCGCGGGGCTGAAGAGGAGGGGCTTTTGGCGCGGCCCGACAGGCCGAGACGGTGGACCTTTCCAATGACCGCATTGCGGGTGATCCCGCCGAGCTCCGCCGCGATCTGGCTGGCGGATAGGCCGTCCGCCCATAATTTCTTCAGCAGCTCCACCCTCTCATCAGTCCAGCCCATTTGGTTTCTCCTCAGACTTCAAGGCCTTGGATGGAGTCCAACCCCGTCGTCGGACGCCCCATCAGGCGCCAGACGCATACACGTCAGGGATGGACTGAAATCGCTTGGAAGTACGAGATGTCGTACTGCCTTGGACAAACGCTACAATAGGCGGTACGGCTTTCGCAAGCTCTTACAAGCTCCCGCGGCTAGCTACCAACAGGTTTTCCTTTAGAATCGGGACTTGCGGCACAATTGAGTTGGCGCGCCGTGTGTTGACAGCACGGGGGTCGGCAATAGAATGAAAAAAGTGCCGCCCGGCGAGGCGGCACATTTCTTTTCGGCGTGCGCATGGCGCCGAAACAGTGACCGGTGTCCAAACGATTGCGCGCCGAGGACAGCACGCGATCCCGGAAGTGGGCAGCGGGCTTCGGACGAGACCATGCGCAGACGAAAATGCTCGATGGAAGAAAACGGTCGTGAGCTCGCATCTATTGCCAACCTATGCACGGGTCGACCTCGCCTTCGAGCGAGGCGAGGGAGCATGGCTGTTCACGACCGAAGGTGAACGGTACCTCGATTTTACCGCCGGCGTTGCCGTCAATGCACTCGGACACGCGCATCCTCATCTGGTTAAGGCGCTGACCGAGCAGGCGCAAAAGCTCTGGCACGTTTCCAATCTCTACCGCATTCCCGAAGGCGAAAAGCTGGCGGACCGACTGTGCGCGATCAGCTTTGCCGATACCGTATTTTTCCAGAATTCGGGTGCCGAAGCGCTGGAATGCGCGATAAAGATGGCGCGCAAATATCAATCGGCTTGCGGCAAACCCGAGCGTTATCGCTTTGTGACGTTCGAAGGCGCGTTTCATGGCCGCACGCTCGCGACGATCGCTGCCGCCGGCAACAAGAAGTATCTCGAAGGTTTCGGCCCGCCGGTCGATGGTTTTGATCAGGTGCCGTTTGGCGATCTGGAGGCGGTCAAGCGGGCAATCGGGTCTTTGACAGCGGCGATTCTGGTCGAGCCGATTCAGGGTGAGGGTGGCGTACGCGTCGGAGCCCCGACTTTCATGCGTGCCTTGCGCCAACTTTGCGATCAGCACGGTCTTCTGCTCGTCTTCGACGAGGTGCAGACAGGCCTCGCCCGCACGGGCGAAATGTTCGCGTATCAACGTAGCGGTATTACGCCCGACATCATGACGCTGGCGAAGGCGCTTGGCGGCGGCTTTCCGATTGGCGCCTGCCTTGCGACGACTGAAGCCTCGAAGGGAATGACTGTCGGTTCGCATGGTTCGACTTTCGGCGGTAACCCGCTGGCGATGGCCGTTGGTAATGCCGTGCTCGACGTGCTCACGGCGGACGGCTTTGTGGATCGCGTACGCAAGAATGCGCTGCTTCTCAAGCAGCGGTTGGCCGAAATGAAGGATCGCCATGGCTCGGTGATTGCCGAAGTGCGTGGAGAGGGCTTGCTGATCGGCCTTCGCATGACTCCGCAAGCGTCGGAAATGATCGATGAGCTGCGCGCCGAGAAAATGATAACGGTCGCGGCCGGCGACAACGTGGTGCGGCTGCTGCCGCCGCTCATTATCGGCGAGAAGGAAATTAGCGAGGCGATCGGATGCATTGATCGGGCCTGCACGCGCCTGGCGCAGACGCATGCACGGAAGGCCAAGGTAGCGTCATGACAACAAACGGCGTCCGGCATTTCCTGGATCTGATCGATATTCCCAAGCCCGTACTTGCCGGATTGGTCGACAAAAGCCGTTCAATGAAGGCTGGGCGCGGGCGCGGTCAGATGACGTCGCCACTCGCCGGCAAAACGCTGGCGATGATATTCGACAAGCCATCAACGCGCACACGGGTGTCGTTCGATGTCGCGATGAGGCAGCTCGGTGGTGCGGCGATCCTGCTTACCGCGCAGGAAATGCAACTAGGTCGTGGTGAAACGCTCGCCGACACCGCACGTGTGCTCTCGCGCTATGTCGATGCCATTATGATCCGCATCCTCGACCACGAGGCGGTGGCCGAGTTGGCCCGACATGCCACCATACCGGTGATCAATGGTCTCACGCGGCGCTCGCATCCGTGCCAGGTCCTGGCTGATGTCATGACCTACGAAGAGAAGCGTGGGCCGATCCGAGGACGCACGGTGGCCTGGAGTGGCGATGCCAATAATGTGTTGGCGAGCTGGATGCACGCGGCCGAACGCTTTGATTTTGAGTTGCGAGTGGCGACCCCGGCAGAGCTGCGGCCGAAGAAATGGCTGATGGACTGGGTTAAAACATCGGGCGCTGCGATCCGCATCAGCGACGAACCCGAGGGCGCGGTCAAGAATGCGGATTGCGTGGTCACCGACACGTGGGTGTCGATGGGCGATCGGGACGGCAAACATCGGCATAACGTGCTCAAGCGTTACCAGGTCAATTCGAGCCTGATGGCGAAAGCCAAGCCCGATGCGTTGTTCATGCATTGCCTGCCGGCCCATCGGGGCGAGGAAGTCACTGACGAGGTCATCGACGGGCCGCAGTCCGTGGTGTTCGACGAGGCGGAAAATCGGCTGCACGCCCAAAAAGGCTTGCTCGCCTGGTGTATGCACGTCGACGGGTGAGAGTTCCGGTGAACCGGCGTGCCGGACGGCGGCAAAATCCGGAAATCCAGTTGCGATGCATTGCGCCTTGCGGATTCCGGGCCCCAGCTGTCAGTAGTCCCAACACGCCAAACCCCTCGCTTTTCCGTTCTTGAACTCTAAATAAGACGCATGACCAAACCCGCCATAATCGAACCCGCCATGACCGACCCCCAAATTGTTATACCGTCCAGAGCGCCGTCGGCCACAACGGCCGATGACACTGTCATGCCATTCGAGGTGGCCAAGCTCGATCTGCGCGGCCGCATCGTACGGCTAGGTCCGGTGGTGGATGAAATCCTTGCGCGGCATGCCTACCCGCACCCGGTAGCCAAACTTCTGGGCGAGGCAATCGTGCTCACCGTGATGCTTGGCTCAGCGTTGAAGATCGACGGGCGTTTTATCCTGCAAACGCAAGGTGACGGTCCGGTCCGGATGCTGGTTGTCGATTTTACTGCGCCCGACAAGGTTCGCGCTTGCGCCCGGTTTGATAAAGAGCGCGTGGCAGCGGCGATCGCGAAAGGCGAAGCAACCGGGGAAGCCTTGCTCGGCAAGGGCCATCTCGCCATGACCATCGATCAGGGCCCCGACATGAACCGTTATCAGGGCCTGGTGGCGCTCGACGGCGGTTCATTGGAAGATGTCGCGCACGAATATTTCCTGCGCTCCGAGCAAATTCCGACCCGGGTGCGCCTCGCGGTGGCCGAGGAACTGCTTGCCGGCTCCGGCGGGCCCACCCACCGTTGGCGCGCTGGCGGCATCATGTTGCAATTTTTGCCGAAGTCGCCCGAGCGCGCTCGTGTTGCCGATCTGGATCCTGGTGACGCACCTGATGGCGTTGAGCCGCACACGGTGGAGGAGGACGACGCCTGGATTGAGGGTCAGGCCTTAATCTCTACCGTGGAGGATGTCGAATTGATCGACCCGGCACTTTCCAGCGAGCGTCTGGTCTACAGGCTATTTCATGAGCCGGGGGTGCGCGTTTTTCGCGCCAGTCCGCTGCGGGCGGAGTGCTCGTGCTCGCGCGCCAATGTCGAGGCCATGCTCAAGAGCTTTTCGCAGGATGACCGCGATCACATGGTCGAGGACGGCAGGATTTCCGTGACCTGTGAATTTTGCAGCGCGAACTACCAGTTTGCGCCCGGTGAAGTAAACGCCAATTCTAGTTGATGGTGCGTTCGGCGTAGGAGGAATCCAGGGAGAACGCCGGAATCTCGATGTCGAAGTGTTCGCCAGCGCCGGTCACCATGCCGTAACTGCCGACCATGAAACCCGATGGTGTCGGTAAAGGAACGCCACTTGTGTACTCGAACGATTCAGTCGGCTTGAGCGTAGGCTCTTCGCCCACTACGCCCGGCCCCTTGACTTCCTGCAGGCGCCCGAGCGCGTCGGTAATACGCCAATGCCGGGTTTTGAGCTGAACTGTTTCTCCGCCGAGGTTTGTAATGTTGATAGTATAGGCCCAGAAAAAATAGCCGTTATTCGGCGACGACCGCTCCGATACGAAACGGGGCGTGACGGTCACCTCAATCTTACGGGTTACGGCGCGATACATCTATATGCCGCACAATTTACTTCGGGGGGCTTGCCATTCGTTTGATGCCCCGGATTATGACCGAAAGAGCGCACGAAAGAAACGCTGCACATGGCCCCGGTCTCAACGGAACGCGATCTCCGGCTTGATTTGTTCCGCGGCCTCGCGCTCTGGCTGATCTTTTTGGATCACATTCCATCCAATGCAGTCAGCTGGATTACCATTCGCAACTACGGCTTCAGCGATGCGACCGAGATTTTCGTATTCATCTCTGGCTATACGGCAGCTTTCGTCTATGGCCGTGCCATGCAGGAACACGGCTTCATTGTCGCCTCCGCACGGGTGCTCAAACGCGCCTGGCAAATCTACATAGCGCACGTATTCCTGCTCGCGATTTACCTCGCCGAGATCGCCTATGTCGCGAACAGCTTCGACAATCCTCTCTATAGCGAAGAAATGGGCGTTCTCGATTTCCTCAAGAACCCAGACGTCACCATCCTTCAGGCGTTGTTGCTGAAGTTCAAGCCCGTGAACATGGACGTGCTGCCACTCTACATTTTGTTGCTGGCGTGGTTTCCGCCGATGCTGTGGCTGCTGTTGCGTGCGCCATCGATCGCGCTTCTATCCTCAGCAACGCTGTACGCGTTGATGTGGTTTTTCGAGTGGAACATCCCGGCCTATCCGACCGGCACCTGGGTGTTCAATCCATTCGCCTGGCAATTGCTGTTCGTTTTTGGCGCCTGGTGCGCACTCGGCGGCGCGCAAAACCTGTCGCGCTGGACGCATTCAAAAGTCGTAGTGGGGCTCGCCATCGCCTATCTCGTGTTTGCATTCGCGATCGCGATGACTTGGTATTTTCCGCGGCTGGCGGTTTTCGTGCCGAAATTTGTAGGCGACGCGATTTACCCGATCGACAAGACCAATCTCGACGTTCTCCGGATTATGCATTTCCTTTCCCTGGCCGTCATAACGGTCGTGTTCGTCCCGCGCGACTGGCCCGCCCTGAAATCACGGATCTTTTGGCCGGCAATCGTTTGCGGACAGCATTCGCTGGAGACATTTTGCCTCGGAGTGTTTCTCTCCTTTGCCGGCCACTTTGTTTTCACCGAAGTCTCCAATCGCGTGTTCACGCATGTCGCGGTCAGCCTAGTGGGCATCGCCATTATGGTTGCCGTAGCGGCCTTGATTTCGTGGTATAGACAGGCCGAACGACGGGGCCGGGGACCGCGCCCGCCCGCCGCTAATCCGGGTCTTGCGGGGGGCGAGGCATGAAGGGACGCTTGCTTCTGCTGGCGTTGCTGGTGCTGGGATGCAAGCCCGCTTGGGCCGAGCACCCGGCTGAATGCCGTGTCGCCGAAAATCTGATCGAACCCAGTTTCCATTTGCCGCATGTCGCCCGCGCTTTGGCGACGAAGCAGCTCACCGTGCTGGTTGTCGGCGCCGGTTCCTCGCAACTTCCGGGTGCGAACGGAGCGAAGAACGCCTATCCGGCGCGCTTGCAGCAAGCGCTTAGCGAGCACTTGCCCGGCGTGGATGTGAAAGTGACGACCGATGTGAAGGCCAAACGCAGTGCGGCCGAGATGGTTAAGGCGCTCCCCGTCGACTTGAGTTCGACCAAGCCCGCGCTGCTGGTTTGGCAAACCGGCACAGTCGACGCGATGCTCGCGGTCGATCCCGACCTCTTCAGTCAGAGCCTGGACAAAGGCATTAACATTGCCCATTCGGCAGGCGCTGATGTTGTTTTGATCAATGCGCAATACAGCCCGCGGACCGAATCGATGATTGCTCTTGGACGATATAGCGAGGACATGCGTTGGGTTGCATTGCAGCAAGAAGTGCCGCTGTTCGACCGATTTAGCATAATGCGACTTTGGTCGGACCTCGGAACCTTCGATTTGTATTCGGCCACGAAAAAACTTGACATAGCGGAGCAAGTTCATGATTGCATAGGGCGATTGCTGGCCGATTTAGTGGTTACGGCCGCAAAATCAGAAGAGCCGCCGGTCAACGGCAGCCGTCAATAACGGGTTGAGGATTTCGAACTTTGCGGAACGATAGTCCCGGACAACGGGGAACGAAATTGATCGCCGCCGCCACGCTATTCGCGGGGCTGGCTCTTGTATTTCCCGCGCGTGCCGAGACTGCGCCGCCCGCTTGCGAGGCCCCTCTCGATCTCACCCGTCTGGCAAATCCTCTGTCGCACATTGCGCAAAAGGTAATGGCCGGTGCCCCGATCACGATTGTCGCGATTGGGTCGTCATCGACCGCTGGTGCAGGTGCAACGTCGCTGGCGTCGAACTATCCTAGCCGGCTGATGGTCGAGCTCCAGGAACATTTCCCAAGGTTGTCGATCACTGTGCTCAATCGCGGAGTTGGCGGCGAGGAAGTCGCCGACATGCTTCAGCGTTTCGATTCAGCCGTGATTGCTGCAAAGCCTGACTTGGTCTTGTGGCAACTTGGCACCAACTCTGTCATCCGGGATCACAAGCTTGGCGACAATGGAGATCTGATCCGTTCGGGCCTTGCTAAGATTCGGACGACCGGCGCCGACGTTGTTCTGATCGATCCGCAATTTGCGCCGAAGGTGATTGTGAAGCCCGAAGCAGAAGCCATGGTCGAGTTGATTGCCGGCATCGCCAAACGAGAAAATGTCGACCTGTTCCGCCGTTTTGAGGTGATGCGACATTGGCGCGATGTCGATAACCTCGGATTTGAAACATTTGTATCGCCAGACGGGCTCCACATGAACGATTGGAGCTATGCCTGCATGGCAAAAGGTCTCGGCAACGCGATTGCAGAAGCCGTGCAGCGACCGATCATTTCGGCTACTGCATCGCCACAGCTTTTTCCCTAGTTCGCGCGACTCAAACCTTATCCAGTGCGGTCACCAGGTCCTCGACGAGATCGTCGGGATGTTCGAGTCCGGCCGAAAATCTGATCAGCCCGTCACCGATACCGAGCTCGGCGCGCTGTTCAGGTGTAAGCCTCTGGTGCGTGGTCGTAGTCGGATGAGTGACCAGGCTCTTGGCGTCGCCGAGGTTATTGGTAATTCCGATTAACTTCAGAGCATTGAGAAAGCGGAAGGCACCTTCTTTGCCACCGGCAACCTCAAACGAGCACAGCGTAGAACCCGCGCGCATCTGCTTGCGGATAA
Organism: uncultured Alphaproteobacteria bacterium; assembly: GCA_963831275.1. Classification (GTDB taxonomy): domain Bacteria; phylum Pseudomonadota; class Alphaproteobacteria; order Rhizobiales; family Xanthobacteraceae; genus Pseudolabrys. The sequence goes on along the minus strand of CAWHPN010000016.1, from coordinate 44,215 downwards.
TCTCAGCCTGCGGATGATCGGACCGGCCTGGGTATATAAGTCGAGTGATTTTCTTGCGGCCGGCCAGTGCATTGGCGACTGCGCCGGCATTATCGGTTTGGCGGTGCACGCGCACCGAAAGGGTCTCCAGTCCCTTGAGCAGCACCCAGGCATTGAATGCGGAGAGCGACGGGCCGGTCTGCCGCAAGATTTGATGGTAGTGATCGAGGATCAGCTTTTCGGAGCCGAGAATGACACCACCAAGGACGCGGCCTTGGCCATCGATGTGTTTTGTCGCGGAATAGACGACGCAGTCGGCGCCAAGCTTGAGCGGGCTCTGATAGAGCGGCGTGGCGAACACATTGTCGACGACCAGTTTGGCACCGGCGTTGTGCGCGATGTCCGCGACGGCGGCGATATCAATGACCTCAAGCGTCGGGTTGGTTGGCGACTCCAGAAAGAAGGCCTTGGTATTTTTCTGTCCTGCCTTTTTCCAGGCATCGAGATCGGTGCCGTTGACCAAAGTCGACGTAACGCCGAAACGTGGCAGCCATTCCTCGATCACCCACCGGCATGAGCCAAAGAGTGCCTTGGCGGCGACCACGTGATCGCCAGCTTTGACAAGCCCCATGAGCGCAGTCGTCACAGCCGCCATTCCGGTCGCGGTCGATCGCGCGGCTTCCGATCCTTCCAGCGCGGCCATGCGCTGTTCGAACATACTCATGGTTGGGTTGGAATAACGCGAATAGACGTAGCCGGGCACCTTGCCGGAAAATCGGGCTTCGCAGTCTTCTGCGGTCGGATAGACGTAACCCTGAGTGAGGAATAATGCCTCCGAGGTTTCACCGAACTGCGAACGCAGCGTTCCGGCATGCACCAGCCGGGTTTCGGGACGGTAGTTCTTGGTCGACGTGGACATCGCGGCCTCCTTAAAGCCCAGCGCACGGTCTATTCCGAAACCCGGTGTCCGTTTTTCGGGGCCATGCGCGTGGCCAATAAAAAACCGGCCGGAGAAATATCTCGGCCGGGCTCACGCGTCCCCGGCCTTTTAGCGATTTGTTTAACGTGGCTGCAAGCCGGCCGGCTCAAATGACCACGGGATAAGGTGTTTGTACCGGGAGGCACGGCTTCCCGTCAAGGCACTCCTCGGGTTAGATCGGCGCGATCGCAAATAGGGCCGCCGTGACACTTTCCTTTGCCGTTGATGACAAGGGCATTCTGCCCGACCGCATGATTGCGGCGCTGGCCGCCGGCGGGGGGATTTTATCCGAGAGTCCGTTCGTGCCCGATCAAATCCAGCCGGCGAGCCTTGATCTGCGGCTCGGTGAGGTGGCCTACCGGGTGCGCGCAAGCTTTTTGCCGGGGCGCACGACGGTTGCTCAGCGCATTGACGAACTCAAGCTGCACGAAATCTCGCTGACCGACGGCGCGGTTCTCGAGACCGGGTGTGTCTATATTGTGCCCCTGCTGGAAAGTCTGGCGCTTCCCGACGAGATTTCTGCGGCTGCGAATCCCAAAAGTTCCACCGGCAGACTTGATGTGTTTACCCGTGTGATCGCCGACGAGACGCGGGGGTTCGATCGCGTCGCAGCCGGCTATCACGGCCCCCTGTATGCTGAAATCAGTCCGCGCACATTCCCCGTGCTGGTCCGCGAAGGTTCGCGTCTTTCGCAAATTCGCTTTCGCCGCGGACATGCGCTGCTTGGTGCCGAGGCCTTGCGCGCCTTGCATAAGCGCGAACGTCTGGTCGATGCGGATCATGCCGACGTTAGTGAAGGTGTTGCGGTCAGTGTCGACCTGTCCGGACTTGGTCCAGGTGGATTGGTTGGCTATCGCGCCAAACGCCACACCGGTCTCATCGATGTGGAGCGGCGCGCGGGCTATTCCGTGCTCGATTTCTGGGAGCCGATGCACGCGCGCCCGGACAAAAGTCTCATCCTTGATCCCAATGAATTTTACATTCTTGCGTCCAAAGAAGCGGTACAGGTACCGCCCGACTATGCGGCCGAAATGGTCCCGTTTGATCCATTGGTCGGGGAATTCCGCGTCCACTATGCGGGATTTTTCGATCCCGGCTTTGGCTATGCCGGCGCCGGCGGAAAGGGTGCGCGTGCAGTGCTGGAGGTACGCTCGCGCGAAGTGCCTTTTATCCTCGAGCATGGACAGATCGTCGGTCGCCTGGTCTACGAAACAATGCTTGCAAGACCCGAAAAATTATATGGGCAAGGCATCGGTTCGAACTATCAGGCGCAGAGCCTGAAGCTCTCCAAACATTTCAAGGCCTGAACCGCGCTTGCCCCGCACGCAACCCATTCGCTATTCTGCAAACACGCGGGCGTAGTTCAATGGTAGAACGGCAGCTTCCCAAGCTGCATACGAGGGTTCGATTCCCTTCGCCCGCTCCATTGGTTCACAGGACCGTCCCGAAGAAAAATCGCGTTCGTCTTTCGGTTACCGTATAAAATTAACGCGAATCATCTATTGCTGCCGTGTCGGGGTAGGGGACGATGCGGGTCAAGCTGCTTTTTCTATTGTTATCCATTCTGATCGCGGGGCGGGCGGACGCTGCGGCGTTGCCGCCGATCATTGCCACAGTAGACAACGCCGTGCCTGCGTGCGTCACTCCCACCAGGCTGATGCAGTTCGTCACTAATCGCAACGCGCTCCAGCAGCCGCCGCGCCAAATCGAACCGCGATTTAGCAAAATAGCCTCGCTCTACGAAAGCACTGGCAAATGTGTAGAGCGGCCGCCGCAACGATGCATCGGCGTCCGCTGGGACTACGCATTTTTTCAAATGTTGATCGAGACCAACTATCTCACGTTTTTGCGCCCGAACGGCATCGCTGCCAGTGTGACCCCTAGCGACAACAATTTTGCCGGCGTCGGCGCCGCGGTTGCCGGCAGGCCGGGCGAGCGTTTCAAGGATGCCGGAATCGGCGTGCTCGCGCACCTGCAGCATGTTCTGATGTATTCGACGATGCGCATTCCCGAGCCGGTCGCCAAGCGTACGCGCCAGGTCCAGGATGACGTGCAGGAAATTATGCGCCGACTGCACCGCCCCGTAACGTTTTCCGACCTTGCGCGGGAATGGACGGGAACGGACAAAAATCACTATGGCCTTGAAATGCAGCGAATGGCGGAGAAATACGCCGGCCGTTATTGCGGCAAAGATGCGCCCGCAGCGCGCCTAACCGAGGCAGCGGCCAGCGGTCGACCATAATCAAACGAAGCGATCAACACGCCCACGTGATTGATGGAACCGCGGCCAGTTTGCTTGCGTTGCTCTTTCGAACCGAACGTGAGGCGCAAAAGATGCCGCTTTTCTTGTACTTTCCGCTTATCATTTGGATGGGCTTGATGGGCGTCGCGCAGGACGAAATGCGTGTGCCTGTCAAAATCAAGGCCCAAGGGCCGCTGCGTCGCTAGCGTCTGGACGGCGAATTCAGGTTATGCGTGGGCGTTGGCCACTTCGCTGACCTCAACGTTCGCCAACAGGCGTCGCACGTCGTCCTCGTGGCACAACTCCGTCCCTGGTGACATTACGGCCGCTGATGCAGCCGCTACGGCAACACGAAACGCGTGTTGCAAGGAATCCCCGGTGGCGAGCGCCGCCACCAATCCGCCCAGAAAACTGTCTCCTGCGCCAACCGTGCTTACGGGCTCGATGGCAAGCGGCTTTGCGCGGAAAGTTTTTTCGGCTGTCACCAGCAGTGCACCCTGATCACCGAGGGTGAGCGCAATAGCTTCAACGCGTCCATCTTCTGTGAGTTTTCGGCACGCGGCGACGCGCGCGGAATCCGTATCGAGTGATGTACCAACGAGATCGGACAGCTCCACAAGGTTCGGTTTGATCAGCGCGACGCCTTGTTTAATGGCGGCTTTCAGCGCCGGTCCGGAGGTGTCGACGATGCATTTTGCTCCTAGCTGCTTTGCGTGCTGCGCGACGCGTGCAAAGAAGTCCTCGGGCACACCTGGCGGGACGCTCCCGCTGGCAACAACGAATTTCGGCTTCTCGGGAAGTGCGTCCAGTTTATCGAGGACGGCTTCCCATTCGGCGGGATGAAGTTTTGAGCCCGGCAAAACAAAGCGGAACTGTTCGCCGGTGGTTTCTTCGTAGGCGGTGAAATTCTCGCGCGTCTCGACGTGCGAGGGCGTCACCAGACTCTCGATACCCTCGCGGTCTACCAACCGGTGCAACAATCGGCCGAGGGCACCACCGGTTGGATAAATCGCCGCCACGCTTGCGCCGAGGCGGTGCGCCACCCGCGCTACATTTATACCACCGCCGCCTGGATCCCGTTTTGGCGCCGAACAGCGCATTTTTCGTGTGGGCTCGACGCGTGAAACATTCACGAAAATATCGATCGCGGGATTAATTGTGAGTGTGACAATATCCGGCACGTGAGGCGTCCTTTGCAAATAGGCACTTTGTGCAGTGCGGCCGCTTTCAATGACCGAAAATAGGTATTTTCCATTGCGTTCATAGGGCTCACATTTCAGAAAATTGCGAGGAACAGTCGACGCCAATGCGCGTTCATCTTTTCGCCCCGATGACTACCGTAATTGGCCATGCTTAGATGCCGGCAGCCTGAAGGCCCGGATTGAGGCCGGTTTTCATGATTGATCCGCTTTATTCGCTATCGGGTTTTGCGGTCGGCGCATTGGTGGGCATGACCGGCGTCGGCGGGGGCTCGCTTATGACCCCGCTTTTGATTCTCTTATTCGGAATTCATCCCGCGACCGCGGTGGGCACGGATTTGCTGTATGCGGCGGCTACCAAGACCGGCGGCAGTCTGGTCCACGGTTTCGCGCGCAGCATAGACTGGCGCGTGGTAAAGCGCCTCGCGACGGGCAGCGTACCCGCGACAATCGTCACACTTGCCGCGCTGTCGCATTTCAATCTCAGCGGTGATGCTACCCGCAATCTGATTACACTCGTTCTTTCCGTCGCGCTCTTTGCAACAGCCATCGTCCTGGTATTCGGCAGTGCAATCATTGCGGCCTATCGCGCGCGCGTCGGCGAACTCGATTCGCAGCGCACAGCCGTCAATACCGTCTTAGTTGGCGTAACGCTGGGCGTGCTAGTTTCGATTTCATCCGTAGGTGCTGGCGCAATTGGCGTGGTGGCGCTGATCATGCTCTACCCGCAGCTTCCTATGGCAAGAATAGTTGGGTCCGATATTGCCCATGCGGTGCCGCTTACGCTCATCGCGGGTATCGGGCATTGGCTCATGGGGTCCGTCGATTGGCACATTATGGGCTCGCTGCTGGCCGGCTCACTGCCGGGCATTTTCGTTGGCAGCTATTTCGCAATCCGGATTCCGGAGCGTGCCCTCAGATTGGTGCTGGCGACGACTTTGTTTGTCGTAGCGAGCCGCATCGCGTACGACCACGCACATTCAGCAACATCGATATTTACTGCATTCTCCGGGCGAGCAGTTCCCTGAGATATCGGCAGGACTAATGGTCTCGACCGAAAAATGGCGAGCCTACCAGGATCAGGATCCATATCGCCGCCAGCGCAGCAAAGGCAACGACCAAAACCTCCATTCGGGCCCCCTCATTGGCGAGTTCTGCTGGAACAAGCCTAGCACAACGCAAGCGCCATAAAGCATCCAATAAAAAAGCCGGCCGCATGTGTTGCGGCCGGCTTTAATTTCAGTCGGTTATATTAGTTGCCGTCGATGGTTTTGATCACGCTCGACATCGGACGGGCCGTTTCCAAGCCGCCGCCCATCTCCTTGAGCACAATGTCGGTATATTCCTTCTTTGGCTCGATCGGGGTCTTCCCGACAACCTGTACGACCTTGTAACCCGCATCTTTCAGTTTCTTGAGAAGTTCGGGTGCTGCCTTCGCGGTTGCCTGCTGGAAGTCGTGCATCAGAATGATGCCCTTGCCGTGCTTTTCGAGCTTTTTCATCACCGAGGCGACCACCTGCTCGGGCTTGCGCATCTTGAAGTCAAAAGAATCCATGTCGGTCGAAAAGATACCGAGGTTACGTTCACCGGCATATTTGAGCAGTTCAGGCGGGTGCCGCAATGCCGGGAAACGGAAAAATGGGCCCACCGGCTTATTGCCGAGCGCGATACTGACAGCGGCAATGCCTTTTTCGATTTCGTCTTTTCCTTCTTGCTCGCTCAACTTTGAAAGGTCCTTGTGTGACCACGTGTGCGAACCGACGGTGTGGCCGGCTGCTGCGACCTGTTTCATGATTTCAGGGTGCCAGCCGGCATGTTTGCCGATCGGGAAGAAGACCGCCTTGGTGCATTGATCTGCGAGCGCTTTAAGCACGGCCGGTGTGTGACCAGGCCACGGGCCATCATCGAAAGTGAGCACGATCTCGTGGTCGCGCAAGAAGTCATAAGCCTTGAAATGCTCAAAGCCAAACCCCGGGCCACCAGTGGTGTCAATCTCCACGACGCGCGTAACTCCGAGGGCATTCGGGTTGTCACATTTGGCAGGAGCGGGCGCTGGCGCTGCCGCCGGAGCTGGCGCCGGCGATGCGCTTGGCGCGGGCGCCGGCGCGTTCTGAGCCCAGGCGGCCGTTGCCGTCGACATCGAAATCGCCAAGGCGATCGCCAAACCGCTGCGCATCATGTTCTCCATGAGTGGTAGGTGTCCATATTGGTGAATTCTAATCGATTCATCGCGGCTTTAATATATCGAGTTGTGGACGAGGACCACCAAAACGCCGGCATTTATTGCTGATAGGATGGTTAATCTAAGGCGGCAAACCACCGCGTTGCTTGGTATTCTGAAAGCCCCTATCTGAGGATTACTGGTTTCGGAGGAATGGTCATGCCGGCGATCATATCGGTTCCTGAGTTGTCCCGGCCGGTTCTGATGATCGCGGCCGCCGGCGGAATTCTGTTGGCCACGACTTTCGTCCTCTGGGGCTATTACGGAACCGCGGTCTTTTTCGAGATGGTGCGCGCCGGCTGGGTCGCGTGCTTCTGAGGTCTACTGGAACGGCATGACTGCGCGCACGTCACAGATATTGTTGATCCTTTCGGCGTTCGTGACCGGCCTGGTCGTTTTCACCGGTGTGTTTCTTTATGCCACCGGCAATTTTGCGGGCGGTCCCAGTGCCTCCGCGATCGGGGGTCCTTTCAAGCTTACCGATCAAAACGGCCAGCAAATCACTGACTCAGACATTAAGGGTCGGCCCTTTCTTGTCTTCTTTGGCTACACGCATTGCCCTGACGTGTGCCCCACGACACTGTTTGACGTGTCCGAAATCATGCGTTCGCTTGGCAAGGACGCCGATCGTACCGGCGCTTTGTTTATTACGGTCGATCCCGAGCGCGACACACCGGCAGTCATGAAAGATTATCTGTCGAGTTTTGACAGGCATCTGCGTGGTGCGACGGGTGACCGTGGAGCAATCGACGCGGCCGAAAAAGCCTATCGCGTTTACGCCAAGAAAGTGCCCGGCGAAAACGGTGACTACAGTATGGATCACACCGCGCTGGTTTATCTCATGGATAAGCAGGGCAGATTTGTTGCGCCTTTTAGCCTCAAGAGACGGCCGGAAGATGCTGCGGCGGATTTACGACGATATCTTTAGCGGCCACATCTGCAACCGGCCACTTCTTTCAAGTCCGGAAAGATGACGCTCGAGCTTAACAAGGGCCCGTGTTCTGCGGGCTTCTCGAAAGTTTTTATCGAGGCCATGCTCTGTCTTTTTCCAGTGGAAGGGCGCATGGACTAAGTCGCATGCTGCCCACCATGCTGCGGCTGAGAGCAGGAGCCAATGCCAAGGCGTGCCGATTAAAATGCATGCCTTTTGCTCTATGCCGCGGTGGCGCAGCCCGAGCCAGCCAAACAGCGCCGAAATGCCGTAGCAAATGATTGCGACGAACAAATATTGCATCAGCTGGGCGCTGGCGGCTGGATCGGAATTTTGAAAGATCGGCTTCGCGAACGCCCATATCAGCCCAAACACAAATACCGGATGCACCAGCGCTACCAGTGCGTTGCCACCAACAATAAGTTGAAAAGTCAGAAATCCGCGAAAGCCGAGGTCGTGAAAAAGCTGAACCGGTTCGCGCATATGCACGAGCCATGTCTGCATCCAGCCTTTGAACCATCGAGAGCGTTGGCCAATCCAACGCCGGCTGTCGCCAGGCGCCTCTTCAAAGGTCGTGGAATCGATTACACCGGCGCGATATCCAAAACGGGCGAGCCGCATGCCGAGATCGGCGTCTTCGGTCACGTTGTAGGGATCCCAACCGCCGACCTCCCGCAACGTGGCGGTACGAAAATGGTTTGACGAGCCACCCAGCGGCAAAGGCAACCCGCGTGCGGCAAGTCTCGGAAGAAAAATATCGAACTGGGCTGCGTATTCACTGGTGAAATAACGTGCAAGCCATGTGTTCGCGGTGTCCGTGCACAATCTCGCCTGCACGCAGGCGAGATTGTCGCCTGTCGCTTGAAACGCCTGCAAGGCGCGGCGAAGCTGGTTGGGTTCCGGTCGATCTTCGGCGTCGTAAATCACGGTGAACTTGCCTTTAGCAAGCGGAAGGGCAACGGCAAGCGCCTTTGGCTTCGTACGCGGCTCGGCTGGGGCAACGGGAATCACAGTGATGGGGACTCGATGCCTGCGAGCGCTGATGGCCGCGCGCGTCGCCTCATCATCGGCTTCGATAGCGAGAATTACGTCGAGTTTCTCAGCCGGATAATCGAGACGTTCGATTGCCGATAGAAGTTGATCGACGATTGCCGTTTCACCACGCAGCGCAGCGATCACGCTGTATATGGGTAAATCTTCGTCCAGACCGGTGTCGTGTGAACAAAAGGGCCGTTCCGATGGTGCCGACAATGAGCAGCCGAGAATCCAGATCCGGAACACCGTCGGCAACAGCAGGACAACCGAAAGCAAAAGCGGGCTCGACGCTGTAAACCAGAAAATAAAGGCCGACACCCCAAGCAGAAGCGGAATGGCATTGATGACTCGATGCACCGTAGCCGCCGAGCGTTTTGGCCAAGCGGATTTGAGTTCCTCAACCGCGCGGCGGGTCGCATCGACCAATATACGATCGATACTGTCATTGAGCGCGTTCGCGCGCCGACAAACGGTTGAATGGGCGCCGACTGAATCGACAGAGCGAGCATTCGCGTTGATTGGGTGAGCGGAGGACTTCGATTTCCAGGCGCGCCGCAAAAAACCAACACCCTTGCTGTCAGCTTTCAATAAGCGGACGGCCGCAACGCTCCCGTCAATTTCCATGGACCACCCAACGGCGCACTCGTTTGGCGACGTTATCGCGATAACAACCAGTTGGGAGTCGTCCGAAGGAAGGATTCTGATGGGTACAATGGTGCACTGGGCCAGACGATGCTAGAAGCGCTGCCCATGTCGGAGTTCATGTCACACTATCTCGTGCCCGCCGCCGTAGTCGCTGTTGCGATCGTGCTTTTGCTTGGGCTGGTAAATATGATGCGTGGCGGGCCACCCAATCGTTCGCAGAAGCTCATGCGACTGCGCGTGCTGCTGCAATTCGTCGCCATCATCATAATCATGGCGACGATCTGGGCTTTGGGTCGCTAGTTCGGCGGAACTGCGTCGCGCGCTATTTCATTGGCGCAGCGCGCATATACTCGACCTTCTCCTTTTTTGGCTTCTTTTTCTTCTTGGCTGCGGAGTAGTCGGCGGTGGCGGCTTTGGCCGAATGCAGCCCGGCCGTCCCGCAAGCCTGGGCAGGAGCGGAAGCCGGGAGCGCCAAGAACGCGGCCGCAATGACAATCGCTAGAATTCGCATCAACATCACTCCCATCTTTTTGGGCAGAAACAAGATAATATAGAGCCTAACCCGAATCTCGGGCTGAGAGAAAGGCTAGGGCAGGTCGATATGGTTGTGCTCAATCGCATCTATACCCGGACCGGCGATGATGGGACGACTTCACTCGGTTCCGGCGCCCGGCGCAAGAAATACGACTTGCGGGTAGAGGCCTATGGGACCGTCGACGAGGTCAACGCTGTGATCGGCCTCGTGCGTTTGCACCTGGGCGAGGACAAGACACTCGACGCCGCGCTCGGGCGAATCCAGAATGATTTGTTCGATGTCGAGGCGGATCTTTGTCTGGCTGAAAAGGGGCCGGGCGGAGCCAGGCTTACGGTGACCGATACGCAGGTCGGCTGGCTCGAGGGCGAGATTGACCGGCTCAATGCCGAGCTTAGTCCCTTGAAATCATTCGTACTGCCCGGCGGCAGCGCTGCTTCGGCCTACCTGCATTTGGCCCGCACGGTCTGCCGGCGCGCTGAACGAATTATGGTCGAACTCAAGGACGAGCCGGGCGAGGGGGTGTCGGCGCCGTCGCTGAAATACGTCAACCGGTTGTCGGATTATCTGTTTGTTGCTGGCCGTTACGCCAATGGCAAAGGCACGGACGACATCCTGTGGGCCCCCGGCCAGAACCGCTAGTTTTGCGTGCGCCGCAGCATAAACGTTGACACGCCAACGGCGCCGCCCTTAGCTTCCGCCGGCTCTGCTCAAAGTGCCCATCCGGATGGGGGATCATGAAAATTCTGGTGCCCGTGAAGCGGGTCGTCGATTTCAACGTCAAAATTCGCGTCAAACCGGATGGCTCCGGCGTTGAACTTGCCAATATCAAGATGTCGATGAATCCGTTTGACGAAATCGCCGTCGAGGAGGCGATCCGTCTGAAGGAGGCCGGCAAGGCGACGGAAATTGTGGCCGTGTCGATTGGGCCAGCTCAGGCCTCGGAGACGATCCGCACCGCACTCGCAATGGGCGCCGATCGCGGCATCCTGGTGAAAGCGGACGGGGTGATCGAACCGCTCGCGGTGGCGAAAATACTCAAGGCAATCGTCGAGGCCGAAAAACCTGGTCTGGTCATCATGGGCAAGCAGGCAATTGATGACGACTGCAATCAGACCGGACAGATGCTGGCGGCGCTTCTGAAATGGGCGCAAGGCACGTTCGCGTCCAAGCTTGCGATCGATGGCGATGCCATCGACGTGACGCGCGAAGTCGATGGCGGGTTGCAGACCGTGAAGTTGAAGATGCCGGCAATTATCACCACCGACCTCCGCCTGAACGAGCCGCGTTACGCATCGCTTCCAAATATCATGAAGGCCAAGAAAAAGCCGATCGAGGAAAAGACGCCCGACGCTTATGGCGTCGACATGAAGGCGCGTCTGCAAGTGCTGAAAACAAACGAACCTCCGGGCCGCAAGTCCGGTGTGAAAGTCGGCTCGGTGGCCGAGTTGGTCGGTAAACTGAAAAACGAAGTGGGGGTCCTCTAATATGACCACCCTTCTGATTGCCGAGCACGACAACAAGTCGATCAAGGACGCTACCGCCAAGGCTTTGACCGCGGCCAAAGCGATCGGCGCGGACGTTCACGTTCTCATTGCCGGAAAAGATTGCAAGGCAGCGGCCGATGCGGCGGCCAAACTCGACGGCGTAAAGAAAGTTCTGGTGGCGGACTCCGGGCCCTACGAACATCAACTTGCCGAGCCGCTTGCCGACCTGATCGTTTCGCTGGCCGGCAACTACGACGCTATCGTGGCGCCGGCAACGACAACCGGAAAGAATGTCATGCCGCGCGTCGCGGCGCTGCTTGATGTGATGCAAATTTCCGACATTACGAAGGTGGTTTCTCCCGACACTTTCGAGCGGCCGATATACGCCGGCAATGCAATCCAGACGGTGAAGTCATCCGACGCAAAAAAGGTTATCACGGTCCGCACCGCGACCTTTCAGGCCAGCGGTACAGGCGGCTCCGCGAGCGTTGAAAATGCCGCGCCCGCTACCGATCCGGCAATTTCGAGTTTCGTTGGCGAACAGCTGTCAAAGTCCGACCGGCCGGAGCTGACCTCGGCCAAAATCATCATTTCCGGTGGTCGCGCCATGCAAAGCCGCGAGAACTTCACGAAATATATCGAGCCCGTAGCGGATAAACTTGGCGCTGCCGTGGGCGCTTCGCGTGCTGCCGTCGATGCGGGGTACGCGCCTAACGACTGGCAGGTCGGGCAAACTGGTAAGGTGGTGGCACCCGAACTCTATATCGCTGTCGGAATTTCTGGAGCAATTCAGCATCTCGCAGGGATGAAAGACTCCAAGGTGATTGTTGCTATCAATAAGGACGAGGAGGCGCCGATCTTTCAGGTGGCCGACTACGGTCTGGTTGCTGATCTCTATCAGGCCTTGCCTGAGCTGGCGGCGGAACTCGACAAGGTCAAGCATTGACCATCGGCGGCATCGGAACTTCGCATTGATCGGAAAGCAATATGGCAGGCAACATTAAAAGTATCGGGGTAATCGGCGCCGGTCAGATGGGCAACGGCATCGCCCATGTCTGCGCACTGGCGGGATACTCGGTCATGCTCAATGACCTATCACCTGACCGCATAAAGGCCGGGATGGCGACCATCAACGGCAACATGGCGCGCCAGGTCGGAAAGAAATCGATCAGCGAGGATGATCGCAAGGGCGCGTTGGCGCGCATCAAACCCGCAGAGAAATATGACGCACTGTCGGCCTGCGATCTGGTGATAGAGACCGCTACCGAAAAGGAAGACGTCAAGCGCAAGATTTTTTCGGACGTGTGCTCTTCGCTCAAATCCGACGCCATCCTGGCCACCAATACCTCGTCAATTTCGATTACGCGGCTGGCGTCGTCAACCGATCGTCCCGAGCGCTTCATCGGCATTCACTTCATGAATCCGGTGCCGCTGATGGAGCTTGTCGAGGTGATACGTGGCATTGCGACCGACGACGCCACGTTCGAAACCAGCAAGGCCTTCGTTTCCAACCTTCATAAGACCATCGCGGTGTCGGAGGATTTTCCGGCCTTCATCGTCAACCGTATTCTGCTGCCGATGATCAACGAGGCGATTTACACGCTCTACGAAGGGGTTGGAAACGTCGAGGCAATTGATACGGCAATGCGCCTCGGCGCGCATCACCCCATGGGCCCGCTCGAACTCGCTGATTTTATCGGGCTTGATACATGCCTGTCGGTCATGCAGGTGCTGCACGAGGGTCTGGCGGATTCAAAATATCGGCCATGCCCGCTCCTCGTAAAATATGTCGAAGCCGGCTGGCTCGGCCGCAAGACGCAGCGCGGGTTCTATGACTATCGGGGCGAAAAGCCGGTACCGACGCGGTAGTTCAGCTGATCGCGCGCTTTCGTGAAATCCTTCTCTTGGCGGGCAGCGCCTTACGGCGGTCAGCCAATCATTTCGCATCACAGGTCAGGATTTCGGCGGCGTCATCCAACCGATGCCTGCACCGCCGGGCTCGCGCAGGATGGCGATGCGACCGACATTGGGCACGTCGAAAATTGGTCGCATCAGCGTGGCTCCCGCCTCCTGTGCTTTCTTCACGCGGGCATCGACATCGTCGACCGCGAGATAGGCCATCCATGATTCCGGCACGCCGTCGAATTGCGGACTGGTCAACGGGAATAGTCCGCCGACGAATTCGGTTCCCATTTTCACGACCCAATAGGTGCCGTCCGGCATGGCCATTGGCTCGAAACTCCAGCCGACGGTACTGGCGTAGAACTTCTTCGCCTTCTCCACATCGCGGGTCATCAACTCGTTCCAGTAGAAATGTCCGTGCGACCATTCATGCGGCATTTTCAACTCCTGTTTCTACGCAGCGAGATATGTCCCCAACTTCTCAAACGCGCCGTTCCAGCCGCTTTGATGGCGGTCACGCACCTCTTCATCGAAAAATTGCTCGTGCGTGAACGTCATCAGGGTGCCGTCACCATCGCCTTTGAATATAATCGTCACAAGGGATTCGCGTTCCGGGGTCGACTTCCAAGTCCACGTAAAAACCAGCTTCTGGTTCAAAATCACTTCGCGGTAGACACCGCTGACGTCGTGTTCATTGCCGTCCGGGGACTTCATGAGCCAGCGATAGCGTCCGCCAGTTTGCGCGGTGCCCTCGGCGAGCAGCACCTGCACTCCGGCCGGTCCCATCCAACGTTTTACTTTCTCCGGGTCCGTCCACGCGCTGAAGACTTTTTCTGGCGGCGCGTTGAAGCGGCGCTTGATGGTGAGGCTGGGTTTGGTTGCCATGAGTTTTCCTCCAGGAACGCGGCGAGTTGGTCGAATTTTTCAGTCCAGAAACGCTGGTAACGCGAAAGCCAATCATTGGCCTCCCGCATAGGTGCGGCACGCAGCCGGCAGGCCACGGTGCGCCCGTATTTATTGCGCATGACCAATCCTGCATCGGACAGGACATCGAGATGTTTCATGATCGCCGGCAGAGACATTGAAAATGGTTTTGCGAGCTCGGTGACCGACCGGCTTTGTGTCTCGCTGAGCTGGGCGAGCAGCGCACGCCGCGTTGGATCGGCGAGCGCTGCAAATGTCCGGTCGAGCGACGGCTTCTGATAGTAAACCATATGGTTAAGTATATGGGCAGGCGCGGTCGTGTCAAGCGGCGCGACATTTATCTTTCGTTGACGAAAGCCCTGTAAAAGTGTCCTGGGATGGATCCGGTATCTCTCGCGACCGCCTTGGCTGCGGCTCAGATGGGCGACGTACAGATGGCTATCGCAGCCAAGATGGTACGTATGAACGCCGACAATGCCGCATCCATCGTTCAGGTGCTCAACTCTGCCCAGCAAAATCTAGCTAGTCTCGCCAACGTGGCCGCCGGCGTCGGGCAAAACCTCAACATCACCGCTTAAGGAACGAGCGCCGGTGGCGCTTATTGGCCAACGGCTGCCTTGATCAGCTCGATGGCGTCTTTGCTGGCCCATTCAGCAGGCCCTGCGATCGTGCCAATTTCGCAACCTTGCCCATCGACCAACAAAGTGGTCGGCATGCCGAAAGCGCGGCCGACGGATTTGAGATCCTGGAATGTGCGGGCGGTCGGATCGGCATAATAGGCGAGCTTCTCAACGCCGACGTCCTTGAGCCAGGCCTTCGGTTTATCGGCATCGCGCGTGTCGATATTCACCGCAACAACCTCAAATTTTGGGCCGCCGAGACGCTGCTCCAATGCATCGAGAGCCGGCATTTCCTTTCGGCACGGCACACACCATGTGGCCCACAGATTGAGCAGGACCGTTCGACCGCGCCAATGCGCCAAGGTCAGCGGCTTGCCGGATGCATCCTGAAAAGCCAGATCGGGTACTTTCAACGGACTCTTGGCAACGTTAACGGCAGCCACCTCGCCATGCGCGAAAGGGGCGAGTTTCTTGGCTAATTCGACAGCAGGGAGGCACGCGGCATCACCGCCCGCATTGCGCGTGAGGGTGGCAATCCCGTATACCCCCGCCAGACCAACGGCGATGCCAGCAATACTGCCCGCCAAAACCATGACGAGGCGTTTTTTAGCGAAGCTGGTTTGGGACCCGGTCATGAGCGGCTTGATGGATATGCCATGAGCAACAAAATGTGGGGTGGGCGATTTACGTCTGGCCCCGGACCTATCATGGAGGAGATTAACGCCTCTATCGACTTCGATCGGCACCTTTATCGCCAGGACATAGCTGCATCAAAGGCGCATGCCGACATGCTGGCGAAGCAAGGCATCATTACGGCCGAAGATGCGAAAAAGATCGCTCACGGTCTAGACACGATCCTGTCAGAGATCGAGGCCGGAAAATTCTCCTTCAAGCGCGAATTGGAAGACATCCACATGAACGTGGAAGGCCGGCTGTCCGAGCTGGTCGGGGAGGTGGCGGGCCGTTTGCACACTGCGCGTTCGCGCAACGATCAGGTTGCGACCGATTTTCGATTGTGGATGCGCGACACTCTCGATGCGCTCGATATTGCGCTCTCCGGCTATCAGCGTGCGCTGGCCGAGAAGGCGCTGGCGCATGCGGGCACGGTGATGCCCGGTCTTACTCATATGCAAACGGCGCAACCGGTCACGTTCGGTCATCACCTGCTTGCCTATGTGGAGATGGCTGCCCGCGATCGCGGGCGCTTTGCCGATGCGCGCCGGCGTCTCAATGAATCTCCACTCGGCGCAGCCGCTCTCGCTGGCAGCTCCTTTGCGCTCGACCGTGACATGACGGCCAAGGCCCTGGGCTTTGATCGTCCGATGGCCAACTCGCTCGACGCGGTTTCGGACAGAGACTTTGTCATGGAAGTTCTTGCCGCGTCAGCGATCACGGCAGTGCACTTGTCGCGGCTGGCGGAGGAAATTGTAATCTGGACGTCGCCGCTCACGAGTCTGGCCAAACTTTCGGACAAATTCACCACCGGCTCGTCGATCATGCCGCAAAAGCGCAATCCGGATGCGGCCGAACTGGTGCGCGCCAAGGCAGGCCGTGTTATCGGCGCGCTCAGCGCGCTGCTGATTGTGATGAAAGGCCTGCCGCTCGCTTATGCCAAGGACATGCAGGAAGACAAACAGATATCGATGGATGCTCTGGCGTCGCTCGAATTGTCGGTCGCCGCGATGACCGGAATGGTCGCCGATCTCGAGCCCGATGCTCCACGCATGAAGAAGGCCGCAGGCGAGGGCTATGCGACCGCGACCGACCTTGCCGACTGGCTGGTCCGGACCTTGAAAATTCCATTCCGAGACGCCCATCACATCACCGGACGGATTGTCGCCAGGGCGGCCGAGGCGGGGGTTGCCTTGCATCGCTTGCCGCTGTCCACCATGCGCGAGATCGAGCCGCGAATCGCCGACGACGTATTTAGTGTTCTTTCGGTCGACCGTTCAGTGAAGAGCCGCACGACTTTCGGCGGCACCGCGCCTAAAAATGTGCGCGCACAGGCGAAAAAATGGCTACGCAAGCTGGAAAAAGAGAAATCCTGACTTCGCCTTGTTTGCCTGTTTTGTTATGGTTGGCCGTACGGAGTAACTGCCTTGACGCATTTTGAACGTCGGTTTGTCCGCATCGCCCTGATCGGCGCGCTGGTTGTGTCGCTCGGGCTGGCGGCGTGCGGGCGCAAGGGACCGCTTGATCCGCCGCCGGGGGCCTCGCTCGCGGGCGACCAGGCGACACCCGTCGTGCAGCCGGACAGCAGGGCTGTCCTGGGGCCGGACGGAAAACCGATCGCGACCGGCGGCACGAATAAACGCATTCCTCTCGACGTTTTGCTCAACTGAGCGTGTCATGCACCACTTTGCTTATCGCGACGGCGTGTTGCACGCCGAGGCGGTGAACCTCGATACGCTCGCCGCCGCCGTCGGCACGCCGTTTTATTGTTATTCGACGGCGACGCTCACCCGCCACTATCAGGTTTTCGCCGGCGCATTTGCCGACGTCCGCGCGCTTGTCTGCTACGCCATGAAGGCGAATTCCAATCAGGCCGTCGTTCGGACCCTGGCAAAACTCGGCGCGGGCGCAGACGTGGTGTCGGGCGGCGAACTCAAGCGCGCGCGGGCGGCCGGCATTCCCGCCGACAAGATCATGTTCTCTGGAATCGGCAAGACGGCTTCCGAACTTGCGCTTGCGGTCGAGGAGGGAATTCTTTGCGTCAACATCGAATCCGAGCCCGAACTCGAACTGTTGTCGTCGATTGCCGCATCCAAGGGGCGCACGGCGCATGTTTCGGTTCGCGTCAATCCCGATATCGATGCGAAGACTCATCACAAGATCGCCACCGGGAAAGCAGAAAACAAGTTTGGCATTCCGATCAGCCGCGCGCGTGAAGTCTATGCACACGCTGGCAAGCTCAAGGGCCTCAAGGTCGCCGGCGTCGACATGCATATCGGCAGTCAGATCACCGAGCTCGATCCTTTCGGGGATGCCTTTGCGTTGCTTGCCGATTTCGTGCGTACGCTGCGTGCAGACGGGCATACCATCTCGCACGTCGATCTCGGCGGCGGCCTGGGCATTCCCTATCGCAACGACGACGAGCCTCCCCCGCATCCGGAGGCCTATGCCAAGGTCGTCAAGCAGGCCACGCGCGACCTCGATTGCCGGCTGATTTTCGAACCCGGGCGTCTGCTGGTTGGCAATGCCGGTATTTTGGTGACGCGCGTTTTGTTCGTGAAGCACGGTGAGGCCAAGAACTTTGTGGTCGTCGATGCCGCCATGAACGACCTCATCCGCCCGACATTGTATGATGCACATCATGAGATCTGGTCGGTGGCGCAACAGTCGTCATCGGTACGCCGTATGCGCGCCGATGTGGTCGGGCCGGTCTGTGAGAGCGGTGATTTCCTCGCCGTTAACCGCGATATGGCGGAACCCGCGGCCGGTACGTTGCTTGCCGTAATGTCGGCCGGTGCCTATGGCGCGGTCCAGGCCGGCACCTACAACACGCGGGCTTTGGTGCCGGAAGTGCTGGTCAATGGCGCGCAATGGGCGCTGGTGCGACCGCGCCTTGAAGTTGACCAATTGATTGCGCTCGATCGCATGCCGGAATGGCTTTAGGCGCATACCCCACGCGTGGCTGGGAAGGTCGGCGCGTGTTATCGTGATCGTGATGATGAAGATTCGCCTGAGGCCCACGCGACGGAGCGCCTTTTGGACGAAGCGAACTACCAGCGTTACGATCCTGAGCAGCCGACGAGATTTCTTCTCGCTCGAGCGCTCAGGCGTGCACGGGGCAGTTTGTTCTGGGAGAGGTTGTGGCCGGCGCTCGCGGGGCTGACAACCGTCATCGGGCTTTTTCTCGCCTTCTCATGGGCTGGTCTATGGGTGGTGTTGGCGCCGGTGCCCCGGGCGGTCGGGCTGTTTGTGTTCATCATCATGATGGCCGCAGCGGCGTTCCCGCTGCTGATGTTACGGCTGCCCAGCATCTATGACGGCCTGCGCCGGCTCGATCGCAGCACGGGCGAAACCCATCGCCCGGCAACGACGGTCGCGGACCGCATTGCCGCGAATAGCCACGACCCCGTGACGCAGGCCCTGTGGCAGGCGCACGTCGAGCGCGCGCTGCTCTCCGCGCGTAAATTCAAGGCTGGGTGGCCTTCGCCGCGGCTGTCATTGCGCGATCCGATGGCATTCCGCGCACTCGTTGTCATTTTGGCGGTTGCGAGTTTCTTTGCGGCCGGCGGCGAGCGGGTCAAACGCGTGACCGCGGCTTTCGACTGGCGCGGCGTTGTCGCCCCGGCCAACTTCCGCATCGATGCCTGGGTCACGCCCCCGATTTACACCGGCCGCGCGCCGGTGATGCTCCCGGGCCTGCGACCGGGTGAAACTGCGCAGGTGACGTCGCCGGTTGCGGTGCCTGCCGGCAGCCAATTGGTGATCCGCGCCACCGGCAAGGTGCATTTCGACGTCGTTCGTCACGGCGGCGTTGAGGATGCGCCGGTGGACACGCGCACGCCGCTTCCGGCCGGAACCCAGGAACGTCGGCTGGTCATCACCAGGGACGGATCGGTCGCGGTGCACGGCGTGCTTGGCAGCGATTTGGTTTGGAATTTCACCGCAATCCCTGACCGCACTCCCAACATAGAGTTGATCAAGGACCCAGAGCGCCAGGCGCGCGGTGCGCTGCGCGTCGACTACAGGATGGACGACGATTACGGAGTTGTGGACGCAAAGGCGACCTTCGCGCTCAAGGACGAGCAGGCATCCGACCAATCGCGCCACGCGTTGTTTCCCGCGCCCGACTATGCGCTCGCCTTACCACAGGCGCGTACCCGTTCCGGCACCGCGCAAACCACGCACGATCTTACCGAACACCCTTGGGCCGGCGCCGAGGTGGTCATGACATTGACCGCACGAGACGAGGCCGGCAACGAAGGCCGGAGCGAGCCGCACGAGCTGACTTTGCCGCAGCGTATTTTCGTCAAGCCCTTGGCCCGCGCGCTGATCGAACAGCGGCGTATTCTGGCGCTGGACACCGAAGCGAAACCGCTGGTGCTGACCGCCCTCGATGCGCTCACGATTGCACCGGAGCGCTTTACGCCGACATCCGGCGTCTATCTTGGCCTGCGCTCGATCTACCACGACCTTGAACACGCAAAGAGCGACGATGCGCTGCGTGAGGTTGTAGCGCGGCTGTGGGACATGGCGGTTCAACTTGAGGACGGAAACGTCTCTCAGGCCGAGCAGGCTCTGCGCCAGGCGCAAGAGGCGCTTCGTCAGGCGCTCGAACGCGGCGCCACCGATGAAGAAATCAAGAAGTTGATGGAGCAGCTTCGCGCGGCCATGGACAAATTCCTGCAAGCCCTGGCCGAAGAGATGCGCAAGAATCCGCAGCAGCTGTCCCGGCCGCTCGACCGCAATACCCGCACCCTGAGCCAACAAGACCTCAAGAGCATGCTGGACCGGCTGGAGAACCTGGCTCGCTCCGGCAACAAGGATGCCGCACGGCGCCTGCTCGAGGAGCTACAGTCCATGCTTGAAAACCTGCAGATGGCGCGCCCGGGCGCCTCGGGGGATGACGGCGACGACGATATGATGTCGGCTCTCGACGAATTGGGCGACATGATCCGCAAGCAGCAACAATTGCGGGATAAGACATTCCGGCAAGGTCAGGACCAGCGGCGCGATCGTCAACGGGGCCAGCAGCCTGGCCAGGGCGACCGTCAGATGGGCGATCTACGCCAAGACCAGCAAGGCCTGCGCGATCGCCTCAACAAGCTCCTCGAGCAGCTCCGTCAACGGGGTATGGGACAGCCGGGCCAGCAGGGCGAGGGTAACGAGATGGGGCAACTCGGTGATGCCGGGGAGTCTATGGGACAGGCGGAAGGCCAGCTGGGCGAGGGCGACGCCGAAGGCGCGGTCGATAGCCAGGGCCGCGCACTCGAAGCAATGCGAAAAGGTGCCCAAGGCCTGGCGCAGTCGATGCAACAGCAGGGCATGGGCCCTGGTCCAAATGGCCGACCCGGCCGCGGTCAGTCGCGCGCCCAGCAGGACACCGATCCGCTCGGGCGGCCGATGCGCGGGCGCGATTACGGTGACGACCTCACAGTCAAGGTGCCGGGCGAGATCGATGCTCAGCGTGCCCGCCGCATCCTGGAGGAATTGCGCAAACGCTTTGGCGAGGGTTTCCGGCCGCAGCTCGAGCTCGACTACATCGAGCGGCTACTGAAGGATTTCTGACCACGGTGCGGAAGTCGACGCCCCAAGCGGGACGCCGCAAAATTATGCGATGCAGTCGTTTCCAAAAATAGGGTGAACGATCAGAGCCGCTGGACCAGCGCCTCGCGCACGGCGCCCTTGATCTGATCGACCGAAAACGGCTTGCTGAGCACGTCGTGCACGAGCGCATCGAGGCCGTGCGCGCGCTCGCGCTGGTCTGCATAGCCAGTCATCAGCATGATTGCGATGTCAGGATGACGGCGGCCGGTCGCAAGCGCGAGTTCGATGCCGTCAATACCCGGCATCTTTACATCGCTTAGCAACAAGTCGAATTCGCCGTTGGATTGGGTGAGGGCGTCCAGCGCAGAGGCGCCATCTGCGGTTTCAATGAGATCATGCCCGTCGCCGTTAAGCGCGCGCACGATGAATTCGCGAACGACGTCGTCATCTTCGGCAATGAGGATCTTTGCCATGGCCTATTTTGCTCCCGGCGTTGCTTCCTGAGCGTTGGCAAAGCGTACGACGACATCGACGGCATTTGCCGGAGGCGAAACAAAGCGGCTGCGGAAATCCAGCGTTTCTCCGGGGCCGAGCGTGCTGCGGCCGGGAAGTGCCATCCAGGTGTAAACCTCTTGTCCTGCGGAGTTGCGCGCGGCGAACCGCAGTCGCGGCACCTCTGTCTGTCGATTGGTGACGCTTACGATGGTGCCTTCGACGACGAGGGACGAGAGTCCTTCTTGCGCTTCCTTCGAAATCCGCATGTTTTCAAACTTCAGGTTGCGCAGGTTGACCGGCAATCCAACGGCAGCAAACAGCGAGGCGGTCTGCGGAAGAAATCGTACGACCTCGCTGCGCGCCCCGATCAGGGCAACGTTAAAAGCGAACAGAACCAGGATAAGCGCTGTCCAGCGGGATGAACGACGGGCTTGCTTGCGTCGGGCCTGTAGTCGCCTGCGTCGCGCGGCAAAGTTTTCAATTTCGTCGGTTTCCGATACTGCGGCATCGGAAGGAGACGGTTCGGTTTGCGGCACCAGCGACGGCGCATCGGAAATGGCGACCGGCTCGGATATCGGAATGTTTGCCGCCTCGGCTGCGGGCGCGGTTGCAGGAATTTCGGCGCTTTCTTCCGGCGGCCGGGCATGCATTTCCCGGTCGCGAATGACACCCGGGGACGGCGGCGTTTCGGGCTCGCTGGCCGCGCTTTCGGCAGCGGCCATTGCGGGGGGCGAATCCGAAGGCTCCGCAAACCATGTTGTTTTGCAGCGTACGCAACGGACAGTACGACCAGCCGCGCCTAAGGAGGTTGGCTCGATCGCGTATGACGTTGAGCAATTCGGACAGACAATCAGCATGGGATCGCAGGCATTTTGGGTGCCAAAACGTACCAGCCGTCCGTTAATCAATCGGAAACCATGGTCAAACCCCGCTGTCGGGCAGAATTCGCAACTTCGGGCCCACGGTCTGGCGGCATCGTGATAATCCTGTAAAAAGCCCAGTTCCGGCCGCGGGTCGAAGGCCTGGGGACGGTTTTGTCGGCGCCCGGCACCGGAAGGGACGTGGAGTCGGCGACCCGGATGGGAACTTGGCGGAGACGGGTGGGTGGTCCGATTCGAGAATGTGGGCTTGCGCTATGGGCTAGGGCCCGAGGTCCTGCGCGATCTCTCGTTCCGGATCGACCCGCATTCATTTCAGTTCCTCACGGGACCGTCCGGCGCCGGCAAGACCTCGCTGCTCCGCCTGCTTTTCCTCTCAATGCGGCCGACACGTGGGCTGATCACCCAGTTCGGCCATGATGTCGCGACCCTGTCGCGCGATGCCGTGGCGATACTTCGACGCCGCATTGGCATCGTATTTCAGGATTTCCGGCTCCTCGATCATATGACGACATATGAGAACGTCGCGCTGCCATTGCGCGTGATGGGTCGTCCGGAGGACAGCTACAGGGATGAAGTCGTCGAGTTGCTCGAGTGGGTCGGACTCGGCGAGCGCATGTGGGCGCTCCCTCCTGTGCTCTCTGGTGGCGAAAAGCAGCGCGCCGCGATTGCGCGCGCGGTGATCGCTCGTCCGCAATTGTTGCTTGCCGACGAACCTACCGGAAACGTCGACCCCAGTCTTGCGCAGCGACTCTTGCGTTTGTTCATTGAACTGAACAAGTCAGGTACGTCTGTCGTCATTGCAACCCACGACATCGCGCTGATGGATCAGTACGATGCGCGCCGGCTGGTTTTGCACGACGGGCGGTTGCATATTTACGACTGAGGGATAGCGATGGCGGAAATCGGCCCAGGATTTTTGACGACGCCGATGCGCGAAGCCGCCGAACTCGTTGCTGCCGAGCTTCGAAGACTCCCCTGGTCCCCCGCAATTCAATCGCCGGGCGCTCACTTATCGCTGTCGTTGCTATCATGACTTTTCTTGTATCGCTGACCACAGGCGCGGCTGTGCTGGTGAGCAAGGCTGCCGGCGAATGGCAATCCGATATTTCCCGCGAGGTGACCATCCAGGTCATTCCGGCGCCTGGCCGCGATCTCGATGCCAGCGTCGCGAAGGCAGTCGCCGTCGCCCGCGCAGCCAACGGCATCGTGGAGGTGCGCCCCTATTCGAAGGAGGAATCCGCCAAGTTACTCGAGCCTTGGCTCGGCAGCGGACTGTCGCTTAGCGAGTTGCCAGTGCCGCGTCTCATCGTGCTCAAGTTGGCAACGGATGCGACACCGGATCTCGCTCAGTTAACGCGCGCGTTGGGCGACCAAGTGCCGGGCGCCATGCTCGATGATCATCGCGGCTGGATCGACCGCATGCGCACCATGGCGGGTACGGCGGTTGCTGTGGGCATTTTCATTTTGCTTCTGATGTTCGCTGCAACCATATTATCCGTCACCTTTGCCACGCGTGGCGCAATGGCAACCAACAAGGCCGTAATCGAGGTTCTGCATTTTGTCGGTGCGAAAAACGGGTTCATCGCCAGACATTTTCAGCACCATTTTTTGGTGCTCGGCTTGCAAGGGGGTGCCATCGGAGGCGGTGCGGCGATTGTCCTGTTTGCGCTGGCAAGCGCGATCAGCAGATGGTTTGTCGGCACTGCGGGCGGCGATCAGACATCCGCTCTGTTTGGCTCTTTTTCTATCGGCCTGTTTGGTTATATTGCCGTGCTCGTACAAGTCGTCCTGATCGCAGCTGTGACGGCCCTCACTTCGAGGCAAACCGTCAACCACACGCTTGAGATGATCGACTGACATGTTTGCCGGTCTTGCTCGCTGGATCGGTTTCCTGACCATGGCGGCCGGCGCCACCGGGTTGATAATTCTTGCCGGAGGGTTTGTGTGGTTTGTTTCGCAAATCCCCGGCGAAGAGATAACGCTCGAAAGCAAGGCTGACGGGATCGTGGCGCTGACGGGGGCGGCCGCCCGCATACCCGATGCAATTGAGTTGCTTGCCACGGAGCGGGGCAAAAGACTGCTGATCACTGGCGTACACCGGGCGACCAGCTCGCGGGAAATTGCGCGGATCACGCCGCTTTACTCGAAATATTTCACCTGCTGCATTGACCTCGATCGTTCCGCGCTGAACACTTTCGGCAACGCACTCGAAACCAAGCGGTGGGCGCGCGGACACAATTTCAATTCACTGATCGTTGTGACGTCAAACTGGCACATGCCGCGCGCCATGGCTGAACTTGCGCATCAGCTTCCCGACGTGGCGCTGATCGCCTTTCCGGTGATTTCTGAAAAGGTCAAGAGCGAACCATGGTGGTCCAATACCGACACGGCGCGCCTACTGCTTGGCGAATATTTGAAGTACGTTTTTGCGCTGATGCGAATGAGCCTTGATCCCGACGGCGCGATATAGGGGCATCCTGTCAGTGTTGATTTTCGTCCGCTCGATGGTTTTCAACGTGCTGTTTTATCTGAACACGCTCGTTCATTTGATTTTTGGATTGCCGACCTTCTTCATGCCCTATCGCGCAATTATCGCGGTCGCAAAATCGTGGGGTCGCGTCAATCTCATATTGCTTCGTACGGTCGCCGGTATCGACTGCGAAATTCGCGGTCGCGAGAAGATCCCGAAGGGACCGATTATCGTGGCTGCCAAGCATCAATCGGCATGGGAAACATTCGCGCTCCTGCCGCTGATCGACAACCCGGTATTTATCCTCAAGCGGGAGCTGCAGTGGATTCCGATATTTGGCTGGCTCACCATCAAGGGCCGTATGGTGCCTGTTCGTCGCGGCGGTGGGGCGCAGACTTTGGCCGCCATGATCGAGCGCGCTCGCATCGAACTTGCAGACAACCGGCAACTCATAATCTTTCCCGAAGGCACACGTCGGCCCGCCGGGGCGGAACCTCGCTATAAAATCGGGGTTGCGCTTCTTTATGCCGCCGAAGGCGTGCCCTGCGTTCCGATTGCACTCAACTCGGGCTTGTTCTGGCCACGCCGGTCGCTCCGGCGTTTTCCCGGCACGGTGGTGGCGGAGGTTCTTGATCCGATCCCGCCCGGTCTCGGCAAGGAAGCATTTTTCGATCGCCTGCAAAACGACATCGAAACCGCGACAGCGCGTCTGGTCGCCGAAGGCCGCGCAAAAATGAAAACCTGAGGCCGCTGGCGGTACCGGAAGAATTGTTCAGTGATGGCCGCCTTTGAGCTGCTCGACCAGCAGCTGCAAACGGGCATCGCGGATTCCGAGTGTCTGGAGTTCTTTTATGGTCGCGATGATGTAGTCGCGACAGGCGCCCGATCGGCCGTGACCCTGTCGAACGTAGTGGAGTTGCTCGGTAAGGCTGAGGCGGCCGGCATATTGGCGATGACCACGGTCGACGACGTAGCAAAGGGCATGCACGCTCTGCTGCGGATCGTCCTCGAGCCAGACCCGGCGCCAGGCCTCGCGGTAGACGCGGGTGACCTGTTCGCGGGCACGTAAGTATTCGATCGTTTTCATTCGTTTGGCGGGGGCTATCCGGTAGGCGATACCGCGACAATTGCCGCCGCGATCCAGGCCGAAGACCAGGCCGGGTTTTTCGGGCTTTCCGCGATGCACGAATGAATACACGCAAAGGGCGCGGTGAGCGCCCACCAAACGCGCATTGCGCCGCTCGACAAAATCGAAACCGGGTCGCCACATCAATGACCCATAGGCGAAGACCCAGAAGTCCTCGTTGCTTTGCTCAGATCGTGCGTTCATCGTGGCAGGGGAAGCGACCACGGCTGTGGGGGGCCGTTTGTGTTCGCGTAACAGGACGTCGGTTTGCATGCAACCGCCTCTGATGTTGGGCGCAGAAACGCCGCAATCCGCAGGTTTTGAGTGCAGATGATGGATCATTCGCCGAGTTTGCAGTCGCGCCGCCGAACCGGGCTGCGCTACACGATTTTGCTTTTCATCGTGTTCGCGCTCATCGCCGCCTGGACCGGGTTCTGGAAATTTGCCGCGGGCAAGGCGCAGGAGACGATCGATGGCTGGCGCGCGCGGGAGGCGCAGGCAGGACGCATCTATAACTGCGG
This sequence comes from uncultured Alphaproteobacteria bacterium, assembly GCA_963831275.1. Taxonomy (GTDB): domain Bacteria; phylum Pseudomonadota; class Alphaproteobacteria; order Rhizobiales; family Xanthobacteraceae; genus Pseudolabrys. The sequence continues at coordinate 17,810 of CAWHPN010000016.1, read as the reverse complement.
GTCGCAGGCCGTAGGCGGGTTTCCGTTCCGCATCGAGGTAAACTGCGAGGACGCGACCGCGGTGTTCCGCAGCAACCAGCCGCCAGTGGAACTTAAAACGGGCAGTCTGGTCGTGGTTGCGCAGGTTTATCAGCCGGGATTGCTGATAGCGGAACTCCACGGCCCTCTTACCCTTGGCGACCCCGGAAAATCGCCGGACATCGCCGTTGATTGGAAGCTTGCGCAGTCAAGCGTGCGCGGTACTCCCCAGGCGCCCAGTCGCGCTTCGCTCGTGTTCGACCAGCCAGTTGTCGATCGCTTGATCGGAGCCGACCGGCAGAACGTTCTGCGTGCCAAGCACATTGAGATTCATGGCCGCATGGCCGAGGGGTCGGCCGCCAGCAAACCGGTGATTGAGGTCGCCCTTCAGCTTGATCAGGCTTTGGCGCCGACTTTGCATCCAGTCGCCGTACGGCCTGTCGATGCCAAGGTCACCGCGCTTCTGCGCGGGTTGAACGACTTCGCCCCCAAGCCCTGGTCCGTGCGTTTCCGCGAGATACAGGCCGCAGGCGGTCGCATCGACATCACAAACGCGCGCGTGCAACAGGGTGAAATCCTGGCGGTGGGCGGCGGCAGTTTGTCGCTTAGTGCCAACGGCCATCTCGAGGGCCAGTTACGCGTCACGATTGCAGGACTTGACCAATTCCTTGCTGCAATCGGCGCACAACAGCGCGTACAAAATATGCCCAATATGGACAAGCTTGCAGGTGCACTGGACCGATTGGCTCCTGGTTTGGGAGATGTGGCGCGCCAGCAGGCGGGAGCGAATATTTCCGTTGGCATTAATATGCTCGGCGAGCAGACGACGCTCGAAGGCAAGCGGGCGGTCACGCTTCCGTTGCGATTTGCTGACGGTTCGGTGTTTCTCGGGCCAATTCCGATCGGCAACGTGCCGGCGCTATTTTAGTTCTTTTCCGACGCGTACGGTTTTGGCAGCGGCTCGTGCGGCAAATCAGGATGCGGACGGCCAAAATCGGGCGAAGGCGAATCCTGGCCGATTTCGAGGATACCTTTACGTATAGTGCGCGTTCGCTCGAAATGCTCGAACAAAGCTTCGCCGTCGCCTTTGCGAATCGCCTTTGTTAAAGCCGACACATCTTCGTTGAAGCGGCCAAGCATTTCCAGAACCGCGTCCTTGTTGGCCAGGAACACGTCGCGCCACATGGTCGGATCGGAGGCGGCGATGCGCGTAAAATCGCGGAAGCCGCCGGCCGAGAACTTCAGTACCTCCGAGCGTGTGACCGCCTGCAATTCGTCCGCCGTGCCGACAATGGTGTAGGCGATCAAATGCGGCAGATGGCTGGTGATGGCGAGCACCAGATCATGATGATCTACAGCCATCGTATCTACGTTGGCTCCGAGCAGGCGCCAGAACGCGGCCAGTCTCTCCACCGCTTTCTGATCGGTGTGTTTCGGGGGTGTCAGAATGCACCATCGATTGACGAAAAGTTCGGCGAAGCCGGCATCGGGACCGGAATATTCGGTCCCCGCGACCGGGTGCGCCGGCACGAAGTGCACGCTTTTGGGTAGATGCGGGGCCATATCCCGCACGACCGCGCCCTTGACCGAGCCGACATCCGACACAATTGCGCCGGCAGCGAGATGCGCGCCGATCTCCTTTGCGACAGGTCCGCAAGCGCCGACCGGAATGCACACGATGACGAGGTCAGCGCCCTCGACGGCGGCGGCATTGGTTTCCAGCACCTGATCGGCGAGGCCGAGCTCGGCGACGCGCCGGCGCGTCTGCGGCGATCGCGCTGTCGCAACGATGGTGCGCGCCGCACCTTGCGCGCGCGCAGCTCGCGCAATCGAGGAGCCGATCAGCCCCATGCCAATAAGGGCAAGGCGATTGAACAGGGGAGCCGGGGTGCTCATGCTGGCCTTCCCATGAAGTCGGACAGCGCCTGGACCGCGAGTCTATTGGCTTCCTCAGTGCCGACGCTCATTCGCAAGGCGTTCGGCAGCTTGTAAGCGCCGACTTGACGCAGGATGAGCCCGCGCTTGGTCAGGAATGTATCCGCATCTTTGGCGGTACGCCCTCTGGTCTCTGGAAAATGGATCAGCACGAAATTGGCGGCGCTCGGCGTCACCGGCAGGCCAAGTTTGCCGATTTCCTCGGTAAGCCATGCCAGCCAGCGTGTATTGTGCGCGCGCGAGCGATCAACATGCGCGGTATCGCGGATTGCGGCGATGCCGGCCGCGATTGCGGGCCCATTGACATTAAATGGGCCGCGAATGCGATTGACCGCGTCGACGACGTGTGCCGGCCCATACATCCATCCGAGACGCAATGCGGCAAGCCCGTAGATTTTCGAGAACGTGCGCGTCATCACCACGTTATCCGCGGTTGCCACCAGCTCGATTCCGGATTCGTAGTCGTTCCGCTGCACGTATTCTGCATAGGCAGCGTCGAGCACGAGCAGGACATTTGAGGGCAGGCCCTGGTGCAACCGCTTGACCTCGTCGAACGGTATGTACGTTCCCGTCGGATTGTTGGGATTCGCCAGGAATATGACCTTCGTTTTTGGCGTCACTGCTTTGAGAATTGCGTCCACATTCGCAGTGAAATTCTTTTCTGGCGCAGCTATTGCTTTTGCCCCGGTGCCCATCGTTGCAATTGGGTAAACCAGAAATCCGTGTGTCGTGTAGATCGCCTCGTCGCCATCTTTGAGGAAGGCGCGCGCGAGCAGATTGAGCAGATCGTCGGAGCCGGCACCGCAGACGATGCGATCCGGATCGAGTCCGAATGCGGCCCCAATGGCCTCACGTAAACCTGACGCCGAACCATCCGGATAATCTTCCAAACGTTCGCCGGTAGCGCGATAAGCGGCGACAGCATTCTCGCTTGGCCCCAACGGTGTCTCGTTGGAGGACAGCTTGAACACTTTGGCGACGCCGGGCGCGCTGCTTTTGCCCGGAACATAGGGGGCAATATCGAGCACGCCGGGGCGCGGTTGCGGGCGGTTCGCAGTCATCAACGTTTTTCCGAACGGTCAGGACTTGTCGGCGGCAACCGTATAGCGGGTTGCGTGGCTCCCGACGAGGGCCGCCGAACGCACAGTGGCCCCGGCCTTAACCAAAGCTGTATTGATTGATTCAAGGCTCGCATCTTTGGGCAAAGTCACCAATAAAGCGGCGCCATCGAAGGCGCGGTCCGGCACGGCAATGAAATCGGCAAACCGAGAGAGCGCCTGCGCGGCGACCGCACCCCAGCCCGAGACGCGCACGCTCCACACCGCGGCCTCCGTTGCCATGGCGTCGGCCGCGACCCGGGAGAGCACGAACACCGGCAAAGCGGCGGGATGATCCGCGCGTTCTACGAACGGCAAGCGCGCGATGATCTTGGGCGCGGCATCGAACTCCAGCGCGCTCCACCAGGCGCCGGCAGATGCGATGTCGAAGGCGGGCACGAGGCCGAGATCTCCCTGGGAAGCCGATACCGCGGCAACCACGCCGGCGGCGCCCATGTGGGGGACGAATGGCACGGTGAAGCCGAAATGAAATCGCGCGGAATCGCGCATGAGAGCATCGCCGGCCGACAGGTCGGCATGTACCAAAAAGGGCGCTTGCACGTATGTAAAAGTTGAAATGATGACACGCCATATGCTCTCGGCAGTATCGAGCGGCAATATGCCCTTATGGCGTTCGACCAGGCGGCGCATCATCTCGGCTTCGCGCGCAGGACGAAACGCCGACGTGCCGGTGTCCTGGCTCCGTTTAACGGTGATCAGGCGGTCAATAATCTCGCCCCGCTCCATAAGAAGCCCGTGCATCGCCTCGTCGATGCGATCGATCTCCTTACGCAAATCGGCCAGTGACGGCGGTTCGGGGGGCTTTGCCATGAGGGCATTGATAAGTGGGCGGGGCCCTGAAATCAAAGAAAACGTTGACTGTAACCTGCTAGGTTGACACTAAACCTTTCCAAATCGGCCTGCGATACAGGTCGTGTGCCGGGAGCGCACGGTGATATGGGCGAAACCAATTTGACCAGCAGGCGCGAGATAAACTCATCGCGTGAGGCAGACCAGCCGCGCGAGTCGCTCGTGGCTCATTTTGGGACGGATACGCCGCTGAAGCTTGATGCTGGCGTGGATCTGGCTCCTTTTCAGATCGCGTACAAGACTTATGGGGTGCTCAACGCGGCGCGCTCAAACGCAGTGCTCATTTGTCACGCGCTCACTGGCGACCAGCATGTGGCCAGCGTGCATCCGGTCACGGGCAAATCTGGCTGGTGGGAAACGATGGTTGGCCCCGGCAAGCCAATCGACACTGAACGCTATTTCGTGATCTGCCCGAATGTGGTCGGGGCCTGCATGGGAACGACCGGTCCTTCATCGACCGATCCGAGGACCGGCAAGCCATGGGGTCTTGGCTTTCCTGTCATCACAATCCGCGACATGGTGCGTGCCCAGTCGATGCTGCTGGATCATCTGGGCATTGAGTCACTGTTTGCTGTGGCCGGTGGCTCGATGGGTGGCATGCAGGCGCTGCAATGGGTGGCCAGTTACCCGCAGCGCGTGTTCTGTGCGTTGCCGATTGCCTGTGCGACCCGCCATTCGGCCCAAAACATCGCCTTCCATGAAGTCGGCCGTCAGGCGATCATGGCCGATCCGGAATGGCGTGGCGGCCGGTATCTTCTGGAAAATACAAACCCGCGCCGGGGGCTTGCTGTCGCGCGCATGGGTGCGCACATCACTTATTTGTCCGACGCGGCGCTGCACCGGAAGTTTGGCCGCAAGTTCCAGGATCGGGCGAATCCGACTTTCTCATTCGATGCAGACTTTGAAGTTGAATTGTATCTGCGTCACCAGGGAATTTCTTTCGTCGAGCGGTTCGACGCCAACTCGTATCTTTATCTTACGCGTGCAATGGACTATTTCGATCTCGCCGCTGACTATGATGGCGTCCTGGCCAAGGCATTTAAAGGTACGCCCACGCGGGTTTGCGTGATTTCGTTCACAAGCGATTGGCTATTTCCGACTTCGGAGTTGCGCGCGATCGTACAGGCACTCAATGCCGCGAGCGCACGCGTCTCGTTCGCTGAGATCGTCACCGACAAGGGTCACGATGCCTTTCTGCTCGACGAGCCGGAACTGCTTGCGATCGTGCGCGGCTTCCTCGATGGTGCCGGCAAGTCACGCGGCTTGAGTTCAAAGAGCTGACCTTATGAAAAGGCTATCGCCTGCCGAGACAAATCTTACGGTCGACCCTATCGCGCGTACGCCCGGCGGGGCCCGCATCGACTTGGTTCTGGTCGCGGAAATGGTTGAACGCGGCGCCAAGGTGCTCGACGTCGGGTGCGGCGATGGAGAATTGCTGCGTATATTGAGTGAAAGCCGCGGCGTCGATGGCCGGGGCATCGAATTGTCGCGTGAAGGTGTCAATGAGTGTGTTGCCAAGGGACTGGCTGTCGTACAGGGCGACGCCGACACTGATCTTAGCAATTACCCGGACGACGCCTTCGACTACGTGATTCTCTCCCAGACACTTCAGGCAACACGACATCCGCGCGTTGTGCTCGAACACATGCTTCGTATTGGGCGTCATGCCATCGTGTCATTTCCGAATTTCGGTCACTGGCAGGTCCGTTTCCAGCTTTTGTTCGCCGGCCATATGCCGCGGACGGATATCTTGCCGTTTAGCTGGTACAACACGCCCAACATTCATCATTGCACCATCAAGGATTTTCGGCAGCTCTGCACGGAGATCAGCGTGAAGATGGAAACAGCAGTAGCCTTGAACGCTTGGGGCTCTCCGTTGCGCCTCAACGCCCCGTGGTGGTTCTGGAATCTTTTCGGAGAGCAGGCCGTTTTTTTGCTCAGCCGCAAGAAACTCGACTCCAACAAAACATTGGCGAGACCAATCCGTTGCCACACCTTAACTGTGGTGCCGACAGGCGACTTCTTTGGCCTCAAGTATAAATCGCCTCTTTTTCAGTAAACTGGTATCTCGGTGAGTAAATCAAACCTAGTTGATGGTATATTTTAATGATGAAAGGTATTCCGATGGAATAGCCGCTATGCGTTCCAGAAATGACCTTCCAATGATCACGAAATTGCCATATGGGGACGGCGTTTGGACGTCGTGTCTGGCTGTGATTCTGACTTGTTCTGACTTGGCCAGTCACATTGCTTGAATTGATAAGGGGACTAACCTGATGAGACTAGACAAAACGAGACGGGCGACAATTCTCTTGTGTTCGGCTGCGGTTGCGATTCTTGCGACATCAGCCTTTGCAAGGCCCGTTCACCATCGGCACCGCGCAGCGCCGGCAATGCCGTTTGAGGCACAGTCGCAGCAAATGACGGGAGCCGATCGTGACATGCGCTATTCATTGAATGCATCGCAAGTCGCACCGGCCGAGACCATCACCACGGGAAGCCGCCATCGTAGCCGGATATCTCTGGCTGACGCGCGCGCACGGGCGCAATCGCACTCGAACTCGGCATATGGTGGCGCGACCAGCAATACGCTGGTGTCCGAGGCCCGCAGATATATCGGCACCAATCCCACCGGCCGTGGCAGCCTGTGGTGTGGCGCGTTCATGGACATGGTGCTCAAGCACACCGGCCATGCCGGCGGCGGAAACCTCGCGAGCGCCTATAAGCGTTACGGCACCCGTGTAAACGGGCCGCAGGTCGGAGCAATCGCGGTCATGGGCCGCCATGGCGGTGGTCATGTCGGCGTGGTCAGCGGTGTTGATCCGAATGGCAACCCGATCATCGTTTCCGGCAACCACAATCACACGGTTGCGGAGTTGGTTTATCCGGCCGGCCGTATCAGCGCCTACGTATTGCCCGGCGGCTGATCGCATCTGTGGTTGAACCAAATGACGCCCGGCTCGATCGAGCGGGGCGTTTCTATGAGGGGACGCCGTTAACGGGGTCGCCGACCGCAATATTGCCGGCGGCCGTCACTTCCGCGTAGACGCCGCAATCGGTGTGGTCAAAGCTCCCCATCAAAGTGCGCGGGATGCTCATATCGCGAATGCCGGTGTCGGGGTCGACGTCGGTCGCGGCACAACGCTGAATGCGCTTGATAACCTTCAGCTGCGCAGTGTCACCGATCGTAAGTACCCGGCCGAGGAGATCGAACTCTCGCCACGCCGGCCAGCCGGCGACATACAAGTTGCCGCGAAAACGCAGCGGATTGACCTGCGCGCCGGCGGCATTTTCGACGGCGGCTACGGAGGCCAGATTGATAATCGACACCACCTTCTTGGCTACGTCCGAGAAACTGTGATCTGCGCCGGACAGAACCTTGGGTGGACCGCGCAGCTCGTTTGGCATAAAGCGCCGGAAAAAGGCCTCGATAGTCAACCGTCCGTCCTTGTTACGCAGGTCGCCGCGCGCCGCTTTGCGGCCCTCCCAATGGATCGTCAGGGTATGATTGGTTTCATCGTAATCGGTTCGCAGAGCCGCGAGCCGCTCGTTGCGCATCAGCATCAGAAAGCGTTGCTTGGGAAAATAGGCTGGGGCAGTCGGGTCAAAGCCAGAGGGCCCATTCTCGATGGCGTAGAGCCGGTCGGCGGGGATTGTCTTGCCGACCGCGAGATGGACTTGTTTCAGCGGTTGAGGCGAAAGGCCTTTGATCGGGTATCGATAGATGGCTTGGATGGTAGGGGGCTCAGATGTCATTATTTTCGCCACTTACGCCCTCTTTTGCAGTGTTAACGCTGACCTATATCAGGCAACAAAGCTCTTCAAACTGCGATAAGGACACCCACATAATACCCGAAGCGGGTCGCCGTCATGGGACCTGCCGTATGTCCGGTGCCGTCATGGGCCGGGGGAGTCGAGACGATGAATTTTGAGAAATTTACCGACCGCGCCCGCGGTTTCGTGCAATCCGCCCAATCGCTCGCCTTGCGCGAAGGGCATCAGCAATTTGCGCCGGAGCACCTCCTCAAGGTGCTGCTTGACGATCCTGAGGGCCTGGCCGCCGGACTAATCGACCGTTCCGGTGGTAAATCCCGCCAGGCGCTGCAGGCAGTGCAAGCATCGCTCGCCAAACGGCCCACGGTCAGCGGCGGCGGGGCGGGCCAGATTTATCTCGACCCGGGGCTGGCGCGCGTTTTCGACGTGGCAGAAAAGGCCGGCGAGAAGGCCGGAGACAGTTTCGTCACGGTCGAGCGGCTGTTGCTTGCGCTTTCCATGGAAAAGGACACCGAGGCTGGGAAAATTCTCGCCAAGGCCGGAGTCACACCGCAAAATCTTAACGCAGCCATCAATGCATTGCGCAAAGGCCGCACGGCCGATTCCGCCTCGGCCGAGAACGCCTACGATGCTCTGAAGAAATACGCCCGCGATCTCACGCAAACGGCCCGCGATGGCAAACTGGATCCTGTGATCGGCCGCGACGAGGAAATCCGCCGCACCATTCAGGTGTTGTCGCGTCGGACCAAGAACAACCCGGTGCTGATCGGTGAACCCGGAGTCGGCAAAACGGCGATCGTCGAAGGCCTCGCATTGCGAATTGTGAACGGGGATGTGCCTGAGAGTCTTCATGACAAGCGTCTGCTGGCGCTCGACCTCGGCGCGATGATTGCCGGCGCCAAATACCGTGGTGAATTCGAAGAGCGGCTCAAGGCAGTGTTGCAGGAGGTCACGTCCTCCGCCGGCGGCATTATCCTTTTTATCGACGAAATGCATACATTGGTGGGTGCCGGTAAGGCCGACGGCGCGATGGATGCGTCCAATTTGCTCAAGCCAGCGCTGGCGCGCGGTGAATTGCACTGCATCGGCGCTACCACGCTCGACGAATACAAGAAGCACGTAGAGAAAGATGCTGCGCTTGCCCGGCGTTTCCAGCCGGTCTACGTGTCGGAGCCCAGTGTCGAGGATACGATTTCGATCCTTCGCGGCTTGAAGGACAAATATGAACAGCACCACGGCGTGCGCATCGCCGATTCGGCAATCGTCAGCGCCGCCACGCTGTCCCATCGCTATATCACCGATCGGTTTCTGCCCGACAAGGCGATCGACCTGATCGACGAGGCCGCGGCAAGGCTGAAGATGCAGGTCGATTCAAAGCCTGAAGAGCTTGACTCCATCGATCGCGAAATTGTGCGGCTGAAAATCGAGCAAGAAGCGCTGAAGAAGGAATCGGATCGCGGCTCGAAGGATCGCCTCAAACGCCTTGAAGGTGAACTCAAGGACCTCGAAAAACGTTCGGCCGATCTGACCAGCCGCTGGAAAGCGGAAAAGGAAAAGCTTTCCGACGCACAGAAACTCAAGACCGAACTCGACCAACTGCGTGCCGAGCTTGCCAATGCTCAACGCCGCGGCGAATTCCAGCGCGCCGGCGAACTGGCCTATGGACAGATTCCGGAGCTGGAGAAAAAACTGAAGGCGATCGAGGCAGCCGAAGCCAATGGCGCCATGGTCGAGGAAACCGTTACCGCCGATCACGTGGCGCAGGTCGTCTCGCGCTGGACCGGCGTGCCTGTCGACAGAATGCTCGAGGGCGAAAAGGAAAAACTCCTGCGGATGGAAGACGAGCTTGCGAAACGCGTCATCGGCCAGCAGGACGCGGTGCATGCCGTATCAACCGCCGTGCGGCGCGCGCGCGCGGGCTTGCAGGATCCGCACCGTCCGATCGGTTCGTTCATGTTCCTCGGCCCGACAGGTGTCGGAAAGACCGAATTGACCAAGGCGCTGGCGGAATATCTGTTTGACGATGAAAATGCGCTGATCCGTATCGACATGTCGGAATACATGGAAAGGCATGCGGTTGCGCGCCTGATCGGCGCTCCTCCCGGTTACGTCGGATACGAGGAGGGTGGCGCGCTGACGGAAGCGGTGCGACGCCGGCCCTACCAGGTTGTGCTCTTCGACGAGATCGAAAAAGCGCATCCTGATGTTTTCAATGTGCTCTTGCAGGTGCTCGATGATGGTCGGCTGACCGACGGGCAGGGCCACACTGTCGACTTCCGCAATACTTTGATCGTGATGACGTCAAATCTTGGCTCGGATTTCCTTGTCAATCAGCCAGAAGGTCAAGATACCGATGCCGTCAAGGATCAGGTGATGGCGGTCGTGCGGGCGGCATTCCGTCCGGAATTTCTCAACCGTGTCGACGAAATCATCCTTTTCCATCGTCTCAAGAAATCGGAGATGGGACGCATCGTCGATATCCAGATTACGCGGCTGCAGAAACTGCTCGATGACCGCAAGATCGTCATCAAGCTTGAGCTGAGTGCGCGCGATTGGTTGGCAGAGAAGGGCTGGGACCCGGCCTACGGAGCGCGGCCGCTCAAGCGTGTGATCCAGAAATCCGTTCAGGATCCGCTCGCGGAGATGATCCTCGCGGGCACGATCAAAGATGGAGAAAAGGTCGTTGTCTCGGGTGACAAGCTGGGTCTGACCTTCAACGGCAAATTGGCGCAAGCGGCGTAAACAAGCCCCGCGCTCTCCGGCGTCATGCCCGGCCTTGTTGCCGGGCCTCCACGCTTGCTTTCATAAGACAAAGACGTGGATGGCTGACAAGGCAACATCGCAGAAAATTAGTTGTTACCGTGCCGTTTGCGCGCTTGATGCAACGCGAGCGGGCTTGCGCGCCATGATGCCATCAAGCCGCTCGCGCTCCTGTTCGAAGCCTGCGAGCAACGGGCCTTCCAGCACGCGGCCACGCGGCAATTTGATGCGCATCGGATCGACGAAGCGGCCGTTGACCAAAATCTCGTAGTGCAAATGCGAGCCTGTCGAGAGACCGGTCGAGCCGACGAAGCCGATCACCTGGCCTTGCCGCACGCGTGTGCCTTCTTCGACGCCGCGCGCAAAAGCGGTCATGTGGCCGTAAGCCGTCTCATAGCCATTGTTATGGCGGATGACGAATGTATTTGCCGTAGCCCGATTCCAGGCCGGCCTTCTCGACGACGCCATTGCCGGAGGCGTAAATCGCCGTGCCGCTCGGAGCGGCCCAGTCCACACCGGTGTGCATCTTGGTGTAGCCGAGGATCGGGTGGCGGCGCAGGCCGAAGCCTGAGCGCATGATCCCGGCGAGCACCGGTTTGCGCACAAGAAATTTCTTCGCGCTCTTGCCCGTCTCGTCGTAGTAGTCGACGAGGCCGTCGTCCGGCGATTGGAAGCGGTAGAATTTCTTGGTCTCGCCGCCGACGGTAAGCGTGGCAAACAATACGTCGGTGCGGCTGTCTGCGGCCGGCGTCTCTTCTTCGCCGGCGTAGAGGACCTCGAAGGAGTCGCCCGGCTGAACTTTGCGCTGGAAATCGACGTCATAGGAGTAGATGCGGACCAGGTCGTCGATGATGGGGCGGGGTATCCGGTTGCGCAGCGCTGTCTCATAGACGCTTTGATAGAGGCGTACTCCGGAGGTGTCGTTCTCGTCGTTACTGTCTTCCGAATTTTCAGCGACTTCGGTCTCGATATTTTTCACGTCGACGGCAACGTATTTTCCGGTATCGGCCAGCGCAACCACCGCATCGATTCCCGAATCGCTGGCAATGATCACGCGGATTGGCTGCAGGCGCTGCTGACCGCCGACACCCTGGCGCCATCAAGATGCGCAGTTTCTGGCCTTCCCTGATGCCGCCGTCGAAACTGCGAGGTCCAAGCACGCGCGCGATGGCGCTGATGTCGGCGGGCGTCGCACTGAGGTCGCGCAGGATGCTGACGACGCTTTCACCCTTCTTGGCCACGACCAGCTTTTCGTTGGTGCCATTGCCGCCAGTTGTCTGGGTCGTGGTCTTGGGCAGCAACGTAATGTTCTCGGGGACGATGCGCGCCTCGAACCCCGCATAGGGGTCGACAGTGCCGTCACCGGCATAAGCCAGCTTGATTCCCGTGATATTCGCCGCCACCGGCAAATGATTGGCGGCCTTGTCGCTCCACTCGGCGGCCTCGCGCACGCGCGCCATGACTTCGTCGGCCGGCGTCAGCAGCGCGATCTTGAGTTTCGGCATGATGGGCGCCATGTCGCGCATCACGAAGGCAACTTCGGCGTCCGGCTCGGCAGCCGGGGCATCCTCGGCCGTGGTGTTGTTTCCCGGCGCGGCCTCGGCGAGCAGGCGTTGCGGATTGAAGGGCGGGATATTGGCGGAAAGATCGGAAACGGTGAGCGACAGATTGCCTGCGATGCGCACGAACGGACGCACGCGGACGACCTCATGGTTGCCGACACGATTGATGGTAGAGACGCGGATGACCTGGCGCGCAAATGTGGGTTCTTCAGCAGTCGGCAGACGATCGCTTTTGTGCGCGCCTTTTTCGCTGCCACCGAGAGCGCCGCGCAGCGCCACTTCGACCCGTTCGGGTAACGACGCGAAGTTGGCTTCACCGTCAAGCGACGTGAAAACGGCGCCGCCCATGAGAGCAGCGCCGCTGAGCGCGGTCAGGATTGTGCCGGCAAGCCATTGTACCGATACGCGACGGCGATCGACAAAGCCGCTCGAGCCCCCGTCGACAGACAGGGGCGGCTCATTGCCGAGCTCAATGGCGTCGGCTTGTCGTGATCGAATTGCGCCGCGCGACCGTGTCTGGTCCAAGCTCGCCGTCCCCTGCGCCTCGGATCGAAGGTGGCTTGCCGCAACCAAACTAGCCCCAGATGCTGTCGGCAGACCGCGTGAATCGGTGGCCGGCACGATGCCGGTTGGTCCATAGGCCGTCAATGACGGCACCTGAACCCGACTTACTGGCCTGATAGACGGCGGCTGAAGGCCCCCGTTGCGATTCCGTCCCTCGAAAGGACCCTAAGGACGACGCAGGAATATGGCCTCAGTACGGCGCGATATGGATTAAGTCATTGTTTATTCTT
>CAWHPN010000016.1:0-2500 GCA_963831275.1 uncultured Alphaproteobacteria bacterium | reverse complement strand
ATTCGCGCATGCAATGCGTCGCGTCCACGCGTCGCTTGCATGCGCGTGTTGTCTGACATCGTGAAGAGGAGATCGTTCCGAGCGAACGTGTAGCGGCTTTCAGCCGTGAAACGTTCCGCGCACTCCTAATGAATTGTTCGATTCCGGCCTTTCATCCATCGGCCAGAGTTGCGCATGTTCATGTCGGTGAAGCTTGACCGCCTCGCCGTCGGGATCGATCTTGAAGCAAGAAATGGTCTTTCTAATCAGTGTTCGATCGGTGCGAACGATGAGTTCGTATCCGGCCAACGGCCGTTACATATCTTGTTGCCGGAATTCGCCGAGGATCCCTTCAACGAACGGACGATGGATGGGCATTGATAATGAGAGCGATCAAGTGTCGTAAGGGCATTTGGTGGATGCCTTGGCGCTGAGAGGCGATGAAGGACGTACTACGCTGCGATAAGCCGCGAGGAGCTGCGAAGAAGCTTTGATCCGCGGATTTCCGAATGGGGAAACCCACCTTCGATAACGGAATTCTGAATCTCTGGCTCGCGAGAGCGAGGGGTTTGGATTTCCGTTATCAAATGAAGGAATAGAACCTCTGAATAAAATAGGAGGTTTTAAGCTAACCCGGAGAACTGAAACATCTCAGTACCCGGAGGAAAGGACATCAACCGAGACTCCGCTAGTAGTGGCGAGCGAACGCGGACCAGGCCAGTGATAATCCAGAGACAACCGGAAACGTTTGGAACGACGTGCCTTAGTGGGTGACAGCCCCGTACGGGTAACGCGAAGGATTATCCTTGAGTAAGGCGGGACACGTGTAATCCTGTCTGAACATGGGGGGACCACCCTCCAAGCCTAAGTACTCCTCAGCGACCGATAGTGAACAAGTACCGTGAGGGAAAGGTGAAAAGCACCCCGACGAGGGGAGTGAAAGAGACCTGAAACCGAATGCCTACAAACAGACGGAGCTCAAGATTTGTTCTGAGTGACGTCGTACCTTTTGTATAATGGGCCAGCGACTTAATTTGACGAGCAAGCTTAAGCCGATAGGCGTAGGCGCAGCGAAAGCGAGTTTGAATAGGGCGATCAAGTTCGTCGGATTAGACCCGAAACCTAGTGATCTAGCCATGGTCAGGTTGAAGGTGGGGTAACACCTACTGGAGGACCGAACCGGTGTCTGTTGAAAAAGCCTCGGATGAACTGTGGCTAGGGGTGAAAGGCCAACCAAACTGGGAAATAGCTGGTTTTCCGCGAAAGATATTTAGGTATCGCCTCGAGCGAATGCTTTGGGGGGTAGAGCACTGGATGGGCTAGGGGGACTTACCGTCTTACCAAACCTAACCAAACTCCGAATACCCAAAAGCACTACTCGGGAGTCACACGGTGGGTGCTAACGTCCATCGTGGAGAGGGAAACAACCCTGACCAACAGCTAAGGCCCCCAATTCGTGGCTAAGTGTGAAAGGATGTGGGAATCCCATAACAACCAGGAGGTTGGCTTAGAAGCAGCCATCCTTTAAAGAAAGCGTAACAGCTCACTGGTCTAAACAAGGATTCCTGCGCCGAAAATGTAACGGGGCTCAAGCCACGAGCCGAAGCTTTGGGTGTGCACGCAAGTGCACGCGGTAGCGGAACGTTCTGTAAGCCTGTGAAGGGAGACCCGTGAGGGCTCCTGGAGGTATCAGAAGTGCGAATGCTGGCACGAGTAACGACAAACAGAGTGAAAGACTCTGTCGCCGAAAGTCCAAGGGTTCCTGCGTAAAGTTAATCTGCGCAGGGTTAGCCGGTCCCTAAGGCGAGGCCGAAAGGCGTAGTCGATGGGAATGCAGTCAATATTCTGCAGCCAGTGGGTAGTGACGAATTCCGTATGTTGTTCTCGCTTATTGGATTGAGAGGGCAGCGAAGGAGTTCCAGGAAATAGCTCCCACATAGACCGTACCCTAAACCGACACAGGTGGACTGGTAGAGAATACCAAGGCGCTTGAGCGAACTATGTTGAAGGAACTCGGCAATTTACCTCCGTAACTTCGGGATAAGGAGGACCTCTCGGTGGGCAACCATCAAGGGGTGGCACAGACCAGGGGGTGGCGACTGTTTAACAAAAACACAGGGCTCTGCGAACTCGGAAGAGGACGTATAGGGTCTGACGCCTGCCCGGTGCCGGAAGGTTAAGAGGAGGGGTGCAAGCCTTGAATCGAAGCCCCGGTAAACGGCGGCCGTAACTATAACGGTCCTAAGGTAGCGAAATTCCTTGTCGGGTAAGTTCCGACCTGCACGAATGGCGTAACGACTTCCCCGCTGTCTCCAACATAGGCTCAGTGAAACTGAATTCCCCGTGAAGATGCGGGGTTCCTGCGGTCAGACGGAAAGACCCCGTGCACCTTTACTATAGCTTTGCAATGGCATTCGTGACTGCTTGTGTAGAATAGCTGGTAGACTTTGAAACCTGGGCGCCAGCTCGGGTGGAGTTGAAAGGTGAAATACCAGCCTAGTGGTTATGGCTGTCTAACCGC
>CAWHPN010000015.1:0-47736 GCA_963831275.1 uncultured Alphaproteobacteria bacterium | reverse complement strand
GTCTACCGGCAGGAGGTGCGTTCGTTCACTGACAAACAGATCGCGTTGGTTTCCAACTTTGCTGCCCAGGCGGTTATCGCTATCGAGAACGCACGGCTGCTTAGCGAACTCCGTGAGTCATTGCAGCAACAGACCGCCACCGCCGACGTCCTTAAAGTCATCAGCCGCTCGACTTTCGATTTGCAAACAGTGCTGCAAACGCTCGTCGAATTGGCTGCACGACTTTGCGATGCCGATAAAACCAACATTACCCGCGAGAAGAACGGGGCTTTCTATCGCGCTGAAGCCTACGGCTTCTCTCGCGAATTCCTGGAATACGTCCAGGATATTCCTATCAGAGCCGAACGAGGCTCGGGCTTCGGGCGTGCACTGCTCGAAGGTCGGGCGGTTCACATCCCCGATGTGAAGACCGATCCGGAATACACCATGGTTGAGGCGCAAAAGCTGGGCGATTTTCGGACGGTTCTATCCCTGCCGATGCTGCGCGAGGGTGTCCCGATCGGCGTCCTGACTTTCGACTCGGTCGGAAGTGCGTCCGTTCACCGACAAGCAGATCGAGCTGGCCACGACATTCGCCGACCAGGCGGCGATTGCCATCGAGAACGTTCGGCTTTTTGAAAACGTTGAAGCCCGCACACGCGAACTAGCGGCCTCTCTTGAAAATCTGCGCGCCACGCAGGATCGCCTGGTCCAGACACAGAAGCTCGCCTCGCTTGGGCAGCTCACCGCCGGCATCGCGCACGAAATTAAAAACCCACTCAATTTCGTCAATAATTTCTCCGGTGTCTCCGCCGAACTGGTTGATGAGTTGCAGGAGACCCTAAAGGACGTGAGCGTTAACGAAAAGCGGCGCAGTGAAATTGCCGAACTGATGGACACGTTACGTGGCAATCTCCACAAAGTTGTTCAGCACGGCAAGCGGGCGGATGCCATTGTCAAAAACATGCTGCTTCACTCGCGCGAGGGCTCGGGTGAACATCGGCCGGTCGATATCAACGGCCTGGTCGAAGAGAGCCTCAATCTCGCCTATCACGGGGCCCGGGCGGAGAAGCAGGGCTTCAATATCAAGCTGGAAAAGTCGTTTGATCCCAATGCCGGCGAGGCCGACGTGTTTCCGCAGGACATCACGCGGGTCTTGCTCAATTTAATTTCCAACGGCTTTTACGCAGCGACCAAGCGCAGTGCAGAGACCAATGGCGGCGACTACGAGCCCACCTTAGCGGCAGCGACCAAGAACCGCGGTGATCGTGTTGAAATAACCATTCGCGATAACGGCACGGGCATCCCTGCGGATGTGAAGGAAAAGATGTTCAACCCATTCTTTACAACCAAACCCGCTGGAGAAGGAACCGGGCTGGGCCTTTCAATCAGCCATGACATTGTCGTGAAGCAGCACGGTGGTTCAATAAAGGTCGAGACACAACCGGGTGAGTTCACCGAAATAAAGATTGTTCTGCCTCGCGCCGGAGCGCTTCCCCAATAGCCATATGGCGGAAAGCGGAGGCCGGCTCATCACCCATCAATGTCCGCTTATGGCACTTAGCGGACATCGGCTTGTGCGCTGCAAATGTCCGCTTTTGACCCAAAGCGGACGTTCGCAGCGACCCCTGCCCCCTTTCAGTGTGGTGGTTCGAGCGGGTACGATGTGTGTCCTGGGGGAGGTAATGAGACGGCGCGAATTCATCACGTTGCTGGGTGGCGCGGTAGCCGTGTCGCCGCTCGCGGCAAGCGCACAGCAGGCGAGGGTCTACACTGTCGGTGTCCTTACCTTACCGAACCCGGAGCCGCTCCTTAAGGCACTCCGCGAGGGCCTGCGCGACGCGGGCTACGTCGAGGGCGGCAATCTTCGTCTGGAGATACGCTCGGCTGCCGGCAGGCCCGATCTTCAGTTGGATAAGGCCGCCGAACTGGTCCGCCTCAAGGTTGATCTGATCGTCACGTTCTTCACGCCGTCTGCATTGGCGGCGAAACAGGCGACGCGCGACATTCCGATCGTGATGGCGGGCGCGGGCGATCCGGTGGCGACCGGCCTCATTGCGAGCCTCGCCCGACCGGGCGGCAACGTCACCGGACAGTCGAGCGGGGGCGCAGAGGTGGCCGGTAAGAGTCTCGAGCTGATCCGCGAACTCATTCCCGCCGTGCGGCGTGTCGGAGTGCTGGCCGACGAGAGCGATCCCTTCGCAAAAGCGTACGTCGCGCAGATAAGCCAAGCCGCCCGCAGCGTCGGCATGGATGTGGAGCCCATCATAACCCTGCCAGGTCAACCGCTGGAACCGATATTCGTGACCCTGACCGACAAACGCCTAGACGGGCTCCTCATCCAGGGAAGCATCGCACGTAAGGAAATGCTCGACTTGGCCATTAAACATCGCTTGCCGACATTGACGTCCATTCGGCTCGGGCCTCGACTCGGAGCGTTGGCGTCCTATGGTTCGGATTATCTGGCGCTGGCTCGCCAGAGCGTGGTCTACATCGACAAGATCCTTAAGGGCGCCAAGCCGGCCGATCTGCCGGTTGTCTTTCCTACTAAGTTCTTATTGATCATCAACCTCAAGACCGCCAAGGCGCTCGGAATCACCGTGCCGCCCACGCTGCTTGACCGCGCCGACGAGGTGATTGAATAGGCGGCGCCATGTCCGTTTTTGGCCCAAAGCGGACATCGGCTTGTGCGCTGCACATGTCTGCTTTTGACCCAAAGTGGACATCGCTAACTCTACCCCCCTTTCAGACAGGTGATGCGAGTTGATACGATCTCCTGTTTCGAGTTGCCGGGGACAGCTGTGAGGCGGCGCGATTTCATCAAAGCAGTTGCTGGATCTACGGCGGGTTGGCCGCTCGCAGCACGCGCGCAGCAGACCGACCGCATGCGACGCATCGGCGTGCTCCAGGGCACAAGTGCGGAGGATCCAGAGAGTAAGGCGCGCCGCACGGCATTCGAGCAAGCGTTACAGAAATTGGGTTGGATCGTCGGCCGCGACGTACGGATTGAATACCGGTTTGGTGGGGGCGATGCCGCCATCATCCGCAGGCTGGCCGAAGAATTGGTCGCACTCGCGCCGGATGTCATCGTGTCCACAGGCAGTTTTTCGACCGGGGCGCTACTTCGGGCGACTCACACCGTGCCGGTCGTGTTCGCGGTCGTCCCCGATCCAGTCGGCTCCGGCTTCGTCGATAGTCTGGCGCAGCCCGGCGGCAATGCCACCGGCTTCATGCAGTTCGAATATGGCTTGAGTGGAAAATGGCTTGAATTGCTCAGGGAAATCGCACCCGGCCTCAAGCGAGCAATGGTGCTGTGGGATCCTGCCATACCCGCCGGGATCGGCCAGTTTGCAATAATTCAGTCTGTGGCCACAACGGCCGGCGTAGATATTAGGCCAGCCAAACTAATCGACGCTGGCGAGATCGAGCGCGCCATTACGATCTTTGCGCGTTCCCCAAATGGCGGTCTGATTGTGACGGCGAGCGCGTTGGCTGTGGTCCATCGCGATCTGATCATCGCGCTAGCGGCACGGCACAAATTGCCAGCGGTCTACTTCGAGCGCTTCTTTGTCGCCGCCGGCGGGTTGATCTCCTATGGAGCCGATTTTGTTGACCAGTTCCGGCGCGCGGCCGTCTATGTCGATCGTATCCTCAAGGGCGAAAAGCCAGCCGACCTGCCGGTCCAGGCGCCGACGAAGTACCAGCTGGTGATCGATCTCAAGACCGCCAAGGCCCTCGGCCTCACCGTGCCGCCGTCTGTGCTCGCCCGCGCCGACGAGGTGCTCGAATAGCGCCGATGTCCGCTTTTGGCACAAAGCGGACATTCCGCTTTGCACTGCACATGTCCGCTCTTGGGGCTAAAGCGGACATCACCCGGCGGCCCTTTGCTCCGAAGATCTAGTCCAGCGATATTTTTAATTCTCGCCGATAGATTCCCTGGTCTCGTGCCAACATTCCCTGCTCCGTCAAAATAATTCCCTGTATTTTTGAGTAGGGAATTGACTTCAAATGCCCTGTAACAATGCCCTCATTTACAATCTCTCACGCTACCAAAACCGCGATTTTGTAAAATTCCCTGTTTTTTTCCCTGTTAGCAGGGAAATTGCCAGTAGAGACGGGTTCGCATGTGACTGCGTCCGCCACCACGCATTCCCTGACAACTGGAGACTTTCCCAGGGCTTTCGGAATTCTGCGATTTGTCGGGCCTATATCGATCCCCGCGGTACGATCAGAGAATCTCTAAAGGCGCGGATCGCGGGAAGTCGGTAGAAATCTCGCAAAAGTCTCTAGCCAGAAAATTCTGTTTCCTGGGCAATTCTCACGATCGCGCGGAGACCAACAGGCTTTTTCGCAAAATGCCCTTGGTTAAACGCGGATGTGCCATCAACGAAGCCAAATGCTGGCTGCTAACGTAGTCTTGCTAGCTGGTCGTTCCAGCCTAGGGGCGAGTTGATAAACTGCGTGATCCCGACCCCGTACGGAAGCGTCCCCTTAATGGCAGACGTCACGAGAGTCGGACTAAGAAACGCCAGACTCAAAGTCATGCGCACCGATCGCTCGCTGCAGTGCTCCCGAGCAGCAATTTTTTGAGTGCTAGCGGAAGCTCCAGACACAAGCTCATCTAGCCATAAACGCCCCTTCGCAATACCCTCGATCAATCGCGCCCGTGTCTCCGCACGAATCGGACGAGTTGGCCGATCAGATTTTGTCGATGGCAAAATGATTTCGCGCTTACGCTTCAAGGGCTGCGGTGCCCAGGGCAGGGAAATTAAAGACATTTGACCATCGAGCGTGTGCTTTAAAAATAACTCGACCGATCCTTGCTTGATAACGATTTTCCCACAGTAGCGCGCCAAAACAGCCCGGTCGGAGGCGTCGGTTGGGCAACTGTTCACATGTGATTTAATTCCGCCAATGACTAAGGTCTCAATTTCTGGAGCAGGAACACGGCATACAGAGCCGGCCTCTTCTTTGCGACCTTCAGATAGCACTGACGAGATGTAATAGCGATACCTGACTGCGCGACGCTTTGTGCTACTTGGTGACATGCGATTGCCGCGGTCGTCAAAGATTTTGCCCAGAAGCAGTGACCCACTATTGATACGAACGTTGGCCTTCGTACGCCGGCGTGAGGAAAGCGCAGCTTGGACCTTGTCGAACAAAGATTTTTCTAAAATTGGTTCATGCTCTCCGGGAAAATGATCCGTCTTGTGAACAATCTCGCCGATGTAAACTCGATTTTTGAGCAGGTGCGCAAGGGGCCCTTTGGTAAAGGGTATGCCTCCACGAATCTTGCCGCCTGGTCGAACTGATCGTTTTGTCCGAATGCCTCGGTCTCGCAGGTCTTTCGCCAGCTCTGTAAGGCAGGCTAGGTCAAGATAGCGTCGGAATATCAGTCGAACCTGTTTTGCTTCCGTGGCGTTCACCTGCAGCCTCTTGTCTTTGACGTTGTAGCCCAGCGGAACGGGGCCTCCCATCCGCATGCCTTTGCGCTTCGAGGCTGCAATTTTGTCGCGGATGCGTTCTCCTGTGACTTCTCGCTCAAATTGAGCGAAAGACAGTAAGACGTTCAATGTCAGGCGGCCCATGCTGGTCGTTGTGTTAAACGCCTGCGTGACGGACACAAACGAAACTCTATACGCATCAAAAAGCTCGATAAGCTTCGCAAAATCAGCAAGAGAACGGGTTAGACGATCTACTTTGTAGACAATCACAATGTCGATCTTACGCTCTCGAACATCCGCGCCTTGTTTTGTTTGAATGCGCTCTCTGTTGTAACGACAACGAGTCCCACACATCGTTCAAAGCAAGCTGCATCATTTTCGTAGTTTCAGCGTCGTACCGCTCTGTTGTTTCCAGCTCCATGGCACTGCCCCTCATGCAATGAACCCACCACAGAACGTAAAAGCTCTCATTTCGTTCCGCGCGCGGATGATTGCGTAATTAAAGAGGGCCCGCGTCAGAGAGCCTTCGAAACTGCCGCGACCCTCAACCCGCTATAGATGGTTCGTCGGTATAACGGCCGTGAAAGTAACGCTGTTTCGGGGCCACAAGTTTCCTGGAACGAGCGCGGGGCCAGGCGTGTTCACATTGCATGCTGATGAATTTGTATGGTGGCGGACAGCTGGAAATATCAATGCCTGCCGAAGTCGAGGAATTGGCTCCCGGCATTGGCAGCATACCGTGCCCGGAGTGCTGCGGACGGCCAGACGAATACCCCTCGCTGTTTCCGCCTGAGATTGGCATCACAGAGTGCGTGGATTGCAAGAGCACGGGTTTTGTGTACGTGAACACCTAGGCAATGGCCAAGCGCGGCTATTTTTTGCCTTACTTCAAGATTCGAAAGTGACACCGATATTGTTGTCTGTACGCCACACGACATTGCACCGGTGGCGAACGCCCTCAACGATAAGTTCAAAGGTTTGGGGAAGGCCGAATGTAGTCGACACCCGAATGGCCGCGCGG
Source organism: uncultured Alphaproteobacteria bacterium (assembly GCA_963831275.1). Classification (GTDB taxonomy): domain Bacteria; phylum Pseudomonadota; class Alphaproteobacteria; order Rhizobiales; family Xanthobacteraceae; genus Pseudolabrys. Next base: position 41,292 of record CAWHPN010000015.1, on the reverse strand, counting down.
CATTGGACAGGGATCATCGAGTCCCCGGACTATGCTGCGCATATTTGGCGGAGCCTTTTGCCAGATTTGGGCGACCGCCTGCTTACTCAACGTGGGCATGACATCGCACACGTTAGCGAGCTTGAGCACGAGCGCATATTGCGCGCCAAGGCAGAAGCCGAGCGCGATGCCATGCGCTCATCAACGAGCTGGCAAATGACCGCGTTTATGCGGCAAATGGTTGGTTGGTTTCGGCAGCGCTAGTCTCACGGCATTTCGCCCGATCGGACGCAAATTTCGGCCCAATGATGGGAATTCACCGAAATGCGGCCTCTCAACCATTGTTGTCTCATCGTCTCAACATTGACCGTTACAAATTGTAAGTACTGCGCCGGCAAGGGGGCCAATTTCATCGAAACGACGATCCACCGAATGTTCGTGCGTTTCTGATAGGTCTCTAAAATTAAGTCTAAAAGCCCACCTTCATCCGACCGTAGCGCCAAATAGCGCTGTTTGTTTTTCCTAAAAAACAAGACGAGATGTGGAATCAACCGAGGGGCGGCGGCCCGATATTCGTTTTTCGAATCTACGTTGAAGATGAAAAATCGTTCCCTGTTGGCACCGATCTCAATTATGACCTGGCTTGACCAGTCTGATCGTGTTGTTTTGGTAATAACAACGTCGCACGTCATCGCCTGCCGAAATCGAAATTCGAGATTTGCCCTGGGAAAGCGACGTCGTATCTGTGACACGAGCTCGAGCGCTCGGACGTAACCGCGGTTACCAACAAGATTAAGCGAAAGACGATCGAGTTTGACTTCGCCACTTGGGTCCGTTAGCGCCGCGTGATCGTCAGGTGCTGCCATGAGTTGGGTCTCAGCGCCAGTCCGTAATCGAATTTCACTTCGTCCGATTGTCGTTGAACTTGAAACTCGCGCACGAAGGCTTTCATGCCTTCGGTAACCTCACTATGTGCCAATTTCATGCCCCCGCAGATTCGCGGCCCGGCCAGAAACGGTATAAGCGCCCGCCGATCGTAAGTACCACCAGCAAACTCTGACCGTAACGAGTTAAAGACATGTGGTTCATCCCAAAACTCCGGATGATGATGTACCCCGACGATAGAGAGCAATACCATGCGTCCGCGAGAAATCTTTAAGTCACCGACGGCTACCTCGTTCGTGGCTTCACGAATGACAAATGGGATCGCCGGAAAATATCTCATCGTCTCGTTGAGAAAGCTATCGAGGCGGGGATAGGCGTCATCTCGAAGAAGCTCTTGGTAGATTTCATGCTGCGCACGCTGGTCAGCACCCAGGCGGTCAATCGCCCAACACAATGTCGCCGCGGTCGTCTCAATTCCCGCAAAAAAATTCATGAGAAGTTCCTGTACGGCAGAAAAATTAGGAATTTGCTTTGCGCCGATTTCGATCTTTTCCAATAATCCGCTGAACTCTTGGACTTTGAAAACTTGCGCAGTGAAGGCGGCAATCAGAGCGTTGGCCTCATCCACAACAGCAGCCTGTTGAGCGGGGGTAGGTCCTTTCCACGAAAAATACTGTAGCTTTTTCAATACCGACCGCGCGGCCTCGAAAAATTGGAGCAGCGGCTCTGTATCAATCTCCAGGCCAAAACTTTGATAAAAAATCGAAGACGAGGCCAACAGGAGGGCCCGCTGGATATCAGCCCCCTCATAGGTTCGAAGACAAGAAAGCGCCGCACGGTAAGCAGCGTAAATGCCATGCTGGTTATCGGCCCGACCAGCGCGAATATAAGCCGGCTGGGTTAGAACACGTCGATCCTCCCACTCTTTCCCGTTTGCGCTAAACCTGCTGCTGCCCAATGCAGACAGCATCGAAAAATTCTTTTGGAAATACTGTGGTGATCTAAGAATCGCTTCGGCGTCCAATGGGTGGTCAATCACCACCATTGACCCGAAGTCATCCGAAGCCCCGCCGTGAGCGCGAGCGTAGAGGTTGTACACAATCTGGTTGAGGAACTCGTCGGTGCCCAAGTCAGCAGACCCCAGCGCGAAATACTCCCTAAGTCTTGGCATTATCTGGTTTCTTCGTGCGAAAGCAGCATTTTTGCGCGCTCCAGACTGTGATGAGAAAGACACGTATGGCGGGGGACTGCTCGCGGCTGCTTGACCGAAAAGAGGCCCCTCTTTATCGTCAAAAATAACAAAGGCTTAGTCTGGTTGGCGGCGCTTGGGGGCGTGACATGAAGAAGAGATCAGTCGAGGGCCGAAGGCCCGTTACGGTTATTGCGGCGGCTGCGGCCGCCGTTACCGTCCCCACGGGGCATGAGGCTGCGCAGGCCCAATCGATAGCGCCCCCGACGTTCACTCCGAAAACGACGATCAGTTTTGAAGGTGGATTTCTCTTTTCGAACTATTCGCCGGCGAATATTTTTCCAGGTGGTGTTCCGACGGTCGGGAAACTTGGAACGACGACCAGTAATGGTTCGCTGCTCGGCAATAAGAACTACGGCGGATATGGCGCAATTTCTTTTGGTCAAGACATAAATCCACTTTACGATTGGCGCGTCTCTACCGCCTTTAACGCTTTTCAAAACAATAACCGTAACGCATCTACCACTGTGAGTGGCGTTTTTATCATTGACCCGTTTACAGAAACCAACAGCGTAACCGCGACTGATAAGTTCCATTATTTGACATTTGATTTTGATGTGGGTCGCCGCTGGGAAAAGGGAAATTTGCAGCTTCGCACGTTTGCAGGTCTCAGGGCTTTGCGCACGTCAGATAGTTTTACGATTTTAAGTACGGACGTTACCGAAAAGCTGGGCACCTCTTCGGTGATAACTTCAATGTCGGGAGATTCTCATTTTACCGGCGTAGGCCCGCGAATCGGCCTCGATATGTTTTACGGCTCAACGTTCGGCATTGTTGGGTCCGTATCGGCGGCGGCGATTTGGGGAATCCGTGACTCACATTTCACAACGAACGTGTTCAATGTGAAGGGCGGCGTCTCAACGATGAGCCAAAGTCGCTCTGCTTGGGTAGAGAATTTGTCCGGATCGCTTGGTTTCAACTGGCAATTCGCGCCAAATGCTTATTTGGTATTGGGTTACAAGGCGGATGCTTGGTGGAATATTCGAGATAATTTTTCCTACACGGGTATCGAATTCAACCGTGACAAAGACATACTGAGTCACGGCCCGTTCTTGCGAGTTACCGTTCGCCAGTAAAGTCCGAACGAAGTCGGTTCTCAATTTTCAGCGATTAGTCAGCGCTCACAATGGTGATGGAGTGCCAATCGCATTTTGCAACCAATGGATCTGTTCGCCTGCATTATGTCGTTGCCGGCGATGGGCCAACTGTTTTTTTCCTTCACGGTATTCCTGATTTCTGGAACGGCTGGCGTTATCAAATTCGTCATTTGATTAATTCCCACCGCGTTGTCGCGATGGATCTAAGGGGTTTTAACAAAAGCGGAAAGCCGAATGGGCTCAGCTCGTACGCAATCCCCGAACTTGTTCACGACGTCATCGCTGTCATCCGCGACCTGGGCGAAAATCGAGTTGCGTTAGTGGGCCATGATTGGGGAGGAATCATTGCCTGGTGGACGGCAATCCTGTTTCCTCAATTTGTTCGCAGCCTGTTCATTATTTCCGCGCCGCATCCACTGTGTTATTTGGCCGCTTTAGCGGACGGCTCACAAAGCTCGTATGCGCGATACATCGAGGGACTATTGTCGGCGCCTCCCGACGCACCGCTTGACCTCGACCGCTGGAGCGAATGGGTAAAAGACCCTGTTGCAAAACAAGAGTTAAAAGCGGCACTTGCCCGATCCAATCCGGAGAGCATTCGAAATTACTATCGCGCGAATATTCTCGGTGCGAACCGTCTAGATATTTCTCGTATACCGAATGTCACGGCTCCTGCCTTCGTCATGTATGGCGATAGCGATCCTTATACGACGCCAGCTGCTTACGCAGGAACTGGTGCCTTTGTCACCGGAGAGTTGCATTTCAGTTGTCTTCGAGATCACGCCCATTTTCTGCATCACGACGCGGCGCAGCAGGTCAATGAGGAATTGGTTCGGTGGCTCGAAAGCACGAAACCATAACGCTGCGTTAGTTGGGCCGCTTCAACTGCGACGGCTGCCGGTTGAGAAAGGTAGCAACGTCCTGCAACGATTCAATGCCGACAGCCTCTTCAGAATCGAGCTCGCGGCCAAGGTGCGCTTCAAGCGCCAGCATTAATCGGAGATGCGCGATACTATCCCAGCCCCCGTAGTTTGTTACTCGCGCGTCGTCAGGGATGTCGACCTCGCTTGCGCCGATAGCATCCGCAAGAAGTGTTTTTGCGCTCAATATACTTCGGCTCATAGTTCAGATTGCTCCTTACGCAGTGTTTTCCAAACGTCTTTTTGAAGGCCGAACGTATATTGATCGATCCGTTTTTGCGTTAAAACAGAGCGTCGATGCTTTTGATGGATCCCCTCGAGATGCCAGCCTTGCTTTTTGTAATTTAAAATTGCAGCGAAGTTTCGTTCTAGCGGCTGCCCAATCGCTTTCTCAATGCCACGAGCGTCGAAGAAATGATCGAGCAGTGCCGCTCTCGTCTCATTGACAACACCCTTACCCCACCAATTTCGATCGCCGATAAAAACATGAAACGCCGCCAAGGCATGCTGCCTATCCACCTCAATCATGTAAAATCCGATATGCTCATCAGAATCCCCCGCAAAAATGCCGATCAGCAGGCGAATATCATTATCAAACTGCCGTATGTGCTCAGCGATCTCTTCCACGCTGGACGTTCTGGCTGGCATATGGAGCGGCTGCATCGCTTCTGCATCGCCGATCCAGGTGGTCCACTTCGCTGACGCATCCGAGGGCGCCAAGCTGCGCAACCTAAATCGTTCAGTCTTTAAATCAATCGGCCATCCGGTTGAACGACCTGCCGAAGCTCGGTGAGGTCGCGTTGAGCCTGGACTATGATTCATTTGCTGCTCGATCCCAAATATGTGATTAATTAGTATATCGCATATGCTTCGCATCACACTTTTTTTGAGGGATATCGATAAGGGCGGGAACTCCTAACCCATGTCCGCTTTGAATTTCACAAAACTTCCTTGGTCGCCATTCTCGCTGGGTCTTTCAACCGATTTTGTTTCACGGTTTGCTCCATTCGAGGATTTTGAATTCGGGATGATGGTCAAAACTATCAAGTATCAACTGGAATCAGGAAATCATATCGTCGCCGCCATCGACGACCGAATTGTCGGTTATCTTGGCTGGATTAGAACGACCAGAGCGATTGCTGAGGCATGGTTGAACGAAGATGCGCCGCTTAACCCCGCGCTAGAGGGTCAGAATGCTGTCGCGGTGACCGTGCTCGCCGTGGATAAGCCTGCTTTTATTCTGCCGCTTATCAGGTATGCAAAAGCTTCAAATTCTGCCTATTCCGTTTATTGGAAGCGCCACGCGCCGGATGGCCGACTTGTCGCGAAGCGACGTGTGCGCAAAAAATCTGAGGCTTAAGGGATGCCGTATACCACGGATGAGCTCCTGGTAGATCTCAATGGCACGTTTGCGACTATGGCGGTCCGCATTTGGTACGCCGAACAAAGCAAAGGCACGGTATTTTGTATTCACGGCTTCACGGGCAACAGCACAGATTTCGACATTCTGGCTGAATTTCTGCAGCGAAACCAGTTTACGGCGATCTGTCCCGATCTCATTGGCCGCGGCAAAAGCACATATTTCGGCGAAGGCAAAATGTATACGCCAGAAAATTATATGGCCTGCATTCGAGCTCTGTCGAAATATGCTGGACAAAAAAATCATTTCATCGGCACCTCATGGGGCGGAATAATCGCGTTGTTGTTCTTATATAAGTCCAGAACGAAGGTGGGCAAAGTAATATTGAACGACGTTTGTTTGAGAGGCAGCGCCGCGCTTGATCAGCTTCGGAATGGCTTGTTGCATGAAGCGTCGGCGAAATTCGACACCTTTGACGCGGCCGCAGCTTACATCAAATCAACGCGCGACTTTCTTGGAATGCCGGAGAGCCTTTTTCCTCGATACATAGAGAACAAGATCGTCCGGAAAGGAGACTATTACCGCCTCGCTTATGACGAAGCGACTGTGGCCCATTTTGGTAAGGTAATGGGCCGTGATTTTGATTTTTATCCAATGCTCACAAAAGTGAGAGCGGACCTGCTTCTGATTTACGGCGCGGCAAGTCCGTTTTATGACGACGAAATTGCAAAACAGGTAGCTGTGCAATATTCCAACATATCTTTTATATCGGACCTTAACGCGGGACACCCGCCATCTCTCATGACACGTGACCAAGCATTGATTGTGTATGGATATTTGAGTCAGCAGTGACCATCGGTCATACTGCCAGGTTGAGAAACCCAATCCACGCGTGTTTCACCTGATCTCGGACCAATACCCCAGTGGTTATTCAATTTGCGAACTTAGGGCGCATCGTCGATATCGGACTTGGGGTGTGCTGGACGCCTGCGGACTTGGAATTGCAGGTCCAGAACCGGGTAGCCGCCCTAGCGGCGGCCGGGGTCAAGCCGCGATCGATTGTTTTGATTGCCCATTCAGGAAGCGCGCGGTTTCTGGCAGACCTGTTCGCGGTGTGGAGTTGCGGTTGCGCTGCAGCCTGCATCGATCCAAATCTGACACCAGACGAAATTAAAACTCTCGTCGAGTTCGTTGAACCCTCTGCGGTTCTTGTAGACGACATGTCGATTGCTGCGCGAATTGGCGCACCGATCCTCAATTTTGCACAAGCGAAGCCTTCGACAGAGCCCATTTCGCTTCCAGCCAGCGATCCAGGCCGGCCTGCGTTAATTCTCTTCACCTCGGGGACAACGGGGAACCCGAAAGGTGTGGTCTTAAGCTCTCGCGCGCTATTCGCCCGAATTTCGCTCAATTGCGCTTCGATCGGAGCAGTGGCCCGGTCTCCAAGTCTAGTCACACTGCCAATGTCGTTCGGTCACGGCCTCATCGGCAACGCCCTAACCCCCCTATTGTCGGGCGGCGATATTGTGCTCCATCCGCTTGGGTTATCGCTCGCGCAGAATCTTGGCCGGATCGTAGACCAATATCGCATTGGGTTCCTAAGCTCGGTTCCGGCGTTCTGGCGCATCGCGTTGAAATTTAGCAGTGCGCCCACGCAAGCCACGCTATTGCGCGTCCATATGGGATCGGCGCCGCTTCCTCCCGAATTGTGGGCCAATGTTGCCGATTGGTCGGGAGCCGACGTCATCAACTGCTATGGCGTCACTGAACTTGCAAATTGGGTGGCGGGCGCATCATCACGAACAAACGGAATAGGCGAAGGTCGTGTGGGAAGGCCGTGGGGCGGACAGGTTAGAATTAAGGACAGCGCCGGCAACGTTCGCGATACCGGCGATGGCGAATTGTTGGTGAAATCGCCAAGTGTCATGTCGGGGTACTTGCATCGTCCCGATCTAACGGCCGCCGCACTGATAGACGGCTGGTACCACACCGGCGACACCGGGCACATCGCTGAAGACGGCGTCATTACACTGACGGGCCGCATCAAAGATGAAATCAATAGGGCGGGCTTTAAAGTTCAGCCCCTTGAGATTGAAATACTCCTGGAGTCTCATTCAGCCGTATCGGAAGCATGTGTTTTTGGTATCGAGGATGAAGTGAGTGGTGAAATCGTCGCGGCAGCCGTGTGCCCTAAAACCGGTAGAAATATAAGCATCGGCGATTTGCAGAAGTGGTGTGCAACCAGAATGCGCCGCGAGGCGGTGCCGGAGCGCTGGTTTGTACTCGACACTCTACCGCGGAGCGACCGAGGCAAACTCAGTCGCGATGACGTGCGAAAGATGTTACCACAGACATTAAAATGACAAGGCCTCGAACAAGGCACAGCCGGCAGGCAAGAAGGACAGCATCGTCGTCCCGATCTTCGCCGCAGCCGCGCGGCCAAGTGACGAAATAAGAAAATGCGATGCGATGTCCGCTTTTGGCACTTAGCAGACATTCGCTTTTGCGGCGCACACGTCCGCTTTTGACCCAAAGCAGACATACTGCTCTCTGCAGCGAAGCCACACGGGCCGTTTTCTGTGACATCAAATGGGAGTATTCTGCTCGCCAGTGACATTCTTCGCTTTCCTCAGCGATGGAGGTCTTCATGTTTGAGGCAGAACGGTTTGTTACTGACTGTCGCGCGGCGTTTGCCGAAGATCGAACTCATAAAGCGGTCCGTGAGGTGCTAGCCAGCGCGGTGTCCGACCCGGCGGCAGTCCTCAAAGGATTGGGCGAGCCCGAGCGTGCTGAAATCCAAAAACTCTTTCAATCGGAGGCGCTCACCATCATCAACGTGGTCTGGGCGCCGGGAATGATGGTCATGCCTCATAATCATCGAATGTGGGCCGTCATCGGCATTTACACGGGCCGGGAGGACAATGTGTTTTGGCGGCGCGTCAAAGGAACGCCAAATAAAATCGAGGCAGCCGGCGCGAAGGCTCTGTGCGCGATGGACGCTGAACCGCTGGGTTCTGACATCATCCATTCCGTTATTAATCCGATCGATAAACTTACAGGCGCCATTCACATTTACGGCGGCGATTTTTTCGCCGCTGAACGAAGCGAGTGGAACTCTATGACGCTTGAGGAGCACCGGTCGGACGGCGAGCGTGTTCGGCGTGTGTTCGAAGAGGCAAACGCGCGTTACGAGGCAACTAAACACCTCCGCACTGAGTAACTCTTTGGGCGCTGGGGCAAAGGCGTCGTGAGCGCAGCTTGCTAATGTCCGCTATTGGCACAAAGCGGACACCAGCTTGTGCGCTGCGGAATGTCCGCTTGTGACCCAAAGCGGAAATCGGCTATCCAATGTCCAGCGACCTTCCGAGGAGCTGGTGTGCGCTGATATGATCGGTTGGTTCTTAACACCAGGTTCCGCGCAGCTATACAATAAAGTCAGTCGATGGCTCAGCTCATAAAACCTGCGACGGATGTCGGGTATTCGCAAGAAGCAGAACTCAAAAGATTGTCACAACCCGCTGCTTTGGAAACCCGTCTGTCTGATCTCAACGAAATAAAGGGCTTTCGACGCATATACGTCATGGGCTGTGGTCGATCGGGGACCTGGGTTCTGACGGGAGTGATGAATACCTTTGATGATCTTGACCTGATCGCAAAAGAGTTGCCCGTAGAGTATTTCGGCCTGTATGCAACAGACAGGTCAGTTCTGGTCATTAAGAGGGACAGAGCAGCTTACCAAAAAATCAAAGAAATCCCGTCGATGATCGAGCTTGCGTATATCGTGCGCCATCCGTTTGATGTCTTGACGAGTCATCTCGCGAGTAGCGGCCGGCCCTACCACATATTACCGCCGCGATGGCTGGGAGAAATGTTCGCCCTCCAGTACCTTGTCAGGAGTTGTCGCAAGAATACGAAGATAATTCGTTATGAAGATCTTGTATGCCAACCCGTTGCAATCCAGCGAGAGCTGTCAGATTTCTTTAATCTACAGGTAAAAACACCGATCGATCAGTTTGTCACGGCTTTGAAAGATGCTTCCGGGAGAATTGTGACGAGGAAAATAGACCAGAGCTCAATTGGAAAGCACAAAATAGATCCAACAAAAATTGAATACCTAGAAAAGATAAAACCTCACCTCGGAGACACCCTCAAGTGGGTTGCGGACACTTACGACTATGATGTTTCATTGTCTCCATGAGAGATTTCCTGTCATCGGAAATGTCCTGGTCTTCCTTAGCACACTAGCGTTAAGGACCAGTAGTAAGCGCGCGCATTTCGGTGGCCGAAATTGCCTCGGTTCCAGCATCGAGACTAATTTGCTCGATGCTGTAGCCAACGTCACGACCGTAAAATATGTTTGTTATATTCGGTAACGGCACCACGACGAATCGTCCCTCATAGGCGGAGAGTGCGGCCTCTATGCGCTGTTTGACCGCAAAGAAAGGTAGTGGATTTTGCCCGTCAATGCCGTGTGTGTCCCGAACAGCGATGCACGCCTGTCCGACTCGGCGCAATCCCTCTTCAATTAATCTTTGGTGGCCGAGGTGGAAGGGCTGGTAACGCCCGACGAACAAGGCGGTTGGCTTTTGCGGGTTGAACGGTGGACGCAATCGCATTAGTGCCTGTTCGGCCCAATATTGCGGAGAGCTTTTCGTGCTGACGCGCAGATCGAAACGCTCCGGCGAAACGAACATTCGGTTGGTATCCTCAAATCGACTTGTCGCAATGAGGTCAGCCCAGATGATAAAGGCATCGCCAAAAGCGGCACGTGTATCGGGGGTGGGGCAAACAAAATCCGCGATGACAGTTCCCCCGGCTTCAACCACTCGATCGCACATCCAGCCCATCCTACGCGCATGCTCGACACGGTCCTCATGGCCGAAGCCGAGATCACGCGAGAGATTGGCACGTACTGCGTCGGCATTGAATACGACCGCGTTGAGGAGTGGAGCGAGCACATTGGCAAGGGTAGTTTTGCCTGCCCCCGGCAACCCCATAATCAGAATTTTCCGCTGCATTTATCTCCCCAAAAGATGACCACTCGGATACGCCCGACTTGAGTATCAGCGTTTTTTTGGCGCTCCTACAAGACAGAGACGAGGAGTGGCTCCCGATCGGTAGCGGCAATGTCTGCTTCCGGCCCGTAGCGGGCATTTCCTTTTGCGCCCTAAATGTCTGCTTCAGGAGTAAAGCGGACATTCAAGCTTTCTCTTCGACCGTGCTAAGTCCTACCAAGCGTTTGATTACGTGCAGCTTCCATCCGGCGGTATGCCCTAACCCATATTAATTAAACTCACATTATGAATAACCAGCCAGGTTTTTCCTTGCTCGCAGCGACACGTCACATCGGTTGGGGCGGTGTGGGCAAACTTCGTCTTATCTTGGAAAAGTTGCCGTCTGCCCAGGTGGTGCTCTACGGCAACGAGCATATCACCGGCCTTATGAACGAATTTCTCGGTTCGCACCACAAATTTGTTGAACGCCCGCCCCAACAATTCGGCGTCGCCCTGGTCATCAACGATCCTGCGGTTGCGAACAGCATTGCCGACCTCAACGTACCGGTCGTCTACGTCGATAGCCTGCCTTATGTGCACAAAACGGATACCGATATTCCGGCACTTGAGAAAGTCGCCTACTACTGCGCGCAAAAATATCCGGTCGAATTGTTGCCGCTTACAAGCCCATTGTTGCGGCAGTGGCATGATATCAAGTGGATCGACCCGATCGTGCCCGTGCCGCAAAGACGACGCGGCGGCCAAGGTATAGTCGTCAATCTTGGCGGCCTCTATACGTACGATGTCGGCGGGCTCCAAAATGATTTGGCCCAGCGTGCAGTCGACGCATATCTGAGCCTGGTATTGTTTCCGCTCGTGAACTTGTTGCAAACCTCCGGTCGAAAGATCTCTGCTATTTGCGGCAATCTGAGCGCGGAGGCCTGCACGCAGCTTCGCGTAATGCTGCCTGAATGCGATGCGATTGGCCCGCAGACACCCTACGCTTTCGAACGGACGCTAACGGGCGCCGATCTGCTGATCACTTCGCCAGGCAGCACGACAATTCTGCAAGCCACATCAATCAACTTGCCTACGCTGTTGCTGCCGTCGCAAAACAGGAGCCAGTTTTTCAATGCTCGGGTTTATGCAAAACCGGGCACCGACATCATGCAATGGCCGCTCAGCGTGCTCGACGTGGCAAAACTGCAGGAAATGCGCTCCCAAGGGATAGGCGCAGTTCTTGGCTATCTTTATAAGTCTCTCATTGATGCGGCAGCTTCCCGGGAGATTGCCCAAGAAGTCGCAACGATCATTCGAAACGCCCTAAACAACGCGCCCGTTGATGGAGTGCTCAACCGCAGTCTGTCTGAGCTTGGTATTGCCGGCGCAGACCAGGTTGCCGAGTTGGTAAAACAGATTGCATCCCAACATCGGTAATTATTAAGCAACTGCGCTCGAGAAAAACAGACGCTTAGGATTGCTCGACCAATCAATTTCTTTAACGGGCTTTATTTCGATATTGAACGCTGGATCAGTTGCTTTAGTGATCAGCTTCTTCAATTTTTGTTCTTCTTCTGCCGTAATATTTTCGCGACCACCAATTTCAACGGTTATTGTATCGATTTTTGCTTGCCTGATGCGGCACTCTTTGAAAGCGACAGCTTCCAGCAGTGTTCGTGTCGACAGGTACAATGGCAGGAGTTTGCCATTGGGGTGCCGCAAAAAATGTTTGCCTCTGCCGAAAATATTGGAAATTGTTGGTCCATCATGACCGCACGGGCACTGATTTTCGAGCTGGCCAAAGTCTCCGATGTCATAACGAATGATTGGTGTTGCGTATGAATGCAAATGAGTAATCAACAGTCGCCCCAATGACATGCCATTAAATGATGTCGTAAATTCATTGTCACATTCGACAATCACATTGGTGTGCACGACGTGGAAATAACCATGGTGTTTTGAACATTCAAACGCAATTGGCCCGACTTCACCCGCAGAATAATTCGATAAGCATAGCACACCGGCACTCTGTAGCATCTTGACGATTTCCGGGTCGCGATAATCATAGCTGTGGAGCCACAATTTGACGCCAAGCTTTTTTATGAAATCGGTGCCGCCATGACTCACAAAGATTTCAATATATCGACTTGGACAAATAAGATATCCAACCGGATCGTTCATTAATTCCTTTATCAGCGCATCATCATCATATGTGTGGACTATATTTTTGGCGGACCCATTGCGAAATAATTTACTTAAGGAGCCGATCCACGAACCGGTCAACGTCGAAGCTGGTGATCCTTTTTCCAGCTTGGCCAAGCTCGTTGCCGGAATGATCCGAACGCAATTTTCGTCAAGACTTAAGTCATAAATAAAATACTGAGCGACGCTTCTAATTCCATTGTAATAGCCGTTTTCCGGACAGAGGTACACTTTCACCGGCGTGCCGGTCGATCCTGTCGACGCATAGCTCGAAACCGGGTTGTTTCCATCGTCTGTCACCAAAGAGCCATCGAGCTTGATTTGGGCAGCGACGTCCGCCCGACTTTGAATCGGCACATATTTCATGACGTCATGATTGATCATGCGAGATGGCATCCGCTGCCGCCAAAATTTGGAGTGAGCTTGCGCGTGCCTGAGAAGATTTGTCAGTTGCCGATTCTGCCACCGCTCGCGCGCTTCTCGCGGCCCATTTTCGATGAGATTTATTGCTGCGATGTTGGCCAGATCGTTTTGAACACTCTGATCCAGAAAAGTGAATGGATTGACGCTGTACGCGTCTGCTCTGAGAGGTCTCTTGATCAAATCGGAGAACATATGAAGTTCCTCGGCGGTGGCGTCGATCATCAATCGTGCCGTCCTTGCAAAACGCCCGTTTCGAAAAATGAACGAGCCGCCAGCTCAGTCCCAACCGATTGCTCTTGGCGCCATCGGCCGATCGATAAAATAATTCAGGAGGAAAAACCTTGAAGTCCGTCCGCCAAAGGCTAGGGCCGTAACCAACGAAATCAATCAGCCCAACATCATCGACCGCTCAACTATGCGGAAACAATTGAAACTACTCAATATTTCCCTTCGTATGAAAATATTCGGGCGGGGGGCGAATAACTGCTTATTTTGTGAAGTGTGGCAAAAATATCATAGGGAGCCCGGTACGGTTGTATTTATAGTACGTTAATGAGGTGTGGGAGCGGTTCGCTCACGTTCGGATTACATTCGTAGGTTCCATTGGGGGGCGTTATGAAATCATTACTTTTGACGAGCGTCGCGATCGGCGCGCTTGTGGCAATCAATCCCGCGCTTGCTGCCGACATGCCCGTCAAAGCACCAGTCAAGGCGCCTATTGTGGCAGCGTACAATTGGACCGGCTGTTATATCGGTGGCAACGTTGGCTACAGTTGGGGACGCGCCCGGGGGAACGTTAACACACCAGACCTGCCTCCGGTATTCCCCGGCTCATTTCCAATATCGCAAAATCTGGATGGCGTGATTGGCGGCGGGCAGATCGGCTGTAATCGGCAGTTTGATAGTCGGTGGGTCCTCGGCATCGAGGCCGATTTCCAAGGCTCTGCAGAAAAACACAGCAACAGTTTCAGCGATCCATTCGCTCTTGTCATTGGCGAGGGCGGCGTCAGCGGCGTCCTGAGTCAAACCATCGAGGCAAAAATTCAATGGTTTGGAACGGTGCGTGGGCGCGCCGGCTTTCTGATTAGTCCGACGCTGATGCTGTACGGAACCGGTGGACTTGCTTACGGCAAGGTGAGCGTCACTGATAATTTTTCTTCAGTTGTCACTGTCGATCTCGGCGGCGGGCCGGTTACGGCCACGACCACGGGATCAATCGGCGATTCGAAGACAAAGTTTGGGTGGACCCTGGGGGCCGGCGTTGAAGGCGCTCTGTTCGACACAAGAAACTGGACCTGGAAGGTTGAATACCTCTACGTCGATCTCGGATCTTTGAGCGGCTCAGGCGTGGCTCCCGTCTTGGGAAGCTATAACTGGAACGCAAGATTTACCGATAATATCCTACGGGTCGGATTGAATTATAGACTACCTTGAGCGAAAGCGCCGAGGCGGTGAGAACCAGGAATGGCCGCCAGCCGGCACGCTGACAGCAAGGTCCAATTCATCCTGCTTAAGGTCGGCAAAGATTTGCGCTACGTCCGCTTTTGGCACAAAGCGGACATCGGCTAGTGCGCTGCACATGTCCGCTAATGGCCCAAAGCGGACATTCCCCCCTTAGAGCACCAGATCAATCATCTGCCCGACAGCATAGCCTGTTGGCGTGAGTTGATAGCGGTAGCGGTTTCGCAAATCGAGGGTGATCCAATTGTTAGCGACCGCCTTGTCAATCCCGCGTTGGAAATCACTGTCGCGCACTTCAAAAAAATAATTGCGTTGCAGCGTGCCGGTCGCAGGAATCCGATGACGCATAAAAACGCCGAGGATTTGACGGCTAACGTCCACATCGGAAGGTCGGTCATGCATAGGTCGACAATAGGGTTCGCTCGGCATCGCTCCTATGACCGCACGGCAACAGTGGACAAGATTGCACAACCGATGGCCTTTTGTTGCGGGAGTGGGTGCCGCATGTCCGCTTTCGGGTGTAAAGCGGACATGCCGATTGCAGCGCAGAATGTACGCAATGACCCAATGCGGACCATTTCCTATAGTGTGTTAGGGGACGCCACGTGAGCATTTGTCGCGCATTTTTGCCCCTTTAATTGGAATCTCATGATCTCGACTTACTTGCACTACGCCACAGCAGTCTTTGTCGTGCTTGCTTTACTCATTTGGACTGCGTCGTCATTTTTTTACAAAAATGCCGCCTGGTATCTATTCGGGTGGGGCTGTATTGCCGTTGGCGGCATCGCTCAGCTGCTTCACCTTTTGTACCGCTAGAGTCTGCTATTGGCACTTAGCGGACATTGCGGGTCCCTTAACGAGCCTCATTCCAACGGCTACGATGCGTAGGCAGCTTCGAGGCAGGCAATGAGACGGCGCAAGAAAGCGGGCGGCAAGGCAACAAAAACGCAACGGCGCCGGACAGCAGGGCCGCCCAAGACCGCAAAGATTGCTCATCAGCGAAGATCTTCGAGCATGGAGACAGCCAAGCGAGTCGCGCTGCTCGATCACAGGCTAAGCGAGGCGCTCGAACAACAGGCTGCCACAGCAGATGTTCTCAAAATTATCTCCAGTTCACGCGGCGAGCTTGAGACGGTGTTCCAAGTCATGCTGGCGAAGGCGATGAGCATTTGCAAAGCAAAATTTGGCCACCTGTTGCTCTATGAGGACGAGGGCTTTACCGCGGCATATTTGCACGACGTCCCACCGTCCTACCGCGAATTTTGGGAACAGCACGAACCCATAAAAGCCGGTCCAAATACGGGCATCGGTCGCATTGCACACACCCGACAAGTTGTGCACATCGCAGATCTTAAAGCCGAGCGAGCTTACACTGAGCGGGATTCGTTACGTGTCGTGACTGTCGAAGGCGCAGGCGCACGGAGTTTCCTTTCGGTCCCGATGCTCAAGGAAGATGAGCTTATCGGTGCCATCGTCATCTATCGCCAGGAGGTGCGGCCCTTCACCGAGAAACAAATCGAGCTGCTGCAAAACTTTGCGTCGCAAGCTGTGATCGCCATCGAGAACACGCGGCTGCTCAATGAATTGCGTGAGTCGCTTCAGCAGCAGACTGCGACGGCCGATGTGCTGAAAATTATCAGCAGTTCGCCCGGCGAGCTAGAGCCCGTTTTCCAAACCATATTGGAGAATGCGACTCACATCTGCGAAGCAAAATTTGGCGTGCTGCACGGATGCCAAGATGGGGCGTTTGAGGCGAGAGCCATGGTCGGCGTGCCGTCGGCGCTTGCCCACGAACTGCGACGACGCTCGCTATTTGTGTCGCCAAAGGGAGCGCCACTCGATCGCGTGCTGCGCACTAAACAGACAATCCACACCGTTGATGCGACTAAAGAACAAGTCCAACCACCATCGGTCAAGCTCGGTGGCGCACGCTCGCATATTGCTGTGCCGATGATCAAAGCAGGTGAGGTTGTAGGTGCACTTACCATCTATCGCACTGAGGTACGGGCTTTTACTGACAAGCAGATCGAGCTGGTAGAGAACTTCGCTGCGCAGGCCGTCATTGCGATCGAAAATACACGGCTCCTCAGCGAGCTGCGCCAGCGCACCAATGATTTGAGTAAATCGCTGGACGACCTGCGCACCACACAGGACCGTTTGGTGCAGACACAGAAGCTCGCCTCCCTTGGCCAGCTCACCGCTGGCATTGCGCACGAGATCAAGAACCCGCTCAATTTCGTCAATAATTTCTCGGCGGTTTCTGCCGAATTGATTGATGAGCTGCAGGAAGTTCTCAAGGACGTTAGCCTCCAAGAAAAAAAACGCGATGAGATCGCTGACCTGATGGACACACTGCGCGGTAATCTCAACAAGGTCGTGCAGCACGGCAAGCGCGCCGATGCCATTGTCAAGAATATGCTACTGCACTCCCGTGAAGGCTCGGGTGAGCACCGGCTTGTCGATATCAATGCCCTTGTCGAGGAAGGCCTCAACCTCGCCTATCACGGGGCACGGGCTGAGCAGCAGGGCTTCAATATCTCGCTGGTAAGGTCATTTGATCCGAGCGCCGGCGAGATTGACCTCTTCCCGCAAGAGATCACGCGGGTACTACTCAATCTGATTACCAATGGGTTCTACGCTGCGATTAAACGCAAGGCGCAGGCCAATAGCGATGGCTACGAGCCGACCCTTGAGATTGCGACTAGGAACCTCGGCGATCGCGTGGAAATCAAGGTTCGCGATAATGGCACTGGTATTCCGCTCGAGGTGAAGGAGAAAATGTTCAATCCCTTCTTCACAACAAAACCTGCCGGTGAGGGCACCGGGCTTGGCCTCTCGATCAGCCACGACATCATCGTCAAGCAACATGGCGGGTCTATCGAGGTCGAAACCCAGCCGGGGGAGTTCACTGAAATCAGAGTGATTTTGCCGCGTGCTAGCGCCTTACTTCCTTAACGCTCGCAATCCATTCCCATGTCCGCTATTGGCACAAAGCGGACATTCCGCTTTGCACTGCACATGTCCGCTCTTGGGGCTAAAGCGGACATCACCCGGTGGCCCTTTGCTCCGAAGATCTAATCCAGCGATATTTTTAATTCTCGCCGATAGATTCCCTGGTCTCGTGCCAACATTCCCTGCTCCGTCAAAATAATTCCCTGTATTTTTGAGTAGGGAATTGACTTCAAATGTCCTGTAACAATGCCATCATTTACAATCTCTCACGCTACCAAAACCGCGATTTTGTAAAATTCCCTGTTTTTTTCCCTGTTAGCAGGGAAATTGCCAGTAGAGACGGGTTCGCATGTGACTGCGTCCGCCACCACGCAGTTCTGTTTGTTCTCAAAGTCTCTAGTGCGACCGGAAAGGCCTCGAACCTCCGCGCCTTTTGGGGCTTGAGATAGTTGAGGCTCGGTTTCTGAAGATATGCCAAGTCGCTGGCGACTGTTATTGGCCCTGTGTCTCTGCCATCGGGGAAGCCGGGCAAATCGAATGTCCGTTTATGGCCCAAAGCTGACATGCTCAATACGCTGCTGAATGTCCGCTTTCGGGGGAAGAGCGGACACGGCTTTTGCATCGCGGAGTGTCCGCAATTGACCCAAAGCGGATAGGCACATCGGCGAGATTTGCGGCAGTCGTGATCTTCACAAGGAGCAGCGACAGGCGTCTAACTACCGGGATTGCGGAGGACCACACAATCGCCCCCGGCCAGATGAATCCTTTTGCAAACATCATTTGCAGCCGCCCGCGAATCAGCGCCGACCCTGACTTGATAGCGGGGAAGGGAACCGCGCCCGCGTTCAAGCACGATCGGGTCCCGTCCGGTAAGCACTGCAGCGAACCGACGCTGGAGTGCGGCATATCGATCCAAGATTTCCGGGCGCGATTTGTCCGCGCCGAGAATGGCACCCCAGGGTTGGGTCGCGCCCATCACCACGTGTTGCTGAAGCGCTGCCAGGAAAATCGTTGGCGGTTGCTTGAGCTTCGCCATCAGCGTTTCGCAACTAATTCCGCTTTCGGCTTTGGCTTCTGGGCCCCGACGCGCTGCCCAGTCGTCGACCGAATTGCCGGTTATAGCCTGCACGTAGGTACGGGTCTCGGCAGGCAGTGAGGCTGCGCCCGCCATCCACGCCCGGACACGACCGGGCCCTGCATTATAGGCAGCTGCCGCAAGTCCAAGGTTGCCAAACTGGCTGCGCAAATCCTTGAGGAACTCGGCTGCCTTCGGTAACGCTTCGATGGGATTGAGTGGATCAAGCAGGTTACGTTCTGCTGCCGTAGCCGGCATGAATTGCGCAATTCCCAAAGCGTGCTTTCCGCTCCGGGTCAACGGCCCGATCGCGGTAGGCCGGAATTGGCTTTCCCGCCAAATCAATCGAACAAAAAATTCAACCGGTAATCCATTGGCATGAGCCGCCGATTCTAGGAGGAGGCAGACTGACTTCCGCACTTGTCGATATTCGCCGTTAGTTGTTGTTGGAGTACGCTCAGGAGGTTCGGCGACTTCCTGGGCCGTCAGGCCGGTTGCCGTCAGCAGCAGAAGAATGCATGCAACAAAGCGCGACATCAAGCGCTCTCGACTTTTCAATTCTGCCAGCAATGCTTGAGCGGTTCAAGAACAACTTCGACTGACGATAACAGTGAACCGACCGCAGAATGTCCGCTAAAAAGTCATATGCCTCGCGCATGTGACGAATACGATGGCAGTTGCCGAACAAGATTTTGAAAAAGGCGAAGCTGATGGCACCGTCGATGCCTTGCGCGTTGTAGAAGGTATCGTTGGAGCGCTTTCGGCGTCCTAATTTCCGCTATTAGCACTTAGCCGACATCGGCTTGTGCGCTGCACATGTCGGCTTTTGACCCAAAGCGAACACGGCATTACACTAACGCTCGCCTTCTCTTAGCAGCGAATCATATTTATCGTTTGATCTTTGCCGTCAGCCCCAGGGACCGTTACGGCCTGCGCGGCACAGCCGGGCCGATAACTTATCGGCGGAGGAATTTGTTCAGGAGGGGTAGCAAAAAGATTAGGCGGATATCGGTGTGCCCAATCCCAGGGAAAATCGTTTTTGTATGTGTAAGTGAAATCGCCTGATATCGAGCTCGTCGGTTGCGCGACCTCTACGTTGGGTACGCCATTCGATGGCCCCCAGAAGAAGCCCGCGGTTGTCGGGAAGAAAGCCCCTCGATTGCGACCGATGCGCTGATGCGCCGAGCGGGTGACCGATTGATGGGAAGTCGAATGCATCGAAGCAGAACTTCCACCCTGGGCTGGGCCTGACTGACCGAACGCTTGGTTAGAGGCAAGGACAAGCGCCACGCTGATAGACATTGTGAAGGCCGCACACATTTTATACATCATGGCACGCCCACTGGGTTACAGAGCAACATCCAAACCCATCCTAGGCCGGGCCATTCGAGCCCGCCAACGTATAATTAATCATTAGTTAAGGCGTAATCTTAACTGCGCCGGGATTAGTGTCTGCTCTTGGCACAAAGCGGACATCCGTAGTTGCACCGCACATGTCCGCTTATGATCCAAGACCTCACGCGTATGAAGAAAAAGCCCAGCTCGCTGGAGAGCCGGGCCAAGTCGTATGGGAGGAACGTTACCAGCGGAACATCAGCATGGCTGAGTCGCAAGCCGCCTCCCTGCGGATGTCCACGGTGATGTGGTGGGTGCCTTTAGTCGACTTGAGACAACGCGGCTAACTGTAAGGCGACGGCAATTATAAAAGTGATGGTGAATAGCGTAGTCCACATACCATGGGCTCCTCGTAGCGCAAGCGCGAGCGGGAAGTCTTGTGCGAGCAACAAATAGATTTGTATTGGTTCTGGGGTCCCCAACCCAAATAGGCAGGATGTTATCGAATTATTGTTTTGCGACTTTTTTTGGATTTCGGCCGGTAAGATAGGAGGGCAACCGCGCCACCCTAAATTCGATAGGTGGGGCCTTGGGTTTCTTGCGATAACCTATACTCCCATCGCACTAACGCACGTTTTCTTACGAGTTGCGCAGACAAGCGCCAGAGTGATCGAGCGGAGGGACAATCAAGCGAAGCTTGAATGTCCGCTACTGGCACAAAGCGGACATCCCTAGTTGCACTGCACACTTGTTTGATTTCGCTGCGGCAACAACCACCGGCTCCTGGTATAAATTTCGACATTGAAGCCCTTGTCAGGTAGCCGGTGCGGACCCGTTCAACGGCAAGTTCGATGTCGCGCGACTGCAAGCCCGCCTGGAGCGTGACGGCCGTGATCGCCGTTAGAGTAGTTTGACACTGCAAGTGATTGAAATTGCAACGTCGTGGCACTACTCCCGGGCCCACCACGCAGTTCTGGCATTAGAGAAATTTCCCCGCCCCGAACTACTGGCCCGCGAGGCAGGGGATGTGTCTCTGTGACGTCGCGGTCAGATTTGGGCTGCTTCAAAGCGAAAAGCAACTTTTAGGCAAACGACGGACTCTAGTGCTCAACGCCGGTGACCACCTTTAGGCGAGGCCTATCGATTTGCATGACTTCCCGATAGGCAGCCATATAATCCAGAGCCATTCGTCGTGCTGTAAATCTTTCTTCGAATCGCCTTCGCACTTGTTGGCGATCCAGTTGGCTAATGCGGTTGACTGCATTCACGGCTGAAATCTCATCTTCTACGATAAAGCCGGTGATGTCGTCCTCAACGATCTCCGGTACCGATCCGCGATTGAAGGCGATCACTGGCGTGCCACAGGCCATAGCCTCGATCATCACCAGTCCGAAGGGTTCGGGCCAATCAATCGTTACTAGCAACCCGATCGCGCCGCTTAAAAATTCGGACTTCTCTTTGTCACTGATTTCCCCGACATATTCAACAAGCGATGTGTCTAAAAGCGGTTTAATGACCTGTTCGTAATACTCCTGATCGGCTCGGTCGACTTTGGCAGCGATTTTCAACGGTATGCCGCACCGTTGGGCAATTCGGATGGCACGGTCCATTGATTTCTCGGGCGCGATGCGGCCAAGCACGGCAAGATAACTCGGTTTCATCGGACGCGGAGTCAATAATTTCTCGGGGACTCCGTGATAAATTGTTCTTACCCAATTCGCTTGTGGAATGGGCCGACGTTGCGAATTGGAAATAGAAATCAAAGGAGTTTTGCGAAACGCTTTGAAAACCGGTTGATGTTCGGGCAGATCAAGTCTGCCATGCAGAGTGGTAATGAACGGGGTCGGTTGCCGAGCGAAAAGTGAAAAGGGATAGTAATCTAAATGGAAGTGAAGCAAATCGAAATCCCCGCTGCGCTGACGGACGTTTTCAAGCATTACAATATGTAAGGCGTTGGGGTCGCGGATCGACCCATCCAAGCGCAAAGCTTTTGGCCAAACCGCCTCAAGTTTAGCCGAGGTAAACGAGTCACCGCTTGCGAACAGCGTGACGTCGTTCCCGAGTGCTACCAATTCTTCAGTCAACCAATAAACGACGCGTTCTGTGCCCCCGTAAAGCTTGGGAGGTATTGCCTCGGTCAACGGAGCGACCTGCGCGATGCGTATCAACTAAAAAACCCTGTATTTTTGAATACTTAAAAGGAGCCAACCGCGGATCGATCAGAATTTGGGAACGTTTTTTTGCCGAGTTTGTTCCCAAAGAGGGCAGCGGGCGCACATGAATATTGGTGCGACATATGTTGGCGACGTCCTCACGAGCGATGCCGTCAGCCGCGAAAAAATTGGCTGTCATTTTTCGGGCTGAGCCGGTTGCGGCGCATGGATAATTTCCCCAGCTATGCGGGCCGACCTTTCGCATTCATCGGCCACTATCTAAGGGCGCGATGGCAGTCGCATGCCCTGATTGTGACGGCGGTCGCCATGGCCGTTTTTTGTTCCGTGGGGACTCAGTACGGGCTCAAGTTCCTGGTCGACAGTCTTACAGCCGGGGCGCTCCACAAAGTTTGGCTAGCCTTTTTGCTCCTGGTCTCTCTCATTGCTGCCGATAACTTGCTTTGGCGAACTGCCGGGTGGGTCGCGAGCACAACTTTCGTGAAAGTGACCGGCGATTTGCGCCGCGACCTGTTTCAGCACATGACCGGTCATGCCCCCAGCTATTTCAGCGAACACCTGACGGGGACCCTTACCAGCCGAATTACGGCGACTTCAAATGCCGTTTTTGCAATCGAAAATATGTTCATTTGGAATGTAATGCCGCCGTGTTTGGCGACCTTGTTCGCAATCGTTTTGGTTTCAACGGTCAGCGTGCCAATGGCCTGCGTTCTTAGTGGCCTTGGCGCGATGGTTTTGCTTGCGATGTTCCGTTTCGCCGCGGCTGGCAAGCCGCTTCACCACGATTTTGCTGCCAAAGCGGCCGCAGTTGACGGCGAAATGATCGATGTCGTCAGCAACATGGCTCTGGTCAAATCTTTCTGCGCGGTTGGCCGCGAGTTAGACCGCTTTGGCGCGACGGTTGATTGCGAAATCGAGGCACGGAGCCGAAGCTTGCGTTATTTGGAAAAGCTCCGGGTCGGGCACGCACTGGTGACCGCCGCCTTTACAGTGGGACTGGTGGCCTGGGCGGTCGAACTTTGGCAACGTGGCGAGGCTACCCCCGGCGATGTCGTTCTAACCTGCACATTGGGACTGTCGGTCTTGCATGCGACCCGGGACCTTGCGGTGGCGCTCGTTGACGCGACCCAGCACATCGCGCGTCTTTCGGAGGCTCTCGCCACGGTTCTGATCCAACACCAGCTGCGCGACCATCCGGAAGCCGGCGACTTGGTAAAACGCGGGGCGTGTATCGAATTCGACAACGTTGCGTTCAGCTACGCCCACAGCCGGGCAGTTTTCGATCAACTTAGCTTACGTTTCGAGCCTAATCAGCGCGTGGGATTGGTCGGTGAATCCGGAGCAGGAAAATCAACTTTGTTTGCATTGCTTCAGCGCTTTCATGATGTGCAAGAGGGTAGAATTTTCATCGATGGGCAGGATATCACGCGCGTCACCCAAGATAGCCTAAGGTCCGCGATCGCGCTGGTGCCGCAAGACATCTCGCTTTTTCAGCGCTCTATCATGGAAAACATCCGCTATGGCCGGCCGCATGCCAGTGACGAAGAAGTCCTTCAAGCAGCTAAAGCGGCACGATGTGAATTCATACACGAATTCGCTCGGGGCTTTGGCATGGTCGTTGGAGATCGCGGTGCCAAACTTTCAGGTGGCCAACGGCAGCGGATCGCTATTGCCCGTGCCTTTCTGAAAGATTCGCCGATCTTGCTACTGGATGAGGCGACAGCGTCGCTTGACGGCACTTCTGAGGAAGCGGTCCGTGAAGCGCTTGGACGCTTGATGCAGAGACGGACCGTAATAGCGATTGCGCATCGTCTGTCGACGCTTCGAAATTTCGATCGGATCATCGTCATGAAATCCGGTCGGGTGATCGAAGACGGTGCGCCCGACAGACTGATCAAGCGTCGGGGAACTTACTACAAGCTACTATGCAGCGAAATGAATCGTCTGACCAGAAATGCGGCTTAGCCGATCCGGATCGACTGTCTAAGCGAGCTTCGCGGGCCTTATGTCGATTGAATTTACGGATCAGATAAGGAGTTGTTCGTGCGCCTAGGGAAATTCATCATCGGCCTCATCTTGGCAGCAGCCTATTCAATTGCCGAACCGCGACTGTTATGCGCCGCCGATTCAACGCCGACAGAATCGAAACCACCTGCCACAACAATAGACGGGACGCCGGTGCGTGGAATTCTTGGCCGCGCCGTACAGGATGCCGACGGCAAAGAGATGGGGCGTGTGATTGATATCATCGTTGATCCCGCAGGGCGGGTGCGTGCGGCCATTATCGATTTCGGCGGCTTTCTTGGTGTCGGCAGCCGGAAGATCGCGGTGGACTGGAACGCGCTGCATTTCGGCGGCGCGGTCAGGCATGAAACTGACATCAGGCTCGCATTGACCCGGGATCAATTGAAAATCGTGCCAGAGTACAAGGATGGCAATCCAGTTGTGATCGGTTCAACCGGTACGTTCGAGTCGCTAGATTTCCCCGAGTGACACTGGAGAAATAACCTGTTTGCGCAAGCAACCCAGCCGTTTGACGCTATTGGTGATCTTCGCCGAAAGGGTGAGGCGTCCGGCAATTCGGCAGTGCTCCCTCGTCGTGGACCTTCCATTCGCAGCAGGCGGGCGCTTGATTGGTTTGTGTTTTTTCTTGCCGACGTGCAGACCGGCTTCGGTCCGTTCATCGCGGTCTATCTAACAACTCAGAAATGGACACAAGTCGAGATCGGCATGATTCTCTCAGTGAGCGGGCTCGTGGCTTTGCTTGGACAAATACCGGGTGGAGCACTTGTCGACTGGGCTCGGTCCGAAAAATTCCTTGCCGGTTTGGCTGTAGGAGCCATCGGGCTCAGTGCGCTTGCCTATGCGGCATGGCCCATCTTCCCCGTCGTTCTGTCGGCCGCCATTCTTCAAGCTGCGGCCAGTTGTGTATTAGGGCCTGTAATCGCCGCCATCAGTCTCGGCTTGGTTGGCCGATCCGAGATTAGTCGGCGTTTAGGACGCAATGCGCGGTTTGCTTCTATTGGTAGCGGACTGGCGGCAGCGGGGATGGGCGCCTGCGGCTATTTTCTATCGAGCCAATCTGTATTCTTCGTTACGGTCCTTTTGACGATTCCAACGGTGTTGGCGGTTGCACGCATACGAGCGGATGAGATTAACCCGGAATTGGCGCACGGTGCCGTCGCCCGCGAAGAAGGCGAACGCACAAAGAGTATCGCAGTGCTCACTAAGAACCGGCCATTGCTGGAATTCGCACTCGTTTTACTGATGTTCCAGTTCGCCAATGCCGCAATGCTTCCATTGTTGGGAAGCGCTGTAACTATGCAATCGAGTACCTCGGCACCCGCGCTGATCGCCGCCTGCATGGTCATGCCGCAGATCGTAGTCGCAGTGATGTCTCCCTGGACTGGCGCCCGCGCCCAAACTTGGGGACGCCGTCCGCTCTTGCTTATAGGCATTGGCGCTCTTGTTTTGCGCTCAATCCTGCTTGCCCTTATTCACGATCCACCTCTACTCGTACTGATTCAGATACTGGACGGAGTTTCAGCATCTGTGTTCGGAGTCCTGGTACCGCTTGTTGTTGTCGATGTCACTTATGGGTCTGGCCACTTCAATGTGGCACAAGGAATGGTAGGAACCGCCACCGGTATTGGCGCCTCGATCAGTATGCTTTTTGCCGGCTATGTCTCGGACCACTTTGGCGGCGGCATCGCATTTCTCACCCTTGGGGCAGTCGCAGCCACTGCATTTATTTTAGTTTGGTTTGCAATGCCCGAAACGCGCCCCGCGCAAGCGGACGCAGCTCGCGCAGCGACCTGATCGACACGTCGTCGACATCGGCAGTTTCAGGTCGGACGAATTGAGGGCCGCGGAGATTGGGCCGACTGCTGGGGCCAGACGGATCGCCGCCAAGCGGAGTTTCTTGTTCACTCAAGTCAAGATGTCCGCTTATGGCCCTAAGCGGACATTACTTCCGCTTTACGCCGGAGCAGCGTCCGGTTCGATTTCGGGCCGTGTAAATTGCTGCTCAACCAAAATGGCCGTGCTTTGCGCGCCATTTTGGGCCGGGTCCGCGCATGTAATGCCGTTCGGGCCGATAAGGTCTCTCGCGCGGCTCCGGCCAACATGAGAAGATTGCGGTCCTAAGTGCCCGAACCAGACCCCACCAAGAGGTCCGGTGAGACAAATCCGACATTTCGTTTTGTGAGCGCATGCGCAACTCCTTGCGTTAGCGATGCTCAAGATCGGCTTCGGTGGGCTTTCGCGAACCAGTTTGGCGCAATCGCCTCATGGTTCTGATGAATAAGGTCAAGCGTTTTGCTGTAACCGACGGGCTCAAGCATTATCTCTATCTCATGAGGTGGTGACGAAGCGGCAGCGGGGGGAGCGGCCCGTGTCAGCGAATCGGCAACCCCTGGCAGCAGGACAACTGCAGCCAGCGCCATAAGCAGATAGGGCAGCACTTGCAAGACAAACCGCGATGTCAGCTTAAGCATGGAAGACCCCAAAATCGTTGAGTGGCTTCGTCAGGAAACGGTCATTTCAAACGACCATTTACAATTCAAACGGTCGTTTTAGGCATAATGATGACCGTCTAGAAAGCCCCATTTTTGTTCGGAAAAGTTGCCCTTTGCCCGCGGAAGCATTACAAACTCCGCTCAAACGTTTGTTTGAATTAGGGAGACCGATGACCCGTTCCGCCGAATATACCCGCAACTTGATCATCAAGGCCGCCGTCTCGCTGTTCGCGGAGAAGGGCTTCGAGCGATCCAGCGTGCGTGACATCGTCACCAAGGCTCGGGTCAACCAGGCTGCCATCAACTATCATTTCAAAGGCAAGGATGGTTTGTACTTCGAAGTTCTCAAAATCGCGTTCGAACGGCTCACAGAGAATGCGGGAGCCGACGCGGAAGACCTCAAATCACTTTCACCCGAACAGGCACTGCGACGCTTCGTGAGCCACCAGCTGCGGCCGCTGCTTTTTCAAGATGAACTGAGTCGCTACACACGCATGTTCGCCTGGGAAAGCGCGCATCCGTCAAAGGTTTTTCGGAAGTTCATAGCGACTAATACAACCTCATACCTTTCGGCGGCGATCGATCTTGTGCGGCGATTATTGCCGCCAAACACACAAGAGCGGGCAGCTCTCTGCGCAGCCATAGGCTTGATGGGACAATGCAGCGTTTTCGTACGAAACCGTGATCTGTTTGCACAAGATCCATTCCGGATAACGATCGACGAGCGGTTTGTCGATGAACTGGCGGATCTCATTACCCGGGTTGCAATCGGCGGCTTGCCGCATGCTGACAACGCCAGCCTGAAGTCGACCTAGACAAGATCGCTCCAGGTCAGGTTGGGTCAAAAGCGGACGCTACCCTTTGCCTATTCCATGGCTCTCAGAAATCCGGTTGAAGAATGCTGTCCATGCTATTGCCGATGTCAGCGGGGATGTAGCCGGACCCCACATCGGAATCGATCGTTTGCATGGCATTCAAGGACCCGCCATTTCCACCGGGACCGACGTTTGCCCAGTTCTGGTAGGCCGAATAGGCGTCGGGTGTTCCCACATAGGCGCAATTACAGCGCGCGGCGTCGGCATAGACATAATACAATTTGCCGCCCTTCCGTCGCGTGACGAGCTTGTCAGGCGGCAACGATTTCAGGACTGCGCTTTTTTCCGGTGTCGTCGCGTACTTCACAATGAAGCCGGATTGCGTGAAAAGGTTGTCGGGTGCAACAATTGTCTGCTGCTGGGCGAGCGCGAATGAAAGCCCCCACATCATCATTGCGAATCCGACGATGGCGCCACGGCTCGGCATGTTCAACATCCACGTTTTAACCAACCGAAATGTGATTTTCGGAAGTTAGTTGTTGGGCGGCCCAAGTCCTGGCGGCGGACCCGGGCTTTCCAGTTGCAGGGGTAAAAGGCCTTGCGCATTTTCCGACTGTGGGGGCGCTTGTTGTGGTGTGCTTCCAGCAGGGTTGCGAATGCATTCGCCGCCGATACCGCTCAATGTCTGGCGGCATTGCTGCTGGGTGTAGAAGTTGCATTGCGTGCTGCCATCATTGTCCATGATGGCGCACCAAGGAAGATTCTGCGCAAAAGTTGGAACGGCAAAAGCGATTGCCACACACAAAAACACCAACAATGTGATTATTAAACATCCAATATTATTGGCTGGTCGCATTCGATCGCCTTATTCCAATTCAATGCCGGAACGCGCACGTTCGTCTTTAAACATGTTGGCCCCAACTTGGACCAAATCTAAAAACCGCGCCATTTCCCTTTGGGGCAATGATCTAAAAGACAGGCCGCCAGCAACGATTTCACCAGTCACTCAATTCAGGGTGATCGGACAATGCAAAGTATTGAAATCGCTATGCCGTGGTACAACTCCCGGGCCCACCACCGCTCAAGCGAATGGCATTCGTATTATGGAATTGCGCCATCTCCGGTATTTCGTGGCGGTCGCTGAGAAACTCCATTTCTCGCGCGCTGCCGAGCAACTGAATATTTCGACGCCGACACTCAGTCACCAGATCCAGGCTCTCGAGACGATGCTCGGCGCACAATTGCTTTCAAGAAAAAAGAAAAGCGCTGTTTCGCTGACGCACACAGGCAAGCGTTTTCTCGAGGAGGCCCGCGCTACGTTGCGGCAGGCAGAAAACGCCGAGCTTGTGGGAAAGCGCGCGGCGCGCGGCGACATCGGCTCTATTGCCGTCGGCTACATATTGTCCGCGAGTTGCATCGGCTTGTTGCCTGAGCTGATCGCGGCATTTCAGAAGGAAAACCCTAACGTTCTGTTGCAAATCTATCGTATGGAAACATTCCCGCAAATGAAGGCGCTTATCGACGGTGTCCTCGATGTCGCATTCATCAGAGCGCCGCAACGTTATCCGGCCGAGCTCACTGGCTTTGTTGTTGATCATCATCCTTATTACGTCGCAATCCCGGAAGATCATCCTTTGGCCCGGCGAAAGCATGTAACTCTCGCGATGCTTGCCGATGAATCCTTTGTCTCCGGCTCTCTGGAGATGGAGGTGGGATTTTGGGGAAACCTGGGTGCCGTATCGAAGCCAGGACAGCCGCTCCGTATCGTTCAAAGAACGCCGGACATATTCTCTCTCCTGACGCTTGTTGCGGCTGGAGTCGGTCTCGGTATCATTTCAGCGCCTATGCAAAATGTCGGGATCCCGGGCATTGTCTACCGAAAGATCGCGGGTGCTCTCCAAGACGCCGAGATTGCTGTGGCCTATCGAAAGCGAGAAGATGAGCCGGTGGTTAAATCGTTTGTTCAGAAGTTGCGGACAAGAGCGCGCGCGCATCCGTGAGCATTTTAATGGCGCCAGAATTTAGCAAATTGCCTTTGTGCATCAGGGATGACCGCCATGCATGACAAAGGTGTGCGACTCCCGTTGCTTCTCCAGCCGTTAGCTTTGCGCGGAATTTTCGCCCGCAACCGCATCGTCGTGTCGCCGATGTGCCAATATCAGTCGGAGAGTGGCGGCCCGACAGACTGGCATCTTGTTAATCTGGGAAAATACGCAATAGGCGGCGCCGGAATCGTGTTCACGGAAGAGACAGCCGTGGAAGAACGCGGCCGCAAAACATATGAATGCGCCGGGATATATTCGAGCGATCACGTGCCCGCATATCGCCGGATTACCGATTTCCTTCGTAGTCAAGGCGCTGTTCCGGCAATTCAGTTGGGTCACGCGGGGAGGAAAGCATCCAGCGATCTGCCCTGGAATGATTTCAGGCCGCTGGATGAGGCCGACGCGGCGCGGGGCCTCAATCCCTGGGTTGGAGTGTCGGCCAGTGCAGTCCCAGCTGCGCGTGCGGACTCGTCGACACCGATCGCCATGTCAACGAGGGACATCCGTGAGATGATCGAGGTGTGGCGGGAGGCCGCGCTGCGGAGCCTCGATGCCGGATTTGATATTTGCGAGATTCACGGCGCTCACGGATACCTGATTCACCAGTTTCTCAGCCCACTCGCCAACCGGCGAAATGACGGTTACGGCGGAGACTTGAATGGCCGCATGCGTTTCGGATTGGAAATTGTAGAGGCGGTAAGGGCAGTCTGGCCGCAGGATCGCCCGCTTTTCTTTCGCTGCTCGGCCACGGACGGTCCGGACGGTCAGTGGAGCATCGACGACACCGTCGTACTGGCGCGCGAATTGCTCCAGCGGGGCGTCGATGTCATCACCTGTTCATCGGGTGGCATTGGCGGACCGATCAACACGGCAATCGTGCCTCGAATTCCGGGGTATCACGTGGCGTACTCGGAGCGCGTGCGGCGCGACGTGGGCGTCAAGACCGTTGCTGTCGGATTAATTACCGAGGCACGCCATGCCGAGCAAATACTGTGCGATGGGCAAGCGGATTTAATCGCGCTTGCGCGAGAGCTTCTTTACAATCCTCATTGGCCTGTCCATGCTGCAAAGGAATTAGGAATCGAGAATTATCTCGACACTCTTCCATGCAATCTTTCATGGTGGCTGAAGCGTCGGGAAGTAGTTCGCCGATTGAAGCCGAGCTGAACACAGGCGCCTGACATAGGATCATTGCGGAGAATGCCATGTTTTGGCGTGTGATCGTGGCGCTCCTGATTGCGGCTGGATTATTCTCGCAAGATCCTGCGCTTGCCCAATATCCCACAAAACCTGTGCACGTCGTCGTTCCATATCCGGCGGGTGGCGCGGTCGATGCCTTCGCCCGCGTTTTGTCCCAGCATCTCTCCGAGATGTGGACCCAGCAAGTCATCGTCGACAATCGTCCGGGCGCCAGCACTGTGATTGGGGCCGACCAGGTCGCGAAATCTTCCGCCGACGGATACACGCTGCTGCTGACGGCCGATTTGACGTTGGTGATCGTGCCTCATCTGTATGACAAAATTCCATACGATTCTGTGCGGGATTTTGCCCCGGTTATTGCGCTGGTTTCAGCGACCCAGGCTTTGGTCGCCAATCCGTCGTTACCGGTGAAGACCGTGAAAGATCTGGTGACGCTTGCGAAAGAAAAGCCCGGCGAACTGACTTATGGCTCGTTCGGGGTCGGTTCCACAGGCCACCTGAACATGGAAATGCTCCAGGAGATGACGGGTGCGCGCTTCAATCACATTCCCTACAACGGCGCTGGGCCGGCAATGAACGATGTGATCGGCGGACATATCGGTTTCATGTTTGCGGCGCTGAGCATAGTCAAAGGCAATGTGCAGGCTGGAAAACTGCGCATGATCGGAGTCGGAAGCGATCACCGCAGCAGCGAATTTCCCGACGTACCGACGATTTCCGAGTCGGGTGTCCCAGGATTTGAAGCAAAATCATGGTTTGGTCTTGTAGCGCCGGCCGGCACGCCGTCGGACATTGTCAAGAAAATCAATCAGGATGTGACAAAGGTGATGTCAGATCGGGCCTTCGCAGAAAAATATCTCGCGGCGCAAGGGCTGGAACCGATCATCGACACGCCTGAGCAATTCTCGACCTTCATTCGCGCTGAAACGGACAAGTGGGGCAAAGTCGTCAAGCGCGCCAATATAAAAATTGCGAAATGATTCGTGGCCGCGCGGGGCTCTGGCTTGAAATCAAGCTGAAGGGCGGCCTTTGACACTGAGCCGCTGGTGGAGACGCGGCAGGTCCACGATCATGCGCTCGTGGGTGCCATTGCCAATTTCCTCAATCTCGTCGCGAGCGCTCACGTTAAATTCGATACGCCGGCCGTCGACCTTCGTCACCACGGCCTCTGCCGTCACGCGATGGCCGGCAGGTGTGGCCGCGACATGACGAATATTAACGGCAGTTCCGACCGCGCTTTCACCGGCGTCAAGATAGCCGCGCACCGCATTCAGGGCGGCATTCTCCATGGCAGTCACCATCATCGGCGTTGCGAATACGGGCGGTAGTGCCGCATCCTTAAATTGATTGGCGAGATGCGCTGGTGTCACACGCAGTGTGTAAGATCCCTTGGCTCCGACAGGAATCGGACGCATGCCATCAGCTCCCAGTGCGCGGGACATGATTGATCGCCGGCGCCAATATAACCAGCACAATCCCACATAGAGCGATTGGCAGAAAAGCTGTACTGGCCACGCCAGTCAGATCCCAAACAAGTCCGCTGATCACGGGTACGATCACCGCAAAGCTATAGCTGATGGTGAACATCGCGGCGCTCACGCGATGCACGTCATCTGGCGGGCTTAACAGCGGCGGCAGCGCCAGCACCAAAATCAATATCGCCGCCGCAGAGAAGCCTTGCAGCGTGGCGGCAGCCACAACCCACGCGCCCGTGCCAAATACAATACCACCGGTGGCGGTCACACATAGCACGCCGCACACGACATAAGGCCACGCTCTACGCTCCAGCCGGCTTGCAAAGGCGAGTAACAGAAATGACGCCGGCAATTGACCGATATTTAGACCGGATAGAGCGGCGCTGATCCACTCGCTCTGTCCGCCACTTCTCATATAGTCAGGGAGGAAAGCGTTGGTCGCAAAATAAGTTGCATTGATTGTGCCCAGCATGATGCCTAGGCGCCAAATCAGCGTATTGCGCCAATCGGGCCACCATCGGCGTCGAACCAGCGTCGGGCCGTTAGTTGTGCGTGGCGCGAGCATCATCACCAAGGCGGCAATGATTGCCACCGGGACGCTCCAGACAACAAATCCCAACTGCCAGCGGCCTCCAACAAACGGCAGCACCAAAGGCAACATAAGTGCGACCGGCAGGATTTCACCGATCAGCAGGCCGTTGGTGTAGACGGCCGTCGCAAATCCGATCCGGTGAGGAGCCCAGGCGCGGGCGGCCGGCGGCATGGTCACCTGCATAATTGCGACGCCGCCTCCCATGACGACCGTCATGGCATAGAGCCAGATGACGTCCGGCAGAACGCCGCGCAAGGCACCGCCAACCGCGGCGACCGCAAGTCCGACCACGAGCGCCGCACTGATTCCGAGCCGTGCAATCAACAGAGAACCCGGTACAGCCGCAATGGCGAACAACATGGACGGCAGCCCGGTCAGGATGCCGACCTCTGTCGCACTCAGGTTCAATTCATCGTGGATCATCGGAATGACGGGCGGGACGGCCAAAATTGTCAGCCGCAACGCAACACCAGCGAGCCAAAGAAGCAGAAGAGATGTGACAAAATGCGCTTGCGCAGACTTGCCAATTGAACGGGTCATGATGGACGCCGATCTTCCAAGCTCGACTGTTTGGAGATCGCCCGCCGCACCAATGTCGGCAGACTGTCCGTTTGAGAATTGAATTTGATTCCGAAAATATTGAATGCGGCGGCCGCAGACACATCGTCGTCGCGGTCACCGATCAAGAAACTGCGCCCGATGTCGATTGACCATTCGTTCGCAGCCTGTTCCAGCATGCCGGTCCCTGGCTTTCGACAGCGGCAATGCAGCGAAAAGGCCTTGACCGTGCCATCGGGATGGTGCGGGCAATAATAAAAAGCATCGATGTGGGCGCCATGCGATGCAAGGCTCTCCTGCATGTGGGCGTGAAACGCTTTCAAATCTGATTCATTATATAGGCCACGCGCAATACCAGACTGGTTTGTTATCACGAAAACGTAGTAGCCGGCCTCATTCAGAATGCGCACAGCTTCTGGAGCGCCCTCGATCCACTCGAGCTGCTCCGGTCGATAGACATAGCCGTGATCGACGTTAAGGACACCGTCGCGATCGAGAAAAGCTGCCGGACGCGCCGTGCCATTTTTCACTGCGTCTTTGCTTTGGGTTTTTTGACCGATCATTTATGGAAGTCCGCCAGGGCAGGTTATTGGCTATCCGCGGTTTTCGCCGGGATTGGTGCATCAGGAAGCGGCCGAAACCGCAGGCCGCTCACGCTCCAGACGAATCCACCGGTCAAGCCGACAACAAAACTCGCGGCCCCAAACAGAATAGACAAAGTAAGGCCATCGCTTTCGGCAAGACCCGCGAGAGCGAACGCAACGATCATGCTGCTCTCGCGAACGCCCCAGCCGGCAATCGATATCGGTATTGTCGATACCAGCAATACCGGCGGCATGAGGATTAGAACCTGGACGAAACTGACCGGTGCAGCGATAGCCTTTATGCAGCACCAGGCCGCGGTCACCGTGAGAAGATGAATTGCGACGGAGCACCCGATTGCTACGCCGATTGACTGCGGCGAACTGCACAAGGCTGCAGCGGCTCGCGCAGCTGCCGCCAGGTGGCGCGTAACGACCCATCGATCGAGTATATGCTGCAACCGGGTTCCCATCGTGATGAACACAACTGTCCCCGCGATCGCGCCCGCCCCAACCATCAACAAAACGGTGCGCGCGATCGGATCGTGAATGAGCTCGAACGTCCATGGCAAACACGCGGTGACGACAAGCGCCAGTACAAATACGCCGACAATTCGATCAATAAAAACAGAATAGGTTGCGCGCGCCCAACCAGCCTCTGTACGAGCCAACAGCCAGATCCGCGTGCCGTCGCCGCCGATGGTTGATGGCAGCACCTGATTGAAAAAGGCCCCGATAAAACTCAGTTGCAAGGCGGAGACGAATGTCAGAGATGCCCCGCATGTGCGGGCGATTTCTTGCCATCGGGCTGCAAGCAGCGAGATCTGGGCCGTCATCAGGACAAGCGCCAAGACGATCCACCCGGGCTCGCACCGGGCCAGTCTGTCAGCTATTGCTTTGACGTTAACCCAACGCAGCGAAATATAGAGCAGCAGGATGGAGGTTGCTGCCTTGATCAGCAACAACAGCGTACGGCGCATCGGCGCGAAGTCCTCAACGCAATGATATAACCAGGGTGATGAACGGCTTCGCATGGCCTCTGGCCCGATGCAAGTGGCCGCTGCGAGGACCGTTGCATCGTGCTTTGCATTCGTGGAACTGACGCACGACGGCCCGTTCTTGAGAGTATGGTTCGCATATCATTGCTGACGTGATAAAGGTTCACGAAATTAAACAGGCTTCAGATGCATTTACAGCAGCGAATTTTGGTGACCGGCGGCGCGGGATTTCTCGGTTCGCATCTCTGTGAGCGGCTACTCGCGGAAGGCGGAGATATTCTTTGTGTCGACAATTTCTTCACGGGTGCGCGCAGAAATGTTGAACATCTTCTTGATCACAAGCATTTCGAATTGACCCGGCACGACGTGACCTTCCCGCTCTATGTTGAAGTTGATGAAATTTATAATCTGGCGTGCCCCGCTTCACCCATTCACTACCAGCGCGATCCGGTCCAGACGACCAAGACCAGCGTGCATGGCGCTATCAACATGCTCGGTCTGGCAAAGCGCGTTAAGGCAAAAATTCTTCAGGCTTCAACGTCGGAGGTCTACGGCGATCCGAACGTTCACCCGCAACCCGAGGAATATTGGGGGCACGTCAATCCGGTTGGGCCGCGATCCTGTTACGATGAGGGAAAACGTTGCGCCGAGACGCTATTTTTCGATTACTGGCGCCAGCATAGTTTGCGCATCAAGGTCGCGCGCATCTTCAACACATACGGCCCACGCATGCATCCAAACGACGGGCGCGTGGTGTCGAACTTCATCGTTCAGGCCTTGCTTGGCCGCGATTTGACCGTCTACGGGGACGGCCAGCAGACCCGATCGTTCTGTTACGTGGATGATCTGATAGACGGACTGATACGGTTGATGGCGACCAAGGATCAGGTCACCGGGCCGATCAATATCGGTAATCCGACAGAGTTCTCAATGCTGGAGCTCGCCAGCACCGTCATCGCGATGACAGGCTCGCGATCGCGTGTGGTGCATCGGGCGTTGCCGGAAAATGATCCGCGGCAGCGCCGTCCGGATATTTCGCGCGCGCAGGACGTTTTGTCTTGGGCGCCGCGCACGCAATTGAAAGAAGGGCTGACCCGCACGATCGCGTATTTTGAAAAACTGCTGAAAGAGAATGATGTGCGAGCAGTTTTGGCCGCCGATCAAGCCGGGTAACGGAGCGGCCGTCATAAGGTGCTGCCAATTTGGCCGTTGCCCGGCTTTCGAAATTTGCTAGCTAAGTGATTGGAAATTGGCCCGATTACCCGTTCAGGGTGCACGGGGGGCCAGATTGAGGCAATTTGCTACTATAGAGCCCGGCTTTAGCGATAAGGGGACCGATTGAATATTGCATCGACCAAAATGGGGTCATCTGGCTCGACCAGCGAAAAAACGGCCGACATTACAATTGTCGGCGGCGCCGGCCATGTGGGTATCCCGCTTGTGCTCGCTTTTGCCGAGGCGGGCCTGACCGTCAATGTCAATGACGTCAACGAGGCCGGGCTGGCAACACTGAGATCAGGTAAGTTGCCCTTCATCGAACATGGTGCCGCGCCGTTGCTTGCAAGAGCGTTGGCCGACCAGAAGCTGCTGTTCACATCATTGCCCGCTTCGGTCGGCGGGAGCGGTCCGGTGATCATCACGATCGGTACGCCGGTCGATGAGTTCCTTAATCCCGTCCAGACCGACGTGCAGCGCTGTATCGACAGCCTGTTGCCGCACGTTGCGGATGAACAATTGCTGGTTCTTCGCTCGACAGTCTACCCGGGAACGACCGATTGGCTGCACAACTATCTCAAGCGACTCGGTCGCAAGAACAGAG
The DNA here is from genome assembly GCA_963831275.1 of uncultured Alphaproteobacteria bacterium. Lineage (GTDB taxonomy): Bacteria > Pseudomonadota > Alphaproteobacteria > Rhizobiales > Xanthobacteraceae > Pseudolabrys. The sequence goes on along the minus strand of CAWHPN010000015.1, from coordinate 4,589 downwards.
TTGCGTTTTGCCCCGAGCGGGTCGTGCAAGGTTACGGCATCAAGGAGCTGCGCGAGATGCCGCAGATCGTCAGCGCTACGTCACCGGAGGCTGAACGCGAAGCAACCGCGTTGTTCGGGCAGATCGCGCCCGAGTTGGTTGTCGTGAAGCCGATCGAAGCCGAGTTCGCCAAGCTGTTCAACAACGCATATCGCTACATCGAATTTGCCGCCAGCAACCAATTTTATATGATTGCAAAATCGGCCGGCGCCGATTTCCAGGCCATCATGCGCGCGATGAAACAGAACTATCCGCGTGCCAGGAGCTTTCCCACTCCCGGCTTTTCGGCGGGGCCCTGTCTGTTCAAGGACACGATGCAGCTCGCCGCCTACGCGCGCAATCAGTTCGGATTGGGTCATGCCGCAATGCAGGTGAATGAGGGACTCATCCTACAGTTGGTCGATGATCTGCGACGCGCCTATGACATTTCGACGATGACGATCGGACTGCTGGGCATGGCCTTCAAAGCCGAGATCGACGATACGCGCGCATCGTTAAGCTACAAACTGAAGAATGCGTTGGAAAGATGCGCATTAAAGGTCCTCACCACCGACCCGTTTGTAACGACTGACTCGAATCTTCTTCCGCTCGATCACGTGATCAGCCAGAGCGATATCTTGATCCTTTGCACTCCGCACTCTGCCTATTCGAAGGCGGATCTCAAGGGAAAACCGGTGGTCGATGTCTGGGGTTTCCTCAAGAATGCGAATGTCGTGTATTGAATATGACATTGCGTATTTATCTCCAGCCTGAATTCATGAAATTACGTCGTCGTTGGAAGCCTGCGAAATGACACGGCCCTATCGATTGACGCCGCGCCAGGTCCTGATCGTCTTGCACGATCTGTTCGCCACGACGGCCGCAATCGTCGTTACATTTTTAATGCGGTTCGAGGGTAACGAACTGTATGCACGGCTGCACGCACTCGAACTTTTCCTTCCGTTTTTTTGGGCTTATGCGGCGGCCGTCTATTTCATCGTAGGGCTGCACCGCAACAAATGGCGCTTCACGTCGATTCCCGATCTTTACAATCTTTTCAAGGCATCAACTGTCCTTTCCGTTTCGCTTCTTGTCCTCGACTATATTCTGGTGGCGCCAAATTTTTACGGCACGTTCTTTTTCGGCAAGATCACCATTCTGGTTTACTGGTTTCTGCAAATATTTTTCCTCGGCGGCCTTCGGGTTGTCTACCGCTACTTTCACTACGCGCGCACGCTTCAGCGTGTAAAAATTACGGACGCCAGCCCCACGCTGATTCTCGGACGCGCTGCCGACGCGGAAGTGTTGCTGCGCGGAATTGAAAGTGGCGCGGTGCTGAAGATCTGGCCGGTTGGCGTACTGTCGCCGTCTCTCGCAGACCGCGGACAAACGATCCGCGGCATACCGGTGCTTGGCGACCTGGACGATCTTGAAGGTGTGGTCTCCGACCTTGCAACCCGGGGCGACCGCGTGATGCGGTTGGTATTGGCGCCTTCGGCGCTGGTGCCGGAAGCGCACCCTGAAGGCATTCTCATGCGCGCGCGCCGCCTCGGTTTGAGTATCAGTCAATTGCCGTCGCTTGACGCCGATGGACCTGCCGTCCAGCTGGCGCCCGTGGCCGTTGAGGACCTGTTGTTGAGGCCGAGCGTCAAGATCGACTATCGCCGGCTTGAGGATTTCATCAGCGGTAAAGCAATCGTCGTGACCGGCGGCGGCGGATCGATTGGCGCGGAAATCTGCGACCGCGCAGTCACCTTTGGTGCCGCGCGACTATTGGTGATTGAGCACTCTGAACCTGCGTTGCACGCCATCTTGGAATCTCTCAGGGGCAAGCAAAGTGTGGCGCAGATATTCGGCCGGATTGCCGATATTCGGGACCGGGAACGGATCATGGGACTCGTCGGTCAATTCAAACCGGATATCGTCTTTCACGCCGCGGCGCTTAAACATGTGCCAATGCTCGAGCAGGATTGGGACGAAGGCATAAAGACCAACGTATTTGGCTCGATCAATGTCGCGGATGCGGCAGCCGCCGCCGGTGCTACCGCAATGGTGATGATTTCAACCGACAAGGCGATCGAACCGGTCTCGGTGCTGGGCGCCACCAAACGGCTGGCTGAAATGTATTGTCAGGCGCTGATGACGAGTTCTCGCGCTGCGGCGGCCAGCAATCGATGCGGCTGATTTCTGTGCGATTTGGAAACGTTTTGGCCTCGAACGGCTCAGTTGTACCAAAATTCAAAGCGCAGATCGAAGCCGGCGGTCCGGTTACTGTAACGCACCCGGACATGGTGCGTTACTTCATGACAATTCGCGAAGCGTGCGATCTCGTCATCACCGCTTCCAGTCACGCATTGGGAAAGCGCGATGGCGATGTGTCGGTCTATGTTCTCAACATGGGGCAGCCGGTGAAAATCGTTGATCTCGCCGAGCGCATCATCCGACTCTCCGGGCTTGAGCCGGGCCGTGACATCAAAATCTCTTTTACGGGAATCGTCCCGGTGAACGTTGCACGAGATCTTGTCGCGCGTGAGGAAGAGACGCAGATATTGGTATTCCGGGCATCGTTGCAGCCAAGCCAGTTCGGCCGTCGATGGACGCGATCCGGGCATGGATAGCGACTCTGGAACAAGGAGTTGCGCGGGGAGAGCGCGCAGCCATCTACAATGCATTGCGTGATGCCGTCCCGGAATTTCGTGGCCAAGCGGCTTAAGGAAACCAACGTGGACCTTGAAGAATTCTTCAAAGCGGAATTTGCCGAACACCACGACGTTGCCCGCCGCTCCGAAGCAGCCTTGTCCGAGGCGTTCGCCGGGCTCGTTCATGCCTGCACGAAATCGATCGCTGCGGGCGGCAAGCTGATGTTCTTCGGAATGGGGGAAGTGCGGCCGATGCGCAGCATCTCGCAACCGAGTTGACGATCCGGTATCGGCGCGATCGTCCCGCTATCGCGGCCATCGCGTTAACCACGGACACCTCGGCGCTCACCGCCGCGGGCAATGATCTCGGCTTTGAACACATATTCGCCCGCCAGGTCGAGGCGCTGGGCAAACCCGGTGACGTCGCCATTGCAATTTCGACCTCTGGCAAAAGTCCAAACGTGATTGCAGCCCTCAAGCAGGCTCGGTCCATGCGAATGGTCACCGCCGGGTTGATGGGACGGTGGGGGCGAATTGGCTGCCCTTACCGATCACATGCTCGCGGTGCCGTCCACCAAGACAGCCCGCATCCAAGAAATGCATATAACGTTGGGGCAAATGCTCTGTGGGGCCATCGAGGTGGAGCTAGGGTTCGTGGGCCCGTGACCTTCCTTAATTTCATATACAGAAAATAAGCTTCTCCATCCTGAAAACCGCTTGACTCGGCCGGTCGGGACGATTTCCCTTGAGACAGGGAGAAACATCCATGGACGCAACAGTTTTGCCTGGACCGGGCGCCAAAACTCGTCCGCAGCAAGGGCAGGCGCAGGCTGAACGGCACAACATCCAGTCGGTCGATCGCGCTCTCTATCTGCTGGAAACGATTGCTGAAGCCGGCGGCGAGGCGACGCTTACCGAACTTGCGACCCGCACCGGCCTCAATATTTCGACTTGTCATCATTTGCTCGCCACTTTGATTCAGCGCGGCTTTGCCGCGAAGGTGCCGGGACGGCGGCTCTATGCGCTCGGCGCGCGCATTCTTTATCTCGGGCACGCGTGTCTTCAGGTCGACCTGCCACGCCGCGCGCAGCCTTATCTGGAAATCGATCAATCAGGCGACCGGTGAGACGGTTCATCTGGCGGCGTTGCAGGGCGATGCGGTGACGACGCTGGCGGTGCGCGAAGCGCGTCATGCAATTCGGGTCGACACCGGCAAGATCGGAAAACTGGACGCGCCACATGCGACGTCAGTCGGCAAAGCCATTTTAGCTTGGCTGCCGGAGGATGAAATGCGTCGCATTCTCGCCAACGGGATGAAGCGATTTACAGCGCACACGATCACTGACTTCGCGGCACTGGTGGAAATCGCTACGTCTCTTCATCGCCGCAACGGCTACGCCATCGATCGGGAGGAATTCCTGCCGGGGGTGATTTGCGTTGGCGCCGCCATTCGCGACCAGGCAGGCACCGTCATCGGCGCTATCAGCGCGTCTACTCCGGCGATGCGCGCTACCGACGAGCACATCGCACTGATGCGCGACGAGATCGTGGCCGCGACCCGCGCGCTCTCTGCTGAATTTGGCGATCCGAATTCACAATCCAGCGCGCAACAGAGCGCGGCAAATTGATTGATTGTTTTGACCGGGATTTTCTGGAGGAATCATTTACACGCCTGCCAGTGTGAAGAAGCAAACCATAACGAGTTTCCGATTCCGGACAGCCAACGGGCTTGGGTTCTCGGGGAGCCGGGGCAGCTCGCCATCACTAACAAACCGATACCGGTCCCGAAGAAAGCGGAAGTGCTCGTGCGGATTGACGCGGTCGCGATCTGTGCAACCGATCTTGAGATCATTTATCACGGCCCGCCCGCGTCAATTCAGGGCGGTCTGCCGTTCAATAAAAATTTCACACCCGGTCATGAATACATGGGCA
>CAWHPN010000014.1:0-8928 GCA_963831275.1 uncultured Alphaproteobacteria bacterium | reverse complement strand
TGATTTCCCGGGCGCGCATCGCACGGGGCTCGTAGCTGGAAGTCGCGCTATGCCACGCCTATTCACCGGTGTCGAAATTCCATCCGATGTCGGACAAGCGCTGTCGACATTGCGCGGTGGCCTGCCGGGCGCGCGCTGGATTGATCCTGAAAATTACCACCTGACTTTACGTTTCATTGGCGATGTTGATGACGACATTGCCCAAGAGGTTGCGTCCATGCTTGGCCGGGTCAAGCGCGGGCCTTTCGAATTGCATATGGACGGACTCACATCATTTGGCCGCCGCAAGCCGCGCGCAGTTGTAGCGAGCGTTGCTCCGGCGCAAGCCTTGCTCGACGTGCAGGCCGAGCAGGAAAGACTGATGCAACGCATCGGGCTGGAGCCAGAGGGCCGTAAATTCACCCCGCATGTGACATTGGCGCGCCTTCGCGAGTCATCCAGCCAACAGGTCGCCGAATATCTTTCGGCACGCGGCTATTTCCGTACCTCGCCATTCCGGGTTTCGCGTTTTGTGCTGTTCTCCTCGCGTGCGTCCGTCGGAGGCAGCCCTTACATGGGGTCGAGGCCAGCTTCCCGCTTTTTTTAGCGACATCAATCCGGAGCTATGCTGGGGTCGAGAAGTTTCGCCTGCACCTGAAGAATTGTGGACGTGACGTCGTGCGCATCGGCAACCGCTTCGCGCACGAGCGACAAGGGCGTAAGGCGCCGCTGATCGACCTCGCCCACCACGCTGCCGAAATCGAACTTGAGATCGGCCTCGAATTTGCGGGCGAGCTGCTGCATGCGTTGATTTTCGGCGAGGCAATGCATCTGCAATAATTTAACTCCGCGGGTGCGCGCACTCGGGAGCGTCCGTTGAGCAATTCGGTGCCGACGCCATGACTTTGCCAGGGTTGCTCAATGCTGAACGCAGCCTCTCCATCGCGCGCGAATACTGATCCGAGCGCGCGCAGTTCGGCCGCCCCGCGCAAGACGCCATCGACGAAAAACCCGTGCACCACGACACGAAGGCCGTTAGCGGACGCCGCGTGCCGGGCGATGAAGTCGTCGGAAACCGGGCCGGAAAAACGCTTGGTTCGGCTCTCATGGTCGAGGCGCAGCAAATGGTCGCGATCAGCGTCTGTTCGCTGATCCACAGTTTGCGGATCATACCGCCGTCGGGAAGTGGTTCTTGCATCTGGGACCCGTGGTTATGTTTTTCTGCAGCTGCGAATTGGCTGCACCCATAGATATGGTGCATTGCAGCAATAATTCGGCGCGGCCGACGTTCCCGAAGGCCTCCTGCGCAAAAAACGCATAGCTTTCAGGGAATTACCGCATATTTGTGCGCAACATAAACTGCTTATGCGGCCGCGATTTACAGGCGAGGCCGTTCACCCTAGGTGTCGGGACAAAAGCGTTTGTTTCCTGTCACCTCCATCTGAGATGCCCGAAACCTTCAACACCCGCTATGCGGCGTTGGTCGCCGCGGAAAAGATCGAAGCTGATCCCGGTCAGGCAATTCTGGCGCAGCATTTGGCTGCGCTCGAACGACGGCTGGATCAGCGCCGGTTGGCCCGCAAATCGTCATCGCTCGGCTGGCTGTTCGGAAAGCAGGAAAGTGCCGGTGAGAGCCTGAAAGGGCTGTACGTCTACGGCGAAGTTGGCCGTGGCAAGACCATGCTGATGGATCTGTTTTTCGAGACCAGCGCGGTTGTCCGCAAGCGGCGTGTCCACTTCCACGAATTCATGGCTGACGTGCATGAGCGCATCCATACCTACCGGCAGGAAATCAAGAATGGCGAAGTCGGGGGACAGGATCCAATCCAGCGCGCCGCGGAAGCCATCGCAGAGGAAAGCTGGTTGTTGTGCTTCGACGAGTTCCACGTGACCGATATTGCCGACGCCATGATTCTCGGTCGGCTATTCACGCGTCTGTTCGAACTTGGCGTCGTCATGCTGGCGACGTCCAATTTGCCGCCTGGCGATCTTTACAAGGACGGGCTCAACCGCGCGTTATTCCTGCCGTTCATTGCCCTGCTGGAAAAGCAATGCGTTGTGGCGCGATTGGACGCCCGGATCGATTTTCGTCTCGAAAAACTGACCGGCGTGCCGACTTGGTACGTGCCGGATGACAGCAAAGCCGACGCCGCCATCGATGAGGCATGGTTGGGCCTGACAGGCAAACGCAACGGCAGAGCCCAGGAGCTGATCGTAAAGGGCCACGTCGTGCGCGTGCCGCAGGCGGCGATGGGCGTGGCGCGTTTTTCCTTCGACGATCTCTGCGCGCAACCACTGGCAGCCAGCGACTATCTCAGGATCGCGCACGAGTACCATACCATCATCGTCGACCATATTCCGGTGATGGACTATGCCCAGCGCAACGAAGCCAAGCGCTTCATCATCCTGATCGACACGCTATACGACAACTCCGTGAAATTGCTCGCATCGGCGCAGGCCCAACCGGATGCGCTCTACCTTGCTACCGAAGGCTACGAAGCTAGCGAGTTCAAGCGAACCGCGTCTCGCCTGATCGAGATGCGTTCGCAGGCTTACCTCGGCCTGCCGCATGGCCCGAAGCAGGGACCCACCGTCAATTCCGCGAAGATCGTCGAGACCTAGCGCGCATGAAACTCCTCTGGACTCAAGCGCGCGCGTCTGCTGGTATAATGTATACAAGACGGGCGGGGACGACGGGGCGCATCATTATTCTGTGCCTTGTCGCGGCAAATCTAACCGGTTAACCACCACGGCCGCGCTCCGCGGCGTCAAAAAAGTCGAGAGTTCTTCAACATGGCGCGTAAAAAGATTGCGTTGATTGGCGCCGGCCAGATCGGCGGCACCTTGGCCCATCTTGTTGGGCTCAAACAGCTCGGTGACGTCGTGATGTTCGATGTCATGGAGGGTGTTCCGCAGGGCAAGGCCCTCGACATCGCCCAAATCTTCGCCGGTCAACGATTTCGACGCCAAGTTCATTGGCACGAATTCCTACGATGCAATCGAAGGCGCTGATGTGTGCATCGTCACTGCCGGGGTGCCGCGTAAGCCCGGTATGAGCCGCGACGATCTTCTCGACATCAATCTGAAGGTGATGGGTCAGGTCGGGTCGGGCATCAAGAAATACGCGCCTGATGCGTTCATTATCTGCATCACCAACCCGCTGGACGCCATGGTGTGGGCGCTGCAAAAAAGCTGTGGCCTGCCTCAGCAAAAGGTGGTGGGCATGGCGGGCGTGCTCAACTCGGCGCGCTTTCGTTATTTCCTTGCTGACGAATTTCACGTTTCCGTGGAAGACGTCACAGCCTTTGTGCTCGGCGGACACGGGGACAGCATGGTGCCGCTCATCCGATATTCGGCCGTCGCCGGCATTCCCGTGCCCGATCTCGTGAAGATGGGATGGACCACGCAGGCGCAAATCGACGAGATCGTGAAGCGCACCGCCAATGGTGGCGCCGAGATCGTCAATTTGCTGAAGACCGGTTCCGCTTTTTACGCGCCCGCCGCCTCCGCGATTGCGATGGCGGAAAGCTATTTGCTCGACAAGAAGCGTGTTCTGCCTTGCGCGGCCTGGCTCAACGGTGAATACGAAATCAAAGACCTGTATGTCGGCGTACCCGTCGTCATCGGCGCAAAGGGTGTCGAGCGCATCGTCGAGATCGAACTCAATGGCGGTGAGCGGACTATGTTCGAGAAATCTGCGGCCTCGGTGCAAGGTCTGGTCGACGCCTGCAAGAAAATCGCACCAAATCTCGATAACTAGAACAAGCCGGCGCCTTCTGCCGGGAGCGGGTCATGAATATTCACGAATATCAGGCGAAGGCGGTGTTGCGCGAATTCGGTGTGCCGGTGCCGCGAGGGGTTCCCGCGTTCAACGTGGACGAAGCGGTCAAGGGCGCGCATGAGCTTGGCGGGCCCGTGTGGGTAGTGAAGGCTCAGATCCACGCAGGCGGCCGCGGCAAGGCCGGCGGGGTCAAGGTGGTGAAATCCATCGATGACGTGAAGAAGGAATCGACGCGAATCCTCGGTTCGACCCTCGTCACGCACCAGACCGGCCCGCATGGCAAGAAAGTCAACCGGCTTTACATCGAAGAAGGCTCAGCCATTGACCGTGAGTTCTATCTGTCTGCGCTGATCGACCGCGAGACGTCGCGGGTCGCCTTCGTTGTGTCGACGGAAGGCGGTATGGACATCGAGGAAGTCGCGCACAAAACTCCCGAAAAAATTCTGACTTTCTCAGTGGATCCGGCCACGGGCATCATGCCGCATCACGGCCGCCGGGTAGCACAGACGCTGAAACTGACCGGCGATCTCGCCAAGCAGATCGAGGCAATTCTGCCCAAGCTCTATGCCGCGTTCACGACGAAGGACATGAGCCTACTCGAGATTAATCCGCTGGTGGTGACCAAGGACAACAAGATCATCTGTCTTGACGCCAAGGTCGGCTTTGACGGCAACGCGCTCTACCGTCATCCCGACATCGTCGCCCTACGCGACCTGACGGAAGAGGACGAGAAGGAAGTTGAAGCTTCGAAATTCGACCTCAACTACATTGCGCTCGATGGCTCGATTGGCTGCATGGTGAATGGCGCCGGTCTGGCAATGGCAAGCATGGACATCATAAAACTCTATGGCATGGCGCCGGCGAACTTTCTCGATGTCGGCGGTAGCGCGACCAAGGAAAAAGTGGCCGCGGCGTTCAAGATCATCACTTCCGATCCGAACGTGAAGGGAATTCTTGTCAACATTTTCGGCGGCATCATGAAATGCGATGTGATCGCCGAAGGCGTGGTCGCGGCGGTAAAGGAAGTCGGATTGAAGGTTCCGCTGGTCGTGCGGCTCGAAGGCACGAATGTCGACCTTGGCAAGAAAATTATCGCCGAGTCCAAGCTCAACGTCACATCCGGCGAAGATCTCGATGATGCCGCTCAAAAAATTGTCAAAGCCGTGAAGGGTGCCGCTTAATGGCTGTCCTTATTGATAAGAACACCAAGGTCATCTGCCAGGGCTTTACCGGCAAGAACGGAACCTTTCATTCGCAGGCTGCAATCGCCTATGGGACGAAGATGGTCGGCGGTACGTCGCCGGGCAAAGGTGGCTCAACGCACCTCGATCTGCCGGTATTCGACACGGTTGCAGAGGCGAAAGAAAAGACGCGCTGCGACGCAAGCGTCATTTATGTTCCGCCGGCCGGCGCGGGCGATGCGATCTGCGAAGCAATCCAGGCCGAGATCCCCCTTATCGTGTGCATCACCGAAGGAATACCGGTGATGGACATGGTGAAGGTGAAACGCTCGCTCTCGGGCTCGAAATCGCGCCTGATCGGGCCGAATTGTCCTGGCGTCATGACGGCGGGCGAATGCAAGATCGGGATCATGCCTGGCAATATCTTCAAGCCGGGCAAGGTTGGTATCGTGTCGCGGTCCGGCACGCTGACCTATGAAGCGGTGTTTCAGACCAGTCGTGAAGATCTGGGTCAGACCACTGCGGTCGGTATCAGTGGGAATCTGCGTTGAAGGGTACTGAATTCATCGCAGTGCTGGAAATGTTTCTCGCTGACCCGAAGACCGATTCGATCGTCATGATCGGCGAGATCGGCGGTTCGGCCGAGGAAGATGCAGCGCAATTCCTGAAAGACGAAGCTAGACGCGGGCGCAAGAAGCCGATGGTTGGGTTCATTGCTGGCCGCGCGGCGCCGCCGGGCCGGCGCATGGGTCACGCCGGGGCCATCATTTCCGGCGGCAAGGGCGACGCCAGAGTAAGAAAATTCAGCGATCGAAATCGGCGGGGAATCAAGGTATCACCGTCGCCGGCTCGAATCGGGAAGACGCTGGTAGAGAGGACGGCTGAAATCCTGATACAGTAGGTAGGCCTTTCGTAGACTTACAGTCGGCATAAATAGAGTTAAAACAGCAAGACCACCGGTCGCTCACCTTCTGGGCCATTGCGGTCGGAAACGCGTGGTTTTCGAGCCGCGCAAGGATTGAACCGCCATGTCCCGCCAGGACGCCAACGCCATCTTCGCCCATACCTCGTTCCTTTATGGCGGCAATGCCGCTTACATCGAAGACCTGTACGCCAAATACGAGGCCGATCCCGCGGCCGTCGACGCCGAGTGGCGCGCCTTTTTCCAGAGTCTGAAAGACGAGAAGACGGACGTCATCAAAAGCGCCCGCGGCGCCTCTTGGAAAAAGCCGAACTGGCCGAGGTGCGTCCCAACGGCGATCTGGTGGCTGCACTCGATGGGCAATGGGCCGAAACCGAAAAGAAAATCGGCGAAAAAGATCTCGACGACGGCGCGGGCCAAAGGCGTCGAACTGTCTTCTGTCGACGTGATGCAAGCGACGCGCAATTCCATTCACGCGTTGATGCTCATTCGCGCCTATCGCATCCGCGGCCATTTCTACGCGAAGCTCGATCCGCTCGAGCTCGAGCCGGAAAAAAATGAAGAGGAGCTTGATCCGCGGTCCTACGGCTTCTCGGAAGCCGATCTCGATCGCAAGATTTACCTCGACAAGGTGCTCGGCCTCGAATTCGCTTCGATGCGCGAAATCGTCTTCATCCTTCGCCGAACTTACTGTCAAACAATTGGCATCGAATTTATGCACATCTCGAATGCCGCGCGGAAAAGCTGAATTCAGGAGCGGATCGAAGGACGGGATAAGGAAATTACCTTCACGCGCGAAGGCAAGCGTGCGATTCTCAACAAGCTGGTGGAAGCCGAAGGCTTCGAGAAATTTCTCGACGTCAAATACACCGGCACAAAGCGTTTCGGCCTCGATGGCGCTGAGGCGCTAATCCCGGCGCTTGAACAGATCATCAAGCGCGGTGGAAATCTCGGCGTTCCAGGAAATCTGTCTTGGCATGTCACATCGCGGCCGCCTTAGCGTTTTGACGCAAGTGATGGGCAAGCCGCACCGTGCGCTGTTTCACGAGTTCAAGGGCGGCTCGGCAACCCCAGACGAAACCGAAGGCTCCAGTCAAGTTAAATATCACCTCGGCGCGTCATCGGACCGTGAGTTTGACGGCAACAAGGTGCACTTATCTCTCACCGCAAATCCGTCACATCTGGAAATTGTAGATCCGGTGACGCTCGGCAAAGTGCGCGCCAAGCAGGATCAGCATGGTGCCAGAGCCCGACGAGCGCACCATGGTGATGCCGTTGCTGATGCACGGCGACGCCGCATTCGCTGGCCAGGGCGTAGTGGCAGAATGCTTCGGTTTGTCGGATCTGAAGGGCTACCGCACTGGTGGATCGCTGCACTTCATAGTCAACAACCAGATCGGCTTTACGACCTATCCGCGCTATTCGCGTTCGTCACCGTATCCGTCCGACGTCGCCAAGATGATTGAAGCGCTGATTTTTCACGTCAATGGCGACGACCCGGAAGCTGTCGTGTTTGCAGCAAAGGTTGCGACTGAGTATCGGCAGAAATTCCAGAGGCCGGTCGTCATCGACATGTTCTGCTACCGGCGCTTCGGCCACAACGAAGGCGACGAGCCGTGGTTTACCCAGCCGCTGATGTATCAAATAGTCTGAGCGCATCCGAGCACGTTGGAAATCTACGGCAAAAAACTTATCGGTGAAGGCGTCGTCACCGAAGGTGAAGTCGAGAAGATGAAGGCTGACTGGCGCGCGCGCCTGGAGGCCGAATTCGAAGCGGCACAGGGCTACAAGCCGAATAAGGCTGATTGGCTCGACGGCCGCTGGGCGGGATTAAAGCCCGCCGGTGAGGTCGAGGATCCGCGGCGCGGCAACACCGGCGTTGCAGCCGAAATGCTGCGCGAGATCAATAGATCACCGTCGTGCCCGAGAGCTTCACTGTCCATAAGACCGTCCAGCGCTTTCTCGATCATCGGGCCAAAGCGATCGAAACCGGCGATAACATCGATTGGGCGACCGGCGAGGCTCTCGCATTCTGTTCGCTGCTGAAGGAAGGACACCCGGTCCGCCTGTCCGGCCAGGACAGCGAACGTGGTACTTTTTCACAACGTCACGCGGTGCTGTTCGACCAGAACACCGAGGAACGCCATACCCCCTTCAATCATCTTGGGAAGGACCAGGCGCGTTTCGAGGTCCTCAATTCAAGCCTGTCGGAAGAAGCTGTGCTCGGCTTTGAATATGGCTACTCCACCGCCGAGCCCAACGCACTAACGCTGTGGGAAGCCCAGTTCGGCGACTTCGCCAACGGCGCGCAGGTGGCTGCGATGAACGTGAACCTCGCAGTCAAGAACCTGAAGCTCAGCCGGCAGGGCCTCCCGGAGGGGACGACCGTCGCGCAGGGGCTGTACCACCTCAGGCCGTCGCTGATCTATCTCCAGAAGGCGCTGCAGTCGGCCCGCGCGTCGTTCCACTGCAGCGCGTCCTAGAGCCTCCGGAGCTTTCACCCGAAGCGGACGATGCTCCGGCGCACTCCCGGAGAGAAGCTCGATGCCGCGGGATCCGCTTCCGCGATCCCAGTCGACAAGGAGGAGATGGATGGCAGATCTGGTAGCCATCGGGTATCCCGATGAGAACACGGCAGCGGTAGCGGCCACGGAAGCGCAGAAACTGGCCGCCGAACTGATCATCGAGCCGGAGGCGATCGCCGCCATCCGGCGCGATCAGGATGGCAAGTTCCATGTCAGCACCACCCACCATCCGGTCGCCGCGGGGCCAGTTGGGGGATGTTCTGGGGGGTGCTGTTCGGAATGTTGCTTTTTGTGCCGTTCTTCGGCATGGCCGTGGGTGCCGGTCTCGGGCGCGCTGATTGGCAAGGTTACCAAGACCGGTATCGACAAGGAGTTCCAGGCCCAGGTGCGCGACATGCTGCAACCCGGAACCTTGGCATTGTTCCTCGTCGTCGAGCGGGCGACGCCGGACAAGGCCGCCGAGGCGCTCAGCATATTCGGTGGCACCATCTAAGTCGTCGCTGTCGAAGGAGGCCGAGGCCGCTGCAGGAGGCGCTGCAC
>CAWHPN010000013.1:0-399153 GCA_963831275.1 uncultured Alphaproteobacteria bacterium | reverse complement strand
CGGGAGGATTCGAACCTCCGAATGGCGGAATCAAAATCCGCTGCCTTACCACTTGGCTACGCCCCAACAGGTACCGGAAAGCCGCAAACAGGCTATTTCGTGTGCGGCGGCAGGACCATAACGGCGCGCACCGCTCCAATCAACGTCCGGGCATGCATACATATACGTGAAAGCGTGCGTTGACCGGCATTGGGCGGGGACTAGATTAGCCGGGCATGAGCTACCGCGCTCCCACCGCCGATATCGCCTTCAGCCTCAAGCACGCTGCCGGCCTGAATGCCGCTTTGGCCGAGGGGCTTTATGGCGACCTCGACGCGGAAACGGTCGATTCGGTGCTCGCGGAGGCCGGGCGTTTCGCCAGCGATGTGATCGCGCCGCTGAACGCCGTCGGCGACAAATTCGGCACGCCTTTCAAGGACGGCGTCGTCACAACACCGCCAGGCTGGAAGGACGCCTATACCAGCTGGGCCGCGGCGGGATGGAATGGCCTCGCGGCGCCGGCAGATTGGGGCGGTCAAGAGCTGCCGCATGCCCTGAATGCGGCCTGCATCGAAATGTGGAACTCCGCATCGATGGCTTTCGGCATTGGGCCAGTCCTCACGATGGCAGCGATCGATGCCTTGCACGCATATGGAAGCGAGTCTCTCAAGAAAGAGTATCTTGGCAAACTCATCAGCGGCGAATGGATGGGCACGATGCAGCTCACCGAGCCGCAGGCAGGGTCCGACGTTGGAGCCCTCCGCAGCAAAGCCGAACGCGTAAAGGACGGCAGCTATCGCATCACCGGATCGAAGATCTTCATCACCTACGGCGAACACGATCTGACCGGCAACATCATCCACTTCGTCCTTGCGCGGCTGCCCGACGCACCGGCCGGCACCAAAGGCATTTCGCTGTTTCTCATTCCGAAGGTGCTGCCGGACGGCACCCGCAACGACGTGCGGGCGCATTCCGTCGAGCACAAACTCGGTATTCACGCTTCGCCCACCTGCACGATGGTCTACGGAGATCATGGCGGCGCCGTGGGCTTCCTCATCGGCGAGGAACACAAGGGCATGGCCTGCATGTTCACGATGATGAATCGGGCGCGGCTTGCGGTCGGATTGCAAGGCGTGGGCATCGCCGAGCGCGCAACCCAACAGGCGTTGGCGTATGCGCGCGATCGCAAACAGGGCCCTGGCGGCGCAATCATCGCTTACCCAGACGTCAAGCGCATGTTACTCACGATGCGCACGTTGACCGGCGCGGCCCGCGCGATTTGCTATGCGACAGGCATTGCGATCGACCGGTCGCTGCGCGCGAAAACAGGAGCCGCGCGCAGAAGTGCGCATGAACGCGCATCCCTGCTTACGCCGGTCGCCAAGGCATTTTCAACGGATATCGGGACTGAGGTCGCGTCGCTTGGAGTACAGGTTCATGGCGGCATGGGTTACATCGAGGAGACTGGCGCTGCCCAGCACTTTCGCGATGCGCGAATTGCCGCGATCTACGAAGGCACAAATGGAATTCAGGCCATTGACCTGGTCGCGCGCAAAGTCCCGCTGGAAGGCGGAAAGGCCACCTCTCTCTATATCGACGAACTTCGGGGCACGGTGAAGGCGGTTTCGGAAAGCAACGCGCCGGCATTCGGCGAAACGGCCGCGCGTCTTAACGAAGCTGTCGAGAGCCTCGCGCGAGCGACGCAATGGCTGCTAGCACAAAAATCCTCAGACGCTGCGCTCGCAGGCGCCACACCTTATTTGCGATTGTTTGGCAATGCCGCGGGAGGTTGCATGCTCGCTCAGGAAGCGCTCGCCTCGTTACGACAAGGCGACGGGGCTGGCCGGACCGTCCTCGCGCGCTTTTTTGCCGAAAACTTGGTGGTCCAGGCGAGTGGTCTCGAACGCAGTGTGACCGAAGGGGCCGACAGCATTACCGGTGGGCAAGCAGCGCTTGCAGACTGATACTCTGGACATACCGATGTCGTTAAAGGGCAAGACACTGTTCATCACCGGCGGATCGCGCGGCATCGGCCTCGCGATAGCGCTCAAGGCCGCAGCAGACGGCGCCAACATCGCCATTGCCGCAAAAACTGTCGAGCCGCATCCCAAGCTCGAGGGAACAATTCACACGGCGGCTGCCGAAATTGCAAAGGCCGGCGGGCGGGCCCTGCCCCTCGCTGTCGATGTACGCGACGATGCGGCGGTGCAGGCAGCGCTTGACGAGACCGCAGAGAAATTCGGCGGCATTGATGTGGTCGTGAACAATGCAAGCGCGATTCAGCTTACGCCGGTCACAGCAACCGACATGCGGCGCTACGACCTGATGCAGCAGGTCAACGCCCGCGGCACCTTCATGGTGTCGAAATTTGCCATTCCTTATCTGACTCGCTCGGAAAATCCGCACATCCTCATGTTGTCGCCGCCGCTCGACATGGCCGAGAAATGGTTTGCTTCTCATACGGCCTACTCAATGGCGAAATTCGGAATGAGCCTGGTAGTGCTCGGACTTGCCGGTGAACTGCGCGGCAAGATCGCGGTCAATGCGTTATGGCCACGCACCACGATTGCAACCGCCGCCATCAAGAACCTGCTCGGCGGCGACACAATGTTGCGCCGTTCGCGAAAGCCGGAAATCGTTGCCGAGGCTGCCTGCCGTATTTTCCGAAAACCCAAAACGTTTACCGGGAACTTCCTCATTGATGATACCTTCCTTGCGAGCGAGGGCATCACCGACTTCGATCAATACCGCGTGGATCCCGGTCAGCCCCTGCAGGTGGATTTCTTCGTGCCCGACAAAAATCAGCCGCCAAGCGGCGTCAGTTTAGATGCAAAATCGCGGTGAGGACTTCCACCAAGGCATGTGAGTGTTTAAATCCAGCGAATGCCCACCCTCCTCCTCAGTCATCCAGCTTGTCTGAACCACCTGACGCCTGCGGGCCATCCGGAGCGACCGGACCGCTTGCGCGCAATCGATCGGGCGCTGGAGGATGAAACATTTCAATCGTTGATGCGGATCGAAGCTCCGCTCGGCTCGGCCGATATTGCCGCGCTTTGCCATCCGATGGATTACGTTGAGGCGATCCGCGATGCTTCTCCGGCCGAAGGTCTCGTGCGGCTTGACGCCGACACGGCCATGTCGCCTGGCAGTTTTGAAGCTGCGTTGCGCGCGGTCGGCGGCGCACGGTTGGCGGTCGATGAGGTGATGGCCGGCAAGGTCGCCAATGCGTTTGTTGCCACCCGCCCGCCCGGACATCACACCGAAACAGCGCGGCCAATGGGTTTCTGCCTGTTCAACAATGCCGCAATCGCTGCGCGCTATGCCCAAAAAAAACATGGTGTCGAACGCGCGGCCATTGTCGATTTCGACGTGCACCATGGCAATGGTTCGCAGGATATTTTCTGGTCGGACAAGACCGTGATGTATTGCTCGACCCACGAGATGCCGCTCTATCCCGGCACCGGCGCCGTGAATGAACGTGGTGATTTCAATACAATCGTTAACGCGCCGCTTTCAGCGGGCGACGGGGGCGGCGCTTTCCGTCAGGCATTTGAGACCGTGATCCTCCCCCGATTGCGCGAATTCAAACCCGACTTCATGATTATCTCGGCGGGATTCGATGCACACACGCGCGATCCGCTCGCTAACCTCAACCTCGTCGAGGCGGATTTTTCATGGGTTACCAAGAAATTGATGGAAATTGCGGATACGCACGCCAACAGCCGCGTCGTTTCACTGCTTGAAGGCGGTTATGATTTGCAGGGTTTATCCCGTTCGGTTGCAGCGCACGTTGGCGCGCTGATGCAAGGCTAGGAAATCCGCGCTATAGGATGCCTGTACCGAATTGTCGGACAAGAGACATGGCCGAGAACAACAACGTGGACGTCAAAAAGATGGCCTTCGAGCGGGCGATCGAAGAACTCGAATCGATCGTCAAAGACCTCGAGAGTGGCAAAGTGCCTCTTGAGCAGTCTGTGACACTTTACGAGCGCGGCGAAGCACTCAAGAAACGGTGTGATGAGCTATTGCGCCAGGCGGAAGCGCGGGTGGAAAAAATCACCCTCGATGCAACCGGTAGGCCAACCGGCAGTGAACCGCTCGACGTCGATTGATAAACCGGAGAAATCCCGTCCGACTTCCGGGGCGTGCGCCACGAATGATGCGGAAACCGGCGAATTGGGCCTTTATGATGGTCAGATGACCGGCCTCCGATCCAATTGCCCGTCGCGGCAATTTTGGTGTAAGTCACTCGCCCCGGGTCCGGTTTAGCAGGGCGTGGGTAAAGATTGATCAAAGAGCGTTGGAGTTACGGTTTGTCCGAGATTTCAAAAACACCGCTGCTCGACCGTGTCCGCTTTCCAAGCGACCTCAAAAATCTGTCGACCGAGCAACTCAAGCAGCTCGCCGCTGAATTGCGTTCGGAGACGATAGACGCCGTCGCCAAGACCGGCGGTCATCTCGGCGCAGGGCTTGGCGTCGTCGAATTAACGGTCGCGCTGCATTACGTATTCGACACCCCGGCCGACAGGCTCATCTGGGATGTCGGCCATCAGGCCTATCCGCACAAAATCCTCACCGGCCGTCGCGATCGCATCCGCTCGCTACGTCAGGGCGGCGGATTGTCCGGGTTCACCAAACGCGCGGAAAGCGATTACGACCCTTTCGGCGCCGCGCATTCCTCGACTTCGATCTCGGCCGCGCTGGGCATGGCAGTCGCGCGCGACCTGGCCGGCAAGAAACACAACGTTGTCGCTGTGATAGGCGACGGCGCGATGTCGGCCGGCATGGCATATGAGGCCATGAACAATGCCGGTGCGCGCAATGAGCGGCTGGTCGTTGTTCTCAACGACAATGATATGTCGATCGCACCACCGGTTGGCGCCATGTCGGCCTACCTGGCACGGCTGATTTCCGGCAAGACCTATCGCACGCTACGCGATATCGGCAAGCAACTCGCGCGTCACCTTCCGAAGTTTTTTGAGGAAAAGGCAGGACGCGCCGAGGAATTCGCGCGCGGTTTCTGGACTGGCGGAACACTATTCGAAGAACTTGGGTTCTACTATGTGGGCCCGATCGATGGCCATAATCTCGACCATCTGCTCCCGGTGCTACGCAATGTGCGCGATGCAGAGGCCGGGCCGATCCTCGTTCACGTGGTGACTCAAAAGGGAAAAGGCTATGCGCCGGCGGAAACCTCTGCCGACAAATATCACGGCGTCGTCAAATTCGACGTCGCCACCGGCGCGCAGGCGAAATCGAAATCGCACGCCCCGCAGTACACGAAAGTTTTCGGCGAGAGCCTGATCAAGGAAGCACGCAAAGACGACAAGATCGTCGCCATCACGGCGGCGATGCCGTCCGGCACGGGCCTCGATCTCTTCGAGAAGGAATTTCCGGAGCGTTGCTTCGATGTCGGAATTGCCGAACAGCATGCGGTGACCTTCGCCGGCGGCCTCGCCACCGAAGGCTTCAAGCCGTTTGCCGCGATTTATTCCACATTCCTGCAGCGCGGCTATGATCAGGTGGTCCACGACATCGCGATCCAACGTTTGCCGGTCCGCTTTGCGATCGACCGTGCCGGCCTGGTCGGAGCAGACGGGCCGACCCATGCCGGGGCCTTCGACGTCACGTACCTGGGTTGCTTGCCCGGATTTGTTTTGATGGCGGCAGCTGACGAAGCTGAGCTTGCACACATGGTTGCGACCGCGGTCGCGATCGACGACCGCCCCAGCGCGCTACGTTATCCACGCGGGGAAGGCCTCGGCGTACCGATGCCGGCTGAGGGTCAACCGCTCGAAATCGGCAAGGGCCGTATCATCCAGGAAGGTCACAAAGTGGCGCTGCTCTCGTATGGCGCCCGGCTCGGCGAATGTCTCAAGGCGGCCAAGGAACTGACCGCGCTTGGTCTATCGACGACGATCGCGGACGCTCGCTTCGCCAAGCCTCTCGACATCGCGCTATTGACACGGCTTGCGCGGGAACACGAGGTCCTGATCACAATCGAAGAAGGTGCCATTGGCGGGTTCAGCACGTACGTATTGCAGGCCCTCGCCGAGCAAGGCCTGCTCGATCAAGGGCTGCGTGTGCGCTGCATGGTGCTCCCCGACCAGTTCATCGATCAGGACACGCCCGCAGCGATGTACGCGGCGGCCGGCCTCGACGCTCGCGCAATCGTCGCCAAGGTATTCGAAGCCTTGGGTAAGGACGCGACCGCCGAAACGATCAAACTCGCCTGACGACCCTTACAGCCTTCTCTTGCGGGGCACTTTCTTGCCCTTTTTGCGTGCTTCCGAAAGACCTATGGCTATCGCCTGCTTTCGGCTTTTGACTTTTTTGCCGCTGCGTCCGCTTCTGAGCGTTCCTTTTTTTCGCTTCCGCATCACGCGCTCCACGTCTTTCGACGCACCCTTCGAATATTTACGTGCCATACTGCTTCTCCTCAAAATGGACGGTCATAACGGCCGCTGTAATTTCCATTGGCCAATGTTTGTAACCACGGTGCGTGAAATTTTGTTCCGGATCGATGCCGCGCAGTCCAGCAATGGCTAAATCGGATGCCCTACGTGAACGTGCTGACCGCCTGCTGGTCGAGCGTGGATTTTTTGAAAGCCGTGCCAAGGCACAAGCTGCGATTGAAGCCGGCTTGGTCATTGCCGACGATCGGGTCGTCCGAAAGGTCTCCGAAGAAATTTCGGTAGACGCATCGTTGCGTGCCAGTGCACCGCATCCATACGTATCGCGGGGCGGCGTCAAACTTGCGGCAGCAATCGATCATTTCCGTTTTGACATAAGTGACCGCGTTTGCCTCGATGTCGGTGCCTCCACCGGCGAATTCACGCATGTGCTACTCGATCGCGGTGCCCGGCGCGTCTATGCGGTCGATGTCGGCCGCGGCCAGCTCCACGAGACAATACGTTCGCGCCCAGAGGTTATTTCGCTTGAAGCGACCGATGTCCGAAATCTGTCACCTGCCCGACTTAGCGAGCCACCTGATTTTGTCACTATTGATGTCAGCTTCATTTCCCTGAAGCTGGCATTACCAGCGGCAACGGCTCTCGCCAAAACCCCCGCCCAAATGGTTGTCCTGATCAAGCCGCAATTCGAAGCCGGCCCGCGCCCCGTAAAGAGAGGCGTCATCAGCGATCCGGCTGTTCATGTCGCGATTTGCGAAGACATTGCGAAATTTATCCCCTTACTTGGATGGCGTGTGCTCGGAATAATCCCCTCCCCGATCCACGGCGGTGATGGCAACGCGGAATTCCTGCTCGGTGCTACGCGTGATTGAGCAGCTGGCAATTGCACGTCTCGGCCATCGTGGAGACGGCATCGCCGACACCACGAATGGGCCGGTTTATGTGCCCTATACTTTGCCAGGCGAGAGCGTGACAGTCGAACCGGCCGCTGGGCATTCTGACCGCCGGCATCTCGTTCATGTCGACAAGCCGAGCACCGAACGGGTCGAGCCGGCCTGCAAGCATTTCGGTATCTGCGGGGGCTGTGCATTGCAGCACTGGTCATTGGCCGAACAGCACCTCTGGAAGCGCTCGCTGGTTATTGAAGCGCTGGCGCAGGCGAACATCATCGCACCTGTTGGCGATCTGATTGACGCCCATGGGGTCGGGCGCCGACGTGCTGTGTTGCACGCCCGGCGTGGCGCACATGACGTTCTAGAGGTTGGCTTCACGGCCCCGCGCGCGCACCACGTGGTCGCCATCGATGAATGCCCCATTCTGGCGCCGGGCCTCGCCGGCGCGCTTCGAACCGCTTGGACCATTGCTGAAACACTCAAACCGACCGCCAAACCACTCGATATCCAGACGACGGCGACGGATACCGGCCTCGATATCGACGTGCGCGGCTCAGGCACGCTCGATACGGCACGCATGGCAGCGCTGGCCCGCGTCGCCGATCTCATGGCCTTGCGCGCCTCACGCGCCATGGCGAACTCGTCGTGCAGCGTGCACAGCCGATGGTGCAAGTCGGTCGGTCGCACGTCCCTCTTCCGCCGGGTGCGTTTCTGCAGGCAACTGCCGAAGGCGAAGCCGCATTGGCGCGGCTGGTGTTGAACTATGCCGACAAAGCGGACAACGTCGCCGACCTTTTTGCTGGCATCGGCACATTTGCGCTGCGGTTGGCAGCAAAAGCGCGGGTCAGCGCCGCCGACAACGATGACACCATGATCAAGGCGCTCCAGAGCGCGGCCTCGAAGTCTTCCGGGCTAAAGCCGATCGACGCGCGAGCGCGCGATCTGTTTCGGCGCCCATTCGTACCGAGCGAACTAAAAAACTTCGATGCGGTCGTGTTCGATCCACCCCGCCAGGGAGCCGAAACGCAGGCGCGTGAACTCGCCAAAAGCGCAGTCCCTGTCGTGATTGCCGTGTCTTGTGACGCCGCGACGTTCGCCCGCGACGCTAAAATTTTGCTGAGCGGCGGATATCGGCTCGTTGTCGCGACGCCGGTCGACCAATTCCGCTATTCCCATCACGTGGAAATCGTCGCGCGATTCGTGCGCTGAATGTCCTACTGAAAATCAATACCGCCGCCCCACCGCTCGTGCCACATTTTCTCGCCGATGGTACAGGAAATTCGAGGAGCGCTGGAGGACACCGGAACCGTTCGTGCGTCCGGCTGATGCCCGGCAACTTCAAGCACCAATTTCGTGCGTGTTGCCTCAATGAATTTCTCACGTTCACGAATTGGAATAACAAAAGATCCCGGGCCACCTATTACGCAATCCTCGTAGTAGGTATCGAGCTCCTCGATATCCATCGTACCGACATAAGGGCGTTTGAGCATAATCGGCAATCCGTTGATGGTGATGCCGGCAGCCAGCACGTCATCTCGCGCCGGTACGATCAGCGGGCCGGCATTGTTGGCGCCGTCGCCAGATACATCGATCACTCGGCGCAGACCTTTATAGCCGCTGTCATCGAACAGCGGTTTGGCAAACCGGAGCGCACCGGAGATCGACGTGCGCGAGGCACGCCGATATGGCGCACGTGAAAGTTCGGCGGCAACCGCGTCGGCCGCTTCCGGCCCATCGACCAGCCGCCACGGCATGATGACCTTCTGATCAGACTGGCCAGCCCACTCAAAATAGGTGATGGCAACCTTGCCATTCGCCCCTTGCCGCAATGCCTGTAGAAATTCCCTCGAGGTGAGCGCAAGAATATAGCCCTCGCGTTGGAGCGCCTGCTCATCCGGATCCATCGAGTAGGACACGTCGACCGCGATCACGAGCTCGACGTCAACCGGGACCGCATTCGATCTGCTGTCGGCGAATATTCGCGGAACACCGGCAGCTGCGAGACCGGCTGCCGCAACACCAGCGACCGCAAATACAAGGATCAGCAAAAGGCGGCACGGCATGTCCGGTTCCTTTCGGCCGGGTCATGGTGCCACAGCACTGCCCACAAGCAAACGGTAAGGCCGGCCGCGTTACCACGGCCGGCCTCACATTGTTGCGAGCGATTGCTTCAGCTCGCCTTGATATGTCGGGCTCGCATGGACCGGAGCACGGTGATCGCCAGCAGCGCTGTAATTATATCCAACGCCGCTACGATGAAGAACACCGCCGTCCAACTGCCTGTCATCTGTTTGAGATAGGCTGCAGCCGGTCCGCCGAGGATCGACCCCACGCCTTGCGCGATGTAGAGGAAGCCATAGTTCGTTGCCGCGTATTTAGGACCGAAGGTATCGGTCAGCGTTGACGGGAAAAGCGAGAAGATTTCGCCCCAGCCGAAGAACACCAAGCCAGTGAGCACGACGAACAAGGCCGGCTGGTCAATGAAAGCGAACAAAACGAGGATGGCGATCGCTTCGAGTGAGAAGGCGATAAACATCGTCATCTCGCGTCCGATGTGATCGGACACCCAGCCAAAGAACGGCCGTGTCAGGCCGTTCGTGACGCGCGAGAGCGTCAGCGACAATGGCAGCGCCGCCATGCCAAGCACGAGCGCCTGTGCAACGTTGTACTCGCGCGCGAACGGTCCAACGTTCGATGTCACCATCAGTCCTGAGGTAGACATTAGGCTCATCATGATGAAGAGAAGATAGAAAACGGGGCTCTTCAGCATTTCCTGCGGGGTGTAGCTGCGCCGCGATTGCGCGGTGGAGGCCGTCGCGGGTGTGTATCCTTCCGGCTGCCAGCCTTCCGGTGGAACGCGCAACCATTGTGCGGCGATGATGCCGATCACGCCCTGTATAATGCCCCACACAACGAGGGTGTGTGCATACCCCGAACTCTTGATCATGCTGTCGATCGGAAAACTGGTGAAGAACGCACCGAAGCCATAGCCGGCCGCGGCAAGCCCCGTCGCAAGCCCGCGCCGATCGGGAAACCAGCGCACCATCAGTCCGATAATGCCAACATAAATGATGCCTGTACCGAACCCGCAGATGACGCCGTAGGTAAAGTACAGCGCCCAGATACTGTCGACGTAGCTCGACAAGATCCAGCCGCCACCGGACATCAAAGCGCCCACGGAAATCAAAAGCCGAGGGCCGAAACGGTCAACTAGGTAGGCCTGCAGCGGCGAACACCAGGTCTGCAAAATGATCAGCAGTGAAAACGTCCACTGCAATTCCGCAAGTGTCGTTCCGAGCTTTTGATTGAGCGGACCCGTAAATAGTGTCCACACATATTGCGGACTGGAGATCGCCATCATGGCGATCAAGCCGAGCACGAGTTGAGACCAACGATTCCAATACCAAGCAGATGTCTGAGCGGTTGCTGCAGTTGTCGCCATGATGCCACCCCTAATGCACGCCAATGCCCCATTACGCACGGCAATTATTCGCGGCTTTCACGCGCTCCGCAATGGCATCCCATGAAAATAACCGATTTGGCGGGAGCTATCCCTCGAGCGGCTCGGTGCTCTCGATTTTTATGCCAAAGCCGCCAAGGCCCACATACGTGCGCTGGGTTGAGGCAAGCAGCCGGATGGACGAAATTCCAAGATCCTTGAGAATCTGCGCGCCGAGGCCAATTTCGCGCCATTGGCGCGAGCGGGCCGCGTCTGTTCCGGTATCGCCGTGTGGAATGTCGGCGACTGGCACACCGGCAGTACCGTCGCGCAGATATACGATCACACCGCGACCAGCTGCTTTGAAACGCGCAAGCGATGCCCGGATCGATTTGGCGCCGCCGAACACATCACCGATCACGTCGGCGCGATGCAGTCGAGCCAATACACCATTGCCATCGCCAATCGTGCCATAGACAAAAGCCATGTGGTGCACGCGATCAAACGGGGTGACGTAGGCATAACCCCGCAATGTGCCTATGTCCGATGAAAGCGAGAATTCGCCGACCCGTTCCACCAGTTTGTCTCGGCGCTGGCGGTAAGCAATCAACTCGGCAATAGAAACCTGCGCCAGCTTGTGTTTCTGCGCGAAGGCCACCACTTCGGGACCCCGCATCACCGAACCATTGTCGTTCATCAGCTCAGCCAGCACACCCACCGGCGGCAACGAAGCAAGACGACACAGGTCGACGCAGGCCTCGGTGTGGCCGGAGCGCATCAGAACACCACCCTCGCGCGCAACCAGTGGAAACACGTGGCCGGGGCGCACGAAATCGACTGGACCGCTATTGTTATTGGCAAGCGCCCGCACGGTATTGCAACGTTCGTCCGCCGAAATGCCGGTGGTTAAGCCGTGGCGGACATCCACAGAGACCGTAAAAGCCGTACCCAACGGCGCTTCATTGTCCGCCACCATCGGTTCTAGGTGGAGCTTGCGCGCCTGATCGGCCGCAAGAGGAGTGCACACGATTCCCGACGTATTGCGGATGATGAAGGCCATCTGCTCGACCGTGCACCGCGAGGCCGCAACGAAAAGATCGCCTTCGTTTTCGCGGTCGTCATCGTCCGTTACGACCACAATCTCGCCCTTGGCGAACGCTTTAATCGCAGTTTCGACGCGGCTGTAGCTTTCGGGCAAGGCACTACCTCAGGAGCGGATCTACGCGCCAGGCTTGAACGGCCACGCCGTCCCTTCGCCAACTTGGCCGCGATGCATCAAATAATGGTCGGCCAGCACACATGCTACCATCGCCTCCCCGATCGGCACCGCCCGAATGCCGACGCACGGGTCGTGACGACCCTTCGTGGCGACATCAGTATCGCGGCCATAACGGTCGACCGTTTTCCGCGGTGTCAAAATCGAGGACGTCGGCTTGACCGCGAAGCGAGCGACGATTGACTGTCCGGTCGAGATACCGCCGAGAATTCCGCCGGCGTGGTTGCTTAGAAACAGCGGCTTGCCGTCATTGCCCATACGCATCTCGTCGGCATTTTCAATGCCGCTCATTGCAGCCGTTGCAAAGCCATCGCCAATTTCGACACCTTTGACCGCGTTGATGCCCATCAATGCAGACGCGAGATCGCCATCAAGCTTGGCGTAAACGGGCGCGCCGAGACCTGGCGGCACCCCTTCAGCCAAGATTTCGATCACCGCACCGCAGGACGAACCAGCTTTGCGAACGCCATCGAGATATTCCTCGAAAAAAGTCGCCTGCTTCGCATCGGGGCAAAAAAAGGGATTTTTGCCGATTTCATTCCAGTCCCAGCGCGAGCGATCGATCTTGTGCGGGCCCATTTGTACCAATGCCCCACGCACGCCAAGTCCCGGCACGATTTTGCGCGCAATCGCGCCGGCGGCGACGCGCGCGGCCGTTTCACGCGCCGAGGCGCGCCCCCCGCCGCGGTAGTCATGAATGCCGTATTTGACGTCGTAGGTGTAACCGGCGTGCCCAGGCCTATATTTATCCTTGATATCAGAATAGTCCCGGGAACGCTGATCAACGTTCTCGATCATGAGCATAATTGGCGTGCCGGTGGTGACCTGCTGGCCGGTTTGCTCGTCGGTGAAAACGCCGGACAATATTTTCACCGCATCCGGCTCTTGCCGCTGGGTGGTGAAACGCGATTGTCCCGGCCTCCGACGATCGAGCTCGCGCTGAATGTCTTCCTGTTTGAGAGGAATCCGTGGCGGACAGCCGTCCACCACGCAGCCGATCGCCGCCCCATGGCTTTCGCCGAAGCTGGTGAATCGGAAAAGATGACCGAAAGTATTGAATGACATGGTGGTTCCGCGCTTGCCCGGTTTGGTAACGCGCGCTCCCGCGCCGGTCAATTAAACGACCCAAGGCCTGCGCACACGCATGAGCGGGCCCCAGTCTCAACTCCACGCTCCCTTTTTATGGCGCGCTGAACGGACGTTCACCTCGCTGAACGGGAATTAATGACAAACTGAACACTCGTTAAGCTACGGAAAAATAAGAGCTTTTCCGTTTTTTAATTTGCGGGCCGTTTCGACATCAGCTATTTAGGGGAGCCTAGAGAGGGAAGCTCGGAATCTAGAAAAACCGCGCGACAGAAAACTCTGTCACTCCCGCCACTCGAGTCGATCGTTTCAAGAGGACAAACACAATGCGCAAGATCACTGCAATCGCCGTCGCGCTCGGCTTCCTCACTTCGGTGAGCCTGCCTGCGTTCGCGACCCCGGTGTTCAATGGCGTCGTCAAAACCGACACATTGTCCGCCAAGAAGAAGAAGAAAAAGATGGAGAAGAAGGACGAGAAGAAGTCCGAGCTCGGCATGACCGATCTCTCCGCCAAGAAGAAAAAGAAGAAGAAGATGGAGAAGAAGGACGAGAAGAAGTCCGACCTCGGCACGACCGATCTCTCCGCCAAGAAGAAAAAGAAGAAGAAGATGGAGAAGAAGGACGAGAAGAAGTCCGACCTCGGCATGACCGATCTCTCCGCCAAGAAGAAAAAGAAGAAGAAGACGGAGAAGAAGGACGAGAAGAAGTCCGAAATCCTCTATCGCATCGCGGCCTAAATTCGACTCCTTCGCGAATTTCGCGCTTCACAATGCACGGCCGGACCGAAAGTCCGGCCGTTTCATTTTCTTGATCGAGTTCAGGCGTAGCGCGTGAGGCTGTTGCCCCGGAATACGTAGACGACACCTTGTGCAATATCGACAAGGGGGGCGGCTGCCGGCTCGGCAATGCCAAGATATGCAATGAGGCCGCGAGCGGTGCCTCCGTGCGCAACAGCTACCGTGTCGCGCGTGAGACCTTCGTACCATTCACTCATGCGTCCTGACACCGTTTTGTAACTTTCCCCGCCCGGAGGCACAAAGTGCCACTTGTGCTGCTCGCGAGCCGCAATGCGCTGAGGATCTCGGCTATGCAATTGCGCAATCGTAAACCCCTCCCAATCGCCGAAGGCAATTTCGGCAAGCCGCGGTTCTATTTCATAACGATCCGCCAGCAGACCGAGAGAGGCGCGCAACAATTCCATGGTCTTGCGGGCGCGTCCCAGCGGGCTTGATACGTAGTCGAGATCGGCGGGATTGCGACCGTCGCGCGCAAACAGGTCGCGCAGGATATCGCCACAATGGGTTGCCTGGGCGCGGCCGCGCCCATTGAGCGGGACGTCGTGACGGCCCTGCAGCCGGCCAGCCACATTCCAGTCGGTTTCTCCGTGACGTATATAATAAATTGTCGGCGGCAATTTCGCCGTCTCGGCCATCACTCGGCCTTGCCGGCCGTCATGTCAGGCGCATCGGGATGCTTGATCCCGACGATATGATATCCAGCATCGACGTGATGGATTTCCCCGGTCACCCCGCTCGACATATCAGACAGGAAATAAACGCCGGCATTGCCAACTTCTTCCAGGGTGAGGTTACGGCGAAGCGGGGTGTTGAATTCGTTCCAGCGCAGAATATAGCGAAAATCGCCAATCCCGGAGGCGGCAAGCGTTTTCAAAGGCCCCGCCGAAATCGCGTTGACGCGGATGTTCTTCGTCCCGAGATCGGCGGCCAGATATCGCACCGACAACTCGAGCGCCGCTTTGGCGAGGCCCATTACGTTGTAACGCGGCATCCATTTCTCGGCCCCGTAATAACTCATCGTGAGCAGCGAGCCGCCATTGGTCATCAGCTTTTCTGCGCGCTGGGCAAGGGCTGTGAATGAATAACAACTCACCACCATGGTCTTGATGAAATTGTCTTCGGTCGTGTCGACATAGCGTCCGTCGAGTTGGTCTTTGTCAGAGAAAGCTATGGCGTGCAGCAGGAAATCGAGCGAGCCCCAGGCTGATTTAACGGCCGAGAAAACCGCATCTATGGACGCAGGATCCGTGACGTCGCACTGGCCAACGACGAGTCCGTCCACTTCCTCGGCCAAGGGTTCGACACGTTTCTTAAGGGCGTCGCCCTGATACGAAAAAGCGAGGTCGGCACCGTGGTCACGGCAAGCACGGGCAATCCCCCAGGCGATGGAGCGGTTATTGGCCACGCCCATGATGAGCCCGCGTTTACCACGCATCAGACCTGAAATTTCCGGCATGCCTTCCCGTCTCGCCGGCTATCGCCGGCCACCTCCCTATGGCATATGGCACAGGGTGTTTTGGCCAGCAAGCAAAGCACGCCGCGCCGCTTTGCCGTTGTTATTTCAATTCATTTTCGGGAATATGATTGGCGTCGTGGGGTTTTTCCTGACAATTGGCGTTTGCCGGACCGCTGGTCGGCATGAGTGCGGCAGGTCGGTTTACGTCTCGCGCTACATAGTGAGGAGGGCCGATTGGCCACGTTCCGCCAGAACGTTGAGGCGACAATCCCCGCGCTGCGCCGCTATGCGCGCGCGCTGACCCGCGACTCCGACATCGCCGACGATCTGGTGCAGGACACGTTGGTGCGCGCGCTACGCTCAGAGCATCTATTTCACGGTGGAGATATTCGCAGCTGGCTGTATACGATCCTGACCAATCTCAACCGGAATCGGCTGCGGTCGCTGGCACGGCGCCCGTCCCTATCGTCGATTGAAGACAACGATGCTCCGGATCTTGCGGGGCCTGAAGCCGGTGGGCGCGACATTGAACGCGCGCTCGCCACGCTGGTGGAGGACCAACGCAACGCGTTGCTCCTGGTTGTACTTGAAGGGCTCAGCTACCGCGAAGCGGCTGAGGTGCAAGGTGTGCCGATTGGCACAGTAATGTCGCGTCTGGCGCGTGCGCGCCTACAGATCAAAAACTATCTCGACGGCGAGCGCCCTGCGCTCCGCCGCGTGAAATGAGAGAGAAGGTGAACCCATGATCGATCGCGATTCACCCGTGACCGAGGATGAACTGCACGCCTATATCGACGGCGAATTGCCGGACGACCGCAAGGAGGCTGTGGCCTCCTGGCTTGCCGCTCATCCCGAACAGGCCGCGCTGGTAGCGTCCTGGCGGGCACAAGCGGAAAGTATTCGTGCGCGTTACGGCGGCGTCATTGAAGAGCCGGTGCCTGAGCGGCTCAAGCTCGACCAGGTTCTCAAACACGATCGCGCCGCCGGGCGGTCCTGGGCGGCGATGGCTGCAGCGGCTGCCGTCGTGGCTTTCATCATCGGCGGCACGGCCGGCTGGATGGCACGCGGAGCGTCTGCTGCTGCGCCCAACGGCTTCGACGTCTTCGCCAATGAAGCGCTCGATGCCTACAGGCTCTACGTGGTCGAGGTGCGCCATCCCGTCGAAGTCCCCGGCAGCGAGCGCGCACATATGACTCAATGGCTGTCGAAACGGTTGGGCGAGGAGTTGCGCGTTCCCGATCTGCAATCGATCGGGCTCAAGCTGGTCGGCGGCAGGCTTCTGCCGGGCCCGACCGGCGCGGCCGCGTTTTATATGTATGAAAGCCCGTCCGGCGAACGCTTTACGATCTATTGCGCGAAAGCCGGTGAGGCGCAGACCGCGCTGCGCTACACCAGCGAAGAGCAGTTCGCTGCGTTCTATTGGGTCGACGGCGCAATCGCCTACGTGGTGAGTGGTCCGGCCGACCGCGCGCGGCTCGAAAGCGTAACCAAGACCGTCTACGAGCAGGTCGACAAGACCGGAGCGAAGAAATCGTAAGACGAGCGGCAAAAATAATCGGTAAAAACAATCAACATGGCCGGACTTCGGTCCGGTCATGTCATTCCATATCACCGCGCGGATCGTAGGGCTTCTTCTCGCGCCACGTCTTCATGAGCTCCTTGAACTCATCGTCCACGCCCTCCGGCAGCACGATACGGACGGTGGCGAGCAAATCGCCGGCGCCGCTTTTCGCCTTGAGACCCTTGCCTTTGAGACGGAACGTGCGGCCGGAATTGGTGCCGGCCGGGATCGCCAATTCCACCGCGCCGTCGAGCGTGGGAACGCGCACCTTCCCGCCGAGCACCGCCTCATAAAGCGTGATCGGCAGCTCGAGCCGCAAGTCGGCACCATCCGGCTTGAACAGCGGATGCGGCGCAACGTTGATCGTGATCAGCGCATCGCCTGCCCTGCCGGCTGCGCTCGGCCAGCCCTGACCCTTCAACCGGATCTGCTGACCGCTTCCGATTCCGGCCGGAATCTTGACCTCGACATCCTTGCCGGTCGGCAGATGGACGCGCGTTTTGGTGCCCTTCGCGGCATCGGCAAGCGTGATTGTCAGCGATGCGTGCAGATCCTGTCCGGCACCGCTCGACGCGGCAAAATCTTCCGTCTCGAATTGTTGACCGAAACCGCGCGAACCACCGCGACCGCCGAACATCCCGCGCAAGAGATCCTCGAAGCCTGCGCCGCCTGCGCCGCCGGGGCCACCCGCGCTTGAACGGCGGAAGCCGTCAGGTCCGAAGCTGAAGCTTTCGAACGGCGCGCCGCCTCCCGGATGGAAACCCCCGCCGCCCGGCTGCGCGCCGAATCCTTCGTAGCCCTGGAAGCGCGGTTTGCCTTCGGCATCGATCTCGCCGCGGTCAAACGCCTTGCGCTTGTCGCCATCGCCGACGATCTCGTAGGCGGCGTTGAGCTCCGCAAACCGCGTCGCTGCCTTGGGATCGTGCTTGTTGGCGTCGGGGTGCAGTTTCTTGGCAAGGCGCCGATACGCACTCTTGATATCGGCCTCGTTCGCACCCTTCGAAACCCCCAGAACCTCGTAGGGGTCGCGCATCGTACCCAAACTCCTGTGAAATCCCCTTAGCCGGTAAATGCCGGCAGCCCGCAACCTAATGTGGGGTTTCGGCGCGGCGGATGCAACGCATCCGTCATTCCGGGGCGCCGCAAAGCGAATGACAGGAAAGTCCTACGACCGCTTCCAGGGTTTGAGCGTGCGCACTTCCCAATCGCCGCGTTGCTGCCTGCATGCTTCTCCCTGCAGCCAAGCCTGCGAGCCGCCGGAGACAAAGCTCGCCAGGAAATCGCGGCAGGTTTGTCCATCGAGCGTGTAGGCGGAGGCAATCGGTGTCACGGTGCCACGCGCGCCGGTGCGCGGATTTTCCCACGGCATGCTGGTGTCTTTTTCGCCGCGGCTGAGCACCGCGGTGACGGCCGCGCGCGCATAGGCAAGATCGGCGTCGGGCGGCAACTTGATCGTTTCCTTGGTTCCAGGCGGAGGCGTGATCGATGCCGTGCTGTCGGACTTGTCGCCGAAGAGCGAGTCGAATTGGCCCGACATGCTGCAGCCGCCGGCGCAAAGTGACACGGCCAAAGCGCTTGCGACCGCGATACCGCGCCATAGGCGCGGACACTGGCTTCCACTATAAAGGCGACGAAATCGACAAGTACCGGCCACGCGAAGCACCTCAACAGCAGATGTCCGACACGGCGCCAATTCAACACCCAACCTGGTTAACGACTGGTGATTTCACCGGCGCCGACGAGCCTATGCGGCTATTTACCGCCTGGCTGACCGAGGCAACGGCCACGGAACCGCGTGATCCTACGGCCATGACCCTCGCCACTGTTGATTCCGGGGTCTTCCCAACGCGCGAATGGTCCTGCTGAAAGGGGTCGATGAGCGCGGTTTCGTCTTCTACACGAACATGGACAGCCAAAAGGGGCAGGAATTGGACGCCCGGCCGCAAGCGGCGCTGGTGTTCTACTGGAAGTCGGTGAATCGGCAGGTCCGCATTCGCGGTTCGGTCGAGCAAGTCACCGACGCCGAGGCCGACGCCTATTTCGCGTCCCGGCCCAAGCAGGCGCAGATCGGCGCCTGGGCCAGCAAACAGTCGGCGCCGCTCGAAAGCCGGCTCGCCTTCGAGAAGGCCGTCGCCGTCTACGCTGCCAAATATGCGATCGGTGATGTGCCGCGCCCTTCCAACTGGTCCGGTTACCGGATTGTGCCGCTCGCCATCGAGTTCTGGCAGGAGCGCCCGTTCCGCTTGCACGATCGCATCGCGTTCCAACGCGATTTTCTTGGCGCCCCGTGGAGCAAGACGCGGCTCTATCCGTGAGCTAGCATCACGTTGGCCATCACACGCTAGAACCATTCCAGGATCGGCATGCCGAGCTCGCAGACGAACCAGCCGCGCCGCACGTTGCTACTGACCGGAGCAAGCCGCGGTATTGGCCACGCGACAGTCAAACGTTTTTCGGCCGCCGGTTGGCGCGTCATTACATGTTCGCGGCATCCGTTTCCGGAAAATTGTCCATGGGAAGCCGGCCCGGAAGACCACATCCAGGTCGATCTCTCCGACGAAGGCAGCACGCTCGCGGCTATTGCCGAAACCAAGCAGCGACTCGACGGACATGAACTGCACGCGCTCGTCAACAATGCCGCGATCTCGCCGAAGGCCGACGGCGGCAAACGTCTGAGCACGCTCGATACCAGCAAGGAGGACTGGCACCACGTCTTCCAGGTGAATTTCTTTGCGCCGATCATGCTCGCGCGCGGCCTGATGGAAGAACTCCGCGCCGCCAAGGGCTCGGTGGTGAACGTCACGTCGATTGCCGGTTCGCGCGTTCATCCGTTCGCCGGTGCGGCTTATTCGACCTCGAAGGCCGCCCTCGCCGCGCTGACGCGCGAAATGGCCAGCGATTTCGGCCGGCTGGGAATCCGCGTGAACGCCATCGCGCCGGGCGAAATCGACACCGCCATCCTGTCTCCCGGTACCGAGAAGATCGTCGAGCAAATCCCGATGCACCGGCTCGGTACGCCGGACGAAGTATCGAAGATCATTTACGTGCTGTGCACCGACACCAGCTCGTACGTGAATGGCGCCGAGATCCACATCAACGGCGGCCAGCACGTTTGAGATAACGGCCCGCGCGCGCCTCACAGATTCAGTTGTCAAACAGCCCCGGGTTGTCATGGGGGCGCGCGTCAGCGCCCGTATTCTTTGCGGCGCCGGGTACGCCGTAGTCCCTTCTCCTCCGTCCCCTCCAAGATGAGGGGGGATGGCGCGCCAAGTGGCGCAACCATTGTTCGTTCAGTGCCGTACTCCCTCTCGAGAGCACGGGCGCCTCTCGGCGCGCCATCGCAGCGTCTTTCCTTCCGGCGCCGGCCGCGCTTTTCGTTGACCAGCGCAACGCGCGGGCCATCCGTCAGCCAAGCTCCTGGCAGGCAGCCCATAGTGGCCGCCGGGCGGAGCCCCGGCGCCGCCCGAGTGCGTGCTGTGCGTAATCCAGCACGCCCGCAGGCGCCGCACCCTGCCCCACCATCAAGACGCCTCTAGATGACGCCCCTCACGTTGAGCAGGATGGTAGGACTATATTCAATGATAGGATTAAAGTCAAGAAGCAGGTTGGGGATAAATTTGTCACGGCTCAAGCCAAAGGTGGCCCGTCTCAGGCCGCGCCTACAGCCACTTCTTCCATTTGAAATAGAGATAAGGCAGCACAGCGGCGATCAACATCAGGACAAGAGCAAACGGATATCCGCCAAGCCAATCGAGCTCCGGCATGTGTTTAAAGTTCATGCCGTAGATCGAAGCGACCAAAGTCGGCGGCATCAACACCACCGCGGCCACCGAGAATATCTTGATGATGTTGTTCTGCTGGATATTCACGACCCCCAGCATCGCGTCGAGCAGGAACGTGATCTTGTTGGTCAGGTAGGTCGCATGGTCGGACAACGAACCGACGTCGCGCTGCATCGATTGCAACTGGGCCCGCGTGTCCTTGGGCCATTTCATGTTATCCGCCTCGTTCGCGACGAACAGCAGCAGGCGGCCGATCGACACGAGACTCTCGCGCACCTTGGAGGTGAGATCGCCCTTGCGGCCCAGCGCCTTCAGCACGTCGTTATAGGACGGCGGCTTTGCCTCCTCTTCCGGCTCGAAGATCGAATGGGAAACCTGGTCGACCTCGGCACCAATGCGCTCGAGAATATCGGCTGAACGATCGATGACCGCGTCGAGCAGGTCGATAAACACCGACTCGCCTGAGACTTTCGGGGGGCACGTGCGGGCCAGCTTGTGTTCGACGATCGCGAAAGGCCGGGGGTCGTCGTAACGCACGGTCACAAGCCGATGGCCGGACAGGATGAAGGTAACAGCCGTCGTTTTTGGCGTGACAGTGTCCGACTGACACATCAGCGTCGCTGTCATGTAACGCGCGCCGTTCTCCATATAGAGCCGGCTGGAGACCTCGATCTCCTGCATCTCCTCGCGCGTGGGCACGGCGATGCCGAGCAGCTGTTCGACCAGGCGGTCTTCCTGCACGCTCGGCGTAACCATATCGATCCACACCGCATTTTCCGGTGGGGACGAACCGACCTCGATGGGCATGCGCTCAAGCGTGGTGCCGTGCGGGACGTAAACCGAAAGCATGCGATCACCATCTTGCGCTCATGATCCGTGCAGATCATGCGGCGATTAGGTCATCTCTCATGACCCGATCGCGCGGATTTGCGCAAGACATAAATGACCACAGCACGGGCCGCACGCGCGGCCGCGCACACCATCGTGGCAGTTATAAATGGCCAGAGCGGCCTTTCGTGTGCGCCGACGATCGGCGCCTGAGCCGGTCAGTCCCGATCGTAGGGCTCGAAATGGCTCTCGCTCGTGCTGCGCTGCTCGCCTTGGTGGCGTACCGCAGCTGCCACGGCAGAAATCCCGATCTTGCCGTACCGGTGGTCGAGATTTGTACGCGCGGAGTTCTTGCTGTTGCTCCGTTGCTTTCACAGTCATCGTCCTAAACTCCCAATTCCTTCCTTGTGCGTCCCCATGGACCCAATGTGGTGACTCAGTAGGGCGGAATTGCGCGGCAAATGGTGTCGTGTTGTGACATTTGGCGGCCGCCGCCCGTAAGTCCCGGTTCCGGTACTATAGGCCTGCCTATGGTAAACCCTGCCTTAAGGTCTTGGGAGCAAAGTCATTTTCTCCTCAGGCGCCTGATGTGCAGTGCGGCATTCCTGCAACAGGTGCCTGGAACGTGACTGTGGATACGCCGGAAACCGTGGCAATCCTGAGCTTTATTCGCTTAATTGCGGCTTGAGGAATTCGGTGCGGGCGCTGCGTGGCGTTCGGGAAAGAGGAAGACAATGCGTGCAAGGGGGTTGTCGATAGTTCTGCTCGGTATGGGCGTTGTTCTCGGCGGTTGCATGCAATCCACCATTGAACCCGCGTCGGAAGCGAATTTTACCGCGCGCGATAAGAAACTGCTGGCGGCGGCGCCCTACGAGAAGGCGACAATTCCCGATCCGTACAAGCGCCACCTTGTCGAATATCACCGCAAGGAAGCGCCCGGCACGATCCTGATCGATTCCGATGCACGCTATCTTTATTACGTGCTGCCGGAAGGCAAGGCGATCCGCTACGGCGTCACCGTCGGCGAGGAAGCACTGGCGTGGTCGGGCGTGGCCAAGGTGGGCCGCATGACGGAATGGCCGTCCTGGACGCCGACCGATGAAATCAAGAAGCGCATGGACGTGCCGAATTTTGTCAGCCCGGGTCCGCAAAATCCGATGGGCGCGCGCGCCCTGTATCTGTACGAGGGCAACAAGGACACGCTCTATCGCATCCACGGCACCAACCAGCCGGAATATATCGGCGAGGCGATTTCCTCTGGCTGCATCCGCCTCACCAACGAGGACATCATCGATCTCTACAAGCGCGTGAAGCCGGGCACGATGGTTGTCGTGCTGGCGCCGCATCAGGGCGACTCCCCGGCCAACCCGCGGGTGGCCTCGGCCAGTTCGTTCCGCGACTGATCAAATCGCGATCAATGAACAAACCGGCGCCCGAGGGGCGCCGGTTTTGTTTCAGGCCGGACGCATCATTATTGTCCGTAGCGCACGGCCTCACACGCCCAGTGTGATCCGCACGATCTCCGGCGGCACGCCGAGGCGCACCGGCACGCCGCTGCAGCCGAGCCCGCTCGACACAATCATGTGACGCCCGTCTTCGACGATATGGCCATAGGCGAAACGTGCACCGTAAGCCGACGGGATCCAGAGCGGCGGCATCAGTGGAAGACGGATCTGGCCGCCATGCGTATGGCCGGCGATGGTCAGCGCCACGCGCGCCGGCACCGCGGTAAAAATGTCGGGTTCATGCACCAGCAGGATCACCGGGTCGTCGGTGCGGATGCGCGCCAAGGTGCCCGGGAGATCGTCCACGCCTTTGAAGGTTCTCGGTCCGAGCCAATAGGCGATCTGGTCGCCGATGCCCGCCAACCAGAAGCGGCGGCCCGCGGGGCCAAGCAGGACGGCATCGTTTTGCATCAAGGGCAACCGCACATTATCCAGCGCGCGCCGCACGCCGTCGAGGTCGTACCACCAGTCATGATTGCCAAGGATCGAATAGACGCCGAGCGGAGAATGCAGACGCGCGAGCTCAGCCGCCCACACTGGATGCGGAACGCGTTCCGTCACAAAACGATGCGTGGCGAAGAAATCACCGAGCACGACAGTCAGATCGCTGCGCAGCTCGTTGGCGGCATCGACGACCTGACGCACCCGGCGCAGGCCCATGTTCGGCCCGCCCGCGTGCAGATCCGCAATCACGGTGATGGTCAGCCGCCGGCCTTTCGGCCAGGCCGGCGGTGCAAGACGATAGTCGGCAATCAGCAATTCGTTTGCGGCTTCGAGCGCGCCATAGGCGGCGCCGGTCGGAAGCATTGCGCCAGCGGCGACGAGACCGAGGCCGCCGGTAATCACGCGGCGACGCGTCACCGCGCGCGGTGGCGGTCCGGCAAACGCGGCGGGTTCATTGATGCTCATGGAAACGGTGCTACGCGCAAACTATGAAGCGAACATGCCCTTTTCGACTATAATTTCCGCTCATGGTTTACGGCGTCACCTGGTATGACCGGCCGCGGCGTCGGCAGGGGTATCCGGGCGGCAATTTCGGTCGTTGGCGGCTCCCGCACATCCCATTGGCACATGCGGAAGCCATGACGGCGCTCGATCAGATCGAGATGGATATGCGATTCATGGTAACCGTCGGAACCGGGACCGAGCACTGTGGTGAAACGGCGGCACGCACTGTCGCGCAGGTCTTCGCGGAATTCCTTGGCGACGGCGACATCCGTAAGACCCACGGCGTGGCCGTTCGTCAAAACAAATGAACGCACATCGACGGCATTACCTTTGCCATGCTCGCTGACTTTTGCGCCGGCCACGCGGTTGCGGCCACGGCATTCGAAATCGTCGTAGGTCTCGACCGTGTGCAGCGGTGATCCCAGCTTGGCCGCCCGCGGCGCCGCCTCGTCGCGCAGCCACGCAGCGACGGCTTCGGCAAACACGCAGCGGATCACCGGCGCCGGTTTGAGCTCGATGCGCGTTCCGGCGGCGAGCAGCACTGCCTGCAGGCGGACCATGTCGCTGCCGCCACAGGTGTCCGGCCCGATCAGCCGCGGCATCGGCTCGATGACGCCGATGGCTTGCAGCCGCTGATCGCACTGCGTGGGCGTGCTCGTCACGTCGGCGGAATCAAAATCGGGTCCCGCAGCGTCCCGGAAAGAATGCGGTTCGCTCCAGATTGGCGGGCGTGGCTTTGGCAGCGGCACGTCCTGCGCCAGGGCGATGCCGCCGCCAGCGCTGGCCAGCCACAAGAATGCAATCAGGAGCCGCATGACCGGATATTGCCAGAAAATAGGGCATTTATGCGAGACAGGGATGAAGCCAAAACGGGCCCCGCGCCGTAGCTCCTTAATGAACCCATTGCACGGCCCGACCCGGCGGCTAACCTTAGCCCTGACCGGCGAGGGGCGCTGGTCCAAGAAATGAATAAACCAGGAGGGGAATGCCATGCTCGGCTTGATGCAGGATTGGCCGCTGCTGTGCCATCGCATCATCGACCACGCCGCCAAGTTTCACGGCGAGCGCCAGGTCATCACGCGTTCCATCGAAGGTCCAATCCACACCACCAACTATGCCGAGATTCATGCGCGCGCGCGCAAGGTCGCGCAGCGGCTGGAGAAGGACGGCATCAAGTTAGGCGACCGGGTGGCGACGCTGGCTTGGAACACCTGGCGCCATCTGGAAGCCTGGTACGGCATCCTCGGCATCGGCGCCGTCTATCACACCGTCAATCCGCGACTGTTCCCCGAGCAGATTGCCTGGATCGCCAATCATGCCGGCGACAGGGTGATGATCACCGATCTCACGTTCGTGCCGTTGCTGGAAAAAATCGCCGACAAGCTGACGACCATCGAGCGCTACATCGTCCTCACCGATGCCGCGCATATGCCCAAGACCACGCTCAAGAACGCGGTCGCTTACGAAGACTGGATCGCAGATGTCGACGGCGATTTCGAATGGAAGACATTCGACGAAAACACCGCCGCCGGCATGTGCTACACATCGGGCACCACCGGAAATCCCAAGGGCGTGCTGTACTCGCATCGCTCAAACGTGCTGCACGCCTTCATGGCGGCGCTGCCCGACGTCAAAGGCCTGTCGTCCCGCGATGTCGTGTTGCCGGTCGTGCCGCTGTTCCACGCCAACGGCTGGTCCCTCGCCTTTTCCACGCCGTTGGTCGGCGCAACGATGGTGATGCCCGGCGCGAAGCTCGATGGTCCCTCGATCTACGAGCTGCTCAACACCTATAAAGTGTCGTTCACCGCCGCCGTGCCGACGGTCTGGCTGATGCTGTTGCAGGATCTCGAAAAGACCGGCGGCAAGCTTCCTTACCTCAAGCGCGTGGTCATCGGCGGCTCGGCCTGCCCGCGCGCAATGACCAAGGCTTTCCAGGACAAATATGGCGTGGAGGTCTTACATGCCTGGGGCATGACCGAAATGAGCCCGCTCGGCTCGCTTTGCACCATGAAACCGGAATACGCCAGCCTCACGGGCGAAGCGCGCCTCGACGTGCAAATGAAGCAGGGCCACCCACCCTTCGGCGTTGAAATGAAAATCACCGACGACAGCGGCAAGGATCTGCCTTGGGATGGAAAGACATTCGGCCGCCTGAAGGTGCGCGGGCCGGCGGTCGCGACGAGCTACTACAAGGTCGATGGCGACCCCGTGTTCGAAAAAGGCGGCTGGTTCGATACCGGCGACGTCGCGACCATGGACTCTCACGGCTATATGCAGATCACCGACCGCGCGAAGGACGTCATCAAATCGGGCGGCGAATGGATTTCATCAATCGACATCGAAAACCTGGCAGTGGGCCATCCCAAAGTGGCCGAAGCCGCGGTCATCGGCATATCGCATCCGAAATGGGACGAACGGCCGCTCCTGGTGGTCGTCCTCAAGAAGGGCGAGAAAGCAACCAAGGAAGACATCCTCGGCTACATGCAGGGCAAGATCGCAAAGTGGTGGATGCCGGACGACGTGGCATTCGTCGATGAAATCCCCCACACCGCGACCGGCAAGATCCAGAAACTCGTCCTGCGACAACAGTTCAAAGACTATCGGTTGCCGACCGCCCAAGCGGCGGAGTGAGCCGGTTACGACGCCAAATCAGCTGACGTTGAATGGAAAACCGGGCTGTTCCCGCAGAAAAGACGCGCGAAGCCCTGTGTCACTATCACCTATCTATATTGTCAAAAATGACATCTGGCTTATAATGGGAATTCAACCGATCTTCCTGCGTATCAACACGGAGTTAGACCCATGAAACGCTATGTCATTGAACGGGATATCCCGGGTATCGGCGGCCTCAATCGCGCCCAGCTCAAGGATGCCGCCACGACCTCCAACGGCGCGCTCGCCAAGCTCGCCGGCAAGGCCCAGTGGGAGCATTCTTATGTCGTCGAGAACAAGACCTTCTGCATCTACCTCGCAGAGGACGAGACCGCGGTCAGGGAGCACGCCAAATTGAGCGGCTTTCCGGCCACCAAGGTCACGGAAGTGCGGACCGTCATCGATCCGATGACCGCAGCGACCTGATCAAACAGCGACGCCGCCGGACGCGAGCATCGGCGGCGTTCCAAACCTGGGGCCTGGAGGCGTTACGTCAGGAAGCTCAGCCATGGTGCACCTCGGCAGAACGGATAGCGGACAATTCTGCTGGCTCGACCTCGCCGCCACCGATGCCGACAGCGCGAAGCTGTTCTACCGAAACCTGTTCGGCTGGACCTCGCACGAGCAGCCCGCGAATGGCGGCAGTTTCACCCGCCTGCGGCGCTCCGATCAGGACGTCGGATCGATCTATCAGTTGAGACAGACATTGCTTGAGCGCGGGATGTCATCGCATTGGACGCCGTATGTCCGTGTCAGCAGTGTGAAAGATGCCGTCCGGCGAGCTGCCGCGCTCGGCGGCACAGTTATTGTTCATCCCTTCGTTGTTTCCGGCATCGCGCAGATCGCGCTCATCCTGGATTCGGTCGGCGCTTTGGTCGGTTTGTGGGAACCGATCGAGCTCAACGTGAAGGCAAATGGCCATGGGTAAAAAGGAAAATGGGCAACGTGGGTAAGAAGACGCCGGTGGCGAAACGCGCTCCGCAAAAGACGTCACCCACCAAGAGCGGCGACGGCCTTCTGGATGTCACGGTCGTCATACTGGACGAGGGCTACGCATCGACGGCAATTGCCCCCATCGAGATCTTTCATTCGGCCGGCGTGGTTTGGAACTGGCTCCACGGTGCGCCGCTGCAGCCGCGATTCCGCGTGCGGACCGCCTCGATCGATGGACGCAAACTCAAGGCCGCCGGCTCGCTGGAGCTGACCCCCGACTGCGCAATAAACGATATCAAACATACCGACATCATCATCATCGCTGCGCCCGGTTGGGATGTGCTGGATGACATCGCAAAGAACACGCCGCTCGTGCCGTGGCTGCGGAAGTGGCACGCGCGTGGCGCTTACATTGCCGCCGCATGCACAGGTGTCGCCTTCCTGGCGGAAGGCGGAATTCTTGATGGCAAGCAGGCGACGACGCATTGGGGCGTCGCCGAGATATATCAACAGCGCTATCCCAAGGTCCGGTGGCAGCCCGAGCAATTCGTCACGGAAGATGGCCGGCTGTTTTGCAGCGGCGGCGTCTATGCCTCGATCGATTTAAGCCTTTATCTCGTGGAGAAATTCTGCGGTCACGAGGTCGCCCTGCAGGTCGCCAAATCACTGCTGCTCAGCATGCCGCGCGGGCGGCAGTCGGGCTATTCGGTCGTGCAACTGTCGCGCCCGCATTCCGACGATAAAATCAGGCAAACCGAGGAATATCTGCAGCAACACTTCGATGGCGATATCTCGATCGACAATCTCGCCGAGCGCGTCGGAATGGGTCCGCGCAATTTCATCCGCCGCTTTAAGGCGGCAACCGGCCGCGTGCCTGGCGCCTACATCCAGACGCTGAGAGTTTCGGCAGCCAAGGAATTGCTGGAAACCGGCACGTCGTCGATTCAGACGGTCAGCTCGAAGATCGGCTATGAGGATATCGGTTTCTTCCGGAATCTGTTCAAGCGGCACACGGGCATGACGCCCGGTGAATACCGCGACCGATTTTCGCAAATGAGCTTTGAACGTGGAGACCTGACAGCCGGGCGTCATTGACACGAGCGCCGCCCGTACCGGACGGAACCACAGCGCGTCCGGAGCGTTTTCTGTGGCGCGCGCCGGGTGGCAACCGGTCGCAACGGGAAAGATGGACGCAGTTGATTTTGCCGGTTTCTAACTGCGGCAACAACGCATCGGTACGCGTAGCATCTAACCTGTTCCTGGTGCGCGCACCATTCATCAGGACTTCGCGTGGCGATGAGGCGGACTACTCTGCGGCTTGCGGCGCGTTTTGCAATCGGTCCTGGGCTGCCACCAGGCGCTGCATCACCTTGAGGTCGCGGTCGCGCAGCTGCAGGCAAGCATCTGCCCATACCTGGACGATGCGATCGAGTTCTTCGAGCGTAATAGGATTGACCTCGCGGCCGATCTGATAGACCGAGCGGCTGCCGGTATGACGGCGCTTGCTGCGCTGGATGAAATCACGCGCTTCGGCGATGCCATGCCCGGGTTCGGCCAGAATGTGGACGAGACCGACGTCCTTCATTTCTTCCGCGGTATAGACGCGCCCCCCGAGCATCATCTCCTCGGCGAAGGCCGCGCCGACCCGTCTCGCCACCAGGCTGTAGGCACCCATGCCGGGAAACAGGCCGAAAATGTTTTCAGGGAACCCGAACTTCGCGCCGCGTTCGGCGATGATAACGTTAAACGAAAGCAGCGACTCGAAACCCCCGCCGAGTGCATCTCCCTGCGCGAGACCGATCGTCACCATCGGTAGTCCGAGACAATTCATGTTCCGATACAGGATGCGCACGCAGGATTCGCCGTAGGCAACGAGTGCATCCCGGTCGCGGTCGCGGATCTTGGCCGCGAATAAATCGAGATCGCCGCCGAGATTGAACACGCCCGGTGTGCGCGAGCCGAGCAAAAGATATCTCAAATCATGCGGGCGATGTCCGAACGCGGCCATGATGCCGCGCTGCCAGGCGTGGAAGTCTTCCAGGAAATCAAGGTTGTAGCTCGGGCGGCCGCGCGGCCGCATGAAGGTCCACAGCGCGCCGGTCGGATCGTCCCAGGAAACTTCCAGCTGCTCGAGTTCGAACAGACGGCGCGCGTCGGCGCTTTTCTTGAGATCGATCAGCTGCGGATCAAAAGGGAGCTTCGTCGGTGCGGGAACTACCGTCGGGGCGTCGACCCGCACCGCTGGACGGGCATCCGAGACCGCAAACATCGACATTTCTACGCACCAATTAATACTTTTTTTACCCTAACAGACGGTTGCACGACAAACAATCGTACAATCCTGAATTGGGGGCGCGTACAGCCGTCGTTGACCCCACTTGGGCTGCTTTTGGAGCGGAATCGCCCGAGAATCCGCTGGAACCGGCATTAACTACATTTTGAACTTCGCTTCGCGTATCGCGCCGCCCGGCGGGCAGCGCGCGCGCACCATCGAGCGAAAATTTTTCCTGCAGTGTGAATGCCGCGACGATCCGCGCCTCGACGAATCCGCACGTGCGCCGATCGATAAAATTTTATTGAAATTGTCGCGACGCAAATTCCGGTTCGTTCATCTTGGTTGCCGATACATCAAGCAATTTGCATCGCATTGAACAATCGCGGGTACCATCTCGACCGTCGAGATAGTCGCGTAGGTCGTATGTTATTCAGGAAGCTACTCCAGACCCGCAAGGCGGATGCGGAGCTGCCGAAAGAAATACGCGCCGCTCTGATCGAGTCGCTATTCGCGCCGATCGCATCGCTGATCTTGGGCGCCGTTGCGTGCTCGATCGTCGGTGCAGCCGTCGCGATTCGCGTCGGCGATCAGTGGATCATGGCGAATTCCGTGGCGATCCTCGCCATCGGAATGCTTCGCGTTGTGTCCGCGCTTTTTTACAAGCGATACAAAGAGGCGGACAAGCTTGCCGCCACCCGCATCTGGGAACACGTCTACGAATACGGGGCCTGGGGATTTTCCGCTTTACTCGGTCTGCTGTGCTGGATGGCCATCACGCGCACCGCGGATGCCTCGCTGCAGATGGCGGTCACGACCACGACCGCGGGCTACGCCGCTGCAATTTCCGGCCGTAACGCCGGCCGACCTTTCATCGCCGTCGGGCAGCTCACGCTTTGCACGCTGCCAATGGCTCTCGCGCTGCTTTTCTATCCCGACTGGGTGCACCGGGCGATGGGCTTTGTGGTGCTGATGTTCGTATACGGAATGATGGACATCACGCTGAGCATTCGCGACATCATCATTCAAGCCTTGACGATGACGCGCAAGGAAGCGGCCCTCGCCGCGCGCTTTGAGCAGCAGGCAAACCGCTTCGACATCGCGCTCAACAACATGTCGCACGGGCTGTGCATGCTCGACGAACAGAACCGCCTGCAGGTGTGGAATGACCGCTTCCTGGAATTGCTCCATCTCAAGAGCATGCCCGTTCGCGTCGGCATGCCGGCCTCGCAGTTGCTCCGTCACAGTATTCGCGCCGGCAATCACCGCACCAAAAGCGTGAAAAAGGTTTTCCACGATCTGGCCCTCGGGCTTCAACGGGATCGTTTCGACCAGATCCAGACATCGCCCGACGGCGATCGCACCATCGCGATCTCGCGCCGGAT
This sequence comes from uncultured Alphaproteobacteria bacterium, assembly GCA_963831275.1. GTDB lineage: Bacteria > Pseudomonadota > Alphaproteobacteria > Rhizobiales > Xanthobacteraceae > Pseudolabrys. The sequence goes on along the minus strand of CAWHPN010000013.1, from coordinate 367,948 downwards.
GATGGCGGGCGGCGGCTCGGTCGTCATTCTCGAAGACGTCACCGAAAGCAAGCGCGCGCAAGAGCGCATCACGCATCTCGCCAAATACGACGATCTCACCGGCCTCGCCAACCGCAACCAGTTCCGCGAGCGCATCAATGACATGCTTGTGGCGATGCACAAGCGCAAGAACCACATCGCCATTCACCTCATCGACCTCGACAGGTTCAAGACCATCAACGACACGCTCGGCCATCCGATCGGCGACAAACTGCTCAAGGAAGTTGCATCGCGGCTCAAGACCGTTATCCGTCCAGGCGACATGATCACCCGCTTCGGCGGTGACGAATTTGTGGTGCTTCAGACTGGAACCGAGCGCTATCAGGACGCGAAGTGGCTTGCCCAGCGCCTCGCACGCACGCTCAAGGATCCGTTCGACATTGACGGCCACCGCATCGACATCGGCGCGTCGATCGGCATCGCCATGGCGCCGATGGATGGACTCGACGCCGACCAGCTGCTGAAAAAGGCGGACATGGCGCTCTATGCGGCCAAGAACGGCGGCGGCGGCGACCATCGCTTCTTTGCCCTGGAGATGGAGGAAGCGGCGCAAGAGCGCCGCGCGCTCGAGCTCGACTTGCGTGAGGCGATCGCTTCGCAGCAATTCGACCTTAATTTCCAGCCATTGGTCGATTTGCGCAACGGCCGCGTGACGACCTGCGAAGCTCTGCTGCGCTGGCGCCATCCGAAACGCGGCATGGTGCCGCCGCAAATTTTCATTCCGATTGCGGAAGAGACCGGCCTGATCATCGCGCTCGGCGAATGGGTCTTGCAGCGCGCATGCCTGGAAGCGTTCAAATGGCCGAAAAGCGTCAAGGTCGCAGTCAATCTTTCACCCGTGCAATTCCGCGACCGCGGCCTCGCCTTGCAGGTTGTCTCGGCCCTCGCCAAGTCGGGGCTCCCGGCACAACGGCTGGAGCTGGAAGTCACGGAGCGCCTGCTGCTTGAAGACAGCGACGGGACGCTTGCCACAATGGAGCAGCTCAAAAATCTCGGTGTCGGCATTTCGCTTGACGACTTCGGCACCGGCTATTCGTCGCTCAATTATTTGCGCAAATTCCCGTTCCAGAAGATCAAGATCGACCAGTCGTTTGTTCGCGGGCTGGGAGGCGAAGAGCGCGACGCCCAGGCGATCATCGGCGCGGTTGCCGGCCTCGGCGCGAGTCTCGACAAAACCGTAGTGGCCGAAGGCATCGAGACAGAACAACAGATGCGGCAGGTGAAAGCGCACGGCTGTCACGAAGGGCAGGGTCACTTCTTTGGCGAGCCGATGAGCGCCGCAACCATCCGCGACCGGCTGGAGGCCTCCACCAGCGTGGCGCAGCTCGTCGCCTGACGTTTCGGCGCGGATTATTCGACCTTGGATTGACGGCACGACCCTGTCAGCACGCCATTACGGCGTTGCTTGCTCTGTCACTTGCCTTTATCCCTGCTGACCATGACCAGCCTCGACGCAGGCGGGATCGCAACGAGCGGCGGCGTGCGATTCCTGGGGCAGCGCCGGTCCTATTGGCGGCTGCTCATTCGCGGAGCTGTGCTGCTGATGGTCACGCTTGGCATTTACCGCTTCTGGCTGGCAACCGACGTGCGGCGCTTTCTGTGGTCAAATACCGAAATCGCCGGCGAGGCGCTTGAATATACCGGCACGGCGCTCGAGCTTTTACTCGGTTTCCTGGTGGCGATTGCACTCCTGATCCCGGTCTATGCCGGGTTTTTCCTGGCAACGCTCGATCTGGGTATCCTCGGAAAATTGTCCGGTGTTGTCGGCTTCGCTGCGCTTGGCGTTCTCGGTCAGTACGCCATCTATCGCGCTCGCCGTTACCGCCTGACCCGCACGATCTATCGCGGGCTGCGTTTCCATCAGGAAGGGTCGGCATGGGGTTTCGCGTTCCGCGCGATCCTGTGGTGGATTGTTACGGCCTTGACCATCGGCCTGGCCTATCCATTCCAGCTCGCCAGCCTAGAGCGCTACAAGATGCGGCACACGTTTTATGGCGACCTGGGCGGACGCTTCGAGGCATCCGCGTTTGTACTGCTGTTGCGCGGCTTTCCGATGTGGTTGGTGTTGTTTGTGCCGCTCGCGCTTGCCGTGAGCGGATTTGTCGGAACGGTGGACTGGAAGGCGCTTGCCGATGCGCTCGCGCAAGGTGGCGACGACGTGATGGGCAAAATTGAAGGCGGCAATCCCGGCCTGGGCGGGACGATCGTTTTCGCCATGTTGATGACCGGAACAAGCATGGCACTTGCTGCCCTGCTCTATCCGGCATTTCAGACGGTGATCCTGCGATGGTGGTCCTCGGGTTTGCGCTTCGGCAAAATTGAAGTGCAATCACATCTGCGCATGCGCAATGTGTACGGCGCCTATGCCCGGTTCTGCGGCTATGCCGTGCTGTTCAGCATCGTCATGGGGATTGTCGGCACGATCGCGCTGGCGCTTGTCGGTGCAGCCGCGAACATCGGAAAGGTCGACGCCGCCAGCCAGATCGCTGCAACTCTTCTTTTGGTGGCGGGCTATGTCGTCACTGCACTTGGCTATTCAACGATTTATCGCGCAACCGTGTTGCTGTCGCTCTGGCAACTGGGCATGGAATCGCTGCAATTGTCCGGTCTTTCGACGCTCGAGAACGTAAAGGCGACGGGACGGGCGAGCTCCGCACTTGGCGAGGGCCTCGCCGATGCGTTGAACGTGGGAAGTTATTGATGGCCGGCACAATCGAACCGCCGCAGACAGCGATGTCCGGCCCCGGAATTTATTTCGACGGTGTCACAAGTACCCGCCGCGACGTCGTTGTCGTGCTCGCCCCGGCCGGATTGCAGATTTCGGGCGGCGATGGCCGCGCCCTGACGACATGGTCTTATGACGAGATCGAAGGCCTGGCCGCGCCCGACAACACCCTCCGGCTCGGGCGGCGCGGCAACGCGGCACTGGAACGCCTTGAAATCCGCGATCCCGCCTTTGCGGCAGCGATTGACGCGCGTGCCGACAATGTCGACCGCAGCGGCTCGCTCGAACGCCGCCAGCGGCTGAGCGTCATCGGCTGGAGCCTGGGTGCCACAGTGTCGTTGCTGGTGGTCGCCTGGTTCGGCGTGCCCGAAATTGCAACGCGGGTGACGCCGCTGTTGCCGAGCGGCATCGAGCTCAAGCTGGGCGATGCGGTGAATATGCAGGTGCGTGGGATGCTCGACACCGGTAAAAAAGGCGTCGCCTTCGATTGTGGAGCGGCGCCGCCGGAAATCCCGGGCCGCGTAGCGCTCGACAAACTGCTGCGACGGCTCGAAACCGCCGCTGCGCTGCCGCTGCCTTTGCGCACGAATGTGGTCCGGCGGACAGAAGCCAATGCCTTGGCGCTGCCCGGCGGCCAGCTCTATGTATTCGAGGGCCTGATCGCGAAAGCCGAGAACGCCGACGAAGTCGCAGGCGTCATTGCGCACGAAATCGGCCATATTGCTCATCGCGACGGCACCAAGGCCGTGCTGGAAGGCGGCGGGTTGTCGTTCCTGCTTGGCATGCTGCTCGGCGATTTTGTCGGCGGCGGTGCCGTGGTCTTCGCCGCTAAAACCGTATTGCAGTCGTCCTATACGCGGGAGGCGGAAAGCGCTGCGGATGCCTATGCGACCGATCTCCTGAATAAAACAGGTGGCGATGCACATAGCCTCGCCAATATCCTTGGACGTATTGGCGGCGCCACCGAGCCAGGAATGAAAATTCTGTTGAACCATCCGGAAACAAAGGCGCGCGTCGCCGCCATCAACAATTCAGCGGCCGCCAACGCCCGCACGCCCTTTCTTGAGGCGCGCGAGTGGACAGCGCTCAAGAAAATCTGCGCAGGACCCTGAACCATGGCCAGACGCCCATTCCACGAAGAGCCGATGTCGCGGACCGCGATCTGGTCGTCCCGGTTCGCGTTTTTCGCTCTCACCGTGGCTGCAATTTCAATCATCATCGTGCGTTCGGCGCTGCTCGAGATCATCCCGGCGCTCGCGACCTTTGCCGCCGCATTGCTTTTTGCCGGGCTCGCCATTTTGCTCGCGTTTGCGGCCTTTGTTGTTATCTGGCGACAAGGCATTCCCGGGCTTGGCCGCGCGCTTCTGGGGCTTTTTCTCGGCCTGGCGCTGCTCGCCTATCCGACCTATCTCGGCATTCGGGCCCTGAAGCTGCCGGCGATATCCGACGTCACGACCGACACGATCAATCCTCCGCGCTTCGATACGCTCGCGCGCCTGCGCCCGCGTGAACGCACCGAGTATCCCGGGCCGGCTGTAGCCGCGCTCCAGCGCGCCGGTTATCCCGACATTGCGCCGCTTGAGCTCGAGGTGCCGACGCGGGTTGCCTATGATGCCGCACTTGCGCTGGTCACAAAACGCAAATGGTCCGTCAGCGATGCGCACCCGCCGGCACTGGCGCGTCGCGACGGCGTGATCGAAGCGGTCGCGCGCACGCCCGTCATGGGTTTCCGTGACGACGTCGTCATTCGCGTGACCCCGCTCGGCCAGGGCACCCGTGTCGACATGCGATCGGCCTCGCGTTTTGGCGACCACGATCTGGGGGCCAACGCGTCACGCATACGGAGCTTGCTGGAAGACCTCGATGACGTGGTGAGCTCGGCGCCGGAGCCGCGCTCCGCACCCGAGAAGAAGGCGCCGCCGCCGAAAAAAGGCCAACCTGAAAAACGTCAGCCAGCCAAGCGGTAGATCCCGTCGATTGCGGGTTGTCCGTCGGTTTCGGCCAAATCGCGGGCGACCAGATCTTCGAGATGGGCAAGCACCGAAAGCCCGGCGGCCCCCGTCAGGCGCGGGTCGATACCGATATAAATCGCGCGCACGATAGTCGGGATGTCGGTGGCGCCTTTCGACAGGCGATGCAGGATCGACGCTTCGCGCGCCTTGCGGTGCAGAATGTAATAATTGACGAACCGTGGCGCATCGAGGATGGCCGGCCCGTGGCCCGGAAAATAAGTTGTCTCCTTGCGCTTGGCGAGCTTTGCCAGCGAGTCCATGTAATCACTCATCGCGCCGTCCGGCGGCGCAACAATGGACGTCGCCCATCCCATCACATGATCGCCGACAAACAGCGCATTGCGGTCCTTGAGCGCATAGGCCATGTGGTTGGCGGTATGGCCCGGCGTCTTGACGGCTTCGATGGTCCAGCCGCCAGCGCCCGTCAACACCTCACCGTCCTTGAGCGCAACATCGGGCCGGAAGTCCCGATCGGCGCTGGCGTCGAGCGGATTGTGCTCGCCGATATGCAGCGGACGCGCGGCGCGATGCGGACCTTCAGCATAGACGGTGGCGCCAGTCGCCGCCTTTATCGCCGGCACTGCCGGTGAATGGTCGCGATGGGTATGCGTGACGAAAATGTGCGTGACCGTTTCATTGCGCACGGCATCGAGGAGTGCTGCAATATGGGTCGGATCGTCCGGACCCGGATCGACGATCGCCACTTTGCCGCGCCCGACGATGTAACTAAGAGTTCCCTTGAACGTGAAGGGGCCCGGATTGTTGGCCATGATGCGGCGCACGCCGTCCATCGGCTCGTCGACCACGTCGGGCGCGAGATTGAGATTCTTATCGAAGGGGATGTCGTCGTTCATACTATAGCTGCCCCGTTCGGAGGACCCCGCCTACCACTATTTCGGCCATACTTGCACCCTAGCGGTGACCGCATGAGCAACGTGGTGCATGTCTTGATCCCCGGCCTCTGGATCCTCTGGCTCGCGTACTGGATCGTGGCGGCGCGTGCAACCAGCGAAACACGACGGAGAGAAAGCGCGCTCTCGCGCCTCAGCCATTACACGCCGCTCATCGTGGGGGGCGCGTTCCTGGGCATCCCGCAAATTCTCGGCCCGGCGCTCGAGCAACGCTTTCATGATGCGACGTTTGCGTGGCAGCTGCTGACGGCTGTGCTGGTCATTGTCGGACTGGGTTTTTCCGCAATGGGACGCGCCTGGCTCGGCCGCAACTGGAGCGCCGAAGTTACGGTGAAACACGATCACGAGCTGGTGCGAAGCGGCCCCTACGCGTTGGTGCGTCATCCGATCTATACGGGTCTTTTGCTGGCTCTCATTGGTACAGCGCTTGGAGTCGGCAATGGCCGGGCGCTCGTCGGCCTGGCGCTGATCGCCGCGGCTTTATTGCGTAAAGTGGCAATCGAGGAACGCTTCATGTCCGAACAATTCGGCGCGGCTTATGCCGCGTACCGCGCCGAAGTCCCGGCACTCATCCCATTCGTGGTTTGATGCGCTAGCGCACCACGAGGACGCCCTTGGTCTGCGGATTGAAATCGTCGAAGAAATTGTAACTGCCCGGCTCCAGCGGCCGCAGCCGGATAATGCCTTCGCCGTTTCCCGTTACGACCTTCTCGACACGCAAGCTTACGCTCTCGAACTCCATGGGAGTCGAATCGAGATTTTTCACCCGCAGTTCGATCGGTACTTTGGCCGGGGCGTGGATTTCCGCCGGCTGGAACCGATGATTCTTGACGCTGATGCTCACGCTTGCCGCCTGTTGTGCACTTGCCGGAAAGCAGGCTGCAGCCAGAAGAAGCGCTGAAAACCCGGCTTTTGTAATGTTTGAGATCATAACGGCTCCATTCAGAATTCGACGGCAAATTTCAATTTGCCGCGTTGACGTGAAAACTCGGCGAGATTGAGCGTCGATCCCGGGATGTCGACGTCATGACCGACGATCTGCGTACCCCAGGCCGCAGTCATGAACGCCTTGCGATTGAGCCGGACGTAAATCGTGGGCCCAAGATAGACGGCATCTCCGGTGTAGGTGTTGAACCAGATTCCGTCGTAGTGGCGCAGATACCAGACTTCCGCGCCTACAAACACGGGAGGAATGATGCGGTAAGACAAGGCAGCGGAAATACCGCCGGTCGATTCTTTTTCCCAGCCCGCTCCGATATGATCCGGATCGTGGGTGGCCTCCGGTTCGTAGAGCAGATTGGCACCGAGATAGAGCCGGTTCTTGATCAACTCGAGGTCGGCATTGAGTTTAACCTCAAGTTCGAAATTGGTGACATGTTGACCGCTGGTTTCATCGATCCGCCGCCATTCCGGCTCCGCCGACAGAGTGATGGCGAGCGGCGATGAAGGGCCGCGATCCAGCAAAAGATAGCGTATCTCGCCGAAGAACCCGCCGAACGCGACCTGGTTGCGATTGTCCAGATCTGTCACGTTCTTGATGTAGTGCGTTGAAATCAGCGGCCCGAACTCGAACTGCACGTATTGGTTCGGCGTGAATTCGTATTCGAGCTTGGTCTCGCTGGCGCCGTAACGTCCATCGGCTTTTCCGAACCGCGCAACGGTCTCCCAGGACAATTCCTTTTCGCCTTCGAGACCGATGCCCGACCCCTCCGTGAAGCCGAAAATATATTTCGTTTCGATCTCAGTGAAGACAGCCGAATTATTATCCTGAGCGTAGGCAACAAAGCTGCTTGCGACGAAAGCCGTAGCGGCACAGATCATTGCGCGCGCATTTCGAAAAGCAGGCACTGCTATTTTTCCTTTAACCTAAGTCAGGCTCCGGCACGTCCGCGTGACTATCCAGCGCGACGCAAACTCAATTTGAAAAATTCCGGGACAATGTCAATCATCGCGACAAACATTAGAATTTTTCTAGTTCGTAGATATTCTAATGTGTGCGGTCGCGCGTGGAAGAATCGCGCTTCAGTGAATCTCCGGCTCGGGAATGGCCCCGAGCGGCGCGAGAAAATCGAAATCGCAGCCTTCATCGGCCTGCCCGATGTGTTGCGAGTAAAGCGCGCCATAGCCGCGCGGGTAATGTGGTGCAGGCTGCTTCCAGGCGGAGCGACGCCGGGCGATCTCTTCATCCGTCACATGCAGATGGATTCGGCGCGCAGGCACGTCGACTTCGATCTCATCTCCCGTCTTGACGAAAGCCAGCGGGCCGCCGACGAAACTTTCGGGCGCCACATGCAGGATACAGGCGCCATAGCTTGTGCCGCTCATGCGCGCGTCGGAGATGCGCAGCATGTCGCGCACGCCCTGTTCCACCAGCTTTTTCGGGATCGGCAGCATGCCCCACTCCGGCATACCAGGACCGCCGATAGGGCCGCTGTTCTTCAACACCAGGATGTGGTCGGGGGTGACGTCAAGATCGTCGCGTTCCACCTCGCGCGCCATGTGATTGTAGTCCTCGAACGCAATCACCTTGCCGCGATGACGCAACAGACGTTTGTCGGCTGCGGATGGCTTCATGACGCAACCGCGCGGGGCCAGATTTCCGGTCAGCACGGCGGTCGCGCCCTCGCGCGAGACCGGATCAGACAGCGGATGAATGACCTCGCGCTTGTAGACTTCGGCGCCGGCAATGTTCTCGCCAATGGTCTTGCCGGTGACCGTGAGGCAGGACAAATCGAGCGCGTCCGTGAGCTCCGCCATGAGCGCACGCAAGCCGCCGGCGTAAAAGAAATCCTCCATCAGGAATTCGCCGGAGGGCCGGACGTTTGCCAGCACGGGGATTTCGCGTGAAATGTCGTCGAACCGCTTCATGTCGAGCTTGAGCCCGGCGCGGCGCGCCATCGCAACCACATGAATAATGGCATTGGTCGAGCCGCCCATTGCCATATGAACGCGAATGGCGTTGTCGAACGCCGCAGAGGTCAGGACTTTTTCCGGCGTCAGATCTTCCCACACCATGTCGACGATACGCCGGCCGGCCGCCGCGCACATGCGCGGATGCGCCGCATCGGCCGCAGGGATCGAGGAGGCGCCGGGCAGCGCGAGCCCGAGCGCCTCGGCAATCGCCATCATGGTTGCGGCCGTGCCCATCACCATGCACGTCCCGAACGAGCGCGCGATGCCGCCTTCGAGCTCGGCCCAGTCAGCCTCGCTGATGCGGCCGGCGCGTTTCTCGTCCCAGTATTTCCAGGCATCCGATCCGGACCCGAGTTGCTGGCCGCGCCAGTTACCGCGCAGCTGCGGTCCCGCTGGCACATAGATGGCGGGCAGACCCATGCTGACCGCGCCCATGATCAGGGCCGGCGTGGTCTTGTCGCAGCCGCCCATCAATATGGCGCCGTCAATCGGATGACTGCGCAGCAGCTCCTCGGTCTCCATCGCAAGCAGATTGCGATAGAGCATCGTCGAAGGTTTCACGAATGGTTCGGCCAGCGACATCGCCGGCAGCTCCACGGGGAAGCCGCCGGCCTGCAGCACGCCGCGCTTCACGTCCTCTGCGCGATCGCGCAAATGCGTGTGGCAAAAATTGATATCACTCCAGGTGTTGACGATGCCGATCACCGGCTTGCCGCTGAAATCGGCGGCGTCAAAGCCGCCTTGCCGCAGCCGCGCGCGGTGTCCGAACGCGCGCAGATCATTGACGCCCAGCCAGCGATGGCTGCGCAGGTCCTCGGGACGTTTACGTGCGGTCATTCGCTGCGGAGCACTCGCTAGTTGATCGACAGGTTGGCAGCGTGAACCACCTTTTCCCATTTTGTCGTTTCGGACGCGACAAGCTTGCCGAATTCGTCGGGCGATCCGGGAATTGGCGTGCCGCCGAGCTCCTTGAGCTTGGCAAGCATCCCCGGATCTTTCAGCGCAAGGTTGATTTCCTTGTTCAGGAGATCGACGATTTCCTTTGGCGTTCCGTGCGGCACGCCAAATCCGAAGAACGCGCTCGCTTCGTAGCCCGGGACGGTTTCGCCAACCGTTGGAACGTCGGGCAACTCCTCAGAACGTTTGTCGGTGGTCACCGCCAGGGCGCGCAGCGTGCCGGCTTTGATGTGGTTGATCGATGACGGGAGGTTGTCGAAGGTCACCTGCACCTGCCCGCCGAGCAAATCGGTGAGCATGGGCGCCGAGCCCTTGTACGGGACGTGGGTCATCTTCGTTCCGGTCATCATCTTGAACAGCTCGCCGGAGAGATGGATCGACGTGCCGTTGCCGGATGACGCGACGTTAACTTTGTCCGGATTCTGCTTTCACATAGGCGATGAATTCGGCGACATTTTTTGCGGGTACCGACGGGTGCACCTCCATCACATTGGGCACGCGGATAAAGCCGGCGACAGGATCGATATCGCGCAGGAACACGAAATTGAGATGCTTGTAGAGCGATGCGTTGATCGTATTGGCCGGGTTGACCAGGATCAGCGTGTAACCGTCGGGCTGTGCCTTGGCGACCGCTTCGGTCGCAAGATTGTTGCCGGCGCCGGGACGGTTTTCGACGATGAACTGCTGACCCAGGCGTTTGCTCAGCCAGTCGCCGAACAGCCGTGCAAGAATGTCGGTAGAGCCGCCGGCCGGATAGCCAACATAAATGTGCGGCGGACGGATCGGATAATCGAGCGCAACAGCCTTCCCCACCGGAATGAGCGCAAGACACGCCGCCGCGAGGACCCCGCGCGAGGCAAATGCGAAAAACCGCTGCATGACCGTCATTCTCCCCAAGCTTACTGTTCAAGCTTACTGTTCAAGCTTACTGTTTTGGTCGCCCGTTTGGCGGGCCCTTTGCCGGCCAGCTTGTTCCGCCAAGACGTTACGCGGCGTGGCTGGTCTCGTGCAAGGGAGGAGACAATTCACGTCCCCAGTCGCTTCCCGGCGGCCGGTCTACCCTGAACGGTCTCTTAACGAAAATCCGCTTAGGCTGACGGCAAGCCAAAGACCACCGGAGTGCAACTGGTTTGGGAGCTTTTGCTCCCGCGTCTCCCGGAGTGAACGCCATGGTCGCGCGTGAATCGTCCCACCGCCGCTGGTTTCTGCGCGACATCCCGCGCACTTATGTGCTGTTCGTCTGGCTTGTCTTCGGCCTCGCCACCTTCGTTTATGCCTATGACTGGCATCCGAGCGGTTGGTCAGCACTTCGCCAGGAAGCAACGGTAAAACCGCAGCGTCGCGATGCTGAAGTCTATACAGGCGCGGTCATCATGGTGCCGACGAGTGGTGACAATTGCTGGCAACGGATGCTCGACAATCGCACGGGCAAAATGTGGGACAAGGGCTATGTCAATTGTTACGAGGCGGTCTCCCCGCTCGAAAAGGACCAGCGCGTCGGCATGAGCTCGCTGCGGATGAACGCGATTGGAAAGGCTTTTCACGGCGGCAACGGCAATTGATCGCACGCTGTCCTGCGGCAACGCGCCACCACGTATTCCTCTCTCGCCTGCTTTACATTGCCCGCATGCGCATCCGCGCAGCATGAGAGCGGCTATGGAATTTCAGAAAACGACAGTTTTTGCCTTGCACGTTTTCATTTTGTCTGCGGCAATAACGTTGAATACGGCAGCGGCGCGTGGTCAGACCCGCACCGATAAAACCTACCGCTGCACGGCGAAGGACGCGATCAGTCTGCAAGGCAACGGCACCATCGGCAAAAACGATCCGGCTGCCGATGCGCGGCGCAAGCACTTCGAGAGCATGACCGTCGATGTTCTCTCCGGTGCGATCAGTTATGGGGGCGCCGGAATCCGCGAACGACGGGTCGTGCAGGAACTGGACGCCGACGACCACATCCTGATCCCCCGGACCTCGTTTATTCAACGAAAGAAAAGCGCCGCAATCGCCGCTACCGATTTCATTCGCGTGCGCTCGTCGCCGCAAGTCACCTTTGTCGCATTTTCACTTGCGGCCGTCGTCACCGGCACATGTGAGCCCGCCCGTTAGTGGGATGAATCCCCCGTTCGGGGGATTACTCGCCGTTCTATCTGCAGTAAATGAAAAACGGCGCGTGGTTACCGAACCTGCGCGCGTCGCTGCGCAGGGCTCTGACATCATGATCGGCAAGATCGTAGAAACAATTTCTATCGTCGGCATCATGACGGGCCTCGTCGGCATGATGTATCCGCGGGACGTGCGATTAAATGTTCCGGTAGGAACGCTTTGGTTCCTGTGCGGAGCGGCCGTCTGCTACGTCTGGCTCTGAATTTTTTCCGTTATTCCATAGTCTGATTATCGACGCTGCGGCGTCTCAATCTTGCAACGGGTTATGTCATCCCGGCTCAGGATGCGAAGATCGACGAAAGGAACTTTATCCGCCATATCGACAAATTCGGCCTCGACACCCATTTGTGTCGCGTATCGTCGTCGCGTGCTGTGGAGCAATTCCCCGGTTGTCGCCCTACCGGGTCGACGCAGCCGGTCAGGATGAACCGCAGCAACCTGCCGCAGCGGTGCCCCCATTGGAGCGTAAACACAAGCTGAGGTGTGGAATTGAGGTATTGGCCACGGATGGCCCCGACTTTTCCCCTGAATTGCTGCGCCGCAACAATCGGCCGAGTTCTTCTAATGCAAGCTTCAGGCTAACCTCACAGGTGATTCGAAACTTTTGGAGGAGCGAATGGCCAAGGTGATGTCGAAGTCGGAGCTGATTCAAAAACTCGCTGAGAAGCATTCAAACAAGGCTTTGACGCGGAAGGACGTCAAAGGGGTCATCGAGTCACTCGCTGAGATCGGTTACAAGGAGCTCAATAAATCAGGAGTTTTCCTTGTGCCCGGCTTTGCCAAATTCGTTGTGATCAGGAAGCCAGCGACCAAGGAGCGGAGCGGCATCAATCCGTTCACAAAAGAGCCAACAATTTTCAAGGCGAAACCGGCTCGCAAGATCGTCAAGGCTCGGCCGGTAAAGGCTGCTAAAGACGCAGTTATGTAGCGTCGCCAGTTCGCGTTCGGATCTTATTCATACCGTCTAATTTAATTGGCATGGAGAGGTCGAATGGCCAAAAAAAAGGCAAAGCGGAGACGCTCGAAGCGAAAGGCTTGGAGCAGAGCTCACGTAGCGGAGCTAAGGCGGTATTCGAAGGACAAGCTGCGGGTAAAAAAAATCTCAAGGCTGATGAAGCGTACCGTCGGCTCGTTGCGCCAAAAAGCAAGGGCGTTAGGTGTCAGGCTCGGCCATCGCCGCTGAATACCGGGCGGCGGGCTGACCTGCAGAAGCTCGAACCATGTGTTGGTGTCGTCTCAACCCATCCGCATGAAAGGGACACGATGCAGCGCATGAACATCATGAAAGCGCTAGTCGCACTTCTTTTCGTCTTCCTTGTGGCCCAACCGTCTGAAGCCTACCGCGCGAAACATCGGAACGCTTCCAATCCCGGCAATTGCTCCTTCACGAATGACGGACGGCAAGTATGCGGCGGGGCCGTCGAGAACCGCGCTGCGTTCGTCGATGCCACGGGCAACCGGATCGTGCGTGTGGCAGACGAAGGCACGGTGATCGGCTCGCGTCCGGGCGGCTGCCCCCACTCCTACTGCGGTTGCGGCTTGCGTATGTACCTTGGGCTCGCGGATACCAGGCTCAACCTGGCTTCCAACTGGGCGCGCCTGTTTCCGCACGAAAGCGCGCCGCGGGCCGGGCTCGCCGCCGTCCGCAGTGGCCACGTGATGTATATCGAGGCGGCGGTCGGGAACGGACAATGGCTCATTCGCGACTATAATTCCGGTGGAGGCATGTCGCGCGTGCACGTGCGAGACGTACGCGGTTACGCGTTTGTCAATCCGCATGCGCAGTTCGCACGCGCCAATAATGCAAGCCCGGTCGTCGACAATCTCCGCACCAAAAATGCGCGTGAAGAACCTGGCACAGTCATGTCCGCTTTAGGTCAATAGCGGAATACGCCGACGTCCTGTTCACGACAATTGTTTTGACCCGTCTGCATGATGTCCGCTTTACCCGCTAAAGCGGACATTCATCGGTGCGATAAGCATGTCCGCTTTGTGCCAATAGCGGACACTGACAAGACGGCTTCGTTCTGCTTTGAGAGCGATAAAACCCTCTCCGTATCCATCGACGTGGCGCAACAAACGTGTTTTTTTGGCTCTATCGCAGTTGGCATGCGACCACATTAGTGATTGCGCCATCTGATTGCCAACTCACCGTCGGGCACAGCTTCGAGGCGGGCAAAGAGGTCGGATGCTCCTTCCGCATGGTTCGCACGTACTCTCTTGCGTCAACGCAGCCGAGCCATTCGGAATAACTTGCTGACCAATCTGCTGGATGAATACAGCCTATTTTGTCCGACGGCGGGATGGTTGCCCAGCGCCCGACAATCTTCTCGCGCGCGCTTTCTTCGCTCTTTATGCACAGATCAAAGGCGTCTGGGTTTTTAGTGCCAGTCAGGTCATCGGTCGCTTTCTGAGTAGTTCGACATTGTTTCTGAAGGTCAAGTTGAGGAAGTACGCCATCCTTCGATAAGGCTGCGGAAGCAGCCATGAGGACGATGGCACCTGATATAATAATTCTCAACCGAATGCGCATGGTCGCCCACCGCCTCCACAGGTCACCGCGCTGACGATCAACTTCTTTGATGAAACCGCGTCGTCTCATTATCTTCCCCCGAGGTCAGGACAGAACCATCGTACAGCGTCGAACGAGTGGACCGGAAGGGGGATCGCGGAAGTCGGTGTCCGCTTTGGGTAAAAAGCAGACACGTGCAGCGCAAAAGCCCACGTCTGCTAAGTGCCAAAAGCCGACATCGACAACCTTACTCAATCACCTCGTCGGCGCGTCCGATTAGCGTGTTGGGAATGGTGAGGCCGAGCGTTTTCGCGGTCTTGAGGTTGATGACCAGCTCCAGGTTGGTCGGCAGCACGACGGGCAGTTCAGCCGGCTTGGCGCCTTTGAGAATTCTGGCGACGTAGAAGCCGGACTGGCGCCATGCCTTGGGAAAGCTCGCGCCGTAGCTCATCAGACCGCCGGCCACAATCATCTCACGCAAGGGATAGATCGTTGGAACTCTGTAACGCGCCGCGAGCGCGACGAGTTGTCCGCGCTGGCTGAACAAAAACGGATCAACGTTGATAAACAGCGCGCCCACTTTCCGTTCAACAGCGGCGGCGAATGCGGTTTCGATCTCTCGCTCGCTGCTGGCCCGCAATACCTCAAGGCGGCGCCCCAGCGCATCCGCTGCCGCCTGCAGATCTTTGGTGTCGGGCGCGGCATTGGGATTATCGGGATTGACCAACAGCGCGAGCACGGCATCCTTCTGCCCGGCTTCGCTCACCAGTTCTAGCCGCTTGGCGCCGAGCACGTTCATGAAATTGCTTATGCCGGTGACATTGCCGCCGGGTCGATTGAGGCTTGCGACCAGACCGGCTTTGACCGGGTCCTCGCCGACGACGAACACGATCGGAATCGTACCGGTCGCCGCCTTCGCCGCCAAGGCGCCGGGCAAGGTATGGGTGGCGATGACAGCCGGCTTGCGACCCACCAGATCGACGGCCAAATTGGGTAGCCGGTCAAACTGACCGTGCGCCCAGCGATACTCGAGGGCCACGTTCTTGCCCTCGACGACGCCGCCTTCGCTCAAGCCTTGGCGAAACGCAGCCGCGAACGGCTCGAACGTTTCAGCTGTCGCACCGCTAAGAAACCCGATTACCGGCATCGCAGATTGCTGCGCGCGCGCTGCCAGCGGCCAGGTTGCCGCCGTGCCGCCGAGAAGCGTGATGAACTCGCGCCGCCTCATGCCTAAAGCCTAGCATTTACGACCGGGGGCGAGTTAGGAAAGGCACACAACCGGCGTCAAAACCTGAACAGGCCTGATGTCCGCTTTGGGTCAAAAGCAGACACGTGCAGCGCAAAAGCCCATGTCCGCTAAGTTCCAATAGCGGACATTCCGCCATTCATTCGAACACCTCGTCGGCGCGCCCTGATAGAGGAAGTGGGACTGTAATTCCAAGCGCCTTGGCGGTCTTGAGGTTCAGGAAAAGTTCAACTTTTGTGGACTGTTGGACCGGGAGGTCGGCCGGCTTGTTTCCCTTGAGAACGCGGCCGGTATAAACACCGGACAACCGGTACGAGTCCGTAACGCTGCCGCCGTAACTCAACAGCCCGCCGGCAGCAGCAAATGCGCGATATTGAAAGATAGCGGGCATCGAATGGCGCACCGTCAGTGCTGCCAGCTTTTCGCTCTGGCTAACAAAAAAGCCGTCGGTACCGATCACCAGTCCACCGGCCCGCATCTGAGTCAGATTTGCGAACACCGCATCGAAATCGCGTTCGCTGCTCGCATGCAGAATTCGGAGCTGTAACCCCAGAGAGAGCGCTCCAGCCTGCAGGTCTTTAGATTGAATCTCGGCCACCATTTTGTTGGTCGGGTTCAGCAGCAGACCCATCGTGGTTGCCGCCGGGACAAGTTCATGAATCAGTTCCAGTCGCTTTTGTCCCGTATCTACATTAAGCGTAATTACCCCGGTCGCATTGCCTCCTGGCCGGTTGAGGCTGGCGACAAACCCCGCCTTGATCGGATCGAGGCTGCCATGAAAGACAATCGGAATCGTTGCCGTTGCTGCTTTTGCCGCCAATGATGAGGCATTTCCACCAATCGTGGCAATCACATCCACGCGTCGTCGGACGAGATCAGCGGCCAATGCCGGGAGCCGATCGTACTGATCGTCTGCCCAGCGATATTCGATAATGACGTCTCGACCTTCGACAAAGCCTGCTTCGCTCAGACCCTGGCGAAATGCTGCCAGCTGCGCCGCGTATCCCTGCTCCGTTGTCGCTCCAAGAAGCCCGATGACTGGCAGCGATGGCCGCTGCGCGCCCACAGCAAACGGCCACGCCGCTGCAGCACCGGCTAGACTGATGAACTCGCGCCGCCTCATCGCTGCCCCCGAGGCTTGATCATACCAACTTCCACGTGCATTCAGGAAGAGGCAAGCGCGGAGCCCAGCGATGTCCGCTTTGGGTCATTAGCGGACATGTGCAGTGCGACAGCATATGTCTGCTTTGTGCCAATAGCGGACACCGCTGTCGGTTCGTTCTGCTCTAGCGGTATTATTCTGGCGACCGTCAATTGGCGTTCGAGCCAGTCGTTTCCATTTTTCGCATCACCTCGTCGAGGTTGAAGCTTGCGGGTTTCTGTCGGAGTGGGAACTCCTTGAAGCTGTCGATCCACTGCGCCGCTATGGCTTGAGCCGGGACGATAACGAACATGCGATCCGCCTGCCACTTGTTATACAAGATCGACTCGTCGCCACGCTCGAACGGATCGGCGCGTAGGTTAAATGCTTTCGGAATGCGCAGATTGGTGAACTCGCCTTGCCATACGCCTATGCCCTTATTGTTCTGCTCTTTGAAGACGATCTTCCAATCGAAAACACGGATCGCAACCAGTTCACCGTCGTCGTTCCAGTAAAGAAAATCCTTGCGAGGAGCTTCCTTCGCGTCGCCCTTGAAGAACGGCATCAGATTGAAACCGTCGAGGTGGACCTTGAAGGTCTTGTTGCCTATCTGGGAGCCTCGGAGGCATTTGGCGACGATGTCGGGGTCACCACCAGCCGCAGCAAAGGTTGGAATCAGGTCGTAGTGTGAAAACATCTCGTTATAGATGGTGCCGGGCTGAATGGTACCTGGCCAGCGCATCACCATCGGTACGCGATAGCCACCTTCCCAGTTCGTAGCCTTTTCGCCGCGAAACGGCGTATTGCCGCCGTCCGGCCATGACATGACTTCAGCGCCATTGTCGGTCGTGAAGACGACGATGGTGTTGTTGGCTACGCCAAGATCATCAAGCTTCTTGAGCAATTGGCCGACGTACCCATCCAATTCCACCATGCCATCCGGATAGAGCCCGTGACCAGTTTTACCCTGTGACGCCGGTTTCAGATGAGTCCACACGTGCATGCGCGTTGGATTGAAATAACAAAACCACGGCGTGTTTTCCCTTTGCTTGCGATCGATGAAATCAAGCGCAGCACCGAGAAATTCCTCATCCACGGTTTCCATGCGCTTGGTGTCAAGAGGGCCGGTGTTCTCGATAGTTTGCTTCCCGACACGCCCGTACGCGGGCTCGACGGTCGGATTATCGCGATCACTTGCTTTACATTTGAGAACGCCGCGCGGCCCAAATTTCGTCCGGTAGCGGGGGTCTTTCGGGTAGTCCACGTTCTGAGGTTCTTCCTCTGCATTGAGATGGTAAAGGTTGCCGAAGAACTCGTCGAAGCCATGGACAGTGGGCAGAAATTCGTTGCGGTCGCCGAGGTGGTTCTTGCCAAACTGCGCGGTAGCGTAGCCGAGCGGCTTGAGCGCTTCTGCGACGCTCATGTCTTGGGCGCTGAGGCCGACAGTGGCCCCCGGCAATCCTACTTTCGTCAGGCCAGTGCGGATCGGCGACTGTCCGGTAATAAAAGCAGCGCGACCCGCAGTGCAGCTTTGTTCGCCATACCAGTCCGTGAACAGCGCACCTTCTTTGGCGATGCGATCGATGTTCGGGGTCTTGTATCCCATGAGTCCTAAATTGTAGGCACTCACGTTGAACCAGCCGATGTCGTCGGCCATAATCATGAGAATGTTCGGCTTGCGGCCGGACGGCGCGGCCGGCTGTTGCGCCGGTGTTGGTCGCTGCTGCGCTTGCGCAGTTTGGGCGAACGAAGCTGAGGTCAACGCCGAGGCTGCGGCGAGTGTTGTGCCCCCAAGTAAAATTTTACGTCGGCTGACCTTCGTCTTAGGGGCGCGGCTGCCTTTCTCGATCATAATCTCCTCCACATGTGCGGGCGACCTCAGCCGCTGAGGCTAACAACACGCGCCATTGTGGTTGAGTTGGACCATGGGCCAACGCGCGGGGCCACGCATCGCGGCCGAATGTCCGCTTTGGATCATTAGCGGACATTGCGACACGTCCGCGTCATGTCCGTTTTACCTCCAATAGCGGACATGGCGACACGTAGACGCGGCACGACACTTTGCAGTCTTCGGTCAACTGGTCCGGTCGCTCCGCGTCCTGCCGCTTGGTGGTGGCCGGCGCGTGGAATTTCTCCTCGAAGCGGCGTCCATAGACGCGGCCGTACTCCTCCCTCACATCGTCAGGGAGGCGCTTGCGCGCCTTGGTGTTGCCTTGGCTATCCTGAGACAGGCTGGCGATCCGCAGCGTTTTTGTTCGCGCTTGTGTACTCGGCCGCCCCCGAGTTCTATAGCTCTACCAACGAGTTGTGATAAATCAACGTCCAAGTCGGAGAGCTGGTCGGAGTGGCAGGATTTGAACCTGCGACCCCCACGTCCCGAACGTGGTGCGCTACCAGACTGCGCTACACTCCGACTGAAGGCCGGTCTTATAACCCCGGCACCCCTAAACGCAAGCTTGGGAAAAGCGATGACTGCCGAGCCTGGAACGCGCGTTTTAAAGGCCGATCGTGAGGCGATCGAGGTTGCCGCGCGCGCGCTGTCGGCCGGCGGGCTGGTCGCCTTTCCGACCGAGACCGTCTACGGCCTGGGAGCCGATGCGCGCAATGGCGAAACGGTCGCACGGCTTTATGCGGCCAAGGGACGTCCGTCTTTCAATCCACTGATCGCGCATGTGCCGGATATCTCCGCCGCGCGCAGTATCGGCGTTTTCACGCCGGCCGCCGAAAAGCTCGCGGCCGCGTTCTGGCCCGGACCGCTGACGCTGGTTCTGGCGAGGCAGCCCGATTGCGGCGTGGCCGATCTTGCGCTCGCCGGTCTCGACAGCGTCGCGGTGCGCGTGCCGGCGCATTCGGTGGCGCGCACTCTGCTTGAAGCGTTCGACGCCCCGGTGGTCGCGCCGTCGGCAAACCGCTCGGGTCACGTGTCGCCGACGAGCGCCGCGCATGTGCTATCCGATCTGCGCGGCCGGATCGATCTGATCCTCGATGCCGGCCCGTGCACTGTCGGTGTTGAATCGACAATCGTGTCCTGCGTCGGGGAGCCCGCATTGCTGCGCCCCGGCGGCCTGCCCCGTGACACGATCGAGCGTGTTCTCGGCAACGCACTCACGATTGCGCCGGTCAGTGATGACGCGCCCGTTGCGCCCGGCATGCTGTCTTCACACTACGCGCCGAAGGCCGCACTTCGGCTTGATGCGGAAACCGCGCAGCCAGGCGAAGCCCTGCTCGCTTTCGGCCCGGCGCCGCCTTTTCCAGGTGCAACGCTCAACCTTTCGCTCCGCGGCGACTTGATCGAGGCAGCGGCTAATCTTTTCTCGCATTTGCGTGCGCTGGACGCTTCCGGTGCAGGGCGCATCGCGGTAATGAAGGTGCCGCACGGCGGCCTGGGCGAGGCGATCAACGATCGTCTCACGCGCGCTGCGGCACCGAGACGGTCACCAGCATGAACGAACAGCTTCGCCGCGCGCCCTCGCCCGACCTGCTGCCGCGCTTTGCGGCAATCGTTGGCGACAAATATGCGATCACCGACCCGAAAGCGCTCGAGCCTTACCTGATCGAGGGCCGTGGCATCTACCATGGCCGTTCCTCAATGCTGCTGCGGCCTGGCTCAGTCGGCGAGGTGCAGGCGATTCTCAAGCTTGCCAACGAGACCAAGACACCGCTGGTGCCACAGGGCGGCAACACCGGACTGGTCGGCGGGCAAATTCCATTCGACGGCGAACTGATCCTGTCGCTGACGCGGCTCGACAAGATCCGCGAGGTCGATGCCGCATCGAATGCCATGACCTGCGAAGCCGGCGTCGT
This sequence comes from uncultured Alphaproteobacteria bacterium, assembly GCA_963831275.1. GTDB lineage: Bacteria > Pseudomonadota > Alphaproteobacteria > Rhizobiales > Xanthobacteraceae > Pseudolabrys. Next base: position 347,522 of record CAWHPN010000013.1, on the reverse strand, counting down.
GCTGGCGAAGGCGCAGGAGGCAGCCGCTGCCGTCGATCGGCTGTTTCCGCTGTCGCTCGGGGCCGAAGGCAGCTGCACCATCGGCGGCAATCTCTCCACCAACGCGGGCGGAACCGGCGCGGTCGCTTACGGGATCGCGCGCGATCTCGTCCTCGGTCTTGAGGTCGTGCTGGCAGACGGCCGCATCATGAATCTTCTGTCGAAGCTGAAAAAGAACAACACCGGCTACGACCTGCGTCATATTTTTGTCGGCGCCGAAGGCACGCTCGGCATCATTACCGCCGCGGCGGTGAAGATGTTTCCGCGGCCGCGCGCGGTCGAAACCGCCATCATTGGCGTGCCCTCCCCGGCCGCCGCCGTGAAGCTCCTCAACCTGGCGCTGGCCCGCGTCGGCGGCACGGTAACGAGTTTCGAGCTGATCGTGCGCGACGTGATCGAATTTGCCATCAAGCACGCCCACGGCGTGCGCGACCCGCTTGCTGGCAAGCACCCCTGGTACGTGCTGATGGAAGTGTCGGCCCAGCACGGCGACAGCTTGCGCGAGAGCGTCGAGCAGCTGCTGGCGGACGCCCAGTCGAAAGGTCTGATCGCGGATGCAACGATTGCGGCCAGTCTCGATCATGCCAAGGCGTTCTGGCATTTGCGCCACGTATTGCCGGAGGCGCAGAAGCCGGAAGGCGGATCGATCAAGGCCGACGTGTCAGTGCCGGTCGCGGTCGTGCCGCAGTTCCTCGAAGAGGCAACCGCGGCGGCCAAGGCCATCATACCGGGCTGCCGGCCGGTGCCTTTCGGTCACCTTGGCGACGGCAACGTCCATTTCAATGTCAGCCAGCCGATCGGCGCCGACACCGCGCAATTCCTGGCGCGCTGGGGCGAGATCAACGATGCCGTCAACAAGATCGTGCTCAAATATAACGGCTCGATTTCGGCCGAGCACGGCATCGGCAAGCTCAAGCGCGACTCGTTGCCGAAGATGAAGGACCCGGTCGCGCTCGAGCTGATGCGCGGCTTGAAGCGCATGCTCGACCCGAACGGAATTCTCAATCCGGGCAAGGTGCTTTAACGGCACCTCAAGGCGCCACGATCACGCGCCCCTTCATGTTCGGATGAAATTTGCAGAAATATTCGATCGTGCCCGGCTTTTTGAGCACCAGTTTGCCCGTCTGCTTGGGCGCGATCATGACGTTCCAGTCGTTGTTGGTCGCCGTGGCGGTGTGCGCCAGCGCGTCCTTGTTCACCCATTCGACGGTGTCGCCGACTTTCGCGTTCACATCGATGGGCGCAAACACCAGCTTGTCGATGATCACCTGAATCGTTTCCGCCCGCGCCGGAACGGATAACAGCCCGAGCGCAACAAAAGCGGCAAGGCTGATCCGTCCCGGCGTCATGGCAAAGGCTTTAATTACTTCACGTCAGCGGCGACGTGCTCGGCATGCTGCTGGTGGCCCTGAAAAATCTTCAGGCCGGTCTGCAGCAGGCCCTTGAGCTCGGCATTCGTCGCCGACGGGATGAGCGTGCTTTCGAGCGCGCCGTTCACCGTCTTGTGGTAGGCGACTTCGTTGGCGACATAAGCCTTGTCGAAGGCGGCGCCGTTGAGCTTGGCAAGCTCGCTGCGCTTGGCCGCCGCCTGTTTGGTGAGCGCGCGGCTGGTGTCGTTGTCCTCCGGCTTCACGTTGAGCTTCTTGACCAGTGCGAGCGCCTGCTTGTTGACCTCGGTATGGTCGCGCACCATGTCCTGCGCGAAGCCGCGGACTTCCTTGTTCTTGGATTTCGACAGCGCCTGCTTGGCAGCGTCGATGTCGAGCTGTCCCGCGGTATAGGCGATGTGCGCGATTTGCGGATCGGTCGGCTTGGCGCCCTGTGCGAAAACGGGCGCGGACAGCAGGCAAAGCGTCGCAAGGCCTGCGGTTAATCTGGCAATCATGAGAACCTCCCTTGGTGCGGCCGTCAGGCCGTGCCGTGCATCAGTAAGGCTTTGATGCGGCAGGGCGCCGGAGGTTCCCGAAAATCAGCCGGCGCACACGCGTACGACCACGGTCTCGGTCATGCGGTCGCAGCGTTTGCCGTCGAAAGGAAAGCTGCTGGTAAGAGCCGGGCCAAGTTGCTTGTCCAGTTCGTCGCGCAAAAGAACCCGCGCGCGATGCAATCGCGTCTTCACGGTTTCCGGCAGGAGGCCGAAAAGATCAGCCGTTTCTTCGACGCTCATGCCTTCAACGATGCGCGCGACGAACACGGCACGGAAGGCATCGGGCAGTTCATCGATCGCCTGTTCCAGCACGGCTCTGATTTCGCTCTGCGCCATGATTTGCTCCGGATCGTTGGTGACCGCCGAGGCCGGAAAATTGATGATCTCCGCCTGCGGACGATTGACGCTGTAAGTTTCCCAATCAACCGTCGGACGCCGCCGTCGCAACCGCCCCAGCGCCTCGTTCATGGCAATGCGCGTGATCCAGGTACCGAACGCGGCATCGCCGCGGAACATGTCAAGACCCGTGAACGCGCGAAAGTAGGTTTCCTGCACCACGTCCTCGGCCTCCGCATCGTTGCGCAGAATGCTGCGCGCGATGCGGAACAGTCGGCGATTGTACCGCTTGGTGATGGCGCGAACCGCGGCCTCGTCGCGCCCGCGCGCGAGATTGACAAGATCCTCGTCGCTGAGCGCTTCCGCGGCAGCTTGCCGGCCTTTCGTCAGCGGCATGAGCGGTATCCTCCGTTTCGATAAATTAGATGCATCCGCCGCGGAAAGGTTCCTGCTGTTGTCGGACTCAAAACAGCACCCCCTGCCCGTCATCTTTTGCTTTTGCGGCTCGCCGGGCGCGCGGACGTGGGCCCGCCGGCGCGGGAACCCGCTCGGCGTCCGCCCGCGCCAAGTGCCGTTCGACCAATTGCGGTCCCTCATTGGCTGCGCGGTTGACCGCGGTCGAGACCTCATAAGCCTCGAGCAGATCCTCGGCGGCGGGCGCAACCACCGCGGCGGCGGCCGTTTCGGCGTTGACATGTTTGCAGTCGAGCCACAGGTCGAAGGCTTCCGGCGGCACGATCACCGGCATGCGGTCGTGGATATCAGCCAGCGTGCGATTGGCACGCGTCGTCACGATGGTCGCGGTTTCCAATTCCTCGCCATTGGGCCCGAGCCAGGTTTCCCATAGACCCGCAAACGCGAGCGGCTGACCCGACATTGCGCAAACGAAGTAAGGCTGCTTGCCGGTCCCGGTCGCCTTCCACTCGTAGAAGCCATCGGCGGGGATGAGGCAGCGCCGGTACTTCATCGCCGCGCCGAAGGCCGGCTTGTCGATCAGGGATTCGCCACGCGCGTTGAACAGCAAAGTGAAATTCTTGGGGTCCTTCACCCAGGAGGGCAGCAGGCCCCAGCGCACCAGGACGAACTGACGCCTGCCTTCAAACAGGCGAACGATGGCGATCGGCTGGGTCGGCGCGACGTTGTAGCGCGCCGGGAAATTGGGCTGTTCGGCATAGCCGAACAGCGCCCTGATCGCCTCCGGCGCGGAGGTCACCGCATATCGACCACACATCGTCCAGGCCTCAACCGTTCCGCGCTTAAGCGCAATTTAACCCCCCACCGTAACACTGGTAGCCGGCCGGCTTCCGGGGTGGGGTCTCGATGAGATATCAGAATTGCGCCGACGCTGCGCAAGCGCCGGACGAGCCGCCCGACGCCGAAATGGCGGCCCGCCTGTCCGACGCCAACATAAACCCCACGACCGGCCTTGCCACCGACTACCTCAACCGCTTCAGCGAGGCGGTGATGCTGCTCGATATGCTGTCGAGCTTTCCGGAATTTCGCGCCGACTTTCTGGCCTGGGAGCCCATGAGCTACCGCGAGCATTTCCGTCTCTCGCACTTCAAGACGCGTGACCTTGCGATCGCCGCCTATGACAAGGCCCGCCCGGACGTGCGCAACAGCCTCGATACGCTGGCCGTCACGATGACGATCGTGCTAGAGGCAACCCGGGCGGCAATGGACGACACCGACCGGCGGCCAGAGACGGTCGCGGCGCTTGCCGGAAACGCCATCCGTTGGTTGACGCCTTTGATCGCGCGCGCCGGCGCGATCATCAATGGCGAGTCCGAGGGCACGAGCGAATCCACACCGCAGGATGTCGTCGACAGGCTGATGAAACGATAGATCGCGTGGCCGACCAGCGCACTTATCCGCAGCGTCCCTATCTGGCCGTCAGCGCCGCCATCATCCGCGACGGCAAGGTGCTCGTGGTGCGGCGCGCGCGCAAACCGGCGCTCGATCTCTACAGCCTGCCGGGCGGCGCCGTTGAACTTGGCGAATCTCTGGTCGATGCGGTCATTCGGGAAGTGCGCGAGGAAACCTCGCTCGCAATTGAGCCGGTCGCGCTGGCCGGTCATCGCGACGTCATCATTCGCGATGACCAGGGCAAGTTTGAGCGGCACTTCGTCGTCTTATGCTTTGCGGCGCGCTGGCTTGGCGGCGAGCCCTCCCTCAACGAGGAGCTCGACGACGCGCGCTGGATTGAGCCGTCGGAGCTCGGCGCCTATCGCACCACCGAGGGGCTCGCCGAAATCGTCGCCGCCGCGGCTGCTGTCATGGCCCGGGCCAGCTGATCTCTTGTCTTGCGGTTGTCGCCGGGCCGGCGCATATCATCCGCACGGAGATGTTGAGCAAAACGCGTGAAGAAACTTCTCACCATCGGCTCGATCGTGTTGTGTCTTGGGCTGCCCGCGCACGCGCAGAGCGATACGCCGGCGCCTTTCGACAACGATCTGGCGCGCCTCGGTGAAATCCTGGGCGCTCTGCACCATCTGCGCGCGATCTGCGGCGCCAACGAGGGCGCGAAGTGGCGCAATGAGATGCAGGCTCTGATCGACGCCGAAGCCCCGGGCGGCGAACGCCGGCGCAAGATCGTCGCGAGCTTCAATCGCGGCTACCGCGGTTTTCAGCAGACCTATCGAAGCTGCACGCCGGCCGCCGACCTTGCCATCCGCCGCTATCTCGACGAAGGCGCGAAAATCGCGCGCGAAATCACGGCGCGCTACGCCAATTAGCTGCGGCGATTAACCTTTTCTTTATTGTGCGCTATTGAACCGCGATCCGCGTGCTAACGTGCAATCTGGGACGTTAATTTGGTGTCCGTCCGGACGCCGGGGACACATGCAATGCCAGTAGCCGAGGGTTCAATTCACGCACCCGAGCCGATCTCCGACCGCGAGCAAAAACGCGTGGCACTCAGTTACCTGCAGGAGGCCTGGGCAGAAGCGCGCCACGAGGGCGTCGACGAGGATTGCCTTGCCCAAACCTGCCTGTTCACGGCACTCGCCGAGTTCGTGAGCACCTATGGTGAAGAGGCCGCAGCCATCTTCACCGACGGCTTGAGTGCGCGCATCCGCAACGGCGAATTTTCGATCGAACAATCGCGCCAGTAATCGCCAATAAGTTCAGCTCGCCAAAGTCTCGAGAAATCGCACGCGCTCCCCTTGCGCCGGTGCGGTCAATTTACCATCCCACATGACCTTGCGGCCTCGAACGAACGTGCCCACCGGCCATCCGGTCACGGTCACGCCGTCATAAGGAGTCCAGCCGGCGCGTGAAGCAACCCACTTGTCGGTGATCGTTTCTCGACGCTTGAGATCCACCACCGTCAGATCGGCGTCGTAGCCAGCCGCAATTCGGCCTTTTGTCGCGATCCCGAACAAGCGCGCCGGCCCCGCACTTGTGAGGTCGACCAACCGCAACAGCGACAGGCGGCCGGCATTGACATGATCGAGCATAAGCGGAACGAGCGTCTGCACACCGGTCATGCCGGACGGACTCGCGGGATAGGTCTTCGCTTTCTCTTCGCGCGTGTGCGGGGCGTGATCCGATCCGAGAACGTCGACGACGGCGTTCGTGATCCCGTTCCATATCCCCGTACGATGCGCCGCATCGCGGACCGGCGGATTCATCTGCGCGCGCGTGCCGAGGCGCTCGTAGCAGCCAGGCGCCTCGAGCGTGAGATGATGCGGCGTCACCTCGACCGAAGCCACGTCCTTGTGGTTGGCCAGAAATTCCATCTCTTGCAGCGTCGAGACATGCAGCACGTGCACTCGCGCGCCGGTCTCATGAGCGATTGTGACAAGGCGCTGGGTCGCCTTGAGCGCGGCAAGCTCGTCACGCCAGACCGGATGCGAGCGCGCGTCGCCTTCGATGCGCAGGTTTTTGCGCTCATTGAGTCGTGGCTCATCCTCGGCATGGAAGGAGGCGCGGCGGCGGATCACCCTCAAAACGCCGCGCAAGCCGGCATCATCGGCCACCAGCAATGAGCCGGTCGATGAGCCCATGAAGACCTTGATGCCGGCACAACCGGGAAGCCGCTCGAGCTCAGTCAGATCTTTCGTGTTGTCGACGGTTGCACCAACGAAAAAGGCAAAGTCGCAATGCATGCGGTGATGGCCGCGCTTGACCTTGTCCGCCAGCGCTTGCGCGTTCACGGTCAGCGGATCGGTATTCGGCATTTCGAAAACCGCCGTGACGCCGCCCATGACGGCCGACAATGACCCGCTTTCCAGGTCTTCCTTGTGTGTGAGACCAGGCTCGCGGAAATGCACCTGGGTATCGATAACGCCCGGCAACAGATGCAGCCCGCGGCAATCGATCACCTCGCCGGCGGATGCGCGCGACAGATCGCCAATCGCCGCGAAACGGCCGGCGCGCAGGCCGAGGTCGCGTGGCCCCTCGCCGTCATGATTGACCACCGTGCCGCCCTTGAGGATCAGGTCGTAAGTATTGGCCATGCTGGAATACGTCTAATCGGCCTTGCGAGGTGTCCGACAGCGCTTACGTTCCGCCGCAACTTCTGGCAAGAGACTATCGCGAAAGAACCCAGGGAAATGTAATGCAGGCAGCGCTTCTCCCCGATCGCGGTGTCGTCAAGGTCGCCGGTGACGACGCCCGGCGTTTTCTCAACGGGCTTGTGACCAACGATATGGGCGAGGTCGGTCCCGGCAAGCCGCGTTTCGCGGCGCTGCTGACGCCACAGGGCAAGATCATCGTTGATTTCATCATCGCCGAAGCGCCGGCTCAGGACGGCGGCGGCTTTTTCCTTGATTGCCCGCGGGTGCTGGCCACGACGCTCGTGGAAAAGCTGAACTTCTACAAGCTGCGCGCGAAGGTGATCTGCGAAGACCTGTCGGAAGTGCTCGGGGTGATGGCGGTGTGGAACGGCACCGCGGACAGCGAATATGGCCTGAGCTATCCCGACCCGCGATTAGCTGCGCTGGGTTCCCGTATCATGCTGCCGCCGCATCTGGCCGCGGACGCCGCAGCCGATCTCGGCTGCCCGCTGGTCGACGCAGAGGCCTACGAGGCGCATCGGATCGCGCTTGGCGTGCCGCGCGGCGGTGCCGATTTCGTGTACGGCGACACGTTCCCTCATGAAGCCGACATGGATCAGCTCGCCGGTGTCGATTTCGACAAGGGCTGTTATGTCGGGCAGGAGGTCGTCTCCCGCGTCGAGCATCGCGCGAGCGCGCGCAGCCGCGTCGTTCCGATTGCTTATGATGAATTCGCTCCGAGTTCGGGCCTGCCGATCATGGCCGGCGACAAACAGGTCGGCACGCTCGGTTCGACCGCCAAGGGCCATGGCCTGGCACTCATGCGTCTCGATCGCATCGGGGACGCGCTCGCGGCCGGGACACAACTTCAGGCCGGCGGTATCGGACTTCGCGCGGTGAAGCCGGCGTGGGCGATGTTTGACTGGCCGGGTGAGCCGAAAGTTACGACATGACCGAGTTGGTTCTTCATCCCGACGGCATAAGGCGATGCCCATGGCCGAAACAGGACCCGATCTACGTCGCCTATCATGACGAGGAATGGGGCGTGCCGGAATTCGACGACCGCGCGCTTTACGAAAAACTTATGCTCGACGGCTTCCAGGCTGGGCTGTCGTGGATCACCATTCTGCGCAAACGCGATAATTTCCGCCGTGCCTTCGATGGTTTCGTGCCGGAAAAAATCGCGCGCTATCCGAAGCGCAAGATCGAAAGCCTGATGAAGGATGCCGGCATCGTGCGCAACCGCGCCAAGATCGAGGGTGCGGTCTCATCTGCCCGCGCCTGGCTCGCAATCATGGAGAGCGGCCCGGGTTTTTCAAATTTTCTTTGGGACCACCTCGACGGCGAACCGAAGCTGAACACTTTCCGCACGACCCGGCAGGTGCCGGCCGAAACGTCGTTGTCGCAAAAAATATCGAAAGAACTCGTCGGACGCGGCTTCAAGTTCGTCGGGCCGACGATCGTGTACGCGTTCATGCAGGCAGTCGGCATGGTCAATGACCATCTCGTCACGTGTCACCGGCACGCCGCTTGCGCCAAGCTCGCCAAAAAACCAAAAAAAAGATGAGCACACGACCGAAAACAGCCGCGCCGCGCGCATGGCAGCGCATGCTTTCGGGCCGCCGGCTCGACCTGCTCGATCCTTCACCGCTGGATGTGGAGCTCGATGATATTGCGCACGGCCTGGCTCGTGTCGCGCGCTGGAATGGCCAAACTCAAGGGCCGCACATCTACTCCGTCGCGCAACACGCGCTGCTGGTGGAGGCACTGGCGCGCGCCAAGGTTCCGCGCCTCGATCGCAACGGCCGCCTCGCACTCTTGCTGCACGATGCGCCCGAATACGTCATTGGCGACATGATCTCGCCGTTCAAGGCTGTCATCGGAGACAGCTACAAGGCGGTTGAAAAGCGCCTGCTCTCCGCCATCCACCTGCGCTTCGGCCTGCCGGTCAAGCTGCCGGACAGCCTGCAAAATCTGATTAAAGCCGCCGACCGCAGCGCCGCCTATCTCGAGGCGACCCGACTTGCCGGATTTGCCGACGACGAGGCGCGGAAATTTTTCGGGCCGCCGCCAAAGTTCTCCGCGGCGCTCGAACGTGACTATCTGAGCCCCTGGACTGCGGGAGCCGCGCAAACGCGCTACCGCGAACGTTTCGAGAAACTTCTGCGTGCGTAAGCCTTTTCATCGCGGTATCCAGATCATACATATGATGCAAGATTCGCCTGTCACCGCATGATTCATGTCTGCTCACTTTCTCGCTTGCACGCCACGGTCGATGAGACCGGAGCGCGTCATATCGTAACCCTGCTGCGCCTTGTCGACCGGGTGCAGCGGCCCGCGCACATTGCGCCTGAGAACCACCTGGTGCTCGCGGTCGATGACATCACAGCACCGATGGACGGCTATACCGCTCCCGCACACGAGCATGTGCAAAAGCTCATCGACTTCGTCGGCGCCTGGGATCGCGGCGCGCCGCTGGTGGTGCATTGCTTCGCCGGAATAAGCCGCTCGACGGCCGCGGCCTATGTTGCGGCCTGTGCGCTCAATCCGAAACGCGATGAGATGCAAATCGCCTGGGATATCCGGCGTGCGTCACGCACCGCGCAGCCCAATTCCCGGATCGTCTCGATCGCCGACCGTCTGCTCAAGCGAGATGGCCGCATGATCCGGGCGATCGAAGCCATCGGGCTTGGTGACGCTGCCGCTGAAGGACATCCGTTCCGCCTCGACGTCGGCTGAGCACTCTCGCTTCTCTGGGCGGGCTTGACCTCCCCCGCCATCTTCCCCGACAAGTGGAGTGCGGCGAGTGCAGCCAGAAAGGGGGCGTTGTGAGCGGCAAGAATTACGGCGTCGTCACGCCGGACATCCTCAAATCCTATGACGGCCTAAGCTTTCTAAAAAGCATTATCGACGGCACAGTGCCGAATCCGCCGATCAGCGAATTGCTGGGCTTTCATCTCGTTGAAGCCGAACAAGGCCGCGCGGTATTCGAGGGCGTGCCGGAATTCCGCCACTACAATCCGATCGGGACCGTGCATGCTGGCTTCACCGCCACGTTGCTCGATTCCGCGCTTGGCTGCGCGATATTTTCTACTATCCGAAAGGGCGATACTTGGACCACCCTCGAGCTGAAAATGAATCTGGTCCGTCCAATAAACAAAGACACCGGGCCGGTGCGGGCCGAGGGCCGCATCATTCATCGCGGGCGCACCGTGGCAACCTCGGAAGGCGATCTCAAGGATCGCGCGGGCAAGCTTTATGCTCACGCCACGACGACGTGCATGATATTCCCGGCGAAGGGATGAAGGTCAGTTATTGTCCGCGGTAAACGATGGTCGCAGCCCGAGCGGGTGCGCAGTATTCGACCGATGCACGCTGTGGGCCATGATTGTGCGTCCGCCATGACGCGTGAACTCACAATAGGCAAAGCCCAATCCCGAGATCGATCCGCGGAAGCTGACGTCGCTGATGCGCTCGAGATTGAAGCAAGGCTGAATCAGCAAGCCGCGCATCGAGGCGCAAACAGATTCGCCTTTAACCTGGAGCGTGTTAGCGGGCAGGTGCGCGTAGCGGACAGGACCCGCCCCCTGAAACTGGACGGAGCCAGCGACCGAGCCATCGGCGTTCACGCGCCCTTGTCCGCGCGTGCCTTCGAAGCATGTGTAGTTGAACATCTTGCCGATGACGAACCGGCGAGCCTCGTCGGCAGTCATCTCTCCGGCTACTGCCGGCAACGCGGCCATAAGGCCGACCGTTAAGGCGATCCCACGCAGCATTCCCCGTACTCCGCGACTGACGCAACACTACAGCACATTGGGCCAGAATTTTGGCCCTGACAGACTATGCACGGCTTTCGTCGACAAATCCTGAACGCGTTTACCCGATTTTGACCACGATCCGCCCGCGGATCTTCCCCGAAAGGATGTCCGGCGCTACCCCAAACACATCGGAAAGTCCTATTTCGCGGGTCATCATGGCCAGTTTTTGGCGATCAAGCTCGGTTTCCAGACATTTCCACGCCTCCCGCCGTCGATCGATCGGGCACATGACCGAGTCGATGCCGTAAAGGCACACCCCGCGCAGAATGAACGGGGCGACCGAGCCAGGCAGGTCCATGCCGCCAGCCAGGCCACACGCGGCTACCGCCCCGCCGTAGCGGGTCATCGACAAAAGATTTGCGAGCGTGGTCGAACCGACCGCATCGATAGCACCGGCCCAACGTTCCTTCGCGACAGGCTTGGCCGGGCCTGCAAGTTCCTTGCGGTCGATAATCTCGGCTGCACCCAATCCCTTGAGGTAGTCGACTTCCTGCGGCCGCCCGGTGACTGCATGCACCGCGAAACCGCGTTTGGCGAGGATCGCGATGGCGACAGAGCCGACGCCGCCTGCCGCACCGGTCACGGCCACGGGACCATTTGCAGGCGCGAGACCGTGGCGCTCCAATGCCATCACCGCCAGCATGGCCGTGTAGCCCGCGGTGCCGATTGCCATGGCTTCGCGCGCGCTCATACTCTTGGGAAGCGGAACAAGCCAATCGCCTTTCACCCGCGCCTTTTCGGCGTAGGCACCAAGATGTGTTTCTCCACAGCCCCAACCATTGAGGACGACCTTGGCCCCCGGCTTCCAGGCCGCGTGGCTGGACGATTCAACGGTGCCCGCAAAATCGATGCCTGCGATCATGGGGAATCGCCGCACGACCGGTAGCTTGCCGGTGATCGCCAGTCCGTCCTTGTAGTTGAGCGTGGAGTATTCGACGCCGACGGTCACGTCTCCGTCCATCAGATTCGCTTCGTCGAAATCAGCCAGTGCGGCTTTGGTACCACCGTCCGCCTTTTCGATGACAATCGCCTTGAATGTCGCCACGCTCGCCTCGCCGGTTCAGATCCCGGCATTCATGACGCGCGCAAAGCCATCGTGCAAGCGCCTTAGGCGGGCGCCAGCGCGGCCCGTGCAACCGGCTTCTCGACAATCGGCAGGTTGATGATGGCGGAGACAATACCGAGCGCAACGGACAGCCACCAGATCACGTCGTAGGAACCGGTGCGCTCAAACAATAGGCCGCCCAGCCAGACTCCGAGAAACCCACCGACCTGATGGCTGAAAAAGGCAAAACCAAACAGGGTCGCCATCCATCGGGTGCCGAACATCAGCGCCACCAGGCCGGAGGTCGGAGGAACGGTCGAAAGCCAGAGGAGGCCCATCGACGCCCCGAAAACGACCGCTGAAACAGATGTCACCGGCAGCGCAATGAAGACGACAACCGCAAGCGAACGCAACAGATAGATGATCGACAACAAATATCGTTTTGGCATCCGGTCGCCGAGCCAGCCGGCGGTGATCGATCCGATGATGTTGAAAAGACCGATCACGCCGATCGTCCAGGCTCCGGCATCAACCGACAGGCCACGATCCACCAGATAGGCGGGCAAGTGCACCGTGATGAACAGAAGCTGGAAGCCACAGGTGAAGAAGCCGAGAACCAGAAGCACATAGCTGCGGTGGCCGAACGCTTCGGACAACGCCTGTACCAGAGATTGCTTCTGCACGCCGGCCGTCGCAGCCATGTCCATGGGCGGCGTGCGCACGCCAAACGCGAGCGGGATCATGAGCAAGGTGAACACGCCGAGTGCAATCAGCGCGTTCTGCCAGCCGAGATGGCCGATAAGAGCGACCGCGAGGGGAGAGAAAAGGAATTGTCCAAACGAGCCCGCGGCTGTTCCGATGCCAAATGCGAAGCCGCGCCACTCGGGCGGCATCAATTTGCTGAAGGAGGCAAGCACAAGCGTGAACGACGTCCCGGCAATACCCAGTCCGGTGAGAAGACCACCGGATAGATCGAGCATGCCTGGCGTGGTCGAATGAGCCATCAACACCAGGCCGACGAAATAAAGCACCGCACCCGCCGACAGCACGCGCAGCGAACCATACCGGTCGGCAATCGCGCCGGCGAATGGCGTTGCGGCACCCCAGATCAGCACCTGAATTGCCAACGCCAGTGCAAACACATCGCGGCCCCAACCGTAGGCCGACGACATTGGCGTCAGAAACAGACCGAGTGCAGCGCGCGGACCAAAACCAATTGCGCCGATCAGACAACCGCATACGATGATGACGAGCGGGGTGCGCCAGGCGCTCACTGCCGCAGGATTGCTTGCCGACTGCACCGTCATTGGAATTTCTCCGCCCAAAAATGTCATTTGCGCGCGAGCGACGTGGCGCAAACAGGCGCGGAACATATAGGTTCCGAGCCTAACTCAAAAACGATTATTCGTGATCCTGGCCATTTGCGCCACGCATGGCGTTTGCCCGGACGCCCTTATTTGCGGGCGTTCTGACCGAGGGAGGCCTTGCCCTCCTCGGACCTGAGCCATTCAAGGCTATGACTTACGGGGCCTTTTGCCTCTTCAATGGCCGCTTCCTTTTCGGTCGCCACCGCATCGCCCCAGGTCGGCTCATCTTCGCCATCGCCCCATGCGCGCGGGCGATAGAAGGTATGCACGCCAAGCTTGTAGATTTTCTTCATCTCGTTAACCCAATCGGGATGAACCCAATAGGCGTGGTAGTGCGTCGATTTCGATACCTCCGGCATCCATAATTTACCGTCGAGCATGTCGCGGGCGATGCGTTTGGCGCGCTGCCAGGCATCGGGCTCCGTGACGATGTCAGGGATCCCGTCGCAGGCAAACGTGAACTGGCAGGATAAATGGCGGTGTGCGTTTTGATAGACAACGCCGCAGACATCATTGGGATAGAACGGAGAGAACACGCGGTTCATAACGACTTGTGCGACGGCGATCTGGCCGCGTACGGATTCCCCGCGCGCTTCGAAATAAACCGCGTTGGCCAGACATTTCTCCGCCTTGGCACGGCCGGTGCCAGCCAACGCCAATCGTTCGGCGGGGGAACGTGGCCGTTGGTCGACGCCGGTAACTTCGCCCTTGCTGGCAACGCTTTCGCCGCCAGCACCTTCACCGCCGGGTGAAGGAGCGAGCGCAGACTGTTTGATGTCGGGATCGCCGCGCGAAGCCAACACCACCGGTGCCTCGCCCGGAGCCCAAGGCGCAAGTTCCTCGCGGCTGCCCGTCATCGAATTGACCCCGAAGTACAACTGCGCTGCCTCTTTGCCATTGCCTTTGGGCGGTGCTGCGGAGACCAAATTGGCCGGCGGAATATCGGCATAGGGTAGATCGATATCGGGGCTCGCAGTTTTGTCGGTCGGGGCGGTGACGAATTCGTATTTCGAATACGAATTGAACCTGTCGGAGTTGTCGTCCTTTGTCGGCGCCGCGGCTTGTACGTCCGGCACCGGTTCTATCGCGAGCAACGGCGGCAACGGTTCGCGCGGCCGCGATATGAGCGAGTCCTTCTTGGCCTTGCGATTGGCTTTGGGAAACTGAAGCGGTGCCGTGGTGTCGCCAAGCGGCTGCCTGCCGATCGAACCGGTAATGTCGGCCGGATCGAAATTGGCGAGCGCGTAGATCGGCGGATGTGGAATTGTCGTGCCAACCGGGCTGGGCAGACTGAACATTGCGGCATGGATGGTGCCGAAGGGCGATGCAATCAGATGCTGCTGCCAGCGCTTGGCGATGCCGGGCTGACGCACGAGCATGGCGCCCAGATCCTGAAAGGCAATTTTCTCCGGAGGAATTACAAGCAGTACCGCTCCAAAGGCGATCGACGCAGCTTTCCTCCGCCGCCGACGCCCAAGCGAAATTGCTCCCCGCTCGTTCAACGCTACACGCAACGTCCTGCCACCGCTGTGCCGCCGGGTGGCGACAATGCGACTGATTTTTTTATGGGCTGATTAACCTTGCGAAGGCGTTAACCCGCGTCAGGAGGCGCCGGGCTCCGCCGCGCCGCCTATGCCGGTCATCCGGCAACCCGCGACCATTTGGCGCTTTTCAGAGGTAACGAACCGGAAATAAAAATTAACTATATCGCAATTGCTGCCAACCAATATTGCGACGACAATTTCTGTACGGGACGGCATGTTCGCTTCCACCCTGCTATCAACCGCCGCCAGCCAAGCCGTGCTGATCGCCGGCCTGTGCCTCCTACTTTTGGCGGTGATCGGCGTGCTCTATCGCCGCCTGAGCGAGCAAAATCGCCGCCTCTCCAGCGCGCTCAACAACATGTCGCAAGGCTTGAACATGTTCGACGCGACCGGGCGCATTACCTTGCTCAATACCCGCTACTTGCAGATGTACAAGCTCTCGCCCGAAGTCGTGAAGCCGGGCTGCACCCTCAAGAGACTGATCGAATATCGAAAAGAGACCGGATTGTTTTCCGGCGACATCGACAGCTATGTGCAGAAAATTATGGATGCCATGGCGCAGAGCAAAAGTCAGGAACACTACGTCCAGGCGAGTGACGGGCGCATCGTGCTCGCCAAGAATGAGCCGTTGCCGGATGGCGGCTGGGTATCCACTCACGAAGACGTCACGGAGCAGCGCCACGCCGAACAAGAACGCGCCGCCATTCGCGACCAGGAGCAACGGCGCGCCGCAATCGATTCCGCTATCGCGTCGTTTCGTCCAACTGTCGAAAAGTTGCTCTCAACAGTCAGCGCGAGCGCAACCGCAATGCGTTCCACCGCGCGCGCACTCTTCGGTTCCTCCGAACAAACGTCTCAGCGCGCCGAGAGCGCCGTGCAAGCCTTCCATGAAGCGTCGGCCAACGTCGAGACAGCGGCAGTTGCTGCCGATGAGTTATCGAGCTCCATCAGCGAGATCAGCCGGCAACTTACCCACACCAGCAATGTGGTCGGCCTTGCCACCACCGAGGCACGCTCAACGGACGGGGAGATCGGCGGCCTGGCCGAAGGCGCACAGAAGATCGGCGATGTGGTCAAGCTGATCCGCAGCATCGCAGGTCAGACAAATCTTTTGGCGCTCAACGCCACAATCGAAGCTGCACGCGCGGGTGAAGCCGGCAAGGGGTTCGCAGTCGTCGCTTCCGAGGTCAAATCGCTGGCCGTGCAGACCGCCAAAGCGACCGAAGACATCGCCAATCACATCCTGGCGGTGCAGGATTCGACCGCCGCGGCGGTTGACGCCATTCGCCAGATCACCGCGCGCATGCGCGAGATCAATGAAAATACTTCGGCTGTGGCGGCTTCCGTCGAACAGCAGAATGCAGCGACAAGCGAGATTTCCCGCAACGTCGCAAGCGCAGCAGCGGGCACCAGCCATGTCGTATCGGTGCTTGGCGACGTCGCTGGCGCGGCGACGCAAACACGGTCCTCGGCTGAGGTCGTGCGCGACGCATCCGAAGCCGTGGATCACGCCGTAGTGGACCTGCGGCTGGAGGTCGAAGACTTCCTCGGTAAAGTCGCTGTCTAGCTTCCGGTTTTGAAGGCGCTACATCCATTCAAGCCTGGGCCGAATACCCGCCGTCGACGGCGATGGCCGCACCGGTGATGAAATTCGAAGCGGGCGATGCCAGAAAGACAGCGATGCCGGCAAAATCGCCGGGTGCGCCCCAGCGCTGAGCCGGCGTGCGAGCCAGCACCTTTTCATGAAGCCCTTTGACCTGGTCACGCGCTTTCTGCGTAAGCTCTGTATCGATCCACCCGGGCAATATTGCGTTGACCTGGATGTTGTCCTTCGCCCAGGCGACTGCCATCGATTTCGCCAACTGTACTATGCCGCCCTTGCTCGCCGAGTAAGGCGCCGCATAGGACGATGCGAACACCGACATCATCGATCCGATATTGATTATCTTGCCGCCGCCGGCGCGCACCATGTGAGGATAAGCCGCCTGCGAACAGAGGAAAGCGCCGGTGAGATTGGTATTCATGACCAGATGCCAATCCTGCGCCGTCAACTCTTCAGGTTGTTTACGAACGGTCGTCCCTGCGTTGTTGACGAGTATATCGAGACGTCCAAATCGCTCGACGGCATGCTCAATTGCCTGCCGGCAGGATGTCTCCTTGAGAACATCCAGATCAATAAACTCGGCCTGAACGCCGATCGAGCGCAACTCCGACAACGCCGATTGCGCTTTTTGCTTATTTCGTCCCGCAATGACAATGGAAGCTCCGGCCGCAGCCAGCCCCTTGGCCATGCCAAGTCCGATTCCGCCATTTCCGCCCGTAACAAAGGCGACCCGCTGGCGTAGGTCGAACATTGTCATTGACCGGCCGCCCCTTTCCCAAGGGCAGCCTGTGCCGCGGCGAGACGCGCGATCGGCACTCGGAAGGGCGAGCACGACACGTAGTCCAGTTTGGCTTCGTGGCAGAAAGCCACCGATGCGGGATCACCGCCGTGCTCGCCACAGATGCCGACCTTCAGTTTGGGACGGACTTTGCGTCCACGCTCGACACCGATTTTCACCAACTCACCGACACCTTGCTGATCGATCGACACGAAGGGGTCGACGGGCAGGATCCCTCGCGCCGTGTAAATTCCGAGGAAGCTCGCGGCGTCATCGCGCGAAATGCCAAAAGTCGTCTGTGTCAGGTCATTGGTGCCGAACGAAAAGAACTCAGCGCTTTGCGCAATCTCACCCGCCAGCAGAGACGCGCGCGGCAACTCGATCATCGTCCCGACCTGGTAATCGATCTTTGCACCGGTCTCTTTTGCGACTGCTTCCGCCATCGCATCAATTCGCGCCTTGACCAGGTCAAGTTCGGCCTTGGAGACGATCAAAGGCACCATGACTTCCGGCACAACCGGTTTGCCCGTGCGTTTGGCAGCCTCGACGGCCGCCTCGAAAATCGCGCGAGCCTGCATCTCGGCGATTTCCGGGTAAGCGATAGCAATGCGGCAGCCACGGAATCCAAGCATCGGGTTGAATTCCGCCAGCTCACTGGCGCGGCCGGCAAGCTTTTTCGGGTCTGTGCCCATGGCGGCGGCGACTTCCGCAATCTCCTCGTCGCCATGGGGAAGGAATTCGTGCAGCGGCGGATCGAGCAGGCGGATGGTCACCGGGCGACCCGCCATGATTTCGAACAATTCGACAAAATCGGCGCGTTGCATGGGTAAAAGCTTTGCGATCGCGGCGCGACGCGTCCTCTCGTCATCGGCCAGGATCATCTCGCGCACGGCCTGAATACGGTCGGCTTCGAAGAACATGTGCTCTGTCCTGCACAGACCGATTCCCTCGGCGCCGAAACGAATGGCGGCTTTTGCATCGGTCGGGGTATCGGCGTTCGCGCGCACGCCAAGCCGCCGTACCTTGTCCGCCCAGCCGATCAAGGTCGCGAATTCGCCCGACAATTGCGGCTCGATCATATCGACCCTGCCGGCGAGCACCTGCCCGGTTGAACCATCGACCGTAATCAGATCGCCCTTTTTGAAGGTATGACCGCCGGCGCTCATCGTTCCCGCCGCATAGTCGACGCGCAACGAGCCTGCTCCGGAAACGCAGGGTTTGCCCATGCCGCGCGCCACAACGGCAGCGTGGGAGGTCATCCCACCACGGGTGGTGAGGATGCCTTCGGCGGCATGCATGCCGTGGATATCCTCCGGCGAAGTTTCCACGCGCACCAGGACAACCTTTTTTCCGTCGGACTTGAGTTGCGCGGCCTCATCGGGCGAGAAAACAATCTCGCCGCTGGCTGCACCGGGTGAAGCCGGCAGCCCCGTCGCAATGACACGCCGATGTGCGCGCGGATCGATGGTTGGATGCAGCAATTGATCGAGTGTCAGCGGATCGACGCGCAGCACGGCGTCATTCTTTGAAATGAGGCCCTCATTGGCCAGCTCGACCGCGATGCGCAAGGCAGCCTTGGCAGTGCGCTTGCCGGAACGCGTCTGCAACATCCACAACTTGCCCTGCTCGACCGTGAATTCGAGATCCTGCATGTCGCGGTAATGGCGTTCGAGCGCATTGTAGATTCGCTTAAGTTCGGCATATGCCTTCGGCAACGTGTATTCCATCGACGGCTTGTCGGAGCCGGCTTCCTTGCGCGAGGCTTCGCTGATCTCCTGCGGGGTGCGGATACCCGCGACCACGTCCTCGCCCTGCGCATTGATCAAGAACTCGCCGTAGAGTTTTTTCTCGCCAGTCGAGGGATTGCGCGTGAAAGCAACGCCGGTCGCCGAAGTGTCGCCCATGTTTCCGAACACCATCGCCTGCACATTCACGGCCGTGCCCCAGCTTTCCGGGATGTTGTGCAATCTGCGATAGGTTATGGCGCGCTGGTTCATCCACGAGCCGAACACCGCGCCGATCGCGCCCCAGAGCTGTTGGTGGGGATCCTGCGGGAAGTCCTGGCCCAGTTCATCCTTCACGTGCTTTTTGTAGCGCGCGACGAGCTCCGCCCAATCGTCGGCTGAAAGATCGGTATCGAGACTGTAGCCTTGCTGCTCTTTGTGACGGTCGAGCAATTCCTCGAAATGCTCATGACCGATGCCGAGCACGACATCCGAATACATGGTGATGAAGCGGCGATAACTATCGAACGCAAAACGGCGGTCGCCCGATTTTTTCGCGAGCGCCTCGACCGTTTCATCATTGAGACCAAGATTGAGAACCGTGTCCAACATGCCGGGCATCGAGGCGCGCCCCCCCGATCGTACCGAGACCAGCAATGGATTGGACTTGCCGCCGAATGTCTTGCCGGCGATGCGGCCGACCTGCGCCAGAGCCTTCTCGACCTGGGCGCGCAAATCCTTCGGGTACTCTTCGTTTTGCCCGTAATAGTAGGTGCAAACCTCGGTGGTTATCGTGAAGCCGGGTGGGACCGGTAGGCCCAGATTGGCCATTTCGGCTAGCCCGGCGCCCTTGCCGCCGAGAAGATTGCGCATCGAGGCTTTGCCCTCGGCGCGACCATCCCCGAAGCCATAGACCCACTTGCCCTTGGGTTGAGCAAAAGCCTTCGGCTTGGCGCGCAAAGCCTTCCGCGGCGGCCGTTTCTTGGTTTTCTTGGTGACGCGCGAACGTTTTCGTTTGGCCATAGGTCAAGCAGTATTAATGGGCGACGGCCCTTAAAAGCACCGCCGAACAGCCCGGCGCAAGCCCGCAATAGGTCCTAACGGAAAAGCCCGAAGCCGAGCAGGCCGATAATAATCAGATAGACCGCGACAATGATGTTGAGCAGACGTGGAATGACGAGAATGAGAATCCCGGCGATAAGCGCCACGATTGGCTGCAAATGCGCGATACCGATGGTCATGGTGTAATCCCCAATTGGCTGGCAGTCGGGTGAAACGAAGAACGGGCAAGACGGTTCCGTGTAGGCCCTCAAGATGGCGAAGGGGTAAGAGAAGGCGGGGCAAACCGCCGAACGCCTACAACCGACTATCCCTCGATCTTTGAGAAGTCCGCGACGGCGCGGGTCGCCTCCCGGATCTCGTTGAGGAGCTTGAGCCGGTTTTCCCTCAATGCCTTGTCATCGATATTGACGGTGACCTTGTCGAAAAAAGCGTCCACGCGTGGACGGAGCTTGGCCATGGCGCGCATGGCGGATGCGAAATCTTCCTTGCTCACGGCGGCAGAGGCTTCTTTTTTCGCGACGTCGATTGCCTCCGCCAGCGTCTTCTCCTCCGGCAGCTGATAGCGCTTTGCCTCCGGCGCGCCGGTGTATTCGCGTTTGTCTTTCTTCTCCTCAATGCGAATGATGTTGATCGCGCGTTTGTAGCCGGCGAGCAGGTTCTTGCCGTCATCGCTGTCGAGGAATTTCCCGAGTGCATCGACGCGGCGGACGATCATCAGCAGGTCGTCCTGGCCGTCCAGCGCAAATACGGCATCCACAAGGTCGTGTCGCGCGCCCTGCTCGCGCAACTGGACCTTGAGACGGTCTGCGAAGAATGCCATCAGCTCGCTGCCCGATGAAAATTTTCCGGCTGCTTTCTGAAACACATTCGTGAGCGCCAGGCGCAATTTGTTATCGATCACGATCCTGATGACGCCCAAAGCCGCACGCCGCAGCGCGTAAGGATCTTTCGAGCCGGTCGGTTTTTCATCGATCGACCAGAACCCGACCAGGGTATCGATCTTGTCCGCAAGTGCCACCGCCATGGAGACGGGATCGGCCGGAACGAGATCGTCCGGGCCCTTCGGCTTGTAGTGATCCTCGCACGCATGCGCGACCGCTTCGTCCTCGTCTTGTGCCTCGGCGTAGTACCGACCCATCAACCCTTGCAACTCCGGGAATTCGCCTACCACTTCCGTCACCAAATCCGCCTTACAGAGTTGTGCGGCACGCTCGGCTTTCGTCACATCCGCACCCACAAGAGGCGCAAGCTGGCCGGCAAGAGAGGTAATACGCGCAATGCGCTCGGCCTGCGTGCCAAGCTTTTCGTGGAATACGATCTGCGCGAATTTCGGTAGCCGTTGCTCCAGGCGCGTCTTCAGGTCCGTCTCATAGAAGAAGTTGGCATCGGAAAGCCGCGCACGGATCACACGCTCGTTGCCGGCAACGATCGCTTTGCCGCCATCGCTCGCCTCCGCGTTGGCGACCAAAATGAATTTGTTGACGAGTTTCGTGTTTTGCGGATCGCGCAGCACGAAACATTTCTGGTTGTTGCGGATTGTCGCGCGGATCACCTCGTCCGGCAGCGCCAGAAACGCCTGATCGAAGGTGCCCATCAGTGTGACCGGCCACTCGACAAGGCCGGCGACTTCCGCGAGCAAGCCTTCGTCTTCGACAAGCTCGTAGCCTTGCGCGAATGCAAGATTCTTGGCGTCGGCAAGAATGATGTCGGCACGGCGCGCCGGATCGAGCACCACTTTGGCTTTTTCGAGCTTGGCGACGTAGTCGTCAAAACGGCGTACCTTGATCACGCCCGGCGCCATGAAACGATGGCCGCGCGTTTCGTCGCCACTGATGATGCCGTCGAAATCGAGGTGAACGATAGCCGGCTCTTCCGTTTCCGGACCGAAAGTCGCGACGACGGAGTGCAGCGGCCGCACCCATGACAACCCGCCTGGCTTTGCGGAACCCTTGCCCCAGCGCATGGACTTCGGCCAAGGGAAGGTCGCGATTGTCGCCTGCAAAACCTCTTCGATGACGTCGATTGCATCCCTGCCTGGCTTCTCGATCACAGCAATATAGAAGTCGCCCTTCTTGTCGGGTTGGACTTTGGCTTCCGCGATTGATTTCAGCCCGGCCGCCTTCAGAAAGCCGGCGACGGCGTTATCCGGGGCACCGACACGTGGGCCTTTTTTCTCTTCCTTTGCATCCGGCTGCCTTGCCGGAAGCCCATGCACCGTGAGCGCGAGACGGCGCGGGGTGACGAACGCGCTCGCCCCTTCGCAGGTCAGTCCTTTCTCGGCAAGACGCGCGGTGACCAGCCTGCGTAAATCATCGGCCGCGCGCGCCTGCATGCGCGCAGGAATTTCCTCGGACAGTAGTTCGAGAAGCAGATCGGGCATGCGGCCACAGCCTGGGGCGTTACGTCGGGCGTGGTCTGCCTAGCAAGGTGGCTTGCGGCTGTCACCCTTGCGCGCAACCTTACCAGCCGCCGCCGCCTCCCCCGCCACCGCCGCCACCTGAGCCGCCGCCACCGCCGGAAAACCCCGACGACCCGGACGAGACCGGTACTGCGCTGGCGAGGGCGCCGCTCATGCTCGCCACGGACGACGATACCGCGTTCGCGAGATTGCCACCCGACCAGCCGCCGCCTGAGCTCCAGCTCGGCTGATAGCTGCTCATCGGATCGGCATCGCCGGGATGGGCGCGCCGTACCGCGGCAGCGAATGCGTCGGACCAGGGCTTCTCCACGTCGAGCGCAACGGCGTAAGGCAGCAGCGCCTCGAAACGATCGGCTGTGATCTCGGGTGCACTCATGTTGAGGCGGCCGGATTCCGCAGTCTCGAGGTAGAGCCGAAATCCCGCGAGCTGATCCATAACGGGACGACCGAGCGCGGTCGGCGCGCGCATCAAATAGAAGAACAGGCCGTTGATCGTGGTGAATGCGGTGACCAGCACAAAGGCAAACGGATAATTTTCGACGTAAGTCCACACGCCTTGCAGGGTCTCACCCAATCCATTGGGGAATAATGATCGGGCGATAGAACTCGTGACGGAAACAAACACGAGAAAAAACACCACCGATATGAGGCCACGCACCAAAGTTTGGAATTTGAGGCCGCTGAAAACCAATTGCAGCACTTGCACCGCGAATATACCCGCGATGAAGCCACCAATGCCGAAGGCGGTCAGGATCGCCTTATCCTGATCCTGCAGCCCCCCGAATACGGCGACTCCGGCGACGGCAGCAATTGTCATTGCCAGTCCCGGGATGACGTAGCCGAGATTGCGGCGGAAGAAGCGGTTGCGGTTTTCAGCCTCGATGCTTTTCGTGAAATTCTCGCCAACCTTGGCGACGGAGTAGCTGTGCGCGCTGCTGATAGTTGCAGCGCCACCCTGTTCCTTGACCCAGGTGAATATCGCATCCTCTCCGGCCGGCATCGCACCCTGTGGTGTCTTGCCGGTCGCTTTCAATGTCAGCGAACCGCCGCGGTCGTCGAAATGTAAAAGACCGCGCACCGCAAGCGAGAGTGCCGCCGCGGTGAACGCCCGCCATTTCTCGCGCGCGAAGCCCCAATCCCGGATGTAGTTGGCGAGCGCCGGTGAAATTGCTGCGGGCGGTTGAAACAACGGGATGATGACGCCGCCTTTGGGATCGCGGCCGACGGCGTTCCAGGCGGCGAGATAATAGCCGAGCACGAGCACAAGACCGATGCCGCCGAAAATCCACTGCCGGTTGTCGAAAATCTCGTACCACAGCAGCGCGTTCTGACTGGGCGCGTCGATCGCCTCGGCAGGGATTTCGGCGACAACGGTGAGTCCTTCACCGGGCGCAAGAGGTCGCGTCGTTTCGACATTGAGCGTCCCGAGCGCGCCAAGGCTGCCTCGCCAGTCAGTGCCGCGGGCCCCCGAACGCCCGGTAAAGGCGGTCCAACGCACCGGGCCTGTCCCCGCCGCAAATTGCAGCCGGTAGTTGGCTTTGAAAATGGGAAAGCGCCAGAAATTGCCGGTGACGTTCCAGTTGAGTTCCGGCTTGCCGTCGAACCAGCGCACTTGCCGGGCAGTCTTGTAGCGAAAGACGTAAGTATGTTCGCCACGCGAGACGATGGTGTCCTGGCTGCCCGCGTAGATTCGGATAACGCCGCGTTGACGCGTCGTGGAGTGGGCTTCCGATTTGCCGTCGCGTTCGACGCCCAGCAGACTGAAATCGACTTCGCGTACGGTCCCCCCGGCATCTTTTTTGAAGGTCAGCGGGAAGTCGCGATAAATTCCATGGCGGATTTCGCGGCCTTCGGCCTGTACGCGTACCGTTTCGGTGACCGTCATCTCGCCATTTTTGGCCAGGCGAACATCGGAATCGAACGATTGGATGGCTTCGGCGGCACAGGCTTTGTCGTCGGCAGCGTTCCACGCGGCAAGGACGAGCAAAGACAGAAAAATACTTGCCAATGCCCTGCGCAATCGAGCGAGGGGAGCCGCTTTGTAAGTCATCGCGGTTGAAGCGCGACCTGGGGCACCGCCCGATCCGCGTCCGAGCTTTCGAAGTATTGACGCTGGCCAAAGCCGAACAGGCCGGCAACCAGATTGCCCGGAAACGACTGCACCAAAACATTCTGATTGCGCACGGTGCCGTTATAGTAACGGCGCGCCATCTGGAGTTCCGTCTCCAGCTGGCCCAGCTGTTGTTGAAGATCGAGAAAATTTCCGCTCGCCTTTAGCTCGGGATAGCTCTCGGCAAGCGCGACAAGCTTGCCCAGCGCAAGCGATAACGCTCCTTCGGCTTGCGCGCGGCTTGCAACGTCATTATCAGGCAGTGCGCGCGCCGCCGCCCGTAAGCGCGTCACCTCGTCCAGCACCGAACGCTCGTGCGCGGCGTAACCTTTGACGGACTCCACCAGATTGGGAACGAGCTCGGAGCGGCGCTTGAGCTGGACATCGATTCCGCTCCAGGCCTCGTTGGCCATCTGACGCGTGCGCACGAGACTATTGAAAAGAATAATTGCGTACAGACAAATCGCTACAGCGAGAAATACAAAGGCCCAGAACAGCATGGTGTATAGCGCCCCCCAACGCCGGATGTTTCGAGCACTACGCCGTACTCACGCCGCGCCGCCGCCCTCCGTTGCAAGCCAAGCTTCGCCGCAGGCTTTAGCCAATTCACGCACGCGCAAAATATAGCTTTGCCGCTCGGTCACTGAAATGACGCCGCGCGCATCCAGAAGATTGAAAACATGGCTTGCCTTGATGCACTGATCATAGGCCGGTAGCGCCATGAGGTGCCGCTCTTTCTTGCCGTTCGCC
Organism: uncultured Alphaproteobacteria bacterium; assembly: GCA_963831275.1. GTDB lineage: Bacteria > Pseudomonadota > Alphaproteobacteria > Rhizobiales > Xanthobacteraceae > Pseudolabrys. The sequence continues at coordinate 322,501 of CAWHPN010000013.1, read as the reverse complement.
CATCCCGCGGCAAGGTACTTCTGACACGCGGCTTCCGCCATCTTGAACTGCTCGAACAGCATCGCGGTGTCGGCGAATTCGAAATTGTGCCGCGAATATTCCTGCTCGGCCTGCAGGAACACGTCGCCATAAGTGACTTTTTTCTCGTCGGTGCGGCCGTTGAAGTTGAGCGCGTACACGTTGTCCACGCCCTGCACGTACATCGCGAGCCGTTCGAGGCCGTATGTGAGTTCACCAGAAACGGGCTCGCATTTAATGTCCGCAACTTGCTGAAAATACGTGAACTGCGACACTTCCATGCCGTCGCACCAGCATTCCCAGCCAAGCCCCCATGCGCCGAGCGTCGGACTTTCCCAATCGTCTTCGACAAACCGGATGTCATGGACTTTGGGATCGATGCCGATCACCTCGAGCGATTTGAGATAGAGATCCTGAATGTCGGGCGGCGACGGCTTCAGGATGACCTGAAACTGATAGTAGTGCTGCAATCGGTTCGGGTTCTCGCCGTAGCGGCCATCCTTCGGCCGGCGCGACGGTTGCACATAGGCGGCGTTCCACGGTTTAGGTCCGAGCGCACGCAATGTCGTCGCCGGATGAAAAGTCCCCGCTCCCATTTCCATGTCGTAAGGCTGCAGAATGACGCAACCCCAATTCGCCCAATATTGTTGCAGGGCGAGGATCAATCCCTGGAGTGACCGCGAGGGATCGAGGTTGCCTTGATGCGGGTGGTCGCTGGCGCGAAGTCTGGCTTCAGCCATCGGAAAGATACTGATTCTTAAGCACGGGAATAAATTCGACCCTAGAGGTGCCCCCAATGAGGGTCAAGTCGCGGCCTATTTACGCACTGTTGAATAGCGGCTGCTACCGAACGCGATCCGGGAAGAAAAGGCATGGTCGCCGTTTGGGGGAATACCAATGCTTGCTTTTCAACTCATTGGCTGGGCACTGATCCTGCTGTTTTTTGGCGCAATGATCGGCAGCCATCAGCGCGTGCCGGACCGATAGGTCGGCTCCGCGTTCCGCAACCTTAAGAGCGTTTAGAGCCGGTATTCGCCGGTCGCGGGGTCGCGACGTAAAGTCGGGCGATTTTCAGCGTCGGTAATTTTCGCCTTCACGCGCCTGGCATTTTCAAGTTCTTCATTGATCCGGCGCGCTTCCTTGACCGCCCAATGCACGACTACGGCGCCCCCCAAGGCGGCGAGCGTCCACTTTAACACGGGCGAAAGCAAAAACGTCGGCATAGCCAGCTCCGATCCGAACCGAGAGGCCAAAGTTCATTCGCGAAGGCGGCATTTTCGGGGCGAATTGTGCTTCGCGCAAGTATGCCGCAGGATTACCGCCATCCCCAAGAGATCCTTCGACTATTGGGATTGGCCGCGGATAGGCTAGTCTCAAGCGGGGGTTATTTGAGCGAAGCCGCAACGGCCATCACATGAATTGCCGCCCGGCCTGTGGAGGAGAGCCATGAGAAGCCCGCGAAAGGTCGGTTGGGCCATTTCGAGCCTGATCGCCGTCACCCTCGTTTTGTCACCGTTATTATCCGTGCCCTGCACGGCGGCAGACGCCTGGCCCAACCACCCGGTTCGTTTCATCGTGACGCTGGGACCGGGCAGCGGCGTCGATATCGGCGCGCGGCTTTTTGCCGACAAGCTGTCCACGCGCTGGGGTCAGCCTGTTGTTGTGGAAAATCGTCCCGGCGGAGATGGCATGGTGGCCATCACCGGTTTCCTGAGCGCGCATGACGACCATACGTTGCTGGTATCACCGGTGAGCTCGTTCACTGCACATCCTTATTTTCACGACAAGCTTCCCTATGATCCCAAGGACCTCATCCCGATCGCGCGAATCTCGAAGACCGTTGTTGCCGTGAGTGTGCCCACAGCGCTGAATGTCAATTCGCTGAAGGATCTGGAAGCATTGGCACGCGCCAAGCCCGGCCAGTTGAACTGGACGACCGCCACAGGCTTCACGGATTTTGTGTTCGCCGGATACCTGCACAGCGTCGGCCTCAAGATGGCAAAGGTGCCCTATAAAAATCCGGCGGGTGCAGTCGTCGACCTCGCCGCCGGAACAATCCAGGTCTACATGCCGGCCTATGCGATCGTGCGACCGCAAGTCGAGGCCGGAACGGTGAAGGTTCTCGCCGTCACCAATCACGAACGCGCGCCGGCCATTCCCAACGTTCCGACCGCGCTTGAGGCGGGCTATCCCTCGCTCGAATTCGACGGATTGGTCGGACTATTCGGACCGCCCGGAATTGCGGACGACGTCCGCGCCAAAATTGCCGAAGATGTACGCATGGCCGCCTCTGATCCGGAGATCGTCAAAAGGCTGACGGCGACCGGACAAATTGTCAGCCCCGGCAACGCTGCCGAATTTGCCGTCTCGATCGCACAACAACGCGACCAAGTGGCCGCGGTCGCAAAGTTATTCGGCAACAAACCTGTGCAATAACGGCACAAGATCGGACGGGCGAATTCAAAGCCCGTAGCGGCCCCAGATCGCGCGGATTTCCAGCGCCGAGATCAGATCATCGGCAAGACCCGGCTGCCGGGTGATCGTGTCGACGAGATTGATCCCGGGCAACCGCCGGCCGAACAGCGAGCGTTCTGCCGAAATAAGCGGCGTATGAACTTTCTCGCCGTAACGCTCGCGCAAGACCGCGCGGAGGTCGCCCATGCGGTCCGCAAGGCCAAGCTCGATCGCCTTATGCGCGGTCCAGAACTCACCCGAGAACAGCATCTTGTCGGCGCCGTTGAGCTTTGAGCCCCGCCGTTCTTTTACGAGCGCAATGAAGTTGTCGTGGATGTCTTTCTGGATTGCCTTGATCCGTTTCACGTCTTCGGCTTTCTCCGGCAGGAAAGGATCAAGCATCGCCTTGCGGTCGCCCGAAGTATAAATCCGCCGCTCGATGCCGACCTTTTCCATCAGTTCATGAAAACCGAAGGAGGCGCCGACCACGCCGATCGACCCGACAATCGAGAATTCATTGCAGATGATTTCGTCGCCGGCGCAGGCCAACATGTAGCCGCCAGACGCACCGACGTCTTCCACGAATACAAGTACCGGAAGCTTCTTTTCCTCGGCGAGCTGCCGGATACGCCGAAAGATCAAATGGGATTGTGACGGCGAGCCGCCCGGTGAGTTGATGATCAGTGCCACAGCCTTGGCACGCGGCATTCCGAAAGCGCGGTCCAAAGATCTGGCAATGGTCGACAGCAGCACACCCGGGCGTAGCGGGGTAACGATCCCGATGACCCCGGCAATGCGCACCACCGGCACCACCGGGATGTCGGTGCGGAAGCGGCGCGGCACCATCCGGGCCAATGAATTGAATAAACGTTTGCTCAGGCTGGATTGCGACGGATTCGACGAACTGGCCATCCCATTCAGATAGTCGGCCCCCGCCTTAAAGGGAACCCCGTACCGCGTGACGTGGCGGATACCCCTGGCACCATTGCCGGAAAAATATCCGGCGTTGCACATTTTTTAACTTTGGAATGCTTTTTGCAACGTTCTGAGCGCCACCACAAGAAGAGGCGGATCGATGGATCCCAAAATCACACTCCTGTTCCTGCTGATCGGCGCCGTTATTGGCCTTTCGCGGCTTAGCGACGAGAATTTGGGTCGCGTGCGCCGCCAGCTGACAGCCGGACGTTGGCGCGAATTCATGCCCGGACGGCGTAAAGCTTAGGCAAATCCCTCGACTCACGCCTGCGCCAAATTCAGCGTCTTTCCTTCGCGAAGCACAGCCTGGGCGGCATCCGTCGGCCGTCCATCCTCATTGTTGAGCACGAGAGCGGGATGGTCGACTTGGGTCCCGCCACCCCCTTTCACGCCCCGCACGAGGACGCGAAGGGCCGGCGCGTCCGTCCGTGGCAGAACCGGTAACACGCCGATATCGCCAAACGCTGGCCGTAGCAGACCAAGTACGTCGCCTAACGCGTCCGCTCGCCAGATGATCGTCAGCACGCCCTGCGGTTTTAAAAGCCAGGCCGCCGCATCAAGCCAACGTCCCAATAGCCCGGGCGAACCCACGTGTGCGAGCCGCCGGCGCGGGTCGGGCGAAACATTCTGGTGCCGCGCATCGCGAAATGGCGGATTCATCAACACGCGATCCGCCGTGCCGCCAGAGAACCCGGCGGCCTTCAACGCGCTCACGTCCTCGACATCGAGCGCGAGCGCGTTCACCCGATTGTCCAAGCCATTGAGACGCGCATTGTCGGTCGCAAGTGCACAGAGCGACGCATCGATCTCGATCAGGGTTATCTTCAATTCGGGAACGCGCGCGGCAAGAGCGAGGCCGACGGCGCCGACGCCAGAACCGAATTCTACCGCGTACTCGCCCGCGCACGCATCTGCAGCGGCCGCCAACAACACCGCATCATGGCCGATACGGTGGCCGCGTAGCGGTTGACGTATGCGAAGCCTGCCTCCGAGGATCGCATCTTCGCTGATGTCTCTCTCAGCTCTCATCGGGACGCAGCTCATGGCCAAGCCCTGCGTCTTCGATGAGACGCCGTGCCCGCAATTCGTGACCATCGACAACCAGCACGCGACGAGGCAGAACGCCCAACGAACCTTCCAGAACACTCATGTTTTGATCGAAGACCAATGGGCGAATGCCGGCGCTCTCCAGCAGCGCTACCACCGCTGAGACCAGAACTGCATCGTTGGTGCGGATTAGTTCACGCATGCGGGTACGCGCGTTTCACTCCGGATTGAAGATAGTGGCGGGTGCTGGCTTAATCGTTTATTCCTTTTACCCACTGCGAGGCCAAATTGCATTGATATGACAATGTAACGCACTTGCCGCATCAATGTAGCGTTCCTATGCTTGCGTTTCTCAGTCCGGAGATGAATTTTGGCCGTCGTCCTTCCTTTTGAAAGCCCGAACTCCGCCTCGCTCAATCGCCTGGCCGAACTGGTGGCACCGGACATGGAACGGGTCAACTCGACGATCCTGGCCCGCACCGGATCGGAAGTGGCCATGATCCCGGAGGTCGCAACCCATCTGATTTCGTCAGGCGGCAAGCGGCTGCGGCCGATGCTCACTTTGGCCATGGCGAGACTTGGCGGTTATTCCGGCGATGGCCATGTCAAGCTCGCCGCCGCCGTCGAATTCATGCACACGGCAACACTCCTGCATGATGACGTGGTTGACGAAAGCGACATGCGGCGCGGCAAGGTTGCCGCGCGAATGCTTTGGGGCAATGAGGCCAGTGTGTTGGTCGGCGATTTCCTCCTCGGCCAGGCGTTCAAGATGATGGTCGAGGTGGGAAACCTGCATGCTCTCGACATTCTCTCCTCCGCCGCCGCCGTAATCGCGGAAGGCGAGGTAATGCAACTCGGGACCGCCAAGAATACGGCAACCAACGAAGACGAATATTTGGCGGTCATCCGTGCCAAGACCGCGGAATTGTTCGCGGCGGCGTGCGAAGTCGGCCCCGCGCTTGCGGCAAAAGACAAGGCTGAACTCGCCGCTTGCCGTTCGTTCGGGATGAATCTCGGGATCGCTTTCCAGCTGATAGACGATGCCCTCGACTACGGCGGGGTGTCCGCGAAACTTGGCAAGAACATCGGCGACGATTTCCGAGAGGGAAAGATCACCCTGCCTGTCGTTTTGTCATTTCGCCGCGGCACCGAGAGCGAACGCGCATTCTGGAATCGAACGCTGAGCGACGGCGAAGTGCGCGATGGCGATCTTGACGAAGCGATCGCGCTAATGGCGAGACATCACGCGATCGAGGATACCATCGGCCGTGCCCGGCACTACGGCGCTATCGCCACCGATGCGTTGGCGTTGGTGCCGGCATCGGAAATAAAATCAGCTTTGGAAGAGGCCGTCGCATTTTGCATCGGGCGCGCTCACTAGCGCAGGCCGATCAATTCTGATGCGCAGAATACCCCGTCGCCGGATCGCGCAGGAGCTGAAGCCGGATATAGGGGTCGGGATCCTGACCGACGTATTTGCCGTAAGCGTAGACCGGTGGTGCGCACCCATTCGGCTGAGGCCCGGTGTTACCAGGGACGATAAAGCTCCACGAAAATTCATAGGGCCTGTCGGCACAACGCGGGTGCGCCCTGTGTTTCTCCCGCGCCGATGCTGCATCGACGGCCGCAACGGAGAAAGCCATGATCGCAATCATCCAGCCGTATTTCATCGTGCCCTCCTGACGCGGATGGCCAACGGTCATCCGTAAAGCGGGCGAATTCAAGATATGGTTTGAACGGAGCCGAGCATTGTCTGCTGCACCCACCAGGATTTTCGCCCTCTGAGGTAACGCGCCGCCGTCGCTGCCTCCGCGGAGGTCCCGAACAGTGCGAAACATGTTGCTCCTGAACCTGACATGCGGGTGAGCCTCACGGCTGGCAAGCGCTGCAACACATCAAGAACCTCCGCAACGACAGGCGCACAGACACTTGCTGCGGACGTCAGGTCGTTGCCATTGCGCTTCAGGTACTCGATCAGCGCGCCAAACTCGCGCGGAACGTCCCCCTGAGGCCGTTCCCTCGGCTTGACGGCCAACTGAGCGAACACATCGCGCGTCATCAGGGCCGCGCCTGGATTGACCAAAATGGCTGGCAGGGGCGGCAGATCCAGCGGCTCGGACAAAATCTCTCCCACACCGCGCATGACACGAGGCCGGGCGTCGATACAAACCGGCACATCGGCCCCCACTGCAAGCGCCGCCGACATTAGTCGCGGATCCTCGATTGAAACCCCGTTGAGGCGAGCAATGAGCCGCAGGGCCGCTGCAGCGTCGGCTGAACCGCCGCCGATTCCGGCCGCAACCGGAATAGCCTTCTCAAGCAAAAAGCGGCCCGCCTTTAGCCCTGCGATGCGCCCACGCGCGACTGCGAGCGCCTTTAAAACCAGATTGTCCGCGACAAGTCCGCTTTTGTCTGCAAAGGGCCCGGCAATCTCGAGGCCCTCGTCTTCGCCCGGCTGGAGTGTCAGCCCGTCGGCGACGTCGGCGAATGCCACCAGGCTTTCAAGCTCGTGATAGCCATCGGCACGCCGGCCGAGCACCTGCAATGTCAGATTGATTTTGGCAGGAGCCTTTTCGAGCAGGATTGCGCTCACGCCGAAAACCTATCGCTTGCGCATCGGCTCAGCCGCCGTCGCCGCTCTTCTTGCCGGCCTTGGCCTGCGAGGACGTTTCCTCAGGCAATCCGGATTTGAGCTTTTCCTCGATCTTCGGCAGTTCTTCGGGATCAGGCTTGAGATCGCGCGCATGTGCCCACTGGAATTTGGCCTCGAGCACGCGGCCGACGCGCCAGTAGGCATCGCCGAGGTGGTCGTTGATTGTTGGATCTTCCGGCTTTAGCTCGATCGCGCGTTCAAGCTGCTTGGTCGCTTCATCATAATTGCCGATGCGGAAGTACGCCCAGCCGAGCGAATCCACGATGTACCCATCATCGGGACGCTGCTGCACGGCCTTTTTGATCATCTCCATGCCTTCGTCCAGGTTGATGCCCTGGTCGATCCAGGAATAGCCGAGATAGTTGAGAACGTGAGGCTGGTCCGGAAACAGCTCGAGCGCCGTTTTCAGATCTGCTTCGGCCTTTCCCCATTGCTTGGAGCGCTCGTGACAGATGCCGCGAAAGTAAAAGACGGTCCAGTTTGCCTTTTCCGGCTTCGGAACCGCCGCAACGCCCTTGGAATAAACATTGGCGCATTCTGCAAACTTCTTGTGGCCGCGCAGGACGTTGCCCAGCGCCATGATGGCTTCGAGATCGTCGGGATGTTGCTTGATCAAGGCGTCCAGATGCTTCTGCGCTTCGTCGGCTCTGTCGAGACTGTCGAGATTGGCGGCCATCTGAATCGCAGCATTGCGATGCAAAGGCGAACTGGCAGGAACACGATCGTAAATCTTGATCGCCAGTTCGGGTTTCTTGAGAGAACTCGTAAAGATCGGCGAGCGACAGCAACGCCAGCGGATGGCTGGGACTCAGGAACAAGGACAACTGCAGGTACACCAGGCCAAGATCCTCACCGCCGCGGCGGCCGAGCGAGGCGCCGAGGCCATAGAGCGCTTCAGCCGCACCCAATTGAGCATTCGAAACCAGCGGAGGCAGCTTCTCGCCCGCCTTGAGCTTGTCCATCGCCTCGACCACGAGCGGATGACGCGGCAATGTCTTGTCGAAAGTCTCGAAAATTGCGAGCGCCTCTTTCGGCGAACCGTTTCGTGACATCCAGCTGCCGTACGCCTGAACCACCCGCAGCGCAGTCGAATCCAGCTTGTAGGCATGCTCAAGACGCTTGCCGGCTTCCTTCTGATTTCCGGCTGCATCAAAGATCAGACCGGCGTGCAGCTCTTTGAAGATTGCATACCAGTCCGGTCCGGCGAGGTGGTCGATTGCAGCGACCGCGCCCTTGCTGTCATTGGCGCCATACATACTCCACGCCGAAAGTAGTGTTGCGGTCAGGTCGGTGATCGGTCCGCGAATGGACTGCGACAAGTCGCGCCGGGCAGCGGGATATTGCTTGCGCTTGAGCGAATTCACGCCAAGCACCAACCGCGCCACCCGGTCGTTTTTGTCGACCTGAGCCACGCGCTCGGCGAATTTCACCGCCTCGTCGACGTCGCCATCAACCAGAAAAGACAGGAAAGCGCGATCGAGCAACTCGCCATTGTTCGGGTCGCGCTTGAGTGCGGAGCGATAATAAGCGGCGGCCGCAGTCGCATCGCGTTGCTGACCCGCGTGACGCGCGGCAAGATAGCTGCCGGAGGCGCTGATTCCGCCAAGCTCCATCGCGCTCCTTGCCTGCGCGGCTGCGAGATGGGTTGATCCTGCCGCGAGAAAGGCGGCGAGCGCGCTGCCGGCAATGCAGCGGCTGAAGCTCAAAGACGTCACGGGCGATGCTCCAATGAGGCGGCCGGCTGTGGATGACACGCGGGCCGCCGAATGTTGCGCCAAGAATGGCCTTTTTGCGCGCCCCCCGCAAGAACGTCCCGCGTGGCGCGAACGCAATCAGCTTGACTGGTCTCCTGTGGCGGTATCGTGACGGAGGCCTCCGAAGCAAATCACATATTTGGGTAATTGGGACCGCCACCGCCCTCGGGCGGAACCCAGACGATATTTTGATTGGGATCTTTGATGTCGCAGGTTTTGCAGTGGACGCAATTCTGGGCATTGATCACGAATTTCGGGGTGCCCGCCTCCTCCACCCATTCGTAGACTCCGGCAGGGCAGTAGCGCGCCGAAGGTCCCGCGAACACGTCGTGCTCTGATTTTTTCTGCAGCTCCAGATCCCTGACATGGAGATGAACCGGCTGATCTTCCTCATGGTTTGTGTTCGAGAGAAATACGGACGAAAGACGATCGAACGAAATTTTACCGTCCGGCTTCGGATAAGCGATCGGCGTGCACTCCGATGCCGGCTTGAGCGAGGCGTGGTCACCTTTGTCATGCTTGAGCGTGCCGAACAGCGAGAAGCCGAGCGTGTTCGTCCACATGTCGAGCCCGCCCAGCGCAATACCGACAAGCGTCCCGAATTTCGACCACAACGGCTTCGCGTTGCGCACCTTCCATAGGTCTTTGCCAATGGCCGAGTTGCGCCAACTCGTATCGTAGTCGGACAGTTCGTCGTGGCTTCGAGCGGAAGAAAGCGCGGCCGCAGCCGCTTCCGCGGCCATTATTCCCGATAGCATGGCGTTGTGGCTGCCTTTGATGCGCGGCACGTTCATGAATCCGGCATCGCAACCAATCAGGACGCCGCCGGGAAACGACAATTTCGGCACCGACTGGTAGCCACCCTCAGTCAAGGCGCGCGCGCCATATGCGAGCCGTTTGCCGCCCATCAACGTGTCACGGATCAACGGATGCGTCTTGACGCGCTGAAACTCTTCAAATGCCGACAGATAGGGGTTGGAATAATTGAGGTGGAGGACAAACCCCACCGACACCAGATTCTCGTCCAGGTGATACAGAAACGATCCCCCTCCGGTTGAATTATCGAGCGGCCAGCCGAAGGTATGCTGGACCAGACCTTTGCGATGCTTTTCCGGCGCGACTTGCCAGAGCTCCTTCAAGCCGAGACCGAACTTCTGAGGGTCGCGCTGGTTTGCCAGACCAAATTTTGCAATCAATTGTTTGCCGAGATTGCCGCGGGCGCCTTCTGCGAACAGTGTGTATTTGGCGCGCAATTCCATGCCGCGCGTAAAATTATCTTTCGGCTCGCCGTTTTTCCCGACTCCCATGTCGCCGGTTGCGACCCCGGCCACCGCGCCATTGGCATCAAAGAGAACCTCAGTGGCAGCAAAGCCGGGATAGATCTCGACACCAAGATTTTCCGCTTTGGTCGCCAGCCAACGGCAGACGTTGCCGAGCGATACGATGAAGTTGCCGTGATTGTTCATTAACGGCGGCATCATCAAATTCGGCAGCCGCAGCGCCCCACGGGCCGAGAGATAGTAGAAGCGATCATCCGTGACGGCCGTCTTGATGGGTGTGTCTTCCGAACGCCAGTCAGGCAGCAGACGATCAAGGCCAATGGGGTCGATCACGGCGCCCGACAGGATATGGGCTCCGACTTCAGAACCCTTCTCCACCACCACGACAGAGATGTCCGAATTGATCTGCTTGAGACGGATAGCGCTGGCCAGGCCCGACGGCCCTGCGCCCACGACGACCACGTCAAATTCCATCGCTTCGCGGGCGGGCAGATCGGCCATGAGCGTCTCCTGATTCTTGTAAGTCTAGCCCGAGTTGGCCGCCATGGCTCGCCGGGGGGAAAGGCCGGGCCCGCAATTTCTTGCAGGAGCCATGCACCGATTTTGGGGGTCATCGCGTTGACGTAGACATTGTGCCCCGCGTATCGGCCGATATGTCAGATCCGGAGCCTCAAAAATGACCCTCAAATCAAGCATGGCAGGCATGGCGCTGATCACCATGCTGACATCCATTGCGGTTGCCCAGAACGATAGCCCGTCCACGCACCCACCGATTATCGGCAACGAAACGATCGGTATATTGCGCCAGCATCAGGTGGGCTCGATTATCCTGCCGTCAGGAACGCCGCCATTCCCGGCCGTAGTCGTTCTGCACGGATGCAACGGCGTCTCGCAAAACACCTTCGTCTGGGCGCGGCGCCTCGCCTCCTGGGGATACGCCGCGCTCATCATCAACAGCTTCAATCCACGCGGGCTCCAACAGGTCTGCGACGGCAGCCGCGCCTTGCCAGGTGCGGAGCGGGCCCAGGATGCGTTCGAGGCGGCAGCCTATCTGCGATCGCGCCCAGATATCGACCCGGAGCGGATTGCAGTTCTTGGCTATTCGCACGGCGGCTGGACCGCGCTCAATGCATCAACCGAAAAAGGCGTCGAGCGCGCCAAAGCGCCGCCTTTCCGTGCGACCATTGCGTACTACCCGTTCTGTCCTGAAGTCGCGCCCCCATTGGCGAGCGACGTCCAGATTTTCATCGGTGACAGCGACGACTGGGCATCGGCCGCGCGCTGTTCGGCCCTTGTGGAAAAATATGCGGAGAACGCGCCACATCGACCGACGTTGATGGTTTACTCCGGCGCACGACACGCGTTCGATGCAAGTCGGCCGGACAGGGTATATTTCGGTCATCAATTGGCTTACGACCCGAAGGCAACCGCCGATGCACTTGAGCGGACGCGAAAGTTTCTCGATGAGCACATGCAACGCGAATGACCCCTGATCGCAACGGTTTCGCACAGGACCTGCTGGCCTTTTATGCCGAAGCCGGCGTTGACGCGCTGGTAGGCGAAAAGCCGGTCGATCGTTTCGCGGCTGCTGAACCGGCCCCGCAAGTTGCGCGCGCAGCGCGAGCGACCGCACTGCCGTCCGATCCAACAGCCACAGCGCGCGCGATTGCCGCAGCGCCTCCTCCGACCGATGAAGCAGCGATGGACGCGCGGGCAGCCGCGAAAGGCGCGAAATCTCTCGATGAGCTTCGGGCGATTCTCGCAAAGTTTGACGGCTGCGCACTGAAAGCCACCGCGACGCAACTTGTCTTCGCCGACGGCAACCCCAACGCACGGCTTATGTTTATCGGCGAAGCACCAGGCCGCGATGAGGACATCGAGGGACTGCCCTTCGTCGGCCGGTCGGGCAAATTGCTCGACCGCATGCTGGGCGCGATCGGCATGGACCGCACCTCTGTCTACATTGCCAACATCGTTCCATGGCGCCCGCCGGGCAATCGCACGCCGACACCACAAGAATCACAAATCTGCCTGCCTTTTATTCTCCGGCAGATTGAACTTGCCGACCCTGACATCATGGTCTGTCTCGGGGGACCATCCGCGCAGACCCTGCTCGGCATCAAAGACGGCATCACCAAAACGCGGGGACGCTGGTTCACGTTTGACACAGGCAAGCGCGAGATCCGCGCCATGCCGACTTTCCACCCGGCTTTTCTACTGCGCAGTCCGCTGCAGAAGCGGTTTGCCTGGCGCGACTTTCTGGCCGTCAAAAAGGCGCTTGAGCAGCAGTAATTGCCGGTCATCCGGCAACGGCAAATTTGACCGCGAACAATATCGCCAGGACGATGACTGCGGGCGCCGCATCCTGGATCTTGCCGCCGATCAGCTTGGCAAGGGCGTAGGTGATAAACCCGAGGCCGATGCCGGTCGCGATCGAGTAGGTCAATGGCATGGTGATCGCAGTGACCACTGCCGGTGCATATTCGGTAATGTCCTCCCAGTCGATTTCAGCAAGACCGCGTGCCATCACGCAGGCGACATAAAGCAAGGCCGCGGCCGAGGCATAGGCCGGAATCATTCCGGCCAGCGGCGCAAAGAACAGCGCAAGCAGGAAGAACACGCCAACGAACGCTGCCGTCAACCCAGTGCGCCCGCCCGCGGAAACCCCGGCCGCGCTCTCGATATAACTGGTGGTGGTTGACGTGCCGATCAACGCCCCGAACATCGCGGCAAAGCTGTCGGAAATCAGCGCTTCTTTCATACGCGCAAGCTTGCCGTTCTTCATCAGGCCCGTGCGATGTGTCACGCCGATCAGCGTGCCGGCATTGTCGAATACGTCCACGAAAAGAATCGAGAACACCACGATCAGGAAAGTAAGTTCACCGATTCGGGAAAAATCGAGCTGAAGGAACGTCGGCGCAATCGAGGGCGGCACCGAAATGATGCCACTGAATTTCGCAAGTCCGAATGGCAGACCAATTGCCGTGACGACGAGAATGCCGATCAACGTCGCTCCCAAAATGCGACGATAATTAAGGCCCGCGATCAACACGAACCCAAGCAGCATCAGGACCGCCGGCGGATTGGTGAGGTCACCAAGGGTGACCAGGGTCGCAGGATGACTGACAACGACCTTGGCTTCTTCGAGCGCGATGATGCCGAGGAACAAGCCGACGCCCGCCGACACGGCGAGTTTCAAATTCTGCGGAATTGCGTCGATGACGTACTGGCGTATCCGAAAGACCGAGATAAGAAAAAACAGAACGCCTGAGCAAAAGACGGCCGCCAGCGCCTGCTGCCAAGTATAGTTGTAGGTCAGCACGACGGTAAATGCGAAGAAGGCGTTGATACCCATGCCGGGCGCAAGCGCGATCGGGTAGTTGGCGTAGAACGCCATCACCAACGTGCTCACCGCAGCGGCGACACAGGTCGCCACAAAGACGGCGCCCTGGTCCATTCCGGTCTTGCCAAGGATGATCGGGTTGACGAAGACGATGTAGACCATTGTCAGAAACGTGGTGAGTCCGGCGATGAATTCGGTCCGGACGTCGGTTCCCTGCGCCGAAAGTCCGAAGTAGCGCTCCAGCATCGTCGCAATCTGAGATTCGCCTTCGCCCGATGCGCGCTTTGCCCGCTTGACCATGTCGACCCCTTCCCCGCTGCTGCCTGTCGGCAAGCCTAACGCGGGCGCACCCTCTCGTCAGAGCCTTTTTGGACGGTGTGGATACTCTAGCCCCTCCGAGCGCCGCTTCGATTTATCGCAGGACGGGAACATCATTGCTTCCCACGCTTTGTAACCCGCGACTATAATTGCAAGGCACCCCGGTCGGAGCTTGCGATGGAATACGATCCTGTCCTGCTGGCTCGCTTACAGTTCGCCTTCACCATTATTTTTCACATCATTTTCCCGAGCTTTACGATCGGGCTGTCCGCCTATCTTGCGACGCTGGGCGCGATCTGGTTGCGCACCGGCAATGAGAGCTATCAGCGCCTCATGCGGTTCTGGACCAAAATCTTCGCGGTCTCGTTCGCGATGGGTGTCGTCTCCGGAATTGTGCTGTCCTATCAGTTCGGCACCAACTGGAGCCGGTTTTCGGTTGCGACCGGAAATGTTCTGGGGCCCTTGCTCGGCTACGAGGTGATGGCGGCATTTTTCCTGGAGGCGACGTTTCTCGGTGTGCTTCTGTTCGGCATCAACCGAGTGTCGCCCTGGCTCTATGTGACGTCCGCGGCTGTGGTGGCTTTTGGAACTGCCACCTCTGCATTCTGGATATTGTCGGCCAACAGTTGGATGCAGACCCCCACCGGCCATGAGATGCGCGGCGGCGTAGCCTACCCCATCGATTGGCTCGCCATCATCTTCAATCCGAGTTTCCCGTACCGCTTCATGCATATGCTCAATGCGGCGTACCTGACGACGGGCTTCGTCGTGCTGGCGGTTGGCGCGCGCTATCTGGTCGCCGGGCGTCACATCGAAGAAGGACGCATCATGTTGCGCATGGCTATCGGCCTTATGGCGATCCTTGCACCATTGCAGCTATTTCTCGGCGACCAGCATGGTCTCAACACGCTGCAATATCAGCCGATCAAGGTGGCAGCGATGGAGGCGCACTGGGATGGCAGCAAGCCCGGCGATTTTCACATCTTCGCCTGGCCGGACGAAAAAGCAGGCGAGAACCGTTTCGCACTGTCAATTCCGCGTGGGGCCTCACTTATTCTTACCCATCACATGAATGGCCTTTTCCCCGGATTGGACAGCGTGCCGGCTACTGAGCGGCCATCGGTAAAGATTGTGTTCTTCGGATTTAGGATCATGCTGGCGATCGGTTTCTTCATGATCGCGGCAGCGCTGCTGGGTGCCTTCCTGTGGTGGCGAGGCACGTTGTTCCAGACGTCCTGGTATTTGCGTATCATGGCGCAGTGCTGGTGGATCGGTTTCGTCGCCGTGATTGCGGGTTGGGTCGTTACTGAGAGCGGCCGCCAGCCGTGGATCGTGCAAGGCGTGATGCGGACTGCCGATGCCACATCGCCGGTGCCGGCCGCGACCATTGCCGGAACCCTGGCGCTGTTCGTCATCGCCTACGGCATCGTGTTCTCGTTTGGCATGTACTACATCAATCGGCTCATTGCGCTGGGGCCACGCCAGATCGCCGCCGAGACCGGTCAATTTTCAGCGAGTCCGATTGCAGCTGCGCAGGACGCCGGACGCGAAGCGCTACAGCGCTGACGGAGTTGGAATCATGGAGTGGTATCTCCCGCTGATCTGGGCCGCGATTCTCGGTACCGCCGTTGTCATGTATGTCCTGCTCGACGGTTTCGATCTTGGGATTGGTATTCTGTTTCCCACCGCGCGCAACGAAAGCGAGCGCGACCAGATCACGCGTTCCATTGCGCCCTTTTGGGACGGCAATCAGACCTGGCTGGTGCTGGGTGGTGCTGGTCTGTTTGTGGCATTCCCGAAAGCCTACGCGGTCCTTATGTCCGCTCTTTATTTACCCGTGATCGTAATGCTTGTGGCGCTGGTATTTCGTGGCGTTGCGTTTGAATTCCGTCACGTGTCGCACAGCAAAACAGGCTGGAACGTGGCCTTCGCTGCCGGTTCGACGCTCGCAACTTTCGCCCAAGGCGTGGTTCTCGGCGGACTGGTGCAGGGCATTGCCGTGCGGGACGGGGGCTATGCTGGTGGCTCGTTCGATTGGCTGACGCCGTTCGCCCTCCTGTGTGGCCTATCGCTGATCGCCGGTTATGCGCTGCTTGGCGCCACCTGGCTCGTCATGAAAACCGAAGGACCCGTCGCTGAGCGCGCTCGCGGGCAGGCCAAAATCCTGTTGCTTGCGGTGCTCGTCTTCATGGCGGTGGTGAGTTTATGGACGCCGCTTGCTCATCCGCGGATCGCGGAGCGTTGGTTCTCGTTGCCGAATTTTTACTTTCTGTGGCCCGTGCCGATCGTGACAGCGTTGACCGTCTATCTCGCCTGGCGTTGGATCGAGAGCGGACGCGAGGTGCGTCCATTTTTCGCGACGATCGCGCTCTTCCTGCTTGGATTTCTCGGTCTCGCAATTTCAAATTTTCCTTACCTGGTACCACCTTCCCTCACCGTTTGGGACACTGCGGCCGTGCCGGCGAGCCAGATCTTCATGCTGCTCGGCACGCTCCTGCTCTTGCCCATCATCCTCGGCTATGTCGGGTTCATCTACTGGCTGTTCCGCGGCAAGGTGCGCGAAGGCGAGAGCTACCACTAAGGCGTTGTCGGCCGGTGCATCGACCATCCCAGCCGGATGAGCGGCAATATGCCCTGCACGGCGCGCGGGAATGAACGCGGCACTTCCGGCACCATGTCGGGAAATTGCACCTTGAGGGTTTCGGGGGGCGTGCCGCTGTTGTCGGCCGCCGGCCATACCAGCATGCCGCCCTGCGTCCGGATATCGGCGGCGCTCGCCCACGGACTGCGGTGCGGGGCCCAGGCGAAATAGACGTGCGGACGGCTCGGCGCGGCCAGCGCAACCAGCGGAGTCACCCGCGGATCACCCGACAGGTAAGAGAGCGGCTTGCCGGTGCGACGCTGGTAGATATCCGCAAAAAATCGGCCTTCCGCGTTGGCAGGTTGCGAGATTCGAAGATCGACCCCCAATGTCCACGGGAATATCGCTAGCGCGAGCGCGACCAGCAGGGGTGGCGCCACCAGCAAACCGAACCAAGCGGTCGATACCAGTCTTTCGCGATAGAGCAGCACCTTGTCGCCGGCGACAACGACCACCGCGAGCCCCGACAGCACCACGAGGGGCGCGATGCGTTCGAGCGGCCCGAGCCGGCCGGTAGCGAACGCAATTGCGATCGCCATCAAGGCCGGCGCCACTGCAAAGATGATGATGAACACACGCGCGAAAGGCTCGACCGGATTCCGATCAATTTCTGGGGCGCGTTCGCGTGGATGACGAGGCCATCCGCTCGTCAACGTCGCGAGCAAGGCGAGGCCGAGATGCGTGACGATCAACGCAAAGCACAACCACAGTCCGGGCGATAGGCGGCCGGAAACGGTGACGCCTTCATCGATACCTTCCATCACAAGGGAGCGCCCGCCGCTGAACCAAAGGACGTGGGGAAACACCACGATCGACAGAAGCAACACCGCAATCCACGGCTCGGGATGAAAGACTGCGCGCCGGCCAGGGATCGTCGAAAGTGTAAACACGATCATAAGCGTCAGGAGGATCAGCCCGACATAGCTGGCGAGCAGCAATAATCCGAGATCGAGCGCCAGCAGGAACCAATAGCCACGCCGCCCCTCACCGACAGCACGCCAGTAATACAGGAGCCCAAGCGTCCATAGTGGTGCCGCCAGGATTGCAGGGCCAAAGTTGGGGCTCGGCACGGTAAATGCGGCGATGCCAACCATCAGCAGCACGGCGAGGACCGCATGCCGCGTTCCGACAATGTTCCGGCCTAAGGTGAATACGCCCCAATAGGCCAGGACGATGCATGCCTGAGAGAGAGCATAAAGTCCGAGACTGCCCGCAACCCTGAAGGCGATCTCGCCCAGCCAAAACGCCAAAGGCGGCCCAAGATAGCTGCCGAGTACGAATTCGTGGCCGATAGCCAGCAACAGCGGCACATCCCCCGGCGGCGCACTGTAAAAGAGCGCGGGGATCAACGTCCAAAGCGCGGCCTGCGTCAGTGCAACGGTCCAGAACACCACCGCCGGGCGCCCGCGCAAAAATTCAACAAGCAGGGAGACGTAATGCATTGGCCCGGGCGGGGTGAAAACAACGAACGGGGCAGCAATAGAGAAGCCGCGCTAAAGAGGCAATAACTCGGCTATCACCTCGTCCGAGACGCCGACCAAAGCGGCGAGTTTGGCTGCAACCGGCGCAAAAGACCTGCGGTGGTGAATAGTCGGGCCCAGGCGGGCCAGTGCTGCGAAATGCTCTGGCACGCTGTAACCCATATGCCGTTCAAAGCCATAGCCCGGGTGCGCAACGCCAAGCCGGGTCATCAAACGATCCCGGGTCACTTTTGCCACGATTGATGCGGCGGCAACTGATACGACCAGCGCGTCACCCGAAACGACCGTTTGGCAATCGCAACCGCAGTCGATCTTCTGGTTGCCGTCGACGAAAACCAATTTCGGCTGTACCGGCAGCGCCTTGACAGCACGGGCAAGCGCCCAGAGCGAGGCGCGGAGAATGTTGTCACGGTCGATGCGCTCGACCGCGCCGAATGCAACGGCCACTTGCGCGGTTGCGCAAATTTTCTCGTAGAGTCTTTCCCGTTCCTCAGCATCAAGCTTCTTGGAATCGTTGAGACCGCGCGGGATACGCTGCGGATCGAGCACCACTGCGGCTGCCACAACCGGGCCAGCAAGCGGCCCTCTGCCTGCTTCGTCGCAACCGGCAACAGGGAAAATGCCTTTATTGAGCGCGCGCCGCTCGCGCCGGAAAGTGGGGCGCATGGCGGGCTCGTTGAGCGGTAGCCGTGGACTTGGCCTGGATTTCACCATCGCCACGATGAGTAAGCGGCGGCCGTTCCAAGTCAATCGCGCATAACTGAACCTGTGCACGATTGGGGATAGCGGTTCTCAATCGGGCAGTTGCGGGCGGCCGTCGTCGCTCAGCGGAAAATGCGGATTATAGGCCACCTCCCAAAGATGGCCGTCGGGGTCGGAGAAATAACCACTATAGCCACCCCAGAACACGTCTTGCGCGGGCTTGCGGACGAGGGCCCCCGCATCATCGGCCATCTTAATGACCGCATCGACGTCGGATTTCGAATGGCAGTTCCAGGCGAGCGTAAAGCCGCGGAACGTGTCCGCCATACCTTCAAATGCAAGATTCGCGTCCTTGGCGAGCTCGTCCGATGGCCAAACAGCAATGGCGCAGGCACCAGCCTGAAAGAAGCCGATGCCGTCGAACGCCTTGCCTTTCCGTTGAAAGCCTAGCGTCTCGTAGAACGCGATGCTGCGCCGGAGATCTGAAACTCCCAACGTAACCAGACTCAAATGAGCGCTGGGGCTGCTCATGCGAATTCCATTTCACTCATGCTTCAAAAAGACTGAGCTGCTCGCTGGCCGGCCCCGGCGGTCGAAACTGCGTCGTGTCGAGTTTCCGTTTTTCGGTATTCAACCCGAGCTTTTCACACGCCATCTCGAAACGGCGGCCGATCATCCACGCGTAGGGACCCGTGCCCTTCATGCGCGTACCCCATGTCGAATCGTAGTCCTTGCCGCCGCGCATATCGCGGATCAGCTTGAAGACGTGACGATGCCGGTCGGGATAATTTGCAATCAACCACTCGCGAAACAGATCCCGCACCTCAAGCGGCAGGCGCAGCAGCACATAGCCCGCCTCCTTCACCCCAGCCGTGCGCGCCGCCTCCAATATGCGTTCGATCTCCATGTCATTGAGAGCCGGTATCACCGGTGCGACCATGACAGTTGCCGGTACGCCGGCCTGGCTAAGACGTCGCAAGGTTTCCAGCCGCCGCATCGGCGTTGCAGCGCGTGGTTCCATCTTGCGGGCAAGCGTTGCGTCCAGCGTCGTCACCGACAAAGCGACCTTTGCCAAATTTCGCTCAGCCATGCGCGCAAGAATATCAAGGTCGCGCAGCACCAAAGCCGACTTGGTCACTATGCCGACCGGGTGCCCGGCGCGGTCGAGGACTTCCAGAATACGGCGCATGACTTTGTAACGTCGCTCGATCGGCTGATAGGGGTCGGTATTGGTGCCGATCGCAATCACCTTCGGCTCATAGCCAGGCGCCGATAGTTCCTTCTCGAGCAGACTCGCGGCTTCCGGCTTCACCAACAGCTTGGATTCAAAATCCAGCCCGGGTGACAGGCCAAGATAGGCGTGGGTGGGACGCGCGAAACAATAGACGCAGCCGTGCTCGCAGCCGCGGTAAGGATTGATCGAACGATCAAAGCCAATGTCAGGAGATTCATTGCGGGTAATAATCTTGCGGGTGGCGTCTACCGTAACCGTGGTTTTGAACGGAGGCAGCTCGTCCAGGGTTCGCCAGCCGTCATCGAAGGCCACGCGGGCGAGCGGCTCGTACCGACCGGAGGCATTGCTGTGGGCACCCCGACCCCGCCGACGCTCGTGGTCGATGACGACGCCGAGCAACTCGCTCACGTTGTCATAGCCGCCCGCCGGCCCGGAGGGCAGCTCCATCGCCGGCGAGCGTCTTTGGGCTGCGTTTGATCGAGCCATGGGGTTACCGTATCGGCCTTATGTGAACATAACAAGAACAGTTTTCAAGTCATGCATATTTTTCAACACAGACGGCTCTGCCCTCGATTGTTGGTTGCCCAAAACATCGGCACCTAACGGCTATCTCGTGGGGTTCTAAACGCAGGCCACATGATATTGTGGCAACGACATCCATCCACTGCGGTTCCATGCTAAGCGCCATTATCGCAACCTACGAATCAGAACGATCTCTGGTGCCAACACTCTCCGCGCTGGTGCCAGGGGCGGCCGCCGGCCTTATCAGCGGGGTTGTCATAGCGGATGGCGGCTCGCGCGATGCGACCGCCGAGGTGGCCGAAATAGCAGGCTGCCGGTTCATTGCCTCCACTGACCCAATCGGAGCGCGGCTGAAAGAAGCGGCGGCAGCTACGCGCACACCTTGGCTGATGTTTCTGCGGGCTGGGGCAGTACCCCAGCATGGGTGGATCGAGGCCACCGACCAATTCATGGAAGCAACCGACCTGCTTGAGGGCGCAGCCCGGGCCGGTATTTTCCGTGCGCAGAGCGCCCTGGATTACCTGCGCCCGAGCTTCGCCGACATCGGTGCTTTGCTCTGGAATGCCTTTGGAAGGGGACCGCGACCGGATCAGGGCCTTCTGATTGCGCGACGCTTTTACGATGCCATTGGCGGGCATTCCTTGCGCGCAGATGCTGAAACCGCACTGCTCCGCCGCATCGGGCGGCGGCGCACAGCCATGCTCCCGGCCGGGCTCAGTATCCCGCCAAGCCCCGCAAAATAACAAAGGGGGCAAATATATTTGACTTAGTCAACTATCTGGGCGAGCCTGCGCCGCGATGGTCAGCTTGCCAGCAGTCGCAGCGGTCCGCCGCTTCAACCGCTTTTACACGCGGCAAATCGGCGTTTTGCGAAAGACCTATCTCGATAGTCCCTACTCGCTCGGTGAAATGCGGGTTCTGTACGAGCTGGCCACTCATGATGAACTCACGGCAACCGATATTGCGCGCGCGCTCGATCTTGACGCCGGATACCTCAGCCGATTGCTGCGCAATTTCGAAAAACGCGGGCTGATCAGCCGCAAAATCTCCGCAGAAGACGGGCGCCAGAGTCATCTCACCCTGACGTCACGGGGCCGCAAAATGTTTGCGCCGATGGAACAACGCTCACAGGAGCAGGCAGCTGCCATGCTCAATGAAATCGATGAGGTCCAGCAGGTTCGGGTCGTTGCAGCTATGAATGCTATCGAAACGCTGCTCGCGCGCGCACCTGCATCGAACGCCGAGGCAAAGCCTCGATACACCCTCCGCAATCCGCGACACGGCGATTTTGGGTGGATCGTTTCCCGCCACGCCGAGATTTATGCACAAGAATACGGCTGGACAGAACCATTCGAGGGGCTGTGCGCACAAATCGTTGCCGACTTCGTCAATAACTTCGATCCGAAGCTGGAGCGATGCTGGATCGCAGAAATCGACGGTGAGAATGTCGGGTGCGTGATGTTGGTCAAGGACGAGCAGCCTCGTGTTGCCCGCGTTCGCCTGTTGTTTGTCGACCCAAGGGGGCGCGGGCTTGGCCTTGGCAATCGACTGGTGGAGGAGTGCGTCAGCTTTGCGCGGTCTTGCGGCTATACAAAAATCACGCTCTGGACGCACAGCGTACTCAGCGCGGCACGACACGTGTACGAGAAAGCTGGCTTCACCCTCACCTCAAGCGAGCCGCGACGCAGCTGGGGTCAGGATGTTGTCGCGGAATTTTGGGATATGGATCTGTGACGGGCTACGCCGTCGCGCCCTTCGCCTTGGGCCGGCGTAAATGCTCGCCGAGACGCGGCAGAATCTCCACAAAATTGCACGGCCGGTAGCGATAATCGAGTTGATGGACAAGGATTTCATCCCAGGCGTCCTTGCAGGCACCCGGTGAGCCCGGCAAACAGAAGATGTAGGTGGCGTTGGCGACACCGGCAGTGGCGCGAGTTTGGATTGCCGAGGTGCCGATCTTTCTCTCGCTTACCATCAGGAACATCGTGGAGAAGCCGTCCATCTTCTTTTCGAAGAGTGGCTCCACGGCCTCCGGCGTCACGTCCCGCCCGGTAAACCCGGTACCACCCGTCGTAATGACAACATCGATGAACTTGTCGGCGATCCACGCCTTCACATGCTGTCGGATCACCTTGATCTCGTCCTTGACGATCGCGCGTTCGGCAACCACGTGACCGGCTGCGCGAATGCGATCAATCAATGTCGCACCGGACTTATCGTCGGCGGTCTCGCGCGTGTCCGATACCGTGAGCACCGCGATTTTCAGCGGGATAAACTGTCGGCTTTCGTCAATGCCGGACATTCTGGGTCTCTTTCGAAGGTCGCATTCTAGTCCATCATAAAGGCATATGCCCGCCGGTCACTTGATGCCAGCCGCTTGCAAATACTGCCGATCGACGAACTTCTCTGGCGCTGGCAGAGGCGGCGCAAGAATCCCCGCCTCAGCCATTATGGCAATCACTTGTGCAAGCGCACTCATATCGATTTCGCCTTCATGCGGCAAAACCCGGTGTTCCGGCTCAAAATACAGCGCCAAAACGCTCGCAGCCACCGTCGGCGATACACCGGTTGTATCGGAGATAAGTTCAATGACGGCATTGCGGTGGCGTGGATCGCGGATAAATTGAATTGCGGCCCGCAAGCCGCGCAAATAACGAACAACCGCAACTTTGTGATGTTCGGCCCATGAGCGTCGCACTGCCGTGACAGTATAAAGATAATTCGGTGTCGCTTCGGTAGACAGCCCAAGCAAGGTGAAGCCTTCCGCGCGTGCGGCCATATCCTGCGGCTGACCGAGAACCACCGCATCGCATTCGCCCTGTTTGAGGCAAGTCAAGCGCGCCGGTGTGCCTTCCATGATTTTCGTGGCGTAGTCGGTTTCCTTAAGTCCATGCATTGTGAGCAGCTTCCGGATCGAAATCGAAATTGTTCCGGTAGGGTCTGCAAGGCCGATGAGCTTACCCTTGAGCATTTCAAAAGTGGTGATGCCAGGCTGCGCGAGGAGACTGTAAATCGGATTGTTGAATTCGGACGCGATCGCTACCGCGTCCGAACCGTCGAGCACCTTGCGGATCAGAAACGGGGTGGCGACGTGGGTTATATCAACCGTGCCATCGTGAAGAGCCTCGATCATTTTGTCGGAGCCGCCGGGAATTGGCACGACAACTTTGAAATCCAGACCTTCGTTTTGAAAGAATCCCTGGCGTTCGCCCACCACGATCGGCAGTGCGTAAATACTGCGCAATGTCGAATAGGCCGCGCCATAACGCAGCGTGATTGGCTCCGCTCCAGCGGGTGCAACGATCAAAAAAGCAATCATTGTCGCGACCAGGCGAGCCATCAGGAGCCCGGCTGGAGCGTGCAGTCGATCTCGACGGGCGCCTTCGGTCCGCCGGGTGGAGATCGCCGCGTCGTCCCGCTGAGGCGATAGCCGTCCTTACTGCACGAGAGTTCTGATTGGTCGGGGTCGATCGTCGTCGAAAGCCGATAGTTGCCGATCACGTCCGTGGTGGTCACGAAAGACATGTTCTTGAACTTTACGTTGACGCGCGCGCCGGCAATTGCAACGCCGCGCGTATCCTTCACCACACCGAAGAAAATCGTATCGGTGCCTTCGCCGGCATCGTCACCCAGGCCGCCAGCGCGACCCAGTGGGGAAAACCCGAAAGCGAGGACAACAGCGCACGTGATGGAGAGGTGAAGGCCGCGCATCGACTATCGGGTCCAGAACGGCATCAGCACATAGGCAAGAATCGGCAGTGCCAACAGCGGCAGCAGCCAGATCAGGAACAGCGGCATTCGTTGGCCGAGGCCTGGGAAACGCGCGGCAACAAGACCGAGCAGCGCCGAACCGATCAGCATTATTGCGATCCAACCGTACCAGTACATGGCCGGACCTTCGTTCGGGCGCGGCGAAGCCCAGCCGAGGTCAATTCGGCCGGTTCCCGGGTGATAAGTAAAAAGCGGCAGGTTGGCGATTTCACTCACGACGTAAATGATCGGCGCTGCAACCGCAAACACGATTGCGAAAGCACCGAAACCCGGCGACGCGGTCAGCGAAGGGGTTGTCTGGTCGCGCGTTGGCACACTCTGGTCTACGGCGCTCACCCAAACCCCCGCGCGTTATTGAGCACGTGGCCTACGAGGAAGGCGAACCAGCACATCCCCGCCAGCAAAAGCGTCACCGATTTGCGCACATGATCGTAGGCCGGATTTTTTGGATTCTTCCAGAAATACCAATACGCCGGAAGAAGACCGAGACCGAGTGCGGCAATATGCTCCTTCAACTCGAAGAAGCCGAGCGTCTTCCAGTATCCTGTGCGCTCGAGCGGAATGCGGATCGCGATGCGATACTTGGTGTAGATCCAGGCACCCAGGATAAAAGTCGCCACCCAGAGCACGCAAACCGCGGTCGCGTAGCCGGCGCCATATACGGCGCGAAACCGCGTGACAAAACCAGCAGGGGTTGCGATCTGTCGTGCTGGCATCGCAACTGACATCGCCTGATGGGTCAGCGCGCCAAGCGTTGCGACTGCCAGCAGAGCATGAATGATCAATACGATCGTCCAAAATGCATTGACCGAAATGTAGTCGAAGATGAAATCCATCATCGCACTCCTTCGCGTCAGCCGTTCACAGCTGAGGTGCGTTGAAGGTGTTGCAGGATGACACCTTGCCGTCTTTCAGACCGGCCGTGAACCAGCGCTGGCGCTGCGCCGATGAACCATGGGTGAATGCATCGGGCACAACGTAACCGCGCGATTGTTGCTGCAGACGGTCATCACCGATTGCCGCGGCGGTCTGAAGTGCTGCTTCAACGTCACCGGGTTCGATAGATTTCCAGCGCTGATTGGAATTGTTGGCCCAAACGCCGGCGAGACAGTCAGCTTGCAGTTCAACGCGAACCTGAATGCGGTTGGCCTCCGTTTTGTTGCCGGCCGCGCGCTGCGCGTTCTGCGCCTTCGGCAGAATACCGAGCAGATTTTGCACGTGATGACCCACCTCGTGCGCAATCACATAAGCCTCGGCGAAATCGCATGCTTTGCCGCTGCAGCCACGGAAGCGCGCCTGAATATCGCGGAAAAAAGAGGTATCGAGATAGATGCGCCGGTCGTTCGGACAATAGAACGGTCCCATGGCCGCCTGCGCAAAGCCGCAGCCGCCCTGGATTGCCCCGGAATAAAGCCGCAGCCGCGGTACCGTATATTGTTGCCCGCTATTCTTGAAAATCTCGCGCCAGGTATCTTCGGTATTGCCGAGCACTGCTGCAACAAAGTCGCCCATCTGATCCGAGGGCCTGCCGGCTTGCCGGGTCGGTGCTTGCTGCGGCTCCTGGTAGTGCCTTCCGCTGTTCACGATTTCAGCGCCGCCGATCAGGATGCTAGGATCGATGCCAAGCGCCCAACCGATCAAACCGAGGACGACCACGGTTCCGATGCCGAGCCCGCCACCGCCGATAGGGATCCCCATACCGCCTCCACCGAAGCCCCCGTCGTCGCCGCGACTGTCCTCGACGTTGTCACTACGGCGGAAATCATCCCAACGCATGACGAACTCCTTCTAAAATTTCGCTGCAATCATCGCCGATGTGGTCTTACGCGTCCAATGGAGTGCAAAGGCGGCCTGAGGCGCCCGATCGTTTCAAAAATTTGCATCATGGTCATACCTCCTAAGCCCACGTTAATTAGGCAGAATTTGCCCAGTTGCGACTTGAGATCATAAACCGCTTTTTTACTTTGCACGCGCAAGATGCAGGCCTGTCGGTTGTAGGTCCCGCGTCGCCGACCGCGTCGCCTGAGTCAAGAGTTCCTGAGTCATGGTAGTGTCGCGTCGCGGGGCGCCCTCAAGGGCGCCCCGTGGAGTTTCAGAGAGTCCGCAACCGCACCGCGTTCTTGTTGGCGAATGCGTCGCCGGAATAGCGAAGTTGCCGGCGTCTTCCGTCGATCTCGTCTTTGCCGATCCACCTTACAACCTCCAACTCGCTGGCGATCTCAAACGCCCGGACGATTCTCGCGTCGACGCCGTCGACGATGCCTGGGATAAGTTCGCGAGCTTCTCCGCCTACGATAAGTTCACGAGGGAATGGCTCACCGCGTGCCGTCGCGTGATGAAACCTGCCGGCACAATCTGGGTCATTGGCTCCTATCACAACATTTTTCGCGTCGGCACGATAATGCAGGATCTCGGCTTTTGGATCCTCAATGACGTCATCTGGCGCAAATCAAACCCAATGCCGAATTTTCGCGGCCGCCGTTTCACCAATGCGCACGAGACGCTGATTTGGGCTTCGCGTGACGCTGAGGCTCGCGGTTACACCTTCAACTACGAAGTGCTCAAAGCCGGAAACGAAGATATCCAGGTGCGGTCGGACTGGACTTTGCCGTTGTGTACCGGCGAAGAACGTCTCAAGGGCCGTAACGGCAAGAAACTTCATCCAACCCAGAAGCCGGAGGCGCTGCTCGCGCGCGTCATCCTCTCCAGCTCCCGGCCCGACGATTTGGTGCTCGATCCCTTCTGTGGCACCGGCACCACCGGCGCGGTTGCCAAACGCCTGGGCCGGCGTTTTGTCGGCTGCGAACAAGACGCCAAATACGGCAAGGCGGCTGAGAGACGCATCTCAGCGACCAAACCGCTGGAGGCGCCGACGCTGGCACCATTTGTAACCGCGCGCGAGGCACCTCGAGTCCCGTTCTCGGCACTCATCGAACGTGGACTGGTTACGCCCGGTGTTCGTTTGGTGGACGCCAAGAAAAGGCACAAGGCGCTGGTGCGCGCTGATGGCGCAGTATCCCTCGACGGCGCGGTTGGCTCAATTCATCGCATTGGAGCTCTGGCGCAAGGGCTGGAAGCCTGCAACGGCTGGACATTCTGGCACGTAGAAACGCCCAAAGGGCTCACTCCTATCGACGCCTTCCGTGCCATCGTTCGCTCTGAAATGGCGGAAGCCGCGGAATAGCTTCAGCTCTTGGCGGAAATCGCCTCGTTGAAAAGCTCGAGTGCGCGCTTCGCAAATGCGTCCATGTTCGCGAGCCGATCGGCTATGCCTGTACGTAAAGTGGTTGCCCGTTCAAGGGAACCTGCGACGGCTATGCAGGTGTGGCCTGCCGGGTCGCCGTAACGGTTGGCCGTCGGGCCGGTCGCCCCGGTTTCGCCAAGCCCCCACGTCGCGCTATGACGTTCGCGAACGCGCCGCGCAATCAATAAAGAGTACGCTTCGGTCGCTGGCCTGATGCCCGTCAAGTCGTCAATTCCAAGCAGAGCCATGCGCGCGGCCTTCGTATAAACGACCGCGCCGCCGAGAAAGTAAGCGGACGCGCCGGGGATCGCGAGCAAGGCCGCTGCAACCAAACCGCCGGTCGACGACTCCGCAACGGCAATTGTTTCGCGACGCTCGATCAAACGCGCGGCGATTTTTTCCGCGATCGGCAGCAGCGATTTCATTATAAATCTCCGCAGCCAAGCTGGCACAGCACACGGAATACTCCGGCATTGGCTGTGGGAAACTCTCTTGCGAGTTTTTCTCCGAGCAATTCGGCATCGCGCTGGCGCAGCGTTTCGACCATCAGCGCGCCTTTGATTTTCTGGTCGCCGCCGCGCAGCTTCTCTTCCTGCGAGACCGGCATGCCGGCAGGATCGAGCGCGATCCAGATTTCGCCAGAGGCAGTGGCCGTATCCGCCACCAGCGTGTCGAGCGTAGACTTCAGCGCGCCCTCATCCGGGGCCGTGTTGAAGCGCAGCGTCACGACATAGGCGCCGCGAAAGCCGCCACGCCGCGCGGTCCTGCGGCACACCGTGCGGTTCATGTTTATGAAGATTTCCGACATGACTGTCTTGGTCATCGGCGTCGGATTGTCGAGCCGCTCGAGATAGGGCCTGGACGTCAAAACATCCGGAGACTCGACCAAGTAAAAATTAAAATAACCGGAACTTCCCGAGATCGCCTGATGGCGCCGGCCAAAAAGAAAGCCAGGCACGGCGAGCCGTTCGAGCAAATGCTCGCCCTGAAACCATGCGTCAAATTCGGCCTCCCGGCCCGGCCGGCAATCATTAAAGATCGCCAGAATCCCGGGTTGCTGCTCGATCATCGCTATTTCGCCGCCACCACCATAATCTCGACCTTGTAGTCGGGCGAAGCGAGCTTTGCTTCGACGGTAGCGCGCGCCGGCGTGTTGCCGGACGAAACCCAACCGTCCCAGACCCCATTCATCTCGGCGAAACTTGCCATATCGGTAATCCAGATATTGGCCGAAAGGAGTTTGGTTTTGTCGGTCCCGGCTTTGGCCAAGAAGCCGTCGATCTGCCTGACGATGTCTTTGGTTTGTTCGCCGACACTTTTACCCTTGGGGTTATCGGCAACAATGCCAGCGAGATAGACGGTATTGCCATGAACTACGGCCTTGCTCATGCGCGGCCCGACGTCGTGACGTTCGATACTCATGCGCCTCCCCGTAAAATTATTGGAGCATCCGCCACTCTCGTAGCGATGTTTCATGGCTTTGGGAACCTGCGCCGCTCGCGCGACTTAACGCTCGGCACAAACATCGAGGAGGCGCGTCATGGGTTGGTTTTCCCCCGACATGCAGACAATGCAGGACTTGTTCCTGCACACCATGCAGGACATTTATTACGCCGAGCATCAAATCGAGAAGGCCCTCCCGGAGATGGTCGAAAAGGCCTCCGATCCCGAACTCAAGAAAGGCTTTCGCACCCACCTCAAGCAGACCAAGGGACAGATCAAGCGGCTCGATCAGGCTTTCAAGAAACTCAAGGTCACGCCCCAAGGCACCAAATGCCCGGCGATCGACGGCATTATCGATGAAGCAAAAGAGATCGCCGGTGAGATTGATGACAAGATGGTGCTCAACGCAGCGCTAATCGCCGCCGCGCAGGCGGTCGAGCACTATGAAATCACGCGTTACGGTACGCTGGTAGCGTGGGCACGGCTGCTTGGCCGCAGTGACGTCGCCAAATTCTTGAACATGAACCTGAAAGAAGAGAAGGCGACCGACAAGAAGCTCAATGCCATTGCCAAGCGCAAGATCAACCGCAAGGCTGCGGCACGGCAGCGTAAGCGGCCCGACAGGGTTGAACGGGCGGAAGATGCAATGCTGGTGGCAGCATCGGGAATTCCGGCTATCTAACGCCGATCGAGAGCGTGTGCCAAAACTTTGCGCATGAGGTTCGGCAACGCCTCATCGCGAAGATCTTCGACCTTTACCCAGCGTGCGCCCTGGAGCGCTGCGGCCGCGCGCGGCACCTGCGCTGCAAAAACGACGAGCTCGAGAGGGAAATGGGTGAATACGTGCCGCACAATACCGGGCAGTCGCTGCCACGCTACCTTTACCTCCAGATGGGGCGCCGACCCTCGCGCACGGCTTTCATCAAAATCCTGCGTCCACTCGCTGCCGGGAACTTCCATCATTGAGGCCAGGAGACCTTTGTCCGGACGTCGCCGGAGAAGCACGCGCGCATCCGCTCGTACCGCTACGAACGCCGCGCCACGGCGCAACTGACCTTCGCGCTTAGGTGTCTTGCGCGGAAAAGTCTCCGCATCGCCCCGTTCGTTTCCCAAACATGAGCCAATCCATGGGCACAGCGAACAAGCCGGCCGCCTGGGCGAGCAGATGGTCGCGCCGAGATCCATCAACGCTTGTGCGAAGTCGCCTGCCCGCTGCGGCGGCAGCAATGATGCGGCGAGCTGCTTGATCTTGGACTTTGCCGCCGGCAATTCTTCCTCAACCGCAAATAATCGCGAAATCACTCGCTCCACATTCCCGTCGACCGGCACGGCGGAGAGGTCAAACGCGATTGCTCCGACGGCCGCCGCCGTATAATCGCCAACGCCGGGCAGGGCGCGAAGCGCCTCCCGGTCGCCTGGAAATTGCCCGGCGTGCTTCTGGACGATCAGTTTTGCGCACGCGTGCAGGTTTCGAGCGCGCGCGTAATAGCCCAGCCCGGCCCAGGCACGAAGGACATCGTCGAGTTTAGCCCCTGCGAGCGACTCGACGGTCGGCCAGCGCGTCAGAAACCGGGCATAATACGGCGCAACGGCTTTGACCGTCGTTTGTTGCAGCATGATCTCAGATAGCCACACACGATATGGGTCCGCGCGCTCACCTCTCCGCGCGCGCCAGGGCAATACGCGAGCATGCCGGTCGTACCATGCGAGCAAGTCTGCGGGTGCGGGCGGGCGGGCTTTCTTCCGCCGCGGCAAGCGTGCTGCTAAGATCATGGCGCCGACGATGGCATGAGGCAGCCCCGCATGATCCCGCAAAGTGCAAACCGGTTTTCGGGTAAGATCATGCGCATGAAAAAGTCCACATGAGCAAGCTCTCGCGCAGTTTTCCCCGGCCGCTTTCGGACCTGCTCGCCAGCACCTTGGGCGATGTGCTCAGGGCGCAAGGGTTTGCCTCAACCGAGATCATTTCGCGCTGGGCCGACATTGTCGGAGCAGAGATTGCCGCTCATAGCGAGCCGCTCAAGATCAACTGGCCGCGGCAAGCCGGCGAAGAACCAGCGGAACCCGCCACACTGGTGCTGCGGGTTGAGGGCCCGGTGGCCCTCGAAATTCAGCATATGTCCGCCGTCATCCTCGAGCGGGTCAACCGTTTCTTCGGTTGGCAGGCAATCGGCCGCATTGCGTTGCGGCAAGCCCCGCTGCGGCGACGCGAGCGATCGTCCGTCCCCAAGGCGGATCCCGAGGCAGCAGCACGGGTTGCAGAAACATTGGCAGACGTCGAGGACGAAGACCTGCGCCAGGCGCTTGGGCGGCTGGGCGCCGCAATCAAGCGAAATTGAGCGCACTCAGCGCCTTGGCAGGCCGGCCCGGCATTGCCACAATTGTACTATCCAGCTAGTTCCCTACAGACCGGCTTTCAGCCTAGGAGTCGACGTTGCAGATCACCCGCCGCGAATTTTGTCAGAGTACGGCCGCCCTGGCGCTTGCTACCGCCGTACTTGGAGTTTCGTCGCTGCCGCCCTTCCCTGCCGAAGCTGTTGCCGCTGATGCCGTACCAACCAGCGAGTTGATGCAGCCGGAAGCATTGCCCGACATGGCGATGGGCAATGACAAAGCCCCCGTGACTGTCATCGAATATGCATCAATGACCTGTCCGCATTGTGCGCATTTCCAGGAAACCACATTTCCCGAGTTCAAGAAGCGCTACGTTGACACGGGCAAGGTTCGCTACATTTTCCGCGAATTTCCACTCGACAATCTTGCAGCCGCCGCTTTCATGTTGGCGCGCTGCTCCGGCAAGGATGACAAGGATAAGTATTTTGCCTTGATCGACACGCTGTTCCGCCAGCAGCGGCAATGGGCTGTCGAAAAACCGATACCGCCTCTCCTTGCAATCGCGAAACAGGCGGGCTTCACCGAGCAGAGCTTCAACACCTGCTTGGCGAATCAGCAGGTGCTTGATGGCATCGAAAGCGTTCGCAAACGTGCGGTCGACAAGTTCAAGGTCCAGTCGACGCCCACTTTCTTCATTAATGGAACCTCCCACCCGGGTGCGCTTTCCATCGAGGACATGGCCAAGGCGATCGATCCCTATCTCAAGGGCTGACAAGGGTTTTTCGGCTTGCTGATGGATGGCGGCCGAGGTGTTTTTTGCGCGATTTTTCTCCCCAACATTGGAAAGGTCTGGAAAACCACCGCAGGCGTCTGCAGGGCAGTTGCCCTTGCGGGCGCGGCGATTCATTCTCCGGACCGATGCGCCGGATCGCTATCCCGGCTAGGGCAAGTCCCGGGACGGCTTAGTGAATTGTTCAATGCAAAACTGAGGAATGACGGGTGCTCGACCCCGCTTTGCGCATGATCCCGAAGGGTCTGAGGCGGCCCTCGGAATAGATCGTGCGCCAACAAGAAGACTGCATGAGGCCTTAAGGTATGAAACTCACACGACTGCGCCTGCTCGGCTTTAAGTCATTCGTCGAGCCGACAGATTTCATGATCGAGCCGGGTTTGACCGGCGTGGTCGGCCCGAACGGCTGCGGCAAGTCGAACCTGGTCGAGGCGCTGCGCTGGGTGATGGGCGAATCGTCCCACAAGTCCATGCGCGCCGCGTCGATGGATGATGTGATCTTTTCCGGGTCCAATAGCCGCCCGGCGCGCAACAATGCCGAGGTGGCCATTGCCATCGACAATTCAACGCGCTCGGCGCCGGCCGCCTTCAACGACCAGGATTCGCTGGAAATTGCCCGGCGCATTGAACGGGATTCTGGCTCAAGCTACCGCATCAACGGGCGCGAAGTCCGCGCCCGCGATGTGCAGATTGTCTTTGCTGACGCTTCCACCGGTGCTCGATCCCCCGCCCTC
This sequence comes from uncultured Alphaproteobacteria bacterium, assembly GCA_963831275.1. Taxonomy (GTDB): domain Bacteria; phylum Pseudomonadota; class Alphaproteobacteria; order Rhizobiales; family Xanthobacteraceae; genus Pseudolabrys. The sequence goes on along the minus strand of CAWHPN010000013.1, from coordinate 289,763 downwards.
GTGCACCAGGGCCGCATCGGCGAGATCATCCAGGCGAAACCGGAGCAACGCCGCCGCGTGCTGGAAGAAGCCGCCGGCGTTGCAGGATTGCATGCTCGCCGTCACGAGGCCGAGCTGCGGCTGAAGGCCGCCGAAACAAATCTTTTACGGGTTGAAGACGTCATCGGCCAGCTGAGCGCCCAAATCGACGGTCTGAAAAAGCAGGCGCGCCAGGCGATCCGTTACCGCACTGTGTCTTCGCAGGTTCGCAAGGCAGAGGCAACGCTTTACCATTTGCGCTGGACGTCCGCGAACATCGAGGTCACCGAGGCTGAACATGCAAAGGACCTTTGCGTCCGCACGGTTGCCGAGCGTGTCGGCGCCGAAGCCGAAGCTTCCAAACGTCAGGCACTCGCCGCTGCTTCTCTTCCGGCGCTGCGCGAGGCGGAGGCGCGCGCGGGCGCGGCGCTTCATCGTCTCAATGTCGCACTTCAGGACCTCGACCGAGAAGAGGCGCGCGCAAAGGACCGCATTGTCGAACTTGATTTGCGATTGGTGCAATTTGCGGCGGACACTGAACGCGAGCAGCGCCTTGCCGCCGATGCGGAGCAGGCGATCGCACGTCTGGCATCCGAAAAAGAAGCCATTCGCACGGAAACGAAAGAAAGCGCAGCCCGCCGCAGCGGGATCGATGCCAAAGTAGCGGAAGCCGATGTTGACCTCGGCGCAGCCGAGAAAATATTTACCGACCTGACCACTGCCCTTGCCGATCTCTCAGCGCAGCGAAACCGTTTCGAGAACGCCGCGCGCGAACAAAACGAGCGCGTCAGCAGAATTTCGTCGGAGATCGGAGCGATCGAACGTGAGTTGGCGACACTGCGAGGTGCCGACGCCGGGCCGCTCGCCGCGGTCGTCGAGGGAACGCAGGCAGCCCTGACAGAGGCGGAAGCGGCCGCGGTGGCCGCGGAAGCGGCGCATAACGTGGCGCAGGCCGAACTGGAGGCTGCGCGCGCGACCGCCGCTGAATTGGAAAAGCGCGTTCAGCGCCTTGAGACCGAGGCCAAGACACTTTCCAAAATGTTGTCGCTGGAGACCCGCAGTCTCTGGCCGCCGGTGATCGATCACATCTCCGTGGAGAAGGGCTACGAAAAGGCGCTCGGTGCGGCACTCGGCGATGATCTCGACGCCCCCGTCGATCCATCTTCGCCTATGCATTGGACCGCCCTGACAACAGAAGAGGCCGACCCATCGCTTCCCGATGGAGTCGAACCCCTGGTGCGCTACGTCAAGGCGCCTGCGCAGCTCGCACGGCGGCTCGCGCAAATTGGCGTCGTCGATCGCGACGCTGGTCTCAAGCTTGCGGGAGCACTCAAGACCGGTCAGCGGCTGGTTTCGCGCGAAGGCGATCTCTGGCGCTGGGATGGCTTCGTTGCGGCCGCGCATGCACCGACCGGCGCTGCTCGCCGGCTGGCGCAGCGCAGCCGATTTGTCGAAATCGATGGTGAACTTGCGGGTGCACGCAGCGACGTCGCGGCCAAGCATCGCGCGCTGCAGACGGCGCAATCGGCGTTCGATTCAGCCAGCAGCGCAGAAACCCAAACGCGTACGCGGGAGCGCGACCTCAATCGCCAGGCGGCGCGTCTCTCCGCACTGGCCGAAGCACGCGCGCGGCTGACCATGAGCCGCGACGAAGCGGCTGCCGCCAAAACTGAAGCTGAAAAAGCTCTGGGAGCCCTTGCGCCGGCGGCTGACCTCGAGACCAAGCTCGCACAGGTCCGTGATGACATCGGGGCCAAACGTGGACGGCTTGCCGAGGTGCAGGCCGAGCAGCAGGCCATCGTGCGTGAAGCTGAACTTGCCGATCGCCGGCTCACAGCACTCGCCGCAGATGAAACCGGCTGGGCCGAGCGTCAGCAAGGCGCGCGCAACCAGATTGCCACACTTGAGCAGCGCATTGCGGAAGCCCGGCGCGACCGTATCGAACTGGAAAACGCGCCGCAGATTTTCGCTGAAAAGCGTAGCGCAATGATTACCGAGGTCCAGACTGCGGAGTCCGCACGTCGCGCCTGCGCCGACCGCCTGCAGGAAGCCGAAAGTGCACTCGCAGCAGCTGATCGCGACGCGCGCGTGGCGCTGGAGGCTGCAAGTGCGGCGCGCGAGGAGCTTGCCCGTGCCGAGGAGCGGTTTGAAGGTGCCAAGCGTCGGCTCACGGATATCGGCCGCGAGATCCACGATATGCTGGAAATTGAGCCGGCGGCCGTGGCGGAAGTTGCGGAAATCGGACCGACTGACGCACTGCCGGACCTTGCCGAGGTTGAAGAACGGCTCGAACGTCTGCGTCGCGAACGCGAGCGGTTGGGCGCGGTAAATCTGCGCGCCGAGGAGGAGCTGCGCGAGGTCGAGACACAACACTCGTCGCTGACCACCGAGCGCGACGACCTTGTCGAGGCGATCAAAAAACTTCGACTCGGAATTCAGAGTCTCAATCGAGAGGCCCGCGAGCGGCTACTGACCTCCTTCGAACAGGTGAACAAGCACTTCCAGCATCTCTTCGCGCAACTCTTCGGCGGCGGGACAGCAGAACTGCAGCTGATCGAGAGCGAGGACCCGCTTGAAGCCGGCCTTGAAATACTTGCCAAACCGCCCGGCAAAAAGCCGGCAACCCTTTCACTGCTTTCGGGTGGCGAACAGGCGCTGACTGCGCTGGCACTGATTTTTGCCGTGTTCCTGACCAACCCCGCGCCGATATGCGTGCTGGACGAAGTCGATGCCCCGCTCGACGATCATAACGTGGAGCGTTTCTGCGATTTGCTCGACGAAATGATCAAATCGACAGACACACGTTTTGTGATCATCACGCACAATCCGATCACCATGGCGCGCATGAATCGCCTGTACGGCGTCACCATGGCCGAACGGGGCGTTTCCCAACTTGTCTCGGTCGATCTGGAGGCCGCGGTGCGTTTCCGCGAGGCGAGCTGACCGTCAATCTCGTTGTTTTGCCTGCCATTGATTGGTCCGGCGGCGCCGTCGTCATGGAACTTGGCGCGGAACACGCGTTTTTCCAGCCCCGCTCATAAGTTTGAAACACCTCAATTGACCCGGAACTAAAGCCGGCGGCCCGCGTTGTTGGGCATATCGCCGGGCGGCTCCCCCCTTACCCCCCGAATAGCCGTCTGGCGAAGAGACCCCGGGTTTAGGCTCGGGGTCTTTTTTTAACGCCAAACCCCCTGCAAGCCCAAGGCGTTCGGGACTGCTTCCGTCAGTGGCCATCCACGCATGGTTGCCGTTGGCTGGGCCTGACCCATCTAGGCTAGACTGTTATCCTGATCTCCCCACCTTCCACTCTGGAGCTTTCTTCATGTCCACCACCGGCTGGGTCGTACTTGGCATTGTTGGCGTTGTCGTTGTCTGGGCGATCAGCATCTACAACAGCCTGGTCGCGATGCGGCAGAGAACAAATCAGGCCTTTGCCGATATCGATGTGCAGCTCAAACAGCGCCACGATCTGGTTCCCAATCTGGTCGAAACTGTCAAAGGCTATGCCGCGCATGAACGTGGAACTCTGGAAGCAGTCGTTCAGGCGCGCAACGCCGCCGTGGCCGCGCCGGGAGTCGAACAGAAAGTAGCGGCGGAAAATGCACTCACTGGTGCACTGCGGCAGCTGTTTGCACTGTCGGAGAATTATCCGAACCTGAAAGCCAACGCGAACTTTCAGCAATTGCAGAGCGATCTTGCAGATATCGAGAACAAACTCGCGGCGTCTCGGCGCTTCTTCAACAGCGCGGTGCAGGAATACAACACGGGCATCCAGCAGTTTCCCGCATCGTTGTTCGCCGGAATATTCGGTTTTTCACAACGCACTTTTTTTGATCTCGGCGAAGGCCGCGCTCAACTGGAGCAGGCGCCGAGCGTGAAATTCTGATCGACCGAGTCTCATCCGTCATCGCCGGGCGTGTCCCGGCCATCTACGTCTTGAGACAGAAGGAAGGCGTGGATGCCCGACACCGGGCATAACGAAAGAGAGCGCCGGGCAAGGTCATGGCCGCTTACGGACTCTACACTCACATCCAGTCAAACAAGCGGCGCTCTGTCGCGCTGCTGATCGGTCTGTTCTTTCTGGTTTATGTGATGGTGTTCGCCAGCGCCTTGTTAGCCGAAGCGCTGGGTTCAAATTACACCTCTGACACACTGCCGCTCGACTATCTCATTCGCGCCGCGGAGTTCGATTTCATCAAGGCCTTTCCATTTGCCACCATTGGCACGATTATCTGGATCGCTATCGCCTACAAATTTCACCAGCGGATGATCGATGCCGTCACTGGCGCGCAACCGGTCACCCGGCAGGAGGAGCCGCGCCTCTACAATCTGCTGGAAAACTTGTGCATCTCACGCGGCATTACCACGCCGACGCTACGGATTGCCGATGACGACGCACTCAATGCTTTTGCTACTGGCCTCAACCAAAAGCAATATTCAATCACGGTGACGCGCGGCCTGATCAACGCGCTCAACGATAAGGAGATTGAAGGTGTTCTGGGTCATGAGCTTACGCACATTCGCAACGGTGACGTGCGCATGCTGGTCATTGCGGTCGTCATTGCGGGCGTAATCTCATTCTTTGGAGAACTCGTTTTCCGGATGTTCTTTCAAAATTTGTATTGGGGAGGTGGACGCCGGTCGGGCGATGATCGCAAGGGTGGCGCGGGCCTCGCTATCATAATCGCTATCGCCATCATCGCTGTCGTCTGGGTGCTTTCCATCGTGATCCGCTTTGCGCTGTCGCGTCAGCGCGAATTTCTGGCCGACGCCGGCTCGGTGGAGCTCACGAAAAACCCGGACGCCATGATCTCGGCGCTGCGCAAGATCAAAGGGCGCGGTGAAATACCTGGCGCCAATTCTGCCGTGATGGAAATGTGCATCGACAATCCGCGCGAGGGTTTCTCGAACGTCTTCGACACGCACCCCTCGGTCGAAGCCCGCGTTGCTGCGCTGGTGAAATACGCCGGCGGTCACGATTCTGGCTCGCTCGCGGTGGAAGCGCCGGAACCACAGGCGCAAGTTACCGACCAGTCGACTGACGAAGCCGGTCCTTGGGGCGACGCGCCGCAATCGGCGCCGCAAGCAAGTCGGCGGGGACCGGAATCGGGGCCACCGGCCGGACCTTGGGGCCCGAAGCAGAGTTAGCTGCCCACAAGCCGACGAGCCAACCGCACAGCCCCTTCACTGTCATGGCCGGGCATGACCCCGGCGTCTGGGTTGAGGGTCGAGTTAGTGCCCTTCAAATGAAATCAAAGTTCGGACCGGTACATCCATCTTGCGCAATTTACCGGCGCCGCCGAGATCTGGCAGGTCGATCACAAAACAAGCAGCGACCACCTCAGCGCCCAGTTGGCGCAGCAGTTTCACCGCTCCCTCCGCTGTACCGCCCGTTGCGATGAGATCGTCGACCAAGACGACGCGCTCACCCTTCGTCACCGCATCTTCGTGCACTTCCATCTCGTCGAGGCCGTATTCCAGCGAATAGGCGATGCTGACGCGTTTGTGGGGTAGTTTGCCCTTCTTGCGGATCGGGATGAATTCCGCAGAGACCTGATGCGCGACCGCGCCGCCGAGAATGAAGCCTCGTGCTTCGATGCCGGCGACCTTGTCGATCTTCATCCCGGCCCACGGTTGGACCAATTCGTCCACCGCGCGGCGGAATGCACGCGCGTCGCCCAGCAACGTCGTGATATCGCGGAACATGATGCCGGGCTTCGGATAATCCGGAATCGTCCGGATGGCCGCGCGCAGATCTTTTTCAAGCGAAGGCGACGTCATAGCGCGGGCCCCGGCAACCAGCGCCTCGGCGTTTCGCGCTTATCCTCATAGGCCGCCTCGAACACCGGCGCGGCGAGCGTCGACTCTATATGAAGGATCGTCTCTCCGACGTTTGAAAATCCGTGCTTGCGTCCCGCGGGCACGATGACCAGTTGGCCGCTCGTCAGCGTGACATGCTTGTCGTCAATCCATACGTCCGCCTGGCCTTCGCGCACGCACAATACTTCTTCGACCGCATGCAAATGCGTCGGCGCGCCGTGCCCGGCGTCGCACCATTGTTCAAACATGCAAAGCTGTGTCGCGCTGTTGGCCGCCGACGCTCTCATCCGCGTCGTGACACCCGCCCGCCATTCCTCGCTCGGCTGCTGATTGACATCGACAATATGCATTGGGGCCCTCAAGAAATTCGCTGCGCAACAAAGGCCAAACACCCTTCCGTCATGCCCGACCTTGTGCCAGGCAGACGTTCTGACCACACATTAAAGACGTGGATGGCCGGAACAAGTCCGGTCGTGACGAGCTTAGGTTTTGCCCAACAGCCTGCCGGCCACCGCATCGAGCTTCTTGATCAATGCGGGATCACGGGCCTCGGGAGCGGTAATGAGTGCCGTATCAAGCGCTCGATCCGAACCGATAGGACATGGTTCGTGTTCGCGCGGAAAATCGCGGGCCAAGCGCGCCACCAGCCGTTTGGCTTTTTCGGCATTTTCCAGCAAAACTTTGATGATGTCCTGCACTGTGACCGCATCATGGTCCGGATGCCAGCAATCGAAATCGGTCACCATCGCCACGGTTGCGTAACAGATCTCGGCCTCACGTGCGAGCTTTGCCTCCGGCATATTGGTCATTCCGATCACGGAATACCCGAGCTGTTTGTAAGTCATGCTCTCGGCGTAAGTGGAGAACTGCGGGCCTTCTATGCACACATAAGTGCCGCCCCAGCCGGGTTCGATGCCTTCTGCTATTGCCGCAGCACGCAGATGGGTCCGCAACAGCGGCGATACGGGATGCGCCATCGAGACGTGCGCTACCATTCCCTTCCCGAAGAATGAGTTCTCGCGCTTGTGAGTGCGGTCGACGAATTGATCGATCAGCACAAAGTTGCCTGGCGGCAGCTCCTCCTTGAACGAACCGCAGGCCGACAACGAAACCAGATCCGTCACCCCGGCACGCTTGAGCACGTCGATATTGGCCCGGTAATTGATGTCGGATGGCGATAGCCGGTGGCCTTGATCGTGACGCGAGAGGAATACGACCGGCAAGCCCGCGATCTCGCCAATCCGCAATGGCCCGGACGGATCGCCCCAAAGGCTGGCCAAGCGTTGCTCCCGCACGTTGGAAAGGCCGGGCAAGTCATAGATGCCCGACCCGCCGATAACACCGAGGACAGCCTTTGCCATTGCTTGCCCCAATCCCAGCTTCTGAAAACGAAAGGGCCCCAAACAGGGGCCCAGCGTCAAGCGTCGTCACTGCGATATCAGATCGTTGTCTTTTTCGGATCTTGTCCGTGAGCGATCTCGCTTGGCTTCTCCACCTCGTGCCACACCTTCTTTTTGGTGAAATACATAAGTCCCGCAAGCACGATCAGGAAAACCATTACCTGAAAGCCGATGCGCTTACGTTGCACCAGGTGCGGCTCCGCCGCCCACGTGAGGAAAGCTGCGATGTCCTGAGAATATTGGTCCATCGTCTGAGGCGCGCCATCGTCATAGGTGACCTGCCCGGCCTGGAGCGGTGGCGGCATCGCGATGTTGTGGCCAGGGAAGTATTTGTTGTAGTGCCCGCCCTGAGGCAACTGGAAGCCCTTCGGCGGATCCTCGTAACCCTTCAGCAACGCTGCAATGTAGTCCGGACCCTGCTCCTGATACTGCGTAAACAGGTCAAACACGAACCAGGGAAATCCGCGCTGGTACGTGCGCGCCTTCGCCAGTGTAGACATATCAGGCGGCGCGGTACCGCCATTGGCGGCCTTGGCAGCTAATTCGTTAGCAAACGGCGGTGGGAAGCTGTCAGCCGGACGTCCAGGGCGCTCAACCGGCTCACCTTTGTCGTCGAGGTCCTTGATCTTGTAGTCGGCCGCGACAGCCGCGGCTTGCGCCTCCGAGAAGCCCGGGCCGCCCCGGTCCGCAAGATTGCGGAAGGCCAGCATCTGGATCGAGTGGCACGCCGAGCAGACCTCTTTGTAGATCTTGAAGCCGCGCTGAAGTTGCGCCTCGTCATATTTTCCGAATGGCCCACCGAAAGACCATTTGAGCTTGGGCGGAGCTTCCTGCTCCGCGGCCATGACGGGGAGAGCGAACGCGAATGTACCGGCGACAATGAGAGCGAGAATGGTACGCTTGATCATCATGACAGTGCCTTCGCCCGCGCTTTCGTGTCCAAAACCGAATCTGAAATCGAATTCGGCAGGGGCTTAGTTTTCTCGAAGATGCCGAGCAACGGCATGATGATCAGGAAGAATGCAAAGTAGTAGATCGTGAACACACGGGACATAATGACGTAGATGCCCTCGGGTTGCTTCGAACCGAGCCATCCCAGGCCGACGCAGGCGATCACCCACAGCCAGAAGAATTGCTTGAACAGCGGACGGTATCGCGCCGAGCGCACGCGCGAGGTGTCGAGCCAGGGAATGAAAGCGAGCACCAGGATCGAGGAGAAAAGAGCGATCACGCCCATCAATTTGTCCGGGATGGATCGCAGAATGGCGTAGAACGGCAGGTAATACCACTCGGGCACGATTTCCGCCGGCGTAACCGCCGGGTTGGCCGGGATGTAATTGTCGGCGTGCCCGAGGAAGTTCGGAATGTAGAACACGAACCAGGCATAGAGAATGCAGAACACGGCCATGAAGAAGCCGTCCTTGACAGTCGCATAAGGCGTAAATGCCACCGTGTCCTTGTCGGACTTGGGCTCGATGCCGGTCGGATTGTTTTGACCGGCGACATGCAACGCCCAGATGTGAAGCACGACGACGCCTGCGATCACGAACGGCAAAAGATAGTGCAGCGAATAGAACCGGTTGAGCGTGGGATTGCCGACTGCATAGCCGCCCCACAACCAGGTGACGATCGTGTCGCCGACTCCGGGAATAGCGGAGAACAGGTTGGTGATGACGGTTGCCGCCCAGAAGCTCATCTGGCCCCATACCAGCACGTAGCCCATGAAGCCGGTTGCCATCATCAACAGATAGATGATGACCCCGAGAATCCAGAGTACCTCGCGGGGCTCCTTGTAGGACCCGTAGTAAATGCCGCGGAACATATGAATGTAGACCGCGAGGAAGAACATCGACGCGCCGTTGGCGTGCAGATATCGCAACAGCCAACCGAAGTTGACGTCGCGCATAATGGTTTCAACGGACTTGAAAGCCAGATCGACATGCGGCGTGTAATGCATCGCCAGCACGATGCCGGTAATGATCTGCACCGCGAGCATGAACGCGAGGATGCCGCCGAAAGTCCAAAGGTAATTGAGATTGCGAGGCGTCGGGTACGCGATGAAAGAAGAATGAATGAGGCCGCCGACTGGCAACCGCTTCTCGAACCATTGCAGAAATTTGTTCTGCGGTTGATAGGTCGAGTGTCCGCTCATGATTGAACCTTGAATGGGACCTAGCCGATCTGAAATCTTGGAGTCGGAAACAAACTTGTAGGGTGGCAAAAACAGGTTCTTTGGCGCCGGTCCTTTGCGAATGCGGCCCGAGGTATCGTATTGCGAGCCGTGGCACGGACAGAACCAGCCATCATATTCGCCCTGGTGCGCGAGCGGGATGCAGCCGAGGTGGGTGCAGATGCCGATCACTACCAGCCACTGATCATGACCTTGCTTGACGCGCGCGGAATCCGCCTCCGGGTCGGGAAGGTCGGCAACGTTGACCTTTTGCGCTTCTTCGATCTCTTTTTTGGTCCGGTGGGAGATGAATATCGGCTTCGAGCGCCAGAAGACCTTGATAATTTGTCCATCAGCGATCGGCGCGAGATCAACCTCGATCGGTGCGCCGGCGGCTATCGTCGAGGCGTCCGGGTTCATCTGTGCGATCAGCGGCACCAGTGTCGCCGCGGCGCCAACCGCGCCGACGGCGCCGGTGGCTATATAAAGAAAGTCGCGGCGCGTGTGCTCCGCCGAAGACACGGTCGTCACGTCTTAGGCCCTCTCCTCCGGCTGGCTTATTCATCCGCCCGCGGCTGGAGCCCGGGACCGAGGTCCTTTGGGCGGCGGGGCGGCCCGGTTGCGGCAGCCCTATAGCAAGGACAGCGCGTCGGTGGCGTTCTATTGGCACCCCTGCGGTACAAGCGCAAGCCCGCAAACGCGCGGCCGGCAAAAGTGACCACCGGTTTTGCGTCCGGCCGCGCTGTAAATGTTACACTAGGCGAGCCATCGGGGCAGCCGGCAGCCATACACTCGGCCCGATTGCCGCCCTCGCCTGCGAGAATTGGTCGCATAAATCATTCGTCTAGAGCGGCTTATTGCCAGACCCGCCATGCGGATTGCCCTTTACGAGCCGGACATTCCACAGAATACCGGTACGATTCTTCGCCTTTGCGCCTGCCTGGGGGTGGAAGCGCATATCATTGAGCCCGCCGGTTTTCCTGTAACCGATCGCGCGTTCCGCCGCGCCGGCATGGATTATCTCGACGAGGTTTCCATTGTCCGCCATCGCTCGTTTGCAGCGTTCGAGGAATGGCGATTGGGCGAGCGGCTGTCGCTGGTTCTGCTGACCACTTCTGCCGAGCGGTCTTACTTGGACCACACCTTCCGCACCGACGAAGTCGTAATGTTCGGGCGCGAAAGCGCCGGCGTACCGGCGGCGGTCCACAAGGCCGCCGACACGCGCCTGCGTATACCGATGCAACCCGACATGCGATCCCTCAACGTTGCGGTCACGGCTGCAATGGTCATCGGTGAAGCCCTGCGCCAGGCCAGGGTATAAGCTATGCCATGGTTGGATGGATGGCCCGATGGATGGTTCTGGCGACGTTAGTGCTCGCATCTGGCGTCATCGACGCACATGCGGCGCGAACCTTGCTCGCCGATTTTTTAAAACGCCCCTCGCTAAAATCGGACGAGCCCACGATGTCCGCTCTTGCGCTGGAAGCGTGCATGCGCCGCGCGCAGGAGCTAGACCGCACGGGGACAGCCATCGACTATGAAATAGCCGCGATCGACCGCGAGGCCGCAGAAGCTTTGCTGTTGCAGAGACAGCTCAATACCGATCTGCCACTCGTCGGCAGTTATGACGAGTCTGCATTGCAGGAGTTTCAACGTCGTGCTGTGCGTCACGAAGAGCTGGCCAAAAAATTCCAGGCCGAATTTCCACTCTATCAGCAAAAACAGAAGGCCTACGACGAGGCCGTTGAGGAATTCGAGCGCATTTGCGCGCGGCCGTTTCAACAAGACGATCTTGAAGCCGTTAAAAGGAAGCTCGATTTGAGGTAACGCCGCGAAATTGGTACGGCCGTGCGCTATGGTTTGCTCCAAGATATACTAAAGACTGGAGCCTTTGATGGACGCGGGACAACTGGAAACCCACAAAGCGCGCGCGCGAACCTGGTTCGAATCGTTGCGCGACGACATTTGCGCGGCCTTCGAGACGGTCGAAGACGCGCTGCCCGAGAAAGCCCCGTTCGCCGACCGGGCGCCCGGCCGCTTCGTGCGCACACCCTGGCAGCGGACCGATCACAGCGGCACGCCGGGAGGCGGCGGCGTCACCGCAATGATGCGCGGACGTGTTTTCGAAAAGGCCGGCGTACATTGCTCGACAGTCCACGGCGAATTCGCCCCGGAATTTCGTAAGGAAATTCCGGGCGCCGATGAAAATCCGCGCTTCTGGGCTTCGGGAATCTCACTGATCGCGCATCCGCACAATCCTCATGTGCCGGCCGTGCATCTTAACACTCGTTTCGTCGTGACCAGCAAAGCGTGGTTCGGCGGCGGCGCCGATCTCACGCCAGTCCTGGACAAGCGGCGCGTCCAGAACGACCCCGACAGCATTGCCTTTCATGCCGCAATGAAAACCGCTTGCGATTCGCACGCCGAGATCGCGCCTTACGACAAATACAGGAAATGGTGCGACGACTATTTCTTTCTTAAACATCGAAATGAACAGCGCGGTATCGGCGGAATTTTCTACGATTACCTCGAAACCGACTGGGACGAGACGTTCGCATTCACGCAGGACGTCGGCCGTGCTTTCCTCCGCGCCTATCCCAGCCTGGTGCGGAAGAATTTCACGACGCCATGGAGCGAGGCTGAGCGCGAGGAGCAATTGATCCGCCGTGGCCGTTACGTCGAATTCAATTTGCTCTATGACCGCGGCACGATTTTCGGGCTCAAGACCGGCGGTAATGTGGATTTAATTCTTTCGTCCATGCCGCCCGTGGTGAAGTGGCCTTGATCGAAAGACGCAGTCGTCCGTGATCAATAGCTGCCCCGCTCCGGCCACGCTAATTTTGATCAGCGAAGCGCTCCCCACACCAGAAACACCCCGCCGAACAATACAACCGCGTCGAGAATGGCGGTATGCACATGTAGCGGCATACGCTCCACAAATGCTTTGGCGAGAAACGCACCTGGCAAGGCCACCAGGCCGATCAGAAATGCGAACGCAAGCACTTGCGTCGTGATGACGCCAGCCATCCCAAATACCGAAATCTTCACTATTCCGATAACGATCGAAATCGCGGCGTCAGTGGCAATGACCCCTGCACCTTCAACACCAGCTGCCATAAGCAGTGATAACAAAATCACCCCGGAGCCCGCCGTCGCGCCGACCACAACGCCATAACCAAAAGCGCCAAGGGCCAATCCGGTGTCGCCCACCTTAACCTCGTGATGCCGCAACAATCGCCGCAGCGGGACACTCAGGATCAGCATGCTGCCGATGACGAGCGCTGCACCCGCGCTCGATAGCCGCGTGTAGCCCCACGCGCCCAGCGCACAGGTCGGGACCGAAGTGACCAGGACAATCGCCGCGCGCCGCCAGTCGGCATATTTCAAAAACGCAAAGACGCGGCTCGAATTAGTGAACATCGCCGAAATGGCAATGATCGGCACGACCGGCTCGGCTCCTACAAGTGGCACCAGCACGAGCGGCATCAGCGCTCCGGTGCCGTAACCGGATACGCCGCCAACAATGGACGCAAATAGCGCCACCGCCGCGACCGGGATCAACTGCCAGAATGACATGTCGGCAAAGCCGCCAAAAAGATTCATGATTTTTGCGCTGGTGCGGCGCGCATCGCCTCGCTCGCAATGGCATCGAGCGCTGCTGTATCATCGGGAAAGCCGGCCACGATCCACGCCTGCTCTGCCGCAGCGATCGCGGCCCCAAGGGCGGGGCTTTGCGCCATGCCGCGCTTCATGAAGTCAGCAGCTTTGAGCGGAAACATGGGAGCGGTCCAGCGCTGCGGCAACATCGCCAGCGCGTGCCATTCGGAATTGTGCGCGGTGGCCTGCGAACGGGCCCATCCAACCAGCACGCGATCGATAAACTGCTGAGGTCTTAAACGATAGAGCAGGGCTTTCGCTGCCTTCTCGCCGTACAACGGCGAAATGCGTCCCCAACTTTCGCCCATCGATACGAGCCGCTCGTGCTCGTTATTCGCAAGCCGAAGTCGCTGCCATAGCCGATCGGCATCTTCGGGGACGGCCACCGCGAGCGCCCCTAGGCGGCGCACCGCATTGGGCTCTATTCCGATTGCCGCCTCCACCTTGGCCATATTCTCGAAACTTGCCAGATAACTCACCCCGCCCAGCACGCGCAGCAACAGTCCCGCATCGGTCATGGAAATAAGTGTCGGCACCGCGTGCGGCGCCACCAGGAGTTTCATCATCTCCATGCGCAGGCGCTCACGCGAAAGCTGATCGAGGCCTTCACGCCCGGAAATGCATGCAGCAAGGCCGGCCGCATCCGGGTGATCGCTGGTGCCATACGCCGCATGGAAACGAAAAAATCTAAGGATGCGCAGATAGTCCTCGGCGATACGCCTCGCCGGGTCGCCAATAAATCGCACACGGCGTTTACGAAGATCATCAAGCCCGCCGGCATAGTCATAGACGGTTCCATCGCGCGTGGCCGACAGCGCATTGATGGTGAAATCGCGTCTTTGGGCATCGGCCTTCCAGTCGCGGCCGAACGCGACCTTGGCATGGCGGCCATAGGTCTCGACGTCCTTGCGTAACGTCGTCACCTCGAAAGGGTGCTTCTCGATGACGACAGTGACTGTACCGTGCTCGATGCCGGTGGGGACCGGTTTGAAACCGGCAGCGGTCACCCGCTTCACAACTTCTTCGGGCACCGCCGTTGTGGCGACATCGACCTCCGTTGTTGGCATTCCGAGCAGCGCGTTGCGAACGGCGCCTCCGACAACACGGGCTTCTTCCCCGTCGCTGTCCAGAACAGCGAGCAGCTGCGGCAGAGGGCCCGTGGTGAGCCATGCAGCGTCACTGAGCTTGCGATCGGTGCGGCCCCCTGGAGAGGGCGTCATTTTGCGGTCCCCGGCACGAACTTGCCGTTTTCCATGTGTGCCGGGACATAAGTCGATCCAGGCGGCGCACCGGAGAAATGTGCAAAATAGATGAAGCTGCCGACAACCAGAACCAGCGCCGCGATAGCGAGCGTCGTCACGCGCAAAAGCGGCCAGGATTTGAAATCCAGCACGCCGGCCTGGGTGGCCCACAGAAACACGGCATAGAGCGCGAACGGTGTCAGGAACAGGACGATCTCGGTTAAGACCGGGCGGATCATTGGCAAATCCGATCGTAAAGATTACGCAGGATACCAGCGGTCACGCCCCAAATGTAGCGCTCACCGAAAGTGATGGCGTAATAGTGCCGTGTCATCCCCTGCCATTCTCGCGAGTGGCGCTGCACGTTGGCTTGATCCATCAGGAAGGCAAGTGGCACCTCAAACGCTGCATCCACCTCGCTGAAGTTGAGCTTGAGGGCGAACCCGGGTCGCACGCGCGCAATAACAGGCACGATGCGGTAACCAAGCGTCGTCATGTACAGATCGAGATAGCCGAGCGGCTCGACCTGAGCGCCGTGGAGGCCGATTTCTTCATCGGTTTCGCGCAAGGCTGAAGCGCACGGGTCTTTGTCGTCTTTATCGATTTTGCCGCCCGGAAACGACACTTGGCCGGCGTGGTCCGGCAAATGCTGGGCGCGCTGCGTGAGAAGGACCGTGGGCTCGGCGTGATCGACGATGGGCACGAGGACGGCCGCCGGGCGAATCGGCCGCACCTGCGCAATCTTTCGCATCACTGGATCGGCGTCGTGATCGCCGCGCGCCGGTATCACGCTTGCATCTGCGAGGCCGATCGGTACGTCGAGTGTGAGACGCTCGCGCACGCGGGCAAAAAATTCCGACGCCGCGAGGCCGGTCACCGTCTCTTGCATCAAGCAAACTCCCGGAGCGCGCTCGCTTCCGCCATGGCAAAGAAGTCGCCTCCCGACACCACACCAAACATCGCCTTGCCGGCGACATCGCGTTCTTCGCCGAGAGCAACCAGATCGTAGAACAGCGCACGCGTAACCTTTGCCCACAATTCGCGGCGGACATGCAGGTAAGGCTTAAGGCCGCCGTTTCCCGGCTGCAGTTCGAACCGCAGTGCGTGGCCCGGCCCCGCCGCTACCCAGTCGTCGACATTGGTGCGGAAGTGAAGGACGCGCTCGTTGTCCCCGGATAATGTATTCATCTCGACCGCGAGAAAAGGAGCATCGTCCACCACAATTCCGACTTTCTCGACCGGCGTGACCAGGAAATATTTGTCGTCCTCCCTTTTGAGCACCGATGCGAACAATTTGACCAAAGGCAGGCGACCGATGGGGGTCTTCTGATAGAACCACGTGCCGTCGGCTGCGATCCTCATGTCAATGTCACCGCAAAAGGGCGGATTCCAGCGCTCGACCGGTGGCAGGCCACTCTCGCGTGGGAGTGCCGAGGCCAGCGCCTCCAGTCCGCTCTGCCCTGCCTTCGCCATTGTTTTCCTTCGATATTTGGCCTGCCGGCACCTGTTCGCATCTTCGTGATTACCCGGCCCGGCGGCGGAAGATAGCGTAAGGTTGGCCATAGATTGAGGCAGATTCGCCCGAATGGCGTAGCAAAATCGGGCCTGGCGCGCTTGTTGCTTGGCTGTTACCGGCGATGAAAGGATCAGACATCATGGCGAAAGCGAGCGGCGAAAGCCTGGACAAACTCGAAGACATGATCGTGCGCGCGGCAAATCCACGGCCGCGCATGTCCGCGCTGCCAAAGCCGCGATTGGCTCGGTGATCTTCGGTCAGGATCTGGTCGTGGACCATGCGCTCGTGACCGTCCTCTCCGGCGGACATGCGCTGCTGGTCGGCGTGCCTGGCCTCGCCAAGACGAAGCTCGTCGACACAATGGGCACCGCGCTCGGTCTTGACGCGCGCCGGGTCCAGTTCACCCCCGACCTGATGCCGTCTGACATTCTCGGCACCGAAGTTCTGGAAGAAAGCCCGGGCGGCAAGCGCAGCTTTCGTTTCATCGCGGGCCCGGTGTTTGCGCAATTGCTCATGGCGGACGAAATCAACCGCGCCTCGCCGCGCACGCAATCTGCCCTTCTCCAGGCAATGCAGGAGCAGCACGTGACCGTTGCGGGCGTCCGCCACGATCTGCCCAAGCCGTTCCATGTGCTGGCGACGCAGAACCCGCTCGAACAGGAAGGCACCTATCCGCTGCCCGAAGCGCAACTCGATCGCTTCCTGATGGAAGTGGACGTCGACTATCCCGATCAGGAAGCCGAGCGCAAAATTCTGTTCGACACGACCGGTGCCGAAAAATCGCGAGCCAAAGCTGCAATGACCGCCGATGATTTGCTCGCAGCGCAACGTCTGGTTCGCCGCCTTCCCGTGGGTGAATCGGTGGTCGAGGCGATTTTGGCGCTGGTTCGTTCAGCGCGCCCCGGTCCCGAAGCCGGCGATATCGGCAAGCTGATTTCCTGGGGACCTGGTCCGCGTGCCAGCCAGGCGTTGATGCTGGCGGTCCGTGCGCGCGCGCTGCTTGACGGCCGCTTCGCTCCGTCGGTCGACGACGTGCTCGAACTCGCCGAGCCCGTGCTCAAACACCGCATGGCGTTGACTTTCGGTGCACGCGCTGAAGGCGAGACCATCCCCAACGTTATCCGGCGGCTGAAGGCGCGCATCGGATAACCACGATGGCGGAAGTCCGGCCGAACAACAGCGAGACCACGACGATACGGCAGGCGACGGTGAGCGGCCGCAAGCTCGCCGACGCGATGCCGCGCCTCATCCTCGAGGCGCGCCGCGTCGCCTCGACCGTTATTCACGGCCTGCACGGTCGTCGGCGCGCCGGACCTGGCGAGAACTTCTGGCAATACCGCCGTTTCGTATCGGGCGAACCTGCCCAAAACGTCGATTGGCGGCGCTCCGCGCGCGACGACCATCTCTATGTGCGCGAGCGCGAATGGGAGGCTTCGCACACAGTGTGGATCTGGCCGGACCGGTCGCCGTCGATGATGTTTGCGTCGGCCCTGGCGAGCGACAGCAAGCTTGAGCGCGCCCTGATCGTTACCTTCGCCCTGGCGGAGGTGCTCGTGCAGGGCGGTGAAAGGGTTGGCGTTCCGGGCCTCACGCGCCCGACCGCAAGCCGCAATGTCATCGAGAAGATGGCGGAAGCCATCCTGCACGACCCTGCCGAGCGCGCCAGCCTGCCGCCGGCATTCGCCCCCTCGCCCTTGTCCGAGGTTGTCGTACTGTCCGATCTGTGGGCGCCCATCGACCAGGTTCGGGGCACAATCGGCCAGCTTTCAGCGACCGGCGCACATGGCCATGTTGTGCAGATCGTCGATCCGGCTGAAGAAAGCTTTCCTTATTCGGGCCGCGTCGAATTTATCGAACCGGAAGGCGCCGGCAGTGTCACGGCCGGCCGTGCCGAGACCTGGCGCAACGATTACCAGGCTATCGTCGCGCGCCATCGCACCGCAATTCGTGCCGAGACAGATTTGCGTGGCTGGAGTTTAGCCATCCATCGCACCGACAGGCCGGCAAGCGAGCTCCTGCTGGTGTTGCATTCACGCATGGGCGCCAATGCGCAGCCTTTCGTCATCACCAACCGCCATGCCCCGGCCAGCCCGGCGAGTGCCGCATGATCGGCTCATTGCCACTTGGATTTGCCCAGCCATTGGTGCTGCTCGGCCTGCTGAGCTTGCCGGTCCTGTGGTGGTTATTGCGCCTGGTGCCGCCGCGTCCACGGCGCATTGATTTTCCACCCACGCGCCTGCTGTTCGAAATCGCTCCAAAAGAAGAAACGCCCGCGCGCACGCCTTGGTGGCTCACGTTGCTGCGGCTCACGCTGGCCGCTCTGATCATCATTGCCGCCGCGGGACCTTTATGGAATCCACCGCTGACGGCAGCAGACCGCGCCGCGCCGTTGCTGCTTTTACTCGATGACGGTTGGCCGGCGGCATCGGCCTGGGACGCGCGCCTGCGGACCGCGGATGAGATGATCGCGCGCGCCGAAGCGGACAGTCGCGGCGTTGCATTGCTGCCGATATCGGAAACGGAGCGCGATATCTCGCTGCAGGCGGCCGGAGCCGCGCGTGTCCAGATCAAGCAGACCAAGCCCAAACCTTACGGCGTTGACCGCATCGAAGCTCTGCCAGCAATCGAGCGCTTTCTCGCCGGCACTCCCAATGTCGAAATTGTCTGGCTTTCAGACGGCGTCGATTTGGGCAAAGGCTCCGGCTTTATCGATGGGTTAAAGCGGATCGTCGGAAATCGTCCACTGACCGTCGTACAGGGCGGCCTGCCGATCTCACATGCGCTTACCGCTGCCGACAACGCGGCCGGCGCGCTGACTGTGAAAGTGCTGCGCGCACAAACGGCAAATATGGATGACGGTATCGTCAGTGCGATTGACCTCAAAGGTTTGCCTTTGGGCGAAGCGCCTTTCAGCTTCAGGTCGAGCGAGCAGGAAGCGGACGCAGTGATCGACCTTCCGGTCGAGATCCGCAACGACGTGGCACGGCTCGAGATCGTGGGCGAACATTCGGCCGGTGCCGTGCAGTTGCTCGACAAGCGCTGGCGCCGACGCACGATAGGGGTCGTGTCGGGCTCGACCGCGGATCGATCCCAGCCTTTGATCGGTGCGACCTACTATCTGTCACGCGCGTTAAATCCATTCGCCGATGTCAGTCTTGCTGAAGGCACGGCTCCGGCGGAAGCCGTGGGGCGATTTCTCGACCGCCATCTGCCAATGTTAATCCTCGCGGACGTCGGCAATGTTACCGACGCCCTCGACCGTTTGAACAAGTGGATCGACAACGGCGGCGTCCTGGTGCGGTTCGCTGGTCCACATCTTGCGCAGTCCGACGACAATCTGGTGCCGGTGAAGTTGCGGCGTGGCGGCCGCATTCTGGGCGGCAGCCTGAGCTGGGAAAAACCGCAACCGCTCGCCGCGTTCTCCCGCGAAAGTCCGTTTAACGGAATGGTGGTGCCCAATGACGTCACTGTCACGCGTCAGGTGCTTGCCGAACCCGATTCCCAGCTGACGGACCGAACCTGGGCGACCCTTGCCGACGGCACGCCGCTCGTCACCGCCGAGCGCCGTGGCAAGGGATTGATCGTGCTGTTTCATGTAACTGCCGACAGTCGGTGGTCTGACCTGCCGCTCTCCGGCGCTTTCGTCGACATGCTGCGGCGCCTGGTGGCGCTCGCCGGCTCCAGCGCAACCGCGGAAAGCGACACCGCCGCTGTCGCGGGCGCCGGCGACCGCGCCGCCCAGGTTGTTCCCGCAACCCGCACTCTTGACGGCTTCGGGGCTTTTACAACGCCACCTGCGACCGCCCGGCCCATTCCCAGCAACTATACCGGCCGTGGCAGCCTCGATCATCCGCCGGGATTTTACGGGCCACCGGAAGGTCTGGTTGCCGTCAATACCCTGGCGCCTGCCGATCGTTTGACGCCGCTCGACGTTTCTCCTCTCGGCGCTCGGATCGACGTCTACAGACACGGTGAGCCGCTTGATCTTCGCGGGCCAATCTTCCTCGCCGCGCTCACGCTGCTCATGCTCGATGCGCTCGTGGTCGTTATGTTGTCGGGCGGTCTGAGTGCGCTGCGCCCGCGCCGGCGTGCCGCGGCTGTCATCGCGGCGGCCGCCGTCGTTAGCGCAATGGCTTTTCAAGACGGGCATGCGCAATCCACGCAGCAGCAACAACCGCTGACGGCACAGCAGGAGGACTTCGCCAAGAAAGCGACGCTGCAAACGCATCTGGCCTACGTCATCACAGGCGACCCGGCGGTCGATGACGTCAGCAAGGCGGGCTTGCAAGGTCTCACGCTTTTTCTGGCGCAACGCACGGCCCTGGAAGCCGGCGATCCCGTGGGGCTCGACCCTGCGCGCGATGAGCTCGCGTTTTTTCCGTTGATTTATTGGCCGGTATCGCCGAGCGCGCCGAAGCCGTCGCAGGCCGCCCTCGAAAAAATCGATGGTTACATGAAGCGTGGCGGCACGGTGCTGTTTGACACACGCGATGCCGTGGATGCGCCGCCTGGCCCGGGCGGGGAAATGCGCGGGCCCGGCATGGTTGCACTCCGCTCCATCCTGTCCTCGCTCGACATCCCTGAACTTGAGCCGGTCTCGCACGATCACGTGCTCACGAAGACCTTTTTCCTGTTACGCGATTTTCCCGGCCGCTTTACCAACGGTCAGCTTTGGGTGGAGGCATTGCCCGCTGATAATGAAGATGAAGAACAAAGCCGTCCGGCGCGCGCCGGCGACGGCGTATCATCTATCCTGATTACGTCGAATGATCTTGCCGGAGCGTGGGCGATGCGCCCCGACGGTCAGCCGTTGCTGCCCCTGGTGCCCGGTGAGGCGCGACAACGCGAATTCGCCTTCCGGGCCGGCGTCAACATCGTGATGTATGCGCTGACCGGAAACTACAAAGCCGACCAGGTGCATATCCCCGCATTGCTTGAACGGCTGGGGCAATAGGAGTCGCCGTGAACCTTGGCATCTCATTTGCTCCACTGGTGCCCCCTTATGTGGTGTGGGCTGCCTTTGCTGTTGCCGTTCTGATCGCAATCATGCTGCTCCTGGCCCGGAGCCGCGGCGCGCCGCTGCGTGCGCTTGCATTGGGATTGATGGTCCTTGCGCTCGCAAATCCCTCCCTTACCCGCGAGGACCGCGAACCGATCCCTTCCGTCGCCGCCGTGATCATCGACAAGAGCCCAAGCCAGACCTTCGGCGACCGCACCCAGCAGACAGAAGCGGCACGCGTCGCTCTCACCGAAAGGCTCAAGCGCATTCCCGGCCTCGAAGTGCGCGTCGCCGAAGCTGGTGCGGCCGACGGTGAGACAGATGGAACCAAACTTTTTTCGGCCCTGTCATCAACACTCGCCGACGTACCGCCGGATCGTGTGGCAGGTGCCATACTGATCACTGACGGTCGCGTGCACGATGTACCGGCGGACGCATCGACACTGGGCTTTGCCGCGCCGCTGCATGCGCTGATCACCGGCCATAAAGACGAAATCGATCGCCGGGTCGTGCTCACGTTGACGCCGCGCTTCGGTATTGTGGGACAATCGCAAACGATCGGATTCCGCGTCGAGGATCAGGGTAACAAGGCTGGCGCCGCCGAGGTCACCATTCGACGCGATGGAGAAGTACTGGAAAAACGCGCGGTCGTTCCGCACACCGATATCAAATTCAATGTGCCCATTCCGCATGCCGGACCCAACATTATTGAAATAGAAGCCTCGCCGATCGAGGGCGAACTGACCCAGGTGAACAATCGTGCGGTCGTTTCTATCGACGGCGTGCGCGATAAATTACGGGTGTTGCTGGTATCCGGTGAGCCGCACGCTGGCGAACGCACCTGGCGCAATCTGCTCAAGGCGGACGCTTCCGTCGACCTTGTCCATTTCACAATCCTGCGTCCCCCGGAAAAGCAGGACGGCACACCTATCAACGAACTATCGCTGATCGCCTTCCCGACGCGCGAATTGTTCCAACAGAAGATCGCCGAATTTCAGCTGATCATTTTCGACCGCTATGCCAGACAAGGTGTCTTGCCGCTGATTTATTTCGACAACATCGCCAAATATGTGCGCGACGGCGGTGCGGTGCTGATCGCCGCAGGCCCCGACTACGCCAGCCCAACCAGCATTTGGCGGACACCGCTCGACGGCATATTACCCGCCGAACCCACCGGCGAGATGACCGAGCGCAGTTTTCAGCCGCAACTCACCGAAGCCGGCCACCGGCATCCGGTTACGCGTGACCTTGAAGGTTCGGACACCAACCCGCCGCACTGGAGTCACTGGTTTCGGCTGGTCGATATCAAGCGCAGCACCGGGACGAATGTGATGCAGGGTCCGGACGGCAAGCCTCTTTTGGTGCTCGGGCGGGAAGGCGAAGGCCGCGTGGCACTTTTGCTTTCCGATCACATCTGGCTGTGGGCGCGCGGATACGAGGGCGGTGGACCGCATCTCGACCTCCTGCGTCGATTGTCGCACTGGCTGATGAAGCAGCCCGATCTTGAAGAAGAAGCTCTGCGCTTGATTGTCCACGGTCGCGACATCACGGTGCAGCGGCAGACGATGGCCGACACGGTCAACCGGGTGACGCTCACTTCGCCAACCGGCACAACATCGACAATCGACCTCCAGTCGGTTGAGCCGGGATTATGGCGCGCGATGAAGACCGCCGGTGAATTGGGGCTCTGGCGCGCGACAGATGGCAAACTCACCGCACTTGCAAATGTAGGCCCTGCCAATCCTCGTGAATTCGCCGAAGTGACATCGACGACTGACGTGTTGCAAGCATTGAGCAATGGGACCGGCGGTGACGCGCGCCGGCTCGCAGAGGGCAACAATCTAAATCTGCCGCGTATCGTACCGGTGCGAACAAGCACAACCTACAAAGGCGATGATTGGATCGGCCTTAAGATGCGCGATGTCAGCGTTGTGCGCGGTATCGGTGTTTTGCCGATCTTTGCCGGACTCATCGGGCTCCTCTTGCTGATCGGCTCACTCGCCGCTACCTGGGCAAGAGAAGGGCGGTAATTCAATTTGTCATTCCGGTGGTGCGCACGAAGCGCGCCAACCGGAAATTCGGCGAACGACCCTTGGATTTCGGGGGAAAGTCTCGCGTCGCCCGGCTTCCGAGGATGCCTATTGCCAATCCGGACGGATCAAGCCGGAAACGCCATCAAACGCGCCAGGCGCAAGCTCGGCGACCAGGAGCCGCGCGGGGTCCACCGGGCCGGGCATTTGCACCTGACCTTTCGGAATCCGCTTGAACCCCGATTTGGAGTAGACGGGTTCATCGCCAACCAGCACCACAAGTTTGTGACCGTTTGTCTGCGCGTCTTTGAGGGCGCGTCGGATCAGCGCGGTGCCGACCCCATGCGAGCGGAACGGTGGTTCAACGGTGAGTGGACCGAGCAGCAATGCCGGTGTGTCGCCGATGCAGATCGGCGTAAGCCGCACTGAACCCACCATTAACGTGCCAATACGCGCCGTAAACGATAGATCGAGCACATGCCCCCTGCCCTCGCGAATGCGGAACGCGGTGCGTGCAAAACGGCCGGGACCGAACGTGCGTTCGTGCAACCGCTCAATCGCAGGGGCGTCTGCGGCGGTCTCCGGTAGGATTGCGAGCGCAAGTTCATTCATGGCATTCAAAAGCCCGTATCAAGCGCTGCCGCTTAGCATTTGGACCGATTCCGGTCCATCACCCGTGGCAATCGCCGGGCTAACCGACTAAATGAAAGTCATTGTCGGTTAAGGAGACGGTGGATGGGATTGTTGGTCGACGGCGTGTGGCAGGATGACGTTTCGCGTACAAAAGACGGCCATTTTATCCGTCCCGCCACGCAATTTCGCAACTGGGTAACGGCGGACGGAAATCCGGGGCCTTCCGGTGACGGTGGCTTTGCCGCGGAATCAGGGCGTTATCACCTCTATGTTTCGCTCGC
This sequence comes from uncultured Alphaproteobacteria bacterium, assembly GCA_963831275.1. Classification (GTDB taxonomy): domain Bacteria; phylum Pseudomonadota; class Alphaproteobacteria; order Rhizobiales; family Xanthobacteraceae; genus Pseudolabrys. The sequence continues at coordinate 265,998 of CAWHPN010000013.1, read as the reverse complement.
GTGTCCCTGGGCTCACCGAACCGTTATTTTCCGCAAACTCAAAGCGCTCGAAAACGTCATTTCCCTGTCGATCGTCTCGCCGCACATGGGTCGTGAAGGCTGGACTTTCAATGCATCGGAGGGTTCGACCGGTGACGCGGTGAACGGCAAATCCAGGCTGTCGGAAATCTATCTGCTCGCAAATCCGCACTATTCAGGTCGCGTCAGTGTTCCTGTCTTGTGGGATAAAAAGCGCAGGACAATCGTCAATAACGAGTCTTCTGAAATCATTCGTATGCTCAATTCTGCGTTCAATGGATTTACAAATATCCGTACCGATTACTATCCGGAAAATCTTCGGACAGAGATCGACCGACTGAATGATCGGGTCTATTCCAACATCAATAACGGAGTTTACCGCACCGGCTTTGCGACATCGCAGGCCGCCTACGAGCAATCTTTTCGGAATGTCTTCGATACACTCGATGAGATCGAGCAGATCCTCTCAGAGCATCGTTATCTGGTCGGAAACTCGCTTACCGAGGCTGACTGGCGGCTGTTTTGTACTTTGATCCGGTTCGACGCAGTCTATTACTCCCACTTCAAATGCAACTGGCGTCACATTTACGAATTTCCAAATCTCTCGAATTATCTTCGCGATCTCTATCAAGTGGCGGGCGTGGCGGAAACCGTCAGCATCGAGCAAATCAAACGGCATTACTACGGCAGCCAGCGACAGGTGAATCCTACCGGCATTGTACCGGTCGGACCTCAGCTCGACTTCGCAGCGCCTCACGATAGAGCGCGGTTCGGGTAACGCTCAGTTTCACCATAGCTCGCTGATTGCGGCGCCGCCAAAAACTTCAGCCACACGGGCGCGTGTTCCGCGTGTCGTGTCTTGCGGCAGGGCCTCGATCTGGAAAAATCCGTGTTCGGCAATTTCGTGATTAGGTCGCGGGTCTTCATCTTGCCGGAAATCGCGAACGATAAATAACGCAACATGATCGCGTCGTGATGAGCGCTTGTTGAAATAGATGCCATAAAGCTGCGGTGCAGCGCCAAGTTGGATGTTGGCTTCTTCGGTGAGCTCGCGCGCGAGCGCCCCCAGCAGCGTCTCACCGGTCTCCACACCGCCGCCGGGAAGATGCCAACCCTCTACGTAGGTGTGCTTGATGAGGAATATGCGGCCGGTCCCGTCGATGACCATGGCGCGGACGCCCAACGTCGCGGCGCGGGAAAATCGCCAGTAAAAATGCAGGACCCATCGGATGACAGGTTCTAGCAGGCGGCGCAGGCCTTGCAGGCGCATGAGATGACCATTCGCTGGGGTGCTGGTACTTTTTATCGAAAGCCCTGCGGACAAGTGTCAAAGCAGCTATTTTTAGTTTAGAATCCTTCTAATATTAGGCCCTTCGTTGTCGATGGAAAGGACTGCTGTGAAACGTTTTGCAGATCTCACCGAACAGGAAGTGCTCGCGCTGGCCATCACCAACGAAGAGGAAGATAGCCGAATTTATCGCGGTTTTGCCGAAGGGCTGCGTGAACACTATCCCTCGTCCGCGAAGGTATTCGATGAGATGGCGGAGGAAGAGGTGCATCACCGCACCATGCTGTTTGATCTGTACCGCAAGAAGTTTGGCGAATATCTGCCGCTGATCCGCCGGCACGATGTTAGGGACTTCATCCCGCAGAAATCATCGCTTTGGCTCATGCGACCGCTCGTCCTCGGCGAGGTCCGCACGTTTTCCGAGAAAATGGAAGATCAGGCTCAACGCTTCTACCGCAGGGCAGCCGACGGAGCGCGCGACATTTCTGTCCGCCAGCTTTTGCTCGAACTTGCCGAAGCCGAAGCGGGGCACGAAAGCCTCGCTCACAAGCTGACCGAGCAGATCCTCACCGATAGCGCCCGCGCCAAGGAAGACGCGACCTCCAACCGCGCCTTTATGCTGCAATATGTACAACCGGGCCTTGCCGGTCTGATGGATGGTTCGGTATCGACGCTCGCGCCACTTTTTGCCGCCGCCTTCGCCACACAAAACACGTGGCAGACTTTTCTCGTCGGCATAGCCGCCTCGGTCGGAGCCGGCATCTCCATGGCGTTTGCTGAAGGCTTGTCGGACGATGGATCGCTCACCGGTCGCGGTTCGCCATGGATTCGCGGGCCGGTCTGTGGCCTGATGACGGCCATCGGCGGCCTAGGCCATACCCTGCCCTATCTGATTCCCCATTTCATGACGGCGACCGTTGTCTCTGTAATCCTTGTTACGATTGAACTTGGGGTCATCTCCTGGATACGCATGCGCTTCATGGATACGCCCTTTTTGCGGGCTGCTTTCCAGGTCGTAGTCGGCGGCGTATTGGTTTTCATTGCCGGCATATTGATCGGAAGTTCGTAGCGGGTTAGTCCCGCCTTGATGTTCAATCTGGCTCATCTTTCCGACCCGCATCTTGCACCCCTTCCAGTTCCTTACTGGAGCGAGCTGATCGGCAAACGTGTGACCGGTTACATCAACTGGCAGCGGAAGCGGCGTTTCATTCACGATCCATCCGCGCTCGCGGCCATCGTCGCCGACATCAAGGCGCAGTCTCCCGATCATATCGCCGTCACCGGCGACATCGCCAACATCGCGCTCGCGGCGGAATTTCCAAACGGGCGTGACTGGCTGAGTGGCCTGGGCCCCCCAAAAGACGTGACTTTTGTGCCCGGCAATCACGATATTTATGTGCGCGAGGCCGCCGCTTATGCGGGCCGCCAATGGGGCGCATATATGTCCGACGACGACGGGAGCGGCGGCTTTCCCTTTGTTCGTCGTCGTGGCGATGTCGCGATGATCGGTCTCTCAACGGGAGTGCCGACCGGCCCTTTTCTCGCCACCGGCTGGCTTGGCACGAAACAGCTCGCCGAATTCGCTGCGATACTCAATGCGCTCAAAAGCGAAAATCTATTTCGGATAGTGCTAATTCATCATCCACCAATAAGCGAGGCGGGACGGCACAAGCGCCTGCTCGATGCGGCGGTGTTTAAACGCGTGATCGCCGCGCACGGCGCGGACCTGCTGCTGCACGGTCACGATCACGTACACATGATCAATTGGTTGGACGGGCCGAATGGCACCCGGGTGCCGGCAGTCGGCGTGCCGTCGGCATCGGCGAAGCCGGCCGGCGACAAGAACGGGGCCGCCTACAACCTCTACCGGATCGAAATTGCTCACGGCGCCTGGCAATGCGAATTGATTTCGCGCGGCTTCGGCCAGTCCGGCGAGATCGGACAGCAAAAGCGTATCGTAGTTACGGATGCGGATTGCTGAGCATGGCAAGCGCAAACAACGCTGCAACGCCCGCGAGAATTCCAAAGATAAATGTAACAACGGCGCGCCAACGACGATGATGCCTTGTGCGCCGTAGGACTGACTGCGCTACCCGTGTTCCTGCATCATCGGCCAAAGCGCGCTCGCGCTCGACCATTCGACGCGCCACGTAGCGAGTGATCGCCCCGACCAGCGCAGGCACTTCATACGATTCCGCAAGAACGGCACGGCCGTAGCGCGTATCCTGTACGAAACGATATTGCCGTTTGTCGCGACCCATCTCGACATGAGCGACGACATCGACCCATAAACGCGGCACGTCGCCTTTGCTCAGTCCGCGATCGAACAACTCGACATCATCGGGAATGTCCGCGAACAGCGGATTAAGCGCTTCGTTCAGCAGTTCCAGCCGAGCGACTCCGGCGTCGCGCAGATCGACAACCACAGCGGAGCGCTCCGCTACTTCGATACGCGCCTCGTGCACGGCATCTTTCAATGGATGCTGTGTTTCGATCGCACTGGGTTCGGGTTTGCTGCGTTTCCACATACCGCTAATTTAGCAACGCCCTTTTCCCAAGCAAGAGAAAATGGCGAGATTTTTCAAGAAGTTTGATGGGTAATCACCTGTTAACGTGCAGCCGCCACGCCGTATTTGCGGGCCCATCCAAGGCCATCTTCAGTGCGCCCGCGGGGGCGATACTCAGCCCCGATCCACCCGTCATAGCCGAGCTTGTCCACAGCTTCGAACACCGCGGGATAGTTGATCTCGCCCTCATCGGGCTCGTGACGCGAGGGAACCGCCGCACATTGCAGATGGCCGACGACGGGCAAAAATCTTTCCAGGCGCCGAATCAAATCTCCGCCAACAATTTGCACGTGATAAAAATCGAACTGCATGCGAATGTTTTGCTTTGCGATCTTGCCGATGATCTCCGCTGCATGCTCGACGTGATTCAGAAAATAGTTCGGACGGTCATGGCCATTGATCGGTTCAATCAATAATTTAATGTTTTTGGCGGCGGCCAGATCGGCAGCCCGGCTCAGATTTTCGATGAATACGCGTTCGGCAGCCGGTCGCTGTTCGGGTGCGACCTTGCCGGCGAGACAATGAATTGCGCTGGCTCCGATTGCGCTCGCGTAATCGAGGGCGCGACCAAACAGTGCCTGCCAATCCTTCTCGCGTCCGGGAACGGCGGCAAGACCAAATTCGCCTTCGCGCTCACCAGGCGGCGAATTGAGGCCAAGAATAACCAATTTGTTTTTTTCTATTGCTGCCTTCACTGCCGAGGCAGTGACGTCATATGGAAACTGTAACTCAATCGCCTTGAACCCGGCCGCCGCTGCGGCATCGATTCTTTCGAGCAATGCTCGTTCGGTGAAAAGATAACCTAGATTGGCGGCAAAACGCGGCATAGGCACCTCAATGAACCCTTGCGCGGGGACGCGCAGACGTATTCATTAACGCCGCATCGACCGCAGCGCCATCCCGGAAAATCCATGTCTGCCAATACCGCTTTTCATATCGCAGTTTTGCCCGGAGACGGGATTGGCGCGGAGGTTATGGCGCCTACCCTGGAAATTCTGCGACGGATCGAGGCCAGCACTCCAAGTCTGAAATTCCGATTCACGGATGGCCCGGCCGGCGCCGGCCATTACAAGGAGACCGGCAAATCCATGCCGGAGTCCACCATCAAATTATGTGAGGAGGCCGACGCCATTTTGCTGGGTGCCTGCGGGCTGCCGAGCGTGCGTTATCCCGACAATACCGAAATCATGCCGCAAGTGGAGTTACGCTTTATCTTCGATTTGTATGCCGGCGTAAGGCCGGCACGGCTGATTCCCGGCGTGCCAAGTCCGATCGTAGGTGCGCAGGAACGCGGGATCGACTTCGTGTTGATTCGCGAGTCGACCGAAGGCCTGTTCGCCTCCATGGGCAAAGGCGTCGTAACGAACGACGAAGCCCGTGAGACGCTCGTGATTACGCGCAAGACTTCGCAACGCTTGTTCGACTTCTCGTTACGCCTCACCGAGCGGCGAAAAAAGCGTGGCAAACCGGGTCTTCTCACCTGTGTCGACAAGGCCAATGCATTTAAAGCCTACGCTTATTTCCGATCAATTTTCGATGAACGCGCCAAGAATTTTCCCGGCGTAAAAACCGACCGTGTCTACGTGGACGCTTGTGCAGCTTTGATGGTGCGCAAACCCTGGGATTTCGACGTCATGGTCATGGAAAATATTTTTGGTGACATTCTGTCCGACCTTGCGGCCGGATTGATCGGGGGTCTCGGCATCGCCCCATCAGCCGATATCGGCGATAAGCATGCGGTATTTCAGCCTTGCCATGGCACAGCGCCCGACATCATGGGCCAGGGCAAGGCCAACCCAACCGCGATGATTTTATCCGCCGCGATGATGCTCGACTGGCTGGCCGATCGGCACGATCATCAACCGGCGGCCGACGCCGCCCAGCGGATCGAGCGTGCAGTGGACAGGGCCTATGCGTCCGGGGTCAAACCGATGGAATATGGCGGCAAGGACGGCACGAGTTCAATTGCCAAAGCCGTACTTGCAGCGCTCGACTAGGGAGACACTCATGTTGTTCTCGGTATTCACTCTCGACAACCCGGACGCCGTCGACAAACGAAAGGCCGTCCACGGCGAGCACGTCGCGCATCTTAAGAAGGCGAAAGATTTCGGCGTAACGATCGCTGTGGGAGGGCCGCTGGTGTCTGACGATGGTGCCAGCTCGATCGGCAGCCTCATGGTCCTGGATGCCCCGGACCGCGCGTCGGCGGAAAAATTCAATCGAGCCGATCCATTTCACCGAAATGGCGTTTGGGGAAAGGTCGAAATCCGTCGGTTCGACCGGAAGGAATGATTAGAGCCCGATAAATTCCTTGATGGCATCCAGAAACTGCTGCGGCTGTTCCAGTGGCGGGCAATGGCCGCAACCAGCCAATTCGATATAGCGTGCGCCGGCGACTTTCTCCGCGATCTGTTTATTAAGGACCGGCGGCGTCGCTTGATCGAATTCGCCGCAGATCACCAATGTTGGCACCTTGAGATGATGAAGTAACGGTACCAAATCCGCTTCCTGCAAAATCTTGCAGGCCGCCTGGAAGGCCTTTGGATCAATCTCAAGCAGGACTTTTTTGCGCTCCTCGATTTTCTCGGGGTGCGCGCCGAGATAAGCCGGCGAAAACACTCGCTTCGCCGCAATCTCGGCGATGCTACCAAGCCCGCCCTCCTCCACTTTCTGGGCCATAACTGCGAAAGCGTCCCGGCCCTCGGGAGGAAATCCCGCCGCCGCATCGCTGAGGACAAGCTTTGATATCCGATCGGGGTGCGCAAGCGCGAAAGCGAGCGCAACGGTACCGCCAAAGCCATTGCCCATCAGCACAGCGTCCTTGCCAATGCCGAACTCTTCGAACCCGTCCTCGATCACGGCCAAATAGGCATCCATCAACGCAAGCATCGCCGGCTGTGAACCATGAAAGCCCGGCAAATTGAACAGCGTGACGCGGCGCTTGGCGGCGAGCGTCGGCAGCACCGGATCAAAGGCATGCCGGTCGGCGAGCAGGGAATGAAGAATAACGAGGTCACGGCCTTCCCCTGTTCGTACGGCAGTAAGCGCACCGCGGCCGGCGCTCAATTGTTGCATTTCCATAAAGTCCTCCAGAGCCGGCCTATTCAATGCCGGAGAAATCTGATGGGCACGGGCCCGCGATCGCGGAATCTATAACGCACAAGCTCGCATTGCTTTCCATCCTATGCAAAATTGACGGCAGGCGGCATGCTTTGATCACGCTCTTATAACCAGAAACCACGACCGGGGAGAAACGCATGTTTCAAATTCGAACTAAGGCATTTCGGCCCATCGCATCGGCGGCCGGCGGTTTTGTTTTGCTTTTGCTCGGCGCAGGGGTCGCAGCGGCACAAACCTATGGCTTCGCGACGATGCAGCCCGGAACGCTCAGCCACACATCCGCCACCGCGGTCTCAAAAGTGCTCAAGGAAAAAGGCGGCATGAATGTCGTCGTTCAGCCAACGGCAGGCGAATCAGTGCTTATTCCGCTTGTCACCCGCGGAGAGGCGGAATTCGGTATCGCCAACATTTTCGAAATTGAGAATGCCAAAGCGACCAATGCCAATCTCCGGCTGATCGGATCGTTGCACGCGCTTCGGGGTGCGTTCTGGGTCCGCAAAGACACAAATATGAAAACCATGGCGGACCTGAAGGGCAAGCGGGTCGGCATGGGCTACTCGGCGATGCGTACTATTGATCCGATGGTCAAAGCGATCCTGGCAACTGGCGGCTTGTCCGAAAAGGACGTGACGCCGGTACTGATCCCCAACGTGATCCGTGGCGCTGATGACTTCACCTCCGGGGCTGCCGACATGTTTTTCTTCGCCTTCGGCGCGCCTAAGGTGCGCGAAGTAGACGCCACGGTCGGCGGCATCCGCGCGCTGGAGATTCCTGAGAGCGGAATGGCCGCCGCGAAGAAACTGCTGCCGCAAGGTTACCTCACGCCCGCAGCACCGAATGGCTTCTTCATCGGCGTCGATCATCCGATGAATGTCTACACCTGGGACAACATGATTTTCACAAACGCAAAGGTGAGCGACGACGTCATCTACAAGGCGATCGATACGATGGAGAAGAATAAAGGCGATCTCGTCGCTATACAGCCGGCCCTTCGTGAGTTTTCGGCGGCCGGTCTGTATAAGCAATATGATATTCCATATCACCCCGGCGCATTGAAATATTTCAAGGACCATAACATTCAGGCCAAGGCGCTCAATTGAGCGAGGAACGTATTATTCCGGATGCGGCGGAATTTGCCTCCGCTGCATCGCGGGCCACTGTTCTGTGGACCAACGTCTTCCAGTCACTACTGGTTGCGGTTGTCGTGTTTTGGGTGCTTGACGTTCCGCGCCGGATTTTCAACGTGTCGTTCTATACCGAACAGATGCTCACGGTATGTCTTGGGCTCACACTCGCGCTCGCATATATTGCGGACACGTCACGCCGGCGGCACTGGAGCGATTGGATAGCGGTTATTTTGTCGATTGGCCTGTCTGGCTACATCGCCATCCGCTACGCAACACTTACCGACGAAGCCGCCCTCATTCCGCTCGGCGGGCTGATTGTCAGCGGGTTGCTCATCATTCTCATCATGGAAGCGAGCCGGCGTACCAATGGCTGGGGCTTCGTGTCCATGATCGCTGCTATGGCGGTCTATGTTTACATCAGTCCGCATTTGCACGGTGATTTTCAGACCCGCTACGTTTCACCCGAGCGGATGACGGTTTATCTGGGCCTCGATATCAACGGCGCCATCGGCTCTATCCTGCAAGTTGCAGTGATGGTCGTGATTCCTTTCACGATCCTTGGTCAGGTGCTGGCGCGCACGGGCGGCGCCGATTTCTTTGCCGATATTTCGATGTCAGCCATGGGCGGCTTCCGCGGCGGAGCCGCGAAGATCGCCGTTGTGGGCTCGGCGTTGTTCGGCATGATCTCCGGCAGCGCCGTCAGCAATGTCCTGGCCGTCGGGATTGTCACCATTCCGACCATGGTGAAGTCGGGGTTTACCCCTTACCGGGCCGCAGCAATCGAGTCGGTCGGCTCGACAGGTGGCCAACTGATGCCGCCCGTCATGGGCGCCGCGGCGTTCATCATGGCCGAATTTCTGCAAGTGCCGTATGGCTCCGTCTGTATTGCTGCCACCATTCCGGCGGTCCTTTATTACGCCTGTCTGTTCTTCCACGTTGACCTCGAGGCCGCCAAACACAAAATCGGGGCCGCCCAGATTGCGAACGCGCCACGTGTTTCAGAGGTGCTGAAGTCAGGCTGGCACTTTCTCGTGCCCATCGTATTTCTCGTATACGCGTTGATGTATCCGGACATCACACTGCTGACGCCTGAAAAGGCGGCGATCGTTTCAACCGGAATCCTCATGGTGCTGGCGATGATTTTCGGCTACCGCGGCAAACGCCTCGGCGTCGTCGACATGCTCAAAGCCATCATGGACACGGGACGTGTTTCCCTCGACATAATTTTGATCGGGGCAGCTGCCGGCATCATGGTCGGTATCATGAGTATTTCCGGGCTGGCTTTCAGCATGACTATTCAACTTCTGGCGCTCGCTGGCGGCAACGTGTTCATTCTGTTGCTGCTGATCGCCGTGCTCGCCTTTGTCCTTGGCATCGGACTTCCGACAGTGAGCGTTTACATCCTGACTGCAACGCTGCTGGCGCCGGCACTCGTCAAACTTGGCGTCACGCCAATGGCCGCACACATGTTCGTCATGTACAACGGCATTCTCTCGATGATCACTCCGCCGGTTGCGTTTGCGGCTTACGCCGCAGCCAACATCGCGCGCACTGATGGCTGGACCACGGGCTGGATTGCCTGCGTGGTTGGGTGGAGCACGTTTATCCTGCCGTTTTTATTCGTGCTCACGCCCAGCCTGCTGATGGACGGAAGCTGGACTGAAATTGTGCTCAATTTCAGCCGCGTGACCTTCGGAATCTGGCTCGGTACCATTGCGGCAGTCGGCTTTGCATTCGCCCGGCTCAACGCCACCGGCCGCGCAATCTATGCCCTGGTGTCACTGGCAGTGGTCCTGCCACCTGAAACGTTTACCGGCGCTATCTGGATCAATGCTGTGGGCGTCACAGCGGCCGCCACAGTGCTGGCAATAGACTGGACGCGGCAGCGCGAGCCACGCAGGACCACGGCAGCCTAGGCCCCAAACACTCCTATTGAGAGCAGCTCAGTTTCCTTCTCGCCAGATGCCGAGCGCTTCCTGCGCCGGGCGGTCGGAGATCGAAAACAGCACCGCTTCATCGCTGGCGTTGTGCTGGTAACGTTTCCAGGGAGGCACCACGAACACGTCATTGATGCCCCAGGAAAGCTCCTTGCCGTCGACGACCGTCGTGCCCTTGCCCTCGGCGACCGCGAAGATCGTGCCGTCGGTCGAGCGATAGGGTTCGCCTTTGAAGCCTTTCGGCAGCAGCGCGAGAGTAGCACCCATTGTCGGCAGCACCGGCCCGCCATTGATTGGGTTGGCGTAGCGCACGCGGGCGCCGTGACGCTTGTCGATATCGCCGGTCGACTTCAGCCGCTCCAGGATCGGCCGCATCTTGGCGTAGGGATAATTGATCACGGGAGAGCGGTTGAGATGAGCAGGCGCGCCGTCCGGCAGCACGCCAGTGGCGTAACGGTCGAACGAGTCACCATCCTGGTGATTGACGTTCTGCATCTTTTCGTCGAAGTGCGCGGCGAACGACGCCTGGAAATGGTTGATCGTCGGCATGTCGAGCACGTCGAGCCATATCACCGGCTCCTTGCCCGGATTGCCGTGATCGTGCGGCGCCCAGTTGGCCGTGATGATGAAGTCGCCGTGCTCCATCTGTGCCTTCTCACCCTCAACCGCCGTATAGGCGCCCTTGCCCTTGAGCACGAAGCGGATGGCGGATGCCACGTGCTGGTGCGCGTCCGCGATCTCGCCCGGCAGGATCAGCTGGATGCCGGCAAAGAGCGAATTGGTGATGCGTGACTTGCCCGGCTCGCCAGGATTTTCGAGAACGAGCACGCGGCGTTCGGCTTCCTCGGCGGTGATGACATCACCGGCCTCGAGCATTAGCTTCTCGACCTCGGGAAACTTCCACAGCGCCGGCTGCATCTGCGTTTTCGGCTCGGGCGTCACCAGGCCCTTGAGCACCTCCCACAGCGGCGAGAGGTTGTACTTGGAAATCTTGTCGTAGTAGGCCTGACGGGCCCCGGTGATGTTGTGCTTGTTACCGGCTTGCGCGGTGTCGATCGCGAGGGTCATTGAGTTCCTCCGTGAACCGTTCATTTCATTTGCAACGAATATAGCCCACCGCGTGCGCCGCTTAAACCCGTGAAACCAGTCGCATGGCGGCTATGTGGAGCCCGGGCTCACGGCGGGCGGGCAGACGCTCTCGCCTATTGACGCTGCTTTTCAAAACTTGGCAATGCGCCGATACCTGACGTCCAGGGCTGAGCCGATCGACACCAATATTGCAGCTTCGGCATGAGCTGGTCGCGCTGCCGAAGGGTGCCGACACGGAGCGAATGGACCTTAGGATCGGGATCAGTGCTGGTCGAATAGACCGGCGAGCCGCAATGTGGACAAAACGATTGCGGTCGCTGGTTTCCGCTCTCGCCTGTCTTGACGTAGATCCTCAGCTCACCCTCCACGAGCTTGAAGCTGCCCTTTTTCGTCTGCGCCACAGTACGAAACGCCGAACCCGACAAGGTCTGACAATCCGTGCAGTTGCAGATCGCCACCGTGTCCGGATCGATCTCAGCTTCGTAGCGGATGTGACCACAGTGGCACCGGCCGTCGACCTTCATCACCCCTTCTCCTTCAGTTGTTCACTGATCCGCCATCGACCACAAGCGACTGACCCGTCACGAAATCGCTATCGCTCGACGCCAGAAATATGAGCGCACCCAGCAAGTCTTCCGGATACGCGTCGCGCTTGAAGGCACGACTGTTCCGCACCGGAACGCGCTCGTCCTCAACATGCGCGGTATTTTCAAGCCCTGTGTCGCTCAGGGTGTATCCGGGCGAGAGCGAGTTGACCGCGATGCCGTACTCGCCGAGCTCGCGCGATAGTGAGCGTGTGAAAGCAAGAATCGCACCCTTCGACGTCACGTAGGGCAGCATGCGCGGCACGCCCTTGTAAGGTGCGCCCGAGGCGACATTGATAATCTTGCCGCTGCGGCGGGCCATCATGTGCGGCGCGACGTGGCGGACCATCAAATACGTTCCGCGTACGTTGATCGCCATTACGCGATCCCACAAGTCGGTGTCCCACTCATTAAAAGTTCTCGGCTTCAGCGCGGAATAAAGCGCGGCATTGTTCACCAGCACATCGATCTGGCCGAACCGCTCGATGGTCTCGGCCACCAGGCCTTTCACCGCATTCTCATCGCTGACATCGAATGTTGCGCTGGCAACGGAATTCGCGCCGTGACGTCCTGCGATTTCCCCGGCAAGCGCGCGACCGTCTACGACGTCGGCAATCATCACCCGTGCGCCCTCCGCCGCGAGCGCCTGCGAGTAGTGCTTGCCGATGCCTTTGGCACCGCCGGTCACGATCGCGGTTTTTCCAGCAAGCCTCGGCATCTCTTGCTCCACCCGCTGTCGTCATGCTCGTGCTTGTCGCGAGCATCCACGTCTTGCTAGATCGCACCATAAAGACGTGGATGGCATGCGCAACTCCGGTCCACCGGCGTTGCGCCAGTCCATATAACTAGTGCCTCAAGTCGGGTAGACCCGACTTGCGAGCGACAAGCCCGGCTATGACTGGAGACATTCCATGCCAAAACACACCGCCGATCGCCTGGAGATCCGGGCGCTGATAGAGAACTGGGTACTCTGGCGCGATGCTCGAATGTGGGATCGTTTTCAGACTGTCTGGCACAAGGACGGGCAGATGTGGGCCACCTGGTTTCAGGGGTCCTCCGAAGAATTTATCCGCGTCAGCCAGGAGGGTTACGATCGGGGCGTGCGGATCATGCACATGCTTGGCGGCATGAGCATCGATATCAAGGGCAAACGCGCTATTGCGCAGACGAAGATGACCATATCGCAGCGTGCGCCGGTCGAAGGCGTTATCTGCGACGTTGTATGCACCGGGCGCTTTTACGATTTTCTTGAAAAGCGTCGAGGCAAATGGGGCATCGTGCTGCGTCGCCTCGCCTACGAGAAAGATCGACTCGATCCGGTTGATCCCTCAGCCACACTCAAACTTGACCAAACCCTGCTTGAGCAATTTCCGGAGGGCTATCGCCATCTCGCCTATCTGCAAACCAGGATCGGCTACAAAGTTAAGCGCGACATGCCCGGTCTCGACGGCCCCGACCTCGACGCTCTATATGCCAAGGGCAACGCGTGGCTCAAGGGCCGCAAGATCTAGACGTTGCTTGCGGGGGTTGGCTGTTGCACCTGAAAGTGCAAACGTGAATGCAAGTGGTTGAGAAAACCACGGGGGGAGTTGCCATGTCGCTTGCCGACAAATTCAATCTGCTCAACGAGTTCAATATTCTACGGATCATCTGCGCGTTGTTTTTCATTCCCCACATCGTCGGAAAAATCACGGTGCCGGCGACACTCGATTTCTTCGTAAAGGCCGGTTTCAATCCGCCTGCTACCTGGATGTACATCGCAGGGACGATTGAGACATTTCTCTCTATTGGCTTGTTTTTCGGCATCTACCTGCAGTATGTCGCATTCATCGCGTTCATCCATCTGCTGGTCGCTGGCGCCGCGACCTACAAGGTGACCAGGAGCTGGATCTGGGTAATCGGCGGTATCGAATATTGCGTGTTCTGGGCGATCTGCTGTCTGGTCGTCGCCATGCACGCTCACCATGCCGCCATCTGATTTCTCCGCACTGAAAGGAAGCCCTCCCAATGGCTAGCGTTCTGTTCTCTCCCATCACCATGCGTGGTCTGACCCTGCCGAACAGGGTCGTGGTCTCGCCCATGTGCCAATACAATTCGAACAACGGCTCGGCCAACGATTGGCACCTGATGCACCTTGGCAATATGTCGCTCGGTGCCGCCGGCCTGGTGATGTGCGAGATGACGAACGTCAATCCGCAAGGCCGCATCTCGCCAAAATGCGCCGGCATGTGGTCGGACGATAACGAGGCCGCCCTCAAGCGCGTGCACGACTTCTGCCGTCAGTATGGCGTGGCGAAACTCGGCGTACAGCTCGCACATGCGGGACGCAAAGGGCCAACCACGCCGCCCGCCGCCGGAGGCAAGCCGATTCTCGACGGACCCGATGCCTGGACGCCGGAAGCGCCTTCAGCAATTCCCTATGACACCGGTTGGGCTGTCCCGCACGCCATGACCAAAGACGACATTAAGCGCGTTATGGGCGAATTCGCCGCAGCCGCAAAGCGTGTGGACCGTATCGGCTACGACGTGATCGAGTTGCATGGCGCTCACGGCTATCTTGCCCATCAATTTTTGTCCCCGCTCTCAAACCAACGCATCGACGAGTATGGCGGGTCGCTTGAAAACCGCATGCGTTTCGCAATCGAGATGTTTGAGGCCGTACGTGCTGTATGGCCGGAGCAAAAACCGATCGGTATGCGCGTGTCGGCGACCGACTGGGTTGACGGTGGATGGACGCCCGAGGAAACAGTCGTTCTTGCCAAGGAACTCAAGAAGCGCGGCATGGACTACATGGACGTCTCAACCGGCGGCCTCGACCCGAGACAGAAGATTCCGCTAGCCGCCGGCTATCAGGTTCCGTTCGCCGAGAAAGTAAAAAAAGAAAGCGGCATCACAACCATGACCGTCGGTCTAATCGCCGGTTACCAACAAGCGGAAGATATCGTTGCTTCCGGCAAGGCGGATCTTATTTGCCTCGCGCGCGCAGCGATCTGGGATCCGCGCTGGGCCTGGCACGCGGCAGAAGAACTGGGCGCCGAAACACCTTATGCGCCGAAGACTATGGCCGGACACCCGAAGCTGCGGCCGCAGCTTTTTCCGAAACGGGCGCAGGCGGCGGGCTGACTTTTCACCTCTCCCATTGGGAGAGGTCGACGCAGCCGAAGTCGGATGTTTCCGACTTTGGCATTTGTTGTGCCGAGTGCTTGCCGCACGTTCCAACTAACCACTCGCCTTTATCCGCTTGATGAACTTCGCGAACGCGGCGAGCTGCGCCTTGACGGCATCCATTGTGCCTTGATCGGTCAATGCAAGCGACTGCTTGTCGAATTTGCTGGCCGCATTGCCGACGAAAACTTCCGGCGTGCCGAAGATAAATGCCTTGAGAAACGTCATCGACATGCGCCAGTGATACTGCATGCGCGCGCCGCCGAGCGGGCCTTGCGAACAGGACTGTATCGCCACCGGCTTGCCTTCGAACGGCTGATCTTTCATACGCGAGACCCAGTCGATCGCGTTTTTCAAGCCCCCTGGCATCGACCAGTTATATTCGGGAGTGACGAACAGGATGCCGTCGGCCGCGCGGATCGCGGTCGCAAGGTCTTCTGCCGGACCTGGAAAGCCAGACGCCTCCTGGATATCGGCGTTGTAAAGCGGCAATGTTTCAAACGGAGGCGCTGAAATAAGCTTCATTTCAGAAGGCGCAAGTCCAGGCAGCGCGCGCGTAAGTGCGGCGTTATACGAGCCCTTGCGGATTGATCCGCAAATGACGAGCACATTGAACTGATCGGCCATTTCATTCCTCGCTTTGCTGCCGTCTTACAAGACGTTCCAAATGTGCGGCGGCCGCGCGCCGGCGCCGCGAAACAAACAACTATCGAAAGACTATTTGGGTTCGAGGCCAGCCACCTTGGCCACGTCCTGAAAAGCCTTGATATCGGACTGTATGACTTTGCGGAATTCGCCGGGGGAAGACAGGTTTGCGATCGCCCCTATACCTTCAAGCCTCTTCTTCACGGCGTCTTTGCCGAGCACCTCTTGCATTGTTTTGTGAAGCTTGTCGACGATCGGTTGCGGCGTCCCGGCTGGAAATACCAGACCGTACCAGCCGAGATAGCTAATTCCCGTCACGCCGCTCTCTGCAAGAGTCGGTATATCTGGGATTGCCGGCCAACGCGTCGGCGTGGCTACAGCAATCACACGTAAATCGCCGGAATCCACCTGACCGCGAATTGGGTGATAAAGCTCGACAGCGAAGGCCGCGTCGCCTCGAAGCAACGCGCTCACCACCTCACCTGTTGTCCGGTACGAAACGGCCTGAGCCTTTATAGAGGCACGCTGGCGCATGTGCTCGGCGATAAGATGCTGCGTCGAGCCCAGCCCGACCGTGGAGTAATTCAGCGTACCGGGCTGTTTATTGACGTATTCGATAAGGCTTTTGATGTCGGTCGCCGGAGAATTTTTAGGCACTACGACAACAAAGGCAGAATTGGTGAATATTCCGACCGGTTCAAAATCGTTCACCGGGTCATACGGGACCTGCTTGACCATAACCGCCGAGACCGAATGGCCCATGCTGATGGCGAGAATGGTGTAGCCGTCCTTTGGCGCCTTCGCGGCCATGCCGCCCGCAATCGTGCCACCGGCACCAGGACGATTTTCAACGATGAATTGTTGACCCAGGGATTCTGACAAGCCATCAGCAAGGATGCGGGTCGCAACATCGGTCCCGCCGCCTGCCCCGAAGCCGATCAAAATATGGACGGGCCTCGACGGCCAATCCTGCGCGAAAGCGGCCGCCGAACCCGCCATAAGCAGCAAGCTTGCGGCAAAACCCACAAAAGTGCGTTTCACGATTGTCCTCCCGTACTTATCGTAAGCAGCCTTTTTTATTGTTGTTTAGAGAACGCGTTCGGCTACCGCATTGTCAACCGGACAGCTTTTCATTTCTCGTCCGCGACCGGATTGCGCAGCGTGCCAATACCTTCGATTTCAATCTCGCAGCTGTCGCCTGCCTTCATCCATACCGGTTCGGGTTTGCGCGCGTGACCAACGCCGGATGGCGTGCCAGTGAGAATAACGTCGCCGGGCTCAAGCGTCATGCCTTTGGTGAGATAGACCAGGGTTTCAGCGAGAGGGAACATCATATTGTCGGTGTTATCGGACTGCATGGTATTGCCGTTTAGCCAACTCGTGATCTTCAAACCCTTGCCGCCGGGGGGAATTTCGTCGGCAGTCACCATCCATGGCCCGAAGCCGCCGGTCCGATCGAAATTCTTGCCCATGCCCCATTGCGTCGTGTGCCGCTGAAATTCACGGACTGAACCTTCGTTTGCGCAGGAATAGCCGGCAATGCAATCGGTCGCGTTGGCCAATGTGAGATGTTTGGCGCGCTTGCCCACAATCGCAACCATCTCCGCCTCGTAATCGAGCTGAACCGATTCTTTTGGCCGCATAATTGGCTGCAGATGCGGCACCATTGACGTGAGCACCCGGAAGAAGATCGAAGGAAATTTCGGGATATTGTCGCGCTGCGGCCCTTCCTTCACGTGGTCGAGATAGTTCAACCCGAGGCAGATTATTTTACCGGGACGCAAAACGGGAAGTGCGAATTTCATCTCACTCAGCGGACGTCGCGAGGACGCCGGCGCTCGCCTGGCCAAGTCACCGAGCGACTTGAGATCGCCGTTGTTCCGGCGCAAGACTTCGCCGAGATCACTCGGCACATTTGCATCCGCAGTTTGCAAATCGACGGCATGATCGCCATCGACCACGCCAAGCCGTACACCATTGCTGGATTCAAAACCGACGATCTTCATGAGCTTACCTTACTTAATAAATACGCCCGGCCATTGGGGCGGGCGCAGTAAGGCTTAGCGCAGGCGAAGGAATTCGAGCAAGTCACCCGACAAGCGTGAACGTCTGGATCGAGAAATATTTTCGGGAATCGATCCATGCTTTCGCGGGTAGCCAACCTACGCCGCGCGCGAGCGCTGCGAGCAACTCGACGCTGTATTTGTAGCTGTTTTCGGTATGGATGGTTTCGCCGGCTCGGAAATCGATGGTCTCGCCCGCCACCTTTACCTTTTGCCGCTTGAGGCTCGCGAGATGCATTTCGATACGATGACGTTCGCGATTGTAAAAGGCGTGATGTTCGAACGTTTCGAGCCGAAAACTGCCGCCAAGCTCCCGATTGATCCGGGTCAGTAGGTTGAGATTGAACTGCGCGGTCACCCCTTCACCGTCGTTATAAGCCGCGTTGAGAACATCCGCCGGCTTGATCAGATCGACCCCGACGATAAGCGATGCGCCGGGACCCAGAATATTCGCGGCATTTCGTAGGAAAGCGGCCGCCTCGTGCGGCTCGAAATTCCCGATAGTTGATCCGGGAAAAAATCCAATGCGTGCAGGCGCAGATCTGGCTTCCTCCGGAAGAAGAAACGGTTTGCAAATGTCGGCCGCCACCGGAAGCACTGTGAGCTGAGGAAAATCGCGTCGCAGCTCTGCCGCCTCCTGCTCGATCATCTCCCCGCAGATGTCGACGGGGATATAAGCCGCGAGCTTCGGCATCGCCCTCAACAAAATACGCGCCTTCTTGCTTGAGCCGCTCCCAAATTCAACCAGCGCTGCTCCCGGCTGTACCAGTGCGGCGATATCAGCGGCGTGCCGGCGCAGAATGCGCATCTCGCATCGCGTGGGATAATATTCGGCTAGTTCTGTAATACGCTCAAACAGGTGCGAACCCACAGGGTCATAGAAGTATTTCGCCGGCAGGTATTTCGGAGTTGCCCGCAAGCCCTCAAGGACATCGGTCTCGAATTCGGAAACTTCGGTGTTCTGCAGCAGAAGATGCTTGCGTGCTACTGCGACCATAGTGACGCCCTCACATAAACTCTACCAAACGCACACTGCTGAATTGCCAACGCGCCGACGGATAGAAGAAGTTGCGGTAACTGAGTCGTTCGTGGCCTTCCGGAGTTGCAAGGGACGAACCGCGCAGAATCATTTGGTTGACCATGAATTTCCCGTTATATTCCCCAAGCGCGCCGCCTGCGGCCCGGTAGCCGGGATAAGGTAGATATGCGCTGCGCGTCCATTGCCAAGCGATGCCGAAGGCGTCCGCCATCACATCTGCGCGCGCGGCGACCTCCCACTCCGCTTCGCTCGGTAGATGCTTGCCGGCGAAACGAGCGAAGGCTTCAGCCTCGTAGTAACTGATGTGTTGCACGGGCGCGGTGACATCGACAGGTTTCAGACCGCCTAGCGTCACCACCTGCCAACCGTCATCTTTCCATCGCCAATAGCCGGGGGCCTGCCAGTTTTCGTTTTGGACAACAGCCCATCCGTCGGACAACCACAGCGAGGGCGTGCCGTAACCTTCAGCTTCGATAAAATCGAGCCATTCGCCGTTCGTGACCAGATGCCGCGCAATCCGTACGCGAGGGATTAACTCATCATGGAAGGGCGTCTCATTGTCGAAACAAAACTCGTGGCCTTCATGCCCAATCGCGTGAATGCCCGCCGGCACTTCGACATAACGGCGAGGACCTTGGGTTGCGCGTCTCGGTTGCCAATTCGCGTCATAGATCGGGTTTGTCGGGTTCTGCGCGAAAGCATGGAGAATATCGGTGATCAACAATTCCTGGTGTTGCTGTTCGTGATGCAATCCGATTTCAAGGATATTGAATACGCGCTCGGCGTCTGCCGCAGGCACCTTTCTTATGAGACGCTCCACGGCTGCATCGACATGGGCGCGGTAGGCTGTGACATCCTCGCCATTGGGCCGCGTGATTAAGCCCCGCTGCGGCCGCGCATGCCGCGGACCGGCGGCCACATAGTAGGAATTGAACAGAAATGGAAACCGTTCGTCGAAAATTCGGTAACTGGAATTGTGAGGCACCAGCAAGAACTGCTCGAAAAACCATGTGACATGCGCGCGGTGCCACTTTGTCGGGCTGGCATCCGCCATCGACTGAACGATCTGATCTTCCGGTGACAGATGCGCAGCCCGAGCCTCTGTATCGGCCCGCACGCGGCGGAACGCGTTTAGCCAATACTCACGGGCTTCATCGAGAGGCCGCTCCGGCTTTTGCGTCGGCCCCGCGCGCGAGACCGGCGACAATGCTGGCCGTACCATGGAGGGTCTCCGTGAATGCAAAGGGCTTCGGCAGTCGATGTACGTACAGATACTGTTTATTGATGCGATTGTTCCATTGCACCTTGGGCCCGGCAACCTCGAATTGCCGCCACATCTGCCTGACAGGCTTTTGATAGGTTAAGTCGGCAAGAGGGCCTGCCGGGCTCAAAATTACATCTGAAATGAGCCTATTTTACCCTCCTACGTGCCCTTGGCGCCTCCTGCGAAAGCGGAAGCAATGTGCGTCACAATAAAGGTATTGGCATCATTGGGCACAAAGGAACCTGTCGCTTGTCTGCGAGTTAGGTTGCTGACCGCTGCAATCCCCTTCCCCCCGAAGTGCACGGTCACCTTTCTTTCCAGGGCCACGCAAAAGTTGCGTGGCCCTGTTTTTTCATCCCGTCTCGCTTGAAACGATTTCCAAATTGGCGATAAGCGCCATTTGTTTGCGAATGGCGATGGCTCATGTCTGGATTCAAGGTCATCTATCGCAACTCACAAACACCCGGCACTCACTCGTATCGGAGCGGGCCTCAGGGAGGGTGTCGTGGTAGCGGGGGAGGGACTCGAACCCCCGACCTCCGGATTATGATTCCGCTGCTCTAACCAGCTGAGCTACCCCGCCATTCCGAAATATCGTGCCGGAACGGGCCGGATATAGGAAGCGGCGGCAAACACTGTCAAGCAAGCATGGGAAATGCGTCCCCGTGCGGTCACTTCGGCTGGATAGACTGGTCGCCGCCTGGGCTGCCGGGCGGAGGTATCACGGGCATAGTGCCACCGGGCGGGGTCGGTTGTTTGATCTCAGGATCGACATGCTCCGGCGGGCAAATCACGCCACCCGAACGGGCAAGCTTGTCACTGAGATTGCCGGTTGCGTCCTGCTTCCGGGTCTCGAGCTCCCCGCCCTTCCCGACCGTGGTCTGCGTGTCTGGTTGCGCACAGGCGTTTGGATCGACCCGCGCACCTGGCTCACTTGGCGCTGCTGGCCCTGTTGGCGCTTTGGTCGTCGGCGGAGCTTGGGCGAGAGCCAAAGCCGGCCATAGGACAGACGCGATGATAACGGCAGGTCGGACAAAACGGATCATCGCACGCCCCTCTTTTGGCATGTGAACGGAAAGACAACGGCCTCCCAGGCCGCCGGGTTCCATTCAGCCAGCCATTCAACCAGTCTTGGGCGCCAGCCGCTCAAATCGGATCAGCGAAAAATGGCCAAGCGGCGGCATCGGTCGGTGTTCGATAACCCGCACACCCCCATGGCGGCTTGCCCAGCCGGCGAGGCGCGCAAAGCGGAATTCCGGCCGCCAGCCGAGCTTGCGCGCAAGCGGGGCAAAGCAAACCTCGAACACGCGACGCGGGCCGGCCTCCGCCCCGATGTGATTGACGAGCACGATCTCGCCGCCCGGCCTTATTACGCGCGCGAACTCATCGAGCGTAGCCTCGGGATTGGGCACTGCCGTAATGACAAATTGCGCCACCACCACGTCGAATGATCGATCCGGAAGCGCCATATGGGCGGCGTCCATCACCGCCAAAGCCTCGACATTGCGTAAATCGTGTTCGGCAATCCGCTGGTGCGCCTTGCGCAGCATCGGCTCCGAAAGGTCGATGCCCACCAGCCGGTTCTTTCGCGCGTAATCAGGCAACGAAATACCGGTGCCGACACCGACCTCGAGGATGCGTCCGCCCGCCGGCCCGCACGCCTGCTCCGCTGCGAGGATGGCCGCGCGGCGGCCGGCATCGAACACGGCGCCGAATACCAGGTCGTAGACCGGCGCCCAGCGCGCATAGGCGCGCTCGACGCTCGATTTGTCGATATCCGCCCCCATGCAGTCGTGCTTACCCGCGCATTGCGGGCGCCACTATGGGCGCGTGGTCAGCGCCCTGGTAGTCGGCCGTCCCCACTGCACTCTTGATGAATCCGCCACCGAGCACGCGCGCCTGTCCGGCGCCGGAATCATAGAAGACGCAAGCCTGGCCGGGCGATACGCCGTGCTCACCATCGATCAGCTCTACCTCGCAGCCGTCGGGGCCGTGCCGCAGCCACGCCGCCTGGGGCGGCCTGGTCGAGCGCACCTTGACGAATACCTCACGACGATCGTCGGCAAGCGTCCCATCGAGCGAGCCATCACCGATCCAGTTGACGTCACGCAGCACGATACGGCTCATGCGCAAGGCTTCACGCGGTCCGACCACCACCCGACGGCGCTCGGAGTCCAGCCGTAGGACATACAATGGAACGCCAGCCGCAATGCCGAGTCCCCTGCGCTGCCCGACAGTAAAATGGATAATGCCGGCGTGTTTGCCGAGGATTTTTCCCTCGAGATCCACAATGTCACCAGTTTCGGCCGCGCCTGGCCTCAGACGCTCGATCATGTCGGCATAGTGGCCTGTCGGCACAAAGCAAATATCCTGGCTGTCGTGTTTCTCTGCAACCGCCAGACCGAATTGACGCGCGAGTTCGCGTGTTTCCATCTTGGTTCGCTCGCCAAGCGGAAAGCGCAGTCTATCGAGTTGCTCGCGGGTGGTGCCAAAGAGAAAATAACTCTGGTCGCGTTCTTCTTCGCGTGCGCGATAGAGTGCGCGCCCTCCTCCCGATAGTGCCCGCGAAGCGACATAGTGGCCGGTCGCCAGCACCTCGGCCCCCAGCTCGCGCGCGGTTACCAACAGGTCCTGGAACTTGATCGACATATTACAATCGACGCAGGGCACGGGTGTTTCGCCGTGAATGTAGCTTTCGGCGAAGCGGTCGATGACGGCCTGCTTGAAACGGCGTTCGTAGTCGAGCACGTAGTGCGGAATCCCAATACGCTCGGCAACAGCGCGCGCATCGTAGATATCCTGGCCCGCGCAGCAGGCACCTTTACGGTGGGTCGCGGCGCCGTGGTCATAAAGTTGTAACGTGACGCCGACCACGTCATAGCCCTCAGCCTTGAGCAAAGCGGCCGTCACAGAGGAATCGACACCGCCCGACATCGCGACAACGACGCGAGTGTCTTCAGGCCGGCGGTCGAGATCGAGACTGTTGGGCATGATCCTACTTATTATAGGTGGCGACGAAGGCGCGCAATGTGAAGGCAAAGCCCGGCAGAATTTGCCGCTCGGCTGTTGTCGCTGCCGGGGTGTGCCCGTCTGTCCTTCCAGGTACCGTCCACAAAGAGCTGAATAAAAACAGGAATTTGACCTTTCGGAGGCTGGCCTGCCGATTGCACGTAAAGCGGCGGAGATCTCCGGAGGTGCCGCTGTGCCGCAAGTTGCGTCCGATACCAAAATTCAAGCGTCTCATCATCCTTTGCCGCGCGTAGGTCGTCCTGCCCAATCGCCCAATCAGGCCCCCTCGCCATTCGAGAGCTTGCTCGACGACACCGCGCAAACCGCGGACCAAGCTCCACCACCTCAATCAGAAAACAAAGCGGCGCCCGCCGAGAGTTCCCAACCATCAAATAAGAACAAGGACTGTCAGCCGGCAGCAGCGAGCAATGACACACAGGCGGCAAAATCGGGTCCTGATGACGCCGTTGCCGAACTCGATGCCGACGGAAAGCCGATTAGCAAGAGCAAGACAAGTACGAATGCCAACACCGATGAAGCCTCCCTCGACACAATTACGACGGTCGACAAAAGCGAAAAGCCCGCGGAAGCGTCAAAGACCGACGACGCAACGCGTGCAGCGCATACTGATGCCATTCTGACAATTGCCACGCCGGATGCGGTTGCGCCGGTGGCAACCTCCGTGCAAACGCCTGCGCCCGACCTTTCAAACGTCAAGCAGCCCGATCTGCCAGGACTGGCCGCGATTGTCACCGACGGCGCGCCTGCTTTGAAAGCGCTTGATGCGGACGTGAAATCTGGCACCGGAAAACAGGTTGGCACCGGAAAAAAGAGCGGGGACGAAAAGCAAGCCGATGCGGACGTGTCCCTTGCCGAAGGGACGGATGATGCACCGGTTGCCAAGACCGCGGTGCAACTACATCCCGACAAACCTCAGGCCGCTGCGAGCGAAAGCGACAAGCAACATGTGGCCGATGCACGCGGCGAATCAGCACCCAATAGCCATTTTGGCATCGAGGCGTCAGTTTCTAAGTCTGGCGACAACAATGCCGCTTCTCCGACAATCGCGACTGATACTGGCGCTGTTTCGAGCGCAGTCCCCGGTAGCCCGACGCACGCAGCGCCAACCGTCACGGTTTCTGCTGTTACCAACGCACAGCCCTTGCCGCAGCCAATCGCGATTCCACTCGCCGGCGTTCCGATTGAAATCGCAAGCAAGGCCCTGGCGGGCAAAAACCGTTTCGAGATCCGGCTTGATCCGCCGGAGCTTGGCCGCATCGAGGTGCGGCTTGATGTCGACCATGATGGCAACGTGACCTCGCGGCTGACGGTCGATCGCGCCGACACGCTCGATCTGTTGCGACGTGACGTCTCCGGCCTTGAGCGCGCGTTGCAGGATGCGGGGCTGAAGACTGCAGACAATGGCCTGCAATTCTCGCTGCGCGATCAATCCATGAATCAGCAGCAACCGAGCGGCGGGTCGGATGTCACGCAGATTGTCGTAAGCGACGAAACGCTGCCGTCAATTGATGCTATTCCGCAGAACTATGGCCGTCTCGCCGGGCAAGGCCGCGGTCTCGATATTCGCGTCTGAGGGCCAATCATGACAACGATCGCACCCGTTACCACCACAACCGGCGCAAGTTCGGTTTCAAATGCGCTCGATAAGACCGAGATTGCCAGCAACTTCACCACCTTTCTTCAATTGCTGACAACGCAGCTGAAAAACCAGAACCCGTTGGATCCGCTCGACACCAATCAATTCACCCAACAACTCGTCGAGTTCGCACAAGTCGAGCAGCAGATGAAGTCCAACGATCAGCTCACGAGCCTGGTCGCGTTGGAAAAGAGCGCCCAGACCACGACTGCCCTCGCCTATGTCGGCGCCACCGTCGTAGTGGACGGCTCGACCGCCCAGATGACCGGCGGGACAGCCAACTGGAGCCTGAATGTCACCAAGCCGTCGACGGCCTCCATCACCATCAGCGATTCCACCGGCCAAAATGCATTTACCGGCACCGTCGCCGTAAATCCGGGCACTCAGACTTTCACGTGGAATGGCCGCGGTAACGATGGCCGGCTCTGGCCTGATGGCAGCTACACGCTCACCGCTACAGCGGTCGACGCCAACAAGCAGTCGGTTGCCATTTCAACCGAGGTGCAGGCTGTGGTGGATTCAGTCGATCTCACCCAGGATCAGCCCCAGTTGTCGATCAACGGGCAGAATTACACGCTCGACAAGATCAAACGGATTGTGCGGCCAACGACCTGATAAAAGTAGGGAACTCTTAATGCCGTAACGGGCGGTCCAATCCCTTATTACCTTTCAACCGTCTAGCCGCGTTAAATCCGGCTTAAACGTCTCCATCCGTAACCAAAAGGTTAGCGAGATTCGGGCAATCATTGCCCGATGCATTTGCCATGCTTAGTCAAATTTTAAGCCGGGACCTGTAGGTTTTTCGCTGCAACTGTCAGTCGAGTCATGTTTTGTGAGTGTACCAATGACCGAACCCCATCGCCCGAGGGTCAAATACGTAATCGGGCCTGATGGCAGTCCGCTGACCATTGCGGATTTGCCGCCACCCACGACCAAGCGCTGGGTCATCCGCCGAAAGGCTGAGGTGGTCGCCGCCGTGCGTGGTGGCCTTTTGTCTCTTGAGGAAGCCTGCGCGCGGTACACGCTGACCGTCGAGGAATTCCTCTCTTGGCAGTATTCAATCGACCAGCACGGCCTCGCCGGCCTGCGCACGACGCGCATTCAGCAATACCGCCAGTAAGCTTTCCCCTTCTGACTGCACTCGAACGTTGGCGCTCCCCGCGTCGCGAATTTCTTTCGTGTGCCCCGCGCACGGAATTAACCGGACGCTAACCTTAAACTGGGCAAATCTTGCCGGGTGAGGCGCGCATTCCGCGCCCATTGCGGTGGGAATAGACCGGTGCAAGGTTTCTTCGACTTCGTGAAGTCGCTGGGTGCTGCACGAATGGCGGCCATGGGAGCGGTGACGCTCGCCCTGATTGGCTTCTTCTCATTTCTGATGATCCGGATGACGACGCCGCAAATGGTGCCGTTATTCACCGACCTGTCGGTTGAGGACAGTGCGTCAATCGTCAAGGACCTCGAGCGGCAAGCGCTGCCCTATCAAATTAAAAACGACGGCGCCATTGTCCTGGTGCCTAAGGACAACGTCGCCCGCCTGCGGATGAAGCTCGCTGAATCCGGGCTGCCGAAAGGCGGTGGCGTCGGCTACGAGATTTTCGACAAGACCGACGCCCTCGGTGCAACAAACTTTGTTCAGAACATCAATCATCTTCGTGCCTTGGAAGGCGAGCTGTCACGCACCATCCGCGCCATCGACCGCGTGCAGGCCGCGCGTGTGCACCTGGTGCTGCCGGAACGGCCGCTGTTCTCGCGTGACAAGGTCGATGCCACGGCCTCGATCGTACTCAAGGTGCGCGGGACGCTCGAACCGCAGCAGGTGCGGGCCATCCGTCACCTGGTGGCAACGGCCGTCAATGGAATGAAACCCGAGCGGGTTTCCGTCATCGATGAGAGCGGCAAGCTGCTTGCAGACGGCGCCGCGCCCGACAATCCGCTGAGTGGCGTCAGCTCGGACGAACGCAAGCTCGCCTACGAGAACCGATTGCGCAGCGAGGTTGAAACTATTGTTTCGTCGGTGGTTGGTCCGGGGCATGCGCGTGTACAAATCAACGCGGATTTCGACGTCAATCGGATCACGCAAACCTCGGACAAATTCGACCCGGACGGCCGCGTCCTGCGATCGAGCCAGACCCGCGAGGAGTCGGCGGCCAGCGGTGCCCGCAGCGACGGCGCGGTATCGGTCGGCACCGAATTGCCAGGCGGCAATCAGCAGGGCGGAGCAGGAGGCAGCGGAGCAGGAGGCGGCGGCGCTGTTGGCGACCAGACCCGCAAGACCGAGGAAATCACCAATTACGAAATATCGCGTACCACCAAGACTGAAGTGATCGAAGCGGGACGGGTCAACCGAATCTCTGCTGCGGTGCTTGTCGACGGGGTCTACTCAAAAAATGATAAAGGCGAGTTGGCATACCAACCGCGCTCGAAAGAAGAAATCGACCGCATCGCAGCGCTGGTGCGTTCGGCGATCGGCTTTGACGCCAAGCGCGGCGATCAGATTGAAGTGGTCAATCTGAGGTTTGCGGAGACGACGCCTTCTCCGATCAACGAACCGACGGGCTGGATGACCTACCTGCAATTCACCAAGGATGACATCATTCGCGGAGCCGAGCTCGGGGTTATGGCGATCCTCGGGTTGGTCGTAATGTTCATGGTTGTGCGGCCGCTGGTGCGCCGCATCATTACGCCTGACGGCATGCAACCCGGCCAGGTCGTGGCGGCACTTGCGGCACCTTCAGCTGATGGAACAGTAGCAGTCGCACCGACCGGAATGGTTGGCTTTCCGGGTGGAACCGGCAGCATCACGTCAACCGGCGGGCCGAATGTTTCGATCGTCGGCGGCGACGAAGCCGTCGCTATTTCCAACAGAACGTCGGCGATGATCGATATCGCCAAGGTTCAGGGCCAGGTTCACGCGCAATCGGTCCAGAAGGTCGGCGAACTCGCAGACAAGAACCCACACGAGGCCGTTTCCATCATCCGCAACTGGCTCCATGAGGACGCAGCCTAAGCCATGCCGTCAGCCTACACCGAGACAAAAAAAGACAAGGATAAAGGGGTGCGCGAGGACATCGGCGGCCTGATGGCCGAATTGTCGCGCCGCCCCCAGGCTGCCGAACGAATCCGCAAACTTACCGGGCCGGAACGCGCAGCGGTGCTCATGCTTTCGCTTGGCGAACAATACGGCGCGAAGATCTTCGGGCTGCTTGATGACGACGAACTGCGCGAAATATCGATTGTGATGTCATCGCTCGGCACCATCGAGGCCGAATCGGTCGAGCAGCTGTTGCTTGAATTCGTAGGCCGCATGTCGGCTTCCGGTGCGCTGCTCGGCAACTATGACGCCACCGAGCGTCTGCTCAAGCAATATCTGCCAGCCGAACGAGTTGGCGGCATTATGGACGAAATTCGCGGGCCTGCTGGCCGCAATATGTGGGAAAAGCTCGCCAACGTTCAGGAAGAGGTGCTGGCGAACTACCTGAAGAACGAATATCCGCAAACCGTCGCTGTGGTGCTCTCGAAGCTTCGCCCCGAGCACGCTGCGCGCGTTCTTTCGATTCTTCCGGAGGATCTGTCGCTCGATTGCGTCAATCGCATGCTGAAAATGGAGGCCGTGCAGAAGGAGGTCATTGAACGCGTCGAGCAGACCCTGCGCACGGAATTCATGTCCAATCTCTCGCAGACGCGCCGCCGTGACGCACACGAAGTCATGGCGGAAATATTCAACAATTTCGATCGGCAGACTGAAACGCGCTTCCTGACAGCTTTGGAAGAAGAAAATCGTGACGCCGCGGAGCGCATCAAGGCACTGATGTTTACCTTCGATGACCTGGTCAAGCTTGATACCGGCTCGGCGCAGACGCTGATGCGCAATATCGACAAGGACAAGCTCTCAGTCGCGCTAAAGGGTGCCAACGAAACCGTGCGTCAATTCTTCTTCACGAACATGTCCAGCCGCGCCGCCAAAATGCTGGTGGAAGACATGCAGGCCATGGGGCCGGTGCGGCTGCGTGACGTCGATGAGGCGCAGGCGCTGCTGGTCAACATCGCAAAGGACCTCGCGGCAAAAGGTGAAATTATTATCGCCAAGAGTCGTGGCGAAGACGAACTGATCTATTGAGAACCTGATGAAAGCAGCGGCCAAATATTTGTTCGATGAGGATTTCGCCACCGGCGAAAAACCGACCATGACCATGGTCGAGTACGAGCGCCGGCGTGCGGATACCGAATCGCAGGCCTATCGCAAGGGCTTCACTGCCGGCGAGGAGCAGGCGCAACAGGAGGCCGGGCAGCGTATCGCAGCCGCCCTGTCGGTCATCGCGGATGGCATCGCCCGCCTCGATAGCGCGCTCACAACGATTGAAACCCGGCTCGAAACCGAAGCGGTCGAGGTCGCTGTCGCTGTGGCTGCCAAGCTCGCGCCTGCCCTGATTGCACGCGAGCCGCTCGCGGAAATTTCCGCGCTTGCCACCGAATGTTTCCACCACCTGGTGTCGACCCCGCAAGTCGCGGTGCGCGTGGGCCCTGCCATTTATGAAGTCGCCAAATCCAGGATCGAAGATATCGCGCGCGAGGGTGGTTTCGAAGGACGCCTGACAATCGTGTCAGACGAAAGTCTGGCGCCCGGCGATTGTCGTATCGAATGGGCTGACGGCGGCGTCAATCGCGACCAGGCGGCGACGACACTGGCTATCGATGAAATGGTCGGCCGCTATATATCGGCGCGCAACGCGCCCGCCTCATAGGATTTCTGGAGACGCAGCAATGAGTGACGACGACACCAAGGTCCCGCTTCCCGATCTCGAAAGTGGCGCTGATGTCCAGGTTGTGTCTGATGCAGGCAGCCTGGCTCCCTCTGACGCCGACTCGGTCAACCGCGGCGCCGCCGATCTTGAAGCGGTATTTGACGTACCGGTCCAGGTCTCGGCGGTACTCGGCCGCGCCCACATGGAGGTCGGCAATCTTCTCAAGCTCGGTCCTGGGGCGGTGCTGGAGCTTGATCGCAAGGTTGGTGAAGCCATCGACATCTACGTCAACAACCGCCTGGTAGCGCGTGGCGAAGTCGTTCTCGTGGAAGAAAAGCTCGGCGTGACAATGACGGAAATCATCAAGGCGGACCATAATTGATGACTTTTCCGCCCGGAATGATGGAAACCTACGGAGCTAAGCCATGCGACTCCTGATCATCGGCACGCTCGGCGGCCAGCTCACCACTGCGACCAAACTCGCAATGGACAAGGGCGCCAACGTCACACACGCCGAAAGTATCGAGCAGGCGCTCGCTGTCCTTCGTTCCGGCCGTGGCGCCGATCTATTGATGGTCGATGTCACTCTGGATATCCGCGACCTGGTGACAAAGCTCGGCCTTGAACGCATCCACGTGCCGATCGTTGCTTGCGGCGTCACCAATGACGCACGCGCCGCCGTAAATGCCATCCATGCCGGCGCGAAAGAATACATTCCGTTGCCTCCCGACCCCGACCTGATCGCAGCTGTGCTCGCCGCCGTTGCGGACGATGTGCGCGAAATGATCTATCGCGACGAGGCGATGGCCAAGGTCGTCAAACTAGCGCAGCAGATTGCAGGGTCCGAGGCTTCGGTACTTATCACGGGAGAAAGCGGCACCGGCAAGGAAGTGCTTGCGCGATTTGTTCACAGTCGCAGCGCCCGTTCAAAGAAGCCGTTCATCACAGTCAACTGTGCGGCAATCCCGGAGAACCTCCTCGAATCCGAGCTATTCGGCCATGAAAAGGGCGCCTTTACGGGTGCCCTGGCCCGCCGTATCGGAAAATTTGAAGAGGCGAACGGCGGCACGCTCCTGCTCGACGAAATTTCCGAGATGGACGTTCGGCTTCAGGCCAAGCTTTTGAGGGCCATCCAGGAGCGCGTTATCGATCGCGTCGGCGGCAATCGACCCGTCCCGGTGGACATACGCATCATAGCGACGTCAAACCGCAATCTCATTGACACAGTGCGCGAAGGCAAATTCCGTGAGGATTTGCTGTTCCGTCTCAACGTCGTCAACCTCAAGATTCCGCCATTGCGGGAACGGCCAGGCGACATTGGCGAATTGGCGCAGTATTTCATCAAGAAATATTCGCTAGTCAATAGTTTGCAGATCCGTCCGCTGTCAGCTGAAGCGCGCCGTGCTCTTGGTACCAATCGCTGGCCGGGCAATGTGCGCGAACTGGAAAATACGCTGCATCGCGCGGTACTGCTGTCGAGCGGTGTTGAAATCGGAGTTGACGGCATTCTTTCGCCGGATGGGGTGCGGCTCGACCAGACACGCGGCACCGATGTCGCAGCGCAAGCGGCCATAGCAGCCGAACAGGTTACCCGCAATCTGGTCGGTCGCACGGTCGCCGAGGTCGAGCGTGACCTGATCCTGGAAACGCTCAAGCACTGTCTCGGCAATCGCACACATGCGGCGAATATTCTCGGGATCTCGATCCGCACATTGCGCAACAAGCTCAACGAATATGCAGCCGATGGCTCTCCTATTCCTCCGCCTCATGGAGGGTCTGAGCTCAGGGGCGCCGCCTGAAGCATGGATTCTTATTTCGGCCGGTTACTGTTCGGCTTCCGCGGCCGCATCAATCGCGGCAAATACTGGATGGCCGTCCTTGCCTATACGTCAATGATGATTGCGGTAGTTGGGCTGGATTTTTTTTCTACTTCCACCTCTTGTTTCTGTTCCTGGCCGCCTTCGTGCTTCTCATATTGATGGTTTCTGGGGTGGCGGTTGGCACCAAGCGCCTGCATGACCGCAACAAGAGCGGATGGTGGCTGCTTCTGTTCTATCTGGTGCCACCAATGCTGAACGGCCTCGGAAAAATGACCGGGCTACCGCTAATTTTTACGGTTTCTTCTTTGGTAGTGTCGATTTGGGCGCTGGTCGAGCTGGGCTTTCTGCGCGGTACGTCCAGGCCGAATGAATATGGCCCTGACCCGCTCGACGTCCGGTGACTATCCTTTACAAAATTTGTCCACGCTCGTTGTGGAGCGAAGCGCAGCGTGACGGCGCCTTTCGTGGCTCACCTGACGATCATCGCGACGGTTTCATACACTTATCGACGGCTGATCAGGTCGGCGAAACCGCGGCCAAGCATTTCGCCGGCCAAAACGAGTTGCTCCTGATTTGGGTCGACGCCAAAAAACTGGACGATCGTTTGAAATGGGAGCCCTCGCGCGGTGGTGCGTTATTTCCCCATCTTTATGGGGACCTCGATATGGCCGCAGTTGTGCGCGTGGAGCCACTGCCGCTTGTTTTTGCCGGCCACCACGTGTTTCCGCCCCTCGGCGATTGACCGTCGAAGATAGCCTTACCGCAATTGTCGCTATATCGGCTAAGCCCTAAAGTTGGCTCGGAAACACGCGGAACCACCCCGGACGATGGACATCGAAGCTAACCGTAGCCTGATTGCCGCCGCACTCGGCCGAATTCCGGCGGGTGACAGAGCGGCGCTGCAAACGGTGTATCGCCTCACCTCCGCGAAGCTTTTTGGCATCTGCCTTCGTATCTTGGGTGAGCGCGGCGAAGCGGAGGACGTTCTACAGGAGGTTTACGTGACCGTGTGGCGCAAGGCCGCCGATTTCGACGCCGGCCGGGCAAGCCCTATGACCTGGTTGATTGCGATCGCGCGCAATCGTTCGATCGATCGGCTCCGCGCCAGTCGCCAGAACCGCAATATGAATCCGATCGACGCCGCCGCGGACATTGCAGACGCTGCGGTCGGGGCAGATAGCGCGATGGAAAGCATGCAGGAGCATGCGCGCCTGCATGGATGCCTCGACAGCCTTGCTTCGCACGAGCGCGCGGCGTTGCACGGTGCATTCTTTGACGGGAGCACCTATGAGGATCTGGCCACGCGCATGAAAGTACCGCTTGGCACGATGAAGAGCTGGATTCGGCGCGCGATGATCAAACTGAAGGCCTGTTTGGAGCAATGAGCGATATATTGGATCATAGCGGCCTTCCAGAGGACGAATTGCTCGCCGCCGAGTATGCGCTCGGCGTGTTGGCGGGCGTTGAGCGCGCGGCAGTCGAGCAGCGCATAGCGCGCGACCAGGCGTTTGCGCGATTGGTCAACGAATGGGAGCAACGCTTGGCGCCATGGGCCGCCAACCTTCCCGAGGTCGCACCACCGTCTCAGCTATGGAATTCAATTGTCGCCGCCCTGCCCGCGCACACTCGGGAGCGAAGCGGTCTTTGGGACAGCCTCAATTTCTGGCGCGGGTTCAGCTTTGCCACTGGCGCGCTCGCCGCGGCATGCTTGGCGGCCCTGCTGTATTCGGGCACGTTCACACAACAGCAGCCTCTGGTCGCAACCATTGACGAGGGCGGCCACCACCATTTTGTCGCAACCATTGCAGCCGGTGGGACTATGGCGGTTGTGCCGGCTGCTTTCAGTGCTGATACCACTCGCGTTCCTGAACTGTGGCTCATACCGCCGGACGGAAAACCGCGTTCGATAGGACTGTTGCGAGCCGATCAAGCGGTGACCTTCACTCTGTCTACCGAGCTTGCGGGATTCGCGAAACACAACGCGGTTCTGGCGGTCTCCCTGGAGCCTCCCGGCGGCTCACCGACAGGCCTGCCCACGGGACCGGTGATCGCGACCGGCAAGCTCACGTCTATGTGAACGTGCATCCCTGATCGTATCGCCTCCGTAGCTTCGATGTCTCCGGCATGGGGACGTCATACAGAGCAACGGAGTTAAGCCATGAAACGTATCATCAACGTCGCCCTCGCCGGTTTTGCGGCAGCGGCACTTGCGGTCAGTCTGGGCGGACTGGGTCCGGCTTTCGCGCAAATGAAAGAGAAGGAAAAGACCGTCAACGTGGGTGGCGCACCGATGTATCCGTCCAAGAACATCGTGCAGAACGCAGTGAACTCCAAGGATCACACCACCCTGGTGGCGGCGGTAAAGGCCGCGGGTCTCGTCGACACATTGCAGTCGCCTGGTCCATTCACCGTCTTTGCCCCGACCAACGAGGCTTTTGGCAAACTGCCCGCCGGCACGGTCGATACCCTACTGAAGCCCGAGAACAAGAAAACCCTCACCAACGTTCTGACGTACCACGTGGTGCCCGGCCGCCTCACCGCCAAGGACCTGATGGAAAAGATCAAGGCCGGCAACGGCAAGGCGATGCTGAAGACCGTTGAAGGTGCCGATCTGACCTTCGCCGAGAAGGACGGCAGGCTCTGGATATGGGACGCTAAGGGCGGCTCTGCCCAAGTCACCATCCGCAACGTGATGCAATCGAACGGCGTCATCCACGTGATCGACACCGTGCTCCTGCCGGGCTGATCATCGGCAGACGGCGCCAGTTAGGCGCCTGAGGTCCTCTCCCTGTCCCCGGGGAGAGGACTTTCGTTTGGCCAGGAATAGCGCCTCAGGACTGCTCGCGTGAAGGCCGTTAACCGCGCGCTAACCATAAAATGGGCAAATATTGCCGGGGAAAGGGGTACTGGCCCACCGGGCTCTCTACTCAGGCACCGGCAGCGGTGTCCGCTTCCAGTTTAATGACCTCTGTATTGTCTTCGCGTCCGCACCGCCCGGGGCATGGCGGCAGCGCATGGTCCTATGAGCGACATTTCGGCCGCCCCGACCAGTGGTGTCAGCGGCATCAAGCTACCCGGGCTTAGCGAGATCGGCGCCTTCTTCAAGCGCGGCGATCTCGCGCTTGCTGTAGGCGTGCTCACGATTCTGGTGGTGTTGATCCTCCCGCTGCCGCCGATCCTGCTTGATTTCTCGTTGGCAATCTCGATCATTTTTTCGGTGCTGATTTTGATGACGGCGCTCTTCATTCACACGCCGCTCGAATTCTCCGCCTTTCCGACGGTCCTGCTGATCGCGACAATGCTCCGGCTTGCGCTCAACCTCGCATCCACGCGATTGATTCTCGCTCACGGTCATGAAGGCACTGACGCCGCCGGTCACGTGATCGAGGCCTTCGGCAATTTTGTGATGAGCGGGAATTTCGTGATCGGCATTATCGTGTTCACGATCCTCATCATCGTGAACTTCGTCGTCATCACGAAAGGCTCAGGCCGCATCGCCGAAGTGGCAGCCCGCTTCCACCTGGACGCCATGCCCGGCAAGCAGATGGCAATCGACGCCGACTTGTCCGCTGGTCTCATTGACGAAAAAGAGGCACGGCGGCGACGGCAGAATTTGGAAGACGAGGGCGGCTTCTTCGGCGCCATGGACGGCGCCTCAAAATTCGTTCGTGGCGACGCCATCGCAGGTCTGCTCGTGGTCTTCATCAACGTGATCGGCGGCATGATCATCGGCATCGCCCAGCAAGGCTTGTCCTTCGCCGACGCCGCACATTCCTACACGATCCTCACGGTTGGCGACGGCCTGGTGACACAGGTGCCGGCGCTCATCGTTTCCACCGCCGCCGGTCTGCTGGTATCGAAGGCGGGCGTTTCCGGCGCGGCCGACAAGGCACTTCTCAGACAACTCTCGGGCTATCCGAAGGCGCTCGGCATGTCCGGAGCGGTGATGCTGGTGATGGCGCTCCTGCCCGGTATTCCGATGATACCGTTTCTGGCGCTCGGAGGCGGAGCCAGTGCGCTTGCTTTCATTGTCGACAAGCGCATGAGACTCACCGCGGCCGCGGAGACCAAAAAAACTGACGCGACTGCGAAAGCCGAGGGTGCTGACGAGCCGATTGCGACCGCGCTCAAGATCGACGACCTGAAGGTCGAGCTCGGGTACGCGTTGTTGCCGCTCGTCAACGCGCCCGACGGCTCCGACCGGCTTACCGAACAGATCAAGGCATTGCGGCGTTCACTGGCAGTTGAGATGGGTTTCGTGATGCCGGCCGTCCGCATTCTGGACAACGTGCAACTCGACGCCAATGCCTACATAATAAAGGTCAAGGAAGTGGAAGCCGGCAGCGGCAAGGTCTGGGCTGGCCAATATATGGTCATGGACCCCGCCGGCGGACAGGTGAAGCTGCCCGGAACTCATACTACCGAGCCAACCTTTGGCTTGCCCGCAACCTGGATTGACGGCGCCCTGAAAGAAGAAGCGTCCATGAAGGGTTACACGGTGGTCGACGCCGCCACTGTGCTGTCCACCCATCTGACCGAACTCCTCAAGAGCAACATGGCGGAACTGCTCTCCTATGGCGAGGTCCAGAAACTTCTTAAGGAATTGCCGAAGGAGCAGGCCGACCTGGTCAAGGACCTGGTGCCAAACCTGATTACCGTTTCCGGAATCCAGCGCGTATTGCAGATCCTGTTGGGCGAACGCGTTTCGATCCGCGATCTCGCGACGATCCTCGAAGGCATTGCGGACGGCATCGCCGGATCGCGCAATCCGGTAACGCTCACCGAGCATGTGCGGGCCCGCCTCTCACGCCAACTATGTGCGCAATACACCAGCCCGGGTGGCTATCTACCCTTGATCGCGTTGTCAGCCAAATGGGAGCAGGCCTTCGCCGAGTCTTTGATCGGCCAGGGCGACGAGCGGCAACTTGCGATGCAGCCCTCGCGCCTCTCAGAATTCATCACCTTGGTGCGCGAGCGGTTCGAAGAAGCCGCCCGCGAGGGCGAAGCGCCAGTCCTGGTCACATCCTCGAATGTCCGGCCGTTCGTTCGCGGCATCGTCGAGCGTTTCCGAGCGCAAACACCTGTCCTCTCCCAGGGAGAAATCCACCCGCGCGCGCGCCTCAAGACCGTCGGCAGCATATAGCCAACAACCGCGGAACTTGGGGAGAGGGCTTTTGGAGCCACCTTACCCCCAACATTCACGGCTTTTCGCGGGTTTTTCAACGTTCCGTGATAGCTCCTTGGGAACCCCCGAGACCGCCCTACGTTAGAGGCTTGAACGCGGGTGAACCTTTCGCCGGGACGGGGCGACCAAGGTGCAAGAGCCCCCGGAGGACGTCATGAATTGGTCTCTGTACACGGCAGACCGCACCACCCACCTCAAGATTGTCGTTGTAGGCCTTGCCGCAGCGCTGATGATCGCCGTGATCGGCATCTCGGCGCGCGAACTTAATCTCGGCACCGATATTATGGCCGCGCAAGCCCCAACCGTAATCAAAGCCGGGGGTCCTGTGGTGTTTACCGACCGCAGCGGTCCAACCGTCCGTTAAGTCGTTCGCAGTCCCTCTCCCCTCCTGACGCGTCGCAATGCGGCGCGTTTTCTTGTGAGGTGGTCGAATCAATGAAAATGGCTGACAACGGCAGGCCATGGAGCATCGGTCATTTAAACAACGAACGGCATGCCTGATCGCCGCGAGTTTGCTGATGACTGCGGCCGCGCCGGTTCGGGCGCAAGACGCATCGAGAAACCCATCGATTGCCAATTTTCAAGCCAGGCTTACGCAATACCAGGCAGCCCGTGCGTCCTACGAGGCTGAAGCAACCGCTTATTGGGATGCGGTGGCGGACAAGCGGCGCGGACGCAACGCGAAACGCCGCGACCATCTCCCGATCGGACTCGACGATTACGTTCTCAACCAACCACCGGTCTATACAGGCCCACCACGCCCTGTCGATCCACAGGCACCCACAAAACCGCCCCCGGAACGGCCAGAGATTCCCGTTATTGCGGATTTTCTTCAGAACGCCGCCCAACAATTTGGCTTCGTGCCGAACCGTCCGGCGAGCGACCTCGACTTCAAGCGTGCCTATGCGAAAGCCGCGCTCACGGCCGGGCTAACACGTGATCAGATTGTTGGCATCTATGCCTTCGAGACCGGCGGAAACGGCACCTACGATTCGCAGGCTGGACTCGTTCCTTACCGGCCAGGTGCGCGCGCGATCTCGCCAGCCGTGGGCTATAACCAACTGCTTAGCACCAACACCGTTTCGCTTCTTGCGGAAGACGGCAACCGCTATCTCCTTGCGCTTCGGCAGAAAGAAAAGGGGCTGACCGGGCCAGCGAAGCTTTCAATGGAGCGCAAGATCGAGGCCTTTAAGCGCATGATTGCCTACAGCCGTTCGGTTCCGAACCGGTGGAGCGAGCACGATCGACTGGCCAAGACGACCTTGGGCGGCTTCGGTATTCACGCTGCGGTGCTCGATATCGATCTTGGTCCATTATTGCAGGTACAGAAGCTGACGGACTCCGTCCGCTTCGCACGTGCCAAAGGCCATACGGCGCCTCTCAGCGCTGCCGAGCTCGAATTGATGAATCTGACCGGAGACGGCAATGGCTTTGACATGCTGACGATGCCGCAGGTATTCCGTGCGCGCGTTCCAACCGCAAATTTCTTTCAGCAGCAGGGTTACGAACGCAACCCGGTGGCCCGGCGCACCGGCGTCGTGGCTAACCTCATTGCCGACATCGAAAATAAGATGACCCACGCCGCGCAGGCGCAAGGCGCACGCGAGCTCGCGGCGGGTTTTTAGGATTTAGGAGTTCCCCGAGGGTTACCGCTGCTCGCCGGCGATCTCCTCGACCAGGTCGACCACCCGGCGACGCATCTTTAAGTCTTTGATGTTTGTGAAGGCTTTGGTCAACGCGAGACCGTCGGAGCTGGACAAGAAATCGGAAACGTAGTCGGCGACGGGAGGCTTCGAAGAACCATCGTCGTTCTGCTTTCCGGTGACGCCTTCAAAAAAGAACGCCACCGGCACCTTCAAGATCTGCGCGATGTGCTGGAGGCGGCTCGCGCCGATACGGTTCGTCCCTTTCTCGTATTTCTGTACTTGCTGGAACGTCAGGCCGAGCTTTTCGCCGAGCTTTTCCTGGCTCATTTCCAACATCAGTCGCCGCATGCGCACACGGGCACCCACATATTTGTCTGTGGGGTTCGGAGACTTTTTCGCCATCATCTGGATTCGCCCCGCAACGAGAAGTTGGAAGGTTTAGTTTCAGGTCAGAAATAGCGAAACAAGGATAAGTTGCGCCGAGACAAAGTACATCGTAGCGCTGTCGGTCTGTCATTAACGCCGCGCCATGGTTTTATTAGATGGCATCTAACAAAGGCATGCGCCACCCGGCGGCATTGAACACGGCATGATTGTGCCCGCGAACGTGGAAAACGCCGCGCGCCGCAAATCAATGCGGGTGTACTAAAGAGAACTCGGTGCTAGGCCGGGGCGCCGCCGGCGTTGAATCGCAGGGTAGCGATACGATCGAGCTCGGCCTGCTCTCTCGCATTTTCCTCAGCCTTTTCACGCTGTTGGTCGCGCTCGTCGAGCATCTCGACCTTCTTGAGCTCTTCAAAGGCCTCGCCCAAGGCGGCTTTTGCATCATCGAGCTGCACACGCAACTCATCAGTCGAATGCTTGAGATTCTCGCGGCGCGACGTCGCGGCCTTGGCGTAAGTTGGGTAGGCGAAGTGAGCCGGATCGTGGATGCCGGCCCGATCCTGCTCAACCTTGATTTCGCGTTCGAGTTCTCCCGCGATGCGGTCAAACTCAGCGATCATCGCCTCGATCTGGGCGACCTTTCGCCGTTTCTCGTCGACCTGAAACTTCTTCAGCCGGATAAGAGTCTCGCGTGACTTCATCGACTAGTTACTCCCCGAAGTCCCCGAAAACGCGAAGGCTGGGCGATCCCCGCCAAGCCCAGCGCCGTACATTCAGGCCGACTGTGCCGCAATAACGTTAGTTTTGTGTTTCTTCGCCGCGCAAAATTAGCTCTAACCTTTGATAGCCGTCTGCCATAGTTGTTGATTCTTCCTTAAGCTGGGCAAGGAAGGCCTCCAACGGCTTATGTAGCGCAATCGCCTCATCGACATCGGCGCTGGAACCTGCCCGATAAGCGCCGAGCCTTATCAACTCTTCCATGTCCGAATAGGTGGCCATGACCTGGCGCGCCCGGTTGATGGCCGGAAGATAAGCTGGATCGGCCGCCCGCGGCATTGTGCGCGATATGGACTTGAGAATGTTAATGGCCGGATAGCGGCCGCGTTCAGCAATCGCGCGTTCCATGACGATGTGGCCGTCCAAAATGCCTCTGACCGCATCGGCGACCGGTTCGTTGTGATCGTCTCCGTCCACCAGCACGCTGAAAATGCCGGTGATGGTTCCTTGCTCGGTCCCGGGACCGGCGCGCTCCAGCAGCCGCGGCAGCTCGGTAAAGACCGTTGGCGTGTAGCCTTTAGCCGTCGGCGGCTCACCGGCCGACAGCCCGATTTCGCGTTGCGCCATGGCAAAGCGGGTTACCGAGTCCATCAGCACCAGCACGTCCTTGCCGAGATCACGGAAATATTCAGCGATGGCAAGTGTTAGGTAGGCCGCCTGCCGCCGCATCAGCGCCGGTTCATCGGATGTGGATACCACCACGACTGAGCGCGCCAGACCTGCTGCGCCGAGGTCGTCCTGTAGGAACTCCTGGACTTCGCGGCCGCGCTCACCAACCAGGCCGATGACAGAAATGTCGGCCGAAACGTTGCGTGCGAGCATCGACAAAAGCACGGACTTGCCCACACCTGACCCTGAGAAAATGCCCATCCGCTGGCCGCGGCAAACAGTAATGAATGTATTGAGCGCACGAACGCCAAGATCGAGCGGATCGCCGACGCGGCGCCGAGCGTGGGCCGGCGGCGGCGAATTGCGGTACGGATACGGAGCCGGACCCGACGGCAACGGTCCCTGCCCGTCAATCGGTTCGGCGCGTGCGTTGACCACGCGGCCAAGCCAACGCTCGGACGGGCGGACCGCTCCGGCTGCACTTGAAACGACAGCACGGCAGCCGCGCCGCACACCATCGAGCGCCGCGAATGGCATGGCCAGCGCGTGGCCCCCGGAGAACCCGACGACTTCACAAGGAATCGCTCGTCCTCCGCCGGTCTCGATAGTCAAGCGTGCGCCGACCGACATTGCGTAAATCGGTCCGGCGACTTCCACCATCAGCCCGCGCACAGAAACCACCCGGCCGTAGATTTCGACACCATCGATATCGACGATCTGTTCGGCGAGGGCTTTCATGAATTCATGTCATTCGCGTTGTGCGAGGTGCAGTGGGCACAATTCAATGGCCTGCGAGCGATACCGCCATAAACCGACCCTTAGGCTTACCGGTCCAGGAGCTTCATTAACTCGGTGTTTACCCGCGTCGTTAATCATTGGGTCATTCGTCCACGGGACTTCGGCATAAGGATCGCCCAGCCAGGACGGAAGGGGCGAGTCGCCAGAGTCGGTTAGGCCCGACTCTTAAACTAGGGCATTAGACAGGACGTGGCCAAAAAACCACTCTCAGGCAACATCTTACGCCGATTCGGGCTCCTCTGCCTACGGCGCGCTTGCATGGGAGAATCAGGTTTTGTTAACCATGGCCGGATAGTGTCGAATCGGTTTGTCCCACCGCGTTTTTTCACACTCGCCGCTATGCGGCGCTGACCTGAAGCCCGGCTGCGGCGAGAAGGGGACTTTAAATGCGCGTTTTACTCATTGAAGATGACAGCGCCACCGCCCAATCCATCGAGCTGATGCTCAAATCCGAGAGCTTTAACGTCTATACGACGGATCTCGGCGAAGAGGGTGTCGACCTCGGCAAGCTCTACGACTACGACATCATCCTGCTCGATCTGAACCTGCCCGACATGTCGGGCTTTGAGGTACTCCGGTCCCTCCGTGTCTCGAAGGTCAAGACGCCTATCCTGATCCTCTCGGGCCTCGCAGGGATCGAAGACAAGGTCAAAGGTCTCGGCTTCGGCGCCGACGACTACATGACCAAACCATTCCACAAGGACGAGTTGATCGCGCGCATTCACGCGATCGTCCGCCGCTCCAAAGGACATGCCCAGTCCGTCATCAACACCGGCGATCTTGTCGTCAACCTCGACACCAAGACGGTGGAAGTCGGCGGCCAGCGCGTGCACCTCACGGGCAAGGAATACCAGATGCTTGAGCTGCTTTCCCTGCGCAAGGGAACCACACTCACCAAGGAGATGTTTCTCAA
Organism: uncultured Alphaproteobacteria bacterium; assembly: GCA_963831275.1. Taxonomy (GTDB): domain Bacteria; phylum Pseudomonadota; class Alphaproteobacteria; order Rhizobiales; family Xanthobacteraceae; genus Pseudolabrys. Next base: position 224,549 of record CAWHPN010000013.1, on the reverse strand, counting down.
CCATCTCTACGGCGGGATGGATGAGCCGGAGCTCAAGATCATCGACGTGTTCATCTGCAAGCTGCGCAAGAAACTCGCTAACGCTTCCTCCGGCAAGAACTACATCGAGACGGTGTGGGGCCGCGGGTACGTGCTGCGCGAGCCGACAGAGGCGGACGAGAGAATTCCGGCGTAAGCCAGATTTTCCCCCGCGTTGCGTTTGCGTGATGCGAGCCTTCGGGCTCTCTCCCATCAAACTGAACCCCGCCAGAACGGCGGGGTTTTTTATCGGATCAGTGTCGGATTCTGTCGTCTACATCCCAAGGTAAGCGGCCTGCACCTGTTTATTGTTGGCCAATTCGCCGCTCGATCCATGCATGATGATATTGCCACTTTCCAACACATAGGCTCGTTGCACGAGCGTCAGCGCCCGACTTACATTTTGTTCAACTAACAGAATTGCCGTGCCCATCGCATGGATTTCCTGGATCTTCTCAAAAGTCGTGTCGGTCACGACCGGCGCGAGCCCAAGCGAGGGCTCGTCGAGCATCAACAGGCGAGGCTTCAACATCAGGCCCCGTCCCACCGCAAGCATCTGCTGTTCGCCCCCGCTCATCGTGCCGGCGAACTGTTTACGGCGCTCCGCCAACACGGGAAATATGCCGAATACGAGATCGAGCGACTGGCTGCGCTCGGCCTTGGCCCTCGGCACATAGGCCCCGATTTCAAGGTTTTCCTGCACGGTCATCTCGGGGAAAACCTGACGGCCCTCGGGCACGTGCGCGATCCCGAGTTCGGTTATTTTATAGGGCGGCAACGACGCGATGTCCGTTCCCAAAAAGCTGATCGTCCCGGACGTCAAGCGGACGAGGCCCGAAATTGCACGCAACGTTGTGCTTTTGCCTGCCCCGTTCGCGCCTAGCAGGCCGACCGCTTCGCCCTCTCCGACCTCAATGCTGACATCGCCGACAGCAGGGACGGAGCCGTAACTGGCGCTCACTCCGGACAGCGATAACACCTAAGCCTCTCCCGGCACCGCGGCATGGACGTAGCCGGTGCCCAAATAAGCGCGAATGACGTCCTGGTTGGCGACGATGTCCTTGGGCGCGCCTTCGGCGATCTTTTGCCCGTGGTCGAGCACAACGATGTGACGGGCAACGGCCATGATGGCGCGCATGACGTGCTCAACGATCACGATGGTGAGCCCGCGCTTCGACAGTTTCCCGACCAACGCGACCGCCTGGTCGATCTCCGACGGGTTCAGCCCGGCCATGACCTCATCAAGGAGCAGAAGTCGGGGCTGCGTTGCCAATGCTCGCGCCATCTCGAGCCGCCGCTGGTCGATAGTCGTGAGATCGCGCGCGGCCGCGTGTTCCTTCGCCGACAGGCCGACGAACTCTATCGCCTCGCGCGCGATTTTACGCGCGGCCTCGATGTGTTTGTCGCGCAGGAACGCCCCCGTCATCACATTCGCCAGCACCGTCATCCCCCCAAACGGCTTGGCGACCTGAAATGTGCGGGCAAGCCCATACGCGCAAATGTCATGCGGGCGCAGGCCGACCATTTCCTGCCCGAAGGCCGTTACCGACCCCATATCGGGCCGGAAGAATCCGGTGATCAGGTTGAAACTCGTCGTCTTGCCGGCACCGTTCGGCCCGATGAGCGCAAGTGTCTCGCCTTCGTTCACTGAAAAGCTGACGTCCTGCACGGCGCGCAGGCCCCCGAACCGCTTGCTCAGATTACGGATGACGAGTGCTTCAGCCATCGAGCACCGTCTTTACGGTCCCGCCATGCGCGCGGACGCGATTTTGGTAGGTCTCGGTAATGAAGCCCATGATGCCGGTCGGCCGCCACAGAATCACGGCCATCAGGATCATGCTGTACACGGTTAACTGCACGCCGCCGGTCGAACTGCCCAGCCAGCTTTGCAGCAAGGCCGACGTTGACTCCAGCAGCGCCGTACCGATCACCGGCCCCCACAACGTTCCGACGCCGCCAACGATGGAGACGAGCGCAGCTTCGATCGAGACGCTGAAGTTGAATGCGGTCGCCGGATCGATGAAGTAGATGTACTGGGTGTAGAATGTGCCGGCCAAGGCCGTGAGGAACGCACTGACCATGTAGATATCGCGTTTGACCCGCGGCGCATTCACGCCGACTGCTTCGGCGGCGTCCTCGTCTTCGCCGATGGCGACGAGATAATAGCCCATCCACGATCGCTCGATCCGATAGGTGATCGCCAGCCCCACCGCCAGCAGGCCGAGCGCGACATAGTAATACGCCGCCTTGGCTCCAAACTGCATCATTAGCGGAGAATTGCCGAGGTTCGGAATGGTTGTGCCCTCGGCACCCCAGGCGAAGTCTCGAAATTTCAGGAAGATCAACATTAGGACCTGCGCAGTCGCGATTGTGGCAATGGCGAAATAGGGCCCGCGCAGCCGGAAACACAGCCAGCCGATCGGCAGGCTCGCGAGCGCGGCAACGACGCCACCGGCGATCATCCCGATCCAGGGCGAGATGCCGAAATCAATCTGCAGGATTGTTGAGGTATAGGCGCCAAGCCCGAAAAATGCGGCGTGCCCCAGCGAAAGCTGCTTGGCGTAGCCGCCAATCAGGTTCCACGCGACGCCAATAAAGGCAAACAACAGCACGCGAATGAAAATATCGATGGCGAACGAACTCTTCACCACCAGTGGTAGCGCGAGAAGGATGACCACGAGTACGCCAAGTGACAGCAGACCCCAATTGCGGTGTCCCCCCATCAGCGCGCCCTCCCGCCGGCTAGCCCACTCGGCCTCACAGCCAGCGTGAGAAGGAGCATCATGAAGACGACGATTAGTCCGGAATCGGCGCCGACAAATTGAATGCCGAGCGACTCCGCAACCCCCATCAGCAGGCTGGCGATGAGCGCGCCAATGACGTTGCCCAAGGTGCCCAGAACGACCGCGACGAAAGCCATCAGCACGAAGACCTGCCCGACCATCGGATAGGCCGGATAAAACGGCATCAAAAGCGAACCAGCGGCACCGGCAAGCGCCAGCGCGATGCCGAGCGCGACACAAAACACACGGTTGGGATTGATACCCATCAACATCGCAACCTCGGGCTTCTGGGCCGCCGCGCGCATCGCCTTGCCGAGGTCAGTGGTGTGCAGGAAGACCCAGAGCAGGCCGCTCAGCACCATCGCGAGCACAAAGGCGATGAGTTTTGCGTAAGGGATGTAGAGGCCCCCAAGATGGAACGCTTCATCCGAATACCAGGTGTGGACGGTGCGGTAATTCGCCGTCAGCAGCATCAGCGCCAGATTGAGGATCAGCAATGACAGTGCAAATGTCAGAAAGATCTGGGGCAGGTCATTGAGCCCCAGAACCCTTCGGATCAAAAAGTGCTGGATGAGAACGCCGATGATGAACAGCACCGGCATCGAAACCACCAGCGAGACGATCGGGTCAATGCCGAACTGGGTGGCGAGGAAAAAACTGATGTACATCCCGATCATCACGAATTCGCCCTGGGCGAAATTGACGATCTTGACGACGCCGAAGATCAGCGTGACGCCGATGCTTACGAGGGCGTAGATTCCACCAATCAACAGACCGTTGATAACGGCCTGGGCCACTATTTCGAGCATTGCTTTCGGCGCGTCAGGTCTTCAGCAGCGGGGCACGAGCGTCCGCTTGCGGGAAAACGCTTGCCAGATCGCCATTCTGCCATTGCACCCCGACTGGATAACCGTAGATGTTCTTACCGTCGGGACCGAACTTCACCTTGCCGCCGGGCGCCATCGCCGCATAACCGGACGAGACATCGAGCGTCGCAAGAGCTTCCCGCACCTTTTGCGGATCGGCAGATTGGGCCCGTTCAAGCGCATCGGCGATCATGAACGTCTGCGCGACAAGGCCACCGGCGTATTCGAATAGGAATTCGCCGGTTCGTTTCTTGTATTCGACGTTTACCTTCTGCGCATTGGCGTCCATATCGTGATTCCAGTGCGCCACGCCTTGCAAACCCTCTGCTAGCTTGCCGACGTTCTTGTAGAAATCGGGGATCACGAAACCGCCCGACCCACCGTTGATCGCAATGTTGAGACCGACCTGTTTGACTGTCCGCACGATCAAAATGAGATCGTTGAGATACGAAACGGAAAACAGCGCGTTGGCGCCCGATGCCTTGACCTTGTTGATGAGGGGTCCCGCATCGGTGAAACCGGCCGAATACGGCTCGAACATCACGATCTCGACACCCTCGCCAGGTGCGAGTTCTTTCAAGCCGTTGGACGTCGAAGTTCCGAAGGCCGTGTTCTCGAAGATCACCGCCACTTTCGGCTTGTCGCCCACCAGCTTCGACATTTGTAACTGTGCCTTGGCGAATTGTGAGGCGCGCGCGAACGGCGTGAAGGTATAGGTGCGACCCTTATTGAGCTGATCGGAGCTCGATCCCGTCAGCAGCGGCATTTTTGCACGTTCGGCCACTTCGCTGGCGATCAGAGTAAAGGCACTGGCGAAGCAACCGTGGATAGCGGACAGCTTGTTGCTGGAGATCAAGCGGTCAGTTTCCGTCCGCGTGACCGTGGTATCGCTCTGAATATCGGAGATGATCAGGTTCATCTTGGCACCGCCGAGGGACTTGATGCCGCCTGCTTCATTGACCATCTCGATCGCAAGCTTTGCCGCGGCAACAATTCCGACGCCGATTTGAGCCATACTGCCGGTGACGGGGTAAAGTCCGCCGATATTCACGGGATCGGCGGCCCAGCCTCTGAGCGGATAGGCACCGAACGCGCCGGCGGCGATCGCACCGCCCGACTTAATAAGAAAATCTCTGCGGCTGTGGCGTTTAGACGTTGTCTGACGCTGGGACCGTTTCATTGTTTCCCCCTGCTATGGCCGAAAGTGGCGGATTTTTTGGCTCTTGGAACAGGAAGACTATTGCATTGAAGCACGCCAATCCAGCGGGGATGGGCGCTCAATGAGATCAGGAGGTGGTCGTCACCGGTCAGCGCTACAGCTTGAGATGGACGATCTTCCAGCCGCGCCTGGTGATTTCCCCGGCTGCCATTGGCGTCACTTCGCCGGTCGTGGCGAGCACCGGGACAGCGCCTGGCTTGCTACGCTGAATTTCCGCAGTGGCCGTTATGAACGTTCGCTGCTGAATGTCTGTCCAGGAGATGTCGTCGACGACGAAAGCTGCGATGATGCTGCCATTGCGCGCGGTGTTGATCGGCTGGCCGGCGACGGTGACGAAGGAAACAATTCCGCCCAGTTCGGTGTTGCGCGCTGCCAAAATCTGGGCGCGTCGGCGATGGTAGAACGCCACATTGCGCGAGCCGACATCGGCGGCGACTTCGATGAAGGCCGCGGTGTTCTGCGCGTTCAGCCGCTTCAGTGCGAGCGCCATGATCAGCAGATCGGCAGGCGTGTAATTCCGGTTCTCGACAAGGCGATTGGTGGTCTCGTCGGGAACGCCGAGCGAAAACAAAATGGCGCGCGTCTGGGCAATGACCTGCGCCGCTGTCTTGCTCCGCAAAGTGTCCTTCGCGTCGCTTACAGTTGCAACCGATGAGACGGCAATCCCGATGCCGCCGGGAACCAGTGACAGACCGGCCCTGATCGGTAATCCCCCGCCCGCCATAATGCCCGCCATTTCCTTCAGCCGCTGCGCCAGCGGAGGAAAGTCGGTATACGGGTCGACGTCCAGTTCCACCGCGAGCTCGCGCTGCGTGTCACTGACACCGAGCAAGCTATCCATCATATTGTCGCGATCGGCGCTAGTGTTCGACAGGCCGGCGCCCACGCGGTCGAACATGTTCCCAATGCCGCTGAGCGAGCGCTCGACGGTGCCTGCGGGATTGGTAATGAGGTCGGCGCCGAACTTGATCGGACCCAACGCTGCGCGCCCGAACGCATTGCCGAAGGCTTCGGACTGAGACATTTTTTCGAGCGCGGCAACCGCAGCAAGCTCGTGCAGGCGCAATTTGGTGAACTCGACGCCGTCGAAGGCAAATTTTCCGTAAGACGTGTCGACGTCGAAGATCCGCATGACGCCGTCGCTGCGCACCATCTTGTGGACTGTGTAATTCGGTCCAGTCGCTGTTTTGCCAAGATATTTCTCGGCAGGTTGCGGCTTTGGCAGCTCAACTGCGACGGCTGTTGACGCCAGCGTCAGCAGGCCAAGGATCGTGACGATCGGGAAGGCAAGACTTTTTCTCAAGCCATCCGATGGCACCGCTATAGCCGGAAACTGGTTAGAATAACGCCCATTCATGCTCAACCCCTGACGCGCAACACCATCGCCGTCGAAAGCCTAGCATTTTTTGGGTGAGCACATGCAACGCGATATTGGCAAACCCGCCGGCTCAGCTCTGCGATGGCCGCATCAACTGGGTAATCACGTCCTTGAGCGTCGTGAGGTTGAATGGCTTGGTCATGAAAAAATTCGCGCCGGCAGCGATCGCAGCTTCGGCATGCTGCGGCTCCGAACTGGCGGACATGATGACCACAGGCACGCTGCGGATTTTCGGATCGGCGCGGATCTCGCGCGCGAGTTCGAGACCATTCATGCCGGGCATCTCACGGTCGGTCACAACAAAAAGGTATGACTTCTCGCGCATTTTTTGCAGAGCAGTGGGACCATCGTGAACCTGGTCGATATTCACGAAGCCGCATTTCCGTAGCATGCCATCCACGATGCGGGTCATCGTGTTGAGGTCGTCGACAACCAGCACCGGCTCGACGTAGTCGACCAAGGTAACCATCCCCCTCTTCAGGCCATGCTCGCAATTGGCGAGCCCCCACGCGCGCCAGTTGAATCAGATGCGCCAGCCCGGCCACTTCAATTTACACGATTCGTCAGCGGGTGAAGATGGCCGCCTTCGGAACGAAAGACGTAAAAATCTTTTTATATGCCGAATATCGCGAATTACCGGCTCAGGCTTTAGCCGCAGCGAAACGGATCACATTTTCTGCCCCGCCGGCCGGCTGTTGCGCGGCGCCACTGAGAACGTAAAGGCCGCGTTTATCCGGAAGCGGCTTGAACGCTTCGGTTAGGCCGATCACAGTCTCAGCCGCCCCGAGCACCAAAAATCCGTCTTCGGGCATTTGCCGGGCGATCCGGTTAAGCACGGCGATCTTGTTCTCCTGATCAAAATAAATGAGCACATTCCGGGAGAACACGAGGTCGAAGCTTCCCAGCACGGAGAAGTCATTGAGCAGGTTTAGCGGGCGGTAGTGAACCATGCTGCGCAATTCAGGCGCGAGCTGCCAGTTTTCGCCGACCTGCTCGAAGTATTTTACCAGCAGCTGCACTGGCAATCCGCGTTGCACTTCGAACTGGCTGTAGATGCCAGCCTTCGCCCGCTCCAGCACCTCGGATGAAAGATCGGTGGCGACAATCTCGATGCGGTAGCCAGCGACGGCAGCCGCCATGGCCTTGAGAGTCATCGCCAAGGAATAGGGCTCCTGGCCGGTAGACGCCGCCGTGCACCAGATACGAATCCGTTTTTCTCGCGCTCGTGCCGCAATCAAAGCGGGCATGATGGTGTCGCGAAAATGATCGAAGGGTATCTTGTCGCGAAAGAAAAAGGTTTCATTGGTGGTCATAGCCTCAACCACCTGGGCGCTGAGCGGTGCGAGCGCCCGGTTTTTCAGCCGCTCGACCAGCTCGTCGAGCGAATTCATTCCGTTACGGCGCGCCACGGGCAAGAGTCGGCTCTCGGCGAGGTATTGTTTCTCGACCGCGAGCACCAGACCTGATCGGTCGCGCAGGAATTTTCGTAGATAGTCGAAATCCTGCGGGGTCACGAGCGCTCCACGGTAAACAGCCGCGACAGCTTTCCGGAAATTTCCGTCAGCGGCAGAACCGCCGAGCACAAGCCCGCATTGGTAACCTGACCTGGCATGCCCCAGACCACGCTGGTTGCCTCATCCTGCGCCAGTACATGACCGCCAGCCGCGACAATAGTTTTGGCCCCCGCGAGCCCGTCCGCACCCATTCCTGTGAGTACCAGCGCGAGCGTCTTGTTCCCCCAAACCTCGGCGGCTGAGGCGAACATCGGATCCACGGCCGGCTTGCAGAAATTCACCAGCGGGCCATCCTCGATTGCGATCACTGCAGCGCCGTCGCGGCGCGCGACTTTCATGTGTTTGCCACCCGGAGCGAGATAGACGTTCCCAGCGTTGATCTCTTCGCCATCGACCGCCTCGCGCACTGGACACTTGCCAATACGGCCGAGATGCTCGGCAAGGACAGCCGTAAAGGTTGGTGGCATGTGTTGCGTAATCAGGACGGGCACGCGCGTCAACACGCTCCCTATATCCGCCATCAAAACGTTGAGCGCTTGCGGGCCCCCTGTGGAACACCCGATCAACAAGACGCGCGGAGGCGTGGTGGGCATGGCCCGTAGCGTTATCGGTGGTGGCGCAGCGACGTCCTCTACCGGCTGCGGCACGATTGACGGTGCCGCCTTTGTTTCCAGCGGCGCGCGGGCGGGCGAGGCAGCCACACGCAACCTCTTTGCACGCAGACCGAGATGGCGAATTTTTTCTATAAGGTCGCGGCGAAACGCCGTAGAAGCGCTGACTTCGCGGTTGCTGCCCGGTTTTGGAATGTAATCTGCCGCACCAAGCGAAAGCGCCCGTAAGCTGATCTCGGCATTCCGCCTCGTAAGCGTCGAAGCCATGATTACAACGAGATCGGGCTTTTTCTCGAGCAGCAGCGGGAGGGCCGCAATGCCGTCAAGCTCTGGCATGTCAACATCGAGGACGACGACGTCAGGGTCGACACGCTCAAGCTGATCGACCGCTTCGCGGCCGGTGCGTAACGTGGCGACGACGTCAAGGTCGGGCTCAGATTCGACCCAACGGGCAAAAAGCCCGCGGACGACGACAGCGTCGTCGACCAGCATGACGCGGATACGCCGACTCACAGCCGCGGACGATGGTGGAGCAACAACTAAGTTCATAGGCGCGACGGACTACACTGACCTTGTGTTCTGACTGGCGAACGCAACGATCAAATAAGTCCGACCTCCTGGAACTTAGCTTCCACGATCTCCTTGTCGAACGGCTTCATGATGTACTCATTGGCTCCGGCGTGCAGCGCACGTGCAATATGCGCAACATCGTTCTCGGTGGTGCAAAACACCACTTTCGGACCGTCGCCGCCCGGCAGCCGTCGAAGCGAGCGCAAGAAGTCATAGCCATCCATCTTCGGCATATTCCAGTCGAGCAGAATAGCCTCTGGCAGCTGTTTCCGACATGCTTCGAGCGCCTGCTCGCCATCCTCTGCCTCTACGATCTGGAAATCGAGCCCTTCCAGAATTCTCCGCGCCACCTTTCGGATGACACTGGAGTCGTCAACCACCAAACACGTTTTCATCATACAGCCTCGTTGTGTTCACGCGTAATTTCCATTTCTTCAACATTCAAACCGCGTCAAGCCGCGGCTGCCTTCACTGCGATGTCGAGCACGCGGTCGACATCGAGCACCATAAGAAGTTGTCCATCCAGTCGATAAATTCCTGTCGACACGCTCGCCAGGCCGGGATCGAGATTAGTCGGGTTTGGTTCGCGCGCCATGTCGTCAAGCTTGAGCACCTCACCAACGCTGTCGATTAGCAAACCGTAAGATTCGCCGCGCGACTCCACGCCGACTGCCATGGCGGGTCGCTCATCCCCACTTTGTCCGAGGCCGAGCCGGCGCCGCATATCAATCAGCGTCACGATGCGGCCGCGCAGATTGAGCACGCCTGCGATCTCAGCCGGCGCAAGCGGTACTTTGGTCAGGCGTTCAGGTGCAAAAACATCCTGCACACGCAGAATCGGCAGGCCGAACAGCTGACCGCCGATAACCGCAGTAACGTACTCGCACACGCTGTGGTCAGGGGTTTCGTTCATGTCATCACGCCGCCCGACCCACGCCAGTTTGCTCTTTGAGCGTTGCAATCAGTCCCTGCCGATCGAACTTCGCTACATAATCGTGGAACCCGACGCGGCGGCCGCGCTCGATCGCTTCCGCAGACACGACCGACGAAAGCGCAATGATTGGCAACTCAGCCAGGTGCATATCGCTGCGCACCGCTTCGGCGAACTGAAATCCGTTCATGTCCGGCATCTCAATGTCAGTTATAGCGACGTCGAAACGACGCCCATCTCTGAGAAATGCCAACCCTTGCTGCGCCGAGCCGACCGCTGTGACCTGATAGCCGGCGGCCTGCAGAACCGGGGTGAGCATGTTGAGGAAGAATGGAGAGTTGTCGATCAGCAAAACAGTGCGGGTGTTGTCTTGTACCGATTGTTCTTTCCGCCGGAACCAATCCTCGAAAGCAAGTGGCAGAAAATGACCGACGTCGATGATTTCGGTCGCGCACCCCCGGACGACGGCAGAACCGAGTACACCCGGATTGTCGCTTGCGACCTGAATATCCAGGTTGCCATCGACAATATCGACGATCTCGTCGACGACGAGCGCCATCGAACGGCTACCGTCGGAGAACACCAGCAGCGGTTGGGCGCCCTCGCCCTTCACGTGAACACTATCGCTCATACTGACGAGCGGCATGAGATGCCCGCGGTACTGAACCATGTGTCGGCCGTTCGACAGCTCAATCTTCTGCGCGTCGATTTCCTCAAGCCGCGTGATGAGTGACAACGGCACCGCTTTGGGCTGGGCCGATCCGGCTCGAAACACCAGCAATGAGGTATTCGCTTCGTCAGCAGCGACCTGATTGCTGCTTGCGGCTTCTGCAGCGGTGAGCTGCGAAGCGACCGTACCTCCAAACGCTTGCGCAACTCCATTCGGGTCAATGATCATGATGACCGACCCGTCGCCCAGAATGGTGTTGCCGGAAAATATCGGAATATGCCGCAGTTTGCTCGACATCGGCTTCACGACGATTTCTTCGGTGTGAAACACGCCATCGACGACAATGCCGAAAGTCTGACTACCGACCTGGGTAACGACGATAAAGCCGCCTTTGATATCGCCGGCGTCCTTGTCGACACCGAGGAGTTGGCTCAAGCCGACGAGCGGAAGGAGCTTGTCGCGCAGCCGCAACACCCGCGTATCCTTGATGCGCTCGATACGATGCTCGCTGCCGCTTCGTGCGCGTACTAACTCTACGACCGACAGCTGCGGAATAGCGAAGCGATGTCCGCCCGACTCCACAATCAATGCTGCAACAATGGCAAGCGTAAGAGGAATTTTGATGGTGAAACTCAGGCCGGCGCCAACCACCGACTTCACGTCGATGGTACCACCGATCTGGTCGATATTGTTGCGAACGACATCCATCCCGACGCCCCGGCCGGAAACGTTGGTAACTTTGGCGGCGGTGGAAAACCCTGGCGCAAAAATAAATTTGTGGATTTGGGCTTCGGTGAGCTTCTCGACATCGGCCTCAGAAACAAGACCCTGTGACAGGGCTTTCGCTTTTATGCGATCGGTATCAAGCCCGCGGCCATCATCGGCAATTTGGATGATGATGTAGCCACCTTCATGATAGGCCGAAAGCCGTATCTGTCCGTGTTCCGGCTTGCCAGCAGCGCGCCGTTGTTCAGGTGTCTCGAGGCCGTGGTCCGCCGAATTACGGACCATATGGGTCAGCGGATCCTTGATAAGATCGAGCACCTGCCGATCGAGCTCAGTCTCGGCACCTTGCATTTCGAGGTCGATCTTCTTGCCAAGTTCATTAGAGAGATCACGCACGATGCGCGGCAACTTTTGCCACGCATTGCCGATTGGCTGCATGCGCGTCTTCATCACGCCTTCCTGCAGTTCGGCCGTCACATTGGACAGGCGTTGCAAAGGCGTCTTGAATTCGGATTCCTCATGGCGACGTACGATCTCAAGCAACTGATTGCGCGTGAGCACGAGCTCCGACACCATTGTCATAAGCTGTTCGAGCGTATCTACCGTGACGCGAATAGATTGAGTGGATCCCCTGGCACTCTCGTCATCCTTCGCGGGTGACTCGGCTGCGGCCGGCGCGGGTTTGGATTTCAGAGGCGGCGAATCAGACTTTGTTTCGCGGAACGCACGTTCAAGATCGTCGAGGGAATCTTCGCCTGGTCTTAGCGGGCGCTCCAACACTTGAGATACAAGCGTTCCAATCGTGTATTGAACCTTTTCACGCGGAGCCGACGAGCTAACGCGCTCAACCATCTGTTCCAGACTTGAGATCAAGTCGGTGTCGCCGCCTTCCGGCTCACGCTGTTCGGTCTGGAGAGAACCGAGGATCGTTTTGATACGATCGATGGTGGCGAGAATGAGCGTTACAGCATCACTCGTTGCCGGCACGCCGTCGCGAAACTTGCCCATTAATGTCTCGGCAGCATGGGCAAGCGCTTCGAGGCGCGGCAATCCGAGAAACCCGCAGGTTCCTTTGATCGTATGCACGAGCCGAAAAATGTTATCCAGAATTTTGGCGTTGTTCGGATCTTGTTCGAAACGAACGAGTTCGACGTCGACTACGTCGAGACTTTCGTTGGTCTCGGTGACAAATTCCCGCAGCAGGTCGTCCATGAAAAACGCCTTCGTCCACGGGCACCAGCCCGTCCGCCGCTTTCCGCCGGAAGCGCGGCCAGTGTGTCGGGGAAGCGTTTAATTTTGGTTGCGCGATAATGATATACGCCACGCCGTTAACCGGTCATTAACCGGGCAGGCAGCGCTTTCGTCGCGCATTTATTCTGCGATGATGACGACTGTTTCGCCATCCATCGTAACAGTGGCTTTGACGCCACAAGCCTTGGCCAACAGGCCCGCATAGAAAGGCTGTATGCGATGGGCGTCGAGGCCTTCACCGCCCTCACCCGTGAGCAAAGGCGGCACCGCTGGCGGAACTTTGGCATTGGTCCCCGACGCGCTTACTTTGAATCCCATGCTGTCCCCCGTCCCGATGGGGTCGACGGCGATCTTGCCGCCCCGCGGAATTGCCTGTCCGGCAATAACGAGGATGTTGAGAAGCAATTTTACGCGGTTCTTTGGCGATAGCACGCGCGGCAAATTCCAGGACAATTTCGTTTTTTCGTCCTCGAAGAAGCCGCGCGAAATGGTTTCGGCGTCGCCAAGGTCGATCTGGGCGCCAGCGGAACCAGCGGCGCCGAACGCAATACGGCAGAATTGCAATTTAGCTGAGGCCGTTCCGGCGCTCTTCTTGATTAAATCGAGCGCAAAGGCCTTGGTTGCTTCGTCCTTTTCTTCTTCGAGCACCTCGAGCCCGTTCACGATGGCGCCGACGGGACTGATGAGATCGTGGCAAACTCGCGAGCATAAAAGGGCTGCAAGATCGAGCGCTTCGATGGATTCGGACATAGACTAGTCTCCGCTGGGCATGCAGGCTGCACCAATCGGGCGAATCGACCATCGCGCCGACTTGGCGAGGTGATACACCGCACCTACACGACCGCCAAGGACTGCGAGGCAGCAATAGGACATGGAAATTGACGTCAGGTTTGGAAATTTTGCCAACCGAGGCGGCGCGGCTTCTGGACGATTTGACCGCAATCGTCGCGCGCGCCTGCGCAAAAATCCGGGCAGTTCCACGAGCAGCTTTGATGCCGCGAATCAAGGCCGACCAGTCGCCCGTAACGGCCGCCGATGAAGCGTCCGAAGCGGCAATCCTGCAAGGGGTGGCGCGGCTTATTCCTAATGTACCGGTCGTTTCCGAGGAAACTGCCGACGCCGATCAAACGTTCAATGGCAGTTTTGTGATCGTGGATCCCCTCGACGGCACCCGAGAGTTTCTCGCTGGCCGTGACGAATTTACCGTCAATCTCGCCCTTGTCACGCGTGGTGTCCCAGTCGCCGGCATTATTGCGGCACCCAAGCGTGGGAAGGTTTGGCGCGGTGTCTCAGGGGTAAAGGCCGAACGACTTCGGCTTCTGGACGATGGCGCCGACCAGCCGGAGGCTATTCGCACACGTATCTGGAGCCACCAAAACCCAATCGCAGTCGTCAGCCGTTCACATTTCGATGCAACCACAGACGCTTTCCTGGCTTCACTCGGATCGATCACACGAAATGTCAGCGGCTCGGCAATTAAGTTCTGCCAGGTCGCGGACGGTACAGCAGATGTCTATCCGCGATTGGCGACGACATGTGAGTGGGACGTAGCGGCCGGGCACGCGCTTGTTGTCTCGGCCGGCGGGGCGGTAACGGACGCGCAGGGAAAACCTTTGGTTTACGGAAGATCCGCAGAGAATTTTCGAATACCGGCCTTTATCGCGTGGGGAGACGCAACGAAGGCTGCGGCTTCCGGTTTTTAGTCATTGTCCCAAATTGTGAGCAAGACCCGGCCACTTGCGTTCGGCACCGTCTATGAAACGACCGGCATCAATGAGAAAAGTCGCCCGCGTTTCCTCGCTATAGAAAAGATAAAGCCGCTGCCCGACAACGACCCAAAACAGCGGATGCCCCGGTACCGACCGGCCGCGCTCGACCGCGACCGGATCGTAGCCGCCAAAACGCGGCGAATAGACTTCGGGGTGCTTTGCGAAAGCGCCACGATTGCCCTCATTGTCGAACCGCCAGACCGCGCCGTCCAGGTTCAATTCGAATTCCGGCCGCCCAAACAATGCCTTGCCCTCTGTGAAATAGGCGACGGGGTCGAACCCGCTGATGGCGAGGCCAGTATCCGCATTGACCGTCAATTGGTTGTCGGTAGCGGCGTGGAGCCCCGTTGGGGGAACTGTAGCCCCGACCAAGGCCACACCCAGGAACAGCCTAAGCCAGAAAGGCGACTTCCGTTGCTGCCGTGCTGCAGTCATAGTTCTCAGGGACGATTGATGATTCGGAACGAGCGTTTCGTCGCCACTTTAGCGCGGTCGGCGTGAGCATCCGGTTAAACCGGGGCTTCGGACCTCATTACCAAGGAGCAGATGATGCGCGCGACATTGCGCCTTGCCGCCCTGACATTCTGCCTTGCCGTCTTTGCCCCCGGCTTTGCGGCAGCCCAGAACCAGCCGCCACCCCCGCAGTCAGGCAACACTTTTACACCCGGCGAACTGGTGCGGGAGGGTCACCATTTCTTCGGCACAGTGTCACGTGGTTTGGCGCAAATTGTGGAAACCGCGGTCAGCCGTTGGGGCCAGCCGAACGGGTACGTTCTTGGACAGGAAGGAAGCGGGGCCTTCGTCGTCGGTCTGCGTTACGGCGATGGCAAGCTTTACACAAAGAACGCCGGTGACCGCCGGGTGTTCTGGGAAGGCCCATCTGTCGGCTTCGATACCGGCGGAGAAGGCGCTCGTACGATGATGCTGGTTTACAATCTGCCAGCGACCGATGCGATCTACCAACGTTTCGGTGGTATCGACGGATCGGCCTATTTCATTGGCGGCTTCGGTATGACCGCACTTGCTTCCGGGAACATCATTGTGGTGCCAATCCGTTCGGGCGTGGGGCTGCGGTTGGGGGCCAATATCGGCTATCTCAAGTTCACCCCGCGGGCGACCTGGAATCCGTTCTGACCCGCCCCGCGTTTACGCTATCTTGGAAAAACTCGAACAGCTGGAGCCCTCTACACCCGCGACGAGCGGCCAGCTTTAGGCTAGTCTCGCTACAAGTCGGACTGGCTGGCGCCTATGGCGCTGACTTGCACTGCGTGCCCTTGGGTTGGAGGCGTATGTTTCATGATTGAACCGATCATGTATTTCGGGATCGGATTTCTCTTTGCCGCTCTGATTGGACTCATTGTCGTTCCTCTGGTGCACGGCCGAGCGGTGCGGCTGACCATGCGTCGGCTCGAAGCCGCAGCTCCGTTGTCGATGGCTGAAATTCAGGCGGACAAAGATCAGCTTCGCGCCGAATTCGCCATGTCCACGCGGCGTCTGGAAATGAGCGTCGAGCAACTCAAGACGAGAAGCACCAGTCAACTTGCCGAACTCGGCAAAAAGGGCGACGCCATCAATCGCCTCAAGCTCGAGCTCGGTGACAAAACTGCGACCATCTTTGCACTTGAGGCGCGTGACAAGAATCTGCGCGAACAGCTGCGTGCGACAGAAGAGGAATTCACAGTCAAAACGAATGCAATGCACGACGCTCAGCGGACCCTGTCCGACAAGCAATCCGATCTCGCCAAGCTCACCAACGAACTGGACGACCGGTCTACCCTCGCTGACTCGCAAAAGATCGAAATCATCGCGCTAAAAACGCAAGTCGAAGCCCTGAAGGAACGGCTGGACGGTGCCGGTCATGAGCTAAAGGTCATCGAAGATCGACGAGACGCCGAGCGCGTCGAATTGAAGGCCGCGACGCAAGAATTATCCTTTGAGCGTGGCAGAGTTGAAAACCTTGGCCGTCGCATCGGCGAGCTGGAACAGCATCTGGTGGCGCAGACCAAGGAAGCGGAAATCCTCGGCCGCCGCGCACAAGACCTCGAAAGTCGCCTGGGCGAGCAATCACGGCTGCTGAACCAAAGCGAATTTGAGCTCAAACACTTGCGTGAGGAAATGGAAGCCGCCCGCAAGGTCGAAAGCGACCTGCGTACGGCAATCATCGAAATTGAGGGTCGTTCCAATTCGGCGGCTCAAAACCTGAAGACCGAAAACGCACAGTTGCAAGCGGCTGTCGCCCACACCAAGGAGGAACGTGACCGCTTTGCACGCGACCTGGGCGCGATGAAGCGTGAGACAGAAGAGGCGTGGGCGTCCGAACGCGTGGAAAATGCACTCCTGCGTGAACGCATCAACGACGTCGCAGCGGAAGTAGCGAGACTTGCCTCGGCATTGGAAGGCCCAAATTCCCCGATCGACGCCTTGCTTGCGGCTGAAACAGCACGCGAACGAACCAGCGAGGTTTCAGGAACCACCGGCGCCGCGGCCGATCTTGGCGAACCCTCCGACGGTAACCTGGCTGATCGTATCCGCGCACTACAGAGTCACGCCTCACGACTGGCGCAAAGCGACGATCCGAAAACACGCAACTGAAAGGCCTGGACCGGGCTTCGCTTGACACCTCTCGAAGGCGTTCTTTATATCGCGCATTCCGCCAATGGCCGGGCGCTTAGCTCAGCGGGAGAGCGTTCCCTTCACACGGGAGAGGTCGTAGGTTCAATCCCTACAGCGCCCACCATTATTTGCGCCGCATCGGTGGATCGCGCGTCAGGTTTTTGACGGCAAGTTCATCGAGATAGTCTTGCCAATAGGTTGCGTAATTGCGCCCGAGTTTGAACAGATATTCCCAATCGAAAATTCCGGTTGAATGCATGTCGTCGAACACCAGACGCACCGCATAATTGCCGACCGGCAGCACTTCGATGATGCCGACGTCCCGTTTTCCCGGCACGGTCTTGCGCTCTTCGGCCGAATGCCCCTGCACTTCCGCACTGGGACTTTTAACGCGAAGATATTCGGCCGGCAGATCGAAATGGGCTCCGCCGTCAAATGTAACGGTCAAAATCTTGCGATCCTTGTGCAGGCGCAATTCGGTCGGCCAAGCTTGCGGGTCTGTCATCGGGTTCAGTGCTAGCCGGTCGCGCGAGGCGGCCGGCGCCGCTCGTGGAACCATGCGCGATACTTCGTCATCTTTGCGCGCTGCGCTTCCGGCGCATGCCGCCTGCACGTCGAGGCCTCCTCGCTCTTTTCCGCGGCGCCCCATCGTAGCTCCACGCAATCATTCACGTTGTAAGCCATCTCGAGGGCGGGCGAACGGTCGAGCACGTCCTTGAGGGCCAGCGTCCACGCGGAACCGTCGCTGCGCGGATACGCGAACTTGCGCGCCGAAAGCTCCGACGCGAGCACGCTCTGTAGTTCGGCCTTCACGTCTGCGGCAGTCTTCCCCGCGGGCATGGCGTAGCGCTCGGGTCGCCGCGCGACACGGTCCGGAAATCCGCGCACGACATCAATCGCGATCAGCAGACGCAGATCGCGCGCCGGCGTGGCGAAGTCTTCCCAAGCGCCCGTTGTCTCGAAGATCGCCGAGCCGTCCGGCATACTTGCGTCACCGCGTCCGGTATTCTGGAACTTCCGTCCGTTTTCCACCGAAGTCACGCGCGCTTTCACTTGCTCTTCGAGCGCCGTGACCGCCTCTTTCATCGCGCGCAAAGGATCGAGCGGCGCGGGCGACATCACATCATCCATGCGGTCGTAGAAGGCTTCGACCCCGAGTTTGGCCTGCTCAAGCGAAAAATCGCCGTATTGCGGATTTTTGGCAATCTCCGCATTGGTCAGCCGTCGCAAGGCACCATCCTTGTCGCGCACGATCGGCCGAAAGCGCTTGAACCCGGGACCGCCGAGAGCAGGATCCTGGGCGAACAGGAAGTTGCCACGCCAGAACCGCTTTCGCGCGACCGTTCCATCGGGCTGGGCATCGACCGCGAGCAACACACCAGCCGCGTCATCAGACTGCGCCATGCGCCGCGCAAGCATCAAGATGTGTCCGTACGGATCGGCATAGACCGTCCCTGGACGCAGCACCTCCTGCGTCAGCGACACGGGGTAATAGTCAGTGTTGTCGTCACTCAATGAAGTGCGCCCGGATCCGGAATGGACAGCGTCGGCGGTGGTCCGAAGATATTGGCCGAACGAGGCTGCAAGCCCTGATCGCTTGACGGGAGCTCCGATCGGTGCGTTTTTTTGCTCTGGCGGCGGCGCATGAGGAGCCTCGCCATTCTGCATGCTGAGCCACTGGAAGCACTTCGGCGCCGCGCCGCCACCGCCGCGCGAGCATTTCGAATAACCGAACGGCAATCCCATCTTGAATGCAAAGTACGCGCGCAAAAAGTACGGAAGGTCAGCACAGTCAGGGCGGATGATAAGCCCTATCTCGTCTTCGCCCAGACCCAGATGGTTGAACAGGAAATTGCGCGATCGATCGCGCAAAACTTCATGGAGCGCCGGCCACGATGGTGTCGCGTCGAGTGGTGCATCGAACAGTTTCTCGATCCACGCAGAAAACAAATTTTCCGTCGTGCGATTCCAGGAATTGCGCAATGGCCAGACGCCGGTGGAATCCGCACCCGGGCGCGGCGGCGCTTCAGCATGTACCGCAATTTCACGCGTGATCGTGCTGCATTCGCCAGTCGCGCGACTGCGCGCAAGCTTCGCATGCCACGTCCCCGCGGCCGGGGATGCAACCTCTGCAAACCAGAAATATGGTGGCCCGCCATATCGCCCGCGCGATTTGGCCGCGACGGTCCCATCCGGCGCGATCAGCGAAAGTTCACCATCAATTGGATTTTCCGCGGCGAAGACGACGCGCAAAGGCGCGCCCCGCCAGGGCGTGACGGGAGAGGATAAGACCGCAAGCTCGGCTGCATCCTTGCAAGTACTGGATGAACCTTGCGCGTGAGCATCAGCAGCCGCAAAAAATGCACCCGCGACCAGCAACGACGCTGTGAAAGCAGCAGGAAACCGGCATGGTTGAAACATGAGCCCCTTTCTTGGAGCGCTTGCCCATGATTACGATTAAACAATATTGCGAAAGCTTTGGCTGAATCGTGGCAAAATTCAACGCCAACCCAAATTGCAGAATACCCAATCGGGCGAGGCCAGTCAGCGGGCATGAAACGATCGTGCCAGCCGACCATTCGCAGGCTGCCTTTATTACATACATGGATTGGCAAGAATTGGCGCTCCCTAGGGGACTCGAACCCCTGTTTTCGCCGTGAGAGGGCGACGTCCTGGGCCGCTAGACGAAGGGAGCTGCGCCCATCGAAATAGCCTCGATCCAGGAAGTCCGCAAGCTTTCGCGCCGACACCGAAATCAAGGCGACCCAAGCCGGACCCGCCCCAAAGGCTTTAGCGTATTGAGGTCGAAGGCCAGCAATTCGATGATGCCATTGGTTTCTATGGTGAGCACAAGCCGGCCTTCGCCAATCGCGCTGGAGACAATCTTGGCACCGGCAGGCAGCGCTGCCGATACCGCTGCCGATTGCGGTGCCCTTCCCTCGCCCCTCAAAACGCGATAGCCGATGACGGCGATCACGGCGCCAACCGCAATGAACGTGGTCAGCGCTGCGATGATCATGAGCCGCCGCACATTCGCGACAATACGTGCGCTTTCCCCATCGAGAGGCTTTTCATCATCGCCAGACGTTTTTTGAACCATGACGGATAAAATCACCGAAACTGTCGCGATCACCGCGGAGGAAGCCGGGTCAAGGCTCGATCGTGTGCTTGCCGCGCATATTTCAACTCTATCGCGTTCTCGCCTGAAAACATTGATCGTTGCCGGCCATGTAATGATTGCAGAGCGCACGATCCGCGATCCCGCGGCCACCGTCAAATCCGGCGACATCGTTACCGTGACGCTGCCGCCATCCGAGCCGGCCGCGCCCAAAGGCGAGATAATTCCGCTCAATATCGTCTACGAAGACGATGCGATAATCGTCATCGACAAGCCGAGCGGCCTTGTCGTGCATCCGGCAGCCGGCCATGCTTCCGGCACGTTGGTCAACGCATTGATCGCCCACTGCGGTGTGAGCCTATCGGGAATTGGCGGGGTCAAACGGCCAGGTATCGTGCACCGTCTCGACAAGGACACCACCGGCCTTCTGGTGGCGGCCAAAACCGACAAAGCCCATCATGCACTCTCAAAACAATTTGCTGAAAAAAGCGAAGGGCCGCTCAAACGTGGATACTTGGCGTTCGTATGGGGGGTGCCGGATCGTGCGAAAGGCACAATCGATGCCGCGCTTGGACGGCACGCCCATGCACGTGACAAACAGGCTGTGCGCGCCGACGGACGCCCCGCCGTAACACACTGGCAAGTGCTGGAGCAGTTTCTGCGGCCGGACGGCAAGCCGGTGGCGAGCTTGATTGAATGCCGATTGGAGACAGGTCGAACCCATCAAATTCGCGTCCACCTCGCCCATATCGGACATCCGATTTTGGGGGACGCCACCTACGGCACAGCATTCAAGACCAAAGCCAGCCGGCTGCGTCCCGAAGCGCGCGCACTTATAGAGGGACTTGGAAGGCAGGCCCTACATGCTTATTTACTGGCTATCAAACACCCCGAAAGCCACGATATTCTGGAGTTCCAATCGGAACTGCCGGGCGATTTACGTCGTTTACGTCATGTCCTGCACGCGGAAAGCCGTGAAGCAGGGGCCGCGACTTCACGAATAGACTAGCTATATCAATGGTTTGTCGTCATGCGACGACGCATAGCTGTGTCACAGGGACGTGAGGGCACGGTTCTATCTTTCGCAAGGTCAAGCCGTTATGCTGCACCTGCGATCGAGGGAGTTCGCGGTCGCAACATCGAATGCGCGCCGTCGGCTCGGGGAGCGGCGGCGACAATCGCCTGCCGATTGATCGGGGGCAAGGAAGGAGGGCGCTATCATGGCCCGTACCGCCGCATTGCCGGCACTCAAGGCCGAATCCGGCCTTTCGCACTATCTCGACGAGATTCGGCGGTTCCCGATGCTGGAACCGCAGGAAGAATACATGCTGGCCCGCAGCTGGCGCGAGCACGGCGATCGCGAGGCCGCACATAAGCTCGTCACCAGCCATCTCCGGCTCGTCGCAAAAATCGCCATGGGCTATCGCGGCTACGGGTTGCCAATTTCCGAAGTTGTTTCGGAAGGCAATGTCGGCCTGATGCAGGCGGTCAAGCGCTTTGAGCCGGAAAAGGGTTTCCGTCTTGCCACCTACGCGATGTGGTGGATCAAGGCGGCGATCCAGGAATACATCCTGCGCTCCTGGTCGCTCGTCAAAATGGGCACCACGGCCAACCAGAAGAAGCTCTTCTTCAACCTGCGTAAGGCGAAGAGCAAAATTTCAGCGCTCGAAGAGGGCGACTTGCGGCCCGACCAGGTGCAGATCATCGCCAAACGTCTTGGCGTGACAGAGCAAGACGTTGTCGACATGAATCGTCGCCTCGGCGGCGACGCTTCGCTCAACGCGCCGATCCGCGACGACGGCGAGAGCGGCGAGTGGCAGGATTGGCTGGTCGATGACGCACCGAGTCAGGAACGCATTCTCGCGGAGAGCGAGGAGAGCGACAACCGCCACCAAGCACTGATTTCAGCGCTTGATGTTCTCAATGAACGCGAGCGTCGCATCTTTGAAGCACGGCGTCTGGCGGATGATCCTATCACGCTTGAAGATCTTGCGTCGGAGTTCGGCGTCTCGCGCGAGCGCGTACGCCAGATTGAAGTGCGTGCTTTCGAGAAAGTACAGAAAGCGGTCAAAAGCCGTATGGTTGCGATGGAACAGCCGGCAGAAACTCCGGCGATTGGCGCACCGTAAGCAAAGAACTTTACCCGTGACGACGGAAATGGCCGGGCCCTGCCCGGCCATTTTTTCAAAACAAACTGGATGCCTCTCGAGCCGCGAACAACGATTCCCGAAGCGAGCCCGATGATACCGAACCACACGCTGACCAACTCGGGCCGTGGTTTCCTAGCCCGCCGCGGCCCGCGGTGCTTTGGCAGCGCCACTCTGCATAACATCAGCAAGGGTAACGTAAGCCTCGGTCCAAGCCTCCTGCAGCGGCGCAGTGAAATCAGAGCCCAGCCCCTTCTCCAACGTCCACAGCAGGGCAGCACCCACCGGTTCGTAGTGGGCTAATGTCACTCCATAGGCGACGTGACGTCTGCCCAGGTCCTCCACTGCCGGGACAATCTTTTCCAGCCGGTGCAGATTCGTCACGGCGGTAGCCAGCATTCCGATCAGTTTCTTTTTTTGGTCGCGCAGGTCTGCGGGAAACATCGGCCGCACGTGTGGCGCGATTGTGAATAGACGATCATAGAATAGATCCGCGGCGGCATCTGCGATAAGCGCCACCTTCTTAAAGCTGTCTTGTACAAGTTTGATTTGTTTCGGAGTCATGTCAGCGTCCTGCAAACAAACGGATGTAAGGCGCGCGACAAATTGCGGCTCCGGGCCACATTCGTCAAATGCATGTTTATTATAATAAATATGCAGAACTTTTAGTTAGTTCAGCTTGGCCTTCAGCGTGCGCGCCAGCAACTCGATCGCAGAATCAAAACGTCCTGGTGCGACTTTTTTTATCATGGTCACAGTTGCCGGAAGTTCGAAGTCGAGCACTTTCAGGATCCGCAACTTGCGACGATGCGGACTGTTCTCAATCTGCCGTCGTGGCACCAGCCCTAGCCCACCGCTATCTGCGAGCAGCGACAATTGAAGATCCTCACCGAATACTTCGGCTATGATATGCATCGGCAACTGGAGCCCGTCGAATGCCCTGATGAGAGCGGCCCTACAACCGCAGCCCGGCGGATTGAGAATCCACCCATGACTTTTCAAATCCCGGAGACGCCACGGTTTGCCACCGTGCCTGGTGGGCATCGCGGACGGCGCGACCACTACGACCTGCTCTGCACCCAGTGGTATTCTGGCAATCCCCGCAGGAACGGCGTGCGCTTCAGTCAAGAGGCCGACTGCACAATCGAGCGCCCCAGTGCGCACCTCTTCAATAAGACCGCTTGTCCAGTTTGAGCTGATTTGGAGTCTTAGCCGTGGGTACGCCCGCCTTAATGTGTCGAGCGGCTTGGTCAGCACGATTTCTCCAAGACCATGCGCAACGCCCGTCTTCAGATCGCCAGCAAGCTCCGCTTGCTGCTTCGTGCAAGTCTCTAGCTCTGCCACGGCCGCCAGAACCTGTCGGCAGCGCTCAAGCACGTGAATGCCAAGAGACGTAAGAACGGCTGGTTTTACAGCTCGGTTAAATAGCTGTGCGGTGCCCATTGCGGACTCAAAGTTCTGGATTCGCCGGCTGGTCGCGGGCTGGGTGAGATTCAGCCGAATAGCTGCGCGGTTCACGGAACCCGTTTCAGCGACTGCCACAAAAGCTTCAATATCCTGCAGAATCATCGGCACACAGCGTGGTTAGACGAGATATGCAGGCGGCAGGCTGACGGACGATCTGCTGACAGTTAGATGCCGCCCCGACCAGGTTTGGCGGACCAGCTGCGACTGCGCGTGACGTTGCATATCTGGTAACTGTACTCACTGAAGAAGCGCTCAATCCCGAGCTTCTTCGCCTTCTTGTGCTCGGCATGCACGCGCCATTCGTGCAAAGCCTCCTCGGTTTCGAATTCGACGATCGTGACGCGCTCGCCATCTTCCGCAGTAAAGCCTTTGTGAGAAACATAACCCGCAATGGTCCGGGCCAATTCGCTCATGCGCTTCGCCACAGGGTCGTAGCCCGCCTTCATTTCAGGTTTAAGTCGGGACCGAAAGACCGTGACTATCATTATATACCTGTATCGATTTCGCTCAGCCTTTCGACGTTCGCTGACCTAATGCCAAAGGCGTCAGCGAATTTGCGGCTTATAGCTTTATTCGTCAAATGCATATTTATCATAATAAATATGCAACGTTTTACGCGGGGACTGGCGGCTGCTACTGCCCCCAGGCACGGAAGGCTTCTTCAAAGGCACGGGTTCCTGGTGTGCCCTTCTCCATCGCCAGAATTGCGCGCTTGCCGTTGGTATAGACGACAGGGATGTCGAACCAATCCCGCTCCTTGAGCAATTGGATATTTCGCTGCACATCGACATCGACCGCCGAGAGCCCGATCAGGAAGTATCCGTTGGTGACTTTTACGGCCAGACCGGCGAGCGGCACCCCGCGCGCCTGTTCGTTCTGTTTCATGAGCACGCCGGGGACATTACCGATACCGCCTTCCGGAAAATCGGGCGGCAGCGTGAACATGATTTCAAGAGTATGGCTGGCGGGCAGCGCCTTGTCGGTATTGCGGCGGAGCGACCAGGTCATGCGCATCTTGCGTTCGGGTATTTCGATGTCGGCACGGATCGCGAGTTCCGGCGCAAGTCCTGGGCCTGGCGACACCGTTTCAGTCCGCCAAAGCGCGGAGCCGACATAGCGCTTACCCTGTGGATCGGTCGTGTCCTCATCATAGAGCACGACTTTCTGCGCTACAGCCGCCGCTGGCGCGTTGGCTGCATCCGGAGTCGTTTGCCCAGATTGTCCAATGCGGTCTGAGATTTTTGGACGGCTCGCCGGTTGCCCGGTGTCTTTTGGCGTCGACGTGGGCTGGGAGCGGAGGCTCGCGACCATCGAGCTGATCGCGTGTCGCTGCCAATAGGCCGCCCCTGCGATACCGGCGAGCACCAGCGCCAACACGGCGACCTTTGTGACGGCTCCGTAAGAACGCGCCGGGCGTCTATAGATGTCTTCATCATCGTAGGCCGGGGGCGGCGGGATCGCTGGTGTATATGCTGGATGAAGTGCTTCCTCAGTTAGCGCTGGCTCCGTAACGCGAGACGGTTCAGCAACCGGCGGTTCGAAATAGAGCGCTCCGGAATCGGCAGGCATTGCCTCGTATGTGGCATGAGCTGCGCGCCTAGCCTCGGCAGCTGCGGCACCGAGGCTTTCTGCTTCAGCCACGGTTTCCCGGAAATCGCGCAATCCGCGGTCGCGCAGCGACGGTTCAACTTCCTCTGAAACGTCCGCCCGCGAGCGTTTTGCCGCCTCCGCCTCAGCCTTGCGGATCGCCTCTTCCAGTCCCAGCCGCTCACGGGTGATGTCGGTTTCGTCCAGCGCCGGATGCACACCCCGCAGCTGGTTTACAAGCGCCGCCCGCGCGCGATCGTACAGCGCACGGCGATTCTCGCCGGTGTTTTTGTCGAGGCCGCTAACCGCGCGGGCAATCAGGGGATAATAATCAGCCATTGCGCGCTGGTGTGCTGGAGCATGGTCGCGTTTGGAAACCGAGTCCCACTGTCGGGGTCATGCTTGACCCCGGTTCATGTCTTTTTTCGGCAATCATAGCTCGAACGGATTCTTCATGAGGATGGTATCCTCGCGTTCCGGACTGGTCGACAGGAGCGCAACCGGACATCCCACCAACTCCTCGATGCGGCGGACATATTTGATCGCCTGCGCCGGCAGCTGGGCCCACGACCGAGCCCGCGCAGTCGGTTCCTTCCATCCATCGATCGTTTCATAGACCGGCTCGGCCCGCGCCTGCGCGTGCTCTCCGGCCGGAAGATAGTCGATCTCACGCCCATCGAGACGATAACGCACACAGACCTTGATTTCGTCAAAACCATCGAGAATATCAAGTTTGGTCAGTGCCAGCCCGTCGATGCCGCAAGTCAATACGGTTTGCCGAACCAGCACAGCATCGAACCAACCGCAGCGGCGGGCGCGGCCGGTGACGGTACCAAATTCGTTTCCGCGTTCGCCAAGGGTTTTCCCGATAGCATTGTCCATCTGGTCGGTCGGAAATGGTCCCAGTCCGACGCGTGTCGTATAGGCTTTGCAGATGCCAAGGACATAATCGATGGCGTTCGGCCCAAGTCCCGAGCCGGTGGCCGCCTGTGCCGCCACGGTATTCGACGAAGTGACGTACGGATAAGTACCGTGATCGATGTCGAGCAGAGCGCCTTGGGCCCCCTCAAACAGAATGCGCTTTCCTTCTCGCCGTTTGCTGTCCAGCAACGACCAGACCGAATCCATGAAGGGCAACACCTTCGGCGCAACCGCGGCAAGATGATCGTAGACAGCCTGGGCCTTGATTTCCGGCAGGTCATGGCCGCGGCGCAATGCATTGTGGTGCGCCAGCAAGCGGTCGATCTTTCCGCGTAATGCCGGCAGGTCGGCGAGATCCATGAAACGGATGGCACGGCGTCCGACCTTGTCTTCATAGGCTGGACCGATGCCGCGTTTGGTTGTGCCGATACGGGTGGACGAATTTTCGGCCTCCCGCAGGGCCTCAAGCTCGCGGTGCAACGGCAGGATCAGAGTCGCGTTCTCGGCAATGCGCAAACTTTCAGGCGTCACCACGATGCCTTGTTTCTTTAGCTGGGCAATTTCATCAATCAGCGCCTGTGGGTCGACCACCACACCATTGCCGATAACCGACAGCTTGCCTTCGCGCACGACGCCGGAGGGTAACAACGACAGCTTGTAGGTTGCCCCGTCGATGACCAGTGTGTGACCGGCATTGTGACCACCCTGGAATTGAACAACGATATCGGCCTGCTCGGACAACCAGTCGACAATCTTGCCCTTACCTTCGTCGCCCCACTGGGACCCGACAACCACGACATTCGCCATCAGGATCCCTTCCCTGCGCCAGCGCCCGGACACTTGGAGCCGGGAGCCACCGGCCAGGTCCACCTTCGGATAAAGGATGCTCCCTTTCGAGGCAAGCCAAAGTCCACGACTTCGTAACGCCGGGCGGAGGCCATAGTAACTTGATCTTATGTGTCAATTCAGAAATGCAGCGTCTTGGCGGACTGCACCTGGGGCAACGCACGCACCTTGGCCAGAACCGGTTCGGATAGTTCGCCGTCGATCTCGATCAGGGCCACCGCATTGCCGCCGGGCGCGTCGCGTCCGACATGAAAGGTCGCGATGTTGATGCCGGCCTCACCAAGCGTGGATGAGAATTTTCCGATGAAGCCTGGCTTATCGAGATTGGTAATGTAGATCATCGAGGGACCGAACTCGGCATCCATGCGAATACCCTTGATATTGACGATGCGCGGCCGTCCGTCAGCGAAGACAGTCCCGGATACATGCCGCGACTGGCGTTCGGTGGTCACCGTAACCGTGATGAGACTTTCATAGTCTTCCGGCATTTCGCGCGTCACTTCTTCGACAACGATGCCGCGTTCCTTGGCAACCAAAGGCGCGGAAACGACATTGACGTCGCCCAGCATCGGCCGCAGGAGTCCGGCAAGCGCCGCAGACGTCAGGGCCTTTGTGTTCATTTGCGCTACGGCGCCTTCGTAGGCGAGCTGCACCTTGCTGATACCTGTTTCGGTCAACTGACCCGCGAACGACCCGA
The DNA here is from genome assembly GCA_963831275.1 of uncultured Alphaproteobacteria bacterium. Lineage (GTDB taxonomy): Bacteria > Pseudomonadota > Alphaproteobacteria > Rhizobiales > Xanthobacteraceae > Pseudolabrys. The sequence goes on along the minus strand of CAWHPN010000013.1, from coordinate 196,847 downwards.
GTTTTTCAGCCAAAGCGATGAGCGGCTTGAGCTTCGGCGCCTCTTCGGCGGTGATCGAAGGGAAATTGACGGCATTGCTGATGGCACCGCGCAAAAGATAGTCGGACATTTGCTCGGCAACCTGTAGAGCCACGTTTTCCTGGGCCTCGGAGGTAGCAGCGCCAAGATGCGGTGTGCACACGACGTTTGGCAGCCCGAACAACGGATTTTCAGTCGCTGGCTCAGTCGCAAAAACGTCGAAGGCTGCGCCAGCAACATGCCCGAGCTTCAGCGCGTCGTGCAATGCGGCTTCGTCCACCAACCCCCCGCGTGCGCAATTGATGATGCGCACGCCTTTTTTCATCGCCTTGATTGCCCCGGCATTGATGACGTTACGCGTTTTGTCGGTGAGCGGCGTATGTAACGTGATGAAGTCGGCCCGCTTGAACAGCTCATCAAGTTCGACCTTCTCGACGCCGAGATGGGTGGCCCGTTCCCCGGAGAGAAATGGATCGTAAGCGATCACTTTCATCTTCAGACCGACGGCGCGATCGGCCACGATAGCGCCGATATTCCCACAGCCAATCACTCCCAGCGTTTTGCCGAAAATCTCGACGCCCATGAATTTATTTTTTTCCCACCTACCCGCGCGTGTGGAAGCATCCGCCTCGGGAATTTGGCGTGCCAATGCCAGCATGAGCGAAATCGTATGTTCGGCGGTGGTGATCGAATTTCCGAACGGCGTGTTCATCACGATGATGCCGCGGGCAGTGGCTGCCGGGATGTCGACATTGTCGACCCCGATGCCGGCACGGCCGATCACTTTCAGGCTCCTGGCGTTATCGACGATTTTTGCGGTCACCTTGGTGGCTGAACGAATGGCCAGGCCGTCATATTTGCCGATTGCGGCCGCCAGCTTGTCCTTGTCCTTGCCGAGGGTGGGCTGGAAATCCACGTCAATTCCGCGATCCTTGAAGATCTGTACGGCGGCGGGGGAAAGCGCGTCGGATATGAGAACTTTGGGCATGATGGACCTCACGCCGCCTTTGGCAGCGCGGCTTTAGCTTCGGCAAAGGCCCAGTCGAGCCACGGCGTCAGGGCTTCGATATCGTGCTGCTCGACCGTCGCTCCGCACCAGATGCGCAAGCCGGGCGGTGCATCGCGATAGAACGCAATGTCATAGGCGACGCCTTCCTTTTCGAGCAGAGCTGCCAATGTCCTGGCAAACGCCGCCTGGTCGTCGCCGGAAAGCCGCGTCACGGCCAGATCGACAACCTTCAGACAAACCGACGTATTGGAGCGCTCGCCCGGATTTTTGGCGAGATGATCGATCCATCCCGTTCGGGCGACCCAATCGGACAGAGTCCTGGCGTTCGCATCGGACCGCGCCACTGTCGCGGTGAGCCCACCCGCGGACTTCGCCCATTGCAGAGCATCGAGATAATCTTCTACGCACAGCATCGACGGCGTGTTGATGGTTTCACCGGCGAAAATGCCTTCGTTGAGCTTGCCGGCTTTGGTGAGGCGAAAAATTTTTGGCAACGGCCACACCGGTTTGTAGGTTTCTAGCCGTTCCACTGCGCGCTGCGAGAGAATGAGCATGCCATGCGCGCCCTCCCCGCCGAGCGCTTTCTGCCAAGAAAACGTCACAACATCGAGCTTCGGCCAATCCAGCCTTTGCGCGAAAGCCGCCGAGGTCGCATCGCAAATTGTCAGACCTTCACGCCTAGAGCCAATCCAATCGCCATTTGGCACACGCACGCCGGATGTCGTGCCGTTCCAGGTGAAAACCACGTCATTGGAGAAATCGATTTTGCCAAGGTCCGGCAACTCCCCATAAGGCGCTTTGATGACCGTAACGTCTTTGAGCTTGAGTTGCTTTTCAACGTCGGTGATCCAGCCCTCACCGAAAGATTCCCAGGCCAGCATCGTCACGGGACGCGCGCCTAATAGCGACCACAGCGCCATCTCGACTGCCCCGGTATCGGACGCCGGCACAATGCCAATCCGGTAGTCTGCGGGCACCTCGAGAACCTCGCGCGTAAGATCAATGGCGCGCTTGAGCTTCGCCCTGCCGATCTTGGATCGGTGCGAGCGTCCGAGAACTGCATCGGTGAGGATTTGGAGGTTCCAGCCGGGGCGCTTGGCACAGGGGCCGGACGAGAAGTGCGGGGTTGCCGGCCGCACGCCGGGCTTGGTCGCAGTCATGGTCTATCCTTCCAGATAGGCGCCCCTCGTTGGGGAGGGGTGTCCCACTGGCGGAGATAGGCGACTTGCCCGCGGAGGTCAACTCTCGCGGCCTAGTGCAATCGGGGGAGATGCGCGCGGCTGCTAGAAATGCACGCCGATGCCGACCGAGCCGGTGTTGATATTGGATCGGGTGCCGTTTATCGGCGCAAAGGCGATGTATTCCCACTCGGCGCGGAGAAACAGGCCGGGAGTAATGGCCCAATCCATGCCGAGACCCGCAGCCACACCGCCGACGACCACGTTGTCCTGTCCCGCACTTGCCGATTGCCGGAATGTCCCCTGGAAAACGGGGGGAGCGGGCACAGTCAGAGTCATTGCATCAGTGACACTGACGCTGGTCAGATAGGTAAAGCGCCCGGCGGCCGCACCAATCACTGCATAGGGCAGGAAATCGCCAAATGCATATCCCGCCCGCGCGCGCAACGTCGCATAGTCGAGTAGTTTGAACGTCGACTGTGCTGCGATCGTCACATCGTGTTGTATGTTGTCTGAGGTGGTGAAGCGCCGGGAAAGTGAATCGCCCGTGGACGAGTTCAAGTTTGATGCATGTTTGTAAGCGAGATCGAACCCGAGAACGAGCTCGTTCCATTGCATGTTATAACCAACGAACGCGCCAAACACGGGGCCGTTGGTCGTATTAGACGGCAGCGTGGTCCAGTTCGAAGGAGCGGCCTCATTTTCCAGCACGGTGTTGCGCAGGATAAACGCGACCAGCGGGCTGGTGCTATTGCCGAATTCCGTATTCATATTGCCAAGACCGGCCTGAACGCCGACCTGCCATCCGTCCCATCGCGCATAGCCGGGCGTGAGCGAACCGCGCAGTGCAGGCCAATCCGCTGCCGCCGCCTGTTCAGATGACGCTACCGCTGAGCAAAGCGCGGCGCCGCCCAGAAAAGCTGCGCGGACCCATGTGACACCGTCGCGTATCCGAATCATTGCTCCAGCCTCGTTCGATTTCAATTCACTCGACCGTCAGCCCTCACTACCCCTGGTGCGCAGCGGTGGTGGCGGCGGTGGATTCTCGTAACCTCCGAAATTGAAACGTGCGCCCAATCTGACGTCGTGCGACGTCAGATGATGGAATTCCATCGGATTATAGAAATTGTTGGTGCCGTCGAATCTGACGACATCGCCGCTTTGCGCATCGCCGAGGTCGATATATCGGTACGAGAGCTCGATCGTGGCGTTGCGCCAAAGCTGGTAGCCGAGACCGGCATGCAGCGCCCACGCGAAATTCCACTTGCTCGCAGCGCCGGCGTATGCGTCGCTGCCGCCGCTGGCCGAGCAACTCAGGCTGTTGTTACAGATCGCGACATCGCCGAAATTGCTGATCGTGTTGCGGCTGAACCCAACGCCTGCCCCAAGGAAGGGCGTGAATTTCCACCAAGTGCCGAGATCGACGTAACCGTTGAACAGAAAGGTCCATTCGGACTTGCTGGCAAAATATCGGTCGTCGGCAAATCCGCCGCCAGGGATGGCGCCGACATCGAATGCGTGGAAATTCGCTTTGCCGCGGTATTCACCGGTTACGTCGACGCGCAGCCAGTTATTGATTGTGTAGCCGACACCGAGCCCGAACAGAGGCGCTGCGTCGAAGCCCTTGTCGATGTTGGTGACCGAGTCAAAGTTGTTGTAGTTCAGATTAAACAGGCTGCGAACGCTCTGATTGCTGAAGCCGATGTCCCCGCGCAGGTACCAACCGGAAAAATCCGCAACAGGATCCAATACCCGTGCTGGAAGATCAGCGGAATGCGCGGCGCCGATCGCGGCAAATGAAGCAATGACTGCAAATACTGAACTTTTAAGCGGCTTAATCATCTCATCGACCCTCACAAACGCCCCACACGGCGACTGGAGGAACGATGGCAGCAAATCCTTAATTGCCGCTTAACCTTAATTATTAACCACGCTGCTTAAATGATTTCACCTGGCTATCTCCGTTGCAGGATGCAGCGCGGGCAGGTGCCCGTTCGCGAATTTTCAATTTAAGAATTTGTTTACTGGGAAATTCCGCGCGCTCGCCCGCGCGGCCAAGTATCAGGCTGCGGCTTCGCTCAAGGCCTCGACGACATCGTCCACAACTGACTCAACCAGGCTTTTGTCGTCACCCTCGCCCATCACCCGAATCACAGGTTCGGTCCCCGAAGGTCGTACGATCAATCGGCCAGCGCGACCAAGCTTGCGCTCGGCGCTTGCGATGGCTGAACGTACTTGCGCGTTTTCCAGAGGCGTTCCCTTTTGGTAACGAACATTCTTGAGCACCTGGGGCAGCGGTTCGAAGCGATGGCAAAGCTCGGACACAGGCTTGTCGCCGCGCTTGACCACGGCCAGCACCTGCAACGCAGCGATGAAGCCATCTCCGGTCGTCGTATAGTCAGAGAGAATGATGTGACCGGATTGCTCGCCGCCAATGTTGTAGCCATGCGCACGCATGTGCTCGAGCACGTAGCGATCCCCGACCGGCGTTCGCACCAGTTCGAGGCCCAGCGAGCCCAGATGCCGCTCAAGCCCGAGATTGGACATGACAGTCGCAACAACGCCGGGCCGCTGCAGACGGTTATCGGCCTTCCAGCTTTCGGCAATGACCGCCAGCAGCTGGTCGCCATCGACCACATGACCGCGTTCATCCACAATCAGTACACGATCAGCGTCGCCGTCGAGCGCGATACCTATATCGGCACGCATTTCGCGCACCTTGCGGGTGAGCGCGGTAAGATCGGTTGAGCCGCAGTCTTTATTGATATTGAACCCGTCCGGATCGACCCCAATCGAAATCACATCCGCGCCCAATTCCCAAAGGGTTCCCGGGGCAACCCTGTAGGCGGCTCCGTTCGCACAGTCGATGACAATGCGGAGGCCTTCAAACGACACGGCCTTTGGCAAGGTGTGTTTGGCAAATTCGATATAACGGTCCTGCACGCCGTCTATGCGTTTGGCGCGACCGAGATCGTCGCCCTTGGCAAGTTGCTTGCCGAGATCGGAATCGAGCAGCTCTTCAATTTTGGCTTCGGTCTCATCGCTGAGCTTGTAGCCGTCGGGACCGAAAAGCTTGATTCCATTGTCGTCGAAAGGATTGTGCGAAGCGGAAATCATGACACCGAGGTCGGCACGCATCGAACGCGCCAGCATCCCGACTGCCGGCGTCGGAATTGGTCCGGTCAGCAGCACATCCATTCCAACAGACGTAAAGCCGGCGATCAGCGCGGTTTCGATCATGTATCCGGACAGGCGCGTATCCTTGCCGATCAGAACGCGGTGCCGATGGTCGCCTTGTCTGAACATCAGACCGGCTGCCTGACCAACCTTGAGCGCCAGTTCCGGGGTAATGACCCGGTTCGCGCGCCCGCGAATACCGTCGGTCCCGAAGTAGCGACGAGCCATGAAACAATCCCCCGGACGCCTACAAATTGATGCGCTTGACTAGCCTGCTTTCAGCGGGCGGCCAAGCCTGCGTACGTGTCTAAGTAAGGCTCAATAATAATGCCAAGGCCGTGAAATTACTTCAAAAAATGTGAAGAATCATTACCGAGCGCGGTTAATGCTTAGATCATCCTAGGACACGCCATTTCGTCGTGCGGCGCCACTGTGCTACCCGATTGCATCGATTGCCGCATTCCAGAACCGCCCGATGAAAACCATTACCTGCATCGAAGACTTGCGCGTGATTGCGCGTCGCAAAGTTCCGAAAGCCTTTTTCGACTACGTGGACGGTGGCTCCTATAATGAGGAGACGCTGCGCGCAAACCGTGCAGACCTTGAAACGATCAAACTGCGCCAGCGTGTGATGGTCGATGTATCGGAGCGAAGCCTCGCCACCACCATCGTCGGGCATAAAGTCAACGCACCGTTCGCGCTGGCGCCGATCGGCCTTTGCGGCATGCAATATGGCAATGGCGAGATCCTGTCGGCGCAGGCGGCCGAAGAAGCTAATATCCCTTTTATCCTCTCCACTATGTCGATCTGCTCAATCGAACAGGTGGCGGAGGCCACCACCAGGCCGTTCTGGTTTCAGCTCTACGTTATCCGCGATCGCGGGTTTTCGCGCAATATTCTTGCGCGTGCAGCCGCGGCCAAATGCAGCGCGTTGGTGCTCACCGTCGATCTTCAGGTGCTCGGGCAGCGTCATCGCGATATCCGCAACGGCATGACGGTGCCGCCGGAGATTCGCCTCAGCAACATCATCGACATCGCCAGCAAGCCTGGCTGGGCATTTCGTATGCTCATGAGCAAAAGCAAAACTTTCGGCAATCTTGCCGGCCACGTTAAAGGCATGGAGGACGTGACCTCACTCGCCCAGTGGACCAACAACCAGTTCGATCCGGCGCTGAACTGGAAGGATGTCGAGTGGATCAAGAAAATCTGGCCAGGCAAGTTGATCATCAAGGGTATCCTCGATGTCGATGATGCCAAAACCGCGGTCAAGCTCGGCGCTGATGCCGTTGTCGTGTCCAACCACGGCGGGCGCCAGCTTGACGGCGCTCCATCGTCCATCTCGGCGCTTCCGGCGATCGCGCAGGCTGTCGGCTCCGACACCGAAGTCCTCTTCGACGGGGGCATCCGCACGGGCGCCGATATGCTGCGCGCCCTTGCGAGCGGGGCGCGCGCGTGTCTGATCGGTCGTGCTTACGTCTACGGTCTCGGCGCCGCCGGCAAGGAAGGCGTCGCTAAATCGATCGATATCCTTCAAAAAGAGCTCAGCGTTGCGATGGCGCTTACCGGTACGACGCGCGTGGCCGACATCGGACCGCAGGTGTTGGTCGGCGGAAAAACAAAAAAACCTGTACGCAAACGCAAGGGCTGACGCTCACTCTTCCTTCAGCCCGTAGGCAAGCGCATTGCCGGTGGCGCCGTAATATTTATACGGCAGGAATTTTCCGGTCATTCCGATGCTGACGCGATCACCTTTCGGATCGCTTTTGCGCGTGATGTCCATGTCGAAATCGATCGCCGACATAATTCCATCGCCGAACTCTTCCTCGATCAGCGCTTTTAGCGCCGGACCGTTGACCATGACGAGCTCATAAAAACGGTAGATGAGTGGGTCCGTCGGCGGCATCGGCGTGCCCGTCCCACGGAATGGTGTTTCATTGAGCATCGTTTGCTCGCTCTTTGACAGCCCGAACAATTTTGCAGCATTGGCTGCCTGCGGCTTGGTCAATTTCATTTGGCCAAGGATTGCGCCTGTCACCAGGATCGGCGACATGCCGCCAATTTCTGCGCAGATATATTTCCACGTCCAACCCTTCTCGCGCTTGATATCCAAAAGCTTTTCGGTGAGATCGGTTCGCGTCATGGCCGCCTCCTGATGTTGTGCCGGCAATTTGCCCCTCGATTCTAGCAACTTTTGAGCCAGCTTTTGTCATCTTGCAAAAGGATCTCGCGCGTGCGACCGGGGGGCATGATCGTGGATGTTACGACCAAAAATGGCGGCAAACTCACGCCACACCCCTTGCGCGCAGCGATTCTCGGTGAGGTGCATGCCCGCCCGTTTACGCCGATCGAAACGCCCCAGCGAATTTTGCATTTTGCATTCGATACCGCCGGCGATGCCGCAAAGCGTGATCGCGCCGCACTGTCCGATTTTTGTGCCCGACGCCAGCTTGAGCCACTGAAACCGTCCGACAAACAACACCGCGTCGTCGTCGGCAATGCGGTGTTGCGCTGGGAGCAACATTCGGAATTCACCACCTATACCTGGGAGCTGCCGTCGCCGGGCCTCACCCCTTTTCAGCCTGACGCGGCATCGCTTGCAGCTCCTATGATGAGTTTGCCGCAGCCGGGGCCGCTGTTGGTAGCGCTGGATGTGCATCTGTTGTCGGAAAAGAAAAAGAAAATTTCGGTCGTGAAACTGTTCGATCGGGCCAGTCTGGCTGTGGCGGAAAACTCCGACGGTTGCGCGTTGTTCGCAACCGATTTTCAGGCCGATAGCGGTGGTTTTATACGCATGTTGGTGCTTGACCGAGGTCTGGGCAGCGAACGTGCGGGTGCCGTGGTCCAGCGCCTTGTCGAACTCGAGACCTACCGGACACTAGCGTTGCTTGGTTTACCGGAGGCACAGCGGCTGATGCCTTCGATCAACCGGATCGAGAAACGGCTCAGCGAAGTAACCGAAGAAATGCGCGGTACCGACAAGCTGATCGACAATCATCGCCTGCTCGACGAATTGACCGAGCTTGCCGCTGAGCTGGAGGCCGGCGCCGCGGCAAGCTTGTTTCGCTTTGGCGCCAGCCGCGCCTATAACGAGATCGTACATTTACGTTTGCAAACCATCGGCGAACGCAAAGTCGAAGGTTTGCCGACGTGGTCTTCTTTCCTGGCGCGGCGCATGGCGCCGGCGATGCGCACATGCACCACAACACAAGAGCGGCAAGAGAATCTGTCCGAGAAGCTGGCGCGTGGCGCCAATTTGCTGCGCACGCGAGTCGATGTTGAGCTTGAACAGCAGAACCGCGATCTCTTGCGCTCGATGAATGAACGGACACGACTGCAACTGCGCCTGCAGGCGACGGTCGAAGGTCTTTCGGTCGCCGCCGTCAGTTACTACGTGGTCGGGTTGTTCGGTTATCTCGTGAAAGGCGCGCACGATGAAGGTGCACCGGTGGATGTTTCACTTGCCACCGCGCTATTCGTGCCGGTCGCAGTCCTTGCGATATGGTGGATCGTCCGTCGCGTCAGACGGCGGCACATCGCAGGGTCGGATTGATACAGAACCCGCCGGTTGAACCGGCGGCTAACTGGTATATTTAGTCCCCATGCAAGATGCCGCGCACGCATTGACGCAACAGTTCCTCGCCTGGGTCGCAGAAAGTCCGCGCAGTTACGCGGATGCGGAAGCCTGGCGTCGGAGTTGCCCGCATTTGTCGGTGTGGGAAGACGCCATCGCCAACAGCCTGATCCGATTTGAAAATGGCAGCAGCATGCAGAATTCGCGAATTCTGCTGACCGCGCTCGGTCGCTCCCGCCTCAAAAGGAATTGATCGCTTTGCGGACGTCGTAGGGGAAATTAAGGCTGCGGTGAGAGTTTTTGCACATGATGTGTGTGCAGGAACCGCGCCATGAATAAACCCGCAGACCCTCGATTAGTCTGGATAGCGACCATCCTCGCAGTATCGGTGTTCGTCGTTTACGTCACACACATCTAGGCGTGGGGTTTCTCAGGTTCTTCTCAACCCCTTCCCTTGCGGCTTGACGTCCTCCTAACGCACGATACACTAGAACAAAACAAGAACACAAAGGCTTGAGGCTTGAATCCCCTTCATATCTCAATGGGTTGTGATGACTGCGCAGCTGCACCGCCACCTTCTGAAACTGCACAAGGCAGCCAAGATCGAAAACGGTCCTGGCCTCCTGCCCCTCGATATTACCGAAATCGATATGGCACTCGGCGGCGGACTCATGCGCGGCGCGCTGCATGAAATCGCGGCAGCGGGCGAGGCTCACCTCGCCGCCGTGACCGGCTTTGCGCTGGGGATAGCGAGCCTTCCATCGTCATGGTCGGGTTCGTGCCGGACATCCTCCGTCCTCTGGATTTCCGAAAATATGGCGCTCGCCGAAAACGGCGCACTGCATGGCGCCGGTTTCGATGCTCTTGGTTTTCCGCCGGAACGGCTGGTGTCAGTGAGCGCTACACGTCGCCGCGACTTGCTGTGGGCAATGGAAGAGGCGCTGCGTTGCCGCGCCGTCCGCGCGGTGATCGGAGAAATACGGACCGGTGGAATTGATAGCATCGCAGTGCGGCGGCTCTCCCTCGCTGCCGCGGAGAACGGTGCACTGGCATTGCTACTGCGCGCAACTCCTCCGACTGATGCCTCCACTGCCGCCACCCGCTGGATCGTCAAGGCTGCACCTTCATTGACTGGCCCCGGCGCACCCCGTTTAGCCGTGCAACTTATCCGCAACCGCCGCGGCCCAATTGGTTCATGGATTCTCGAATGGAGTGATGGCGATGAACGATTTATCCTCGCAACGCATGCTCAGCCTGTGGCTGCGCCGGTTTTCTACCGATCGCATCGCGAAGTTGCGTGAAAGCCCGGACGGTCGATCAGCACCACTGGTTGTCACCAGCAAGCGCGGCAATGTCGAAATCCTCACTGCCATCGACGATGCGGCAGAGAAGCTTGGTCTCTTGACAGGCATGGCGCTGGCCCAGGCGCGCGCCATGCATCCTGGGATCAAGGCTGTGCCCGAAGACATCGAAGCCGATGCAACCTTGCTCGACTCAATCGCAAACTGGTGTCTGCGTTACACGCCGCTGGTGGCTTGCGATGCACCCGATGGCTTGCTGCTCGACATCAGCGGTTGTGCACACCTTTACGGCGGCGAGCATGAACTGGTTGCCGATCTCGCCGCCCGGTTGGAAAAAGCAGGCTTTGCCTATTCGCTTGCCATCGCGGGCACGATCGGGGCTGCCTGGGCTGCCGCGCATTACGGAGAACCGGCAAGTTATGTTCGGGGCAAAGAGCGCACATTGCTCGTGCTATTGCCCCTCTCCGCGCTGCGGCTTCCGCCCGTAACTGTCGCAAACCTTGCGCGTGTCGGCTTGAAATGCATCGGGGATGTCCTCGAGTTGCCTCGCGCGCCGCTCACTGCGCGCTTCGGTCCCGAAATACTGCGTCAGCTCGACCGGGCGCTCGGTCAAGAAGATGAGCCGCTGACACCGCGCCTGCCGGTTGCGCCTTATGTCGCCGAACAGCGCTTTGCCGAACCGATCACGCGTGAGGAAGATGTCTTGGCGATTACGAGACGACTGGCACAGCGACTGCAATCTGCGCTGGAGCGGCGCGGCGATGGCGCCCGGCGTATCGAACTGACCTTATTCCGCACCGACGGCGTTGTGCGGCGCATAGCTGTCGGCACCTCGCGGCCATTACGCGATCCGGACGATATCCGTGCATTGTTCGTAGAGCGGCTTACCGTGCTCGCCGATGCGCTCGATCCCGGTTTCGGTTTCGATATGGCACGGTTATCAGTCATTACCGCTGAGCCTCGCCCGCCTGAACAGATCGGCATTGGCCCTGGAGAAACCACGGCGGAGCTTTGCCGTCTGGTCGATCGCTTGAGTGCGCGGTTGGGGGCACGCCACGTGCATCGTTTGGTTGCCCAGGAGAGTCACATCCCCGAACTCGCTGAGGTTGCCCTTCCCGCCCAGACCATCAACGGCGATTCCGGCTGGGAGGCGTTCCGTCATTACCGCAAGGAGACAGAACTTCCTCACCGTCCGCTGCGGCTGCTGATGCGGCCGGAGCCAATCGAGGCGGTCGCGGAAGTACCAGATGGCCCGCCCTTACGGTTCCGATGGCGGCGAGCCCTGCACGAGGTTATCGCAGCCGAAGGCCCCGAGCGCATTGAAGGCGCTTGGTGGAGCGAACACGGCGGTCCCGCACGGGATTACTTCCGCGTGGAGGATAAAAGCGGCCTACGCTTCTGGCTGTTTCGTGCCGGGCTCTATCGTGATCTCCGGCCAGGGGCACTGCCCCCGGCGTGGTTCCTGCACGGGACATTCGCTTGAAATTCGAATGAAGTGTCATGCGTTATTTCGAATTTGCTGTCGCTTCTAATTTCTCCTTCCTGCGTGGAGCTTCGCATCCCGAAGAATTGATGGTGCAGGCCGTCCATGTCGGACTCGCCGGGGTAGGGTTATGCGATCGCAATTCTGTCGCAGGCGTGGTACGCGCGCATCTCGCCAAGCGTGAACAGAATCTGCCACTGCGCTATCACCCCGGTGCACGACTCGTATTCTCCGACGGCACCCCCGACATTCTCGTATACCCGCGTGACCGTCCCGGCTGGAGTCGGCTATGCCGCCTGCTCACTGTGGGCAATCTCCGCGCCGGGAAAGGCAGCTGTATTCTTCAGCTCGACGATCTGCTGGCGCATGCCTGTGGCTTGGAATTGATCGCGACGGAAGGCCCTACACAACTTTTAGAACGCCTGCGTGAGGTCGCTCCTCATCGCGTACGGCTTGCGGCCTCCATGCTCTATCGGGGACGCGATCGGTCACGGCTGACACGCATGAAAGAGCTCGCCCGCGCGGCTAATGTCCCCCTGATCGCCGTCAACGACGTGATCTGCCACCATCCTGACCGACGGCCGCTCGCCGATGTGCTTACCTGTATCCGCGAGAAGACGACAATCGATCGCGCTGGCCACAAGCTTGCTGTCAATGTCGAGCGACATCTGAAGCCGCCACTGGAAATGGCACGGCTGTTCCGCGACGCGCCGGGAGCAATCGAGGAAACGACGTGCCTGAGCAATGTGCTTGCCTTCTCGCTCGACGAGCTGCGCCACGAATATCCTGACGAACAAATAGACGGCTTCGGCAGTCCCCAGGACGCGCTGACACACTTCACTTACGAAGGCGCCGCGCGACGTTATCCGCAAGGAATTCCCGATAAGGTGCGCGCCAATCTTAAGCACGAGCTTCAGCTTATCGCGCAATTGCAATACGCTCCTTATTTCCTCACCGTTTACGATATCGTTCGCTTCGCGCGCTCGAAAAATATTCTTTGCCAGGGCCGCGGCTCAGCAGCCAATTCGGCTGTGTGTTTTTGTCTCGGCGTTACCGAAGTCGACCCCGATCGTGCTGATCTTCTGTTTGAGCGTTTCATCTCCCCAGACCGGCGCGAACCGCCCGATATTGACGTCGATTTCGAGCACGAACGGCGAGAGGAGGTCATACAATATATTTACGACAGGTATGGACGCGACCATGCCGGCATTGCCGCCACTGTGATTTCCTATCGCGGACGCTCGGCGATCCGTGAGGTCGGCAAGGCCTTTGGTTTCTCAGAAGACACGATCGGTGCTCTCTCATCCTCTATCTGGGGTGGAGGCGGTGGCGCTGTCTCCAAGAATGCCGTAACTCGGACCGGACTCGATCCGCTAAGCCCGCGCATGCGTCACGTTCTTGCACTCGCGCAAGAGATCAATGGATTTCCGCGTCATCTTTCACAACATGTCGGCGGTTTTGTCATTACCCGCAGCCGGCTCGATGAGGTAATGCCCATCGGCAATGCAGCGATGGATGATCGCACCTTTGTCGAGTGGGACAAGGACGATCTCGACGCGCTGGGTATTTTGAAAATCGATGTGCTCGGACTCGGCATGCTGTCTTGCGTTCGCAAGGCGCTCGATTTGGTCGATCGGCATTACAGTGAACAGCGCACCCTCGCCACCATTCCGCCGGAAGATCCTGCCGTCTATCGCATGCTGTGCCGCGCGGATTCCCTCGGCGTGTTCCAGGTGGAAAGCCGCGCGCAAATGACCATGCTGCCGCGTTTGAGACCGCAGAACTTCTATGACCTGGTGATCGAGGTGGCGATCGTGCGGCCGGGTCCGATCCAGGGCGACATGGTGCATCCCTATTTGCGACGCCGCCGAGGGCAGGAGCCGGTTGTTTATCCGTCGAAGGCGCTTGAAACGGTGCTGTCGAAGACCTTGGGCGTACCGCTTTTCCAGGAGCAGGCGATGAAGATCGCCATTGTCGCTGCCGGTTTCACGCCGTCGGAAGCTGACCGGTTGCGCCGCGCCATGGCGACGTTCAAGCGCGTCGGCACCATCGGCACCTTCCAGCGCAAGATGATCGACGGCATGCTGGCCAACGGTTACGAACGTGAATTCGCGGAACGCTGTTTCCAGCAGATCGAAGGTTTCGGCGAATACGGATTCCCGGAAAGCCACGCGGCCAGTTTTGCACTTTTGGTCTATGCCTCAGCCTGGCTGAAATGCCGCTATCCGGATGCCTTTGCCGCCGCGCTTTTGAATGCGCAGCCGATGGGCTTCTATGCTCCGGCGCAGATCGTGCGCGACGCGCGCGAACACGGCGTCGAGGTACGGCCACCCGATATCAATCAGTCTCACTGGGATTCAACGCTCGAACCTGGCCCGACCGCGGCTCATCGGCTGCATGAGCTGCATCGCGAGATGAAAGATGATGTTCGGACAACGCGCGCCCTGCGTCTCGGACTGCGCGAGATCAAGGGACTAAGCGAAGAAGATGGAAGGCTGTTTGTGGAACGGCGCAACGTCCCCTACGATTCCATGCGCGATGTATGGCTACGCACCGGCCTGTCTCCACGCGTATTGGAACGCTTGGCCGATGCCGACGCGTTCGGCTCGCTCGGTCTGACCCGCCGCGAAGCGCTGTGGGCGGCGAAAGCGCTTGGCCGGGTCGGCGATCACGAAGACGATTTGCCGTTATTTGCCACGACCTGCCGAACTTCCGCTGCCGCCGATCTCGCGTGCAATGACATTCGAAACCGAGAACCGGACGTCTACCTGCCGCCGATGCCGATCGGCGAGGAAGTCATCAATGATTATCGTTTCCTGCATCTGTCGTTGCGCGCACATCCGGCGCAATTCCTGCGTCCCGACCTCAATAAGCTGGGCATCAAGCGAAATGAGACACTACGCCGAACAGCTTCCGGCATGCGTGTCAGCATCTCTGGACTGGTCACATGCCGCCAGCGGCCTGGCTCGGCCAATGGCGTTGTATTCATGACAATCGAGGATGAAACCGCGATCGCCAATGTGATCGTATGGCCGAAAGTATTCGAGCGCCTGCGTCCGGTGGTCTTGGGCGCGCGCTATATATCGGTCACCGGCCACGTGCAGGAAGAATCGGGCGTTATCCACGTCGTCGCCGATCAGCTGGAAGATCTGACGCATTTCCTTGCGCGACTGGCGGAGTATGGCGTGGAGATCGACGCGCTGGCGCGCTGCGATGAAGTGCGTCGGCCGATCGAGGAGCAGCGCGAAGCGCGTCTCGCAAGCGGCCGGCAAAATCGTCTCATTCGGCTCATGCGCGAAATGCCTGAGCTCGCCGGCGATCTTGACGTCCCGGCACGCGGCTCGGCCCATGCGCCGACACGGCGGGCTACTTCGGTACTACCTCGCCGCGTCCAACATTGACGCGATTAGTCTCCAACGCGCCATCGGTTTTCTTGATCGCACGCACAATTGCGATGTGCGCGCCTGGCTTCAGCTCGCTTTTATCACCTATTATATAAGCGAGGATAACAGCATCGGGCGGTACAACGATCTTCTTTTCCCCGTCCTTGTACTTAACCGTCAATACAGGTCCGTCGATTCCGGCGACTGTCTGATCGACAGTACCATTGGTCATCGTACTATTCGGTCGCGCATCCCACGGCCTATGACCCTCACTCAACCCACGCTGAGATTCCGCCAGCACCGTCACCTGGAGTGCGCGCTGGCTCCCATCCGGCTGCGGCATTGCGCCGACGCCGATATAAGAGCCAAGCTTGATGTCGGCGAGGGTTGCTTTAGCGACGCCAAACACGGCTACGTCGGAGGTAAGACTAACTTTCACCTCGCCCAGCTTGTCTGACTTTACCGCAAGGACATGGCCATCGAAGCCGTCGACAGTGCCGGCGATACGCATCGTTTGCTGTTGCGCCGACGCCGATGCAACGGTCATTGCTGCAGTACATACGATGCCAAATATTATTCGCAATATCATGGTCGGGTCTTTCCAAACTGGCGCGCCGCCCCGCAATGACGGCGCGCAAAATTGAACGGAAGCGTTTCGCCTCACATTGCCGGCGTCAGGCTCCGGCCGACATATAGGGTTTTTGCCAGTATCGAGCCGTCAGGCTGTTTATCCCAACCGAAAATAATGATTTGCGCGCCAGGCTTGAGTTCCTCTTTGTTACCAGGCGCGGCTGCGGCGATCATCGTTTGCGGTGTGACGATGATTTTCTTCTCACCGTCTTTGTATTTCACCATCAACGTCTCGCCGTCGTTGGATTGTACAATGTCCTCGACGTAGGCGTTGGTCATGGTGCTGCCCGGACGCGCATCCCAGGGCCCATGCCTGTCGGGCACCACACCGCGCTGGGCAGGAAGGAACATATGAATCGAGAACGCCTCAATACTGCCGTCCGGCTTCGGAATTCCGGCGATACCGATAAACGAATCCTTCTTGATGTCGGCGAGGGAGGCCTTCATCAACGCCGACACGCGCGCATCGTCAGCTATTTTTACATTGAGCATGGTGCCGTCGCGCGTTTTCAACGCGAGCATGCCGCCGTCCGCCTTTTCGATCTGGCCGCGGATGCGGCCTGGCTGCTGCGCAAAGGCGTCCGTCGCGAAAAGCAGCGCAAAGGCTGCGGCGGCCAGCGTCCAGCGCGTCATATTCGGCTTGTACATTATGAAACACCCTCCCGATATGGCTCCGGCAACAGGCCGGCTCCGATCAGGCCAATAACCCCGATCCGGGCACGTTATTCCTCACTTTTTCTTGAGCAGGTCGGCTTCGACAAGCGCGCGCAATTCCGGTGTCACTTCAGGACGCACGCCAAACCATAGCTGGAATCCGCGGACCGCCTGATGCAGAAGCATGCCGAGGCCATCGGCGGTGCGCAGTCCGCGAGCGCGAGCGGAGGCAAGCAGCGCGGTCTCTAGCGGATCGTAAACGAGATCGGCGACAACCATAGACGCCGGGCAGCGAAGATTGAATTCGAGCGGCGGCTGCCCAACCATACCAAGCGTGGTGGTATTGACCAGAATTCCGGCATCGCCAAGCAAGCCGGTCATTTCGTTCCACGCCGCGACCTGCAAGCGCGTGCCGAATTTTTTCTGCAGGGCCTTTGCACGTGCCTCTGTACGATTGATGACGTAGATGCGCTGCACTTCGCGCGCGAGCAGTGCGAATATCACCGCCCGCGCGCCGCCACCTGCGCCAAGCACCACAGCAGTGGACAGTCCGCGATCCCACCCGGGTGTAGCAGCATCAAGATTGGCAAGGAAACCTTCGACGTCGGTATTGGTCGAACGCAATTTACCATCGTCATACCAAAGTGCATTGGCCGCGCCGACGGCGCGGGCGCGCTCATCGGCCTCGCTCAATTTAAGAGCCGTTTCTTTGTGCGGTACCGAAATGTTGGCGCCGATATAGCCATTGGCGTGCAGATTTTGCACAAAATCGGCGAATTTCTCAGGCGGTACCGCCTCGCGCCGATATTCGGCGTCGATCTTTTGCTGCTTGATCCAGTAGTTGTGGATTAAAGGCGAACGCGAGTGGCCGGCGGGCCATGCGATGATGCAGACGGCTTTGTGTTCTTTACTCATTACTCCGGTACTTTATGTTGCGTCGTTGCATGTAGTCTGCGCCGCTAAGCCCGTCAACGCTTGCGAACGTCCTTCGGTCCCCCGTATCTCGCAAAGCACCGCCCTGGAACGATACTGATGAGATCTGTTTTTATCGATTGTAACGACCAGCTTGCCCCTGTTTGGGCACGAGTTGTGCGGCCGGACGATCCCCCTATCGACGTCAACCGCGAGACCTTCGCACGCGAGGAGCTGCCGCGCATCATCGCGGGCTACGATATCGCGATTGACGATCATTCCTACATGCCGACACCACTCGTCGCGCAGTGCCCACAGCTCAAACACATCGTTTTCCTCGGCACCGGCCCGGCGAGCTACATGGACGTCGGTGAACTCACCGCGCGCGGCATCAAGGTACATATCATCAAGGGCTACGGAGACACGGCGGTTGCCGAACATACGATCGCATTGTTGTGGGCATGCGCGCGCGATCTCGCGCGCATGGACCGCGAGGTACGGCGTGGCGTGTGGACGCCGCACGAAGGCGTGCAATTGCTGGGAAAGACGCTGGGCGTCATAGGTCTTGGCGGCATCGGCCGTGAAGTGGCGCGTATCGGCAAGGGCGTGGGAATGACGGTGATTGGCTGGAACCGCACCAAACACGCCGAGATCGACGTGCCGCTGGTCGAGATCGATGTGTTGCTTGCCCGCGCCGACGTCGTATCGATGAATCTGACATTGGGCGACGAGACGCGTGGTTTTCTTTCGGCTGAACGGATCGCGCGCATGAAGAAGGGCGTCATATACGTCAACACCGCGCGCGGCGCGCTGGCCGACGAGACTGCTCTCCTCGCCGCGCTCAAAAGCGGACACATCCGTCACGCGGGTCTTGACGTCTTCCACACCGAGCCGCTGCCGGCCGATCATCCGCTTGCCAAGCTCGAGAACGTGACGCTGTCTGCGCACGCGGCGTTTCGGACGCCGGAGGCATCCGAAACGCTTCTCCGCCGCGCGATCGATATCGTCAAACGTATTACCGCATAGGCTTCATTAAAGACCGGCACGCCTTGGTGAATTGCTGAACAAGTCCTGCATTGACCTGCCCGCGTTCCCGGTCACAATACTAAAAAGACCGCGCGCGATGCCGAAGGCACGCACGCGCCGACAAAAGGGTAGGACACGTGAAGCCTGCGCCGTTTTCATATCGAAAGGCGCGCTCCCTCGACGAAGCAGTGACGCTGCTTGGCGAGAAGGACGCGCGGCTGCTAGCCGGTGGGCAGAGCCTGATTGCCACCCTTAACATGCGGCTGTCCTCACCCTCTTTGCTGATCGATATCAACGGTCTTGACGGCCTCAACGGTATCTCGATCAAGAACGGCGCCATTGAGATCGGCTGCCTCACCCGTCATGCGCAGGCCGAACGCTCCGACATCATTGCCAGGCACGCGCCGTTGATTGCACGGGCGATCCCGTACATCGGTCATCCCGCCATCCGCAATCGCGGCACGCTTGGCGGTTCGATTGCGTTTGCCGATCCGGCCGCGGAATTGCCGGCGTGTCTGCTGGCGCTCGACGGCGAGATCGACGCTACCGGTCCTAAAGGCAAACGCACGATCAAGGCGCAGGATTTCTTCAAAGGCCTGTTTGAGACCGCATTGTCCCCGCACGACGTGCTCACGGCGATCCGGGTACCGACTGTCCATAAAGACACGCGAATCGGATTTGCCGAACTTGCGCGCCGCCATGGCGATTACGCCATCGTCGGTCTCGCAGCCAGCGCGCGCGCGAATGGCAAAGGGCTTGCCGACATTCGGCTGGCTTACTTCGGCGTCGGCAATACGCCGGTTCGCGCGCGAAAGGCCGAAGCTGCGCTTGCTGACGGCAATATCGATGCCGCAATCGGCGCTCTTGACCTCGCGCCGAATGACGACGTGCAGGCGACCGCGGCGACAAAGAAACATCTGGCAGGCGTGCTGCTGCGTCGCGTGGCCAAACAATTGTTAGAAGCCTCATGAACGATCGGGTTCTGGATATCTCACTGACCGTCAACGGCGAACGCGTGCTGGAGCGCGTCGACGCACGGAAGACACTGGTTGATTTTCTTCGCGAGGATCTTTCGCTCACAGGCAGCCATGTCGGCTGCGAGCATGGTGTCTGTGGCGCCTGTACCGTGCGCGTGGACGATGAAATCGTGCGGGGCTGCCTGATGCTGGCCGTCCAGTGCGATGGCGCCAAGGTGGAAACGATCGAGGGCTTGTCGGATTCCGGCGAAGTCGCCGATCTGCAGGCGGCGTTTGAGCAACGAAATGCCCTCCAATGCGGGTATTGCACGCCAGCCATGCTCGTCACGGCGCAAGATCTGCTTAAGCAAGCAAAAACGGTCCCGAGCCGCGAGCAGATTCGCGAGCACATTTCGGGAAACTACTGCCGCTGTACCGGCTATCACGCGATCGTCGATGCCGTCGAGTTTGTCGCGCAAGCACGGGCGAAAGGTAGGTAACCTATGAACGAACACGCCCATCCGCTGTCAATGTCCGAGCGGGCCGATGAACTGGAAGAAGAAAAAATGCACGAGATGGAGCGGATCATTACACGCTCAACCATCGCGCACCTGATGGATGGCAACGTCAAGATGGATACCAGCCCGGAAATGCGCGCGAAGTATCCGGGGAAATTCTTTTTAATGGGCGACGATCCGCGGCTGCCACCGATGCCGGAAAGGCCGACGCTGGTGGATTATTTCCGACACCGATTCGCGTCGACCGCTCATTTGCTGCAAAGCGCGACCCATGCCCTGAAAGGTGGCCAACCGGAAAAGGTCGTACTGGCCTGTCTGCTGCATGACATTGCTATCGTCAGCTTTATCCGCTGCGACCATGGTTACTGGGGCGCGCAGATGATCGAGCCCTACGTGGACGAAGAAGTGGCGTGGGCGGTGAAGACACACCAGGCGCTGCGCTTCTTTCCGGACGAGTCGGTTGGCTACGGCTACCCCGATCTCTACAGGGAATTGTTTGGTCCGGATTATCAGCCGGAGTCTTACATCGTCGAGGAGTACAAGCGTGCGCGGGCGCACAAATGGTACATGACCTCGCGTCTGATTTGCATGAACGATATCTATTCGTTCGATCCGAACGCCAAGGTCAATCTCGACGATTTCGTCGACATCATCGGACGTAATTTCAAGCAGCCGAAGGAAGGCCTCGGCCTCGACAACAGTCCGTCCGCGCACATGTGGCGCACGATATTGTGGCCCACGCGGTTTCTGTAAGGTGACGCCTTCATGAAAATCGCCGAAGACAATCCGTCCGTTCTGTCGGCGCTTGACCGGCCCAATTCCTACATCGGCCGCTCCGTGCCGCGGCCGAATTTACAGCGCCTGACGCAAGGCCGCGGGCAGTATGTCAGCGACGTGACCTTGCCCCGCCTGTGC
This sequence comes from uncultured Alphaproteobacteria bacterium, assembly GCA_963831275.1. Taxonomy (GTDB): domain Bacteria; phylum Pseudomonadota; class Alphaproteobacteria; order Rhizobiales; family Xanthobacteraceae; genus Pseudolabrys. The sequence goes on along the minus strand of CAWHPN010000013.1, from coordinate 176,116 downwards.
CACGTTGCCTACGTGCGATCGCCGCACGCGCATGCGCAAATCGTCAAGATCGTCACCACGACCGCAAAGACGGCGCCCGGCGTCATCGCGGTCGCTACGGGTGCCGAGCTTGCCAAGGTGATGACTCCCTGGGTCGGCGTGCTCACCCATCTCAAAGGGCTGAAGTCGGCGCCCCAGTTTCCGATTGCAGTTGAGCGTGCCTGTTGGCAGGGCGAGGCCGTTTGCGCCGTGGTCGCGCGCACGCGCGCTGAGGCCGAAGATGCCTGCGAACTGATCGAGGTGACCTACGAGGAGTTGCCAGCCGTCACGGATCCTGAAACCGCACTCGACGGCAAAACAGCCGTGATCCACGCCTCGCTGGGTGACAATCTTTGCTTTGAGCGGAAGCTCGATGTCGGCGCGGTCGACAAGGCTTTTGCTGAATCGGATGCGGTCGTCGAAACAACTTTTCGTTTTGGGCGGCACACCGGCGTGACCAACGAGCCTCGCGCCGTCGTCGCCGACTGGAACGAGGGCGAACAGCGCATGACCGTGTATCACGGCACGCAAGCGCCCCACATGATGCAAAACCTGTTCGCCAAGCATCTGGGAATTGCAGAGCACCAGGTTCGCGTGCTCACCAAGGATGTGGGCGGCTCATTTGGAATCAAGGTCCACACGTATGCCGACGAGATGGCGACAGTTGCCTTGTCGAAACTTCTCAAACGTCCCGTCAAATTTGTTGCCGATCGCATCGAAAGCTTCGTGACAGACATCCATGCGCGCGATCATCGCATCAAGGCCAGGATCGGCGTTGCCAAAGACGGCACGATCACCGCGTTCGAAATCGACGATCTGACCGGCATAGGTCCCTACTCCGTCTATCCTCGCACCAGCGGGATCGAAGCCAACCAGATCGTCAACCTGATCGGCGGCCCCTACACGTGTCCCAACTATCGCGCACAGGCACGCGTGGTATTTCAGAACAAGAATGTCATGTGCCAGTATCGCGCGGTCGGTCACCCGATCGCCGTGGCTGTTACCGAAGGCCTTGTCGAGCTCGCCGCGGCAAAAATCGGCATGGATCCGCTTGAGTTGCGGCGCCGGAATCTTATCGCCGACGATGCCTACCCGACGCAGTCGGCCGCCGGCCTCAAATTCGAATTGCTATCTCATCACGAGGCGCTCGCCCATCTCGACTCGATGATGAACTACGCTGGTCTGCGCGCCGAGCAGAAGAAGTTGCGTGAGAAGGGAATCTATCGCGGCATCGGATTCGCAAGCTTCATCGAGGTCACCAACCCGTCGGCTGCGTTCTACGGCGTCGGTGGGGCCCGCATTACATCAATGGACGGCGCCACGGTGAAGCTCGATGCCCAAGGTGCAATCATCGTCCACACCGGTGTAACCGAGCAGGGCCAAGGCGCAGAGGCAGTCGTGGCGCAGTGCGTTGCCTCTTCGTTCGGCGTATCGATGGATAAAGTGCGGGTAATCACCGGCGATACCGACAATACGCCTTACGGCGGTGGCACCTGGGCTTCGCGCGCCGCCGGCATCGGCGGCGAGGCAGCCTGGCAGGCCGGCAAGGCGCTGCGCGCCAATGTGCTGGCGGTCGCCGCGTCTATATTGCAGGCCAAGCCCGATGAACTCGACATCCGCAACGGCGTCGTGGTCGACAAGACAAACGGCACCGAGCGTCTGCCACTCGACGAGCTGGCGCGGGTTGCCTACTTCCGGCCGGATACGCTTCCGCCCGGCTTCCAGGCTGAGTTGATGGCAACGCGCCACTATGTCCCGCGCGCATGGCCGTTTGCTTTCACAAACGGTATCCAGGCGAGTTATCTTGAGGTCGATACCGATACCGGTTTCGTGAAACTGCTGAAACACTGGTGCGTAGAGGACTGCGGAACCATCATCAATCCGCAACTCGTGGACGAGCAGATTCGCGGTGGCGTGGTTCAGGGGATCGGCGCAGCGCTATTCGAACACTGTCTTTATGACGAGCGTGGACAAATGCTCAACGGCAACATGGCCGACTATCTCGTGCCGATGGCGGCGGAAATGCCCGATATCGAATGCGGACATGTCGTGTCACCGACAGCCGACAGCGAACTCGGCGCCAAAGGCGCGGGCGAAGCCGGGACGGCTGGCGCGCCCGGCTCAGTGATGAACGCGATCAACGACGCGCTGCGTCCACTTGGAGCGCAACCGCTAACCGACATGCCCTTTACGCCGGACAAGATTTTACGGGCGCTGGGCAAGGTGTGAGGTCCTCTCCCTGCGGTCGGAAGAGGGAATGATCAGAACTTGATCATGTCGATCTTAGTCAGCGTCGTCTTCGCCGATACCAGCGGCGCATTCATGAAGGTGAACACGGTCGAATACTCCGCGTAAGGGTCGACAGCCGACATCCCGTCAACCGGCACGATCACGCTCATGCCGCGCGAGGCAGCGCCGCTCGCAGTGTAGAGCACCGCGCCGTTGGACGAGGTACCGACCGCGATGACGGTCTTGATGCCCTTGTCCTTAAGGATCTTGTCCAGATCGGTGTTCAGAAACTTGTCGACACCTGACAGTACATGCGGCTCGCCAGCCTGCGGCGCCACATCCTTTATCACGTCGGCCGGGGTAGAGTTGGCGATGATGGAATAGATCACCGCCACTTTGTGCGCGCGCGCTTCGTCGAGCAGTTTTTTCACTGCCGGGACGGAGTCGACACAGCGCGGACGCTTGCCGCAATTCTGGTTCATGAAATCGAGCATCAGCAGCGCGGTGGTCTTGGCGTCCACCGTCACAGGCTTGAGCGTGGGCGCCTCCGGTGCTTTCACGCTGGACCACTCGTCAACGATATTGGTTGCATTCGCAGGCAGCGCGAGCGCCGCCGCGAGCATGGCAGCTACTGCGGTGAAATAGCGGTTCATGAATTTCCTCCCTTTAGGACTGGAATTTTCGCACCTGATTTTGGCTGCATCATGCGCAAACACAACGTGCCCTGTCAAAGCGCGGGTGGACGCACCCCGCTTGCTCAAACACCGGCGGAGAGCGAGTATTGCAACGCCAGCACGCGCCGTCATTTTGATGCCGCGAAAAAACAGTGGGTGCGAAGGAAGCAATTCATGAACATCAAGGTTGGTAAGCAAGCGATTGCGGAGGCCACACAGAAACTCAAGAATTGGGGACGCTGGGGCAAGGAAGATCAGATCGGCACTCTCAACCACGTTACACCGGAAGATATCGTCAATGCGGCGCGCCTGATCCGGTCTGGCAAGATCTTTGCATTGGGAATTCCGCTTGATCGTACCGGACCGCAGACCGGCCTGTTCGGGGGGCGCTTCAATCCGATCCACCAGATGCTGGCGACCGGTACCGACGCCATTTCCGGCCAGCAGGACTGGAACAAGATTCGCTATGCCGACGACACCTTGACCCTTTGCGTGCAGGGCGCCACGCATTGGGACGCCCTGGGGCATATCTTTTACGAAGACAAGGCTTACAACGGATACGACGCCAAGCTGATCAACTCGCGCGGACTTTCCGTGCTCGGCATCGAGCATTCAAAGAATAAGATGGTTGGACGCGGCGTGTTGCTCGATATCGCGCGTTTTCGCGGCGTGAAATGGATGCAGGATGGCGAGAGCATTTCCAACGACGAACTCGACGAATGTGCAAAACAGCAGAACGTGTCCATTGGACGCGGTGATTTTGTGATCGTACGTACCGGGCAGATGGAACGCTGCCTCGCCGAGAAAAACTGGGGCGGCTATGCCGGAGGCGACGCGCCCGGCGTCCGGTTTGAAAACTGCTATTGGTGTCAGGAAAAACAGGTCGCCGCGATTTGCACTGACACTTGGGGTGTCGAAGTGCGACCGAATGAGACAACTGAAGCAAACCAGCCCTGGCACTGGGTGGTCATTCCAGCGATGGGCCTTTGCATGGGCGAAATTTTTTATCTCAAGGAACTGGCGGAAGACTGCGAACAAGACGGGATTTATGAATTCTTCTTCTGCGGGCCACCACTGATCATCACGGGCGGAACGGGGTCGCCGATCAATCCGCAGGCCATCAAGTAAATCTCTGGTCGAAACGGTCGACAATCCAGCCAAATGGGTCGGAGGACCCGATGCAATCGACAACCACGTTTGAGCTGCCTGGTTTTAAGATCATCGAATCTCTGGGTGTGGTCCGTGGAATAACGGTGCGAACGCGTTCGTTGCCGATGACGATCGTCGGAGCCTTGCGCACGTTGTTCGGCGGACGGGCCGGCATATTCGCAAGCCTCTGCAAATCTGCGCGCGAGGAGGCGTTTCAACTTATGCTCGCGCACGCACGGAACATGGGCGGCAACGCCGTGGTTGGCGTGCGTTATGATACGGGACCGATGGTCGGCGCGGCAGAAGTTCTGTGCTACGGAACAGCCGTGTTCGTCGAGCCGGATCGCGGCGCACCGGCTCATTGAGCCGGAACCAAGTATTTGATTGAGGAGGATGCCATGCCCCGTTGGCTCAAACGCGGAATGGACGCTGGTGCCATCAAGGCGGCCGACGCCAAGGTGCGTGAGACCGTCGAGACCATTCTCGCAGACATTGACGCCCGCAAGGATCAGGCCGTGAAAGACCTGTCGAAGAAATTCGACAACTGGTCACCCACGGATTTTCGCCTGTCGCCGCAGGAGATCGAGCGCGCTATCGCACAAGTGCCCAAGCGCGCTCTGGATGACATCAAGTTCGCGCAGACACAGGTGCGCAACTTCGCGCAAAAGCAGCGCGATACCATGCACGACCTTGAGGTCGAGACGCTTCCCGGCGTCGTTCTGGGTCACCGGCATATCCCGGTCAATTCGATCGGCTGTTACGTACCGGGCGGTCGCTACCCGATGGTGGCCTCGGCGCATATGTCGATCGTCACGGCGAAAGTTGCCGGCGTGAAGCGCATCATCGCCTGTGCGCCGCCTTTCAAGGGCGGACCGCATCCGGCCATCGTCGCCGCGATGCATTTTGGCGGGGCCGACGAGATTTATGTGCTCGGCGGTGTTCAGGCCGTGTCCGCCATGGCGCTCGGCACCGAAACGATCAAGCCGGTGGATATGATCGTCGGGCCCGGCAACGCTTACGTAGCGGAAGCCAAGCGGCAGCTATTCGGGCGGGTCGGCATCGATCTGCTCGCCGGTCCGACCGAGACTCTCATCATCGCCGATGACAGCGTTGACAGCGAAATTTGCGCCACCGATCTTCTGGGCCAGGCCGAGCATGGACCGACCTCCCCGGCCGTGCTGATTACCAACTCCGAGAAGCTGGCGCGCGACACCATGAAGGAGGTCGAACGCCTGCTGTCGATTCTTCCCACCGCCGATGCAGCCGGCCAGGCGTGGAAAGACTATGGCGAGGTGATCGTTTGCGACAACGAAGCCGAAATGATCGCGGAGGCCGACCGGGTGGCGTCGGAGCACGTGCAGGTCATGACGCGCGACCCGGATGTTTTTCTCAATGGCATGAAAAATTACGGTTCGCTGTTTCTCGGCCCGCGAACCAACGTCGCTTATGGCGACAAGGTGATCGGCACCAATCATACGCTGCCGACCAAAAAAGCCGCGCGTTACACCGGCGGTCTGTGGGTCGGCAAGTTCATGAAGACCTGCACGTATCAAAAAGTGCTGACAGACGAGGCCAGCGCGATGATCGGCGAGTACTGCTCGCGGCTGTGCGTGCTCGAAGGTTTTCTCGGTCACGCCGAGCAGGCCAATATTCGTGTGCGCCGCTACGGCGGCCGCAACGTCCCTTACGCCCAGGCTGCGGAATAAACACTCGTTGCGGAGGATTGTTCGCCGATCCGCGAAATAGGGCAAGGTAACGTCAACACAATGGTCGACCTCACGCCTAGCGCTTCCTTCCGGCTCGACGGCAAACGCGCCCTGGTGACGGGCGCCGGCCGCGGCATCGGATTGACCGCTGCCGCCGCGCTGGCCGAATCCGGCGCGCATGTCACGCTTGCCGCGCGCACCACCAAGGAGATCGAGGAAGCCGCCGAGGCGATCCGCGCCCGCGGCCAAAGGGCCGAGGCGCTTACTCTCGACGTCACCGATCTCGCGGCGATGCAGTCGGCCATCGCCAAAGCCACGCCGTTCAACATCCTGGTCAACAATGCCGGCACCAATCGGCCCAAGATGCTGATGGACGTCAGCATCGAGGACTTCGATGTCGTCATGGGGTTGAACGTGCGCGCGACCTATTTCGTCGCCCAGGCGGTGGCGCGCCGCCTGGTCGAGACCAAGCTTCCCGGCTCGATCATCAACATCTCGTCGCAGATGGGCCATGTCGGCGCCGCGCGTCGCACCATCTACTGCGCGTCGAAGCACGCCATGGAAGGCTTCACCAAGGCGATGGCGATCGAGCTCGCGCCGCATAACATCCGCGTCAACTCGCTCGGGCCTACGTTCCTGGAGACGCCAATGACGCGACCCTTCTTCGAGAACATGGCGTTCCGTGACGAGGTGCTGGGCAAGATCAAGCTTGGTCGCCTCGGCCAGCTCGAGGAATTGACCGGCGCAATTGTCTTCCTGGCATCGGATGCGTCGTCGCTGATGACCGGCTCGGCGCTGGTGCTCGACGGCGGTTGGACCGCCGAATAGCTATTTCAGCTTCGGCAGGTCGGCGAAGTACTCGGGGTGTTCTTTCTCGACCTGCTGCATGAACTCCGGGCGGAACAGGCTCGGCACGTCGAGGCGCGGCGCGCCCTTGAGCGTGTTGGTGAGCACCTCATCCTCGGCGTTCTCGAAGGCGCGCAGCACGTTCGGCGACATGCGCGGGTCGAAGCTGATGTGCTTGATGGCCTTCTTGCCAATGGCAACGTCGGTGCCGGGCACCCACTTGGCGAAAATCTCGACCGCCTCGTCGCGGTTGTTGCGGGTGAAGTGCGAGGACTGCGCGAGGCCGGCGGCGATGCTCTTGATTACCGTCGGCTTTGACTCGACCGTCGGGCCGTGCGCGACCGCGACCATAACGTAAGACATATGCTGGCCGCCGCGGATCACTTCATATGAATCCGGCACCTGGGTCAGCGCCTGGGTGACATAGGGCTCCCACGTCACGATCGCGTCGACCTTGCCGTCCTTCAGCGCCGGCGCGAGACCGAACTGCGACCAGATATTCTCGATGGTGACATCCTCGTACTTCACGTCGGCGCGGCGCAGCACCATCTTGAAATATTCGTCGGAGGTCTGGCCGCGCGCGAGGCCAACCGTCTTTCCTTTCAGATCGCTGATCTTGCCGACATTAACGCCCCTACCCTTCTTCGTGACGATGGCGAGCGGTGTATCGCAATGATCGTCGGTCGCGTCGTTCATGATGAGGCCAATCACCTGGAACGGATTTCCCGCGTGCACGGCCTTCAGATAGGTGGTCGTGCTCATGTCGCCGACCTGCGCCTCGCCGTTATGCAGGGCATTGACCATGTCAGTACCGGTGTCCACCACCCGGAAGCTGGCGTCGACGCCGTGAGCTTTGAAGAGGCCCTTCTCGGCGCCGACGAACATCGGCAAATGGCCGAAATTGTTGGCAATCACCACGTTGAGCTTGGGCAAGTCCGCCATGGCTACCTCCCGCAGGTCGCGCGTTACGCCTTTTTTTCAAGCACTTCCGGATTGACGCAATTCGGCGGCGTCCGGCCGTCGATCAGCGCCTGAATGTTGTCGACCACGATATTGGCCATCTGCTCGCGCACTTCCCATACCGCACTGCCAAGATGCGGCGTGACCACCACATTCTTCAGCGCCTTCAGCGCAGGGGGTATTTTCGGCTCATGCTCGAACACATCGAGCGCGGCACCTGCAATCTTCTTTTTCTTCAGAGCGCGCACCAACGCCTTTTCGTCAATGACCGCACCACGCGCGGTATTGATGATGAAAGCCGTCGGCTTCATCAGCGCAAATTGCTTGTCCGAGATCATGTGACGCGTTTCGGCGTTGAGCGCGGGATGCATCGACACGAAATCGGATTCGACGAGGAGACGGTCCAGCGTGACATGTTCGATGCCAAGTTCGCGCTCGGCGTCGTACTTGCGGCGTGGCCCCCAATAAATGATTCTCATCCCGAAGCCACGCGCGCGCCGTGCGGTTGCCTGGCCGATGCGGCCGGCACCGACAAGGCCGATGGTTTTGCCGTGCACATAGCTGCCGGCGAGATAGTTGGACTGCGAGCCTGGGAATTTTCCGGCCCGGACCATGGCGGCGCCTTCCTTCATCCGGCGTGCCACCGCGATCATCAATCCGAAATGGATATCGGCCGTGGCCTCCGCGACAATCGGATCAACGACCGTGACGGGGATGCCCCGTTTGGTCGCCTCGGCGACATCGATATTGTCGGGTGTGATCGACATCGAGCATACCGCGCGCAATTTCGGATTCGCGGCAAGCACGGCACGATCGATCCGATCATGCAGCAATGAGAACAGAATGTCGCATTTCTTCATTGCCGCGATCAGCTTTGGTTTGGCGATGACCCGGCTCGAATCGGTGTTGATTTTGACCGTCGCGATGGCGCGCAATCGCTCCAACGCGCTCGATGCGATTGGCTGGCTGACAAAAACGCGCGGTTTGTCCGTCATCGCAGCCACCGTACGACGCCGGCAACGCCGTCGACGGCACACTGGACGCCATCCGGGATCTTGCGGGTGGCGTCCAGCACGCCGAGAACCATCGGAATGCCGCGTTCGCGCGCGAGTGAAGCCAGATGCGAGGTCGAGCCGCCAAGCTCGGCGACCACGCCGGAGACTCGCGGTAGAATGTGGCTCAGCGCCGGACCGGCAACGCGCGTGATCAGTATGTCGCCGGGGGCGACGCGTGAAAGTTCACACTCGCAATTTACAACGACGGCGCGTCCCGATCCCCAGCCTATGCCGGCGGGATGACCGTTGAGACCAGGATGCTGCAACCAGATTTGATCCGGCACGATCGCTGGCTCCATGTGCAGTGGACGCGATTGCAACAACTTGAACCCGGTCTCATCCATTGCCCATTCGATTTCGACCGGGCCACCGGCGAGCTGTTCGCATTTGCGCAGCAGGCGGCCGAGCGTGACCGCTTCAGCGGCGCTGAGGCAGGGCTCGCTCACTAAATTTTCAGGCACGAGCTGCGGCGCCGACACACCATGCTCACACGTGTCGCGGTGACGCTTCCGGCCGGCCTCGACCGTGCGCAAGAACCCGGATTTGCTCAGCACGATGCGATCAGGCACCACCTCGCCCTGAGCGATGGCCGATCCAAGGCCCCAAGTCGCTGAAAGCAGCATCTGGCCTTCGGCGGTCTCGCTCAAGCCGCCACCGGAAGCGCGGGCGGAAACGAGCGGTTGGATCAGCACGCCCATCGCGGTGTCCGCAGGCGACAGACCATGATTGTCCATGTATCGGCGCGCGTGCGAGGTCCACAAAGCGGCCCAGCAGGCGCGCACGGCGGTGAGAAATTCCGTTTCGTCGGCCAAGCCAAGGAAGCTTTCAAACTGGCCGGCGAAATTGGCGTCCTTGCGGTCTTCAATCAGAGCCGACGAGCGCACGACCCCGAGGGGCGAAATCTCGCGCTGGCTGCGCCAGGCCGCCAGCAGGGGCTCGAGAATTTCCGGCGCGATTGGCTTTTCGTAGAGCGCGAGCCGGATCTGGATCGAGAGCCGGCGTGAGGCCAGCAGATCGGCCTCGTTGTATTGCCGCAGAAAATCTTCGATGCCGAGATGGCGCAGCTGGCCGCGATAGGCATCAGCCGTCAGCGCAAAACCGCCTGGCGTCGGCAGGCCTGCCCGCGCCAAAGTGGCCAGATTGGCCGCCTTTGGCCCGATACGTTCCGGATCGGCCGCAAGGGGGTCATCGAGCTGGAGGATGAAGCAGTTCATGTAAATTTTTGCTCTCAGCAGTGCGACGATCTCAGCGCGCTCCCTCTCCCGGGCGGGGAGAGGCGTTCGGACCTATCAAATTCAGCAATCCCACCCGGACGGCTTAGCGGCCGGTACCTCTCCCAAGGGGAGAGGTACCGGCCTGGTGGCTCCGGCCCAACGGCCGAAGTCACTTCACATGATCTCCATAACCCGGTAGCGGATCGACGACTGTGATCTGCTTCACAGGGAAGTTCGAAACAATCTCGATCTCGTTCTTCTTGACGATCAGCATTTCCTCGATGCGCACGCCGTAGCGGAAGCGCTTGCCGTGCTGGGTTTCCAGAGCAAATGTCATTCCTTCCTGGATGTCGACCGGATGGTCGAGCGACCAGATGCGGGAAATGACCGGCGGATCGTATTGCGCCAGACCGAGGCCGTGACCCCAGAGATTGGCGGCGGCCTGATCTTCGTCCTCGTAGCCCCACGTTTCCATCGCCGAAGGCCATTTCAGCGCGATATCCCGCGTGGTGGCGCCGACCTTCACAGCACCAATCGAGTCGTAGAGCCATTCAAGTGCGGTGGCGTAGGTGTCCTTTTGCTCTTTCGACGGCTCCTTGCCGACGCAATAGGTACGGTAATAGCAGGACTTGTAACCGTTCCACGTCAGCGCGGCCAAATCCATGAACACGATATCGCCGGGCTGGATGATACGATCGGAGAAGTTGCGCCAGTTCGGCCAGGTGTTAGGGCCGGACGACACGATCACGTCTTCGACGTCTTCCATGCCGGGGATGTTGTAGAGATATTCCATCAGGTGCGCAGTCACCTGGTTCTCGGTAATTCCGGGGCGCAGGAATTTCATGCACTCCCAGTGCGTGGCATCGCCGATTGCACCGACGATGCGGAAGCATTCCTGCTCATCCGGGCTCTTGACCGCGCGCGCTTCCATCATCGGGGTCATGCCATCGACCCAGTTGATGTTGTTCTCCTTGAAGATATTGATCATGTTGATGTCGATGAAGTCGACGCCGAGCTTCTGCCCGCCGACGCCGTTGTCCTTCATCGCCTGCAACACCGCCTTGGTGAATTTGTTCACCTGTTGCGTGGATGCGGGTCCAGCGGCGCCTTTGATCCAGGCGAAGGAATGACGCACGTTTTCCTTCGGGATCCAGGGCGAGTGCCGCTCAATCTGAAACCCGAGATCGCCTTGTTCGAACAATATCGGCCTGCCGTCGCCGCACAGCATGGCGTAGCGCAGGCCCGGCTTGAGTCTGTTCCAGCCTGGCGTCAGCGTGCCCGTGATGTAGCGGACGTTTTCGTCATACATGCAAAGGATGGCGCCGAGGCCATGCTTTTTCATCATCGTGCGCGCACGCTCGATGCGATATTCACGCAGCCGGTCCCAGTTGACCCGCTGCTGCCAATCCAAGCCGGCAATGCCGAAATTAGCTCCCATGGCAGTTCCTCCAGACGGCGCGTTGGCACGCCTAATACCATTGGTTGAAATCCTAAGCTGGTTGGCAGCGGGAGCCGAAATAATATATTCTGCGTCCGATCATTAGTTTTTCTAATGTCAGTATTTTGGGGTGGTTATGACGAATATCCCACTGCGGCAGGTCAGGGCCGTGATCGCGGTCTGCGAAGAAGGGTCTTTCACCCGTGCCGCGCAACGGGAGAACGCCACCCAGTCCGGCATTTCTCAGCATGTTGCTGCGGTCGAGCGCACGCTCCAGGTCAAGCTGTTCGAACGAACAACAGCCGGCGTGACCCCAACCCCTGCGGGCTTGCGGTATTACAAGCGCTGCGTCGAGGCGGTCGGCACGCTCGAGCACGCCGCCGAGGAGGCGCGTTCCCTTGCCGGCGTTGTCACCGGCGAACTTCGCATCGGGCTGATGCCGACTTTCACGCGCGCTGTGCTGGCGCCCGTACTGGACGATTTCGTGCCGCGTTGCCCGGAAGTCCGGCTTCACATCACCGAAGGTTACAGCGGGCTGCTGACCGAGATGGTACTTGATGGCGTTCTCGACTTCGCGGTGGTGCCGGCTTTTGAAGGCGCTATCGGGTTAAAGTCGCGGCTGCTGGTGCGTGATCGGGAGATGATGATCTCTGGACCGCGCGCCGGTTTTACCCCGCTTGCACCGGTTCGACTGGCCGAATGCCGGCCGTTGAAGATCGTCGTTCCCGGTCCCGACAACATTCGTCGGCGCAACCTCGAAACCTATTTCCAGGTCCACGGTGTGGAAATCACCGCAATCCTCGAGATGGATGCGATGATCGCAACACTCGAATTCGTGGCACGCTCAGATTGGGTGACCATTCTGCCGAGCGTCATCTCGGTCAATGACATTGGCCGTGGCGAGTTGGTGGTCAATCCGATCGCCAATCCCGAGCTGCACGCGGAATTTGTTGTCATCCAACCAACGCGGCACACCTTGTCGACGCAGGCGCGTCTCTTCCTGCAGCGCTTCGAAGCTGAAGTCGCCCATATTCACGACGTCTGGGACCAGGCGATTTCGACGTCGCGACCGAAAAAATTGCGAGCGTGAAAAGCAGCAGCAGTGCGCACTAAAGTTCTGCCGCTACCGCCTGCGCTTCCGGTACGACGTCGTGATCGTAGAGCCGCTTGCGGAACGCCGCGTGCGCGGCAAGCTCGGCGTCCCGAACCTCAAGATCCGCATAGAAAGAGTCGTATCGCAAACCATTCTCGCGGGCCCCACGCTGGACCGAAGCCACACGTTCGCGACGAAGGCGCTCATATGCCTGAAGGGCTTGCGGTGCAGTCGCGCCCGTGGCGCGCGTGAGAATTGTCGCCAGCGCCATTCCGTCCTCAATCGACTGGTTGGCACCCTGCCCCAGATGGGGGAGCATCGGATGCGCGGCATCGCCGAGCAAAGTCAGCCTTTCCTTCGTCCAGACCGGCAGCGGCTCGCGATCATAGAGAGCCCATCGAAAGGTCTTCTCGACCTGCTTCAGCAACGATCCGATACGGGAATCCCAGTCCGCGAATTCGCGACGGAGGACATCAGGGTCGCCGGGAGCCGACCACGATTCCTTCATTTCCTCATCAGCCGGCACAAACCCGACGTAATTGATCATCTGCCCGGCGCGCACGGGAAATGTCAGGAAGTGGCTGCCTTTGCCGAGCCACATCAGCCACGCCGCTGTCGGCCAGTTCGGAATGCGCTCGTGTGCCAGCACGCCCCGATAGGCAACGGATCCGGAGAAGACCGGCCGGGAGGGAGGAGCCACAAACCGCCGTAGTTCGGAATGGATGCCGTCCGCGGCAACGACGACGTCAGCTTTGACCACCGCACCATTTGAAAAAGCAACCTGAGCCCTGTCCCCATCCTGCTCGAACGCGACACAACGGTGATCGGTGTGGATCGTGCCCCTAGGCAGCCCAGCTGCCAGAATTTCGATCAGGTCGGCACGATGCATGCCGAACGTCGCGTTCCACCCCGAGGAGTCCGTCACCTGGACCGGCGCGATCGGCGTACCATCCTGGCGAAAGTAATGAGAATCGGCGCCGACCCTGGCACCTTGTTTCTCGACTGCCGGACCAAGACCTGTTCGTTGCAGCTGACGCACGCTGTTGGGTGTCAGGAACACGCCGGCGCCGATTTCGCCAAGGGCGGGTGCTTGTTCATAGACGGAGACCGGAAGGCCGTGCGCAATCAACGCATTCGCCGCGAACAGCCCGCCAATTCCGCCTCCAACAATCACGACGTCGGGGCGCGTTGCCGCCATCACCAGCTCCTTGTCGATCAACGTCGCATGCAATGGTATATCCTCACATAGACCGGAGCCGCCTCGCCATTATAAAAACGCGGACATGGGGGAGGATTTGAATGCGCAACCCGACCACCTCATCTGCAGTTCGTATTGATCGACGCGTTATGGCGTTGGCGTTATGTTTTATCTTGTCGGCATCCTTCCACGATTTAGCCCGCGCTGAAGGCTATCCGGACCGGACCGTGAAAATCGTTGTCCCGTTTCCCGCGGGCGGAACAGCAGACGCCATTCCGAGGATCATCGGGGATTGGCTATCGCGAAAATGGGGCCAGACCGTCGTTGTCGAGAACCGTACCGGCGCTGCCGGCAATATAGGCGCTGAGTTCGTCTATCGTTCGGCGCCGGATGGCTACACCTTGCTCTCGGCGCCGCCGCCACCTCTTGTGATCAACCAGAACCTTTATCCGAAGCTTGGTTTTGATCCGACCAAGTTCGAGCCCATTGTCGTGACGGCGCAAGTGCCCAATGCGTTGCTCGTCAATCCCAACAATGTAACGGCATCAAGTTTGGCGGAATTGATCGATTACCTGCACAAGAACCCCGGCAAGGTCACGAGCGCCACGCAGGGTAACGGAACAACCTCGCACCTGACGTCGGAGCTTTTCCAGTTGATGGCAAAGGTGAAGATGCGAAACATTCCCTATCGCGGCTCGGCACCAGCTCTGCAAGGGCTGCTCGCCGGCGACGTCGACTTGATGTTCGACAATCTCGGCGTCTCGTTGCCGCTGGTTGAATCCGGCAAACTCAAGCTGCTTGCGGTCGCATCCGCTAATCGCCTTCCGACTCTGCCCAATGTGCCCGCGATCGCTGAAACACTTGCGGGTTTTGAAGCGGTCGCCTGGTACGGGATCGTTGCCCCGCCCGGTACGCCCAAGAGTATTATCGACAAGATCAATAGGGACGTGAATGAAGCACTGCACCAGCGCGACGTGCAGGATCACCTCAAGAAATTGTCGGCGGAAATTTTCGGCGGTTCGGTCGAGAAAACATCGAAATACATGCACGAGGAAGTCGATCGCTGGGACAGCGTGATCAAAGCGGCCGACATCAAGCTGCAGTAGGTTTTAAACCGTGATCCAGGCTCCGTTCGCATCGGCCGATTGAAAGACCGCCTCCAGCGCGGATACGGTCTGTAGAATACCAAGCGGTGCAATCGGAAAAGTTCCCTGCCCGAGCACGGCCTTCGCGAAATAATCCAGATTGCGGCCGAGATGATTGTCGGCCGGACGATCGATGACCTCCGTTTCCTTTCCTATCCGGCGCACAACCGCGCGCGTTTCACTGACACTTTCCGCCCAGCAATTTTCGCCAAAAATTGCAAACCGCCAGACGAACGGCGTCTTCATGGTCGTTGCAAGCGTGCCGGTTGCGCCGTTTTCGAACTCGATCAACGCCGAGGTGGTATCGCCGGCCGCAAGCTTGAGCGCTCTTGTTTTCGATAGGGCACTGATACGCTTCATCGGCCCGACAAGATCGCGAAAACAGTCGAGGACGTGAATGCCCATCCCCGTCATGCCACCGGCCCGGCTCTCCTCGGCGCGCAGCCGCCAGCTATCAGCCGGATAATCCGCCAGCCAGTCGTGACTGTAATTACCTTCCGCGTGCATGATGGTCCCGAAAGCGCCGGCCTCCTTGAGGTCCGCCAAAACGCGCATCGATGGCATCAGCCGGAAATGATGGCCAACCCCGACCACGACGCCGGCACGCTGGCAGGCAGCAAGCGCGGCTTGCGCGTCAGCCTTCGTCAATGCGAAAGGTTTTTCGCAATAGATATGCTTGCCGGCCGCGGCGAGCGCTTCCACCTGCGCACGGTGCCTGGTGTGCGGCGTCGCAAGCAGCACGGCCTGGATCGATTTGTCAGCCAGCACGTCATTGATTGACGTTCCGATTTCGATCTGGTGCTCAGCTGCAAAGTCGCGCACCGTATCGGGCTCGAGGGTAATGCCGCGCGCGAAGCGCAACGGCGCGCCAAACTCTCGCGCCGCCTTCACCAGCGTTTTGCCCCACCAGCCGAGGCCAACGATCGCGGTATTGAGCATCGCTGCAGGACAAACCAGTGATGACAGGATCTACGCGGCGGCCGGCGCACCGGGCTGCTTGAGCGGATGGGCGCGGGCAAAGGCGTCGTTCTTGGCGCAAGTCGCAGCGATGCGACTGACGGTCGGGTACGGCGCGGTGTCGACCTTGAAGAAATTCGCTCCGGCGACCTGGCTGACAAGGCAAATGTCCGCGATCGTGACCTGATCGCCCTGACAATAAGTACCCGTTTCTTTTTCGGTGGCGAGATGTTCTTCCAGTGCGCCCAGCGCCGCCTGGTGCCAATGCTGCGCCCATTTCATGATGCCCGCTTCGTCGACCTTGAATTCGTGCGCCAGATACTCGCGCACGCGCGGCACAATCAACGGATGCGAGTCGCATGCCACAATCTGCGATAGGCCGCGAACACGCGCGCGCGCCTTCGCATCCTTGGGCATTAGCGGCGGGTTGGGATGCGTCTCGTCGATATATTCGAGGATCGCCAGCGATTCGAATAGTGCCGGTCCATCGCCGTCGATCAGCGCGGGAATCGCCATCATCGGATTGACAGCGCGAAATTTCGGATCGCGCTGGTGACCTTTCATCAAATTGACTTCAATCACTTCGGGCGTCAGCCCCTTGAGATTGAGAGCGATGCGCACGCGATAGGTCGCAAGCGAGCGCCAGAATGAAAACAATTTCACGATTGCCTCCTTTAATTTTCTGCTTGTTGTCATGCGCGGGCCTGCCCCGGCCATGACAAGCTTTGCTATTTCTTGCTGCCGCCCGGATCGGCTTTGAGACCCGCAGCCTCGATTCCGGCGATTGCAATTATCTCGTCATTGTCGCCGGTATCGCCGGAAATGCCGACCGCACCGATGATTTGACTGCCGCCGTCGCGAATCAAAACGCCGCCGGGATTGGGCACAAGCCGTCCGCCGCTTGCCGATACGATAGCGGTCAAGAAATTCGGATTTTGCGCTGCGCGTTCCATCATCGTGCGCGAACCCCAACCCATGCCGAGCGCGCCATAGGCTTTTCCGACCGCGACTTCGACGCGGATGATGCCGGAACCGTCCTCACGCTTGGCGCACACCAGATGTCCGCCGGAATCGAGCACGACGACGGTCTGCGGCATTTGTTTGAGTTCGCGTGCTTTCTTCAGCGTGGCATCGACAATGCTCGAGGCCTGGGCAAGCGTCACAGTCATAAGGTGTGCTCCTTCAGGATTTTTTGCGAGTAGCCCAATAAACCGACATGCGCGATCCATCACCGCCCCCAAAGCCGTTTTTGGTTGCATCCTCGAAGCCCGTCAGCGTGGCTTTGGTAACGCGCATATCGGCGCCGGTTGCCTCGCCGGTTTCGATCATTGAGCGCAGATCCTTCACACCATTTGCGATGCTGAATGTGGTCGGTCCCGGATCGCGCCCCTCGAACATCGTCACGATCATTTCAGCTCTGTTTTTCATGGCTGGATTCGCGCCGTTCGTGTCAATGAACAGGTCCAGCAGGCGCTTGGGCTCCCAGCCGGCGCTACGCGCAATGGCGAAGGCTTCACCATAGGCTTGCCAGGCAACCATCAGCGGCAGATTGATTGCGAGTTTCATCGATGCGCCGGTGCCGACGGGCCCGCAATGTTCGAGCCGCCGGCACAGTTGATTGAGAATCGGCTTGGCGCGTTCGGCATCTGCGGGCTCCGCTCCCATCAGGCCGAGAAGCTTTCCTTGCCGCGCCGGCGCAGTTGAACCACCCACCGGGCATTCCACCATTGCTGCGCCTTTCGCGCGCACCTTGGGCGCAAGGGCAAGTGGCACCTTCGGCGGCACCGTGCTCATCTCGATGAAGAGCTTGCCCTTCGCGTCGCCGGACAAAAGACCATTCGCTCCGTTGTAGACCGCGTCAATCGCCGCCGCATCGGTCAGCATTGTAACGGCAGCTTCAACCCGGCTTGTCAGATCGGCCGGCGAAGGCGCCACCTTGGCGCCGGCATCGGCCAGCGGCTTGGTTTTCTCCGGCGTGCGATTCCACACCGTCACATCGTGGCCGACTTCCATAAGCCGTGCGGCAACCGCCGCACCCATGACTCCGAGACCTGCTACGCCAATCCGCATACGTCCTCCCGTGATGCTTTTGCCGGCGACGATAGGCGATCATGGCAGCGCTTGAAAGCCGCCTAGCTCCGGGGTGGCAACTCGACAGCCTCACACCCAACGCATAATACGGTCCGGAAGAATTCGTGCGATTCCGCACGGGGAGACGGTGAATGGCAGTGAGACGGACCAGAGGCTCGGTCGGCGTGATCGGCCTCGGCATCATGGGTGGCGCGTTCGCCAAGAATTTGGTCGCGGCCGGATGGCGTGTGGTCGGTTATGACACAAATCCGGCGCGACGTCGGGAAGCGAAGCGTGCCGGCGTCGACGTCGTAAACAATGCCACCGAAGTCGCCGCGGCTGTGCCAACCATCCTCACCAGCCTGCCGAAACCGCAGGCGCTTGCCGATACCGTTCGAAAAATCGCCGCCGCTGGTCTCAAGAGCAAGGTGCTGGTGGAAATGAGCACCTTCGCAATTTCAGATAAGGAAAAAGCGGCGCGCGTGCTGCATAAGGCCGGTCACATGATGATCGACTGTCCGGTCAGCGGTACCGGTGCGCAGGCGAAAAAGCGCGACCTGGTATTTTACGCCAGCGGTAATGCCAGGATTATTGCCCGTTTGCGGCCGCTCCTCACCGCCTTCGGCCGCCATGCCTTCAATGTCGGTTCGTTTGGCAATGGAAGCCGCATGAAATATGTGGCCAATCTCCTGGTTGCCATCAACAACGTCGCCGCGGCCGAAGCGATGGTGCTGGGCATGAAAGCCGGTCTTGATCCCCGCATGATTGTCGATCTGATCACAGCCGGCGCCGGCAATTCGCGCGTATTCGAATTGCGTGCACCGATGATGGCAAAGGGACGCTATGATGACGTCACCATGAAGATTTCCGTGTGGGACAAAGATATGCAGGTGATTGGTGATTATGCGCGCAAAATTCGCGTGCCAACGCCGATATTCAGCGCCACCAAGGGCATCTATCTCAAAGCGATGAAAAGTGGACTCGGCAATCGCGATACCGCCGCGGTATGCGCGGTATTGGAAAAAATGGCGAAGGTGAAGCGGCGCACACGTTAGCGACCGACCGTTGGCATGGCCCAGTATTCCGTGCGTCTCTTGCTTCTTGCCTACGCGCTTCTGTAGCCTCTCGGTCCGGGTATGCGTCAGGAGAGCGTAATGGCGTCGTTGCAGCAGCGGTCCGAAATTCGCGACGGCATGCGAATTGATTGGGACGTCCCAATCACAATGGATGACGGTTTGGTGTTGCGCGCCGACGTCTTTCGCCCCGTAAAAGAGGGGAAATTTCCGGTCATCCTCAGCTACGGTCCTTACGCGAAGAACCTCGCCTTCCAGGATGGTTATCCAAGCGCGTGGCAGCGCATGGTGGAAAAACATCCTGACGTCACAGCTGGATCGAGCAATCTCTACCAAAGCTGGGAAGTGGTCGATCCGGAAAAATGGGTTCCTCACGACTATGTCTGCGTACGTGTCGATTCACGCGGTGCCGGCTGCTCGCCTGGTTTCATCGATCACTTCTCGCCACGCGAGACCAAGGATTTTTACGACTCCATCGAATGGGCGGGCGTGCAGCCCTGGTCCAACGGTAAGGTCGGTCTCAACGGAATTTCCTATTACGGCATCAATCAGTGGCACGTTGCGTCGCTGCAGCCGCCGCATCTCGCAGCGATGTGCATTTGGGAAGGCGCCGCCGATTGGTACCGCGACATGACGCATCATGGCGGCATTCTCTCCACGTTTTGGGAGAATTGGTACGACATGCAGGTGAAAACCGTGCAGTACGGAGTCGGCGAGCGCGGCAAGCGCAGTCGCGTGCACGGCGAGCTGGTGTGCGGGCCGGAAACCTTGCCGGAGGATGAGCTCGCCAGAAACCGCGCCGATTTCGGCAAGGAGATCGTGTCTCATCCCATGGATGACGACTATCACAAGGCGCGGTCACCGAAATGGGACAGGGTCACCGTACCGATGTTTTCGGCGGCAAATTGGGGCGGCCAGGGTCTGCATCCCCGGGGCAATTTCGAGGGCTTTGTTCGCGCCAGTGCCAAGAAAAAATGGCTTGAGGCGCACGGCATTGAACACTGGACACACTTTTACACCGACTATGGTCGCGAGCAGCAGCTGCGATTTTTCGACCGCTTCCTGCACGGCAAGAAGGATGGCTGGGCAAAACAGCCTAAGGTGCTGCTGCAGGTTCGCCACATCGACAAGTTTGTGCCGCGCGCTGAAAACGAATGGCCGCTCAAGCGCACCAGATGGACAAAATTCTTTCTCGACCCAGCGGCAATGACGCTCACGACGAAACAGCCGTCGGGCATCGCTCAACTCAAATTCGCCGCGATGGGCGACGGCCTTATCTTCCTCACGCCTCCGCTTGCAAAAGAAACAGAAATAACAGGTCCTTCGGCGCTGAAACTGTTCGCATCGTCATCGACCGCCGACGCCGATCTCTTCATCGTGCTGCGCGTGTTCACCGGCGACCTCAAGGAGATCGTGTTCCAGGGCGCCATCGATCCGCACACGCCGGTCGGGCAAGGTTGGCTGCGCGCTTCACACCGCAAGCTCGACAAGAAATTGTCGAAGCCTTACCGCCCTTATCATACGCACGACGAAAAACAACCGCTGAAAAAGGGGCAGCTCGTTGAACTTGATATTGAGATCTGGCCCACATCGATCGTAGTGCCGCCTGGCTATCGCATCGGCCTGTCAATTCGCGGCAAGGATTATGAATATGGTGGTGCGAGCGGCGGCAGATTATCGAACTTCAAGAATGAACTTAAAGGCTGCGGACCTTTCCTGCACGACGATCCGCGCGACCGCCCTCCCGCTATTTTTAATGGCACAACCAGCCTGCATTTTGGTCGCGGCAAGGCGCCTTATTTGCTGCTGCCGATCATTCCTCCGAAAAAGCGGGCAGCAAAGTAACATGGCGCGGCACACATCGCGGATCGTGCAGTTTGGCCGCCCTAATAAGGATCGCCTGCGGCCATTGGGGGTGTTCTTTCGCATCGAACCTAAGGTAAGCTTTGCTACAACCTTCGATTTTACAGAAGGAACTAGGGGGGAATGGGTACGCAATTTTGGGTAGTCCAGGCATTCAATGGCGTCTCGTACGGCGCATTGTTGTTTCTCGTCGGCAGCGGCCTGTCCCTGATTTTCGGTGTGATGCGCATCGTCAATCTCGCGCATGGTTCATACTTCCTGCTTGGCGGCTACATCGCACTCTCGGTGATCTGGGGAACCGGCTCGTGGGCGCTGTCTATTCCCGTTGCCGCGCTCGCCGTCGCACTCGTCGGCATGATCATGGAGCGAATATTCCTTCGTCCGCTTGGTTTTGACCCGCTGCGTCAGGTTCTGCTCACCGTCGGTTTCGCCTTCCTGTTCCAGCAGGCGGCGCTCGACATCTGGGGCGGTAACAACATGGACATCACCCCACCGCACCTCCTCTCGCAAAGCATTGTCATCGGCGGCATTTATTTTCCGGCCTACCGCATGTTCATGATCGGACTGGCGCTGCTTATCGGCATTGGCTTGTGGCTGGTGA
Source organism: uncultured Alphaproteobacteria bacterium (assembly GCA_963831275.1). Lineage (GTDB taxonomy): Bacteria > Pseudomonadota > Alphaproteobacteria > Rhizobiales > Xanthobacteraceae > Pseudolabrys. The sequence continues at coordinate 154,827 of CAWHPN010000013.1, read as the reverse complement.
TGGAGAAAACGCGCATGGGTGCGGCGGTGCGCGCCACTGTTGACGATGCGCAAATGGCGCGCGGCGTCGGCATAGATACCAATCGCATCTCCATGTTCATCTTCGCGCTCGGCGCTTTCCTGGCGGCGATCGGCGGTGTCATCGGCGGCGCGTTTCTCGGAATTTATCCCGGGCTCGATTTCGAAATGCTGCCGCTCGCCTTCGCAGTTGTCATTATCGGCGGCATGGGCTCGCTTGGTGGCGCGGCGATCGGTGCGCTTGCCGTAGGCCTGGCCGACAATTTCGGAAAGGCACTCTTTCCAGAGGTCTCATATTTCACACTCTACGCACCGATGGCATTGATACTGGCGATCAAGCCGACCGGACTGTTTGGTCGCGAGTGAGTCCGGTCCGATGAACCCGCAACAGATCAAAATCCTTCTGGTCGCCATTGCCCTCGTCGCGGTGATCCTGATTGTCCCGCGATCCGGATCGTTTGTCGTGCTCCTGGCGACCCGCGCATTGACCTTCGCCATTCTCGCCATGAGCGTCGATATCCTGCTCGGGTTCACCGGTCTCGCTTCGCTCGGACAAGCCGCTTATTTCGGAGCGGGTGCCTACCTTACCGCAATTCTCGCAACCAAATTTCATGTCGGGCTCGGCTGGGATTTCTGGTTTGTGGTCCTGCTCGGCATGCTGATCGGTGCATCGCTGGCAGCTTTGTTCGGACTGTTTGCAATCCGCGCAAGCGGCGTCTATTTCCTGATGATTACGCTGGCGCTCGGGCAGTGTGTGTGGGGCCTCGCCTACCGCTGGAATTCGCTTACCGGTGGTGACAACGGCATCAACATTACGACCGGCCGACCTCGGTTCGGGATCGACCTATCCAATGAAATCACGTGGTTTTATCTGGTCGCGGCATTTTTCACGGCTTCGCTGTTCCTACTGTATGTGGTGATACGATCGCCGTTCGGACGCAGCCTCACAGGTATCCGCGAGCGCGAGTTGCGTATGCAGATCCTCGGCTACAACACCTGGCTTCACAAGTATCTTGCTTTCATCATCGCCGGCGCATTCGGCGGCCTGGCCGGCGTGCTTTGGGCCCACACCAATGGCCACGTCAGCCCGGAAACAGTCGTGCTCACGACATCAGTCGATGCGCTTCTGATGGTCGTCCTCGGCGGCGCCGGCACGCTGGTCGGTGCGGCGATCGGAGCGACGATTGTGTTTGGCTTGAGAGAGTACCTGAGCACTCTGGTGCCTTGGTGGCAGTACGTGCTCGGCGGCGTTTACGTGCTCACCATTCTTTATCTGCCGACTGGCCTGATGGGCATACCCGCCCGAATTCGCCAGTGGTGGGCCGCGCAAGGGAAGAAGAATAAATCTGAGACATTGGCATCGGTGCCTTCCTGAACAGAGCAGGAAGGTCGCGACAACGAGGGAGGACTTGGAATGACAAAGACATCACAACTCGGACCGGCGCTCGCCGGCGTTATTCTTGGACTAGGGCTGGCCGTACCGGCAAGCGCCGAGGAACTGCGCATCGGTTTCGTCGCCCCAATGACCGGTATTTTTGCCCAGATCGGCAAGGACATGGTCAACGGGTTCGAAATGTATCTGAACGAACACGGCAACAAGTTGGGCGGCGCCGATGTGAAGTTCATTGTCGAGGATGAGCAGGGCAAGCCGGATACCGCGGTGACCCGCGCGAAGAAGCTGATCCTGCAGGATCACGTGCACATGTTCATTGGCGGCCTGCTTGCGTCATCTGGCTATGCGATGGCGCCGGTGAGCACCGCCGAAAAGACACTCTATATCTCCTCGGTTCCTGCCGCCGACGATCTGACGCAGCGCGACCTGTCCAAATATCCGTACTTCATTCGCACGACCTGGACGAGCTCGCAGCCGAACCATCCGCTTGGTCAATGGGCCTGCGATCAGGGGTACAAGAGAGTCGTCAGCATCGCAGCCGACTATGCATTTGGCTATGAGCAGCAAGGTGGCTTCCAGAAGGCATTCGAGGATTGCGGCGGCAAGGTCATCCAAAAAATCTGGCCTCCGCTCGGCACCAAGGATTTCGGGCCCTATATCCCGACGATCAAAGGTGACGCCGACGCGATTTTCAGCCTGATGGTCGGCCCAATGTCTCTACAATTCCCCAAGCAGCTGCGTGCTTCCGGCAACAAAAAGCCGATCATCGGCGGCGGCACCAGCTATGACGAGTTCGTGCTGCCGTTCATGGGCGATGAAGTCGTCGGCGACGTATCGGCTCTGATGTACAGCGCCGCACTGAAGACGCCGAAGAACGAAGCTTTCGTGAAGGCCTACCGTGCGAAATACGGCAAGGTGCCGTCTTATTATTCGGAAGCGAACTACACGACCGCCCAGATGATTGACCAGGCGATCGCAAAATCAGGCGGCAAGTATCCCGGCGCCGAGGAGTTCATCAAGACGCTGTCGGCAATGAAATTTGATACGCCACGTGGACCGGTCGCGTTCGATGACATGCGCAATCCGATCGAAAATATCTACATTAAGAAGGTCGAGAAGACGAAGATGTTCGGCTACGACAAGGACGAGCTCTGGAACACGGTGATCAAGACGTACCCGAACGTCAGCCAGTTCTGGACCTACGGCAAGGAGAAGTTCCTTGCTCAGCCGGTGTACAGCCGCGACTTCCCGCCCTGCAAGTTCTGTGAGTAAAACAACCACTGCCGGGACTCCTGTCCGGAGTCCCGGCGTTTCCTTTAAAGTCCGAAGGTGAACAACGTGAGCGTCGTGCGCAGCGGGAACGGATCACAGCCCGTTCTCGAACTGAAGGCCCTATGCAAGAGTTTTGGTGGCCTGCAGGCTACACGCGACGTCACGCTGCAATTGTTCGCAGGGGATCGCAAGGCGATTATCGGCCCGAACGGCGCTGGCAAAACGACATTGTTCAATCTGATCACGGGCATCTATCCCGTGACATCCGGCCAGGTCATGCTGTTCGGCAACAACGTCACGAGATGGCCGAGCCATCGCCGGACCGCGCTCGGGATGGCGCGCACGTTCCAGGTCACGAGCCTGTTTCCGAGACTGACGGTCCTCGACAACGTGTTGCTCGCGATCAATGGCCTGCGGCGCTCGAAATTCGTCATGTGGCGCTTCCTGTCGTCATACCGCGAGGTTTACGACAAGGCCTATCAGCTGCTCGATCAGGCCGGCTTTATGGACCGCAAAGACACCGAGGTCCGCAATCTTTCTCACGGCGAACAGCGCCAACTCGAGATTGTGCTGGGGCTCGCCAGCGCTCCGAAAATTTTGCTACTCGACGAGCCCGCAGCGGGACTCTCTTCAGGCGAAACCGCCGATATGGCCAAGTTTCTGATGCGACTTGATCCGAACCTCGCAATCCTGCTGATCGAGCATGACATGGATGTCGTATTCGACGTGGCGCAGCAGATTTCCGTTTTGCACTTCGGCGAGATTCTGGAAACCGGCGCCCCCGAGCAGATCAAGAAGAGCGAGCGCGTACAACAAATTTACCTGGGAACGGGATGAACGATGGCGATTCTCGAAGTCCAGGACATTCATACTTATTACGGCGATGCCTACGTCCTTCAAGGTCTGTCGCTGCAACTCGAGCAAGGCCAGATTCTCGGTTTGCTCGGCCGCAACGGCGTCGGAAAAACCACGCTGGTAAACTCCATCGTCGGCTTCAACCCACCGCGCCGCGGCAACATCGTCTTCAAAGGCGATAACATAACTCACAAAGCGTCCTTCGAAACCGTTCGTGGCGGTCTGGGCCTCGTGCCCCAGGGCCGTCGTGTCTTTCCCACACTTGGCGTCGAAGAGAATCTTTTGGTGGCCGAGCGGAGTCCTGATCGGCATGGATGGAATATTCAACGTGTATACAAGTTGTTTCCAAGACTGCTCGAGCGCCGGTACCAGCGCGCCAAGACATTGTCCGGGGGCGAGCAGCAGATGCTGGCCATTGGTCGCGCACTGATGACCAATCCCGATTGCCTGATCATGGATGAGCCGTCGGAAGGTCTGGCACCGATCATTATTCAGGGGCTTTGGGAGGCAATTGGCACGCTGAAGAAAGAAGGCCTGTCAATTCTGCTGGTGGAGCAGAATGCTCACCTTGCGCTCAAGCTGGTCGATTATGTGCACGTCATGAGCAAGGGCCAGGTGGTCTATTCCGGCAAGCCCGACGAATTGCGCGCCAACGAGGAAATCAAGTCCGACTATCTCGGAATTTGACCCCATTGCCGCGAAAGCGGCCTGCCCATCCGCAACCTGTGGCGATATGCGCCTGCGGGCGCGATCGAACCCGGGCTTTACTTCACAGAACGCCTTTCGGATGATGGTGCGGAACTGGACCACCCGCAGTGGGGCATGGTGGTCCGTGTCACGATTTAAGGTCAAAAAGCCGATCAAAATTGAGCCCCGGCAGGGGCGATAAAGGGAGGAACACAATGTCTCGCAAAGTCACCCGTCGTAAATTCATGGCCGGGACGGCCGCCGGCGCCGCTGTAGCGGCATTCGAATTCCCGATGCCGGCCATAGCGCAAGCAGCGCCCTTTAAACTTGGCCTGCTCACCATCAAGACCGGTCCCCTGGCGCAGGGTGGGATCCAGATGGAACAGGGCATCGTCACGTTCCTGAAGGAGAAGAATTACACTTTTGCCGGACGCAAGGTCGAATTCATTTCTGCCGACTGTGGCGGCACTCCGGCCGGCACCAAAACCAAAGCTCAGGAACTGATCGAGCGCGACAAGGTCGACACCATCGTCGGTCCGCTCGCCGCATTCGAATTGCTGGCAATCACCGATTACATCGCGCAGCAAAAGACGCCTTGCCTGAGCCTCGCCGCCGCCGAGGACATGACTCAACGCCGCCCGAACCCTTATTTCCTGCGCGCGTCGGCGACCTCGTCGCAGGCCATGCATCCGATGGCGGACTTTGCCGCCAAGGAACTGAAACTCAAGCGCATGATCACGATCTCCGAAGATTTTGCCTTCGGCTACGAGCAGATGGGTGGCTTCCAGCAGACCTTCGAGGACAATGGCGGAAAAATCCTGAAAAAGCTGTGGCCGCCGATCGTGACGCCCGACTACACGCCTTATCTTGCCCAGATCGAGGATTGCGACGGCGTTTGCCAAGGCTTTGCGGGCTCAAACCCCCTGCGCTTCCTGAAGCAATATGCAGCAGTCGGTCTTAAATATCCGGTCGTGACCGGTGAAACCGGCGGCGACGACGCGTTGCTGCGTTCGTTCGGCGACGAGGCGGTCGGTCTCTACAGCGCCTGCCCCTACACGCTCGACCTTGAAACAGAAAGCAACAAGCGCTTTATCGCCGCGATGAAAAAGGATTACAGCGTCGACCCCGGCTTCTACTGCGCCGGACTCTACGTCAACGGCATGGTGATCGAGGCCGGATTGCAGAAGATCGGCGGAAAGTCCGATGACAAGGCCGCACTGATGGCCGCCATGAAGTCGGTAACACTCACGGATACGCCGCGCGGGCCGATCAAGTTCGATCAATTCGGGAACGTGATTGGCGAGATCTTCGTTCGTCATCTCGAAAAGGCGAACGGCAAGCTCATCAACAAGACGGTCAAGACCTATCACAATGTGAGTCAGTTCTGGACCTACGACGAAAAGAAGTTCCTGCAGCAGCCGGTCTACTCACGCGATTTCCCGCCGCTCAAATCTTGATGCAAGCCGTGCCGCGGGCGCCATGCAGGCGCCCGCGGTACTTTTGACACGACGAGCGCGGGAAAACTGCGGACATGAATTTTTGGCTGGTGCTGGCCGTCAACAGCGTCACCTTTGGTGGGCTGCTGTTTCTGCTGTCAGCGGGCTTCTCTCTGATCTTCGGGTTGATGCGCATTCCGAATTTGACGCACGGCTCGCTGTTCATGCTTGGCGCCTATATCGGCGCAACCTTCGTGATCGGCGTTTTCGGCGTGAAGTTCAATTTCTGGCTGGCGGCGCTTTTGGCAACATTTGCGGTGGCCATGCTCGGGGCCCTTGCCGAGAGACTTCTGCTGCGCCGTCTGCCGGGCGACCAGATGGCCCAAGTGCTGGTCACGCTCGGCCTGTCCTTCATGGCCGCCGATTTCTGCTTGATGATGTGGGGTGGCGACCCGCTTTCGGTCAATACTCCGTCCTCTCTCACCGGTTTTGCCCGCTTCGGCGTGCTCGTATTTCCCAAATATCGGCTCGCAATCATTGTCATCGCCATCATCGTCGCGGTCGGCCTATGGCTCCTGCTCGAGCGAACCCGACTCGGCGCGATGATCCGCGCCGGTGTCGACGACCCGGATATGGCGCGCGTGGTCGGTATCCGCGTCTCGCAACTGTTCACAATCGTGTTCGCGCTCGGTGCAGGTCTTGCCGCCTTTGCCGGAATCATCGGCGGGCCGATCCTGTCGGTCTACCCCGGGCTCGACCAGGACATGCTGCCGCTCGCGCTGGTGGTCGTGATCCTCGGGGGAACAGGCAGCCTGCTCGGCTCCTTTGTCGGCAGCATCATCGTGGGCTTCATCTATAATTTCGGCCAGGCGCTCCTGCCGGAGCTTGCCTATTTTGTCCTGTTTCTTCCGATGTTGCTGGTCCTGCTGCTGCGGCCGCAAGGTCTGTTCGGCAGGCACGTGCCATGACCACACGCGGCCTCGCCCTTCTTGTCGCGTTTGTGGCGCTTGCAACACTGCCGTATTGGATGACTGGCGTTTACTACGTCAATGTGGCGAGCCAAATACTTTTCTCTGCCGTTTTCGCGCTCGGGCTGAACGTGCTTGCCGGCTACGGTGGGCTTGTATCATTGGGACACGCCGGCCTTTTCGGCGTCACAGCCTACGCGACCGGTTACATGTTGCAGCTGGGCTTTGGCCACTCCATTTCGATTCTGGTCGCCCTGGTGGTCGGTGTCGCGGCAATGGCGATTTACGCCGCCCTTTCGCTGCGCTCGACCGGCATCGGCTTCATCATGATCACACTGGCGCTTGGCGAAATCCTGTGGGGCCTCGCCTACCGTTGGATCAGCCTCACTGGCGGTGACAACGGATTGAGCCTGAAGACCCGCCCCGAACCATTCGGCTTTTCGCTGTCGAATGCGAACACATTCTATTACGCCACGCTTGTTGTCTTCCTGCTGTCGCTCGCGGCCATGGCAATCTTCGTGCGCTCGCCGCTGGGCGCGGCGCTGATGGGTACGCGCGATCAGCCGCGTCGAATGAACGCACTGGGTTACCACGTCTGGGCGATCCGGTTTTACGCCTGCCTGTTTTCCGGCTTGCTCACGTCGATATCCGCCATTCTGTTCGTCTACTACACGCAATTCATCAGCCCGCAGACACTAGCGCTTACGTCGTCGGCGGAAGTGCTGCTGATGGTGATCTCAGGCGGCGCCGGCACTTTGCTGGGCCCGCTCGTCGGCGCCGCGCTGGTCGTCGTGGTGAAAACCGTGGTGAGCGGCTTCATCGAACGGTGGAATTTCCTGCTTGGCGCCATCTTCGTCGCCATTGTCATCCTGATGCCGGAAGGGCTGGTGCCCGGGACGGCGCGTTTGTGGCGTCTGGCGTGGCGTAAACGCAACCGTGGCAGCGCGGTCGCGGGCGGCGCAGGAGCAAATCCATGAGCGCGCTTACCGTCAGCGGTCTGTGCAAATCATTCGGCGGCCTGCACGTTACGACCGACGTCAATCTCGATATCGAACCCGGCGAACGCCGGCTGATCATCGGACCCAACGGCGCTGGCAAGACGACATTGTTCAATCTGATCACCGGCGAATTGACCCCCGATTCAGGTTCGATTCAACTGTTCGGCAAAGACATCACGAATGTACCGAGCCGTCGTCGCGCCCATCTCGGCATGGCGCGGACCTATCAAATCATCACTTTGTTCGCGCGCGATACCATTCTTCACAACGTGACGCTCGCATTGCTCGCTCTGTCACCGTCACGCTGGAACCCGCTGATCGACCTGAAACAGCAGGGCCATTTTGTCGAACACGCACAGGCGGCGCTGCAACGGGTGGGCCTTACGCACATCGCGAACCGGCCCTTGTCGCAGACCTCGTACGGCGAACGCCGTCGCGTCGAGATCGCCATGGCGTTGACGCAGAATCCAAAAGTATTGCTGCTCGACGAGCCGTTCGCCGGCCTGTCGATCGACGAACGCCGCGACGTCCAGCAACTGCTCCTCGCAATTCCACGGGATGTCACGATTGTGATGATCGAACACAATATGGACGTGGCACTGGAATTCGCCGAGCGCATCACGCTTCTGCATTTTGGCGAGGTGATCGTCGAGGGCAACCGCGCTGAAGTAGTCGCCGATCCGCGCACGCGGGAGGTTTATCTTGGCCACTAGCGCACTCAAACTCAGCCACATTGATGCCTTCTATGGCGACAGTCATGTTCTCGGTGACGTGTCGTTCGAGCTGGGCGAGGCACGCATGCTCGGCTTGCTTGGTCGAAACGGCGCCGGCAAATCAACCTGCATGAACGTCACGATGGGCTTGCTGCCGCCGCGCCGGGGCGAAGTATCGGTCTTTGGGCAGGCGGTGGCCGGTTTTTCACCCGAGGCGATCGCCGCCCGCGGGGTCGCGCTGGTGCCGCAAGGCCGCCGTATCTTCAAGAGCTTGACTGTGCGGGAGAACCTTGTGGTGGCCGCCCGCAAGCCCGACGCCGGCAGCAAACATGCACCTTGGACTACGGACACAGTCTTCGGGATGTTTCCCCGCCTCGCCGAGCGCCGCAATCAGATTGCGGCTCATCTGTCAGGCGGCGAACAGCAAATGCTGGCCATAGGCCGCGCTTTAATGGGCAATCCCCGCGTGCTGTTGATGGACGAACCCTCGGAAGGATTGGCGCCGCAAATCGTCGCGGAAGTGATGGCGACGATTCGTAAACTCAAGGAAAGCGGTTTGTCGATTGTCCTGGTCGAGCAAAATCCCAAGCTCGTGTTCGATGTCGCCGACGATATCATCATCCTTAATACTGGTCGCGTGGCCGTCGTTTCCACCCCCGCGAAATTGGAGAAGGATGGCGTTGACTTGCGGCAGCACCTTGGGGTGTTTTGACAGATAAACAAGGAAGTGAAATGGCTGACATCTGGAACAAATATGCTGACACCGCGGCGCGCAAGCACGGCAAACCGGGCCGGGAAGTCAGGCCGAAAAGCCTCACCCTCGACATGCACGCTCATGTCGCGGTACCGCGCGTGGCGGAGATCGTGACACCGCATCTCAAGCAGGCGACCGATCCGCTGGTTGCAGCCTCGACGCCGGAAACCCAAGCGCTGATGGCAAAACAAGCTGCGGACATCCGCACGCGCATGAGTACAACGGACGAGCGCTTTGCCGTTATGGACGAGATGGGCGTCGACATGCAGCTCATCTGCCCGGCGCCGCCGCAAATCTACTATTACCTGCCTCTCGACGTCGGCGTGCAAGCTGCGCGCGCGCTCAATGACGGCATCGCGGAATATGTCGGCAAGCACAAGGAACGGCTGGTTGCGCTCGGCGGCGTGCCTATGCAGGACGGCAACGAGGCGGCTAAGGAGCTCGAGCGCGGCATGACGCAGCTCGGTTTCAAAGGCGTCGAGATCCTCACCAACGTCAACGGCAAGGAGCTGTCCGATCCAGCCTTTGCACCATTCTGGAAAAAGGCCGAGGAGCTCGACGCCCTGGTGCTTATCCACCCAACCGGCTTTACGCAGCCGCAACGCTTCGCGCGCTTCTACTTCAACAATGTAATCGGCAACCCGCTCGATACTACGATGGCCCTTCACTACCTGATCTTCGACGGCGTGTTCGAACGGCATCCAAAGCTCCGCGTCCTGGCCGTGCACGGCGGCGGCTTCCTGGGCGCCTATTCTGGCCGCATCGATCATGCTTGGGGGGCACGATCGGATGCGCACGGCGATCTGCCGGTCCCGCCGACGACGTACCTGCGGCGGAACGTCTATTTCGATACCGTCGTCTTTACGCCGCACCAGCTTGAAGCACTGGTGAAGACGTATGGCGGCGATCGGATCGTCATTGGCACAGACTTCCCGTTTGACATGCTGGAGCACGACCCGATCGGCCATGTCGCATCGGTCGAAAGTCTCGACAGCGCCACCCGCGCCGCGATCTGCGGCGGCAACGCGAAGAAATTGTTGAAACTCTAGCGCCGCCGATCACGCGTACAAAAAATCCAGCACGGCTGTCTCCGCGATCACCGCAGCATCGGTGCTGTGGCGGCCGGCGCGCGCTTGTTCTTCTTGCGTGCGGCTCGCTTGCAAATAGGCGCCGAGATGGCGCGCGCGTTCGATGATCCGGCGGTTCTCGGACAGGCGCGCCTCTTCAAAGCGCTTGAGAGCGGCCTCAACACTGGTTTCGTTCTGAAGTGCTTCCGCCAGCGCAGCCGCGTCGTCCGCCGCCTTGGAGACGCCGGCCGCTACATGCGGTCTCGCCACGAAGGCGGCATCGCCAACGATCGCCACCCGTCCAACAGCCATCCGGTGCGATTCCAGGTCATAGATCGGCTGGAGAATTGGCTCTTCGATCAGCCGCACGATCTGCCGAAATTGTGGCGCCACCAGTCGTTCGGCGTCGGCGCGCATTTCCGTGATGGCTGCGCGTCGGATCAACGGTGGCGGAATCGAAATCGCGTGCGTGGCACCGTGGTCGTCGGTCAACAGCCATTGCAGTTTTGTCGCTTCATCGGCCGGACGATACCAGACCACGTTGTAGCGGCGATGACCGGGTCGAAGATCGTTGTCCGGTCCCGCTACCGGATAGCCAAGGAACTGCTCTCCCGGCGGCAAGCCGAATGTCATGAATTCAAACAGCTCCCGATGAACGCCCGGAGGAAATGCATTTTCGGCAATCAGAGCCCGCCACGCACAATAACCGGCATACCGCGGCGCCACATCGGGAAGACACTGTTGACGCACCGTCGAACGGATACCGTCGGCGCCAATCAGGAGATCCGCCTCGATCAATTTTGCCGGTGGAAAAATGCGCTCGAATGCTATTGGCATCTTGCGTGAAATTTACGAGCGCGCGCCCGCGATGATACTGCGCGGGCGGAAACGCGTCGCGCAGGAGGCGATAGACCCGTTCCCACGCGGTCAGCACCTGCGGACATTCAATCTCGTGCGTCAGTTTTCCGTCGGCATCGACGATTTTCCGGGTCGTGATGTGGACCCCAAGATTATCGGTGGCGAGGCCTAGCTTGCGCAACCGTTCGATCAACTCGTGCTGGGCGACAATGCCTGCGCCGCGGCCGGAAAGTTCGCTCTCCACTCGCTCGTAGATATCCACTGCCCAGCCGGCCCGCCGCAACAGAAGCCCGCTCAACAGGCCGCTCATCGAGCCACCGACGATTATTGCGCGTTTCACACGAGCCTCACTTGATTGCTGCGTCTCGATCTTTTCGTTTACCCAATTATCCTATATATGACACCCAACAGGTTTGGAGGATTTCCCATGGCCCTGACCATGCTCGATAAGACGGCTGAGAAAAAGGAAAAGTCGCAATGGCCGGCAGACATCGCCGCCGAATTCGAGCGCGAGAGCAAGAATCCGAACCCTTGCGTGGGATCCACACTGCTGTCGGAAAACGAACGTACGCGCGTATGGATCATCCGTCTCGCTCCCGGCGAGCGCATCGGCTTCCATCGGCACGTGCTCGATTATTTCTGGACCTCGGTCTCCGGAGGACGCGGCCGCCAGCATGTCCATGACGGCACCACCGTCGAATACACCTATCAGCCGGGCGAGACTCGGCACGAGACCTACGGCAAGGACGAATTCAAGGTGCACGATCTCGAAAATCTTGGCGACCGCGAAATGGTTTTCATGACTGTCGAGTTCAAGGACAGCGCAAACCAGCCGATGGCGCTACCGGCTGGCGTAAGGCCGCAGTCCGCCGCCGCGTAATCCATTTGTCGTTAAGCGCCCGCCGACGGCGAAAGCCCGCGGCGGGCGTTTCGTTTTGTCGCGGATTTCATGATTTTTTCACGCACGCAATGGACTAGCCAACAGGCCATGCATCCTGCACACTGCCGCGCAATCCCGTCACGCGGGAAATAAAAAGAGGGACGCCTGACGGGGATGGATTTTTCGTTCGATTTGCTGATCAACGCGGTTGTCGCAGGATTACTGCTGGGGGGATTTTACGCGGCGGTGACTGCCGGCGTTTCGATCTCGTTCGGCATGCTCGACATCGTCAATATTGCGCACCCGGCTTTCATCATCCTGGGCTCTTACATCGCCTACTTCGTCAATATCTCGTTCGGCATCGATCCGATCGTGGCCAGCATCGTGATGCTTCCCGTCTTCTACTTGCTCGGCAACGCCATCTATCAGGTTTACTACATGTCCTTTGAAAAGCGCGGGCAGGAATCCCTCCGCGGCCTCGCTTTCTTTTTCGGACTGCTGTTCGTAACCGAAGTCACGCTCATCCTGGTTTTTGGCGTCGACTACCGTTATGTCGAGGCCAGCTACATCGGACCGAGTCTGCACTTTCAAAATATTGATTTTCCTTTGCGCATGTTGGTGCCTTGCGTGACAGCGCTCGTCCTGTTCGGCTTGCTGCATTTGTTCGTCACGCGCACCTTCACCGGTCGCGCGATTATGGCGGTCTCGCAGGACCAGCTGGCGCTGCAGCTGATGGCCGCAGACCCCATTCGTATCAAGCGAATTGCCTTCGGCATTTCGATCGCAACGGCGTCGATTGCGGGTGCGCTCCTCATCATTATCCAACCGGTCGAACCGTCGGTCGGTCGCGAATATATTGGTCGCGTGTTTGCCATTTGCGTGCTCGGCGGACTTGGCAGCCTGCCCGGCACGCTGGTCGCGGCAATGCTGCTTGGCGTCATGGAAAGCATGACCGCAACCTTCTACGGGCCATCATGGGCGCCGGCAGTCTCGTTCGGATTTCTTCTCCTTACGCTCGCCTTCCGGCCGGCGGGATTGTTCGGACGGTAACCCGTGAGCACCATTCGATTCACCATCATCTGTCTGCTCGTCGGTCTGGTGGTCTATGTCAGCGCGCACTTGTTCGGCGTCGGCTATCTGTTTTTCGCGGGTTACACGATCCTGCAATTCATTGTTCTGTCGTCAGCCTGGAACATTCTCGGCGGCTATTGCGGTTATGTGAATTTCGGCTCGGCTGCATTCTTCGCTCTTGGCGCCTATTCGACGGTGTTTTTCTACAAGTTCTATCCGTTGCCTATCCCGATCCTGATCATGATCAGCGCCGTAGTGTCGGGCATCGTCGGGTTCGGTATGGGATACCTCACCTTGCGACTGCGCGGCGCCTTCTTTGCCATCGCAACCCTGGCGATGGCGGTGGTCTTGCAGACGCTGGTCGTCAACTGGACCTACGTGGGAGGCTCGCGTGGCGCCTACATCGTGCGCGCGGACACAATCCAGATTTTTGGCTATTCGATCGAATATATAGAATATCTGTTCCTGCTGATGATGGGCGTGGCGATTCTTTCGATCGTCATCTCGAGGTCGATCGCCCGCACGCAGCTTGGCTTCGGCTTCGCCACGATCCGCGACGATGAACTGGCGGCGGAGGCTTCCGGCGTTCCGACGTTGCGGCTCAAGCTGATCGCCACCACGATTTCGGGCGCGCTCATGGGCATGGCCGGTGCACCGTTCCCCTACTATATCGGCTATCTGCAGCCGGCATCGGCGTTCGGCCTCGAATACGGCGTCAATTCGATCGCCATGCCGATCATTGGCGGAACGACAAGTTGGGTTGGTCCATTGGTCGGCGCCATCCTGCTTGGCTCGCTGCAGCAAATCGCCACCGTGACGATATCCTCCGCGGTGAACCTGCTGATCGTCGGTCTTCTGCTGGTCGCGTTCGTCGTGATCGCACCGAACGGCGTGGTCGGCCTGGTGCAGGACCGCTTGCGTGCGCGGAGGAGCAAATGAGCCCGCTTCTTCACGTCAGCAACATCAGCAAGCGTTTCGGAGGGTTCGTCGCGCTCGACGGTATCGAACTCGAGGTACAACCCGGCGAACGGGTCGGGCTGATCGGCCCCAACGGTTCCGGCAAGAGTACGCTGGTCAACTGCATCTGCGGTGCGCTGCAAAACGAACAGGGTAGCGTGCATTTCGACGGCCACGCGGTGGATGGCCTTGCGGCACACCAGCGCACGCACCGCGGCCTCGCGCGCAGCTTCCAGCTTCCGCGGCCGTTCGTTAGCCTCAACCTTGCCGACAATATCCGTGTGCCGATGCTCTATACCGTGCACAAGCGTTCGGGCCCGCTCCATGCAGATAGCGTCGATGCGCGGTGCGTGGAGTTGCTGCGACTGGTCGGTCTCGACCACAAGGCGCGCCAGATGCCGCGCGACCTGACGCAAGTCGAGATGCGCAAGCTCGAGTTGGCGCGCGCAGTGGCGGCAGAACCAAAGCTGCTGATTGCCGACGAATCAATGGCCGGCCTCTCGCATTCCGAAATCGAGGATATCCTCGCTCTTTTGAAGCAGCTCAACGAGCGCGGCATCACCATCATCCTGATCGAACACATCATGAGCGCCGTGATGAGCTTCTCGCAGCGGCTGGTTGTGCTGGTCAGCGGCAAGAAGATTGCCGACGGCAAGCCGGAAGACGTTGTCCGCAATCCCGAGGTCGTGAGGGCATATCTTGGCCAGTAGCCTCACCATAGAAGGCGTGCATGCCGCCTACGGCGCGGTTCGCGTCATCGAAGACGTCTCGATCTCGGTGAAATCAGGCGAAACCGTCGCGTTGCTCGGCACCAACGGCAACGGCAAGAGCACGTTGATGAAATGCGTGATGGGCATCGTACGCCCAAAGGAAGGGCGCATCATTGCCGAGATCGACGGCGAAAAGCACGACCTGGTTGGCCGCACGACCGAGCAAATTGTGGATCTTGGCATTGCCCTAGTGCCCGAAGGGCGCAGGCTGTTTCCCAAGCTGACTGCCGAGGAAAACCTCCTGCTTGGCGCGTTTCGGCCGAAGGCGCGGGCGCAGATCAAAACCAATCTGGATTTCTGCTTCGAGTCGTTTCCCCGCCTCGCTGAGCGCCGCAGCCAGCTTGCCGGCTCGATGAGCGGCGGCGAGCAGCAGATGCTTGCGCTGGCGCGCGCCCTAATGCTGGCGCCGCGCATCCTGCTGGTGGATGAGCCCTCTGTCGGACTGGCGCCGCAACTGGTCGCGCGCACCATCGACGCAATCAAGCTCCTCAAGGACCACTATCAGCTCACGGTCCTGATGGCCGAACAGAACTTCACGCAGGCAATTCGTATTGCCGACCGCGGCTATGTGATCGTCCACGGCAAGATCGCATTCGAAGGCCGCTCGGCGGACGAGCTGAACAACAATGACCTGGTCCGCAAGCTTTATATGGGAATGTAGGGATTTACCGACATCAAAAACAAACGGCGCGGGGTTGCCCCGCGCCGTTTCGATTCAAGCTCGACGAGAATTATTGCAAGGCTTTCTCGTAAGGATAAATGACGTTGCCGGTCTTTTGATCGGCCGGCGTGAGCACCGTCTGGTAGCTCATGCCCTTCCACGTCTCTAGTCCGGCGCCTTCCTTGATGCCGTGATATTGCACTTGCATCATGCCGGATTTGGTCCATTCGCCGCCCGGACCATAGCTCCAGTCGCCCATGATGGTCTTGTGCGTATTTTTGCGCAGATAGTCGGCGAT
This sequence comes from uncultured Alphaproteobacteria bacterium, assembly GCA_963831275.1. GTDB lineage: Bacteria > Pseudomonadota > Alphaproteobacteria > Rhizobiales > Xanthobacteraceae > Pseudolabrys. The sequence continues at coordinate 139,172 of CAWHPN010000013.1, read as the reverse complement.
CTTGTTGTCGTCGATGCTCTTGGTGCCGGTGATGGCTTCGCCCAGCATGTTGATATAGGCGTAGCCCCAGCCGCCGAGATAGTAACCGAGCGGATCGACGCCTTCCGCGCCGGCCTTGGCCTGGTACTTTTTGAAGAACTCGACAGCCGGCTTCATCAACTTGTCAGATGGCACCCACGTCTCGTAGTTGATGATGCCATTGAGCTTGGGGCCGAGCTTGCTCTTGAACACAGTCGCTTGCAGCCCAACCATGGCACCGCCGAGAATTTTCGGCTTGTAGTTCAACTCACGGATAGCCTGCACGATGCCGACGGAGCCGAGCGGATACGAGCAGACGATAACGACGTCGGGGTTGGCCGCCTGCACTGCGCGCACGATCGGCGTGTAGTCAGTCGTGTTTGGCGGATATTTCTTGTCGTAGACGATCTTCATATTGAATTTCTTGGCGTTGTCCCGGGCGCCGTCGCAGGCATTGTTGGAAAACTCGGCGTCTTCAACCACGAGTCCCAGCGTTGCTGGCTTCGGATTTTGCTGTTGCGCGACCTGGAATACACCCTCCGTGAAGGACGGTTTCGTCTGCGGCCCGGTCGGCAACACGGAGAAATATTTCGGATATTTAAATTCGTGATTGACGTCGAGCGCAAACAGACTGATGTAGGTTTTTCCCTTCTGCATCACCACCGGCAAAGCAGGCGCGTTCATGTTGGTGGCGTAACCGCCCAGCACGAGATCGACTTTGTCGACGTCGAGCAGCTTGGTGTAGATGCCAGGCACGACCGAAGGATTGCTCTGGTCATCGTAATAAATGATTTTCACCGGACGCCCGATGAGGCCGCCCTTGGCGTTGGTTTCCTCTTCCCAGATCTTCATTCCGAGCAGCGCCTGCTTGCCGTTGGCGGCGAGCGGCCCGGTCAATGACATGCCGAAACCGATCTTGATCGGGTCTTTGTTCTGGGCCGTGGCAGCCCCCACGAACATCGCGCCGGCCGTGACGGCAAGGGCCGTCCCTGCGACCCAGGCGAACGTCCGGGATTTGAGGTTTAGCAACATATTTTCTCCTCCCCTGAGCTTCGTTTTATTCGATGACCAATAATGACAGCGCGCGGCGCAATGGTCCACCGGGCGCGGCGGAAAGTCCTATGGGCTGAGACCCGCCCGGACAAGGGCTACAACAAAGACGCACGGCACAGTCCGGCCACGGCGCGCCTTAACCCTGTCCGTGGGCCGAGGTGGGAAGGCTTATTGTCTTGCTTTCTCGAAGGGATAGATCACGTCGCCTGACTTGTAGTCGGCAGGTGTAATGATCGCCAAGGTGTCCGGGTTCTTGAACTGGTCGACACCGTTGCCCTTGATGCCCCGGAATTGTGCCTGCAAGACCCGAGACTTTGCCCATTCGCCATTCTTGCCGAAAGCGACGTCGCCCACGATGGTCTTGAACGTGGTTTTGCGCAGGTAGTCGGCGAGCTTGGCATCGTCGACGCCCTTGGTGGCCGTAATCGCCTGCCCGAGGACATCCAGATATGTGTAGCTAAATGGCGCCATGTAGTAGCCAAGCGGATCGACGCCGGCCTTGGCCGCACGATCCTGATACTTCTGCATGAACTCGGCGGTGCCTTTGAGCATGAACGACTTCGTGGGCAGCCAGAAATCGTAGTTCATATAGCCGTTGAGCGCCGCGCCGAGCTTCGTCTTGAACACGGTCGATTGCAGCCCGACCATGGCGCCGCCGATCATTTTCGGATTGAGCTTCGCTTCGTTGGCGGCAAGCACCATTCCCACCGAGTTGAGCGGATAGGAGCAAATCACCACCAGGTCCGCATTGGTTGCCTGGATTGCGCGCACGATCGGACCAAAATCGGTCGTGGCCGGCGGATAGCTCTTGTCATAGACGATCTTCAGCCCGGCCTTGTTGGCGTTCTCGCGTGCCCCATCGGCGGCATTTTTTGAAAATTCTGCATCGGCGGCCACAATGGCGACTGTGGCCGGCTTCGGCTTCTGCGCCATCGCCGTATCGAAAAAGCCTTTCGTGAAGGAGGTCTTCGGCTCCGGTCCGGTCGGAATCATTGCAAAGTAACGGTCGTATCCGAAATCAGTGTTTACGCCGAGGCCATAGAGCCCGAGGAAGACCTTCTTGCGCTGGATGACGACCGGCATTGCGGGCGCCAGCATGTTGGTGCCGTAACCGCCAACAATGACGTCGACTTTGTCGACGTCGAGCAATTTGCTGTAGATGCCCGGGACCGTGGACGGATTGCTTTGGTCGTCATAGTGAATGAGTTGCACGGGGCGGCCGAGCAACCCGCCCTTGGCGTTGGTTTCCTCGACCCAAATTTCCATCGCAAGCAGCGCTGACTTGCCGTTGGGGCCGAGCGGGCCCGTTTCCGCCATGCCAAACCCGATCTTGATTGGCCGTTTATCCTGCGCGACCGCCGGGGTCGCCGCTATCGCGCCGATGGTGACAACCGCACCAACGAGACCAACGAGCACCGCGGATTGCACCTGTCGCAGCATAGTTTCCCTCCCAACGCTGTTTTGATTTTGGGAATTTTTAGCCCAATCAACCGGCCCACGCCAGTAGCCCGCACCGCATGGTGGGCGACCTAGACGCCTTCCACCATGATCGTTTCGACCTCTCCTGCCCCGCTACGCCGGAAAGCTGCCGCCTTGTCGTATTCGGGCGAGGTGAAACAGGCGACGCCCTGCTCGAAGGTTGGGAATTCGATCACGATGAACCGATGGAATTTGTCCGGGCCTTCCATGATCTGAAAACGTCCGCCGCGTGCCAGAACCTTGCCACCAAACTTGGCGATAATCGCCGGTACCAGGTCGGTGTACTTCTTGTATTCGACAGGATCGTTGATTTTTGATCGCGCGACCCAATAGGCGGGCATGTTCCACTCCCTTCGTCCTGCCGGGCCTTGTGCCGGGCATCCACGTCTTCATTATTATACGCAGCACACTAAAGTCGCGGCTGGCTGGCACAAGGCCGGCCATGATGGAGCCAGAAAATATGCCACGCAGAGTTATCGACATTTCAGTGCCGCTGGAGAACGACGTGGCCGCCGATCCGCCCGGTTATGGACCGAAGATCGAATATCTCGACCATCAGGCCACGGCCGCCGACGTGGTCAGATTTTTCCCGGGCCTGAAGAAAGAAGATCTTCCCGACGGCGAAGGCTGGGGTTTCGAATGGGTCCGCCTCTCCACGCACTGCACAACGCATCTCGATGCGCCGTGGCATTTTGCTTCGACGATGGATCACGGCAAGCGCGCCATCACCATCGATGAAGTTCCGCTCGAATGGTGCTTCCAGGCGGGCGTGAAGCTCGACTTCCGGAAATTTCCGGATGGGTATGTGGCGAGTGCCGCCGATGTGGAAGCCGAGCTCCAGCGCATCGGGCACAAACTTTCACCCCTTGACATCGTCGTGATGAACACAGCGGCCGGCGCTGCGTATGGCCGCCCGGACTACGTCGCCAAAGGCTGCGGCATGGGACGCGAGGCAACGCTTTATCTGCTGGAACGCGGTGTGCGCGTTACCGGCACCGATGGATGGAGCTGGGACGCACCCTTCATCCACACGATGAAAAAATACGCCGAGACGCATGACGCGTCGCTGATCTGGGAAGGCCATCGCGCGGGGCGCGAGATCGGCTATTGTCATATCGAAAAGCTGCACAATCTCGAGGCGCTTCCACCTCACGGCTTCATGGTGAGCTGCTTTCCGGTAAAAGTCCGAGGCGGCTCCGCTGGTTGGACGCGGGCAGTCGCAATCATTGATGCTTGATTGCCCACCATGCCGGGCGATAGCATCCGGTCCAATAAGAGCCCGGCCCAAATGCCGGTAAAACAAGCAATTCCAGGGAGGAGTCACGTGGACAGACGCCATTTTGTCGCCGGGAGCGCCGCAACAGCGGCAGCCCTCACCCTGCGGCCCGCGTTCGCGCAGGACGCATATCCGGCCCATGCTGTTACCTTCATCAACCCATTCCCGCCGGGTGGCGCCGCCGACGTTGTTGGCCGGCCGATGGCGGCCCTGCTCGAGCCGATCCTTAAACAGCCGTGCATCATCGAGACCAAGGCCGGCGCTGCTGGACAGGTCGGCGGGCAAGTCGCGGCGACTGCAAAGCCGGACGGCTACACGCTTCTGATTCACATCGTGTCGATCTCCGGTTTTGCCGAAGTCGACAAGCTGTTCGGCCGGCAACCCAAGTTCACGCGCGCTGATTTCATTCCGATCGCGCGGCTAACGTCGGGTCCAATGGTTCTGCTGGTCAATGATCAGCAGCCCTACAAGAGCGTCAAGGAATTGGTCACCGACGCAAAGGCCAATCCCGACAAACTGACCTTCAGCTCGTCGGGATTGTACGGCGCGCTACACTTGCCGACCGCATTGTTCATGCAAGCGACCGGCATAAAGATGAAACACTTGCCAACCAATGGCGGCGGTCCTGCGCTCACCGCGATCCTCGGCAACAATTCGCAGGTGTTGGTATCGGCAGTCGCGCCGGCATTCGGCCAGATCAAGGCCGGCAAGCTGCGCCCGCTGGCCTGTTTCAGCCCGCAACGCACGGCGTCTCTGCCTGATGTGCCAACCCTGAAAGAGCTCGGCTACGACGTCGAATTTTCATTGTGGGTGGGTGTCTTTGCCCCGAAGGGCACACCGGATTCCGCCGTCAAGACTATCGGCGAAGCTATCAAGAAGGCAGCCACCAGCGATCAGTTCAAGACTGCCATCACTAACATCGGCGATGAGGTGGCGTATCTCGATCAGGCGGGCTTCACCAAATTCTGGGACGAGGACGCCAAGCGAGTCGAGGCGGCCGTGCATGCCATCGGTCGCGTCCAGGGCTGACGCGGCCGGCAAGTCACTCGCTTCGCGAATCTCCGGAGGGACACGATGGATCGCCGCAGCTTCCTCGCCGGCACGGCCGCGCTCGCCGCAGCCGGACCGGTGCACGCACAAGAGACTTTTCCCTCGCACGCGATCACCATCATCAATGCTTTTCCGCCGGGTGGCGCCAACGATATCGTGACGCGTCCGCTGGCAGCGGCCATGGAGCCGATCCTCAAGCAACCGGTGGTGATCGAGACCAAAGCGGGCGCCGCCGGACAAGTGGGTGCCCAGGTTGCCGCCAGTGCCAAACCGGACGGCTATACCCTGCTCTCGCACAACACCGGCATTTCCGGTTACGCCGAGGTCGACAAGCTGTTCGGCCGCCCGGTCAAAACAAGCCGCGCCGATTTCATTCCGCTCGCGCGCCTGATAGCCGATCCTTGCGTTCTGCTCGTGAATGATCAGCAGCCCTACAAGACGCTGAAGGACTTCATCGATGACGCCAAAAAAAGGCCCGACGCAATTGTGTACAGTTCGGGCGGCCTCTACGGCGCCACTCATCTCCCGATGGCGATGCTGGAAAAAGCCGTCGGTGGTTTGAAACTGCGCCACCTGCCGACCAATGGCGGGGGGCCTGCGATCACGGCGATCCTCGGCAACAACGCGCAGGCAACCGCGCAATCTGTGTCGGCTTCGCTCACCCACATCAAGGCCGGAAAACTGCGCCCCTTGGCGTCGTTCGGCGCCAAGCGCTCGCCAGCGCTGCCCGACGTACCGACGCTGAAGGAGCTTGGCTTTGATGTCGAATACTACCTGTGGGTCGGGATTTTTGCGCCTAAAGGAACGCCAGCCAATGTGACGACGCTCCTGCGGGGCACGATCGACAAGGCCGCGCACTCCGGTCCATTTGCCACCGCGATGACCAATCTCGGCCAGGAGCTTGGCTATCTCGATGGGCCCGACTTCCAGAAGTTCTGGGATATCGACGGCAAGCGCGTCGATGAAGCCGTCATAGCGATCGGCCGCGTTCAGGGATAAACGGCCGTCTGTTGAACAGCGAGACCGGGACTAACCCGGCGTCAGCGAAAAGGGGACTAAAGATGGATCGCCGCAATTTCGTAGTCGGTACAGCCGCAGTCACGGCCGCGCTCGCCACTCGCAAAGCCGGTGCACAAGATACCTACCCGACGCATGCCATTACCATGATCAGCCCGTTTCCGCCCGGCGGCGTCAGCGATACCATCACGCGCCCGCTTGATGCTGCGCTTGAGGCGATCTTCAAGCAGCCCGTCGTGCTCGAAAACAAGACGGGCGCGGCCGGCGCGGTCGGCGCGCAATATGTCGCCGCCGCCAAGCCCGACGGTTACACTTTGCTGAGCCACATCGTATCGATTTCCGGCTTCGCGGCGGTCGACAAGCTGTTCAGCCGCCAGCCAAAATTCACCAATGCCGATTTCATCCCGATCTGCCGCGTTATCGCGGACCCGATTGTGCTGATCGTCAACAAGGATTTGCCCTATCGAACGCTGAAAGACCTCGTGTCCGATGCCAAGGCCAATCCGAACAAGGTGATCTACAGCTCATCCGGACTTTACGGCGCCTCTCATATTCCGACGGTGCTGTTCGCAAAATCGGCCGGCGAGCTGCAGCTGCGGCATCTGCCGACCAATGGTGGCGGCCCCGCCGTTACAGCCGTGCTTGGCGGCAATGTCAATTTCTTCATGTCGCCGACGTCGATCGCGTTGTCGCATATTCGCGCGGGCAAAGTGCACGCGCTGGCCGTGTCGAGTGCGAAACGTGTCAAGGCACTGCCCGACATTCCGACCTTCAAGGAGTTGGGCTACGATCTCGAATATTATTTCTGGGTCGGCATGTTCGCACCAAAAGGCACACCCGCGCCGATCATCAATACCTTGCGTGACGGGTTCAACAAGGCCGCTCACAGCAAACTATTCCTCGACACGCTGGAGAATCTCGGTCAGGAACTGGCGTATATGGACCAGCCGGAATTCGCGGCATTCTGGACCGCCGATGCCAAGCGTCAGGAGGACGCGATCAACGCCATCGGCCGCGTACAGGGATGACATCCACACGCGGGATTTCCGTCGCGGCGAACCTCCAGATTTTCGCCGGCACGAGGACAGAGTTATGACCTTGCGCGCCGATCATGTCGCGGGCGCTTTCTTCATCGGCGTCGGGCTGCTGATCATCGCACTGAGCGGCGATCTGCCCACCGGCAGTCTGTCGATGCCCGGCTCCGGTTTCCTGCCAAAAATCGTCGCGGGCCTGACAATTTTTTTCGGGCTTGCGCTGGCGCTGCGCGCCAAGGAAAGCAAGGAGTTCGCCACATTGTCGTGGAGCGGCGCCAAACACGCTGCCCTGGTGGTAGCAATCACGGCGGCAGCCATTGCCGTGTTCGAATGGCTGGGGTTTCTTCTGACGAATGTCCTGCTGATCTTCGCCTTGCTGGTCATCATCGAACGCCGGCGGTGGGCGCCGGCGGCCATCTATAGCGTTGGAGTGGTCGTCACCACTTACATTTTGTTCGTCTATGTGCTCAAGACGCCGCTCGAAGCCGGCGCGTTCGGATTCTAGGATCGTCGTGGAAACCACCCTTCACAGCCTTTATCTCGGCTTTTCCGTCGCCCTTGCGCCGGCGAACGCATGGTATGCATTCCTCGGCTGTCTGGTCGGTACGCTTGTCGGCGTGTTACCAGGCATCGGACCGCTTGCCGGCATTTCCATCCTGCTGCCCGTCACCTTCGGGCTGAACGCGACCCAGGCGATCATAATGCTCGCCGGTATTTATTACGGTTCGCAATACGGCGGCTCTACGACCTCGATCCTGATGCGCATCCCGGGCGAGGCCTCTTCGGTAATGACGTGCATCGACGGCTATGCCATGGCGAAGAAAGGCCGCGCAGGTGCTGCGCTGTGCATCGCGGCAGTCGGCTCATGGATCGGCGGTACGTTCGGCGTGCTGGTGCTGACCGTCGTCGCGCCGCCCTTGGCGACGATAGCCATCCGGTTCGGGCCGCCGGAATACACGGCTCTCCTGCTGCTCGGCCTGATCTTCCTTGCCTATATGTCGTCGTCCTCGCTGATCCGGACCTTGCTGATGGCCGGTCTCGGCCTTTTGCTTGGCATGATCGGCATCGACAACATGACCGGCCATTTCCGTTACAGCTTCGACCTCGCCGAATTGGGCGACGGCATCGGTATCGTGCCGGTCGCGGTTGGATTATTCGGATTGGGCGAAATTCTTTCCACCCCGAGCGCAGAAGCGGTCAAGGATATCATCACGCCTCGGCTGCGCGACCTGTTACCGACGCGGAAAGAATGGGGCGAAGCCGCAATGCCAATCGGACGCGGGACGGTCCTCGGCTTTATCATCGGCATTATTCCGGGTTCGGCCCACGTTATTTCCAGCTTCCTGTCCTATGCCCTCGAAAAACGGGTTTCGAAGCACCCCGAGCAATTCGGCAAGGGCGCGATCGCCGGCGTTGCCGGCCCGGAAACTGCCAATAACGCCGCCTCGACCGGTGCTTTCGTGCCGTTGCTCGCCCTTGGCATTCCCACCAGCCCCATCACTGCCGTGCTGATCGGTGCGCTGATGATCCACGGCGTGTCGGTCGGGCCGACGCTTGTCAACGAACATCCCGACGTGTTCTGGGGCTTTGTCGCATCGATGTATGTCGGCAACCTCATGCTGTTGTTGCTCAACCTCCCGCTCGTCAGCGTCTTCGTGACCGTGTTACGGATTCCGTACGCCTATCTCTATCCGTTGATCATCATGTTCTGCATCATCGGCGTCTATGAGGTGAACAACTCGGTGGTCGACGTGTGGATCATGCTGATCATGGGCGTGCTCGGATACGCGCTGCGAAAATTCGATTTCGACCCGGCGCCGCTGGTGCTCGGACTTGTGATTTCGCCGATCCTGGAACAGAGTCTGCGCCAGTCGCTGATCATGTCGAACGGCAACTATTTGATTTTCTTCAGCCGGCCGATTTCTTTAGGCCTGATGATCGTCAGCATCGGCCTGCTCGCGCTCGCGGCCTATGCATTTATGCTCAAGCGCGCAGATTGGCGCACGAAATTAGCCGAAGTAGAGGCCGGGGAAACGGAAGCGTGAGCCGCCACGCCGGCTTCGAAATCAGGCAGTTTTGCGAGCGTGCAGCGCCATTGCGATCATGGCGGCACCGCCGAATATCATATTGATGCCAACGAGAAGTCCGACGGCCCACGCCGCCGCGCTGGGCAAGCCGGCGAATATCATCATGGCCAGCGCCAGATCGATGATGCCGCTCATCAGCATCCAGCCCCACTGGCCGGATAATTCCCGTCTGTGATCGAAGGCAAACATGATCGAGGCCGCACCCTCGACGATGAAGAACGTGATCAGAACTAGCGTCAGCGAGAATGCCCCGACCAGCGGCGATGCCAGCAGCATTGCGCCGACAACGATGCCAAGCACGGCCGACAACAGCGACCACCAGAAGCCTGGCGCGTGCCGCATCCAGAACGTCGTGATGATGCCAACGATGCCGCTGACCAAGAACAGCCAGCCCAGCAGGATGGTGACTGCCAACGTCGCGATCGGCGGTAGCACGACGGCGGTTGCGCCCAGGACCAGCAGGACAACGCCTTCCACAAGGAAGAGAACCCAGTGTTCGCGCAGCGCGGCCGTCGCCGCGCGTTGCATGCTTTGAATGCCGGATTGTGTGGTGGACATGAAAACCTCCGCAGATACCGTCCGCGGCAATAACAATACGCCTGCTCGCGCCTTCGGTATAGCGGCCAAACTCACGCCCAGAGGCGTTCGTTTTCCATATTCTTGTAGAGTCCGGCGACATACTCGCCATAGCCGTTAAACAGAAGTGTCGGCCGCCGTTCGCCGGTTCCGATGACTTCTTCACTTGCCTGGCTCCAGCGCGGGTGCGGGACCTCCGGATTGACGTTGGCCCAGAAGCCGTATTCGGACGCCTGCAACGCTTCCCACATGCCCTTTGGACGTTTGTCGGCGAAGGTGAAGCGCACGATCGACTTGATCGATTTGAAGCCATACTTCCACGGCACCGCAAGGCGCAACGGCGCGCCGTGTTGCCGGGCGAGCGGATGGCCGTAGGCGCCGGTGGCAAGGAACGTCAGTTCGTTGGTTGCTTCCGCCATCGTGAGCCCTTCGACATAAGGCCACGGATACCAGGTTTGCCGCAGGCCAGGTGCGACCTTCGGATCGTTGAATGTTTCCATCCTGACGAATTTGGCCGAGCCGAGCGGCCGCGCCATATCGACCAGTCTGGCGAAGGGGAAACCGCTCCACGCAATCGCCATGCTCCAGGCTTCGACACAGCGGTGACGGTAGGTTCGCTCCTCCAGCGTCATCTTGCGAATGAGATCGTCGATACCGAGTTCAATCGGCTTTTCCACCATGCCGTCGATCTTTATCGTCCATGGACGGATCGGCAGCGCCTGCGCCTGCGCGGCGACCGATTTCGACGAGTTGAATTCATAGAAATTGTTGTAGTTGCCGTTGATCTTCTCGTCGGTGATCGGCCGATCGAGAACGTATTTGTCATTGCGCTTCGCGGGATAAAGGTCGGCGCTGGGATCCGGCAGTCTGGCAACGTCGGACACACGCTGTGCATTGGCAGCACATGGCGCCAGGGCCAGCGCGCTGATGCCGCCGGCCAGAAAGCTGCGGCGATTGAAAATCAGATGCTCCGGCGTGGCGAGCCGGTCGGGAAGCTCCCAGCCGCGGCGGCGAATGATGCTCATTGCGCAAAATCCTCCCGGAATCTCCGCCCAGAAGTACGGTGGGCGGGGATCACTGGCAAGTCACGGTTATGGGAGAGGAACCCGCCCCTCGGGCGGACGTTACAAGGCTCGAGAACATTGCCATGGATGAATTCGCCAGCCGCCAATATCCTATCCGGGAAGACATGGCGTTTCAGCGCCGCACCTGGATCATTCAGCGTATCGGATGGCTTGCGCTTGCCGCAATCGCGATCGCCGCGCTCCTCGGCCTGTTCGGAGGCGGCATCCTGAGCAAGCGGGTCGCGACCGGCCCGGGCATGAACATCGAGTATGAGCGCTTCGAGCGCTACAGCCGGGTTGCCTCCTTCACGATCCGGTTCACGGATGACCAACGCACCGAACGGCGGCTGCATCTCAACAGCGCTTTCCAGCGTGGCTTTGAAATCGCCACCATCCAGCCGGGGCCAACGCGCAGCGAATCGCGTGCGGATGGTCTCGTTCTCACGTTCGCAAGCGCATCGACCCCGGGCCAGGTTGTGATCTGGGCCAATCCGCACGTTTACGGCAGGGTCGAACTTTCGGCGCGCGCGGACGACAATCCACCGTTGAACCTTCGCATTTTTATTTATCCGTGAGCCGGGTATGGACAGCGTCATCAAGGCCTTCGTCGTCTATTTCGTGCTCTGGGCGATCATCCGCATCTCCGGACGGCGGACACTGGGCGAAATGACGGCTTTTGATTTCATCTTGTTTTTGATCATCGGCGGTTCGACACAACGTGCCATTACTGGCCAGGATTATTCACTGACAAACGCGCTCATCCTGGTTTCTACGTTCGTGGGGATCGAGGTTGCGCTGTCGCTGATCGAGGTGAGGTGGCCGCTTTTTAGCCGTGTCCTCAATGCAACGCCCAGTCTGCTGGTCGAGAACGGCAATCCGATGCCTCACCGCATGCGCCGCTCGCGCGTGACCGAAGAAAATATTCTGGAATCCGCCCGGCGCCTGCACGGTCTCGAGCGGATGGACCAGATCAAGTTTGCGATTCTGGAATCGAGCGGTGAAATCACGATCGTTCCGAAGCCGGAACGCTAGCTCGCGAGCCGTCCGTTCATTCCGAAGTTCATAGCGGCCCCGGCCATTCGCTGGCGCAAGATACCGACCAGCTGCGATTTCGGCATCGGCTTGGCGAATAGATAGCCTTGTCCTACCTGACAACCGATCGATTGCAGTTTGTGGCTCTCGTAAGTTGTTTCAACACCCTCCGCGACGGTGCGCAGACCGAACCTTCGACCGAGCTCGACGATCGTCTCGCATAGGCATGCATTGAACTGGTCTTCATTGCAGTTTGCGACATAGCTGCGGTCGATCTTCAGCTCACTGAAAGGCAACTGCTTGAGGCGCACAAGCGAGGAATAGCCGGCGCCGAAATCATCCACCGAGAGCTCGCACTTAAGCTCGCGCAAAGTGTCGGCAACCTCCTTCGCGAGTTCCAGATCATTGATGATCTGATCCTCAGTCACTTCGAGGATCAGGCCGGGCCAATTGGCGGCGGACGGACGCGCTTCACGCAGCATCTGGGGAATTGGCAGCTCGACCAATGCCGACACCGGCACATTGACCGAGAGCTTGATGGAAACGCCGTATTCGGAAAAAATTTCCCAATCGCCAAGCGCTGTGAGAATCACCCGCTCCGTGAGCGCGTGCATGTCCTCTTCGCTTGCGCCCGGCAGAAACAAAGCGGGCGGAATGATGCCGCGCGTGGGATGGCGCGCGCGTACAAGCGCCTCGGCACCGACGAGATGCAGCGTCTTGAGTTCGATCTTCGGCTGGTACCAAAGCTCGAACCAGTCATGCTTGAGGACCGCGCCGAGAGGAATCGTCGACTTGGGATCGGCGTAAGGCGCCGCTCCCGACGAGAACAAGCTGCGAATCCCTTCCAGCATTGGCTTCGTTCCGGAGGCCGTGCGCATCCTTTGCGCGGTCTTCGATTTTCGGGGGTGACAACGGCTGCGCGGTTAACGGCAAACATCTGCCAGTGAAGCTGCTTTTTAAGCGCTTACCAAAATGTCGAAAATTTTCGGAGTTGCCACGCGATTCCCACGCATCACGCAGTTTCAGAGCGCGCGGCCCACCGCGGCGCGTGCGCATCACGTAAAAGTGTGAGTGAGCCGCGGCAGAGTGCTACTCTGCCGCGCGCCGCGCCGCGATGATCTGATCCGCCGTACGGCCGGTCAGCTCCGCCATGTGATCGAACTTGAAGACGAAAGAGCCGACACCGGCTGTCGCCGAGCGCACCTCGATGATCAGATCTCCGATCTCGGCCTCCGGCATCTGCGCCCGCACGGTATCCCAACCGTCCCAGTTTTCGCGGGTGTCGAAGCCCAAAATCTGGCCGCGCCGTCCCGACAGAATGGCATTCATTTTCGCGGTCGCCTCACTCGGACAAACGATTTCTACGAGGTGGATCGGCTCGAGCAGAACCGGCTGGCATTGCGGCAAACCTTCCACAATCCCGATGCGCCCGGCTGTGCGGAAAGCCTGATCCGAGGAATCCACTGTGTGGTAGGAGCCGTCGATCAGGGCAACCGACATGTCGACGACGGGAAAACCAAGCGGCCCGTGTTTCAAAGCGTCCAAAACGCCCTCTTCCACCGCCGGAATATAGTTGCGTGGTACCACACCGCCGGTGATGCGGTCCTCGAACTTGAAACCTGAGCTGCGCGGAAGGGGCTTGATCTCCAGTACCACGTCACCGAATTGCCCATGGCCGCCCGACTGTTTCTTGTGGCGGCCCCGTTGTGTGATTGGTTTTCGGATCGTTTCGCGATAGCCGACCGACGGCGACCGCGTCGACACCGGCACCAGGAAACGGTCGGCGAGTTGCTCGGACGCCACGCGCAGATGCATTTCGCCTTGACCCCAGATCACTACTTCGTGGCTTTCGGCGTTGTGCACGACAGTCAGCGAAGGGTCTTCCTCGGTCAGCTTGGTGAAAGCGGGGCCGAGCTTGACGTCGTCCTTGCGCTCCTTGGCTTGTACGGCAATGGCAAGAACCGGCGGATAAGGCTTCGCCTGCACGAGCGCGACCGGCGGCTGCTTGCCTGAAGACAGCGTGTCACCGGTCCTGGCATTGTCGAGCTTGCCGAATGCAACGGTTTCGCCGGCGGTCGCTAACCCGCGCTTCTCGAAATGTTGGCCCATGAGTTTGAACACGCCCGAGACACGGGCGGCGTCCCCGGCCGGCGTCGTCAGGGTAGCGCCCTCGCCGACCTGGCCAGCGAACAAACGCGCCACCGACATTTTTCCGCCGTGGGTGGTGTGGAAAGTCTTGAGCACCAGCGCGATCGCGTCATTGCCGGTTTTAACGCCCAAACGTTGTGCCGTTTCGCCAGGGCCCGGCGCTTCATGCCGCAGCGCCTTGAGCAAGCGCAAAACTCCATTGGTGCGCGTGGCGACCCCGAGCAAGACCGGGCAGACGATACGATCGCGCAACTCCTTCGAGAGATCGTCAAACACCTTGTCGCGCGGCGGCTCGATATCTTCCAGCAACTGCTCCATCAGCTGGTCGTCGTGATCGGCCAGCGTTTCGAGCATGGTGAAGCGCGCTTCTTTCTTGCGGTCGAGATTTTCGCCTTTGAGTTCGACGATCTCCGACGGCGCATGTTCCTTGTAGACATAGGCGCGCTCGAGCGCGAGATCGACAAAGCCGGAAATGAGGTCGCCATTCCAGATCGGAATCTGGCGCAGGAGCAGCGGCATGCGCGAGGCCGGCTGCAGCAACTTGAGGGTCTCGCGCACACGCTTGTCAGCCTTGTCGATTTTATTGAGGAATACGAAGCGCGGAATGTTCTGGTCTTCCAGCTCGCGCATGATCAGCTGCAATTGCGGCACCTTCTTCTCATCCGCCTCGCAAACGACCACTGCCGCGTCGACCGCCGGCAGCACACTGCGCATGTCCTGGATGAATTCGATCGAGCCCGGGCAATCCACAAAGGTGTAGCTGTCGCCCATAAAACTGGTGGTGGCGAAGGTCGCCTCCACGCTCATTTTGTGATGGCGCGCTTCTTTGCTGGCGTCACCGACAGACGTGCCCGCATCTACGGTTCCCTGACGCTGGGTGGCGCCGGTGCGGGCGAGGATTGCTTCGAGAAGAGTGGTTTTACCGCTTTGAAAGGGGCCCACCAGCGCGATGCACCGAGGACCCGGATTTCTTGTGCCATTGGGACCAGTGCCACTTTGTCCCATAGTTACCTCCCTTGCCGGCCGGGAGGTCGGACCTGGTTTCCCGGCCCTGTCGCATTATCGTCTCAGGCCGCGAGGTGGCTGGCAAGGGCGGAAATTTATCGGTTCGGTGAAATATCTACTTGTCGAAGCTCAGATCGACCGCCTCGCGCGCCACGACATTCTTGTCGATCAGGCCCTGCGCCTTGTACCAGGCGATCTGACGCTCGATATCCGCGACATCGAGCCGCGCCTGCGGCTCGATGAAGTAAGTTGCAAGCTCAACCAAGGCGGCACCCCCGTCGGCGCGGTCCGGATAAACATACCGTGCGATGACCGTAGCGGCCTCGCGCGATTTGGTGTCGGATACGCGCTTGGAGCTCCGGTCCCGTCGCAAGAGCGCCGCGGTGTAGTCGGCGACCCCGCGGCGATAGGCGCGCATGAATTTTTCTACAATGTCGCGCCGGGTTTCGATCATTTTACGCGACACGAACAATGCGCCCAGTTGTTGCTCGTCGAGCTCAGAATACCAACCGACGAGCTTGGCCTGATTGTTCAGCAACAATTCGTACGCATAGGGCGCCGGCAGGATCGCTGCGTCGACCTCATTTGAACCCACCGCGCGTGTGATAGCGGCGAACGTCCGCAGCGGTTTTATGGTGATGCGGCTGATATCGATGCGCTTGATGCGGGCGACCTGTTCGAGCTGATAGTGCGAAACCGAGCCAAGCGCGCTGATGGCGATCGATCGGCCGGCAAGATCCTCGAATTTGCGTACGCCTTTGTTGAACCCGATATTGGAGGCGAGGATTTCGGTGCCTTCATAGCCGCGCTTTTCGCGCACCTGTGCAGCGATCGCCTTGATCAGCCCTTTACCGGCAAGATTGAAGGCTGCCGGCGTAAGAGCCGCCAGACCAAAATCCGTGGCCCCGGCCGCGAGCGTTTCTGCAACAATCGCGTCGGACTCATAGGCGGTCATTCCGAGATCGATTCCTTCCGCCTTGAAGTAGCCCTCGGACGCGGCGAGAAATAGAGCGCCATTTTCGGCCAGGCGTTGTGTCCCGACAATAACGTGCTCTTGCGCAGCGGCGGGCGCGACAAGAATGCCAAGACCAATGAGTGTTGCAATCCCAAGACGAATCATCGGCGCAGCTTAGCGAAGCCGCGCATAAGGGAAAGTGACCCTTCACACGGTCATGTGCTGTCATTGCCGGGTTTGACCCGCGCATCCATGATGATGTGCGGCGGTCGGAAAGTTTAGGAAGCCTGTCTTTTTCGGCGAGTCATCATGGATTGCCGGGTCGAGCCCCGGCAATGACCGCCGGCGGGCCGACGACCTCTCATTTCAAATTGCCGCAGAAGCGCTGGATGCGCCGGCCGGCTTCTTCGAGATCTTCGGTTTTGGTCGCATAGGAAATACGGAACGCCGGACCAAGCCCGAACGCAGTGCCCTGCACGACTGCCACGCCTTCGGCATCCAACAGCTCGGTGACGAAATCTTCGTCACTCGCAAGCTTCTTTCCGCTCGGCGTGGCTTTGCCCATGGTGCCGGCGCAGGAAGGATACACATAGAATGCGCCCTCCGGCATCGGACACTTGATCCCGTTTGCCTGGTTGAGCATCGACACGATCAGGTCGCGTCGCTCCTTGAAGATCTTGTTGTGCTTGGCGATGAAGTCCTGTGGACCGTTGAGTGCTTCAACCGCCGCCCATTGCGACACGGCCGTCGGGTTCGATGTCGACTGCGATTGAATCATCGCCATGGCCTTGATCAATGGTTCCGGACCGCCGGCATAGCCGATGCGCCAGCCAGTCATACAATAGGCCTTCGAGCAGCCGTTGATGGTGAGCGTGCGCGGATAAAGCGACGGCTCGACCTGCGCCGGCGTCGTGAAAACGAAGTCGTCGTAGACCAGATGCTCATACATATCGTCGGTCATCACCCAGACATTTGGGTGTTTCGCCAGTACATCCGTCAGCGCCTTGAGTTCGGTGCGCGTATAGGCGGCGCCGCTCGGGTTCGACGGCGAGTTCAGCAACACCCATTTTGTCTTCGGTGTGATCGCGCCTGCGAGCTGCTGCGCGGTCATCTTGAAGCCGCCCGCCATGCTGGTGACGACTTCCACCGGCTCGCCGCCGGCAAGCAACACCATGTCCGGATAGCTCACCCAGTACGGAGCCGGAATAATGACCTCATCGCCGGGATTCAGCGTGGCCACGAATGCATTGTACAGCACCTGCTTGCCGCCGGTGCCAACCGTGATCTGGCTCGCCTTGTAGTCGAGACCGTTCTCGCGCTTGAACTTCTTGACAATGGCTTCCTTGAGCTCAGCGATGCCGTCCACGTTGGTGTACTTGGACGCCTTGCCATCCCGGATGGCCTTGATTGCCGCCTCTTTGATGTTGTCCGGCGTGTCGAAATCCGGCTCGCCGGCGCCAAGCCCGATGACGTTGCGGCCGGCCAGTTTGAGCGCGCGCGCCTTGTCCGTGACGGCGATCGTCGCCGACGGCTTGATGCGCTTGAGCTGGTCCGCAAGAAAGGCCATCAAAACTCTCCAGTTCCGGCCGCAGCTTATGCGGCGCCCCTGTCGTAATGCCAGGCTCCGAGTCCAGCAAGGGCCCATTTGTTGAAGAAATTCGATCGGTTCAATCGGTCCCGGCGATCAATGGCGTCCCGAGCCATTTCACCGGCGTTTTGCCGGCAGCTAGGCGTCCGCCCATTCCGCCGTTAGACTGACCCGAAGGTCCCGGAGGCGCAAAAAGAGAGCGCAAGAAGATCGAGAAGCGGGCCGAAACAGGTTCGGGAGCACGCCATGAATCTTTCCGCCGACCAAATGAAAGCCTTCGACGAGCTGGGCTACGTTTTCTTCCCCAATTGCTTTTCCGAGCACGAGATAGCGCTGCTACGCGCGGAGGCGGACAACATCCTCAAGCTCGATCGCCAGGAAGTATGGCGCGAGAAAACCGGCGCGCCCCGTACCGCTTTTGCCGCTCACACATTTAGCGAAGTATTCGGCATTTTGGCGCGGCACCCTCGGCTGATCGAACCGCTTCGGCGGTTGTTCGGTGAAGACGTCTATGTCCACCAATTCAAGCTCAACGCCAAGGCGGCCTTCGAGGGTGACGTGTGGCAATGGCATCAGGATTACGGCACCTGGGCGCGCGACGACGGGATGCCCGAGGCGCGCGCAATGAACATTGCTGTGTTCCTCGACGAGGTGATGCCGATCAACGGACCGCTGCTTCTGATCCCGAAAAGCCATAAGCAGGGCGTTTTCGCCGCCGGCCATGACAAGTTGACGACGTCATATCCGCTCTGGACGCTCGACAAGGAAACGGTGACGCGGTTAGCTGCCCATGCGGGCGGACCTGATGGTGTCGGCATCGTGGCCCCCACAGGCAAACCGGGCTCGGTGTTGATGTTCCACGGCAATCTGGTGCATGCCTCGCCTCCGAATATCACGCCCTATCCGCGCAAGATCGTTTATCTAACGTTGTGCGCCGTCTCCAACCACATTACCAAGTTCACGCGTCCGGAATGGATCGCGCACCGCGATTTCACGCCGATCAAGCCCGGAGACGACGATTCGCTCAGCGAATACGCGCGCGCTCATCGTGTGGCGGCGGAATAGATTTTCTTTATTTCGGCGCTGCCGGAGATTTGCTTTCGTTCGCTGCAGTGCAGCGAGTACGATTTAATCTTTCCGATATGCCGCCTCGTGTAACGGCCTTGTAATTGCCAGACTTTGTACTTCCTATGGCGCTCGTCAGCGCTTCGGGGTCGCGTACGATTAAAATCTGCAAGATCGCGCGCAAACGGATCAAACTCTGAATGTACACGCTCTACTCGATGCAGCGTTCCGGCAACAGCTATAAGGTCCGCCTTGCGCTGGCCCGGCTCGGCATTCCGTACAAGCTGGTCGAGGTCGACATCCTTCAAGGCGAAAGCCGAACACCCGAATTTCTGGACAAGAATCCGAACGGACAGGTTCCTCTGCTCGAAGTGGCACCCGGCCGTCACATCGCGGAGTCAAATGCCATTCTATGGTATGTGGCCGGCGGCACCATGCTTGCACCGGAAGATCGCATCGGACGAGCCGAAGCCCTGCAATGGATGTTCTTCGAGCAGCACAGCCTCGAGCCGAATATCGGTGCCGCCTATTTCTGGCTGGCATTGATCAAAGGTGGTCGCGAACTACAGAGCCATGCGCTCGAAGACTGGACCGAAAACGGCTATCGCGCTCTTGGCGTCATGGAAACGCATCTCACCAAACATCGCTTTTTTGTTGCCGACCATTTCACCATCGCCGACATCGCGCTTTATGCGTATACCCACGTGGCCGACCAGGCCGATTTCGAGCTGAGTCGCTTTCCGGCGATTTGCGACTGGCTCGCGCGTATTGCCGACGAGCCGGGATACATCTCGATGACCTGGCAGGCGGAATTGGCGCCGGCCGAATAGGGCCGCAATTCCGCATCTTCTTGATTTGGCGCCACGAAAACGCCCTCCTTCGCTACCCTCTCCGCCCTATTCGGGTCGAACCGTTGCCGGGTTCCCACGTTATCCAGGCACCATTGCTTGAACGGCCATTTCCAAGGTCTGCCATGCGCACGCCGAATCTTTCAGCAGGTTTCTCGCCCCCGCCCGACCACGCACTCGGCAAGGAGCGCCGGACGGTGGCATTCGCCGAACTGATCGCCAGTCTCGGCCTGGCTCTCTCCACGCTGGTTGCGGCTACCGTCGTTTCGATCGGAATTGCCCGCGCAGATGTGGTCGGTGACGTAATCGACAATGAAGGCGGACTGTTCGTTGTTGCACTCGTGCTTGGCATCCTGTTCATCGGAATGGGCGGGCTGACGATTTTGTCGCTCCCTGACTATCACCGCCACAAGAAGACGCATAGCTAGACAGGATTATCGGAACTTCGGGCGATGTCGCACAGTTGAAGCGGCATTGAAGGAGACCGGTTTGCGAGTCGTCGTCGCGCTCCAAACAAACGGCGCCGCGCCTGCGCTCACCATTTGTGAAACACGAAAAACGCACCGGCGGCGATCAGCGCGAAGCCGAAGCCCTGACTTAGGGTGACCGGTTCGCGCAAGTAGAAGAACGAAAATATTGCGAACACACCGAAGGTGATCACCTCTTGCATCGTCTTGAGCTGCGCGGCGTTGTAGACGGCGCTGCCATAGCGATTGGCCGGAACAGCCAGACAATATTCCAAAAACGCTAGTCCCCAACTGATAGCGATGACGTAAGGCAGCGGGACCTCCTTATAGCGGAGGTGCCAATACCAGGCGGTCGTCATGAAGGCATTCGAGCCGACGAGCAACACAATCGGCGTGAGATAGGGCGACAATAAAGGCATGGGATTCTCAAACTTGGGAAGGGCACTGTTGTAACGGCGTTACGACGTGACAGTTCACCCTAGGTTCCGTGGTCGCGCTATTTTACCGTAGGATTTCCCGGATCGCGATACGAAACCGGCGACAAGCTGCTACATTGGGATTGGCTGCGGAGCTGCGCCTGTGCCTGGCTCCCCGCCCGCATAACGCGGGAGCGATACAATGTACGCAAGAGGCCTGATATCGGTTGTCGCAGCTATGGCCATTGCCGGCGCAGGCCCGGCAATTGGACAGAGCCAGCCGCGTGGCCAGCAGCCGCCACCTCCCGCCAAGGCCGGCCCGTACAAAGTGGTGCCGGTCACGCCACCGCAGGCTATCAACGATCCATCCTTCGAGTCATTCCGCAAACAGATGGCCGAAACGGCCCAGCGCAAGGATCGCGGCGCGCTGGCCAAACTCGTGGCCGAACAGAACTTCTTCTGGGTGCGCGAAACCGGTGACCGTGCCGACAGGCGCAGATCCGGCATCGACAATCTCGCTGCGGCACTCGGCCTTGGCAACAAAGACGGTGCAGGCTGGGACATGCTTGCGAGCTTTGCCGACGATCCGACCGGCTCTCCGTCGCCGGAGCACAAAGGCGCGGTGTGTGCGCCGGCTGACCCGAGTTTCGATGGCAAGGCATTCAACGAGCTGATGCAAGCTACTAAGACCGATGTGAGTGAATGGGGCTACCCGGTTTCCGCCGACGTCGACGTGCATGCAACCCCGCAAGCCAACGCACCGGTCGTCGACAAGCTTGCGCTCGCTTTCGTTCGGGTTATGCCGGAAGGCGGCCCCAACGTTCCCAGCTTCCTGCGCGTTGTCACACCGGCCGGCAAACCCGGTTATGTGGCAGTCGACTCGGTCGCGCCGATCGGCAACGACCAGATTTGCTACGTGAAGGATGCGAACGGCTGGAAGATCGGCGGCTATATTGGCGGCGGCGACTCGCAATAGCCGCGCGCAAACGGATGTTTTTACAACACCGTCAGCGCGGTCTATTTAGCCGTTGCCGATTTGAGAATGGGCGTCAGGCGCGCGACTTCGCTTTTCACAAGCTCGGCCAACGCTTTTGGCCCGCGGCGGTTCGGCTCTGCAATATTGGCGCCGAGATCGCTGAGCCGCTTCTGCACCGCCTCTTCGTTCAGCCCCTTGTTGAGCGCTTCGGCAAGCTTGTCGATAATTGGCTGGGGCGTGCCTTTCGGCGCGAACAGCGCATAGAAGGGCGCACAATCAAATTCGGGCATGCCCTGCTCGTATGAGGTCGGCACGTCCGGGAGCAGCGGGCTTCGATTTTTCGTAGCGATGGCAAGCGCCTTGACGGTGCCTGCGCGCACGTGCGGCAGCGGCCCGAGCACCGGATCGCAATCGTAATCAATCTGGCCTGCTAGAATTGCGTTCATGACAGGCGCTGTGCCGGTAAACGGCACCATGGTCGGCTTGATGCCGATCGCCGAATTGAGAAGTAGACAGCCGACATAGGACACCGAGCCGACGCCGGCATGCCCCATGTTGAGCTTGGCCTCATTGGCCTTCGCATAGGCGACGAATTCCTTGAGATTGTTGGCCGGAAAATCCTTGCGGACCGCGAGCAGCTCCGGCTGCTCGGCGATCAACCCGATGGGCTCGAAATCCTTCTGCGGGTCATAACCGAGGTTGGGATAGAAAAATGGCGCCGCGGCGTGCGTGCCCATGTGGCCTGAAATAATCGTGTAGCCGTCGGGCGTGGCGTGCGCCGCGCGCAGCGAACCGAGAGTGCCACCGGCCCCGCCGACATTCTCGACCAGGAATTGCTGACCAAGATGACGGGAAAAGATGTCGGCAACAATCCGCCCGGTCACGTCGGCCGGGCCACCCGCTGCGAAAGGTACGATAACCGTAACCGCGCGCGTTGGATACGTTTGCGCCGCGGCACCGTTCAGTCCCACGAACACGAGCAGCGTCGCTGCAATCCATTGTCCCCTCAAGGTCCCCTCCCTGGCTCGCTGGCTGCGGATAAAACCATAGCATGTCACGCACCGAGAGATAGCTTCCTTGCTTTTGCAACCGGTGCCGCGCAAATTCCTCCCATGACAACTCCAGGCGCTCCGGCGCCACGCCATATATATCCTGCGCACATTGCGGGACGCCATTCGAGTGCGGGCTTGCTGCCGACTGCTGGTGCGCGGCGGAGCCATACCGACTGCCGGTGACCAAAGCCTGGCTCGGGGATTGCCTGTGCCCGGCATGCCTGCGCAAGGCAGCGGCCGTGCTCGCCGACAGCAGGCGCACGGCGGCGCAAAATTGCTAGCAGACAGGCCGGGCTGCGTTCGTCTATAGAGAACGGCCGCAGTCCGCGGTTCTTCATCAAACGAGACCATTGCTATGATCGACTTTTATGCATTGACCAGCCCGAACGTGCAGAAAATCTTCATCATGCTCGAGGAATGCGGGCTGCCTTACAATATCAAGCCGGTGGACGTATGGGCGGGCGAGCAGTTCACGCCAGAATTCGCCAAGATCAACCCGCTACTGAAGGTGCCGGCGATCGTCGACAGCGACGGCCCAGGCGGCAAGCCTTATTCGGTGATCGAATCCGGCGCGATCCTCATCTACCTCGCCGAGAAAACCGGAAAATTCATCCCGCACGAGCCGGCCGCGCGCTACGACACGCTGCAATGGCTGATGGTGCAGGTGGCGAATGTCGGCCCGATGAGCGGCCAGCATGTGCATTTCAGTAAATTTGCAGGGCCCGGTCATGACTACGCCGCCAAACGCTATCGCACCCAGGTGCTCAAGCTGTTCGATCTCTATGAGCAGCGCCTGTCGTCGCGGCCTTACGTTGCCGGCAACGACTACACGATTGCCGACATCGCGGCGTGGCCGTGGCTGCGCAATTTCGAACTGCTTGCCGTCGATCCGGCCAAATACCCGGCCATCAAAAAATGGGCGGACAAGATCGCGACGCGCGACGCGGTCAAGCGCACCCTCGCCCAGCTTGGCACGCTCAAGTCGGTGCGCGACAAAGCCACCGACGATCAGAAGGATCGCTTTTTCAGCCGCGGCAAGTACGCGATGGCGTGAATTATCTTTCCACGCCCGCAACCCTGCAATAGCTTTTCTACCTACGCCTCTATCCACACGGACCATTCCCATGATCCTCGAAATTGCCCAGATCGACGTAAAGCCCGGCATGGAAGCCGAATTTGAAACTGGCGTTAAAAAGGCCGCACCCATCTTCAAGCGCGCCAAAGGCTGCAAGTTCATGACCCTGCAGCGCTCGCACGAGATGCCACAGCGGTACCGACTGTTTGTGCAGTGGGAAACGCTCGAAAACCACACCAAGGATTTCCGCGAATCCCCGGATTTCCACGAGTGGCGCAAGCTCGTCGGCCATTGCTTCTCGGTGCCGCCAAATGTCGAGCATGTCGTCGAGGTGATGCGCGGGGTCTAGATGAACCGCATTCTCACCACGCACACCGGCAGCCTGCCGCGCACGCCGAAAGTGGTCGAGCTGCTACTGGCCGAAGAGACAAATCCGGGCGCGCGCCGCGCCGACTTGCAGGCCGCGGTGCAAGACGCCGTTGCCCTTGTCGTTCGAAAACAGGCCGAATGCGGCCTCGACATTGTCAACGACGGCGAACAGAGCCGCACCGATTACACGGTCCATGTCCTGAAAAGGCTGACGGGCTACGCCGGCGAAAGCGCGCCGCCGATGGGCACGGGAGACGAAGAATTTCCAGAGCTTGCGCAGCTTTTGAAACAGTTCGCGTCTCCGTTCCAGCATCGTCCCGCCTGCAATGGTCCTGTGGACTGGAAGGATTGGGCGGCGGCGCAGGCCGATATCGATCTCGCCAGGACAGCGCTGCAAAGCGTCAAGGCCGAAGATACCTTCATGACCTCGCCGTCGCCTGGGCAAATCGCGCGCTATCTCAAGAACCGCCACTACAAGAACGACGAAGACTATGTCTACGCACTTGCCGACGTGATGCGGCGCGAATACAGGGCCATCGTCGATGCAGGTTTCGTTCTGCAACTCGATTGCCCCGATCTCGCGATGCTGCGGCACATGGTGTATCTCGACCTGCCACTCGCCGAATATCGCAAGATTATTGCCACCAACGTTGCCGCGCTCAATCACGCGGTACGCGATTTGCCGCCGGAACGCATGCGCATGCATGTGTGCTGGGGTTCCACCATGGCGCCGCACCACACCGACGTTGAACTCAAGGACATCATCGACATCGTGCTGTCGGCGCGCCCGCATGCCGTTTCGTTTCCCGCCGCCAATGCACGGCACGAGCACGAGTGGAAAATCTGGCGGGATGTGAAATTGCCGGCCGGCAAGACAATTATTCCGGGCGTCATCGATTCCACCTCGAACATCGTCGAGCACCCTGAACTGGTCGCAGACCGCATCGTGAATTTCGCCTCGGTGGTGGGCCGCAACAACGTTATTGCGGGGGTCGACTGCGGATTTGGGACGTTTGCAGGCCGCGTGCAGGTGGACACGAAAATTGTCTGGCTCAAGCTTCAGTCATTGACCGAAGGCGCGCGGCGCGCGTCCAAACAGCTCTGGCCGCAGGCGGCCTGAACGGCGGCCAGGCCGCGACCCGGGCAAGCAACAACGTGAGCTATCTCACATTGCCCACACGTTTTAAGTGTAATATTTCCGTCTTGAACTTTGGAGTTAATGGCCATTCTTCATGGAGAACGACGCCATGCCTGCAAAGCAAAACGCCCAGCTTCCGCAACCGATTTTCCACGAACCGATCTTCAGCGAAGACGAACCGGTGCCGAGCCCCACCGGATTTTCCACGAAACATCCGAGCGACAGCAAAACCTACGACGAAGTACAGAAGCTTTTGAAAAAGGACGTCGTTGACGTTCCCAAATCGCGGATCGCCGACGATGATGTGTTTTCACTGCAGGACGCCTACGGCGCCAACCATGGGTCCAAAGTCACCAGCAAGATCCATGCAGCCAAAAAGATCATTTTCCATGCGTTGGGAGATTCCGGTGCATCGAATGTGCGGAAATACGGTAACGAATTGCGAGTTTCCGATCAGGTCACGGTCGATTGCGCCCGTTCGGACGAAGCCAATCAACCGGCCTTCCTCTTTCACCTCGGAGACGTGGTCTACAATTTCGGTGAGCAACAATATTATTTCGATCAATTTTATGAGCCGTTCCGGAATTATCCGGGGCCGATCTTTGCCATTCCGGGTAATCACGACTCCTTCATCGTCCCCGGCACACCAAAGGACAAAGAACCGCTGACGACATTCCAGCGCAACTTCTGCGCCAAAAAACCGGTCATCACGCCGGAGGCCGGTTCGCTCCACCGCACCGCGATGACGCAACCCGGCGTCTATTTCACGCTGGAGGCACCGTTCGTTCGCGTCATCGGGCTGTTCAGCAATGCGCTGGAAGATCCCGGAGTAATTTCAAGCCAGGCCGGACGGTGGCCGGGTGTGAACGACAAGCAACTCAAATTCCTCAGCGCACAACTCAAGCGCATCAAGAAGGAAAAATACAAAGGCGCGGTGCTGCTCGCCACGCATCATCCGCCGTACAGTTACTCCCCACCGCCCAAGACAGGCGGTTCCGGCGGCAATCACGGCTGCAGTTCGGCGATGC
The DNA here is from genome assembly GCA_963831275.1 of uncultured Alphaproteobacteria bacterium. Classification (GTDB taxonomy): domain Bacteria; phylum Pseudomonadota; class Alphaproteobacteria; order Rhizobiales; family Xanthobacteraceae; genus Pseudolabrys. The sequence goes on along the minus strand of CAWHPN010000013.1, from coordinate 113,356 downwards.
TCAAGCAGATCGACGAGATTTGCCTCCAGGAAGGGGTGTATCCACATGCCGTCCTGTCGGCGCACGCCCATAATTATCAGCGATATACGCGCATCATGAAATTCGGGAACACCGAGATCGACGTTCCTTTCATCGTGTGCGGCGATGGCGGCCACAACGTCAATCCGATCGTCCGTTCAAGCAAAGGGCACACGGCCGAGGAGCCTCATGCCGGCAGCACCGTCGACTATCTTGAATGGTCGAAAGCGGCGATCAAGGCGAAGCAGTTGCTGCTCGAGAAGTACAATGACACCAATTACGGCTACCTGCGCATTCACGTCGATAAAGAACAGCTTCGGATCGGCTTCCACCAAGTCGGGGCGAGCACGCTGGCGCAATCGCGTTATGACATGGTCACGGTCGATCTCGCCGAGCACACCATGGTTGCGAACTAGACGCGTGGTCGCCGCGGATTGCGGAAAAAAACCGCCCGGCCGAAGAGCCGGGCGGCACAACCACTTCCGTAAAGCGCGTTTTATTAGTGCGCGCGACGATGATGCCGGTGACGGCGGACTGGCTCTCCACCCGACAACTCAAGTCCCGTCACCGCGGCAACGACATTGAGGCCGGTCTCGCCTTGCAGGCTCAACGGTTGCAGAGCGAACGAATTGTTGAGTCCGCCGACCAGCCCGTTGGCGCTGCCGCCGACGCCCACGGCCGCACCGGCAGAGGCGCCGACATAACCGCCGTTCAGTGCGCCCTGCCCAACACGGGAGGTCAGCGCGAAGACGGTCCAACCGAGGACCACGTCATCGCTAAACCCGACCTGGGCGCCGAAGCGCTGTACGTTGGCTTGATAATGTTGCGCGGGACCGCCGGCAGCCGGCGTGAAGATGCAATCGAATGTGCGCGCCGAAAAGACAATAAAACCCGCATTGCCCTGGCTCCGGCAGCTCAGCTGGCCGGCCTCGACAGAAGCTTGGGCGGGTGTGGCCATCGCCGTAACAACAAGGCCAAACAGCGAGGCAGCGAACGCAGAGCGAGCAACAAGTTTGAACGACATGACATTCCTTTCTATCGACACTTAAAGAGACGCCCCCCTTAGCAGACTTGAAGTTGACGTGTCACGTCATCCCCCGTCTCCCGTGCAGCGAGACTAATCGCCAACGGTATCTTCCATCGCGCGCGGACTCGCCCCATATTCCCGATGATGGCAAAAAATCCTGACAAACCGAGGAAGAGCAAGGATCCTGCGCGCCCCACCCGCGCCAAAGCGGCGCGGCCGGACGAGGCGCCAACTCCGGACGATCTCGCCAAGCTGCTCAATCCCGGTATTGGTCGCGGCACTGCGGGTTTGGGTTCTGGTACTGGGCTGCAGCCGCCGCCCGACAATTCATGGGATCGCCGCCGGGATTTTTCCGCGGCCCATCAGGCGCGCAAGTCGACCCCGAAGGGATTTGCCGAAGCGCCGCAGCGGGATTTTGAGGCGCCGCCGGTCACCGGCCTCGATCCGAAACTTGCCGAAGAGCTCGGCCTCACCGATGAGGCAAAATATCGGTTGCCCCGCGCCGACTTGCCGACGCAGCCCGGCGGATTTGCCGGCATCCCGAGCCAGCAGTCACTTGAGCGGCTGCTACGCGAAGGCCGGCCGGAATTCTCCGCGGTGCCGTGGACGCCACACCGGCCGCCGCGTCCTGAGAAATCCGAGGGCGGCAAGAAGTTTGTCATCGCGTCGGACTTCGAGCCAAAAGGCGACCAGCCGCAGGCGATCAAGGAGCTGGTCGAAGGCGTTAATCGCGCCGATCGCACGCAAGTGCTGCTCGGCGTTACCGGTTCGGGAAAAACCTTCACGATGGCGAAGGTGATCGAGGCGACGCAGCGCCCTGCGCTCATCCTTGCGCCCAACAAGACGCTGGCCGCGCAGCTCTACGGCGAATTTAAATCGTTCTTTCCCGACAACGCGGTCGAATATTTCGTCAGCTATTATGATTACTATCAGCCGGAAGCCTACGTTCCGCGCACCGACACCTACATCGAGAAGGAATCCTCCATCAACGAGCAGATCGACCGAATGCGCCACTCGGCCACGCGCGCGCTGCTCGAACGCGACGACGTCGTGATCGTCGCGTCGGTGTCGTGCATCTACGGTATCGGCTCGGTGGAAACTTACTCGGCGATGACCTTCACGCTCAAACAGGGCGGCAAGATCCAGCAGCGGCAATTGCTCGCCGATCTGGTGGCGCTGCAATACAAACGCACGCAGGGCGATTTCTTTCGCGGCTCGTTCCGTGTTCGCGGCGACACGGTCGATATTTTCCCGGCGCACTACGAGGATCGGGCCTGGCGCATCCATCTGTTCGGCGACGAGATCGAGAAGATCGAGGAGATGGACCCGCTCACGGGGCAGAAAACCGACGAGCTTGAGTTCGTGAAAATCTACGCCAATTCGCACTATGTGACGCCGCGCCCCACGCTCCTCCAGGCCATCGCCGGCATCAAGCACGAGCTGCGGCAGCGCCTCGACCAGCTTAACGCCGCCGGCCGGTTGCTTGAAGCGCAACGCCTTGAGCAACGGACGATCTTCGACCTCGAGATGATGGAGGCGACCGGCTCCTGCGCGGGCATCGAGAATTATTCGCGCTATCTCACCGGCCGCAAGCCGGGCGAGCCGCCGCCGACGCTGTTCGAATATGTGCCGGACAACGCGCTGGTGTTCACCGACGAAAGCCACGTCACCGTCCCGCAGCTCGGCGGCATGTTCCGCGGCGACTTCCGCCGCAAGGCGACGCTGGCCGAATATGGTTTCCGCCTGCCCTCCTGCATGGACAACCGGCCGCTGCGCTTCGAGGAATGGGACGCCATGCGGCCGCAGACGCTGGCCGTCTCCGCCACACCCGGCCCTTGGGAAATGGAGGAGGCGCGCGGCGTTTTCGTCGAGCAGGTGATCCGCCCGACCGGCCTGATCGACCCGCCGGTCGATGTGCGGCCGGCGCGCACGCAGGTCGACGATCTTGTCGGCGAGGTGCGGCAGGTCGCGGCCAAGGGTTTCCGCTCGCTGGTCACCGTGCTGACCAAGCGCATGGCCGAAGACCTCACCGAATACTTGCACGAGCAAGGCATCCGCGTGCGCTACATGCACAGCGATATTGACACGCTGGAGCGGATCGAGATCATCCGTGACTTGCGGCTGGGCGCCTTTGATGCGCTGGTCGGCATCAATCTGCTGCGCGAGGGCCTCGACATACCGGAATGCGCGCTGGTCGCCATTCTCGACGCCGACAAGGAAGGTTTCCTCCGGAGCGAAACCTCACTGATACAAACCATCGGCCGTGCGGCCCGCAATATTGACGGCAGGGTGCTGCTTTACGCCGACAGCGTGACCGGCTCGATGCAACGCGCGATCGAGGAAACCAACCGCCGCCGCGAGAAACAGGTGGAATACAACACCGTGAACGGCATTACGCCGGAAAGCGTGCGCAAGGGCATTGCCGACATTCTCAACAGCGTCTACGAGCGCGACCACGTGCTGATCGCGACCGGCACGGCCGGCGCCGGCGAATTCGCCGATGCAGCAACGATCGGCCACAATCTGGAGGCCGTCGTCGCCGATCTCGAAACGCGCATGCGCGAGGCCGCCGCTGATCTCGACTTCGAGCTGGCCGCGCGCCTGCGCGACGAGATCAAGCGCCTGCGCGCAACCGAACTCGCCGTGCTGGACAATCCGACCGCGCGCGACGTGATGGTGGCGCAGACCAAGGGCCTGCAAGGGCGTTCACGCCCGCACAAGCCCGAGCTCGGCGAGATGGGCATCGCGCTGTCACACGAAGTAAAGCCGGCGCGGGCGGAGAGCCCGCGCTCGACGCTCGGCCGCCCCGGCATGCGGGGCGGCTTCAAGAAGCGCGGACGGTAGTTTCGCTATTTGATATCGGAAACCCAGCAACCGGGATTGCGCGCGATACATTTGGCGCGGGCGTCGCCGACGCTCTTGCCGGTGTCGGCGCAAGTGCGGTGATTATTGATCGGACAGTTCACGTCGAACTTGTAACCGGTCAGATTGCGCCAGGCGCGCTTGACCTTTTGCTTCAACGTTTCGTCCTTCTTCGCCTGCACCAGGATCACCGGCGCGCTCTCGGTGCGAGAAAACCCTGCCGGCGCGAAATGGCCGGCCACGGCCTGGCCGCTCGCCGCAATCAAAAATACGCCTGCCGCCAATACGATGAGATGACGCATAGCCCCTGCTCCTCTGTGTTCAACCTCAGCGGCGATGGTAACGGGCTAATCCGGAGAAAGTTCCAGTGGGTCGCCGGGCCACGCCGTAAGCAACAACACAGCCGGCTTTGACGCCTCAGGCCATAACATAGTTGTTGACTTTATTCCTAGCATGATTATATTCCCAACCATCCCGCCTCGGTTGCCGAGGGGTGTCTGATCAGCGTCTCCAGACGCGGGGCGGGGAGCGGTGGCCGGATAACGGCAGCGTCGGAGATGCGGCGCTCCCCCCGGCGGTCCAAGCCGCATCGTCCTGATCCGCTGGCCGCGGATCACTCAGCGCTCTCCTGACGGCGGTTCATGCCGGCATGGTCAGACGTGCCGGACAATCGTTTGAGCCAACCAGCGGTGGATAGGGTGAAAACTGGCCCTTACGGGGGACGGGTGTTGCCCTGAAAGGTATGTCCACCGGGGGCGGTGCGGAGCAAACCTCAAACGCCGCGCGCGGGACGCCTTGGGATTTGGCGGACTTGCGGCACTACAAACGACTCGACAAGCCTCGATGTCGCGAGGCGTCGAGGCCCGTGGGTCTATCGAGACCCCTGGCGTCCCGCGCGCCCTCGGTTCTTTTTTCCGACAGGTGACGCATCGACAAACAAGACGACGGGCCTGCCCGGGGCCTCGACAAACAATGCGGGCGATGGCGCTTGTCCTGTCTTTGCTTTCTTGGTGTGCCCCGGACGCGGCGCAGCATGAAATGATGCGCCGCTGATCCGGGGCCGTAACGGGGTTCTGAATTTTTGGCGGCCCCCGGGTCGGCAGCGCACCACTGGCGTGATGCGCTGCGCCCGGGACACATCGCCGTCCCGAATGACGACAATGGGCTGTTTGACAAGTTAAATTGGAAAAATGCGAGCGCGCAGCGCGCACTCCGCTCATGCCCGCGCAAGCGTGATCCAGGACTTTCTTCAAAGACTGGATGCCCGCTTGTGCGGGCCTGAATGGAGAAATCCAGCAGCGTGTAAACTCGCGCGAGACCTAGTGCCCCTGCGTCGCTGACTCATTGCCGTTTGTCTTGTCGCCGGCATCGCCGGCAGGCTCATGCGCAGGCCCCTGCCCGCTCGACTCCGGCTGTTGCCCGGTCAGTTCACGGCCGCGCTTGGCCGCCCAGTCGGCGGGCGCCACAATTTTTCCGGTTGACGGCGACTTGCGGGGAAGGACGGCAATGATCGTTTTCTTCAGCGGATCGATTACCAGCATATTTTTCGAAAGCTTGGCATAGCCATATTGCTTGAGCGACGGCTCGCGCTGGGTCAAGGACTCCGGCATCACGTCAACCGTCATCGTCAGGGGGATCGTGTCGCCGACCTTGGCATCGAAGTTCGGGGGTGTTTTCTGTTCGGTGTTCTGAAATTCCAGTGCATCTTCAATCACCGCACGTTGCTGATCGCTGATGCCCAGCTGCGGCCGCTTTGTCTCGATGGTGATGCCATTCGGATCCAACGTCCTGTCATCCGCCTGCGCGGCAAACGACAGCAGAACAACTGCGGCAGCGCCGCCAAAAATAAGGGCTTTCATGGCCGTTCTCCGGTTCCCCGATCTAACTGCGGGACCGACGGCTATGTTCCAGAGATCGTAGTGCGGCTGCGGTTCAGTATCTGACGCGGGAATGGTGCCGGCGCGCAGAATAAGCATAAGCGGAAGGCCGGTCATCCCAAGGATAATGATAGACGTATCCGTCCCAGGCATAGAGACAGTAGTAGCCCGCCCAGGCGCAACGATCGCGCCAATTCCAGTAGTGAGACGACATCCTCGCATGCCGGGTGCCGTGCCTGACGTCGGCTCCAAGATCTGCCGCTTGGGACGGAATGGACATGCAGCAAGCCGCCGCCGCAATTGCCGCGGCAAATGTCAGTCGCTTCATGGAGCAGACAGGAATGCGCATGGCGTGTAACCCAATCGACATTCGGATCTGCAGTTTTTCCACAGACCGGAACCTTGTGGCAACTCACAATGGCCGAATTGGTTAAATATCGGCAGCCGTATGTCCTTAACGGATTGCAGCTAGCCTTGCGGCTGCGTTTCCGAGAACATGTCGACAATCGTCTTGGTCATCGCGTTGACGATCAAGACCTCGTCTTTCATCTTTACGTACTTGTAATCGCGCAACTGTGGGAGTTGCGTTAGTACCGCCGGCGGAAGTGAATGCCCCGTCACACCCTTGGGCAGTTTGGCGCCAACCGCCGGTTTGAAATCTTTCGCGCCCTTTGTGGTTTTGAGGTGAAATTGGACGTCCGTGTTTTCCGCGGCGACGCCCTTGCGGATCTGTTCGCGCTGTGGGTCGGTGAGATTAAGTTTCGGAAGTTTGGGATTCTGCGCGACGGCTGTGCCATCACTCAACTCAATCGCGCCCTGTTGTGCCAGCGCCGGCGCGGCCGCCGCGATCAACATCGCCGTGCCGGCAAACATGAAACGAGATCGCATGGCGCTCGCTCCCTCCTGTTATGCCGCCCCGTTAGGTCGTTCGTAGTCCAACTCAGATGGACTGGCCGCCAGCTTCAAGTACCGCGTACTGGACCATCCCGGACACGCGTTGCCAGCCCGTCCCGTTAAATCCGGCAACGACACTGATGCGGACGATCTGCACGAGCCTGTCGTTGAGCTTCATCGTTTCGACGGTCGCATCACGCAGATAGGCAATGGCGGCGATGCCGCAGGCTCGGTCATCTTGAACGTCAGCGTTGACCGCATGCATGGCCTGGTCGGGTCCAGCGCCGGCGGCACGCAGCTTCACAAACGCCTCCGCCTGCGCCGGCGTGTTGCAAATGATACCAACGCCGACGGCCGCGCCAGAGTCATCCGGCAGCGGAGCAGCTCCTTCAGCATGTGCCGCGGCACAAACAATCACGGTGGCTGTCGCCGCCGCCCAAAAAATACGCATCGTTGACTCCCGAGTTCCGTTCGGTTGAGAGAACAACGTGACTGTGCAGCCCCGCGTTTCCGGTCAGCACGAGATTGTGAAAGGCGTCTGGCGAGCGTTGCGTATACAGGTCGATTTGGGGCAAATAGCCGCCAAACATCACGACCCCCCTCCCGTTTCAATATTGGACTACACCTATGCCCCTCGAGAATCGCAGTAAGCCTTTTGCCGCGCATGTCGGGCTGCTATTCGCCTGCGCCCTCGGACTCGCGGCCTGCGAAACCGACGGTACCGGAGGGCCTTCCGCAAGCGACGCTCCCAAGGCGGCCGCTGTTTCAGCCAGGCCGGATGTTGCTGCGCCCAAGCCACAGGCGGCCAAGCCTCCGGAGCCGGTCCAGGATTCGGAGCCGATGACACGGTCGCGCGCCGCACGCGAATGCTGGATGCGAACGGAAAAGGCCAGTGCCCACGAGGATCTCGATAAGCGCGCTGATCTCGTCAACAAATGCATCGACGACAAGATGAAAGCGGCCGGGGTGACGGCGCCGAAAATCTAGCGATTAATCAAGCCATCCCGGCCGCCCCTTGCGCCAGCGAGCCGGCCCGCTAGCATTCGCCATCAGTCGTTATTCAAGGAGGACCTCATGGCGAAAGGTCAGATGCGTGCGGCCAAGGAAAAAAAGAAACCCAAGGCCGACAAGGACAAACCCAAGCAACTGTCACCTTACAAGCTGGCACAGACGCAGGGCTCGTCCAGCAGCCCCTACAGCACACCGCCTGGTAAAAAGACCTGACAATTAGCGCCGGCCGACCGTTCCGGATTTCGATTCTGCCGGCAGCTCCTTGGCCTGTTTGGCCATCTCAAGGCACGTCAATAATTCGACGTAGCTCGGCGCGCGGTCCAGTGCCGCAAAGTTCGCGCATTGCGCCCGCTGCGCGGTGCTATATTGCGGCCAGTCCTGCTCAAGTTTGGCGCGCGCCTTGTTTTCGTCTTGCTGGCATGCCGCCGAATTGCGTCCCGGCAATACGCCCGCCGCGGCGGCAGGCCGGCAGGTCAGTTCAACATTGAATGTCGGCATACCGTCCGCTGCCAGGACGACATGCGATGCGGTCAAGATAATCGGCAGTAGCGCGGGCATGATTGTGCTCCGTTACACCTCCCCGACCCCAAACTAAGAACAATGACCTCCCGCAGGTTCCGTTTGCCGTCACCTCCGGTTTGAACCTTTTTGTCCAGCCCGGCGACCAAAGGACGTAAATCGGAGGTAAAGCCGTGCTCAAGCGTTTTGTCTTTGCTTTCCTTGCCTTTATCGGGCTGATCATGCCTGCGACTTTCGCGCTGGCTCTCCTGCTCGCGCCGCCGGCAAACCCACATCCAGTCCACATCAATAAGGCGCTTGCCACGCGTTGCGTCTGAGCAAGCCCTTTGCCGCTCCACAGCTTTGCCAAAGTTTCATGGCAATAGCGCAACCAATGCTTAACCGGATGGGCTGAAGTTGACCGCCCAAACAGCCGGAAGGCATCTTGGGGGAGAAATTTGAAAATGCGCGCAGGCGCTCGTTGCATAGTATGGACCCTCGGCGCCCTCACCGTCGCCGCCATGCCGGCGCTCGCGCAGGAATCCGCGCAACCAGACGATACTGCGCTGATTCCGGAAACTCAGCTGACTCCGGAAGAAAGCGCGCTGGTCGGCGAATCGTTGGTCTTCGACCCAACAGCGCTTGCAACGCCACCGAAGAAGCCCCTGCGCCTGCCTGGAACGTCGGGCAATGCCTTCGATATCACCCGCACCGAAAAATTTGATGGCTCAACCACTGTGGTTGTAAAGCAGCCGCTGCAAACCGAATGGAGCAACTCGTTCGGCGCCGATCTTGGCCCATCGCGTGCGGGCACCGGCAGTGCCTTCGATCATCCGTTGCCGACGGCGCGCGACAGCGCAAGTGCGGGCGCCGCCTGGGCATCGTTCGGTGTCGCTAACGTCGGCAGCCTGGATGCGCGTGTCGACCCATCCAACGAACAGGGCAAACTGGGCACAACGTTCAAGCAATCCATTCCACTGGGTCGGCAAGTCGCAGTCACCCTGCAGGACACATATTCCGTTACCGGGACGCTGAGCCAGCCGTCGGCGACCCCGGGCGACGTGCCCTTGATGGCGCTGCCACCCGCTGCAGCACCGACGGCGCCGCAGGTGTTCGGCAACGAACGGGCGGTCAAGTTCAACATCCTGCCCACCGGTACCATCCTAGGCGCCGGGGTCGCGACCGCCAGCAACGACCCGGTCACACACAACACGCTCAGCGCCGAGCAGAAACTTTACGGCCCCCTGCAGGTGACGACGGCCGTGACGGATTTCGGCCAGACCACCATCACCAAGAAGATCAGCGCCGGCTTCAAATTGCACTGGTAGGCCGATCGAACGACCCGGGCCGATTTTCATTAAAAGCCGTGCATAACTAAAGGCCGGCCCGCATTTGTCGGGAAGTTCCCCCAGGCCGCCCCTGCGCCGCCCCACGGCCGCCTCACTCGCATGCGGCAATTGAGTTGCGATTGGGGACCACGGCGCAAACGTTTGCGCCTCAGGCAGGAGTTGATCATGACGGCCATCAGACCCGACCGGCTTGATGCGGATAGGGCAATTCCGGAAAAGCCCGGACCGGAGGCATTTGCTCCGAACCGGAAATCTCCGGATCGGCTAGGCGACGTCACTCAGACAGCGACAGGTTTTGAAGGCGAGATTCGTGAATTCGTACGGCGTGATGTCGCCTTTCTGCGGCGGCAGCGAACTGATGCGGAGCCGGGGCCCGAGCCGGTCGCCGACAACTTGAATGTGCTGATACGACGCGTTTCCGGCGCCTCGATGGAAGAAATCGACCGCGTCATTCTCGAATTGCAGGGCGTACGCGAGATGCTGCGCAGCGAAGGCGAACGTGTCAGCCGCGAGATCGCCGGCTACGCGAGCCTGAGCCATGCCGCAATGACGGCCATGAAGGTCATCGGCGACAGCCTCATGCAATGGAAAAATCCGCCGAGCAGCCAGCGCCCGGCGGAATGAACGTCGCACAACGAAATGCCGCCGCCGTATGTGGCGGTGGCATTTCATTTTTGAAGAGTGCAGGTCAGGACGTGATCTCGCCGACCACGGTGCGGGTTGCAGGCTCAACCAGGAAGACTTTTTCCTTGGCTTTTACGAAGTAAAGCCTGGAGGCACCGTCGATGCCACGCACGCTTTCTGGCAGCGGATGCATGCCGTCAAGGGCCTGGTCGGGTGACAGTTCGCTCGACGGTTTGAGTTCGTCGGCTCCGGCCACCGGCTGCGACTTGTCAGCCATCACCGCGTCGTAGATCTGTTTGCGCTGCTGATCGCTGAGCGGCAACGGGATTGCCATTGTCGGGAGGTGGTCGAGAATATCGTTGCGCTTGGAAAATTTCGCCGGAATGGTTTGGCCGAACGAACCGATCGGACCCGACGGGGGAGGCTCGGTCGCCGACTTTCCTGCGCTGTCCAGCGTGCCTGGCGTAACCTGCGCACCGGTGCCGGTTGTTGCGGCGGATGCATCACCGGTCGAAGGCTGCTTGGAAACGGGAGCCATCAATGCGGAGCGCGCCTCTTCAGGGGTCGGAATGTTGTCCGGCTGGTTCGATTGCGACCATGGATGCGGCTCGACACCAGTATTGATCTGTCCGGTGCCCGGAACGAGGCCCGGATTGGTCGAGCTTGTGCCCGGTTCGGCACCGTTCGACATCCCTATTGATGACGCGATCAGGACGGCCGCGATGCTTGTCCCGAGCGGGACTGAAAGCCTGTTTTTCATGGAAGCCTCCATCGGCTGTGCTCCACTAACGGCCGAGAGCCGCCGGGGTTGCATCGCCGGAAACCGGTCAAAATACCCCGCGCGCGAATACGTCGCTCGTCCGCGCAAAGCGGAGGGCGTCAGTCCGACGATAACGGAAAATCAGTTGGCAGCCGCGACTTTGGCTTTGGTGGCCTTCCGCGGCAGGGGATAATCGGCGCTCTCGTAAAGCTGCCGGATGCCGTTTCCATCGAAACGCTTCTCTTCAACTTCAAGATACGCGCCCAGCAGCAGTTCCGGCGGCAATTCCTCGATGGCAAAACGGATCGCTTCCGCGGCAGTGGGAAAGCGCTTGTAACCTATGGGACGCCGCGACTTGCGGCTTCGGCTGGGAAACAGTTCGGACGGTGCACGGTAGTTGATCATCGACATAATCAAAGGCTCCTCACGCACTAATATGGCCCTTGCGACGACGAAAATCCAGCACCCAGCAGTCGCGCATGCCCGCCCCGGCCGTTACAAGGTAAACGTCGAGTGCTCAAAAATATGGCCCGGCGCAGTCGCGCCGGGCCCGAAATCCCAGCCGGTGGGACGTATTAATCGGTCAGTTCGTCAACAACTTCGCTGGTCGCGGGATCGATCAGAACCACGCGGTTGTTTACCACCATATATTTATACGAACGTATTGCGGGCACCTCCACGGCGACGTCCTGCGGCACCGCGTAGAGCTCAACGCTTTCCGGCACGCGCGTGCCCACGCGGTATTCTACTGTTGGCCGCGCCGGCGCTACACGCTCACGCACGATGGTACGATAGACGGTTTGCCGCTGGACCGGTGTAAGTCGCAACGGCTCGGTGGTCACCACCGTTCGCGATTCCACTGGCTCACGGGTGATCACAGTCGTCTGTGCGCTTGCCGCGCTCGCGCCGGCAAGCAACGCAGCCATGATCGCCGCATGGCGAAAATGTGTCATAAGTTCCTCCTGTTGATTTCAGTCCAGAACAGCAAACGCCGGCTCGCGCATAGCGGTTCCTGTGACGGCAGATGTACTTTTCACGAATTCCATCACTGTATGTGCGGCGGCTCGCCCATTAATCTCAATTTCGCCTGCAGCATATCGATACGCTGGTCTGCCTCCGATTTCGTCAAATCCGGACTGAACGCCTCGGGTTCATAGGCATCGAAGGCGAGCTTTTTGAGCAGCGCCGCCTGCTCCTTTGTCATACAGTCGGACGCGTTGGACGCTTTTGGCATGTCCCGACAATCCGCTGGAGGCGCATCGGTTCCAGATTGACATTCGGACGATGTGTTGCCGATGCCGCGTCGGTACCGTGATGTAGATTTTGCGTGCGTGGCGACTCCAACTGCGATACTTCCAGTGCACGTCCTGATTCGTTGAGGCCACGAGATGATCCTCGAACCTTTGTTCGGGTTGTCGCTTGTGTTGACTGTTTCTCTCGACTTGCAACCACCTGCTTCCGCAGAGACGGGCGCGTGGACGCAAATGTCCATCCGCCAAAAAGGCGCGGCGCTTCTGCCACTGGTGCGTCAGGCGACCGATTGCATCGTGCAAAAAGTGTTCAGTGACCCGCGCTTCAACACCGATCTGCGGCCTGCCGAAATCAACGATCTGATCGTGGACTCCGTGCCCGCATGCATCCCGCCGGTGCAGGCGATGATCGATGCGCACGACCGCATCTACGGGACCGGTTCGGGCGAAGCATTTCTATTGGGGCCGTATCTCGACGTCCTTCCGGCTGAAGTCGTGAGCCAGATTAAAATCATGTCGCGCGACCGGTGACGGTCAGGACGGACGTGCCGCAAGTACTGGCCGCAGGACGAACGTAATCGGCAACGTCAGGAGGACAACCGCAGCCACAGCGATCAGGGCGGCGGGCACGCCAATCGCGTCGCCAAGCACGCCATAGATGGCGGGCGACACTGCCCCGGCGCCAATCGTGCCGGTATAGAAAATCCCAAAGGCGCGCTGACGCCGGGCCGGCTCAACCAGATCAGGCACCGAGCCATAGAGCACGGATGACGTGCCGTTAAGCGCAATGCCGACCACCGGCAGCAACATCAGCGTCCCTTCAAGGGGCAGCGGCAAGAGCGCCAAGATGCCGAGCGCGGTGACCGTTTCGGTCAGCCATACCGTCGCGACCACTCCGATGCGCGCGCCAATGAAAGCGCAGACGAGCTTCCCTGCCGCTCCTCCTGCAAAAACCAGAGTGAGCGCCAAGCCGACCGTCTGCAAACTTGCGCCTTTTGCCGTGAGCACGAACGGCAGGAAGGTGAGAAAGGCCATACGTGTGGCACTGTCGATTACGCCGACCGACAAAAGCAGCGGGAAGCCGTAGGCGCGAACCGCGCCACCCGAACGTGCACCGCCCTCGCTTTTTCGGAGCGCGGCGGCCTCATCACGAAAGCGCGGCATCGCAACAAAAACCGCGATTGCCGCAACCGCGCCGAGACCGCCAAGCAACATCACCGCCTGGCGCCATGGCAGCACGACGAACAGCAACGTAGCCGCCGCCGGCAACGTCATTTTCCCGATATCTCCGGCAAAGTTATAGGTGCCGAGGGCTTTCAACGAACGCTTTCCGGCGAATGCATGGGCGATCAACGATGACCCGAGGGGATGCTGCGTGCTGGCACCCAACCCTCCGACAAACAATGCAACGACCAGAAACGTCACGCCATTGCTGAACCCGGCCAGGAAATAACCAAAGCCGGCGAGCGCGGTGCCCACCGCGAGCACGGCGGCGCTACCGAATCGTTCGGCAAGTAAGCCTGCTGGAATTTGAAAACCCGCCAGTGTGCCGGAAAACACCGTTTTCATCAGGCCCAACGCGGCGAACCCGAGACCGAACTCGGTCTGCCAGATGGGCAGCATGACGTAGACGAGATCGGTATAGCCGTCGTGCAAGGCGTGTGCGCCGCAGGCGACGCCCAGTGCCCGGCGCTCGGCCATTTTTGCGGGGGCTGTACTATCGTCGACCGTCGCGCTCATGTGGGCAGCCTAGCAGAAAGCCAGATGCTCAGGTCGCAAACCTGAAATGCATCACGTCGCCGTCGGCAACCACGTAGTCTTTACCTTCCAGCCGCATTTTACCGGCATCGCGCGCGCCGCTTTCACCATTGCAACCGATGAAGTCGTCGTAGCCGATGGTTTCGGACCGGATAAATCCGCGTTCAAAGTCGGTGTGGATGACACCGGCCGCTTGCGGCGCCTTGGTGCCCTGGGTGATGGTCCATGCTCTCGTCTCCTTGGGTCCGACCGTGAAATAGGTCACCAAATGCAGAAGGGCGTACCCCGCGCGCACCAGACGATCCAGGCCGGTCTCCTTGAGGCCGACCGCTTCGAGAAACTCCGCACGTTCGGTTGCCGGCAATGTGGCGATCTCGGACTCGATCTTTGCCGAGATCACAACTGCAATCGCGCCCTCTGCCTTCGCGCGCTCCTCGACCTTGCGGGAGAATGCGTTACCGGTCGCGGCGGCGGCTTCCTCGACATTGCAGGCGTAGAGCACAGGCGCCGACGTGAGAAGGCCAAGACTGTGAAACAGCTTTTCCTCCTCGGGCTTGCGCTCGACCAGGCGCGCAGGCTTGCCGTCGCGCAGCAAAACAAGTGACCGCTCGATTAGACCGAGCATTTCCCTGGCTTGCTTGGCATCCTCGCCACTGCCCTTGGCTTTCTTTTCCAGATTGTCGACTCGTTTTTCGAGGCTGTCGAGATCGGCGAGCATCAGCTCGGTCTCGATCGTGTCGATATCCGCTATCGGATCGATCTTGCCTTCGACATGGGTAACGTCACTATCCACGAAGCAACGCACGACATGGACGATGGCATCGACCTCGCGGATGGTGGCGAGGAACTGGTTGCCAAGACCCTCGCCTTTCGAGGCGCCACGCACCAGCCCGGCAATATCGACGAATGTGATGCGAGTCGGAACAATCTGCTCGGACTTGCCGAACGCTGCGAGCTTCTCCAGACGCAGATCCGGCACAGCAATCTCGCCAACATTCGGTTCGATCGTGCAAAAGGGATAGTTCGCCGCCTGTGCTGCCGCCGTCTGCGTAAGCGCATTAAAGAGCGTTGACTTGCCTACATTGGGCAAGCCGACAATGCCGCATTTGAAACCCATGATTCTTCGTCTCGTTACTTACATTGTCACTCGGAGCCGGACTCTTCTTCGTCACCGCCGAAACCTTTCGCTTCCATGGCGAGATAGACCCTGTTCTGAAACGTTGAGTCCTTGCCTTCGACCAGAAGGGCAGAATTGTCGGCAATGACGTCGCACAAAGCTTCGATCCAGACCCAGTCGCTTTTGGCGAAATCGCCGAGCACATGCATTGGTACGAGCTCCTTGACGTCCGGTTTGTCGATGCCGATGCGGACGCGCTTGTAGTCATTTCCGACGTGAGCGGTAATCGAGCGCAGGCCGTTGTGACCGGCAACACCACCGCCGACTTTCACTCTGACTTTCGCGGCAGGGAGATCGACCTCGTCGTGAAAGACCACAATGTTGCCCGGCTCTATCTTGTAGAAATTCGCGGCCTCCGCCACCGCACGGCCGGATTCATTCATGTATGTCCCGGGCAAAAGCAGGAGCACGCGTTCGTCACCGATATTGCCTTCGACGGCCACACCTTGGAAACGTCGTCGCCATGGCGACAATTCATGGCGGCGCGCAATCGCCTGCACCGCCATGAACCCGATGTTGTGGCGGTTGCCGGCGTATTTGGGACCGGGATTGCCGAGGCCGACGAAAAGCAGCATGGCGTCAACGGCGCTGTCTTAGAGTTTGCGCATGATCTTTTCCGAGCGGTACCCGCCCTCCGACAAAGTCCGAGGGCAGGTTTTCCGGAATCATGCGATTAGCGGGTACGCAAACGCCGACGACAAAACGTGGGTACGTCCTCACTTCTTCTCGGGCTTCGCGGGCGCGGCGGCGGCCGCCGGAGCAGCACCTGCCGCGGGAGCAGCACCGGGCGCTGCACCTGGAGCAGCACCGGGCCCAGCACCTTCGGCAGGCACGGTGCCGGCAGCGGCAGCAGCGGCGGCGGCAGCAGCGGCGGCAGCAGCGGCTTCGGCAGCGGCTTTCATTTCTTCCGCGTAGCCGGATGGCGGGACGACCGTGACCAACGTCATGTCGGGACGGCCGACCACCCGAATGTTGGGTGGCAGGGTCACGTCGGTCAGATGTTTCGAGTGGTTGATGTCGAGGCTGGAAATATCGACATCGATCGAATTCAGGAATGGCGTCGGCCGGGCAAATCACTTCGACCGTGTGCGTAACGATGTTAACCGCACCGCCGCGCTTTACGCCCGGCGCCTGGTCGGCATTGAGCACGTGCACAGGGATGTGGACGCGAATGCTCGCGCCTTCCGACACACGCAAAAAATCGACATGCATTGGCAGATCCTTGATCGCGTCGAGCTGAAAGTCGCGCGGGATCACCCGATGTTTGGTGCCATCCACATCGAGATTGTACAGCGTGGTGAGGAAACGCCCGGCATAGATGCGCTGGCGCAGTTCGTCGTGGTCGATCAGGACCATCACCGGGGGTTTGTTCTCTCCATAGATCACGCCCGGCACTCGGCCGGAGCGACGCGCAGCCCTGGCGGCCCCCTTGCCGCCTTTCGGACGCGCCGTCGCCTTCAATTCGTGGACGGTCGCCATTTCAAAATCCTTTTCTAAGCCAATGGAAAAGGCGGCTTTTTGGCCGCCTGCGAACGCGGCAAGCCTCCAGGGGTGCCGGGGGCCGCGAACGGGCCGGGTTATAGCGACGAAGCTCACAAAGGGCAAGAAAAGCGCCGGACCGGCCGTTATCGGACCTAACCGGCGGTAGAATCCTTGGCCTTTTTGCCAGGCTTGTCGCCCTTGGCTTCCAGCGCCGCAATACGCGCCTTCAGGGCCTCATTTTCCTCGCGCGCCAGCCGCGCCATTTCCTTGACTGCTTCGAATTCCTCGCGCTGCACGACGTCGAGATCGCGCAGAATCCGCTCGGCTTGGCTACGAAATAAAGTATCGAACTCGCGCCGCACCCCTTGTGCCACTCCGGCGGCATCATTCATCAAGCGCGACATTTCATCGAAAAAACGATTGCTGGTCTGAGTCATGCTCATGGTTCCCATTAATCCGGGATCGTGCATCAACAATGGCAATCCGCTCATGCCGCCGCAAGAGCCGACGTGCTACCACTCGCGCGCTGGCGACACATTCCGCCCGATTCGGACTTTGCAATGCCCTCACTCGTTATATCCTATCCGACTTTCGATCCGGTTCTCGTGCATCTGGGGCCGTTTGCCATCCGCTGGTATGCACTCGCTTATATTTTCGGAATCCTGATCGGTTGGGCCTATGCCAGGCTTCTTATTCGTTCTCCAAAATTGTGGGGCGGCAAGGCGCCGCTGACCGACACCGATTTCGACGATTTTGTGCTGTGGGTCACGCTTGGAATTATTTTGGGTGGGCGCACCGGCTACGTGCTGTTTTACAACCTGCCGCATTTCCTCCGTTATCCCGCCGAGATCATCCAGCTTTGGAATGGCGGCATGTCATTCCACGGGGGATTCACCGGTTGCGTCGTCGCAGTTCTGCTTTTCGGCTATAGGCGAGGAATTCCTGTCCTTTCGCTCGGGGATATCACCTGCGCAGTCGGAACGATCGGATTGTTTCTCGGCCGCATCGCCAATTTCATCAACGGCGAGCTGTGGGGCCGGCTCTCGGACGTGCCGTGGGCGATGATTTTTCCAAGTGGCGGGCCATTGCCAAGGCACCCAAGCCAACTCTATGAGGCAACATTGGAAGGCTTGGTGCTGTATGCGGTTCTGGCACTGCTCATGCGCGCCGGCGCGCTGAAACGGCCCGGTCTGATCATCGGATGCTTCGCTGTCGGCTATGCGGCTGCGCGAACCTTTTGCGAATTTTTTCGCGAGCCTGACGCCCAACTCGGCTTTTTGTGGGGTGGCGCCACTATGGGACAATTGCTCTCGGTTCCACTGTTTCTCGCCGGCGTCGGGTTCATAGTTTATGCGATGAAACAGCCGCCGTTGCGGAGACGTTAGTGGAGATCTCGTCGCTGGAAGCTGACATTCGTCGGCGTATCACGTTCGGCGGCCCGATGCCGGTCGCGGAATACATGGCGCTCTGCCTGTTTGATCCGGCGCACGGCTACTACACCACGCACGATCCGTTTGGCGCGCGCGGCGACTTTATCACCGCGCCGGAAGTCAGCCAGATGTTCGGCGAACTGATCGGCCTTTGGGTAGGTGCGGTGTGGAAGCAGATGGGCGCGCCCGAAAACGTACGGCTGATCGAACTAGGGCCCGGTCGCGGAACCATGATGAAAGATGCGCTCCGGGCAGTGAAGATTGTACCGGAATTCAAAACGGCAATCGTCGCGCATCTCGTCGAGGTCAGTCCTCGGCTTCGAGCACAACAGGAGAGAACTCTGGAGGATGCCGGCGTCCCGGTATTTTGGCACGCGGACCTGGCCGAGGTCCCAAAAGGGCCAGCCATTATTCTCGCCAACGAATTTTTCGATGCGCTGCCGGTGAACCAGGCGATCAAGACCGAGCGGGGTTGGCACGAGCGGCGGATCCAGATCGATTCCACCGGCCAGCTTGCCTTTACCATTGGACCCGAACCGCTACCGTTTTTTCAGACGCTCCTTCCACCGGCTTTGCAGGCCTCGCGCACAGGGGCCATCTTCGAATGGCGCGCCGACACGGTGGCAATTGAGCTCGGCCGGCGCATTGCCGAAGGCCGCGGCGCCGCTTTGGTGATCGACTACGGTCACACCGAAACTGGCCTTGGCGAAACGCTGCAGGCAGTCGGTCAACACGCCTACGCCGATCCCCTGACGATGCCCGGCCGCCTCGATCTTACCGCTCATGTGGATTTCCAGGTGCTGACGCGCGGAATCGAGGCAATGGGGGCGACCGGTTTTGCGCCGATTGAGCAATCGCTCTTTCTCAGGCGGCTTGGCATCGAACAACGCGCCGCATCGCTTAAGGCCAAATCAGGGCGAGGCGCTGAGATCGACCAGGCATTGGCGCGCCTGATCGGTCAAACTCGCACCGCAATGGGAGAATTGTTCAAGGTGGCTGCTTTTGCGCATCCAGCCGTCGGCGTGCCGCCTGGTTTCAACCTGTGATGCGCTAGCCGCGCGCTTTCACACATACTATCTATTCCACGCATTGGCGGCGCTTGCCGCCGCAAACGGATCAGATGCTGCAGGCTTCCTCGCTCGCATCGCTCGCATACGTTCGCCACGCATTCTTCACGCGTTCGGGCGGCGTCTCGCAGGGCGTCTACGCTTCACTCAATGGGGGCGTGGGCTCAAGAGACGTGCCCGGCAATGTCGCAGAAAATCGCGCCCGCATGGCAGCCGCGCTTGGCGTGCCCGCGGACCACCTGTTGACCGCTTACCAGATCCATTCTCCCGACGTCGTGGTTGCAGACAAGCCATGGACGCCCGACAACCGGCCGCGTGCTGACGCCATCGTCACGCGCGTGCCGGGCTTGGCCATCGGCGTTTCCACAGCCGACTGCGGACCTTTGCTGTTCGCCGATCGCGAAGCGGCCGTGGTTGGCGCCGCACATGCGGGTTGGCGCGGCGCCCTGACTGGAGTCATCGAAGCAACCGTGGCAGCGATGGAGCGACTCGGCGCCAAGCGCGCACGCATCGCCGCGGCACTCGGGCCTACTATCCGTCAGCCTAGCTATGAGGTCGGACCAGAATTCGTCGACCGCTTCCTGGCGGCCGATGCGACAAACGCACGTTTCTTCGAGCCGGCACAACGCGCCGGCCATGCCATGTTCGACCTGGGCGGCTATATCGCCGAACGTGTTCAGCGCGCCGGCATTGCGCAATTCGAAGATCTCGGTCTGTGTACTTGCGCCGAACCCGACCGATTTTTCAGTTACCGTCGCACGACACGCAACGGCGAGCCGGACTATGGACGGCATATTAATGCCATCGCGATCGCCGGCTCGTCTTCTATTACTGGACTCCAAGCGGCCGATACCGCTACGCTCGATCTTGGCTCAAAACAATAAAGACTAAAGGCCAGCTAGCGGGGTGTCATGGAGCGGATTTTGGGTCGCCGCACATTCGGTGCGGCGTGGCGCGTGCCGCATCTTGGTGGACTGTTGGCGGCGGTTTGTGCATTGACGCTCGCGGGTTGCAACCCCGACAAGCAGGGCATCTCCGCCGCGCAGCCGCGAGGCGCAACCGTCGCTTTCGATTCTCTTGACGGTCTGCCGCCCGGCCAGTTCCAGAAGCTGGTTCAAAATCTCAACGAAGAAGCGCAATCACGACGTCTTGCGGTCACCTCGCGCGAACAGCCGTCTGCCTATCGCGTGCGCGGCTATCTCGCCGTGAAGGTGACAAAGCGTCAGACGATTGTTTCCTGGGTTTGGGATGTGTTCGACCAGGAGGAGCAGCGGACCCTTCGCATTAGCGGCGAGGAGAACGCGAAAATCCGCCACCGCGACGTCTGGGCGGTTGCCGACGACGCGATGCTGCGCCGGATCGCGCACAGCAGCATGGATCAACTTGCCGCCTTCCTGACCTCATCCGAGGTCGCTCCGGGCACGTCACCGGCCGAGGAAGCGCGGGTCGCGGCAGCGGACGTACAGCAGTCGTCGCCCGAGGCAGCCGGCATATTCCGCATTTCCCGGCCGCAGGCCGATCCGATATCAACAAACGGCGCGGGCGACGTCGGCGACGACGACCAGCAGCCATTGCCGCGCCGCCAACCAGCGGCTGCGGTCTCATCGGAAGAGACGCTGACACTGGCGGCATCAAGCCGCTAACTGTGAATTCATCCTGTCGGCGAAAGCTTCGGACAATCATTTGAAGCCATATTGCCGCGCCCTGCCCGCCTTGATATGACGACGCCGCCTGTGGCGGAGTGAGGGCGAGGAATCAAATGTCGGGCAAGAACGGGGCAATCAAGCTCGTCGCCGGCAATTCCAACCCGACGCTGGCCAAGGGCATTGCGGATTATCTCAAACTTCCCTTGGCGAAGGCCGTCGTGCGGCGTTTCGCCGACATGGAGATCTTCGTCGAGATTCAGGAAAACGTGCGTGGTGCCGACGTTTTCGTGATCCAATCAACATCGTTCCCCGCAAACGATCACCTTATGGAATTGCTGATCATCATCGATGCGCTGCGCAGGTCGTCGGCGCGTCGGATCACGGCAGTCATTCCATATTTTGGCTATGCCCGTCAGGACCGCAAACCCGGTCCACGAACGCCCATCTCGGCCAAACTTGTTGCCAACCTGATCACGCGCGCGGGCACAGACCGCGTCATGACGCTCGATCTTCACGCCGGTCAGATCCAGGGATTTTTCGACATCCCGACTGACAATCTATACGCATCGCCCGTCATGGTGCGCGACATCCGCGAGCACTTTAAACTCGACAATGTCATGGTCGTCTCACCTGACGTAGGCGGCGTTGTGCGCGCACGTGGATTGGCCAAACGCATCAATGCTCCACTTGCGATCATCGATAAGCGGCGCGAGCGCGCCGGTGACTCGGAAGTGATGAACGTGATCGGCGACGTCGCTGGGTACACCTGCGTTCTTGTGGATGACATTGTCGATTCCGGCGGCACACTCGTTAACGCCGCCGATGCGCTGCTCGAAAACAAGGCCAAGGCCGTTTACGCCTACATCAGCCACGGCGTGCTGTCAGGCGGAGCCGCCAAGCGCATCGCAGACTCGAAACTTAAAGAGCTTGTCATCACCGACTCCATTCAGCCCACCAAGGAAATCCTGGCCGCGGGAAATATCCGCATCCTGGAAATCGCATCGCTGATCGGCGAAGCGATTGGCCGTACCGCCGCTGAAGAATCGGTATCAAGCCTGTTCGACTAATCCGTCGCGCCGCGACCGGAGAAGAAGCCCGTTTCAATTTTCTGATCCGCGCCAGTTATCCACCGGCGATTTACTTTGCCGCAGGATTGGCTGTGGAGAGTTGAATCGACGCGGTTGCCTATGACATGCAAATCACGGCTCATGGGCACTTGACGATGCCTTTGGCGGACGGAATCAGTCAGGATATAGTCGAATCGGTTGGTGATTCGTCTTCGCCGTCAAGGCATCCCGTAACCCCTGCGTCATCTTGCGGTCCGGGGCCCCTCTCGGGTCTTCCCTGTACCGTGCGCGTACGGTGGCGTGCGTTTCTCGCTCCACTCGTTCAAGCGGAGACGTCATGTCCCTGATGAGCTACGCGGAAGAACCGCGCATTAATCCCCTCGATGTGGTCGAACGTCTCGCAACTGGCAATGACTGGTCTTTCGAGCGCGCCAGTGACGACGAGATTACCATTCTCGTCACCGGACGCTGGACCGACTATCAACTTTCCTACACCTGGATGAGCGACATCGAAGCTCTTCATCTCGCCTGCGCCTTCGACCTGCGAGTACCGGAGCGCCGCCACGTCGAGGTCCAGACATTGATCTCAATGATCAATGAACGACTTTGGGTGGGGCATTTCGATCATTGGAACAACGAAGGTATCATGATGTTCCGCCACGCGTTGGTCCTGGCCGGTGGCACGGAAGCGTCCGGCAAACAATGCGAGGCACTTCTCGGCACCGCACTCGAAGCGTGCGAACGCTACTTCACAGCCTTTCAATTCGTGGTCTGGGCCGGCAAGAACGCCCGCGAAGCGCTCGATGCCGCCATGTTCGAGACCTCGGGCGAGGCATAAGGCCGGTGAGCGGCCATGGCCATCCGTAATGCGCGCACACTAAGCAAATTCCGCGGCAGTCTTGTCCTGGTGGGCGCCGGCAAGATGGGCACGGCAATGCTCGATGGATGGCTCGCGCGTGGCCTCAAGCCAAAACAGATTATAGTCATCGAGCCACACCCGGGGAAAGTCACAAAGGCACTCTCGCGCCGCGGGGTCAGGCTCAATCCGAAAGGTAAGCCTGCCCCAGCCAGCGCAATTGTGCTTGCGGTAAAACCGCAGAGCGCGTCCGAAGTGTTACCACCGCTCGCAAAATATATCGGCAAAGGCACATTGCTGGTGTCGATCATGGCTGGCCGCACCATGGCCTTTCTGGAAAAGTCATTGCCGGTCGGCACTACCATCGTGCGCGCCATGCCCAATACACCTGCAGCGATTGGCCGCGGGATCAGTGTCGCGGTCGCCAATACCAATATCCCTACATCTCAGCGCAAGCAGGCGTCCGACCTGCTCGCGGCGATCGGCAAAGTCGAATGGGTAAGCAATGAAACGCTGATGGATGCCGTGACCGCACTGTCCGGTTCAGGGCCGGCATACCTGTTCCTGCTGGCGGAAAGCATGGCGAGCGCAGGCATTGCGGCGGGCCTGCCGCCAGCGCTTGCAACCCGTCTTGCGCGCGAGACAATCATCGGCTCCGCTGAGCTGTTGGATCGCTCGAATCTCGATGCGGCAACCCTGCGGGAGAATGTAACCTCCCCCGGCGGCACGACCGCCGCGGCGCTCGACGTCCTGATGGGACCGGGCGGATTCGACGAAATATTGACGCGCGCCATCGCCGCCGCAACACGCCGATCCCGCCAACTGGCAGGCTAGTTCCCGCGCCCTAGAACCGTCGCCATTGCCGACCTACATTATGCACAACGAATGTCCAAGGGAGGCCGTCATGGCTCGCAAGTCCAAGCGTGAACGCAAAGCGCCCCCTGCAGCGCCACCCCGCGGCACCAGCGACCGTGATAAAGCAATAGATGCCTTGATGGCACTCTTGGCTGAGCATCGCTTCGAACAGATCGGGCTTGCTGAAGTTGCCGGTCGCGCCGGCATCAAATTGTCGCAGTTGCGCGCCGAGTTTGGATCCACCCTTGCCATTCTGGGCGCCCACATCAAACAGATTGATCATGCCGTGCTCGCCGGCGAGACGGATGACATGGCTGAGGAATCGGCGCGCGAACGTCTGTTCGACGTGTTGATGCGGCGGCTGGACGCCCTTGCCCCATATAAAGACGCAGTGCGGTCGATCATGTGTTCGGCACGCCGCAATCCCGGTTTTGCATTCGCGCTCAATGCAATGGCTGCGCGATCGCAGCGCTGGATGCTGGAAGCCGCCGGCATCCGTACATCCGGTCCACGCGGTGCATTGCGCGCGCAAGGCGCGTCACTCATGTTTGCACGTGTATTGTCGGTGTGGGTCGATGAGCAGGAGGATAGCCTCGATCGCACCATGGCGACGTTGGATCGAGGACTTGGCAGCGCGGAACGCTGGGCAGGTTTTCTCGATGACCTATGCGCTCTTCCAGCATGCGTACTGCGCGGGCCACGCCGGTCCCGTCGCGCGCGCAACGAGCCGGAAGCTGCCTAGACAGGTACGCGCACAGTAGCGCGAAGCCCGCCCAGCGGACTATCTCCGAGTGTAATATCGCCACCGTGTGAGCGCGCGATATCGCGCGCAATCGCCAGCCCCAGTCCTGTGCCGCCCTCGTCCTGATTGCGGGCGTCATCGAGCCGCAAAAACGGCTTGAATACCTCCTCGCGCATGTTCGCCGGTATGCCCGGACCATCATCGTCCACCGTAACCGTAAGATAACGGTGATCGCGGTGGCCGCTTATCGCAATCGAGATTGCGTGGCGCGCCGCGTTCGACACCAGGTTGGCAAGGCAACGCTTAAACGCGGCCGGGCGCACGGTGACGATCGGCGGCCCGTGAAACACAACACTGGCTTTGTGCCCATGGCGCTCGGCATCGAGCCGTAGTTCTTCCAAAAATTCCGCCATATCGGTCGGGGCTGACGTCTCCCCACTATCGCCGCGTGCGAATGCCAGATAGGCCTCCAGCATTCGCGCCATTTCATCGACATCCTTCCTCATCCCATCGACTTCCGGCGAGACGTCGAACAGGGCGAGCTCGAGCTTGAAACGCGTCAGAACGGTGCGCAGATCGTGCGAAACTCCGGCAAGCATCGCCGTTCGTTGTTCCATCGCGCGTTCGATACGGCTTTTCATTTCAATGAACGCCGCGGCGGCCCGCCTGACTTCTCGTGCGCCACGCGGGCGGAAGTTCGGCACTTCACGGCCTTTGCCGAAGCTGTCTGCAGCGTCTGCGAGTCGGAGAATGGGCTTGATCTGATTGCGCAGGAAAATGATGGCGACGATCAAAAGGACCGTTGAAGTACCCACCATCCAAAGCAGGAAAATCTCCGAATTGGAGACGTAAGCCGCACTCCTGCGTGCAAACACCCGCATGACCGTGTTGTCGAGCTGTACCCGGATTTCGAGCAACGCCGATTTGCCCACAGTATCGATCCAGTATGGCCGCCCGATCTGTTTGCGCAGTTCGTCCGATAGCGCCTGATCAAGCAGCGAAAAGAAGGGCTTGGGGCCGGGCGGCGGCATATCGGTCAGCGGCAGGAAATCGACAACCAGGCCCAGGCGTTCCTGCGCGATCCGCCGGATCTGGGCCTGATCCGCATCCTGCGGATAGCCGCGGTAAATATCGATGAGCGCGGCGATGTCCTGCACGACGCTGGCAGATAACCGCTGTGTGACGACGTTCCAGTGCCTTTCCATGAATACGAAGGCGACCACTGATTGCAGGATCACCATGGGCGCAATGATGATCAACAACGCCCGCGCATATAGGCCTTTCGGCATAACGCTGTTGAGCCATCGACTGATCCTGCGCCATCCGTCGGCGACCTGGCCGAGCGCACTATGAATTTTACGCACTGGCGGAATGGCGTCATACCACGCCCACGCTTCACGCAGGCGTATAAGCGCGGTGCGAACACCATTCGTGATGTCGAGGCTGGTCATGATGTGATCACGAGCCGATAGCCAATGCCGCGCACCGTTTGCACAAACAGCGGATTGGCAGGATTGCGTTCGATCTTCCGCCGCAAGCGATTGACCTGCACATCGACCGCCCGCTCGCTCACCGACCCGCCATTGCCGGCGAGAGAAAGCCGCGGCACGGTTTCGCCAGGTGAGCCGGCGAGGATCCGCAACATTTCGCGCTCGCGGTCGGTCAGACGAATAACGTCTTCCCCCTTGCGCAATTCACCGCGGGCGAGATGATAAACGAACGGCCCGAAACGGATGGATTCGACGGGTGGCGGGGATGCCGGTTGTGTACGCTTGAGGATATTGGCGATGCGCAGCGACAACTCGCGTGGCTCGAAAGGCTTCGACAGATAATCGTCAGCGCCCATCTCCAGACCTTTGATGCGGCTCTCGGCGGCATCGCGGGCGGTCAGCATCAAGATCGGCACGTTGGAATTGCCGCGGATCGCTTTGGCGAGGTCGAACCCGGATTCACCCGGCATCATTACATCCAGTATGAGCAGATCGAAGCTTAGGCCTTTCAGCTTGATCCGGGCATCGGTGGCAGTCTCCGCCGTCGTGACCCGGTAGCCCTCACCCGTCAGAAAGCGCGAAAGCAAATCGCGGATGCGGCGATCATCATCGACCACCAACAAATGCGGCGCATCGTCGGGAAGTGTGGCGGGCAACGTCATCGCCGAAGCTCCTCCCTTCCCTTTCAATCGCCTGCGTCCAGGACTGCTTGCAATGATCGATTCCAGTTTTTCGGGATCATGCTTTAACCCCGCGTCTTGGGCGTACGATCCGCCCGCGCGATCAGCCGCAGTACTCCATCACGATTGTCGACGTCGATCATGGACGTCAGAAAGCGGCGCGCTGCCTCGTGCGCATTGGGGCCAAGCTCGTCAAACGTTCGGTTGATCCTCTGAGTCTGCAACGCGGCAAGCTTGAGAGCCAACGCCTCGCCTTTTGCGGTCACGTATAACAAGCGCTGACGGCGATCCAGCGAACCTTCCTTCTGTGACACGTAGCCTTGATCGACCAACTGCTTGAGCACGCGGCCGAGCGATTGCTTCGTGATGTTGAGGATCTCGAGCAGGTCGGCGACTTTTATGCCCGGGTTCCGGTTTACGAAATGCAGGACCCGATGGTGGGCGCGGCCGAAGCCGAGCTTAAGGAGCACCTCATCTGGATCGCCAACGAAATCGCGATACGCGAAAAACAATAGCTCGATGATATCCCAAATGGGCTCGGCCTGCCCCGGCGCGGCTCCGCCGGTCGCCGGCCGATCCGTCGGGGCCACGCCTGAGCTGGACGCTTTGGCGCTCACATTTATGTCAGCCATGTTGACATATTTTGTTTTTATGTTACAAAAATTGTTCTACGGACGAAAGGATCGTACCGAAAGGGGCCCATTTTTCTGAGCGGGTTGAGCCAAGGCTCCAGATAGGTCCGGTTCGGCCCCATTCATACAGGGTGACAACGCGAGACGCAAAGTGTTGGAACGGGTGCAGAAAATGCGCCATCACGGCATTGGCCGGCTGTAAGTCCGAACGGGAGTGGCGAAGGAGGTACCATGGCTGCGCAATCCTATGACCGACTCGAAGGAGTCATCTGGTACGACGGGAAGCTCGTGCCCTGGAATGAGGCCAATCTCCATGTGCTGAGCCACGGCCTGCATTATGCAAGTTGCGTATTCGAGGGCGAGCGGGCCTATGGCGGGCAGATCTTCAAGACAACCGAACATGCCGAACGTCTGAAGCGGTCGGCCGATTTCCTCGATTTTGAGATTCCATACTCGGTCGCTGAGATCGTCGCAGCCAAGAAACTCGTCGTCGACAAAAACGGCAGAAAAGAAGCCTACGTGCGTCCAGTCGCCTGGCGCGGCTCCGAAATGATGGGCGTGTCGGCGCAGAGCAATACCATTCATCTCGCGATCGCGAGCTGGGAATGGCCGAGCTATTTTGATCCCGAGCAACGGTTGAAAGGTATCCGGCTCGATCTTGCAGACTATCGTCGTCCCGATCCCAAAACCGCGCCGTCGCTTGCCAAGGCGGCCGGCCTCTACATGATCTGCACCATCTCCAAGCACAAGGCAGAACGCAAAGGTTATGCGGACGCAATGATGCTGGACTGGGAAGGTCGCGTCGCCGAGTGCACCGGGGCGAACATTTTTTTCGTCAAGGATGGCAAAATTCATACACCGATCGCCGATTGTTTCCTCGATGGTATCACGCGACAGACGGTCATCGGACTCGCGCGCAAACGTGGCTTCGATGTCATTGAACGACGTCTTATGCCTGACGAGCTTGCCAGCTTTTCCGAATGCTTCATCACGGGCTCGGCGGCGGAAGTTACCGCGGTCGCGGAAATTGCCAATTGGAACTTCAATCCCGGCGGCATCACCAAGACGTTGATGGATGACTACACGGCGGAAGTGAAACCGAAAGCCGTAGCGGCCTAGCCGTTGATCGTTTCCGTTCCGCGCGGATCCTGTGCACGAAGCAGTGTGACGTAGCGTACGCGATTGACGGTCATGAAGTGGTCCATGTGTTCGTCGAGCACGCGATGCCGGCTTTGCGACGCGTGCCGGAGCAACAACGTCCCCGCCTTGTCGAATGCCACAAAGCCGATGTGGAAATAATCGAGATTCGGCCGGCGCGTTACAAACCCGACAATATCTCCGCTTTCCAGCCTGCTCTTGTTCGCGAGGAAATCGGCGTGCGGTGTGACGCGCATCGCAAACCGCCTTTTGCTGAGGCCTTTTTGTGAATCGACTGTTTTTTCGATATCGACTGCATCCTCGAAATTGACCCAGCGGCACATCTTATTGTCGACATTGTGCTGGCACCATTCGAAGAAATAGTGATTACGCTCGTGCCACGCGACCACCCCGTCGTGATAACGGATGGTTCGCAAGATCGGATCGAATTGCGTGCGATCGGTCGCGATCGCAGCGGCGAGCACGGACTCGCAGAAAGTCACGCAGTCGAAGGCGTCGTCCCGCACGACAAATTGCTCAGGTCGCCTGGGACCGCCGACCAGCGTATAGCCTTGGTAGCGCGTTCCGCGCAGCGCAGCGGAAATGAAATCAAGCCGTTGCGAAATCGGGCTTTTGCCGCGGGCTTGATCGATCAACCGGGCAATCCTCAACTCGGTACTGCCCGCAGGCCGAATGCCGGCGCCTAAAGCCACGCACCCGGCAAGAAAGGGGAGAATGTGCCGGCGGCTCAGGCTCAAGTCGATCGGCATCGGATCCATCCTGCCGCCGTTAATCCTTCACCTGGACAAGTCGGTCGACACCCAATTCCGCACCCCAAACCTCCCCCGGCCGGCCGAGCAGCTGCCGAACGGAGGCACCGCGTTTGTCGCTAGGAAAACTCTCAAAGGATTCCGTTATCGGGTCGAAGCGATGGATGGCGTTGGCAACGAAATCGGTCACCCAGACCTTGTCATTGTTGTCGACATAGATCGCGTAACAGCCCCCTTTGCTTTGAGGCAGATTCCATATCCTCCAGGATTTGTTCATCGGATCATAGCGGCCGATTTCGCCGCTGTTCCAGAAACTCACCCAGAGCAGCCCTTTGGAATCCGACCAGATACGCCGTGGTCCGACGCCGGGCTTGGGCGGCGGCACAATCAGTGCATCGCCACTTACGGTATCGATCTTCGCTATATGGTCACCGGCCAGGGACGCGTACCAGACATCACCATTCGGTGTGGTTGTAATGCCGTAAGGACCAGTGCCCTTTGGCGCTTTCCAGGCTTCGACCTTTCCCGTTGCCGGATCGACGCGCCCGTACACCCCATTCTGACCGGTAAACCAAAGAATGCCCTTACGATCAAAAGTCGCGGTGTTGAGATTGGCGTCAGGAAATTCCTTTGGAAGCGGAAAAAGCCTCACGGCCTTGGTGGCCGGATCAAAACGCGCAATCGCGTTTTGCCCGCCTTCGGTAATCCAGGCAGCGCGGTCGGGCCCAACGATCACGCCGTGAGGTGCCGCGCCTCGTCCGAGCGAGATCTGCGTCGCTTGTCCGCTTTTAGGATTGAGGATACCAATCGCGCCCTGCGATTGGGCGGTGTACCAAATGGTCCCATCGGGAGCCGGCGCTACGTCGTGTGGGTGCGCCCCGCGCGGCACTTCGAAATAGGTTACTTCCGCGGCAGATGCCGTCCGGACACCGAACACAACCAGCGCGATTGCCGCAACTACGATGCGAAACATATTGCTCTCCGGCACGTCCATTTTTATTCCGCCGCCTGACGCCCGCGAGGTGAAGCAGACCAGCGCGCGGCCGACGTATCGTCGACGGACTTGGCATCGACCCAGGATTTTTTGCCCGCTTGCTCGACTTGTTTCCAGAAGGGTGCGCGCGTTTTCAGATAGTCCATGAGGAATTCAGCCGCCGCAAATGCAGCCTCCCGATGGGACGATGCGGTGGCCACCAGCACGATATTTTCGCCTGGCACGATTCGACCGTATCGATGAATGACGCTGACACCAAAGAGGGGCCATCGTCCACTCGCTTCCGCAACGTGACGCTCGATCTCGGTTTCCGCCATACCCGGATAATGTTCGAGCGTCAGTGCGCTGATCGGCTCGCCGTCTTCAGTGCCGCGGCAAACACCGGTGAATGTCACCAGCGCGCCAACATCGGTGCGCCCACGCACGAGCTCCGCCGCCTCGGCGGCAGCGTCAAAAGGCTCGCGCTGCAAGCGAATAATTGTTGTCATGCCCTCAATGTAGCCCGCCGCAGATAACGGCGCTATCCGCCTGTCATGGGCGGGAAAAACGCGATTTCCCTCGCCCCTTTTATCGCGGCATCAGCCTTCACATGCCTCTGATCGATGGCGGCGCGGATTATTTTGGCGTCCTTGAATGCGTGGGCATACTCCTCACCGCGCGAAGCAAGCCAGCTCATAAGTGCGGAAATCGTATCGATGCCGTTTGGCACCTCAACAGATTCCTCAGGCTTGCCGACGCGTTCGCGCACCCAAGCAAAATAACGCAGCTTCAAATTCATTCATCAATCATATAGCGCAGGCCGGCGCGCATATAGTCCCAACCGGTATAAAGCGTGAGGAGCGCTGAGAGCCAAAGCAATAAAATCCCGGTCTCGGTGACGACCGGAATTATCTTGTCACCCGCCTCACCTGCGATCAGAAATCCGATCGCGACCATCTGTCCGGTGGTCTTCCACTTGGCAAGCCGCGTCACCGGAACGCCGACCCGCAGCTCGGCGAGGTATTCACGCAGGCCCGAAACCAGAATTTCACGGCAAAGAATGATGACCGCGGCGAGCAGGCTCCACCCGCGAATCGTATCCTCCGCCGCCAGCATCAGAAGACAAGAGGCCACCAGTAGCTTGTCGGCAATCGGGTCGAGCATGCGGCCGAGCGACGACTGCTGCCCCCAGATCCGGGCAAAATAGCCGTCCAGAATGTCGGTCACACCGGCCGCGATGAAAACCGTCAGTGCCACCCAGCGCAGCCACAATGGTCCGTCGAAAATGCTCTGCCAAAAGATGAGCGCGACGACCACCGGCACGGCGGCAATTCGGGCGTAAGTCAGGAGATTTGGCAGCGCGAGCGGGCGCGACGGCAGCGGCCGGGAACTGATGGCATTCATATTGGCAAGGAACACCCGCGCCGCGATCAGGTCAACCGCCTGCTGTGATGGAAGCCCCAACCTTCTGAACTTTCTTTATTGAATCGGTGGCTTTGGCAGTCGGCTTTTCCCCCGCTCCATCACGAATGTCTGATCGAGAGAATACCATTCGTCTTTGACATCGTTCGCTGGCGCCGGCCCGTCGTGACGGACGTAGTCGCCGACCAGCGCCTGCGTCACCCCGAATTGCACGTCTGTTTCAAGCTTTTCGTCGTCATTGACATAGATTTGCGAAATCAACGTTTTGAAGCCTTCCTTGAAAATCAGAAAATGCAGATGCGCCGGACGATAATTGTGACGACCAGTGGCGCGTACGAGATCGCCAACGGGTCCGTCGACCGGAATCGGATAGCCCGCTGGCTTCACACTGCGGAACCCGAAGTGACCCTGAGCGTCTGTCATGAACTTTCCGCGCAGGTTCATGGGCGCCTGCTTGGGGTCTTGTTGCTCGTAAAATCCTTCCGGCGAGGAGTGCCAGATGTCGACTTCGGCGCCCTCGACCGGTTTGCCATTCTGGTCCTTCACCCAGCAATTGACGAAAAGCACCGGCCCGGGCGTTGGCGAGCGCACGATGGAGCCGCCGTTTTCGGTGCGCGGTGAATTCAGGCGCCAGAATGGTCCAAGCAAATTGGCTGTTGTCTCGGTCTGCCCGTTATTGCCGTTGTTAAGAAGGCAGATCAATGTCGAGAACCCAAGCGAACCCGACATCAGCACGACTTCATTGTGCTTCTCGTCGGTCTTTTGTCCGAGCCTGGCGACATACTGCACCGCCCGTTCGAACTCCTCTTCGGTGAGATGGACGTCACGCGCAAACGCGTGCAGATGCGTCACGAGCGATATCAGGATTTCCCGCAAGCGCGGAGGTTGCGCGTTTTTGAAGGCTTCTGTCACCACCTTGGTGACGTCTTCCTGCCGCTGAATGATCATAACCGCTTCCCGTCTAGTGAGGCGTCGACTCGTGGAAGAACTCATATATCTTTCGGGCGGTCTCTGCATTAATTCCGGGGACCTGCGCGAGATCAGGCAGGCTTGCCCTCTCGATGGCTTTCACAGTGCCGAAATGGCGCAGCAGAGCCCGCTTGCGCGTCGGACCGATGCCCGGAATTTCCTGCAATCCGGCCTCGCGAATGTCTTTCTTCCGGCGCAACCGGTGTGACCCAACCGCGAAGCGGTGGGCTTCATCCCGCAGCCGTTCGATAAAATAGAGAACCGGATCGCGTGGCGGCAGCTTGAATGGATCCCGGCCCGCAATAAAGAAGGTTTCTCGACCGGCATCGCGGTCGGGGCCCTTGGCGATGGCCACGACCGGCAGGTCGGTCAGCCCGAGCGCGTTCAATGTCTCTTGCGCGACCTTAAGTTGGCCTTGCCCGCCGTCGATCAATACCAGATCAGGCCAGGGTTGATCCTCGACATCACCCTTGAAAACCGCGGCGAGAACGTCGCCCACCAGTGTCCGTGGATTTTCCGCCAGCAGACGCTTGAACCGGCGCTCCAGCACTTCACGCATCATTCCGTAGTCATCACCCGGCGTGAGCTCGGTCGAACGAATATTGAATTTGCGATATTGATTCTTGCGGAATCCATCCGGACCCGCAACAACCATAGCGCCGACCGCATTGCTGCCCGCGATATGGCTGTTGTCATAAACTTCGATCCGGCGAGGCGCGCGTGGCAACGAGAAGGTTTCGGTCAAGGCGGCCAGCAGTTTCTGCTGGGACGACGTATCGGCAAGTTTGCGTGCCAGCGCCTCGCGCGCATTTGCCAGTGCGTGTTGCACGAGCTCCTTCCGTTCACCCCGTTGCGGTACCGAAACTTCGACCTTGCGCTGACTTTTTACGGTCAGGGCTTCTGCCAAAAGTCCGCGCTCCTCAAAATCATGCGAGACCAAAACACAGCGCGGTGGCGGTTTGTCGTCATAGAATTGCGCGAGGAACGCGCTCAGTACTTCGCCCGGAGAAAAAGCCCGGTCGGCTTTTGGGAAGTAGGCCCGGTTGCCCCAGTTTTGCCCCGTGCGGAAAAAGAAGACTTCCACGCAAGTATAGCCGCCGCCTTGATGGACAGCGAATACGTCGGCTTCCTCGATGCTGCGCGGATTGATTCCCTGGTGCGACTGAATCGCAGACAATGCCGACAGACGATCTCGGTAAATCGCTGCCCGTTCGAAATCGAGCGCGACCGATGCCTTGTCCATCTCGTCGGCCAATTGCTTTTGCACCGATTGACTTCGTCCGGACAAAAACGCATTCGCTTCGCGCACCAGCTCGGTATATCCGGAAAAATCGATCTCGCGCGTGCAAGGCGCCGAACATCGCTTGATCTGATGGAGAAGGCACGGGCGCGTCCGCGCCTCGAAATAAGAATCCGAGCATGATCGCAGCAAAAACGCCCGCTCGAGCGCGTTGATCGTGCGGTTCACCGCGCCCGCCGAAGCGAACGGTCCGTAGTAGTGCCCTTGCCGCGTACGCGCGCCGCGATGCTTGAGTATTTGCGGCGCCCAATGATCGGACGTGATGAGAATATACGGAAACGATTTATCGTCGCGTAGAAGGACGTTGAACCGAGGCCTCAGACGCTTGATGAGATTGGCCTCAAGCAACAGAGCTTCGGTCTCGGTCTTAGTCGAAACAAATTCCAGCGTCACGGTCGCTGCAATCATTCGCGCAATACGACTGTCGTGACCGGTCGGCCTGCCATAGGCAGACACGCGTTTCTTGATATTTTTCGCTTTGCCGACGTAGAGCACATCGCCCTGCGCATCGATCATCCGGTACACGCCGGAAGCCGAAGGCGCCAGCTTGGCAAAGCGCATGATTGCTGCACGGCCCGCCGCAAGCGATCCAGTCGAAGCGCTCTCAAGCTCCATTTCCGGCAGCGAAGGCTCCTCGTCCTCTTCGCGCAATTCACTTGCCGGATCGATGTCTTTATTTGTGCCGTTCATCGGAGATAAATAATGCGCGCGTGCGGTCGCGCTACTCCACGACTTCGTTATCTGCAGTGCGCCAGGACAAATGCTGCCCGCCGTCGACCGGAAGAGTGACACCCGTAACGCTTTTTGCCTGCGCAAGATAGAGCACGGCGGCAGCAATGTCGTCGGGTTGCGGACCGCGTTGAAGCGGCAGGCTCCGTGCCTGCGCGGTGAATTGCACTTCGGTTTGCCGAGGGCTCGGCAGCGTTGGCCCGGGTGCGACCGCATTGACACGAATCTTCGGTGCCAATGCCTGCGCCAGCGTCGTGGTCGCTGTATGAAGCGCCGCCTTGCTCAAGGTATAGGAGAAAAATCGGGGATTTGGATTAAGGACGCGCTGATCAAGAATGTTGACGATCGAAGCGTCGAGCCCTGCGGGCGCCTGGGCGACGAAAGCCTGCGAAAGAAACAGCGGCGCTGCCAGATTGACGGCAACCGCCCGCTGGAAGCGCGCGTGCGAAAGCGTTTCAATATCGTCGGGCTCGAATTCTCCGGCGTTGTTGACGAGAAGCGTCAGCTGGCCAAATGCGGCCGCCGCGGGCACAAGCCCACGCACGGCTTCATGGTCGGCGAGATCGGCGAGAACAACGCTGGCGCGTCCGCCTCCGCCGGCGATAGCGGCGGCAAGTCTCTCCGCGTCGTCGCGAGAATTATTTGCATGCAGAACCACTGCATAACCCGCGCGCGCCAGCGTGAGCGCAATCGCTGCGCCGATGCGGCGGCCGCCGCCCGTGATGAGCGCCGCACGGACCGCATTTCTTGGGATGTCGTCGTCTGCCATTATCGTACGGCTGGTCTTGGTTGCGCGCGGCTCACGCTGCCAATACGCAGATCGTTGGCGTGACAGGCGGAGCCAGCGCACATGGTAAATGAAAGCTGAGAAAAACGTCTAAAAATAAGAGTTTCTTAGGGATACGCTCAGCGAAATCGGACAGTTCATAACCGTTTAACCTAAATGGCCCGATAAATCCTCCTCGGAATATCGAAGTTTCGCCGACGTAACGGCACTTCCGCTCCAAGTTTTGCACGCGATGTCACGCAAGGAGCGGGAGTTGAGTGGAGGGTAAGATGAAAAACAAGATCCTGGCGATCTCCGTGGTGGCTGCTGCTGCTGCGGCTGGCTCGGCCGGCGCTGCTGATCTCCCGCGCGGCCCGACGCCTTATTATTCTCCGCCCCCGGCAGTCTATAACTGGACCGGTCTCTACGGTGGCCTCAATCTCGGCTACGAGTGGGGCAAGGTCACGAACAGCAGCGCCGATCCGAGTGGCGTCGCCGGTGGCGGCCAGATCGGGTACAATTGGCAGTCTGGACAGTTCGTGTTCGGCGGCGAGGCCGATATCCAGATCAGTGGTGCGGACGATACTTTCGCGCCTTACAAATTTTCCAATCCCTGGTTCGGGACGGTCCGCGGCCGCGCCGGCTATGCGATCAACAACATCTTATTCTACGGCACCTTCGGTCTCGCCTACGGCGATCTTAAAGCGGAGATCGCCGGCCTCGATGAAAGCAAGACTCTCGTCGGCTGGACGGGCGGCCTTGGCATGGAAGTCGGGTTCACGCCAAATTGGTCGGCGAAAGTTGAATATCTCTATATGGATCTCGGCAGCCGCTTCTACACGGTTACCGGCACCGACAATGGCTTGCAGGCAAGCTATCTGCGGTTTGGGGTGAACTATCACTTCTGACGCGACACGCAGCACTTTTACAAAGCCCCGGCCTCGTGGCCGGGGTTTTCATATTGGAACTTGCCGCGGAGTTTTCGTCACGCACGATTTCCGAAATTTCTTATCACTGCTTGGCACTGGAACGGTTCAAACATCGCGCGTCATTGCCTGTCGTTGGAACAGTTTCACACGGTGCCGCGGAATTTTTTAAACATTTATTCACCGTAACAACAGCGCTGCGCCAATCGCGGCAGCAAAGTGTCATTGCATTGTTGGAAATCTGGCAACGCTTTCCGTGATTGTCCCTCGCGTGTGACTTTTGTGCACTAGACATGAAAGCATTTCTGAATAGTTTGCCGGCACTAATACGCGGGTGGGTGGGAAGTTTGACGGAGGTTTTGGAATGAAGCGTTTGATTTCGGCGAACATCGCTGCGCTGGCCGTGACGATGATCCTGGCCGTGATGATGATGATGAACACAGGCCCGGCCAATGCGGCAGACATCGCCCGCCACCAAGCCATGCCGATGAAAGCGCCGGCCTATTACGCGCCATACAATTGGACCGGCTTCTACGTCGGTATCAACGGCGGCGGCGGCTGGGGCAATTCGGACTGGACCAATGCCGCCGGCTCGACCGGTTCGTTCGATGTATCCGGTGGCCTCGTCGGCGGCACGATCGGTTACAACTGGCAAGCCAGCCAATGGGTTTTCGGCCTTGAGGGCGACATCGACTGGAGCGGCATTCGCGGTAGCACCTCATCGGGCATTTGCGCTGGGACTTCCTGCGAGACCCGCAATAATTGGCTAGGAACTGTACGTGGACGCATCGGATACGCGTTCGATCGGTTCCTGCCATACGTAACTGGCGGCCTCGCCGTTGGCGACATCAAGGCTTCGGTCGCAGGCTTGGGTAGCACGAGCGACACGAACGTCGGCTGGGCGGTGGGCGGCGGCATTGAAGCTTCAATCGCCGGCCCCTGGACTGCGAAGATCGAGTATCTCTACGTTGATCTCGGCGACACGAACTGTTCGGTTGGAAGCTGCGGGCTCTCAACCAATGTGGATTTCCACACCAACATCGTGCGCGGCGGAATTAACTACCGCTTCTGATCAACCACTAACGAAACAAAGAAAGGCCCCAGGCCGGTCCGGGGCCTTTTTTTTGGAACTTTTCTTGTTCCTACCAACTGTCCAATACGTTCGGAACGACTCGCGCGTGGCGGCGTTAAAAGCCCAATCGGGGGACGGCGCGTTTGCGTCCGTCCGCATATCTCAGTGAGGTCAGTTATGAAAAAGCTTCTGCTCGCGGGCGCGGCAATAATTGCGCTTGGAAGTGCATCGGCGTCGGCCGCAGATATCCAGCGCCGGCAAATGCCAGCCAAAGCACCAGCCTATTTGCCCCCGCCGCCATACAACTGGACAGGATTCTATGTCGGCATCAACGGTGGCGGCGGCTGGGGCCGTTCGGATTTCTCGGCGCCGTTTTCGACCGGTTCGTTTAACACCTCCGGTGGTTTAGTGGGCGGCACGCTTGGTTACAATTGGCAGATGGGACAAGCGGTGTTTGGCCTCGAGGGCGACGTAGACTGGAGCAACATTCGCGGCAGCGCGGCCTGTGGCGGCGGTGTAACCGTTTGCGAGACGCGCAACGATTGGCTGGGTACGTTTCGCGGACGTGTCGGATATGCCTTCGATCGATTCCTGCCTTACGTGACCGGCGGCTTGGCGGTTGGCGACATTAAGACATCAATCGCCGGTCTCGGCAGCACAAACGACACCAAAGCAGGTTGGACAGTGGGAGGCGGCATCGAGGCGGCAATCGCCGGCCCGTGGACTGCAAAAGTCGAATATCTTTACGTTGACCTTGGTCGGGGTGGCTCAATCCTCGGCTCTGATGCCAAGTTCACGACGAATATCGTCCGCGCCGGATTGAACTACCGCTTCTAACAATCCGTTCGTCTCAACAGGAAGCCCCGGAGAACATTCCGGGGCTTTTTGTTTGGGGCGATGAGCATAACATTCGCACTGGCGTAAAAAATTGTACGCACTGTTGCGATGCCAGCGGCCCATCGGTTTTTTGTGGGACAATCGCGCCAACGGCGCGCGATTGATTCATTTAGCCACTAACAACCAGATTTACCGCCTTCGGGCCTTTGCCTTTCTTGTCAGGTTCGACGTCGAAGCTGATCCGTTGCCCCTCGTTTAATCCCTTAAGCCCGGCTTGTTCTACCGCGGTGATATGAACGAACACGTCGCGTCCCCCGTCATCCGGTTTAATGAAGCCGTACCCCCGCTCGCCATTGAAGAATTTTACGACACCCGTTTGCGCCATCGGGAAAACTCCTCTCCCCCACTGCTCCGCCGCCGGCCCCACGCACGACGGCTCGGCTGGACATTCAAGTCGGGGAAAGCGTCGGCCAAAACCGGCCTCAGTCAACTCCGCCGGCCCCCACAGGAGGCGGAACGTCACTGCCAATAGGAACTACACACCAACTGGGTGCCTGTGGAAAGAGCCCAATCAACGGGAGCAAAGGGTCTAATCGCCGGAAATCCGGTCGACACGAAATCCGCCCGTGCCCTCGCGACCAAGGATGCCGGCCAAGGCCGGCAGTAAGGCGAAAAGCTCATTTTCCAAGGTCCATGGCGGGTTGACGACGATCAGCCCAGCGCCGTTAAGCCGTTCCGGGTCATTTAAAGGACTCACAAGGAGTTCAGCCCTAAGAGCTTTTGCGAGCGCTAGCCGGCGCAACCGCTTGGCAAGGGCATCCGGCTCACGGCGGCCTTTGATCGGATACCAGAGAGCATAGATTCCGGTCGCCCATTTGCGGTGCGCTGCCGCCAAACCCGAAGCAAGACGCGAAAAATCATTTTCGGCCTCAAACGGGGGATCAACCAACACGACGCCGCGGCGTTCCTTCGGAGGCACATAGGCATTGAGTGCGGTCCACCCATCCATCGTCAGCGTTTTGATGCGGACATCGCCGCGCAGGTTTCGCCTCAACACGGCTGCTGTTGTGGGCTCAAGTTCGCAGGCAACTAACGTGTCCTGCGGGCGCAACCAAGCGCGCGTCAGCGCGGGCGAACCCGGATAAATCCGGAGCCGATCGCTTTCATTCAGCGCGCGTATGACTTCAAAATAAGGAGAAAGCAGCGCCGCAACCGGCTCAGATGTATTCGCTGCAAAAATCCTTCCGATACCGTTTTGCCATTCAGCCCCGCGCGCGGCTTTTTCGCCTGTGAGATTGTAGAGACCCGCGCCAGCGTGAGTATCGATCACGCGGAACGCCGCTGGCTTACCGCGCAAATGGTGCAAAATGCGACACAGAACCGCATGCTTGAACACGTCGGCGAAATTGCCGGCGTGAAATTCGTGGTGATAATTCACGAATTACCTGCCCCGTATCGCCGGCATCGTAACTTTATCGAGGCGACACGAGCGCCGAGCTATTTCGGCACAATTGTGGAATGAAAAATCTTTGGCGAGGCACAAGCGAACCTCGGTCAGTCTCTTGCCATCACAAGAAACCGCCATCGCGCTCTGTGACAGCCCGGGATTGGCTTTGACGAAAGCTTCCGTCACCTCGCCAGGTGAAACGTTCATGGGGGTAGTGAGGTCGAGGTAGTCGGCAGGGATTTTCACCATCGTGCGAGCTTTGCGAACCGTTTCAAAGTAGGCGCGTGGTGCAAGTCCCGAACACGTCCCATGTTGATCCCACTCATGGAAAATCAAGTGTGGGCTGGGCATCAAATCAAGCATGGTGCCCACTAGGGCGCGGTCGAGCCGTGGTGACGGAACTTGGCAATAAGACGGGAAGCCGTGCTCGTATTGCGGCCAAAGCCCGTGCACGACGAATGCAAAAGGTCGACCTGAGCATTGTTGGTCCGTCACGCGACGGTGCTGGCGGACTTCCGCAACTTCGCAATAGGACGGCGACCACGATAGGGCCAATACATAATAGTCAAACTGACCGGGCTCGCCCTGACGGTTATTCTGGGCAAATACCGCGCTGGCCAAGCCTGCCAAAAGGGCGAGCGCGAGCGCGGCGATGCGCATCCTTGAGTACCCACGATCACTCATAAATTCGTTTCAACCGCGAGGAGAACAAATCGGAAATCGATCTGACTGAGTGGTTCCATCAGTACGATACCGCACGGAAGGAACGGCTCAAGAACAAATTGGGATAAAGCGTGATCGTAACGAAAGGTTCTGCCTAAGGCCGCGCCATTTTACAGGCCGGATTGTACGCCCAATTACGGTCGAGGCCGACGACACACCATTCGACCCCCCACGTCAGCCCAATCATGCCCGCATCCTCGCCGATTGAGTAGTGGACCGTGTGATGGCGGCCATCGCTCACCATCGCGACGGCGGTACAAAAACGGCGCGGGATGGTCTCAGGTGCCCATGGCCGGAAGGCGGTTTCGCGTATCCGGTCGAAGCCGACGATTTGGAGGTCAGAATTCCAAAACCGGCCTTCCTTTTGCGCAAACCGGGAAGCGATCGTATCCAGAGCGGCCTCGCAGGGCGGCAGCACGCCGTCATAGCGCGGACCGATCAGATAGATGCCCTTTTCGAGCCAACTTGCTGCACTCGCAGGCATGACCATGCCTAGCGCGAGCCCCGCAGCAAGCACGAAATACCGAAGACAAAGACAGCGAGATCCAGCTATCATTAGGCGCTCCCCAGATCTGGGCGCGACTCTAGCACAGCTTATTAGTACCGCGCCTGCTTTTTGAAGTTGGATCAATCCGCGCCTCGCCAATCACCAAGTACGGTCTGGACCAGGGTGAGTGCCGCCACCGCTGCGGTGTCCGCACGCAGAATACGGGGTCCGAGGGCAACTCGCACGGTCTTCGGCCGTTTGAGGAGGATCGCCCGCTCCTCGTCTGCAAAGCCACCTTCAGGGCCAATCAAGACGGCAATCGGCCCCCCACTCGCGGTCTGGCGCGCGGCCACAAGTACAGCCACCGGGTCTGAGAGCTCCGCGCCTTCGTCGCAAAACACCAACAATCGATCCGCACCGTCGACCACCCGATCAAAAGGCGCCGGCTCAGCAACGGAAGGCACTTGCAAAATACCGCACTGCTGCGCGGCTTCGATCACGTTGGCACGCATTCGATCGAGATTTATTCGTGCGACCTGGGTGTGTCTGGTGAATACCGGCTGCAGCAGCGACACACCCAATTCGACCGCCTTTTGCACCATGTAGTCGAGGCGCACGTGCTTGAGCGGCGCGAATAGAAAATGCAGCTCCCGTTCGGGTGGCTGCGGCCGGCTGCGGGCGCCAATTGCCAGCGATACAGCCCGTTTTGCGACCGACGAGAGCCTTGCCTGCCACTCGCCGTGGCGACCATTGAACACTAGAACGTCGTCGCCTCGCTCAAGGCGAAGCACATTGAGGAGGTAATTCGTCTGGTCCCGGCTTAGTGAAATGTTGCCACCGTCCGCCAGCGGTGCATCTACAAAAAGACGAGGCGTACGGAAGTCGTAGCGCGGCATTCATTGGCCATGGCAAAGGGACCCGGCCCACGTTTACAAGCT
Source organism: uncultured Alphaproteobacteria bacterium (assembly GCA_963831275.1). Taxonomy (GTDB): domain Bacteria; phylum Pseudomonadota; class Alphaproteobacteria; order Rhizobiales; family Xanthobacteraceae; genus Pseudolabrys. The sequence goes on along the minus strand of CAWHPN010000013.1, from coordinate 71,808 downwards.
CTAGTGGCTTTTCGCGAGACCCATGGACCGGCCTTCCCCTGCCGCCTTCCCGACGCATTCGCGTTGTTATAAGCCATTTCACGAGGCCAACTGATATAACAGGGCGGAGATGGGAGACACCAGTCCATGAGGTTGCCGCGGACCATACTTGCCCTCTGCTTGGTCCCGCTGTGCGGGAATGTAATGGCGCAAGTCCAATCAGCGCCTCCACAGCAAGCCCCACCTTGCGTTCAGGAATTCTTCAAGCTGCGGGACGAAGCGGAAAAAAAGGCGTCTGCAATTCGAGCCGCCAATGAGCGCAAAGCTTCTCCGCGCGAGGCGTGTCAGCTGTTTGGCGCGCTCGTGACTGCACAAACTAAAATGCTCAAGTACGCGAATGAGAATACGGCTTGGTGCGGTATCCCACCGCAAGTTGCGACAGACCTCAAACAAGGCATTGCCAAGATTTCAATCATCCGTACAAAGATCTGCGAGGCTGCGGCGGCACCCGCCGTCAGGCAAGCACCGAGCCTGAGTGACGCACTCACCAATCCCGTTCCCGATTCCAACAACATCAAAACCGGACGCGGGACTTTCGACACTCTCACCGGCAACCCAATCGGAAAATGAGCGAGACTACCGGACGCGTCGCTGATGCGACCGGAAATTGGGTCGACGGCCTCGCGCCAGCCTTCGCACGCCCCTATCTGCGGCTCGCCAGGCTCGATAGGCCGATCGGGTCCTGGCTGCTGCTGATGCCGTGCTGGTGGTCGGTTGGCCTAGCCGGAATGTACAACGGCCGCTTTCCAAGCCTGTGGCACATCGTGCTGTTCTTCGTTGGCGCTTTTGCGATGCGCGGCGCAGGCTGCACCTGGAACGATGTGGTTGATCGGAATCTCGACGGACTGGTCGAACGCACCCGCTCACGCCCCATTCCATCAAAACAAGTCACGATCGCACAGGCGACGGCCTTCATGCTGGCGCAGGCCTTGATTGGCCTGCTCGTGCTGGTCCAGTTCAACCGATTTACTGTGATCACCGGCCTCGCTTCACTATTGGTAGTCGTCATTTATCCATTCATGAAACGTATTACTTATTGGCCTCAGATTTTTCTTGGTCTCGCTTTTTCCTGGGGCGCGCTGATGGGCTGGCCGGCCGCCTTCGGCCGGCTCGATTGGCCCGCACTCGTTCTCTATGCCGGATCAATTTGCTGGGTGATTGGCTATGACACCATCTACGCGCATCAGGATCGTGAAGACGATTTGTTGATCGGCATAAAATCAACCGCGCTGTTGTTTGGCGAGCGTACGCCATCGATGCTCGCACGTTTCTACGCCTGTGCAGTCATCCTGATCACGGTGGCCGGTTTCGGGGCAGGCGGCGGGGTGGTTTTCACGTTCGGCTTGATTGCCTTCGCTGCCCATCTTGCTTGGCAAGTAACGCGGATCGACATCGATGATCCCGCGCACTGCCTGATGCTGTTCAAATCCAATCGTGATGCCGGTCTTATTCTCTTCGGCGCTATGCTTGTCGACGCTGCAATTTAAAGCCGACTTCAGTGAGTGCTCAAACGATCATCTGTGGATTTTGCCGTTTTAGAAACCGCGTACGACGGTACGGAAGGTGCAATCGCGCCGGTAACGTCGTTACCAAGTAGACCGCGATTCGCTCCGCGTCGGCTCTGCAAGTCGATCATCACATCATCAAGCAGATAGCCGTCCTCGCCCGGGATGGCAGCCGGCACACGGCTCAGCTTGGCGTTCGCCCGCAATGCGCTGGTAAATGCGGGCCCGCGCTGCCGACCGGCATAAACTGTACGCGCTTTTGCAGCTGCGACCTCACCGGAAATTGCCTCGGGGCGACAGGGGCGGTCTCCGCTTGCACGGCGCATAAGGTCCACGTGGATGTGATTGTAATGGGCGGCGTTGTAGCCGGGGGCGAGCACCGTCGTGAAATGATCGCACGCGGCGAGGTGGACGTCGCGCAAGAAGCCCTGCTCCTCCGGTGTGCCATGCCATCCGTCCTGCACCGTAATTCTGCGCCCATCCGCGAACGTGAAAGCCGCGATATCGATCGCGTTGCCGAAGGCATGTTCGGATATGCCCGAGCCACCTGAGCCAACCATGCCACGACAGGAATATGCCGAGATCTGTTTGATTTCTGCGACCGATGAGCCGAGCCAGCGAATTGCCGCAGGTTGCACGCTCTCGCTGACCCATTGGTCGAGAGCGGAAACGAGAGGACAGGCGAGCGTTGCGGGCGGGTTCAGCGCTGCGGGAGTCATTGGGCCCGACATCCGGTTTCCGCGTGCTGGCCCAAGTGTCGGCGCGGCACGGGGTGGCGCCTGATAGACGGGGGCACGTTGGTCTGGCTGAGAGGGTTGATAGACCGGAGCACCATATATCCGCTGCGGAGTATATGAAGGCGCGCGTCCCGGCGGCAGAATTGCGTCGTCAGGAACATCATCGGGCAATAGCGCGCCGCCAGGCGTGATGCCGGGCTCGGTTCCCGGCGCGCCAAGAGATGTCGGCGCACTGGTCGGCGTTACCGGATTGTAACGCTGGGCCGGTGGTGGCCCGGGCACCCACCGCATTTGCGGCACTTGCGCTGAAGGCGCGGCTGTTGGCGCAGTTTGCACGGGAGACATCGCACCGGGCGGTGCGTACTGCGAACCGTTGATGGGCCAACGCGGCATCTGCGCGGCGGCGCCTGGAACAGATCCTGGTGGGCGCGGATCGTCTGCATAGCTGATGGCTGGACTGCTCTCACCCAGGGCCGCGACCTTGAGCGGAAAATCGGCGCCGCACATACCTGGCCCTTCGATGGGCTCGATTTGCACGACACCCGCTCCAAGTTTGACCACACCGGATTTCAGGCACTCGACCTCGGCCTGGTGTCGCCAGGCAGCTCGTTCCCCTGACATGAAGCCGCGCCCGCAGCCGGCGAGCGCCAATAGCACCCCTGCACCAATTAGATAGACAACCGCGCCACGCCTCATGCTCGCAAAAATGCGAGCAGTTCTTTTAACGAGGCTTCAACGCTGGCACCCGCGATTTCGTTAAGGATAAGAAATCCTTGCCAAACCGTGCCTGTTGCCTAGAACTGTGGCCGCCCGAGCGGTGTCGCGGTGCCGTCTTGGCTGGTGGCCCGGCAACACCTGGGAGGCTGAGGACGACGCAATGGAAGGCAAGGCGCGGTTCATTTTTCCTGTCATCATCAGCGCGCTCATCGTCTTTGTGGTCAGCGCAGTCGTGACCTTCACCAACATCGGTCTGCGCGCCGATTTCGTGCCGCGCTGGCTCAAAGCCTTTATGACCGGTTGGCCTGTCGCCGCTGTCTTGGCGTTTTTCGCAGTTCCCCATGTCCGCCGCGCCACTGAGGCGATCGTGCGGCTGATCGACGGCCAGACCTAGACGTTACTGCGCGGCCTTGATGCCGAGAGTATCGCCGATCCCTTTGACCGTTTGGAGTTGATCGTCCACCGCCGCCGCGAACTCCGCGGGCGTGCCTGGATTGACCACCTGTCCCGTTGCCGAGAGCTTCGATTCGATCTCAGGTTCCGAGACAACGCTCCGGATATCGGCCGCAATGCGGTCGCGGACGGCTTGCGGGAAATCGCGCGGGGCGAATAGGCCGACCAGTCCGTCGAACTCCAGCGACTTGTATCCCGCCTCCGCTGCAGTCGGAATATCGTTGAGGGCTTTTGCATGCTGGCGATTGGTCAAGGCGATCACCTTGACCTTACCGGCCTGCACGCGCGGCCGCATGATTGCATAAGCGCCGACAAAGGCGTGGATGCGCCCCTCGGCCAGATCATTGATGGCCTGCACCGCGTCCTTGTAAGGAACTTTGGCCATGTCGAGCTTTTCAGTCTTCAGCCATGCGGCGAAGAGCAGATCGTTCGCACCGGTCACCGATGCATAGTTCAATTTACCCGGTTCCGCTTTGATTCTGGCGGCCAACTCCTTCACCGTGGAGACGTTGAGTTCAGCCGGCACGCCGAGGGCAATCAACGTGTTGGTCACGCGCGCAATCGGTGTCAGGTCTTTCGGATCGTAGGGCAGTTTGTCGTGCAACAAGGAATGCGCGGTAAACGTCGATGCCGGCGCGAACAGCAAGATATGATCGTCGTGAGCACCGAGCACCGCCGTGATCGCAAGGAAGGCATCGCCGCCGGGCCGGTTTTCGACCACAACCGGCTGGCCCCACTTCACCGCCAGCTTGTCGGCCAACAACCGGGCCGTGATATCGACGCCCGACCCCGGACCGAGCGGAATGATGAATTGAACCGGACGTTGCGGCCACGGTTGGGCCACCGTTTGTGCTTGCGCAAATGGGCCCGAAAAAACGGCCGCGGCAAAAAGGGTGAGCAGGAAACAGCGCAGACGTCGCATGGTCGCTCCAGGAATTGGTTGAAGCCGCGGTAAAAGATCCAGCGCGGCGGCGGATCACGTCATAACCGGCCAAGTTGCGCAATAACGAATTTACGCTGTGGTTAGTGCGGCGGGCTGGGTGTGGCCGAAATCCACGGCGCTGCAACCGGTGGTATTTGCCGCAAATTAGCCACGAAAAATGATGCCACGCGCGAGTTTTGCACCACGAAAATTTTTGGTTTTATGGGTTTTTACGCCGCGCGATCAGCCGCTTGCCCTCGCCATGCCAACTGCGCATGCCCCTATGCGCAAGATTATGGGGCCGCTCTGCAACCACCTTCGGCAGTCTTGCGTTCTGTGCTAGCTTTTATCCCTCAACAAGGGAGGCACCTGCCGTGGACCTTGCCTTGAAGCTTAATGTGCTGGCGGTGTGCGCCGTGTTTGCTTTCGTTGGCGCGATCTTGCTAGGGGCATTCTGAGTTCAAGAGGCCGACGACAACGCCAAAGCAATAAAACCGGAATTGATCCGGCAAACCTTTACAACACCGGAGGGCCACGCTCTCCGGTGTTTCGTTTTTGGCCCAGCCACTGGCTATGCCGCGACGATGCTCGGGGAGGCGTGGACGTCGTAATTGAGGATCGGCGCCAGCCATTTTTCCGTTTCTGCAACGCTCCAGCCTTTGCGGCGGGCGTAGTCCTCCATCTGGTCGCGTTCGATCTTTCCGACGCCGAAGTAGGCGCTTTCCGGATGGCTAAAATAGAGCCCGCACACCGCCGCGCCCGGCCACATTGCGAAACTCTCGGTGAGTTTGACGCCAATGCGCTCGCTGTCCAGGAGATTGAACAGCGTTCCCTTCTCGGTGTGGTCGGGCTGCGCCGGATAACCCGGTGCCGGGCGGATACCACGGTACGTCTCGCCGATGAGTTGTTCGTTGCTCAGTGTCTCGTCTGACGCGTAGCCCCAGAACTCCCTGCGCGCGCGCTGGTGGAGGCGTTCCGCAAACGCCTCGGCCAGACGGTCGGCCAGCGCCTTCACCATGATCGCAGAGTAGTCGTCATTGGCGCGCTTGAAGCGCTCGGCGACCTCGTCCTCGCCGATTCCGGCGGTGACCGTAAACCCGCCGATGTAATCGGTAAGGCCACTGTCATGTGGCGCGATAAAGTCACTGAGCGCAGCATTGGCGCGGCCTTCGCGCTTCGACAATTGCTGGCGCAATGTGTGCAGCACGGCGATAGGCTCGCCGCGCGTTTCATCGGCGTAAATGCGGATGTCATCGCCATCGGAATTGGCCGGCCAGAAACCGAGGACGGCGCTCGCCCTGAACCAATTTTCACCGACAATCTTGTCCAGCATCGCGCGCGCATCCTCATATAAAGGACGCGCGGCTGCGCCGAACTTGGCGTCATCAAGGATCGCCGGGAATTTGCCCGAAAGTTCCCAGGTGGAGAAAAACGGCGTCCAATCGATGTAATCGATCAGTTGCTTGATTGAATAATCGGCCAGAACCTTTGTACCCAGGAAACTTGGCTTTGGAGGCTGATAGGCGCCCGACCAGTCAAGTTTGATCGCGTTGGCGCGGGCGGCAGCAAGCGGCAACCGCTTTTTGTCTTCCTGCGCGCGTGCATGCGCCGCGGCAATGCGGGCATATTCGCCGCGCAGTTCGGTCACGTAGCCGGCACGCGAATTCACCGACATCAGGGTCTGTGCCACACCCACCGCGCGGCTGGCATCGTTGACATAGACGGTTTGCCCGCGCTGATAATTCGGGTGAATCTTGACCGCCGTGTGCACCCGGCTGGTGGTCGCGCCGCCAATCATGAGCGGAAGGTCGAAGCCCTGCCGCTCCATTTCCGCCGCGACATGGCACATTTCATCGAGTGAGGGCGTAATCAATCCGGACAGGCCGACAATGTCGGCCTTCTCGGTGCGCGCGGTTTCGAGGATTTTGGCCGCCGGCACCATGACGCCGAGATCGACAACTTCGTAGTTGTTGCACTGGAGCACGACGCCGACGATGTTCTTGCCGATATCGTGGACATCGCCTTTCACCGTTGCCATGACGATTTTGCCGTTGGAACCGCCGTGCTGGCGGCCGTCCTTTTCCTGTTCCATGTACGGCATCAGGTAGGCGACCGCCTGTTTCATCACGCGCGCGGATTTAACCACCTGCGGCAAAAACATTTTTCCGGAGCCGAACAGATCGCCGACGGTGTTCATGCCGCTCATCAGCGGACCTTCGATCACATCGAGCGGGCGCTTGGCATTGATGCGGGCTTCTTCGACATCCGTCTCGATGAAGTCCGTGATCCCGTGGACCAGCGCATGCGACAGTCGCTTGTCGACCGGTTGATCCCGCCAGGCGCGATCGACTTCCTTGGCCTCCTGCCCGGCCCCATGAAACCTTTTAGCCAGGTCCAACAACCGCTCGGCGGCCTCCGGGCGGCGATTGAGCACGACGTCCTCGCAGGCCTCGCGCAGTTCCGGATCGAGATCGTCATAGACGGCCATTTGCCCGGCATTGACGATCCCCAAATCCATCCCGGCCTTGATGGCGTGGAACAGAAACACCGAATGCATGGCCTGGCGCACGCGTTCATTGCCGCGGAAGGAGAACGACAGATTGGACACGCCGCCCGATACATGGGCGTTCGGAAGATTGTTGCGGATCCAGCGCGCTGCTTCGATGAAGGCCAATCCGTAGCCGTTGTGCTCCTCCATGCCGGTCGCGATCGCGAAGATATTCGGGTCGAAGATGATGTCTTCGGGCGGAAACCCGACCTGATTGACCAGGATGTCGTAGGCGCGCTTGCAAATCGTGGTCTTGCGTTCGAGCGTATCGGCCTGTCCTTTTTCGTCGAACGCCATCACCACCACGGCCGCCCCGTATCGGCGCACGGTGCGCGCATGCTCGATGAACGCCGCCTCGCCTTCCTTCATCGAGATCGAATTCACCACCGGTTTGCCTTGTATGCATTTGAGTCCGGCCTCGATCACCGAGAATTTCGATGAATCGACCATCACCGGCACGCGCGCGATATCCGGTTCGGCGGCAATGAGATTGAGAAACGTGGTCATCGCCTGCTCTGAATCGAGCAGGCCTTCGTCCATATTGACGTCGATCACCTGCGCGCCATTGTCGACCTGTTCGCGCGCGATCGACAGCGCCGCGGCATAATCCCCGGCGGTAACAAGTTTCCTGAATTTTGCGGAGCCGGTGACGTTGGTTCGCTCGCCCACGTTCACGAACGGAATTTCCGGCGTCAGCGCGAACGATTCCAGTCCCGACAGCCGCAGTTGCGGCGGCACATCCGGAATGGCACGCGGGGTTTTACCGGCAACGGCTTTCGCAATGGCAGCGATGTGGTCCGGCGTGGTGCCGCAGCACCCGCCGACAATGTTGACCAGGCCGGCCTGGGCGAACTCACCGAGGAGCTCCGCCATATAGGCCGGGCTTTCGTCGTAGTAGCCGAACTCGTTCGGCAGGCCGGCGTTCGGGTAGGCGCAAACGAATGTATCGGCCAGCCGTCCCAATTCTGCGATATGGGCGCGCATCTCGCTCGCGCCGAGCGCGCAGTTGAGCCCGATGGTGACGGGGCTGGCGTGCTTCACCGAATTCCAGAATGCGCCCGGTGTCTGCCCGGACAGCAACCGGCCCGACCGATCGGTGATCGTGCCTGAGATCATCACGGGCAGATCGAGGCCACGTTCGTCGCAAACCTCGGAGATTGCAAAGATTGCGGCCTTGGCATTGAGGGTATCGAAAATGGTTTCGATCAGGAGCAAATCCGCGCCGCCGTCAACAAGCCCCCGCACTTGTTCGCCGTAGGCGGTGCGTAACTGATCGAAGGTAATGGCGCGGAAACCGGGATTGGCAACGTCCGGCGAGATTGACGCCGTCCGGTTGGTGGGACCGAGCGCCCCGGCAACAAAACGCCGGCGGCCGTCTTCCTTTTCAGCGCGCGCCGCAGCCTCGCGGGCCAGCGTCGCACCGGCTTGATTGAGCTCGTAGGCGATGCCCTCCATCCCGTAGTCGGCCTGGGCAATTGCCGTCGATGAAAATGTGTTGGTGGAGACGATATCGGCGCCCGCACGAAAGTAGGCGAGATGGATGTCGCGCACCGCGTCCGGCCGGCTCAGATTGAGCAGATCGTTGTTGCCGCGCACCTCGCGGTTCCAGGCGTCGAAACGCGCGCCGCGATAGCCTTCCTCGTTGAGCTTGAGTGCCTGAATCATGGTGCCCATGGCGCCGTCGAGCACTAGAATGCGCTGCCTCATCAGAGTGAGGAATTCGGCGCGGGTATTTGAGGATGACGTGTTGGCCATTGGCTTGCCGCCCGCTCAGAGGTGTTCCCTCTCCCCGTCGGGGAGAGGGTTAGGGTGAGGGGGGACACGACTCGCAGTAGCGACGATCGTTTCTAAAACACCGTCGATATTTCGGAGCACGTCGTTATTCCAAAAGCGCAGCACGATATAACCGCGTGCCTCCAAATCTTCCGTGCGCTTTGCATCTTGTTCTTTAATCAACGCGTGCTGGCCGCCATCGAGTTCGATGATGAGACGCGATGCCTCGCAGCAAAAATCGACAACGTAAGATGCGATCGGTGTCTGGCGCCTGAATTTCATTCCGTTGAGCCGCCGGTCGCGCAGCCGAAACCACAGCGTTCGCTCCGCGTTCGTCTGATCGCGCCGCAGCCGTCTCGCTGTATCAACACGCGATGCCATAACCCCTCACCCGCCCTCGCTGCGCTCGGGCACCCTCTCCCTTTGGGAGAGGGAAGCGTGTTGCACCGCCGCCATCTTTTGCCTCTCCCCTTGGGAGAGGGAAGCGTGTTGCACCGCCGCCCCCTTTTCCCTCTCCCCGTCGGGGAGAGGGTTAGGGTGAGGGGGGACCGAGTTCGATGTACGAATAAATTGAGCCATAACCCCTCACCCGCCCTCGCTGCGCTCGGGCACCCTCTCCCCTTGGGAGAGGGGAGAAGAAGATGACGGCCGCAGGCCCAGCAGATGGCAGATCGCGAACACGAGGTCGGCGCGATTTATCGTGTAAAAATGAAACGTGGTGACCCCGCGGTCGACCAGATCGAACACCTGCTCGGCGGCGACCGCGGCGGCGATCAATTTGCGCGTGGACGCATCGTTATCCAGGCCCTGAAAGCGCTCGGCGAGCCACGCAGGCACCGAAGCCCCGCAACGCTTGGCAAAGCCGGTCGTCGCCTTGAAGTTCTGCACCGGCAGAATGCCGGGCACGATCGGAATATCGATGCCGCGCGCGCGGACGCGGTCCAGGTAGCGGAAATAAAGGTCATTTTCGAAGAAGAACTGGGTGATGGCGCGGCTGGCGCCGGCGTCGACCTTGGCCTTGAGCATGTCGATATCCGCCTCGACCGTTGGGCTATCGGGATGTTTTTCCGGATAGGCCGACACCGAGACTTCAAAGTCGGAAGAAACGCGCTTGATGCCGCCGGCAAGATCGGCAGCGTTGCTGTAACCGCCCGGATGAGGCGCGTAGCTTGCGCCGGCGCCGCTCACGGGATCGCCGCGCAAGGCGACGATGTGGCGCACGCCTGCATCGCGATAGGTCCGCACGATGCGGTCGATTTCGTCGCGCGTGGCGGCGACACATGTGAGATGAGCAGCCGGTGTCAGCCGGGTCTCGGTCAGGAGACGCTTGACCGTCGCGTGGGTGCGTTCGCGCGTGGTGCCGCCGGCGCCATAGGTGACGGAGACAAAATCCGGCGCCAGCGGCGCCAGACGCTCAATCGATTCCCACAGGATCTTCTCCATCTCCTCGCTGTTGGGCGGGAAGAATTCGAAGGACACGCCGATGCGCCGGCTATCATCGCGCGTGAAGCGGCTCAGGCGGACGGGGCTGTTCATCAGGCCACCTCACGTCGCGGCGTTGTGGCGATGAGCGCGCGCGGATCCCGCGCAAGCCAGAGCGAAACTGCGATCTTGCCGTCGGAGCCGGGCTCGGGCGCAAGCGACTTGTGCAGCATCGGCTCGAGGCCCGAAGCGCTCATCCATTGGGTGACGGTCTCTGCGGAAAATCCGAGGCGGCGATGCGCGAATTGCTCGCGCAGGAATTCCTGTTCGTGCGGCGCAAAGTCGACAACCAGCAGGCGGCCGCCCGGACGGAGCACGCGCGCGGATTCGCGGATCGCACGCGCGCCGTCGTCAAGGAAATGCAGCACCTGGTGCAGGATGATGACGTCGAAAGAACCGTCGGCGAGCGGCAGATCGTAGATGTCGCCCTGCCGCACGCTGCAGTTCTTCAAGCCCGCGCGCTCCAGCCGGTCGCGCGCCAGCAACAGCATGTCGAGCGACAGATCGAGGCCGAGGCCGCGTTCGATGTCTGGCCCGAACAGTTCGAGCATGCGCCCGGTGCCGGTGCCGAGATCGAGCAACGAGCGGAACGGTTTATCGGCAAGCGCGGCGCGGATGGCGTTCTCCACCGCATCATCTGCAACATGCAGCTTGCGGATGCGGTCCCACTCCACGGCGTGGGCGCGAAAATAAGCCTGCGCGGCGGTCGCGCGCGCCGCCCGCACCGAAACCAGCCGCGCACGGTCGCGCGCAATGGTCTGGTCGGCAGGATCGAGGCGATCGATCAGTGCATGCGCGATGTCGGCACCGCCGCCATGCTCGGCGAGGCGGAAGAACGCCCAGGTCCCCTCGCGGAAGCGCTCGACCAGTCCGGCCTCAGCCAGCAGCTTGAGGTGGCGCGAGATGCGCGGTTGCGACTGCCGCAGGATGTCGGTCAGGTCGGACACGGTGAGCTCGGCTTCGGCCAGGAGGGCGAGCACGCGCAGCCGCGTTTCCTCGCCCGCCGCCTTGAGCGCGGAATTGAGCGCGTCGAAACCGAGCTTTCCGCTATCGGCCATTGAGATAAGCCCTGCTTGGGCGAGTTCCCACTATATAAAGATATCTTTATACGTTGAAACGCCTTTCGGCAAGTCCACAACAAGGGTCATTGCCGGGCTTGACCCGGCAATCCATGATGAGTGGCCATTACCAAGGCCTTTCTTAGGGCTGCGATGAGCGGCGATGCCTCATGGATGCCCGGGTCAAGCCCGGGCATGACGCTGAGGTGTTGCGGACCCGCCCGGAATGACAGAAACGTCATCCATGACCGACAAGGACTTCGGCGTCTGGGAGGGTGAAAAAACCATCGAGCTGCCGGGTGCATCGGACGCCGGCCTCTTTTTCATCGGCCGCATTCACACGCCCTGGAAAGAGCGCAAGGACTGCCCCAAGAATGCCCGCGAATCCGAAGCGGTTTGTACCGTCGAGGTCGATCCGCGGTGGGGTGAGGCGCTCAAGGACGTCGAGACCTGCACGCACATTGTCCTGCTCTACTGGATGGACAAGTCGCCGCGCAATCTGGTGCTCCAGGTGCCCGGCCACTACGGCATCCAGCGCGGCACCTTCGCGCTCCGCTCCCCCGCCCGGCCCAATCCCATTGCCATGAGCGTGGTCAAGCTCCTGCGCGTCGATGGTAACCGGCTCTCGGTGATCGGACTCGACTGCCTGGATGGCACACCACTCCTCGACATCAAGCCCTATTTCGCGTCGACCGATAGCGTGCCGGAGGCGGTCGTCGGCTGGCACAAGCGAACGAAGGACTGAGCGGCCGTCATGCCCGGCCCGGTCTTGTGCCAGGTATCCACGTCTTGCTTGGACGAAAGACGTGGATGGCCGGAACAGGCCCGGCCATGACAACTGATGCAACATGAGAACGCTCGCCATTCGTTCCTGCACGTTAACGGTTTTTAGTTAGGCACCTTCAGGGAACCTTTGAACCGTCCGGTCAGTTTGTCGACCAAGACGGGAGGGAGGAAACCGACGAGGGTGTCATGTCCAGGTCAGTATCGTTTGCCGCGTTGATGGCAGCTGCCGCGCTGTCGTGCGGGACCGCCAACGCCGAACCGCTCTTCGCCTTCCTCACGCCTCCAGCTCAAACTCAAATCGAACCGCAAGCCATCGAGCCGGCGCCCGCCGACGAGAGCGACGACGCGCAGCTCGATCCGCGTTTGAAACGCCAGATCGTCGACTACCGAAGCCCGGAGGCGGCGGGCACCGTCATCATCGATACGCCGCACACGTTCCTTTATTACGTGCTCGGCAACGGCAAGGCGCTGCGCTACGGCATCGGTGTCGGCCGCGAAGGCTTTACCTGGTCGGGCGTCAAATCGATCGAACGCAAGGCCGAATGGCCCGACTGGTATCCGCCGGCTGAAATGCTTTCGCGCCAGCCTTATCTGCCGCGCATGACCGCAGGCGGCCCGGGCAATCCGCTCGGCGCGCGCGCGATGTACATTGCCGGCACGCAATATCGCATTCACGGCACCAATGCACCGAGCACCATCGGCAAGCACGTGTCTAGTGGCTGTATCCGGCTGACCAATGAGGATGTGATCGATCTCTTCAACCGCGTGCATGTCGGTGCGAAAGTGATCGTGCTGCCGCAGACGTCGGTCGCGAAGTTGCAGCACGCATCGCTTGGCTACGCCTATGCGCCGCAGCCGCAAACTCCGGCGCAGGCGACGTGGCAGCGCATCCGCCCGGTCGGCCGCTAGTCGTTCGCCGACCTCCAAGGCTGTGGCCCGGCGCATGCCGGGCCATTTTTTGTGCGCTTGTATCGGCATCACGTCGTCCTTGCGGTCCTGAGCGCGCGGCATAATCCCTCAACAGTCATGCGCGGGCTTGACCCGCGCATCCATGATGAAATGCAGCGTGTAAGACCGTACCGCTTTATTGCTGGGGGACCTCATGGATTGCAGCAGAACTCGGGCTTGCCCGAGTTCTGCACTGATTAAGCACCACAAGTCGGGTACACCCGACTTGTGATGTCAAGCCCGGCAATGACGAGATGAGAGGCTGCAGGCCTGGCGCATGCCGGGCCATTTTTTTGCGCGCTTGTGCGTGAAGGCTTGCGCCGGGTAAACCATGCCCGCTCGTCCCCGCGAAAGCGGGGACCCAGTCTGGATTCCCGCTTGCGCGGGAATGAGCGGAAGCAGGAGCGGAAAACAACATGCGTATTGCAGCAATGGCGGCCGGTGCGGTCGGTGGCTATTTCGGCGGGCGAATGGCCGCGGCAGGCCATGATGTCTTCTTCATCGCGCGCGGCGCGCATCGGGACGCCATCGAGAAAAATGGCCTGAAGATCGAAAGCGTGCACGGCGATCTGCATCTGCCGAAGCCGAACGTGACCGACGATCCGGCCAAGGTCGGGCCCGTCGACATCGTGCTGTTCGCGGTCAAGCTCTGGGATACCGAAACAGCCGCGGCCGCGGCGCGCCCGCTGCTCGGGCCGGACAGCCGTCTCATTACATTTCAGAACGGCGTCGACAGCGTCGGCCGGCTGTCCGCGGTGCTGGGCGCGGAACGCGTTGTCGGCGGCGCCGCCTATATCGCCACCACCATTTCGTCTCCGGGCGTGATCAGGCACACGAGCCAGTTCGCCAAGATCGCCTTTGGCCGCGACGACAAGAAACCCGACGACAAACTCAAGGCCTTCGTCGATGCCGGCAAGGCCGCCAAGCTCGACATTGCCTTGTCCGACGATATCCAGCGCGAGCTCTGGCAGAAATTTATTTTCCTCACAGCCATGGCGGGTTCGACCGCGAGTTTGCGATCGCCGATCGGGCCTATCGTCGCCGACCCTGACTTGCGCGGGTTTTTCCGCGCGCTGATGGAGGAGGCCTTCGCGGTCGGCAAGGCCAAAGGCGTGGCGCTCGATTCCGCTTATGTCGACGAGCGCATGAATTTCGTCACCAGCAAGATCGAGCCCGGGATGAAAGCCTCGATGGCGCACGATCTCGAACGCGGCAACCGGCTCGAACTGGATTGGCTCGCCGGCAAAGTGCGGGCGCTCGGGCGCGAGCTCGGCATCGCAACGCCGGCCAGCGATACCGTTTACACCGTGCTCAAGCTGCACCGCATGGGTAACGCTGGATGATGCAGCGGCAATACCGACCACGAGAATTGCATCGTCGGTTAAAATCGAAGCGTCGATCGCAAGCACAGCGCGCTCCCTCTCCCCATTGGGGAGAGGGTCGGGGTGAGGGGACTCAGGATCTCGGTAGGCCATAACCCCTCACCCGCCCGCCTCCGGCGGGCGACCTCTCCCTATGGGAGAGGTGAAGAAACTTCGTCGCAACTCTGCGCGCCATCGTCGGTTAAAATCGAAGCGTCGATCGCAAGCACAGCGCGCTCCCTCTCCCCATTGGGGAGAGGGTCGGGGTGAGGGGACGTAGGACTCTCGGTAGGCCATAACCCCTCACCCGCCCGCCTCCGGCGGGCGACCTCTCCCTATGGGAGAGGTGAAGAAAGTTCGTCGGAAGTCTGGGCGCCTTAGCCCACCCCTACGGGCGCCCACGCGCATGTGCCGGCAACATCGCTGCGATCGCCGCAGCGCCGGCGGCGCTGAAAACAGCCGCCGTGATCAGGCCGGCCTGATATCCGGCGGCGTATGAGGCAACGCCCGCGGCCAGCGCGACGCCGGCAAGCTGCGCCACGCGGCTGATCGCATTGTTGACGCCGGAGCCAAGACCCTCGTCGGCATCCGCGACGCTCGACATGACGGAGGCGGTCAGCGGCGCCACCAAAACCGCAAAGGACAATCCCAGCAGCGCCATCGGCGCAATCACGCCGAGCGCGAGAGAGGCATTCCTGCCCCACGCAAGCAGAAGCAACGCCAGTGCCGCGCCAAGCGGTCCGGCGATCAGCAGGATGCGCGCGCCGATCCTGTCGGCCAGTGCGCCGAAAGGTTGCGACAGGAAACCGGTGCCCAGGGTGAATGGCAGGAACGTGAGCCCGGCATAAGTCGGCGACAGGCCGCGCCGGTCGATGAGATCGAACGATAGCAGAAAGAACATGATCGAAAGGCCGGCATAGATCAGCAGCGTCGCGACATTGAGCGCGACAAACGGACGATTTTGCAGGAGCCGCGGCGGCGTCATGGCATGATCGCTGGCCCTTTCCCAAAAAGCGTAGCCGGCAAGCCCCGCGAGTCCCAGCGCCGCCACGAGAGCGATCATCCCGCCGTTGGCGGCCCCGGATTTGTCGGGGCCGGTTTGACTCAAAGCCCAGGCAAGCGCGCCCAGCGCGCAGGCAAGGATCGCGGCCCCCGCGACATCGAACTGCCGCGGCTCATTCCGGTCCGCCGGCGCGTAGACCATCAGCAACGCCACTGCAATCAGCGCGAGCGGCGGGTTGATCGCGAAAACCCATTGCCAGCCGAAGTTCTCGGTCAGCCAGCCGCCGAGCACCGGCCCTCCCGCGGTGGTGAGCGAGGACGCGGCAGCCCACACGCCGATGGCGCGGTTGCGCTCTTCCTTGGGATAGGTGGCGCCGATCAGCGCCAGACTCGATGGTGTCAGGATCGCTGCTGAAATCCCCTGCACCACGCGGCACGCGATCAGCCACGCGACTGATGGCGCGAATGCGCAAGCCACCGATGCGAGGCCGAAGCCGAGACAGCCAACGCCCAGCATGCGTGCTTTGCCGGAGCGGTCGGCAAGTGCGCCGCCGACCAATGTCAGCGCCGCCAGCGCCAGGATGTACCCGTTGAGCACCCATTGCACCGACGCAAGATCGGCACCGAAGTCGGCGCGCAGTTTCGGCAGCGCGACCGTCAATGCCGAACCGTCGATGAACGCCATCGAGGATGCGAGGACACAGGCGGCCAGCACCATCCGGCGCCGCTGCGGAGCGATCTCGCGTCCGAGCGCACGCGGGCACGGTTGGGCGGCGATGATGCCGCGGCTGCATGGCTCGATGAAAGGCTGTGCCATGCGTCTGAGCATGTCATTGCCAAGCTTGGCGCGAAAGATGCGGCAACGCCCCGCAACGAGTTATTGCCGGGCTTGACATCACAAGTCGGGTATACCCGACTTGTGGTGCTTAATCAGTGCAGAACTCGGGCAAGCCCGAGTTCTGCTGCAATCCATGAGGCATTCCGCAATGACACCTGTACGGGTAGCGTTGCATCTCATCATGGATGCGCGGGTCAAGCCCGCGCATGACGCTGAGTGTGGGGTCCGCCTCAGTTGAACTTGTACGCGAGGCCGAAGGTCAGGTGCGAACGACTAGAACGTAACGCGCAAGCCGCCTTTCGCGACGGCCGTGCTGGTCTTGTCGGACATCAGTGTGCCTTCGAAAGCGCCGAACAAGGCGATGTGCTCGCTTGCGCGCAAGTCGATGCCGACACCGGCCACCGCGCCGACCGCACTGTCCTTGCCCGGCGCCGTGAACGACAGGTTCTGTCCGATAAGAACGGTGTTGACCGTGGGACTACCGAGACGCTGCAGGGCGATCATTCCGCCATGCACGCTGGTCCTGAAAGCGCCGACCGCAATGCCGGTGATTTTCGAAAGTTCGAGCTCGGCACGCTCCTCGACGTCCTGTAGCGTGCGGCGGCCGACAACGAGGTTTTGTGCGGAGTTTGCTTCCGCGTAGCCGTCGAAGCTGCCGGCCAGATAGCGAACGCGCGCAGCCGGCGTCAGGGTGTAGCCGTTGCCAAAGGCATAGCGCCGGCCATAGGCGATCTCCGGATTGATGTACCACCCGTTATAGCTCGCCGTTGCAGTCTCGGAGCCGCTGAGCGCCGTGTCGTTCAGCACCAGCCGATTCGACTTGTTGCTGCTGGCGCCGGCCTGCAGCGTGAGGTCGAGGAAGTAGCTGGCCTGGTCGAAGCGGCTATAGAGGCCGCCAGTGAAATACTCGGTATCGATGCTTTGCGAATTCTGGTCGACCGACAGTCTGCCACCGCCGCCGCCGGCAAAGGCACCGATGAGCAGATCCGGCCGCACCTGGCGGTCGATGCCGACGATCCCGGCCCAGGCCGACGCATTCGAACGCAGCATCAGATCGTCGCCGCGTTGGGTGCCGGCGGCGCCGAAGCTGCTCGTCCAGACGTTATAAGGAGCGTCGGCATAGGGATACGCGCGGGCTGCGATTTTGTCGCGCTCCGGCCCATAGGCCATGGCCGACATGGCGGCGAAGGCTTCATTGCTGCGGCCGCTCGCGCCCGTGGGAGCGAAGCTCACAACCTGCACCGGTGTCACAGCCGCCGCGGTGCCGCCGAGGCGGCTCTGTACCAGCGATGACACATTGCCGGTGAAATCCATCAGCACGCGATCGGCCCGTCCCAACGCGGTGGGATCGAGCGTAGCAGTCAGGCCGCCACTTTGCGCGAACGGCTGATTGCCGCTGACGGTGACGCCACCAACGCCGCCGAGGGCATTGATGGTGCCGGTGAAGTTGACGATGTTGGTCAGGTCGAACGCAGAAGCGGAACTCACGAGCCGGGATGGGCCACCGCCGGTAATGGTGGCGCCCGGAAGCGCGAAGTTGATGTTGATCACGTCCGCGCCGCCGCCCATGTCGATCTTACCATTAATGCGCGAACCGGGATTTAGCGTCAGCGTGTCAGCCGCGGAGGACATAACGATCGCAACGCCGCTAAATCCGGTAATCGTACCCGAGTTCGTGATCGTGCTGCCTTGGCTGTTAGCCGTGACGATGCCTGTTACTCCTGAAATGGTGCCAGAATTGACGATGTTCCCGCTCCCCCCGCCGATGGTAATGGCCGGAGCAGCAGCGCCCGTGCCCTGAATTAAACCGGAATTGTTGATCGTCGCACCGTGGGCACTGATTCCGAACCTTCCGGAAATCGTACCGGAATTTGTAATGTTGGCATTGCCAACGATTGCAAGGCCAAAGCCGCTAGTAGTGCTTTGATTCGTAATCGTACCGGAGTTTTGTAGTGTCAGGTTATTGTTGACTAGGATACCAGCGCCCCCGCTCCCATTACCCTGGATAGTGCCTAAATTGTTGACGGTGCCATCGTCCAGAACGACACCGCTTTGCGTTCCGCTGACTGTCGCGCCAGGCTGAACATTGATCGTGAGACCGGTTTCCGTGCCGGTGCCAAATCCGTTGGGTGAATTAGTTGTTGTGCCTGTGCAATCGATGACCGTCGGCGTGGTGGCCGTGCACGCCGCCTCGGCGCGCTCCATCGCCACAAACGGCGCGGCTAATATGGCCAGCGCGGCGCTTCCGAGCCACACACTTTTCATGGACTGTTTCTCGAATTTCCGCCGCATGAACTTTGCCCCTCGGCTTGCCGTTACGAACGGCCGAACGCGCGGTGTCGTGCATCGCGCGTGAACTCGTATTGCTCGATTCCAAATTAAAGATCGCGGGCGAAAGTGCTTGGGCGCGTGCGCTAGCGGCCTTGCTGCGCGCGACAATTGCGCAGGATTTTGTGCGCGCGCGTACGCTTTCCCGCCGCGCTGTTGCGTTATTGCGACATCGTTTGTTTGGGTGAGGTGCGCAGCTTTCGTCATGGCCGGGCTCGTCCCGGCCATCCACGTCTTGTTATTTCGAAACCGGGAGAAGACGTGGATGCCCGGCATAAAGCCGGCATGACGCTGAGAGTGGGGCAACGCGCGTAACTCCGACACCGGGTCATGCTTGGTCAAGCCCGCGGACGCGCCCGCGCATGACGCTGCGTCTGGGAACGCGCCCGATTCCACAGGCCCCCAGCCCGCATTGACACCCCTGCCCGCGCGCATACATTAAACACTGTTCCGAGGGGTGCCCTTTTCGGGCTGAGAAAAACCCTTTGAACCTGATCCGGGTCATGCCGGCGAAGGGACAGGACGCGGCGATGCAGAAATCCGCGACAATCGCGAGGCTTATGGGCCCGGTGCTGTGCGCGATCGGCATCGGAATGCTGGCGAACCAGCCGACCTACCGCGAGATGGCGGCCCAGTTTCTCAATGGCCTTCCGTTCATCTATTTTTCCGGCGTGCTGGCCCTGATCGCCGGCCTCTATATCCTCAACGTGCATAATGTGTGGACGCCGGATTGGCGGAGTGCGGTCACCGCAGCCGGCTGGGTCATGACCTGCGTCGGCGCGTTCCGCATCATCGCGCCGCAATTTGCCAACTTCATTGCCAGCGCCATTATCGCCCATGCCGGCGTTTTCACCGGCCTTGGCATTTTCCTGCTCGCGGCCGGCGGCTTCATCACCTTCAGGGGCTACGCAACATGAGCACATCCATGCAGACCTCGATATTTCTCGCGCGGCTGATCGGCCCGGTCATGGTGCTGGTGGGCGTGAGCCTGCTCGTCAACGAGACCGCATTCCGCAAGATGGCGCAGGATTTTCTGCGCAGCCCCTCCCTGATGTTCTTCTCGGGCATGATCCTGACGCCGGCCGGACTTGCGATCGTGCTTACGCATAATGTCTGGGTGCTCGACTGGCGCGTGATCATCACGCTGCTTGGCTGGGTTGCCGTGATCAGCGGTGCGATGCGCGTGTTTGCGCCGGACCGCGCCATAAAACTCGGCAAGAAAGCGATTGCCCACAAGGACACCGTAATGACCGCGGCGGCGATCTGGCTCGTGATCGGCGCCGTCCTCTGCTACTTCGGATTCCGCTCGGGAGTACTGTCATGAACAAACCCGTCACCAGCGCCGATCTCGTCACCCCGAAAGTCACGACCGGCCCCCTTCCCGCCTCACGCAAGGTCTACGCGCGGCCCGAAACCGCGCCGGAGTTGCGCGTGCCGCTGCGCGAGATCGCACTGGATGCGAGCTCCGGCGAGCCGCCGCTGCCGGTCTACGACACCACCGGCGCCTACACCGATCCAAATGCCACGATCGACGTGGAAAAAGGCCTGACCCGAACGCGCATCGAATGGGTGAAAGAGCGCGGCGGGGTCGAGGAATACGAAGGGCGGCCGATCCAGCCGGTCGATAATGGCAATGTCACCGGCAAGCATCTCGCGCGCAATTTCCCCAACACGCCGAAGCCGTGGCAGGCTGTTGTTGGTGGCAAAGCTGACGCGTCATCGAGCTACCCCCCACCCCAACCCTCCCCCACAAGGGGGGAGGGAGCGAGAGGCAGTGCCTCCCCACAAGGGGGAGGGGAAAAAGCGGCCCCCACCCGCTCACCCAGCTCGAATGGGCGCGCGCCGGCATCATCACCAAGGAAATGATCTACGTCGCCGAGCGTGAAAATCTTGGCCGCAAGAAGCAGCTTGAACGCGCCGAAGCCGCCCTCGCCGACGGTGAGCAATTCGGCGGCGCGGTGCCCGCCTTCATCACGCCGGAATTCGTGCGCAGCGAAATCGCGCGCGGCCGCGCCATCATCCCGTCCAACATCAACCACGCCGAGCTTGAGCCGATGATCATCGGCCGCAACTTCCTGGTGAAGATCAACGCCAATATCGGCAACTCCGCCGTCACCTCGTCGGTCGAGGAAGAAGTCGAGAAGATGGTGTGGGCGATCCGCTGGGGCGCCGACACGGTGATGGACCTCTCCACCGGCCGCAACATCCACAACACGCGCGAATGGATTCTGCGCAATTCGCCGGTGCCGATCGGCACCGTTCCTATTTATCAGGCGCTGGAGAAGGTGGACGGCGATCCCGTCAAGCTCGACTGGGAATGCTACAAGGACACCCTGATCGAGCAGTGCGAACAGGGCGTCGATTATTTCACCATCCACGCCGGCGTGCGGCTGGCCTACGTGCCGCTCACCGCCGATCGCGTCACCGGCATTGTCTCGCGCGGCGGCTCGATCATGGCAAAGTGGTGCCTGTCGCGGCACAAGGAATCGTTCCTGTACGAACGCTTCGACGAGATCTGCGACATCATGCGCAAATACGATGTCTCCTTCTCGCTGGGCGATGGCCTGCGTCCCGGTTCGATCGCCGACGCCAACGACCGCGCGCAATTCGCCGAGCTGGAGACGCTAGGCGAGCTCACGCAGATCGCGTGGAAGAAGGGCTGCCAGGTGATGATCGAAGGCCCCGGCCACGTGCCGATGCACAAGATCAAGATCAACATGGACAAGCAGCTCAAGGAGTGCGGGGAAGCGCCGTTCTATACACTCGGGCCGCTGACCACCGATATCGCGCCCGGCTACGACCACATCACCAGCGGCATCGGCGCCGCCATGATCGGCTGGTTCGGCTGCGCCATGCTCTGCTACGTGACGCCGAAGGAGCATCTCGGCCTGCCCGACCGCGACGACGTCAAGGAAGGCGTCATCACCTACAAGATCGCGGCGCACGCGGCCGACCTCGCCAAGGGCCACCCGGCGGCGCAGCTGCGCGACGACGCGCTGTCACGCGCGCGCTTCGACTTCCGCTGGCAGGACCAGTTCAACCTCGGGCTCGATCCCGACACCGCGCGCGAATATCACGACGAGACGCTGCCGAAGGAAGCGCACAAGGTGGCGCATTTCTGCTCGATGTGCGGGCCGAAGTTCTGCTCGATGAAGATCACGCAGGACGTGCGGGATTACGCGGCGACGCTGAACGACAAAGAGGCCGGCATGGCGGCGATGAGCGAGAAGTTCAACGCCATGGGCCAGCAGGTTTATGTCGACGCAGAGACGGTGAAGGAGAGCAACAAGGCGTTGTAGGCCTGCAAATGACCGACGCCTCCGACTTCGATCACTGGCAGGAGCGTTTCTCCACGCCGGACTTCCGCTTCGGCAAGGAGCCAAACGAATTTCTGGTCGCGTGCCGTCCGCTACTGCCGCAGACCGGAAAGGTGCTGGCCGTTGCCGATGGCGAAGGGCGCAACGGCGTCTGGCTCGCCAGGCAGGGCCTTGATGTTCTGTCGATCGATTTTTCCCCGGCCGCTCAGGCCAAAGCCCGCGCGCTTGCCGCCGAGCACAAGGTCAACGTCAACTTCGTCGAGGCCGACGTGCATGCCTGGCCTTATCCGGAAGAAGCATTCGACGTGGTGGTGGAGATCTTCTCACAGTTCAGCACGCCGGCGCAGCGTCCGCAGAAATGGGCGGGCATGCGGCGCGCGCTCAGGCGCGGCGGATTGCTGATCGTGCAGGGCTATACGCCGAAGCAGCTCCAGTACGGCACCGGCGGGCCGAAGCAGATCGAACACCTCTACACGCGCGCGATGCTGGAGCGCGCTTTCGGCGACCTCGCTGACGTTCGCATCGTCGAGGAAGAGCGTGAATTGCAGGAAGGCCCGGGGCACTCCGGCATGTCGGCGGTCATCGGGCTAACGGCGCGAAAGCCGCTGTAACGAGACGACGAGATCAGCTCGCAAACCGTTCGCGCGCCCGCGCCTTCGCCTTCTCCGCTTCCACCGCACGGTCACGGGCCGGTGCGTGCGTGTGCAGAGAGGCCAGCAGCTTGCGCGCGGCGTGCGATACTTCATCGACGGCCTGCTCGAACGCGGCGGCGTTTGCCTGCGACGGCTTGCTGAAGCCGGACAGCTTGCGCACGAATTGCAGCGCTGATGCGCGAACTTCGTCCTCGCTCGCGGGCGGCTCGAAATTGAACAAAGTCTTGATGCTGCGGCACATGATGATCACTCCCTGCGTGTAAATATAGTCAGCCGGATCGCCTTCGACTACGCTGGAACCCGAAACTTATTTTGGTGAGTTATGATGCGCCGAATTCACACATTGCTGATGACGCTCGTTGTCGCGTCATCCATTTACGCTGGCGCCGCAACCGCAGCCAATGTCACGGTCCTGATGCCGGGCTCGGGTGGCATCGTGCCGGGAGATTTCCTGGTGCGGAACGAGGCCCGGATCAAAGGCGCCGGAATCCGCACGATTGTGACCACCTCATCGTCGACGGCGGCAGAGACCATCGCGGCTGAAGCCGCCCAGGGCCACAAGGTGGTGCTCGTCGGCATGAGCAAGGGCACGGTCGATGCCGCGGCAGCGCTTGCCGCCGGCGCAAAGCCCGCGGGCGTCGTGTTCGTGTCCGGCATCTATTCGCGCGTGATGCCGACGCTCGGCTCGCCCGACAGATTGCCGGCGACTCTCGTCGTCCACCACAGCAACGATGTCTGCAAATTCACGTTGCCCAGCGGCGCCAACGAATTCGTCGTCTGGGCGCACGGCAAGGCGCGGCTGCAATGGATCAACACCACCGGCGAGCCGAGCGAAAATCCGTGCAACGCACGCGGTGCACATGGCTTCTTCAGGCAAGACGGGCCCGCGGTCTCCGCCATCATCGCTTTTATCCGGTCGCGGTGACTCATGTCTGCCGCCGCTTCGACCGTTGAGATAGTGCGCGCTGCCATGCGCGTCATCATGGCAACGTTCTTCATTGGCGGCTTCGTCCTGCACCTGACGGCGGTCGATGCGCTGGTTGCGATCACGCCGGATTGGGTGCCCGTCCCGCGCGCGGTTGTCTTCATCACCGGCGTGCTGGAGTTTTTCGGCGGCGTTGGTCTGCTGGTGCCACGGGTTCGCTGGTGGGCGGGCGTCGCGCTCGCGCTGTACGTGCTGGCGGTGTGGCCGGCCAATATCAAGCAGGCGGTTGAGCACATCGTGCTGCCGCCAATCCCGGACAGCTGGTGGTATCACGGCCCGCGGCTTGCGTTGCAGCCGGTGCTGGCCTGGTGGGCGCTGTTTTGCGCCGGCGCCGTGGATTGGCCGTTGCGGCGGGCGCGACGAACCCCGTAACATTGCGGCATCGCCTGGCAACGCGCTGTCGCGCCGCAAATCCATCAGGGAGAGACCATGGACAAGTCTTCTGTTGCTGCCACATTGCTTGGCATGGCGATGGCGATGGCGCCGATCGCCGCCGTGAAAGCCGCCGAGCTGAAGGTCATCGCCGGCGGCTCGATGACCGCGAGCCTGAAAGAGCTCGGGCCGCGTTTCGAAAAGGCGAGCGGCCACAAACTCGACATGACATTCGCGGCAACGCCCGAGCTGATCAAAATGGCGACGTCAAGCCCGTTCGACGTCGGCGTGGTGCCGGTGGACGTGATGAAGAACGATGGCGCGCGCGCCAAATTTGCCGGCACGCCGGGTAACGTCGCGCGCGTCGGCTACGGCGTTGCAATCAAGGCGGGCGCGCCCAAGCCCGACGTCAGCACGCCCGACGCGCTCAAGCAGACGTTGCTGAAGGCCCCATCGATTGCCGTGTTCCCGGCAAGCGCGGCCGGCGCCTACGTGCAGAAGACGTTCGAGCGGCTCGGCATCGCGGAGCAGATCAAGGAGAAAAGCAAAGTGCAGGCCGCGCCCGGCGCGATCCCGCAGGCCGTGGCCAAAGGCGAGGCCGAGCTCGGCGTGTTTCTCACCAATGTGCTGCTCGCGCCCGGCGTCGAACTTGCCGGCCCCTTCCCCGGCGATCTGCAGCACGAGCTGGTTTTCGTCGGCGCGGTTGCTGCCGAGAGCAAAGACGCGGCGGCTGCCAAGGCGTTTCTTGATTATCTCAAGACGCCTGAAGCCGCCGCGGTGTTCAAGGCCAAAGGTGTGACCCCGGGCTGAACGCAGCCCGGGCGTCCTGCGCGTTTATCGACATCGAGCGAAACGCCCGACTATCGCAGTGACACTGCCATGCCGTTGAGATCGGCGCTGACGATCAGGCCGGCCTGACGGCCGGACAGCGTGAGCACGGCACCGTTCTGGTTGGTCAGCACGATCCCCTGCGCGCCGCGCCCGATGGCCGCGCCTGCGCCGGCGGCGGCATAGACGCCGGCCACGTCGGACGGCCTGCGGATATTGGTGACGGTGCCGACGAAACGCGTGTCGGAGGCGCCGAACGTGAAGCCGTAGCTGATACCGCCGATCGAAAGCGGATAGTGACGGCCGTGGAAGGTCAGCGAACCCTGGCCGGCCGAGCCGCCGATCACGAAGCCCGCCTTCACGACGTTGAAGCGGATGGTGCCGCTGTCGGCCTGCGCCGCAGGCGCAAAGGCGAGAGCTGCGAGTGCGATCAAGCCAGCCCGCAATGAGGTCGAGAAGCGCATGGTGTTTCTCCCTTGAAATTTGTCAGGTGCGAATGCCTGCTTAAGCCAATCGCGCGGATGCTACTTCTTCTCGCCACAGGCGAAAAGCTTTACCATTCCATCGGTCCACATCCGTTTTTCCACACAAAAAAGGTTTGCCATGCCCCAACGCATCGCAGTCATCGGCGCCGGCACCATCGGCGCAAGCTGGGCGGCCTATTTCCTGGCGCAAGGGCTCGAGGTTGCCGCCTACGATCCGTCGCCGAACGGCGAAGCCTTCGCGCGCCGCTTCATCGACAACGCCTGGCCGACCCTGGAAAAACTCAACGCGGTGAAACCGGGGGCGGACCGCAAACGCTTCGCGTTCTTCCAGGACCCGGCGGCGGCCGCGAAAGGCGCGGCGTTCGTGCAAGAAAGCGGACCCGAGCGCGAAGATCTCAAGATCGCGCTGTTCGCGACGCTCGATGCAGCGCTGCCGCCGGAAACGGTGATCGCAACCAGCTCATCCGGCCTGCTCATCAGCCGCGTGAGCGCCAAGTGCAAACATCCGGAACGCTGCGTGATCGGCCATCCGTTCAATCCGCCGCATCTCATTCCGCTGGTGGAAGTGGTCGGCGGCGCGAAGACCGCGCCGGAAGCCGTGTACAAGGCGATGCGGTTTTACCGCGACATCGGCAAGCACCCGATCCATATCAAGAAGGAAGTGCGCGGCCATGTCGCCAACCGCCTGCAGGCGGCGCTATGGCGCGAAGCGGTGCACCTCGTCAACGAAGGCGTCGTGTCCGTTGCGGATGCCGACGCAGCGATTGCCTACGGCCCCGGTCTGCGCTGGGCGCTGATGGGACCGCATCTGACATTTCACATGGCCGGCGGCGATGGGGGCATGACGCATTTCATGGAACACATCGGCCCGGCGATCCAGACCTGGATGGACGATCTCGGCACGCCCAAGCTGACGCCGAAGACTTAACAAAAAATCGTCGCCGGCGTTGCCGAGGAGGCGGCCGGACGCAGCATGGACGACCTGCGGCGCTGGCGAGACCGCAAGCTGATCGATATTCTGAAAGTGGCGGGAGAGCCGTGAGCGTCGTGTCATTGCCGGACTTGACCCGGCAATCCATGATGACTTACCGAAACAAAAACCCTTGTAAGTTTTCCGCGTTGACCCGCGTCATGGATGCCCGGGTCAAGCCCGGGCATGACAATTGGAACGCTAACGGATGAGAAACTATGTCCCCTGACGAACGCGCCATTCGCGAGCTGGTCGAGCGCTGGATGACGGCCAGTTGCGCGGGCGATGACGCGACCGTGCTCAGCCTGATGTCGGACGACGTCGTCTTCATGGTTCCCGGCCGCGAACCGTTCGGCAAGCAAACCTTCGCCGCCAATTCGCGCAGCATGGAAGGCGTCCGCCTGGAAGGCAAAGCCGACATCCGCGAACTCACCGTGATCGGCGGCTGGGCCTACCTGCGCAATTTCATCGAGATCACGATCACGCCGCCCGGTGGCGAAGGCGTGCGCCGCTCCGGCTACACGCTGAGCATCCTGCGCAAGGAGGCGGACGGCAAATGGCTGCTGGCAAGGGACGCGAATCTGGTGAGTTGATATTGAGTGGACTCACATCCCGCTCATTCCCGCGCATTCCCGCGCGCGGGAATCCAGACTACAGTCTCTGAAGCCGTTGTCCTGGATCCCCGCTTTCGCGGGGATGAGCGGAGTAAGTTGGTTAGGCCCTTATATAACAACCCGACAACCACTATAGAACTTCACGACGGTGCCATGACTCTTGTGCGTCAGGGTGACGAACTTGCCCAAGGCGTAGAATTCATAGTCCTTGTTCTTGTAACTGTTGGCTTCCGGCGCATCGGGATCGGCGACCAGCGTTTGCGGCGGCTCGTCGCCGATCTGCAGGATGACAGGCTCGGTCTTGCGCCATTGATCGGCCCCCGCGCGGTCGACAGCCGCCGTGATGGTGAAGAGTCCGCCTTTGCAGGAATATCTGTAGGTCTTCTTTTCCTCAGCCATGCTTTCCGCAACCATGGCGACAGTCGCCAGGATCGCAATCGCCGCGGCGACAGCAAATCCCATCACCGGCCGCGCTACTTGCCCGCGGCCTTGCGCAGCGCGGCGTTGATGCGGTCCTGCCAACCGGGGCCGCCTTCCTGAAAGACGTCGAGCACGTCGCCATCAATGCGCAGCGTGACCGTTTGCTTGGCGTGCGGAAGCGCTGGCGCCGTGGGCGGCAGTTCTGCCGGCTTGGTGGTCGCCGCCTTGAAGGCCTTCTCGGCCGCAGAGCGAGCGTCGGGTGGTGCTGGTCCTCGTGCCATAAGATCACTGTATCACCCCGGAGACACAAAAAGCGCGTCATGCGCGGGCTTGACCCGCGCATCCATGAGGCGTGCCCGCGGGCTTTACATACCTCAGCGCTTACCGAGCCACCGTATGGATTGCCGGGTCAAGCCCGGCAATGACAGCGGATAGGTCCGGTCATGACAGCGCGAGATGAACTGTGCTTGGCTCGCTCATCAACGAGGAAACCCGCCATGCCCGGACTTCTGCAAAACCACCTCGCGGTCGTGACCGGTGCAGGATCCGGCATCGGCCGTGGTATCGCGGTGGGCTATGCCCGCGAGGGCGCACACGTCGTCGCGCTCGATATCAATGGCGAGTTGGCTGCCGCGACCGCCGCGGACATCGGCAAGGCCGGCGGCAAGGCGCACCATTTCACGCTCGACGTCACCGATCGCGCGGCCTGCCGCGCCGCCGCCGCGGACATCGCTGCGAAAGTCGGCAAGATCACCATCCTGGTCAACAATGCCGGCATCAACCGGCGCAACGCCTTCACTGCCGATCCCGATACAGTCGTCAAGGACTGGCAGGACATCATGGCGATCAATCTCAACGGCATGTTCAACGTGACGCATGCGTTTCTTGATGTGCTGCGCACGAACAAGGGACGCATCGTCAACATCGCGTCGATTCAGTCATTCATGCATGTGCGCACGCCGAATTCGGTGGCCTACACCACGTCCAAGCACGGCGTCCTCGGTTTCACCCGCGCGCTCGCGGCCGAACTCGGCAAGGACGGCGTGCGCGTGAACGCCATCGGCCCCGGCTTCATCGAGACACCGCTCAACGCACAGGTGCGTGCCAACAACCCGGGACTGGTGAAGACCTTCCTCGACCACACGCCGCTCGGCCGCGCCGGCACGCCGGAGGATATCGCAGGGCCGGCGATTTTCCTGGCGTCCGATCTTTCGGCCTATGTCACGGGATCGATCGTGATGGCGGACGGCGGTTACCGGACGATCTGAGCGGATGGGCGTGACCGCGCTCAGCCCGGCATAAACAAATCCATGCTCTTGCTGAAAAAATAGACGCCGAGAGCGAGCCCGCCGATCGAACACCAGCCGGACACCGTGGGGCCAGCCGGGAACGCGATCGCGCCGCAGATCAGCGCCGTCCCATAAGGCAACACGACGAGCAGGATTATGAGCAGGATCATCATCTGGCGATCTCCCCCGCGTTTTCCGTCATGACATGCTGGCCGGGCGATGACAACGCCACAAGGTTACACGGCGTTTAGCCGGTGACTCACCGCGGTTTAATCAAATGGCAAGCCTGCCTGCGCTAATCTCGCATCGACCGCGAGGCGGCCTCATGACCGAGCCAACGCCCGGCACACCACGAAGCAACTATCTCATCTCTGCGGGCGCCATGGCCGGCGGTGCCTACTTCTTCGCGGTCGGGGCGCGCCTGCTGCCGATCCCCGGCGGCCCCGCCAATCTGCACGGTCCGCTGTGGCTCGTGCTGTGCATCGGGCTGGCTTTTTTCTTCGCCGGCGTTGCGGGCTTCATTCAAATCATCGGCCACGCCAACGAGACCGGCGATTTTCCGGCCGGCACTCCACGCTGGATGAGTGCCGCGCAATATCTCATCGGCCTCGCGATCTTCGTCTGCTTCGGTTTGATTGCCAGCTGGGTTGCCTTCGGCCCCGGCGGACGGCATTTTTCAGGCACGATCATATTCGGCGATGCTGCCGCCAATGCCGCCATCGGGCGCACGGTGTTCGGCCTCGGCGCGGTGATCGTCTGGCTCGCCACGGCTGCCTTCGCAGCTTTCGGATTTCGCAAGTTTTTCGACCGCGACAGATCAAGCGCAGGTTGACCCGCAACGCCTGCGAACGACTTGCGGGCGATTTCGGCTGAGACCGCGAAACCTCACCGTTTGAAAAGTCCCATGATCGCGGCCCGTGCCAGAGTATTGAAATGCAGATTGAAACCGACGACGGCCGCAGAGGTCTCGGCTTTCACGTCAAGCTTGTTGGTCTTCACTGCGAACACGGTAAAGAGATAGCGATGCGGATGATCGCCCTCGGGCGGGCAAGGGCCGCCATAGCCGGGAGTACCAAAATCCGTGCGGGTCTGCAGCGCGCCTGCCGGCAATTTGCCCGCGGCGCTCCCCGCACCGAGAGCAAGCTCGGTTACATCTGCCGGAATGTTCACCACCAGCCAGTGCCAGAAACCTGAACCGGTCGGAGCATCCGGGTCATAGCAGGTCACGGCGAAACTCGCGGTGCCCGCGGGCGCTCCTGACCATTTCAAATGCGGCGATTTGTTACCGCCGGCACAGCCAAAGCCGAAATCGGCCGACAGGATAAAATCCTTGGATAAATAGTCGCCGTCCTTGAAGCTGTTGCTTGTGACTGCAAACGCCATGTTACGGTCTCCTCTACCAAAGTCTCAAACGCGCGAAGCGCTGTCCGGTTCGGCAAAACCTCAATGGACTTCTTCTCCACCAACGCCTTCGATCTCGCCATTTACGCCTGTCTGTTCATTGCCGTCGTCCTGGGATTCATAACCGGCTTCCTGCGCAGCCTGGCGACAATTTTCGGTTATGTGTGCGGAATGGGCGTAGCGGTCGCAGCTGCGCCGCGATTGACGCCACTTCTCACGACCTATCTGAAAATGCCGACGCCGCAGACCTGGCTGGTGTTCGTCGCAGTCTTTGTCGCAGCCGGCGCCGTAATCAGTGCCTTGCTGCGGCTCGCAGTCAGCGAAATGGTCGGCCCCAATATCAGCATTCCGGATCGCATCGCGGGCGCACTGCTCGGAGCCTTTCGTATTGCTCTTCTCGCCATCCTTCTGGTCCTCGTCTTCGATCGCATCATTCCGCCGGGACGCGAGCCAGGTTTTCTGAAGGGGTCGCAGTGGCGCCCGGTCCTTTCCTCGGCGGCGCAGTACGGCTTGCAAGCATTACCACCAGACGTCGAGCAATATATCGACCGCCTCAAACGCCAACGCCGCATCTAGTCGCATGCAAAAACCTGTGCCGGCTGCCGCGACCCGAAGACTCCGCGGACGGTTCGTTCTCGCCGGTGTCCTGATGGTGGGGCTCTGGGCGGCGGGGCTGGCGCAACCGGTTCGCGACAGTACGGCTTTCAACATCGTGACGGCGGTATTTGCGAGCGTGACCTTCCTTCCGCTCGGGCTGATCACGCTGTGGGGCGGTGTTTCTGGCAGCGAACCCGGCATGCAGCGCGCGCGCAACGCCCTGTTCGCGTGTGCGTGCCTTCTGGCCCTGGTCGTCGTGGTGGAAATATTGCGGCGAATGGTATTTGCCGACAGCTAGTCCGGCGGCAGGCGCCTGTGTTTTTCCGTCACAATATGGCGGCGCGCCTCGTCTCACGTTGAACCTTTCGGCCACCCAAAACGACATATCCGGGTAACCGGTGCGCCACCGCGCGCCGAATCCGGAAAGGCGGCACGCCATGTCGTCCGATCATTCGTGGACCCGCACGTCCAAAGGCTTTGCGCTGATCCTCGGCGCCGCACGCGCCGCCGGGCTGACGGCGCGCCCCCTCGACGGCAACGCGATCGTGCAGAAGGCCGAACGCGACGAGCTGATCATTCTCGCGATAAACGATCCGGCGATGGCTGCAGCGATCCATGGCGCGCGTCAAACGCTTGCGAAATTTCTCGCTCTGGCAAAACACCCCGGTCCCACCATGAACGGCTTTGCGGTCAAGATCGCCATTGGCGCCGATAACGGCGCGGAATTTTTCTGGATCCATCCGTTTGCGCACGTCGCCGAACGATTTGTCGGGCAGGTCAACAACACTCCGCGGTCCGTCATAAACCTGAAGATAGGCGACACCGTCACGTTCAGGAAAAACGAGATCGTCGACTGGATGTACATGGATGCCGGCCGGATGCATGGCAACTATTCCGCGCGCGCCATCCTCAAATCGGCGCCCCTGCGCGACCGTGACGCATTCAAGCGGCGGTTTGGGCTGGATTTCGACTTCTAAACCGGGCCGGGAAAGCGCCAAAGTGATGCAACTCAACGCGGCGGCTGGGCGGACGGTAACCTTTGCCGCTCTGGCCCGTGTTGTGACTGGCGCAACCGGCCCGGAAGGCGATACGTTATTGAACGCCTTCTGAATTCAGGGGTAAACCATGGCGGAAGTGACCTACGAGATCGTCGAGCACGATGGCGGCTGGGCCTATAAAGTCGACGGTGTATTCTCGGAAACCTTTCAAAGTCACGAAGACGCGCTGGCCGCAGCCCAAGCCGCCGCCGAGGAGCAGACCGTGCCCGGCCATACCGAGACCATCGAATATGAAGACGAAAAGGGCCGCTGGCATACGGAGACGGCCCGCGGGTCCGATCGGCCTCACACGCACATCAAGGACAGTCACTGAAACGCAATACGCGCCATCCTATCGGGGGTTCACTATGATCTGGTTGCGCCTTTTCGTGCTCGCGTTGTTGTCGGCGCCAGCCGTTCCGGCATTCGCCGCGCCTTTGCTGCCGTCGTCCGCCCCGACAATGGAAGATGTCGATCCTGGCGTCGATCACAGCGGCCGCGATGCCGATCTGCCATCCGAGCTGCGCCGCAAGTCGGTGTACTATCGAACCGAACAGCCGCCGGGAACGATCATCGTCAATACAGCCGACCGCTATCTCTATCTGATCATGGGGAACGGCGTAGCGATGCGCTACGGCATCGGCGTCGGCCGCGACGGCTTCCAGTGGGGCGGCACGCAGACGATTACGCTCAAGCGCGAATGGCCGGACTGGGTCCCGCCGCCGGAAATGATCCAGCGGCAGCCTTATTTGCCACGCTGGATGGCGGGCGGCCCCGGCAATCCGCTCGGCGCGCGCGCGATAAATCTTGGCGCGACCGTCTATCGCATCCACGGCACCAACGCGCCGGAGACAATCGGCCAGGCGGTGTCGTCCGGCTGTTTCAGGTTGGTCAATGAAGACGTGACCGATCTTTATTCCCGCGTGCCGCTCGGCACCAAGGTCATGGTGCAGCACCAATAGCGGCGCGCATCACTGCCACAAGCCGTATGACGCCCACTTGGCTTCGGGAATTTCTTCGCCGAGCGTGTAACTGAACGCGACAATCTTCAGGTGGTCGGGCGTCGCCGTACAGCGGTAGGACAGCGCGTACCATTTTTTTTTGCTGCGAACCGCACCGCCACTGACTTCGAGCGTGTCGGCCTTTGCGAGTGGCTCGGCCATCGCATTTGCCACCGCGCGATCCGGACGAAACTCCTTCTTTTCGCTGCGGATGCGCGTCATCGCGGTGTAGTCGCAGAGCTGTTCAAGCCGCTCAGCCGGCGCCAGCATTTCGAGGCTGCGTTCGAACCGCTCATCGGCCGTCGCGGCAGCGGCACCCAAGATTGTGGCGCCGACAACAGCCAGTCCGAATGCCCGCATGCAACCTCCTGCTTCGCACGGCTTCTGTTTTATGTGCGCGCCGCCCGGAGAGGCAATCGGCACTGGCGTCTTCTCCCAAACAATCATGGCAGGGACGTGTCCCCGGATATCAGGAATATTTCGGGTCCCGGTCGAGCAGTTCGATCGAGATACCCTGCGGCCCGCGAAGGAAACATATCTTGATGCCGGGCCGGGGCGAATGCGGCTCCTTCGTGAACTCGACGCCTTTTTTCTTGAGATCGGCCGCAATAGCATCAATTCCCGAGACCGCAAAACCAAAATGATCGAGGCCCTGATAGGGCGTTGTGGGCGCCGGATTTACACCGTCGCCGGGATTGACCTGTGCCGTGAAAATCATGGCGCCGCCGAGCTTGATATCGATGCGCGGCTTTCCTTGCTGCGTCGAGCGAATGACTTCAGCGCCGAACATGCGTTCAAACCATTTCGCGGTGCCCTCAGGATCGGGCGTGCGCAGATGAATATGATCCCAGGTAAAATTTGGCATTGGCATTCTCCAGTGACCTCCAGATAGGACACGACGGCTACACGCCGCGCAACCGGGTTGTCCGACCCGTTGCGAAAAGCCCTTTCAGCCTGCCGCATTCGTGGCATCATTGCCGCAACGGCCACATCCAGATGGCGCGCGCAACTTGGGGGTAAACAATCATGACGCATAACCGACGCCGCCTTCTCCAGCTTTCTGCCGCAGCGCTTGTCGCGCCGGCGTTGCCGCGCGCGGCCTTGTCGCAAGGTGCCTGGCCGACTGCAAAACCGATCCGCGCCATCGTGCCGTTCTCGGCCGGCAGCACCATCGATATTCTGGGCCGCATCATGCTCGACCCGATCTCGCGCCAGCTCGGCCAGACAATCGTGGTGGAGAACCGTGGCGGCGCCGGCGGCAGCCTCGGTTCGGCGGCGGTCGCGAAAGCAGAACCCGACGGCTACACGCTGCTGATCAATGCTGCCGCTCATTCCGGAGCGCCGGCCGCCTATCCGAACCTGCCTTACGACGCGGCGAACGATTTCGCCGCTGTCGCCAGTTTCGGCAGCGTGCCTAACGTGCTGCTGGTGGCCCCGTCGAAGGGCCTCAAGACGGTGGCGGACCTGGTTGCAAAGGCAAAAGCCGACGGCATGAGCTTCGCATCGGCCGGGGTCGGCAGCGCGACCCACTGGGCCGCGGAGCGCTTCATCGTAAGCGCGGGCCTGCAGGTTACGCATGTCCCCTTCCGCGGCGGACCGGAGGCTCTTACCGAAGTGATGACCGGCCGCGTCGATTTCATTTTCATCGGCATCTCATCGGGCCTCCCCTTCATCCACAACAAGCAGTTGACGCCGCTCGCCGTCAGCTCCGCCAAGCGCTCGCCGGCTCTGCCGGAGGTCCCCACCACGCTGGAAGCGGGCTACAAAGACTCCGACTTCAACTACTGGAATGGCATGCTGGTGCCGGCAAAGACACCGCGGCCGATCGTGGAGCGGCTTTACGTGGAAACCACGCGCGCGCTCGCGCTCCCCGAAGTGCAACAGAAGCTGACCGTGCAGGGGGTTGAACCTGCACCGCTCACGCCGACGGAAATGGATGCGATGATCCGCCGCGAGATCGCGCTCAATCTCAAAATCGCGAAAGACGCGGGGCTGAAGTTCAATTGAGCAAGCGCATCCGCCACAGATCCTTGCCCGATTAGCGACAAGGCTCTGATAGCAAGCCTCGCGCGCCGGCGTCGCACAAGACGGAAATGTGACATTGCGCGCAGCGACAGCAGTTGCCCACAGACCCGGCATTTCGCGGCTATTTCCCTGCATGCACCGGCGCAATTTTGCTAAACGAAACCAGGGCGTGGGTCTGGTATGGCGCGCAAAGTTATCCATGCGGCGGGTGGCATCGTGGTGCGCAAGGGCGCGCGCCTGCTGATCGCCGTCGTGCAGCGCGCAAAGGATGAGCTTTGGGTATTGCCACGCGGCAAGCTCAAGCTCGACGAAAGCCCGCTCGCCGGCGCACGCCGCGAGGCGTTCGAAGAGACCGGCCATCGCGTGCGCGTGCAGGAGTTTCTCGGCGCCATCAGTTACCGCGCGCGCGGCCGCCCGAAGATCGTGCAGTTCTGGCGCATGCAGGCCGCCGTCACACCGAGCCGCGATGTGATGAAAGACATCATGGCCGTGGAGTGGCTGACGTTGCCCGCGGCCGTGCGGCGGCTGAGCTACCCGCTGGAAAAATTATTCCTGCATAATGTGGGGCGCACAGCGTTACGGCAACGCAAGCACGGGCTGCGACGCAAGTCTCGTCACGCGCGCAAAATAAAACAGCGACGCCCTATCGTGAAGGCACACGGCGGGAAAACGGGGTTTCGTCGCGCGTCGACGTCGCGCATCGGCGCGAGAAAAATTTCCGCGCGCGCGGCGGCACGAACCAGGCAAAGGAATATCCTGCAACGCGTTCTCGGCCGTCTGTCGTCCTAGGCCGTATATTTTCGATTAAATCCGCGACATCGATCGGCGCAGCACCGGATATGTTCGATTTCTAAACGCGCTATTCAGCGATCATTCAAACGCGCAAGCACAATCTCAAATCCACATGATGATTGCTGAGCGAACACGAGACGCTCGGCGCAGAAAATGAGGTGCGCTATGTCTACGATGTCCCCCATGTCCCGAGTTCTGACTGTGACTGCGATCGCTGCAACTCTTGTTTTTGCGGCAGGGTCCGCGCAGGCCCATGATCAGCGCCATGATCGTCACCATCATCATCACGCCGGATTTTTCTTCGGCGCGCCGTTTTATTCCTCCTACGCACGCGACACCGGCGGCTGCACCTGGACGCGCCTGCGGGTTTGGACTGGAGCGACGTGGAGGCTGCGCCGTGTGCAGGTTTGCGGCTAACCATGACATGCGACGCAATCAGTGCCGTTGCCCTGATTGTGCCGCAAGCATTGCGAAAATTTAATCCGAACGAATGACGTGCTGGGTCAATTCCAAATGGCCCGTTCACCGGTCATTCACCCGCAAAACAGGAACCTGGCCTCCGTCATTCTAGTTGAGCTGAGTGTTGGATCGCAGGAAACGAACCGAACAATCGTTGAATGCATACGATCTCGGCGAACCAAAGGAAGGTGTGCCATGACTAAGACGAGGACATTCACTGCGCTGGCGGCCGCCGCGACCCTTGGGATCGCGGCCGTCGCCGCCCCGCAACCGGCCGAAGCGCGCGGCGGCGCCATTGCCGCCGGCATCATCGGCGGGCTGGCGGCGGGTGCCATTATCGGCGCGGCTGCGCACGGCCCTTATGGCTACGGACCCGGACCGTATTACGCCTATGCCCCCGGTCCCTATTACGGCGGCGGCTGCTACTGGACTCGCCAGCGCGTATGGGACGGCTGGGGCTGGCGCTTCAGGCGCGCGCGGGTGTGCGGCTAGGCTCTAGCCAAATCGCGTAAACTGAAGCATGTAGAAAGAAAAAGCCCGGATTCGGTAACGTCTCCGGGCTTTTTCAGGACGAGGGGCGGGCCGGCGCTCAACAAATTTCCGACATATTGGAACTGTCTCTTTGTCGGCATGGGGACAGGTTAAGTTTGGACTTCACCACTCATGACCACTCATGGTCGGTGCTGCCGACCTGATCCTGGAGGGAACACCCTATGAAGAAGACGATTTTTGCGCTTGCGACCGCCGTCACCTTGGCGGCCGGTACCTTGGCTGCACCGACTACGGCCGATGCCCGATGCTATGGCTGCGCGGTGGGTGCGGGTGTTGCGGCGGGCGTGATCGGCGGCGCCATCATCGGTGGTGCGATCGCCAACAGCGCAGGCGCCTATCCGGCCTACGCGCCAGCCCCGGGCTATGTCGTGTATCAGGGGTACGGTGCGCCCTATCCGGCCGCTTGCCCGGGTGGCTACTGGGCCCGCCGGCCACTGCATGACGCCTACGGCAACTTCGTTGGCTGGAGCCGTCCGCGGTTCATCTGCCCTTAAAGATCGCGTAACGACTTTGGGTGGATGATCGGCGCCAAAGAACTTTGGCCCGAGAGGACACCCATGAAAAATACCATTATTGCGCTCGCCGCGGCCGGCACCCTGGCCGCGGCGTTGCCGTCTTCGGCGCAGGCGCATTGCAGCGGCTGCGGATTTGCCGCCGGCGTCGTCGGCGGCCTGGCTGCCGGCGCTATCGTCGGCTCCTCGATCGCCAACAGCCGTCCGGTCTATGTCGAGCCGGCACCGGTCTACGCACCGCCTCCTGCCTACGCCGAGCCCTATGTCGACGGACCGGTCTGCCATACCGAACGTCAGCAGGTGTGGGACGGTTACGCCTACCGCACCCGCCGCGTTCAGGTTTGCGACTGAGATTCTTTCCCCGAGCGGCGGTGCACCACGTCGCTGCGCTTGGTACTGTGCCGCGCCCGGAACACGTGTTTCAAATCATCGCCGCATGTGATCGAGCACAGCGGCGGTCGGCCAGCAGTCGACCTTCAGCCCGTTCTTCTTCTGGTAGGCGCCGAGCGCGGCCCGCGTGAGCATGCCCGCCTTGCCGTCGATCTTGTCTTTGTACAGGCCAAGCGTGGTGAGACGACGCTGCATGGTTTCGACCTCGCTGGTCTTGAGCTGGGCATTCTTGCTCCACGGCGTCTCGAATGGACGCGCGTCGCCGATCCGTTCGCCGAGGTGCCCGACGAACAGCACGTACAGATCCGAAAAATTGTAGTCTTTCAGCACGAAATAATTCTTCAGCGCCAGGAAAGACGGCCCGTAGCTGCCTTCCGGCTGGAGCAGCGAGGCCTCGTAGGATAGCTCCGGAGCGCTGAGCTTGCGGCCATAGGCCGGAACGAACCCGCGCTTCAACCATTCGCCGATCGGCCTTGTCACGTCCGGTATGCCGATGCTGCAATCCGCCGTGACAGGCGCGCGAACCTCGATGGCCCAGGGCTCGCCGGCGCGCCAGCCTTTGCCGGCGAGCTGTTTCGCCGCCGAGGCAAGCGCATCGGGCACCGAGCGCCAGATATCCGCACGGCCGTCGCCATCAAAATCGACGGCATATTTGTAAAACTCCGACGGCAGGAACTGCGTCAACCCCAGCGCGCCGCCCCATGACGAACGCATATCGGCGCGCGGCACGCCGTCCTCCA
Organism: uncultured Alphaproteobacteria bacterium; assembly: GCA_963831275.1. Classification (GTDB taxonomy): domain Bacteria; phylum Pseudomonadota; class Alphaproteobacteria; order Rhizobiales; family Xanthobacteraceae; genus Pseudolabrys. The sequence goes on along the minus strand of CAWHPN010000013.1, from coordinate 33,872 downwards.
GCATCTTCAACGCGTGCAGAAATTCGTTCTGGAAAAAATCCTTGCGCTTGCCGGTATAGGCCTGCGTTGCCAGCACGCGAATGGCGTCCTGACCGTGGAATTCGCGCGCGTAGCCACTCTCGCGCGCCCAGATCGCCAGCACGATATTGCCCGGGACGCCGATCTCGCGCTCTATGCGCGAAAGCGTATCGCGGTATTGCGCGGCGAGTTGCCGGCCCTGGGCAGCGAGCTGCTGGAACGCAGCCTCGCGCAGATATTGCGACGGCGTCTGCACGAATTCCGGCTGTTGCGGCGCTTTTTCCGGGCGGCCCGGGATGGCGAGATCGGGCAGCGTCAGGTCTGGTTCCAGTCCGCGCGTCGCTGCGTCGAAGATTGCGCGCGAGACGCCGAGCGCCTGCGCCGCCGGCCATTGCGCGGCGATCCACGACTGGAATGCCGCGTCGGCGGCGTTTGCGGGCGCCACGGCTATCGCAAAAAGAAGTGCGAGGAATGCTATTCGAACCATCTGCCGTCATTGCCGGGCCGCCGCGTAGCGGCGAGACCCGGCAATCCATGATGCATTTGCAATAATTGAGAGACCTCATGGATCGCCGGGTCAAGCCCGGCGATGACAGGAAAGAGCTTGAGCGCGCGCGCCGCCTCCCACCGCTCATGCCCGCGGAAGCGGGGATCCAGCACGATCTGCAAGACTGGATGCCCGCTTGCGCGGGCATGAGCGGAGAAAATTGTACGCAAGCGACGTCTACCGCGAGAACTTCTTGTACTTCAGCCGGTGCGGAATGACGCTGTCCGTGCCCAGCCGCCGCATCTTGTCGGCTTCGTAATCCTGGAAGTTGCCTTCGAACCATTCAACGTGGCTTTCGCCCTCGAACGCGAGAATATGCGTGGCGATACGGTCGAGAAACCAGCGATCGTGGCTGATGATCACCGCGCAACCGGCGAAATCTTCCAGCGCCTCTTCGAGCGCGCGCAGCGTGTCGACGTCCAGATCATTGGTCGGCTCGTCGAGCAGCAGCAAATTCGCGCCCGACCGGAGCATCTTCGCCAGATGCACGCGGTTGCGCTCGCCGCCCGACAACGTGCCGACTTTCTTCTGCTGATCGGCGCCCTTGAAGTTGAACGAGGCGCAATAAGCGCGCGAATTCATTTCCTTCTTGCCGAGAAGAATTATGTCGTTGCCCTCGGAGATCTCCTCCCAGACGGTCTTTTTGCCGTCGAGGCTGTCGCGCGACTGGTCGACATAGCCGAAATGCACGGACTCGCCGATCTTGATGGTGCCTTTGTCCGGTTTCTCCTGCTCGGTGATCATGCGGAACAACGTGGTCTTGCCGGCGCCGTTGGGGCCGATGACCCCGACGATGCCGCCGGGCGGCAATTTGAAGGTCAGATCGTCGATCAGCAGGTTGTCGCCAAAACCTTTCGTCAGGTTGTTGAAATCGACCACGTTCTGACCAAGCCGCTCGGCAACCGGAATGGTGATCTGCGCAACCGTGTTCTGTTTGGCGTTGGCGATCTTGAGCAGATCTTCATAGCGCTGGTAGCGCGCCTTGGATTTGGCCTGACGCGCTTTGGGCGACGATAAAATCCATTCGCTTTCACGCTGCAACGTGCGCTGGCGCGCCTCGTCTTCGCGGCTCTCCTGCTCCATCCGCTTCTGCTTTTGCGAGAGCCAGGACGTGTAGTTGCCCTCATAAGGAATGCCGCGGCCGTGATCGAGTTCGAGAATCCAGCCGGTGACGTTGTCGAGAAAGTAGCGGTCGTGGGTGACGATCAGGATTGCGCCCGGATAGTTGCGCAGATGGCCTTCCAGCCAGTTCACGCTTTCGGCGTCGAGGTGGTTGGTGGGCTCGTCGAGCAGCAACAGATCGGGTTGATCAAGCAGCAGCCGGCAAAGCGCGACACGACGGCGCTCGCCGCCGGAAAGACTGGTCACATCCGAATCGTCCGGCGGGCAACGCAGGGCGTCCATCGCCTGGTCGACCTTGCTGTCGAGATCCCAGAGATTCTTTAAATCGATCTCGTCCTGGAGCTTCGCCATTTCCTCGGCCGTCTCGTCCGAGTAGTTGGTCGCAATCTCGTTATAGCGGTCGAGCAGCGCCTTTTTGGCGGCCACGCCCTCCATGACATTCTCGCGGACGGTCTTTTTGGGATCGAGCTGCGGTTCCTGCTCGAGGTAGCCGACGCGCGCGCCTTCGGCGACCCAGCCTTCGCCCGTGAAATCCGTATCGATGCCGGCCATGATCCGCAGCAGCGTCGACTTGCCGGAACCATTGACGCCCAGCACGCCGATCTTGGCGTCGGGATAGAAGGACAGGTGGATGTTATCCAGCACCTTCTTGGACGGCGGGAAGGTCTTGGTCAGACCCTCCATGTGATAGATGAATTGACGACCGTTCATCGAATTCGAAAACCCCTCTTTGGCCCGAAATCCGCCTGTGCGCTCTCGCGCCGCCGCACGTTTTTTCGGGAAATGCGGGGCTGATGTAGCGGCGGAACCCCGAAAGAGCAAGCGGGCGACGGTCTGCTCACGTATGCGAGGCCGGTAAAGCTCTGGAAAGGCTGATCGGAAAAAATCCGCCACTCTGACGATCGGGTACCTCTTCTTAACCGCTTCGACCTCATGATCACGCTCCATGAACCTGGACGCCGGACGGGGCGACCAAGGGACGTGCGGATCAATCGATCCGCCAGCCGGTCGAAGTGGGAGCTGTTGTCATGGGTCGAGCCATTCTGGCCATCTCGGGTTCCGCCTTCGCGTTGATACCCCGGCCATTCTCCGTCTTCCGCGAGATATTCGCCGGTTTCTGGCGTGAACTCACACGCGACGCCGTGCGGCCCTATCGGCCCGAATTGCATTATATGCGCGGCCCCGGCCCCGCCTGGCGCGCCAAGAACGGCGTTCACCCGGCCGGCTAACCTCCCTTTCCTTGTCTCGGAAGCAGTGCCGCACGCTGCATGACTTTCCGCTGTCATTGCCGGGCTTGACCCGGCAATCCATGATGTCGTGCAGCGCTCTTAGAGGTAAGGCATTCGCCTGCGGCGCCTCATCATGGATGCGCGGGTCAAGCCCGCGCATGACTTGTTGAGGGATTATGCCCCGACCTCAGGACCGCAAGGACGAAGTGATTACCTATACAAGCGCGCAAAAAAATAGCCCGGCGTGCGCCGGGCCTACAACGCCTCTCATCTCGTCATTGCCGGGCTTGACCCGACAATCCATGAGGTCGTGCAGCGCTCTTGGAGGTAAGGCATTCGCCTGCGGCACCTCATCATGGATGCGCGGGTCAAGCCCGCGCATGACGCCGAAAATCGGGTGAGTTCCGCCAAGCCCAAGGACAGCGTCACCGACACGGACCCCCCTATCTTTTCGGCTTGTCCGCCCTAAATTGGCGCGCCGCAAAAGCGATCCGCACACAGGGAGCAACAAAAGCATGGTTCGGGCAGCCATTCTGGACGACTACCAGAACGTTGCGATGGGGTTTGCCGACTGGTCGCCGATCGCCAAGGACGTTGAAATCAAGGTCTTCAACAAGCCGTTCGCGAGCCAGGACGAGGCGATCAAGGCCCTGCAAGGCTTTGCCATTGTGGTCGGCATGCGCGAGCGAACGCCTTTTCCGCGCAAAGTGGTCGAAGCCCTGCCCGATCTGAAGCTGCTGATTACCACCGGCGCCCGCAACAACTCCTTCGACGTCAAGGCTTGCGCCGAGCGCGGCGTGACCGTTTGTGGAACCGGCGCCACCGGCAGCCCGACCACCGGCATTGCCTTCGGCCTGATGCTGGAACTGACGCGCCGGATCGGCTTCGAAAATGCCCGCCTCAAGGCCGGCGCACCCTGGCAGGTCACCATCGGCCGCGATCTCGAAGGGCTGACGCTGGGCGTGCTTGGCCTTGGCAAGCTTGGCCAGCGCTCGGCCGCCGTCGGCAAGGCCTTCGGCATGAAGATCATCGCCTGGAGCCAGAACCTCACCGACGAAAAGGCAAAGGTGGGCGGCGCCGACTACGTGTCCAAGGAGGACCTGTTCCGTAATGCCGATTTTGTCACCATCCATGTGGTGCTTGGCGAGCGCTCGCGCGGGCTCGTCGGCGCGAAGGAACTCGGTTCGATGAAGAAGACCGCGTATCTGATCAACACAGCGCGCGGGCCAATCGTCGACGAGACAGCGCTCATCGCAGCGCTGCAAAACAAGACGATCGCCGGCGCGGGGCTGGACGTGTTCGATGTGGAACCGCTGCCGCCCGATCACCCGTTCCGCACGATGGACAACGTCGTGATCACGCCGCACCTCGGCTACGTCAGCGAGCAGAATTACCGCAAATATTTCCCCGACGTTGTCGAAGACATCCGCGCCTGGCTCGACGGCAAACCGGTGCGGGTGATCGAGGCGAAATGACGCCGAAGGCGGAGAGCTAAGTCAGCCCCAGCAGTTTTGCCGCGTTGTTGTACGCGACATCGGCACGCAAGCCTTCGTCGAGCGGCACTGTGTCCATGAACGGCCCGGCGCCGTCCGAATCAAACGGGTAGTCGGCCGAGAACATGACGCGATCGCGCCCCAATGCATCGAGCGAGCAATGCAACGGCGGGGCATCGTACATGCCGGACACTGTGACCCACACGTTTTCCTTGATGTATTGCGAGGGCGGCTTCGGCAAATTCCAGCCATAGGGCTTCGAGCGGCTGTCGAAGCGCCACAGCAGAAATGGCAAAGTCTCCCCGAGATGGCCGAGCACGAGCCTGGCTTTCGGATAACGATGAAAAACCCCGCCGGCGATGATCCGCAAAGCGTGCGAACCGGTTTCGAATCCCCACCCCCACATCGGCCGCACCAGCACATTGTGACCGGCGAGCACCGGCACCGGTGCGGCCGGATCGGCGGGATGCAGATAGATCGGCGCGCCCAGCGCCGCGGCGCGTTCCCAGAACGGGTCATAGGACCGGTCATCGAGATATTTTCCGTTGGTGTGACCGTTGATCATGGCGCCGCAAAACTTCAGGTCGCGGACGCAGCGTTCGAGTTCCTCGGCTGCGGCTTTGACATCCTGCATGGCAAGGTGGGCGAAGCCGGAATAGCGGTCCGGGCGCTTGCGCACTTCCGTGGCGAGGAAATCGTTCGATGCCCGCGCATTGCGAATGGCGGTCGCGGTGTCGCGCTCGACCTGCACGCCGGGCCCGGCGATCGCCAGCACGGCGCGCGCGATGCCGGTCTTGTCCATCATCTGCAGCCGCTGGTCGCCGAAGTCGCTGAGGCTGGCGTAAAGCTGCGCCGTCTTGGCCGGTGCGACATCGACCATGGTCGGCCGCCAATAGGGCTCGGTCGCGGGATCCAGAAAGTGCTCTTCCAGGGCAATCTTCTTGACCATGGCGTGTTTCCTAAAAGCGCGGTGGCTGAAGGCGACGGTTCGAATTTTCCTCTTTCAGCTGTATCGGATTTTGGGCTAACGTGTCCCACGATGCAAGGCGGCAGAGATCGTCGGCATGAGTACAGGTGGGCGCGTCATGAGTGGTCTGGTCGCCAACGACAAAAGCCAGGTGCAGGTGATCGCGCGCGCGGCGACGATCCTGCGTGCGCTCGAAGAGGAAAATGCCGGTCTGAGCCTCGGGCAGATCGCGCAGCGCGTGAACCTCGCCCGCTCGACCGTGCAACGGATCGTCGCTGCGCTGGAAACCGAGAAGCTGGTGATTGCCGCAACGCCGAACGGCCGTGTGCGGCTTGGACCGACGATCCTGCGGCTTGCCGCGTCGGTGCGCAGCGATTTCGTGACCCTGACACGGCCGTTTCTCGAACGGCTGTCAGACGAACTTCATGAGACGGTCGATCTGTCGACCGTGAAGAAGGATTACCTTGTCTTCATCGACCAGGTCATCGGCTCGCAGCGCCTGCGTGCGGTGTCCGCGGTCGGGGATACGTTTCCGCTGTATTGTACGGCCAACGGCAAGGCCTATCTGGCGCAACTTTCTGATTCCGCAGTGGAAGCGCTGCTCGGCCGTGCCTTCACGGCGCGCACGCCGAAGACGCTGGTCCGTCTCGATACGTTGCTCAGCGACCTCAAAGCGGCGCGCCGCAGCGGCGTTGCCTACGATCGTGAAGAACACACACTCGGTATTTGCGCGGTGGGCGTCGCCCTCCACGACCCGCTCGGTAATGCTGTCGCTATTTCGGTGCCGGTTCCAAGTCAGAGGTTTGCAAACCGCCAAGCGTTGATCGCCGAACGCCTGATCGCGACCAAAAACGCGCTGGAGAATCATATGAATTCCGCTGCCGCCTGATATCGGACAGCCGATTTTCGACAACAAGCGCGAATGCGCAAACAAGGGAGGATGCCGTGGCCAAACGAATTCGCGGCGTGATGTTTGAAGAAAACCTCAAAAACAGCATGGGGCTACAGTTCTACAATCTGTCCCATCGCTTCGGCTATCAGTCCCCGAACTGGCCCTATTTCGAGGACGTCAAGATCGAGCGCATCCACTACATGGCGAAGTCCGGCGTGCTATCGCAGCGCATCACGACATCGATGCACAACACGACACACATCGACGCGCCAGCCCACGTCGTACAAGGCACTCCATTCATTGACGAGGTGCCACTGCCGCATTTCTTTGGTTCGGGCATTGTGGTGTCGATCCCAAAAAATAAATGGGAGCCCATTACCGGCGACGACCTGGAAAAAGCCTGCGGGAAGATTATCCGCCCGCGTGATGTTGTGATCGTCAATACCGGGTGGCACAAGTTTTATGAAGACAGCGAAGATTATTTCTGCCGGGCGCCCGGGTTTGTGCCTTCGGCCGGCGAATGGTTCGTGAAAAACAAAGTAAAGGTCGTTGGTCACGACACGCAGGCCAACGATCATCCGCTTGCAACCGCCATTGGTCCACAACGTAATGGGCCCCTGCACCCACACTTGGCTGAGGAGTACCGGGAATGGTCGGGCGGACGCGACTGGAAGGATGACTTTCCGGAATGGGAGCCGGTGCACCGAATTCTGTTCAAAAATGGCATCATGGGCATCGAGAATGTGGGCGGTGACATCGACAAGGTCACCGGCAAGCGCGTCACTTTCGCCTATTTCCCGTGGAACTGGGATCGTGGCGACGGCTGCATCGTGCGCCTCGTCGCGATCATCGACCCCAACGGCAAATACAAGATCGAACGCGGGAGGAAATTCTGATGCACGTCAAACGCTTCGTGGACGCCAAACCGTATGAGGCCCCCAACCACCGCAACTACGCGTCGCTGCGCATGTTCGGCGCCGAAGCCGGGGGCACCAAAGGTCTCATCTTCGGGTATTCGCACTTCCTGCCTGGTGGCGGCGCGGGTCCGGATGCCTCGCCGCCGGAGAAAGTCTATTTCGTGCTGCGCGGCGAATTGACCGTCATCGTCAACGGCAAAGAGACGGTGTTGAAAGCAAACGATTCCTGCGTAATCGAGCCGAATGAAACGCGGGAGATCATCAACCGTGGAAACGAAGTGTGCTCAATCGTGGTCGCAGTCGTTAATCCCCCGAAGTGAGACGTGTCATGAGCGATTTCTTGAAGAACCCGCTGTCGCTGTTCGATATCAAGGGTAAAACGGCCATCATCACCGGCGCCTCTGGTGCCTTCGGTGCACTCGCCGCGAGAACTTTCGCAGGCGCCGGCGCAAACACTGTGCTGGCGGCAAGCAAGGCCGACGAACTGAAAAAGGTCGCGGCCGAATGCGAAGAACTTGGCGGCAGGACTGAGGTCATCGCTCTCCGACCAAGCTCGGAGGAAAATTGCGAGAAGATCGTCAAGGCCGCTGTCGACCGGTTTGGACGCGTTGACATTCTAGTGGTTGCCTCCGGTCTCAACAAAGTATCGAAGATCGTCGATCAGAAGGTCGCCGATTTTCTCGACGTCATGGATGCCAATGTCAATCAATCCTGGTTGATGGCGCGTGCTGCCGGAAAGCAAATGCTCAAACAGGGCCAGGGCGGAAAAGTCATTCTCACGTCGTCCGCGCGTGGTTTGTTGGGCCACCCAGCTGGTTACACCGCCTATTGCGCCTCCAAGTCGGCGGTCGACGGCATCACAAAGGCATTGGGCTGCGAATGGGGCGAAACCGGCATTACGGTGAACGCGCTCGGCCCGACCGTGTTTCGTTCGCCGCTTACGGCATGGATGTATGAAGACACGGAGCGCGCACAGAATGTGCGCAAGGGCTTCCTCGCGCGGGTCCCGAAAGGCCGGCTCGGGGAACCGGAGGATTTGGCCGGACCCTTGGTATTTCTCGCATCAAAAGCATCGGACTTTTATACCGGCCACATCCTCTATGCTGATGGCGGCTATACGGCTGGATGACGGATGGCGAATACGCGTATCGCGGTGATTGGTGCCGGTCTCATGGGTCACGGCATTGCCCAAGTCTTTGCGCTCGCCGGTCACGACGTGACAATTTATGATCCGGCCGCGTCTTCGCTCGACACGGCCAAAGCGCGCATCCTCACCAACCTGAGGGATCTCGGCGAGAACGAAAGCGCAGCGGAGCGAGTGACACCGGTTGCCGATCTCGCACGAGCGGTGCACGACGTCGACTACGTCGTTGAAGCTGTTCTCGAAGACCTGCCGCTCAAGCAGAAACTATTCGCTGAAATCGAAAACCAGGTTCGTCCCGACACTATTCTCGCCAGCAATACGTCCGTCATTCCAATCACCAGTATCATGGAAGGACTTAAACGTCGCGATCGCGCTCTCGGTACCCATTGGTGGAACCCACCCTATCTCGTGCCTCTGGTCGAGGTGATTGAGACGAAATGGACGTCAGCACAAACGATCGATTTCACGATCAAATTGCACGCTGATGCTGGAAAGCAGCCTGCACACGTGAAGAAAGATGTGCCCGGCTTCATCGGCAATCGCCTGCAACATGCCTTGTGGCGAGAGGCCATCGCGTTGGTGGAAAACGGTATTTGTGACGCGGAGACTGTCGACAATGTGATCAAGTCGGCCTTTGGGCGGCGGCTCGCCGTGCTTGGTCCGCTAGAGAACGCCGATATGGTCGGCACCGATTTGACGCTTGCGATTCACAAGACGGTCCTGCCGGATATCGACAGCCGTCCCTGCCCTTCGCCATATCTCGAGAAATTGGTACGAGAAAAAAAACTAGGTTTTAAAACGGGAGAAGGATTTCGGAAGTGGAGCCCGGAGCAGCAGGCCGCGCTTCGTTCAAACGTTTTGCAGCATCTCAAAAACGCGCGCGCTCAGGACGCATAACAAGGCGCGCCCCAGGGAGAGGATCATGACGGATCGCAAGAGAATGTCGCGACGTACACTGGTCAAAGCCGGGTTCAGCGCTATTGCGGCTCCATCGGTATTGCGCATCCTCCCGGCAGAAGCGCAATCACAGGTCATCAAAATTGGTCACGTCAGCCCCAAGACGGGGCCACTTGCCGGGTTCGGCGAAGCCGATGGATTTATCCTGGAGCAAGTGCGCGGAATTTTGAGCAAGGGCCTCAACAACGGGGACAAGACCTACAAAGTCGAGATCGTTACCAAGGACAGCCAATCAAGCGGCAGCCGCGCCGCGGAAGTGGCCTCAGAATTGATCCTCGGCGACAAAATCAACCTCATTGTCGCTTCCGCAACTCCGGATACGACAAATCCAGTTTCCGACCAGGCGGAAGTCAACGAGGTTCCCTGCATCACGACGAACTGCCCCTGGCAGCCCTATTTCTTCGGACGCAAAGGCGACCCCAAGAAGGGATTCACGTGGACCTATCACTTCTTCTGGGGCTTGGAGGACGTGATCGGCTCGTTTCTCGCGCTATGGAACGAACTGCCGACGAACAAGATCGTCGGCGGCCTTTTTCCCAACGACGCCGACGGCAATGCATGGGGCGATCCTAAACTCGGCCTGCCGCCCGCGCTCGCCCAGGCCGGCTACAAATTGCACGATCCCGGTCGCTATCAGCTCATGAACAATGACTTCACATCGCAGATTTCCGCGTTCAAGGCGGCTGGCGCTGAGATCGTGACGGGCAATATGATCCCGCCGGATTTCGCGACGTTCTGGTCGCAGGCAGCGCAGCAGGGCTTCAAGCCAAAAATCGTTACCATCGGCAAAGCGTTGCTGTTTCCCTCTGTGATTGAATCACTGGGCCCGCGCGGTAATGGCCTCACCAGCGAGATCTGGTGGACGCCAAACCATCCTTTCAAATCCGGGTTGACCGGACAAAGCTGCCGCGAACTCACCGATGCCTATACCAAGGCTACAAACAGGCCGTGGACGCAACCGATCGGCTTCCAGCACGCGCTATTCGAGGTCGCAATCGACGTCATCAAACGAGCCAAAAATCTCGGCGATCCGAAGTCTATTCTCGAGTTGATCGTCGCGACCAATTACCAGTCAATTGTCGGACCCATCCAGTGGACCGGCGCCCCGGTGAAAAACGTCACCAAAACACCTCTGGTCGCAGGGCAATGGCAACGCAAGGATGGAAAGTTCGACTTGGTGATTGCGGAAAACAAGACTGCGCCAAATATTCCGCTTGGAGGCAAGCTGCAGCCGATCTCGTGAGCAGCATTGGCCAACATGGCACCGATCCTCGCGCTCGAGACCATCACGAAACGTTTCGGCGCCGTCGTCGTGGCCGACCGGATCAATCTTGCTCTCGATCAGGGTGAGGCTCTTGGAATTATCGGCCCGAACGGCGCCGGCAAGACGTCATTGTTTGGAATTGCTGCTGGCACTCTTCCACTAGACGCGGGCCGCGTGCTGTTGGCAGGCGAAGATATCACTCGCTTGCCGGCGGAGCGGCGCTGCCGGAAAGGGCTCGCGCGCTCATTCCAGATTCCCCAGCCGTTTTCCGGCATGACAGTATTCGAAAACGTGGTCGTGGCCGCGGCCTTCGGCGCGGATGAGCGGGAGGCCGCGGTTTATGACCGCTGCGCGGAGCTGCTTGCACGTTGCGGTTTGGCAAGCAAAGCGAACAAACGTGCAGGCGAGCTGACACTATTAGATCGCAAGCGGCTCGAATTGGCACGGGCGTTGGCGACAAAGCCGCGCGTGCTGCTTCTTGACGAAGTTGCCGGCGGCCTCACTGAGCATGAATGCACCTCGCTTATAGCATTGATCAAGGAGGTGCACACGGGTGGCGTGTCGATCATATGGATCGAGCATGTCGTCCACGCGCTGCTTTCGACTGTCGATCGACTGTTGGTGTTGCATGCCGGCAAATTCATTGCCGAAGGTACTCCACGGACCGTAATCCAAAGTCCGCAGGTGGCGGAGATCTATTTGGGTATCGACGCCGATGCATGACGTACCCCTGCTCGAGATCAAGGCCATCGATGCATTCTACGGCGACTTTCAGGCGCTTTTCGATGTCTCGCTGAGTATGGGAGCGGGTCAGGTGATCGCTGTGATCGGCGCAAACGGCGCCGGTAAAAGCACCCTTCTGAAAACAATTGCGGGCCTGATGCATCCGCATCGTGGTGACATCATATTCGCTGGTGCCCCGGTCACGGATGCATCCGCCTTCGAGGTCGTAAAACACGGAATCGCATTGGTGCCCGAAGGACGCAGGCTCTTCCCGTCACTTACCGTGGAAGAAAATCTACTGATTGGCGGCCATCTGAAACGGCCAGGCCCCTGGTCGCTCGCACGCATATACGAACTGTTCCCCGTGCTGGCGGAGCGCCGCCATCTCCCTGCCACCGCACTGTCCGGTGGACAGCAGCAGATGGCGGCGATCGGGCGGGCCCTGATGGCCAATCCCCAATTGCTCCTGTGTGACGAAATCAGCCTCGGCCTGGCGCCCATTGTCGTACGCGATATTTATGCGTGTCTGCCGCAAATGATCGCGGACGGCCTTTCGCTGATTATTGTCGAACAGGACATTGCACAGGCATTGGACGCTGCGAGCTACGTGTACTGTCTGCAGGAAGGCCGTGTTGCCCTGAAGGGGTCCGCGCGCGAAGTCACCCGTGAGACAATCTCTGCAGCCTATTTCGGGATCTGACGGCCATGCAATGGTTCAACATTGTCTTGCAAGGGGTGCTGATTGGCGGGCTCTACGCAATGTTTGCCGCCGGACTCTCGCTCATCTTCGGAGTGATGCGGCTCGTCAATATCGCGCATGGCGACCTGATCGTCCTTGCAGCGTATGTGTCGCTGATGGTCACGCAGGCGATCGGCGTCGACCCGCTTGTCTCCCTGCTGTTTGTTGTTCCAGTCATGGCTCTCATCGGCTATGGCCTGCAGCGCGGCTTGCTCAACCGAACTCTCGGTGACGACCTGCTGCCGCCATTATTGGTGACGTTCGGACTGTCCATCATCATCCAAAATGGATTGCTCGAACTGTTCACGGCCGATAGCCAAAGACTGCAGGCGGGGGCCATCGAAGTTCAGGCGTTCGAATTGCTGCAAGGCATTTGGATTGGCGTTCTGCCGTTGGTCCAGTTTGCCGTCGCCGTAGCTGTCATCGCAGCCCTGCAAATTCTGTCCTATCGCACCGCGCTCGGCCGAGCCTTTCGCGCCACTTCCGACGATCAAGCGGTGGCCCAGCTGATGGGCCTCGACACCCGCCACGTATTCGCCATGGCGATGGCCTTGTCGTTGGCGGTTATTGCAATAGCAGGGGTATTTCTTGCGGTACGTACGAATTTTGATCCGGCCATTGGCCCGGCACGTCTGATATTTGGCTTCGAAGCGGTGATTATCGGCGGACTTGGCAGCATGTGGGGCACACTCGCCGGTGGTGTCATCCTTGGTGTAGCGCAGGCGGTGGGTGCCCAGATTGACCCCGGATGGCAACTACTTGCCGGCCATCTCATGTTCCTCGCCATCCTAGCCATACGGCCACAAGGGTTCTTCCCAAAGGTGGCGGGATGATCCGGGTCGCACACACCTCACGATCTAGCCACATCGGCGTTGCCTTCACGATCGCGACGCTGATCGTTTTGGCTTTGGCGCCCTGCTGGGGCGATCGGCAAACCCTGAGGCTGCTCGCAGAGATTTACGCCTTCGTTGCATTGGCAAGCCTCTGGAATTTGCTCGCGGGGTACGCCGGCCTGGTTTCTGTCGGTCAACAGACCTTCGTCGGCCTTGGTGGCTATGTGTTGTTCGCGTCTGCCATCCTGCTGGGCATTCATCCCATCGTTGCGATACTGATCGCGGGACCGATCGGCGCACTCGTGGCGATTCCCGTCGCAATGCTCATTTTCCGCTTGCGCGGCGCTTACTTTGCCATCGGGACATGGGTCGTCGCCGAGGTGTTCCGCCTCCTCGCGTCGCAAATCTCGGTGCTGGGTGGCGGCTCCGGCATCAGTCTGCCCGCCGCAGTCGTTGTCGCCATGGCCCCGAGTTCGGCAGATACGTGAATTCGAAATTTATTGGCTGGCGCTTGCCCTCACCATTGTTGTGTTCATCACAATCGTTGGCTTGCTACGGTCGCGACACGGCCTGGCTCTAACGGCCATCCGTGACAATGAAATGGCCGCGCAAAGTACCGGCATTAGCGTGTCGCGAATAAAATTTCTCGTCTACATCCTGACGGCCTTCGGCACCGCAATGATCGGCGCACTCATTTTCCTGCAAAAACTTCGCATTTCGCCTGATACCGCATTCAGCGTGAACGACTGGACCGCTTTTGTCATTTTCATCACAGTTATTGGCGGAATCGGCCGCATCGAAGGACCGATCATCGGCACCATCATCTTCTTCCTGCTCCGCCAAGCGTTGGCCGATCTTGGCAGTCTCTATTTGCTGATGATGGGTGCCGTCGCCATCATCGTCATGTTGTGGGCGCCGAAAGGGATTTGGGGACTTATCGCGGAACGCTTCGGCTGGCAGGTCATGCCCCTGCAGCGACAGCTCACCCTGGAAAAAGAAAGAACATCATGAGTCCGATCATCGATATTTATTGCCACATCTTTCCCGATCGTTATTTCCAGGAAATGACGAAAGTGGCGCCAAATCTGGAAAATATCGGGAAGAGATTGCGGGGCATCACCAAGCTTTTCGATCTTGATGCGCGGTTTAGGGAAATGGACGAGTTCGGCGATTATCGGCAAATCATTTCGCTGCCTAATCCGGCCATCGAGGACATTGCTCCGCCGCATGTCGGCTTGAACCTCGCCCGCATCGCAAACGACGCGATGAGCGAACTGTGCCGCAAGCATCCGCAGCGCTTTCCGGCCTTCGCGGCGGCGTTGTGCATGACCGACGTCGAAGGCTCGGTCGCCGAAGCGCGGCGTGCCGTCAAGGATCTGGGGGCGCGAGGTGTTCTGCTCTACACCAACGTGGCGGGAAGGCCGCTCGATGACCCGGAATTCGAGCCGATCTTTGCGACCATGGCAGAACTCGATCTGCCGATCTGGCTGCACCCTGTCGGCACCGCCGCCATGCCCGACTATCCGGCTGAAAAGAAATCGCGTTTTGAGATGTGGTGGTGCTTTCACTGGCCTTATGAAACATCCGTGGCCATGGTGCGCATGGTGTTTTCAGGCCTGCTCGATCGCTATCCGAAGCTTAAAATCATTACCCATCACCTGGGTGGCATGATTCCTTACTATGACGGACGGGTCGGCCCTGGCCTCAAAGTTCTCGGACAGCGCACATCAGACGAGGATTATTCAAAAATTTTACCCTCGTTGCAGCGGCCACACATGGATTACCTCCATGATTTCTACGCCGACACCGCAATGTTCGGCGGCGGCGTGCCCGCGACCCGGTGCGGCTATGAATTCTTCGGCGCTGATCATGTGGTTTTCGCCACAGATTCACCGCTCGGACCCATCGCGCCAACAATTAAGACCATCGACGGCCTCGGGTTGGCCGCCACTGATCGACGCATGATATTTTCCGGCAATACCGAGAAGCTGCTGAATATGAAGTTCAGCTAACTGTTTCCCCTCTTCTTCCTTTTTTCCACGTCGGCGGCGGTCGTCACCCCTGTAAAACTCGGCGGATCGCTCGCGGGGAAGCTGTCGTCGGAACTTGTTGCGACTTCGTCTTCTTTTCGCTTGTCCCGCTCTCTTTCGGCTTCGATGTTTTCGCGCACGGGCTTTTCGCCACGTTCGACGCGCGCATGCTTGGAATCGCTCATTTTATTTCTCCTTGAGCCGACAAAGTTCCGTCAAAGCGAATTAATGGAGCAGTAGGAACTCCCGAAGGCGGGGAGGCGTTCCTTCTTGCGGACTGCAGCTGTCGGCTGACCGACCGCATGATGATCTATTTGTTCATCCAAAACGCGAACGCGGACTTCGAAAATGACCTCTTCGACAAAAGACACCGCCGGCTGGAGCCGCCGGAGTTTCCTCACCAGTACAGTGGCTTCAACCATGACCGTAACCCTGCTCGACCGCGCTCGCGGAGAGACGATATCGAACGCCGAAAATCCTCAGGATGCCGTCCTGAACGTAAAATTGCGCCTCAATGGCCGCGATCATCGACTTACGCTGGATGGCCGCACGACATTGCTGGATGCGTTGCGTGAACATGTCGGCTTAACGGGAACAAAAAAGGGCTGCGATCACGGGCAGTGCGGTGCCTGCACAGTTCTTGTCGACAACCGGCGGGTTCTATCGTGCCTTAGCTTTGCCGCGATGGTCGAAGGTCGCGATGTCACCACCATCGAGGGTTTGGCCAAACCCGATGGCGCTTTGCATCCCATGCAGCAGGCATTTATCGATCACGACGCTTTTCAGTGCGGCTATTGTACGCCGGGACAAATCATGTCCGCAGTGGCATGCGTGCATGAAGGGCACGCCGAAACCGACGCCCAAATCCGCGAATACATGAGCGGCAATCTTTGCCGCTGTGCAGCCTATCCGAACATCGTCGATGCCATCAGGCAGGCCAAACCTCAAATGAAAGAGGCCTGACATGCGCCAATTCGCTTATACCCGTGCCGACAGCGTGCAGGCGGCGATCCATGCACAGACGGCAACCGAGATGCCAGCCAACGCAGCAACGGTTCACGCACGCAGCCAGTATGTTGCGGGCGGGACCACGCTGATCGATCTGATGAAGCTTGATGTCATGCGCCCACAGGCTGTCACCGATATTAACGCGCTTGCGGGGACGCCCTCGGGCGAAATCAAGTTCGGTCCCCACGGACTCCATCTTGGCGCCTTGGTGCGCATGTCCGAGGCAGCCGATAACCCAAACGTCCGAAAAAACTACCCTGTCATTGCGCAAGCGCTTGAGCTTGCCGCGAGTCCACAAATTCGCAATATGGCCTCGCTCGGCGGAAATGTGTTGCAACGGACGCGCTGTACGTATTTCCGCGATACCTCCTACCCTGCCTGCAACAAACGAGAACCGGGTTCGGGTTGTGCTGCCATGGATGGCATCAACCGGATGCACGCGATATTGGGCGTGAGCGACCAATGCATCGCAAGTTATGCCGGCGATTTTGCACAGGCATTGATCGCGCTCGACGCCGATGTCGAACTTGCCGGGCCTAAAGGATCGCGCCGAATTCCGTTTGCAAAATTGCATCGGCCTGTCGGCGACACACCTCATATTGAGACGATCTTGGAACCCGGAGAATTAATTCTCGCCTTTATGATTCCCGCGACCCCTTGGGCAACGCGTTCGCTATATCTGAAGATCAGGGATCGAGAAATCGTACGAATTTTCACTGGCCTCCGCTGCCGTGGCGCTCGATCTCGACGGGAATACAATCCGGCAAAGCCGTGTGGCGTTGGGCGGGGTTTCGGCAGTGCCTTGGCGTTCTCGCGAGGCAGAACAAAAGCTAAATCGCCGCAAGCTCGATGAAGTCACGCTGAACGAAGCTGCCGAAGCAGCTTTTGCACAGTCGCGGCCGCGCGAGCACAACTTCTTCAAGGTTCAGCTCGGCAAGCTCACCTTGATCAGGGCACTCCGTCAGGCCGCGAGCATGGAGCTCTAAAATGAGTTGAGCCGCACCTACCCCAGATCGCAATATGGGTGAGCCGGTCCCCCGCGTTGATGGGCGAGTGAAGGTCACCGGCGAGGCTCTTTACGCATCTGACGTCCCGGTCAGAAATCCCGCATTTGCTTTTTTGGTGACAAGTCCAATTGCGAAAGGCCGGATCGACGAGATTGATCTTGGTGGCGCCTTGGCTGTGCCAGGAGTCCTCGACGTCCTCACCTACGAGAACACCAAATTGAAAGAGGTCAAATTTTCATCTGGCGGTGGCGGTGGGCCGACGACGTCTTGGCAAGATCTCGGCCCCGAAATCGGCCATGACGGTCAGATCGTTGCTGTTGTACTCGCCGATACGTTCGAGGCGGCGCGCGAAGGCGCCTATCGAGCCAAAATTACTTATACGGCAGAAAAGCCGAGTGCGACTTTCAATTCCCCTGGCGTGAACTCGTGAAGACGCGAGCAAAGAAAACGAAAGAGCCAAGGACCTTCCCCAGGCAGGCGACGCGGAAGCAGCTATGACATCGGCGGAAGTGACGCTGGATGTTGAATATGGCACGCCTACACAGCACCACAATCCGATTGAACTTTTCACGACAACCTGTGTCTGGAACGACGATGAGTTAACTGTCTACGAGCCGAGTCAATTCGTATTCGGATTAAAAAATAATGTGGCGCAAAAACTGAATATTCCGGCAGAGAATGTGAGAGCAGTGAGCCACTTCGTGGGCGGGGCCTTTGGCTCGAAATCCCAACTGTCGCCCCGCACCGGTCTCATCGCCCACGCCGCAAGGAAACTCAATCGGCCGGTCAAACTGGTGGCCACGCGCGATCAGGGCTTTACGATTCAGACTTATCGCGCCGAGACTCAGCACCGCATCCGCATCGGCGCACGTCGGAACGGAAAAATTGTCAGCTTCATTCACGAAGGTCAGGAAGTTACCTCGCGACCCGATCCTTATGCCGTCGCCGGCGTCGAGGACAGCGCGCGGGTCTATCACTACGGCGCAGTGAAAACCCACGTCACGCTGGTTCACGCCGATCGCAACACGCCGGGCTTCATGCGTTCGCCGCCTGTCGTTCCCTATATTTATGCATTGGAAAGCGCGATCGATGAGCTGGCAGTCAAGCTCGGCATGGATCCGATCGAGCTCCGCCGTGTGAACGATTCAATGACTGATTCGATGGGCAAGCAGTGGTCTACACGATCGCTTATGCAGTGTTATGAGGAAGCTGCGAAGACGTTCGGATGGTCGCAACGCAAGTCAAAAGCCGGTTCGATGCGCGACGGCGACTGGCTTGTGGGCTGGGGCTGCGCCAGCGCGGTTTATCCGACCCATGTGGGTGCCGCGACGGCCCGCGTGCGGTTGCTTGCTGACGGCAAAGCGCGCGTGCAAATCGCGGCGCACGAGATCGGTACGGGTGTGCGTACAGTCGTCGCGCAGGTAGCAGCCGAACGGCTCGGGATTCCGGTGACCAATGTCACCGTCGAAACGGGCGATTCGACGCTTCCACCCTCCCCGGTCGCTGGCGGATCCAATCAAACGGCCAGCTGTTGTTCGGTCGTTATGAAAGCCTGCGATGCCATTCGCGACAAACTCACGTCGCCAAAAGTAACCGTGGGCAGCAATACCGGTACGCGAGAAAGCCTTGCGGACAGTTTCAAGCGGCTCAAGCTTGGAGCCATCGAAGAGTATGCGGAGTTCCTGCCGCCAGGCGCAAAACCTGACGCCATCAAAAATCTCTATGCCGGCAAGCCTTCCCTCGGTGGCGGCTCGCACGCCGAAAAACTGATGTATGCGATGGGCGCTGAATTCGTTGAAGTCCGCGTGCACGCACAGACGAGGGAAATACGCGTGCCGCGTATTGTCGGCGCTTTCGCCGCCGGACGTCTAATGAACACCCGTACCGCACGCAGCCAGTACATGGGCGCAATGATCTGGGGCATCGGCTCTGCGCTGCATGAAGCTACCGAAATAGATCCGCGGGTCGCACGATACGTCAATGACAACCTGGCGGACTATCTGATCCCTGTGAACGCGGACATTCAACAACTCGAGGTTATCCTCGTCCCGGAAGAGGACAACTTCGTCAATCCGGCCGGCGTAAAAGGCATCGGCGAGCTTGGTAATGTGGGGACTGCAGCCGCGATCGCGAATGCCGTCTATCACGCGACCGGTATTCGCGTGCGTCAATTGCCGATTCGATTGGAGAAATTACTGATGATCTAGGTCACGCGGCTTTCGCAGAAAATCCTCGTGCACACCTTCAAGTCGGCAACAAACCGCCTGTATTGCAGCCGTTTGTCGGCGTTATCCTCAATGCGCAAAATGTAGGACGGATGGATGGTGGCCAGCATGCGGCCGCCATCAGGCAATGCGGTTATGCGGCCGCAAATCTTATTTATTGTGAGGGGCCGGCCGGAAAGGCTTCGTATCGCGGTCGCTCCCAAGGCAATGATGATGTCGGGCCGCACCAGCTTGCGCTCCAGATCGAGCCACAAGTGACAGCGATCGATCTCGTAGGCATTGGGGCGCTTGTGGAGACGCCGTCTGCCGCGGGGTTCAAATTTGAAATGTTTCACAGCATTGGTAACGAAAACTGACCTGCGTTCTATTCCGGCGTCCTCGAGTGCTTCGGCAAGCAGGCCACCTGCCGGACCGACAAACGGTTTTCCCAGTTTGTCTTCCTGATCGCCCGGCTGCTCGCCGACCATCATGATACGCGCGTGCGCCGGTCCCTCCCCCGGGACGACTTGCGTAGCGTACTTGTAGAGCGGGCAGCGGGTGCATTGATCTTCCGCCCGTCGTAACGCGCTCAGTGATTTGATAGGCAGGTGGCTCACGATGCCTCCGCGAAGGCAACGGTTACGATGCAAACCCGGTTCCCTTAGAGATCCTGCTTGATCCAGGAAGACTGAACGTCGTCGCACCAGTTTCCGACGTTCCACTCACCCCACGCACCGAGGCCCCCAAGTTCATCAGGCCCGCAATAGACGGGCACGTGGACCACTGAAAGGCCGCCATAGCCTTGTGCGGTTTTCAATGCAGCACGCAGGGAATTGGCGCTGTCGCCGGCGGATATCGCCATCACACCCGATACCGCTGACGCGAGTTTCTGGTAATCGACCGCAACCCTGTCATTGGTGCGGAATTCGGCCTTGTACTGCGCAAGCTGCAGACCGCTAATCGCCGCCATGCGCCGGTTGTCGAAGATGACGATCATCCCACGCACGCCGTGTTCGACGGCGTCGATCAGGATTTGTGGGTTCATCATGAACGAACCATCACCGCAGAAGGCAATGCCGTAGCGCGGCTTCTCCGCGAGAGCCGACGCGAGCAGTGCACTCGGCGCAAAGCCCATATAAGACGCGCCGGATTCGGTGAAAGTATCCCCAGTACGGTCGTCCTCCACAATCTGGAAGCCGTTTGCTTGCACATCGCCTGCGTCAAAAAATTTCGCAGCATCGATTTCTTTGGCGAAATCGGCAACGATCTTGATCGCTGCCGGCTGCGTCAGGACCAGTTTTTGCCAGGCTTCGTCACGTAAAGGCGGGCTTTCGTATCGATGACGCTTGTAGTCCGCCCATTCAGCCTTTTTTTCCTCGCATGCCTTGAGCCACGCTTTTTTATTTGCATTGGCGCGCGATTTTTCCAAAATCGCCGTAAGGCGAACGGCCACCGCTGAGACGTCACCGACCAACGCCAGTGTCTTATTGTAGTGCAGGGCGTCGGCCAAATCGCCGTTGATATTGATGACGGCCTGCGCATTTTTGTAGCCGATTCCCGAACAATCCGACTGACACACGGCGCGCGAACCGGCGACGATCAGCAGATCCGCTTCCGCCATGGCGTAATTGCCGCTGATTGAACCTTTCGAGCCCCCGACATGCATGTTCTGCGGGTGGGCATCGGGCAAGACCCCGGTCGATCCGGGCGACAGCACCACCGCGGCGCCTGCTGCTTCGGCCAGGCGACGCACGGCCGCGTCATGACCGCGCGTGCCGCCACCGGCCTTGATCACCACTTTCGTGGCTTTGGCGATCATCCCTGCAGCTTGCTCGATCGCCGCATTGTCGGCGGGCGCTAGTTTCGCGAGCTGGGGTCGCTCCGGAAGTGCCGCAAGATTGAAGGTCGCCTTCGCTGGCTGTGTATTGAGCGGAAGCAGCAGATAGAACGGCCCGGCACGATAGGGATGGTTCACGCACAGTGCGCCTCGACGCAGCGCATCGCGTAACGCTTCCGGTGTATGGAGCACATAAGACTGGCCCATGACCGCTGTCATCCGGCCGAACAGCCCCTGCTCCTCCTTCGGGACTTGCTGCATGTTGTAGCCTTCGCCAAACGTCGTTTCGTCGCCGTAGATGTGATAAACGCCGACGCCGTTTGACGCGGCCGCCAGCGACCCGGCAAAGGCTTGCATTGCGCCGGGCCCGATTGAGGTTACGACCGCCGAAAGCTCTCCGTATTGCCAGCACAATGCGGTGGCGGCATGCGCCATCTCAATCTCGTTACGGCAATTGATTGTGCGAGTTGCCCCTTCTTCCTCATAGATACGCAGGACGTTGCCGAGATCAGTCGATCCGTGACCAAAGATGGCGAAGTACTTGCGGACGCCCTGTCTGAGCAGGCCCAGCACCAGCGCCTCCGACAGGGTGCAGTCGACGAGTTTCGGCAGACCTTTGGCGAGCGCTTGGTGCAAGCCGCCGGTGCCGGCAATGACGCGCGCGCGTTCTCGCATTTGCCGCTCGCTGTCGGCACGCGTAAGCATCAGTTCGTCTTCTCCGCGGCCGCCTTCAGGATCGGATTCCAGCGCGCAATATCGGTCTTGAGCAGATTTGCCAGATAGGCCGAACCTCTTTCTGCTGTGGGCGGCGCCGTTCCACCCAACTCTAGCAGACGCTTGGCGACCGCTGGATCATCGAGCGCCTTGTTGAGCGCGTCACTGAGCTTGTCCACGATCGGCTTCGGAGTGTCTTTCGGCGCAAAAATCGCACTCCAGATATTGATTTGGTAATCCTTCGCGCCCACTTCCTTGGCAGAAGGAACGTCCGGAAGCGCCGGCGAACGATCATTGCCGGAAACCACAAAAGCTTTCACGGTACCGCCGCGGATCGCACCCTGGACGCTGACGACTTGCTCGCAGAAGAAATCCACGTGGCCCCCGATCACGTCATTGAGCGCAGGGCCGGTGCCGCGATATGCGACCAGATTGGGCTTGAGGCCTAGCTCAGCCGTAAACAGCAAACAGGCCATGTGCGAGGACGACCCGACGCCTCCGTGTGCCTGTTTCACACTATCGCCGCTCTTCTTCAGATAGGCCACGAATTCGCTGAAATCCTTGGCCGGGAAGTCCTTCCTTGCCACGACCACGGCCGGCGCATTGGCCGTCAATCCGATCGGCTCGAAGTCCTTGGTCGAATCGTATTTCAAATTTGCATAGAGGGCGGGCGCCGACACATGTGAACCCATGCTGGCGGCCAGCAAGGTATAGCCATCGTGTTCGGACCCCGCGGCGCGCCCGGTGCCGATTGTCCCCCCGGCCCCGCCCACATTTTCGATGACGATGTTCTGACCGAGCACCCTGCTCATGCCGTCGGCCATGATGCGCGCTACTACATCGCTCGGCCCGCCGGCCGGGTAAGGAACAATCATCGTTATCGGATGCGTCGGATAAGTTTGTGCAACTGCCGGCACGCCGATAGCCATGATCGCTGCTGCGACGAACAGGGCCGTGAAAATATTCTTCATGAATTCCTCCCCACCTTGTACTTATTCGGCAGCCTGCGCCGCCATTTGCGCTTCTTGTCGTTCTTTTTCCCGGATTGCCATGAGCACTTTTTCCGGCGTCGCCGGCAAAGCGGTGATACGCACACCGACTGCATCGTAGATCGCATTCGTGATTGCGGGAATCGTCGGCACCATGGCCGGTTCGCCAACTCCCTTGACCCCAAGTGGCCCAATGGGATCGGGGTCTTCGATGATGATCGAATTGACGCGCGGAACGTCGAGCGCGGTCGGCAAAATATACTTGGCGAAGCCGGATGTGCTTGTACGCCCATTGTCGAGCCGATAGTCCTCCATCAGTCCCTGTCCGAGGGCCTGCACAATACCGCCTTCGATCTGGCCCTCAACGCCCTGCGGATTGACCGCGCGGCCGACGTCGTGGGCAGCCCAAATGCCGAGAACCTGGACCTCGCCGGTTATCGTATCGACTTCAACTTCGGCGACCTGTGCGCCGAACACATAGGCCTGCCAGGGCCGGCCCGAGCCATCGACAGGATCGAGACCCGTCGTGTCGGTACCGAAACTGGCCGAACCGACTGGAACCACGCCGCGGCTCTTTGCGGCTTGCACGGCTTCGCCCATCGTGATGCGATGATTGGTCTTCTCCGCCCAAACTTCTCCGTTGCCGGTATGGATGGTCTCGGCATCAACTTCCCAGACATCGGCGATGACTTCGACTAAACGCTTGCGGGCTTCGCGTGAGGCGAGCGCTACGGCGTTGCCGATCATGTAGGTCTGCCGGCTGGCTCCGGCATGCGAAGCTTCCGGCGCTCGTGCGGTATCATTGTCGCCAATCACGATATGCTCGGGCTTCACCCCCATCTCATGGGCGGCGATCTGCGCCAGCACGGTCAGGATCCCCTCCCCGATTTCGGTCACGCCGGTCACAATCTTTGCACTGCCGCCGTCATCGATCTCAGCCCATGCGGCGGCCCGATCGATCACCGCAGTGCGGGCGATGCCGTACCAGCATGCAGCCATTCCGCGCCCACGTCTGCGAGCCATTGCCTACTCCGCCGCTTCCTGTTTCGCGCCCGCCACGAAACGCGCGCCTAATGCGCATGGCGGCCGGATGTCGCTGCGATTGAGATCGCCCCGCTTTCCGCCGCGAGATGTAGGCGCACCTGCTTCCCAGCCGGAGGTTTTTTCCAGTGCGTCGAGCGCGCGCGTCAGGCTGACTGAGCCGAGTTTGGCCTTGGTATGAGTCAATGCACCATCGCGCATCGCGTTGATGCGCCGGATCTCGAACGGGTCGAGACCGAGCCGCTCTGCGCACATATCGAGGTGAGATTCGGTGGCGAATGCGGTTTGTAATGCACCGAATGAGCGAAAGGCGCCGGACGGCGTATTGTTCGTATAGATACCAATAGTATCGACTTTTACATTGGGAATGACATACGGCCCAGCCGCCAGGATCGCCGCCTTGCGCATCACGCCCTCGGTCGAAAGTCCGTAGGCGCCGCCGTCACAGACCATTTTCATCTCCAGCGCGCGGATACGGCCGTCACGCGTCAGCCCCATCCGCAACGTCGTACGGGAAGGATGACGCTTGGCGGTGGAGATGATCGATTCCTCGCGCGTGAATATCAGCCGCACCGGACGCTGGGTTTTCATCGCCAGCAAGGCCAGCATGCCTTGATAGATCATATCTTCCTTGCCGCCGAAGCCTCCGCCTACCGGACTCATGATGAAACGTACTTTGCTGATTGGTCTGGCGATGATACGGGCCAGCATGTGGCGATGATGAGTTACATTCTGGTCCGGCGACACAATCGTCACGACGCCGTCATGATCGACGTAAGCCAGGCCGGCTTCCGGTTCGAGATAGGCATGTTCGATCGCCTGCGTCGAATAAGTTTCCTCGAGGACCAAATCGCTTTCGGAGAAGCCTTTGTCTACGTCACCAACGCGGATCGGGATGTGCTTGGTGACGTTGTCAGGCGCGTAGTCGTGCAACACCGGCGCGCCTGCCCGTAGAGCTTCATCTGGATCGAAAATGGCTGGGAGCGGCTCATATGCGACCTTGATTGCGGCAAGCGCGCGCTTCGCCATGAGTTGACTTTCCGCAGCAATCGCCGCCACGGCCTCGCCGACGTAACGAACCTTGCCACGGGCCATGACCGGTTGATCATTGACGAACACGCCGAAGCCATCCTCACCCGGAACATCGGTACTTGTGATAACGCCCTCAACCCCTTCCATCGCTTCCGCGGCGGAAGTGTCGATCGAAACAATGCGCGCATGCGCATGCGTCGAACGCAGCACCTGCACGTGCAGCATCCCAGGCATAATCATGTCGCCTGCATATTTCAGGCGGCCGGAGACCTTACTTGGTGTGTCGATACGGCGGACGTTTCTGCCGATGAAATCGCCGTTCTCGGCGTCATCTTCGAGCAGCGCTGTCGCCGGCAAGCTGCCGTTCTGAACGTCACGCGCCAACTCCACCGCGTCGAAAATCTTTTGGTAGCCGGTGCATCGACAGATATTACCCCCAAGCCGTTCCTTGATTTCTTCGCGATCGGCGAAGGGGTTTGTACGGAGTGCAGCAGTCGCCGCCATCACCATGCCGGGAATGCAATAGCCGCACTGGCTAGCGCCGGTTTTATGGAAAGCTTTTTGCAGGACGCTTAACTCGCCCGTTTTTGCCAAAGCTTCGACGGTTTCGATCGTCGCGTTCTGTGCCTTGGCGACCGGCAGCAGGCAGGATTTCATCAGCACGCCATCGACGAATACCGAGCACGTGCCGCATTCACCCGCGCCACAACCCTCTTTATTGCCTGTGAGATTGAGGTCGTCGCGAATGAAGTCAAGCAGGCGCTGATGGGGCCGAGCGGCGCGCGACACTTTGCGACCATTTATTGTGGCCTTGAATTGAAGGTCAGGCATAGGCCACCTCCAATTCAGGCGCGAGCAAAGTCTGTCCGGCGCCGGCACTGCGGGCAGCGCTGAGTAACCCGCGCAACATGAAACCGCGTACTACCTCGCGGCGGTAGTCCTGGCGCGTGCGCGAAGCCACTAACGAAACGGGCATATCCGCCGCCTGCTCGAGCCTCTCCCGGCTGAATGGCCCGTTACAAAGAAATCTCTCGACTTGTTCAAGCCGGACAGGCCTCGGTCCTATGCCCGCAATAGCAAGGCGCACATCCGCAATTTTGCGGCCATCCTGATCAAGCTTAAGCGCGGTTGCCAGGCACACCAGCGAGATGACAAGCGAGCGGCGGTGGCCAACTTTTTCAAAGCTGCCGCCGTAGCCGGGCAATGCGTCGCATTCGATCGCAACCAGCAGTTCGCCATCCTCGAGCGCGGTCCGAACTCGGGCCCGTCACAAATCGGTCGAGTGCCATACGCCGACGCACGATCTTGCCGCCAGCGCTCTTTGCCAGCTCGACTTCGGCTTGATGCGCTATGAAACACGGGGTGGCATCAGCTGCCGGCGATGCGTTCACGATATTTCCACCGATCGTCGCCTGCGCGCGGATCTGGTCGTCCGCAAACCACACCGCGCAACGCGGCATGGCTGGCAGGACACGGGCAAGGGCGATGTTGTCCAAAAGGCGCTGGATCGGCGTGGCGGCTCCAAGCCGGACTCGCTTGTCGCCGACGGATATCTCGCGAAACTCGGGAATTTTCGTTACGTCAATCAATGTCGGAATGTGGACATCGCCCGCACGGCCTTCGCGGGCCCATGGCAACGTATCAGTTGCACCCGCGATGATGCGATAACGGCCGCGATGGGACGCCATCATCTCGAATACTTCGTCAAGCGAGCCAGGCGTTAGATAATCGTCACAGGTGAGCATCACTGCTCTTTCGTTATTCCGCGGCTTCCTTTTGCGCGGCATCCATTTTCGCTTTCACGACCACCTTTATGGCGTCCTCCACGCGATCCTTTGCGTAGCGGATCGCGGTCGGGAGATCGTCGAGCGGAAATGTGTGGGTGTAAATCTTGGTCGCATCGAACCGCTTCTGTTGCATGAATGCCTCGGCGCGATGAGTAGCGCTTTTGCCCTCGCCACGGATGCCATACAGGTAGATGTTGTTGCGTACGATGTGCGCGACATCCACCGGCACCTCTTCATGCGCGAAAGCGGCCAGGCAGACGCGGCCACCGCGATTGACCATGCGGACGGCGTCGTTGACCGCGCTGGTGGCGGCCGAGCATTCGACGACGTAGTCGACGCCTTTGCCTCCATTGAACTTCTTAACTTCGGCCACGACATCCGGCGTCTTGCGAATATTGACGATCGCATCGGCCCCGAGTTCGAGACCGATCTTGAGCCGGTTGTCCCGCGTGCCGGTGAGAATAACCGGCTGGGCGCCAAGGGCTTTCGCCACAGCCACCGCCATCAGCCCGATAGGGCCAGGACCGGTGACGCAAACGCTCTCGCCGGCCACAAGTCCGCCGAGTTCGGTGAGCGCATACATTGCAGTTCCGGCAGTGACGACGAGCGTGCCCTCCTCGTCCGTCATCTCGTTGGGAATCTTCACCAACGTGTTGATGTTATTCACCTGGTATTCGCAGAAACCGCCGTCAGTAGTGAACCCGTTGGCACGATGCCCTTTGTCAACGTCACCATAATTAAGGCCGTAGTTGTGGCAGGAGGTGTACATGCCTTCGCGGCATCGCTTGCATTGGCCGCAGCCGGCATGAATTTCCACCGCCACGCGCGTGCCAATCTTGTATTCGTCTACGCCGGGCCCGAGCGCGACGACCGTGCCCATGTATTCATGACCGGGTGTGAAATTTTTATTGAACGGCAGACCGCCCTGAATCGACGCGGGCGGGCCGTGATAAATGATCTCAAGATCGGTTGCACAGATCGCGACCGCGTCAATCCGCACGAGCACTTCCGCTTTCTTCGGGACCGGTATCGGTTTGTTAGTGATGGCGAGCTGCCCCGGCTCCCCGAGAACCCAAGCCCGTTGGCTGTCCGGAATCGGAAACTCGTTATGGTTTGTCTTTACACCGGCAGGTGCGTACATGATTCCTCCAGAAAATCCCGGTCAAAACAATCAATCAATTTGCCGCGCTCTGTTGCGCGCTGGATTGTGAATTCGGATCGCCAAATTCAGCAGAGAGCGCGCGGGTCGCGGCCACGATCTCGTCGCGCATCAGTGCGATGTGCTCGTCGGTAGCGCGCATCGCCGGAGTAGACGCGCTGATAGCGCCGATGACGGTGCCTGCCTGGTCGCGAATGGCGGCGCCAACGCAAATCACCCCCGGCAGGAATTCCTCCCGATCGATGGCGTAGCCGTTGCGGCGGACGACACGTAGCGATTCCACCAGTGCCGGGAAGTCAGTGATCGTGTGCGCTGTAAATCGCTTCATCCCGTTGGCGAGAATGCGACGCATTTCATCCTCCGGCAGCCAAGCTAAAATGGCTTTGCCGACTGACGTCGCATGTGGCGCGTCCAGTTTTCCGATCTTGCCGGTGTCGACCCGAATTGCATGACGCGCTTCGCGCACCGCCAGCGTCGTCACCGCATCGCCCTGCAACGCCGCCAGATGAACCGTCTCACCGGTCGCCTGATTGATTGATTCCAGATAAGGCTGCGCGCGGCGTGGCAGGTCGACCTGAAGACACGCGTGCCCGAGATAAAGAATGCGCGCGCCGAGCGCATAGAGCCGCCGTCCCGGCACCTTCGCGGCAAAGCCGCGCTGAATCAAAGTGGCGAGCAAATGATGACAAGTCGAAATATTGAGGCCGGTGCGGGTCGCAAGTTCGGTAAGCGTCGCCTCGCCGCCGGCTTCAGCAATCGTTTCCAGCAGATAGAGAGCGCGATCGACCGACTGGATGTTGTGCCGTTCAGCCTGCGCCTGCCCTTGCTGCGGACGAGTTTTGGCGCCCGGTCCAGGCAAAACTGTTGCGTCCATGGATGTTTCTCCCTGTCTCAAGGGAAATCGTCCCGACCGGCCGAGTCAAGCGGTTTTCAGGATAGAGAAGCTTATTTTCTGTATATGAAATTAAGGAAGGTCACGGGCCCACGAACCCTAGCTCCACCTCGATGGCCCCACAGAGCATTTGCCCCAACGTTATATGCATTTCTTGGATGCGGGCTGTCTTGGTGGACGGCACCGCGAGCATGTGATCGGTAAGGGCAGCCAATTCGCCCCCGCCCTTCCCAGTCAACCCGGCGGTGACCATTCGCATGGACCGAGCCTGCTTGAGGGCTGCAATCACGTTTGGACTTTTGCCAGAGGTCGAAATTGCAATGGCGACGTCACCGGGTTTGCCCAGCGCCTCGACCTGGCGGGCGAATATGTGTTCAAAGCCGAGATCATTGCCCGCGGCGGTGAGCGCCGAGGTGTCCGTGGTTAACGCGATGGCCGCGATAGCGGGACGATCGCGCCGATACCGGATCGTCAACTCGGTTGCGAGATGCTGCGCATCGGCCGCACTTCCCCCATTTCCGAAGAACATCAGCTTGCCGCCCGCAGCGATCGATTTCGTGCAGGCATGAACGAGCCCGGCGAACGCCTCGGACAAGGCTGCTTCGGAGCGGCGGGCAACGTCGTGGTGTTCGGCAAATTCCGCTTTGAAGAATTCTTCAAGGTCCACGTTGGTTTCCTTAAGCCGCTTCCCCACGAAATTCCGGGACGGCATCACGCAATGCATTGTAGATGGCTGCGCGCTCTCCCCGCGCGACTCCTTGTTCCAGAGTCGCTATCCATGCCCGGATCGCGTCCATCGACGGCCGAACTGGCTTGGCTGCAACGATGCCCGGAATACCAATATCTGCGGTCTCTTCCTCACGCGCGAACAAGATCTCGTGCAGACGTTCACCGGGACGAATTCCCGTAAAAGAGATTTTGATGTCACGGCCCGGCTCAAGCCCGGAGAGTCGGATGATGCGCTCGGCGAGATCAACGATTTTCACCGGCTGCCCCATGTTGAGAACATAGACCGACACATCGCCATCGCGCTTTCCCAATGCGTGACTGGAAGCGGTGATGACGAGATCGCACGCTTCGCGAATTGTCATGAAGTAACGCACCATGTCCGGGTGCGTTACAGTAACCGGACCGCCGGCTTCGATCTGCGCTTTGAATTTTGGTACAACTGAGCCGTTCGAGGCCAAAACGTTTCCAAATCGCACAGAAATCAGCCGCATCGATTGCTGGCCGCCGCAGCGCGAGAACTCGTCATCGAGCGCCTGACAATACATTTCAGCCAGCCGTTTGGTGGCGCCCAGCACCGAGACCGGTTCGATCGCCTTGTCGGTTGAAATCATCACCATTGCGGTAGCACCGGCGGCGGCTGCCGCATCCGCGACATTGATCGAGCCAAATACGTTGGTCTTTATGCCTTCGTCCCAATCCTGCTCGAGCATTGGCACATGTTTAAGCGCCGCGGCGTGAAAGACGATATCCGGTTTGAATTGACCGACGAGTCCCATGATCCGTTCCCGGTCCCGAATATCGGCAATCCGGCCGAATATCTGCGCCACACTTTGCTTGCCCCTGAGAGATTCCAAGATGGCGTGCAACGCAGGTTCAGAGTGCTCAATCACCAATAGTCGCGCGGCACCAAAGGTGACTGCGCGGTCGCAGATTTCCGCGCCAATCGATCCGCCGCCGCCGGTCACGACGATTGCTTTACCGCTGATGAAATCCTCAAGCCGGCGATAGTCGATCTTGACGCTCGGCCTCAACAACAGGTCCTCAACGGCCACGGGCGCCAGCTGGACGGCAGGTCCATCGGCGTCAAGCGACGGCAATTGACTGATACTCAAACCGAGGCGGCGCGCGCGCATGAGAATGCCTTCAGGGTGCGCTTCCGGCACCAGCGCCGAAGGCGCCAATACCAACCGCATCACGCGGTCGCCCCGGGTTGCAAGGTCGGAGACCACACCTTCAAGATCGTCCAGGTCGCCAAGCACCGGTATGCCGCGGATCGTTTGTCCGCGGTCTGCGAGAGACGGCGACAGTACGCCAACCGGCCAGATCTTCAGCACCGCGCCACTTTCAATTCCGCGCAGCAACACTTCCGCGTCGGCAGCGCGTCCGAGAATCAGCGTGGGGCTGGCGTCCGTAATTTTTACACGCTGAAGCGTGCGCGCGTAGTGAAAGTAGCGGTAGACAACCCGAAGGCCGCCGAGGAAAAATATTTGCAGAAACCAGTAAACCAGAATGGTGATCTTGCCGAAAAAGAACGTGCCGTAAAAATTTGGCGCCACCAGAATATAGTCGAGGACAAGAAGCGAAACGGAAAGGACAGTTGATGCCTTGAAAAGATTGTAAAGATCGGGAATCGACGTGAAGCGCCATTTGTTGCGGTGCAGCCCTACGATGAAATAGACGGCCGCCGCATAAGCCCAAAAAAACGGAAGGAAAAGTTCGAGTGCGTGCAGCCGTGCATACAGTTCGTTACCCTCGAACCGCATTAAAAATGTAACGACGATTGCGGCCGTCGTGGCGAACAGATCGTGCAAGACGATCAGGACCTGGCGCGGCGTCAATCGATAGGGCCGTGTCATTTCGCAGGCTTCCAACGACGACGTAATTTCATGAATTCAGGCTGGAGATAAATACGCAATGTCATATTCAATACACGACATTCGCATTCTTGAGGAAACCCCAGACATCGACCACCGGTTTTCCCTTGAGATCCGCCTTCGAATAGGCAGAGTGCGGAGTGCAAAGGATCAAGATATCGCTCTGGCTGATCACGTGATCGAGCGGAAGAAGATTCGAGTCAGTCGTTACAAACGGGTCGGTGGTGAGGACCTTTAATGCGCATCTTTCCAACGCATTCTTCAGTTTGTAGCTTAACGATGCGCGCGTATCGTCGATCTCGGCTTTGAAGGCCATGCCCAGCAGTCCGATCGTCATCGTCGAAATGTCATAGGCGCGTCGCAGATCATCGACCAACTGTAGGATAAGTCCCTCATTCACCTGCATTGCGGCATGACCCAATCCGAACTGATTGCGCGCGTAGGCGGCGAGCTGCATCGTGTCCTTGAACAGACAGGGCCCCGCCGAAAAGCCGGGAGTGGGAAAGCTCCTGGCACGCGGATAGTTCTGTTTCATCGCGCGCATGATGGCCTGGAAATCGGCGCCGGCCGATTTTGCAATCATATTAAATTGGTTGCTGGCGGCAAATTCGATGTAGCGATATGCGTTGTTGAACAGCTTGGCGAACTCGGCTTCGATCGGCTTCACGACAACCAACTCGGGCGCGATCTGCCCGAACAACGCGGTTGCTTCGCGTTCAGCCTCCGGTGACGTAGCGCTGACGATCTGCGGCATCTCGCGCAGCTCCTTGATGCCGTAACCTTGCACGACCCGCTCGGGGCAAAACGCAACTCTGTTCTTGCGACCGACTTGAGATAGTTGTGCAGCCAATCGGTCGTTCCCGGGTAGACTGTCGAGCGAAGAACCAGCAATTGTTCATCCGCAACGTGCGGCAACAGGCTGTCGATACAGCGCTGCACGTCGGTCTGGACGGGATTAAGGAACTCATCGACCGGCGTACCGATCGTGATGATCACCGGACCGCTCCCGCCGACCGAAGCGGGCAATGATGTGAACAGCAGCTTCTGGTCGGCCAACGCTCTTGCAAGCAACGGCGCGGCACCATGTTCGATGAAGGGCAACTTACCTGATCTCAGTGTTGCCAGCCCGGCCTCGTTGACGTCATTGACATTGACGGTCAGGCCCGCCTCGGCAAAAGCGAGCACAAGCGGGAAACCCACATGGCCGGCGCCGCCGACAATTGTAATGTCGGCCGTTTTTTCGCTGGTCGAGCCAGATGACCCCATTTTGGTCGATGCAATATTCAATCGGTCCCCTTATCGCTAAAGCCGGGCTCTATAGTAGCAAATTGCCTCAATCTGGCCCCCCGTGCACCCTGAACGGGTAATCGGGCCAATTTCCAATCACTTAGCTAGCAAATTTCGAAAGCCGGGCAACGGCCAAATTGGCAGCACCTTATGACGGCCGCTCCTTTACCCGGCTTGATCGGCGGCCAAAACTGCTCGCACATCATTCTCTTTCAGCAGTTTTTCAAAATACGCGATCGTGCGGGTCAGCCCTTCTTTCAATTGCGTGCGCGGCGCCCAAGACAAAACGTCCTGCGCGCGCGAAATATCCGGACGGCGCTGCCGCGGATCATTTTCCGGCAACGCCCGATGCACCACACGCGATCGCGAGCCTGTCATCGCGATGACGGTGCTGGCGAGCTCCAGCATTGAGAACTCTGTCGGATTACCGATATTGATCGGCCCGGTGACCTGATCCTTGGTCGCCATCAACCGTATCAGTCCGTCTATCAGATCATCCACGTAACAGAACGATCGGGTCTGCGCCGTCCCCTAGACGGTTAAATCGCGGCCAAGCAAGGCCTGAACGATGAAGTTCGACACCACGCGCCCGTCGTTTGGATGCATGCGTGGGCCGTATGTGTTGAAGATGCGCGCGACCTTGATGCGCAAACTATGCTGGCGCCAGTAATCGAAAAATAGCGTCTCGGCGCAACGTTTTCCCTCATCGTAACAGGATCGCGGCCCAACCGGATTGACGTGCCCCCAATATTCCTCGGGTTGCGGGTGAACGTTCGGATCGCCGTAGACCTCCGACGTTGAAGCCTGAACAATTTTTGCCTTAACGCGCTTTGCCAGACCGAGCATGTTGATAGCGCCATGCACGCTGGTCTTGGTCGTCTGGACCGGATCGCGCTGGTAGTGAATGGGTGAAGCGGGGCACGCCAGATTATAAATTTCATCAACTTCAACATAGAGCGGGAAGGTCACGTCGTGCCGGGTCAATTCGAAATGCTTGTGATCAAGAAGATGTTCAACATTTCTGCGCGCACCCGTGAAGAAATTGTCGACACAAAGAATATCTCCGCCTTCCGCGAGTAGCCGCTCACAGAGATGCGAACCGAGAAATCCCGCGCCGCCGGTCACCAAATTCGCTGCTGTAAATGCATCTGAAGCCTGTTTAATTTCGTGAACCTTTATCACGTCAGCAATGATATGCGAACCATACTCTCAAACGGGCCGTCGTGCGTCAGTTCCACGAATGCAAAGCACGATGCAACGGTCCTCGCAGCGGCCACTTGCATCGGGCCAGAGGCCATGCGAAGCCGTTCATCACCCTGGTTATATCATTGCGTTGAGGACTTCGCGCCGATGCGCCGTACGCTGTTGTTGCTGATCAAGGCAGCAACCTCCATCCTGCTGCTCTATATTTCGCTGCGTTGGGTTAACGTCAAAGCA